>OY970266.1:0-3170370 GCA_963715695.1 uncultured Actinomycetes bacterium | reverse complement strand
CGTTCTTCGCCATCAGGATCACCTCGGCGTGCATCTCGGTGCCGCGCAGCGCAGCGGCGGTGTCGGTCGTGAAGAACGGATTGCCGGTGCCGGCCGCGAAGATCACGACGCGGCCCTTCTCGAGGTGGCGCATCGCGCGGCGGCGGATGTACGGCTCGGCGACCTCGGAGATCGGGATCGCCGACAGGACGCGCGTCTGCACGCCCTCCTTCTCGAACGCGTCCTGCAACGCGAGCGCGTTGAGGACGGTCGCGAGCATGCCCATGTAGTCGCCGGTCGCACGGTCCATCCCGGACGCCTGCGCGGCGAGCCCGCGGAAGATGTTGCCGCCGCCGACGACGACGGCGATCTCGACCCCGCGCGCATGCACGTGCGCCACCTGGCGCGCGATCGTGCGGATGCGCTCGGGGTCGGTGCCGTAGTCGAGCGTGCCCATCAGAGCCTCGCCCGAGAGCTTGATCAGCACCCGCTTGAAGGCGGGTGCGCCAGCAGGTTCGGGCTCAGTCGCCAACGGCGAACCGCGTAAAGCGGCGGATCACGATGTTCTCGCCCGTCTTCGCGGCGAGCCCGGCGCGGATCTGCTCGATCGTGGCGCCCTCGTACTTGTCCGCGTTGACGTGCACCTGACGCAGCAGGACTACATCCTTCAGCCAGGCGTCGACCTTGCCCTGGACGATGCCCGGGCGGATCTTCTCCGGCTTGTCGGCGAACTGCTCGTCGGCGATGCGGCGCTCGCGCTCGACGTCCTCCGCCGGCACGCCGTCCTCGTCGACGGCGACCGGCGCCGTCGCTGCGACATGCAGCGCGAGGTCACGGGCGAAGCCGACGAAGTCGTCGTTGCGAGCGACGAAGTCGGTCTCGCAGTCGACCTCGACGAGCACGCCGATCTTGCCGTTCGCGTGGATGTAGGACTGCACGGTGCCCTCGCTGGCCGCGCGCTCGCCGCGCTTCTCGGCCTTCGCGATGCCCTTCACGCGCAGTGCCTCGATCGCCTTCTCGATGTCGCCGTCGGCCTCGACGAGCGCCTTCTTGCAGTCCATCATCCCCGCGCCGGTGCGCTCGCGCAGGGCCTTCACGTCTTGGGCGCTGATGCTCATGCGGTGGGCTCCCCCCCGGAGCCAGGCGTGTCGTCGGTCTTCTCGGTCTTCTCGGTGCTCGCGGGGGCGTCAGCGGCCGGCGCGGGCGCCTCGTCCTTCGCGGGCTCTGCCGGTGCGGCCTCCGTGGCCGGAGCCGCGGGAGCGGGAGCGTCCTGCTTCGCAGGCTCGGCCGGAGCGGCGGGCGCCGCCTGCTTCGCGGGCTCCGCCGGTGCGGCCGGAGCCGCGGGCGCGGCTTGGGCCGGAGCAGCCGGAGCGGCGGCAGGCTTCGCGGGAGCGGCAGCCGAAGCCGCCGGAGCGGCAGGCTTCGCCGGAGCTGCAGCGGGTGCAGCCTGTGCCGGAGCTGCCGGTGCGGCAGCAGCCGCCTGCGCGGCGGCCTGGGCCTGCGCAGCGGCGGCAGCTGCACGCTTGGCCTCCTCGGCCTCGCGCTTCGCCTGCTCCTCCGCCTCGCGCTTGGCCTGCTCCTCCGCCTCACGCGCGGCGCGCGCCTCAGCTTCGATGCGGGCCTTCTCCTCGGCCTCCTTGCGCGCACGCTCCTCCTCGGCGCGGAAGATCTGGTTGCCCTCGCCGATCACGTCGCCGAGCGCACGTGCGATCACGGCGCACGAGCGGATCGCGTCGTCGTTGCCGGGGATCACGTAGTCGATCCCGTCCGGGTCGCAGTTCGTGTCGACGAGCCCGATGATCGGGATCCGCAGGCGCCGCGCCTCGGCGACCGCGATCGTCTCGACCTTCAGGTCGAGCACGAAGACGGCATCGGGCACACGGCCCATGTTCTTCACGCCGCCGAGGTTCGCGCGCAGCTTCGCGAGGTCGGCCAGTGCCGCCATCCGCTCACGCGTCGGGAGCAGCGCGAGCTGGCCCTCGGTCTCGTAGCGCTCGAGGTCGTGCAGCCGCTGGATGCGGCGCGAGATCGTCTGGAAGTTCGTCAGCAGCCCGCCGAGCCAACGGTGGTTGACGTACGGCATGCCGGCAGCCTCGGCCGACTCCTTGACTGCGTCGCGCGCCTGCTTCTTCGTGCCGACGAACAGCACGGTCCCGCCGCGGTGCGCGAGCGCCGAGGCGAACTCGCGCGCCTCCTTCAGCAGCGCATCGGTCTGCAGGAGGTCGATGATGTAGATGCCCTCGCGCTCGCCGTGGATGAAGCGGCGCATCTTCGGGTTCCAGCGGCGCGTCTGGTGGCCGAAGTGCACGCCGGCCTCCAACAGCTCCTTGATGCCAACCGGGGTCTGAGCCATGGTTGTGTGCTCCCTTGAGATGGTGGTGCAGATTCCCGGCCGAGGACGTCGCGATCCCGGTGCGGACGCACCGGGCAGGGTCGCGAGCCCCGGATCGACCGGGGTTGGGGTCTGTTCCGAGCGATTCTACGCGTTTCCGGCGTCCGCCTCGGCCTCCAACCGCGCGAGCACGGCGGCGAGGTCGGGCGGCAGCGGCGAGGTCACGTCGATCGGCTCGCCGGTGAGCGGGTGCGGGAAGGCGAGCCGGGCCGCGTGCAGGAACTGCCGCTCGAGCCCGAAGCGGCCTGCCTTGCCGTACTCCGGGTCGCCCGCGACCGGATGGCCGATCGCCTGCAGGTGGACGCGGATCTGGTGCGTGCGGCCGGTCTCGAGCACGACGCGCAGCAGTGCGGCGTCCGGCAATGCGCGTTCGAGCGTGAAGTGGGTGCGGGCGGCGCGCGGCTGCTCGCTGTCGGTCGACATGCGGGTGCGCACGCGGCGATCGCGGCCGATCGGCGCGTCGATCGTGCCGCTGCGCGCCGGCGGGCAGCCGTCGACGAGCGCGAGGTACTCGCGGCGCACGTCGCGCGCGCGGATCGCCTCCTGCAAGGTGCGGTGCGCTTCGTCGGACTTCGCGACGACGAGCAGCCCCGACGTGTTGCGGTCGAGCCGGTGGACGATCCCGGCCCGCGCCGGATCTTCGCCGCCGACCGCGCGCCCGGCGAGCGCCTCGGACAGCGTCGTTCCATGGTGGCCGCGCGCCGGGTGCACGACGACGCCGGCCGGCTTGTCGACGACGAGCAGGTCGGCGTCCTCGTAGTGGATCGTGAACGGCACGTCGGCGGTGCTCGCCGCGACCGGCCGCTCGTCACCCGGCGCGATCGCGATCAGCTCACCGGCGGCTACACGGTGGCGCTTGGGCACGACGACGCCGTCGACCGTCACGCGCCCGGCGTCGATCAGCTTCTGCGCCTGCGCACGGGAACCCGTCCCACCCGCCCCCGCGAGGAACTGGTCGAGCCGCTCGCCCGCCGCAGCGGCCGCGACCTCAAGCTCCCGCGTCGCGTCCACTGCGGTCCAGCACGAGCAGCAGCGCGACCACGCCACCGGTGATGCACATGTCGGCGACGTTGAACGACGGCCAGTGCGGGAAGTGGATGAAGTCCGTCACGTAGCCCTGGCGCAGGCGGTCGATCAGGTTGCCGAACGCGCCGCCGAGCAAGAGGCCAGTCGGCAGCCACAGCAGCGGCCGGTCGGGGTGACGCACGAAGTAGCCGACGAGCAGCGTCAGCGCGGCGAACGTCACGAACAGCACCGGCCATCCGCCGCCGCCGAGGAAGCCGAACGCGACGCCGCTGTTGTGGACGTGCACGAACGCGAGCACCCCAGGCAGCAGGTCGCGGCGCCCACCCTCCGCGAGCGAGCCACGCACGAGCCCCTTCGTCAGCTGGTCGAGCGCGAGCACGAGCACGAGCACGACGCCGGCGAGCATCCAGCTGGCGGTGCGGGTCTGCCGTTCCGTCGCCGGCACGGCACTCATGGGCTGTCGATCAAGCCGACGACGAGCCCCTGTGCGAGCAGCAGCAGGATGATCCCGACCATCGGGCTGAGGTCGAGCGGGCCGAAGCTCGGCAGGATCCGCCGGAAGATCCGCAGGTAGGGCTCGACGACCTGTCTGAGGAAGTCGAAGATCGCGTGCAACCAGCGCCAGTACGGCACGCGGATCCCGACCGAGAAGATGATGCTCACGACTACATAGGCGAAGATGCAGATCAGGTAGACGTCGAACAGTGCGTTGACGTAGCGGGCGATGTCGTGGCGGACCGTCGCGAGCACGAGCGCGCCGCCCATCAGCGCTTGCCGCCGTGGACGACGGCCTCCGCCGCCGCCTGGAAGGCAGCGCGCAGGCCGCCTTCGTCGAGTGCAGCGAGACCGCGTGCGGTCGAGCCACCCGGCGAGGTGACCATGCGGCGGACCGCGAGCGTGTCGTGGCCGTGCTCGGCCAGCAGGGCAGCAGTGCCTGCTGCCGTCGCGGTCGCGAGCTTCGCCGCAAGCTCCGGCTGCATCCCAAGCCGCACGGCAGCGTCGACCTGCGCCTCGACGAACAGCGACACGTACGCGGGGCCGACGCCCATCACGGCGGTCGCGACCTCCATCAGCTTCTCGTCGAGCTGCACGACCGTGGCGACGCGCTCCATCAGCGCCACGACCTCGTGCAGCAGCTCGTCCGGCACGGCGTCGCCGCGCACGAGGCAGATCACGCCCTGCTTGACCTCGACCGCCACGTTCGGCATCAGGCGGATCACGGGGATGCCCGGATACGCGTTCTGGAGGGCGTCCAGGGGCGTGCCGCCGAGGATCGAGACAACAGCCATTGCGTTGCCGCCGACCTGGGCCGCGACGGCGGCCAGCTGGTCGGGCTTGTGGCAGAGCACGACGACGTCGACACGCTGCGCCAGGTCCGCGTTCGAGGCGGCGACCTCGCCGCCGAGCTCAGACGCAAGCGCCACAGCCCGCTCCGGGATCGCATCCGTGCACAGCACGGGCTCGCCCCAGCCGCGCGCCAGCGCACGCGCCATGTTCCCCGATCCGATCAGTCCGACGCGCATAGGACGCGAAAGCCTACCTCGACGGCGACGCCGCACCGGTCTCGGCGCGGGCGCGCATCAGCTCTGGTTGAAGAAGCCCTTCTCGATCAGCCGCGCGCGCTCCTCGGCGGAGACCTCGACGTTGCGCGGCGTGAGCAGGAAGACCTTGTCGGCGATCCGCTGCATGCCGCCGTCGAGCGCGTACGTGAGGCCGCTCGAGAAGTCGATCAGGCGCTTCGACAGGTCCGTGTCGGAGCCCTGCAGGTTGAGGATCACGGGGATCTGGTCCTTGAACTTGTCCGCGACGTCCTGCGCGTCGTTGAACGACTTCGGGATCACGAGGTGGACGCGCTGGTCGCGCCCGTTGCGCGCCCCGCCGCCTTGGCCGCCGACCGGGCGCAGCACGGTCGTGCGCCGGTCGCCACCTGCATCGTCGGCGAAGATGTCGTCGAACTCGTCGCGCCGGCGCCGGCTTGCCGACAGCCGCCGCACGTTCGGGCGCTCGCGGTAGCGGTCCTCGAGCTCTGCCTCCGGCTCGGGATAGCTCTCGCCGCGCGGCTCGTCGTAGTCCTCTTCGACCGCGAGGCCGAAGTAGACGAGCGAGCGGTGCCAAGTGTCGCGGAATGCCATGACGGTGAAGGGGTTCGCCCACGGGACGTGGATCCCTGCAAGCACCGACATTATGCGCTCTTGCGGCCGGACCTGCCTCCGCAGGCCGCGGCTGGCGCGCTCGCGCTTCCTCCTACCGGTACAGGACGGTGCCGAGACGCACGATCGTCGCGCCCTCCTCGACGGCGACCTCGAAGTCCTGCGAGGTGCCCATCGAGAGGTGCTGGAGGCCGTGCTCGGCGGCGAGCGCGCGCAGCTGTGCGAAGTGCTGGCGGTTGTCCTCCGCGCTCGCCGCGAGCGGCGGCATCGTCATCAGTCCCTTCACCGGCACGGGGCAGCGCGCGACGAAGGCCGGCAGGTCGGCGGGAGCGACACCCGACTTCGACGTCTCCCTCGCGACGTTCACCTCCACCAGCACGCCGAAGTCCGCGCGCGCCGCCGGATGGCGCGCGAGCTGCTCGAGCACCGAGTCGCTCGCGACCGAGTGGATCAGCCGCACGTGCGGGACAAGCTGGCGGACCTTGCGGCTCTGCAGGTGGCCGATGAAGTCCCAGGTGAAGACGTCCGGATAGGCGGCCGCCTTCGCCTCCAGCTCCTGCGCGCGGTTCTCGCCGAGCAACGTCAGGCCGGCCTCGGCGAGGACGCCCAGCTCCTCGACGGCGACGTACTTGACGGCTGCGAGCAGCGCGACGTCGTCAGGATCGCGGCCGGCGCGCCGTGCGGCCGCTGCGATCCGCTCCTTCGCTCGCTCGACATTCTCGCGGACCTTCGCCACGTCGAGCCCGGTGATCAGCTCCGCCATGCGACCCCCGCCTGCCGTCCGGTGACGCCGCCGTCGCGGCGGTGGGAGAAGAACAGGGCCGGGTCGCCGCACAGCGTGCAGAGCCCGGCGTCGTGGATCTCCTGCACCCCGGTCGCCTCCAGCTCGCGCCGTGCGACTGCCTTCAGGTCGAGTCGCCGGTCGTCGACGACGCCGTCGTCATCTTCTGCGAACGCCGCACGCACCTCGTCACCGACCTCGTAGCAACACCCCCCGGCACCGGGCCCGATCGCGGCCGCAAGCGGTCCGTCGTCGCCCAGCTCGCGCAGCGCTGCGACGCCTTCCGTGACGATCCCACCGGCGAGCCCACGCCAGCCGCCATGGAGCATCGCGACAGCGTCGCGACCGACGAGCGCGATCGGCAGGCAGTCGGCCGTGAGCACGAGCGGCGCGACACCGCGGAGCGCGGTCGCCTGCCCGTCCGCCTCGTTCAGCGGCACGCCAGCGGCCGGCGGCGCGACGACGCGTGCGACGTGTGTGCCGTGCACCTGGATCCCTTGCGCGACCGCGTCGACCGGCAGGCCGATCGCGTCAGCCAACCGCCCGCGGTTCGCCTCGACGGCCGCCGGCTCGTCCTCCGTCCAGCGCCCCAGGTTGAGGCTCGCGTACGGACCCGCCGAGACGCCGCCCCGGCGCGTCGTGAACACGACACGCCCGCCGGGCAGGTCGATCCCAACGTGGTGACCGACCAGCTCGAAGGGGGCGGGAAGCTGCACGCGCCGGATGCTAGCGACGGGTCGCGGGCGACTCCGTCGTGGCACTGCGGCGGGCGCCGCTACCTCGCAGATGCCAGCGCCACGGCAAGCTCGGCGTCGCGGCCGACCGCCTCGCCGTCGAGCTTCGCGCGCAGCGCCGCGGCCAGCCCACGACCGAGCGCTTCGCCCTGCGGCACGCCGGCGGCGAGCAGGTCGGCGCCGTCGATCGCCAGGGCTACGTGGCGCAGCTCGGCGATCCAGCGGCGGGCGGGGTCCACGCCGAGCGTGTCGTCCTCGCCATCGCCGCCATCGTCGGCATCCCCGCCGAGCGCACTGGCGAGCGCCGCGAGCTCGAGCGGGCGGTCGGCGAGCACGGCGGCGATCTCGGACGGCCGCGCGGCCTGACGCAGACGTGCGGCAGCGTCGGCGGCGCCGGTCGCCGTCGCGACGACCACATCGCGCTCGGCCGCCGGGAACGCGAGCGCGTCGAGCCACGCGCTCAACGCGGCGCGCGGGATCGCGCGACAGACGCTCGCGAGCAGCAGCAGGTCAGCGCGGCCGTCGAGCGGCAGCACGGCGGCAGCGCGCCGCGCGAGCGCAGCGTCGAACGCGAGCGGCAGCGCGAGCGCGTGGCCCCAGTCGCCGACCCACGCGAGCGCCGCGGGCGCGCTTCGCTCGCGCAGCAGCAGCCGCAGCTCGGCGCCGATGCGCGCCGGCGTGACGGTCGCAAGTGCACCGCTCGGCGAGCGCCGCACGTGCGAGCGCGTCCGTGTGCGACTCGACCGCGAAGCCGAGCCGCGTCGCATAGCGGACCATCCGCAACAGGCGCGTCGGGTCGTCGGCGAAGCTCGCGTCGTGGAGCACCCGCAAGACCCGCGCGTCGAGGTCGTCCAACGCGCCAGGCGCTGCATCGAGACGGCCGTCGAGGGCAAGCGCAACCGCGTTGACGGTGAAGTCGCGCCGCAGCAGATCCTCGCTCAGCGTGCCGGGCCGCACGTCGGGCAGCGCCCCGGGGCGCTCATACGTCTCGGCGCGCGCGCCGGCGAAGTCGTAGGCGTGGCCTGCCGCACGCACGGTCGCGGTGCCGAAGCGCTCGTGGAAGCGAAGCTCGACGCCGGCGGCGTCGCCAGACGCGACACCCGCGGCCGGCGCCGCCTCGGTCTCCATCTGCTCGGCGAACCGCCGCGCGACCGCGATCGCGTCGCCTTCGACGACGAGGTCGAGGTCGACGGGGGCCGCGTCCCCGAGCAGCAGGTCGCGCACGGCGCCGCCGACCAGATGCACGCGCGCGTCCTCGCCGAGCGCGGCGAGCAGCGGTGCGGCGGCCGGCAGCGCACGCAGCCGGCCGACCAGGTCGGAGGAAGACGTCATTGCGACGATCATCTAGCATCCGCGGCCGATGTCGAGCCCCCCGCCACGTCGAGGACGGCGCGGACTGCTCGCCGTGGTCGCCGTGGTCGTGCTGCTCGCAGGCGGAGCAGCTGCCTTTCTCGCCCTGGCGAAGCCCGGCAACGTCTCGCACCCGAACGTCGAATTCACGGCGCCGACGACGACCGTCCCGCGTCCCGCGGCGAAGCCGAAGCCGAAGGTCGACACGTCGCTGTGGCAGACGTACGGCTACACGCCGTCGCGCACGCGCGACTTCAGCGCCGCGCCGCGCAACCTGCGCCCGCCGTTCAAGCGCGGCTGGACGTGGCACAGCAACACGCTGCTTGAGTTCCCGCCCGCGATCGACGGCCCCTCGCTCTACGTGCTCGGCGACAACGGAGTCCTCTCGGCGATCAACAAACGGACCGGCAAGCGGCGCTGGTATCGCAAGCTCGGGCGCCTCGCCGCCGCGTCTCCGGCCGTCGGCGACGGCCACATCTACGCGGTCGCACTCACTGGGCTCGGCGGCAGCGGCGGCCGTGTCGCGGCATTCGGCCCGAAGCGCGGCCACATCATCTGGTCACGCGATCTGCCGGCGCGCGCCGAGTCCTCGCCGTTGCTGCACGACGGCACGCTCTACTTCGGCTCCGAGAACGGCACCGTCTACGCGCTCGACGCGAAGAACGGCCGCACGCGCTGGACCTACCACGCGAGTGGCGCGGTGAAGGGCGGCCCGGCGCTCGCGCACGGGATCCTCTACTTCGGTGACTACTCGGGCCACGTGCATGCAGTCAACGCGCAGACCGGGCACGAGGAATGGTCGGTCGGCACGAGCGGCGCGCGCTTCGGGCTCGGCTCGGGGACGTTCTATGCGACCGCCGCCGTCGCCTTCGGGCGCGTCTACCTCGGCAACACCGACGGGCGGGAGTACTCCTTCGCCGCCCACTCCGGCAAGCTCGCGTGGGCGACCGAGACGGGCTCCTACGTCTACTCTTCGGCCGCCGTCGCGGACGTCCGCGGGCTCGGGCCGACGGTCTTCGCCGGCTCGTACGACGGCAACTTCTACGCGTTCGACGCGCGCACCGGCGCGGTTCGCTGGCGCTACCCGGCCGGCGGCAAGATCTCCGGCTCGGCGACGATCGTCGGCTCGACCGTCTACTTCTCGAACCTTGCAGCGAAGACGACGATCGGCCTCGACACGCGCACCGGACACAAGCGCTTCTCCTGGCCGGACGGCGCGTTCAACCCGGTGATCGCTGACGACCACGCGATCTACCTGGCGGGCTACGGCCAGCTCTACGAGCTGTTGCCGCGCAAGCACCGCAAGCGCTAAGCGCCCACCGGCCGGATCGAGATCCCGGCTGCGGCGAGGTGCGCCTTGACGTCGGCCATCGTGTAGTGGCCGTAGTGGAAGATCGACGCGCACAGCACCGCGTCGGCGCCAGCGTGCAGCGCCTCCACGAGGTGGTCGAGCTCGCCGGCGCCGCCGGAGGCGATCACCGGCACCGTGACTGCCAGCGCCACCGCGCGCGTGAGCCCGAGGTCGTAGCCGTCGTGCGTGCCGTCGCGGTCCATCGACGTGAGCAGGATCTCCCCCGCTCCGCGCTCGACGCCCTCGGCCGCCCATGCGACCGCGTCGCGGCCGGTAGCGGTGCGCCCGCCTGCCACGTAGACCTCCCAGCCGTCGCCGTCGGCGCGCTGCTTGGCGTCAATCGCCAAGACGACGCATTGCGACCCGAATTGCTCCGCAAGCTCGTCAAGCAGCTCCGGCCGCTCCACCGCCGCTGAGTTCACCGCAACCTTGTCGGAGCCCGCGTCGAGCACCGCCTGCGCATCCTCCACGGAGCGGATGCCGCCGCCGATCGTGAACGGGATGAAGACGTTGTCGGCAGTCCGCCGCGCCAGCTCGACGACCGTGTCGCGCTTGTCGTGCGTCGCGGTGATGTCGAGGAAGACGAGCTCGTCGGCGCCGGCGGCGTCGTACGCCTCGGCCAGCTCGATCGGGTCGCCCGCGTCGCGGATGTTCACGAACGAGGTCCCCTTCACGACGCGCCCCTGGTCGACGTCGAGGCACGGGATCACGCGCTTGGAGTGCATCAGCCGCCGAGCGCGGCCTGCGCCTCGCCGACGCCGAAGCGCCGCTCGTAGAGCGCCTTGCCGACGATCACGCCGGTGAGGTTGACCTGGCGCAGTGCGGCGAGCGCGCTGAGGTCCTCGAGCGTGCCGATCCCGCCGGAGTAGGTGAACTGGCCGCGCACCGCGTCGGCTACACGCCGCACCTCGGCGATGTCGGGTCCGGTGAGCATCCCGTCGCGCTCGATGCTCGAGTAGACGAGGCGCCGCACGCCGCGGCGCTGCAGGTGCTCGATCACCGCCTCGGCTTGCATCTCCGTCTGCTCCTTCCAGCCGGCGCTCGCGACGCGACCGCCGCGCACGTCGACCGAGACGACGACACGGTCGCCGTGGGCCGCGAGCACGTCGTCGAGGAAGTCGACGTCGGTGTAGGCGGCGGTGCCGAGGATCACGCGCTTGGCTCCAGCCGCCAGCGCAGCGTCAACCGACTCCAGCGAGCGCAGGCCGCCACCGAACTGCACCGGCACGCCAAGCTCGCCGCAGATCCGTTCGAGGTGCGCGAGGTTCGCCGGCTTGCCGTCGCGCGCTCCATCGAGGTCGACGACATGCAGCCAGCGCGCGCCGCCGTCCACCCATGCACGCGCAGCGCTGAGCGGATCGCTGTCGTAGACGGTCTCTGCCGCGAAGTCGCCCTGCGCGAGCCGCACGGCATTTCCGTCGCGGATGTCGATCGCCGGGTAGAGGATCATCCGCCGAGGACTCCCGCAGCCGGCGCGTGATCGCACGCGGCGCTGAAGCTCGCGAGCAGTCGCAGACCGAGCTGCGAGGACTTCTCGGGGTGGAACTGGACGCCGGAGACGTTCTCGCGCGCGACGGCGCTGACGAAGCGCTCGCCGTACTCGGCGGTCCCGAGGATGCAGTCAGGATCGGTGGGATGCGCGACATAGGAGTGCACGTGGTAGAAGGCGGCCTCCGCCGGGAGCGCTGCGGTGAGCCGCGAGGCGCGCTCGAAGCGCACGACGTTCCAGCCGATGTGCGGCAGCCGCTCGCCGGTCGCGTCGAGCGGCAGCACGTCGCCGCGCAGCAGCCCGAGTCCGTTCGTCGGCTCGAGCTCGATCGAGCGCTCGAACAGCAGTTGCATGCCGAGGCAGATCCCCAGCAGCGGCGTCCCGGCCTCGGCGCAGTCGACGATCACCTTGTCGAGCCCCAGCTCGCGCAGGTTGCCCATCGCGCGCGGGAAGGCGCCGACACCGGGCACGACGACGCCGTCGGCGGAGCGGATCTCGTCGTGGTCGCGCGTGATCGACGCGCGCGCACCGACCTGCACGAGCGCCTTCTCGACCGAGCGGCGGTTGCCCATCCCGTAGTCGACGACGGCGATGCGCGGGGAAGACGACACGCTCATGCGGTGAGCGTCCCCTTCGTGCTCGGCACGCCCGTCTCGTTCGGATCGATCGTCACGGCAGCGCGCAGCGCGCGCGCGAACGCCTTGAAGGTCGCCTCGATGATGTGGTGGACGTTCGTGCCCGCCTCGACCGTGACGTGCAGCGTCAGCCTCGCGTTGCTCGCGACGGCGCGGAAGAACTCCTCCGCCAGCTCGTGGTCGAAGTTGCCGATCGCACCGGGCGGCAGATCGGCTTCGATCGCGCAGTAGGCGCGGCCGGAGATGTCGATCGCGCAGGAAGCACGCGCCTCGTCCATCGGGATCGTGGCGGCTCCATAGCGGACGATCCCGGCACGGTCGCCGAGCGCGCGGTCGAGCGCCTGCCCGAGGCAGATGCCGACGTCCTCGACGGTGTGGTGCGCTCCCGTCTGCAGGTCACCCTGAGCGCTGACCGTGAGGTCGAGCCGGCCGTGGCGCGCCAGCAGGTCGAGCATGTGGTCGAGGAAGCCGACGCCGGTGCTGCGCTCGCCCGCACCCGAGCCGTCGAGGTCAAGCGTCAGGCTGACGTCGGTCTCGCCAGTCTTGCGGTGGATCTCAGCGCTGCGGCTCATGCGTCCCCATTCTGGTCGATCCGCGCCTCCATCGACGCCGCGTGCAGCTCGAAGCCCTCTGCGCGCGCGATCGCGGCACCTGCCGTGCCGAGCACGGTCGCCGCGCGCGGAGGAATCCGCACCTCCGTCATGCGGCGGCGGAAGTGCCGGGCCGAGAGCCCGGAGGCGAAGCGTGCGGCGCCGTCGGTCGGCAGCACGTGGTTCGAGCCCGCGACATAGTCGCCGAAGGCGGTGCCTGCCGTCGCGCCGACGAACAGGCAGCCGGCCCGCCGCACGAGCGGCGCGAGCACCTCGGCGTTCGGGCCGATCAGCTGCAGGTGCTCGGGCGCGAATGCCTCGGCGAGCACGAGCGCCGCGTCGAGGTCGGGCACCTGCACGAGCGCGCCGCGCGCCGGCTCCGGCGCCTGCGCAAGCGCAGCCGCGAGCGCGTCGAGCACCGCAGCGTCGGCCGAGACGCCGACGACGAGGCTGTCCGCACCGTGCTCCGCCTGCGCGCGCATGTCGAGCGCGACGCGCTCGACGTAGTCCGCTCCCTCGACGATCACGAAGACGTCGCTCGGCCCGGCGAAGCCGTCGATCCCGACGCGGCCGAAGACCTGGCGCTTCGCCTCCTGCACGTAGAGGTTGCCCGGCCCGACGATCACGTCGACCGCGCCGACGCTCGCAGTTCCGTACGCGAGCGCGCCGATCGCCTGCGCGCCGCCCATCCGGTAGACCTCGGTCGCGCCCGCGAGCGCGCAGGCGGCGAGGATCACCGGGTGCGCGTCGCCGCTCGGGCCCGGAGGCGCGCAGACCGCTACCTGCGCGACGCCCGCGGCACGCGCCGTCACGACGCCCATCACGACCGTGCTCGGATACGGCGCGCGGCCGCCGGGCACGTAGACGCCGGCCCGCAGGACCGGCACCTCGCGCAGCACGACGCGCTGGCCGTCGGGCAGCGTCGCTCCGTGCGCGCCGTCGACACCGGCCTCTGCGACTGCTCGGACGTTGCCGATCGCCAGCTCCAGCCCGGCACGCACGTCGGGGTCGAGCGCCGCGAGCGCGTCCTCCAACTCGTGCTTCGCGACGCGCAGCGGCTTCGGCTCCGCGCCGCCGGTGTCGAAGCGGCGCGTCAGCTCCAGCACCGCGTCGTCGCCGCGCGCCTCGACGTCGCGCAGGATCTCGCCGACCGCGTCGACGACCGATGCACCACCGGGCACGAGCGCGCGCAGCTCGGCCGCGAGCGCGACCGCGCCGGACGCAGCGGCGAGCGTGCGGCGCTCAAGCTGCACGCAGGCGCTCCAGCAGGTCGTCGATCGCCGCGGCTTTCAGCTTGTGCGCCACCGGGTTCGCGATCAGCCGCGCCGTGCAGAGGACGATCTCCTCGCGCACGACGAGGCCGTTCTCGGCGAGCGTCGTGCCGGTCGCGGTGAGGTCGACGATCCCGTCGACGAGGCCGGTCAGCGGCGCCAGCTCGACGGAGCCCTTGACCTCGACGATCTCCGCTTGGCGGCCGGTCGCCTCGAAGTGGCGCGTGGCGATCTTCGGGTACTTCGTCGCGATCCGCATCATCCCGAGCCGCCGCAGCGCCTCCGCCATCGGGTCCTCGCCGGCGACGCTCGCGAGCACCATCGTGCAGCCGCCGAAGCCGAGGTCGAGCAGCTCGTAGACCTCGCGCTCGCTCTGCTCCATCAGCACGTCCTTGCCGGTGATGCCGATGTCTGCCGCGCCGGCACTGACGTACGTCGGCACGTCGGATGGGCGCATCGTGACGATCCCGACGTCGGCGAACAGCAGCTTGCGGTCGTTCGCCCGCACCTCGGAGGTGTCGATCCCGATCGCGTCGAGCAGGTCGAGCGTGCCTGTCATCAGCGCACCGCGCGGGACGGCGATCGTCAGCTGCGGAGCTGCGTTGCCGCTCATCGCGTCCCCCGCTCCTCGCCGGCGAGCGCGATGTGCAGGCGCTCGACCGTCAGCGCCCAGCCGACCGCGGGCAGCGGGCGGCCGAAGCGGCCGAGCAGGTCGTCGTAGCGCCCACCGCTGCCGATCGGCACGCCGAGCGCCGGGTCGTAGACCTGGAAGACCGCTCCCGTGTAGTAGCTGAGGTTGCGCACGAGGCCGAGGTCGAAGATCACCCGCTCGGCGACATGCGGCGCGAGCAGCGCGTAGACGCCGCGCAGCCCTTCCGCCGCCTCGTGCGCGCGCCCGTCCAGCGCGGCAAGGACGTCCGGTCCGCCGCGCAGCTGCGGGACCCGCACGAGCAGCTCTGCCGTCTCGGCGTCGAGGCCGAGCGAGCGCACCTCGCGCTCGAGCCCGACGAGGTCGCGCGCGACCAGCTCTTGGAGAATCGTCTCGCGCGCGGGCTCGGGCACGTCGGCGCCTTCGAGCAGCCCTTGGAACAGGGCCACGTCGCCCAGCCCGATGCGGTAGTCGGCGAGGCCGACCGCATCGAGCACGTCGCACATGAGTGTGAGCGCCTCGGCCGTGCCCTCGGGCGCGGAGGCGCCGACGAGCTCGATCCCAGCTTGCAGGAACTCGCGCGACTGGCCGCGCTGCGGGCGCACGCCGCGATAGGCGTGCGCGAGGTAGCAGAGGCGCAGCGGCGGCTCGGCGGTCGGGAAGCGGGTTGCGACGAGCCGCGCGATCGGCACGGTCATGTCGGAGCGCAGCACGAGCACGTCACCCTGCTCGTCGAACAGCCGGTAGGCCGGGGCCGCGCCGGTCACGTCGCCGCGCGCGAGCGTCGACTCGTATTCGAGCGCCGGGGTCGTGACCTCGCCGTAGCCGTTCTGCTCGAAGACGCGCAGCGTCGTCGCGCTGATCGCGCGCAGCTCGCGCATCTCGTCAGGCAGAACGTCGCGGGTCCCGCTGGGGATCGGGTGGATCGTCACGAAAGGACGGGTTTCTGTCGGGGGGTCAGTGGGCGTGGACGCGCTGGCCGTCTTCGACCCGCTCGATCCGTGCTCCGAGCGCACGCAGGCGCTCGTCGATCCGCTCGTAGCCGCGGTCGATCTGACGGATGTTGCCGATCTCGGTCGTCCCCTCGGCGCACAGCGCTGCCATCAGCATCGCCATGCCGGCACGGATGTCCGGCGACTCGACCCGCTCCCCCCGCAACCGCCGCGACCCCACGACGAGCGCCCGGTGCGGGTCGCAGATCGTGATCGCAGCGCCCATCAGCTGCAGCTTGTCCGTAAAGAAGAGTCGATTCTCGAACATCTTCTCGTGGATGATGACGGACCCCTCCGCCTGCGTCGCCAGTGCCAGCGCGATCGACGTCAGATCGGCCGGGAAGGCGGGCCACGGTCCGTCCTCGACCTTCGGCTGGTAGCCGCCGGCGTCGTTGCGGATCACGAGCTTCTGGTTGCCCGGCACGAACAGGTCGCTGCCGCGCAGCTCGCTCTCCAGCCCGAGCCGGGCGAACACGAGCCGCACCATCCGCAGGTCCTCGGGGATCACGTCCTTGATCAGCAGCTCGCCGCCGGTGACGCCGGCGAGCGCCATGAACGAACCGATCTCGATGTGGTCGGGCGCTACCGCGTGCTCGCAACCGCCGAGTCGCTCGACTCCGTGGACCGTCATCACGTTCGAGCCGATCCCGTCGATTGCCGCGCCCATCTTCACGAGCATCCGCGCGAGGTCCTGCACGTGCGGCTCGGAGGCTGCGTTGCGGATCGTCGTCGCGCCCGGCGTCAGCGCAGCGGCCATCAGCGCGTTCTCGGTCGCCATCACGGACGGCTCGTCCATCAGGAAGTCGCAGGCCCTCAGCCCACCCGGCGCGGTCAGGAGGATGTCGCGATCATGCTCGATGCTCGCGCCGAGTGCCTTGAATGCGTCGAGGTGCGGGTCGAGCCGGCGGCGGCCGATGACATCCCCGCCAGGCGGTGGCATCAAGGCGCGGCCGAAGCGTGCGAGCAGCGGCCCGGCGAGCAGGAAGGACGCGCGGATGCGCTCGGACAGGTCGCGGTCGACCTCCGTCGTCACGACGCCCGCGGCGCAGATCTTGACGGTGTTCGTCGCGGTCCACTCGACCTGCGCGCCGAGGTCCGCGAGCAGTTCGAGCATCGCCTGCACGTCGGCGATCCGCGGCACGTTGTGGACGACGACGTCGTGCTCGGTCAGCACCGCCGAGGCAAGGATCGGCAGCGCGCCGTTCTTGTTGCCGGCGGGCACGATCGTGCCGGAAAGCGGCACGCCGCCTTGGATGACGAACTTCTCCATGAGCGAGGGAACGCGGGGCGGGCTGACACCGGTCATCGTGGTGGTGGCTGCCTCGCCCGAACGCTGAGTTAGGGTAACAGCCATGACAGAGAGGACTTCGCGCGACCTGGCCCGGACCCTCTTTTGCGCATGGTGCTGAGCAGCTACCGCGCCCTGCTTCGCCCTCCGGGGATCAAGCGCGTCGTGCTCGCGGTGATCGTCGGGCGGATCCCGATTGGCATCTTCTCGCTCGCGATCGTGCTCCTCGTGCGCCAGCAGACCGGCTCGTTCGCGCAGGCCGGCGCGGCGAGCGCCGCCTGGGCGATCGGCGCCGGGATCGTCGCGCCGCTGCAGGGCCGCCTCGTCGACCGCTTCGGACAGCCACAGGTGCTGATCCCCTCGACGCTGCTGAACGCGCTCGCCGTCGTCGGCATCGTGCTCGTCGCGCGTCATCACGCGGCGACCTGGACGCTCGCGATCTTCGCCTGGATCGGCGGCGCCGCCCTCCCGCCGCTCGGTGCCTGCATGCGCTCGATCTGGGCGACGACATTCGCCGGCGACGCAGGCATCCGCAACACCGCCTACACGTTCGAGAGCATGGTCGCCGAGCTGTTCTACATCATCGGCCCGGCGATCACCACCGTCCTGATCGCGATCGCCACGCCAAGCGCCGCGCTGCTCGTCGCGGTCGGCCTGAGCGTCAGCGGGACGATCGCGTTCGCGACCGCGCGGACCGCGCGCGAGTGGACGAGCGACCACGCCTCGCGCCCGCGCGCCGGTGCGTTGTCCGCACCCGGGATGCGCACGCTGATGCTCGCGATCGTGCCGACGGGCATGTCGTTCGGCACGCTCGAGGTTGCGCTGCCCGGCTTCGCCGTCGCGCATGGCCACCGCGCGGCGCTCGCCGGCATCATGCTCTCCGCGATGGCCGTCGGCAGCGTGCTCGGCGGCCTGTGGTACGGCTCCCGCCATTGGAGCGGCGGGATCGTCGGGCGCTTCATCGCGCTGCAGGCGCTCTTCACGTTGGGACTGCTGCCGCTGCTGCTCGCCAGCTCGCTGCCGCTGATGACCGGGCTGATGCTGATCGCCGGGCTCGCGCTCGCACCGGTCGCGGCAGTCGGCTACCTCGTCGTCGACCGGATCGCGCCGCCCGGCACCGTCACCGAGGCCACGACATGGGTGATGACCGCGAACGTCGCCGGAGGGGCGCTTGGCGCGGCGCTCGGTGGAATCGTCGTGCAGGAGGTGAGCGTACGGGCCGCGCTAGCGGTCGCCTGCGCGGGCCCAGTGCTGGGCACGCTCGTCACGATCCTGCGCCGGGGCACCTTCCAGCCGCCGGTTCAAGAGCCCGCCGTCCTCGCCTGACTCAGCGCCAGCGACCGCCTGCGTGCGCCCAGCTGCGGAGGTGGTCGGTGCCACAGAAGGCGTCGGCGATGCGGTGCGGGCCGCGATGACGGACCAGCAGCACGCGCGTCTCCTCCAGCGGGACCTCGCACTCGGCGCAGCGCCCGAGCTCGTCGGTCTCACGGACCGGGTCCTGCAGCGTCCCGGCGTCCCAGTGCGGGCCCTGGAGCGCCCACGGGACCACATGCTCGAGCCGGCAGAACGCGGCAATCCGCTCGCCGGCTGCCTCCGACGCGCGGTAGCCGTCGTCAGGGTCGATCGCCACGCCGCACCAGCTGCACACTCGATCGCTCATCTACGCCCACCCTATCGTGAGACGTGACCGTCCAATTCTGCAAGATCCATTGCACGGACGGTTGCGCTCTTTATGCGCTTTTGCAGGCCTTTTGCGCTGGCAGTGGACCGCAGACGAGGCGAACACGCGTTCCATCCGGCGCACCGCGTACCTTCACGAACACATGTTCCCCCCACGTTCCATCCGCACTGCAGCCGAAGCGTTGCTCGAGGTCGCCGAGGCACTCCTGTGCCCGACGACCGACCTCGACGCCGAGGCCGCGCTGCCGGACGCGGACGGGCATCCGCACCAGCTGCGCTTGCGCATCGATCGCGTCCGGCGCCCAGGCGCCGTACCGACGCGCCCGCAGCAGTGCGTCTCGCCGCTCGGCGAGCGCACACGGCAGCTCTCGCCCCGCACGCCGGCGCCCTCGCGCGGCTGACCGACGACGCCGCATCCGCCGCGAGTCGCACACCGCCAGACGCCGTTGCGGCTTGGCGAACGTGTCTAGAACGACAACGAGCCCCGGCCGCCGAAGCGACTGGAGGCTCGAAGTAAAAACCGGCGGCGTCCTACTCTCCCAGGCCCTTGCGGGCCAAGTACCATCGGCGCTGAGGGGCTTAACTGCTCTGTTCGGAATGGGAAGAGGTGTTTCCCCCTCGCCAAAGCCACCGGAAACCGGTCGAGACCACGCCCTCCGCGGGCCTTCAAAACTGCACAGCGCCAATGGTACGGGTATCAAAAATCCGTCAAGCCCTCGACCAATTAGTACCGGTCTCCTACAGGTGTTACCACCCTTCCAGATCCGGCCTATCAACCTGGTGGTCTTCCAGGGGTCTTACTCCCTCAAGGGGATGGGAGAGCTCATCTCGAGGCCGGCTTCCCGCTTAGATGCCTTCAGCGGTTATCCGATCCGCACGTAGCTAACCTGCGATGCCCTTGGCAGGACAACAGATACACCAGAGGTGCGTTCATCCCGGTCCTCTCGTACTAGGGACAAATCCTCTCAACTCTCCAACGCCCATGGCAGATAGGGACCGAACTGTCTCACGACGTTCTGAACCCAGCTCGCGTACCGCTTTAATGGGCGAACAGCCCAACCCTTGGGACCAACTACAGCCCCAGGATGCGACGAGCCGACATCGAGGTGCCAAACCGAGCCGTCGATGTGGACTCTTGGGCTCGATAAGCCTGTTATCCCCGGAGTACCTTTTATCCGTTGAGCGACGGCACTTCCACTTGCTACCGCCGGATCACTAAGACCTGCTTTCGCACCTGCTCGACCTGTCGGTCTCGCAGTCAAGCTCCCTTGCTGCCTTTGCACTCTACGCACGATTTCCAACCGTGCTGAGGGAACCTTTGTGCGCCTCCGTTACATTTTGGGAGGCGACCGCCCCAGTCAAACTACCCGCCTGGCACTGTTCACTGCCCGGATTCACGGAACAGTGTTAGAAACCCAAGACATCAAGGGTGGTATCTCAAGGTTGGCTCCACACCAGCCGCAGCCGGTGCTTCCAAGCCTCCCACCTATCCTGAGCGAAATGCATCGAATTCCAATACCAGGGTGTAGTAAAGGTTCACGGGGTCTTTCCGTCTAGCCGCGGGTACTCGGCATCTTCACCGAGACTGCAATTTCACCGAGCCCCTCGTTGAGACAGCGTTCAAGTCGTTACGCCATTCGTGCAGGTCGGAACTTACCCGACAAGGAATTTCGCTACCTTAGGACCGTTATAGTTACGGCCGCCGTTTACCGGGGCTTAGCTTCGCTGCTTCGGGCGAACCCTAACAACTCCACGTAACCTTCCGGCACCGGGCAGGCGTCAGCCCCTATACGTCGTCTTACGACTTAGCAGAGACCTGTGTTTTTGGTAAACAGTCGCTTGGACCTATTCACTGCGGCCCTCTCAGGCTTCACTCGCGAGGAGTTACACCTTAATGGGGCGCCCCTTATCCCGAAGTTACGGGGCGATTTTGCCGAGTTCCTTAACGAGGGTTATCTCGATCACCTTAGTATTCTCTACTTGCCCACCTGTGTCGGTTTTGGTACGGGCACGCGTGTTCTCCCTAGAGGATTTTCTTGGAGGCATGGCGTAAGGGACTCGCCGGCACAAAGCCAGCTGGCATCGCACCTCGGGTTATGCAGCCCCGCATTTAACATGGGCCACCCCTACATGCTTACCCCAGGACGACCATCGCCTGGGTTCCCGTAGCCTTCCCCGTCCCCCCATCGGTCAAACGAACACGACGTGGTACAGGAATATCAACCTGTTGGCCATCGACTACGCCTTTCGGCCTCGCCTTAGGTCCCGACTAACCCTGAGCAGACGAACTTTACTCAGGAATCCTTACGCAATCGGTGGAGGAGATTCTCACCCCTCTTTCGTTACTCATGCCGGCATTCTCACTTCCGAAGCCTCCACGGCTGGGTTACCCCGCCGCTTTACTGGCATCGGAACGCTCTCCTACCGCGCGATCAGCCCGAAGGCTTCACGCACCCGCAGCTTCGGTAACTAGCTTGAGCCCCGTTACATTATCCGCGCTCGAACACTTGACCAGTGAGCTGTTACGCACTCTTTCAAGGATGGCTGCCTCTAAGCCAACCTCCTGGTTGTCTATGCACTCGAACATCGTTTGCCACTTAGCTAGCATTTAGGGACCTTAGCTGGCGGTCTGGGCTGTTTCCCTCTTGACGCTGAAGTTTATCCCCCAGCAACTGACTCCCGGAGTAAACGTATTGGTCTTCGGAGTTTGCCTGAAGTCGGTAACCTGGTAGGGCCCCTAGTCCAAACAGTGCTCTACGGCCAACACGCAATTTATCCGAGGCTATACCTAAATATATTTCGGAGAGAACCAGATATCACTGAGCTTGATTAGCCTTTCACTCCGACCCACAGGTCATCCGCCCAGTTTTCAACCTAGGTCGGTTCGGTCCTCCACGAGGTCTTACCCCCGCTTCAACCTGCCCATGGGTAGCTCGCTCAGTTTCGGGTCTACCGCCTACGACTATGTCGCCCTATTAGGACTCGCTTTCGCTACGGCTCCGCTCATCGCTTAACCTTGCCGCAGACGAGTAACTCGCCGGCTCGTTATGCAAAAAGCACGCGGTCACAGAACAAGTCTGCTCCCACCGCTTGTAGGCACGCGGTTTCAGGTACTATTTCACTCCCCTTCCGGGGTACTTTTCACCTTTCCCTCACGGTACTAGTCCGCTATCGGTCACCAAGGAGTACTTAGCCTTGGAGGGTGGTCCCCCCAGGTTCAGTCCGCGTTTCACGGGCGCGGACCTACTCAGGAACGCCTGACGGAAGATCATGCAGTTTCGTCTACGGGACGGTTGCCCTCTTTGGTGCGCGGTTCCACACGCTTCGACTACCACATGATTTTGTAACTCCCGCCGGGCCAGCCATAACCCAGGACAGGCGCCCTACAACCCCTCATACGCAACGCATGGCCGCTTACACGCATGAAGTTTGGGCTAGATCCCTTTTCGCTCGCCACTACTCAGGGAGTCTCGGTTGATTTCCTTTCCTCGGGGTACTGAGATGTTTCACTTCCCCCGCTTGTCTTCACCGTGCCTATGTGTTCAGCACGGGATAACGCCGCATTACCAGCGCTGGGTTTCCCCATTCGGAAATCCGCGGGTCAAAGGCTATTCAGCGCCTCACCGCGGCTTATCGCAGCCGTTCACGTCCTTCATCGACTCTTGGTGCCAAGGCATCCACCGTGTGCCCTTACTATCTTGACGGTGATCTGATCATTACTGATCGGTGATACCCGTTTCATTGGCTACTGTGCAGTTTTCAAGGTCCGTGGAGAGGCGCTTGCGTCGTTCGACAACCCGTGACCGAAGCCAAGCGAGCTGCCGGCGGACGCCGGTCTCTCAAAACTCAACAGCATGTGGGCGACTCCGCTCGGAGCACGAAGCTCGAGCGTGACGCCTGCCAGTTTCGGTCGACGTTTCTAGACCTGACCGACAAGCGGTCAGGACCGCATCCGTTGACCGGATGCTCCCTAGAAAGGAGGTGATCCAGCCGCAGCTTCCGCTACGGCTACCTTGTTACGACTTCACCCCAGTCACGAGCCCCACCTTCGACGGCTCCCTCCCTTGCGGGTTAGGCCACCGGCTTCGGGTGTTGCTCACTCCCGTGGTGTGACGGGCGGTGTGTACAAGGCCCGGGAACGTATTCACCGCGGCAATGCTGATCCGCGATTACTAGCAACTCCGCCTTCATGTAGGCGAGTTTCAGCCTACAATCCGAACCGAGACGCGCTTTAAGGGATTCGCTCCACCTCGCGGTATCGCAGCCCTCTGTACGCGCCAATGTAGCACGTGTGTAGCCCTGGACATAAGGGGCATGATGACTTGACGTCATCCCCACCTTCCTCCGGTTTGTCACCGGCAGTCTCGCATGAGTCCCCAACTAAATGCTGGCAACATGCGACGGGGGTTGCGCTCGTTGCGGGACTTAACCCAACATCTCACGACACGAGCTGACGACAGCCATGCACCACCTGTGAACCTGCCCCGAAGGGAAGCCGTGTTTCCACGGCGGTCAGGCACATGTCAAGCCCAGGTAAGGTTCTTCGCGTTGCGTCGAATTAAACCACATGCTCCGCTGCTTGTGCGGGCCCCCGTCAATTCCTTTGAGTTTTAGCCTTGCGGCCGTACTCCCCAGGCGGGGCACTTAATGCGTTAGCGTCGGCACGGGGGGAGTCGACACCCCCCACACCTAGTGCCCATCGTTTACGGCGTGGACTACCAGGGTATCTAATCCTGTTTGCTCCCCACGCTTTCGCGTCTCAGCGTCAGTACCGTCCCAGCGAGCTGCCTTCGCCATTGGTGTTCCTCCTGATATCTGCGCATTTCACCGCTACACCAGGAATTCCACTCGCCTCTTCCGGACTCGAGCTCGACAGTATCCACCGGCATTCCAGGGTTGAGCCCTGGACTTTCACAGCAGACTTACCGAGCCGCCTACACGCGCTTTACGCCCAATAATTCCGGACAACGCTTGCCCCCTACGTATTACCGCGGCTGCTGGCACGTAGTTAGCCGGGGCTTCTTCTGAAGGTACCGTCACTCCGAACGGCTATTCACCGCCGAAGCTTCGTCCCAACTGAAAGGGGTTTACAACCCGAAGGCCGTCTTCCCCCACGCGGCGTTGCTGCGTCACGCTTTCGCGCATTGCGCAAGATTCCCCACTGCTGCCTCCCGTAGGAGTCTGGGCCGTGTCTCAGTCCCAGTGTGGCTGATCGTCCTCTCAGACCAGCTACCCATCGAAGCCTTGGTGAGCCGTTACCTCACCAACAAGCTAATGGGCCGCGGGCCCATCCTGATGCGGAAGCCGAAGCTACCTTTCCTCACCGGCCTTAAGACCAGAGAGCACATTTGGTATTAGCCCGAGTTTCCTCGGGTTGTCCCAATCATCAGGGCAGGTTACCCACGTGTTACTCACCCGTTCGCGGCTCTGCCCCAGGGCAAGCCCGGGTTCGTCGCTCCACTTGCATGTGTTAAGCACGCCGCCAGCGTTCGTCCTGAGCCAGGATCAAACTCTCCGTGAAGAACTGCTGTTGCTTCTCAGAGAGTGTCGCGATGCGTACTGCAGACCGCCCATGTACACGTCGGGCAGTCCGAGCATCGGACAGGGTAATTCTGGCGTCGCCGTGTGTCCCAGCGCGCTGGCGCATTGGGCGGCGACTTCGAAACCTGGACGCACAGATCTGCCGGACCATTCCGGCCGATCGGTGCACATGCTGTTGAGTTTTCAAAGACCGCCGTGCCTCGTCGGAGGGGATTCCTCCGTCAGACACGCCCCGAGAACACACAGCTCTCGGTGCGGGCGCAGAACTATAGCGCGCTCGCCGAGGCAGTGGAAGCTCGTCGCTCCACGACCCACCGGCGTCGCGGTCAGGACAGTACCTGAACCACGACCTCGCGGTCGCGCGGTCGGTCGTCGAAGTCGATCAGCACGAGCTGCTGCCAGGTGCCGAGGACGAGGCTGCCGTCCACGATCGGCACGCTCTCGGACGCGCCGATCAAGCGCTGCACGCAGGTGCGCATGCGCGTTCGTGTCTGCGTTGCTGACGATTGTGCTCGTAGTCGCCGGTGCGCGGTGCCAGCGCCTCCAGCAGCGCCGAGAGGTCGTCGATCCCTCCGGGCTCGTGCTCCATCGTCGTGACCGCAACCGTCGAGCCGCGCGCGAACACGACGGCCACGCCATGCCTCACCCCGCTCGTGCGGACGATGCTGTGGACACCTTCGGTCAGGTCGACGACCTCGCCGTCGCCCGCGGTGCCGAGCCGCAGCACGCCGCCATGCGACCGCCACGGCCGCGTCAGCTCCCGCGCAGGCGCGCGAAGCGCCGCTTGCCGAGTTGCAGCACCCGCCCGTCGAGCTCGGCGCGGCCGGTCGAGCGGCTCGGCGCGCGAGCGGCTCGCCGTCGAGCCGCACCCCCCCCTGCGCGAGCGCGCGGCGCGCCTCCGAGCGCGAGACGCCGAAGGCGTCGGCGAGCAGCGCCGGCAGGTGGACGATCGCGTCGCCGTCGAGCGGCAGCAGCGACGTCCGGGATCGTCCTCCGGCGCCTTGTGCTCGAGGTGGACGCGGTCGAACGCCCGCTCGGCGGCCTCGGCGGCCTCGGGATCGTGGAAGCGCGCCACGAGCGCGCGTGCCAGGGCGCGCTTCGCGTCGCGCGGACCGACCCCGGCCGGCAGCGGCTCGCCGAGCAGCAGCTCGTACCACTGCGCGAGCGCGGGATCGGGCAGCCGCAGCGTCTTGCCGTAGATCTCCTCGGGCGGCTCGGTGACGCCGATGTAGTTGCCGTAGGACTTCGACATCTTCCGCTCGCCGTCGATCCCGGGCAGGATCGGCATCGTCAGGATCACCTGCTCCGGCTTCCCATAGGCCGTCTGGATGTCGCGTCCGAGCAGCAGGTTGAACGTCTGGTCGGTCCCGCCGAGCTCGACGTCGGCATCGACCGCCACCGAGTCGTAGCCCTGCAGCAACGGGTAGAGCAGCTCGAGCATCGAGATCGGCGCGTGCGCTGCGATCGCGCTTCGCGAAGTCGTCGCGCTCGAGGATCCGCGCGACCGTCGTCGTGCGCACGAGCCGGAACAGCTCCTCCATCGCCATGTCGAGCCACTCGCCGTTGCGGCGCACTTCGAGCCGCTCGGCGTCGAGCACCTTCAGCGCCTGCTGCTGGAAGGTCACCGCGTTCGCGTCGATCTGCTCACCGCTCAGCACCGGCCGCGTCGCCGAGCGCCCGCTCGGGTCGCCGACGCGCGCGGTGTAGTCGCCGACGATCAGCACGACCGTGTGGCCGAGGTCCTGGAACTCGCGCAGCTTGCCGAGCACGACCGTGAAGCCCAGGTGGATGTCCGGCGCCGTCGGATCGATCCCGAGCTTCACGCGCAGCGGGCGTCCGGCGTCGCGCGCCTCGGTCAGCTTGCGCTCGAGACCACCGGCGGGCAAGCAGTCGACCGCGTTGCGGGCAAGCCAGGCGGCGGCCGCAGCCGGGGTTGGGTCCTCGGGACGCATCAGGGGCCAATGCTAGACTGCCGTCCCCCGGTGAGGCCTGTGCCGCCACGGCCCGCCACCGCCGCGATGGCGCCCGTCGCGACCCGGACAGGGCAGCGCAACGACGTATGACCCCCGACGGCACGACGACATCGACGCCGACCAGGCCGCGCAGGAAGCTGATCCCCTTCGGGCGACGGCGCCGCGGCCCCCGCACACGACCCCGCATCAAGAAGCTGCGGCTGCTGTCGATCCTCGTCGGCCTCTCGCTGCTCGCCGGCGTCTCGCTCATCTTCGGGATGATGATGGCGGTCGCATCCGACTTGCCGCAGCTCGAAAACCGCGCCCAGTACCGCGCCAGCAAGGACAACTCGGTGCTGCTCGACTTCCAGGGGCGCAAGCTGGGGATCCTCACGAACAACCAGAACGTCGTGCTCGTCGGGCAGTTCCAGATCGCCCCCGCGATGAAGCACGCGATCATCTCGATCGAGGACCGGCGCTTCTACTCGAACTCCGGCTTCGACGTGAAGGGCACCGCCCGCGCGCTCGAGGAAGACCTCACGAACCAGCGCGCAGTCCAGGGCGCCTCGACGATCACCCAGCAGTTCGTCAAGACGGCGCTCGAAGCGCAGGGCAACCGCACGGTCTTCCAGAAGCTGCGTGAGGCGGCGCTCGCCTACCACCTGACGCGCAAGTGGTCGAAGGAGAAGATCCTCACCGAGTACCTCAACGCGATCTACTTCGGCAACGGCGCCTACGGGATCGAGTCTGCCGCGCGTGTCTACTTCGGCAAGCAGCACGGCTTCGGGCAGGCCGGCGGCTGCGGCAGCACTGCGCGCAACATGTGCGCCTCGCAGCTGACGCCGCCCGAGGCTGCGTTGATCGCCGGCATCGTCGCCTCGCCGAGCGGCTACGACCCGCTCGTGCACCCCCTCGCCGCGCGTCACCGCCGCGGCCAGGTGCTGCGCGACATGCGCGACCAGGGCTACATCACGCCGAGCGAGTACGCGACCGACGTCGAGAGTCCGCTGCCGACGCAGGCCGACCTGACGCCGCCACAGGAGAAGAGCGAGGCGCCGTACTTCACGAGCTGGCTGCGCCAGCAGGTCGTCGACCACTTCGGCCCGTTCCGCGCCTTCAGTGGCGGCTTGCAGATCACGACCTCGCTCGACCTCGACCTGCAGAACGCGGCGCAGAGCGCGATCACGCAGCTGCTGCCGAGCGGGTCGAGCCTGCCAACCGGCTCGCTCGTCGCGATCGACAACCACACCGGCGAGGTGCGCGCGATGGTCGGCGGGTTCGACTACGCGCATCAGCCGTTCAACCTCGCGACGCAGGGGCAACGCCAGCCCGGATCGACGTTCAAGCCGTTCGTGCTGACCGCGGCGCTCGAGTCGGGCATCTCCCCCGGCTCCGTCTGGACCTCGCGCCCGAAGCAGTTCGTCGTCCCGCACAGCCGCGGGAAGGAGTTCTTCCCCGTGAAGAACTACGGCAACGAGTACAGCGGCTCGAACACGCTCGCCGGCGCGACGACCGTGTCCGACAACTCGATCTTCGCCGAGGTCGGGATCAAGGTCGGGACGCGCAAGATCGCTCGCGTGGCCCGTCGGATGGGGATCCGCACGCCGATCTCGACGAACTACGCGATGATCCTCGGCGGCCTCCACGACGGCGTCACGCCACTCGACCTCGCGCACGCGTACTCGACGTTCGCGAACGGCGGGCGCCGGCTCTACAACCCGCGGCTCGGCGCGCCCGACAAGGGGCCGATCGGGATCGACGTGGTGCGCGACAGCAGCGGCAAGGTCGAGATCGACAATCGCAAGACGCTGAAGCAGGAGCAGGTGATCCCGGGAGGCGTCGACGCCGAACGTCACGAGCATCCTCCAGACGGTGATCGCCTACGGCACCGGCAAGCAGGCGCAGATCCCCGGCTTCGCCGCCGGCAAGACCGGCACGACCTCGAATTACGGCGACGCCTGGTTCGTCGGCTGGAACCACGACTACACGGTCGCCGTCTGGGTCGGCTACCCGGACAAGCTCGTGCCGATGCTGACGCAGTTCAGCGGGCAACCGGTTGCCGGCGGAACCTATCCGGCGCTGATCTGGCACAACTTCATGATCCAGGCGATGGCGCAGCTTGCCCAGCGCAAGGCGGCGGCCGAAGCTGCGCGAACCGGGAAGGACGCGCCCACGACGACCCCCGACACGGGCACGCTCGCCACGCCACCGGGCGCGGGCGACCCTGCGAGCACGACCCCCGCGACGACGCCGAAGAACGGTGATGGCGGCACCGGCACCACGCCGGCCGGCGGCGGCACCGGTGGTGGCGGGACGGGCGATGGCGGCGGCGGCACCGGAACCGGAGGTGGCGGCGGTGGCGGACAGCAGGGCACACCTGGTGGTGGGACCGGAACGCCGCCACCGCCAGCCGGCGGTGGCGGTGGCGGCGCAGCACCCGGCGGCGCCGCGCCCCCGAGCGGCTAGCGCGTCACGCTGCTCCGAGCAGGGGCGGCCAGGGCCGTGAGACGTCACGACTGCCGCGTGCGCAGAAGCGCCATGCCAGCTCCGTCGCCTTCGTGATGCCGATCCGCGGACCGGCGACGAGCTCGACGCCTCGCCAGGCCGGCGGGCGCGGCGCGATCCGGACCGGCCCGCTCGCGAGGTCGCTGCCGTTGCGCTCGACCTCGACGCCGAGCGCCTGCGTCAGCTTGCCGGGCCCGTTGCAGAGGTCGGCCGCGCGCACGAGACCCCGGCGCGCCTGCATCGCTTCGATCCCGTCGAGCGGCGCCAGCGCACGGATCAGCACAGCGGCGCCGATGCCCTCCGGCTCGCAGACCGCGTTCAAGAGCGCGTGGATCCCGTAGGAGCGGTAGACGTAGGCACGTCCCGGTGAGCCGAACAGCGTGCGCGTGCGCGCCGTCACGCCCACGTAGGCGTGACACGCAGGCTCGCTGTCGTGGTAAGCCTCCGTCTCGACGATCACGCCGCTGACTCCAGCGTGCGAGACGACGCAGCCGACGAGGTCGCGCGCCACGTCGAGCACCGGGCGATCGTAGAACGACCGCGGAAGCGAGCCGGTGCAGGACGACGGGTCAGCGGCGGTGAGGTCGGCGAGCACGCGCCGGAGGCTAGCCGAGCAGCGCGTGCGCGCGTTCGAGCTGCTCGCGCACGCGGCGCAGGCTCGTGCCGCCTTCGGAGTCCTTCGACTCCAGCCACGTCTCGCCCGCGAGCACGCGGTAGTACTCGTCGTCGAGCAGCTCGGAGTGCTCGGCCAGCTCCGCGCGCGTCAGCTGCGAGAGCGTGCGGTTGCTGTCGACTGCACGCTTGACGAGGCCGGCGACGACGCCGTGGCACTCGCGGAACGGCATCCCCCGGCGCACGAGCAAATCCGCGACGTCGGTCGCCGCCGGGAACTCGTCGCTCGCGGCGGCGGCGAGCCGCTCGCGGTCGAAGGCGATCCCCTCGATCATCCCGGCTGCGGCGGCAAGGCACAGCTCGAGCGTGTCGACCGCGTCGAAGAGGTGCTCCTTGTCCTCCTGCATGTCCTTGTTGTACGTCAGCGGGAGCGCGTGCATCACGCCATGGAGCGCGACGAGGTGGCCCGCGATCCGCGGCGCCTTGGCGCGCAGCAGCTCGGCAGCGTCGGGGTTCTTCTTCTGCGGCATGATCGAGGAGCCCGACGCCCACGCGTCGGAGACCTCGGCGAAGCCGAACTCGCTGCTCGACCACAACACGATCTCGGCGCCGAGGCGCGAGAGGTGCGTGCCGCAGGTAGCCGCCGCGGCAAGATAGTCGAGCACGAAGTCGCGGTTGGAGACTGCGTCGATCGAGTTCTCCGCGACGCCGGCGAAGCCGAGGTCGGCGGCTACACGGCGGCGGTCCGTGTCGAAGTTCACGCCCGCGAGCGCGCCGGCGCCGAGCGGCAGCTTCGCCGTCGCCGCCTCGACCGCGCCGAAGCGCTCGAGGTCGCGCGCGAGCATCCAGACGTACGCGAGCAGATGGTGGCTGAGGTAGACCGGCTGCGCGCGCTGCAGATGCGTGTAGCCGGGCATCCGCCAGTCGAGATGGCGGGTTGCCGTGTCGATCAACGCTCGCATCAGCGTGCGGACGCCCTCCTGCGCCGCCTGCGCATGGGCGCGCGTGAAGAGCGCCATGTCGGTCGCGACCTGATCGTTGCGCGAGCGCGCCGTGTGGAGCTTGCCGCCGACCGCGCCGGCGAGCTCGATGATGCGCCGCTCGATCGCCATGTGGATGTCCTCGTCGCCCGGCTGGAAGGGGAACGTCCCCTCCTCCAGCTCGCGTTCGACTGCATCGAGTGCCGCGAGCAGCGCATCGCGATCCTGCTCGCCGATGATCTTTTGCGCCGCGAGCATGCGGGCATGCGCGCGCGAGAGGTCGACGTCGTAGGGGCCGAGACGCCAATCGAAGCCGATCGAGGCGTTCAACTGGTGGAAGAGCGGGTGCTGTGGCTCGCTGAAGCGGGACATCGGCGGCGAAGGGTATAGGCCGCCGAGGCGCGTAGCCCGCGCGCGCCACGGCGCCTCGGCCAGTTGACCGTGGTCGTACATTCGGCTAGGGCATTCCCGGTGCATTGACTGGCGCATCAACAATGCCCGCTGTGATAAAGCCAAATTCGAAGGTCCTTCGCCGCACCACCGTGCTCCTCGCGCTCGCCGCCTGTGCCGCCAGCCCGAGCACCAGCCTCGCCGCCCCGATCTCCACGAACGCGTTCGTGAGCCTCGCGGCTGTCCCGTTCCGCAGCGTGGCACCCGTGCGCGCGCACGTGTCCACGACCCACGAGGCGAAGAAGAAGCCCAAGAAGAAGGCGAAGAAGGTCCGCTGCGTGCAGCCGCGCCGCACGGCGCACCACAGCTCGCGCGCGGTGGCCGCCGCGACGCGCGCGTCGAGTGGCCACAAGGCCAAGTCGCACAAGAAGAAGGCGAAGAAGCTGCCCGTCTGCAACCCGAAGCCGAAGCCCAAGCCCAAGCCGCCGGTCAAGACGCCGCCGCCCACGACGACCACGCCGCAGCCGCCGGTCACGACGCCGGCCGGCCCGCCGGTCACGACGCCCGTGCCGCCGATGACGACCACGACGGGGACGACGACCACGCCGCCCACCACAACGTCCACCACGACGACAACGACGCCGACCACCACGACACCTCCGACGACAACCACCACGCCGCCGCCGGACGGCCCGCTGCCGAACGTCCCCGACGGCTTCCAGCTCGTCGACCTGATCCACGACAACGGCTTCGAGTCCGGCGTCGATGCGTTCGAGGTGAACGCGCCCGATGAGGGCACGGTCGCCACGACGACGAGCAATCCGATCAGCGGGGCGCAGAGCCTCCATGTGACGGTGCAAGGCTACGGCCGCGTCGGCCTCTTCAACGACTACGCCTACGGCGCGGGCCCGATCGCCGACTCGGTCACCGTCAAGGCGAAGATCCGCGTCGAGGGCAACACCGCGAGCCAGCCGCTGCAGATCTGCGCGATCGCCTACGCGCAGGGCAACCCGACCCAGACGTGTCAGAGCTTCCCGGTCGACGCGCAGCATGCAGCCGACGTCTTCCTGACGCTCGACACGGGCCAGCAGCAGATCGAGCGCGCGTTCTTCCAGCTGCGGCTGCCCGAGAGCGGCACCGTCTCCGCGACGATCGACGACGCGCACCTCTACGTCGTGCAGAAGCCCGGCGGCGGTGGCACCGGTGGCGGTGGCGGCGGGACCGGAGGCGGTGGCGGTGGCGGTGGCGGCTCGTCGGGCGACCTCGAACAGGTCGGCTTCGCCGATCACCCCACGAACTACCGCTCGATGACGGCCGAGATGAACCTCGGCAACGACCTGTCGGCCAGCGGCGCAGCCGCGAACGCGCAAGCGAAGGACGTCGGCGTGACGCTCTACCCGGCAGCCGACTCGCTCGGCACCCGCCGCGTCTCCTTCGGCTTCCCGCTCGCCCCCGGCGCGCTGCTGAGCACCGCGAACGTCAAGGTGACGGACGCGACGACCGGGCAGGAGATCCCCGCCTTCGTGCGGAGCCTCGGCGCATGGACGCACATCCCCGCGCAGAACCTGCTGTGCGGCGGCTTGCAGGCGTCCGGAAACCCCGGCATCCGCAGCGTCCTGATCCAGTTCGACCACGCCTTCACGAGCACGAGCCCCGTCCAGGTGACGGTCGGGATCAACCGCGCGCGCGCCCAGAGCCTCACGACCGAGGTCCCCGTACGCAACACGTACCGCGTCGTGAACGACGGCACGTACGACCCCGCCGTCTCGCACGGCGTCACGGTCCACGAGCCGGCAGTGCTCGCCGCGGTCGACCACAGCTACCTCGCGTGCAGCTCGCTCGTGCCGATGGTCGACACCGCGGGCTCACGCGCCTACATGGCGAAGTCCGACCAGGCGACGGACGACTTCTTCTACTCGGTCATCAACGAGGCCTATCCGTTCAAGCAGAGCTGGCCGGTCACCGACCTCGTCCACGACCTCGCCGACTTCTACACCGCGGACAGCGTCGACGAGTGGCTCTACGACCGGGCGCAGACGTTCTACAACGGCTACATCCGCACCGGCGACGTCACGATGCTGCGCGAGGCGAATCGGGCGTCCGACCACTACAACCAGAACATCTACGGCCCGCAGGACTGCCCCACCGCGCCCTCCCCGTACTGCGTCGGCATCTTCAAGCTGAAGGCCGAGAGCGAGAGCAAGACCCCGGATGACCCGTACCCGGACACGAAGTACTCGTACAACGAGAACCTCTTCACCGACTACGAGCTCAACGGCGATCCGACCGTCCTCAAGACGATCGGCTACGTCTCCTACGCACAAGAGTTCCATGTCGGGAACTCGGTCACGGAGCGCCACCTCGCGTTCGCGCTGCTGTCGCACGCGGTCGACTACGAACTGACCGGCGACGCCCATCAGCTCGCCGACACCCAGGGCCTGATCCAGACGATGCGCACGCGGCAGACCTCGCCGCTCGACGGCAACCCGCCGAACGGCTGCTTCAACTACGCGCCGGAGGGCCAGGCAGACACGTTCTCCCCCTGGATGTCGAGCCTGCTCGCTTGGGCCTTCCTGCGCTCCTACCAAGCGACCGGCAACGCGCTCGTGCCGCCTGCGCTGACCGATCTCGGACAGTGCGAGGTCACGCAGGGCATCGCGAAGCTGCCAAGCGCCAGCGACGATCCCCCGATGCACGCCAACGACTACTACCCCTTCTACATCGCGGCGAGCTTCGGAGCGCCCGATGACGTCGACACCACCTCGATCGACCCAACCAACGGCTTCGAGCACTCCCTGGACGTCGCCGTCCCCGTCGCGCTCGGCGCCTTCTTCACGACCAACTCGACGCAGAAGGCCGCGCTCACGACCGTCGCAAAGGGGTTGCTGACCACGCACGGCGAGTCGATCGACTACTGGACGCGCAACAGCACGGGCCGCACGAAGTACCGCATCAGCCCGGCGCGCAAGTTCAACTGGCAGTACAAGAACGCCGGCAGCGTCGGCTGGGCGCTCGACGGGCCGCCACACTACTAGGAGGAAACGGGTGCCCGGCCGCTCAGCGGCCGAGCACCCCGCGCAGCGTCTCGGCGACGCGCGCGACCTGGCCCTCGGTCATCGCCGGGAAGAACGGCAGCGCGACCGAGCGCGCTGCGACGTCCTCGCAGACGGGGAACTCGCCCTCGCGATGGCCGTAGCGCTCGCGGTAGAAGCTCATCAGGTGGATCGCCGGCAGGTACGGCTTGCTCTGCACGCCAAGCGCACCGAGCGCGCGCACCGTCTCGTCGCGGTCGACTCCATGCGGGAGCTGGACGACGAAGACGAACCAGCCGCGCACGTTGCCGTCGCGGTCCTCGCACGGCAGCGTGAGGCCCTCGATGCCGGCCAGCGCCTCGCGGTAGCCGGCGGCGACGCGCGCACGGTCGGCGAGCATCCCGTCGAGCCGGTCGAGCTGCGCGAGTCCGAGCGCGCAGGCGATGTCGGAGAGGCGGTAGTTGAAGCCGAGCCGGTCGTGGTCGAGCCAGCCCATGTCGGGCGCGCGCCCCTGGTTGCGCTCGGAGTCGACCTGGATCTTCAGCGCGGGGTCGGCGGACGTCACCATCCCCCCCTCGCCGGTCGTCAGCTGCTTGTTCGCGTAGAACGCGAAGACCGCCGGGTGGCCGCGCCCCCCCACCGGGATGCCATCGCCGTGGAGGGCGCCGAGCGCCTCGCAGGCGTCCTCGACGATCGGCAGGCCATGCACCTCGAGTGCCGGGATGTCAGCCGGGTAGCCGAAGATGTGGACCGGCAGCAATGCTCGCGTGCGCGGCGTGATCGCAGCGGCCACCGCATCCGGAGCGACGTTGAGCGTGACGGGGTCGATGTCGGCGAAGACCGGCCGCGCACGCTCGTAGATCGCCACGTTCGCCGAGGCGACGAACGAGAACGGGCTCGTGATCACCTCGTCACCGTCTTCGACGCCGACAGCCCGCAGCGCGAGGTGCAGGCCGGCGGTGCCGCTGGAGACGGCGGAGGCGCAGGGCACGCCGAGGCGCGCCGCGAACGCCTGCTCGAAAGCCGGGACGCGCGGGCCGAGCGACAGCTGGCCGGAGCGCAGCACGTCGAGCACGCGCGTCTCCTCCTCCGCGCCGAGGACGGGGCGTGCGAGCGGGATCACGTCGGACGCGCCCGCCGGACTGCCGGCGGCGGCCACGGCGTCGCTGCGCGTGCCGGCCGTCACGACGCGGTGCGTGCCGGGCCGCGCGTGCCGGGCTGCTCACGCCCCGGCTGGATCGCGAACTCGAGCGAGTCGACGAGCGCGTCCCAGGAGGCGGCGATGATGTTCTCGGAGACGCCGATCGAGCCCCACACGTCGTGGCCGTCGGACGCGTCGAGCAGCACGCGCGTGACCGCGTTCGTGCCTTTCGTCTCGTCGAGGATGCGGACCTTGAAGTTCACGAGGCCGGTGTCGCCGATCTCCGGGTGGCTCTCGCCGATCGCCGCTCGCAGCGCGTTGTCGAGCGCGTGCACCGGACCGTTGCCCTCGCCCGTGCGCACGTAGCGCTCGCCGTTGGCCCAGATCTTGATCGTCGCCTCGGTCTCGACCTTGCCGTCGGCGCGCTTCTCGACGATCACGCGCCACGACTCGAGCTGGAACAGCGGCTCGTACTCGCCCGACTCCTTGCGCAGCAGCAGCTCGAACGAACCGTCCGCTGCCTCGTAGTGGAAGCCCTGGTGCTCCAGCTCCTTCACGCGCTCGATCACGCGGCGGGCTGCGTTGTCGTCAAGCGTGAGACCGGCGTCCCGCGCGCGCGCCCGCACCGTCCCCTTGCCCGACAGCTCGGAGATCAGCAGCTCGCGGCGGTTGCCGACGAGCTCCGGGTCGAGATGCTCGAATGTAGTCGCGTCCTCCATCACGCCGGCGACATGCATGCCGCCCTTGTGCGCGAAGGCGTTCTTGCCGACGTAGGGCTGGTCCGGATTCGGCACGCGGTTGAGCAGCTCGTCGAGGAAGTGCGCGGTCTCGGTGAGCGTCGCGAGCCGGTCGGGCGCGAGGCAGTCGTAGCCGAGCTTCAGCTGCAGGTTCGGGACGATCGAGACGAGGTTCGCGTTGCCGCAGCGCTCGCCGTAGCCGTTCATCGTGCCCTGCACGTGCGTCGCGCCGACGCCGACGGCGGCGAGCGTGTTCGCGACGCCGACCCCCGCGTCGTCGTGGCAGTGGATCCCGACGCGCGCGCCGGTGCCGGCCAGCGCGGTCGCCAGGTCGCGCGTCGCCTCCGCGATCTCCCCCGGCAACGAGCCGCCGTTCGTGTCGCAGCAGACGACCGTCTCCGCCCCCGCCTCGGCGGCGACGCGCAGGCAGCGGCGGGCGTACTCGGCGTCGTCCTTCCAGCCGTCGAAGCAGTGCTCGGCGTCGTAGATCACGCGCTTGCCTTGCCCGACGAGGAACGCGACCGACTCCTCGATCATCCGCAGGTTCTCGTCGCGGTCGACCTTGACGACCTTCTCGACGTGCAGGCCCCAGGTCTTGCCGACGAGCGTGCAGACCGGCGCGAAGCAGTCGGCGAGCACGCGCAATGCCGGGTCGTCCTCGGCGCGCGTGTCGCGGCGACGCGTCATCCCGAAGGCGGCGATGTCGGCCGTCAGGAAGTGCTCGCGTGCGAGCAGCTCGAACAGCTCGAGCTCCTTCGGGTTCGAGCTGGGGAAGCCCGCCTCGATCAGGTGGATGCCGAGCGCGTCGAGACGGTGCGCGACGCGCAGCTTCTCCTCGGCCGAGAGCGACATCCCCTCCCCCTGCATGCCATCGCGGAGGGTCGCGTCGTAGAGCTGGATCGACGTCATGCGGCCTACGCGGCCGCCTTCGGCGCCGCGACGGGGACGAGGTCGTTCCACGCCGTGTAGCGCGCGTCGCGCCCGTAGAGCGCGTCCTCGAAGACGCGCTGCAGGTGCGTCGTGACGGGGCCGCGGTCGCCCGCGCCGATCACGTGGTCGTCGACCTCTCTGATCGGCGTCAGCTCGGCCGCCGTGCCGGTCATGAAGACCTCGTCGGCGAGGTACAGCTCGGCGCGCGCGATGTCGCGCTCGACGAGCTCGTAGCCTTCGTCGGCGGCGATCTTGATGACCGCCTTGCGGTTGATGCCGTCGAGGATCCCCGCCGTCTGCGGCGGCGTCAGGATCACTCCGTCGCGCACGATGTAGATGTTCTCGCCGGTGCCCTCGCAGACGAAGCCGTGCTGGTCGAGCAGGATCCCCTCCTCGTAGCCGGCCTTGTGGCTCTCGATCTTCGCGAGCACGCTGTTGAGGTACTGGCCGGAGGCCTTCGCGTGTGGGATCAGCGAATCGTGGCTGATCCGCCGCCAGCTCGTGACCTTCGCGCGCACGCCCGTCTGCTTCGCGTCGTCGCCGAGGTAAGCGCCCCACGGCCACGCGGCGATCGCCACGTCGACCGGCGCGTCGAGCGGGTTGATCCCCATCACGCCGGCGCCGCGGAAGACGATCGGACGGATGTAGCACGACGGCAGCTGGTTCTGCCCGACTACGTCGTGCACGGCGGTGCGCAGCTGCTCCCGCGTGTACGGGATCGGCATGTAGTACAGCTCGGCCGATTTCCACAGGCGGTCGAGGTGCTCGTTCAGGCAGAAGACCGCCGTCCCACGGTCGGTCTCGTAGGCGCGCATGCCCTCGAAGACGCCGGTGCCGTAGTGGAGGCAGTGCGTCAATACGTGGACCTTTGCGTCCTCCCAGGCGACGAGCTCTCCGTTCATCCAGATGAGGTCCGCTTGCTCCACGCTCAGGCTCCTTGCAGATGGTTCAGGACGGCCTCGGCGGCTTCGTCCGTGGTGGCGGAGCCGCCGAGGTCGGCCGTGCGCAGGCCATCGCCGAGCGCACGATCGACGGCCGATTCTACCGCCGATGCGGCATCGTCCATAGCGAAGCCGTGACGCAGCATGAGCGCCGCGGAGAGGAACATCGCGAGCGGGTTCGCGATCCCCTTGCCGGCGATGTCCGGCGCGGAGCCATGGACGGGCTCGAACAGGCCCGGTCCGTCCCCGCCGAGCGAGGCGCTCGGCAGCATCCCGATCGATCCGGTCAGCATCGCCGCCTCGTCGCTGAGGATGTCGCCGAACATGTTCTCGGTGACGATCACCTCGAAGTGGCGCGGGTTGGAGATCAGCTGCATCGCCGCGTTGTCGACGAGCACGTGCTCGAGCTGGATGTGCGGGAACTCCTCGCTGTGGACGCGCATCACGACCTCGCGCCAGAGCCGGGAGGACTCGAGCACGTTCGCCTTGTCGACGCTCGTGACGCGGCTCTTCGCGGCCTCGAACGCGGTGCGCGCGATCCGCTCGATCTCCGCGACCGTGTAGACGCACGTGTCGAACGCACGGTCGCCGTCGCGGCCCTTCTCGCCGAAGTACAGCCCACCGGTCAACTCGCGCACGACGAGCAGGTCCGTCCCGTCGATGATCTCGCGCTTCAGCGGGCTGGCGTCGTAGAGCGCCGGCAGCGGCCGCACCGGTCGCAGGTTCGCGTACAGGCCAAGGCCCTTGCGGATCCCCAGCAGGCCCTGCTCCGGGCGCGGCTTCGCCGGGTCGGTCGTGTCCCACTTCGGGCCGCCGATCGCTGCCAGCAGGACCGCGTCGGCGCGCTTGCAGGCGGCGAGCACGTCGCCGGTGAGCGCCGTGCCGTGCGCGTCGATCGAGGCGCCGCCGAAAACGTGCTCCTCGAACGTGAAGTCGCCGACGCGCTTCAGCAACTCGACGGTCGGGGCGGTGATCTCGGGGCCGATCCCGTCGCCGGGCAGCAGTGCGATGGTCTTCGGCATCAGAGCGCCGTCGTCACAGGGCCGGTGCGCTCGCGGTCGCGCTCGTAGGCGGCGATCGCGTCGCTTTGCTGGAGTGACATCGCGATGTCGTCAAGGCCGTTCAACAGGCGGTGGCGGATCTCCTCGTCGAGCACGAAGGCGTACGTCTCCCCAGCCGCGCGCACCTCCAGCGCCTGGAGGTCGACCTCGGCCTTGCCGGCAGCAGCCACCGCCTTGCAGTCGGCCTCGCTCAGGACGACCGGCAGCAGCCCGATCTTCGTGCAGTTGCCGAAGAAGATGTCGGCGAAGCTCGGCGCGAGGATCGCCTGGAAGCCGTAGTCCTGCAAGCCCCACGGGGCGTGCTCGCGGCTCGACCCGCAGCCGAAGTTGCGCCCGGTGACGAGGATCGGATTGCTCGGCAGGTCCCAGTCGAGCTCCTTCGCCCAGTCGAAGAAGAGGAACTCGCCGAAGCCGCTGCGCTCGACGCGCTTGAGGAACTGCTTGGGCATGATCTGGTCGGTGTCGACGTCGTTGCGGTCGAGCACGCTGACGGTGCCGGTGATGGTGGTGATGGCGTCCATTTTTAGTCACCTCCGCGGGGCGTCCACGCCCCGCGCCTTGATGTCGTAGCTCGGCATCACGCCTCGCCTCATTGCCAGGTGCGGATGTCGACGAAACGGCCCTCGATGGCGGCAGCGGCAGCCATCTGAGGTGAGACGAGGTGGGTGCGCCCACCGCGGCCCTGGCGCCCCTCGAAGTTGCGGTTCGAGGTCGAGGCGCAGCGCTCGCCGGGCGCGAGCGTGTCGGGGTTCATGCCGAGGCACATCGAGCAGCCCGCTACCCGCCAGTCGAAGCCGGCGGCGCGGAAGACCTCGTCGAGGCCCTCGGCCTCTGCCTGCTTCTTCACCTGCTGCGAGCCGGGCACGACCATCGCGTTGACGCTGCTCGCGACCTTGCGGCCCTTCACGACCTCGGCGGCGGCGCGCAGGTCGCCGATCCGCGAGTTCGTGCAGGAGCCGATGAAGACGCGGTCGAGCGCGATCTGCTCGATCGGCGTGCCGGCCTCCAGGCCCATGTAGACGAGCGCGCGCTCGTCGCCCTCACTACGGGGCTGCGGCACCGCGGCGGTGACGGACGTGACCATGTCGGGCGTCGTGCCCCACGTGACCTGCGGCGAGAGCGCGGCGGCGTCGACGACGACGTCGGCGTCGAAGCTCGCTCCCTCGTCGCTGCGCAGCGTGCGCCAGTGCGCGACCGCCTCCTCCCAGGCGGCGCCCTTCGGCGCTCCCTCGCGGCCTTCGACGTACGCGAACGTCGTGTCGTCGGGCGCGATCATGCCTGCGCGCCCGCCGCCCTCGATCGTCATGTTGCAGATCGTCATGCGGCCCTCCATCGAGAGCGCCTCGATCACCGGGCCGACGAACTCGACCGCGTGGGCGGTCGCACCGGCGACGCCGATCTGGCCGATCGTGCCGAGGATCAGATCCTTTGCCGTGACGCCGAAGCCCAGGTCGCCTTCGTAGCGGATCCGCATCGACTTCGGCTTGCTCTGCACGAGGCACTGCGTCGCGAGCACGTGCTCGACCTCGCTCGTGCCGATCCCGAAGGCGAGTGCGCCGAAGGCACCGTGCGTCGCGGTGTGCGAGTCGCCGCAGACGATCGTCATCCCCGGCTGCGTGACGCCCAGCTCCGGCCCGATCACATGCACGATCCCCTGGCGCTGGGAGCCGAGCGAGTAGACCGGCACGCCGAACTCCGCGCAGTTGCGCTCGAGCGTCTGCACCTGCACGCGCGAGAGCTCGTCGCGGATGCGGTCGGCGGTCGGCGTGCCGTCCGTCGGCGTGTTGTGGTCTGCAGTCGCGAGCGTGCGATCCGGGCGGCGGACCGTGCGGCCGGCGAGCCGCAGGCCGTCGAACGCCTGCGCGCTCGTGACCTCGTGGACGAGGTGCAGGTCGACGTAGATCAGACCGGGCGCGACCTCGTGGGCGGCCCAGAGCTTGTCGAACAATGTCGTTGGCATCGGTGGCTCCTTCGCCTGGCTAGCTACGTCGCAGGCCCGCGGAGACGATCGCGAGCAGCGACGCCTCCTCGGGTCCGGGGTTCTCGAAGTGGTGGGGCAGGTCGGCGTCGAACGTGACGCAGTCGCCGGTGCCGAGCTGGTACGTCGTGCCGTCGCAGTGGAGGACCAGCCGGCCCGTCTCGACGAGCGCCGTCTCGCGGCTGCCCGGCTCGTGCATCGGTGGGTCGCCGGCGCCGCCAGTCGCAGCGCCTGCGGCGAGCACGTGGCGCGACAGCTCCGCACGCTGGCCGGGCAGCGGCGGCGTCAGCACCTCGTAGCGGTGGCCTTTGACGCGCGATGGCCCTTGCCGGCGCTCGCGGGCACGCACGACCGTGACCGAGTCCTCCTCGTCGAGCCGCAGCAGCTGCGAGAGGCGCAGCTCCAAGCCGCTGGCGATCCGGGCCGCCACCTGCAGCGTCGGGCTCGTCTCGCCGCGCTCGACCTGCGAGAGCATCGGCGCGCTGACGCCCGAGCGGGTCGCGAGGTCGCGCAGCGACAGGTTCATCGCCTCGCGCAGCGCATGGACGCGCCCGCCGATCGCCTGTGCCGCGCTGCTGTCGCCGTTGATCGTCATGTTACGATCGTACGCTATCACGTACAGTCAGTAGGATCCAGCGGATGCAGCGCCCCGACATCCTCGTGCTCGGCGCCGGCGGCACGATCGGCGCTGCCTGGATGTCCGGCGTGCTCGCCGGCCTCGTCGAGGCGACCGGCATGGACCTCGGCGCGATCGAGCACTTCGTCGGCACCTCCGCCGGGTCGATGCTGTCGGCCGACATCCTCGCCGGCGTCGAGCCGCGCCCACCGAGCGCGAGCGACCTGGCGGTGCCGATCGACCCGGTCGCCGAGCAGCCGGCCGCGGCCGCGTCGAGCACGAATGGCGCCAACGACGGAGCTGCCAAGCCAGCGCCAGGGGCCTTCGGCGGTCTGCTCGCCGGTGCCGGGCGGCTCGGCGGCGCGCTCGCGACCATCGCGGGCACGCCGCTCGCTCCACTCGCACTCGCCGCCGCTCGCCCCGGCGGTGCGCGTGCACGCGCCGCGGCGCTCGGGCGGATCGCCCAGCCCGAGGCTTCACTCGACGACCTCCGCGCACGGATCGACCGGCAGGGCTTGCGCTTCGACGGCCGCCTGCGGGTCGTGTGCGTGGAGCGCGAATCGGGCCGTCGTGTCATCTTCGGCGCGCCCGGGGTGCCGGAGGCGAGCGTCGCCGAGGCCGTGCAAGCGTCGTGCAGCGTCCCCTGGATCAACCATCCGGTGCGCATCGGCGAGCGCGACTACGTGGACGGAGCGATCTGGAGCCCGACGAACCTCGACGCAGCCCCCGCGCTGCGCAACACGCACGTGCTCTGTCTCGCGCCGACAGGCGGTCCCCTCACCCCGGCCCCACGCCACCCCGCAGTCCGCGCCGCCGCAGCCGCAGCCGCAACGCTCGAGACGCTTGCGCTGCGCAACCGCGGCGCGAAGGTCCAGCTCGTCACCCCCGCCATTCCCGCAAGCCCCAGCGACCACGTGCGCGTCACCGGCTACCGCCAGGGCCTCGCGCTCGCGCGAGGCACCTGAGCGGCAAGCAGCCGGCGCTACGGAGTCGAGACGCGCGAGGCAGCTGCAGCGGTGAGGTCGGCCGCCTGATCGGCGACCGAGCGACGGCGGACCGCGTTCGAGAGCGCGCGGACGTAGGCGCGGCCGGTCGCCTCGATGATGTCGGTCGAGACGCCCTGGCCTGCGCCGGTGACGCCGTCGAGCTCGAGCACGACCGACGCCTCGCCGAGCGCGTCCTGGCCGCCGGTGACCGCGCCGATGCGGAACTCCTGCAGCTTCGCGTGCTGGTTCGTCGCCGCCTCGAGCGCGCGGATGATCGCGTCGATCGGACCGTCGCCGGTGAACGAGCCGGTCGCTTCGCTGCCGTCCGGCAGGCGCACGCCGACCTTCGCGTGCGGCGGCCGGCGGGAGGATGCCTCGACCTCGAACCACGCGAGCGAGTACGCGGGGATCTCGTCGCGCAGCTCGTCGGTCACGAGCGCCTCGAGGTCGAGCGCGGTGACGTTCTTCTTCTTGTCCGCGATCTCCTTGAAGCGCTTGAAGGCGGTGTTGAGCGTCTGTCCGTCGACCTCGATCCCCAGGTCGCTCAGTGCCTGCTTCAAAGCGTGGCGGCCGGAGTGCTTGCCGAGCACGAGCGTGTTCGCGTCGAGCCCGACGGTCGTCGCGTCCATGATCTCGTACGTCGTGCGCTCCTTCAGCACGCCGTCCTGGTGGATCCCGGACTCGTGCGCGAACGCGTTGGCGCCGACGATCGCCTTGTTCGGCTGGACCGGATAGCCGGTCAGACGCGAGATCAGCCGCGAGCTGCGCGCGATCTCCGTCGTCACCACGCCAGTCGAGAGCCCGACGTCCGCCTTGCGCGTGTGCAGCAGCATCACGATCTCCTCGAGCGAGGCGTTCCCGGCACGCTCGCCGATCCCGTTGATCGCGCACTCGACCTGCCGCGCACCGGCGAGCAGGCCGGCGAACGAGTTCGCGACGGCGAGGCCGAGGTCGTCATGGCAATGGACCGACAGGACGACGTCCTTCAGCCCCGGCGCCAGCTCGTAGAGCTTGCCGAGGTAGGCGGTGAACTCCTCCGGCATCGTGTAGCCGACGGTGTCCGGGATGTTGATCGTCGTCGCTCCCTCGTCGATCGCGATCTGGCAGACCTCGGCGGTGAAGCCGACGTCGGCGCGGGTCGCGTCCATCGGCGAGAACTCGACGTCGTCGAGATAGGACTTCGCGTGCGCGACGCCAGCACGGGCGAGCCCCTTCACGTCCTCGCGCGTCGAGCGCATCTGGTGCTCGATGTGGATGTCCGAAGTCGAGACGAACGTGTGGATGCGCGGCCGCTCCGCGTCCTTGACTGCGTTCCAGGCGGCGTCGATGTCGCCGACATGGATGCGGGCCAGGCCGGCGATGATCGGACCGTGGACCTCGCGCGCGATCGCCGCGACCGCTTCGAAGTCGCCGGGCGAGGCAATCGGGAAGCCGGCCTCGATCACGTCGACGCCGAGGCGCGCGAGCTGGTGGGCGATCTCGAGCTTCTCGCTCGGGTTGAGCGAGATGCCGGGCGACTGCTCACCGTCGCGCAGCGTCGTGTCGAAAACGATGACTCGGTTGGGATCCTGCTGATCGGGCGTCATGTCGCTCTTCCTTATCGGCTCGGAACTTCGTTTCTTCTCAGCTGGGTTTGCGGCTGCAGGCGGCCGCCACGCGCTATTCCCCCCGAGGGGGGAGGAGAAGAAGTCGAAGAGCGAGCTTGCGCGACATGACGCCCGTCAGTTTACCAGCGCTTCCCGTGGAGATGGGCCGGCGCGCGCTCGACTACCTGCTCGAGCAACCCGGGCTCCGCCACCTCGGTGTACGGCTTCTGCTTGAAGAACGCCCGGTAGGGCACCATCGCAAACAGCATCGCGACCAGGCCGAGCAGCAACGAGCCGATGCCGATCACGATCGGCACCTGGATGCCGAGGAACGGCGGCGAGTAGTTGAAGTCGGCCTGCGAGTAGTCGTGGAACGCCTTCACGAACACGCCGGCGAGGATCAGGAAGCCGAGCAGCGGCACCACACCGGCGAGCACGAAGTTGCGCACGCTCTTCGTCAGCTCGCGCCGGAAGTAGATGACGCACGCCAGGCCCGTGAAGCCGTAGTAGAAGCAGATCGCGAAGCCGAGCGCCGAGATCGAGTCGCCCAGCACGTTCTGCGCCGGGTTGAGCGCCATCACGAAAACGGTCCAGATGACCGACACGACGCCCATCCAGATCGTCGACTGGTCGGGTGTGAGGTAGCTCTTGTGGACGTTCGCGAAGCGCCTCGGGATCGCTCCCTTGCGCGCCATCGAGAGCGTCGTGCGCGCGGTCGGGAGGATCGTCGTCTGCGTCGAGGCGGCAGCCGACGTGAGCACCGCGAAGATCAGCAGCTTGTCCAGCGGCGATCCGAACACGCCCTTGCCGAGCACGCTCAGCACGTCGTCGGAGTTGTCGGACAGCAGCTTCGTGCCACCGTAGGACTGCGCAGCCGCGGAGACGACGAGGTAGATGACGACGAGCAGCAGCGTCGAGACGACCGCGGCACGGCCGGGGCCCTCGTTGCTGTCCTCCGACTCCTCGTTGACCGCGACGCCGGAGTCCCAGCCCCAGTAGATGAAGATGCCGAGCAGCACCCCGTCGACCAACGCGCTCCAGCCGAGCGAGAAGGGATTGAACCAGTCGAGCTGCGGGGTGATCGCGTGCGCCGGGTTGCCGCCGTAGACCTTCGCGAGCGCGACGACGGCGAAGACCGCGAGGACCGTCACCTCGGCGCTGAGCAGGAACAGCTGCATGCGCGCGGACAGCTCGATCCCGCGGTAGCAGACGTACGTCATGATCGCGATCCACACGATGGCCGCCGCGATCTGCGCGCCGTTCGAGTTCGCCGCCGAGTCCCATCCGACGAGCAGGTACGTGTACTTCGCCGCGATCTGTGCGAGCGCCGCCATCACGATCACGTCGGCGACGATGATCGCCCAGCCGTTGAGCCAGCCCATGTGCGGGCCCATCGCACGCCGTGCCCAAGCAAAGCTGGTGCCCGGATCCGGATCTGCCTTGTTGAGATAGCGGTAGGCAGCCGCGATGAACAGCATCGGCACGAATGACACGAGCAGCACTGCCGGCGCGTGCGTTCCGACGCCTACGACGGCGACGATGAAGCCAAGCGTCGCGGCCAGCGAATACGCCGGTGCCGTCGACGCCACGCCGATGACGACGTTCGACATGTAGCCGAGCGCGCCCTCCTTCAGCTTCGCATGGGGCTCACCGCCCACCGGTTGCGAGATTGCCGCGTCGCTCTCCACTGCTCCTCCTCCTCAGGATGGGACTTCCACTGGACAGTTTGTCACCCGTTTCACGCCGTCTGTAAACGCAAGTCGGCCTGCAACTGCGCCGGGAGTTGTCCAACCTGGCGCACGCGGGTGCGCCAACTGCCGCGTTCCGCGGTGTCAGAGCGTGACGGTGCGGCCGGTCTCGAAGCCGTCGCCAGCCACGATCTCGTCGATCACAGCAGAGGGAACCGGTGCATCGGTCGTCATCGCCATCACGGCGCACGCGCCGTTGGCCGGATGGTCCTCGTCGGGCTCGCGGCCGACGGCTGCCGAGACGATGTTGACGCCATTCGCGCCGAAGATCGATCCGACGCGGCCGATCATGCCGGGGACGTCGCGATAGCGGAACAGCGCGATGTGCTGCTCGAGCTGGATGTTGAAGCGCTGGCCCCAGACCTCCAGCAGGTGCGGCCGGTTGCGGCGCCCGAGCGTCGTGCCGACGACACGGACCCGCGTCTCGCCGCTGACGATCGTCACGCGCACGAGGTCGGTGAAGTCGTGCGCGGTCGCGCGCTTCGTCTCGACGACGCTGATGCCCCTCTCCTCCGCGAGTCCCGGCGCGTTGACCGCGTTGACGTCCTCTTCGGTGTGACCGTCGAGCACGCCCATCAGCACGGCGACCGACAGCAGGCGCGTGTCGCGCTCGCCGATGCGGCCGAGGAAGTCGACCTCGACCTTGTCGACGGACGAGCGCTCGCCGAGCGTGACGGCAAGGCGGCCGAGCTGGCGGGCGAGCGGCACGAACGGGCCGAGCACCTCCATGTCGGCCGGCGAGATCGCCGGGATGTTCACGGCGGTCGTGACGACGCCGCCGGTCAGTGCGGCGATCATCTGCTCCGCTGTCTGGGTGCCCGCACGATCCTGCGCCTCGACCGTCGAGGCGCCGAGGTGCGGCGTCACGACGACGTTGTCGTAGCCGTCGAACAGCGGGTAGTCGACGATCGGCTCCGACGGGAAGACGTCGAGCGCGGCGCCGGCGACCTTGCCGGAGTCGAGCGCGTCCTTCAGTGCAGCGTCGTCGATCAGCTCACCACGCGCGCAGTTGATCACGCGCACGCCATCCTTCATCTGCGCGAACGCGTCGGCGTCGAGCCAGCCGGCCGTCTCGGCCGTGACCGGCAGGTGGATCGTGATGAAGTCGGCTACCGCGTAGACGTCGGCGGAGCTCTCGGCCTTCTCGACGCCGAGGTCGCGATAGCGATCGGCACCTACGAACGGGTCGTACGCGATCACGTGCATGCCGAAGCCCTTCGCGCGCTCGGCGACGAGCTGGCCGATGCGGCCGAAGCCGATGATCCCGAGCGTCTTCTCGTAGACCTCGACGCCAGAGAACTTGCTGCGCTTCCACTCGTGCGCGACGAGCGAGGCGTGCGCCTGCGGGACGTGACGGGCAAGCGAGAGCATCAGCGCGAGCGTGTGCTCGGCTGCGGTCACGACATTCGACTGCGGCGCGTTGGCGACGACGATGCCGCGCTTCGTCGCTGCAGCCACGTCGACGTTGTTGACGCCGACGCCGGCGCGGCCGATCACCTGCAGCTTCGTGCCGAGCTCGATCAGCTCCTCGGTCATCTTCGTCGCCGAGCGGATCAGGATGCCGTCGAAGTCCGGCAGCCGCTCGCGGAACTGCTCGTCGGTCCAGTCGGCGCCGAGCTCGACGTCGAAGTGCGCACGCAGCAGATCGATGCCTGCCTCGGCGATCTGCTCCTTGACGAGGATGCGCGGGCGGTCGCTCACGCGGCGGGTGCTGCCGCCGGCACGCCGGCCTCGATGAAGACTCGCTGTGCCGCACCGACGCCTGCGCCCTGCTCGACCGGATGGCCGAGCTGCGCGAGCGTCATCTCGAGGCCCGAGAGCGACGTGAGGATGTCGAAGCCGCCGAAGTAGCCGCAGTGCGCGATCCGCAGGATCTTGCCGGCGAGCTGCGCCTGGCCGCCGTTCGCGGTGATGCCGTAGCTGTCGCGCAGGATCTTCGGGACTTTCTTCCCGTCGATCGAATCCGGCAATGCGATCGCCGTGACGACATTCGAGCGCTCGTCGGGATCGCCGTACAGCTCGAGCCCGAGCGCGGCGGCGCCGGCGCGAGTGGCGCGCGCGAGCAGCGCATGGCGGGTCCAGACGTTCTCGATCCCCTCCTCCTCGATCATCCCGAGCGCAACGTCAAGCGCTGCGAGCAGCGTGACGGGCGGCGTGAAGGGGCTGTTCGGCGGGTCCTTGCGCTGCTGCTTCGCGGTCTCGACCCAGTCGAAGTAGTAGCGGCCGCCGGGCTTCGCCGCAGCCGCGTCGAGCGCGCGCTGCGAGACGCTCGCGAACGCCATCCCGGGCGGGATCATCAGCGCCTTCTGCGAGCCGGCGACGACTACATCGACACCCCAGGCGTCCTGCTCCAGCTTCGCTGCAGCGAGCCCCGAGACAGCGTCGACGACAAGCAGCGCGCCGCGCTCACGCACGACTGCGGCGATCGCCTCGATGTCATGGACGATCCCGGTCGCGGTCTCCGACAGCGTTGCGAAGACGACCTCGATCCCCGGGTTCGCGTCGAGCAAGCGGCCGATCTCGGCCGGGTCGAGGCGCTCGCCCCAGCCCGGCTCGTAGCGCGTCAGCTCGGCGCCATACGCCTCGCACAACTCGATCCAGCGCTCGCCGAACTTGCCGGCGGCGCAGGCGAGCGCCTTCGTCCCGGGCCGCACGAGGTTCGCGACCGCCGAGTCCATCGCGCCCGAGCCGCTCGAGGCGAACGCGAGCACGCTGTTCTGCGTGCGGAAGACCGCGGGCAGCCGCTCCAGCACGCGGGCGTACAGCTCGACGCCGGCCGGAGCGCGGTGGTACAGCACAGGCTCGGCCATCACGGACAGCACCCGAGGCGGCACGGGCGTCGGCCCGGCCGTCATCAGGATCTGCTTGATGAAGGGGTTGATCGTGCTCATCGGCGGCCCTGCAAGATTACTCGTGGAAATCCGTGTCGATCCAGGACATCATCGAGCGCAGCTTCTTGCCCTCGACCTCGACCTGGTGACCGGCCTGCTCGTCGCGCATCCGCTGGAAGTTCTCCTGCCCGGCGCGGTGCTCGGCGATCCACTCGCGGGCGAATGCGCCGGACTGGATCTCGCCGAGGATCTCCTTCATCGCCGCGCGCGTCTCCGGTCCGATCACGCGCTTGCCACGCGTCAGGTCGCCGTACTCGGCGGTGTTGGAGATCGAGTAGCGCATCCCGGCGATGCCCTTCTCGTACATCAGGTCGACGATCAGCTTCAGCTCGTGCAGCACCTCGAAGTACGCGAGGCGCGGGTCGTAACCGGCCTCGACGAGCGTGTCGTAGCCGGCTCGCACGAGCTCGGTCGTGCCGCCGCAGAGGACGGCCTGCTCGCCGAACAGGTCGGTCTCGGTCTCGTCCTTGAAGGTCGTCTCGATCACGCCTCCACGCGTGCAGCCGATGCCCTTCGCGTAGGCGAGCGCAAGCGCGCGGGCGTTGCCGGTCGCGTCCTGGTGGACGGCGACGAGGCCGGGGACGCCACTGCCCTCGGTGTATTGACGGCGCACGAGGTGGCCGGGACCCTTCGGGGCGACGAGCGCGACATCGACGTCGGCGGGCGGCTCGATCTGGCCGTAGTGGATCGAGAATCCGTGGCCGAACAGCAGCAGGTTCCCGCTCGCGACTCCGTCGCGGATCTCGTTCCAAACATCGTGGTGCAGCTCGTCGGGGACGAGCACCATGATCAGGTCGCCACGGCTGGCAGCCTCGACCGGATCGAGCACCTCGAGGCCGTGCTGCTTGGCCTTCGCGACGCTCTGCGAGGTCGGGCGCAGGCCGACGACGACAGTGACGCCGGAGTCCTTCAGGTTGAGCGCGTGGGCATGGCCCTGGGAGCCAAAGCCGATGATCGCGACGGTCTTGCCGTCGAGCAGCGTGAGGTCAGCGTCGTCGTCGTAGAACATGGCGCGGCAGGCTACCGGAACGGAGGCGGCGATCCTTCTGCCAGCATCCGGTCCGACGATGGACGAGGGCTATTTCCCACGCGGGCGCTCCGTGTTGCGCCAGATTCACGAGCAGCGGCTCGTAGGGCTCTTCTATGGCCAGCGGGCGCTTGCGATCGGTGCGCTGCACCCGGTGAACTACGTTGGCACCAGCCAGGCGACCGCCGGGCGGACTATGCCGTTCAAGCGGCTCGCGCGCACCGCGAAGGACTTCGAGACGATCTTCTTCGGCACGCGCGCCGAGGCCGACCGCGTGCTCGCGAAGGTCCATCGCCTGCACGAGCGCGTCACAGGCACGCTGCCCGAGGACGCCGGCTTGTTCCCGGCCGGCACGCCCTACTCGGCGTTCGACCCGGAGCTGATGCTGTGGACCATCGCGGTCACGGTCGACTCGGCGCTCTGCTTCTACGAGCTGTTCGTGCGGCGGCTGGCCGACTGGGAGCTGGAGGCGCTGTGGCAGGACTACGTGCGCTTCGGCGAGCTGTTCGGGTGCCCGCGCTCGGCGATGCCAGCGACCTGGGTGGCGTTCCGCGAGTACTGGGACGCGCAGTTCGCCGGGGACTTGCTGTACCTGACCGACGAGGCGCGCTACATGGGACGCGCAGCGGCGCTGGAGATCCCGATGCCGGCGGTGAATCAGGGAGCAAAGCGGCTGCACGACCTCGTGATGCTCGGCTCGCTGCCGCCGCGGGTGCGGGAGCTGTACCGGATGCCCTGGACCCGCGCGCATGTGCTTGCCTATCCGGCTGCCGTGCGGGCGCTGCGCGGCTTTCAGACGCTCGCTCCGCGTGCGGTCACGCGCGGCGGCAACACGCGCAGCTTCGCGCTCGTCGCGGCGACCGAGCGGCGTCGGCTCGAACGCGGTCAGCCGACCCCGCAGCTGCCGCCGCTGCCGGACTACGCGCTCGCTGCAGCGCCGAGCGCGACGCCCGGCAGACGCAGAGAGCCGTCCGGCTCGGCGTAGGACGCGAACGCGGCGGCAAAGCGCTCGCGCAGGTCGACGAGCTGGCGCTCGTTCAGCGTTGTGACGAGGTCGGCGAAGCCGCGTGAGAGCTCGTACGTGGCGTCCCACACGCCCTGCGCGTCGGCGAACGGGAACGTCAGCTCCAGCTCGGTCACCTCGATCTCGGCGAAGCCGGCGTCCTCCAGCAGCGTGCACAGACACTCCGGATCGCGCAGCGCGAACATGTCCGGTCCGGTGACGCTGACGCTGTCCGTCAGCCCTGCGTCGTAGAGCACCTCGCGCGGGATCGCGTTCGTCGGGTTGCGCGCCGGCTCGGCCCACGTCGAGAAGGCGATCCGACCGCCGGGCCGCAGCACGCGGCGGGCCTCGCGCAAGGCGGCTTCGACGTCGAGCGCGAACATGTAGCCCCAGCGGCAGAGGACCGCGTCGAGGCTGGCGGTCGGCTGGTCGATCCACTCCAGCTCGATCGGCGTGAACTCGACGTTCGTGACACCCAGCTCGGTCGCCCGCTCGCGCGCCTGGTCGAGCATCGGCTCCGCCCCGTCGCTGCAGATCAGCGTCCCGCCCGGCGCGATCAGCTCGGCCGCGAGGAAGCCCGTCTCGCCGATGCCCGCGGCCAGCTCGAGCACACGATGACCGGGCTGCGGCGCGATCGCGTCGACGAGCCAGTGCGAGACGCCGATCGTCGCCGCCTGGAAGCGCGCGTTGCCGGCGCGCCAGCCGGCGGCGGAGCGCTCCCAGCGGTCGCGCACGCCGGCACGGATCTCGTCGGGGTCGGACTCGTTGTCGGGTGCGGTGTCGGTGTTCGTCATCGGATCGGGTGGGTGGTCGGCATCATCAGCGGGCGTCCTGCTCGGCGAGCGCGCGCCGCAACAGCTTGCCCGACGCGGTGCGCGGAAGCTCGCTCGCGAATGCGATCTGCTTCGGCACCTTGAAGCGTGCCAGGTGGGTGGCTACGTGCGCACGCAACTCCTCAGCCCCGGCGCCGCCAGCCTCTCGCAGGACGACGGTCGCGACGACGGCCTCCCCCCACTCCGCGTCCACCCGGCCATGCACGCCGGCGTCAGCGACCGCCGGGTGCGTGAGCAGCACCGCCTCGACCTCAGCCGGCGCAACGTTCTCCCCCCCGCTGACGATCGTGTCGGCCTTGCGGCCGGTGACGGTGAGCCTTCCGCGAGCGTCGAGCGCGCCGAGGTCGCCGGTGTGGAGCCAGCCGTCGGCGGCTGTTGCCTGGCGCGCGACGGTCGGGCCGGCGACGAGGATCTCGCCGTCGGGCGCGATCTCGACGCGTTGGCCGAACAGTGGCCGGCCGGCTGTCTCGGGCTCGCCTGTCGCGGATGTCGTGACCTGGGAGCAGGCCTCGGTCATGCCGTAGGTCTGGGCGACGGGGACCTTGGCTTCGCGTGCTCGGGTTGCGAGCGCGGGCGCCAGTGGGCCTCCGCCGATCAGTGCGCAGCGCAGGCGGGTGCTTGGGCTGTTGCCTTGCAGACCGGCATCGAGAGAGCGTTGGAGGGTGGTTGGCACCAATGAGACGAGCGTGACTTCTTCATGAGTGATTGCCGTTGTGACGGCTTCGGCGTCGAAGCGCTCATGAAGCACGACCGTCGTGCCGTAGATCGCGCTGCGGATCAAGATCGAGAGGCCGCCGACGTGGCTGAGCGGGAGGGTGCAGAGCCACCGCTCGTGCGGGTCGAGGCCGAGCGCGAACGCCGATGCGAGTGCGTTCGAGGTCCAGTTGCCGATGCTCAGCTCGACCGGCTTCGGTGCCGCTGTGGTGCCGGAGGTGTGGAGGACGGTGGCGACTGTGTCTGGGTCGAAGCGGGCCAGGAGCGGCGGCGGCGGGCTCGCGCCGTCGAGCGGCTCGTCCACCACGAGGGTGGCTCCGGTCGCCCGTGCGGCTCTCTCCTCAGCCGAGAGTCGCAGGTCGATCGGGACCGCTGCCGCGCCGAGCAGCAGGCAGGCATGGAGTGCGGCGACGAAGGGGGCGCCGGACGGGAGCGCGATGGCTACACGATCGCCTGCGGTGACGCCTTGCGCAGCAAGCGCCGCCGCCGCGGTGCGCGCCTGCTCGTGGAGCGCGCCGTAGGTGAGCACCCCGTCGGGGGCGATCAACGCCGGGTGCTCGGGCCGCAGCGCCGCCGCGCGCGGGAGCCATGCTTCGAAGTCCATCGAGGGAAGGCTACGTTGCGAGCAGCGCGCGCAGCTGCGCCGCCACGCCGGCCGGCCTGCGGATCACGTCGTCGTGGGTGAAGCGCAGCACCGTGTACCCGGCCGCCGTGAGCGCGTTCGCCTTGTCGCGGTCGCGCTGAAACGCGCGCCGGTCGCGATGGAACGCGTAGCCGTCCAGCTCGGCGACGAGGCGGTGCTCGGCCCACAACGCATCGACCTCGTAGCCGTGGAGCTGGGCGTTCATGCGTGGGGCGGCGATCCCGTGTGCATCGAGGAGCGCTCGAAAGCGGTCCTCGAGCTTCGAGCGCGTCAGCTGCGCGCCGCGCCGGCGGTGCTCGTCGAGCGTCGAGCGAAGTCGGGCGTGGCCCGGGCCTGGGCGATTTCTTGTGCGCGCCATCGCCGCTTCGACCGCTGTGACGTCGAGCGTCTGCTGCCGCTCCGCCTCGCTCAGCGCGTTCGCGAGCTGGTCCTTCGCGACGACGCTGGCGAGGTCCACCAGCGTGCGCGCGACGGTGGTGACCGGGATCGCGTTGAGGGTCGTGACATCGAGAGGATCGAGCGCGGTCGCGTGGTGCATCTCGATGCCGGTTGGCCGCACCCGAAAGCGCCGCCTCGTCGTCACGTCGACCCGAGCACGGTTCGAAGCCCGGAGCCCGTGCAACGCCGCCGCGTCCCGGTGACTCAGCACCGCTCCCGGGCCGGCCGCCAACACCGCCGCGAGCCAACAACCCTCCCGTCGCAGCCGTCGATGCCCAACCGCGTAGACCCCGGTGTGGAGTCGCAGGAGATGCCCGTTCGCGATCCTCGCCTTCAGCACTGCCGGCGTCACGCCCGCGTCGGCGAGCTGCCAGCGTGCGATCACGCCGTGCTGAGCGTCAGCGACCGCCCCGACCGCGTCCGGTCCCCGAACTCTGGTCTGCGGTGGTCGTATATCGACCGCGGGAGACCAGAGTTCGGGCATCGGCCGACTCTGGCGGACGGCGGCGCGCGGTGGGGGCGCGGATCGTGCCGAAAGTCCGGCGGGCTAGGGTGTGTCGACCCTTACCGTGAGGAGAACCGCAGACGTGCCCGTGAACTGGACTGCCGCCGGCGACTACACCGACATCCGCTACGAGCTGAGCGGCGACGGGATCGCGAAGATCACGATCGACCGCCCGGAGGTTCGCAATGCCTTCCGGCCGGAGACGGTGATCGAGCTTTCCGAAGCGTTCGAACGGGCTAGAGAGGACACCAGCGTCGGCGCGATCATCCTCACCGGGGAAGGATCCGCGGCGTTCTGCTCCGGCGGCGATCAGCGCGTCCGCGGCGAGGCCGGCTACGTGCAGGGCGCCGGCAGTGCGAAGCCTGCGGTCGGGCGCTTCCACGTCACCGACCTCCACGTGCAGATCCGCCGCCTGCCGAAGCCCGTGGTGGCGATGGTGGCGGGCTATGCGGTCGGTGGCGGGCACGTGCTTCACATCGTCTGCGACCTCACGATCGCCGCCGACAACGCACGCTTCGGTCAGACCGGCCCGAAGGTCGGCAGCTTCGACGGCGGCTACGGAGCAAGTCTGTTGGCCCGCCAGGTCGGAGCGAAGAAGGCGAAGGAGATCTGGTTCCTCTGTCGCCAGTACGACGCGCAGGAAGCACTCGCGATGGGGCTCGTGAACACCGTCGTCCCACTCGACCAGCTCGAAGCGACGACGGTCGAATGGTGCCGCGAGATGCTCGCCCTCTCTCCGTTCGCATTGCGGCTGCTGAAGGCGAGCTTCAACGCCGACGAGGACGGCCTCGCCGGGATCCAACAGCTCGCGCACGACACCAACCTGCTGTTCTACGGCAGCGAAGAAGCGCGCGAAGGCAGGACGGCGTACCTCGAGAAGCGCGCGCCCGACTTCACCCAGTTCCCCCACCGACCGTGAGCTCCGTGACCTCCACGCCAAGCACCGTGCGCATCTGGATGATGGCCGCCCGGCCGAAGACGCTGCCGGTCGGGCTCGCACCGGTGCTCGTCGGCACCGCGCTCGCGCAGAGCGGCGGGGTCTTTCATGCGCTGCGCTTCGCCGCCGCACTGCTCGGCGCGCTGTTCATCCAGGTCGGCGCGAACCTCTCGAACGACTACTCCGACGCGCGGCGTGGCGCCGACACGGAGGATCGACTCGGTCCGCTGCGCGTCACGGCCGGCGGGCTCGTGCCGCCGCGTCAGGTGCTGATCGCGACGTACGTGACGTTCGGGCTCGCGATCCTCTGCGGCACGTATCTCGTCGCCGTCGCCGGCTGGCAGCTGCTGCTCGTCGGCGCTGCCTCGATCGTCGCCGGCGTGCTCTACACGGGGGGACCTCGGCCGTACGGCTACGAAGGACTCGGCGAGCTGTTCGTCTTCCTCTTCTTCGGCGTCGTCGCGGTTGCCGGCTCGTTCTTCGTACAGGCCGAGACGCTCGTGTGGGAGGCGTTCGCGCTTGCCGTGCCGGTCGGGCTGCTCGCAGCAGCTGTGCTTGTCGTCAACAACGTGCGCGACGTCGACACCGACAAGCGCGCCGGCAAGCGGACGCTCGCGGTGCGGCTCGGGCGCGAGCGGACACGGATCCTCTACGCGGCGATGGTCTACGGCGCCTACGTGCTCGCCCCCGTCACATGGATCTTCGGCCCGCTCAGCGCGTGGCTGCTGCTGCCGCTGCTGTCGCTGCCGCTCGCGGCGCCGATCGTGCGCAACGTCCGCAGCCACAGCGACGGGCCGTCGCTCAACGAGGCACTCGCGCAGACGGGCCGCCTCGAGCTCGTCTTCTGCGTGCTGCTGTCCGTCGGGCTGCTGCTGAGCTAGCAGGGGGCTGCGGCGTGCGGCTGGAGATAGCGACCCGCCGCCTGCGTCTGCGCACGCCGCTCGCGACGGCGCACGGGACGGTCGAGGAGCGCGTGCTGCTCGACGTGCTCGTGATCGGCGCGGACGGCGTCGCGGGCGCCGGCGAGGCAGCGCCGCTGCCGTCCTACGACGGAGTCGCGCTCGACGACGTGCGTGCCGCGCTGGAGGACTGCCGCGTCGTGCTGCGCGACGGCGACGGCCTGCCGCGCGCGCGGATCGCTTCAGCCTGTCGCGAGGCTGCGGTGCTGCCGCAGGCAGCCGCGGCGATCGACCTCGCGCTGTGGGATCTCGAAGGGCGTCGCGCGGGGCAGCCGATCTGGCGCCTGCTCGGCGGCGAGCGGGGCGGTTCGATCGCGGTCAACGCACTGATCGGCAAGCAGGACCGTGCCCGCGCCGCGGCAGAGGCAGCCGCAGCGGTCGCCGCCGGCTTCGCCTGCGTGAAGCTGAAGGTCGGGATCGGCGACGACGCCGGCCGCATCGCTGCGGTGCGCGCGGCGGTCGGTCCCGATGTCGCGATCCGGCTCGACGCGAACGGCGCCTGGTCGGTCGAGCAGGCCATCGCACATCTGCGTGCACTCGAGCCAAGCCGGATCGAGTTGTGCGAGGAGCCCGTCCATGGCGTCGAGGAGCTGCGCGCGGTGCAGGCGCAGACGCAGATCGCCGTCGCGATGGACGAGACGGCGGTCGCGCCCGGCGCGCTCGACAGCGGCGCGTGCCGGATCGTCTGCTTGAAGCTGAGCCGCTGCGGCGGCATCTCCGGCCTGATCGAGGCGGCGGAGCGCGTCAGTGCAGCCGGCAGCGAGGTCTACCTCGCCTCGACGCTCGACGGCCCGCTCGGGATCGCCGGTGCGCTGCACGCAGCCGCGGTCCTGCGCCTTCAGCGCCCGTGTGGGCTGGCGACGCTCGACGGCTTCGCGGAACTCGACGTCGACCCGGCGCTCGCGGTCCACGACGGAGCGATCGACGTGCCCGACGGCCCGGGCCTCGGGGTGCGCGCCTGAGGCGTCAGCTCGACGCGCCCGGCCGGCGCGAGCGTGCTCCCGGACAGCTGCACGCGCTCCGCACGAGCTGATGCATCGGGTACACCGGAGGCTGTCGCCGGCATGCTGCCGAGCGATCGGCAGCTCGGCTGTTGCGACGGTGGATCGGATTGACCGGACGCTGGAGCATTTCACCTGTTCCAACCCAGATCCGTGGCGATCCATGCTGCTCGAGGTCTGCGTGCAGACACGCTGCAAGGTGCTTCAGTCGCCGAGCAGCAGCTGCGCGACGGCAGCCGGTGCTTCGAGCTGCACCGCGTGGCCAACCCCGGGGACTGCGTGGACGGTCGCCTGCGGGATTGCGCCGGCCATCTGCTCCGCGATCGCGCGGAACTTCGCGTCGCGCTCGCCCACGATCAGCGTGACCGGCATGGTCAGCTCCCCCAGTCGCTCCCACAGCGGCTCCATCACGCCGGTTCCGAGCCCGCGCAGCACTGCGGCGAGCCCGTCCGGCGTGCAGCGGAGGCGCTCGGCGTGCGCGGCGGCCGCGACCTCCGGCGGCTGGCCGGCGAACAGCGGCTGGGCAGCCCAGCGCTCCGCGAACGTCTCGATCCCCTCCCGCTCGATGCCATCGGCGAGCACGTCGTCGGCCGCACGGCGCGCGCGGCGCTCGTCGGGATCGGCAAGTCCCGGGCTCGCCCCGATCAGCACGAGCCGCGACACGCGCGCGGGCGCAGCGAGCGCGAGCTGCAGCGCGATCCTGCCGCCCATCGAGTAGCCCGCGAGCGTGAAGCGGTCGGGTGCGAGCGCGAGCACGTCGGCGTGGATCGCGTCGAAGGAGACCGGCCGTGCCGCCGAGGCGCCACCATGGCCGCGGAGGTCGGGCGTGAGCGCGCGATAGCGTTCCGCCAGCGCCGTCACCGTCGGAGCCCAGCTGCGTCCGGTCTGCGTGAAGCCGTGCAGCAGCACGATCGTCGGCGGCGCCATCCCCCACATCTTCCATGATGACCCACGACCAGTCCCCCGACTCCATGAGCGCGACCGATGCCTACGTGCTGCTGCGCGCCTTCTGCGACGAGCTGGCGCGCTGCGGCATGAGCGATGCGTGCACGTCGCCCGGCTCGCGTTCGACGCCGATCGTGCTGTCGCTCGCGCGCACGCCGCAGCTGCGCTGCCACTCGCACATCGACGAGCGCACCGCCGGCTTCTTCGCGCTCGGGCTCGCGAAGGCCAGCGGACGTCCGGTCGCGATCGCCTGCTCGTCCGGGACCGCCGCCGCCGAGCTGGCGCCCGCGGTGATCGAGGCAGCACACGCACGCGTCCCGCTGATCGTGCTGACCGCCGACCGCCCGCCGGAGCTGCGCGACGTCGGTGCCGGGCAGACGATCGACCAGATCAAGCTCTACGGCGACGCGGCGAAGTGGTTCGTCGAAGTCGGCACGCACGAGGCGACGCCTGCCCGCGTGCGCTGGATGCGCGCGCTCGCGTGCCGCGCCTTTTGGACAGCGGGCGAAGGCCGGCCCGGGCCGGTCCACCTCAATCTTCCATTGCGCGAGCCGCTCGTGCTCGGCGCGCCGCTGCCAGCCGACGAGGGCGGCCGTCGGGACCGCCGGCCGTGGGTCGCGCGACTGGTCGTGCCGATGGTCGCCGAGCCCGCAGCGGTGCCGATCGCACCCGCCCCTCGCAGCGTGATCGTCGCCGGCCGCGACGAGCGCGACCCAGCGCTTGGCGAGGCGATCGCCGCGTTCGCGACAGCCGCCGGCTACCCGCTGCTCGCCGACCCGCTGTCCGGCGCGCGCCGCGGCCCGGCGGCGATCTCCCACTACGACGCGCTGTTGCGTGACGAGCGCTTCGCCGCCGAGCTGCGCCCCGAGCTGGTGCTGCGGATCGGCGACCTGCCGACGTCGAAGCCGCTGCGCGCCTGGCTTGCAAGCCTTGGCGAGGGCACCGAGCAGGTCGCCTTCGACGCCGAGGGCGCTTGGCACGACCCCGACGGTGTCGTCGGGACCCGCGTCGCGGCCCACCCGCGGGCGGCGCTCGCCGCGCTCGCGCCCGAGCATCGCGGCGCCGGTGAGCAGGCGTGGCTTCAGCGCTGGCGTACCGCCGACGACGCTGCGGCCGGTGCGATCGCCGCGACGCTCGGCGACGAGCTGTCCGAGCCGCGCGTCGCCGCCGAGCTCGTCGCCGCGCTCGACGCGCCAGCCACGTTGTTCGTCGCCTCCTCGATGCCGGTCCGCGACGTCGAGACGTTCGCGGCAGCGCGCGACGGCGGGCCGCGGCTGCTGTCGAACCGTGGAGCGAACGGGATCGACGGCACCGTCGCCGCCGCGCTCGGGGTCGCGGCAGCAGGCGAGGGCCCTGTCGTCCTGCACATCGGTGACGTCACGCTCGCCTACGACGTCGGCGCGCTGCTGTCCGCCCGCCGGCTCGGCCTGAGCCTCACGATCGTGCTCGTGAACAACGACGGCGGCGGGATCTTCGACTTCCTTCCGGTCGCGGGCGAGACCGACGCCTTCGAGCAGCACATCGCGACACCACACGGGCTCGACTTCGCGAAGGCGGCGGCGCTCTACGACGCAGGCCACACGCTCGTGCGCGACGTCGCCGGCCTGCGCGCCGCGCTCGCCGACGCCACGAGCGCCACCGGCGTCACCATCATCGAGGTCCGCACCAATCGCGCCGAAAATGTCGCGCTGCATCGCCGCGTGTGGGATGCGGTCGGCAGCGCGCTCGCCTGACGCGTCCGCACAGCATCCCTCGAGCGGTAAATGCGGTTGGCGGAGTCGTGCAAAAGCACTATCGTGCCGGCGCTATGCATGGAAACGCGGTGGTCTCTCAAGCGCGCCATCGCGCCCTCGGTGCGTTGGCGGCCACCTACCTTGCCTACGCGGCGGTGCTGAAGCGGCTCCCATCGGCCACCCTCTGCCCGTTTCGGCTCCTCACGGGCCGGCGCTGCCCGCTGTGTGGCTTGACGCGCGGGATCAACCACACGCTCGGCAGGGACTTTGCCCGCGCACGTGCCTCTCATCCCTGTGCAGTGCCGGCGACCGTGGTGCTCGCGATGAGCAGCACGCTGCTGGTAGCCCCCATCGCGAGATCGACCTAAGGAGCACGGATGGCTGTCGCCGCCTCGCAAGTTCAGGTTCATGACCGGCAAGCGCTGGACAGCGCGATCACGAGCTACATCGCCCAGGGCTTCACGGTCCAGAACCAGGGCGAGGACTTCACGGTGATGTTCAAGAAGAAGGAGTTCAACGTCCTCTGGGCCGTCGTCGGCTTCTTCCTGTGCATCATTCCGCTGCTGATCTACGCGATCGTCTACGCGACCCAGAAGGATCAGCTCGTCGAGCTGCGCATCGTCGCGCGCGGTGACGAGGTGCAGTGGAGCGAGGACCGCCTGCACTGGTGGGACGGGAGCGCATGGCACCACGTCGACAGCGGTCTGCCGCCGGGCATCCAGGTCAGTCCCGACGGGCATCATTTCTGGGATGGCGCAGCATGGCGGGCGATGCCGGCAGCTGCTGCGTCGCCTGTCGAAGCGCCGAGCGACGCCGTCACCGAGCTTGCCACGCCGACACAGGAGGACCAGGACGCATGAGCTTCCTCCCGCCCGACGTCGCCTCGGCGAGTGTGCTGGAGCTGCCCGCGACGGCACTCGGCTCGCGCGCGTCGCGCGTCGCCGCGCTGCTGCTCGACAGCGCCATCATCGCAATCCCGATCTTGATGCTCGACGCGCTGCTCGGCAGCCACAGCGGACCGGCCGTGGCGGGCGTGCTGTGGGTGCTCGCGACCCTGCTGTACAACCCGCTGCTGCTCGCGCGCTCCGGCGAGCGCAACGGCCAGACGATCGGCAAGCAATTGCTGTCGTTGCGCGTCGTCACGACCTCCGGGATCCCCGTGACGCTCGGGGTCGGCTTCAAGCGGCACCTGCTCGGCCAGACGCTGCCGAGCGCCTTCACGTTCGGGCTCTACTCGCTGCTCGACTACTCGTGGCCGCTGTGGGACGAGCGCAAGCAGGCGCTCCACGACAAGATCGGCGACACGTACGTGTTCACCTCGTCCGCCAACCCCACGCTGGCGCGCGACCTGGGCGCGACGGTCGCCGCGTTCCCGGCGATGGCCCCGCCGAGCGCTCCGCCTCCGCCGCCACCTCCCCCGCCCGCCACGGCCAGGCACTCGTGAGGCGCGTCAGCCCGCCAGGACTGGCAGCAACGCCTCCAGCTTGACCTCGGTCTCCGCCAGCTCTGCCGCCGGGTCGGAGTCGCGCACGACGCCGACGCCGGCATAGCAGCGCGCGATCGGGCCCTGTAGGAGCGCGCAGCGCAGCGCGACGCACAGCTCACCGTCGCCGTTCGCGTCGGTCCAGCCGACCGGGCCCGCGTACCAGCCGCGGTCGAAGCCCTCCAGCTCGGGGATCATCCGCTCGGCGGCGCGGAACGGCTCGCCGCCGACCGCCGGCGTCGGGTGCAGCAGCGACGCGAGCGAAATCGCTTCGAGCGGCTTCGACAGCTGTGCGCGGATCGGCGTCGCGAGGTGCTGGATGTTCGCGACGCGCACGACGACCGGCTCCGGCGCCGCCGTCACCCAGACGGCATGCGGACGCAGCGCGCGCGCGATCCGGCGCGTGACGATCGCCTGCTCTTCGCGGTTCTTGTCGCTGCGCAGCAGCGCCTCGCCGAGGTGGTCGTCGACGGCAGGGTCGGCGCTGCGGCGGGTCGAGCCCGCGAGTGCGACGGTGCTCGCGCGCTCGCCGTCGCGCCGCACGAGCAGCTCCGGCGTGGCGCCGAGGAAGGTCGACTCGCCGCGACCGACCGCGTAGACGTAGCACCCGGGGAAGGCGTCGCGCAGCACGCCGAACACCGCGCCCGCGTCGTGCGCGACGGGCGCGTGGACCTGCACCTCGCGCGCGAGCACGACCTTCTGCACAAGGCCTGCGCGAATCCGCTCGACGGCTCGCGCGACGGCGCCCTCGTAGTGCTGAGGCGGCATCGCACTGACGACGTCGTAGCGTCCGGCCGGAGCCGGGTCGAGCAGCGGCAGCGGCGCGGCGCGCAGCTCGGCAAGCCGCACGTCGATGCGCGCGAGCAGGTCTTCCGGCGTGTCGTCCGGCGTCGCGCGTGCGGCGACCGTGAGCCGGACGTCGGCGCCGCGCCGCGCGAGCGCAACCTCGGGAACGTGCAGCGAGGCCGGCGCGAAGCCCGCCCACGGGGGCGTCGCCCCGCCGCCCGGCGCGAATGCGAAGCCACCGACGGCGACGAGCCCGGCACCGGCTGGGCCCTCCGGCGGATCGGCGAGCGCGCCGGCCACGAGCAAGCGCCATTCGCGTGCCACCGCGTCGAAGCGATCCGGTCCCTCGTGCTCGATCGCGCGCACGCAGCCGAGTGCCGCGAGCGCGCTGCCGTCGCGCTCCGGCTGCTCGAAGCAGAACCACGGCTCGTCGGGCCGCCGCGAGGCGGCGACGAGCGCGCTCGGGTCGAGCAGCTGAACATCCGGCAGCGCGACCGTCACCGCAGCGAGCGCCTCGCCGTGCGAGCGGGCGCGGCGGACTGCTGCGGCGAGCCGTGTCGCGAGCAGCTCGCGCGCAGCCGGGTCGAGCCACTGGCGCTCTTCCGGCCGCGTGCGTGCGATCGACATCTGCGCTGCGCGCTCCGCTTACGTCTCGCTGCGACCGCGAGCGATCGCGATCTCGCCGGTGCGCGCCATCTCGACGAGCCCGAACGGACGCACGAGCGCCTCGAACGCCTCGACCTTCTCGGCCGTGCCAGTGATCTCGGCGGTGATCGATCGCTTCGTCACGTCGACGACCTTCGCACGGAAGATGTCGCAGATCTGCAGCGCCTCGGTGCGCGCCGGCCCGTCGACCGCGAGCTTGAACAGCGCCAGCTCGCGCGCGAGCGTCTCCTCCGGCTCGAGGTCGCGGATCTTCAGCACGTTGATGAGCTTGTGCAGCTGCTTGGTGACCTGGTCGATCGGATGCAGCGCACCGTCGAGCGTCATCGTGATGCGCGAGACCGCGTCGTCGTCGGTCGGCCCGACGGCGAGCGTGTCTATGTTGAAGCCGCGCCGCGCGAACAGCCCGGCGACGCGCGTGAGCACACCCGGCTTGTTCTCGACGAGGATCGAGAGGATGTGCTTGCGGCCGCTGCGCAGGCTGCCGGCGGCCTCCAGCTCGTCGAGGCTCAACAGTTCCTTGGTTCCTGGTTCGCCCATGACCGTCACCCCACCATGTCCCGCGCGGCCTGGCCGGCGGGAATCATCGGGTACACGTTCTCCTCGGCGGTGACGCGCACGTCCACGACCACCGGTCCCTCCACCGCGATCGCGGCCTTGAGGTCGTCCACGAGCGTCGTCTTGTCCGTCAGCCGCACGCCGTGGGCTCCATACGCCTCGGCGAGCTTGACGAAGTCCGGCCAGTCGCCCATGTGCACCTGCGAGTAGCGCTTGTCCCAGAACAGCTCCTGCCACTGGCGGACCATGCCGAGGTAGCCGTTGTTGAGGATCACGACCTTGATCGGGATCTTGTTCTGGCTGCACGTGGCCAGCTCCTGCGCGTTCATCTGCACGGAGCCGTCGCCGGCGATGCAGACGACCGTGCGATCGGGGCAGCCGACCGCCGCGCCCATCGCCGCCGGCAGGCCGAAGCCCATCGTGCCGAGGCCGCCGGAGTTGATCCAGCGGCGCGGCTCGGGGAAGTCGTAGTACTGCGCAGCCCACATCTGGTGCTGGCCGACGTCGCTCGTGACGATCGCCTCGCCGCCGGTCGCCTCGAAGACCGCCTGGATGGCGCGCTGCGGGCGGATCTCGGTGTCCTCGGAGTCGGCGAACGTGAGCGGGTACTGCGTGCGCCAGCCCTCGATCCGCGTCCACCAGTCCTCGAGCCGCGCGCGGTCGGCCTCGAGCGAGCGGTACTCGCTCGTGAGCCGCGCGAGCACGTTCTTCGCGTCGCCGACGATCGGGATGTGCGCCGGCACGTTCTTGCCGATCTCGGCCGGGTCGATGTCGATGTGGATGAACTTCGCCCGCGGCGCGAACTCCGACAGCTTGCCGGTGATGCGATCGTCGAAGCGCGCGCCGACCGCGACGATCAGGTCGGCCTCGTCCATCGCGTAGTTCGCCGCGCGCGTGCCGTGCATCCCGAGCATCCCGAGCCACTGCGCGTGCGGCGCCGGGAAGGCACCGAGGCCCATCAGCGTGCACGTGACCGGCAGGCGGTCGCTGAGGCAGAACTCGCGCAGCTCGGCTGACGCGTTCGCGTTGACGACGCCGCCACCGGCGTAGATCACCGGCCGGCGCGCGTTCGCGAGCGCCTTCGCGGCGAGGCGGATCTGCTTCTGGTTGCCCTCGATCGTCGGCTGGTAGCCCGGCAGGTGGACGTCGCCGACCGGCTCGTACGGGATGTCCGCGCGCGAAAGGTCCTGCGGGATGTCGATCAGGACCGGCCCGGGGCGTCCGCTGCGAGCGATGTGGAAGGCCTCGTGGACCGCGCGCGGGATCTCCAGCGGGTGCTGGATCATGAACGAGTGCTTGACGATCGGCAGGGTCATGCCGAGGATGTCGGCCTCCTGGAAGCCGTCCGTCCCGAGCAGCTCGGTGCGCACCTGGCCGGTGATGAAGACGACCGGGACGGAGTCCATCATCGCGTCGCAGATCGCCGTCACGAGGTTCGTCGCGCCGGGGCCGCTCGTCGCGAACGCGACGCCGACTCTGCCGGTCGCCTTCGCATAGCCCTCCGCGGCATGGCCGCCGCCGGCCTCGTGGCGCACGAGGATGTGCTGGATGCCAGCGTCGTAGACGGCGTCATAGGTCGGGAGGTTCGCGCCGCCGGGCAGCCCGAATACGACCTCCACACCCTCCGCTTTCAGGCACTCCATCAGTGCATCGACTGCACGCATATGCGCTCGCCTCCTTTCGCAGAAGCTCGGGATTTTGGTACGTGGCGCGGCTCAGGCCGAGCGCCGTCGAGCCAGTCTACCAGTGGTTTTCGCCGCTACCCCGGGGAATTCCCGCTTGCGCGCACGCGCACCGGCTGCGACTCGGGCGCGATCGCCACGTCCGGGAACTCCAGCTCTGTCCCGCAGCTCGTGCAGAGCGCGTCGTGCAGCTTCACGACGCGCCCGCAGCCGGGGCATTGGCGCCGCAGCTCGTCCTTGTCCCAGCGGTAGAGGAATGCCGTCAGCAGCCCGATGAACGGCACGATCGAGGAGATCAGGAACCAGAGGAAGAACGAGCTGCCCTTCGCGCGGCCGACGAGACCGCCGGCGAGGCCGAAGCAGATCGCGATGACGATGTACGCCATGGCGCGCCTGCCCCGCTCAGAGCAGCGTCTTGAGCGCCCAGAGGATCAGCACGACCGCGGCGACGGCGACGATCACCCAGAAGATCGCGATCACGAACCCGATCACGAGCTTCAGCAGCAGCGCGGCGGCGAGCACGAGCACCAAGGCGGCCAGCGCGCGGCGCAGCAGCGATGGCTTGGGCGTGTCGTTGAGGCCTTCGGTCGTGGACATGGGATTAAGCGTACTCCCCCGCCCCGCCGGCTCGACCAGCGGCGTCAAGCGCGATCCGCTGGTGCGACGGCAGCCGGCGGCGCAGCCGCCAGCGCGCGCCGGAGAAGGCGAGGTTCGCGACGGTCGCGAAGCCTTCCTCGTCGGTCCGCAGCGCGAGCAGCAGATGCGCGATCCGGTCGCCCGCCGGCAGGTCCGGGTCGGTCGCCTTCACGCACCAGCAGAAGACGCGGCGGTCGACGAGCAGCAGCGCGCCGGCCTCGCCGACGAGCCAGGTGCCGAGCCGGCCGCGCTCGGGGATCAGGCCGGTGCGCGCGTGCAGCTCGCGTGCGTCGTGGCCGACGAGGTCGCCGAGCAGGCCAAGCGCGACGCGCTCGGGGCCGTCGGCGGCCGCCGGTCGCGGGCGGGTGACGTTCGCGCCTCGCTGGGCGTACAGCTCGGGGATGATCCAGGCGTGCGCGAGCGAGACGAGCGCCACCGGCGCCGCGAGCGGCGAGAGCAGCAGCATCGCGATCGCGACGAGCACGAACGGCACGACATGCGCGACGGTCGTGAGCGTCCACAGGCGGCCGCGGCGGTGCAGCTCGTCGGGCGTCGTCCGCGGGCGCCAGAAGACGCTCGCCAGCTCCGGCAGCGCGCCGCTGCCGGAGACGACCGGGGCCGGCTCGAGGGTGCTCGACACGCGCAGGATCGGCCGGCGTCGCCGCGCTCCTAGCCGCCCGCGATCGGCCGGCGCATGATCACGAGCTCCTCGTCGAGCGGCAGCTCGCGGACGTGCTCGGCGTGGCCGGGGCCGCGCGTGACCATCGCGATCGAGCCGGTCTCCAGCTCCTCGCGAAATGCCGTGACGGCGGCCTCGACCGACGCGGGGTCCTGCGTGGTCCACTCGGCGAGCGTCGTGTGACCGCTCTGATCCATGCGGATGAGTCGGGACATCTCTGGCCTCCTGACCACTGGGTGCGCTGCTTTCAGCGTACTCCTGCGAACAAGAGGTTTCGCCCTACGGCGATCGCAAGCGATCGCCTGCGGGCGACGTCACAGGCCGAGCTGCTCCCGCACGAGCCGCGTGACCTCGCCGCCGTCGGCGCGGCCCTTCGTCTCGCGCATCACGAAGCCGACGATCGGCCCGATCGCCTTCATGTTGCCGGCCTTGAGCTTCTCCGCCGCATCGGGATCGGCCGCCAGGGCACGTGCGACGGCCTCCGCCAGCTCGTCGCCTCCGCCCATCGCGCCGAGGCCCTCTGCCTCGACGATCGCCTGCGGATCGCCGCCGCCGGCGACGAGGCGGTCGAGCACCTGCTTCGCGGCGCCCTGCGTGACCTGCTTGCCGCGCACGAGGCCGACGAGCGACGCGAGCGCCTCGGGCGTGACCTTCGAGTCGGCGGGGTCGCCGTCGCCGACGTGCGCGAGCAGCTCGCCGGAGATCCAGTTCGCGAGGACCTGCGGGTGCTCGGCGTCGGACGCGAGCGCGCGCTCGAAGTAGTCGCCCAGCTCGGAGCGGAACGCGAACAGGCGCGCGCTGTCGGCGCTCAGCTGAAACTGTCGCTCGTAGCGCTCGGCGCGTGCCGCCGGCAGCTCCGGAAGCTCGGCACGCGCTGCCTCGCGCATCGCGTCGTCGAGCACGACCGGCACGAGGTCGGGCTCGGGGAAGTAGCGGTAGTCGTGCGCCTCCTCCTTCGAGCGCAGCGACGTGATCGCTCCCGACACGGGGTCATAGTGGAGGGTCTCCTGCATGACCGTCCCGCCCGCCTCGACGATCGCCGTCTGGCGCGCGATCTCGGCGTCGACGCCGCGCTCGATGAAGCGGAAGGAGTTCATGTTCTTCAGCTCCGTCTTCGTCCCGAGCACCTCGCTGCCGACCGGCCGGATCGAGACGTTCGCGTCGCAGCGCAGCGAGCCCTCCTCCATGTTCACGTCGGAGACGCCGAGCTGGCGCAGCGTCGTGCGCAGCAACGTCAGCCACTCGCGCGCCTGCGCTGCCGAGCGCACGTCGGGCTCGGTGACGATCTCGACGAGCGGCGTGCCGCCGCGGTTGAAGTCGACGACGCTCGCGTCAGCTCCGTGGATGCGCCCGCTGCCACCGACGTGGACGAGCTTCGCCGCATCCTCCTCGAGATGCGCGCGGTGGATCCGCACCTCGCCGAGCGCGCCGCCACTGCAGATCGGGATGTCGTACTGCGAGATCTGGTAGCCCTTCGGCAGGTCCGGATAGAAGTAGTTCTTGCGGTGGAAGATCGAGCGCGGTGCGAGCTCGCAGCCGAGCGCCATCCCGATCATCAGCGCGTAGTGGATCGCCTTCGCGTTCACGACCGGCAGCGCGCCCGGCAGGCCCAGGCAGACCGGGCAGGTGTGCGTGTTCGGCGGGTCGCCGAAGCTCAGCTCGCAGCCGCAGAACATCTTCGTGCGCGTCTTCAGCTGGACGTGGATCTCCAGCCCGATGACCGGCTCGTAGCTCATGCGCGCGCCGCGCTCCCGTCGAACGCCAGCGCCTGCTCGAGCACGTAGGCGGCTTGCAGCACGCGGTTCTCGCTGAAGGCAGGGCCAGCGAGCTGGAAGCCGACGGGCAGCCCGTCGCTGAGGCCGTTCGGGATCGAGATCGCAGGGATCCCGGCAAGCGACATCGGCACTGTGCAGACGTCGTTGAGGTACATCGCAAGCGGGTCGGCGGTCTTCTCGCCGAGGCGGAAGGCGACGCTCGGCGCCGTCGGCGTGACGATCAGGTCGAAGCGCTCGAACGCGGTGGTGAAGTCCTCGGCGATCTTCGTGCGGACCTTCTGCGCGCGGCCGTAGTAGGCGTCGTAGTACCCACTTGACAGTGCGTAGGTTCCGAGCATGATGCGGCGCTTGACCTCGGCGCCGAAGCCGGCGGCGCGCGTCGCCGTGTACATGCCGAGCAGGTCGTCGGCGTCGACGCGCAGCCCGTAGCGGACGCCGTCGAAGCGGGCGAGGTTGGACGACGCCTCGGCTGGCGCGATCACGTAGTAGGCCGAGAGGCCGTGCGGCGCGTGCGGCAGGCGGCATGTCTCGATGCTCGCGCCGAGCTGCTCGGCGAGCGCGAGCGTCGCGTTGAACGCCTCGCGGACGCCCGACTCGATCCCGTCGCCGGTCAGCTCCTCCGGCACGCCGAGCCGCACGCCCTTGAGGTCGACTCCGTTCGGCAGCTCGATCGGCTCGGGGAACGCGAGCGAGGTCGAGTCGCGCGCGTCCTGGCCGACCATGTGACGCAGCAGCAGCGCTGCATCCGTCACGTCGCGCGTGAGCGGTCCCGCCTGGTCGAGCGAGGACGCGAACGCGATCATCCCGTAGCGCGAGACGGCGCCGTACGTCGGCTTCATCCCGACGATCCCGCAGAGCGCTGCGGGCTGGCGGATCGAGCCGCCGGTGTCGGTGCCGAGCGCCCATGGAGCGAGGCCGGCGGCGACCGCGGCAGCCGAGCCGCCGGAGGAGCCGCCGGGGACGCGCTCGCGGTCCCACGGGTTGCGCGTCGGCCCGTAGGCCGAGTTCTCGGTCGAGGAGCCCATCGCGAACTCGTCCTGGTTCGTCTTGCCGAGCAGCGGTGCACCGGCCTGTGCGAGCCGCTCGACGACCGCCGCCGTGTACGGCGGGCGGTAGTCCTCGAGGATCTTCGAACCCGACTGGCTCGGCGCGCCTTCGGTGCAGAAGAGGTCCTTGACGGCGAGCGGGACGCCGGCGAGCGGCGCGTCGGGCGCCGGCGCGTCGGGCGCCGCATCCGCGACCCAGGTGAAGGCGTTGAGGTCCTCGGCGTCCGCCGCAGCGCGCGTGCGGTAGGCCTCGAACAGCTCGGCCGCCGCTACGTCGCCGTCGCCGACGCGCTCGGCCGCCTGCGCCGCGGACAGCCCGATCAGCTCGTTCGTCGCGCTCACGACGCAGCCCCCGGGCTCGGGACGCCGAAGCCCTCTGCGACGACCGCGGGCGCAGATGCGAGCGCGACATCGCGCGGCAACGACGGACGCGGCTCGTCGACGCGCAGCGCGTTGACCACATCGACGACATGCGACGTCGGCTCGACTGCGTCGAGGTCGAGCTCGCCGATCTTCTCGATGTGGTCGAGCACGGCCGACAGCTCGCGCGCCATCTGCTCGACCTCTGCGTCGGCGAGCTCGAGGCGAGCGAGCCGCGCTACGTGGAGGACTTGTGTGCGATCGATCATCGGCGCGGGAGTCTAGACGCGGCTCCCGCGGAGGCGCGACGTCGCACCGAGCGCTCGACGGGAGCGCCCGGTGCAACGACGGCTGCCTAGGCCCCTGCGGGTGGCTCACCGACGGGTGGCGGCGGCGCGGCGGCGCCGACGGGCGGCGGTGGGCCCGCTTGCGGCGGTGCCGGCGGCGGTGGATCCGCGTGCGGAGGTGCGGGCGGCGGTGGATCCGCGTGCGGTGGTGCGGGCGGCGGCACGTCCGAGCGCTCCGCTGCCGGTGCAGGCGGCGGTGGTGGTGGAGGCGGTGCGGCCGACGAGCCCGACTGGTCGAATGCGCCGCGCGCCTGACCGCCCATCGCGCTCGCCTGCGCCCGCACGTCGCCGAGCGTCGTGCCTTCCTCGCGCATCGAGAGATAGCCGCCGTAGGCGATCCCTGCCGTCGCGACGAGCGCGAGGAACATCCAGACCGTCGGGCTGATGTCGATCCCGGAGCCAGCAGGCACGTCACCACCGGGCGTGTCGAGGATCCGGAAGAGGATCAGCAACGTGGCGATCCCGGCGACGGCGGTCGTGATCACGCTCGCCGTCACCGGCAATGCCGGAGCCCGCTGCATCGCCGTGAGCGCCGCAAGACCGACGGCGACGATCACCGTCAGCAGCAGGTACAGGTCGATGAAGTCGAACGCGTCCCACGCGCTCACGCCGGCGCTCCGGCCGATCCCCGCGAACGACGCGCTCACGTCGTACCAGTCGAAGAACAGCAGCAAGACGAACAGCACTATGCCGCCGATCGCCGCGATGCGCTCGCCTCGGCGAAGTCGGCTGAGATCGAACTCCATCCCTACCTCCAGGCAGGTCGCTTTCGTACCGGCAGACACCGGCCAAGCAACCGTAGCGCTCCCCTAGGACGGTGTCAGGCCGCCTGCAGGCGCGCCGCGACGAGCGTGTTGCGCAGCAGCATCGCGATCGTCATCGGGCCGACACCGCCGGGGACCGGCGTGAGCAGCCCGGCGACCTCGCGCACTGCGTCGAAGTCGACGTCGCCGCAGAGTCCCTCGTCCGTGCGATTCATGCCGACGTCGATCACCGCCGCACCCGGCTTGACCGCGTCGGCGCCGAGCAGCCGCGGCACGCCGACGGCAGCGACGAGCACGTCGGCACGGGCGCAGACTGCCGCCAGGTCGCGGGTGCGCGAATGGCAGATCGTGACCGTCGCGTTGCGCTGCAGCAGCAGGTGCGCGACCGGCTTGCCGACGAGGTCGGAGCGGCCGACGACGACGGCCTCGGCCCCTTCGAGCGTCACGTCGTGGTGGTCGAGCAGCGCGATCACGCCCGACGGCGTGCACGGGCGCAGCCCAGGCGTCCCCTGCACGAGCCGGCCGGCGCTGATCGGCGTCAGCCCGTCGACGTCCTTGTCCGGCGCGATCGCCGTCGTCAGCGTCGCGCCGTCGAGCGGTGCCGGCACCGGCAGCTGCAGCAGGATCCCGCTCACGGCCGGGTCGGCGTTCAGCTGCTGGATCAGCGCGAGCAGCTCGTCCTGGCCGACGTCCGCCGGCAGGTGGCGATGGAGGTCGGCGATCCCCGCCTCGGCGCACGCCCGCCGCTTGTTCGCGACATAGATCGCGGAAGCGGGATCCTCGCCGACGAGCACGGTCGCCAGGCCCGGCGTCACACGCGTCTCGGCGGTGAACGCAGCGACGTCGCGCGCGACCTCGTCGCGGACGTGCTGTCCGACTGCCTTCCCGTCGATGAGCGTCGCTGCCATGGCGGCGCGCACTCTAGCGCCGTGCACGGCACTGGCGGCGGATCGTCGTGCCTGGCAAGGACGCAGGGAGCGTGGCGTGCATGGCACGCGAGCGACCGAGGACGCCGCCAGGCGCGACGAGGCGCCGCCAGTCAGCGGCGGGTGATCGGCGCGAGGTCCGCAACGAGCTTGCGCTCCGAGCCGTCGCCGCGGAAGCGGATCACGACGATCCCGCCGGGCTCGAGCGCCGTCACGACGCCCTCGCCGAAGGCAGCGTGCGCCACGTCCTCGCCGAGGCGGAGCGGGGTCGCGTCTCCCCCACCGGGCCCGCCGCCTCCGTCCGCTCCGCCCGATCCACCCGACCAGCCGCCGCCGTCGGAGCCGCCCGACCCGAGCGGCGCCCACGACAGCGCCCGCTCGCGCGCGCTGCCGACGCCGAATGCGGGGCGCTCGTTGCGGTCCGTCAGTCCGATCGGGATCTCGTCGACGAAGCGGCTGCGGGCGCCGAACGAGCGCGCGCCGAAGACCGCCCGCGTGCGGGCGTACGTGATGTAGAGGTCGCGCTCGGCACGCGTGATGCCGACGTAGGCGAGCCGGCGCTCCTCCTCCAGGCCGCCCTCGTCGATCGCGCGCGAATGCGGGAAGACGCCCTCCTCGCAGCCGATCAGGAAGACGATCGGGTACTCGAGCCCCTTCGCGTTGTGGAGCGTCATCAGCGTCACGAGCCCCTCGTCGTCGCGGCGCGTGTCGGCGTCGGAGACGAGCGCGATCTGCTGCAGGAAGCCGGCGAGCGAGCCGGCCTCGGCGCCGGGCTCCGCCATCGCGGTCACCGTCGCGCCGTCGAACTCGGCGGCGACGTTCACGAGCTCCTCGAGGTTCTCGACCCGGCCTTGCGCCTCGATCGTCCGCTCCGTCTCGAGCGCCTCCAGGTAGCCGCTCTCTCTCAGCGTCTCGTTCAGCAGCTCGGCGATCGGCGCCCCGCCCTCGGCTCGCTCGCGCAGCACGCGCAGCGCGCCCATGAAGCGGTGGAAGGCCTTCACCGCGGCGGCCCCGAGGCCGGGCACGGCGTCCGGCTCGGCGGCTGCGTCCCAGATCGTGATGCCCGCCGTGTTGGCCCACGCGATCACGCGGCCGAGCGACGTCTGCCCGATCCCGCGCCGCGGCGAGTTGACGATCCGCGTGAAGGAGACGACGTCCTGCGGGTTCACGAGCACCGTCAGGTAGGCGATCGCGTCCTTGATCTCGGCACGCTCGTAGAACTTCGTCCCGCCGATCACCTGATAGCCGATCTGCGCGCGCACGAGCGTGTCCTCCAGCACGCGCGACTGCGCGTTCGTGCGGTAGAAGACGGCGACCTCGTTGCGCGAGACGCCCTCGTCGACGAGCCGCTCGATCTCGCCGGCGACGAAGCGCGCCTCGGCGTGCTCGTCCTCCAGCTCGCGCACCTTGATCGGGTCGCCGAGGCCGACGTCGGTCCACAGCGCCTTGCCCATCCGCCCGCGGTTGTTCGCGATCACCGCGTTCGCCGCGTCGAGGATCGTCTGCGTCGAGCGGTAGTTCTGCTCCAGCTTCACGACGACCGAGTCGGGAAAGTCGTCTTCGAAGTCGAGGATGTTGCGCACGTCCGCTCCACGGAATCCGTACACGCTCTGATCATCGTCTCCCACTACCGCAAGGTTGCGGTGGTCGTCGGCACCGGCGATCAGTTGGAGCCAGCGGTACTGGACGTGGTTCGTGTCCTGGTACTCGTCGACGAGCACGTGGCGGAAGGCGTTGGCGTAGCGGTCGCGGACCTCCTGGAAGCACTCCATCACGTTGACCGCGCGCACGAGCAGGTCGTCGAAGTCCATCGCGTTCATGCGGTGCAGCTCGGATTCGTACAGCCGATACACGTCGACGACCGTCTGCTCGAAGTAGGAGCCGACGATCTCGGCATACGCGTCGGCGTCGCGCAGCTTGTTCTTCGCGTCGGAGATCTCGCGGTGGATCGCCGCGGGCGCGAAGCGCTTCGGGTCGACGTCGAGCTGCTCGACGCAGCGCTTCACGAGCCGCCGCGCGTCGGCCTGGTCGTAGATCGTGAACTGGCGCGTGTAGCCGAGCCGGTGCGCGTCGGCGCGCAGCATCCGCGCGCAAGCTGCGTGGAACGTCATCAGCCACATCGCGCGCGTACGCGCGCCGACGAGCAACTCGACGCGCTCGCGCATCTCCTGCGCCGCCTTGTTCGTGAACGTGATCGCGAGGATCTCGTCGGGTCGCGCCTGGCCGGTTGCGAGCAAGTAGGCGATCCGGTGCGTCAGCACGCGCGTCTTGCCCGAACCGGCGCCGGCGAGGATCAGCAACGGCCCCTCGCCGTGCACGACCGCCTCCCGTTGCGGGTCGTTGAGGCCCGCGAGCAGCTTGTCGAGCTTGTCGCCTGTCGCATGCGCGTTGCCGCTCATCGCGACCGACGATAGCGAGCGCTCGTGACGCGCAGCCGTCGCCTACAGCAGCTGGTAGGTGACGCGCGTCGCGACGAGGTAGACGCAGAACACGAGCGTCGCCCACCACAGCCGGCGGTCGCGCCCGACGGCGGCGAACGGCAGCAGCCAGACGACGTACCAGGGCACGAGCCATGCGGTCGAGACGAGCAGCGCAAGCGTCGCCCAGCCGGCTCCCGCCACCCAGTCGCCGTGCCCGCGCCAGGTGCGCCACAGCAGCGCCACGACGGTGAAGCCGAACGCGATCAGGAACAGCAAGCGCAGCCCGCCCGGCAGGTCGTCGAAGCCGAGCACGGACGCGAGCTGGCTTGGGACGCTGTTGGCGGCGACGAGTCGCTGCTGCTCGTGGATCTGGCTGACGAAGCCGAGCGCGTGGCCGCCGAAGGCAGCCGCCCCGACCAGCAGCACGAGCGCGATCCCGGCGCCGGCGCCGGCAGTCGCCGTGCGTGGGCGCCGCGAGCCGAGCAGCAGGAACGGCAACGCAACCGCGGAGGAGGCCTTGACGCCGATCGCGAGCGCGCCCGCGAAGCCGCCGCTCGCGGCGCGCTGCTCGACCGTCAGCAGCACCGCGAGCAGCAGCAGCGCGAGCAGCACGAAGTCGTTGTGCGCGCCGCCGACTCCATAGGCGAGCAGCAGCGGGTTCAGGCCGACGAACAGGATCGCCGGCACCGGCGCGATGTCACGACGCCGCGCGATCCGCCACACGAGTGCGACGCAAGCGAGGCTCAGCAGCGCCGTGACCGACTTGAAGGCCCACAGCGCGGCCGGCACGCTCAACCACGCGAGCGGCGTGCTCCCGAACGTGAAGAGCGGCCCGTACGGGGTCGCGATGTCGCGCCAGCGCACGTAGTGGAAGACCGGGTCGCGCAGCGCGTCGACTGCGCCATGGTCGTACGGGTCGAGCCCGTGCAGCACGTCGAGCCGCGCATAGTCGACGTAGCCGAAGACGTCGGCGGAGAACAGCGGCGGGCTGATCAGGAAGACGACGTGGGCGGCGACGACGGCGAGGATCGCGACCCACGGCGGCAGCGCCTGCGCACAGGCCAGCACCACCAGGTAGCAGACGGACATCGCCACGAGCAGGAGCGCGCCGCTGTGCGGCGAGATCGCCAGCCCGAACCCGTGCAGCGGTCCGGCCAGCCAGTCGGGGAAGCCGCCCTCGATGCTCGCGGGCACGAAGAACCAGCGCCGCTGCGCCGACGCGCCGATCGCCAGCAGCGCGCTCGCGGTCAGCAACCCGGCGAGCCCGGCGACGCCGAGGGCCGTGGCCCACGCGCCGCCCCGCACGGCGAGCAGCGCATCACCACGCGGCATCCGGCGGCGTGCAAGCGTGATCGGGATCGGCGGTCTCCGCACCACTGACCATGTTTCCGGACCGAGGCGCTTCGCGCGCTAGCCAGCACCGCCCGGGTTGAAGCCCGAGGGCAGCTCCTGCTGCTGCGGCGGCGGATTCTCCAGCAGCAGTCGCGGAATCGTGACGAAGCGATAGCCCTGCTTGCGGAGCGCTGCGACGATCGCCGGCAATGCGGCGATCGTCTCGCTGCGGTCGCCACCGGCGTCGTGCATCAGCACGATCGAGCCCGGGCGCACGCTGCCGACTACGTTCTGCACGATCCGTGGCACGCCTGGCCGCGTGTAGTCCTGGCTGTCGACCGACCACAGGACGGTCAGCATCTTCTGCCGGTGCAGGAGCTTGCGCGATGCCTGGTTGTACGCGCCATACGGCGGCCGGAAGAGCCGCGGGTAGGCGGCGCCGCCAGCGGTGATCTGGTGGGCGGCCCCGAGCACCTGCGCGCGCTGGTCGGCCGGCGACAGCTGCGAGAGGTTCGCGTGTGCCTCGGTGTGATCGCCGACCGGCAGGCCGAGGTCGACCTGACGTTGCAGCGTGGCGGTGCCGAAGCTCGTCAGCTCCCTGCCGACGACGAAGAACGTGGCCGGCACGCGCAAGCGCTGGAGCGTGTCGATCAGCGTCGTCGTGTACGGACCGGGTCCGTCGTCGAACGTCAACGCGACCAGACGGTGTTGCGAGCCGGCGAGGCGCACGAAGGGCGTCGTCGCGAGCGTCCGGTCGATCGCCTCGCTCTCGCGCGTGCGCTCGCTGAAGTCGAGTGAACCACGTTGCGCCCCGGCGAGCGCTCGCAGATGGCCGAACCAGCCGATCGACGTCGCCGGCTGACGCGTGGCGGGCGTGCCGTCGCCGCCGGCACCGACGAGCGCGCCGAGCAGCAGCGAGACCGCTGCGACCGCCAGCAGCGCCGCGGCAGCGCGGCGGCGCTGCCGAAGCTGCACGTGGGTCGGCCGGTTGGGCCCCCGGATGAGATCGTCGAGGCGCATCCCGGGTCCTCATCATCGCGAATTGCCCGGATGGGCGCCGTGCGCCCTGGCAGCGCGGCATGCACGCGCTCGTCCGGTGGTCTCCCCGGCGCGTGCTCTAGCCTTGGCGTCGTCATGGCTCCCGCCGTCTGGATCGTGATCCCAACGTACAACGAGGCCGAGTCGATCGAGCCGCTGCTGCGCTCGGTCGCGGGGACGCTCGCCGAGACAGCTCCCGAGGATCACCGCATCCTCGTCGTCGACGACGGCTCCCCGGATGGGACGGGCCATGTCGCCGAGCGCATCGGGGCCGAGCTGGGCGTCGTCGAGGTGCTCCACCGAACGCAGAAGAACGGGCTCGGGCGGGCCTACCTCGCCGGCTTCGCGCATGCGCTGGAACGCGGCGCAGAGCTCGTGGGCGAGATGGATGCCGACCTCTCGCACGACCCCGCGCATCTGCCGGCCCTGCTCGCAGCCGCACGCGACGCCGACCTCGTGCTCGGCTCGCGCTACGTCCCGGGCGGCGGCGTGACCGACTGGAGCCTCCCGCGGAGGCTCATCAGCCGCGGCGGCTGCAGCTACGCACGCGCGCTGCTCGGCCTGCCGCAGCGCGACCTGACCGGCGGCTTCAAGCTGATCCGGCGCGAGGTGCTCGAAGCGATCGAGCTGAGCAGCGTGCGCTCACAGGGCTACGTCTTCCAGATCGAGATCACCTATCGGGCGGTGCTCGCGGGCTTCCGCGTCGTCGAGGTCCCGATCGTCTTCCACGAGCGCGTCGTCGGCACGAGCAAGATGTCGGGACGGATTGCGCTGGAGGCGATGTGGCGCGTCCCACGGCTGCGCCACAGCGCACCGGCTGCCGTCGCACGCAGCGCTGCCGACAGGCGCGAACGCGGCGAAGGCGCGCCAGCCGAGACCGCAGGCGTGACCTGAGACGCGGCGAGATGGCACTCGACCTTGGAGAAGCCGGCGCCTCGGAACCGCGCAGCGATGGACGCGCGCTCACGTTGCTGAGCGTCGTCGCACCGGTCTACGACGAGGAGCAGCTGATCGACGCGTTCCACGAGCGCGTCTGCTCCGTGCTCGCCGACGTGCCGTTCGAGCTCGTGCTCGTCGACGACGGCTCCTCCGACGGCACGGCGTCCCGGCTCGCGGCGATCGCCGAGCGCGACGCGCGCGTGCGCGTCGTCGAGCTGTCGCGCAACTTCGGCCACCAGACGGCGCTCACCGCCGGGCTCGACCACGCGCGCGGCGACGCGGTCGTGATGATCGACGCCGACCTGCAAGACCCGCCGGAGCTGATCCCGGAGATGCTCCAGCGGTGGCAGGATGGCGTCGACGTCGTTTATGCGGTGCGCCGTCGCCGCGAGGGCGAGACGCGCTTCAAGCTCGCGACCGCGCGCTGGTTCTACAAGCTCTTCGGTGCGCTCGCCGAGGTGCCGCTCGAGCCCGACTCCGGCGACTTCCGCCTGCTCGACCGCGCCCCGCTCGACGCGCTGCTGTCGATGCGCGAGCGCAACCGCTTCCTGCGCGGCATGACCGTCTGGATCGGCTACACGCAGACCGCTGTCCCTTACAAGCGCGACCCGCGCCGCGCCGGCGAGACGAAGTACACGCTGCGCAAGATGATCACGTTCTCGCTCGATGCGATCTCGTCGTTCTCGCACCGGCCGCTGCAGCTCGCGACGCTCCTCGGCTTCCTCTGCGCAGCGATCGCCTTCGTCTTGATCCCGGTCGTCGTCGGCCTGCGGATCGCCGGGTCCTACCTGCCGGGCTTCGGCTCGATCACGATCGCGGTCTTGCTGCTTGGCGGGATCCAGCTGATGGCGATCGGGCTGATCGGCGAGTACGTCGGGCGCATCTACGACGAGGTCAAGGGCCGTCCGCTCTACCTCGTGCGCACGCGCCGGAACATCGAGGAGCCCTAGCCGCCGGCGGGGTTCGGCCCGCGCGCGGGGCGCAACGGTGGACCGTCGTCCTGCGCGACAGCAGCGACCGTCGCCGGATCGACCCCGTGCTCGACGAGCGCCCGCTCGAGCGCGCCGATGCGGCTCGCGAGGCCCTTGATCGCGTCGGCGACCGGGTCCGGCAGGTGGACCCAGTCGGCGTCAGGGCCCTCCGGCCGGCGGCCGTCGATGCGCACCGGGTGCCCGGGGTTGCCGACGACCGTCGAGTTCGGCGGCACCTCGTGGATCACGACCGTGTTCGCACCGATCTTCGAGCCGTGCCCGATCGTGATCGGGCCGAGCAGCTTCGCGCCGGAGCCAATCGTGACGTTGTCCTGCACGGTCGGATGGCGCTTGCCGGTCACGAAGCCGGTGCCGCCGAGCGTGACGCCCTGGTAGAGCGTGACGGAGTCGCCGATCTCAGCCGTCTCGCCAATCACGACGCCCATGCCATGGTCGATGAAGAGGTCGGCCCCGATCCGCGCAGCCGGATGGATCTCGACCCCGGTGACCGCACGCGCGAAGCCTGCGATCGCCCGCGGCAGCAACGGCACGCCTGCCTCGAAGAGCGCGTGCGCGACCCGGTGCGCGAGCACGGCATGGACACCCGGCCAGACGGCGAGGATCTCCGCCGTGCCGACGCCGCGCGCCGCCGGGTCGCGCTCCTGTGCAGCCCGCACGTCGCGCCGGATCTCGCCCGCGACGCGAGTGAACGTGGCAAAGCCGAGCATGGGCTACAGCGTAGAGGAGCGCCGCTGCGGCGTCGCGAGCGGTCGGCGGGCTCTCAGGGCGCGAAGAACGGAGTCGAGACGTAGCGCTCGCCCGAGTCGGGCAGGATCGTGACGATCCGCAGACCACGCGACTCGGGCCGCTTCGCAACCTCGATCGCTGCCCACAATGCAGCGCCGGACGACAAGCCCGCGAGCACGCCCTCGCGCGCGGCGGCGAGCCGCGCGGTCGCGATAGCGTGCTCGTCGTCGACGGCGATCACCTCGTCGATCACCTCGCGGTTCAGCACGGCCGGCACGAATCCCGCGCCGATCCCTTGGATCTTGTGCGGGCCAGGCGCGTTGCCGGACAGCACCGCGGAGGTCAGCGGCTCGACTGCGACGACGCGACAGGCGGGGTTGCGCTGCTTCAGGAACTCACCGGTGCCCGTGATCGTGCCGCCCGTGCCGACGCCGGCGACGAGCACGTCGACCCGCCCCTCCATCGCCTCCCAGATCTCCGGACCGGTCGTCCGCCGGTGGACCTCAGGGTTCGCCGGGTTCGAGAACTGGTCGGGCAGGAAGACGTCGGGCGCCTCGGCGAGCTTGCGCGCTGCGGCGACCGCCTCGTGCATCCCGCCAAGCGACTCGGTGATCTCGAAGCGCGCTCCATAGAGCCGCAGCAACCCCTCGCGCTCGCGGCTCATGCCCTGCGGCAGCGTCAGCACGAGCTCGTAGCCCTTCGCCGCGCAGACGAACGCCAGCGCGATGCCGGTGTTGCCGCTCGTCGCCTCGACGATCGTCGAGCGGCCCGGCTCGATCCGCCCCTCGCGCTCGGCAGCCTCGATCATCGCGACGCCGATGCGGTCCTTCACGCTGCCGCCGGGATTGAGCGCCTCCAGCTTCCCGAACAGCTCAGGCGCGCTGGATCCGCTGGCGGGCGCGAGCCGCGTGAGCTGCACCATCGGCGTGTTGCCTACGTGAGATGCAATGTTGACCGGAATTCGCGACATTCCGAGCAGAACCATAGTGACGGCGCCTCTCCGGCGCCGTCCGGCTCAGCTGCCGGGGACCGCGGTGGGGCCGGCCGCGTGCGCTGACCAGTCGTGCGCGGTGGCGATCTTTCGCAGCGCGTCCTGCGTCTGCTGCTCGCACAGCGCGCCCTGGATCCCCGTCTCGAACAGCGTCCGCGGGTCGGCGCCGAGCTGGCGAGCCGCCGCGTGCTCCTGCTCGAGATCGCAGCTGAAGAACGTCGGGTCGTCCGTGTTGACGGTGCACGGCACGCCGGCCGCAAGCAGCGTCGGCAACGGATGCTCGGCGACCGAGCCACAGACCGACAGGCAGACGTTCGAGCAGACGCAGACGTCGCAGACGATCTGACGGTCGGACAGCTCGCGCAGCAGCCCCGGGTCCTCGACGGCGCGCACGCCGTGGCGGATGCGGTCGGCGTGCAGCACCTCGATCGCGCCGCGGATCGACTCCGGCCCGGCGACCTCGCCTGCATGCGGCACGGAAGCGAGCCCGCCGTCGCGCGCGATCGCGAACGCGTCCGCGTAGAGGTGCGGCGGATACTGCGCCTCGAGCCCGCCGAGGCCGAGCGCGACGACGCCGCGATCCTTGTACGCGACCGCCATCTCGGCCGTCTGGCAAGCCAGCTCCAGCTCGACGCCGCGCGTGATGTCCGGCGTCAAGCGAATCTCGATTCCGAGCTGCTCGCGTGCCAGCTGCACGCCATCGCAGAAGCCTTCGAAGACGGTCTCCAGCTGAACGCCGACGCGCACCTTGTCGGCCGGCGAGAAGATCGCCTCCAGGTAGACGGCGCCTTGCGCGTGGGCGCGGGCTGCATAGTCGAGCACCAGCTCGCGGTAGTCGCGCTCGGTCCGCAGCGCGCGCGTCGTCGCGAACCACGCCTCGATGAAGTGCTCGAAGTCGCGGAAGCGCATGTAGTCGGCCAGCTGCTCGACCGTCGCGACTGGCAGGCGGAAGTCGTTGCGCTTCGCTGCAGCGAACAGCGCCTGCGGCGAGATCGCCCCCTCGAGATGCACGTGCAGCTCGATCTTCGGGTAGGGCGCCATGCGGACGAGCGCGGCTAGATCTGGTACATCGCAGCGCCGGCGTCGCGCGCCTCGCGCTCGACGACGTCGGCGACCGTCGTCTCGGCGAGCACGGCGCGGGCTGCCGCCGACGCGTCGGCGAAGACGCCTTCGGAGCCGGCTCCGAAGGAGCCGTCGAGCAGCTCGACGATCTCCAGCACCGTGATCTCGGAGGGGTCGCGCGCGAAGCTGTAGCCGCCCTTCACCCCGCGCTGGGACTTCAGCACGCCGGCGCGGCGCAGCACCGCGAACAGCTGCTCGAGGAACTGCACCGGGATCTCACGGCGACGCGCAAGCTCGGCGATCGGCACCGGACCCGCACCGCCGAGCCGGCCCAGCTCGGTCAGCGCACGCAGCGCATACGGAGACTTCGTCGTGATCGAGATCATCTGGGGCGCACCTCGCCCCCGATGGTATCCGGCGTCAGATCCAGCCGCGTTCTGTGGCTATGAGAACCGCTTGGGCGCGGTCGACGGCGCCGAGCTTGCCGTAGATGTTGTGCAGGTGCGTGCGCACCGTGCTCGTCGACAGCTCCAGCTCGTGCGCGATCTGCTTGTAGACCTTGCCCTGACCGAGGCGCCGCAGCACTTCGACCTCGCGCGCCGACAGCGGGCACGGATCGAGCTGACGCGGGCGGTTGCCGTTCGACGGATAGGGAAGGTCGTACATGACGGCACGCAGCTCGGCCGGCCCGAGCCCGATCGTGCGCGCGCAGGTCAGCATCTCGCTCGGCGTGACGGCATCGCCCTGCCCGTAGTGGGCGAGCATGTCGGCCAGGCGCACGATCGCTGCCTCGCCGTCGGCCTGCTCGGTGTGGTGGCGCTCGATCGTCGAGGCGACCGACTTCGGCAGTCCCCAACGGCGGGCGAGCACGCCGCCGACGAGCGCGTGGTCGACGCCCAGCTCACGCCGCTCGCGGTGGATGCGCTCCTCCGGCGTCTTCGCATCGCCATGCACCTGCCGCGGGTAGCCCGGGTAGGCGTGGGCGAGCACGAGCTTGCCGACGTCGTGCAGCAGCGCCGTGACCATCAGGCGGTCGCGTTCCTCGTAGCCAAGCTCCGCCGCCAGGCGGTCGGCGGCGCGCTGGGTGGCGACGCCATGCAGGCGGAAGCGCTCCGGCGCGCCTTCCCAGATGCCGCTGCGCTCGAAGAAGTCGAAGGTGCGCGCGCGGCTCGCAAGCGCCTGCACGGCGGCAGGCGACAGGACGCTGACGGCACGGACGATGCTGTCGACGCGGCCGCGCGTGCGGCCTTCGACGCGGTTCGCGAGCCGCAGCGTCGCAATCGCGAGCGCCACGTCGGATTCGACGGCGGCGACGACCTCGGAGGTCGCCGGGCGCTCCTGCGTGAACAGGCGCAGCACGCGGTTGCGTGACTCGACGAGCACCGGGAATGCCTCGAGCGCCTCGAACGCAGCGGTCAGCCGCCGGCCGTGGCCCTCGTTGTGGTGCCGCTGGAGCGTCGTCGGTTCGTCAGCGGACGGGCTGCTCGGGGAGATCAAGCTGGCAGTGGCGGTGGTGGTCGCAAGCGTGCTGGCAGGAGTCATGGCGATCGTAGTTGCTCTGGGTTGGCGGCGGGTGAATCGCGAGCGTGGCGCGCGACCCGCTCTTTCTATCGGCAGGCGCGGGGAACCTGTTTAGGCTCTTCTGCCCGAGCGGCGGCCGTTGCGACGGACAGGGCGCCGGGATGGCGCGCGGCGATGTGCCCGGTCCAGGGGCCTCAGGCGGGCGCGACGGCGCGACCGAGCGCCTCGTCAACGCGCCGCAGCGTCTCCTCACGGCCGAGCAGCGCAACGCTCTCGAAGATGCCTGGAGAGACCGTCGTGCCGGCGATTGCGACGCGCAGCGGCTGGAAGACGGCACGCGGCTTCCAGCCGTTCGCCTCGACGATCGCACGCAGCGCGCCCTCGACGGCGTCCTGCGTGAACGGGTCGAGCTGCGCGAGCGCCGCGCGTGCAGCGCCGAGCGCCTCGACGCCGCCGTCCGCGCCGATCGTCTTGCCCCACGCAGCGGGATCGTCGATCGGGCCGTCGTACAGGAAGCCGGCGAGCGGCCAGAAGTCGGCGAGCGTCTGGATCTTCTCGCGGGAGATCTCGACGCCGCCGTGCAGGCCGCTGCGACCGGTGAACGCTTCGAGCCGCTGCGTCAGCTCCTCCAGCGGCAGGTCGCGCAGATAGCGGCCGTTCATGTGGCGCAGCTTCTGCTCGTCGAAGACGGCAGGCGACTTCGAGATCCGCTCCAGTCGCAGCCGACGGGCGAGCTCCTCGCTCGGGAAGTACTCCTCCGCTGCATCGAAGCCGGCGCCGAGCAGCGCGATGTAGTTGCGCACCGCCTCCGGCAGGTAACCCGCTTCGCGCAGCTCCTGTACGGACGCCGCGCCATGGCGCTTGGAGAGCTTCTTGCCATCGGGCCCGTGGAGCAGCGGCAGGTGGGCGTAACGCGGCGGCGTCTGGCCGAGTGCCTCGAACACGAGCAGCTGCTTCGGCGTGTTCGAGAGGTGGTCCTCCCCGCGCACGACATGCGTGATGCCGGCGTCGAGGTCGTCGATCGCCACGGCGAAGTTGTAGAGGACCGAGTCATCGGCGCGCGCGATCACGGGATCGTCGAGATGCACGTGCGCGAAGTGCGCCTCGCCGCGGATCACGTCGTCGACGACGGTCTCCCCCTCGTCCGGCACGCGCAGCCGCACGGCGCCCTGCGCCTCCGGCTCGCCGCGGAAGCCGCGATCGCTTCCGTGCTGCTCCTTCCACGCCTTCACGTCGTCGCCGGTCGCGCTCGAACGGTAGGCGTGACCGCCGTCGAGCAGCTGCTGGAGCACCTCGGCGTGGCGTGCGGCGCGCTCGGACTGGAAGATCGGTCCTTCGTCCCAGTCGAGCTCGAGCCAGCGCAGCGCGTCGAGGATCTGCTCGACGTTCTCGGGGGTTGAGCGTTCGCGGTCGGTATCCTCGATCCGCAGCACGAGGGCGCCGCCACTCCCACGTGCGAGGAGCCAGTTGTAGAGGGCCGTGCGCGCGCCGCCGATGTGCAGCGCGCCTGTCGGCGAAGGAGCGAAGCGGAGTCGCATGAGAACGCAATGCTAGTCGGCGCCCACGTCTCACCGGCGGGCGGCCTCCCGAAGGCCGTCGAGCGCGGCGTCGAGAAGGGCTGCCGCGCGATCCAGATCTTCAACCAGTCGCCGCGCATGTGGCGCCCGACTGCGTACGGCGAGGACGACTTCGCGGCCTTCCGCACGGCGATCGACGACAGCCCGATCGATGCGGTGATGATCCACGCCGTCTACCTGCTCAACTGCGGCAGCGACGACCCGGAGATCCGCGAGAAGTCGCTCACCTCGCTGACGCACTCGCTGCGCGTCGGCGACGCGATCGGCGCGCACTGCGTCGTGCTGCACCCCGGCTCGGCGAAGACCGGCGACGTCGGCGAGGCGATCGCGCGCGCCGGCGAGGTCTTCCGCGAAGCGCTCGCCGAGAGTGAGCGCTGCCCGTTGCATCTCGAGGACACGGCAGGCGCGGGCGGCACGCTCGGGCGCTCGTTCGAAGAGCTCGCTGCGTTGATCGAGGCCGGCGGGGCCGACAGGCGGCTCGGTCTCTGCCTCGACTCCTGCCACCTGCTCGCATCCGGCTACGACATCCGCACGATGGCCGGGCTCGAGGCGGCGCTCGAACGCTGCGACGACCTCGTCGGCCTCGACCGGCTCGGCTCGCTGCACCTGAACGACTCGCAGAACCCGCTCGGCTCCAACCGCGACCGCCACGCGAACCTCGGCGAGGGCGAGCTCGGCGAGGAAGGCTGCATGGCGTTCCTGTCGGAACCGCGCTTCGAGGGGCTGCCCGTCGTGCTCGAGACGCCCGGCCCGGAGAAGCAGGGCACGAGCGCCGAGGAGATCACCTTCGCCTTCAGCCTGCGCGAGCGTGGGCTCGCGGCGCGCGGCATCTGAGCACCGCGCGCGCGGGCGCACCCCACGTCCGCCGCCACCCGCGCTAGCGTTCTCGATCCCTTGGCATCGAACGATCCACGGGACGCAGCTACCGTCGCGCTGAGCGCGCCCGACCCGCACGTCATCGTCCTCTTCGGAGCGACGGGCGACCTCGCACGGCGCAAGCTGCTCCCGGGCCTGCTGCACCTCTCCGAGGCGGGCCTGATGCCGCCGAGCTTCCGGATCGTCGGCACCTCGCTCGACGAGCTCGACGACGAGGCATTTCGCACGCTCGCACGCAAGGCATGCGACGAGTTCGCGCGCCATCGCTTCAGCGCAGAGGACTGGAGCGCCTTCGCCGAACGGCTCACGTACGTCAGCCAGTCGGCCGGTGGCGCGGGACTGGCCCACGCGGTCGGCGATGCGGCTGCGAAGGTCGGCGGGGACGTGCGCTTGCTGCACTACCTCAGCGTGCCGCCGTCTGCAGCCGGGGCGGCGATCCGCCTGCTCGGCGACGCCGGGCTCGCACAGCGCGCGCGGATCATCATGGAGAAGCCGTTCGGCACCGACCTCGCGAGCGCGCGTGCGCTCAACGCCGAGGTGCACGAGGTCTTCGCCGAGCAGCAGGTCTTCCGGATCGACCACTTCCTCGGCAAGGAGGCAGCGCAGAACATCCTCGCGCTGCGCTTCGCGAACGGCCTGTTCGAGCCGATCTGGAACCGCCAGCACATCAACCACGTGCAGATCGACGTGCCGGAGACGCTCGCGATCGGCTCGCGCGCCGGCTTCTACGAGTCGACCGGCGCCTACCGCGACATGGTCGTCACGCATCTCTTCCAAGTGCTCGCGTTCGTCGCGATGGAGCCGCCGACCGCGCTCGAGCCGCGCGCGATCACGGAGGAGAAGAACAAGGTCTTCCGTTCACTGAAGCCGCTCGATCCGGCGGATGTCGTGCGCGGGCAGTACGAGGGCTATCGCTCCGAGCCGGGCGTCGCACCCGACTCGCAGACGGAGACGTTCGTCGCGCTGCGCTGCGAGCTCGACAACTGGCGCTGGTCGGGCGTGCCGTTCTACCTGCGCACCGGCAAACGAATGGCCGAGGGCTCGCGCATCATCTCGATCTCCTACCACGAGCCGCCGCACGGGATGTTTCCCGCCGGCTCAGGGATCGGCGAGTTCGGCCCGGACCACCTGACGTTCGACCTCGACGAGAGCTCGCGCCTGTCGCTGTCGTTCTACGGCAAGCGGCCGGGGCCGGGGATGCGGCTGGAGAAGGCCAGCATGCAGTTCTCGCTCGCCGAGACAGAGCACGACGGCGAGGTGCTCGAGGCCTACGAGCGGCTGATCCACGACGCAATGGTCGGCGACCACACGCTCTTCACGACCGCCGACGGGATCGAGCGGCTGTGGGAGATCTCCGCGCCGTTGCTCGAAGCGCCGCCGGAGCTGCACAGCTACCCACCGGGGACGTATGGACCCGACGCGATCGAAGGTCTGATCGCCCCGCACAGCTGGCGGCTGCCGTTCGCGCGGCAGTGGCGCTCGGGCGCCGGCGCGTCCTAGCCGGCTGCCGCCGGCGCCGTGGCAGCGCTCAGGCGACGCGCGCGGCCGCTTCAGGCAGCCGCGGCGTCGAGCATCGCCGCGCCGAGCACGTGGTCGAGCTCGGCGTGCAGCGCTGCGTTGCCGGCTGCGACGCGATAGCCGGAGCCGAGCTTGAGCGTCCGCGGGCCGCTCGTCGTGCGCAGGTCGAGGACGACGTCGGACTCGCCGGGGAAGCTCGCGATCACCGCCTTCAGATCGTCGATGACCGTCTGCGGGAGCGCCGTCGCGTCGAGCCGCAGCCGCACCGGCGGCGGGCCGACGACGATCTCGCGGGCCTTCTCGCGCGCTGCCTCGACCTCCTCGGGGCTCGGCGCGAAGCGCTCCGCCTCCTGCACGACGAGGACCGTCTTCGACGCGTCCTTGTGGTCGACCTTGCCGCGGATCAGCACGACCGAGTCGAGCGCGAGCGCGTCCTCGTAGGCGGCGAGCGCCTTGCCGAAGACGAGGATCTCGACGTTGCCTTCGAGGTCGTCGAGCGTTGCGAACATCATCTGGTCGCCCTTCTTCGTGCGGATCTTCTTCGCCTGCACGATGATCCCCCCGACCGTCACCCATTCGCCGTCGCGACGGTCGGAGAGCGCGGCGAGCGGACAGTCGACCTTCTGGCGCATCGCCTCACGCACCTCCTTGAGCGGGTGCGCGGAGACGAACAGCCCGATCGACTCCTTCTCGACCGCGAGCAGCTCGGCCTGGTCGAACTCCTCCGTCGGAATCGGCGGGTGGCTCGGCGCGGCGAACGCGGCAGCAGCCTCGGAGCCACCGCCGGCGTCTCCTGCGAGGTCGAAGATCGACCCCTGGCCGATCAGCGCGTCCTGCTGGATCTTCTGCCCGGCCCCCTGCGCCTGCTCGAGCACCGCGAGCATGCCCTTGCGCGTCGCGCCGGTCGAGCCGAACGCGCCGCACTTGACGAGCGCTTCGATCGCCTTCTTGTTGACCGTGCGGCCGTCGACGCGCTCGCAGAAGTCCCACAGCGACGTGAACGGACCGTCCTCCGAGCGCGCGCGCTTGATCGCCTCGACGGCAGAGAAGCCGACGCCCTTGACCGCGTCGAGCCCGAAGCGGATCTTGCCCTCGACGACGATGAACTCGTGGTCGGACTCGTTGACGTCCGGCGGCACGATCTCGATCCCCATCTGCTCCGCCTGCGCGGCGAAGAACGGGACCTTGTCCTTCGTGTCCATCACGGAGGAGATCAGCGCGGCCATGTACTCGGCCGGGTAGTTCGCCTTCAGCCAGGCGGTGCGGTAGGAGATCAGCGCGTAGCAGGCTGCATGCGACTTGTTGAACGAGTAGTCGGCCGACTTCTCGTTCGTCTGCCACAGCGATTCGATCACCGACTCGCTCGTGCCCGACGCGCGACAGCCTTCGACGAACTCCGGCTTCAGCTCCGCCATCGCCGCGCGGTTCTTCTTGCCGATCGCCTTGCGCAGGTCGTCCGCCTTCGCACCGGAGAAGCCGGCGAGCGACTTGGCGATCTGCATCGCCTGCTCCTGGTAGAGGATCACGCCCTTCGTCGACTCGATCACCGTGCGCAACCGCTCGTCGGCGTAGGTGACGGTGTCCGGGCTGCGCTTGCCGCGCGCGTACGTGGGGATCTGGTCCATCGCGCCCGGGCGGTAGAGCGCGACGAGCGCGACGAGGTCCTCGAACTCGGTCGGGCGGACCTTCTTCAGCGCTTCGCGCATTCCCTCCGACTCGAACTGGAAGACGCCGATCGAGTCGCCCTGCGCGAGCATTGCGTAGGTGCGCGGGTCGTCGAGCGGCAATGTCGCCATGTCGGGTCGCACGCCGCTGGAGCGTTCGACGATGTCGAGCGCGTCCTCGATCACGTCGAGGTTGCGCAGCCCGAGGAAGTCCATCTTCAACAGGCCGATCTCCTCGATCGGCTTCATCGAGAACTGCGTGACCGTGCGGTACACCTTCGCGCCGGACTCGTCGGTGCCGGCGTCGGCGAGCTGCAGCGGCACGATGTCCGTCAGCGGACGGTCGGCGATCACGACGGCAGCAGCGTGGATCGAGGAGTTGCGCACGATCCCCTCCAGCCCGCGTGCGACGTCGACGATCTGCTTCGCGACCGGGTCGCGGTCGACCTCGGCGCGCAGCGGCTCGCCAGGCGCCATGCAGTCCTCGAACGACGGTGGGCGACCCATGATCGGGTCCGGGATCAGCTTTGCGAGCTTGTCGCCGGCTCCGTAGTCGTGGCCGAGCACGCGCGCCGCGTCGCGCGTCGCCGCGCGCGGGAACATCTTGCCGAAGGTGACGATCTGCGCGACCGACTCCTTGCCGTACTTGTCGGTCACATAGCGGATCACGCGCTCGCGACCGCGCACGGAGAAGTCGATGTCGATGTCCGGCATCGAGACGCGCTCGGGGTTGAGGAAGCGTTCGAACAGGAGGTCGTAGCGAAGCGGGTCGACGTCGGTGATCTGCAAGCAGTAGGCGACGATCGAGCCGGCCGCCGAGCCACGGCCCGGGCCGACGGCTATGCCGTTGTCCTTCGCGTACTTGACGAAGTCCCAGACGATCAGGAAGTAGGCGTTGAAGCCCATCTTCTCGATCACCGCAAGCTCCATCTCCATCCGCTCGACCGCGGCAGCCGGCGGCGGGTCGCCGTAGCGCTCGCGCAGCCCCGCCATCACGAGCGCACGCAGGTAGCCGCTCTCCGGCTCGCCGTTCGGCGTCGGGTAGGACGGGATCAGCTGCTTGCCAAGCTCGATCTCGACGTCGCAACGCTCGGCGATCTCGAGCGTCGAGGAGATCGCGTCGGGCCACTCGGCAAACGCCTCGGCCATCTCGGCGTTCGACTTCAAGTAGAACTCGTTCGTGTCGAACGTCATCTTCGGCTCGGCGAGCGTCGACTTCGTCTGCACGCACAGCAGCGCCGTGTGGTGGTGGTAGTCCTCCTTGCGAAGGTAGTGCACGTCGCCGGTGCCGACGAGCGGGCGCCCGACCTCGCGCGCGATCCGCACGATCCCCTCGTTCGCCTTGTCCTGCGCGGCGATGCCGTTCTTCTGCACCTCGAAGTAGACCTGCTCGCGCCCGAACGCCTGCATCAGGTCCTCGACATGGGCGCGCGCGTCCTCCGGACGGTCGTTGATCAGCCGCTGACAGAAGCGCGAGGCGAGGCAGCCGGTCAGCGCGATGATGCCTTCGGCGTGCTGCGACATCAGCTCGAGGTCGACGCCGGGCTTGCCGCGGTGCAGCCCTTCGAGGAAGCCGGCGGAGGACAGCTTGACGAGGTTGCGGTAGCCGACGGCGTTCTCGGCGAGCAGCGTCAGGTGGTTGCGCTCGACCTTGCCCTCGCGGTGGTGGCGGTCGTCGACGACATAGACCTCGCAGCCGAGCAGTGGCTTGATCCCATGCTTCTTGCAGGCCTTGAACAGCTCGACCGAGCCGTTCATCACGCCATGGTCGGTCAGCCCGAGCGCAGGCTGCTCGAAGGCTGCCGCGCGCGCCGCGAGCTGCTCGATCTTGCACGCCCCGTCGAGCAGCGAGTACTCGGAGTGGACGTGGAGATGGGCGCAGGTGGGAGCGGACACGGGCTCGTCAGGATAGGCGCCAGAGCGGACGCCAGACCTCGTTCTCCCCGCTCTTTGCGAGGTCCGCGCGGGGGCGAATCAGCGCGTCGGGAACTCGGTGCGAGCGATCCAGCCGCGCAGCAGCCCGAGCAGCTCGGCGTCGCCGTCGACGGCTGCTGCCTCGCCTGGAGGCGGGACGACGTCGGCGAGCAGTGGCAGCAGCGCCCCGCGAGTGCAGCGGACGGTGAGCGCAGAGGGCTCGCCCGGCCGCGTCGTGACGACGCTGAGCGGAGCTCCGTCCTGGACCCGCAGCCAGGCGTCGGCCGGGCCACCGGCGAGCGGGGCGTGCGCGAGCGTGAAGCGACTGCCGGCCGTGTCGGCCGGATCGATCGCGAACGCGGCGAGCCGCAGCGCAAGCGCCGGGTCGAGCTGGGCGCCGGCGCTGCCGAGGTCGCGCAGCGCGAGCGGCTCCTGGGCGAGCTTGCGCAGCTCGCGCAGGCTGCGGCGCGAGCCCTGCACGCGGGCGCGACGGCGCAGGACGCGGCGACGGCCATAGAGCAGGCGCGCGAGCCCGGCTTCGTCGGCACTCACGCGAACGTCGACCTCGCTGCGTGGGCGCGTCTCCACGCGGCGGCCGACGCGCGTCCCGCGAGCGCCGACGTCGACCGTGACGCAACCACGGCCGGCGAGCACGAGGTCGTAGCTGAGCGCCCGCTGCGTGACGAGCCCCTGCGCGGCGACGATGCCCGCGACGATGCGGCCGGCCGTCGCCGGCTCCTCGCGCGTCAGTCGCCGCAACGCTTCGGGCAGCCACGGCGCAGGCGGCCCGTTCGGGGCCTTCGGCGGCGACGACGACACGTCGGCGCGCAGACGTGCGCGGGCCGCGTTCAGGCGGTCGCTGTCGAGCAGCGGCGCCGCGGCACCCGGTGCCTCGGGCGCGTCGGCGACGACGCGGGCATCGCCAGGCAACGCGGCTGCGGCTGCGGCCACCGGCGACGTCGCGGCGGACGCCGGTGCGGGTGCGGGCACAGCGCCTGCTGGCGCAGCGCCGGACCCTGTGGCCGGCGCCACGTCGGCAGCCGACTCCGCCGCTTGCGTCAGCGCGGCGTGCCGCCGCGCTGCGTCGAACTCGTCGCGAATCCGCTGAAGGGCGCTCTCGATCCGTGCTTCGGCGTCGCGGCGTGCGCCGACCGCCTGCTCAAGCGCTGCGATCTGCTCGCGCAGGTCCTGCTCGACTGCGATGCCTTCGTCGAGCTGCGCTTGCAGACGGCTCGAACGCTCGCGCTCGAGCGCAAGCGCGGTGACCGGCGCCGCGCGTTCGGCGCCGCGGCCAGCCGGTCCGCCCTGCGTCCCAGCCACCCGCTGTGCGACGAGCTGACGCTCGCGGGCGAGCGACGGCGCGGCGTCCGGCGGAGCAGCTGGCTTCGCCGGGCGCGACGGCGCGCTGCGCGTCGCCGAGACGACGGAAGGCGTCGCGCGCGCCAGCGCCAGCTCGCGTCGCAAACCCGCAGCCCACCCGACCGGTGGTGCGGCAGTCCCGCTTTCGGTGCTGCGATCTGGTGTCGGGGAGTCGGTCACGGCGGGCTGCATCCTTACGTGCCCCGTGGCGACCGCGTCGCGGTTCGCGCGCTCCTGCTCCAATTCCCGACGCAGCGTGTCGCGCTCGGCCTGCAGGTGCCGGGCCTCGGCCATCACCGCGTCGGCGCCCTCGCGCGCGGCGGCTGCCTCCGCACGGGCCGCGTCGCGCTCGGCTTCCAGCCGTGCGCGCTCGTGTGCCAACTCCGCAGCGAGCGACTGTGCGTCAGCAGCGCGCCGGACGGCCGAGCGCTCGGACACCTCGGCGCGCTGAGCACGACGCTCCGAGAGCACGGCGGGATCCACGACATTGCCCTCGGCCGCGGACCCACGCCGCGCGTCGTCGGGCGGGAAGGCGTCGGGCGGCATCGAGGCGTGCATCGGAGTCAGGAAAGGACGGCTGGCACGATGCCAGCGTGCTCCGTCAGGCTACTGCGCCTCACGGACGGCTGGCACGTCGCTGCGCCGCGACCAACGCGCCCGCGAAGACGGCTGCGCCGAGCAGACCGGCGCCGACGTGCCGCGATGCGGTGCCATAGCGGCGCCGCAGGTACCAGCTGCCGCCCTTCCAGACGACGAAGCCAAGGCCCTTGTAGAAGTTGCCGGACATCTCTGGCGTTCTACCCGCGTGAGCGCAGCTGATGCGCCATGCGCGACTGCAGTGACCACAGCTCGATGAATCCGGGCGACGCGGTCTGCGAGAAGAGGCCGCCAGACTCGGCGAAGGAGGCGAGCGTCGCGTCGTAGATCGCGTTCGGCGACTCGCGCGTGACGACGCGCACCGAGCCCTTGTAGAGCTTCAGCCCGATCGTCCCCGTGACCTGCGCGTTGACGACGTCCATGTAGGCGTCGAGGTCGCCGCGCAGCGGCTCCCACCAGAGGCCGGCATAGACGAGGTAGCCCCACTTCTGATCCAGCGCCGGCTTGAACTGGTTCTGGTGGATCGTGCCGACGAGGTGCTCGAGCTCCTGGTGGGCGCACAGCACGAGCGCGGCGGCCGGCACCTCGTAGATGTCGCGCACCTTCAGGCCGACGATGCGGTCCTCGATGTGGTCGACGATCCCGACTCCGTGCTTGCAGCCGAGCTCGGCGGCGCGCTCGAGCAGCGCAACGAGCCCGAGCCGCTCGCCGTTCAGCGCCACCGGCACGCCCGCCTCGAAGCTCAGCGTCACGACCTCGGGCTCGTCGGGCGCCTCCTCGGGGCGCGTCACGAGCTGGAAGACGTCGTCCTCCGGCGCGTGTGAGAGGTCCTCGATCCAGCGGCCCTCGGACGAGCGGCCCCAAAGGTTGTCGTCGATCGAGTACGGAGCGACCTCGGTCCCGCCCTTGACGGGGATCCCGTGCTCGCGCGCGTAGGCGATCTCCTCCTCGCGGCCCATCTGCCACGAGCGGACCGGCGCGATCACTTTCAGCTCGGGCGCGAGCGTCGCGATCGTCGTCTCGATCCGCACCTGGTCGTTGCCCTTGCCGGTGCAGCCGTGCGCGATCGTGTCGCAGCCCGACTGGCGCGCGTAGTCGACCGCGAGCTGCGCGATCAGCGGGCGGCCGAGCGCCGTGAAGAGCGGGTAGCCGCCGCCGTAGAGCGCGTTCGCCTTGATCGCCGGCGTGAGGAACTCGTGCGCGAACTGCTCGCGCGCGTCGACGACATGGCACTCGATCGCGCCGAGCATCATCGCCTTGCCCTTGACCACGTCGTAGTCCTCGCCGGGCTGGCCGAGGTTGACGGTCAGGCAGACGACCTCCGCCCCGTACTCGTCCTGGATCCACTTCAGCATCACGCTCGTGTCGAGGCCGCCCGAGTAGAGCAGCAGGACACGGCGGACCTCGGCGGGATCGGCCTCGTAGCTGGCGGTGCGCGCGGGCGCCGCGGGGATGCGGTGGACTTCCGTCTGAAGTGGCTCGGTCATGGCGGGCGGGAAGGTTACGCGATGCGGGCGCTCAGACGAGTGCCGCGACCCGCCGGACCGCGTCGTCGACCTCCTCGGCGGTCACGATCAGCGGCGGCAGCATCCGCACGCTCGTCGGTCCTGTCGCGTTCAGCACGAGCCGCTGCTCGAGCAGCGCGCGCCGCGTCAGCGCCGGCGCGTCGGCGACTTCGAACGCCACCATCAGGCCGCGTCCGCGCACATCGCTCACGCCCGGAAGCTCCGCCAGCCCTTCGCGCAGCCGCTCCCCCAGCTCGCGCACGCGGGCGAGCAGGACGGGGTCTTCGAGCACGTCGAAGGCAGCGTGCGCGGCAGCCGCGACGAGCGGGCCACCGGCGAACGTCGAGCCGTGGTCGCCCGGCTGGAAGACGTCGGCGAGCCGCTCGCCGGTCACGAGCGCGCCGATCGGCAGGCCGCCGCCGAGCGCCTTCGCGCTCGTCAGCGCGTCGGGAACGACGCCGGTCTGCTCGTAGGCCCACAGCGTGCCGGTCCGCCCCATTCCCGTCTGGATCTCGTCGAACACGAGCGCTGCGCCGGCACGGTCGCAGGCGGCGCGCGCCGCGCGCAACAGCTCGTCGGACAGCGGATGGACTCCCGTCTCCCCCTGTACGACCTCCAGCAGCACGCCCGCGGTCGACTCCGTCACCGCGGCGTCGAGCGCCGCCGGCTCGGGCGGCACGACCGTGAAGCCGGGCACGAGCGGCGCGAACGGCGCCTGCTTGGCCTCCTGAGGCGTCGCCGACAAGGCGCCGTACGTGCGGCCGTGGAACGCGCCATGGACGACGACGATCCCGCCGCCCGGCTTCGCCTTGCGCATCAGCTTCAACGCAGCCTCGTTCGCCTCCGCACCGGAGTTGCAGAAGAAGACCTTGCCGCCGAGCGAGCTGTCGGCGAGCCGCTGGGCGAGCCGCATCGCCGGCTCGGTGTAGAAGAGGTTCGTGACGTGCGTGAGGCGACCGACCTGCTCGCGCACCGCAGCGACGACGCGCGGATGGCAGTGCCCGACGTTCAGCACGCCGATGCCGGAGATGAAGTCGAGGTACTCCGCGCCGTCGCCGTCCCACAGGCGCGTGCCTTCGCCGCGCACGATCTCGACCGGGTAGCGCGCGTAGGAGGGGATCACGTTGGCCGCCTCGATCGCCTGCAGCTGCGCAAGGCTCATGCGGACGGCCTGACCTTCGTGCCGATGCCCGCGTCGGTGAACAGCTCCAGCAGCAGCGAGTGGGGCTCGCGCCCGTCGACGATGTGCGCGTAGCTCACGCCGCCGTGGATCGCGTCGAGGCAAGCGGCGAGCTTCGGGCGCATCCCGCCGTCGACCGTGTCGAGCGCCGCCTCGACCTCGGCTGCCGTCGCCTCCGAGATGACGCTGGCGGAGTCCTCCGGGTCGCGCAGCCAGCCGCGCACGTCGGTCAGGAACATCACCTTGTAGGCGCCGAGCGCGCGCGCGACGGCGCCGGCCGCCTCGTCCGCATTGATGTTGTACGAGTTGCCCTCGCGATCGGAGCCGACGGACGCGACGACGGGGATGTAGTCCTGCGCCACATGCGTGAGCACGTCGATGTCGACGCGCTCGATCCGCCCGACGAAGCCGATGTCCTCGCCACCCGGCGCGCTCTGGCGCGCTGCACGGAACAGCAGCCCGTCGTCGCCACAGAGACCCACGGCAGGCTGGCCGTGGCGATTGATGCGCAGGACGATGTCCTTGTTGACCTTGCCGACGAGCACCATCTTCGCGACCTCGACGGTGTCGGCGTCGGAGACGCGCAAGCCGCTGACGAACTCCACCGGCAGCCCGAGCCGCTCCATGTAGGAGGTGATGTCGGGTCCCCCACCGTGGACGACGATCGGGTTGAGGCCGACGTACTTCAGCAGCACGACGTCGCGCGCGAACTCCTCGCGCAGCTCCGGGTCGGTCATCGCCGCACCGCCGTACTTGATCACGACGGTCTTGCCGTGGAACTCGCGGATGTAGGGCAGCGCCTCGAGCAGGGTGGCTACATCGCGCATGTCCGTGCCTCGCCTAGGTGGTGTAGTCGGCATTGATCGTCACGTACTCGTGCGAGAGGTCGGAGAAGAAGACCTCGGTCTCGGCTCCGACCCCCGGCAGGCCGATCACGTACTCGACCTCCTCGCCCTGCACCGCCTGGTTCAGCGCGTGCTCGTCGTACCTGAGCACCGCGCCGTCGGCGCACACCTGCACGCCCTCGATCGCGATGTCGAGGTCGAGCGGCAGGTCGAGCAGCACGCCACCGACCGCTTGGGCGACGCGCCCCCAATTCGCGTCGCCCCCGTGCAATGCCGTCTTGACGAGCGGAGAGTTCGCGACCGCACGCGCGGCCCGCTCGACGTGCTCGACGTCGCCGCCCCGCACGACGACGCGCGCGATCCGCTTCGCGCCCTCGCCGTCGCGCACGATCATCAGCGCGAGCTGACGCAGCAGCGCGTCGAGCGCCTCGCCGAAGGCAAGCTCGTCGGGCGACTCGGGCTCGATCCTGACGCCGCTGGAGCCGCTCGCCATCAGGATCGCCGTGTCGTTCGTCGACAGCTGCCCGTCGACCGAGATGCGGTCGAACGAGCGCTTCACCGTCACGCCCAGCAACAGGTCGGCAGTCACCGCGTCGAGCGCGGCGTCGGTCTCCACGAAACAGAGCATCGTGGCGAAGTTCGGCGAGATCATGCCCGCTCCCTTTGCCTGGGCGCTCAATCGCACCTCGCCGGAAGGCAGCTCGACGCGCAGCGAGGCACGCTTCGCGAACGCATCCGTCGTGCGGATCGCCTCGGCGAAGTCGCCGTCGCCGTCGGATCGCAGCTGCTCGTGCGCGGACACCATTCCGTCGAGCACGCGATCGACCGGGAGCTGGACGCCGATCACGCCGGTCGAGCCGATCGCGACGCCACCGGGGTCGGCGCCGGTCAGCCGCGAGGCGGCGATCTGCGTCGCGCCTGCCGCCTCCAGGCCGGGCACCCCGGTCGCCGCGTTCGCGTTCCCGCTGTTGGCGACGACGACGCGCAGGTGCGCCAGGTCGCAACGCTCGCGGCACAGCTGAACCGGCGCGGCGACGACGCCGGAGCGCGTGAAGCGCGCAGCGCTCGTCGTCTCGGGCGCGTCGGAGACGAGCAGCGCAAGGTCGAGCGCGCCGTCCTTCTTCAAGCCGCAGGAGACGCCGGCGGCGCGAAAGCCCGCCGGCAGGCCGCCCTCCAGCTCGTGGACGTGGTCCGGCTGCGGGACCCAACGCGAGCTGAAGAACGGCGCGCTCATGGAGCGATCCCCTCGCCCTCGTCCAATCCGAACATCAGGTTGAGGTTCTGCACCGCCTGCGAGGAGGTTCCCTTCCAGAGGTTGTCGATCGCCGCGAAGACGAGCACGCGGCCGTCGTGCCGGTCGGCATGGACCGAGATCCGGCAGAGGTTGGTCGCGAGCACGTCACGCGTGCCGGGCGGCCGCTCGGCCAGCTCGACGAACGGCTCCTCGGCGTAAGCGTCCTCGTACAGGGCCCGCAGCTCGGCCTCGCTCGCCTCGCGAGCAGGCTTGACATAGGCGGAGATCAGCTCGCCCTGGTCGAGCGGCACGAGGTGCGGGACGAACACGACCGGACCGGTCTGCGCCCCGAGCACGGCCAGCTCCTGGTCGATCTCCGGCGCGTGCCGGTGGCCGCCGACCTTGTACGCGTTGACGTTCTCGTCGACGCTGACGAAGTGCGTCTCCTCCGTGGCGGCGCGCCCGGCACCGGAGACTCCCGTCTTCGCGTCGATCACGACGTCGGCGAGCAGGCCAGCGCGCGCGAGCGGGGCGAGCGCGAGCAATGCAGCCGTCGGGAAGCAGCCCGGGTTCGCGACGATGTCGGCGGAGCGGATCGCGTCGCGGTAACCCAGCTCGGGCAGGCCGTAGGCGGCTTGGCCGAACAGGTCGGATGCTTCGTGGGGTCCGTACCACTGCTCATAGGTCGCCTGGTCGCGCAGCCGGAAGTCGGCAGAGAGATCGACGACGCGCACGCCACGCTCACGCAGGGCAGCGACAAGCGGAGCAGCAGCGTGATGCGGGTAGGCGACGACCGCGGCGTCGAGCCCGGCCCCCTGCCGCTCCAGCTCCAGGTCGAGCTCCTCCATCGTCAGCGGCACGCGGTAGCGCGGATAGAGGTCGTCCAACCGCCGCCCCGCGTCTGAGCGCGAGGTCAGCGCCACAAGCTCGAACTGCGGATGGCGCCACAGCAGCGAAGCCGCAAGCGCGCCCGCATACCCAGACGCCCCAAACACCGCGACGCTAGGCATGCGCAACCCACCCCTCACACCGAGGAGCGTGAGTTTGCACCTGCTCTACCGGTGCATATTCACGGTGCTCACCGAACCTAGGCACGGATCCGCCCTTCGACGTGGTCGGCGAGCGCGCTCTCGATCGCAGTGCGCCGCTCGGCCACCTCGTCGTCGGTGAGCGTCCGCTCGGGCGAGCGGAAGGCGAGCCGCAAGGCGAGCGAGACCTCGTTCTCGCCGATCTGCGCGCCGCGGTAGACGTCGAAGATCTCGACGGCGGCGAGCAGCGGACCGCCGGCCTTCCGCACGGTCGCGACGACCTCGGCCGCCGGCCGGCCGGCCTTCACGACGACGGCGAGATCCTGGCGGACCTCCGGGAACGAGGTGTAGTCGGCGTAGCGAACCGGACCGGGGACGGCGGCGATCGCCGCGTCGAGGTTCAGCTCGAAGGCGGCGACTGCGCTGCCCAGCTCCCACTCGGCGGCAAGCGCCGGGTGCAGCTCGCCGAGCCAGCCGATCTTCCTCGCGCCGTCGTCGAGCACGATCGCCGCCGACCGGCCCGGATGCAGGAACGGCTCGCTCGCCGGCTCGACCGACCAGCCGACGCGCAGCGTCCCGAGCAGCTGCGCGAGCACGCCCTTCGCGGCGAAGAAGTCGGCGGCGGGCGGCTGCGGATCGCGCCAGCCGGAAGCGCGCAGCGACCCGGTCAGCAGCGCCGCCGCGTGCAGCGGCTCGTCGGGCAGTTCGCTCGCGCGCCGCGGCAGGTACACCGCACCCGCCTCGAAGATCGCCACGTCGGGAGTGCCGTGCGTCACGTTGCGCCGCGCTACGTCGAGCAGCGAGCCGAGCAGCGTCGTGCGCATCAGGCCCTGGTCGGCCGACATCGGGTTCTCGACCTCGACCGTGCGGCGCCGTGCGTCCTGGGCCGGCAGCCGCAGGCGGTCGGCGAGGTCGGGCTGGCTCCAGCTCCAGCCGACGATCTCGTGCAGACCGGCGCCGGCGAGCGTGTCAGATGCCAGCCGCCGCAGCCGCTGCTGCGGGGTCAGGCGGCCGACTGCCGCACGCCGCGCCGGCAAAGTGGCCGGAAGCGTGTCGACGCCGTCGATCCGCGCAACCTCCTCGATCAGGTCGGCCTCGCGTGTCACGTCGTTGCGGCGGAAGTGCGGGACGGTCACGTCGAGCCCGTCCGCCGCATCGGCGACGACGAAGTCGAGCGCGCTCAGGATCTCGGCGCTGCGCTCGCGCGCGATCGGCGCACCGAGCAGGCCTTGCACGCGGGCGTCACGGAGACGGATCACCGCGTCGGCCGGACCGGGCCCACCGACGTCGAGCGTCCCGGGTGTCACGCGCGCGCCGCACAGCTCGACCATCAGCCGCGTCGCGACCGCCTGCGCCTCGAGCGTCTGCTCGGGCGAGAGCCCCTTCTCGAAGCGGCCCGAGGCCTCGCTGCGCAGCGCGAGCCGGGTCGACGTGCGTTGGATGTTCGGGCCGTCCCAGCTGGCGGCCTCCATCAGCACGCGCGTCGTGCCGTCGTGCACCTCGGAGCGCGCGCCGCCCATCACGCCGGCGAGCGATGTCGGCCCGTCGCCGTCGCAGATCACGACCATGTCGGGATCGAGCGTGCGCGTCTCGCCGTCGAGCGTGTCCAACGTGTCGCCAGCCCGACCGTCGCGCACGACGAGCTTCCCGCCGGCAACACGGTCGAGGTCGAAGGCATGGAGCGGCTGTCCGGTCAGCAGCATCACGTAGTTCGTGATGTCGACGACATTCGAGATCGGCCGCTGGCCGGCGGCCATCAGGCGCGCCTTCAGCCACGCAGGCGACGGTCCGATCGTCACGTTCTCGAAGATCCGCGCGGTGAAGCGCGGACAGCGCGCCGTCTCGACGACGACCTCGACGCCCACGAGCGAGCCCTCACTGCCCGGGTCATCGGCCCACGGCGCGGGCGCCAGCGGCGCGCCCGTCGCCGCGTGGACTTCGCGCGCGATGCCGTAGACGCCAAGGCAGTCGGGCCGGTTCGGCGTGATCTCCAGCTCGAGCACGTCGGTCGAGATCGGCAGCACGTCGGCAAGCGGAGTGCCGGGCGCGAGCGTGTCGTCGGCGAGCACCATGATCCCGCTGTGATCGGTGCTGATGTCCAGCTCGTGCTCGCCGAGGATCATCCCGGCAGATTCGACGCCACGCAGCTTCGCCTTGCGCAGCTTCGTGCCGTCCGGCATCACCGCGCCGGGCCGTGCAACGGCGACCGTCTGGCCGGCGGCTACGTTCGGCGCGCCGCAGACGATCTGCACCGGCTCGGTCTCGCCGAGGTCGACGTGGCAGACGCGCAGCCGGTCGGCGTCAGGGTGCTGCTCGGCCGAGAGCACCTTGCCGACGACGAAGCCGTCGACCGATGGCACTCCATGATGCACGACGCGCTCGACCTCGGTGCCCGTCAGCGCAAGCCGCTCGGCGAGCGTGCTGGCGTCGAGCGGCGGCGCGCAGTACTCGTGCAGCCATGTCAGCGGGACCTTCACCGTGGGCCTCCCGAGAACTGCCGCAGGAAGCGCAGGTCGTTGTCGTAGAACAAGCGCAGGTCGGAGACACCGTGCTTGAGGAAGGCGATCCGCTCGACGCCCATCCCGAACGCGAAGCCCTGGATCCGCTCGGGGTCGTAGCCGTGCTCGCGCACGTAGCCGAAGACGTTCGGGTCGACCATCCCCGCGCCGAGGATCTCGATCCAGCCGGTGCCCTTGCAGAGCGGGCAGCGGATGCCGCCCTCGGCGATCCCGTCGCGGCAGTTGAAGCAGGAGACGTCGACCTCGACGCTCGGCTCGGTGAACGGGAAGAAGTGCGGCCGCAAGCGCACCTGCCGCTCGTCGCCGAAGATCGCCCGCGCGAACTGCAGCAGCGTGCCCTTGAGATCGGCGAGCGTGATGTCCGCGTCGACCGCGAGCCCCTCGATCTGGTGGAACTGCGGCGTGTGCGTCGCGTCGCTGTCGCGCCGATAGACGCGGCCGGGGACGATCAGGAACAGCGGCGGCGGCTGCTGCTCCATCGCACGGATCTGCATCGGCGAGGTGTGCGTGCGCAGGACTACGTCGTCCGCCACGTAGAACGTGTCGGTCCGCAGCCGCGCCGGGTGCGCCGGGTCGTGGTTGAGCGCGTCGAAGTTGTAGTGGACGCGCTCGACCTCAGGCCCCTCGGCGACCGAGTAGCCGAGCCCGACGAAGACGTCCTCGATCTCGCGCCGGGTCTGCGTCAGCAGGTGCAGGCCGCCGGCCGGCGGCAGCGGCGCGCCGGGCAGCGTCACGTCGATCGTGTCGTGTGCGAGCTGCGCGTCGAGCTCGGCGCCGGCGAGCGTTGCACCGCGTGCCTCGATCAGCGCCTCGAGCCCCTGGCGCGCTACATTCGCCGCCTTGCCGACCGCGCCGCGCTGCTCCGGCGGCAGCTGCGCGACGCCGCGCAGCAGGTTCGGCAGCTCGGCCTTGCGCCCGAGGAAGCCCACGCGCACCTGCTCCAGCGCGTCGCTCGTGGTGGCGGCAGCGATCGCCGACTCGGCCTCAGTGCGCAGTTGCTCGATCCGCTCGATCATCGGAGGGGCATCCTATGGTCCGCAGCAGCGGGATCTGCCGGTGAGCCGGCGACCGCCGGCCGGCCTCGCGTCACCTCGTAGAGCCCGACGGTCGCGGCCATCGCCGCATTGAGCGACTCCGAGCGGATCGGGATCCGCGCTCCACGGTCGCAGGCCGCGACGACGTCGGCCGGCAGGCCGGTCCGCTCGGCGCCGATCAGCAGCGTCACGGGACCGTCCAGCGTCGCCGCGACGTCGGCGAGCGACTGCGTCGCACGCGCGTCGAGCGCGACCGTCGTCCCGGGCAACGAAGCGACCGCGACGCCACGCGCCTTCGGGTCCTCGGCGTCAGTCCCCGTCGCCCCGCCGATCCGCGCGAGCGAGACCGTGAAGATCGCTCCCATCGACGCCCGCACCGCCTTCGGCCCGTACGGGTCGGCGCACTCCGGCCCGAAGGCGACCGAGGCCGCCCCGAACGCGAGCGCCGAGCGCAGGATCGTGCCGACGTTGCCGGGGTCGGCGATCCCGTACAGCGCGACGCACAACGGCCCGCTCGGTGCCGGCGCCCAGCGCTGCTCGTAGACGGCGAGCGTGCGTGTCCCCGAGCCGAGCTGCGAGACAGTCGCGAGCAGCTCCGGTTCCACCTCGACGCCGGCCAGTCCGCTGTCGGTCGCGCAGTAGCGCTCCAGCGCCGGCCAGTCGGCGACGTCGGCAGCCTCCAGCAGGTCCTCGCCCTCGGCGACGAAGCGGCCCGTCTGCTCGCGCACGCGCCGCCGCGCGAGCTTGCGCAGTTCCTTCAGGCGATCGTTGTGCGGGGAGCTGATCGGCATTGGCGTGGCTGTCGCTTCCGGGTCGTTTAACGAGAAAGGGCGCCGTCCAGAAGGAAGCGGCGCCCGGTGCGGGAAGTGCGTCGGCGGTTCGGCTAGGCAGCCGCTGCCAACGCCTCGCGGGCGCGGTCGGCAAATCGGCGGAACGCCTCGGCGTCACGGACGGCGATGTCCGCGAGGATCTTGCGATCGACCTCGACGCCGGCAAGCGAGAGGCCGTGCATGAACTGCGAGTAGGAAAGGTCGTGCTGACGCGACGCTGCATTGATGCGCGTGATCCACAGACGACGGAAGTCGCGCTTGCGGTTGCGGCGATCGCGGTAGCGGTACTGGTCGGCCTTGAGCAAGGCCTCCTTCGCGCGCCGGTAGGACGAATTGGCCTCGCCACGGAAGCCCTTCGTCATCTCGAGCGTGTCGCGACGCTTCTTGCGGGCGGCGACCGAGCGCTTGACGCGGGTCACTTGCCTGCTCCGAGCAGCTTCTTGACGCGCGGCGTGTCATGCGCGGAGATCTCGGCCGGACGGCCGTGAGCGCGCTTCACCTTCGGCGACTTCTTCTCGAGTATGTGACTCGTGAAAGCGTGCCGACCCCGGACCTTGCCCGTGGCGGTCAGCTTGAAGCGCTTCTTCGCTCCGGAATGACTCTTCATCTTCGGCATCGCGACGGAGAAGTAAAGCAGAGTTCGCATCCCGCGGCTGCGTGACCCCGAGCCACGGCGCGGGGGCAAGATCGGGCCGCCGCGCGTCCACGCGCACGCCGCCCGGCTCACCGCAAGCGCTCGCGCAGCGCGAGCACGCGATCGGCGCCGACGTCGATCGCCGCGCGGGGCAGCGCGCCACCCTGCACCGCCTGCGAAAGCGCCGCGGCGCCACGGTCGGCGGCACCGGCGCTCTGCGCGAACAGCAGCAGATCCTCGCCCGCGCGTATCGCGGCGAGTGCCTTGCGCACGGCCGAGCGGTGCGCGAGCGCGGGCACTTCGAGGTCGTCGCTGATCGCGACACCGTCAAAGCCGACCGTCCCACGCAGCTCAGCGGTCGCGATCGTCGGCGAGAACAGCGCGGGTTGGTCGTCGAGCGCCGGATAGATGCCGGTCGAGACCATCACGAGCGGGATCCCGCCGCTCTGCGCGAGCGCATGGAATGGAGCCTCGTCGACCGCGCGCAACGTAGCGAGCGGCGCCACGATGCGGTTGAACGCGTTGTCCTCGTTCGTCGTCGCGCGGCCCAGGCCGGGGAAGTGCTTCGCACAGGCGAGCACGCCGCTGCTCGCGAGCCCGTCGGCGAAGGCGCCGGCGAGCTTGGTGACGCGCGCGGCGGTCGAGCCGAACGAGCGCCCGAGCGCGCGCACGCTCGACCCGCGCCGGCCGACGTCGACGACGGGAGCAAGGTCGACGTTCACGCCGACGCCGCGCAGGTTGCGCCCGGTCGCCGCGCCCTCCTTTCGCGCGAGCGCGACGCTGCCGATCCGGCCGAGCTGCGCCGGCGAGCGGTGCGGCGCACCGGAGAGGCGCTTCACGAGCCCGCCCTCCTGGTCGATCATCACGAGCAGCGGGAGCTCGCGCAGCGCGAGCGGTCCGCGGCGGCGCTCCGCCTGCAAGCGGCCGGTGAGCACCTTCAACTGCGCGCGCGACGCGATGTTGCGCGAGAAGAGGATCACGCCGGCGACGCGGCCGGCGCGGATCTCACGCGCGAGCGGTGCCGGCAGGGTCGTGCCGGGCAGCGAGGCGATCATGCGCTGCCCGACCGCCTGGTCGAGCGGCAGTGTCACGGCAGGAAGTGGAGGCGCTGCCGGCGCGGCGAGCGCGGCAGCGGCGAGGAGCGGAATCAGCACGCGCGGGTCGCGGTGCGCGGGTGGGTCAGCGCGCGGCGGCCGGCTTCTTCGCCGGCTTCGCCTCGGGCGCGGCGCCGTCGGCCGCGGGCGCCTCGGGGGCGGCCTCGGCGGGCGCATCTGCCTTCTTCGCGGCAGCGGCCTTCGGCTTCGCGGCAGCCTTCGGCTTCGCAGCGGCCTTCGGCTTCGCAGCCTTCTCGGCAGCAGGCTTCGCCTCGGCGGCGGGTTTCTCAGCAGCGGGCTTCTCGGCAGCAGCGGGTTTCGCCTCGGCGGCGGGCGCCTCGGGCGCGGACTTCTCGTCAGCAGCCTTCGCCTCAGCAGCAGGCGCCTCAGCAGCCGGCTTCGCCTCAGCGGCAGCCTTGGGCGCGTCGGTCGCGGCTGCGGCCTCGGCGGCCGGCGCGGTGTCGGGCGCATCGCCGTCGACGGCGGGCTTCTTCTCGAACTCGTCCGCGAGCACGGCCTTCGACGGGCCGAGCATCATCGTCATGTTGCGGCCGTCCTGGATCGGACGCTGCTCGACGATCGCCAGCTCCGCAAGCTCCTCGGCAAGCCGCTCGAGCAGCATCGTTCCGCGCTCCGGGTGCGTCACCTCGCGCCCGCGGAACATGATCGTGACCTTGACCTTGTCCTTGTGCTTGAGGAAGCGGGTGACGTGCCCCTTCTTCGTGTCGTAGTCGTTCTGCGCGATCTTCGGACGGAACTTGATCTCGCGGATCACGATCGTCTGCTGATGCTTGCGCGCTGCCTTCTGCTTCTGCGCGAGCTCGTACTTGTACTTCGAGTAGTCGAGCACGCGGCAGACGGGCGGCCGTGCGTCGGCGGCAACCTCGACGAGGTCGAGATCGCGCTCTTGCGCATAGACCAGCGCATCGGGCGTCTTGAGGATGCCGACCTGCTGGCCGTCCTCACCGATGAGCCGCACCTCGGGAACGCGGATGCGTTCGTTGATGCGCGTGGTGTCCCGCTCGGGCGGGCGCCGGTCAAATCGTCGCGGGACCGGCACTTAGCTGGCGATCTTGGGACGCGTCAAGCTGAGCTGCGCGCGCTGGTGGGCGTGAGGTGATTCAACGTGAGGCCAGTATAGCGGCGCGCGGCAGGTCGATGGTGGATCCCCATCGTTCAGCTCGCTCGCGTGGCGATCTGCTCGGCGATTCGCGCGACCAGCTCGGCGACCGGCACGCTGCCCACGTCGTCGCCGCCGTGCTCGCGAACCGAGACGGTGCCGCTCTCCTGCTCGCGGTCGCCGACGATCAGCATGTGCGGCAGCTTGCGCAGCTCGGCCTCGCGGATCTTGCGCCCGGTCGACTCGGTGCGGTCGTCGAGCTCGACGCGGATGCCGGCCTCGCGCATGGTCGCCGCGACCTCGGCCGCGTACGCCTCGTGCCGGTCGGAGATCGGCAGCAGGATCGCCTGCACCGGAGCGAGCCAGACGGGGAACTCGCCTCCATAGTGCTCGATCAGGATCCCGATGAAGCGCTCGAAGGACCCGAGCAGCGCACGGTGGATCATCACCGGCCGGTGGTCGGCGTTGTCGCTGCCGGTGTAGGCGAGGTCGAAGCGCTCCGGCATCGAGTAGTCGAGCTGGACCGTGCCGAGTTGCCACGAGCGACCGAGCGAGTCGGTCATGTGCAGGTCGATCTTCGGGCCGTAGAAGGCACCGTCGCCGGCGTTGATCTCGTACTCCAAGCCCTTCGCGTCGAGCGCGCCTTGCAGCGCGGCCTCGGCGTGGTCCCACAGCGCGTCGTCGCCAAGCCGCTGCGTGGGACGCGTCGAGAGCTCGAGCGTCGGCTTGAAGCCGAAGATGTCGTAGAGCGCGAAGCCGAAGTCGAGGCAGCCGATCACCTCGTCCTGGATCTGCTCCTCGGTGCAGAAGATGTGGGCGTCGTCCTGCGTGATGTGCCGCACGCGCATCAGCCCGTGCAGCGTGCCGGACGGCTCGTGGCGGTGGACGAGGCCCTGCTCGGAGTAGCGGATCGGCAGGTCGCGGTAGGAGCGCCGCTGCTCCTTGAAGAGCTGCGTGTGCCCCGGGCAGTTCATCGGCTTCATGCCCATCGGCCGGCCCTCGACGTCGGTGAAGTACATGTTGTCGCGGTACTTGTCCCAGTGCCCGGACTGCTTCCACAGCTCGACGTCGAAGAGGATCGGTGTGCGCACCTCGGCGTAGCCGCGCGCACCGTTCTCGGTCCGCCACAGCTTCGTCAGCTCGTTCCAGATCGCCATCCCGGCCGGCTGCCAGAAGGGCGAGCCGGGGCTGACGCTGCTGAGGAAGAAGAGCCCCAGCTCGGCGCCGAGCTTGCGGTGGTCACGCGCGCGGGCCTGCTCGAGCAGCTCGAGGTGCGCGGCCAGGTCCTTCTTCGAGAAGAAGGCGGTGCCGTAGATGCGCGTGAGCATCGTGCGGGTCGCGTCGCCGCGCCAGTAGGCACCGGCGACCGACTGCAGCTTGAACGCCTCGATCCGCTTCGTGCCGGGGCCGTGCGGGCCGCGGCAGAGGTCGGTGAAGGGGCCGTTCGTGTAGAGCGAGACGGTCTCGACCCCTTCGTTCTTGACGAGGTCCTCGATCAGCTCGACCTTGTATGGCTGGTCCTCGCGCAGGAAGCGCTCGAGCGCCTCGCCGACCGCGACGTCCTCGCGCGCAAACTGCTCGTCGGCCTTGACGTGCTCGCGCATCTTCGCCTCGATGCGCTCGAAGTCGGCGTCGGAGATCGTGACGCCGTCGGGGAACTCGAAGTCGTAGTAGAAGCCGTGGTCGATCGGCGGCCCGATCGAGATCTTCACGCCCGGGTAGAGGTCGATCACGGCGGCGGCGAGCACGTGCGCGGTGTCGTGGCGCAGCAGCTCGAGCCCGTCGGGGCTCTTCGGCGTGACGATCTCCAAGCGCGCGCCGTCGTGCAACGGGGCGCCGAGGTCGCGCAGCGCGCCGTCGACCTTCACCGCGAGCGCAGCGCGGGCCAGGCCGGCGCCGATCGCGGCTGCCGCGTCGGCACCGGTCGCTCCGTCGTCGAGCTGCAGGCGCGTCTCGTCTGGAAGCAGGATCTCCATGCGGCGAGGATGCTACGCGACGCGGCCGGCAGCCCGCGCGCGCCGGCGCGTCACTCGGGCGCCGGCGCCGGCACGAGATGCTCCGCGATCCGCGCGCGCCGCGCGAGCACCTCGTCGCGCAGCTCGTCCAGCTCGCCCGTGCGCCGCTCGATCAGCTCCAGCTGGCGTGCCGCATAGCCGTCGAGCCGGCGCAGGATCCGCTCCCGCTTCGCGGGCGACGCGGTGCGGCGGAACTCGGTCCGCAGCAGTGCGCGCTCGTCCTCGGCGGTGACGAGCTCCTTCAGCTCCTCCAGCGAGAGACCGAGCAGCCCTTTCAGCCGCAGCACGTCACGCAGCCGCTCGACGTCGGCGTCGGCGTAGTGGCGGTGCTGGCCGGCCGGGCGCCCCTCGGCGAGCGGCAGCAGCCCCTTCTCCTCGTAGTAGCGGATCGTGCGCGGCGTCGTGCCGACGAGCTTCGCCACGTCGCCGATCCGCAGCAGCGCGGGCGGAGCCGTGGTGGCGCTCATGCGCGCTGCTCCTGCCGCGGGCGCAGCAGCGAGACGCCGGCACCGGCGAGCGAGACGAGCGCAAGCACCCACAGCGCCGTGTGCATGTTCCGGATGAACGGAGCGAGCTGCGCGTCGGAGAGGCCGGAGGCGAGGCCGGAGAAGATCTTGAAGAGGATCGTCTTCGGCACGGCTGCGGTGATGACGGCGAGCACGAACGCGATCGAGAGGATCGCCCCGGTGTTCTGCAGCATCAGCCGCGCGCCGGCGGCGATCCCGCGGCGATGCGCCGGCACGGTGCCCATCATCGCCGCGGTGTTCGGCGAGTTGAACATGCCCGAGCCGACGCCGACGACGAACAGCCACACCGTCGAGATCCAGTAGGCGGAGTGGACCTGCAGCACCGTCATGCCGGCGAGGCCGATCGCCGTCACGACCATCCCGCCGGCGGCGAGCATCCGCGAGTCGCGCCGGTCGGCCCACGCGCCGGCGAGCGGCGAGGCGATCAGCATCCCGAGCGCGAGCGGGATCAGCTTGATCCCCGCGGTGATCGGGTCGTCGCCCTGCGCGCCCTGGAAGTAGAAGACGAACAGGAACATCAGCGCGAAGCGCGAGAGGCCGTTGATGAACGCAGCGCCGGTCGCGGCGGCGAACAGGCGGTTCTGGAAGATCGTCAGGTCGAGCATCGGCGCGCGCCCGCGGTGCTCGATCAGCACGAACAGCGGCAGCAGCACGACGGCAGCCCCGATGCCGATCAGGACGGCCGGGTCGCTCCAGCCGGACAGCCCGCCGCGCGAGATCCCCAGCACCAGCCCGGTCAGGCCGACGACGAACGCGACCGTGCCGAGCGGGTCGAAGCCGCGCACGCTGTCGGGCTTCGACAGCTCGTGCAGCACGAGCCCGCCCCAGATGCTGCCGGCGAGCGCGAGCGGCACGTTGAACCAGAAGACCCAGTGCCACGAGATCGCGACGAGCGCGCCGCCGAGCACCGGCCCGAGCACGAGCCCGATCGCGGCGACCATCGTGTTCGTGCCCATCGCGATGCCGAGCTGCTCGCGCGGGAAGGCGTCGGTGACGAGCGCCGCCGAGTTCGCGAACAGGAATGCGGCGCCGACACCTTGGAAGATCCGCCAGAGGATCAGCTGCGTGCCGTCGGCGGCGAAGCCGGCGCCGAGCGAGGCGATCGCGAAGACCGCGAAGCCGGCTACATACGCGCGCTTGCGGCCGAACAGGTCCGACAGCCGGCCGCAGGTGAGCACGAGCACGGTCGAGGCGATCATGTAGGCGAGGATCACCCACACGAGCGAGAGCAGGCTCGTGTGCAGCGAGCGCTCGAGGTCGGGCAGGGCGATGATCAGCGTGCCGGAGTTGATCGTCGCGAGCAGCATCCCGACGCTCGTGCAGGAGAGCGCCCACCACTTGTAGTGCTCGTGGTCCGCACTGACGCCGGGACGGCGGGAGCGCGTGCGGGTGGCGGCTGTCGTGGTGTCGGTCGCGGTCATCTCGGCGCTGCTGAAACCGAATCCTTACGTCAACGTCAGATTATAGCGGGCAAGCACTCGCCCCACGCAGGCGGACAGACCGCTCGGCTACTGCTCGCCCTGCGCGCGCGTCGCGAACGGCAGGCGCCAGTCCTCGTGCGAGCGCCCGTTGATCGACAGCCGCCACTCGTAGCGCATGCCCGCCTCCAGCGGCAATGCACCTCCGTTGAGCGCGAACGGGACACGCTGCGTCCCGCCCGTGCGCAACCCCGGCGGGCGCCCGACCTCGAACGCGCCTTCGAAGGAGACCTCGTGATCGCCCTCGGGCGTCTCGACGACCACCGCGTTGCCGTCGAGGTCGATCAGCTCGAAGCGAAACTCGTGCTGCTCGTTCGTCATGTGCCACGGGACGTCGAACAGGCCGGCGAGCGCAAACGGGCAGGGATCCGGCCCCGTCACCGCCCATCCCCCGCCGATCACGTTGAGCTTGCCGTCCGCAACCTGCGCGAAGTCCGCGAGCATGATCGTCACCTGCACGTCGCGCTCCAAGCCGAACGCCTCCATCCCCTCCCCCGTTTCCTTGCGTTCCATCGGTTCTCGTCCCTCCGCGACCGCTATCCGCCTGCGCCGACGGCCTTGCGCCCCGCCACCGAGGCTACATAGCGCGCCAGCGTGTCGAGCTCGCTCCGCGAGAGCGTCAGCGTCGGCATGAACGCAAAGCCCGTCACGACGGCGCCACGCACCGCGGTCGCGTCCCACGGTGACTCGTTGAAGTTGGGTCCGGCCCCGCCCTTTGCATGGGCGTCGGCGAGCGCGTGGCACATGCCGCAGCGCTCGTCGAACAGCTTGCGCGCGCGGACGACGCTGGCGGTCGCGTGCGGCAACGGATGGCCGAGGCGTATCGACGCCTTCTGCACGTACGGAGCCAGCAGATCGATCTGCGCCTGCGACAGCCCCATCGCCGGCATCCCGGGCCCGCCATGCGTGACCTTCTGCCGCACCTGCTCGGCCGTGAGGCGGATGCGCCTGAGGTCCGGCCCGGTGATTTCTTCGCGACGTGCGGGATGCACGAGCGCGTGGCAGACAGCGCAGTGGCCTTCGAACAAGAGCAGGCCTGCCGGCACCGCAGGGGGCCTTGCTGCACGCGGGCGCTGCACCGCGCGTCTCACGACCGTCGTCGGCTGCTCAGTGCCGCCTCCGCCACTGCTGCCGCCGCCGCAGCCGGCGAGCAGCAGCGTCGCGACCAGACTGGCCACGAGCAACCGTCGCACAAGTTTCCGATGCTTTCCCACCGCGCGCATCGAGTCCCCCTCTCGCGCGTCTCCCCCGAGACCCTCATTGCCCGTCCCCGAGCATATCCGCTGCCGTCAGGCGCGGTGCGCTACGCGGCGACGGCGCTCGCGTGCGTGGCGAGCACCCGCCAGCTCGCCGCGTCGCGAGTCCACGTGCGGGCCGGTCAGGGCACGTCGTCGAGCGACTCGAGCAGCCGGACGTCGGCGAGGTCCTGCGGCCGGCCGGCGGCGCGCTTCATCTTGAGCAGGTCGTCGCGATGCGCGATCGGAACCGACACGTCGCCGAGCGGGACCTCATGCGCACGTGCTCGCATGTCGGCGAACGAGCCGAGGTGCGCCGGGAGCGTGAGCACGTCGAGGCGGCCGTAGACAGTGACCAAGTGCCATTGATCCCCTGACGCGAGGAGCGCGGCGCTCGGCACCGAACGCGAGCGCTGGCCATCGGGGCCGAGCATCCGTGCATCGAGGTCAGACAGCGCACCGGCGAGTCGATCCAGGTTCTCCCTCGATGCGGCAATCGCGACATCGAGGTCTCGCGTCACGCGCTGCCCACCGTGCGCCTGGACCGCGATGCCGCCAACCGTGACGTACTCGACCTGATGACGAGCAAGCGCCTGAAACAGCTCTCGTGGGTGAAACGTGTCGCCGCTGGTCACGAGTTCGGCTCGCTGCGGCCCGTGACCGCGGCAAGACCGGCGCGCAGTTCGGAGGCAACGGTGTTCCAATTCAACGCAAGCTCCAAGCGCTCCGACATCGGACGCCGCCGGGCATCCAGGACAGCCTCGGGAACGGCGAGCGGGTCACGAACCGGAGCGTCGTCCAAGACATCAAAGGGCTGGGCTCGTTCTTCCGACGGTGCCACCGGATCAGCGTACCGGGCGCCAAGGACCGTGCCGAAGAAACGACCGGCATCCTTCCGCGCCGCCACTCTGGCGACACCAGCAACGACTGCCAACGGAGACACTAGAACACGCCGAAATGCTGCAACGCGAGGGCGACGCCCGCTATCCACCAGGTTTCCCTTCCCAGCTTGGTCGCCACGCTTAAGACACGGTGGGCCCTCACGACGTAGCGGCGCCACATACGACGACGATGGTGTGGCGACATCGCGAACGGCCCAAGCAGCCACCAGCACTGCCGTTTGCGAGCAGCCGTTCGGCCACGAGAAACTGGCCGACGACGCCACCGCTTTGGAGCCGGCTTTGGTCCTGGGGGCCTTAGCGAGTGCCCCCGCAAATTGCGAAAGGCTCCCAATGTGGCTCCTGAGGACTCGAGTCGAAGCGTGTTTCGGGGCGCCCCTCCCCGTCTGGCAGTCCTTCATCAGCTGAGCGCCTCGTTCGAAGCCTTCAGCGTCATCACGGCTCTACGCGAATAGCACTGCCGATCTGTACCAGCCCGACTCGTGCTTCCACTTGATCTTCGTGAGTTCCCGCCTCAACACTCGTGCGGTCCTCCGCCCGACCCGTCTGGGCCCGAGTCCTCGGATCAGAGCGATCTTCCGCCCGATCCACTTACGCTCGCGCCCCAGCATTAGCGTGATGTTCCACTCGGACTCTCTGATCCAGTGCCACGCCGACGTCGAGTTCTGCTCGATCTCTATTGGCCTACGCGATGTCGTCGCGTACTTCAGCCAGAGCATCGTCGACAGGAGCACGATCCAGACCCAGAGCGATAGCCACGCCTTGAACCGTCTTCTGGACGTTTGCATGTGATTCTCCCTTGTTTGCTTGTGTTACGCAGCCCGCCCGGCTGCAGGGTCAAGGGAGTCCTCATCCACACACTGGAAACTAAGTATTTATTCTCTCATGAGGGCAAGTTTACCGAGATGCCGGGAAGCCACGACACATGCTCGCCGGTCCCTGGCGGCGGACGCGGACCAGGGCGACGGCGGGCCGGTCCCGCACGGCCTGTTCGTCCGTCGCGTCTTCAAGCCACCGGTCAAGGCCAAGCCGAGGTCAAGGCACGGCCCGTCCACGACGGCAACGGCAACGGCAAGCGCACCATCCCGGCGCGACCGGCTGTACTCGCCGCCCCGTCCGACGAACACGCAGAGCATCCGCTGGCACGACCTCCGCCCACACCTGCGCGGCGCTCCTGATCGCCGCCGGTTGGCATCCGCTGGAGATCAAGACCCGCCTCGGGCACGCTTCGATCACGACGACGATGGATCGCTACGGGCACTTGTTCCCGTCCGCCGAGGGCGCGCTTGCCGACGCGCTCGACGTGACCTTCAACGAGGCCCGCAACGTCGAGCCGATCCGCCGGGAGGATGACCCGGCGGCGGCGGTCGCGGCCTAACGGCCTACAGCGTCTCCGGGAAGGGGTAGGGTTCCGGCCGTCGAATGGTGCCCACGATGCTTACCTGGTTGGTCGTGTCCCACTCGGCGGAGCAAACCCCGACCGGGAACGTCGCGCAGAGTCTCAGCGTGACGCTCGACCTCCCGGCCGAGGCTGCTCCAGGCGCCGCTGACCTTGACCGTCCGCGGCACCTTCGTCTCATCCGTGACGAGGGCTAGGCGGCTCTCGCCTGCTCCTGTCCGGGCTCCGGACGGGTGCTGAACGGGAGCCGCCAGTCTTCGTCGGTCTGCTCGTCGATCAAGAGACGCCACTCGAAGTGGCTATCTGGCCCCAGCGGAAGCGGGCCGATGTTGATCGCGAACATCCACGGGACGGACGATCCGGCGCGAGTGCCGGGCGGACGCCCGACCTCGAACTGACACCCGAACACGGCCGCCTCCGGCCCGTTCGGCGTCTCCACCATCACAGCGTGCCCGTCGAGGTCGATCAGCTCGAACCTAACGTCGTGCTGGATGTTGGTGAGACTCCACGGCACGTCGACCTTCCCGACGATTGCGCACGGGCCCGTGACCGCTCCCGTCGTCGCCCAGCCTGCGCCGAGGATGTTGAGCTTGCCCTCAGCCACCTGGGCGGCGTCGGCAAGCAACATCGTGACCTTCATGCCCCGCTCGGGGCTCAACGAGTCCATGATCTGGACCCTCCTTCGCTACAACCGCCTCTAGATGTACGGGCGGATTCACGCAGGAACGTACGCCCGGCCTCGGTCGGAACCGGGCGCGCGAGGACGTTGCACGACGCTGGAGAGGGGCGAGGAGAGCGAGCAGCAGCATCATCGCCTCCGCGTCGGACGGAAAAGCAACGCCACGAGTCCGCAAATTGCGGGGTTCTGAGCCGCCCTCGCCGCCCTCCCGAGCCGTACTAGCGGATACGCGCCAACAATTGGAACGCGCTGCAATCTCCCGTGCAAGCCCGTCGTGATGTAACAGAAGAGCTGGCGTGCCCGAGCGACTGCGTCTCAGTGCGAGAGGATGCCTTCGCTGTCTGCGCCGACGACGGCCTGGTGGAGCACCAGGAGGACGGCACAGAGCGAGCTTGTTCCAGCTCAGCGCGAGTTCCAAGCGCTCCGCCATCGACCGCCGTCGCGCGTCGAGGACGGCCACTTCGAAAGCTGGTCGCGCACGGTGGCGTCGTGCAGCGCGTCGGGATCGTCCACAGCGCTCACGGCCCTACCCGAGGAGGTCGCGTCGAAGCTCGTCAAGCGAGATCACACGGCCGGCGGCGAACTCTTCGCGAGCCTCCCGGAGTGCCTCGCGGTCCTCATCCGTCAGCGGCTCGTCATCGAGTGGCGCAGCGTCGAGCCGGACCGCGAGCGAATCACGTTCGGGATCGTCGGTCATCCCGAGAGACGCTACCCGCCCGGCCACTGCTGAGACTCGTCGCCAGTGCTACGGCGTCCCGGCGTGGTCGGACTCTGGTTGAGGAGGAACGAGGCGGTACACGCCACGAGTGAGCATTCGGACCTCTCTTGCTACGCCCGTGATCGGCCCCTCTAGATGTTTCCCGAGGGCTTCCGCAAGGCGTCGCTCAGGATCGTCAGCGACGTACCGCTGGTGAGCGCCTTCGAGCACGTTCCGCCACTCGGGAAGATCGCGGAAGACTTCATCGACCTCGTGGCGTTTGCCGGTCGCGTCAGCCATCGCCCCAATAAGCCGGATATCGCGGAACATGGCTGGAAGGCCGTTGATGTTGGAATCGAGTCCGCCGGGTGGCATGAAGTCGTACTGCGCCCCGCTCACCATCAGATTCCGGCGCCAGCGATGCTCAACGGCATCATGGTCCGGTTCGACAGGCTCGTAGACCATGCGTACGTCGATGTCGAGCGCCGCGCCCGGACCGACGTTGCAAACCGCGAGCGTCACAGTCGCCGGCCCGAGACGGTGAAACTCAAGCGACAGCTTCGGCAGCAACGACAGCTCGCGCGTCCGTTCCATTTCCGTGACCATTCGCCGGTTCTGGACGGCGTAGTAAGCCGTGACCGCGACCAGCACCAGCGTCAGGAGCGCAGTGAAAGCGCCGGTGTGCTGATCGAGGTAGTCAATGACCGTCGCCACGGGAAGCACGCTTCGCAGCGTACGTCTCGGATCGGCGGAGCCGTCCACTGTCGCAGAGGGACGAGCGAGGGACGAGGCTTGCGGGCGACCCTTCCGGCGGCGCGACCCCTAGAACGCGAAAACCCCAGCGGCGCTGGGGCTCCGGGCGAGTGGGCGATACTGGGCTCGAAGCGTTGCCCGCTGCTTACGGCGTCTGCCGACGCCTTCGCCCGCGCATCTCAGATGCGCTCACCTGTCGTGGGATCCGCTCAGGTTGGACCGAGATTGGACCGACGGCAATGACATAAGCCATTGCAGGCACACGCGCGCCCGTTACGGAGCCTCTAGCTGAGCCCAAGCACCCCGGCGTGCGAGCTGATTGTCTGATCGAGTTCGTAGGCGATCTGTCGCACTGTGGCCAGGCCGAGGCTCAGACCGAAATGCTGCATCTCGCCGTCTCCGTCGGACAATTGCACGCCGAGAGAGCCCGTTCGTGTCAGCGCAGCCCATTTCGCGCCAAGCGACGCATCGATGTGCGCGCCACCATCCTGGTTGGCCAAAGACATCACGAAGTCACTTCGGGCAAAGGCCGTGCCGTGGCTGTCGGTGACGAACGGGTTCGACCACCACACATCGAAATCCACCAGCGTTTGCTCGCGCCCGTCGAGCGTCGGAACAAATCGCGAGCCGTTCGCCCCAAACCGGACCATCACGAGTCCGGCATGAAGCATGATCGCCCCCGGCGGGAGCCCGGGTGGCATCTGGGGTCGGGTATCGACGTAGTGGAGCGTCGACTTTGCGCCAAGGTGGGCGAGCAGCGATGTTGAACCGCTCTTGTCATGCACGAGGTTTCGAATCGTCACCGCGAGCCGCTGTGCCTCTGACTCATCGCCAGCGTCGTACTCGTCAGCCGACCGCCGCAGGTGCCGAATCTGGACGACAAGCTGCTCCCGAAACTCGGCGGGGTCGCGCGGCACCTTCACGGCGCTAAGCCTACGCCTTATGCAACGCGGTTACATCACCGTTGCTGGGCTGGAGAGCAGCCACAGCGGGCCGAAACGCCGCCTCCGCCATCGCCACCTCATGCGGGTTCGGCGCGTAGTCGGCGTAGCGCTGCGTCGTCGCGATGTCGCGGTGCCCCATCCACTCCTGCAAGGTCCGCATCGGCACGCCGGCCGCAGCCATTGCGGTTCCGAATGTGTGACGCAGGTCGTGGAAGCGGTGCGCCGGATCGAGCTGCGCCGCTTTGAGCGCGCGTCGGTAGCGGCGCATGAGGGCGCCGCGACGCAGCGGATCGCCGGTCGCCGGTTCGGGGAACACGAGCGCGCCGTCAGCCTTCCAACGCGTCGCCTGGTGCAGCCCGTCCAGCTCGGCCGCGACGCGGCGCGTCATCGGTACCGACCGGGAACCGCGGCGGCTCTTGGGCGTGTCGAATTCGCCGAGCACGTGATTACGCCGGACTCGTATTCGCTGGGCCTGCCAGTCCACGTCTTGCCATCGCAGCGCGATCAGCTCGCCCTGACGCAAACCCGTCATAGCGGCGGTCGCGTACAGCGCGTGGTCTACTCGATAGTGCTCGCCAGCGACCGCAGCGTCAATCAGCGCCCCCACCTCATCGACCGTCAGGAAGCGGATCTCCGCATCAGCCACGATGGCTGGCAACTCCAGCGCGTCGCACGGGTTCTCACGAACCCAGCGGCGCCGCGGGTGGCTCGCGTAGCGGAACATCGCCGAGAGCGTGCCTGTGTAGTTGCGGATCGATTTCGGTCCGACGCCTGCGGCACGCATCGTCCGCATCAAGTTCTCGATGTCGTAGACCGTGATGCTGTGCGCCGTCCGGTCACCGAACGTCGGGTCGATCCAGATGCGCTGCACGCTCTCGACACCCGCCAGCGTGGTCCGCTTGCGCCCGAGCGCTTCGAGGTGCCGGCGGTACGCCATGGACAGCTCGCGCACCGTCATCGACGTTGCCACGCAAGCGTCGGGCTTGACCTCCGCGATGAGACGGCGCAGCGCGGCCTCCGCCTCGGCCTTCGAGAGCCCGTCTCGCTCTCCAGTGGTGCGCGCGGGACCGATGCGCCGGTTGAACTTCCGAGCCCCGATCCGCCATCGCCCGTAGTAGACCTCTCGCCCATTCGCGTCCTGCCGGAGGTACAGCGAGCCCGTCCCGTATGACCGCTTCCCAGTCGGCCTCCCGGCAACGCGCGTCATGTTCGCACCTCGCCCAGGTGGCGTTCGTACAGCTCGACAACTACCGACATCGCAAGGCCAAGCCCCGCGACGACGTTCAGCACGGACCAGAACGTCGGGTTCGACTCTCCCCTCTCGATCGCCCCGATCTGGTTGCGATGCATCCCCGCCTCGTCAGCCAGCCTTTCTTGCGAGAAGCCACGCCGTGCGCGTGCCTCGCGGATTGCCCTCCCCAACGCATCGTGCTCCGGCGAGCGGGCGCCAAGATGGGTAAGTTGCCTGCTGTCCATCGGGTTACCTCCGTTGGGCCGGGCCGGGGGCGTTCGCAGCGCCGCCCGGCCACTTCCTCTGCTGCTGTGGCGCGATCCTACTCTCGTACCACTTCCGATACAACATTCCAGCAGCGCCGGACAGACTCGTAGGGTTCGCCCATGACCGACCGTCGCCTCGGCCCGAACCCACGCCGACCGGAGGCTGCCCGCCATCCCCTTGCCCGCTGGCGCGTGGTTCGCGACTTGACCCAGGAGCAGCTCGCTGAACGATCCGGGGTGGGTCGCATGACCATCGCGCGCATCGAGAGCAGCAACGGCGACCCCAGGGTTGCAACCGCGCGCCGCCTGGCCGACGCGCTCGGCGTCGCGATCGAGGACATCTTCACGGCCGATGGAACGCCATCCCCCGCACTTCGAGCAGCCGAGCAGGCACGCGCGCCCACGCCACGTCAGGGAGAGAAGAACTTTGACTCCGAGGGTCAGCACGACCCGCCCCGAACTTCTTGACCCCGCGCCCTACCGAACCCGCCTCCGACAGGAGCGATTCTCGGCCCACGAACCTGTGCGTCCGCCCAGTCGGCGAGCTGCGCCTGGTTGAATCGCACGTAGCGCCCGAGACGAACGTGCGGGATGCGATTGGCCCGCGCCTCGGTGAGCAGCCACGTACTCGGCACACCGAGCTGTGCGGCGGCAGCCTTGGCATCCACGAACGGCGAGGCTTGAGTGCGTTGCGTAATCCGCTCGGCGAGCGCGTCGGCGAGTGCGTCCAGCGTCACAGCATCGAGCGTGGTCATGCCGCACCGCCCTTCCAACCGTCACAGGCTCGGCCACAGCGGGTGCAACTCAGACCGCCGTCAGGGTCTGGGCTCGGGAGCGGGCGCGGGCACTCGCACCGAGCGGCGAGTCCGAGCCAGGCGCGGGTCGAGTTGCGGTTGGCGGGGCGGTCAGTCGTGCAGTCTGCGGCGGGTGTGCACGACTGGGCCGTCGAGGTCGCCGGATCGCTTGTGGTGGCGGGCCAATCGCTGTCGTGCACGGGGCTGACGCACGGCTGCTGTGCATCCGTGTGGTGCACGACCGCCAAGCGCCACCATGCGACGGCAGGGAACCCCCGACGAACGCGCTCGATTCCGGCTTGGCCTGCGGCTTTGTAGAGCAGCCGGCGGCCGATGTCCTCGCGGCTGGCGGCCTGTTCGATCTCCTTCGCGCGGTGCCATCCGCCATCGGCGAGGAGGTCGGCGAGCAGTTCCGTTGCTCGTTCTCGCTTGGTTGCGGGTGGGTCCTCGCGATCGACGTCGAGCAGGCTACGGCCATCGATTGCGCTCTCGCCGATCGCAACGAGCCGGTGTGTCTCAACAGTCGTCCCGCGAAGCGTGACCGTGGCCTCGCGGTGCTCGTAGAGCGCGGTCCCGGCGAGCTTGGACCAGTTCGACTTGATGTGCCCGAGCGCGCGACGCGGGCCGTCTTCCTCGTCGTCGGGGTCGCGGGTGAACAGCAGCACGGAGCGGGCGCCGCCAACGAGCCCGATCGAGCCGCCGACCCGGTAAAGCGCATCCGTGCCGGCACCCTTGTTCAGGTGCACCACAACGAGGACCGCGGCGCCGAGTCGCTGCGCCATTGCCGCCAGCGGCGCAAGCGCACGCCGGATGCTGTGGTCCCGATGTGCATTCGTCGCGTCACTGAGGTGCGCATTCAACGGGTCCACGACGATCAGCCGCGCGCCGGTCTCCGCGGCATGCGCTTCGAGCCGCGCAACATCCTCGGGGATCGTGAACGGCCGCTCCCCGTCGCCCTCGGGAACGGTGAACAGCTCGACGCACGCGAGGTCGGCACCGGCCGCCGCGAGCCTGGGGACGACGACGTGCGAAGCGCCGTCCTCTGCGTTCGCCATCAGCACCGACGCCGCAACGCCGTAGCGGCCGGTCGTCGTCCCGGCAGCGATCTCGCACGTCCACGTGGACTTTCCGAGGCCGGGATCGCCACAGAGGATCGTCAGCGCCCCGAGCGGCACCCGCTCCGGAACGAGAAACCGAACCGCCTCGATCTCGACCTCGGACGCTCGCACGATTCGCAGCCGCGAGGTGTCGGCATCGGCAAGCCCGAGCGCTCTCAGGATCGTTTCCTCGTCGCAAGCGTTGCGGCAGGACAGCCTGGCGGGACCGTCTTCCTTCCTTTCAGTGATCCGGAGCGGCGCGAGTCCGTCCGAGAGCGGCTGACAGACCGGGCAATCGGAGACCCAAACGTGGTGGCTCTCCGATGCGTCGTGGAGGTTCCGGTCCCGCAGCGCCCTGAGAACCGCGACGGCCGTCGGCCGACTCATCGGGTCACCCCCGAGCGGTTGCGAGCACCGGCGGCGCGGAGCTTCAGCCGTAAGGCGCTGAGCGCGGCTGCGAGCGCCGACAAGCGGTCGGCGCTGGCGGGACTTGCTGAGTCCGAATCGCCGGGATCAGCACTCGCCGTCCGACTCGAAGAACCGGCACGACGACGAGGACGCCCTGCTCCACGGACGCGAGCGAGCGTGCGCCGAGCGGCAGGAGCGCGGCGAATTCCATGCGCGACGAGCGCCCTACCGTTGTGCGCGATGTCGGCCGTGCCGACGGCCCGCACACCCACGATCGAACCCGTCGCGGGGTTGACGAGACGCTCGCGAGCCAAAAACCCATTCGCGCTGACGGCCGAGTCCTCCGGCTCCACGAAGACCATCACGCGCCGACCGTCGTGCGCGTCCTCGTAGGCGCTCACGTAGCGCGGCGCCGTTGCCACGACATGCGCGCAGATTTCGTCATCAGGGGCTCGCTCGACCACGCGCTGCCAGACCTTGCGTGCCGGCCCCGAAAGGTGCCGCTGATACCTCATCACCTGCTCCTGCTCTCCCGCCAAAGGCGGCGGCGGGTAAGCCGGCCTGATTCGCGACGACCAGGCGCAACGACGCTACGCCCTTCGGCGGATGTCTCCGCGTGAGAAACAGCGAACCCGCCACCGTGGCGGGTTCGCACGACGGTTCGCGTGCCGTCAGCGCCGGAGAGCAGGAAACCCGGCTGCTTTGATTGTCTCAGCGGCGTCGGCAGCAGTTCTGCCAACAGATCGAATGCAGGCACCGACGGGTCGAACACGGCCGAATTGGTCCGAGATTGGCCCGACGCCTCGCCCTCAGAACGACGAAAGCCCCGGCAGTCCGGGGCTTCCACGCAGTGGGCGATACTGGGCTCGAACCAGTGACCTCCGCCTTGTCGAGGCGGCGCTCTCCCAGCTGAGCTAATCGCCCTGGGAGCGGGAAGCCTACCAACGCGCGGCGCGGAGTGGCGGCGCGCGATGGCAGGTCCCGGTGGATTAGGCTGTGTGCTCCTGGGCGACGTGGCGGAGTGGCTACGCAGCGGCCTGCAAAGCCGTGTACACCGGTTCGATTCCGGTCGTCGCCTTCCGCCGCGCCTTGCTTCTCATGGCCCGATGTCCGTCACGAGCGCCGGCCGGACGGTGTCGCTGTCCATCAGCAGCAGGACGCGCTTGCCGTCGTTGCTGATGTACGTGACCTCGCCGAGCTTCCCGAGGTCGGACGCCCCGGCCTTGGTGATCCTGACGCGGCCGTGCACGACCGGCGTCCATGGCGGCGGCGGCGGGGGCGTCGTCGTCGTGGGCGGTGGCGTGGTCGTGGTGGGCGGCGGCGGTGACACGTTGGTCGTCGGCGGCTCGCCCTTCAGTCCCGCCGGCGCCTGACTCGCTGCCAGCACCGAGGCACACGGGCTCGACTTGCCGATGCGGTAGTCGCCCGCCGCCGCGTTCGCGTAGCCCGGCGTGGCGATCGTGTTGCTCGAGGCCGTGAAGCCCGTCTGCCCACCGATCTCCCCTTCCGCCCCGCCGTGGATGCAGTTCAGCGAGACGACGTTGCCGGTGCCGATCGGGTTGCCCGACGGCCAGAACGACTCGACGTCATGCCGGATCTTCGAGCTCGTGATCGTGTTGTGCTGGACCACCGTGTGGCTCGATGCGGTCCCACCTTGTCCGGAGAAGATGATCCCCTCTCCGTTCGAGTCGATGATGTTGCCGCGGATGACCGTGCCCTGCGCGTTGGGATAGAGCTGGATTCCACGGTCGACGTTGCGGTAGATCACGTTGTCGATGATCTGCGTGTTGTCCGCGTCGGAGACGTAGATGCCGTGGTCCTGATTCTGCGACGGCAGCTTCCCGCAGTCGTGGATCCGATTGCCACGAATCACCGTCCCCACCGCCCGGCCGAAGCTGCTCGAGCCGATGATGAAGCAGATCTCCGTGTGGTCGTTCGTGACGTCGTCGCCGACGAACTGCACGTCGTTGGCGTTGACCGTCGGCGACGGCAGCAGCGCCGCGTTCTTGCCGTCGAGGTGCAACCCGCTCACGAGCACGCCGTCGGCGCCCTTCTTGACCCAGAGCCGGCCGACGACCGTCGCCTGCTCACCTGCGTAGGACGTCAGCGTGATGTGGGCAGTGGCGATCGTGACGTCGCCGCTGTAGCTCCCGCCGTGCAGGCATCCGGTCTCGCCACCGTGCAGCGACGCGACGAGCTTTCCAACCGTCTTGTATGGCGCACTCGCGCTTCCGGCCGAACTGTCCGACCCGGTTGGCGAGGCGACCTTCGTGCACGCCGAGGCGGGCACAGCCGGTGACAGGCCGGAGGCGCCGGCTGTCGTGGCAATGAGAATGGCAACTACGAACACACCTATGTTGATCGCGACCTGGCGCGTCATTCATTTCTCCCGTGATGCTCGATGGACATGCGCCGACGCGCCGATGCGCGTCAGCGTTGAATGGATCCATCCGTGGAGAGCACGCAATGCGCACTCCGCCTCCCCGTGAGAGACGACGGGCCTGCTTGGCGTACCCCCGCCAGCCATGGCTCACCTTCGTCGTCTGCGGGGCGCACGCTACCAGCCCCGGCCGAGCGGGTCCGGATCGCGGTCGGACTGGAGACCAGGCCGCGTGGAATTTCCCGTCACCAGTACATTCCCCGGCCGACCCATGGCGCGCACACCCTCACCTCAGCGGCGCGTCGCCCTCGTGACCGGCAGCTCGCGCGGGCTCGGCAGCGGCATCGCTCAGCGACTCGCGCGCGACGGGATGGCGGTGGCCGTGAACGACCTTCACGGTGATGCGCGGGCGCTCGACGTGGTTCGCGCGATCCGTCTCGCCGGCGGCGTCGCCGAGCACTTCGCCGCTGACGTCACCGACCCGACAGCGGTCGAGCAGCTCGTCGCCGCGGTGACGGAGCGCCTCGGGCCGATCGACGTGCTCGTGCTGAACGCCACCGGCCCGCAGCCCGAGGCACCGATCGTCGAGGTCGCGTGGGAGGACCATCTCGCGCAGCTCGACTTCTTCGTCAAGAGCCCGCTGCTGCTGGGCCGTGCGCTGCTGCCGGGGATGCAGGCGCGGCGCTTCGGCCGGATCGTCCAACTCGACTCCGAGGTCGTCGACCGCCCACCGCCCGGCCGCTCCGCCTACGCGACCGCGAAGAGCGCCCAGATCGGCCTTACACGCAGCTGGGCCCGCGAGCTTGCGCCGCTCGGGATCACGGTCAACACGGTGGCGCCGGGCTTCGTGCCGGTGGAGCGCCACGCCGACGTCTCCGACGCGGACCGCAGCGCCTACCTCGCCTCAGTGCCCGCCGGCCGCATGGGCACGCGCGAGGACGTCGCGAACGCGGTCAGCTTCTTCGCCTCCGACGCCGCCGGCTTCGTCACCGGCCAGCGGATCGTCGTCGACGGCGGCCGCGGCCTCGGCGGCTGAGCACCTGCGGAGACCTAGGCGGCCTCGAGCCACGCCAGGCCAGCGACGGTGAGCGCCCACGCGCCGTTTTCCTGCCGGACCACCAGGCCGTCGTCGGCGAGGCTCTGCAAGTTCAGCGGGGTCCGCATGTCTCCGCGTCCCCGTCCGATCGTCTGCTCGACGTCCTCGACCCGCACCCCAACGCCAGCCCCACCGTCGGCGAGACGACCAAGCGCAGTCATGACATGCCGGAGGTCGCGCTGGCTCATCTTCGACATCTTCGCAGTGGCTCCAAGCGAGCCGCAATCGGTCCCGCTCTCCCGCCTTGGCGCGAAAATCCGGTGCAGCAGGCCTGCGCGCTCACCAATTACGCATTTACAAATGCACGACACTCCTTAAGGTTTTGTCAATTTCGTCCGACGTGTGAGGGCATGAGCATTCGCCCAACCGTCGAGGTGCGCCCAACGGGCATGTCGGGCAAGCCGTGGCTCGACCACTGGCTCGAGACCCTGCAGGACCTGACCGCGCTCAAGTCCCAGCATCCGATGATGGATGCCGTCATCGACGAGATCGACGGCCGGATGATCCGCATCGGAGACCGCTGGCTCGCCGACTTCGCCTCGTGCAACTACCTCGGGTTCGACCTCGATTCGGAGATCAAGGCCGCAGTCCCCGGCGCGCTCGAGGCCTGGGGCACCCATCCGAGCTGGTCGCGGCTGCTCGGCAGCCCGATCCTCTACGAGCAGATCGAGGAGCGCCTGACGGCGCTGATCGGCAGCGAGGACAGCCTCGTGCTGCCGACGATCACGCACATCCACATGTCCGTGATCCCTCTGCTCGCGGGCGCAGGGACGATCTTCCTCGACGCACGGGCGCACAAGACGATCTACGACGGCTGCCAGGTGGCGCGCGGCCGGGGCGCCGCCGTGCGCCGCTTCCGCTTCGAGGATCCGGAGCATCTCGACGAGCTGCTGAGCGCAGAGCGCGACCCGGCTCGCCTCGTCTGCATGGACGGCGTGAACAGCATGACCGGCAACGCGCCCGACCTCCCCGCGTTCGCCGCCGTGGCGCGCCGGCACGGGGCGCTGCTCTACGTCGACGACGCGCATGGCTTCGGCGTCATCGGCGAGCGCGGCGACGACGAGACCTGTCCCTACGGCAAGCGAGGGAACTCGATAGTTCGTCACTTCGACGAGAGCTACGAGAATGTCGTCCTCGTCGGCGGCTTCTCGAAGGCCTACTCGTCGCTGCTTGCGTTCGTCGCCTGCCCGACCGAGCTGAAGGACCTGCTCAAGGTCGCGGCGCCGCCCTACCTCTACTCGGGCCCCTCGCCGGTCGCCTCGCTGGCGACCGTGCTCGCCGGGTTTGACGTCAACGAGCGTCGGGGCGACGAGCTGCGGCGGACGCTCTACGGTCACACGCAGCGTGTGGTCGAGGCCGCTCGCGAGCTCGGCATCTACACACCAAACCACTCCGGTCTGCCCATCGTCGAGTTCCCCGTGCGCGACCACACGCGCATCGACTCCGTCGGGCGCCTGCTGTTCGAGCGCGGCATCTACGTGACGCTCGCCGCCTATCCGCTCGTCCCGAAGGCTGAGGTCGGCTTCCGCGTCCAGCTCACCGCGGCGAACACCGAGACCGAAGTCACGGCGCTGATCGAGGTGCTGGCGGAGCTCGCCGAGCGCGGCGAGATGCAGCCGGCCGGCACCGCACCCGCGAGCGTCGCGGCATGATGCGGATGGCGGCGGCGGCCGTCGCGAACGGGCGCGCCTGGAAGCTCTACCTCGCCGCCGGCGTGCTCGGCACGGCGCTCTACCTCGACGTGATGCCGTTCGTCGGCAACACGCCGCTCGCCGGCAGCGCGCCGTTCATGAACCTGCTCGGCCTCACGGGCGTGCTGGCGGTCGTGATCGGCATTCGCTCGCACCGTCCCGTGTCGCGCGTGCCGTGGTGGTGCTTCGTCGTCGGCCTGGGCCTCTTCTGGCTCGGCGACGTCTACACCTACAGCTACCCGAAGCTGCTTCACCACGAGGTTCCGTTCCCCTCGTTCGGGGACGGGCTCTACGTGGCCGTCTATCCGATGCTGATGGCCGGCCTGCTGCTGCTCGTGCGACGGCGCAACCCGCAGCGCAAGGCGCGCGGGGGGATCGACGCGACGATCATGACGCTCGGGCTCGCGCTGCCGTCCTGGAGCGCGCTGATCGCGCCCTACCTGCACGACCCCTCGATGTCGCTGCTGCCGAAGCTGGTGTCGGTCGCCTACCCGCTGGGCGACGTGCTGCTGCTCGCCGCGGCGGTGAGCCTCGCGATGGACACGGGCAGGCGCCGCGGCTCCTTCTACCTGCTGAGCGCGAGCATCATCTCGTTGCTGGTGACCGACTTCGCCTACGGGCTGATGCTCCTGCACGGCACCTACAACCACCAGCTCAGCCTCGACATCGGCTGGATCGCCTTCTACGTGCTGTGGGGAGCCGCCGCGCTGCACCCGTCGATGCGGGAGCTGGAGGAGCCCTCGCGCGACGCCGAGGCAAAGCTCACGCCGGTGCGACTCGCCCTGCTGGCGGGCGCGTCACTGGTCGCCCCGACGATCGAGCTGCTCGCCGCGGCGCGCGCGGGCAACACCGACCTGCTCGTGATCATCGGCGCCTCGGTCTTCCTCTTCACGCTCGTCGTGGCCCGCATGGCCGGCCTCGTGCGCCAGCAGGAGCGGTCGGTGAAGCGCGAGCGCGTCCTGAGTGCCGCCGGCGCGGCGCTGGTCGCGGCGACGAGTCGCGACGAGATCGCGCGTGCCGCGCTCGACTCCGTCGGCTCGCTGCTCGAGGGCCCCGGCGTCGCGCTGCTGTGCCGCTACGACCAGCATGGGCTCACGGTCGCGCGCGACGAGACGGAGGAGCGCCAGACACCGCTCTCCCAGGCGGTCACGCAGCAATTGCTCGAGCTTTCCTCGGCGCCCGGCGGTCGAGCTGCCAAGCCGTTGAGCGCGGGCGCGTGCTCCGAGCTCGCATTGCCGCCGAGCCACACGCGCGCGATCGCCCTGGACCTCCGCATCCGCGGTGAGGTCCGCGGGCTGCTGCTCGTCGCGCGCCCCGTTGCGACGCCGGAGCCGGTGGAGCTCGCGCTGCGCTCGCTCGCGACCCAACTTGCGCTGACGCTCGAGAGCGCGACCCTGACGGAGGAGGTGCACAATCGCCGCAGCGAGGCGCGCTTCGCCTCACTCGTGCAGCATGCGAGCGACCTGATCACGGTGCTCGGACCCGATGCCACCATCGTCTACCAGAGCCCGTCGAGCGAACGGGTGCTTGGCTACACGCCCCAGCAGCTGATCGGCACGCGCTTCGACCAGCTGCTCGTGTCCGGCAAGGAGGGGCGGCTGCTGCGGCTGCTCTCCGACGGGGTCGCGACGAGCGAGGGCGAGGCGCTCGAGTGCACGCTGCGCCACAGCGACGGCAGCTCGCGCCAGTTCGAGATCCTCTACACGAACCTGTCCGAGGACGAGCACGTTCGCGGCGTCGTCCTGAACGGTCGCGACGTCAGCGAGCGCAAGCGCTTCGAGGAGCAGCTCGCGCACCAGGCCTTCCACGATCCCGTCACCGGACTGCCGAACCGCGCCCTGTTCGTCGACCGCGTCCGCCACCGGATCGCGCGCACGCGCCGGGGCGACAGCGGCCTCGCGGTCGTCTTCCTCGACCTCGACGACTTCAAGACGATCAACGACAGCCTCGGCCACGCGGCCGGCGACGAAGTGCTCGTCGCGGTCGCCAAGCGACTGGCCGGAGCGATCCGCGCAAGCGACACGGCTGCACGCTTCGGCGGCGACGAGTTCGCGCTGCTGCTCGAGGACGTCTCGAGCGTGCAGGAGGCGGCTGACACGGCGGAGCGGATCATGGAGGCCGTCGGCCAGCCGCTCTCGCTCGCCGGCAAGGAGCTCACGATCCATTGCAGCATGGGGATCTCGGTGCCGGACGAGGACACCGTCACCGACGCGGGCGAGCTGATCCGCGACGCCGACGCTGCGATGTACATCGCCAAGCGCGACGGCAAGGGCGCGTATCGGCTGTTCGAGCCGGCGATGCACGACGGCGTCATGGCGCGCCTGGAGCTGCGCGCAGATCTCCAGCGTGCCCTCACGGCCGGGGAGTTCGAGCTGTTCTACCAACCGGTCGTCCGCCTGAACGACAGCTCGGTCGTGGGCGTCGAGGCACTGCTGCGCTGGCGCCATCCCAGCCGTGGGCTCGTGAACCCCGACGACTTCATCCCGTTCGCCGAGGAGACGGGGCTGATCGTGCCGATGGGCCGTTGGGTGCTGCGCGACGCATGCCGCCAGGCGGTCGTGCTGCAGCGCGAAGCGCCAAGCGATCCACCGCTCACGATGAGCGTGAACCTGTCCGTCAAGCAGCTCCAGCACAGCGACGTGGTCGCCGACGTGAGCGACGCGCTCGCCGAGTCCGGGTTGGCCCCCGAGCTGCTGACGTTGGAGATCACGGAGTCGGTGCTGATGAGCGACATCGACCTGGCGATCTCGCGCCTGGAGCAGCTGCGCGAACGCGGCGTGCGCCTCGCGATGGACGACTTCGGCACCGGCTACTCCTCGCTCAGCTACCTCAGCCGCTTTCCGGTCGACGTGCTCAAGATGGACCGCTCCTTCCTCCAGTCCGGCGCGTCGCCCGAGGCCTCCGGTCTCGCAAGCGCTGTGATCGCGATCGGCGAGACGCTGTGCATGGACATCGTGGCGGAGGGAATCGAGCTCGAGGATCAGTGGACGACGCTCAGCGACCTCGGCTGCGCGCGCGGCCAAGGCTTCCTCTTCGCGCGCCCGATGCCTGCCGGCGAGACGCTCGAGGTGCTGCGCAGCTGGGTCGCACGGCCTCCGGGCGAGCCCGTGAGTGCGGCGGAGCTGCCTGGCGTCGATGCACCATAGCTACGAGGGCCTGGACCGCGAAGGCGGCGTCAGCCGCGTCCGCTCCGTAGCGCCCCTCCGGCATCGCGACTTCCGCTTGCTCTGGAGCGGAATGTGCATCTCCCTGCTCGGCGACGGGGCCTTCCTCGTCGCGATCGCCTGGCAGGTCTATGCGCTCTCGAACGCGCCCACGGCGCTCGCGATCGTCGGCATCGCGATGACCGTTCCGACGATCGTCCTGCTGCTCGTCGGAGGGGTTGCGAGCGATCGCTTCGACCGGCGGCGGGTGATGCTCGCCGCCGACGCGACGCGGGGAGCGGCGGTCGGCGTGCTCGCACTGCTCTCGCTCACGGGCACGCTCGCGCTCTGGCATGTGGTCGTGCTCGTCGCCTGCTACGGCGCGGGGCAGGCGTTCTTCGATCCCGCGTTCGACGCGATCGTGCCTGACGTGCTCCCAGCCGACGAGCTCGCCGAGGCCAACGCGCTCGACCAGGTCGTGCGCCCACTCGCGCTGCGGCTCGCCGGCCCGGCGATCGGGGGCGTCCTGATCGACGTGGTCGGCTCCGGCGGGGCTTTCGCGCTTGACACGCTCACGTTCGCGGTCTCGGCCGGCGCCCTGCTCGCGATGCGCGCACCCACCGGACGAGGCGCGCGGCAGAAGCGGCCATCGGTCGCGCACGACCTGCGAGAGGGCTTCTCCTACGTGCGCAGCCACGTCTGGTTGTGGGGCACGTTCGTGACCGCCGCGGTTGCCTACCTGCTGTTCCTCGGGCCGACGGAGGTGCTGCTGCCGTACGTCGTGAAGAACCAGCTCGGCGGCAGCGGGACGGACCTCGGCCTCGTCTTCGGAGCGGGAGGGATCGGCTCGATCGGCTGCGCGCTCGCGATGGGCCAGCGTGGCGCGCGGCAGCGCGACATGACCTTCGTCTACCTCGCCTGGACGCTCGCCACGGTGGCAGTTGCCGGCTATGGAGTCGCTACCGCGGTCTGGCAGCTGATGCTCGCGAGCATGGCCTTCAACGCGTTGGAGACGGCCGGCACGATCGTGTGGGCGACGATGAAACAGACGCACGTGCCCACCAGGCTGCTCGGCCGCGTCTCGAGCCTCGACTGGCTCATCTCGATCGGCCTGCTGCCGTTGTCCTTCGCATTGACGGGTCCCGTCAGCGGAGCGATCGGCGTGCAGGCCACGCTGGTGGCCGCCGGGACGCTCGGCGCCGCGGTCACGCTGGCCGGGCTGCTGCTGCCCGGAATGCGCGCGATCGGGCTCGCACCCGCCGCACCCGCCATTCGCCCCTGAAAGCCGAAAAGCTTGCCGGAGCGGGCCTTCGCGGATGCTCGACCGCTCATCTCGCCGGCAGCCGATCTCATCCGATCGCATCGGTTCCACGGCGATCCGGGCAATTGCCCATCACAGCGTCTTCGTGCCCGACCTCCCGAGCGTCGCCACCCAAGGCGAGACCGTCGAGGAGGCGCTCGACATGGCCCGCGACGCCATCGAGGGCTACCTCGAGCTCATGCGCGAGGAAGGCTGGCCGGTCCCGACCGTCCGCCGCGAGCGCGTCGCCGTCGAAGCTGCGTGAGCGACAAGCTCCCTGCGGTCAAGCCACAACGGCTGCACGCCCTACAGTTGGGTCGGGAGCATCGATTCGACGAGCCAAGGACGGTCGCCCTCCGGGATCGCTCCAAACCAACCGCGCTCGGGTTCGTTCAGCGCGCAGAGGAAGAGGTCCGCCAGCGCGAGAAGATCCCGAGCCAGCGAGGGTGCGTAACGCCACAGCTGATCGTCCAGCTCGCGCACAGCAAGGCGAGCGTATGAGAGATGCGCAAGCTCCGTGTCGAGCCGTCGACGCATCTTGTCAAGTGGCGAACCGGCAAGGAGCAACTCCGCGGCGGGCGGTCGCAGCTCCGACCAGCGGCCGCTGGTGAACTCGTCGGCGACGATGTCCTCTGCATGCAGCCGCCTCCGTGGGTACAGGAAGTCGAGCACGTTGCGTGCGTGAATGAGACACGATGCGGTCGCAAAGACGGCGGGGTTCGTTTCGCGCGTTCGTGCATCCCGAGAACAGGCTTCGAGCGACTTCCGCAACGTCCATAGCTCGTATCGCACCAGCCAAGCTGCCTGCTCTCGCTCAGCGATCGAACGGACTACCGCGGCCATACACGCGAATCTACGGCAGCACATGGCCGCTTGGAGCAGTGAGCGCACATGAGTGCACTCGCGTTGGTACCCGCGCCCGGTACCCGCGGCGCGACCTCAGCGCTGCCGCTCGTCCCCTGAAAGCCGAAAGGCCCGCCGGAGCGGGCCTTCGTGTGAAGCGGATGAAGGGACTCGAACCCTCGACCTTCTGCATGGCAAGCAGACGCTCTAGCCAACTGAGCTACATCCGCGCGAGCGCGGAAGTATAGCCCGGCTGGAGCCGTGTCGCTTACTTCGCCTCGGCGGCGCTCAGCGGCCGTGGGCGACGGCTCGACCGGCGGCCGAGATGCCGGTCAGAGGCGCTTGCGTCCTTTGCGGTCTCGTGCTGCTCGGGAATGCCGTCGGCCTCGAACATCATCATCACGACGCCGCTCGGGGTGACGTCCTCGTCGCTGCCGGCCTCGCGAATGCGAGCGAGGCTGTCAGCCTCGATCTGCTCGATCGCGTCGAGCCACTTCGTCATCTCGCCGGCGAGCTGCGCGCGGCCCTTCTCGTCCAGCGTCAGGACGTTCCGCGTGAGGTGCGCGTCGGGCCGGTCGAACCCGCCCTGCCCGGCGGCGGCGTTCACGTAGGTGCTGATCTGCTGCAGCGACGCACCGACCATCGCGCGCTTGACGATCGCGGGCGTCTCTGCCCAGCCCTTGTCCGTGACCTGCGGGCGCGCCTTCGCGCGGTAGTGGTGCTCTATCGCACCGCGCCGCGGCGTGCGCTTCACGAGCTCGAGGAATCCAAGCGCGTGCAGGCGGCGTACGTGGTAGCTCATCACGCCGAGCGAGACGCCGAGCTCGTCGGCCATCTCGTTCGGGCTGGCCAGCTCGCGCGTCTCGAGGATCGAGAGGATCTGCACCCGCAAGGGGTGCGCGAGGGCCTTGATCAGCCTTGGGTCGTTGATATCGCTGTAGGGCTTCATGAGCTGGCGTCCAATGCCTTTCGCAAACGCCCGCGGAGGCGATGAAGACGGATCTTCACGGTCCCTTCCGGGATACCGAGCATCCGGGCGACCTCGGGCTGGCTTAAATCTCGCTCGTAGCGTAGTGCAAGCAGCTTTCGGTCGGCAACGCTAAGTCGTCTCATTGCTTGCTGAACTTGCATGCGGAGCAGCAGCCCGTCGTGCTCTTCGGCTGCCTGCTCGTCAGCGATTCCGCCGAGCAGCGTTGCGTCGTCGAGCAACTCGTGCTCGGCGCGACGGCGCCGGCGGTCGAGCAATCGCAGCGCCTCGTTGCGAGCAATTTGGCGCATCCACGGCATCCGATCGTCGCCCTGACAGGTAGCTCGCCGTCGCCAAGCACGCACGAGCGCCTCCTGCACGACTTCGTCGATGTCGTGCGACGCCATGAAGAAACGACGGGCCTCTCGCGACGCCGTGGCGCGCATCAGATCCCAGTTCCACTCACCGCCCGGCAGGGGCGGGCGGCGGTCCCCCTCGCCAGCACCAAGCACATGACCAGCATTGCGGAGCTTGCGTAGAAGTTCACGAAGTATGTGAAACGATCGTGAGCGTTTGGCGGGTCTTGTAGGTCATGAGCACGATGACCTCGACGCCGGCGCTGCTCGCCTACGAGCGCCTCGCCCCCGTCTACGACCACTTCACGGCCGGCTACGACCACGACGGCTGGTTCGCACGCCTGGAGCGAATCGCCCGTCACCACGGGCTGCACGGCCGCCGTGCGCTCGACGTCGCGTGCGGGACGGGCAAGAGCTTCGCGCCCCTGCTGCGGCGTGGCTACGACGTGCACGCTTGCGACCTGTCCCCCGCGATGGTCGCCCGTGCACGTCTGCGCGGAGACCTCGAGGCCGAGCGCGTCCTCGTCGCGGACATGCGCGACCTCCCCGAGCTCGGGACCTTCGACCTCGTCACCTGCCTCGACGACGCGGTCAACTACCTGCTCACCGACGACGACCTCGCGGCAGCGTTCGCGAGCATCGCACGTGTGCTCGCGCCGGATGGCGTCTACCTGTTCGACGCGAACAGCGTCGCGACGTACCGCGACGGCTTCGCCGCGCACACGCTGTTCGAGCAGCCGCAGGCAGCTGCCGTCTGGCGCGGGGAGACGACGGCGCCGATCCGGCCAGGGATGGTCTGCACCGCGTCGATCGAGATCGCCGGGAAGGCCGAGCGCAGCGTGCACGTGCAGCGTCACCACCCCGAGCAGACGATCCGCCACGCCTTGGCGTCAGCCGGGCTCGCCTGTCGAGCCGTGCTGGGTCAGTCCACGGGAGCCGTCCTGCATCGGGACGCCGACGAGGAGACCCACACGAAGCTCGTCTATGTCGTGCGGCGAGCCGACTGACGCCCCATGACGACTGCAGCAGAGGAGGTGAGCACCGCAATGGACATCATCCGGCCGATCATTCGTCCCATCATCCGCCCGTAAGGCGGTCTCGTACCGCACGGGCGTCGTCGGCCTCCCGCAGTGTCGACGACGCCCGTTGCCGGCTCACTGGCAACTCGGTGCACGCAACCGTGCTCGAACGGGTACGCCTGCTCCCGACGATGTCCGTTCACGAGCCCAGCCGATCCGTCGACCGCTACGTCCATGTCCTCGACCACGACGGGGGCCTGCGCCGCGCCGTTCCCGATCGCGAGCGCGCCCGTGCCCGGCAGCACGCAGTCGCCGCGGTCGCCGAACTGCCCCAGGGCACGTGGGATCCACGCTCCGCACCGCTCCCCTCCGAGCTCGGGCTGCTCGTGCTCGACGGGCTGATGATCCGCGAAGTCACCGTCTCCGGTGCGCGCTGCGGCGAACTGATCGGACCGAGCACGCTGCTGCGCCCGTACGACGACCGCAGCGACGGAGCGCCGATGCGCCATGACGTCGGCTGGCAGGTGCTCGAACCGACGCGCGTCGCGGTGCTCGACACGCACTTCCTGCGCGTCGCCGCGCACTGGCCCGAGCTGCTCACCGCGCTCGTCGCCCGCGCCACCGAACGCACGCATGACCTCGCGGTGCTCGTGAGCATCCACAACCTCAAGCGTGTCGACGATCGCGTGCTCGCGTTCTTCTGGCAGCTCGCCGACCGCTTCGGGCGCGTGACGTCCGACGGCGTGCTGATTCCGCTCACGCTCACGCACCGCCAGCTCGCGTTGCTCGTCGGCGCACAGCGCCCGTCGGTGACGTCCGCGCTCGGTGCGCTGACGGGACGCAACCTGCTGCGGCGCGACGGCGACGGCCACTGGCTGCTCGTCGGCGAGCAGCCCAGTGGCGCCGCGGTCGGCTCCGAGCGCCGCGCTACGCGTGCATGACGAAGGACGGAGGCGGGGCGGCGACCGTCGCCGATGCGGTGACAGTGGGCGGCGCGTCTGCCGACCGCGCGCCACGGCCCATCGCGATCAGCTCGTCGACGAGCGCGAGCGCCGCGAGATGCGTCCGATCGCCATGGCGACGGATCGAGCGCGCTGCATAGGTTCCGGCCGCGTCGAGGCCAAGGCGACGGTCGACCGCGGTCGGCGTCGTGCGCCCGACCCAGCGCAGCGGTCGCGGCCGGTGACGGCGCATGTCGTCAGCCCACGCGAGGCAGCGCCGCTCGCGCGCACGCTCCACCTCCGCCGTCGCCCGCGTGCCGACGACCTCGGATGCGTAGCCGTACAGATCCTGCCGGCGGTCGTCGTCGATACGGTCGTTGTAAGCCCGCAGGAAGCCGCCGATGACGGGACAGACCGTCGCCGGCCGGTCGGTGAAGGACTCACCGGCGAGCATCGAAGCCAGCTCCATCACGCAAGCGCCCTCGTGCGGCGTTGCGTGCTTTCCCTTGCTGAGACGAATCGTCTGGTGGTTCACGGTCGCCACCTCGCGCTGCTCTGACATGGCACGTTCCCCTTTCTCGAGCGCGCTCAGGGGATACCCGCGGGGGCGGGTCGGCCGAACCCACGCCACTGCAGGGAGGCCGGGCAGCGTCATCGCGCGTACCCCGCCCGCCTGCGCCGGGCGCGCTGCGGCGAGCTATTCGCGCGCGTCGAGCGCGGCGTTCACGAGTGCGTCCGCTGCTGCGTTCTGAGCACGCGGAACAGTGCGCACGCGCCAGCTCGCGAAGTCGCCGAGCGCACGCAGCGCCTCGGCATGGAGCGGCTTCAGCCCCGCGTGCTTGACCTTGTACTGGCCGGTGACCTGCTTCGCGACGAGCTCAGAGTCGCCGATCACCTCGACCTCAGCGGCGCCGTGCGCGCGCGCCAGCTCGAGACCGCGCAGCAACGCGCGATATTCGGCAACGTTGTTCGTCGCCTCGCCGATCCGCTCGCCGTGCTGCTCGAGCAGCGCGCCATCAGCATCGGCGACGACGACGCCGATCGCGGCAGGGCCGGGGTTGCCGCGTGCCCCGCCGTCGACGTGGACGACGACCTTCACGGGGTGACTCGCGCTCATGCGTCGCTGCGGCGCGGCTCGCGATCGGCGAGCGGACGCTGGCGGCGATCGCGCACTTGTCGATTGCCGCCGGCGGCGGGGGTGGCACGGTCGCGCCGTTCGCTCTTGCGACGGTCGACGATGACGCTGACGTTCGGATCGTCGGCGTAGTAGGCCGTGAGCTTGTCGTACAGCTCAGGGGCGAGCGCTTCGGGAACCACGCAGTAGATCATCGCTGGCTCCCGGTCGCGACGATCATCGCCGCGCATCCTAGACGATTCGGGTCAATGCGAAGTCACATGGCGCTCACAGCTGTCCGGCGGCGTTCAGAACCGCTTTCTCAGGCCGGCGTGAGCGTGCCGTACTCGTCGGCTGACGCGTTCGCGACCGCACAGTCCTCCGGTGCCAACTCGGACAGCTCGTAGCCCTGGCCGGCGGCGCGCACGGCGGACGCGTCGTCGGACAAGTCGACTTCGTAGCGGTACCAGCACAGCTCCCACGAGATCACGATCGTGACGAGTCCCCCGTCCTCGGCCAACGGGCGCGCGACGACGACCGGCGAGCCGAGCGACCGCGCGACGCCGGCGATCGTGCGCGGGTGATCGCTTGCGTTGAAGCGACCGATCGCCGCGGCAGCACGCTGCTCGACGTTCGTCGGGACCGCATGCACCTGACGTGGCTCACGCGGCGGATCGACGGGAGTCGACGCGGGCCGCGACGCTGCCGGCTCGTCGCTCCAGCCCGGCTCGGTCGTCGCACGCGACTCCTCGCCGACCGTGCGGCGCAAGCGGCCGAGCAGCGAGCGGCGGCGGTCGCCCGCCGCGCCTCGCGTCGCACGTTCGAGCGCGAGGCCCTCGCGCACCCAGCCCTCGTGGATCGCCCGCGGCGTGCACAGCTCGCAGACCTGGCGGCGAGAACCGCCGGCGAGATACGTGTCGGCGCGCTCGCCGCGCAGCAACGTGCGCCCGCAGACGTCGCAGGCAACATGCACGTGCGACGTCCGGATGTCCTTCGTCGTCATGCGACCGCCGAGGGTAGCAACGTCGCACGCACGGTCGGCGCGCCACGCACGCGCCGCGTGTCTGCTACCCACCAACCGCCTCGGCAGGCCCTCGCGCTTGCTCGACGACTCTCGCGGCGAGCTGGGCGGGCACCTCGTCATAGCGCAGCAGCTCCATCGCGAACTCGCCCTGCCCGCCCGTGATCGAGCGCAGATCAGGGGCATAGGACAGCATCTCCGCCATCGGCACCTCGGCGCGCAGCTCCGTCATCGCGCCGACCGGCTCCATCCCGAGCGGGTGCCCGCGGCGGCTGTTGAGGTCACCGATCACGTCACCGACTGCGTCCTCCGGAACGGAGATCGTCACCTGCATGACCGGCTCCAGCAGCACCGGGCTCGCCTGCTCGAGCGCCTGACGCATCGCAAGCGCACCGGCGAGCTTGAACGCCATCTCGGAGGAGTCGACCGCATGGTAGGAGCCGTCGAACAGCCGCACGCGCACGTCGCGCACGGGATAACCGGCGACCGCTCCGTGCTGCATCGCCTCGCGCACGCCCTTCTCGACGGCTGGGATGAAGCTCGTCGGGACGACGCCGCCCTTGATCGCGTTGACGAACTCGAAGCCCGTGCCGGCCGGCAGCGGCTCGACCTCGATCTGGCAGTCGCCGAACTGCCCGCGGCCGCCGCTCTGCTTCTTGTGGCGCCCGTGCGCCTTGGCGGCCCCGCGGATCGTCTCGAGGTACGGGACGCGCGGCGGCTTGAGCGTCACCTCCGCCCCGAAGCGCTCGCGCAGCCGCGCTATCACGACCTCGACGTGGACCTGCGAGAGCCCCGCGACGATCTGCTCGCCGGTCTGCTCGTCGCGATGCAGGTCGATCGTCGGATCCTCCTCCTGCAACCGCCGCAGCGCCGTGAAGACCTTGTCCTCGTCGCCTTTCGCCTTCGGCTCGATCGCGAACGCCATCACCGGCGCCGGAAGCTTGACCGACGGCATCTCGATCGGCTCGTCGCGCGCCGCGAGCCAGTCGCCGGCGCGCGTCTCCTTCAGCTTCGCGACCGCGCCGATGTCGCCGGGGCCGAACTCGTCGACGTGGCGCGTCTCCTTGCCGCTGAACGCGAGCAGCTGACCGATCCGCTCCTTCGCATGGGCGCGCGTGTTGAGCACCTGGCTGTCGTGCTTCATCACGCCCTGGTAGATGCGGAAGAGGTTGATGCGTCCCGCAAAGGGGTCGGCGCGGGTCTTGAAGACGTAGGCGTAGAGGTCGCGGTCCTCGACCGCCTCGAGCGTCATGCCGGCGACCTCGAGCCCTCCATGCTTCACCGGCGAGGGCAGGTCCTCGACGATCGCGTCGAGCAACCGGTTCGTCGCGAGATTGCGCGTCGCGACGCCACAGGTGACGGGGAAGATCGCTCCGTGATTCGTCCCTTCCTTGAGCGCGTCGACGATCTCCTGATGCGAGATCTCCTCGCCTTCGAGGTAGCGCTCCATCAGCGCGTCGGAGTTCTCCGCCACCTCGTCCATCAGCTTCTCGCGGTAGTCCTGCGCCTGGGCGGCGAGCTCGTCGGGAATCGGGATCTCACGGCAGTTCTCGCGCCCGTCGCCGTCGTAGGCGTAGGCCTTCATGTCGACGAGGTCGATCACGCCGCTGACCTCGTGCTCGGAGCCGATCGGGATCTCGGTCGCGACGACATGCGGACCGAACGCAGCCTTCAGCGCCTCCAGCGTGCGGAAGAAGTCGGCGCGCTCGCGGTCGAGCATGTTCACGAACAGCAGCCGCGCAAGGTCGAGCTCGGCGGCGCGCTGCCACAGCCGCGTCGTCGAGACCTCGACGCCCATCACCGCGTTGACGACGAAGACCGCCGACTCGCAGACGCGCAGCGCCCCGAGCGCGTCGGCGACGAAGCTCGACTCGCCCGGCGTGTCGATCAGGTTGACCTTGCGGTCCTGCCACTCGAACGACATCAGCGCCGCGGAGATCGACATCTGGCGCGCCTTCTCGTCGGGATCGGCATCCGACACCGTCGTGCCCTCGCTCACGCGCCCAAGCCGGCTGACGGCGCCGGCGGCGAACAGCAGCGCCTCGTGCAGCGACGTCTTTCCGCTGCCGCGATGTCCCACGAGGGCTACGTTGCGGATCCTGCCGGCCGACTTGTGCATGCCCGGGCTCCTCTCGTGTGCTGTGGAGCGACCATACCTGGCCCCACCAGCCGCGAAAAGGCAGATGGTCCGGGTCCGAGCCCGGACGCGAGCTACAGCTCGCCGTCTTCGGTCTGCAGGCGCGAGCGCAGCCGCAGCACGGCCTTCGTGTGCAGCTGCGAGATGCGCGACTCGGTCACGCCGAGCACTTCGCCGATCTCGCGCAGCGTCAGGTTCTCGTAGTAGTAGAGCGCGATCACGAGCTTCTCCCGCTCCGGCAGGCGCGAGATCGCGTCGGCGACGCGGTCCTTCAGCTCGCTGGCGTCGACGATCGCCTCCGGATCCGGTGCGTCCGGATCGTGGAGCGTGTCGAGCAGCGATATCTGGTCGCCGCTCGCGTCGGAGACCGTCCACATCTCGTCGAGCGCGGCGATCGTCGAGTTCGAGATCTGCAGCAGCGCGTCCTGGAAGTCCTGCATCGACATCTCCAGCTCGCGCGACATCTCCTCGTCGGTCGGCGCACGCTGCAGCCGGTGCTCGAGCTTCGCGTTCGCGCGCTCGATCTCGCGCGCACGGGCACGCACCGAGCGGGGAACCCAGTCGAGCGAGCGCAGCTCGTCGATGATCGCCCCGCGGATGCGGGGGATCGCGTACGTCTCGAACTTGATCTCGCGCTCGAGCTCGAAGCGCTCGATCGCCGAGATCAACCCGATCAGCCCGTAGGAGATCAGGTCGGCTTCCTCGACGTGCGCGGGCAGACCGGAGGCCATCCGGCCGGCGACGTACTTGACCAGCGGTGAGTAGGCGACCACGAGACGCTCGCGTGCCCTCCCGTCGCCGCTCGCTTTGTAGCGGCGCCAGAGGTCCTTGAGCTCGATCGCTTTGACGTTGGTTTCCAGCGTCGCCTCCCGCGCCTACGCTCGAGGGTGGCTTCGAGCGTATGCCGATCTCAGCCGAGCGGACTCTACCCGAGTGTAGACCTGTGTCGTGGAAATGCTCGCATGTCCAAGCAACTCCTGGATCGAACGCAAGTCCGCTCCATGCTCGAGCAAGTGGGTCGCAAAAGAGTGCCGCAATGTGTGCGGAGACGCGCCAGCAGCCGCCGAGACGCCGGCCGCTTGGCGTGCCCAGACGCGCAGACGGCGGCGCACGTCGGACGTCGAGAGGCGCCGGCCGGTCTTCGAGACGAACAGCGCGTGCTGCTCCGCGCCGGCCGCGAGCGCGGGACGGCCACGCTGCAGGTAGCGGTGGATCGCGCGCAGTGCGGGTTCGCCGGTCGGCACGACTCGCGTCTTACCCCCCTTGCCCTCAACCCGGACAGCTTCGTTGTCGAAGTCGATCGCGCCGAGGTCGAGATTCACGAGCTCCTCGGCGCGCAGCCCGGACGCATACGCCAGCTCGAACAGCCCGCGATCGCGCAGCGCGAGCGCCGTGTCGGCGGGGATCTGGTCGAGCAGCGCGGCGACCTCGGCGGGCTTCAGCACGCGCGGCAAGCGCTGTCCCTTGCGCGGTGCCGACAGCAGGTCGGCCGGGTTCTGCTGCAGCTCGGCGTGCTCGACGAGCGTGCGGAACAGCGCGCGCAGCGACGCGAGCTTGCGCGCGACAGTGCTGGGCGCCTGCCCGTCCTCCGTCAGCCCGGCTGCGTAGCGGCGCAGCGCGCGGGGCGTGACGGTCGCCGGCGCGAGCTGCTGGCGGTCGGCCCAGCGCACGAACTGGCCGGCATCGACCGCATACGCGTGGCGCGTCTTCTCGGCGGCGCCGCGACGGCGCAGATCCTGCTCCAGCAGCACGAGCGCGCGGCGCCAGCCGTCCGTCGGCTGGGCGGTAGGCTGCGGAGCGATGGCCATTTTCTTCATCGACACCAACACGGGTCAGATCGCCACCCGAAAGCAGCTGATCGAGGCCGGGCTCGCAAGCGACGCCGAGCCGGCGCGGCCCTGGCTGCGGATCCAGGGGACCGACGACGCGACGACCATGTGGTACGCGGTGCTGCGCAAGCAGGAGCGGGGAATCTTCATCGGCGCTCTCGCTATTCGCCACAGCCCGCACCATGCCTCCCTGCTGGAGGCAGGCTGGGAGGAGGTCGGGCTCGAGCAGCTGCGCCGCGGCGTGGCCGGCGGGGATCCGGCAGCTGCATGACACGCGCCGCGCGGGAGGCCGGCGCAGTGGACCGGAAGCTGGCCGAGCACGTGCAGCGCGCGCGACACGACACCTCGCTCGCCGTGCTCGAAGGCTTCCATGCGCTCAAGCACGCCCTGCGCTTCGGCGCTGAGGTGATCGAGGCCTACGGCGCCGACCGCGCGGCGCTGGCGGCGCTCGCAGCAGCGGTCGCACCCGACGTCGCCGAACGGGTCGAGGCGCTCCTGCGGCCAAGCTCGCCGCAGCTGCTCGCGCTGCTGGCGCCGCGGGCGGCGGCCCCGGCGGTCGTCGCGATCGCCCGGCGCCCCTCCGTCGACGTCGCCCGGGCGCTGCGTGACCCGCGCCCGGCGCCGGTCGTGCTGCTGGAGGACCCACGCACGATGGGCAACCTCGGCGCGTGCATCCGCGTGGCTGCCGCGGCCGACGCCGCCGCCGTCCTGAGCACCGGCACGAGCGACCCATGGCACCCCGACGCACTGCGCGGCGCGGCCGGCCTGCACTATGCACTGCCGGTCGCACGCGTGGACGGTCCGCCGGTCGGCGAGCGACCGCTGATCGCGCTCGACCCGGACGGCGAGCCGCTCGACGCGCTGCCCCCGCGGGCGGTGCTCGCGTTCGGGACGGAGCGCCATGGCCTGAGCGAGCAGCTGATCGCCGCGGCGGATGCCCGCGTGCGGATCCCGATGCGAGCGGGCGTGTCGAGCCTCAACCTCGCGACGTCGGTTGCGGTGGTGCTGTTCGCCCAAGTCGCGCACGACGCCTGAGCAACTACGCGATGTAGACGGTCGTGCCGTAGGGCGTGCGACCGTAGAGGTCGATCACGTCGGGGATCGCCATGCGGATGCAGCCGTGCGATGCCGCGCTGCCGAGTGAGGCGCTCTCGTCGGTGCCATGGATGCCGGCACCGTCCGCGATCCCCATCCAGCGCGCCTTGATCGGGTCGTCCGGTCCCGGCGGGATCGTCTTGCCGGCGAGCTTGCCCGCCCACGCGCTGTTCGGCACGTGCCAGGCGGGGTCGACTTGCTTGTCCTCGATCGTGTAGACGCCCGCGGGTGTCTCGAGCCCCTGACGACCGACGGCGATCGTGTAGGTCTTCACGAGCTTCAGGTCCTTCCACAGCCGCAGGCGGAAGTTCGAGCGGTCAACCGTGATCACCGTGCCGTACTTCGACGCCAGCTGATGCGTCGTCACCTTCGGCGCGACCGTGCGGGCGTGCGCGACGGCGGCGCGCGCCCCTTCGGCACTCACGAGCGAATGCGCGACCGCGCGCCGCAAGCGGCGCGCGTCGATCGCCACGCCGACCTGGCCGGTCACCGGCTCGATCGAGGCGGGCTTGAATGCCAGGCTCGCGTCGCGGGGGGCGCGGTCGAGCTGCAAGGCGAGCTGCGCGACGAAGTGGGAGACCGCCGCATGCGAGTAGACGACCTTCGGGCGCAGGTCGGCGTTGACGTCGCCGCCGGTGATGTCGCGGCCCACGCGCGCAAGCAACGAGCCCTGCCGGCTGCGGGCAACCGCCCGCTCGACGAGCCCGTCGACGTCGACGGCGACGCGCGCGTCGCGCGCCGACAGCTCGAAGCGGCGCCCGTGGTAGGTGACGAGGACCGGCCGGCGCAGCGCACGCAGCAGTCCAGCGTCGAGGCGGGCGCGAGCAGCGGCCGGCTTCATCCCGCCGATGTCGATCCCACCGATCCGGATCCCGTGGGCGATCGTGTCGCGACGACCGTGGTCGTACGCGTACGCGCCGATCGCCGCCACCAGCACGACGGCCAGCACACCTGCTCCGATGATGACTCTACGACCGCGCACGACGCCTCCTGCGCGATTCTACGCACGGTGCAGGCGATTCCACCAGGCCTGCATGAGATCTGGCACGCCCGCAGCGGGCTTTTGCACAGCTTCCTGGAGCGTTCCTGCTAGCTCGGCGCCGGAGCCGAGCCTGCCAGCAACGGGGCGAGCCGCTGCTCGAGCGCCGGCCAGTCAGGCGCACAGATGACGCCCTCCTCGCGGCACAGCTCGCGATTCCAGGGGTGGACGATGGTCGCAGGGACGATCCCGCGCTCCTGCGCCTTGAGGATGTTCTGCGGACTGTCGTCGATCAGCATGTCGATCTCGATCTCGGCGCAGCGCGTGACCTTGTCCCACGAGCAATACAGCTCGTCGTACGGCATCCCGATCTGCTCGAGCCACTCGACCGTGTCCGCGTGTGCCTCCTCGGCGCGATGGCTCGTGACGTGGATGAAGTGCCCCGCCTCGTGCCATGCGGTCACGACCTCGACGGCGCCCGCGTAAGGCTGGGCGGCGAGGATCTGCTCACGACGGTGCGTCTCGCTCACGAGCGCGGCAACCTGCTCGCGCCGCAGCTGCCCGATCTCCCAGGAGACCTGCTCGTCGTAGGCGAGCGTCACGCCGAAGCGACGGCGCGCAAGTGGCGCGAACACGTCCCAGTAGTGGTGCAATGTCGAGTCGATGTCGATCGCGATCCGCATCTCCTGAGAGAGTAGAGGCCCGATGGCAACCGTGCCCACACCTTCCGAGACGCTGAACCACGGCGTCTCGGAGCCTCCCGCCCGCTCTGCCTGGATGAGTGTCGACTGGCGCGAGCACCAGCGCTGGGTGCAGATCGACGGCCGCTGGGCGAACGTCGTCGAGCTCGGCGAGGGTCCGCCGATGGTGTTCGTCCACGGCCTCTCCGGCTGTTGGCAGAACTGGCTCGAGACCATGCCGCACTTCGCACGCACCCACCGCGTGATCGCCGCCGATCTGCCCGGCTTCGGCAGCTCCCAGATGCCGCGCGAGTCGATCTCGATGCCCGGCTACGGTCGCTTCCTCGAGCAGCTCTGCGACGCGCTCGAGATCCCCTCTGCCATCGTCGTCGGCAACTCGATGGGCGGCTTCGTCGCCGCCCAGCTGGCGGTCGCCGCGCCCGCACGCGTACAGCGGCTCGTGCTCGTCTCAGCCGCGGGGATCGACAGCGAGCGCGTCCCGCGCGAGCGCGTGCTTGCCGGCGGGCGCGTGCTCACCGCGCTCACGAGCCGGCGGATCGCGCGCCTCGAGCACGCGATGGCGTGCCGGCCAGGGTTGCGGAAGGTCGCGCTCGGCGCGGTGGTGCGCCACACCGAGCGGCTCCCCGCCCCGTCGGCCTTCGAGCTGATGCAGGGCTCGGGCAAGCCCGGCTTCCTGCCAGCGCTCGAGGCGATCCTCGACCACCGCCTGCGCGATCGACTGCCAGAGATCTCGTGTCCGACGCTGATCGTGTGGGGCGAGAACGACCGCATCATCCCGGTGCGCGACGCCCGCGAGTTCGAGCGGCTGATCCCCGGCGCACGCGCGGTGATCTACCCCGACACGGGACATGTGCCGATGCTCGAGCAACCCGAGTCCTTCAACGCACTGCTCGACGAGTTCTTCGCCGAGCAGCCCGTCGCCGCGACGACTGCTTAGTGCGTGACCGCGCCCTCGGCGGCGCTGCCGACGAGCTTCGCGTACTTCTGGATCGCGACGTCGACGTGCTCGTCGGCGCGGGCCCCCGGCACGTAGTCGCGCAGCCGCGCGGCGATCTCGTCGTCTGACAGCGCGACGTCGATGCGACGCGCGTCGACGTCGATCGTGATCTCGTCGCCGTCGTGCAGCGCGCCGATAGGCCCGCCACGGACCGCCTCGGGTGCGACATGACCGGCCATGAATCCGTGCGTGGCACCGGAGAAGCGGCCGTCGGTGATGAGCGCGACGCTCTCCCCCAGCCCCTCGCCCTGGATCGCTGCCGTGACGGCGAGCATCTCGCGCATCCCGGGGCCGCCCGCCGGCCCCTCGTTGCGGATCACGACGACGTCGCCCTCGCCGATCCCGCCCGCGAGCACGGCTGCCATCGCCGCCTCCTCGCCGTCGAAGACGCGCGCCGGGCCGACATGGTGGCGACGCTCGTGGCCGGCGAGCTTGACGACGCAACCGTCCGGAGCGACGTTGCCGCGCAGGATCGCGAAGCCGCCCGTCGCCTTCAGCGGCTCGTCGAGCTGGCGCACGACCCGCTGGCCGGGCGTCTCCTGCGCGTCGTCGGCGTGCTCGCCGATCGTGCGGCCGGTGACGGTGATCGCGTCGCGGTGCAGCAGGCCGGCCTCCGCGAGCCGCTTCAGCACGAGCGGGACGCCGCCGGCCGCGTAGAGGTCGGTCGCCACGTACTTGCCGCCGGGCTGCAGGTCGCACAGCAGCGGCGTGCGCTCGCTGATCGCGTCGAACTCGTCGATCGAGAGCGGGACGCCGATCTCCTTTGCGACGGCGAGCAGGTGCAGGACCACGTTCGTCGAGCCGCCGCTCGTCGCGCCGGCAGCTATCGCGTTCTCGAGCGCATCCTTCGTGATCACGTCGCTCGGGCGCAGCCCGCGCGCGAGGACGTCCATCACGAGCTTGCCGCATTCGACCGCCACGTCGAGCTTCTTGCCGTCCTCGGCCGGCACCATCGCGGAGCCGGCGGGCGAGATGCCGAGCACCTCGAAGGCCATCGCCATCGTGTTGGCGGTGAACTGGCCGCCGCAGGCGCCGGCGCCAGGCGAGGCGACCTCCTCCAGCGCGTGCAGCTCGTCCTCGGTGATCTTGCCGGCCGCATGGGCGCCGACCGCCTCGAAGACCTGCTGGATCGTCACCTCCTCGCCCTTGTAGATCCCGGGACGGATCGAGCCGCCGTAGAGCATCAGCGCGGGGATGTCGAGGCGCGCGAGCGCCATGACGGTGCCGGGAATCGTCTTGTCGCAGCCGCTGATCGTGACGATCGCGTCGAAGTGGTGGGCGCTTGCCACGAGCTCGATCGAGTCGGCGATCAGCTCGCGCGAGACGAGCGAGGCGCGCATCCCGGCGGTCCCCATCGTGATCCCGTCGGAGATCGCGATCGTGTTCAGCTCCATCGGCGTGCCGCCGGCTGCGCGGATGCCCTCCTTCACCTTCGCCGCGAGGATGCGGTTGTTGAAGTTGCACGGCATCGTCTCGATCCACGAGTGCGCGACGCCGACGATCGGCTTCGCGAGGTCCTCGGCGGTGTAGCCGATGCCGTGGAGGTACGCGCGCGCGGCGGCGCGAGCCGGGCCTTCGGTGAGGGCGCGACTGCGGTGCTTGAGATCGAAGGCGACCTGGCTCACGAGGCGGGGACTGTACCGCCCCATGCCGATTCGCCGTTGCTCGCACGTTCGCGTTCACGCTCCCAGCGGCGCAGCCGCCAGAGGTCGCGCTTGACGTTGCGCGGGTCGAGCTGACGACCGGGCAAGTGCAGGTTGGCAGTCGCGAGCAGCCGTCGCTCGTCGCCGGTGAGCGCCATCCACTTCGCGAGCACGTCATCGGAGTCGGGCAGGCGGGCGCTGCCGTAGGGGCGCGTTTCGTCTGGGAACTCGACGCAGTACTCGCCGAGCAGCCGCTCGGTTTGCGGCAGGTAGGCGAGGATCGGCTTGTGCGGGTAGATCAGGTACGCGTACGGCGCACCCGTCGCGTCCTCGTCGCCGGGCCGCTCGGCCTGCGCTCCCCAGACGCGCAGGAAGCCGAGGTCACGGTACATCCCCCACTCCTCGTCGTTCACGCACGACCTCAGGAGCATGCGCGCGCGTGCCTCGGCACGTCGCTCGCGACCGGGGTCGAAGTCGCCGGCGACGGCGATGCGGCGGCCTGCGCGATAGCGCGCGAGCCGTTCTTGGACGCGCGGTGCGACCAGATCCCAGAGCAGCGCGAGGACGACGATCGCCGTGGCTCCAAGCGCGAGCAGCACCGACGTGGACCTCGCCGCTACCGGCCGCCGGCTGCGCGCGGGAAGAAGATCACGCGCTCCGCGTCGCGCGGCACGTCCTCGAAGCTGCGCGCGAGCTGGGCGGTGCGCCGTCCGGCGCTGCCGCTCGTCGGGACTGCGGCCCACATGCCGGCGTCGAGCTGGCGGCGGAACTCCTCGATCAGCAGCTCCTCCTGTTCGCGCACGTCGACGTCCCCCTCGGCGATCAAGACCTCGCCGTGTCCCGGCTTCATGCGCAGGAACCTCATGGAGCGATTATGCCAGAGGGATGGCGCTGGCCCAGCGGGTTCGACCGCGCGCGGACGCCGAGCACGTCCACCGGTCCTGCCCCCCGCCCGATCTCCCGCAGCCCGTCTCGGACTGCAACGCTCGCGAATGCCTTCGCGGTGCGCGCAGCCTCCAGCGGCTCGAGCCCAAGCGCCAGCTGTGCGGCGAGCACTGAGGAGTGCGTGCAGCCGGAGCCGTGCGCGGCGCCGTCGGGATGTCGCTCGCCAGGGATCTCGCTGAGCTGGGAACCGTCGTAGAAGAGGTCGACCGCCTGCTCGCGGTGGCCGCCGGTGACGACGACGTAGCGGGGTCCGAGCGCGTGGATCGCGCGTGCCAGCGCTGGCGCGTCGGCGCCGCTGTCGCGGGCCTCGGCGTCACCGATGGCGTCGTCCGCGGCTCCCGCTCCAGCCCCCGATCCGGCGAGCGCCACGATCGCCCGCGCCTCGGGCACGTTCGGCGTCACGACGGTGACGCGCGGCAGCAGTCGCTCGACGAGCGCGGACCGCGCGTCGGAGTCGAGCAGCGGAGCGCCGGACTCCGACACCATCACCGGGTCGAGCACGATCGGGGTGTCCGCGTCGAGCTCATCGAGCACCCGCACGACTGCGTCGATCGTCGCGACGGTGCCGAGCATCCCGATCTTGACCGCGTCGACGCCGATGTCACGATCAACGGCCCGTACCTGAGCGATCACCAGCTCAGGATCGACACCGGCGATCGCATCGACGCCGACGGTGCTCTGCGCAGTGATCGCCGTGATCGCCGTCATGCCGTGCACACCGCACGCGGCGAAGGCCTTCAAGTCGGCTTGGATGCCAGCGCCGCCGCCGGAGTCCGAGCCGGCGATCGAGAGCACGGCGGGCAGATGCGTGCGCTCGGGGGTCATGTCCGGCAGGTTAGATCACGCTCCCTCACGCTCACCTGCCGGCGATCCGAATGTAACGGCCGCCCGCGGTCCTCCGCACGCAACCGCGCAGTTCGAGCTGCGCCAAGCCGGCGAGCACGGCATCGATCGGCGCGCCGCCCTGCGTGAGCGCAGCGACGGTGTCGCTGCCGCCGCCGACGTGGTCGAGCAGCTCGCGCAGATCGGCGGGCAGCCCGGCCTCCGCAGCCGCTGTGCCGATCTGCGGCGCCGCGGCGCCGAACAGCAGCTCCAGCACGTCACCCGGGCCGCGGACGAGGCGCGCTCCATCGATGATCAGCCGATTCGTCCCGGCGGCCAGTGGCGCCGTCACGAGCCCTGGCACCGCCCCGACGTCGCGGCCGAGGTCCATCGCGAGCGATGCGGTGATCAGCGAGCCGGATCGCTCGCTCGCCTCGACGATCACCGTCGCGCGCGCGAGCGCTGCAATGATCCGGTTGCGCGCGGGGAAGCACCATCGCCGCGCCCGGGCTCCTGGCGGCAGCTCTGAGACGACCGCTCCGGTCGCGGCGATCTGCGCGTGGAGCGCGCGCTTGCTCGCCGGGTAGGCAACGTCTGCGCCCCCCGCGAGCACGGCGACGGTGAGCCCTCCGGCTTCGAGCGCTCCGACGTGCGCGGCTGCATCAGCACCAAGTGCCATCCCGCTCACGACGACGACTCCCGCAGCGGCAAGCCCGCGCCCGAGGCCGCGCGCCTGCTCGAGCCCGTACGCCGTGGCGCGGCGCGCACCGACGATCGCGGCGCCGTCGCTCGCCATGCAACGCTCGAAGCGCGCGGCGTCACGGTGGACGTGCAGCACGGCCGGCGGGTCGGGCAAGTGACGCAGCGCTTCGGGATAGCGCGCATCGCAGCGACAGATCGGCGCCACCGCGCTGCGAGCGCACGCAGCACGAGCCGCAGCTGCATCGAAGCACTCGTATGCGTACTCGATGCCGGCTCGCTCGTCCCCCGCGAGCGCAATGATCAACTCGTCGTCGGGGAGCGCGAGGACGGCCGGCAGCGGGCGACGCCCGAGCCACGCGATCTCGATATGACCGGCCAAGCGTGCGACGAGCCACGCGCGACGCAGGCAGGGTCTGCACGGCAGCTCCTCGCCGACGGTCGTGGCCGTCGGTCGCCCCGGCGGACCACCGCTCCTACCCGATGGCGCCGCGATTGCGGGAATCGTGCTCGTGCTCGAACGCATCTGAGCCGCGAACGCCCGTGAAGCGTCGCCGTCGCTGCGGCCGGCGATCGCTCGATGTGCCGCGGGGGTCACGCGGCCACCGCCTCGTCGCCACTGTCGCGCAGCCGCAGCGCAAGCGCCTGCAAGACGTCGCCGAGCTCGACGACATCACGCCCCGCGAGGTCCGCGATCGTGCACGCGACGCGCAGCACCCGATCGTGACCCCGAGCGCTCAGTCCACCTGCGTCATACGCCCGCGCGAGCGCCCGCTGCGCCTCGCCGCTCACATCGACCCGCGCGCGCAGCAGCCTGCTGTCCATCTCGCCGTTGGCGGCGACCGGCGTCCCGGCAAGCCGCGCGCGCTGCCGCTCGCGGGCTGCGAGCACGCGCTCGCGAACGCCCGCCGAGGTCTCGCGACCAGGCAGCTGCAGATCGGCAGCGCTCGGACGACTGACGGCGACGAGCAGGTCGAGGCGGTCGAGCAGCGGGCCGCTCAGCCGCCGGCGATGACGTGCCAGCGCTCCCTCGCCGCATCCGCAGGCGTGATCGCTGCCGGCATAGCCACACGGACAGGGGTTCGTCGCTGCGACGAGCATCACGCGCGTCGGGAAGCACAGCGCATGCTGCCCGCGGACGATCGTGACATGGCCGTCCTCCAGCGGTTGGCGCAGCGCCTCGAGGCTCGCGCGCGGGAACTCCGACAGCTCGTCCAGAAACAGCACCCCGCGATGGGCGAGGCTTGCCTCGCCTGGGGCTGGCAGGCGCCCGCCACCGACGAGCCCAGAAGACGAGATCGTGTGGTGCGGCGCCCGGAACGGCCGCGCAACGACGAGGCCGCCGTGGCGGTGCAGCCCCGCAACGCTGTGGACGCGCGTCACCTCCAGCGCCTCCTCGCGGGCGAGCGGCGGCAAGAGCGCGGGCAAGCGCCGCGCGAGCATCGTCTTCCCGCTGCCGGGAGGACCTTCGAGCAGCAGGTTGTGGCCACCGGCGGCCGCGATCTCCAGCGCGCGCAGCGGCAGCTCGTGGCCGCGCACCTCGGCGAGGTCGAGTGGCGCCTCGGAGGCGTCGAGGGCAGGCTCCTCCGGCTGAGGTGCCGGAGGCATCGGACCGCCACCGAGCAGGTCCGCGAGCGCCCGCAGATCGGCGACGGGCGCAATCTCGAGGCCCGTCACGAGCGCCGCCTCGCCGGCGCGCTCGCGGGGAACGATCAACGTCTCGATCCCAGCTCGACGCGCCCCCTCGGCGACGGCAAGCAGACCCCGGCACGCACGCAGCTCGCCGCCGAGCGACAGCTCACCGAAGACCGCGCGACCGTCGAGCCCTTCCTGTGGGGACTGCCCGCTCGCGATCAGGACGCCGGCGGCGAGCGCGACGTCGAACCCCGGGCCGGCTTTGCGCATGCTGGCCGGCGCGAGGTTGGCGACGATCCGCCGCGCCGGGAACTCGAACCCGCAGTTCAGCAGCGCGGCCCGAACCCGCTCGCGCGCCTCGCGCACCGCCACGTCGGCAAGTCCGACGATGTGGAAGGCCGGCAGGCCCGGGCGGATGTCGACCTCGACGGTGACGAGACGCGAGTCGATGCCGTCGATGGAGAAGGTGATGACGCGAGCAAGCATGGAGGGCACGCTACGGCGTCGGCTACGACAGTGGGCACGTGCTTCGTGCCAATCCTGCGGCGTGCTCAGACGTTACGAAATGCCTGCAATTCGACACAAAGCGATGGTGCTTTTGCGCGGCGGCTCGCCTAGTGTCTCGGGCATGTCCACCGATCTCCGTCATCGACTCGGAAGCGTTGGCGAGCGTCTCGCCGCCGAGCACCTCGAACGCCTCGGATTCGCAATCGCCGCTCGCAACCACCGCACCCGCTGGGGCGAGCTCGACCTGATCGCGTACGACGACGAGCGGATCGTCTTCTGCGAGGTCAAGACGCGCCGGCTCGGCAGCGCGACGCCGTTCGAAGGCCTGCGTGACGCGCAGTGCCGGCGCCTTCGGCGGATGGCCGCCGCCTGGCTCAACGACGAGCCCCACCGCCCGCACGCACCCGAGCTGCGCTTCGACGCGATCGGCGTCACGATCGACGCGACCGGCCGCCTCGTTGCCTTGGAGCACCTCGAAAACGCGTTCTGACGGATCCCGTCAGATCCGGTGATCGACGAACAACAGAGCGGATGCATCGTCGTGTCTGGCAAGGACGCAGGGTCGAAGGAGTACCGGAGGTACTCGAGACCCGAGGACGCCGCCAGACGCGGCGAGGCGCCGCCGGTCCGGGCTACAACGCCAACTGTTGGTACGCGGCGCTCTGAAACGACAGTCGATGAAGAGGTGAGATCCCTTGTCGCTCGATCGCTGCGCGGTGTTCCGGGGTCGCGTAGCCGACGTGCGAGGCGAACTGCCAGCCGGGGTGCAGTGCGTCGGCGCGGTGCATGTAGCGGTCGCGGGTGACCTTGGCGATGACGGAGGCGGCGGCGATCGCGGCGCTGCGCGCATCGCCGCCGATCACTGCGTGCTGCTCGTAGCCAAGCTCGCCGACCGCGAAGCCGTCGCTGAGGCAGACGGCGCCATCGCAGGCAACGCGCGCGAGCGCGTCGCGCAAGGCGGCGAGGTTCGTCACGTGCAGCCCACGCCGATCGATCCCGCCAGCGCAGCGCGAGACGACGGCGACACGCGCGGCAACGCGCAGGATCACCGGGTACAGCTCCTCCCGCCGCGCCGCCGTCTGCTGCTTCGAGTCGTTCAGCACGGCAAGCGAGCGCAGGTCGCCCGGCGTCAAGCGCTCGTGGTCGAACAGCACGGCCGCCGCCACAAGCGGGCCGGCAAGGCAGCCACGCCCAGCCTCATCGGCCCCAGCAACGAACCGCGCACCGTAGTCCCGGTCGAACGCGAACAGCTTGCGCCCCGACGCCGGCTTGCGGCGCTTGCGCGGACTCGCGGTGGCACTCACGCTGCGGGTTCTACCGCACGGCGGAGACGACTGCACGCCGTCTCAGCACGGAGCGCACGGTTGGCGAGAACCGCACGCTCCGTGCTCAGACGGCAAGCACGCACAAGCCAGGTCCACCTGCTGATGCGCGGATCGTCGTGCCTGCGAAGGACGCAAGGAGCGTCGCCTGCAATCGCAGGCGAGCGACTGAGGACGCCCGCAGGCGCGACGATCCGCGCATCAGAGCAATCCCACGTCTTTGGGTGGCCAATAGCTCACGAACGCCCCACCGATGATCCACTTGCGCGGCACCGGACCCCAGTAGCGGCTGTCGTCCGACTCACCGCGGTTGTCGCCCATCATGAAGTACTCGCCGTGCGGCACCGTGAACGTGTGGAGGTTGCAGTCCGGGCCGTCGCCGCATGGGCGGATGTACGGTTCGCGCTGCTGCACGCCGTTGCGGACTACATGCCCGTCGTGGACGGCGATGCGGTCGCCGGGGACGCCGACGACGCGCTTGATGAAGTTCTGGCCCGAACGGGCCGGCGTCGGCGTCGAGCAGGGACCGTGACTCGCTTTCCCGTCGTAGAACGGCCCTTCGCCCGGCTTCCCGCAGGCGTTGATGTCCGCACCGTGCGGTGGATGGAAGACGACGATGTCGCCGGCGCTCGGCGCCGAGAAGCGGTTGCCGAGACGATTGACGATGACGCGCTCGCCGATCGCGAGCGTCGGCTCCATCGACCCGCTCGGGATGCGGTACGGCTTGACGAGCACTGCCTGCACGACCAGTGCCAGGCCGAGCGCGACGGCGACGACGACGACGAGCTCCAGCAGCGAGCCGGAACTCGACTTCGAGGGCTTCTTCACTCCTCGGGAGCGTCAGACGCCGGCTGCTCGGCGCTCGCGCCGTCCGGCTCAGCCGCAGCAGCGTCCGCTTCGGGCGCAGCGACAGCCTCGGCAGCGGGTGCCTCGACCTCGGCGGCAGGCGCCTCGGTCGCCGCGTCGGCGACAAGGGCTGCCTCGTCCTCGGCGGGCGCGGACTCGTCCACCGTGGGCGCGTAGAGCAGCTCGCGCTCGATGACCTCCTCCGGGCCGACGGAGCGGCGCTCGCGAACGCGGGCGCGCTTGCCGACACGGTCGCGCAAGTAGTAGAGCTTCGCGCGGCGAACCTCGCCACGGGATGCGATCTCGATCTTCTCGATCTTCGGCGAGTGCAGCGGGAACGTCCGCTCGACGCCGACGCCGAAGGACTGCTTGCGGACGGTGAACGTCTCGCGCACTCCGTGGCCTTGGCGCTTGATGACGACGCCCTCGAAGACCTGGGTGCGCCGGCGCGTGCCCTCGATCACCTGGAAGTGCACGCGCACACGGTCACCCGCGTCAAAGGACGGGATGCGGCGCAGCTGGGCGCGCTCGAGGCTTTCGATGACGGTGCTCATGGCAGAGAAGCGGCGACGACCACAGGGGGCCGTCGCGGCTCGGGAATCGTAGCGGAGTCGCTCACTCCTCGCGCTCTGACGCTGCGCGCAGGCGACTCTGCTCCAATCGCCACTCGCGCACGCGGCCGTGATGCCCCGACAGCAGCACCTCCGGGACGTCCCAGCCACGCCACTGCGCCGGGCGCGTGTAGTGCGGGTACTCGGGCCCGCCTTCGAGCGCGGCGCTGAAGGACTCCTCACTCGCGGACTCGGCGTGGCCGAGCGCGCCGGGCAGCTTGCGCAGGACCGCGTCGGCGAGCACCATCGCCGCGAGCTCGCCGCCGGCGAGCACGTAGCGGCCGATCGAGATCGTGTCGCTGGCGAAGTGCTCGACGATCCGCTCGTCGAAGCCCTCGTAGCGGCCGCACAGCAGGGTCAGCGCGGGCTCCGCCGCGAGCTCGTCGACGAGCGCGTCGTCGAGCAACCGCCCGCCGGGCGTCAAGGCGATCACGCGGCGGCGCGTGCGCAGCTCGACGGGATCGCAGTCGTAGCGTGCGCGCAACGCTGCTTCGACGACATCGACGCGCAGCACCATCCCGGCACCGCCGCCGAACGGCGTGTCGTCGACCTGGCCGCCGGACAGCGGCGTGCTCGCGCGGTAGTCGACGCAGGCCAGCTCGTGGCCGAGCGCCGCGAGGTTCGCCACATGCCGTTGCGAGCGAAACCAGTCGAACCAGTCGGGGAAGAGCGTGAAGACGTCGATCTGCATCACGCCTCCTCTCCCAGCTCGCCAAGGAAGGCGAGGTCGATCTCGATCCGGCGCGCGGCGACGTCGACCGCGCGCACGGCGTCGGCGATCAGCGGGACGAGCAGCTCTCCTCCGCCCTCGCGCACGACTTCGAGCACCTCGCACGACGGCAAGGCACGCAACGCGCGCACGACGCCGACGTCACGCCCGCCGTCGTGGACCTGACAGCCCTCCAGCTCCTCCGGCCACCACTCGTCGGCTGCGAGCGGCGGTGCCTGCTCGCGCGGCACGAGCAGGTCACTGCCGCGCAGCGCTTCGACCGCCTCGCGCGTGGTGCAGCTCGCAAGCCGCAGGATCGGCCGCGCGTCGGTGCCGGCGCGGCGCACGATCTCCTCCGGACGGCCGCTGACGATCAGCGTGCGCACGGCGTCGAGCAACGGCGCGCGCGGCTGCGTGACGTGGAAGCTGCCGTCGAGCCCGTGCGGGCGCCCGACGCGGCCGGCGTGGAGCCACGCGGCTGCGGGATCGTGCTGCGGATCCACCGCGACCTCAGTCGACGATGTCGACCAGCACGCGGCGGTTGTCCTTGACCGCCGCTGCCTTCACGACGAGGCGAAGCGCGTTCGCGGTCCGTCCGCCACGGCCGATGACCTGGCCGTAGTCGTCGTCGGCGACCGACAACTCGAGCACGAGCGTGCCGTCGTCCTCGTCGAACTCCTCGACCGACACCTCGTCGGGATTGTCGACGAGCTGTTGGGCGAGGTACTCGAGCAGCTCTTTCATCGTGCGAAGCGCCGCGAGCGGCGCTAGCTGCTCGCCGGGCCGGTGATGCCCTGCGTCTTGAGCAGCTTGCGCACCGTGCTGGACGGCTGCGCGCCGCGCGCGAGCCAGGAGCGCACGCGCTCCTCGTCGATGACGATCGTCGACGGCTGCGTCTGGGCGTTGTAGTGCCCGACCGTCTCGATCACGCGACCGTCGCGCTTCGAGCGCTGGTCAGCGACGACCACACGCCAGATCGGGTTCTTGCGCCCGCCCACGCGGGTCAGCCTCAGTCGTACCGACACGTTTCCCTTTCGATGCTTTTCGTCCTAAAGAGCGACGGGAGAGGTTAGCGCGCCTGCCGCATCAACGCACCCACGTCGGGCATCTTGCCCTGTTGAAGCGACTTCATCAGCTTCTGCATCTGCGCGAACTGCTTGATCAGCGCCTTGACGGCCTGCACGTTCGTGCCCGAGCCCTTCGCGATGCGGATCCGCTGCGAGCCCTTGATGCTGTCGGGGTTGCGCCGCTCGGCCGGCGTCATCGAGAGGATGATCGCCTGCAGCCGGTCGAACTCGCGCTCGTCGACCTTCAGGTTCTTCAGCTGGTGGCCCCCGAGGCCGGGGATCATCCCGAGCAGCGACTGCAGCGGCCCGAGCTTGCGCACTTGGCGCAGCTGCTCGAGGAAGTCGTCGAGGCCGAACTGCGAGCTGCGGATCTTGCGTTCCAGCTCGCGCGCCTGATCTTCGTCGAACTGCGCCTCGGCCTTCTCGATCAGCGTCATCACGTCGCCCATCCCGAGGATCCGCTGGGCCATGCGGTCGGGGTGGAAGCGCTCGAACTGGTCGAGCTTCTCGCCGGTCGAGGCGAACAGGATCGGCTTGCCGGTGACAGCCTTCACCGACAGCGCGGCGCCGCCGCGCGCGTCGCCGTCGAGCTTGCTCATCACGACGCCGTCGAACTGCACGACCTCGGCGAACTGCTCGGCCACGTTGACCGCGTCCTGGCCGGTCATCGCGTCGACGACGAGCAGGACGTTCGTCGGCTTCGTCACCCGCTTGATCTCGGCGAGCTCCTTCATCAGCTCCTCGTCGACGTGCAGGCGGCCGCTCGTGTCGACGATCAGCACGTCCTTGCCCTCGCGCTCGGCGCGCTCGCGGGCCCACTTGGCGATCTCGACCGGGTTGCGGTCGGTCCCCTGCTCGTAGACGTCGGCGCCGGCCTGCGCGCCGACCTTGATCAGCTGGTCGACCGCAGCCGGGCGGTAGACGTCGCAGGCGGCGACGGCCACGGACGAGCCGTTCTCCCGCAGATAGCGGGCGAGCTTGCCGGTCGCCGTCGTCTTGCCGGAGCCCTGCAGACCGGCCATCAGGATCACCGTCGGGGGCCGCGGCGAGAATGCAAGCTCGCGCGATTCGCCGCCCATCAGCTCGCCGAGCTCGTCGCCGACGATCTTCACGACCTGCTGGCCGGGGTTGAGCTGGCCGATCACGTCGTCGCCGAGCGCGCGCTCCTTGACGGCATTCGTGAAGCTTTTGACGACCTTGAAGTTGACGTCGGCCTCGAGCAGCGCGAGGCGGATCTCGCGCATCGCTCCATTGACGTCGTCCTCCGTCAGCGTGCCGCGCCCGCGCACGTCGGCGAGCGTCGCCTGCAGCTTCTCGGCGAGTGAATCGAACATCCAGGAAGGCTACTCGGGCGGCGGTGCGACGGCGTCCTGAACCTTGCCGCCGAGCGCCTCGCCGATCCCGCCGAGGGCCTGGGTGAACTCGGACGGAATCACGAAGATCTTGCTGGCCTGACCATCGGCGAGCTTCGGCAGCATCTGCAGGTACTGGTAGCTGAGCAGCTCGCGGTCCGGCTTGCCTGCGTGGATCGCTCCGAAGACCGTCTCGATCGCCTTCGCCTCGCCCTCGGCGCGCAGGATCGCTGCCTGACGAGCACCCTCGGCCGTCAGCACCGCAGCCTGCTTCTGGCCTTCGGCGGTGAGGATCTGCGACTGCTTGACGCCCTCGGCGGTGAGGATCGCTGCACGGCGGTCGCGCTCGGCCCGCATCTGCTTCTCCATCGCCTCCTGGATCGAGCCGGGCGGGTCGATCGACTTCAGCTCGACGCGATTGATGCGGATCCCCCACCTGCCGGTCGCCTCGTCGAGCACGACGCGCAGCTGCGTGTTGATGTTGTCGCGGCTCGTCAGCGCCTGCTCGAGCGTGATGCCGCCGATCACGTTGCGCAGCGTCGTGACGGTGAGCTGCTCGATCGCCTGCAGCGGGTTCGCCACCTCGTAGGTGACGGCCTTCGCCTCGGTGATCGTGAAGTAGAGGACCGTGTCGATCTGCACGACGAGGTTGTCCTCGGTGATGACCGGCTGCGGCTGGAACGTGACGACCTGCTCGCGCAGGTCGATCAGCGGCTTCACGCGGTCGATGAACGGCACGACGATCGTCAGCCCCGGATTGAGCGTCCGGCTGTAGCGCCCGAGGCGCTCGACGACGCCCGCGCGCGCCTGCGGCACGATCCGCACGGTTCGCGCAGCGACGATCAGCACGAACAGTGCGATCACGATCAGGACGATGACGCCTGCGGTCATGGGGCTCCTTCTGCTGCCTACTCGCTCACGAGCGCTGTTGCGCCCCGGATCTCGATGATCTGGACCTGCGTGCCTGCCTGGATGATCCGCTCGTCGTCGTAGGCGCGCGCCGTCCAGACTTCGCCGTCGATCCGCACGCAGCCGACCGCCTCGTGGTTCGCGATCCGCTCGAGCACGGTCGCCTCGCGACCGACGAGCGCCGCGGTGCCGGTGCGGATCTGCGGCGGCATCTGCCGATGCGAGCGTGCGATCGGCCGCACGACCCACAGCATCAGCAGCGAGACGACGATGAACGTGCCCCACGCGAGCGCTGCAGGAGCGCCGATCGCCGCCACGAGCGCCGCGACGAGCGCGCCGACACCGAAGGGTGCGAGAAAGAAGCTCGTCGTCAGCAGCTCGCCGACGCCGAACGCACAGGCCGCGATGATCCAGAGGACCAGAGTCCATCGTCACCGAGCTTACCGCTCGGGGCGGCTGGCTCAGCTCTTGAGCCAACAGCGCGCGCGCGAAGTCGTCGGCGTCGAACGGCCGCAGGTCCTCGAGCTGCTCGCCGATCCCGATCAGCTTGACCGGGATCGCCAGCTCGCGCGCGATCGCAAGCGCGATGCCGCCCTTCGCGGTGCCGTCGAGCTTCGTCAGCACGATCCCCGAGACCTCGACCGCCTCGGCGAACAGCTTCGCTTGACGCAGGCCGTTCTGGCCGGTCGTCGCGTCGACCGTCAGCAGCGTCTCGTGCGGCGCACCGGGCAGCTGCTTGCGCGATCACGCGGCGCACCTTCGCCAGCTCCGCCATCAGGTTGTCCTGCGTGTGCAGCCGCCCGGCCGTGTCGATCAGGATCACGTCGGCTCCCTCGCGCACGCCGGTCGCCACCGCCTCGTAGGCGACCGCGCCAGGGTCGGAGTCCGGCGCGCCGTTCACGATCTCGCGACCTCGGCGCGCTGCGCCCAGTGCTCCAGCTGCTCGACCGCCGCAGCACGGAACGTGTCGGCGGCGCCGAGCACGACGCGCTGCCCGAGCTCGCGGCGCAGGTGCCAGGCGAGCTTGCCGACTGAGGTCGTCTTGCCGGTGCCGTTGACGCCGACCATCAGCACGACCGCTCGGCCCTGCGGTGATGTCGATGCGGTCCTCGCCGGTGCGCGCTGCATCGGCGAGCAGCTCGGTGAGTCGCGCGCTGAGCTGCTCGCCGCCGCTGAGATCGCCGCGCTGGGCCTCCTGCTCGAGCTGCTCGACGATCTCCGCGGTCGTGCGCGCGCCGACGTCGGCGGCGATCAGCGCCTCCTCGAGTCGCTCCCACGTCGCCTCGTCGAGATCCTCGAACAGCGTCGCCTGGATCTCGCTCGTGAGCGCCTCGCGCGTCTTGCGCATGTTCTCGCGCAGGCGGCGGAAGATCCCGGAGCGGCGCTCGGCCTGCTCCGGCGCCGCCTCGGCGGTCGCAGTCGCGACGCCACCGTCGCGCGTCATGAAGAGATCGGACCAGTCGCGTGCCATCGTGGCGCGACCTTACCGAGACGCGAGCGCCGCGTGTCAGGCGACGCCGGCGGTTGCGCTCGCTGCAGCCGGTTCGGCTGGCGGGAGCCTGCGCGAGACGACCTTCGAGACGCCGTCGCCGCCCATCGAGATGCCGTAGAGGCTGTCGGCCGCCTCCATCGTGCGCTTCTGGTGGGTCACCACGATGAACTGCGCGCGCTCGGCGTACTTGCGCAGCAGCGCGCAGGAAGCGGTCGATGTTGAGGTCGTCGAGCGCTGCCTCGACCTCGTCGAGGATGTAGAACGGGCACGGCCGCGCGAGGAAGACGGAGAAGAGGAAGGCGAGCGCCGTCATCGACTTCTCGCCGCCGGACAGCAGCGACAGGCGCTTCATCGACTTGCCGGCCGGCGTGATCTCGATCTCGACGCCGAACAGGTCGTCCTCCTCCTGCTCCTCCGCGTCGGCCGCGGCATCGACGTCGTCGGCCGCCTCGGCCGCCGCCGGGTCGCCGTCGAGCGCCTCGCCGCCGATCACCGGGCGCGGACCTGCGTCCTCGCGCACGAGCCGCAGCCGGCCGCGACCGCCGGGGAAGACCTGCTCGGCAAGCTCCTCGAAGTTCTTCGCTGCCGCGTTGAAGGTCTCCTCGAACGTCTCGCGGATCTGGCGGTCGGTGTCGCGGATCAGGCCGTTCAGCTCGCGCAGCGCTGCTTCGAGGTCGCCGCGCTGGCGCTCCAGCTCCTCGACGTGCGCCGTCGCCTCCTCGTACTCCGCCTCGGCGAGCGGGTTGACCGGTCCGAGCTGCTCGCGGCGGCGTGCGAGGCGGTCGATCCGCTGCGCGAGCGCGGCGCGCTCCTCGTCGGGCAGCGCATCGGTTGCCGCTTCGGGTTCGAGCCCGAGCCGCTCCGCGAGCCCCCGCAGCTCGGCATCGGCTTCGCCCATGCGGTCGCGCGCCTGCTGTGCACGCACCTCGGCGCCGGTGACGGCCTCACCGTCGCGCTTGAGCCGGCCTTGCAGCTCGGCCTCCTCGCGCGCACAGGCACGCAGCTCGACGGCTACGTGCTCGCCGGCGGCGCGGTGCGCTGCAAGCTCGGCGTCGAACAGCTCGACCCGCGCGGCGATCGCCGCAGCCGCCTCGGCGAGCACGCCGACCAGCCGTTCGGCGTCCGGCAGCAAGGTCTGCTCGTGCGCGAGGCGCGCCTGTGACTGGGCGATCCGGCCGGCGCGCTCGGTGCGCTCGTGCTCGGCGCGCTCGGCGAGCCGGCGCTCCGCTGCCAGCTCGGCCTCGATCTGCGCGCGGCGGACCGCACCAGGCCCTTCGTCGCCTGCATTGCGACGCTGCTCGATCAGGCGGGCGGCGCGAGCCTCCTGCTCGGTCGCCTCGTCGTGGGCGCGGACGGCCGCGCGCCGTACCGTCTCGGCCTGCTCGCGGACGCCGTCGGTGACGGCAAGCGCGGCGGTCGCGGCCTCGGCAGCCTGGATCGCCTGCTGCTCGACGGCAGCCGCCGCCTCGCTCGCGGCGATCAACTCGTCGCGGCGGTTGCGCTCGGCGAGCACGCGCTCCTCCCCGCCCGCCGGTGCCTGACGCAGCTCACGCCAGGCGCCGATCCAGACGCGACCGGCGCGCGTGACCGCCGTGCCGCGGAAGTCCTCGGCAACATCGGCTACGTCGCCGACGACCCACGTCTCGGCGAGCAGCGGAGCGGCGAGCGCGAGCGTGTCGGCCGGGCCGCGGACGTGGTCGAGCAGCCGCTCGGCGTCGGCGCTCGGCGGCTTGCCGCCGTCACCCGGCGCGGCCCCTCCGGCGACAAGCGCACTGCCGCCGTCGCGGCCGGCACGCTCCAGCAGCGCGGCGCCGGCAGCGCGGTCGGCGACGACCGCGGCGCGCAGTCGTCCCTCCAGCGCGGCGGCGAGCGCCAGCTCGTAGCCCGTGTCGACGTCGAGCGCGTCCGCGAGCGCGGGCGCGCCACCGGGAGCGCCCGCGTGCGCGCGCAGGAAGTGGTTCGCTGCCGCAAGCTCGCCGCCGACGCGTGCTGCCTCACGGCGTGCTGCCTCGACTGCGCGCTCGGCCTCGCGGCGCGCGGTCCGCGCAGCCTCGGCGTGCCGCTCGGCCTTCGCGGCGTCTTCCCGCGCTGCCTCGACGTCGTGCGCGATCCGCTCGGCCTCGGCGGCTGCCGCGCCACGGCGCTGCTCCAGCTCGGCCAGCTCGCGTTCGAGCGCCTGCTGGCGGTCCTGCTCGAGCGCAGTCAGCTCCGTTTCGAGCGCGGCGATGCGCGCTGCCGCCTCGGCGTCGGGCACGTCGCCCTCGGCCTGTCCGCGCAACGCGTCGAGCTCCGCCGTGTGGCGCACGATCCGCTCGGCGAGCGATGTCGCTGCCGTTCGCACGGCTTCGAGCCGCAACCCGACGCGCTCGCCGGCAGCCCGTGCGCGGTACGCACGGCCCGACAGCTCGTCGCGCTGCTCGCTGCGCAAGGCGAGCGCTTCCTCGGCCTGCTCGCGGCGCTTCGCGACGGCGGCGAGCGCCTGCTCGGCCTCGGTGCTGCGGGCGCGCGCGGCAGTCGCCGCCGCCTCCGCTTGCGCAAGCTCGGCGCTGCTCGTCCGCAGCACGTCGCGGCCCAGCTCCCAGCGCGCCTCGAGCGACTGGCGCTCCAGCCGCGCGTGCAGCTCCGCGGCTTCCGCTTGGCGCTTGAGTGGGCGCAAGCGTGAACGCGCCTCGCGCTCGACGTCGAGCGCGCGGTCGAGATTGTCCTGCGTGCGTGCGAGCTTCAGCTGCGCGCGACGGCGGCGCTTGCGGTGCTTGCCGAGGCCGGCGGCTTCCTCGATCAGCAGGCGGCGGTCGCGCGGCTTCGAGGTGACGATCGCCTCGACGCGCCCCTGCGAGACGACCGAGTGCGCCTCCTTGCCGAGCCCCGTGTCGGACAGCAGCTCCAGCACGTCGGTGAGGCGGCAGCGCGCTCCGTTGAGGCGGTACTCGCCCTCTCCCGCGCGGTTGAGCCGCCGCACGATCGAGACCTCGGAGAAGTCGAGCCCGAGCGTGCCGTCGCCGTTGTCGAGCACGAGCTCGACCTCGGCGTCCTGGCTCGCCTTGCGGCCGTGGCCGCCGCCGAAGATCACGTCCTGCATCGTCTGCCCGCGGACGGCGAGCGGCGACTGCTCGCCGAGCGTCCACAGCACCGCGTCGGTGACGTTCGACTTGCCGGAGCCGTTCGGGCCGACGATCACGCTGACGCCTTCGCCGAACGCGAGCTTCGTGCGATCGGGGAAGGACTTGAAGCCCTTGAGCGTGAGCGACTTCAGATGCATGACGCAGTCCTCACTCTGCCACGGCCTCGAGTGCGGCACGCGCTGCTTCCTGCTCGGCGTCCTTCTTGCTGCGCCCGCTGCCGTTGCCGACCTCGATTCCCGCGACACTCGCGAGCACCGTGAAGACGCGATCGTGCGGAGGACCCTGCTCCTCCGTGACGGCGTACTCGACGATCTCGCCGCGGCGCGCGAGCCGCTCCTGCAGCGCCGACTTGAAGTCGACCGGATGCTCCAGCGACTGCTCCAGCTCGGGCTCGAACGCCTCGACGACCGCAGGCGCCGTCTGCTCGTACCCGAAGGCGAGGTAACAGGCACCGATCACTGCCTCGATCACGGACGCGAGCACGCGCTCCGTGCGCACGAGCGCGTCGGCGTTCTGGCCGAGCGCCTCCGGTGCTGCTGCCTTCAGTCGCTCGGGCACGCCGAGCCGCTCCGCGACCGTCATGCAGGAGCGCCCGGAGACCGTCTGCGCGCGAATCTTCGTCAGCCGGCCGGCTCCATAGCGCTCGGCTTCGAGCCGCGGGTACAGGTGCGTCGTGATCGCAAGCGCGAGCACGCTGTCGCCGAGGAACGCGAGACGCTCGTACGAGTCCGAACGACGATCCGTCCACGACGAATGAGTGAACACCTGCCGCGCGAGCTCCTCCGGCAGGCGATCGAGCAGGTCGGCGAGGGCGCGCAGTGCTCAGGGCCCCGGCTCGCGGTCTGCGCGGGCGGGCGGGCAGGTTTCCAGCACGAACTCGACCGCCTGGCCGACCGTCAAGATCTTCGCCGCCTGCTCGTCCGAGATGCGGACCGCGTACTGGTCCTCCAGCTCCTGCACGAGCGTGTAGAGGTCGAGCGAATCGGCCTCGAGGTCCTCGCGAAAGCGCGTCGTCTCCTGAATCTGCTCAGGGTCGATCGTGAGCTCGTCGGCGAGATGCGTGCGGATGAGCGTGAGAACCTGCTCGCGGGTCATGGAGCTTGCACGCTAGCCGGGGTGCCGGACGACGGAGCCTGCCGCAGCGCGCCTGCTTCCTGGAGCGTTGCGAGCGTGCGCGCGACGACGTCCTCCTGCACCGCGCGAGCGGCGACGTCGATTGCACGAGCGAAGCCGGTGCGCGTGAACCGGCCGTGTGCGACGACGCCGACGCGGCGCAAGCCGAGCATGTAGGCGCCGCCCGCCAGCTCCGGGTCGAGATCGTCGCGCAGCGTCCGCAACGGGCCGCGCAGCAGCAAGCCGCCGAGGCGACCGCGCGGCGTCTGGAGCGCCACGTCGCGGATCGAACGCAGCAGCTTGCTGGAGACGCCCTCCATCAGCTTGACGGTGATGTTGCCGGTGAAGCCGTCCATCACGACGACGTCGGCGACGCCCTCGGTGATCTGCGTTCCCTCGACGTTGCCGATGAAGTTCAGCTGGTCGCGTGCGTCGAGCAGGCGCGCGTGGGCGGCGACGATGTCGGGCGTGCCGCGCTGCGCCTCCTCGCCGTTGGACAGCAGGCCGACACGCGGCGCCGGCACGTCGAGCACCGCACGCGCGAAGGCGGCACCCATGAAGGCGAACTGCACGAGGTGGTCGGGGCGCACCTCGACGTTCGCGCCGACGTCGAGCAGCAGCACCGGCGCGCCCGGGACGGGCATCGGGATCGCGAGCGCCGGACGGTGGATCCCGCGTGCGCGCTTGATGTGGAAGAGCCCTGCAGCGAGCGCGGCGCCGGTCGAGCCACCGGAGACGAGCGCGTCGGCGCGGCCTTCCGCGACTGCCTTCGTCGCGAGCACGATCGAGGACTCCGGAGTCGAGCGGACGGCGAGCGCAGGGTCGGGCGCCTTCGCGATCGAGATCGGCGCGTCGACGACCTCGACCCCGTCGGGGACCGGGCCGATCGCCTGCGCGGGACCGAACAGCAGCACGCGCGTGCCGCGCTCGGCGGCAATGGCTGCGCCGGCGGCTACCTCGGCAGGACCGAGATCAGCGCCGTTCGCATCGACGGCGACCGTAATCGGCGACACAGGCTGGCGCGGGGTGCTCAGGCGTCGTCGGCCGGAGCGGCCACGATGACGTCACGCCCGGCGTAGGTGCCGCACACCGGGCAGACCCGGTGCGGGCGGCGCGGGCTGTGGCACTGCGGGCACGCATGAATCGTCGGCGCCGTGATCTTGTGCTGCGAGCGGCGCTTGTTCGTGCGCGAGTGGGATTGCTTCTGCTTTGGGACGGCCATGGGCTGCGCAAGGCTATCAGGCAGCGCGGCTGGCGGGCGTGCTGAGGCGCGGGCGCTACAGCTCCAGCTCGCGCAGCTTCGCCCAGCGAGGATCTGGCCCCGCGTCGTGCGCATGCTCGGGCCCTGCGTCGTTGAGATTCTCCCCGCAGGTCGGGCAGAGGCCGGCGCAGTCGACGCGGCAGAGGATCTGGGCGGGCAGCACGAGCGCAAGCGCATCGCGGCCCCACGCGGCGAGGTCGAGCTGCTCCTCGACGACATAGGGGCATTCGAGCTCCTCGCCGGCACCGGGCTGCTCGATCTCGCGTGCGTCGACGGGGAAGCGCGGTGCTGCCGGTTCGAGGCAGCGCATGCACGCTCCCTCGACGGTGACCTCGAAGCGCAAGCGCAGCGCGTAGCCGCTGTGCGTCGTGCGCGACATGTCGAGCCGCGCCGGCGCGAGCGCGGGCAGGACGACATACGGCTCCCCGCCGAACTCGAGCGCGTCGAGCGGGACGGCGAGGTCGATGCGACGCCCTTCGCCCGAGCTGAGGGCAAGAGCTGCAAGGTCGAAGCTGTCGGCGCGCGCGGTCACGCCTGAGAAAATAGCGCGAGCCCCAAGCGGGCCTCCGTCAGGCCAGTTCGCGTTTCACTACCTTGCCCGTCGCATTGCGCGGAAGCGCGTCGAGGAAGGCGATCTCGCGCGGGACCTTGAAGGCTGCGAGGTTCTCCTTGACGTACGTCTTCAGCTCGGCTTCGTCGCAGCTCGCGCCCTCGGCGAGCACGACGACCGCCTTCAGCCGCTGGCCCCACTCCTCGTCCTCGACGCCGATCACGGCGACCTCGCGGATCGCGGGGTGGCCGGCGAGCAGGTCCTCGACCTCGGACGGGAAGAGGTTCTCGCCGCCGGAGATGATCATGTCGTCGTCGCGCCCGTCGACGAACAGGCGGCCGGCCGCATCGAAGTGACCGACGTCGCCGGAGGACATCAGGTCGCCGATCATCGCCTTCGTGTCCCCGCCGGTGTAGCCCTCGAACGGCAGTTCGTTGCCGACGAAGATGCGTCCCGTCTGCCCCGGCCCGACCTCACGGTCCAGCTCGTCGAACAGCTTCACGATCGTGCCGCGCGGCGCGCGGCCGGCGGTGCCGGGCGCGGCGCGCATGTCCTCGGGCGTCGCGATCGTCGCCCACGCGACCTCGGTCGAGCCGTAGAGGTTGTAGAGGACGTCGCCGAAGCGGTCCATCACCTGCGTCGCGAGCTGACCCGGCAGCGCCGAGCCGCTGACCGCGATCACCTGGAGCGAGGACGTGTCGTAGCGGTCGAGCACCTCGTCGGGCAGCTCGAGCATCCGCTGCAGCATCACCGGCACGACGATCAGCGCCGTCGCGCGGTGGCGCGCAACGGCTTCGAGCGTGCCCTCCGGGTCGAAGCGGCGGCGCAGCACGAACGTCGAGCCGAGCGGCACACCGAGCGTGTAGTGCGCGAGCCCCCACGAGTGGAACAGCGGAGCCGCGATCATCGTCGTGCCGTGCGCGCGCAGCGGGATCTTCGACAGCAGCGAAGCGGCCGAGCCGAGGCCGGCGGCGCTGCGGCGGGCACCCTTCGGCTTGCCGGTCGTGCCGGAGGTGAGGATCACGACGCGGCCCGGCTCCTCGGGCGATGGGACGCCGGCCGGGTCGCCCGCTGCGATCAGGTCCTCGATCAGCGGGTCGCCGCTGTCGTTCGGTCCTTCGTTCCAGGCGAGGAAGCGCTTGCGCTCGGCGCGCGCGTGCTCGACGACGCTCGCGAACTCCTGGTCGTAGACGATCGCCGTCGCGTTCTCACGCTCGACGACGTCGGTCAGCTGGGGCGCCGCGAACATCGTGTTGAGGTAGAGCGCATGGGCGCCGAGCCGCGAGCAGGCGATGCTGACGTCCATGAAGCCGCGGTGGTTGCGGCACATGATCGCGACGCCATCGCCGGGCCGCACGCCATGCGCGGCGAGCGAACTGGCGAGCGCGTTCGCGCGGCGGCTGATCTCCGCATAGCTCAGCGTTCCGAGCTCGTCTACGACCGCCGGGCGGTCGGGGTTGCGCGCGGCCGAGACGGCGATCGCACCAGCCGAGGTCGTCCCCCAGCGCACGAGCGAGCGCCCGGCGCGGAGCAGGCGATCGGGACGCGTCGGCGCGATCACGCCCGCGTCGACGAGCGTCTTGACGGAGCGCGCTCCGTGGATGATGCGGTCGGCTGGGCCGGACACGGTGCGGTATCCAAGCACGAACGTGGCGGCTCAGGAGCCGGTCCACAGCACCGGTTTGCTCAAGGAAGTTCGAGTCCGTGCGGCAGCGCGCCGCGATCGACGAAGGCATGGATCTCGCCGGAGCGCCGCGGATTCAGCCGCACGTGACGCTGTCCGACGCTCTGCTTCTCGACCAGCAGGCCGGCGGCGACGAGCCGCTCCCCGATCGCCAGCGCGAGCGCTCTGTCGTGTCCTGCGAAGCCGCGTGCGAGGTGCGCCACCTCCGTGTGGTACCCACCCCACTTGCCCATGCCGACCAGTCGTTGCACCATCCGGCGGGCGACGCGCAGCGAGGGGTCGGCCTCCTCGTGCGGCCGCGCGATCTCGGCTGTCGGGTCGAGCACGGCAAGCACCGCCTCGTCGTGCTCGGCTACCGAGTCGTGCTCTGCAGGCCGGCCCCCGAAGCGCGCGACGGCCTCGGCTATCCACAGCGGGTTCAGCTCGCCGATCGGTGAGCGCAGCTCGCCGACGTCGCCGAGCACGCTGCGCGGGATCGCGTACGCCCGCGCGCGCAGCCGGTCGACGTCGGAGACGGCCTCGGCGAACGCCTCGATCGCCAGCTCGACGGCGAGCAGCGCGTCACCGTCCGCGACCGGAAAGGCGAGCGCGAGCCAGCCCTCCCACGCTCCGGTCCTCAGCGCAAGATCCCCGGCCGCGGAGGCCTCCATCGCCGCCGCGCCCTCGACGAGCGCACCGACGAGCGCCGCGACGAGCGTCCAGCCGCGGTCGCCGACCGCGTTCGGGTCCGCGTGCAGAGCCGGATCGACGGGAGCAAGCGCGACAAGCGATGCGTCGAGCGCCGCGATCGCGATCGGCACGGGCGTGCCGTAGCCCGAGCGCGTCTGCGCAAGCTCGTACGCACCCGCATCGAGCGCGTCGAGCAGCTCAGCACGGATCTGCGCCACCCGCTCGTGCGGCGCATCGAGGCCGCCGGCGTCCGCCAGCACGCTGTCCAGCCGGGTCATCCCGGCCGGCCTTAGGAGACTTCGGCCGGTTCGTCCTTGCCTTGGAGCCGTTCCCGGCCCCGCTGGACGGCGGCGATGAACTTCGAAAGGTTGACTTCGAGCGTGTTGAGGATCTCGTCGGCGTAGTCCTCGGCGCCGAGGCGGATCTCGCGTTCGCGGGCGCGGGCGTCCTCGATGATGTCCTCCGAGGCGCGTTCGGCCTGCTTCGTGACCTCCTCCTCGGAGATCAGGCGCTCCTGGCGCTCGCGCGCCTCCTTCACGATCCGCTCGGCCTCGCGCTTGGCCTCGGCGAGCATCTCCTGACGCTCCTTGACGATCCAGCGCGCCTGCTTGATCTCCTCGGGGATCGTGGCGCGCATCTGGTCGAGGATGTCGTAGATCTCCTCCTTGTCCACGCGCACCTGATCCGTGAGCGGAACCGGCTTCGCGTTGTGGACAAGGTCGTCGAGCTTGTCGATGAGGACGAGGACATCCATCGGAACCTCTGTTTCGTCAGCGGCCGAGCTCTTCCTTCAAGCGAGAAGCCACATAGTCGGGGACCAGGTCGTCGATGTTCCCGCCAAACGTCGCAAGCTCCTTGACGCCGCTGGAACGCAGGAAACTGTACTGCGGCGAGGCCATGAGATACACCGACTCGATGTCGGGCGCCTCGCGGCGGTTGAGCTGGTGCATCTCCAGCTCGTACTCGAAGTCGGAGATCGCGCGCAGTCCCTTGACGATCGCGCGCGCGCCGACGGACTTCGCGAACTCGACCACGAGGTTGCTGAAGGGCGCGACGCGGACGTTGCCGAGCGGCTCGACCGCACGCGTCACGAAGCCGATCCGCTCCTCCGTCGTGAAGAGCGTGCTGCCCTTGCGAATCGGCAGGTTTACGACGGCGACGACGACCTCGTCGAACAGCTTCGCCGTCCGCGAGATGACGTCGAGGTGGCCGTTGGTGACCGGGTCGTAGGACCCGGGACAGACAGCGATGCGGCTACTCAGTGTCATGGATTCGAATGAGGGTGTCGCCGTAGCGGCGTTCGTCGGTCAAGGGAAGTGCGAGCTCGAGCGGGCTGCGGCGGTCGCTCTCGCTCACGACCCGCCCGCCGGTGGCCAGCACGGGAGGCAGCAGCTGCGAGAGCTCGCGTCCCAGCTCGGCCGCGAGACGGTATGGAGGATCGAGGAAGACCAGATCGTATTCGTGCCGGGCCGTACGTGCGCTACGGAGGAATGCGCGCGCGTCCTGACGGCGCACGTCCGTCGCGCCCTCGGGGCCCGCCGCGTCGAGCCCGAGCGCCGCGAGGTTGGCGCGTACCGTGGCGATCGCGGCCGGCGCGCTGTCGACCAGCACGGCCCGTTGCGCACCGCGCGAGAGCGCCTCGATCGCGAGCGCCCCCGAGCCTGCGAACAGGTCGAGCACCGACAGTCCGTCGAGCGGACCGAGCAGCGCGAACAGCGCCTCGCGCACGCGATCGCCCGTCGGGCGCGTCGCGGCGCCGCGCGGAGCGCTGAGGCGGCGCCCGCCGTAGCGGCCGGCGATCACCCTCATGCCGGGATCGGCGCGAGCGCCTCGGCGCCATAGCGGGCGGCGAGTGCCTCCGCGAGCAGGACGTGCTCGGGCGCCTCCAACTCCGAATCGCTGTGCAGGAGCGCCTCGGCGCAGGCGTGCGCGCGCTCCAGCAGCGCGTCGTCGGCCGGGAACTGGGCGATCTTGAACTGCGCCTCGCCGTGCTGGCGCACGCCCGTCAGCTCGCCCTCCTTGCGCAGTTCGAGGTCGATCTCGGCGAGCCGGAAGCCGTCGCTGTGTGCGGCGAGCGCCTTCAGGCGTGCCGAGTCCTTCGCCCCGAACAGCAGGCACAGCGATGCATGCGCACCGCGCCCGACGCGGCCGCGCAGCTGGTGCAGCTGCGAGATCCCGTAACGCTCGGCGTCCTCGACGAGCATCACGGTCGCGTTCGGCACGTCGATCCCGACCTCGATCACGGATGTCGCGACGAGCACGTCGGCGCCACCGGCGGCGAACGCGACCATCGCCTCCTGCTTCTCGCGCGGGCGCATCTGGCCGTGCAGCAGGACGACGCGGAAGTCCTTGAACTCGCCGTCGCGCAGCCGCTCGAACTCTGCAGTGGCGGCGCGCACCTGCAGCGCCTCGGACTCCTCGACGAGCGGGCAGACGACGAACGCCTGGCGCCCGGCGCGCAGTTCCTCGCGGATCCGCTCGTAGGCGCGCTCGCGCTCGCGCTCGCCGCTCGCGACATGGGTGGCGATCGGTTGGCGGCCGCGCGGCAGTCCGCGCAGCAGCGTCTGGTCGAGGTCACCGTGGTTCACGAGCGCGAGCGTGCGCGGGATCGGCGTCGCCGTCATGTGCAGCACGTGCGGGGTCAGCAGATCCCCCGTGTCGGTGCGCGGGCCCTTCGCGTCGAGCGCTGCGCGCTGGCGCACGCCGAAGCGGTGCTGCTCGTCGACGACCGCGACGCCGAGGCGTGCGAACACGACTGCATCCTCGATCAGCGCGTGCGTGCCGACGATCAGTGCCAGCTCCCCGCTCGCGAGCTTGCCGAGCGTGTCGGCGCGGCGTCCGGCGGGCGTCGAGCCGGTCAGCAGCGCGGCCGGCACCGCCTCGCCCGGCATCAGCGTCTGGATCGTCGCGAAGTGCTGCTCGGCGAGCGTCTCGGTCGGCGCCATCAGCGCGCCCTGCCAGCCTTGCTCGACTGCGCGCAGGAGCGCGTAGAGCGCGACGACGGTCTTGCCCGAGCCGACCTCCCCCATCAGCAGCCGCTGCATCGGGTGAGCGCGGTTGAGGTCGTCGTCGATCTCGTCCATCGCCGCTCCCTGGTCGTCGGTCGGCGTGAACGGCAGTCCGTCGGCGAGCCAACGCGCAGTCAGCTCGCGCGCGCCGCCGAGCGGAGGTGCCGCAGCTGCCTGCTCGCGGCGGGCGCGGCGGCGCAGCAGCAGCAGCTGGACGAGCAGCAGCTCGTCGAACGCGAGCCGGCGGCGGCCGTCGAGCGGGTCGCGCTCGGCCGCCGGGAAGTGCAGCGCCGTGAGCGCCCCTGGGCGATCGGGCAGCCGCTCGGCTGCGCGCAGGCGGGCCGGCAGCGGCTCGAGCGTGTCGCCGATCGCCGCGCGGTGCTCGCGCACGAGCGCGAGGATCCGCGTCGAGTCGATCCCTTCGGAGGCCGGGTACTGCGCCACCTGCTCGTCGCCGGCGGCAACCTGCTGGTCGGTCGGTGCGTGCCCGCTGACCGAGACGCGCCCGCGCTCGTCGCGGCGGACCGTCAGCAGCAGCCGCGTGCCCGGCGGGTAGCGCTGCGCGAGCCACGGCTGGTTGAAGAACGAGACCTGCATCGAGCCGGTCGCGTCGGCGACCGTCGCTTCGACGCGCGGCTTCATCCCGCGGCGGCGCGTCGGACGGGTCGCGATCGAGCGCACCTCGACCAGCACCGTCGAAACCTCGCCGTAGGGCAGCGTCGCGACCGTCCGCGCCTCCCCGCGCGAGCGCGGGAGATGTTCGAGCAGATCCCCGACCGTGTGGAGCCCGAGCGCGTCGAGCGCCTTGCGCGCCTTGGGGCCGACGTCGTCGGCGGCGGGCAGCGGCGCGGCGAGCCGCGAGACGCGCGGTGTGCGCACGGGCGCCGCCCTCAGCGCTGCGGCGTCGAGCGGATCGGAGCTGGCGAAGACGAGCGGCGGCGAAAGGGCCATGCTCGAATCATGGCGCGCGCCTCGGCGCGAGCCCGGCTTATTCAGCCGACAACAACCACCAGTACGACGGTTGCCCGCCGTTGCTCAGCTCCAGCTCGGCGCCACCATCGCTCGGAGCGAGCGCAGTGACGTCGGCGTCGCTGAGCGGCGCGCCGTCGCCGGCGAGGCAGGTGATCAGCTCGGCGTCGCGGCCGAGCGCGTCGAGCACGGTGCGCAGGGCTGCTGCGGGATCTCCCCATGCGACCAGCTCCTCGCCGACGTAGGCGACCGCGTCGCCGACGTGGAAGCGGCCGCCTGCGTCGTCGCGGGCGGCCGGGGCTACCGCGCCGGTGCGCACGCGTGCGAGCGCCGCCTCGAGCGCGGCGGCGTTCGCTGCAGCGTCGCGCGTCGCGTCGAACGCGACGGCTGCCGCAAGACCGGCCTGCTGCGAGCGCGAGTGCAGCACGACTACGCGCTTCTCCGAAAGCTCCGCGGCACGCTCGGCTGCCATGAAGACGTTCGAGCTGTTCGGCAGCACGACGACCTCCTCTGCCGCCACCGCGTGAATCCCGGCGAGCAGGTCATACGTCGACGGGTTGAGCGTCGGGCCGCCGTCGAGCACGGCGACGCCGAGGCTCTCGTAGAGGCCGCGGATTCCCGCGCCGGAGACGACGGCGAGTGCGCCGCAGGCGGCAACGGGTCCGCCTGCCGGCTCGGCCGCAGACCCGCCGTTGGCGGGCGGCGTGGTGGGTCCGTGGACTCCATTTCCGTCGCCGGCGGCGGCAAGCCGCTCCGAGCGCTCCTCGACCTGCGCGTGCATGTCGGCGACATCGAGGTGCGAGACCGTGCCGGCGTCGGCGAACAGCGCGGTCGCGGCGTCCGGGTCGTCGGCATGGACGTGGACCTTCAGCGTCGTCGCGTCGCCGACGACGAGCACCGAGTCGCCGAACTGCTCGAGTGCCGTGACGAACGCGCGCGGGTCGAGCCCGCTGCCGGTGACGGCGAAGTTCGTGCAGTAGCGGTACGTCGAAGACTCGTGCTGCGGGCGCGTGACGCGCGCCGCGTGATGGTGCGCAAGCTCGGGCGGGTCGCTGCCGCGCAGCGCGGCGATGACGCCGGCGAACAGCACGGTCAGGCCGTAACCGCCTGCGTCGACGACCCCTGCCTCCTTCAGCACCGGCAGCAGTTCGGGACCGCGCTCGACCGACTGCTCGCCGGCCTCCAGCGCCTGCTCCAGCACGTGGGCGATCAGCGCGTCCTGGTGCTCGGCGGCTGCGTCGGGCGCAAGCCGCGTCTCGGGCATGTGCGCGAGCTCGGTCGCGATCCGGCTCGCCATCTCGCGCATCACCGTGAGGATCGTGCCCTCGGCGGGCTCGCGCACGGAGCCGTACGCCTGTTCCGCTGCACGCGCCATCGCGGCGCCGATCAAGACCGGGTCGACGAGTTCGCCGGGCCGGCTCGCAAGCTCCTCGGCCGCGCCGCGGATCAGCTGCGAGAGGATCACGCCGCTGTTGCCGCGCGCTCCGAGCAGCGCAGCGCGCGCGACCGAGCTGACGATCTCCTCGCGGCCGATCTCGTCGACCGTGCGCTCCTGCTCGGCTACGGCGAGGCGGTCGAGCTCCTGCAGGACGGCCCGCAACGTGAGTGCCATGTTGTCGCCGGTGTCACCGTCGGCGACCGGGAAGACGTTGAGGTCGTTGACCTCGTCGCGACGGGATTCGAGCTGCGCGAGCGCGGCTTCGACGACGGCGCGAAAGCGGAGGAGGCTCGGGTCGGACACGGGCGCGGCGGCGGGCGCCGCTATGCCTTCGTGACCTTGCCGGCCTTCAGGCAGCGCGTGCAAACGTAGACGCGCCGGGCGGTCCCGGAGTCATCGATCCGCACCCGCTGGAGGTTCGGGTCGAAGCGCCGCTTCGTCGCGACCATCGAGTGGCTGCGGCTGTTCCCGAACGAGGGACCCTTGCTGCAGACGTGGCATACCTTGGGCATCGCGCGAGCAGTATACGCATAGACATGCATCTCGCCGCGTCTGGCTGTGTCCTCGCCGGTTCACGTGCGATGCACGCTTCACCGGCTGCGTCCTTGCCAGACACGACGATCCGCACGTCTCAGGAGGCGAACCCGGTCTTTGAACGCGGCCCTCGTACGGCGTCCCGCACCGCGAGCGACGCGAGCACGGCCTCGGCAGCGTGCGCGCCGGAGTCGCGCTTCGGGCCGCCTTGGACGCGCGCGAGCGCCTGCTCCATCGAGTCGACGGTCAGCAGGCCGAAGCCGATCGGGACGCCGGTCGCGAGCTGCACGTTCTGGATCCCGCGTGCCGCCTCGGCGCAGACGTAGTCGTAGTGGTCGGTCTCGCCGCGGATCACGGCGCCGAGCGCGACGATCCCGTCGTAGCGGCCCGACTCGGCCGCGTAGCGCGCTGCAAGCGGCAGCTCGAACGCACCAGGCACGTCGTAGACGTCGACGCCGGCGGCACCCGCCTCCTCCAGCACGGCGGTCGCGCCGGCGACGAGCCGGGTCGCCAGCTCCTCGTAGAAGCGCCCGACGACGAGCGCGAAGCGCTGCTCAGGCATCCTTGCCGCCCTCTCGGTCCTTGCGGTGCTCGGCTTGCAGCATCTCCTCGTCGAGCGGCAGCCCCTGATGGTGGAGCGTGTGGCCCATGCGGTCGCGCTTGGCGCGCAGGTAGGCCTCGTTGTGCGGGTTCGGCGTCGGCTCGATCGGCACCTGGCCGGTGACGGACAGGCCGTAGCCCTCCAACCCGATGATCTTCTTCGGGTTGTTCGTGAGGATGCGGATCGACGTCAGGCCGAGGTCGGTGAGGATCTGCGCGCCGATGCCGTAGTCGCGCAGGTCGGCCGGGAGGCCGAGCTTGAGGTTCGCGTCCACGGTGTCGAGCCCCTCTTCCTGCAGCTTGTACGCGCGCAGCTTGTTCAGCAGGCCGATCCCGCGGCCCTCCTGCGCGAGGTAGAGCAGCACGCCGCGGCCGGCCTCCTCGATCATCGCGAGCGCCGACTCGAGTTGCTCGCCGCAGTCGCAGCGCAGCGAGTGGAAGACGTCGCCCGTGAGGCACTCGGAGTGGACGCGCACGAGCACGTCCTCCTCCCCCGCGACCTCGCCCTTCACCATCGCCACATGGTGCTTCTCGTCGACGAGCGAGCGGTAGCCGACGACCTCGAAGTCGCCGAACGCGGTCGGCAAGCCCGTCGAGACGACGCGTTCGACCAGCTTGTCGTGACGGCGCCGGTAGGCGACGAGGTCGGCGACCGTGATCAGCTTCAGGCCGTGCCGCTGGCAGTACGGCACGAGGTCCGGGATGCGGGCCATCGTGCCGTCGTCGTTCATGATCTCGCAGATCACGCCGGACGGGTTGAGCCCGGCGAGGCGCGCGAGGTCGACGGCAGCCTCTGTCTGACCGATCCGCTCGAGCACTCCGCCGGGCTTCGCCTTCAGCGGGAAGACGTGGCCGGGCTGGACGAGATCGTGCGGCCGCGCGGCGCTGTCGATCGCCACCTGGATCGTGCGTGCGCGGTCGTGCGCGGAGATCCCGGTCGTGACACCGTCGCGTGCCTCGACGGAGACGGTGAACGCGGTCTCGAACGGCGACTCGTTCTTCGCCGCCATCAGGTCGAGGCCGAGCTCGTCGCAGCGGTCAGGCGTGAGCGCGAGGCAGATCAGCCCGCGCCCCTCCTTCGCCATGAAGTTGATCGCCTCGGGCGTCGCGAACTGCGCCGCGAGCGTCAGGTCGCCCTCGTTCTCGCGATCCTCGTCGTCGCAGACGACGACCATCTTGCCCTGACGGACGTCCTCGATCGCCTCCTCGACGGTCGCGAACGGGGTCTCCAGCTCCTGCGAGCTCATCGCGTCACCAGCTTCTCGACGTATTTGGCCAGCACGTCCACCTCCAGGTTGACGGGTGCTCCGGGCTCAGCCGAACCAAGGCTCGTGCGCGCGAGCGTCTCCGGGATCAACGCCACGCTCAGCGACGTCTCGTCGACCGCGGACACGGTCAGGCTGACGCCGTCGATCGCGATCGACCCCTTTTCGACCACATAGCGCAGCAGATCCGGCGGCGCCGTGATCCGCACCACGCGCGAGAAGCCGTCCTCGCGCAGCTCGGCGATCGTCCCGAGGCCGTCGACATGGCCTTGCACGACATGGCCGCCGAGACGGTCGCTCGCGCGCAGCGGCAGCTCGAGGTTGACCGCGCCGCCCGGCGCGAGCGCGGCAAGCGAGGAGCGCCGCAGCGTCTCGTTCATCACGTCGGCAGTGAAGCGCCCGGCGCTCGGGTCGACGGCTGTCAAGCAGACGCCGTTGACGGCGATCGAATCGCCTTCGCGCAACTCGGCCGCCAGCTCGGTCGTGACCGTGACGCGCACGCCGTCAGCCGTCGGGTCGAGCGCCGCGACCGTTCCCAGCCCCTGGACGAGCCCGGTGAACAGCGCTCTACCACTCCCGCAAGCGGGCGGAGATGACGAGGTCCTCTCCGACATGCTCGCATTCGAGCGTCAGCGCGCGCAGCGCCTCCGCGATCGTCTCGACGCCCTCGCCCTCGAGCGGGTCGCGCGCCGTGCGGCCGCCGAGCACGAGCGGCGCGAGGAAGAGCCGCAGCTCGTCGATCTCTCCCGCGTCGAAGAACGCGCCGGCGAGCCGCGGGCCGCCCTCCAGCATGACCGAGCCGACCCCGACGGCCCCGAGCTGGTCGAGTGCCGAGATCACGCGCGCCGGCTCGTTCTCGCCGGTCGCGACGATCACCTCGACGCCATGCGTTTCGAGCGCATCCGTCGCGGTGCGCGGCGCGGCGCGCGAGACGACGACGGTGAGCGGAACCTCGGCGGCGGCGCAGACGAGCTGCGAGTCGAGTGGCAGGCGCGCGAGCGAGTCGAAGATCACGCGGCGTGGCTGGCGCGGCACGCCGTCGATGCGCGCCGTCAGCTGCGGGTCGTCGGCGAGTGCCGTGCCGATGCCGACGGCGACCGCGTCGTGCTCGGCGCGCCAGCGGTGCGCGCGCTGGCGGCTCTCCGGGCCGGAGATCCACTGCGAGTCGCCGGCGCGCGTCGCGACCTTGCCGTCGAGCGTCATCGCCGACTTGAAGAGGACCCACGGGCGCCCGACGCGGGCATGCTTGCGGAAGGGCTGGTTGAGCAGCCGGGCGCGCGCGGCGAGCTCGCCGTCGGCCGGCGCGAGCACGATCTCGATTCCCTCGTCGCGCAGAATCCCGAGCCCGCGCCCGGACGCCTTCTCGCTCGGGTCGTCGGAGGCGACGACCACCCGACGGATGCCGGCCGCGAGGATCGCGTCGGTGCAGGGCGGCTGCTTGCCGGTGTGGCAGCACGGTTCGAGCGAGACATAGAGCGTCGCGTCAGCGAGGTCGCTGCCAGCGGCGGCGGCGATCGCCTCGACCTCCGCGTGCGGCCCCCCGTACGTTTCGTGCCAGCCCTCGGCGATCACCTCCTCGCCGCGCGCGAGCACCGCGCCGACGAGCGCGAGATCCCAGCTCGCGCGCGCACGGCTGCGCGTCGCCAGCTCGATCGCGCGGGCGAGGTGCAGGCGATCGGTGTCGGTCTGCAGTTGCATGCTCAGCCTGAGGATACGCGGTGGCAACCCGGCAGCTCGTAGACGATGGCCTCCGGTCCGGCCCGCTCGTCGGCGAGCGGGTAGGCGTCGAACGACCAGTCGAAGTTGAACGGGGGCGCGGTCGCGTGGGCGCCATACGGGCGCACCCGCTCCACCTCCGTGCCGCGGCTCGCGAGCGCGCGGTAGTAGGCGATCGCGCGCGCCGCCAGCGCCGGCTGCGCGAAGGCGCGCGCGTACTGCGTCGAGCCGATGACGACCCAGCAGTAGTGGCGCGCGACGTACTCGTCGATCAGCTGCGGGCGCAGCGTGCGCTCGTAGCGGTCGGTCTTCACGAAGCGCGTCGCGTGCGGCGGCAACGGTCGCCCGTTGTCGTCGACATCCGAGCGGGTCACGTTCCACAGCTGCCAGCGCGCGCCCCAGCGCTCCGGCACGATCGGCTCAACGACGATCCGCTCGCCGGCGGGCACGTGCGCGACGAGCCATGCACGCAGCAACCCGCGCGTGTCGGGCCGCGCGAGCGCGCGATCGGTGTGGACGCTCGTGACGATGCCCTGCGCGAGCAGTGCGACGACGACGAGCGCCGCGGCCGGCAGCGCGAGCCGCGGCGACCGCTGCGCGACCCAGCGCACCACCGCGACCGCGAACGACGCGGCGAGCACGATCGCGATCGGGAACAGCGGCAGCAGCCAGCGGCCGAAGTAGCGCTCGTGCGAGCCCATGTAGGCGATGAACAGCAGCGGCGCGGGCAACAGCACGAGCGCGAGGCGGCGGTCGCGCAGCAGCAGCCGCAGCGCGCCGCCCAGCGCCGCGAACGCCGGCAGCCAGCCGATCCCCCACGTGAACGTCCACAGGTAGTAGAGGACTCCGTTGTCCTGCGTGAGGCCGAGCTTCGTCAGCTCGTCGGCGCTCGTGAGCTGATCCTGCTGCGAGAGCCCGTCCTGGAACGCTCCGTGGTCGAGCAGCGCATACGGGTTCGCGACGAGGAAGCCGGCGACCGCGGCGAGCAGCGCGAGCGCCACGCGACGCGGCGCGACGCGCACCCACCCGGCGCCGCGCCGGCGTGAGCCACCGCGCAGGACGATCGCGGTGACGAGCGGCAGCAGCATGATCGCCGCCGTGTACTTCGTGCCCGCGGCGAGCCCTGCGGCGCCACCGCCGAGCAGCGCGGCACCCGTCCCGCCGCCGCGCAGCACGAGCGCGGTCGCGAGCAGTGCCAGCGTCGCCGTCACGAGGGCCGGCACGTCGTTCAGCGCGAGATGCGCGTAGGAGACCGGCAGGAACGCGCAGGCAGCCAGCGCTGCCGCGAGCAGCCCGGTGCGACGGTCGAACAAGCGCGTACCGGCGAGCTGGAGCAGCGCGACCCCGAGCGTGCCGAGCAGCGCCACGGTCACGCGCGCGATCAGCAGCAGCTCGCCGGGATTGCGGGCGAACGCGCGCTCCGCTGCGTCGCTGCTGTGGAACCAGACCGCGTAGACGCCCGCGAGCAGCTCGGAGTAGCCAGGCGGGTTGAGGAAGTAGTGCGGGTTCAGGCCGTGGCCGAGAAAGCCGACCGCGACGGGCACGAAATGGCGCTCCTCGTCCTCGTTGTAGGAGTACGGCAGCCCGGCGCGGATCCCCCACAAGCGCAGCGCGAGCGCAGCGAGCAGCACCCCAGCGAATGCCAGCGAGGTGCCGTCCAAGCGGCGTCGCACCCGCGGCTGGCGGGCGTCGAGCTGCCGCGGCCGAGCGGCGCGGCGGAGGGTGAGCGTCGGCGGTGCCATCGCGCGGGTAGGACCCCTGGGGCCGGACGACATGCGTTCCGGCCAGACCTTTGGGATACTGCGGGCGAGTGTACGGCACGGTTCTCGACGCGACGCCGTGCCGCACCCAGGCGCCTTTCACGATGAAGCTGATCATCCAGATCCCCTGTTTCAACGAGGAGCGCACGCTTCCGCTGACGCTCGCGGACCTTCCGCGGGAGGTCCCGGGCATCGACACGGTGGAGTGGCTCGTGATCGACGACGGCTCGACGGACGCCACGATCGAGGTCGCGCGCGCGCATGGCGTCGACCATGTCGTGAAGCTGACGAACAACAAGGGGCTCGCCGCCGGCTTCCAAGCCGGCATCGACGCAGCGCTGAAGCTTGGCGCCGATGTGATCGTCAACACCGACGCGGACAACCAGTACGACGGCCGCGACATCCCGAAGCTCGTCGCGCCGATCCTGCGCGGCGACGCCGACATGGTCGTCGGCGACCGCCAGGTCGAGACGATCGCGCACTTCTCGCCGTTGAAGAAGGGCTTGCAGAAGCTCGGCTCGTGGGTCGTGCGCCAGGCCTCCTCGACGACCGTGCCCGACACGACCTCCGGCTTCCGCGCCTACAACCGTGAAGCGGCGCTGCAGATCCAGGTCGTCTCGAAGTTCACGTACACGCTGGAGACGATCATCCAAGCCGGCAAGCTGCTCGTCGCCGTCGACCATGTAGCGATCCGCACGAACGAGAAGACGCGCGAGTCGCGCCTGTTCCCGTCGATGGGCGCCTACGTGCGGCGCAACGCGATCTCGATCTTCCGCATCTACGCGCAGTACGAGCCGCTGAAGGTCTTCTGGGGCGGCGCCGTCGTGATGGGCGTGCTCGCGGGCGCCGTCTGGATCCGCTTCGTCGTCGCATTCCTCGACGGCCAGGGCGCCGGTCACGTGCAGTCGCTGATCCTCGGAGCTGTGCTGTTCATCGCGTCGATGCTGCTCGGCGCGCTCGGCGTGATCGGCGACCTGCTCGCCGCTCAGCGCACGCTCTCGCAGCGGACGTTCGAGCGCGTCCGGCGGATCGAGCTGTCGCTCGGGATCGCGCCGTCGCACTACGAGCCCGGTGCCACCGGCGGCGAGGCCGCCGACAAGCGCGAGACGATCAAGGTATGAGCGACACGACGCAGCCACCGGACGTCCCGACCGGCAACACGTTCGACAAGTACGGCTCGACGAATCCCGTCGTGCGCAAGCTGATGACGGGCTTCGAGAGCACCCTGGCGGAGCTGTTCGCGCGTGCCGATCCGAGCTCCGTCCTCGACGTCGGCTGCGGCGAGGGCGTGCTGACGTGCCAATGGGCCGAGCAGCTCGGCGACGGGCGCGTCGTCGGCCTCGACCTCGACGACCCGAAGCTGAAGGCCGAGTGGGAGACGCGCCAGCGGCCGAACCTCGAGTACGTGACGATGCCGGCCGAGCACCTGCCGTTCGCCGAGAACGAGTTCGACCTGTCGACCGCGATCGAGGTGCTCGAGCACGTGCCGGACCCCGAGCACACCGTCGCCGAGATGGCGCGTGTCGCGCAGCGGCACCTGCTCGTCTCCGTCCCCCGCGAGCCGCTGTGGCGCGGGCTCAATGTCGCTCGCGGCGCCTACCTGCGTCAGCTCGGCAACACGCCCGGCCATGTGAACCACTGGTCGAAGCGCTCGTTCGTGCGGATGCTCGCGCAGCACGGCGAGATCGTCCAGACGCGGACGACCTTCCCCTGGACGATGGTGCTTGTCCGGCTCGGCGCCTAGCGGCCCGCCGGACCCGCCGACCCAGGACTCCGCTCGCTCGTTCGGCTCTGGCGCGCGGATCCTGACGGTCGGCATCGCGTCGACCGGCATCTTCACGTTCCTCTACCTCGCGCTCGCGAGCCACCAGCTGAGCAAGACCGACTACGGCGAGGTCAGCCTGCTGTGGTCGATCATGTTCGTGATCCTGTCGGTGATCTACCGGCCGATCGAGCAGCTGCTCTCACGCACGATCGCGGACCGCCGCGCGCGCGGGCTCGAGGGCCATCCGCTGCGCGTGCCGGCGACGATCCAGTTCGCGTTCGCTACGGCGTTCCTCGTGATCGCGCTCGCGCTGCGCCCGCAGATCGAGCAACACCTGTTCGGCGGCTCCTCGTCGCTGTACTGGATCCTCGTCGTGGGCGTGTTGGCCTATGCCGGCAGCTACTTCGCACGCGGCTGGCTCGCCGGCCAGCAGCGCTTTGCGCTGTATGGAAGCCTCGTCTTCCTCGAGTCGACCTCGCGCTTCGTCTTCGCGCTCGCGGCGGCGGTCGGGATCAGCTCGGGCGAGTCGGCGATCGCCGTCGGGATGGCGATCGCTCCGTTCGTCTCGCTGTGCGTCGTGCCGTTCGCCTTCCGCCGCCTCAACAGCGCTGCAGCGCGCCCGTCCGTCGCCGAGCGCGAGGCGCCGGTGCTCGACGCGGCCTCCGAAGGCCCGGCGCACGCGGAGATCGAGGAGGCGGCCGCCGACCTCTCGATCGGCCACGGGACGCGCTTCGCCCGTTCGGTCTTCTTCATCATGCTGTCCGAGCAGGCGCTGATGAACGCAGCGGTGCTGATCGTCAACGCCAAGTCCGGGCCGGCGCTGTCGGGCTTCGTCTTCAACGTGCTGATGATCGTGCGCGCGCCGCTGCAGCTGTTCCAGGCGATCCAGACCTCGATGCTCCCCCACCTCGCCGGGCTCGCGGCGCGCGAGAACGCGGAGGAGTTCGCGAAGGCGATCCGCCGCACGGCACTCGCGGTCGCCGCGTTCGCCGGCGCCGTCGCGCTCGGGCTGCTCGCGATCGGTCCTGCCGTGATGACCGCGTTCCTCGGCGACAAGGGCTTCACGTACACGCGCGGCGGGCTCGCGCTCGTCGGCATCGGGATGGGCTTCCATCTGATCTCCGGCACGCTCAACCAAGCGGCGCTCGCACGCCACCGCGCGGGCCTCGCCGCCTGCGCGTGGCTGCTCAGCGCCGCGCTGTTCGTCGGCTGGGTCGCCACCCCGATCGTCTCCGGCGAAGTGCTGCGCGTCGAGACCGGCTACTTCGGCGCGACGTTCATCCTGTCTGGACTCCTGTTCGGCTTGTACCGGCGCGAACCCTGATCACTCGTAGGCGAGCGCCTCCAGGACGTTGAGCTTTGCAGCGCGGCGCGCCGGGAGGATCGCCGCGAGCACGCCGGCGAGCGCCGCGCAGAGGAGCAGGACGAGCAGGATCCCGACGGGGATCGAGATCACGTAGCCATCGCCCTTGAGCGGGATCGTCACGAGCACCGCGAAGATCGCGCCGAGCACGACGCCGAGCACCGCGCCGATCAACGCGGTGATGACCGACTCGTAGCGCACGATCTGGCGCACCTGCCGGCGCGAGGTGCCGATCGCGCGCAGCATCCCGAGCTCGCGCGTGCGCTCGTGAATCGCGAGCACAAGCGTGTTGACGATCCCGAACAGCGAGATGACCACCGTCAGCATCAGCAGCACGTAGAAGAACGCCAACAGCTGGTTCACCTGCTTGCCTTGCTCGTCGATGAAGCCCTGCTTCGTGAGGACCTTCACGCTCGGATACTGGAGTTTGACGGCTGCATTCGTCGCCTTCGTGACCGCGCCGGCGTCGGCGCCGGGCGTGACGCTCGCCATCAGGAAGGCGTTGCCCTTGATGTTGAAGGCGGGCTCCATCAGCACGTTGGAGACGGTCACGTTCGCGAACAGGTGCGCCTTGTCGTCGTAGATGCCGGTGATGCGCTGGCGCAGGCGCTGACCGGACGGTGTCGCGAGCACGATCGACTGGCCGACCGCGAGGTGATGGCTTTTCGCCCAGCCCTTCGCGACGATCGCGTCGCGCGCTCCGAGCGCGTGCAGCGTCGCCGCCGAGCCCTGCGTCCAGCGCAAGTCGAACACGTCCCCGAGCGTCTGCGCGTCGATCCCGGTCACTGCCGTCTCGCCGACGCCGACGACGCGCGCCTCGCCGAAGCGCACGCCCGAAACCGTCGCGACCTGCGGAACGCGCGCGACGGCCTGCGTGGCGGCGACCGGCAGCGGCTGGTTCTGGACGCGGCCCTCGACGATCATCTGCCCCTTGAGCCCGACGCCGACCTGATTGGCGATCGAGGCTTTCAGCCCGGCGGCGAAGATCGTCACGAACGCGACGAGCGCGACGCCGATCATCAATGCGGCCGACGTCGAGGCGGTGCGGCGCGGGTTGCGGACAGCGTTCTCGCGCGCGAGCCGCCCGCTGACGCCGCGCAGACGCTCGAGCGGCAAGCCGACCGCGAGCGCGAGCGGACGGACGATGTGGAAGGCGAGCAACCCGACACCGATGAAGATGACGCCGGCGCCGGCGCCCACGAGCGCGGCGGCGCTGCCACCGCTCGCGCTGCCGAACAGGCCAAGGCACAGCAGCACGAGGCCGATCGCGGCGATCGCACCGGCGATCGGCGTGCGCCAGCGTGCCGTGCGGCCACGCGGCAGGCTCGACGCGTCCTGCAGTGCGGCGATCGGCGGCACGCGCGTCGCGCGCAGCGCCGGCCCGATCGCCGCGACGAGCGTGATGACGGTGCCGACGAGGATCGAGACGATCACCGTGCGCGCCTCAAGCACGATCCCGCCGGACGGCAGATCGGCGCCGAACAGCTTGAACAGGCCCTTCAGCGCCGGCGCGAGACCGAAGCCGGCGAGGAAGCCGATCGCGGAGGCGACGAGCCCCAGCAGCAGCGCCTCGCCGATCACCGCGCGCAGCACCTGGCGGCGGCTCGCCCCGATCATCCGCAGCAGCGCAAACTCGCGCACGCGCTGGGCGACGGTGATCGAGAACGTGTTGACGATCAGAAACGCGCCGACGAACAGCGAGATCCCGGCGAAGACGAACAGGAACGTGCGCAGGAAGCCGAACGCGTCCTTCACGTCGCGCGAGTCGGAGGTCGCCTGCTGCTGGCCGGTGCGCACGGTCGCCGGCTGGCCCGCGAGCGCCGTGCGCACGCCGGCGGCGAGCTGCGACGGCGTCGTGCCTGGCGTGGCGGCGACCTGGATCGTCGTGTACTCGCCGTGCAGGCCGAGCAACCGTTGCGCGACGGCCGGGAGGACGATCGCGACCGCGGCGCCACCGAGCGAGTTCTGCGCGCCGAACTTCGCGATGCCGGTGAGCGTGAAGCGCTGCACCGGCCCGGTCCCGGAGACCGCGACCGTCTCACCAACCTTGTAGCCGGCCTTGTTGGCGCTGAACTTGTCGAGCGCGATCTCGCCCGGACCGACCGGTGCGCGGCCCTGGACGTAGACGAACGGGTCGAAGCGCTTCGGCGTCGTGTCGGAGATGAACATCGGCGCCCCGCTCGTGATCAGCGGCTTGTCCTTCTTGTTGTAGATCAGCCCCGGCAGGAAGACGGAGCCGCTTGCGAGCGCGACATGCGGCGCCTGCTGCACGCGTTGGAGCACTGCCGTCTTCAGCGGCGGCGGCGTCGCGTTCTCGTCGGTCCCGAACAGCCGCTTCGGCGAGACGACGACGTCGACTCCCTTGTTCGCGGTCTGGAAGACCTGGTCGAACGTGCTGTCGATCGTGTCGGTCAGCAGGTACGTGCCCGACACGAGCGCGATTCCCAGCACCACGGCGAATGCGGTCAGCGCCGTGCGCAGCTTGCGCATGCGGATCCCGCGCAGCGAGAGCGCGAGCATCAGGCGACCGTCCGCAGCAGGTCGTGCACCTCGTCGGGCGTGCCGGCGGCGCCGTCGTGGACGATGCGCCCGTCGTCGAGCACGATCACGCGATCGGCGACTGCAGCTGCGTTCGCCTCGTGCGTGACCATCACGACCGTCTGACCGAGCGCGTCGACCGCGTGGCGCAGCAGCTTCAGCACCTCGGCGCTGGCGGTCGAGTCGAGGTTGCCGGTCGGCTCGTCGGCGAACACGACCGCCGGCTTGCGAGATCAGCGCCCGCGCGACGGCTACGCGCTGCTGCTGGCCGCCCGACAGCTCGGACGGATGGTGCGTGAGGCGGTCGCCGAGGCCGACCGTCTCGACGAGCTGGTGCGCGCCACGCCTCGTCGATCGGGCGCCCGGCGATCTTCAGCGGCAGCACGATGTTCTCCTCGGCGGTGAGCACCGGCAACAGATTGAAGGACTGGAACATGAAGCCGACCTTGTCGCGCCGCAGGTTCGTCAGGTCCTTGTCGTCCAGCGTCCCGAGCTCGACGCCGTCGATCGTGACGCTTCCCGACGTGGGCTGGTCGAGTCCCGCGAGCACGTGCATCAGCGTCGACTTGCCCGATCCGGACGGGCCCATGATCGCCGTGAACGCGCCGGCCGGCAGCTCGAGCGAGACGCCGGCGAGCGCATCGACGGCGGCCTCGCCCTCGCCGTAGCGGCGCTGGACGTCGACGGCGGTGACGATCGGGATGGCGGTCACGAGCGGGTCCTTTCGCAGCGGATCGATGCTGTGGGGCGCGGCGTGCACACCGGCCGGCGTGCCCTGGTCAGACGGCGCCGGCAGCAGCGGCGATCGCCGCGTACGCCTCGGCCGGCTCAGCTGCGCCGAAGATGGCAGAGCCGGCGACCAGCAGCCTAGCGCCCTGTTCGGCGCATGCGCCGGCAGTGGTCCGATCGACGCCACCGTCGACCTCGATCGGCGTGCCGTTCGGCAGCAGCTCACGCAGCCGCGCGAGCTTGTCGAGCGAGGCGGGGATGAACGGCTGCCCACCCCAGCCGGGGTTCACCGACATGCAGAGCGCGAGGTCGAGCACCGCCGCCGACGTCCGCGAGCGTCTGCTCCGGCGTGCCGGGGTTGATCGCCGCACCTGCGGCGCAGCCTGCATCGCGGATCGCGCCGAGCGCGTAGTGGAGGTGCGGCGTCGCCTCCGCGTGGACGGTGATCACGTCGGCGCCGGCTCGTGCGAACTCGGCCACCTGGCGCTCCGGGCGCTCGATCATCAGGTGGACGTCGAGCGATCCCGCCTGCAGCGTGGACCTGATCGGCGAGCGCGCCGACGATCAGCGAGCCGATCGTGATCGGCGGCACGAAGTGGCCATCCATCACGTCGACGTGGATCACCCGCGCACCGGCCGCCATCACCTCGCCGACCTGCGCGCCGAGGCGCGCGAAGTCGGCCGACAGGATCGACGGCGCGACACGGCGATCGCGCAGCAGTTGTCGCGCGTCGACGTCATGCGGCGGAAGTCTTCCTGATCGAGCGGCGCGACGGCGGGCGGGGCCGTGCAGCCCCCGCCCACCGTGCAGCGTCCGGTCAGCCTGCGGGAACGACCCTGAGCGGCTTCTGCACCGAGGGTACGGTGCCGCCGCGACTTGCGCCGGCAGCACGTTCGTGATCGCCGTCGCCGCCGTGTCCGTGCACCCGGTGCTCGTCTTCCTCGAGAGGTAGCTGAAGCTCTCGAAGCCATCGCCGGGAACTGCGTTGTACGCAGTCGTCCCTGGCGCCCGCCGCCGCCTCGAGCGTCGAGCACGCTGCTGCGGCGGGCACCAGCCCGCTCGGCAGGTACGGCGTTCCGCCGCATCCAGCCACCTTGTAGTACAGCGTCGATGCCGCCGACGACGACCAGAGCGTTCGTCGGCGAGTTGTCCCAGACGTGAGATCACCCCGTTGATCAGCACCTCCGGGTAGACGCCCGAGAAGAACCCGACGGACGGCCCGACGGTGTCGGCCGCCGGCGTCGACGACGTTGAACGCGCCGGCCGGCCCACGCCCACCTGCCGCGCCCGCCGGGCCGCTGGCACCGGTCGCACCGGTCTTGCCCGTCAGCGACTTGGCGCAGGCTCTTCGACAGCTTCGTCGAGCCGATCGCGCCGCTCGCGATCTGCGTGCTCGCCGATCGATCCCGGTTTGATCGAGCTGCCGTTGATGAAGTGCTTTGCTCCAGCGGGCCCGCCGATCGCGACGAACGCCAGTGCGGCGACTGCGGCGATCGCCGCAGTCCAGCGACGCTTCCTTCCAAGCATGGCGTGCTCCTCGTGCTCGCTTCCCCCTCCGGGGCTCGCGCGTCAGTCTTCCAGGCGGTGCGGCGTCGCGCCGGAACCCCGACGAATGATCTACGCCGATCAGACCGGCGTGAGCATGCTGCCCTTGCAGTGGTTGCAGATGACGATCGCGGTGCTCGACATCCGCACGATCGTCGAATGCTCGCCGCAGTTCGGGCAGACGGAGACGAGCTCGTAGCGACGCAGGCAGTAGACGCAGCGGTAACGGCCGGGCAGCGTCGTCGGGCGCAGCCACGGCTCGCCGCAGCCGGGGCACTCGGGGCCCAGCTTGACGGCTTCCTCGGTCATGCGCCCACCGTTGGCATGCCCAGGTGATAGCGCATCTCGCGGATGGTCGCTGCCTGCCGTTCGGCGTGCACCACGTCACGCCGAGCGGCGCAGGCGCGCGAGGAAGAAGCCGTCGGTGTCGTCGCGGTGCGGCAGCAGTTGCAGCGCGCGCGGCTCGCCGACGCAGGCCAGCGCAGGGTGGAGCGCACCGAGATCCTCGAGCACCGACGTCCGGGTGCTCGGCGAGGAACGCGTGGATCACCTGCTCGTTCTCGCGCGGCGAGATCGTGCACGTCGCGTAGAGCAGCGCGCCGTCCGGCGCCAGCGCGGCCATCCCGGCCGCGAGGATCCGGCCCTGCAATGCGGCCAGCTCGGCGATCGACGCCGGATTCGCCCGCCAGCGCAGGTCCGCGCGGCCTTGGAGCGTGCCGAGGCCCGAGCACGGCGGGTCGACGAGCACCGCGTCGAACGGCGTCGTCCTCGCGCGCCATCGCAGCGTCGCCGGTCTCGACGCGCACGCGTTGGCATGCAAGCCGCGCGCAGGTGCGCCGCAGCGCATCGCGCGCGGCCGGGATGACGCTCGACAGCGACGACCTCCCCTTCGCCGCCCATCAATGCAGCGAGATGCGTCGTCTTCCCGCCGGGCGCGGCGCACAGGTCGAGCACGCGCATTCCGGGCTGCGGGTTCAGCAGCCGCGCGACGAGCATCGCCGCGCGCGACTGCGCGACGAGCGCGCCGCTCGCCCACAGCGGGTCGGCGCGGACGTCGAAGGCGCCGTCGATCACGAGCGCCTCGGGCAGCTCGCCGGCCGCGCGCACCGCGACCCCGCGCTCGCGCAGCTCTCGGCCACCGCCGCCGGCTCCGCCACGAGCGTGTTGACGCGCAGCGCGCTCTCGGCCGGCTCGTTGATGCGCGCGAGCAGCGCGCGGGCGTGCTCGGCGCCGAGCGCGTCCCACCACAGCCGCGCGAGCCAGTCGGGAACCGAGTGGCGCAGCGCGGCGCGCTCGGGCGTCGCGTCGTCGAGCGCGGCGACGAGCGTCCGGCCGTCGCGCGCGACCCGCCGCAGCACCGCGTTGACGAGCTTGAAGCCCGGGCCGCCGCCGGCCTTCGCCAGCTCCACGCTCTGGTCGACCGCTGCGTGCGGCGCGACGCCGTCGAGGAACAGCAGCTGCAGGCAGCCGAGCCGCAGCGCGTCGCGCACCGGCGCGTCGAGCTGCTCGACCGGCCGCCGCGCGCACGTCTCGATCACGTGGTCGAGTGTGCGGCGGCGCTGGATCGCGCCGTAGGCGAGCGCGCGTCGCGAAGGCGTGCTCGCGCGGGTCGAGCCCGGCGCGGGCGGCCTCGCCGGCGAGCGCCCGATCGGCGTAGGCGCCCTCGTCCTCGACGCGCCGCAGCACGGCGGCGGCGACGCGGCGGGCCGGCGAGACGGCGGAGGAGACGGTCGACATCGCCGACCATCGTGGCAGCTCCGCGCGCACGCCAGTCGTGCGCCCCTGTGCGCGCATCACGGTTCAACGGCTGCGCACCGGGGATACGATCGAAATGGGCTCGTGCGAGACGCTCTCGCCGCGTCGCGCTCACGCCCGTCCAGCAGGACTACCTGCCCGAGGCGCGCCAGATGCAGGCGCTGTCGTTCGCGGTGCACATCCCGCTGGTCTGCTTCGGGATCGCCTTCCCGGCGATGGTGCTGTTCGCCGAGTGGCTGTACCTGCGCACCGGCGACGAGCTCTACCGCATGCTCGCGAGGCGCTGGACGAAGGTCATGGTCGCGCTGTTCGCCGTCGGCGTCGTCACCGGCACGATCCTCAGCTTCGAGATGGGCCTGCTGTGGCCGGCCTTCATGGCGCACGTTCGGCGCGTCTTCGGGCTCGGCTTCGCGATCGAGGGGTTCTCGTTCTTCCTCGAGGCGATCTTCATCGGGATCTACGTCTACGGCTGGGACCGGCTGTCGCCGCGCGCGCACTTCGCTCAGCGGCATCCCGATCGTGATCGCCGGCTTCACCGGCTCGCTGATGGTGATCGCGGTCAACGGCTGGATGAACCACCCGGGCGGCTTCACGCTGCGTGCACGGCGCAGGTCGTCGACGTGCACCCGTTGACGGCGCTGTTCGGCAACGGCTACTTCTGGCACGAGCTCGTGCACATGTACCTCGCCGGCTACATCGTCACCGGCTTCCTCGTCGCGGGCGCCTACGCCGTCGGGCGCCTGCGCGGGCGCTGGGGCCGCTACGAGCGCACCGCGCTGGCGATCCCGCTGACGATCGCGGCGCTCGCCGCGCCGGTGCAGCTGCTCGTCGGCGACTGGGCCGCGCGCGAGGTCGCCACGCACGCAGCCGACGAAGCTCGCCGCGCTCGAGGGGCTGGCGCAGACGACGAAGGGCGCGCCCGTGCACCTGCTCGGCTGGTACGACGCGACACGGCGAGGTCAAGTTCGGGATCGCGATCCCGAAGCTGCTGTCGCTGCTCGCCTTCCACGACCCGAACGCGACCGTCGCAGGGCCTCGACGCGGTGCCGCCCGACGACCGCCCGCCGGTCAACGTCGTGCGCGTCGCCTTCCAGATGATGGTCGGGATCGGCACGCTGCTCGCGCTGCTCGCGGCGCGTCGTACCTGTTCGTCCGCTGGCGGCGACGAGCGGCTGCCGCGAGTCGCGCTGGTTCTACCGCGCGCTCGTGCGTCGCCGGGCCGCTGTCGGTGGTCGCGCTGATCGCCGGCTGGGTGACGACCGAGGTCGGCCGCCAGCCGTGGGTCGTCTACCACGTGATGCGCACCGACGCAGGCCGTGACCGGCGCCGGCGGCATCCCGGTCGGCTACGCGACGCTCGCGCTCGTCTACGTCGGCGCTGGTCGCGGCGCGTCGCCTGGATCCTGCGGCGGCTCGCGCGCGCGCCGCTGCGGCGAGCCGCGCCGTGCAGAGCCGACGCGCCGCAGCGAGCTGAGCGATGCACCTCTACGACGCTCCCGCTGCTGTTCGCCCTGCATCGGCCTCGCGCTCTACGTCGTGCTCGCGCGGCGCCGACTTCGGCGCCGGCTTCTGGCAGCTGCTCGCCGGCGCGCGGCGAGCGCGGCAGCGCATCCGCGACCACGCGCACCACTCGATGGCGCCGGTCTGGGAGGCCAACCACGTCTGGCTGATCTTCGTGCTCGACCGTCGTCTGGACCGCCTATCCGGTCGCGTTCGCGTCGATCGCCTCGACGCTCGTCGTCCCGCTCTTCATCGCGGCGGTCGGGATCGTCTTGCGCGGCGCCGCCTACGCGCTGCGCGCGGGCACCGCGCGGCGCCGCGCGAGCTGCGCGCGATCGACACGCGTCTTCGCGGTCGCCTCGATCCTCACGCCGTTCGCGCTCGGCGCCGCCGTCGGCGGGATCGCCTCCGCGGCGCGTGCCGGTCGGCAACGCCGCGCGGCGACCTGTGGTCGAGCTGGCTGAACCCGACCTCGATCACTGATCGGCGTGCTCGCGGTCGCGACCGTCGGCCTACCTCGCGGCCGTCTACCTCGCCGCCGACGCGCGCGCGCCACGGCGACGCCGAGCTGGAGCGGCGCTTCCGCACGCGCGCGCTCGGCGCCGGGCGTGGTCGCCGGGCGTCGCTGCGCGCTCGGCGGGCTGCGTCGTGCTGCGCGCGACGCGCGCCCGCTCTTCGACGCGCTCGTCGCACGGCGACGGCCTGGCCGGCGCTGATCGTCTCGGCGCTCGCCGGGCGTCGCGACGCTCGCGCTCGTGCTGGCGGCGGCGCTTCGAGCCGGCGCGCTACAGCGCCGGCGCTCGCGGTCGCGGCGATCGTCGCCGGCTGGGCGCTCGCGCAGTAGCCCGTGCTGCTGCCGGGGCTGACGGTCGAGCAGGCGGCGGCGCCGCACGACACGCTGGTCGCGCGTCGTCGTCGCGATCGCTCGCGGGCGGCGCTGATCCTGTTCCCGTCGCTGGCGCTGCTGTTCCGGCTGACGCTGCGCGGGCGCGCTCGACCACGAGGCTGAGGCGCGCCCGACGGCGACCGCGCCCGGTCGCGGGCGCTGCTGCGCGCGTCACGCACCGGGCTGCTGGCGCGGATCGCCGCCGCCTGCCTGATCGCTGGCGCTCGGCTTCCTGACGATCGCCGAGACGCCGGCTGGGCGCACGCGATCGGCGTCGTCTGCGCTGCTCGCCTTCGTCGCGCTCGGCTTCCTCGCGGCGCTCCCGCTCGACGAACCGGACGCCGCCGACCCGCTAGGCGCGGCACTGCCGCGTCCTGCAGCTCGTCGGCCCGGCAGGCCGTGACCGCGCAGGTAGTCGGCGGCTGCCATCGCCGGCCGCCCGGCGGCTGCACGGTCGACAGCTCCAGCGCGACCGCCGGCGCAGCCGAGCAGCAGGCGCGCCGTCTGCTGCGAGCGCACCTGCGCGGACGGCGGTCCGGCGCCGTCGGCCGCGACCGCGCGCGCCGGCGACGCCGAGGACCGACCCGTCGGGCAGCGCCAAGCGCGCGCCGATGTGCGGCGTCAGCGCGCGCACGATCGCGCTCCAGCTCCGCGGCCGGGCGCGCGGGGTCGAGCGTGCGGTCCTCGGCGCCGATCTTCTCGGCGTAGGTCACGCCGCCTCGTCCTGCTCGACGCACGGCGGGCTGCTCGTCGAGCGCGCGCACGAGCAGGTCGCCGCCGAGCCGCTCGAGCCGCGTCGCGAGCGTGCCGAAGGTGTCCTCGCGCGCGGATCGGCTCGCGCTCGAGCAGGCAGACGGGCCCGCTGTCGAGCCCAGCCGTGACGCGCATGATCGCGACGCCGGTCTCCGCGTCGCCGGCCATGATCGCCCGCTCGATCGGCGCCGCGCCGCGCCAGCGCGGCAGCAGCGACGGGTGGACGTTGAGCATCCCGTGCTCGCGACAGCAGCGGCTCCTTGATCAGCGCGCCGAAGGCGCAGACGCACGACGGCGTCGGGCGCGGCCGCCGCGATCGCGCGCGCGCGCCTCGCGTCGTTGACGTCCTCCGGCTGGTCGACGGCGATCCCGAGCGCGCGCGCGGTGACGGCGACGGGCGGCGCCGGCAGCCTGCGCCCGCGGCCGCGCGGCCGATCGGGGCGCGTGACGACGAGCACCGGGCGGTGCGCGCTGGCCGCCAGCCGCTCGAGCACGGCAGCGGCGAAGTCGGACGTGCCGAGGTAGACGGTGCGCAAGCGCGTCAGGCGGCCTGGCCGTCGGCGCGCCTTCGCGCAGGATCGCGCATCGCCTCCTTGCGCTGGTCGCGCGAGGTGCGGTCGAGGATCAGCACGCCGTCGAGGTGGTCCATCTCGTGCTGGATGACGCGCGCCTCGAGGCCGCTCGCCTCGATCGTGATCGCGTCGCCGTGCTCGTCCTGCGCGCGGACGCGGACGTGGACCGGGCGCTCGACGTCGACGAGCACGCCGCGGCAGGCTCAGGCAGCCCTCCTCGCAGCGTCTCCAGCTCGTCGCCGCGCCACTCCAGCACGGGGTTGACGAGCGGCGTCGATCGGGCTGTCCGGCTCGACGCGGTAGACGAGCACGCGGTGCAGCTTGCCGAGCTGGGTCGCCGCGAGCCCGATGCCGAGCGCGTCCTCCATGAGCTGGCCCATCTGCTCGATCTCGTGCGCAGCTCGTCGTCGAAGCGCTCGATCGCGCAGGCCTTGGCTCTTGCAGCACCGGATCGCCGAACTGCCGCACGTGCGCGCAGCGCCGCGCGCGGCGCGCGGCGACCTCGGGATCGAGCGCGCGGCGCTCGCTCCTCGTCGTCGACATGCTCGTCGTGGCTGGTCGATCTCGTCGGCCATGCGGTCGTCGCCAGCGTAGTAGCGATCTACTGCGGATCGACGTCCACGCTGAGCTGCGCGCGACGCCCGACGGGCGATCGGCGCGACCGCGTCGACGGCGGCCGCCGACCGCGGCGACCGCCGCGCGCCGCTGCGGCGGCCTTCACGACGACCTGGCTGCGCTCGCGGCCGCGCAGGCGGAACAGCGGCGCCGGGCCGAGCACGATCGCCCCCGGCGCGGCGATCCGCGTCGCGCACGGCCTGCGCCGCGGCGGCCGCGTCGCCGGGCCGCTCGGCCGAGCAGACGATCCGGATCAGCGACGCGAACGGCGGGTAGCGCGAGCGCGCGCGCGGCGGTCGAGCTCGCCGGCCAGGAAGCCGTCGCTGTCGTGGCGGGCGGCGCGCGCGATCGACGGCGCGTCGGGCGTCGAGCGTCTGCACGAGCACGCGGCCGCCGCGCCGCGCCGCGCCCGGCCCGGCCGGCGAGCTGCGCGACGAGCGCGAACGTGCGCTCCTCGGCGCGGAAGTCGGGGAAGCGCAGCGTCGCGTCGGCGTCGAGCACGACGCCGAGCGTCACGTCCGGGAAGTCGTGCCCCTTGGCGACCATCTGCGTGCCGACGAGCACGCCGGCGGGCGCCGCGTCGAAGCGCTCAGCGCGCGCGCGACGCCGCCCTTCGCGGCACGCTGTCGGCGTCGAGACGGAAGATCGGGAAGCGCGTCGCCGATCGCCTCCGCCAGCTCGTCCTCGATCCGCTCGGTGCCGGCGCCGTGGCGCGCGAGCGAGACCGAGCCGCACGTCGGGCAGCGCGACGGGACCGGCTCGCGGTGGCCGCAGTGATGGCAGGCGACGGCGCCGCTCGCGCGCGGTGCAGCACGAGCGCGACGTCGCACTGCGGGCAGCTCCAGACGTGCCCGCAGGAGCGGCAGGAGAGGAAGTTCGACCAGCCGCGGCGGTTCAGCAGCACGATCGCCTTGCGGCCGCGCGCCGCACGTCGCCGAGCGCCTCGCGTGTCGCGGGTGCAGCGGGTGGCGCGCGTCGCGCATGTCGAGCACCTCGACGGGCGGCAGCGGCGCGCCGTCGACGCGCGCGGGCAGCCGCACCGCGCCGGAGCGCCTGGACGCTCTCCGGCCGCGGCGTCGCGCTGCCGGCGAGCAGCACGCGCGCCGGCCTGCTGCGCGCGCCGCGCGGCGACGCGGCGCGCGTCGTAGCGCGGGTCGCCCTCGTGCTTGTAGGACGACGTCGTGCTCCTCGTCGACGATCACGAGCCCGAGGTCCGCGACCGGCGCGAAGACGGCCGAGCGCGGGCCGACGCAGACGCGCGCCTCGCCGCGCGCGCAGCCGCCGCCACTCGTCGTAGCGCTCGCCCTGGCCGAGCTGCGAGTGCAGCACGGCGACGGTGTCGCCGAAGCGCGCCTGGAAGCGCGCGACCGTCTGCGGCGCCAGCACGATCTCCGGCACGAGCACGATCACGCCGCGCCCGGCGTCGAGCGCGGCCCGCGCCGCGCGCAGGTAGACCTCGGTCTTGCCCGAGCCGGTGACGCCGTGCAGCAGGAAGCGGCGGGAGGCGGCGTCGCCGCGGCGCTGCGCGCGGTCCGCGGGCGCGCGGCGCGGACGGCGCACCGCGTCGCGCGACGCCGCTGGCGCGAGCAGCGGCTCCAGCGCGCGCGCTGCTCCTCCGTCAGCTCCGGCACCCCACCCCGCGCGCGCCGACGGCCCGCACCAGCGGACGCCGGCGCTGCTCGCGCTGTTCCAGGACAAGCAGGCCGCGATCGGCGAGCCGCCGCAGCGAGCCGTGGTCGGCGCCAGCGTCGGCGGCGACGAGCGGGCCCTCTGCGACGAGACGCTCGAGGACGCCACGCTGCTTGCTCCGTCAGTCGCACGCCGTCGGCGAGCGCCGCGCGTCCCTCGTCCGCGATCTCGGCGACGAGCACCGTCCGCACCCGTACGCGCGGTGTCACCCCCCGCCCCACGCCCGGCGGCAGCACGAGCGCAAGCGCCCGCGCAGGCGTCGAGCAGTACTCGTCCGCGATCCACAGCGCCAGCTCCGACCAACTCCGCCGGGACCGCCGGCTCGACACGCGTTCGCGGCTCCGCGAGCCGCTCGGGCGGGACCTCCGACGTGTCCGCGAGCGCCACGACGACGCCGAGCACCTCGCGGCCCCCGAACGGGACCACGAGCAGCGCCCCGATGCGACACCTCGCCATCGCTTCGGGCAGCCGATAGTCGAACGGCCCCCGCACCGCCCGGGCGGTCGTCAGCGGCTCCACACGGGCGATCGCAGGCACCCCGCCCACACTAGAGACGAACCCGGCGCGGCAGTCGCGCGACACGCGCACGCAGCACCAGTCACGCATGGCACGCGTCGTGCACCAAACCCGACGCACGTCCTCCCGCTCAACGCGACTAGCGCGCCGCTACCCTGTCAGACGCCAGCACGTTCGACGCCATCTACGCTCTATGGCGCCCGCTCTAGCTTCTCTCAAAGCGCGGCCGTCGTCACCATCGAGCTACTCTTCCGCAGGCGCGTCGCGCGGCGCCGCTACGGCGATCCACCGCGTCGCGCCACGATCATCGCCTCGATCGCTCGTCTCCTCAGTCTCGCGATGCTGTCTAGCATCGCCTTTGAATAGACTCGCGAGCGCGGCTCTAGCCTAGCACCTCTATCCATCTCGTGTCTTGCGAAGCGCACCGTCCTGTCCTAGCTGGCCGTGCCACCTCCTCTTGTACCCTCACCGAGTCTAAGAACATCGTCTTGACCCTCTCTCTCCTCCTCTACCAACACTCTCACCTATCCCTTTTCTCGCGCGATCTCCTCCGTCGGGCCTCCCGGCTGACGACGACCTCCCTCCCAGCGTCGAAGCGCGCGCGGGAGTCCCCGGCTACCCGGCCGGCAGCGTCATACGTCGATGTTCGCTCGTGGCGCGCTTTGTCCATCGATCCAGTCACGCGACTGCGATCTCGCTGCCGTCGCCGCGGATCCTCGTCGCCGTCTACGCCTCTTTCCAGCTCTATCAGACGCTCGCGTGAGCGTCTACCGCTCGCGGGCAGCACGTCAACCTCGTCCAAGCTCAGCTCGGTGATCGTACCGCGTCCTGAGCGCCTCAGCCTAGCTCGACGCTTCGGCGAGCACGCGGCGGCGACCCGGCGTGCTGTGCGGAGGTGGGCTTGACTCGTCTCCGGCGCCAGCCACTTCGACTACCGAGCCGTCGCTCGCCGTCTGCCGCCATTCAGTCGACGCAGCGCGCTCGCAGAGAGCCGCTGCGACCGCTCGTCGTACGGCCGAGTCGTCGGCCTGCGACTTGCCGGTCCGCCGGCCGAGCCTCACCCCGCGTCAGCCGGCTCGGCCATGCGCCGTCACGCACAGGCAGTTGGACGCCGCAGGACATTTCCAATTGGATATCCAGGGCACCTGCGCTACAACGACGAAGGGCCCCGTGTCCACGGGGCCCTTCTGAAGCAGTCGATGCCGCTGGCGGCTACGACGCCGAGGTTGCGGCTTCCAGGCCGGCGGCCGCGCGCAGTGCGTCGGCCTTGTCGGTCTTCTCCCACGTGAAGTCACCGTCGTCGCGGCCGAAGTGGCCGTACGCAGCGGTCTTCTGGTAGATCGGGCGGTGGAGGTCGAGGTACTCGCGGAAGGCGCCCGGGCGGAGGTCGAAGTGCTCGCGCACGAGCGCCTCGATCTGGCCGCGGCCGATCTTCTCGGTCCCGAACGTCTCGACCATCACGGAGACGGGCTGCGCGACGCCGATCGCGTAGGCGACCTGCACCTCAGCGCGCTCCGCGAGGCCGGCGGCGACGACATTCTTCGCCACGTAGCGGGCCGCGTAGGCAGCCGAGCGGTCGACCTTCGACGGGTCCTTGCCGGAGAAGGCGCCGCCACCATGGCGCGCCATGCCGCCGTAGGTGTCGACGATGATCTTGCGACCGGTGAGGCCGCAGTCGCCCATCGGCCCGCCGATCACGAAGCGGCCAGTCGGGTTCACGAGGAACTCGCGGCGCAGTGCGTTCGCGTCGTAGAGGTCGGCCGGCAGGATCGGCAGCACCACGTGCTCCCAGAGGTCGTCCTTGATCAGCGACTCGGCGCCCTCGCGGTGCTGGCTCGAGATCAGCAGCTTCACGATCTCGACGGGCTTGCCGTCGACGTAGCGGACGGTGACCTGGGTCTTGCCGTCGGGGCGCAGGTAGTCGAGCACGTCGGCCTTGCGGACGTCCGCGAGCCGCTGTGCGAGCTTGTGCGCGAGCGAGATCGGCAGCGGCATCAGCTCGTCCGTCTCGCGCGAGGCGTAGCCGAACATCATCCCCTGGTCGCCGGCACCGGCGATGTCGAGGCGGTCCTCGTCACCGGGCTGGTGGCGCGTCTCGTAGGCCGAGTCGACGCCCTGGGCGATGTCGGGCGACTGCTTGTCGATCGCGTTGATGACGGCGCAGGTGTTCGCGTCGAAGCCGTAGGTCGCGTCGTCGTAGCCGATCCGCCGCACCGTTTCGCGGGCGATCTCGGGGATGTCGACGTACGTGTGCGTCGTGATCTCGCCGGAGACGACGATCAGGCCGGTGTTGACGAGCGTCTCACAGGCGACGCGTCCGCCCGGGTCGTCGGCGAGGACGGCGTCGAGGACGCCGTCGGAGATCTGGTCGGCGATCTTGTCCGGGTGACCCTCGGTCACCGACTCGGACGTGAAGAGGTACTCGTTGTCGGAAAGCGTGGTCATGGGTCTCGGATCGGCTCCGCGGTCGATTGCGTGCGGGACAAGAGTACCGGGGTCAGCCGGAGCGCGGCAGCGCCCCGCGGCGCCCGCGCGGGCTGCCCTCGCTGCGGCGCTCGTTGCGCTCGACGAAGTCGATGATCAGCGGGATCCCGTCGAGCCGGTAGCGCTCGCGCATGCGGTTCTCGATGAAGTAGGCGTAGTCGCGCGTCACGCGCGAGCGCGAGTTGATCTGGATCGAGAAGCGCGGCGGCCGCTCGTCCGTCTGCGTCATGTAGATCAGCTTCAGGCGGTGGTTCTGCTTCGCCGGCGGCTGGCGGATCTCCTGGATCTCCGAGAGGAAGCGGTTGAGCTGCGGCGTGGGGATCCGTCCGGAGGTGCGGTCGGCGAGCGCGACCGCCTCGACGAGCAGGCGCTGGACGTGGCGGCCGGTCATCGCGCTGGCGGTCAGCACGCGCGGGCGCAGGCGCAGCTTCTGCGCGACGCGGGCGCGCTCGTGGTCGAGGTCGAACTCGGGCTGGTCCTCGCCGCCGGTGAGGTCCCACTTGTTCAGCACGAGCGCCGTCGCGCAGCCGCTCTGCATCGCCAGCTCGGCGATCCGCAAATCCTGCGAGGTGACCCCGTCGGCCGCGTCGCAGACGACGAGCGCCACGTCGGCGCGCTCCGCTGCACGCCGCGAGCGCAGCGCGGTGTAGTACTCGATCGAGTCGCCGACCTTCGCCTGACGGCGCAGGCCGGCGGTGTCGATCAGCCGCATCTTCCGGTCCTGGAACTCGAATGGCAGGTCGATCGCGTCGCGCGTCGTGCCGGCGACCTCGGACACGATCACGCGCTCGTCGCCGAGGAAGCGGTTCACCATGCTCGACTTGCCGACGTTCGGACGGCCGATCAGCGCGAGCCGGATGACGTCCTCGTCCTCCTCGGCCTCGTCCTCGTCCGGGAGCGCGTCGACGAGGCGGTCGAGCAGGTCGCCGGTGCCGAGGCCCTGCGCCGCCGAGACGGCGATCGGGTCGCCGAAGCCGAAGGCGTGGAACTCCGCAGCGAGCGGCAGGTCGGCGACCGCATCGCACTTGTTCGCGGCGACGATCACCGGAATCGACCTGCGGCGCAGCAGCTCGGCCATCTCCTCGTCGCCCGGGCGCATCCCGGCGCGCGCGTCGACGACGAGCAGCGCGACCTGTGCGTCGGCGAGCGCCGCGCGCGCCTGCTCCTGGATCGAGCGAGCCATCTCGTTGCGGTCGTCGAGGTCGACGCCGCCCGTGTCGATCAGCGTGAAGCGGCGCCCGTTCCACTCGCACGCAAGCTCCTTGCGGTCGCGCGTGACGCCCGGGCGCTCGTGCACGACCGCCTCGCGCGACTGCGTCAGGCGGTTGACCAGCGAGGACTTGCCGACGTTCGGATAGCCGACGATCGCGATCTTCATGCGGCGCTCCGCAGGTCGACGACCTCGAGCCCATCGCGTCCATCGAGCGCGACGATCTCTGGATCGCCGGTGTAGACCGGCAGCCCATGGCGGCGTGCGGTCGCGATGCAGAAGGCGTCGGCGTACGAGAGCCCTCCGCGAGCCTTGATGCGTGCTGCGTCCGCGACGAGTCGCCAGTCCGGGGCCTCCACGTCGAGCGCGGCGCGCAGCTGCTCGACCGTGACGGTCGCGCGCTCCTCGCCGCGATCCCGGATCGTCCAATAGAGCACCTCGCCGAGGTTCACCGAGGACATGACGTTGTCGTGATCGACAAGCAACTTCGCGATACGCGGAGCCATCGGCTCCTTGCGCAGGAGCGCGAGCACTGCCCAGGAATCGAGTACGCCCTTCACCGCAAGCCTCGGCGACGCATCTCGCGCTCGTCTTCCTCGACCTCGCGACGATGCTCTGCCTCGAGCTCGGCGACGAGGTCGAGACGAGAGTCCCTCAGTGAGCCCATCAGACCGGCCACGATCTCCGCACGCGACTTCGCGCGACGCACGACGATCCCGTCGCCGGCCTCGTCGAAACGCACCTCGTCGCCCGGCTGAATTCCGTGCGCGTCTCGCATCGCCTTGGGCAGGACGACCTGCCCCTTCGGTCCGACCTTGTGAGTCATACCGTCGAGTATAACCGTGCTCACACATCCGCCTCGTCTCGTGCCCGGTCGACGACCGCGGCGACGCGGGCGATCACGTCGTCGAGCGTGAGGCCCGTCGTGTCGAGCACGTGTGCGTCGGGTGCGGCCTCGAGCGGCGAGTGGGCGCGCGTCCTGTCGCGCTCGTCGCGGATCGTCTGCTCGGCGAGCACCGTTTGCACATCCGCACCGAGCTGGTCGGCGCGGCGGCGGGCGCGCTCCTCGGCGCTCGCGGTGAGGAAGACCTTCACGGCAGCGTCCGGCGCGACGACGGTGCCGATGTCGCGCCCCTCCGCCACCCAATCGCCTTGCGCGACGATCCGCTGCTGCTGAGCGACGACCGCTGCGCGCACCGCCGGGTCGGCAGCGACGCGCGATGCCGCCTCGGAGACCTCTGGCGTGCGGATCGCGTCCGTCACGTCGCGCCCGTCCAGCAGCACGCGCTCGCCCAGCTCGATGCTCAGCGCGCCCGCGACGCTCGCCGGCACCAGCCCCCGCTCGGTGGCGGCAAGCCCGACGCAGCGATACATCGCGCCCGAGTCGAGGTACGTGAAGCCGAGTGCGCGCGCGACGGCGCGGGCGACGGTGGACTTGCCGGCCCCCGCGGGACCGTCGATGGCGACGACCATGGCGTCGGACCTTAGACGGCGAGCGTCCAACGCAGCCGTGCGGCTCGCCGAATGCGCTTGAACCGGCACACCGCCGCGCGTGTCGTGCGACGGGCCTGCGCGCCTGCTGCGCAGTTCATGCGATCCGCGGAGCCTGGGCAGGGCCGACGCGCCCGGAAGCGCGCGGGCATCAACCCAGCAGCGCGTGGAGGTCGTCGGCGAAACGCGGGTAGGAGACGGCTGCCGCGTCCATCCCCTCGACCTCGACGCCATCGCGCGAGGCGAGGCCGGCGATCGCGCCGAGCATTGCGAGGCGGTGGTCGCCGTGCGAGCCGATCCGCCCGCCGCGCAGGCCACCGCTGCCGCGCACGACGAAGCCGTCGTCGGTCGCCTCGATCTCGGCACCGAGGCCGCGCAGCCCTTCGACGACGGTCGCGATCCGGTCGGACTCCTTCACGCGCAGCTCGCCGGCGCCGCGCACGACCGTCTCGCCTTCGGCGAAGCAGCCGAGCAGCGCGACGAGCGGCAGCTCGTCGATCGCGAGCGGCACCTCGTCGGCCTCGACCGTCGTGCCCTGCAGCGGCCCGTAGGCGACGTCCAGCTCGGTCACCGGCTCGACCGAGTCGAACGTGCCGGCCGGCTCGAGCTCGCCGAGCACGATCGCCCCCATCCGCTCGAGGATCCGCAGGAAGCCGGTGCGCGTCCAGTTGACGCCGACGTCCTCGAGCACGATCCGCGAGCCCGGCACGAGCACCGCGGCGGCGACGAGGAAGGCAGCCGAGGACAGGTCGCCCGGCACGTCGACCGCGTCGATCGCCAGCTCGTCGACGTGGCGCACGCTCACGCGCGCTCCGTCGTGCTCGACCGGCGCACCGGCGCGCGCGAGCATCCGCTCGGTGTGGTCGCGGCTCGGCGCCGGCTCGATCACGGTCGCACCGGCTGCGGTCAGCATCCCGGCGATCAGCACGCACGACTTCACCTGGGCGCTCGCGACCGGCAGCACGTAGTCGATCCCGTGGAGGTCAGCGCCGTGGATCGTGAACGGCGCGAAGCGCCCCTCGCGCGCCTCGATCCGCGCGCCCATCAGCCGCAGCGGCTCGGCGATCCGGTCGATCGGCCGGCGGCGGATCGAGTCGTCGCCGTCGAGCGTCCACGAGCGGCCTGGCTGCGCCGCGAGCCAGCCCGGCAGCAGCCGCATCAGCGTGCCGGCGTTGCCGACGTCGATCGGACCGTCCAGCTCGTGCGCCTGGCGCAAGCCGGTGCCGCGGATCACCAGCTCCCGCGGACGCCGCTCGACGAGCGCGCCGATCGCCTCAACCGCGGCGAGCGTCGAGCGCGTGTCGGCAGCGTCGAGGTAGTTCCGCACCCGCACCGGCTCCTCCGTCATCGCCGCGAGCAGCGCTGCGCGATGCGAGATCGACTTGTCCGGCGGCACGCGCAGCGAGCCACGCAGGCCGCGCGGCGCGGGGTCGAAGCGCACGACGCTCGCGGTCGAGGCGCTCATGCGCGCGCCACCGGGAAGCCCAGCTCGCCGACGAGTGCGAGCGCGCGCTGCGCCGGCTCCTCCCCCGCGATCCACAAGGCGACGACGCCCTCGCTGCCGTCCGCCGCCGGGTAGAGCGCCATGTCGGTGATGTTGACGCCCGCCTTGCCCAGCTCCAGCGCGAGCGTCGCGATCACGCCCGGCTCGTTCGGGACCGAGACGCGCAGCTCGTGGACTGTCCCACCGGCGAGCTGTGCCTCCAGCAGCCGGCGGCGATCCTCCGCTGCTGCGTCGTTCCAGTCCGTCACGACGGTCGCGTCGCCGGCGGCGAGCGCGTCGCGGACGTCGCCGAGGCGGCGCAGCGCGTCGTCGAGCTGGGCGATCAGCGCGTCACGGTTCGACAGGTAGATGTCGGTCCAGATCGCGCTGCTGGCGCCGGCGACGCGCGTCGCGTCGCGGAAGCTCGGGCCGGTCGCCGGCAACTGCTCTGACTCCTCGGCGAGCGCACTCGCAGCCTGCGCGACGAGCACGTTCGCGAACACGTGCGGGAGGTGCGAGACGGCGGCGAGCAGCGTGTCGTGCGTCGCCGCGTCGATCGTCGTCGGGCGCGCGCCGAGCCCGCGGATCAGCCGGTGGAGCCGTTCGAACAGCATTCCCGTCGTCTCCCGCGTCGGCGTGAGGTACCACGTCGCGTCCTGGAAGAGATCGGCGCGCGCGTGCTGCACGCCGGCAGTCTCGGCACCGGCGAGCGGGTGCCCGCCGACGAAGCGGGGATCCTCGATCGCCTGCACGACGCTGCGCTTCGTCGAGCCGACGTCCGTCACGACGCAGTCCGGCGGCGCAGCAGCGAGCACATCGCCGATCACCACCGGCAGCACGCCGACGGGCGAGCAGACGAAGACCGCCTCGGCTTCAGCAACGGCATCCGCGAGCGTCGGCGCGGCGCGGTCGAGCACGCCAAGCGCGACCGCACGCTCGCGCGTCTCGGCGCTGCGACTCCAGCCCACGACCTCGGCGTCGAGCCGCCCACGCGCCGCGAGCCCGATCGAGCCGCCGATCAGGCCCACGCCGACGATCGCGATGCGCAGCGGCGCGCCGGCGGCTGCGTCCGTCATCCAGCCGGGACGGCGGAGAGCACCTTGCCGGCGACCGCGGCCGCCTGCTCGACACGCGCGGCGTAGGTCGCGAACTCGTCGGCGTAGAGCTGCTGCGGACCGTCACAGATCGCCTCGTCCGGGTTCGGGTGGACCTCGACGATGATCCCGTCGGCACCGACCGCAGCCGCGGCGAGCGACAGCGGCGTGACGAGATCCCTGCGCCCGGCTGCATGCGAGGGGTCGACGATCACCGGCAGGTGCGTCAGTTCCTTCAGCACTGGGATCGCCGTCAGGTCGAGCGTGAAGCGGTACGCCGTCTCGAACGTGCGGATGCCGCGCTCGCACAGCATCACCGCTTCGTTGCCCTCCTTGAGGATGTACTCGGACGCCATCAGCAGCTCCTCGAGCGTCGAGGACAACCCGCGCTTCAGCAGCACCGGGATGCCGGCGCGCCCGACCTCCGACAGCAGCGTGTAGTTCTGCATGTTGCGCGCGCCGATCTGCACGACGTCGGCGACCTCCAGCAGCGGCTCGATGTCGCGCACGTCCATCAGCTCGGTGACGATCGGCATGCCGGTCTGCTCCTTCGCCTCGGCGAGCAACCGCAAGCCCTCCTGCCCGAGTCCCGCGAATGCGTAGGGCGAGGTGCGTGGCTTGTAGGCACCGCCGCGGAAGAGCGTTGCGCCGGCGGCCTTGACGATCTCCGCTGTCGTGAGCGTCTGCTCGCGCGTCTCGACCGTGCACGGACCGGCGATCAGCGCGAAGTTGTCGCCACCGATCTTGCGCCCACCGATCTCCAGCACGCTCCGCTCGCCGTGGCGGATCTGCGTCGAGGCGAGCTTGTAGGGCTTGAGGATCGGGACGAGCTTGTCGACGCCAGGGAAGCCCTCGAGCTCGAGTCGTTGGACGTGCTCGCGGTCGCCGATCGCGCCGATCACCGTCACCTCCTCGCCCGGAGATCGGTGCGCGCGCGCGCCGACCGACTCGATTCGAGCGATCACTGCCTCGATCTGCTCCTCCGTGGCGTCCTGCTTCATCACGATCATCATGCGGTGGTCCTCTCTAGGCCTGGAAATCTACGGAACGCACGGGCGTTGCGGTGCCCGTTGGGGCACGACGGTGCCCGGTGGGAACGGCGCCCGACCTCCGGTATCCCGCATGGGGGACGACGAAAGCCCAGGCCGAGCGCCTAGATAAATCGCCAGGCGTAGCGCCAGGAGCCCACATACGACAGCGTGCCGGCGAGGCCGGCATCGGTGCTGCGAGTCGTATCGAGAGCGTTTGACATGGCGCTGTGCGCATTGTGCCAGAGCGAGCGGCCGATGTGAAGGCCCGAACGCCCGGCCGCCGCGCGCTACAGCAGCGCGCGCAGCGCGTCGAGGAAGCGGCGGTTCTCGGCAGCGGTCCCGATCGTCGTGCGCGCCCAGCCGGGACGGCCGAGCGCACCGCCGGCGCGGATCAGCACCTTGCGCTCGGCGAGCCCGTCGAGAATCGTCTGCTCGCGCGCCGCCGCAGCGGTCGCGTCGAGGCCGTCGCCGTACCGTTGCGCATGAGGGAATGCCAGAGGAAGTTCGCCTGCGCGTCGGCGACCGTCAGCCCCAGCTCGCGCAGCTCCTCCTCCAGCATCAACCGCTGCGCGATCGTCTGCTCGACGCGGCGCGTTATCTCGTCCTGGTGGCGCAGCGCGACCTCGGCCGCAGCCTGCGCGAGCGCGTTGCAGAAGAACGGCTGGCGGACCTGCTCGACGGCGACGCGAAACGCCTCTTCGCCGCACAGCGCGTAGCCGCAGCGCAGCCCGGCGAGCCCGTAGACCTTCGAGAACGTGCGCAGCAGCACGACGTTCGGGTGACGGCGGACGAGGTCGAGCGAGGCGTCGGGATCGTCGAGCGTCGCGAACTCGCAGTAGGCCTCGTCGATCAGCACGCAGACGTGGCGCGGCACCTGCTCGACGAACTCCGTGATCGCGTCGAGCGGCAGCGCGGTGCTCGTCGGGTTGTTCGGGTTGCAGACGATCACGAGCCGCGTCGCGACCGTGATCTCCGCGCGCATCGCATCGAGGTCGTAGCGATCCTCGGCGTCGAGCGGGACGACGACCGCGCGCGCGCCGGTCGCCGCGGCCATGTGCGGATAGACGGAGAACGACGGCCACGAGTAGACGACCTCCGCGCCCGGCTCCAGCAGCGCCTCGGCCGCCGACAGCAGGATGTCGCACGAGCCGCTGCCTATCGCGATCCGCTCGGGCGGGAAGTCGTAGCGCGCAGCGAGCGCCTTGCGCAGGCGCATGTTCGACGGGTCCGGGTAGCGGTTGACGGACGCAAGCGCCTGCGTCGCCGCCTCCACGACGCCGGGCAGCGGCGCGAACGGAGCCTCGTTGCTCGCGAGCATCGCGTACTCGTCGCCGAGCGCATAGCCGCCCGCGGTCGGGTACACCGGCAGCCGCCGGATCTTGTCCGTGAACTCGAGCGCCATCGTGGCTCCTATTGTGCCGACTCGAGATCGGCGCGCAGCGTGCGCGCCTCGCGCAGGTACACGTGACTCGGGTCGTGACCTTCGTCCGCGTAGTAGTGCACGAGCACGCGGATCACGCGCGGCAGCGCACCCGGCACCGGCACCTCGCTCGCGCACATCAGCGGGACCTTGTGCAAGCCCATTCTGCGCGCTGCGACCGCCGGGAACTCGGCGTCGAGGTCCTTCGTCAGCGTGAACAGGCAGCTGACGAGCGCGTCGGACGTGAGCGCGTTGCGCGACAGCAGCTCGCGCATCAGCTCGTCGGTCGCCGACAGGATCTGCTCGGCGTCGTTGCGGTCGACCGTGACCGCGCCTCGGAGTGCGAAGAGCCGCATGGCGGCGATTCTCGCAGAGCGCCTCGTGCGATCCGGCAGCAGGCGCCGGAGCGGCCTCAGCGACGCTCGTCGGGATCCGTCGCGGCGGCCGCGAGCGCGTGCAGGTCCGCGGCACTCAGCCGCCGCGAGCGCCCGGCTGCGAGGTCGCCCAGCTCCAACGGGCCGAAGCGGATCCGCACGAGTGAGCGGACCGGATGGCCGACCGCCTCGCACATCCGCCGCACCTGGCGCTTGCGGCCTTCGTGGATCGTCAGCTCGAGCGTGTGCGAATCGAGCCGGCGGACACGTGCCGGCGCGGTCGGACCGTCGTCGAGCGTCACGCCGAGCCGCAGGGCGCGCAGCGCGCGGTCGGAGATCGGGCCGCCGCCGAGCGTCGCGCGATAGGTCTTCGGCACCTCGAAGCGCGGGTGCGTGAGGCGGTTCGCCAGCTCGCCGTCGTTCGTCAGCAGGATCAGCCCGGTGCTGTCGGCGTCGAGGCGGCCGACCGGGTAGAGGCGCCGCTCACCCGGGACGAGGTCGGTGACCGTCGGGCGGCCATGCGTGTCGGCGGCGGTCGAGACGACGCCGGCCGGCTTGTGCAGCGCATAGACGACGCGCGGCTCCTCGCCGCGGACCGGCTCGCCGTCGAACATCACGCCGCTGTCGGACTCGACGTCGTGCGCCGGATCTCGCACGACGACGCCCCCGACGGTCACGCGACCGTCGGCGATCAGCTGCTCGGAGGCACGCCGCGAGGCGACACCGGCGTGGGCGAGGAACTTCGCGAGGCGCATTGCTGCCACGATACGTGCGATGGACCTCGAGCTGCTTGACGCCACTCTCGCCGCGCACGGCGAGCCAGCCTTCCGTGCCCGCCAGGTGTGGGAGTGGACGGCGCGCGGCGCGAGCGGCTACGCGGAGATGACGAACCTGCCCGCCGCGTTGCGCGAGACGCTCGCGGCGGAGGTGCCGTTCTCCTCCTTGACGCTCGAGCGCGAGGCGCACGCGCGCGACGGGACGGTCAAGGCATTGTTCTCCACGCACGACGGCCGCGCAGTCGAGGCGGTGCTGATGCGCTATCGCGACGGCCGTCGCTCGCTCTGCCTCTCCTCGCAGTCCGGCTGCCCGCTCACGTGCACGTTCTGCGCGACCGGCACGATGAAGTTCGGGCGCAACCTGACCGCCTCGGAGATCCTCGACCAGGCGCTGCACTTCCGCCGCATCGAGGAGGTCGACCACTGCGTCTTCATGGGCATGGGCGAGCCGATGATGAACCTCGACCACGTGCTCGCCGCCTGCGAGCGGCTGCCTGCCCTCGGCATCACCTCGCGCCGCACGGCGATCTCGACGGTCGGCTGGGTCCCCGGCATCGAGCGGCTGTCGGCGAACCCGCTGCCGATCCGGCTCGCGCTCTCGCTGCATGCGCCGGACGACGCGCTGCGCTCGCAGCTGATGCCCGTCAACGACCGCTACCCGCTCGCCGACGTGCTCGACGCCTGCCACGACTTCTACGAGGTCAAGCGCAAGCGGATCTTCATCGAGTACGTGATGCTCGCCGGCGTCAACGACCAGTACGCGCAGGCGCTGGCGCTCGCGAAGCTGCTCGACCGCCGTGTCTTCAAGGTCAACCTGATCCCCTACAACCCGACCGACTCGATCTACGACGGGTCGGGCCGCGACGCGATCGCCGCCTTCCGCGACGTGCTGGAGGAGAACGGGATCGAGGCGACCGTGCGGCTCACGCGCGGACGCGACATCGACGCCGCGTGCGGCCAGCTGGCCGCGAAGGCCGCGGCGGACGCGGCTGCGTAGCGCCTCGGGCGGGCTGCGCCGACCGGCGCGGCGCGCTCAGGCGATCGGGATGACGGGCGCCGGCGCGCGGTCGTACTCGCCGGCGAGGTCGGCGCCGGACCCAGCGTCCTGCTCGTCGTCCTCCCCCGCCTCGCGCCCCTCTGCCGGCTGCGCCGCCGCCGGCACGCCGAGGCGCGCTTCGCCGGCACGCAGCAAGCGCTCGCGGATCTCCGCGGCTACGTCGGGCGTCGGGTCCCAGGCGGTCACGTCGGGCAGCTCGTCGAGTGCGGTAAGGCCGAACAGCCGCAGGAACAGGTCGGTCGTGCGGTAGAGCACGGCGCCGAACTGCGAACGGCCGGCTTCCTCGATCAGGCCTCGCTCGATCAGCGTCTGCGCCGCCGATTCGGCGTTCACGCCGCGGATCCGCGCAATCTCGGGGCGCGAGACCGGCTGCAGGTAGACGACGATCGCGAGCGTCTCGGCCTGGGCCGGCGTCAGCGGCGGCGTGCGCGGCTTCGTCAGCAGACGGCGCGCGGCATCCTCCGCCGCCGGATGCGAGGAGAGGATCCAGCCGCCGGCCAGCTCGCGCAGCACGAGCCCGCGCTCTTGCGTTTCGTAGTCGGCAGCGAGCGCTGCGAGCGCTGCGGCTACCTCATCCGCGTCGACGTCGATCGCCTCCGCGAGCGCCGCCGGCGTGACCGGGTCGGGACAGAGGAACAGCAGTGCTTCGAGCGTCTGCGTGAGGCCGTCCATCAGGCGGTTGCTCCGACCGGCTCGTCCGCGGCAGCCCACGACGGCTCGCTGATCGACTCGACGGTGATGTCGGCGAACGGCTCGTCCTGCTCCCACGTCGCCTCGCCGCGCTTGTAGAGCTCCAGCAGCGCCCACACCGTCACCGCGACGGTGACGCGATCGGCCTTGCCGACTGCCTCGTCGAACGAGAAGCGCCCGCGCCGCAGCAGCGAGCGCAGGTGCGTGAGCCGTTCGATCACGGTCACCTTCTGGATCGTCACGTGCTGGAGGTCGATCTCCGGCGGCATCCGCAACAGTCCGCCGAGCGCCTTGCCGAGCACGCTCGGGTCGTAGACGGCGCCGGCCTCGGCGAGCGTCGAGCGCCGCAGCGTCGCCGGCAGTGGCGCGCTGCGGAAGCGGAAGCCGGACTGCTGGTCGAGCCGCGTCGCGAGGTGCTCGGCGGCGCCGCGGTAGCGGTGCGCCTCCAGCAGGCGGGCGAGCAGCTCCTCGATCGCCTCGCCGGGCTCGAGGTCGAGCAGCTCCTCCTCCTCGCCCGGCAGCATCAGGCGCGACTTCAGCTCCAGCAGCGCGGCGATCAGCACGAGGAACTCGGTAGCCAGCTCGAGCTCGAGCTCGCCACGCTGTTCGAGGAAGTCGACGTAGGTGATGACGACGTCGGCGAGATCGACTTCCAGCAGGTCGATCTCCTCGCGCAGGACGAGCGTCAGCAGCAGGTCGAAGGGACCGGCGAAGACGTCGAGATCGAGGTCGAGATCCGCGGCGCGCACTGCCGAGACGGTAGCGCGCGCACCTGACGGTGCCGTGCCGTCTGGCTCAGCTCGGGCGGTTCGGCCCGACGCCCATCGCGGCGCGCACATCGGCGAGCACGGGCGCGGCGATCGCGCGGGCCTTCTCGGCGCCCTCAGCGAGCACGCGCTCGAGCGCCAACTCGTCGGCGCGCAGCGCTCCGTAGCGCTCCTGCACGGGGCGCAGGTGCTCGATCACTGCAGCCGCGACCGCCCCCTTGAAGTCGCCGTAGCGCGAGTCGGCGTGCGCGGCCTCGACCGCTTCGAAGCTCGTCCCCTGCACCGCAGCGAGGATCTCGATCAGGTTCGAGATGCCCGGCTTGTCGGGCGCACGGTGGATCTCGCTGCCCGAGTCGGTCACTGCGCGCTTGAACTTCTTCTCGATGCTCGCCGGCTCGTCGAGCACGAGCACGGTGCCCTGCTCGGTGCCGCCGGTCGTCGACATCTTCCGCTCGGGCTCCTGCAGGTCCATGATCCGCGCGCCGACCTCGCGGTAGACGCCTTCCGGCACGACGAGCAGCTCGCCGAAGCGCGAGTTGAAGCGCTGCGCGATGTCGCGCATCAGCTCGACGTGCTGGCGCTGGTCATCGCCGACGGGGACCTGGTGCGCGCGGTAGGCGAGCACGTCGGCAGCCATCAGGACCGGGTACGTGAAGAGCCCGGCCGAGACGAGGTCGCGCTGCGCGCCGGCCTTCTCCTTGAACTGGTGCATGCGGTTGAGGTCGCCGAAGGCGGTGACGCTCGACAGCAGCCACGTCAGCTCGCTGTGCTCCAGCACGTCGCCCTGGCGGAAGAAGATGCAGCGGTCCGGGTGCAGACCCGCGGCGAGCATGATCGCCGCGGTGTCGTAGAGCCGCTCGCGCAGCTCGGCCGGGTCATACGCGACGGTCGTCGCGTGCAGGTCGACTATGCAGTAGAGCGCCTCGCCGCGGTCCTGGTAGGCGACGTACTGCTCGATCGCGCCGATGTAGTTGCCGAGGTGCTTGCGCCCGGTCGGCTGGATGCCCGAGAAGATCCGCATGGCGCGGCAGGCTACCGCAGCGGATCTATGACGCCGGAGCCCGTACGCGCAGTCCCGGCACGCGCTCGAAGTCGCGCAGGTTGCGCGTCACGAGCGCGAGTCCGTGCACGAGCGCGGTCGCCGCGATCAGCGCATCGGCGATCCGCACGCCCTGCTCGCGCCGCAGCCGGCCCGCACGTTCGGCGATCGCGCGGTCGACCTCGAGCTCGCGGAAGGGAGCGAGCAGCGTGACGACCGCCGCCTCCTGGCTCGCTCGACCCGCGAACAGCTCGGTGCGCGTGATCACCGAATAGGACGGCGACCCCTTTCCGACCGAGAGCTGCTGGGCTCCGCGGAGGTGGTCGATCAGGACGTCCGTGTCGAGCAGGACGTCAGGCACGGTCCCACTCGTCGCGCGAGGGGACCACGAGGTCCGGAAGCGCTCCGAACGTCGCCTCGAGCGCCGCGTCAGCGTCCGGCGCGCTGTGGTCGAGGTACTCGTCGACCGCATCGCGCACGAGCGCAGCGAGCGGCTTGCCGTCGCGCCGACCGAGCGCGTCGAGCCGCGCGCGCTGTTCCTCGGTGAGGTAGATCTGAGTTCGAGTAGCAGCCATATACAGCGCAGTATACAGCACTCTGGCGCCGCACCTCGAAGGACGAAGTGTGATGCATCTCACAGTAGACCGGAGCATTTGACTTTGGTTCAATCAATGGCATGAGCGCACCCGTCGCAGCTTCCACGCCGACTGAAGAGACGACCAACCCACTGCTCGGAGCCGCGCCGCCGTCGCCCTCCGGACCCGCCCCCGACGACGGCAGCCCGGTCGCGATGCCGCCGACGGTGCGGACGCCGCGCATGCTGACGACGCTGCGGTTCAGCGTGCGCCAGGTCGCGTTCCTGTCGCGCGCGCGGCGCGAGTACGGCGACATCTTCAACGTGCGCGGACTGTTCCGCGACGACCTCGTGACGCTCACGAGCCACCCGGATCACGTCAAGTCGCTCTTCACCGCCAAGCCCGAGGAGGCTCCCTCGACCGCCGGCGAGTCGCCGCTGCGGCCGATCGTCGGGCCGAACTCGGTGCTGACGACGACCGGGGCCCAGCACATGCGCCAGCGCAAGCTGCTGCTGCCGCCATTCCACGGCGAGGCGGTCGAGCGATACGTGGCGATGATCGACGAGGTTGCCGAGCGGGAGATCGACACGTGGCCGATCGGGACACCCTTCTCACTCGCGCCGCGGATGCAGTCGGTCACGCTCGACGTGATCATGGCGGGGATCTTCGGCGTCGAGGGCACGCCTGCGCCGGGCACGCCCGAGCACGGGCTGCGCGAATCGATCGTGCGCCTGAGCCACCTGTCGGCGACGCCGCTCGCGAAGGTCGCGGAGCTGGTGAACCTGCGCAACGAAAAGCCGGTCGGCGTCCTGCGGCGGCTGCTCGCCGCGCTCGACGAGCAGATCTATGCGGTGATCGCGAAGCGACGCACCGAAAACGACGAGCGCACCGACATCCTCTCGCTGCTGCTGGCCGCGCGCGACGAGGACGGCGAGGCGATGACGGACGCCGAGTTGCGCGACGAGCTGCTGACGCTCGTGCTCGCCGGCCACGAGACGACGGCGAACTCGCTGTCGTGGGCGTTCGAGCGGCTGCTGCGCACGCCGCACGCGTACGACCGCTTGCGCGACGAAGTGCGCGCCGACGGGGACGACGCGGGTGCGGACTACGTCGAGGCGACGATCCACGAGACGATGCGCAACCGCCCGGTCGTGCCGATCACCGGCCGCCGTGTGAAGGTACCGTGGCAGATGGGCGATTACCGCCTGCCGGCCGAGTCGCACGTGCTGATCTCGATCGCGCTGCTGCACCACCGCGAGGACGTCTACCCCGACCCGTTCGCCTTTCCGGCCCGAGCGCTTCGTCGGCGTGAAGCCCGGCACCTACACGTGGCTGCCGTTCGGCGGCGGGATCCGCCGCTGCCTCGGCGCGACGCTCGCACTCGCCGAGCAGCGCGTCGTGCTGCGCGCGATCGCCCGCCGCACCGACATGGTCGCACCCGACCCCGCGCCCGAGCGCCTTCAGCACCGCAACGTCACGATGATCCCCGCGCAGGGCGCGCGGGTCGTGATGACGTCGCGCAGGGCTGCTTAGGGCTCGAGCTCGCCGGCGTAGAGCGCGAAGATCGCGCCCTGCGGGTCGGCGACGACGCCGATCTTCGCGATCCCGATGTCGATCGGGCCGGCGTGCTTGCTGCCGCCGAGCTGCTCGACCTTCGCGAGCGCCGTGTCGAGGTCCTCGACGCCGAAGTACACCGCCCAGTTCGGCGGCGGGCCGGGCTGGTCGAGCGGGCGCATGCCACCGTTGTTCGCCTCGCCGACCTTGATCGCGAGGTAGGTCTCGGAGCTGCCCTCGAACTGCGCGATGCTCCAGCCGAACAGATCGCCGTAGAAGCTCGTCGAGGCGTCGAGGTCCGGCGACGCGAGCTCGTTCCAGACGAGCGCCCCGGGCGCGTTGACGAGCTGCGCGCCGAACGTGTCCTGCGGCTGCCAGAGCATGAAGAAGGCTCCGTGCGGATCCTGGATCACAGCCATCCGCCCCGCGTCCATCACGTCGAACGGCGGCGAGACGACGGTCGCGCCCAGCTCGGCGGCACGCGCGGCGGTCGCGTCGGCGTCGGACACCGACACGTACGAGTTCCACGTCGGCGGCGCGCCCGCGTCGCGCAGCATCTGCGGCTGCGGCGAGATCGCCGCGACGGTCTTGCCGCCCAACGACGCCATCGAGTAGACGGTGTCCTCGCCGACGGGGACGTCCGTGATCTCCCAGCCCAGCAGGCCCGTGTAGAAGGCTTTCGCAGCGTCCTGATCGGTCGTCGTGAGGTCCGTCCAGCAGAACGTCCCGGGGGTGTACTGCGTGCGCTCGCCCATCGCTGATGCTCCCGTCTAGAGGGGTTGACGGATGACTGGAGTCTTCGCCGCCTGCGCCTCGTCCAAACGCCGAACCGGTGTCGTGTACGGCGCGTTGCGGGCGATCTCGGGGTCGCCTGCGGCCTCCCGCAGGATCTCCGCGACGAGGTCGGCGAAGTGGTCGAGCGTCTCCTTCGTCTCCGTCTCGGTCGGCTCCAGCAGCAGCGCCTCCTCGACCAGCAGCGGGAAGTAGACGGTCGGCGGGTGGACTCCGTGGTCGAGCAGCCGCTTCGCGAGGTCGAGCGTCTTGATCCCGAGGTCGCGCTTCATCGGCGCGCCGGACAGCACGAACTCGTGCATGCAGACACGGTCGTACGCGGCCGGCAGGTACTCGGCGACTCCCTTGCGCTTCAGCAGCGCGAGCAGGTAGTTCGCGTTCAGCACCGCGACCTCGGAGGCCTCGCGCAGCCCTTCGGCGCCGAGCGAGCAGATGTAGGCGTAGGAGCGCACGAAGACTCCGTAGTTGCCCTGGAAGCCGCGCAGCTTGCCGATCGACTTCGGCCGCGCGTGGTCGAGGTCGAACGTGCCGTCCTCGCGCTTCACGACCTGCGGGCGCGGCAGGTACGGCTCGATCCGCTCGCTGACGGCGATCGGGCCGGCGCCCGGGCCGCCGCCTCCGTGCGGCTGCGTGAACGACTTGTGCAGGTTGAAGTGGACGATGTCGAAGCCCATGTCGCCGGGCCGCGTGATGCCCATGATCGCGTTGAGGTTCGCGCCGTCGTAGTAGAGCGTCGCCCCCACCTCGTGCACGATCTTCGCGATCTCGGCGATGTTCGCGTCGAACAGCCCGAGCGTGTTCGGGTTCGTCAGCATCAGGCAGGCGACCTGGTCGTCGGCCTTCGCGCGCAGGTCGTCGAGGTCGACGCCGCCGTCCGGCGCGGTGCCGACCTTCACGACCTCGTAGCCGGCCATCGTCACCGTCGCCGGGTTCGTGCCGTGGGCGGTGTCGGGCGTCAGGACCTTCGTGCGGTGCTCGCCGCGCGCCTCGTGGTAGGCGCGCGTCAGCAGCACGCCGGCAAGCTCGCCGTGCGAGCCGGCGCTCGGCTGCAGCGAGACGTGCGGCAGGCCGGAGACCTCGCCCAGCGCCTGCTGGAGGTTCCACATCAGCTCGAGCGCGCCCTGGGCGCGCTTCGGGTCCTGCAACGGGTGCAGGCGGGCGTTGCCGGGCAGGCCCGCGACGCGCTCGTGCAGCTTCGGGTTGTGCTTCATCGTGCACGAGCCGAGCGGGTAGAAGCCGGTGTCGAGGTCGAAGTTGCGCTTCGACAGGCGGTTGTAATGGCGCACGAGCTCGGGCTCGCTGATCTCCGGGAGCCGGGCCTCAGCGGTGCGGCGCAGATGCGCGGGCAGCAGCTCGTCGATCGGCCGCTCGGGCACGTCGAGCGGCGGCGAGCTGAAGGCACGCCGGCCCTCCGACGAGCGCTCGTAGATCGTCAGCACCTCGTCGCGCTGGAAAGGGATCCCGGTCGACGTCGGCGTCATGCCCCCACCCCGGCGGTCGCCGTGTCGCGTTCGGCCGCGACTGCGCGACCGAGCGCGTCGGCGAAGCGGTCGATCTGCTCGCGCGTGCGACGCTCGGTCAGGGCGACCAGCAGTCCGTCTGCATGCTCCGGATAGTCGCGGCCGAGCGCGTAGCCCGCATTGATGCCCTCGCCGGCGAGCCGCTCGATCACGCGCTCGACGTCGGCGTCCAGCCGCAGTGCGAACTCGCGCACGACGGGCTGCTCGTGCAGCGCCTCGACTCCGTCGAGCGCGGTCAGTTGCTCGCGCGCGTAGGCGGTCCGCTGCAGCAGCAGCTCACCCAGCTCGACGAGGCCGCGGCGGCCGAGCCAGCTCAGATAGAGGACGCCCGCGAGCGCGTTGAGTGCCTGCGAGGTGCAGATGTTCGAGGTCGCCTTCTCGCGGCGGATGTGCTGCTCGCGCGTCTGCAGCGTCAGCACGAAGCCGCGGCGGCCGTCGACGTCCTTCGTCTCGCCGGCGATCCGGCCCGGCATCTTGCGCAGGTGCTCCTGTGCGGCGGCGAAGAAGCCGAACGACGGGCCGCCGAAGTCGAGCCGGTTGCCGAGCGTCTGGCCCTCGCCGACTGCGATGTCGACACCGCAGGCGCCGGGCGGCTCGAGGATCCCGAGCGGGATCGGATCGCAGGCGCAGATGACGATCGCACCGGCCTGCTTGGCGGCGGCAGCCAGCGGCGCGACGTCCTCGACGCTGCCGAGGAAGTTCGGCTGCTGCAGGACGACCGCGCTGACGTCGTCGTCGAGTGCGGCGATCAGCGCGTCGAGGTCGGTTGCTCCGTCGCGCAGCGGCAGCTCGACGAGCGTCTGGCCGTAGCCGTGCGCGAGCGTCTGCAGCGTCTCGCGGCTGTGCGGGTGGACGCCGCGCGAGGCGAGCACCTTCGCGCGGCCGTTTGTCAGCTTCGCGAGGTAGGCGGCAGCGCCGACCGCGGACGGCCCCTCGTAGACGGAGGCGTTCGAGACCGGCAGCCCGGTCAGCTCCGAGATCGCCGTCTGGTACTCGAACATCACCTGCAGCCCGCCCTGCGAGATCTCCGGCTGGTAGGGCGTGTAGGGCGTCAGGAACTCGCTGCGCGAGAGGATCGAGTCGATCAGCGAGGGCACGTAGTGGTCGTACATGCCGGCGCCGAGGAAGCACAGCTCGTCCTCGGCCGAGACGTTGCGCGCTGCGAGGTCGCGCAGGTGCTCGTAGACCTCCTGCTCCGCCATCCCGGCCGGGAGGTCGAGGCGCCGGTCGAGCCGCAGCGCGCCGGGGATGTCGGCGAACAGCTCCTCGATCGACATGACGCCGATCGCGTCGAGCATCGCGCGACGGTCGGCGTCGGTGGCGGAGGTGTACGTCGTCATCGCGTGGGTCTGGTCCTCAGTCGAGCTGGGCTGTGTAGTCGGCGGGGCTCAGCAGTGCGTCCTGCTCGGAGGAGTCGGACAGCTTCACCTTCACCATCCAGCCTTCGCCATACGGGTCCTCGTTGATCTGCTCCGGCTTGTCGGCGAGCACGCCGTTGACCTCGACGATCTCGCCCGACAATGGAGCGATCACGTCGGAGACGGCCTTGACCGACTCGACCTCAGCGTAGCTGTCGCCCTGCTTGACGCTGCTGCCAATCGCCGGCGGCTCGAAGAAGACGACCTCGCCGAGCGAGTCCTGCGCGTACCACGTGACCCCGAAGGTCGCGACATCGCCATCGATGCGGACCCAGTCGTGCTCCGGGTGGTAGAGGAGCCCGTCCGGGTAGTTCCCGTCCGCCATTCACGCGCCCTTTCGGTAGAGAGGCTTGTCCTTCACAACGGCAGGACGGATCTTGCCGCGCACGTCGATCTCGATCGGTGTCCCTGGCGTCGCACGCTCGGCCGGGACGTACGCCATTCCGATCCCGACCTCGAGCGACGGCGAGAGCGTCCCGCTCGTGACTTCGCCGCCACCGACCACGGGGTTGCCCTGGCGCGGGATGCCGGCGCCGGTGAGCACGAACGGCACGAGCCGCTCGGTGGGGCCGGCGGCGCGCGCGGCGGCTACCGCGTCGGAGCCGACGAAGCCGGTCGCCTCCTTGCAGCACCAGCCGAGGCCGGCCTCGATCGGCCCGCGCGACTCCATCAGGTCGTTGCCGTAGAGATGGAAGCAGACCTCCAGACGCAGCGTGTCGCGCGCGGCGAGGCCGACCGGCGTCGCGCCGGCGGCGAGCAGCGCGTCCCAGACGGTCGGCGCGTCGGCCGGCGCGAGCAGCAGCTCGACCCCGTCCTCGCCCGTGTAGCCGGTCCCACAGACGAGCGTCTGCGCACCCGCGACGGGCAGCTCCGCGAGGCGCATCCGCGACGGAAGCTCGCCGTCGGTCAGGCCAGCCATGAGAGCGCTGGCCTGCGGACCCTGCACGGCGAGCATCGCGTAATCGTCGATCCGGTCGATCAGCTCGACGTCGAACCCGTCGGCATGGCTCCGGAACCAGGCGAGGTCCTTCGCGTGGTTCGAGGCGTTCGTGACCGTCAGGTAGCGATCCTCGTCAAGCCGATACGTGAAGAGGTCGTCGAGCACGCCACCGTCCTCACGGCAGAGCACGCTGTACTGCGCCCCACCAACGGCAACCGCGGAGACGTCATTCGACAACACCCGCTGCAAGAAATCCAGAGCACCAGCCCCCCGCGTCTCGATCTCCCCCATGTGCGAGACGTCGAAGACACCGACGCCAGAGCGCACCGCCAAATGCTCCTCGCGGATGCCCGCGTACTGCACCGGCATCTCCCAGCCGGCAAACGGGACAAGCTTCGCCCCAGCCGCCTCGTGGGCGCTGAAAAGCGGTGTACGGCGGAGCTGTTCAGCGGCGGCACCCACGATCGCCGGACCCTAGCAACGAGCCAGGCTTCGGCGGGCTCTGACGACGCCGATCGGGCGGGTGGCGCGGAGGACGGACGTGCGCCCGCCGAAAGGCGGGTGTGCGCCCGCCCGGATGCGACAGGACCCGCCCGCCGCGAACGCCCGGGCTCTACTTGTCCCGCAAGAACGAAGGGATATCGATGTCGTCGTCCGAGATCTCGAGCGACGAGCGCTGGCGGTCGTCCATCGTCACGTCGCGATCACGGCGCGTGCGGCGGGTCGTCTCGCGGGCGTTCTTCGTGCTGGCGCCGCGGTGGTCGAAGCCGGTCGCGATCACCGTCACGCGCACGTCGTCGCCCATCGAGTCGTCGATGACCGCACCGAAGATGATGTTCGAATCCTTGTCGGCAGCGGCAGCGACGATCTCCGCCGCCTCGTTGACTTCGAACAGGCCGAGGTCATGGCCACCGGTGATGTTCAAAAGGATCCCGGTCGCACCGTCGACGTCCTCTTCGAGCAGCGGCGAGGAGATCGCTGCCTTCGCAGCGTCGACCGCACGCGACTCGCCGGAAGCGGTGCCGATGCCCATCAGCGCGGTGCCGGCGTTGTGCATGATCGTGCGCACGTCGGCGAAGTCGAGGTTGATCAGGCCAGGGATCGTGATGAGGTCGGTGATGCCCTGGACGCCTTGGCGCAGGACGTTGTCCGCTTCGCGGAAGGCCTCGATGATCGTCGTGCGGCGTTCGACTATCCCGAGCAGCTTCTCGTTCGGGATCACGATCAGCGTGTCGACCTGCTCGCGCAGGCGCTGGATCCCTTCGTCGGCCTGGCGCCCGCGCTGGGCGCCCTCGAAGCCGAACGGGCGGGTGACGACGCCGACGGTGAGCGCGCCGATCTCGTTCTTCGCGATCTCGGCGATCACGGGAGCCGCACCGGTGCCGGTGCCTCCCCCCTCGCCGGCCGTGACGAAGACCATGTCGGCGCCCTTCAGCGCCTCCTTGATGTCGTCGCGCGACTCGGCAGCTGCACCGTGGCCGACTTCCGGGTTCGCTCCGGCGCCGAGCCCCTTCGTGAGCTCGTGGCCGATGTTCAGCTTGATGTCGGCGTCGCACATCTGCAGCGCCTGGCCATCCGTGTTCGCGGCGATGAACTCGACCCCGCGCAGGCCTGCGTCGACCATGCGGTTGACCGCGTTCGTGCCGCCGCCGCCGACGCCGACGACTTTGATGACTGCGAGGTAGCTGCCGCTTTCCATGATGGTTACCGTCCGACCTTCGAGTTAGCGTTGAGAGTTTTTCCCAGACGCCAGTGCGCAGGAGTGTCGCACGTTACGGCCTTTTTCGGCGGGCTGTCAACGGGTCCCTCGTCTCGCAAGCGACGTTGCAGAAGCTCGGAGTCTCCAGTCAACCTAGAGCGTTGTCGCCTCAAGCCCATTACCCTCGACTTGAGGTCGAAGCTTATCCGCCTCCGCTTGGAGCGGTCGGCGCAGCAGCGGCGCCACCCGCTGCAGTGGCCGTCGAGTCGCTGCCGGTGGTGCTCGCAGGCGGGGTCGGGATGTCGGACGTCCCGGTTGCCGGAGCGCCGTCCGGGAGGCCACCGACGGCGGGGCGCTCGGGCACTGTCACGTCGATCGCGCTCGCCCCCGCGGATGACGGGTCGGCGATCACGGCGGCTGCAGCTGCCCACTTCGCGGCGAGTGCACTGCCGTCGCCGAACCACAGCACGGGGCCGTGCGCGAGCTGGATCGCGAGACCGTGCGGCGCCGCCGTCGTGACGTCGGAGACCCGCGTGCGCAGCGCGTCGGGTGCAGCCGCCAGCACCGCGACGGCCGTCAACGCGGTGCCACCCGTGAGGCGCTTGCCGCCCGGCGGCGTGCTCAACGGGATCGTCGGCAGCGAGGCCGCCGCGCTCACGTCGCGCAGCAGCGTGCCGTCGGAGGTGACGGGAATCCGCCGCCCGCCGACGACGACCGCGCCGACCGCGACGTTCGTGACGACATGGATCCGCATCGTGTGCGGGAAGTCGGTCGAGACCTCGAGCGTGCGCACGAGCGCGAACGGAGCGACCGCCGAGTCGAGTGCAGCTTGGCGCACGTGCAGGGTCGTCATGCTGCGCGCTGCCTCGTCCAGCACGAGCCGGATCGGCGCGCCCTGCGCGCCGGCGACGCCAGTCACCTCGACTGTGCGCACTGCGACGAGCGAGGAGTCGCGCAACCAGAACCAGCCGGCGAGCGCAAGCACGAGCGCGGCGACGAACGCGGCGAGCGTCCGCGGTCGCGGACGGCCTCGCGCGGGCAGGCGTGGACGCACCGCGGCGATGCCGGCGCCGCTGCGCAGCACGCGCTCGAACGCCGGTGCGCGGCTCATGCCGCCGCCTCCGCCGTCCGCAGCGACAGGCGGTTGGCGGGCGCTGACACGACGCTCATGCGAGCTCCCACGCCGGCGGGCGCTGCACGGGGCCGAGCGTCTGCACCTCGGGCTCCAGGACGATGCCGAACTGCTCGTGGACGCGGCGGCGACCTTCGGCCATCAGCGCGAGCACGTCGGCGGTGCTCGCATGGCCGTGATTCTCGACGAAGTTCGCGTGCTTCTCGGAGAAGCTCGCGCCGCCGACACGCAGCCCACGACATCCGGCCTGCTCCAGCAGCTGCCCCGCCGTGCGGCCCTCGGCGCGTGGGTCGTCGTCGGAGGGGTTCTTGAACGTGGACCCGAACGTCTTGATGCCGGACGGCTGCGCTGCTTTGCGCTTGCCGCGCATCTCCGCGAGCGTCGCCTTGACCTGCTCGACGGGGGCCGGCGTCAGCACGAACGACGCGCGAGCGACGACCGCGCCCGGTTGCAGGTTCGAGCGGCGGTAGGCGAAGCCGAGGTCGGCTGGGACGCGGCGCTCGACGCAGTCGGCCGTCGCGACGTCGACCCATTCGAGCGCTCGTGCCAGCTCTCCCCCGTACGCGTTTGCGTTCATCCGCACCGCGCCGCCGACGGTGCCGGGGATGTTCACGCCGAACTCGATCCCTGAGAGGCCGGCGTTCGCGGCGCGGGCGGAGACGGCAGGCAGGCGCGCGCCGCCGCCGCAGTGCAGCCGCGTGCCATCCCGTTCGATCTGTGCGAGGTCCTTGTCGAGCTTCATCACGAGCCCTGCGACGCCTTCGTCGGCCACCAACAGGTTCGACCCCGAGCCCACGACCCCTACCTCGTGACCACCGTCGCGCGCCCAGCTCAGCAGGGCGACGAGCTGCTCGACCGACCCGACGCGGGCGAAGAACTCCCCGTGTCCGCCAGTGCGAACCGTCGTCAGGCGCGCGAGCGGGTAGTCCGGCTGGACGCCGGGCGGCAGCGTGCTCACGACAGGAGCCGCCGCCCGAGCGCATCGACGTCGCCGGCGCCCATCGCAAGGCAGACGTCGCCGCTGCGCAGCTGGCTGCGCAGGAACTGCTCGGCGTCGTCGAAGCCGGGCAGCCACGCGACGGTGCGCCCGTCGGCCGCGTCGGCCGCCGCGTCGGCGATCAGCTTGCCGGTCACGCCTGGGAAGTCGGCGCCGTGCTCGCGCGCTGCGTAGACGTCGAGCACGACCGCGACGTCGGCGGCGGCGAGTGCTGCGCCGAACGCGTCGGCAAAGGCTTGCGTGCGCGAGTAGAGGTGTGGCTGGAAGACGGCGACGACGCGCGTCGGCGCGAGCGTGCGTGCAGCCGCGATCGTCGCCGCGACCTCGGTCGGGTGATGGGCGTAGTCGTCATAGAGCTGGGCGCCCGACGCGGTCGTCCCGAGCAGCTCGAAGCGGCGGCCTGCGCCGCGGAAGCCGGCGAGCGCCGCAGCTGCCTGCGCCGGGTCGGCGCCGGCGAGCCGGCAGGCCTCCAGCGCGGCTGCCGCGTTCAGCGCGTTGTGCGCGCCAGGCACGCTGAGCCGCACGTCGATCCCCCGCCACGCGAAACGGATGCCGGCCGGGTCGAGCGCCGGGTCAGGGACGTCGTAGGCGACGACGTCGATGCCGGCCGCGCCGGGCGCGAGCGCGCGCAGCGCCGGCCGGTCCCACATGACGATCCCCGCACTCGCGCGCGCGAGGAATGCACGGAAGGTCTCGTCGACGTCGAGCCGCGAGCCGTATGTGGCGTGATGGTCCAGCTCCGCGTTCGTCAGCACGGCGATGTCGGGATGGAGCTTCAGCAGCGAGCGGTCGGACTCGTCGGCCTCGACGACGATCCACTCCCCCGCGCCCCAGCCGGCGTTCGAGCCGGTCGAGCGGACTTCGCCGCCGACGAGGTAGCCGGGATCCATCCCGCACGCGCGCAGCACGTGGACGACCATGCTCGACGTCGTCGTCTTGCCGTGCGTGCCGGTGACCGCGATGCAGCGGTGCCCCGGCAGCGCGGTGATCTCACCGAGCAGATCGGCACGGTGCAGCTCGCGCTGACCGCGCTCGCGCGCGACGGCGCGCTCCGGATTCTCTGGCGGGATCGCCGTCGAATAGACGATCTCGGCGCCATCGGGCACGCTCGCAGCGTCATGGCCAGCCGCCGCCACGACGCCGACGTCCCGCAGCCGCCCCAGCGCCGCCGACTCCGCTCGATCCGAGCCGCTTACCTCGGCCCCAAGCGCGCACGCCACGAGCGCGAGCCCGCTCATGCCCGCGCCACCCACACCGATGAAGTGCAGCCGCCGCCCGGCCCACGGTCGCTCGTCCGTCACGCGCAGGACCCTAGCGACACGCGCCGCCAGCACTGCGGCCGCCAACCACCCGCCTGACGACCACCACCGGCTCCGCGACAGGCCGCACCGAGCGAGACGGCTACAGCGATCCTGCTGGCACCAGCCACACGCTGCGGAAGTGCAGCACCTCGGCGAGCCGGTCGAAATGCCGGTCGTAGTGGAGCACCCCGACACCCGCCTCCTGCGCCGCCGCGGCGATCAGCACGTCCGCCAGCGGCACCCGGTGCCGCCCGGCTCCGCGTCGCGCCAGCTCTCGCAGCGCCACGATCGCGGCGCGCTGCACCGAGGCCGTGACCGGCAACTCCCGCAGCATCGACTGCGTTGCCTCGATGTCCATGACCTCATCGCGGTTCCGGGCCGAGTACAGGAGCTCGATCGTGACGATCGCGCACGTCATGATCTGACCCGCGTTGAGCGCGGCCGCGACAAGCCGACGCACGCGTGGATGCTCTGCCCGGTGGATCGCCGAGGGATCGGCGAGCACCGGCTCGCCTTCGAACAGCTCGGTCATGCGTCGCCGCGTGCGCGAAGCTCGGGGAGACGCCACGCCAGCTCGTCGATGCGCTCGAGCACGTCGGGGTCCCATGGCGGGTTCCCCGAGGTCCACTGATCGATGATGCGCTGCATCGAACCCTCTGGGGGTTGATCCACCGTAGTCAGCGCTTGCTCTGGCTCGGACATGTCCACACCGTAGCCCGCCATCCGCGGCGAAACCACACACGACAGCAAAGAAAGAGCGGAAGAACAGCTGCGACGGGCGCTCAGGCGCGGCGTGCGGCCGCGAGCAGCTCGGCGGCGATCTCAGCGGCTGCGTGCGGGCGCGCGAGTGCGGCGGAGGCGTGGGCCATTGCGGCGAGGCGCGTGCGGTCGTGGAGCAGCTCGCCGGCCTCGTGAGCGAGGCGGGCTGCGGTCAGCTCGGCGTCGGGGATCACGATTGCGGCGCCGGCCTGCTCCATCCAGCGGGCGTTGGCCGTCTGGTGGTCACCCGTGGCGGAGGGGTATGGGATGAGGATCGCGGGACGACCGTGCGCGGCGATCTCGAAGATCGAACCGCCGGCGCGCGCGATCACGAGGTCGCTCGCGAGCAGTGCGTCGCCGAACTCGCGGACGTAGGGCCGCAGGTCGTAGTGCGGGCCGGGCGCGGTCAGCGTCGCGAAGTCGCGCTCGCCCGATGCGTGCAGCACGCGGAACGTCGCACCAGCGAACGCCTCGACGGCCGCCGTGTTGATCGAGCGCGCGCCCAGCGAGCCTCCGAACACGAGCACGACCGTCTCCTCCGAACCGATCCCGAAACGGGCGCGCGCGGCGACTCGGTCCACAGCCGGCGGCGGCACCGGACGACCCGTGACGACGTAGCGCACGCCCGAGCGCCCGTCGAGCGGGAAGGCGAGGCAGACGCGCCGCGCGAACGGTGCGAGCAGGCGGTTCGAGATCCCCAGGTGGCTGTCGGCCTCCGTCAGCACGAGCGGCACCCGCCGCAGCACGGCGGCAAGGCCCACGGGGCCGGCTACGTATCCGCCACCGCCCATCACCGCGTCCGGCCGCAACGAGCGCAGCAGCCGCCATGACGCGACTACCGCACCAGCGGCCCGCAGCACAGCCCGCACCGCTTTCAGCGGATTCGTACGACTCAAGCCCTCGACACGGATCGTCCGCAGCTCGAAGCCGGCCGCTGGCACCAGCTCCGCCTCGGCGCGCTCGCCGCCGACGAAGGTGACCTCGGCGCCGTCAGCCCGCAGCGCGCCGGCGACTGCCAGCGCCGGCACGACGTGCCCCGCCGTCCCGCCGGCGGCGATCACGATCCGGATCGGGCGTGTCACGAGCGGTCGCCGCGGTCGGGCGCCGGCGCGAGGAGGGTTCGACGAGCCGCAGCCCCGCACGGTTGCCTTCTGAGATGTTCAGCAGCACGCCGACGGCCGCGAGCATCACGGTGAGGTTCGTCGGGCCGTACGAGATGAACGGCAGCGGCACGCCCGTCAGCGGGGCGATGCCGAGCACCACGAAGATGTTGAGCGTCGCCTGGCACAGGATCAGGGAGGTCAGCCCGGTCGCGAGCAGCTTGGCATACGGAGCGGCGGTCGCCCGCGCGATCCGCAGTCCCGACCAGGCGATCAGCCCGAACAGGCCGATCACGCCGGCCACGCCGACGACGCCGAGCTCCTCGCCGATCACCGCGAGGATGAAGTCGGTGTGTGCCTCGGGCAGGTAGAAGACCTTCTGGATCGACTGGCCGAGCCCGACGCCGAACAGGCCGCCCGATCCGAGCGCGATCTGCCCTTGCACCGCCTGAAAGCCGCTGCTCGACTTCGACGCCCACGGGTCGAGGAACGACGTGAGGCGCGCCTGCTGGTAGGGCTGCACGACGGCGAGCAGCAGGATCAGCACGACCGCGGCGCCACCGAGGTAGGCGAGATAGCGCAGCGGCACGCCGCCAGCGACGAGCAGCGCGGAGATGGAGAAGCAGATCACCAGCGCCGTGCCGAGGTCCGGCTCGGCGGCGACGAGCAGCGCCGCCGCCCCCATCACGACGACGATCGGGCTCAGCATCCCCTTGAACGTCTGGATCCGCCGCGGATGCGCGGCGAGGAATCCAGCCACGTACAGGATCAGCGACAGCTTCATCAGCTCCGACGGCTGGAACGACAGCGAGCCGGGGCCGATCCAGCGCCGCGCTCCATTGACCTGGATGCCGATCCCCGGCAGCAGCACGGCGAGCAGCAGCCCGAACGAGACGATCAGCATGACCGGGGTGAAGCGCCGCAGCAGCTCGACGCCGCGCCGCGAGAGCACCTGCATCACGACGAGCCCGAACAGCCCGAAGCCGACGAAGCGGATCAGGTAGGCGGTGCCGTTGCCCCCGCCTTGCAGCAGGTTGCGCGCGGAGGACGCGCTGTAGACCATCACCGCGCCGAACGCCAGCAGGCAGAGCGTCGCCGTCAGCAACACCCGCTGCTCGACCGGCTGGGAGGCGGTGCGTGCGCGGCGAGCAGCCGGCGCTCGTCGCTGGTCGCGGGCCGCGGCCATCGCTCAACCTTCCAGTACGAGGCGGCGGAAGCAGTCACCGCGCGCCTCGAAGCCCGTGAACTGGTCGAAGCTCGCACAGGCTGGCGACAGCAGCACGACCTCGCCCGGGCGGGCAGCAGTGCGCGCGGCGGCGAGCGCATGCTCGAGGTCGCCACTGTCATGCAGCGGGACGCCCGTGTGCGCCAGTGCCGCGCCGATCTTCGACGCTCCCTCACCGATCAGGTACACCGCAGCGCAGCGCTCGGCGACGACGGGCGCGAGCTGCGCGAAGTCCTGCGCCTTCGTCACGCCGCCGGCGATCAGGCGCACGACACCGTCCGCATAGGAGCGCAGCGCGACGATCGCCGAGGCGACGTTCGTGGCCTTCGAGTCGTTCACGTAGCGGATGCCGTCGCGCTCGGCGATCGCTTCGAGCCGATGCGGGACGCCGCGGAAGCTGCGCAGACCCGCGCGCACCGCGTCGCGGTCGACGCCACGCGCAAGCGTCGCAGCGGCTGCGGCCATCGCATTCTCGACGTTGTGCGGGCCGGGGAGCTGCAGCTCGGCGGTGTCGAGCAGCGGTTCGCCGCGCCACACGATCGTGCCGTCGCGCACCGTCATCTCGGCGACGACGTCGGTACCGAACGTGACCCGGCGCGCGACCCCGTCGGGATCGACGTCGAACCCCGACGGCAGGACGGCTATCGCCTCATGGTGCTGCCAGCGGAAGATGTTGAGCTTCGCCTCGCGATAGTCCGCGAGCGTGCCGTGGCGGTCGAGGTGGTCGGGCGCTACGTTCAGCAGCACCGCGACGTCCGGCGCGAACGCAGTCGTGTCCTCGAGTTGGAAGGAGGAGCACTCGCAGACGACCGTCGCGGCAGGATCCAGCGCGGGATCGCCGACCAGCGACGCGACAGCCGTGCCGACGTTGCCGACGACTGCGACCGGCAGCCCGGCCTCGCGGTGGATGTGGCCGATCAGCTCCGTCGTCGTCGTCTTGCCGTTGGTGCCGGTCACGGCGATGAAGTCGTTGTCGAGCATTCGCCAGGCCAGCTCCAGCTCGCCGACGACGTCGATCCCGTGCGCGCGGGCAGCACGCACGACCGCCGCGTCCTGCGGCACGCCGGGGCTCTTGACGAGCGTGCGAGCACGGCTGACGAGCTGAACGCCTGAATCATTCAGATGCACTTCGACGCCCGCCGCGCGAAGCCTTTCGACCTCAGGCGCACCGGCGTCGACGCCGATCACCTTCTCCCCCCGTCCGCGCAGCGCCAGCGCCGCGGCGATCCCGGAGCGCGCCAGCCCTGCGACGAGGTACGGCCCGCCCGGCAAGGCTGGCCGCCCACTCACCGGATGCTCTGCTGGTAGATCGTGAAGCCGACCGCTGCGCAGACCGAGGCGATGATCCAGAAGCGCAGGATGATCTTCGTCTCCGACCAGCCGCGCATCTCGAAGTGGTGGTGGATCGGCGCCATCAGGAAGACGCGCTTGCGGAACGTCTGGAAGGCGAACACCTGGATCGCGACCGACAGCGTCTCGAGCACGAAGATCCCGCCGAGGATCACGAGCAGGATCTCCGTCTTCGTCATCACCGCAAGCCCGGCGATCGCGCCGCCCAGGCCGAGCGAGCCGGTGTCGCCCATGAAGATGTTCGCCGGGAACGAGTTGAACCAGAGGAAGCCGACGCACGCGCCGACGAGACAGCCGGCGAGCAGCGTGAGGTCCTGCTGGCCGGTCGTCACGAACGTGATGCCGATGTAGGCGAGCAGCACGATCGCCGCGCAACCGGCGGCGAGGCCGTCGAGCCCGTCGGTCAGGTTCACGCCGCTCGTCGTGCCGGCGACGACGAGGTAGATGAACACCGGGTAGAAGATCCCGAGGTCGATCTGCGCGTCGATCACACGCAGCCGAACCGTCTCCTGCAAGCCCGCGCCCTTCGTCGCGGCAAGCCACAGCCCGATCGAGATCGCCATCGTCGCGATCAGCTTCCAGCGGCCGCGCAACCCGAGCGAGCGGCGCCGCACGATCTTCGTGTAGTCGTCGAGGAAGCCGATCAGCGCGCACGAGATCGCGACGCCGAAGACCCCGATCGACTGCCAGTCCCAGTGGGTCAGGATCAGGAACGGGATCGAGATCGCGATGAAGATGATGATCCCGCCCATCGTCGGCGTGCCGGCCTTCGCGTGGTGGCCTTCCGGCCCCTCCTCGCGGATGTGCTGGCCGAACTCGCGCTCGCGGATGAAGGCGATGAACCTCGGGCTGAGGAAGATGCAGATGAACAGCGAGGCGGTCCCCGCGATCAGCACGCGTCCCATGATCAGTCTCCGGACGCGACGAGCGCCTGCGTGACGGCTTCGAGGCCGATCCCGCGCGATGCCTTCACGAGCACCGTGTCGCCCGGCTGCAGCAGGCCGGGCACGAGCGCTGCAGCTGCCTCCGCGTCGGCGACGATCTCCGTGGCACCGCCGAAGGATGCAGCGGTCGCGGCGCTGAGCGGCCCGACGGCGACGAGCAGGTCGACGCCGACCTCGGCCGCGTGCGCGCCGATCTCGGCGTGGTAGGTGCGCTCGCCCGGCCCCAGCTCCAGCATGTCGCCGAGCACCGCGATCCGCCGTCCGTCGCCGGCGGATGCGGCGAGGTCGTCGAGGGCGGCGCGCGCGGACATCGGGTTGGCGTTGTAGCAGTCGTCGATGACGGTGACTCCGCTGCGCAGCCGCAGTCGCTCGCCGCGGCGCCCCGAGAAGGTGACCGTCACGCGCCCCTCGGGCCGCACGCCGATCGCGCGCGCGGCAGCAACTGCGGCGAGCAGGTTGCCACGCAGGTGCGCTTGCTGGAAGTCCAGCTCCAGCTCGATCCGCTCGCCGTCGGCGTCGAGCGCGACATGCGCGCCGTCCTGCCCGGCAAGCGTCACGTCGCCGCCCGGGCCGAACGTGACCGTCGTGACGTCCGCGCGGCGGTGCACGTCGAGCAGCGACTCGCCGGCCGGGATCACGGCAGTCGCGCCGGCTGGCAGGTCAGCGATCAGCTCCGCCTTCGCGGCGGCGATCGCCTCGAGCGAGCCGAGCAGCTCGAGGTGCGCCGGACCGACGTTGACGATCACGCCGACGTCCGGCTCGGCGATCCGCGCCAGCTCGGAGATCTGGCCGGGTCCACGCATCCCCATCTCCAGCACGAGCGCTTCCGTGTCGGCTGGCGCGGACAGCAGTTCGAGCGGCAACCCGATCTCGGTGTTGAAGTTGCCGCGGCTCGTGAACGTGCGGCGGTGCGGTGCGAGCAGCGCGGCGAGGATGTCCTTCGTCGAGGTCTTGCCGGTCGAGCCGGTGATCGCGATCAGCGGGCAGCCGAGCGTGCGGCGCCAGGCGCGTGCGAGCGATTGGAGCGCGGCGAGCGGGTCCTCGGCGGCGAGCAAGACTCCTGGGGCCGCGCAACCAGCAGCCTCCGCGTGCTCAGGCGCAACGAGCACGCCCCAGGCGCCGGCCGCCAGCGCCTGCGCGGCGAAGCGACCTCCGTCGTGGTGCTCGCCCACGAGTCCGACGAAGAGGTCGCCGGGGCCGACCGCGCGCGAGTCGATCGTCACGCGCGCCGGGCCGGCTGCGCGCTCGAGCGCAGGCCCTGCGAGGCGCGCGCCGGCCGCCTCCGCGACGCGCTGCGGTGTCCAGTCGATCATCGCGCCGCCAGCTGGCGCAGCGCCGCGCGCGCGACCGCGATGTCGTCGAACGGCAGCTTCTCGCCGCCGGCGAACTCCTGCCCCTGCTCGTGGCCCTTGCCGGCGATCACGACGACGTCGCCCTCCCCTGCACCGGCCATCGCCTGCTCGATCGCCGCGCGGCGGTCGACCTCTGCGACTACATGGTCACCGGAGCTGCCCGCGAGGATCTCGCGCACGATCGCCTCGGGGTCCTCCGAACGCGGGTTGTCGGAGGTGACGAGCACGCGATCGGCGAGCCGGCTCGCGATCTCCCCCATCAGCGGGCGCTTCGTGCGGTCGCGGTCGCCCCCGCAGCCGAAGACGCAGTGCAGGCGCCCCTGCGTCATCTGGCGCGCCGCGCGCAGCACGTTCTCGAGCGAGTCGGGCGTGTGCGCGTAGTCGACGAGCACGGCGAAGCGCTGTCCCTCGTCGACCGGCTCGAAGCGGCCGGGGATGCGGCCGGCGTGCGGGAGTGCCGCCGCGACCACGTCGAGCTGAACGCCGAGCGCGCGCACCGCAGCGACGGCGCCGAGCGCGTTCTGCACGTTGAAGCGGCCGGGCAGCGGCGTGCGCAGCGCGATCGGTCCCTCCGGCGTGAGCGCGGTGAAGCGCGAGCCGTCGAAGCCGCTCTCCAGCTCGACCGCGCGATAGCTCGCGTCACGGTCGATCGCGAACGTCAGCGCGTCCGGACGGTCCTCTGCGAGCCGCTGCCCGTAAGGATCGTCGACGTTGATCACGGCGACGCGCGGGCCCATCTCGAACAGCCGCCGCTTCGCGACGAAGTAGTCCTCCATCGTCGGGTGGAAGTCGAGGTGGTCCTGCGTCAGGTTCGTGAAGATCGCCGCAGCGACATGGACCGCATCGGCGCGGTGCAGTGCGAGCGCGTGCGAGGAGACCTCCATCGCACAGGCGACGTCGCCGCCGTCGCGCATCGCACGGAAGTCGCGCTGCAACTCGATCGCCTCGGCGGTCGTGCGCTCGACCGGACGTTCGACGCCGCCGACGAACGACGTGACGGTGCCGAGCAGCCCGCACTGACGCCCTGCGGCTTCAAGCAGCGCACGCACGAGGAACGCGGTAGTCGTCTTGCCGTTCGTGCCGGTGATGCCGACGACGTCGAGCTCGGCAGTCGGGTCGCCGTGGAAGCGTGCAGCAGCCGGCGCCATCGCCGCGCGTACCGACTCCACCACGACCTCGGGCACGCCGAGTCCGAGCGGACGCTCGACCACAAGGGCGGCGGCACCGCGCGCGACGGCGTCCGGCGCGAAGTCGTGGCCGTCGCGCGTGAAGCCGGGGACGCAGAAGAACAACGTCCCAGGAGCTACCCGGCGATTGTCATACGCCAGCGCGGCGATGTCGACGTCCCCGGCGTTCGCGGATGGCCCGACGGCAGTTCCGGCCATCACGTCCTGCAACCTCATCGGCGCTCGATTCTACCCGTGCGGCCCGACTGCCCCGGGCTCGCGATCGATCACTTCGGCGGGATGCCGAGGTAGGGGAGCGCGAACGCGACGATCTTCTGGAACGCCGGCGCGGCGACCTGCGCGCCGTAGATCACTCCCGTGCTCGGCTCGTCGACGACGACCGCCACGAGCAGCTGCGGGTCCCGTGCCGGCGCGAAGCCGATGAACGATGCGACATAGCGGCTCGTCGAATACTGACCCGTCTTCGGGTCGACCTTGTTCGCGGTGCCGGTCTTGCCGGCGAGGTCGTAACCCGGAATCGCTGCCGACTGCGCGGTGCCGCCCGCCTCGACCACGCTGCGGAGCATGCTGCGGACGCTCGCCGCGGTCTGCTCGGAGATCACGCGGTGGCCGGGCGGCATCGCGACCGGCTCGCCGCCGATCGTGCGCACGAGCCGCGGCGCGCGCAGCATCCCGCCGTTCGCGATCGCCGAGTAGGCCGCGGCCATCTGCATCGGCGTGACCGACTGGCCCTGGCCGATCGGCAGGTTCGCGATCGAGGCGCCGGAGTAGTGCGCGTAGGTTGGCACGATCCCGCGCTCCTCCCCAGGCAGGTCGACGCCGGTCGGCGTGCCGAAGCCGAAGCGGCTGACCCACTGCGAGAAGCGCCGCGCGCCGATCTTCAGCGCGATCTTCACCGCGCCGATGTTGCTCGACTGCGCAAGGATGTCGCGGACGCTCAGCGTCTCGTCGCCACGCGCCTCGGCGTCGTGGAGCGTGCGGTCGTAGATCTGCAACTGCGAGGGCAGGAAGATCTGCGTCTGCGGTGTGACGACACCGTCCTGCAGCGCCCCCGCAACGGTGATCGCCTTGAAGGTCGAGCCGGGCTCGTACGTGTAGCCGACCGCGCGGTCCTCGGACGCGTAGGACGGCGCGCCGGCGAGGTCGTTCGCGTTCACGCGCGGCCAGTTCGCGAGCGCGAGCACCTCGCCGGTCTGCGGGTCCATCGCGATCGCCGTCGCGCCTTTCGGCTTGTAGACCTGCCCGACGCCGGCAAGCACCGACTCGACCTTCTCCTGCAGGCCGGCGTCGATCGTCAGCTCGACGTCCTTGCCGGGCGCAATCGCCCGCTCGTCCTTGACCGAGATCGGCTGGCCGAGCGCGTCGCTGACGATCCGGCGAGTGCCGTCGCGGCCGCGCAAGTCGTGGTCCTCGCCGTACTCGAGCCCGCTGCCGCCGCCCGGCTGCTCACTGGCGGCACCGAGCAGCTGCGAGGCGAGCCACGTGCGCGGGTAGGCGCGCAAGCTGCTGGGCGTGAGCGAGATCCCGTCGATGTGGAGCGCCGCGACCTTCGCCGCGCGCGATGCCGGCAGACGCCGCGCCAGGTAGACGAAGCCGCTGTGCTGGGAGAGCTTTCTCAGCACGTCGTCGCGCGAGGCACCGAGCGGCTTTGCCAGCTGGCCGGCAGCGCGCAGCGGGTTCTTCACGAGATACGGCGTCGCGCTGATGTCGCTCGCCGGCTCGGAGACGGCCAGCACGTGGCCATGGCGGTCGGTGATCATGCCGCGCGGCGCCGGCAGCGCCAGCGTCTGCACCTGCTGCGTCGCGGCGGCGCGCTTGAGCGCGGGCGAGCGCACGGCGCCGAGCCAGCCGGCGCGCAGCGTCGCGAGGCCGAGCGCGAGGACGAAGCAGAGGAAGAGGAGGCCGATGCGGCGGTCGGTCAGCCCCGGCACGCAGCTCCTATCCGCCGCTTCCGGGCGGCGTCGCGGCGCCGGGCACCGCAGCCGTGGGTGTCGGGGATGCCGCCGCCGGGACCGGGGTCGCGGGCGGTGTCGAGGCGGCGCCGGTCGCAGTGCCCGCCGTCGTCGGAGCAGGAGTCGTCGGAGCGCTGACCGGTGTCGACGTCGCGGGAGCTGCGGAGGCCGGCGTGCTCGTCGGCGTGGGCGAGGTCACCTGCCCGCTGACGCCCGTCGCGTCGGTCGACGGGACCGCTGTGGTTGGGCCGGACGTCATCGAGATCGGGATCGTCGCCGCCGCGGTCGACGGACTCTGCGGTTCGCGCATCGTCACGAGTGCGCGATCGGCGTCGCCGGAGCTGGCTTCGAGAAAGTGCGGCGAGCCCTGCGGCGGCGTGACGAAGCCGGCCTGCTGGGCGGCGGCGATGACACGTGCGGGATCGGACTCGTCGGAGACCTCCGCGCGGAGGGCTGCGTTGCCCTGCTGGAGGGAAGCGGTCTGCTGCACCGCGTGGCCGATCCCGGCGTTCATCTTCAACAGCGAGAGCTGCAGCGTCACTATCCCGGCGAGCAGCGTGCCGAGCAGCACGATCCACACACGCCCGCCGATCAGACGGTCGAGCAAGCGGTGCTCGGGCAGCGAGCGCAATCCCCCGAGCAGGCGTGCGCCGGCAGGAAGGTCGCGGCGCGCCGGACGCGGGACGACGACCGGCCGGCGGCGCAGCGGCGCTTGCGGCCGGGGCGCTACCTGCGGCAGCGTGGCGACCGCCGCCGCGGCAGCGGCGACGATGCGGCCGCCCATAGGACGGGCGACGGGGCCGGAGACGCGGCGCGGCATGCGTGGCGCGGCGGCGGGGCGCGATGCGACGCGGCTCGACGCGCGCGGTGCGGCGGCGGGGCGTGATGTGACGCGACTCGACGCGCGCGGCGCGGCGGCGGGCTTGCGCGGCGCCGCGCTCGGACGCGGGGTCGCGCGACGGCGGCCGGCGGCGGTCGCGGCGGGCGGGGTCATTCCTGCCCTCTCAGCTTGCGCGCGCCACGCAGGTGCGCGGACTTCGAGCGTGGGTTGTGCGCGACTTCGCCCGGCGTCGGCGCGATCGCCCTGCGCGACAGCAGCTCGCCCTCGGGCGTCCGTCCGCACGCGCAGATCGGCAGGTCGGGCGGGCAGATGCAGCCGCGCGCGCGCTCGACGAGGAAGCGCTTCACGCGCCGGTCCTCGAGCGAGTGGAAGGAGATCGCTGCGAGCCGGCCGTCGGGCGCGAGCACGTCCCACGCGAGCGGCAGGGCGCGGTCGAGCTGCTCGAGCTCGTCGTTGACGGCGATGCGGATCGCCTGGAAGGTGCGCTTCGCGGGGTGCCCTCCGGCGAACAGGGCAGGCGCGGGGATCGCCGACTTGATCACGTCGACCAGCTCCTGCGTCGTCGCGATCGGCGCGCGCTCGCGGGCGACGACGATCGCGCGGGCGATGCGGCTCGCGTAGCGCTCCTCCCCGTCGATGCGCAGCAGGCGCGCGAGGCGGCGCTCCTCCCAGCTGTTGACGAGGTCGGCCGCCGTCAGCTCCTGATCGGGGTCCATCCGCATGTCGAGTGGCGCGTCGTAGGCGTAGGAGAAACCGCGCTCCCAGGTGTCGACCTGCATCGAGGACATCCCGAGGTCGAGATAGACGAGGTCGGCCTGCACGCTCTCCTCGCACAGCAGCTCGAGCCCGCTGACGAAGTCGGCGCGGATGAAGCGCGTCGCGCACGAGACCTCGGCTGCCAGCTCGGCGAAGCGCTCCTCGGCGAGCGGATCGCGGTCGATCCCGATCAGCGTGCCAGCCGGGCCGATGCGGTCGGCGACGAGCCGCGCGTGGCCGCCGCCGCCGATCGTGCAGTCGACCGCGATCGCTCCGGGGCGGGGGTCGAGCAGCTCGATCAGCTCGCCCGCGAGCACCGGGATGTGGATGGAGGTCATGTCAAGGAGTGTGCTCATCGGGCACGGTCAGCTCGCGGCCTGCAGGCCGGCGGCGATGTCGGAGACGTTCTCGAGCACTTCGCCGTTGTACGAAGCCCAGACGCCGCGGTCCCAGATCTCGAGGCACTCCCCCGCTCCGACGACGCTGACGTCCTTGCGCAACTTGCCGGACTCGAGCAGGAACTTCGGCAGCATCACGCGGCCGGCGCCGTCGACCTCGGTGAGGTGCGAGTTCGCGGTGAAGTGGCGCTTGAGCTTGCGGAACTCCGGAGCGAGCGGGCTCTTGCCTTCGAGCGCCGCGGCCGTCCAGGCGTCGTAGTCGGCCGGCTGCCAGATCGCGACGCAGTCCTCGAGACCGGCGGCGAGCACGACGCCGTCGGCAAAGGTCGCACGGAAGCGCGTCGGCACGGTGAGCCGGTTCTTTGCGTCGAGCGTGAGGTCGAAGGTGCCGCGGAAGGTCAAGGGAATCGCCCTCAGGAAGAAAAGGCGGACCGGGGTGGCTGGGTGGGAGGAGCCCTGCCACCCCGGTCCGATGGCGGAGAACCTAACCCACTCCTCCCCACTTTGCAACCCAAATCGCACCCAACGTCCCACCAACGGACAACCGATCGACTTCGACCCCCCGTATTCCCCCTGGTGGCGGGCAGTCCTGCGGTGGGGCACGGTGGGGCGCCATCGTGCGAAAACCTGCACGCGGACGTGCACCCGCGACGTCTGGGCGCAAACGTGCAGAAGCGACCCCTCACGCGGTGGAGTCCGTCCGCTGCGTCTGCCGCGCCGGCTGCGGCGTCTCCCCGAGTCAGGCGGGGCGCTCGTCCGCGACGCCGTGCGCCGCGAGCACGGTCATGACATCAGCGACGCGATCAGGGCCGCCGCGACGAGCAGCAGGACCGAGGGCACGAGCAACAGCGCGACGACGAGCTGGATCTGCGGTGCCGCACGAGCGGCGCGCTCGGTCAGCCGCCGTGCACGTGCGGCGCGGGCCTCGCGCGCCTGGGCGCTCAGCGCCTCACCAAGCGGTGTTCCATGCCGTGCGGCGCGCTCCAGCGTGCGCACCAGCGTCGCGACCCCAGCCGCGGGGCAGCGCGTCGCGAGGGCGGCAAGCGCCTCCTCGCGCGGCAAGCCGAGCTCGATCTGGACGACCGCCACACGCAGCTCCCGTGCAACGAGACCGCCGTCACGACGCGCGACCTCGGCGAGCGCGCGATCGAGCGAGAGACCAGCGGCGAGCGCGACCCGCAGCAAGTCGAGCAGATCCGGCAGCTCGGCTTCCATCGCGCGTCCGCGTGTGCCGGAGCGGCGCCGCAGCCACAGGTCCGGCGCGAGGAACAGGGCGGCCGGTGCGACAACGCCGACGACGAGGCCGAGACGACCCGGTGCCGCCGCGGCCAGCGGCAAGGCGAGCACGAGACCGATCGCAGCCGCTCCCGCCTTCACGGCCATCACGTCGGCAGGCCGCACGCCGAGCGGTCGTCCGGCCGCGGCGATCCGCGCGTCGAGATCGCCCGGAGCCGCCGGCACGCCCAGGCGCCGGCCGAGCCGCGCGATCGGCGTGAGCAGCGCGAGGGTCGGCACGCGCGGCGCGCGCCGACCATGGCGTCCATGCGCGAGCGCTCCAAGCTCCACGAGCGCACCCGCGGCGAGCCCACCGGCGGCGACCGCGATCCAGCCGGCAGGCATCATCGCGCGACCTCTACGCGCGCGATCCGCCGGATCGCGACGTACGCGACGACCTGCAGCACCACGGCGACGACGGCGAGCCATGCGGCGAGCGGGACGCTCGCGAGCCCGGTGAGGGCGCCCGGGCTCGCGAGCTCTGTCAGCGCAGCCGCGCCGGCCGGCAACAGCGCGACGAGCAGGCCGGTGAAGCGTGCTTGCGCCGTCGCCGTCCGCGCGTCGTCGAGCAGGCGCGCGGCGGCCTCCTGCGCGGTCGCGAGATCGCGCAGCAACCCGGCGAGGTCGCCACCGGCATCGCGCTGCAGCAGGATCGCGGCGACGAGCGTGTCATACGTGCGACTGCGAGCCCGCACGCACAGGTGCGCGAGCGCCGCTTCGGTCGGCTCACCGAGCGCGATCAGCCGTGCGACGCCGCGCAGCTCGATCGCGCCAGCCCCTTCGATGCTCCTGGCCGCCTCCGCGAGTGCCCGCTGCACGGCATGCCCGGCGCCGAGCGCGTCGGCGATCGCACGCGCCACTGCCGGCGCGGCGCGCTCCAGCTCAGCGCGGTAGCGCCGCCGCCGGTGGCGCAGCAACGCAGCGAGCGCCGACGGCCCGACCGCCGCGAGGACGGCGCCGGCGAGCGGCCCGGCGAGCAGCCAGCCGCCGCTCAGCAGCACGAGCGTGCTCACGAGCGCGAGCCGCCGGCGCTCGGGCTGCGCCGGCTCGCGACCGTCTCGGCCGATCCGGGCAAGCGGCACGACGACACGAACGACGACGCGCGGCAGCGCAAGCGCCTCGATCGCGGCGAGCGTCTCCCACAGTGCGAGCACGCCGGATGCCGCGGCGACCGCGGCAAGCGCCACGCTCATGGCGTGCCGCCCTTCCACTCCCCGTCAAGTCGCGCGAGCAATGGCGCCGGCAACGGCGCGCGCCAGTGCGGCCTGCCGTCGCGCAACGCGAACAGCTCGCGGGTCGCGCGCGGGTGGGCGAGGTCGGGCCTCCCGACGACCTCGCTGACGCCGACGATCCGTCGTCTGCCGTCGGACTCGCGGCGCTGGTGCACGACGATGTCGATCGCGCTGGCGACCAGCTCGCGGATCGCCGCGTGCGGCAGGGCGACGTCTGCCATCAGCGCAAGTGTCTCGACACGCCGCAGCGCCTCCTCGGCGGAGCCTGCATGGACGGTCGAGAGTCCACCGTCGTGGCCGCTCGTCATCGCGCTCAACATGTCGAGCGCCTCGCCCCCGCGGACCTCGCCGACGACGATCCGGTCGGGCCGCATGCGCAGCGCATTGCGCACGAGCCGGCGGATCGTCACCTCGCCACGCCCCTCCAGGCTCGCCGGACGCGCCTCGAGTCGCACGACGTGCGGCTGGCGCAGCCGCAGCTCAGCCGCATCCTCGATCGTGACGATCCGCTCGTCGTCCGGGATGAAGCTCGACAGCGCCCCGAGCGTCGTCGTCTTGCCAGAGCCGGTGCCGCCGCTGACGAGCACGCTCAGCCGTGCGCGGACGCACGCGCGCAGGAAGTCGCGCAACGCGACGTCCATCGTCCCCGCCGCGACGAGATCGTCGGGCCCGAAGCCGCGCTGGCCGAAGCGCCGGATCGTCAGCGCCGGCCCGTCGAGCGCAAGCGGTGGAATCACGACGTTCACGCGCGAGCCGTCGGCGAGGCGCGCGTCGCACAGCGGCTCGGCCTCGTCGACGCGACGCCCGAGCGGCGCGAGGATCCGCTCGATCGCGTGGCGCAACTCCGCGACCGAGGCGAACGCGACGCCGGTCCGCTCGATCCGTCCGCCGCGCTCGACCCAGACGCACCCCGTGCCACTCACCATCAGCTCATCGACCGCAGGATCGGCGAGCAGCGGCTCGAGCGGACCGAGCCCGAGCGAGCGCTCGGTCACGCGGCGGCGCAGCTCGCCGCGCTCGTGCTCGCTCAGCAGCGCGCCCTCGCGTGCGACGAGCGCGCCGATCCGCGCTGCGGCGTCGCCGTCTGCCGCACGCGCAGCATCGCGCACGAGCCGCCCACGCAGCGCGTGCGCGAGCTCGTCGAGTCGATCGTCGCGATCGTCCATGCGGGTCCAGAGCGAATCCGCGCGGATTTTCGCCCCCTGACCGTCAACGCGCCAATTACAGGTCTGCACGTCGCGCGCCGATCATCGGGGGGATGAGCACCGAGCCCGCCACCGCACCAGCCCCACCTGCAGATCCAGCAGTCGCGATCACGCGGCAGCCGATCCACGACCGCCTGCGCCGCGTCGTCGGCTACGAGCTGCTGTTCCGCCCCAGCAAGCCTGGAACCGACACCGGCGCGGACCAGGCGAGGACCAACGCGATCCTCAAGACGTTCACCGGCGCCGGCATCGCGACGATCGCCGGCGAACGCCCGGCGCACGTGCGCGTCTCACGCGGCTTCCTGCTCGGACTGCACGCCTTCGCGCTGCCGGCCGGTCGCGTCGTGCTCGACGTGGCCGCGCCCGACCCCACCGACGACGCCCTCTGCACCGTGCTCGAACGGCTCGCCGAGCAGGGCTACCGCATCTCGCTCGCGGTCGATCCGGCCGCTCCGGTGCCACACCTCGCACCCCTCGCCGACAGCGTCAAGCTCGACGTGACCGGCCTCACCGAGCCGGACATCCAGACCTGCGCCCAGCGCTTGCGCCCGGTCGACGCGGCGCTGATCGCGACCGGCGTCGACTCGCCCGCGCTCCAGCAGCAGTGCCGTGCCGCCGGCTTCGACCACTTCCAGGGCTTTTTCTTCTGCATCCCAGATGTCGTGCACGCACAGCAGCTCCCGACGGGGCGAATCGCCGACCTGCGCACGCTCGCCGGCCTCTACGCGTACGACACGACCTTCGAGGTGTTCGAGCAGATCATCACCCGCGACGTCGGCCTCAGCTACCGGCTGCTCTGCTACCTCAACTCGGCGTTCTTCGGCTTGCGGCGCGAGGTCTCGTCGGTGCGCGAGGCGCTCACCTTGCTGGGGATGCGCAGCGTTCGCCGCTGGGCGACCTTGATGACCTTGTCGGGGACCGAGGACAAGCCGCACGAGCTGACCGTCACCGCGCTGCTGCGCGGGCGCCTCTGCGAGGCGATCGGCCGCGCGCAGGCGTCCGGCTCCGCGAACGCAGGCACCGACGACGCGCTCTTCACGATCGGTCTCTTCTCGGTGATGGATGCGATCCTCGACGTCCCGCTCGACCAGGCGATCGAGGCGCTTCCGTTGACGGACGTCGCGCGCGACGCGCTGCTGGAGCGCCGTGGACCGCTTGGCGAGATCCTCGCCGCCGTCGTCGCCTACGAACGCGGAGACCTCGCGCAGGCCGTGCGGCACGCGCCTGGCATCCCGCTGGGCGCGCTCTACATCGCCGCGATGAGCTGGGCCGACGCGGCCTCGGAGAGCATCGTGCGCTCGACGACCGACACGAGCGCCTCGACGACGTCCGGCGCGAACTGACGACCCGCGAACCTGCGCAGCTCCTCGACCGCGTCGGGCAGTGAGCGCGCCGGCCGGTAGGAGCGATCGGTCGTCATCGCGTTGAAGGCGTCACAGGCCGCGACGACCGTCGCCTCGCGCGGGATCCGCTCGCGCGAGAGGCCGTCGGGGTAGCCGTTGCCGTCCCAGTGCTCGTGCGAGGCGCGCACGATCAGGCCGACGTCGGCGAGCACGCCACCGACGCGGTCGAGCATCCGCTGCCCCTCGATCGTGTGCGTGCGCATGAGCGACCACTCGTCGTCGTCGAGCGGCCCCGGCTTGTTGATGATCGACTCGGGGATGACGATCTTGCCGATGTCGTGCAGCAGCGCCGCAAGCTCGACGTTGTGGCGCTCGCGCCGATCGAGGCCAAGCTGATCGGCGACCTCGAGCGACAACGCGACGACCCCGCGGGTATGGTCGCCGCCCGTGTACTCGTCGGCGTCCTCGAGCAGATCCCCGAGCAGCATCGCGATGCCGCGGTAGGCACCGCCCAGTTCGAGCGCTTGGTCGATCCGTTCGTTGCGCTCGCGCGCGAAGATCACGAGCAGCAGCGCAAGCGGCAGCACGAGCAGGAAGGCGTACGGACGATCTGTGGTCGCGAACGCTGCAAGCAGGCCGAGCGGCGCGAGCAGCGCGTCGATCACCCAGACCCAGCCGAGCACGCGCAGCTGGTCGCGGCCGGGAATGTCGAGCGCGAGCCGGGCGCGCGCTGCATAGACGGCGAAGTCGAGCGTGAACTGTGCAGCCAGCGCCGTGACGTAGAACGACCAGTCGCCCCACGCGGGAGCCGTCGCGCCGGCCGCCAGCAGCACGAGCGCCGGGCCAATCGCGTGCCATGCGTCCCCGGGCAGCATCAGCGCACGGCCTGGATGCAGCGCGCCACGCACGTAGTCCGGCACGTTGCCGACGATCATCCCGGCGAGCACGAGCAGCGGCACGAGCTCGGTCGGCAGGACGAACAGCATCGGCACGAACACGAGCTGCGTCGGCACCGTGTGGCCGGCGCCGGCATGGAAGCGCACGCGCGAGAGCACCCCGTAGGCGAGCACGAGCACGATCGCCGGCCCGACCTCCAGCGCACGGCCCGAGCTGAGCGTCAGTGCAATGCAGGTCGCTGCGACGAGGAACGGCAAGCCGACCGCGAGCTCGGCACGGTACTCGTGTGCGGACGGCGCCTCACAGCGCACGAGCCGCCCTCCCGCCCGGCTCTCGGTCAGCGCGGCCACGCGAGCGGGAGTGGCTCGGCGGGGTCGAACGGCGGGGCGAACGGCGGGTAGAGGTTGTCGAACGGCGGGTGCAGTGCGCACGTGCTCGACTGCCAGTCCGGCAGGCAGGGATTGAACGGCTGGACCCAATACGGACCGCGCGTGACCTCGCTGGCGTTCGTGTAGCCGTCGTGGTCGACGTCGTCGGCACCGTCGGCGAGCGTGTCGCCGTCGGTGTCCGGGTCGAGCCAATCGGTCTGCAGGTAGTGCAGCGTGTAGGAAATCTCGCCGGGGAAGGCAGCGACCCACCATGCGGGCACCATCCGGCCGTGCGCCTCGTCCCAGTTCGTCAGGCCGTCGCCGTCGATGTCCTTCTCGTCGTCGGTGAGGACGCCGTCGCCGTTGAGGTCCTCCCACGCGGTGGCCGGCGTCACGACGACTGGGCCGCCCGTCGTCTGCGTGCCGTCGCTGTAGCTCAGCGGGAAGTGCTTGCCGCCATAGCGCACCCAGGCTGCGTACTCGTCGGCCATCGTGAGGCCGTCGCTGTCATAGTCGGTGCTCGCGTCGCTCGGGTCGAGCGCGTTCGGGTACGGCCGCTTGCCCGGGTACGGAAGCGCACGCGAGTTGAGGTCGAGCGCGGCTTGGTACTCGTAGCCGTCGGTGATCCCGTCGCCGTCGCTGTCGGCGTTGCAGGGGTCGGTCTTGATCTGCAGCTCGAGGACGTTCGTGAGGCCGTCGCCGTCGGCGTCGGCGCCCGGCGCAGCCTTGGCGCTCGCGAGCGAGCAGACGGGCGCAGGGGGCCCGTTGGCGCCCGTGTCGCCGCTCTTCTGCTTGCGCGGCAGGATCGTCGGCGACAGCTTCTTCGACGTGAAACTGGGGCCGAAGCGGCGCGCGATCACGCGCAGGTGGAAGACCGTCGGCGCCTTCTGGCCGTTGTTGCGGCCGAGCATGAAGCGCTCGAGCTTGCTCGTGAGCGTGACCGTGATGCGCGTCGACGTAGCGCGATCGGCCTTCAGGAAGACGGGTGGCACGCCCTTGCGGAAGAACACGACGGTGTCCTTGCGCTTCCCGCGAATGAAGTGGAGACCGATGATCGTGAGCTTCGCGCCAATCGCGACCTTGTGTGGCTTGACGCGCTTGATCGTGGGAAGCGACGCGGACGCGTTGTGCGCCGAGGCGAGCGAGGCGATCCGTCGTCCGTGGACGTGGCGCGGGACGCGCGCCGCCGGATGCAGCGTCCGCGTCGAGCCACGTGCGCCGGGGTCGAGCCGGATGCCGAGCACCGTGCTCGCGGCCGCTGGTGCGGCCGGCGAGACGAGGCAGATGGTCACGAGGACCGCAGGAAGAAGATGGCGTGGTGACATGTGCTCTCGCTTGGATCGGCCGATCAGGCCAATCTCTTGAGCCCTGATGTGTCCGAACCGCACAAATGCTCAAGGAAGTCGTGCATCGACGGCGAGCGCACGGCGCTCCTGCGCACGATCTCCCGGCGCACGTGCGAGCAGCCGCAGATCGCGCGCAAAGCTCTGCGCGGCAGCGAGATAGACGGCCTGGCGCACGCTCACGCGCAGCGACGCGGCAACTCGCGTCCCCGCCGCGTCTTGCCCGTCCCCAGCCGCCTGCGGCGCCGCTGCCGCCGCGAGCACCTCGACGTCCTGGAGCGCGAGCACCGTCGCCCCCGGCCGGCTCCCGCTCCCATCGCGCGTGACGAGCACGTCGACCTCGGCGCCCGGGACGACCGCCGCCGGATCGGCGTGCGCGACGATCTGCGCGACGCGTTCGCCGGGACCGACCTCCTGTGCATCGGACCCGGCGTCGGCGGCGCGCCACTCAGCCGCGGTGACGTAGGCGCCGGCAGGCAGCGCCACGCCCGCATGCGCGCCGCGCACTGCCGCGGCGCTCGCGAGCGCGTCCGGTGGCGCGTAGCGACGCGGCACCACCCGCAGCACCGGACGAGCCGCCGCCAGCGGCGCACCGGCGAGGACGGGCCTGCGCGTCACGAGCACCGTCGCGGCGGGCCCGAGCGCATGGCGCAATGCGACCTCGCGCTGCTGCACGTTCGTGGCCGCCAGGCCACCGAGCAGCAGCGCGAGCAGGCCCAGCAGCAGCGCGCGTCGCCGGCGCGTCACCGGCGTGGCTCCGCCGGCGGCGTCGGCAACTCGAGCACGAGCCGCGCTCCATGCTCACTCGGAGCGGCCGCGAGCCGGCCGCCGTGGCGCGCGGCAATGTCCGCGACGATCGCCAGGCCGCGTCCGCGCGAGCCACGACCGCCCCGCGGACGGCGCACCAGCTCGGCGACCGGTGCGGGCAAGCCGGGCCCGTCGTCGAGCACCTCGATCCGCACCGTGTGCGTGCTCGCGCGGGCCCGCAGCCGCACCTCTCCTCCGCCGTGCTCGATCGCGTTCGCCAGCAGGTTCGTGCACGCTTGCACGAGCCGGGCGCCGTCGCCGCGCACGAGCACGCGGCCGTCGGGCCGCTCGAGCGCCAGCCGCACGCCACGCGCCCATGCAGCGGCACGCGAAGCGTCGACCGCCTCCGCAAGGATCGCGCTGACCTCGACCGTCTCGCTGCGGTCGCCGGGGTGCGTGCCGCGCCGCGCAGCGCTGAGGTCGGCGAGCGCGAGCCCCGCCCGTCCCAGCTCCTGGTCGATCTGGCCCAGCGGCACGCCCGGCTGACGCTCGGCCAGATGGATCGCCAGGCGCGCCGCGGTCAACGGGCCGCGCACCTCGTGGCAGGCGCGCGCGACCAGCTCCATCCGCCGCGCCAGCACGATCCGCGACGCCGTCGCCGCGCCGAGGGCCGTCAGCCAGCCGGTGACCGCCAGCGTGGCGCTCATCGCGCAGTCACCGGGCCGTCGACGAGCCGATACCCGACGCCCCAGACGTTGACGATGAAGTGCTCGCCGTCGCGGCCGAGCTTCTGTCGCAGCCGGCAGGCGTGCGAGTCGAGCGTGCGCGTCGAACCGATGTTCTTGAAGCCCCAGATGTTGCGGAGCAGTTCGTCCTTCGTGAAGACCCGCGTCGGCTGGGACGCGAGCGTGCGCAGCAACGCGAACTCCTTCTGCGAGACGGAGATCGCACGGCCGTTCAGCAACACCGAGCGCCCCGCCGGGTCGACCTCGAGCCCGCCGACGCGCATCAGGCCGCGCTGGCTGCGACGATCGGAGCGCCGCAGCAACGCGACCATCCGCGCCCGCAGCTCCGGATAGGAGAAGGGCTTCTGGAGGACGTCGTCGGCGCCCTTGTCGAAGCCGCGCAGGCGATGCAGCTCGCCGACGCGGCCGCTCAGCACGAGCAGCGGCAGTTGCGGGTCGATCCGACTCGCGATGCCGTCTGCCGCACGCACGTCGGCCAGCAGCTCGAGGCCGTCGCGATCCGGCAGCCCGAGATCCACGATCGCGAGATCGGGAAAGCGCGTCTCGATCAGACGCAGGCCCTCGCGGGCCGTACCGACGCCGAGCGGCTCGAAGCCGTCTGCGGCGAGGTTGTCGGCGAGGAACGTGCGCGTCTTGCGATCGTCCTCGACGATGAGGATGGTGGAGCGTTCGTCGTTCATGACCGCCCCGATGCAAAAGGCGGCGACAGTTCGCCCCCGCGCCGCGCTTTCGGCGCAGTCTGCGGCTGCAAGTTCGCGTGCAGCCCATCCACCTTTGGAGGAGTCGTGCATATGATGCCGACGCCCACGGATCGGGCCCCTACGCCATGATGAGCCAACGCGGAAACTACAGCTCCGGAGAGGACTTCGTCCTCGAGTACGGAGAATTGCGCTTCACGTTCAACGAACGTGACTTCAGCGAGCGCTGCGAGCAGGCGGCGCGCAAGCTCGGCTTCGTCGACGGCCGGCTCGAGGAGCACGAGGGCGAGGACCTCGTCAACCTCGTCGTCAACGGCGAGGTGACCGACCCCGCCTCGGCGCTCGGCGAGCACGTCAACGACTGCTGGCCCGAGCTCGTCGGCCCCTCCGAGCGCTCGATCGTGCACTGGCTGCGGCGCCTGATCTTCCGCAGCGCCTGGCTCGACCAGCGCGTGAAGGAAGGCGAGCTCGACGTCGCCTTCGACGCCGAGACCCACACGTTCGCGTACGTCCAGCCCGATCGCGACAACGAGCCGATCGAGCTCGCGCCCGAGCCCTCGTGGGGCCGGGTCGCCTACCTCCCGCGCTGAGCCGCGCCTAGACCGCTTCGGCGCGCGCTTGGGCGATCGCCTCGGCGCCGGCCTCGCCGACGAGCAGCTCCGCGCGCAGCGTGCCGCTCGTGAGCAGGTCGATCGCCGGGAAGCGGTGCGCCCCGGCCAACTCGGCGTCGAGTGCGACGACCGTCGTCTCGCCGCCGAGCGGCGCCGACGCGGTCGCGATCACCGTCAGCGAGCCGCCCTTCGCAATGTTGCGGGCCGCGGCGAGCGCCTTGCGCGCCGCGTGCGGCGGGAGCCCGTCGAGCGTGTCGAGCAGCACGACGGCGTCACCGCCGCGCGCGGCGACGCGCTTGCCGTTGTCGATCGCGCGATCGACCGCCTGCGCCTGCGCGTCGGCGGTCGAGGCGAAGCTGAGCGAGGAGGCGGGGGCCAGCGGCCCCTGCGCCCATTCGGTCTGCTCCTCCGGGCGCACGCCGACGAGCACGAGCGAGCACTCGAGGCCGTCGGTCGCGGCGAGCGCGGTGGCGAGGCGTCGCAGCGTGTGGCTCTTGCCGCTGCGCGCCGGCCCGGCGATCGTCACGCGCGAGCCCTTGCCGATCGGCGTCAGGAACTCGATCGCCTTCAGCGTCTGGTCCTCGCTGTCGAGCGCGAAGCGCTCGCTCGGGAAGCTGGCCGCCAGCTCGTCGAAGCGGACCGCGTCAGGTGCCTGGTCGGCCGGCTTGTCGTTGATCGCATCGACGCGCACGAGCGACGGGTGACGCTCGGAACGGCGCGGCGGACGCACCGGACCGCGCACGCGGTCACCGGCGACGAGCTCGCAGCGACGCACCTGCGCGGCCGACACGTAGGCGTCGCCGTCGGAGGCGTCGGGCGGGGACAGCCGCACGAAGCCGGAGCCGTTCGGCAGCAGCTCGATCGTGCCTTCGACGAGGCGCTCGGGGCCGGTCTCGGGCTCGGCGGCGCGCTCCTCGCGCCCACCACGCCCGCTGCGGCGCGGGGCGTCGCCCTCGGCCTCCTCACGACCGCCACGGCTGCGCCCTCCGCGGTTGCGGCGAGACGCGTCGGCGTCGTGATCGCGCGCGGCGCGGGTGCTGCGGCGCGGCTGCTCCGCAACCGGCTCCGCGTCGTTCTCGCGCGCAGCACGACTGCTGCGGCGCGGCTGCTCCGCGACCGGCTCCGCGTCGTTCTCACGGGCGGCACGAGTGCTGCGGCGTGGCGCCTCGGCTTCCTCCGCATCCTCGTCGCGGGCAGCGCCCGCGTCCTCGTCGCGGGCGGCGCCACTGCGGCCACGGCCGCCACGGCGGCGACGGGGACGCTCGCGCGTCTCGTCGTCGCCATCGGCTGCGGGTGCGGCTCCGTTGCCGCTCCCGCCCTGCTTGGTGAGGATCGCGTCGATCAGGTCGTCACGGCGCAGGCGGCGGAAGCCGTCGATGCCGAGCTCGGTGGCGATTGCGTGCAGATCGGCGAGCGGACTGTCCGCGAGCGCGGAACGTTCGAGCACGGCCATGTGGGGGTCCTCCTGGGGAATGGATGATCGGTTGGCTCCGACCGCGTTGCGCCAGCGGCCGGCGATACTGGTGAGGAACCCTACTCGACGTGTCGGAGGCAGGCGCCCGGCTATCGGACCGGAGCGCCGTCGACGAGCCCGTGCAGCCACTCGCCGAACTCCGGCCGCGACTGCCAGTCGCTCGTGAAGCGCTCGATGCCGGATGTCGTCAACGGATGGTCGAGCATCTGATGGAGCACCTTGCCCGGCACGGTCGCCACCTCGCAGCCGAGCCGCGCCGCGAGGATCGCGTGGAGCGGATTGCGGATCGAGGCGGCGAGCACCTGCGCCTCGCTCTCGCCCGCGTGCAGCGTCTCGACAATGCCCGCAAGCACCTCGCCGGAGTCGACCGAGACGTCGTCGAGACGACCGAGGAAGCAGGAGACGAACGTCGCGCCGGCCTCCGCCGCGAGCAGCGCCTGGCTCGGCGAGAAGACGAGCGTCATGTTGATCGGAATGCCGTCGCTCGACAGCTCGTGCGCGGCGGTCAACCCCGCCGGCGAGAACGGCACCTTCACAACGACATGCTCGTGCAGACCGGACAGCGCGCGACCCTCGGCGACCATCCCGCGTGCGTTGTCGGAGACGACCTCGGCCGAGGTCGGCCCGTCGACCAGCTCGCAGATACGGCGCAGGATGTCGCCCGGATCGCCGTCCTCCTTCGCGAGCAGGCTCGGGTTCGTCGTCGCACCCGAGAGCACGCCCCAGGCGGCGATCTCCTCTACCTCGGCGACGGAGCCGGTGTCGATGAAGAGTCTCATGCTGGGGTCCTTCCTGGTCGGGGGCTGCAACCGCTGTCGCTCAAGCTTAGGCGCTCGGCGGGCGGGTCGGCTCCCAGCGCAACGCGTCGGCGAGCGTCGCGCCGGGATCGAGCGCGCGCCGGCCCGCGAGCACGTCGCGGACGGCGAGGAAGTCGGACGCTGCGGCGACGTCGTGAAGGCGGAAGACGTGGCCGCCGGCGTCGGCGCCCCAGGCGAGCGCGGCGAGCGTCCCGCCGAGCCGCTCGCGCGGCGCGCGACCGGTGATGGCGCCGATGAAGTCCTTGCGCGAGAGCGCGAGCAGCAGCGGGCGCCCGAGCGCATGGACCTCGTCGAGCCGGCGCAGCACCTCGACCGTCTGCGCCGGCGTCTTGCCGAAATCCGGGCCGGGATCGAGGACTACCTGCTCCTCGGCGACGCCGCGCGCAAGCGCGAGCGTCATCCGCTCCCGCAGGAAGGCGACGACATCGTCCGTCGTGCGGCCGTCGTAGCCGCGGTCGAGCAGCTTCTGCTTGGGGGCGGCGCGCGTGTGCATCAGCACGAGCGCAGCGCCCGTCTCGGCGCAGACGTCGGCGAGGCGCGGGTCGCGCAGGCCGCTGACGTCGTTGACGATGCACGCGCCGGCGGCGATCGCCGCAGCCGCGACGGCAGGCTTGTAGGTGTCGACCGACACGATCGCACCGAGCTTCCCCACGACACGTTCGACCAGTGGGACGACGCGGGCGATCTCGTCCTCCGGCTCGACCGGCGGGCGGTTCGTGACACCCGACTCGCCGCCGATGTCGATCACGTCGGCGCCCGCGGCGAGCAGGTCGCGCGCGAGCTCGACGCGCGCATCGAGCGTCGGGTGGCGGCCGGCGTCGGAGAACGAGTCAGGGGTCGCGTTGACGATCCCCATCAGCCACGGCCGTGTGCCGAGCGAGAGCGTCCGCTTCCCGGCGCGGACGTCGTAGAGGCGGGCGCCGATCTCGCTCATCTGGCGATCGAGCCTAGCGCGGGCGACCGGCGCTGCGTGAGCGAGACCGCGTGCGGCTCGCCCTCTTCGCATGCGCCTTGCCCTTCTTCGGCTTCGGCGCAGTCGCGATCCGCACCGTGCGGCGCACGGTCTTGCGATTGCCTGCCTTGTCGGTGACGACGATCCGCACCTTGTAGCTGCCCTTGCGCCGGAACGTGTGCTGATTGCCGTGCACGACCACGACCCGCGTGTGGTCGCCCCAGTCGACGAGCACCTGCTTCACGCCCGAGGTCTGGACCGGTGGCGCGCCGGCCGCAGCCGCCTGCTTGTCGCTCGCGCGAATCGTCAGCTTCAGCGGCTTGCCGGCATGGCCGCGGGCAGCGAGCTTCGCCGACAGCGTGGGTGCGACCGAGTCGAGCCTCACCGTCGAAGCCGGTGCTGCATACGTCTGCCCATGCGCGTCGATCGCCGTCACCTGCCAGCGGTGCACGCCCTGGCCGAGGGGAGTCGCCGAGCGAAAGGAGCGGCCCCCGGTGGTCGCGACTTGGACGCCGTCGACCATGACCTTGAAGTAGCCGCCCCATGCGTCCTTCGACACCGTCCACGTGAAGCGCGGCCGGCTCGTCGGCTGGAAGCCGCGCAGCGAGTGGACGGCGAAGCGGCCCGGCGGCTGGTCGACGGTTGCGACTGCCACCGCCGGTCCTTGTCCGGGCACGTCCTGCACGTAGGCGACTGCGAGATCGCCATCGTCGTCGCCGGACGCGGCGATCCCCGCGTCGGCGACGGTCGGCCCGAGCTCGGGGCGCGAGAGCACCTGCTCGGCCTCGAAGGCGGTGCCGTCGTAGAAGCGTGCGTGGATCTCCGGTGCGCCGGTCGCCGGCGTCAGCTGCCAGGCGGCGAGCATGCTCAGCGGGGTCGCAGCCGCGGCGACCGCATCGGCTGGCCCGGTGCTCGGCGCGATCGTGTCGAGCTGGCCGATGGTTCCTGGCCCGACGTCGCCGCGCGTCAGCATCGTGGTCGAGAGAAAGCTCGTGTCGTTGGAGCCGAGCACGATCCCGTTGCCGTTGCCGACCGTCGTGATCTGCGGCTTCGACGAGCCCTGGCCGGAGGCGAACGGCGATGCGTCGACCGTCGTCGGACCCTCGAAGCGGGAGCCGCGCAAACGGCGGTAGACGACGCGCGTGCGCGACGCGCCACCCACGCTGAACGTCGCACGGAAGGCGACGCCGGTGAAGCTGTCGTCGTCCTGCGCGCCGACGACCGGCGTGTCGGAGGAGGCGGCCGCCAAGCCCTCGACCACGAGGTCGGCTGTCGCGTCTGCGAAGACGACGCTCGGCTGCGTCGTGCGCACGCGACGGGCCAGGACATGACCGCCCTCGCCCCACACGACGATCGCCGTGCCGTCGGCGGAGACGGCGACCTGCGAGCGGCTCGTCCCGCTGCCGGCGTCGGCGTTCGCGTTGCCGTCGAGCGGAGCGCCCACGAGCGTCCACGGCGATCCATCCGGCGAGTACGCGACGCGCACGTCGTTGCCGCCCGCACCGGGCGCCGTGAACGTGAGACAGCCCTTGCCGCTGACGCCGACGTCGACGGCCGGCGCGGACGCGCCACCACCGCCCCAGACCGCCTGCGGCGCTGCGTAGCCGGCGGCGGCACTCGCTCGCATGACGCCATAGACGTTGCCGCCGTTGACGAACGCGACCGCAAGGCGTCCGCCGTCGGCTGCCGCGACGACGGGCTGGGACGACGGTCCGGGCAGTGCACCGTCGACGCGCTCGGGCGCGCTCCAGGCGCCGTTGACGAGCCGGCTGACGAAGACGTGGGCGACGCCGCCGTCCTTGATCGTCGTGACGAGCGCGCCGCTGCCGTCCGGCGCGAGGTCGAGCCCGTCGAGCGTCTGCAGGTCCGGCGATGGGCCGACGACGGGATTCCCCGGGAAGGTCGCGGCGCTCGCCGGTGCGGCGACGAGCGCGAGCGCGGCGAGCAGGCCGAGCACGGCAGCTGGCGTTGCGAACGGGAGGCGGGGACGATGCAGTCGGGGCATGGCGAGAGGCACCGGTCGCGGCATCGGGTGCTTCAACCAGCGGCGCCCGCGAAAGTTACGCGGTCGGCCTGACGGCTGCCGCCTGGCGCATCGGCCGCTTGCCCACAGGAGGGCGGCGATGCGGGGCCGGCCTCCGCGGCCCCGCACACCATTCCCCCTCGTTCCCGACGCATTCGCGGCGCGCCAGCCCCTGCGCCAGGGCGAGCCGGGAAGTCCCCCCGACCGGCTCGTCTTTGGTGCCCGGATGCGCCAGGAACGCTCCCACACCCCGCTGGCACTAGGGAAGTCAATTGGTAAGAACGATGACGTTCAATCGCGCTGAATGGGGCGAAAATCCTCCCGGAGCGCACCGTCGGTCGTTCAGAGCGCCTTGATCTCGGCGGTGATGTCGCCGACGGACGCCTTCGCGTCGCCGAACAGCATCGCCGTCTTCGCATCGTAGAAGAGCGGGTTGTCGATGCCGGCAAAGCCGGAGCCCATCGAGCGCTTCAGCACGACGACGCTCGCCGACTTGTCGACCTCGAGGATCGGCATGCCGTAGATCGGCGAGTCGGGCTGATCCTTCGCTGCGGGGTTCGTCACGTCGTTGGCGCCGATGATCAGCGAGACGTCGGTGCGCGAGAACTCCGGGTTGATGTCGTCCATCTCCTTCAGCTGGTCGTACGGCACGTCGGCCTCCGCCAGCAGGACGTTCATGTGGCCGGGCATGCGCCCGGCGACCGGGTGGATCGCGTACTTGACCTCGACGCCCTTCGCCTCGAGCGCGATCGCCATCTCGCGGACCGCGTGCTGCGCCTGCGCGACCGCCATGCCGTAGCCCGGCACGACGACGACATGGCGCGCGTAGGAGAGCTGAATGGCGACATCCTGCGCGCTCGTGGAGCGCACCGGGCCGCGATCGGTGTCACCTCCCGAACCGACTGCGACGGCGCCACCTCCGCCGCCGAAGCCGCCGGCGATGATCGCCGGGACCGAGCGGTTCATCGCGACCGCCATCAGGTTCGTCAGGATCGAGCCGGAGGCGCCGACGATGACGCCGGCGACGATCAGCGCGAAGTTGTCCAGCGCGATGCCGGTCGCGGCAGCGGACAGGCCCGTGAAGGCGTTCAGCAGCGAGATCACGACCGGCATGTCGGCGCCGCCGATCGGCAGCACGACCATGTTGCCGAGAATGCCCGCAGCGACGAGGATGCCGAGCACGAACAGCAGCTGAGAGTGGTTGCCGGCGGCGAGCGCGATGCCCGAGCCGACGCAGATCAGCAGCAGCACGAGGTTCAACAGCTGCTGGCCCGGCAGCTTGATCGGCTTGCCGGGCAGGATCTCCTGCAGCTTCGCGAAGGCGATGTTCGAGCCCCAGAAGGAGACCGAGCCGATGATCGCCGCGAACAGCGACGGGATCTCCGCCTTCATGTACCAGTCGCCGTCCGGACCGGGGAAGCGACGCCGGAACTCGGCCCAGGCGATCAGCGCGACCGCGCCGCCGCCGACGCCGTTGAACAGCGCGACCATCTGCGGGATCGCGGTCATCTTCACGTTCAGCGCAGCGGGGATGCCGACTGCCGTCCCGATCGCGACGCCGATCGCGATCAGCAGCGCTGTCTGCCCGTTGGGCACGACGCCCTCTTGCAGCAGCGTCGCGACGACCGCGATCGCCATCCCGACCGCGGCGATCTTGTTGCCGCGCACCGCGGTGTTGGGGCCGGCGAGGCCGCGCAGGCCGATGATGAAGAGGATCACGGCGAGGATGTAGAGCGCGCTGATGAAGTTGTGGTCCTGCAGGAACGACGTGGCGAGCACCATCACGAGCCCTCCCCCTCGTCCGCGGCCTTCGGTGGCGCCGGCTTCCGCTTGAACATGCCGAGCATGCGGTCGGTCACGAGGAAGCCGCCGATGATGTTGATCGTGCCGAACGCGATCGCGATCACGAGGATCACCTTGCCGAGCAGGTCGTCCGCGCCGACGGCTGCCGACATCACGAGCAGACCGCCGAGCAGCACGATCCCGTGGATCGCGTTCGTGCCCGACATCAACGGCGTGTGCAGCGTGTTCGGCACCTTCGAGATGACCTCGAAGCCGACGAACGCGCCGAGCACGAGGATCCCGATCTCAGTCACCAGGTCCATGGTCTCCGTCTCCTCGTGGTCAGGCGGGCTGGCCGGCTGCGGCCTTCGCGCCCTCGTGGACGATCTCTCCGCCGCGCGTGACACACGCGCCGGCGATCACCTCGTCGTCGAAGTCCAGCGTGAGCGCGCCGTCCTTCAGCATCAGCTCGAGCAGCGCGAGGATGTTGCGCGCGTAGAGCTGCGACGAGTGCTCGGCCATCGTGCTCGCGACGTTGAGCGGCGCGACGATCTTCACGTCGTGACGGATGACGGTCTGCCCCGGCTCGGTCAGCTCGCAGTTGCCGCCTGCCTCGCCGGCGAGGTCGACGATCACCGAGCCGGGCTTCATCCGCTGCACGGCGTCTGCCGTGACGAGGATCGGCGCGCGGCGGCCCGGCACGAGCGCCGTCGTGATGACGACGTCGCACTTGCCGATCGCCTCGGCCATCAGCTCCTGCTGGCGTGCCTGCTGCTCGGGCGTCAGCTCCTTCGCATAGCCGCCCTCGCCCTCCAGGTCGCCACCGAGGTCGAACTCGAGGAACTTCGCGCCGAGCGACTCGACCTGCTCCTTCACGACCGAACGGACGTCGAATCCCTGCACGACAGCGCCGAGCCGGCGCGCGGTGGCGATCGCCTGCAGTCCGGCGACGCCGGCGCCGAGCACGAGCACGGTCGCGGGCCGGATCGTGCCCGCGGCGGTCATCAGCATCGGGTAGAAGCGGCCCATCTCCTGCGCGCCGATCAAGGCGGCGCGGTAGCCGGCCACGTTGCTCTGCGAGGAGAGCGCGTCCATCGACTGCGCACGCGAGATGCGCGGCACCGCCTCGAGCGCGAACGTCGTCGCACCGGAGCTGGCGAGCGCGCGCACGCCCTCGGCGTTCGAGAGCGGTGCGAGGAAGCCGATCAACGTGCTGTCGGGGCCCAGCTGCGCCGCCTCGTCGACCGATGGCGGGGCGACCTTCACGACGACCTCGCTCTGCCAGACGGTGGCAGCGTCGTCGACGAGCGTGGCACCGGCATCCGCGAACTGTGCGTCCGGGATCATCGCCTCGGCACCTGCCCCGCGCTCGACGACCACGTCGAGTCCGGAGCCCGTCAGCTTTTGCACGACCTCGGGTACGAGCGCGACGCGCCGCTCGCCGTCTTGGGTCTCTTTTGGAACACCGATCTTCATGAGCGGCGGAACCCTACCGTTCCGGCGAACGGAACGACGCCGCCTTGGCCGCGTGGGTGGGAGCGAGCGGCAGCGGCTGCCCGGCGAGACCGAGCAACGCGGTAGCCGTCACCCACACCGGCGTCTGCACGACGGAGCGCGAGTAGCGCACCGAGCCGTCCGCTTGCGTGAGCGACGCGAGGTAGCCGCCAGGTGAGCGCGCGCCGCCGCGGTGCAGCCGGCTCGGCCGCACGCCGGCCGCGACGAGCCCTTGGATCGCCCAGGCGGTCGACTGCGCGTTCGACGTCTCCCCCGGACCCTGCCCGAGCCCGCCGTCGAGGTTCTGCGCGCCGCGCAGGAAGGCGCCACCGCGCCGCAACGTCGCGTGGTGACCGCCAAGCGCGGCGACCGCCTCCAGCACGGCTGCCGTGTCGTCGACGTCGCTGGAGATCCCCGCGAGGAAGCCGTAGCCGCCGTCGTGATTCTGGTGGCCAGCGAGCCACGCCCCAGCGTGGCGCAGCTGCGGTGCGCTCGCCGGCATGCCGGCGCCGCGCAGCGCGAGGACCGCGAAGGCAGTCAAATTGACTTGCGAGAGCACGCTGCCGCCGCGGCTGACGTGTCGGCTGAGCGCAGTGACGAGGTCGTGGCCGACAACCTTGTGCGGCGAGCGCCCGGCGGCGCGCAGCACGAGGACCGTCCGCTCGAGGTTGCCGATGCCGGTCGCCGAGCCGTCGCGCGTGAGGCCTCCAGTGTGCGCGACCACATAGTCGACGACGCTGTGGCCGGCGCGGCGCACGCTCGCCGGGTTGCGCCCGGCCGCCGCGAGCCCGAGCGCCACCCACCCGCTCGTGAGGCCGTCGGACGGGCGCCCCGGTGCCGTGCCGAAACCACCGTCGCGGTTCTGCTGGTGGACGACATAGCCGAGCGGCGAGGCCGCGCGCGCGGCGGGTGCGGTGGCAGCGTTCGCGCCGATCCCCGCGAGCGTGAGTGCCACGAGCACGGCAGCGGTCGTGCCCGGGCTGGGATGCCAGGTGAAGTCGAGTCGCGTGCGGAAGCGGCGCAAGGTGCGGACCAGCGCCGGGCCGAACAGCAGGTAGAAGGCGACGTTCGCGATCGCGTGCGTGAGGTCCCACGGCAGCGAGGTCGTCTGGTAGGCGACGAAGCGCCGCCCGAGGTCGTCGGTGCCGCCGCCGACCATCACGACCGAGCCGAAGTTCAGGACGACGCCGAACGCAAGACCTGCGACGCCGCAGGCGATCGCGAGTGGGACCCTTCCCAGCCGTCCCCCGCTTGCGCGTGCAAGCCCGGCGCCGGCGATCCCGATCCCGCCCCAGGCAGCCATCTGCCATGGCGTCCACGGCCCCTGCGCGAAGAAGAAGTTCGACGCGATCGCGGCAACCGCGCCGACCGCGAAGCCCGGCGCGCCGCCGAAGACGTAGCCGGACAGCAGCACGAGGTCGGTCGTCGGCTTCACGTTCGGCACCGGCGCGAAGGCGATCCGGCCGAGCACCGCGAGCGCCGCAAGCGTGCCGACGAGCGCGAGCACACGCGCTGACGGATGCGAGCGCTCGTACCAGGCGAAGCCGGCAGTGAGCGCGGCGGCGAGCAGGAGCAACGAGGCGAGCTGCCAGGTCATCGGTGGTGGACCTCTCTCGGGCGTGGATCGGGGTGTGCGACAGGATCGGGTCTTCTGGCGAGCTGCGCCCGCACGAGCGCGGCGCCTGCCTCGGGGTCGAGCGCGCCGCCGGCGCCGCGCAGGATGCGCGCCGTCTCGGTCGCGAAGTACCAGCCGCCGGCCAGCACCTCGGCGGCGGGCGCGTCGGCGATCGGCGTGCCCTCGCCGAGCAGCACGACGCGCTCGGCGACCGCTGCGGCGAACTCGGCGTCGTGGGTTGCGACGAGCAAAGCAGTGCCGGCGTCGGCGAGACGGCGCAGCAGGACCGCGAGGTCGGCCTTGTGGGCACGATCCATCCCGCGTGTCGGCTCGTCGAGGCAGAGGACGGCCGACGGGTCCGCGGCGGTTCCGAGCACGATCGCGAGCGCCAGCCGCTGGCGCTCGCCGCCGGAGAGGTCCTTCGGGTGGCGGTCGGCGAGGTGATCGAGCCCGGCTGCTCTGAGCGCCTCGGGCGGCGCCTCGTCGGCTACGCGCTCGTGGACGAGATAGTCGTTCGGGTTCTGCAGCAGCAGCGCGACGCGACCAGTCGTCTCGACCTTTCCGCGGGTCGGTTGCAGCAGGCCGGCTGCGTGGCGCAGGAGCGTCGACTTGCCGGCTCCGTTGCGGCCCATCAGGGCGACGCGCTCGCCTGCGTGCAACTCCAAGTCGACCGCACGCAGGATCGGCGGGCTGTTCTTTGGCTCGTGCCAGACGTTCCGAAGTCGCAGCGCGGCAGCCCCGGCGCCGCTGCGAGCCTTCCCGCTCTCGCCCCCCTCGTGGTCGTCGTGGGCGACGGTCGGGAGTGCGTTGTGGGCCTTGAGGGTGGCCCTGGCGTCCTTGACTCCCACCGGTGCCGGGGTGAGGCCGACGGTGGCGAGGAGCCGGGCTCCGGGGGTCTCGAGCGCGGGTGCGTGGTCGTGGGCCCAGGTGAGGAAGTCGCGGGGGGCGGCGTCGCAGGCGATCTGGCCGTCGGCGACGGCGATCACGCGGTCGGCGGCGGTGAGGCAGCGCTCGAGGCGGTGCTCGGCGAGCACGATCGTCGTGCCCCACTCCTCGTTGAGGCGGCGCAGCAGGCCGATCAACTCGTCGCCGGCTACGGGGTCGAGCTGCGAGGTCGGCTCGTCGAGCAGCACGAGCTGCGGACGGCCGACAAGCGCGGCGCCGAGCGCTACGCGCTGCAGCTCGCCGCCGGACAGCTCGTGCGTCGGGCGCTCCAGCAGGTGCGCGATCCCGAGCGCGAGCGCTGCCTCCTCCACCCCACGTGCAACCGCGCCGGCTGGCTCGCCGCGGTTCTCCAGCGGGAACGCAAGCTCGTTGCGGACCGTCCCCATCACGATCTGCGTCTCGGGGTCCTGGAACAGCGAGCCGACGTGGCGTGCCAGCTCAGCCGGGCCGTGCTGCCGCACGTCGAGCCCCGTCACGACCGCCCCACCCGACGCCTCGCCGCCGTGGACGTGCGGCACGAGCCCGTTCGCAACGCGCAGCAGCGTCGACTTCCCGCCGCCCGATCGACCCGCGAGCACGACGAGCTCGCCCTCGCCGATCGCGAGCGTCACGTCACGCAGCGCGGGCGCGGCGCCGCCCGGGTAGGTGTAGGTGAAGCTGTCGAGCGCGAGCACGCTCATCCGATCCCCCTGCGGTCGGCGAACGGGATCAGCGGGAGCGCGACGACCGCGGCGGCGAGTGCCCAGGTGGCGGCGCCGGGCCTGTCGTGGAGCGACGGGTAGGCGCTGAACGCACCGAGGTCGGCGACCCGGCCGGCGATCGCCAGCGCGGCGATCGCGCATGCTGCGGTGGCGAACGCGAGGTCGTGGCGCGACCACGGGCGCCGGCTGCGTGGCGGCCGCACGGCGCCACCGTAGCCACGCACTTCGAGCGCCGCGGCCACGTCGAGGGCGCGGTCCAGCGCGCCGCCGGCGACCGCGCGCACGAGTGCGATCCGCGACGGCGTCCGGCCCGGCCGGCAGCGCTGCGCCTCCGCCATCCGCCGGCCGTCGCGGTGCAGCACCGGCACCATCCGCGTCGCGAGCGTCGCCGTCAGCGCCGAGCGGAAGGAGACGCGACGGAACAGCCGCAGCACCTCGTCCGGGTCGACGACCGCCGCGTACAGCGCGCAGCAGAGGATCAGCCCGAGCGCGCGCAGGCCGAGCACCCCGCCGTAGACGAGCGACTCGAGCGTCACGTCGCGACGGCCGATCAGCGGGAGCGTCCCGAGCCGCGCGATCACCGTCAGGCCCTGTTGCGTGATCAGCGGGTTGAGCAGCGCGATCACGAGCACGAACGGCAGCGCGATCGCGAGCGCGCGGCGCAGCTGCGCGCCGGCACCGGCCGCTGTGCCGGTCGCGAGCGCGGCGAGCACGACAGCACCGAGCAGGAGCGGATCGTCGAACAGCAATGCAGTCAGCGCGAGCGCGCCGCAGAGCCCGCAGCCAACCGCCGCGCGAGCGGCATGCAACGGGCTGGCGCGGCGGCGAAAGCCCATCAGCCGCGCCGACCGCTCGAGCTGCCGGTCCTCGGAGCGTGACCGTGCGCGAGCATCAACCCTCCAGTGGCACCGGCGTGGCGCCGGACGCGCTGACGGCGAGCGCGAAGTGCCGCGCGAGCTGGTGCTCGTCGAGTGCGTGCGCGGCGGCGGTGACGCCGGCGACGTCGGTGCCGGTGATCGCCCACGTGGGTGCCTGCTCGGCGTAGCGCGTCGCGGCGATCAACCCGCCGCCGGCGCCGAGCGTGCGCGCTACGTTGCCGTGCGCATCGAGCAAGTCGAGCGTGCTGCCGCCACCGGCGAAGCGCGCGTAGACGCCGCTGACGGAGGGACCGCGATCGACCTGGCCGAGCGCTGCGTCGCTGCGCACTTCGCGCCATGGAGCGACGATCACCCGCAGCGTCTCCTGCCCGACGCCCGTCGCGAGCGTCTGGCGCGGTGCGCGGATGCCAGCCGCCGCGAGCTGGTCGGCGACCACGGAGCAGGCTGCCGCCGCGTCGTCGGCGCACTGCAGGACGACCGGGAAGCGCTTGCCGCCGCTGCCGTGCAGCAGCGGTTCCGGGTAGGAGCCGACGACGGCCGGTACATGGTTCGTCGCCGTCCAGTCGTGGCGGTCCCACCAGATCCGGTCGCCGCCGCGCACGGAGACGTCGGCCGCGCCCTCGGTGCTCTCGATCCCGTTCACGTAGAAGAACCAGTCGACCGGACTTCCATGCTCACGTCCGCCCGCAAGGCCGTTGATCGACTGCACGAAGCCGCCGCCGTAGCGCGTCGTCACGTGGAAGCTCGCGCTGCAGCAGCCGCATGACCGTCTCGGAACCGGGAACGTCCTGGACGATCCGGCCGTCGAGCTGGCGCGCACCGAAGTCGCGCGTCACGAGCACGCGCGCCGCCCCACCGCTCGCGCCGGCCCCGAGCCCGCAGCCGGCAGTGCCGGCGGCGAGCGTCAGGGCGAGCGCGAGGACGGCGAGGCGGATGCTCACCCGGCGTCTCCGACGAGGAAGCGCAGGCGCTTGTTGCGCACGTTGCCGGCGCCGTCGGTCGCGCGCACGTCGAGCACGTAGCTGCCGCCGCCCAGCCTGCGCGGCAGCAGGTAGGACCAGCGCGAGCGGTCGCTCACGGCGAACAGCGGCGCGCGCTTCGCCGGGCAGCGGCGGAAGGCAGCCCGCTTCGCGTCGAAGACGCTGCACGCCTTGCCGAGCTTGCGCGTGAGGCGCAGCGCGACGCTGACGCCGTCCGGATCCTGCGCGACACCGTGCAGCAGGCGCGGCGCGTGGAGGGCGTCGAACCCGGCGCCGTCGCGGATCCCCTTGACGATCAGCGTCGGCGGGGTGCGATCGGTGCTGCCACACGTGCCGCTCTTCGCGCCGATCGCGCAGTGCAGCGTCGCCGACGGGACGTCGCCTGCGAGCGTGGCACGCAGCGCCGACTCACCCGCGGCGAGCGTGACGCTCGCGCTGCCGTCGGCGCCAGAGGTGACGGCCTTCGTGCCGCCGGAGACCTTCGCGCCAGACACCGGCACCGCCGTGCCGTCGTCCTTGTAGGAGACGACCTTGAACGCGGCGGCATGGCCGGCGCGCACGCGACCGCTTGGAGCGATCAGGCCGAGCGGACGATCGCCGCAGGCGTAGTCCGGCGGCTGGGCGTTGGAGCAGATGAACTCGAGCACCTGGTCGCCCGGCTGCAGCTCGGCGCCGCAGACGCCGAGCAGCGACGACTTGTTGTTGACCCACAGCGTCCAGTAGTCGTTGACCGTCGCCGGCCTGACGCCCGCGACGCTGTCGACCGTGTAGCCGAGGCCGTCGAACCAGGAAGCGGTCCACTTTCCGCCCGTCGCCTGCTCGAGCGCGCCGGCTGCGCTCGTGCCGGTGCAGCTGTGCGTCGTATCCTTGGCGACCGCGTGGGTGCTCGTCGTGAGCGTCGTCGAGACGAGCGTGCTGCTCGGCGCTTCGACGCGCACCGTGACCTTGGCCGGCGAGCCGGCGAGTGCGACCGGTGCCGAAACCGCAACGACGGCAAGCGCGCCGAGCACGGAGCGAATGATCTTCTGCAACATATGCAAGCACCCCTTTCCGCGAGGGTGTATGAGTGCGGTCGGAGGCTTGGTCTCCTGGCTCTCGGGCCTACTCTCCGCGCCTTCCCGGGTGGCGGTGCCTCCCAGTGGCGTGCGCTCGAAGCGCGTACGGTGAGCGTCCCCGATGACAGTGGCGGGTCCGCGCCGGATTCACACCGGACTTCCCATCACCATCCGACCTTGAACGGCGGGGATGCTAGCGCGCCGGCCCGGCGGCAGGTGTCCGCGCCCGGCCTACACTTGCTGAGCACATGACGGTGAACCTCACACGCATCTACACGCGCCTCGGCGATGCGGGCGAGACGCACCTCGGCGACATGAGCCGCGTCTCGAAGACGCACCCGCGGATCGAGGCGTACGGGACGGTCGACGAGCTCAACGCGCAGCTCGGCGTCGCGGTTGCGACGGACGGGATGCCGGCGGGCTACGTCAGCTGGCTGCGACACGTCCAGAACGACCTCTTCGACGTCGGCGCCGACATCGCGGTGCCACACGGCGGCGATCGCACGCGGCTGCGCGTGACGCCGGAGCAGACTGCATGGCTCGAGCAGCGCTGTGACGAGGTCAACGCCACGCTGGCGCCGCTGAAGTCGTTCGTGATCCCCGGCGGCACGCTCGCTGCCGCTCAGCTGCACGTCTGCCGGACCGTCTGCCGGCGCGCCGAGCGTGCCGCGATCGTCTGCGGCGAGGAGCTCGGCGAGGAGGTCGTGCGCTACCTCAACCGGCTCTCCGACCTGCTGTTCATCCTCAGCCGCGGTGCCAACGGCGACGACGAGCCGCTGTGGGAGCCGGGTCGCTTCAGCTGACCCGTTTTCAGCCCGGAACCGGCGCACGGCCCGAGCCCACTCCGGTACGTTCGCGCCATGAACGCGAATGGGGGATTCCGTTTCATGTTGTGCTGCCTTGCCTTGACCTTCGTCGCCGGTTGCGGCGGGAGCTCGAAGCCAACGGCAAGCAAGAGCACGACCACGACGGCAACACACACGACAGTGATCCACGGGATAAAAGAGCGCTATGCGAAGCCGGCAAGTCCCGGTCCGCACCCGGGCGCGAAGATCAAGGGCTTGATCGTCAAGGACGTGCGCAAGGGCACAGGTGACGAGATCCACGCCGGCGACACCGGATTGTTCGACTTCATAGCGACGAACTACGTCACTGGAAGAGCGATGGAATCGTCGTGGAACAGAAGAAGAGCCTTTGAAACGAGAGTCGAACATGGAGTCGTGATCGACGGCTGGTGGCAGGGCATTCCCGGCATGAGAGTCGCCGGCGAGCGCCGCCTGATCATCCCGCCGAGCCTTGGCTTCACGACGAACCCGGATCCGGAAGTGCAGAGAGCCACGACGTACTTCGACGTCGTGCTGCTTGGTGTGATCCCGGCGCAGGCGCCGGGCGTTGGGGGCAACAGCGGTGGCGGCCAAGGTGCCGCAGGCGGAGGCGAAGTGCCCTCCAACCTCGGGCAGTAGCCCGCGCGCAGCGCTCTCACGCAAGCACCCACCAGATGGCGCAAGGAACGATCGTCGACGGCCGCACCGCTGTGATCAGCGGTGCGGGCTCCGGCATCGGCCGCGCGATGGCGCAACGCCTGTCCAAGCGCGACTGTCCGGTCGCCCTGTGCGACTGGAACGCGGACGGGCTCGAGGAGACCGTCTCGACGCTCGACGGTCCGGTCTTCGCGCGCAAGGTCGACGTGCGCGACCGCGGCGCGCAGATGGCCTTCGCCGCCGCCGTGCAGGAGTGGGCGCCGCAGCCGATCGCGATGGTCTTCAACAACGCGGGCGTGACCGTCTCGCAGACGGCAGCCGGTGCCGCGTCCGAGGACGACGAGTGGGTGATCGACGTGAACTTCTGGGGCGTCGTCCACGGCACGCGCGCCTTCCTGCCGATCCTGCTCGCGCAGGGCTCCGGTGCGATCGTGAACGTGTCGAGCGTGTTCGGGCTGATCGGCTTCCCGACGCAAAGCGCCTACTGCGCGTCGAAGTTCGCGGTGCGCGGTTACACCGAGTCGCTGCGACACGAGCTGCGGGGCAGCGGCGTGCGCGCTGTGGCGGTCCATCCCGGCGGGATCAAGACGCACATCGTCGACAACGCCCGCTTCCACGTCGACGACCTCGGCAACACCGACCATGACGCGCTGAAGCGCGACTTCATGAAGGCGGCGCGGACGTCGCCGGAGCGCGCGGCCGAGATCATCCACACCGGCGTCGAGCGCGGCCGCGACCGCATCCTCGTCGGCCCGGACGCCGGCTTCCTGTCGTTGCTGACGCGCGTCGCGCCGGTGCGCTACTACGACGTGATGAAGCGGCTGGAGCCGTTGGTGCGGCGCTAGCGGGGGCGTCCTCGCGGGCGGCGCGCCCTGGTGCCGGCGCCGATCGGGCCAGAAAGCCGGGTTTTCACGCCCAGCCGGGCTCCGGCGTTTCAGGGGCAGGTCTCGCGGGTGAAGCTAGCTGCATGTCGCCCACCGCGCTCGCAAGGACGGCGGATGCTCCTTGAGGACCACGGCCTGATCGGCGACATGCAGTCCGCGTCGCTGGTCGGCCGCGACGGGTCGGTGGACTTCCCGCAGGCCTTCAGCCACCTGACGCTGATCCTCGCCGCCCGTGAGATCTCGCGTGGCGAGCACGCGTGAGCGCGGACGCCCCATCCGCCAGCTCGCCAAGCGCCTCGCGGCGGCTGCTCGCGCCGCTCGCACTCGCACAGTTCATCTGCAGCTTCGCCGGCTCGAACATGAACGTGATGATCAACGACATCAGCCAGGATCTGGACACGACGGTGAAGGGCGTCCAGACGGTGATCACGCTGTTCCTGCTGATCATGGCGATCCTGATGATTCCCGGCAGCAAGCTGACCGATCGCTGGGGGCGCAAGCGCTGCTTCCTCGCCGGCCTCACGATCTACGGGACCGGGGCACTGCTGAGTGCCGCCTCCCCGGGCCTCGGCGTGCTGATCCTCGGCAACTCGGTCCTCGAAGGCGTCGGGACCGCGCTGCTGATTCCGCCGGTCTACATCCTCACCACGCTCGCGTTCCACGAGACGACCTCGCGTGCCCGCGCGTTCGGGATCATCAGCGGCGCCGGCGGCGTCGGCGCCGCGGCCGGACCGCTGATCGGCGGCTTGATCACCAGCGGCATCAGCTGGCGCGCCGCTTTTCTCTTCCAAGCCGCCGTCGTCGCGACGATCGTCCTCCTCAGTCGCCGCCTCGCCGACCCGATCGCGCCGGACCCGACGCGCCCGTTCGACACCGCCGGCGCCGTCCTCTCCGGGGCCGGCATGTTCTTCGTCGTGCTCGGGATCCTCCAGGCCGACACCAGCGGCGTGCTGCTGGTGACCTTCCTCGCGCTCGGCGCGGGGTTCCTGCTGTGGTTCTTCCTCCACGTCCGTCGCACCGAGCAAGCCGGCAAGGAGCCGCTGCTGTCGCTCGCGCTGTTCCGCAACCGCACGTCCAACCTCGGACTCGTCACGCAGAACGTGCAGTGGCTGCTGTTGATGGGCATCTCGTTCGTCGTCTCCGTGTTCCTCCAGACCGTCCGCGACTTCAGCGCGATCAAGACGGGCCTCGTCTTCACTGCGGCGACCGCCGGCGTCCTCGTCTCCTCGCTCGCCGCCGAGCGCCTCGCGAGACGGCACGCACAGCGCACGCTCGTCCGCGCGGGCTTCATCGTCACGATCGGCGGGATCGGGCTGCTGCTCGCGCTCGTGTCGAGCTCCGAGCACGTGCTCGCGTTCACCCCGGGCCTCTTGACGATCGGCCTCGGCCTCGGCGTCATGCTCACCCCCTCGATCAACATCGTCCAGTCGAGCTTCCCCGAGCAGCAACAGGGCGAGATCTCCGGCCTCTCGCGCAGCATCTCGAACCTCGGCTCCTCGTTCGGCACCGCGATCGCCGGCACCATCCTCGTCTCCGACCTCGCCGCCGGCAACCGCTCCTACGCGCTCGCGATGAGCGCCCTCGCCGCACTCGCGCTCGTCGGCCTTGCCGCCGCCTGGCGCCTGCCCGCCGTGCCCCGACCGCGACGGCGAGACGCTCGACCGTAGAGCCCGTCGCGTCCCGACATCCGCCTCCTCTCGTCCGTGGCTACGATGCCCGCATGGATGGCATGGATGCGCTCACACACGCGTCGGCGGCGACGACCGCCGACATCAAGGATTCGATCCTCGACGCGATCGGCGGCACGCCGCTCGTGCGGCTCAGCCGCATCGGCGCCGACCTGACTCCGCAGCTCGTGGCGAAGGTGGAGTCGCTCAACCCGGGTGGCTCGATCAAGGATCGCGTTGCGGTGGCGATGATCGATGCCGCCGAGCGCGACGGGCTGCTGGCGCCCGGTGGCACGATCGTCGAGCCGACGTCCGGCAACACCGGCACCGGACTCGCGATCGCAGCTCGCTTGAAGGGCTATCAGGTGATCGCGGTCATGCCCGACAAGATGTCGCGCGAGAAGATCGACCTGCTGCGGGCCTACGGCGCCAAGGTCGTGGTCTGCCCCACCAATGTGGCTCCGGAGTCACCGGAGTCCTACTACTCGGTGTCCGATCGGCTCGCGGCCGAGATTCCCGGGGCGTTCAAGCCGAACCAGTACAGCAACGCGGCCAACCCGGCGGCGCACTACGCGTCGACCGGCCCGGAGCTGTGGGAGCAGAGCGGCGGTGCCGTCACGCACCTCGTCGTCGGCGTCGGGACGGGCGGCACGATCACCGGAACCGCGCGCTACCTCAAGGAGCGCAACCCGGACCTGGTGGTCGTCGGCGCCGACCCGGTCGGCTCGATCTATGCAGCGCCGACCGCGGAGGACGTCAAGGGCTATCTGGTGGAGGGCGTCGGCGAGGACTTCTGGCCGGAGACGTTCGACCCGGCGGTCGTCGATCGCTGGGTGCGCGTCAGCGACCGCGACTCGTTCCTGACGACCCGGCGCCTGGCGATGACGGAGGGCATCCTGACCGGGGGTTCGTGCGGGACGGCGCTGCACGCAGCGCTGGAGGTCGCCGGCGAGATCGACGACCGCGAGGCGATGGTCGCGGTGATCCTCCCCGACGGCGGGCGCTCCTACCTCGGCAAGATCTACTCCGACGCCTGGATGACCGAGTACGGATTTCTGGAGCGGACCGGCGAGGAGTCGGTCGGCGACGTGCTGTTGCGCAAGCACGACGACACGATCCCCGCGCTCGTCACCGTCCGCACCGACCAGCCGGTCCGCGATGCGGTCGCGCTGCTGCACGAGCACCGCGTCTCGCAGCTGCCGGTGGTCTCCGCCCACGACGGCCAGGCCGTGGTCGGCTCGATCGGTGAGCGCGGCGTGCTCAAGCACGCGGTTTCCGATCCCGACGTCCTCGGTGCGCAGATCGTCGACGTGATGGAGGCGCCGTTCCCGGCGGTGTCGGCCGGTGACCCGGTCCGCGATGCAGTCGAGCTGCTGTCGGGCGACCGGCAGGCGTTGCTGGTCACCCGCGACGGACGGCCGGCGGGCATCCTCACCCGTGCCGATCTGCTGGAGGCGCTGGCCCGATGAGCCACGACGGCGACGCCCTCCCGACCCGTGTCGTGCATGCGGGCCTGGATCCCGACCCGACGTACGGCTCGGTCATCCCGGCGATCCACCAGACCTCGACGTTCGCCCAGTCGCGCGTCGGCGAGTTCGTGGAGGACTTCGACTACGCCCGCTCGGCGAACCCGACGCGAGCAGCGCTGGAGCGCGCGCTCGGTGACCTGGAAGGCGGTCACGGCAGCGCCTTCTCGTCCGGCATGGCCGCGACCCACGCGCTGCTGACTGCGGTCTGCTCGGCGGGCGACCATGTCGTCATCCCGGGCGACCTCTACGGCGGCACCTTCCGGCTCGTCGACAAGGTCCTCACGCGGTGGGGGCTGGAATACACGATGGTGGACCAGACCGACCTCGACGCGCTCGCAGCCGCGGTGCGCTCGGACACGCGTCTCATCTGGGTCGAGACACCCACGAACCCGCTGCTCAATGTCGTCGACATCGCCGGCGTGGTGGAGCGCTCGCGCGACGCGTTCGTCGCAGTCGACAACACCTTCGCCACGCCCATCAACCAGCGTCCGCTGGAGCTCGGCGCCGACGCCGTCGTGCACTCCACGACGAAGTACCTCTCGGGCCACTCCGACACGGTCGGCGGCGCCGTCGTCACCTCCAGCTTGGAGCGGCACGAGGCGGTCCGCTTCGTGCAGAACGCGGTCGGCGCCGTCCCCGGGCCGTTCGACGCCTTCCTCACGCACCGCGGGCTGCGCACGCTCGCGCTGCGGATGCGCGCGCACGCCGAGAACGCCGCCGCCGTCAGTGCCTACCTGCGCGACGTGCCGGGCGTGTCCGACGTGCGCTGGCCCGGCTTCAGCGGCATGGTCAGCTTCCGCCACGCCGACGCCACGGGCGTGGCCGCACGCACCCGCCTCTTCACACTCGCAGAGTCGCTCGGGGGCGTGGAGTCGCTGATCGAGGTCCCGCAGGCGATGACCCACCAGTCCGTCGAGGGCTCGGACGCCGCGGTCCCGGCAGACCTTGTGCGGCTGTCGGTCGGCATCGAGGACGCCGGCGACCTTGTCGCGGACTTGCGTCAGGCGTTCGCTGCGGCGTAGCGACCCGCCGGGCCGGGAAGAACTCCCGTGACCAAAGGAGAATCGAGATGGGCAAGCTGATCGCAACCACGCAGGCCACCCTCGACGGCGTCATCGACCCAGTCGGCCCGTGGGTGCAGCCGGACGGAGACCACGGCGACTACTCGTTCGAGCGTCAGGCGAGATCCAGCGGGCTGGTGCTGGGCCGCAAGACGTACGAGGGGCTGGCGGGATATTGGCCGAGCCGGTCGGGCACATGGGCGGACATGGTCAACGCGATGCCGAAGCACGTCGGGTCCACCACCCTGTCCGGAGAGCTCGGGTGGAACGCGACTTTGCTCCAAGGCGACCTCGAGGACACGATCCCGAAGCTGAAGGACGAGGTCGACGGCGACCTCTTCATGCACGGCAGCGGCGAGTTCGCATACGCCCTCGCCGAGAAGGGCCTGATCGACGCGTACGAGATCTACCTCAACCCGCTCGTCTGGGGCAAGGGAAACGTCCACGTGCTCGGCGACAAGGGAACCATCCGGATGAAGCTCGACTACGTGAAGCGGTTCGACTCCGGAGTCGTCCTTCTCACCTACCTCCCGGCGTCCTAGCCGCAGCTCGGTTGCGAGGGCGGGGCTTGGACGCCGTCCGGGACAGGCACGCGAAAGGCCGCCGGGCTCTAGCCCACCCGGCGGTAGCGGATGTGCGTGGCCAGCGGCGAATGCAGCACCTCCACCGGCTCCATGCCGAAGGACTCGACGCCGTCGAAGATCCGCTCGCCGGACCCGAGCAATACCGGGGCGATGTCGAGCGTGAGCTCGTCGACGACCCCGGCGACAAGCGCCTGCCGCACGGTCGAGGCGCCCCCCGCGATGTCCACGCCGTCATCGCCAGCGGTCTCGCGCGCCTGCGCGTAGGCGGCGTCGAACCCGCCGGTGACGAAATGGAAGGTCGTCCCGCCGTCCATCTCGATCGGCTCGCGAGCGTGATGGGTGAGCACGAACACCGGAGCGTGGTACGGCGGCTCGGGTCCCCACCACCCGCGCCAGTCCTCCTCCCACTCACCGCGGATCGGCCCGAACATGTTGCGGCCCATCAGATAGGCGCCACGCGGACGCATGAGCCAGCCAGCCGCCGTCTCGTCGGCCTCATTGGCGCGCTCGTCGCCCAGGTGCCAGCCGTGCAGCTCCCTCCCGCGCTTGCCCAGCGGATGCTCGCGACTCTGCTCGGGCCCGGCGACGAAGCCGTCAAGCGAAATCGACATATGGCACGTGGTGTCCTGCACCAACACCCTCCCAAGTGGTTGCGACCTGCAAGCGGAAAGGCCCAACTTAAGCCAAGTGATAGCCCACCGCAAGGCACCGTCTCGCCCAGACGGTCGCCGACCCGGTCGCCGCTTCAGACGGTCAGTGCGACTGGTTCGTGTTGGGGCGGGTGGACGCGGTTGCGTCCGTCACGCTTGGCGTTGTAGAGCGCGTCGTCGGCTTCGCGAAACAGCGTCTCGAAGATCACGTCGGTGCCGAATGCGGCGGCGACGCCGATCGAGACGGTGAGCGGCAGTCCGCCGGGGCGTGCGGCTTGGACCGTCTCGCGGACCGTTTCGGCAAGGCGGATGGCGGTCGTCGTGTCGGCGCCGGGGAGCACGATCAGGAACTCCTCGCCGCCCATCCGGTAGACAAGCTCGAACGAACGCAGGCTGCGGCGCATGACGTACGCGGTGTCCTTGAGGACGGCGTCGCCGCGCTCGTGTCCGAACTCGTCGTTGATCGCTTTGAAGTTGTCGAGGTCGCAGGCGAGGAGCGCGACCGGCTCGCCTGTCAGCGCGGCTTGCTCTGAGAGCTCGGCGAAGCGGTCGATCAGCGCCTTGCGGTTCAGCAGCCCCGTCAGCGGGTCGAGGATCGCTTGCGTGCGTTGGCGCAGCTCGGAGTGCATCAGCGTGTAGGAGCCCGCCGCAAGCCCGATCAACGCCACGAGACAGCCATTCACGAGCGTGGGGTCGCTCGCGTAGTCGCCCGGATCGACGCCAACGGTCGAGGCGACAAGCACGACTGTCGTCAGCACGACGCCGGCGATGACGCCGCGGCTTGAGAAGCGTGCGGAGACGGTGATGATCGCGAGCAGCAGAAACGGCAGCGCCGGGCTGTGCGGACCGCCGGTGAGCGCGATCGCGATGCCGACCGTGACCTGCGCGTTGAGGACGGCAGCCATGATCGGGTACTCCGGGCGCGGGCTGCGCGCGACCCAGGGGCGCAGCAGCGGGTAGGAGACCACGACCCACGCGAGCGGCAGCAGCGTGAATGGCCCGAACCACGGGATCGCCGAGAGCAGACCGACCGCAACACAGGCGAACATCACCTTGCGCGTCTTGGCGATTCTGGGCTCCATGTCGAGCAGCCGTTCGCGATCGACGGGGGTCGGGCACAACCAGGTGCCACGGGAGTCCATCCAGCAGGTATCGACCAGCGCGCCGAGACGCCTGAATCCGGACGCGAAACATGACGCCACGGCGCTCCAGAGCGACCCACCACGGGGGTCCCCCTTCTTTTCGAACCGTGGCGTCTAGCTGCCGCCGCAGTTCGCCGCCAGCCGCGCCGCGCGAACCATGTACCCGCTCGGTACCCGCAGCGGCGTAATTTCCTCTTCCGACCTGCCCCGTGAACGCAGAAAGCCCCGCGATTTGCGGGGCTTTCTGTGAGTACCGCCACGGGGATTCGAACCCCGGTTTCCGCCGTGAGAGGGCGATGTCCTAGTCCCCTAGACGATGGCGGCGCGTCAGCCGCGAGAATAGCAAAGGGGCCCGCAGGCCCGCGGGGCGTGGGCGGCGTGACGCCTAGCGCGTGGGAACGTGTATCTTCGGGACCTGTTCCGGCGGCTGTGGCGGAACTGGTAGACGCGCACGGTTCAGGTCCGTGTGGGGTATACAAATCCCCGTGGAGGTTCAAGTCCTCTCAGCCGCATGAAAGCCCCGCTCTCGCGGGGCTTTTCTTTTGGGCGCGATGGCAGCGGACGTGCCGCGACGTGTCGGCCGGACGGGGGCCGCGTCTATCCTCCGCCGCATGCGCCGCGTGAGCACCTCCGACCCGACGTTCACGTACGACGGCTCCGACCCCGCCGGCTTCCGCAGCGGGATGTTCCGCCCTGGCCCGGAGCTGGGTGCGAAGCAGACGGGCGCGACGGCGTACGAGGTCCCGCCTGGGCAGTCGATCTGCCCCTACCACTAGGGGGCGCGGTTAGGCGCCTATGGCGTATACGCGAGGCGGTTGCTCGCATTGCCATGAAGCGGGCATGATCCGCGCCATGAAAAGCGTAAGCATCGACAACCTGACGTTCGCCCGGAACCCCGCCGACCCAGATGGCTTTCGCGTCGGCCAGGCCCGGCTCGGCGCTGAGCTGGGCGCCAAACGCACGAGCGCAACCGTATACCAGCTGCCACCCGGCCAGGCAGTTTGTCCTTTCCATTTTGAGTACGGAGAAGAGGAGTGGCTGCTCGTGCTCGACGGCCACCCGACCGTGCGGACGACGGACGGCACGCGCGAGCTGGCGCCGAATGAGCTGGTGTTCTTCCCCACCGGTCCGGCCGGTGCCCACCAGGTGCGCAACGACAGCGACACTCCCGCGCGGGTCGTGATGTGGTCAGAGGTCGTCCTGCCGACTGCGACCGCCTACCCCGACAGCGACAAGATGGGCGTCTACGTCGGCGACGCGGCAGAGAACCGCATCTTTCGCCGCACGAGCGCGGTCGAGTACCTCGACGGCGAGACCGGCGACTGAGGACAGTGCGGGTCCAGATCACGCGGCGTTCATGTGCTTCGCGACCCGCCAGAGCCGGAAGATCGCAAGGACAGGCGCGATGATCGGACGCAGCGCTCGTGTGGTCCGCTCCGTCACGGGACGGGCGAGGTCGCTGCGGGCGCCCGGCGCTGAGAGGTAGTAGCCGGCGACACCAGCGACGGTCATGGTGTGGTGCGGGGCGTCTCGAAGCTCGGATGCAGCGGTGCGCGCCTTTCGCGCAATCGCGGCGATCCGCTGTGCTGCGATGGCCTGGTTCTCGTAGTAGGCGATGTAACGGTGGCTGCCGTCGCGAACGTCCTGCTCGTGATCCACCAGGCTGTCCAAGAGCGTGCTCAGGGCACAGATCAACAGGTAGACGGTGTCGATCTGGACGGCGTCCTGCCGGCTGGTCGCCGGGTCGGCGGCGGCGGCAATGAGGGCGTGGACGGCGAGCGAAGAAGCCGCGCAGCCTGCTGCGTACTCCCACCATCTGAGGTCGGTTCCCGCGATCCGAACGCTCGCCCAAGCGCGGAGTGGGCCTGTGCCGTGCAGCGGGATCGCATGCGTTCGGGCTTGTGCTTGGCCGCAGTTCATCGCGGCTTGGCGCGCGGTTTGCACGACGGCATGCGCGGCTGGGAGCGTTGAGAGCCCTAGGCGGCATGTCGAGACGAGCTGCGTCAGATACCCGCCGTCGTCCTGCTGTGGATGGTGACGGTAGTAGGGAGCGGAGGACGTGTCGTACTCGTCCAGAGTGAGGGCGTCTGTGAAGGCTTGGAAGAGTCGGTGTCCGTTGCGGAGCGGGTCGGGTGTGGGCTCCTCGCCGAGGGCGTCGAGGTAGTCGTACATGACTTGGAATGCCACGACCACCTCGATGACTCGGGCGCGCCGACGCTTCGGGGCGAGGGTCGCAAGCGTCGCGGCTACCTGCGCATTGAAGTGCTCGTCGCGGAGCTTGGCGAGCGCGTGGCCGCGAAGAACCGGATCAGGGATCAGCTCGGCGCAGCGCCGCCATCGCCGAAGTTCGCGCTGGACGTGCGGGGCGACGGTCGACCAGTAACGCGCGTTGGCGAGGATCAACGCGAATCCCGCGCGCGCGCTGCTGGCGGCGTCGTTCGCCGACCGCGTCATGCACGGGAGTCTGCTCCGGTGGGCTCATGCTGGCTACTGCGACGCGGAGCATTCGTGGCTGGAAACTCAGTCCTGCAATCCCAAGTGCGGTGGCACGCGAGTCGCGAACCAGCCGGGTACGGCGACAACCACAAGAGCAGCCACGACGACAAGCGCGAACGTGTCGAGCGTTTGCCATCCGGCGGGCACCGGAGCGACCGGAAACCCAGTCACGAGCTTGAGGTAGCGATCGATCGCGAGCTGGCCGTAGACGCCGGCCACCGCGCCCGTGATGCACCCGGCACCAAGCACGAGCGCGCTCTCCAGCAGCAGCACGCGCCAGAGCTGGCGCGGCTTGAAACTCTGGATCCGCAATGCCGCGAGCGAAGCTCGCCGCTGCCAGATCGCCGCGCCCATCGCGGCGGCCATCGCGAGCACCGCTGCGATCAGCAACAGCAGCGAGATTTGCCCAAGACGATTCAAGCCTTGGCGAGCAGACGCATTGATGCCAGTACCGCGCTCGGCGGCCGTCTGCACACGCAGCGCGCTTCCCGGCCCGAGCACACCCTCGATCGCATGCTGAGTCGCTGCCACGTCAGCACCCGGCGTGGTCGAGATCTCAAACGCGGTTGGAGCCGATCCGCGCCATGCGCGCTCGAAGTCGAAGCCGTTGACGATCACGGCGCCCGGCGTCCATCCGAGATTCGTGGTCGTCGCGGCGATACGGAAGCGCGTTGTGCCCGAAGGAGTCGGGAGCGCCAGCGCATCGCCGACGTGGACGTGGCGTTCACTGGCGATCTGATCGGACACCGCGATCCAGCCGCGTCGACGGAGCCGGGCGGTTGCGAGGGTGAGGCTTCCGTGGACGATCTCGCTTGCGGGCAGCATCGTCGGGTCGTTCGCAGGACGCCCGATGATCCAGATCCGACGGCCACCGTAGTCCACGAAACCGCCACGATAGGTTCGCACCGCCGCGACGCCGGGCGTCGCCGCGATGCGCCGCGTCAGTCCGTCCGCTCGGAAGTCGTTGGTTGCCTGATTGTCGTCCCGGTTGACGACCCAGATATCGGCGGTGCCGACGTACTCTGAGGTGTATCGGGAGATCCCGCGCAGGAGGTCGTCGCGGGCGCCGCCGATCGCGACGCTGCCAAAGACCGCGACCGCTCCGGTTGCCGCGAGCGCCAACGAGCGCAGTGTCGTGGCGCGCAGCGCGAACAGCGCGACGGCGAGCATGTTGAGCCGCGGCCACCGCTCGGTGAGCGCGTCCGCCGCTCGCAGCACCACGGCGAACGCTGTGGGGATCGCACACACCGTCGCGATCGCAAGGATCGCGCAGGTAGCGAGCGCTGCGGCTGGCGTCATGAACAAGAGCCCGGTCGCGACTGCAAGCAGCAGGAGCGCCGCGAGCAGCAGACGATGCCGAGAGCGAGCGCTCAGCGCATTGCCAGGTGCCGCGTCCGCGTGGAAAACGGCATCGACAGCGCGGCCGTGACGAAGGTCGAGCAGTGGCGGCCCGGCGGCAAGACAGCACGCGAGAATCCCGCCAACGAGCGCTGTCAGGATCGGGGCGATTCCGACGACGGTCCCGGTGCCGAGCGTGAACGCAGGAGCCAGGTAGTCGGGTGAGTCGTTGAAGACAGTGCGTGAAAGAACATCCCCGATGACCAACCCCACCACGGACGCGATCGTGCCGAGCACGATGGCCTGACCGAGCATCAGCGCGACGAGCTGGCGTGGCCGGAAGCCCTGAATCCGAAGCTCCGCGATCGACCGTCGCCGCTCCGGCGCGGTCAGCAACATCGCGTTGAACGCGAGCAGGAAGCCGAGCAGTGCACTGATCGCTGCGAAGAAGCCCGTCGCTTGGTCACTCGGACGGAGCGCCTGTTTCAGCAGGGTCAGCTCGTTCGTTGCTGGGGTCAGCGAGAGGTCGTGGGCAGCGGCCAGGGAGCTGAGCGCCGCTCGGGTCGCGGCCTGATGAGCTGGCTGTGTCTGGACGAGGATGCGGGTAATGCGGCCTTGCAGACCGGCCATCGCTTGGAGTCGCTCCAGCGGCACGATCGCAACGAGCGCTCTCGACAGAGGCCCGATCGTCTCACGACCCAACACTGCCGCGACCGGCATCCTGACCTTGCGACCGCGAAGCTCCATCGTCACGCTTGGCAGAGGTCGCACGATCGCCTGTGAGGCCGGATCGGGAAGCCCGAGGGCTCGTGCTGCGGCCGTCGGGAGCATCACACCGCGCACCAGCCGTAACCCACCAGCGACAAAGTTCCCGGCCAGGCGGCCCGACAGAGCGGCAAGGCTCGGATCGACGCTCGCGACGGCGACCGCGACCTTGCGCCCATGCGGTCCGATGATGACCGCGCGCTGATCGAGCAGCGGTGCCGCGAGCTTGACGCCTGGCGTTCGGCGTACGTCGGCGAGCAGGTGCGCGTCGAAGCCTCGCGCGTCGCGCGAGGCAAGCTGGAGGTTCGCCGTACCCGTGACACCACGAACGATCTGTCGTGCCGAGTCGGCCACGCTTCCGTTGGCGACCATCACCGCGAACGCGAGCGCTACCCCGATCGCGATCCCGAGCCCGGCGAGCAGCTCTTGGATCGGGTGCTTTCGCAGTCGGCGCCCGTAGAGGTAGAGGAAGGCGTCGAGTCGCACGTGTTCCCCTAGCCTCGCGCCGCGGGCGTGGCGTCGGCCGGACCGTTCGTGCGGTCCGCTGGCGGCATGTCAATCAGGACGCCGTCGCGCAGCGTTGCCACGCGGTCGGCGATTGCCGCTGCCTGCGGATCGTGGGTCACGAGCAGCACGCTCGCCTGGTTCTCGCGACCGAGGTCGCCGAGGAGCTTCAGGATCTCTTCTCCGCGTCGTGTGTCGAGGTTTCCGGTCGGCTCGTCGGCGAGGATCAGGCTTGGCTGGTTCACCAGCGCACGCGCGATTGCGACGCGCTGGCGCTCGCCTCCCGACAGTCGCTCCGGGGTGTGCTGCAACCGCTTGGCGAGGCCGACACGCTCCAGCCAGGGGATCGCGCGTCGCCGTGCCTCCCTGAGCGGGACGCGATCGGCCAGGAGCTTGACGGCGGCGTTCTCAACGGCGGGAACGCCGGCCAACAGATCGAACGACTGCGAGATGAACCCCACCACGCGGCGCTGATAGTCGGACGCTTGGTCCTCTGAGAGCGTGGTGATCTCCCGCCCTCCGAACGTGACGCTGCCTTTGTCCGGCGTGAGCAGGCCGGCGGCGAGCAGCAGCAGCGTCGTCTTGCCGGACCCGCTCGGGCCGTACAACGCGACGATCTCTCCGGGCTCGACCACGAGCGTGACGCCGTCGACAGCCCGAACAACCTCCTCAGCCGTCCGATAGTGCTTGACGACCTCACGCAGCTCGAGGCCGCGCGCGCTCACCCCGACGGCTCCGCCCGAGCAGGCCGCAACGGGACGACCGGTGCAGCCTCAGGCGTGTGATCGCCGCGCAGTTCACCGTCTTGCAGGGTCAGCATCCGATCGACCCCTGGGATCGTGTTCCCGACAGTCATGAGCACAGCCATACCATCGTCAGCGAGCGAGCGGATCAACCGGATGAGCGGATCGCGCTCGATGAGATCCACGCCGTTGGTCGGCTCGTCGAGCAGCAGCAAGCGCGGTTCGCTCGCGATTGCTCGCGCGATCCCGACCCGCACGTGCTCGCCTGCCTGCAACTCGCGCGCATCGAGATGCGCGCACGCAGCCGCGCCAACGCGCTCCAGCACCTCGGCTGCGCGTGCGAGCGCACGCTTCTTCGAGACCCTGGACGCCAGCAGCCCGACGCTGACCTGCTCAAGGACGGTTCCACCGTCCGTCGGCTTGAAGCTCGGGTTGCAGTAGCCGATTGCCGTGCCGAGCAGACCGCGAGCGTGCGCAAGGTCATGGCCGCCAAAGATGACGATCCCCTCGTCCGGCGCCTCCATCCCGGCCGCCACGCGCAGCAGCGTCGTGCGACCGGAACGCCGCGTCCCCCAGACGCCGACCAGCTCGCCAGGTGCGATGTCGAGCGAAACCTCGTTGAGCACCATGCGCTCCAGCCGCCCTGAAACGGACCGCTTCGTCACACGCTGCAAAACGAGCAGACTCATCGTTCCTCGGAGAGCTGGCGAATCCGAGCGTCAGCCATCTGCGTCTGCGCGCGCCCGAACGCGACCCACTCCAGGCACGCCTGCATCATCACGCGGTCCAGCTCCGCAAACAGCCGATCGCGCAGGCTGTCCATGATCTCTTCGGCGGTGCTGGCCTCCGCATCCTCGGGTGGCACCGGTGCGGCGGCGATCTGCGTGGTGCATGCCCGCTCATAGCGGCTGATGACATCCAAGACGGCAGTCGTATCGTGCACCGTCAACGACAGGAGCCGCTGGCGCAGCTGGGTCCGCATCGGGTCGTCGCGCATGCTTTCGGCGAGCCACTCGCGATGCGTGCGCGCGCCTTCTGCGGTGGCGCGGTTGCGGCACTTTGGCTTGCTCGGGCGGCGCCGCTCCGCAGAACTCAGTGGGAGTTGCTCGACAAGGCCCTGAGCTGTCAGGCGCTCCATTGCCTGGTACACGCGGGCATCGCCAACGTCGAGAAGCCCTGCGAAGCGGTCCTCGAAGCGCCGGGCAACATCGTAGGTGTGGGTCGGTTGCTCGATCACGAGCGCCAGCACAGCGGCGTTCACGGGTGAGAAAGGCTTTCTCGCCGCCTTCCCGCTGACCGCCCCGCTCGCCATCAACCTGACCCCCTGCATGCAGATCCGAGAAACGCAACCGTTCACGAAAACCTACTTCATTGGTGGCCGGGCGTGCAACGACTGGAAGCCCGCAGCGCACTACTCACTGGTGTGAATGCTCACACCGCGGATTACGCGCGACCCAGCATCGACGCAAGGATGGCGCCGTGTCCCAAGTCCTCACACCCTCGCGTCAGACCGAACCGCCAATCGTTGCCGCCGCGGCGAACGCGGACTCCGCCGGCGCGTGCGCAGCGATGCTCTGCGATCGGGTCGGCCTGGCGAGCGCAGGCACTTGCCGCGCAACGCGATCGATGCACAACGAGATCGCAGAGGTAGATGTCGCCGCCGACCGACTCAAGGCGGCGATCGGCCGTCTGCTCGGACTCGTTGAGCCAGACTTGGCGTTGCCGCTCCTCGCCGTCGCCGAAATCGCGCACGAGCGAGCCCGCATCCGGCTCGTGCTCGCAGCAGCCGAAGCTAACACAGAACACGGTGTCGTCGTCAGGCTCCCGACTCTCGCATCTGGCTGGGAGAGCTGGGGCGGCTGCGACGACCCAGCTTCCATCCGCCCGCCAAGGCGGCACACCCTTGCGCGCACGCTTCGCGAAGCGTCGCGCGCCGTCCTCCGCGGTCGTTGGGCCGCGCCGAGTCACGCGCCGACAGCCGTCCCCCGGGTCGGCAAGCGACGCGCCCGCCCAGCACGCGCAACGCGGAGGACAAGCCGGACGCTGCCTGACCTCAGGGCCCTCCCCCAGCCAGGGTCAGCAGCGTCCGGCACCTGCTCACCGGACACCACTCGCAAAGCGCGCCGATAGCCATGCCGACAACGAACGCCGCATGGGTCTGCGTGCAAAGCGCCGATCTCCTCCGCCGCGTCGAAGAGATCGTTCTCGAAACGATGACCGCGCTCGGAACCGATCTCCACGCAGGAGTCAGCGAAGACGTGCACCGTTCCCTGAGCGCGGATGAGAGCAGCGCACTCAAACAGCAGATCGCCGCCATCCACGACCTCACCGACCAGCTGCAGCATCTGACCGAGCGCCTGCCCGATGACGACAGCGAGATCTCCTACACCGAGATTCGCGAAGGCGCGGCAACCGAACTCGCCGACGGCATCCTCGATCCGCGCGCCGCCCTCCTTGCCATCGGAGTCCTCGACGCGAAAGCGGGCTGGGCCGCGCTGGCAGACGCGCTCGAAACAACGGACGTACGCACAGCATGGGATGACGTGACGCTCGACAACATGCTCGCTCGCTCACGCGGCGCCGACCACCGGAAAGCGCTCCGCGTCATCCGCGACGCCGGGCTCTCCCCCGGCTCAACCTTCCCCGAATGCAGCCCCGAGGATCTCCAACGGCTCGCTGCCTCTCTTGCGCGCCACGCGCGCGGATCGACCTGACCTGACCGAAGCAGTCGTGTCGAGCGCAGCCACACGGCGCACATATTTGGGCGGCCGACCGCCACCTCATTCCCGCCAGTTCTACAACCAAGAGGTCCCACCAGCGTGAGCACCAAACACAGTCCGTTACACAACGCCTTTGGACAAGCCGTCCGCGCGTTTCGACAAGGCCGGGACCTGAGCCAAGAGGACTTTGCGGTCGAGAGCGGGCTCCATCGCAACTACGTCGGCGCGGTCGAGCGTGGGGAGATCAACCCAACACTGAAGACGATCGCCCTCTTTGCGAAAGGCGCCGAGGTCCCTCTCTCCGAACTATTGGAACTCACCGAGATCATCGAAGACTTCGGCTTAAGCAACGCGCTCTTAGCGCGAGTCCGAGCCGGCGTGTGGCGCCCTGCAAGTCACGCAGGACAGAGCAACTGAGCGCCAGCGGGCGTGGATGGCGCAGGCGTGGCGGGCTGCCGCACTGGATCAGCACATCCGGCTGTGGGCAGCCCGCCACGCGCGCGCCCGTGTGTCGGAGACGATTCACGCGATGAACCCATGCTCGACGCAGTGGTTTCGTCCAGATTGTGGTGTAGGGTTCAGGAACCCAAACAGTGGGGCTTGCTGGCGTGCTGGCCGGGCAGCTCCTCCAGACCGTGGAGGGAAGGCTAGTGCAGCGGAATGCTTGGCTCTTAAGCCTTGTGCGCGTCGGCTCGGATAGGCAAGCGTACGAATCGTCGTGTTTGCTCTTGCTCGGAGTTGTAGTGGCCGCTCTGCTCGCAGGGTCGGTACCCGTCGCGGCATCGACTACGGTGTCGGGCGTCGGGGATCCGTCCTCGCCGCTGATTGTCGATCCGGGAAGCGTTGCCGGTGGAGCGGCAGATGACACCGTGACCATCTACAGTGGCGAAGCTGTCGCTTACATCACGGACATGCCGGATACGCGAGACGTGTCCACTGTAAAGCTCGGCGCGTTTGCGAAGTATGGATGCACGGGTGATGTGGCTATCCGGTTGAAGGTGCAAGAGGCGAAGTCGACCGCGATCGAGCCCAGCGAGGCGATCTCGCAGTCGATGGATGGGACCGGGTCGCTCGATCCGGTGCTGTTGCCGTCCACGCCGGAGAACCTTACGTTTCACATGAGTCCGTTCACGATGCACCAGGGCTACAGCTACACGTTCATTATCTATACCGACGGTGCATGCGGAAGCGCGGAGCGGATTACGTGGCCTCACAATGACACGGCGTTGACCGGTGGCAGCGCCGACCTTTGTCCCGCCATTGAGAATGGTTTGTGGCAGCGGCGAGGTTGGCATGTCCAGGGGGGCGACGACATGCCGACGTGTCTGAACGCTCCGGACAATTTCGACCCGACGATGCCAAGCGGTTGGCTGGTCTGGTCCTATGGCTATGTCCCTACCGCCCTCAGCCCGCCACCGCCTAACCCTCCTCCGACACCATGTACGTTTGATTCCGAGACGCACTATGTCGACTGGAAGCCCTCCTATGTAGAAGGTCAGGATGTGTGGGTATGTGCCTACAGTCCGTTTTCGGCTCCCGGCACGACCGTGGCCGACGGTTGGTACACCGCGGGCGGCTGGGAAGCTCTGGGCAACGGACCAGCCGACGCCTACATCGAACTCGATCCGCTTGACTCGCAGGACCTTCTCGACACCTACGCCCCGGAGTTGGCCTTCAACACCAGCGAGGACTTCTTGCCGCAGGACGCTGGCGCATTCACAAACAACAGTGCCGAGGGCAACAGTCCGTACGCTACCGCGAACGCGAACCGGCTCTGGGGCGCCGGGTCGACGCTGCTCGCTGCCGGCGGCTCCCCTGGCACCGGAACGCTCCCGCCCGCGCTCTCGCTCGCTACGCTCGGCGCGAGCTACGACCTTCCAGGGGATCCAGTTGCGAGTAGTTCGGACTACATCGACGCACATGGCAGTAGCGTCGCCACAGCGCATACCGACGCTGCGTATCAGCGCACACAGGGTTTTGACGATGCCATTTACGGACGCTTCGTCCAGGATCCCGACGACCATGCCGACTGGCTGCAATACTGGTTCTTCTATTACTACAATTCATTTGATGACGCAGGATTCGGTTTGCACGAAGGCGATTGGGAAATGATGCAAATTCGCCTCTACCCCAGCGTGGCTGGAGGCATGGCCCCAGATGAGACCACGTTCTCCGTGCACGATTCCGCAGGCCGTGGGTGCGGATGGGGCCAGATCACAACCGCCGACAGGACCCCTGGCGACCACATTCTCGTGTACCCCGGGCGAGGCTCACACGCCACATACCCCTACCCGGGCGACAGTGACATCGTGATCCAGGGGGTAGACACGTTGCTCCAGGACTTTCACAACGGCGACGGAACCGTGAAGGATCCGCCTGTGCAGGTAGTCGGAACGCAAAGCTGGTGGGAATGGCCTGGCCGTTGGGGATCCTCCGCGGGAGTTCTCGCAAGTCCATCTGCCCCGTCTCAGCAGGGCAGCAAGTGGACCAGCCCCTCCGAATTCGACACCAACAGCGATCACGACCACTGTACTTCTGGATAAGAGTGGAATCGATGCGACAAGCTACGCGAGCGAGAGTCAGCACCACCGTCGTAGTGTTGGCGCTCCTCGCGTCGCTCGTCGCGAGTGGGTGTGGAAGCCGAACTCCCGCTCCCTCGGCCCCACAGGTGACGAAGACGTCGCCCGTGGCGAATGGGACCGTCCCACGGGTGGAACCGAGCGCGACTTCGAGATCACCTCGAAACATAGCGACGGCGCCGCCACGGGTTCCTGGAAGCGCACGGTCAGGGAAGGAGCCGGGGGCAAGGGTGCGCGCTTTTCGACCGCGTTGGGTCACGGGCGGGCGGGTCGGGCCACCGCACCAAATCCGTCCGGTCGAGCCGAAGCGTGTCTTTCATCCACCCGGGCATGCGATCACAGGGCCGAACGGTGCGGTTTCCTATATACCGCCACCACCGACGACAACGACTGTATCTCCGTCAAGTTCCTGTACGGCAACAAAAATCGGGACGCCCACGGGCACCCGGACGATCGAGCTTCCGTCCGCCCCTGGCCTGGCCGCCAAACGCGAGGGCGACCACGTCCTCGTCACCGTCGACCCCGGAAACCCGCCAGCCAGATGCCGACCAACGGTCGTCACGATCGTCCTCGACCGAAACTCTCCCGACGTGCCGCCATCCCGCGCCAACTATCCGCTGCACGGACTCGACAAGCAGACGATCTCGATCCGTATACCGCCAGAGCTGCGTCCAGGGCCGACCATCGCAGCAGCCAACCTGAACATCCGGATCGGCCTCTACGGACCCGCCGCCCGGGTCCTCGTCACGCACTGAATCGCGACCGCTACTCATGGTCCGAGACCCGACATCACCTGCGAGCCTCTATCTCCCTGCCAGCGTCAGCAGATGAACGCCGACAGGCCACAGCTGCGACTCTGGCCGCTGCTGCTGGCCGGCAGTCTCCTCGCGCTCGGCGATATCGCCATATTTCTGGCGGCCGGCATCAGCTGTGGAATCAGCGACAACGTTACCGGGCGCGCACGAATCTTCTGCACCCAGACCGGCTCTACTGTCGTCCTGCTATTGCCGCTCCTCGGTGCTCTCGTCGTCCTCATATGTATTCCGATAGCCCGTTGGCTCCGACAGCTATGGATCTTTGCGCTGGGCGCTCTGATCGCGATTGCCACGGGCGCCTATCTCGTCTCGCTGATGCTCGACTGAGTCACGCCCAAGCGGCACGTCACGAATGCGTTTCCTGGGCAGCGCTTTGGAGACCGCCCGGTGTGACAGTGGCACACAGTGCATCTGGTCTGCGCTGTTTTTGCTGTGACAGATTGCGCCTTGGCGCGATCTGTGCGGGGTTCGGTCGCGGTCGGGATCTTGGGGTGCGTGTTCGTGCTCGCTGGCGGCGTTGCCGGCGGCGAGCTGGGGCGTTCTGCGGACGGCGCGTGCGTGCGACTGGTGCGCGTGCGTCGTGGTGCTGTGGCCGGTGGCGGGCGGTGGCCGTGCCACTGTCCGGCGCCGCGCGTGTCGCGTGCGACACGCTCGTGGTGTCGGCTGTCTCGGGCGCTCGGGGGCCGGTCTGGAGGGGAGCTGCCCTGGTTGGGGGCGGTGAGCGCCGTGAGGCGGTCACCGCTCGCTGAGGGGTGCGGCCGGGATGCCGCCGACCGCTCACTGGCTCGCGGTCGTGTGCGGGGCTGGGCCGTGGCTGTAGGTGGTGATCGCGATGCTCAGGCGTGAGGTTGCGCAGAGGCGGCCCGCGTCGTCGTGGAACTCGACATCCCACAGCCACGTCGTGCGGCCGGTGTGCAGCGCGCGTGCGCAGGCGTGGATGGTGCCTTCGGAGATCGGGCGCAGCAGGCGCGTGTCGTTGCCGATGCCGATCGCGGCACGGCCGTCGTGGTGGACGCGGTAGATGGTGGAGGCGGTCGCGATGCTCTCAGCGACTGAGCCGTAGACACCGCCGTGGACGATCCCGAACGGGTTGCAGAGCCCGTCACGGACCGCCACCGTCGCGCGGACTTCCTCGGGCTCGGTCGGATCGGAGACGAGTCCGATCGTGCCGTCGTAGCCGTCGGTCGTCGCGACCACCTTGTGCGCTCGTGGCATCGCCCCGAACGTTAGAGCGCCGCCCTACTGCTCGGGCGCAGCGCAGCCCGGCGAGCTGCGCATTGCAGCGTGTCGGTCCGCCCTGCGCGGCGCGCGCAGTTGAGGATGGCTGGCGATCGTCTCTCGTGCGCTCGGCGGCCCGCTGACCCGTTGGCGCTTGGCTGCGGGGCGGGCGCGAGCGAAGAAGTGCGGGGGTCCTCCGTCTCTCGTCCGCTTAAGCGTTCATGGCCTTCTTTTTCTCTTGGGCGTTTGGAGCGCGCGGCTCGCTGCTCGGCGCGTGGTCCGCGGCGTGTTGGCCGGACGGTTTTTGTGCTGAGCGGATTTTTGGGCCTTGTAGGGGTGTGGGCGCTTTTCACCCGAGCGCGGCGCGCGGTGTCGCCGGAGCGAAATATTTCGAGCGAGGTGTCCGATTCGGCGCTCTCGCCCCTTATATAAGTATGGGAGCAGAAATTGCCGTTCGCCTTGGTGTCGTGGTGCGCTTTTCGCCACAGGCGACTGGTTGTCTCGGCTCGTGGATCGATTCGGGTGGCTCAACTTTCGGCCCATGTGGTTGGTTGCCTTGGCAGGTGGATTCGGGTGGCTCAACTTTCCGCGCAGGTGGCTGGTTGTCTTGGCAGATGGTCGTGGCGGGCGGGGCAGCGGGCAGCGCGGAAAAAAATCTTGGAGCGGGGTGTCCAATTCCGCGTTCTCACTCGTTACCTAAGTATGAGAGCAAAAAATGCCAGCCGCCTTCGTGGCGCCGCTGTGGAGCCTTGCTGGGGCAGATCTCAGCAGGCGGGCTACGGCAGATATATGGGGCTCCTGACGAGACGAACGCGCTTGGACGTGGCTTCGCTGGGGCTGGGTCGCGGCGCGAACGCTCTATCGGGTTCGTGCTGTGGCGGCAGAGGGCGGGTCGGCGGAAGGTTTTCGTGCTGGCGGCGTTCTTGTCGGCTTGTCTCAAGGACAACCAGCGACGCGAAGGAGGTCGATGGATCGCCGGTAAGTGAAGGGCCGCGCGAAATTGGGACGGGTACGTCTTTGAGGGTCGGCCCGACCTATAGACAGCCCAGGTTTGGTCGTCGGCGAGTGCTGGGCTCGCTGAATCAACGGACTGTAATTCAGGTGAAAGAGGTTTGTATGTCTGCTGGGAATCGAAGTGAGCCGGATATCGATCCGGTAATGGCGGGGGCGATGATCGGCGCGGTCTTCGTCGTGTTCGCGGTCGCGTTGGCTGCGGTCGAATGGCCGGTGTTGGTGTGGTCTTCGTTGCGTTTGCGTCCGACGTTGCTGAATCCGTGGGTGGCGATCGGCGGGGTGCTGCACAACGTGTTCGCGCACGACCTGTTCGGGGTGCCGCGAGCGTGGCGCGCCCAGGCGGCGGTGTTGCCACCGCCGCCTGCGTGGATCGGCCTGGACCTGATCGGGCTCGCGCTGCTGGGGCTGGGCGTCTTCGCGGTGTGGCTGCGTCTCGATTTGTGGCGTGGCCGCTCGACGCTCGGGCTCTCCTCGTGGGATCCGCGACGGAAGCTGACGCCGAGGGCGTGGGCCAAGCCGCGTGACTGGCTGCACCTTCAGCCGCGCTTTGCTTCGCGCTCAGGTCCGATCCGCCGCGCCTCCAATCGGGTGCTCCGCCGGCTTGGTGGTGTGCGCGGCTATTCGCAGCCGTGGTGGGAGGGAGATAGCTGGAACGTCGGTTTGGTGCGCGGCGCGGAGGTCCGCTCCCGCGGGGAGATGCACATGCTCGTCGTCGCTCCGACGCGGGCGGGCAAGACACGCCGGGTGATCGCGACCGAGGCGATCGAGCATCCCGGCGCGGCGGTGATCCTCTCCAACAAGCTCGACGTGTTGGAGATGACGCGCAGCTACCGCGAGGCGCGCGGCCCGGTGTCGGTGTACGCGCCGCTGAGCGCGAACGCGGGCGAGTGCGTGTCGTGGACGCCACTGACCGGGTGTGAGCAGTGGCCGCGGGCGCTGATGATGGCGCAGTGGATCTTCGACGCTGACCCGAGCGCGTCGGTCGCCTCGGAGTCCTCCGGCGGTGCGCGGTTCTACAACAAGGAGGCCGTCGAGCTGGTCTTGCCGGCGCTGCTCCAGGCCGCCGCGTTGAACGGCCGGCGGATGGGCGAGGTGCTCGGCTGGCTGCGCGGCGGGGTCGAAGCGCTGGACGAACCACGCGAAATCGCGACGCGCTGCGACGCGTTCGAGGCCGCGCACGCGCTGGCGGGGGTGCAGGCGCTCGATGAGCGTCCGCGGTCGCTGCTGCTGATGTCCGCCGCGCAGCTGCTGAGTGCCTACCGTCATCCGGCCGTCCAAGCAGTCGATGAAGCAGGGTTCGATCCGCAAGAGCTGGTGGAGCAGCGAGGGACGTTGTATCTGATCGCGCCCGAGGACCAATCGGAGCTGTTGGCGCCGATCCTCGGGGCGATCATCGGAAGTGTGCTGCGGGCGTGTGAGCAGCGCGCCCAAAAGGTCAAGGACCCGCGGCGGCTGCTGCCGGTGAAGATCCTCGCCGATGAGGCCGCGCAGCTGGCGCCCTTGGGGAAGCTGCCGACGTATCTGTCGGTCTCGGCTTCCTGGGGTGTGCGCTGGTGTGTGATCTACCAGTCGCTTGCGCAGATCCGCCACCGCTACGGGATCCAGGCCGACACGGTCACGGCGAACACGCTGTGCAAGCTGTTCCTCGGCCCGATCCACGACAAGAGTACCCGCGATGAGATCGTTGCGCTGCTCGGTAACGAGACGGTCGAGCACACCTCCCACACCAGTGACCGGTTCGGCAACGGACGCTCCACCACCCGCCATGACCAGTCGCGCCCGACGCTCTCTGCTGAGCAGCTCGCGCGCCTTGGTGAGGGCGAGGCGGTCGCGATCCACGGCCGCGATCTGCCCGCGATCGTCCGCCTCCCGTTCTATGACCAGTGGAAGGAGCATCGGCGGCGATGATGACCGCCGCAAGCATCCCGGCCGGCACGATTGCCGGCTACGCCGACTACCTCGAATCCAAGACGGTCGCCCCGGAGCGGGGCGACTACTACCTCGGCACCGACGGGATGCCCGCCGAGGCACCTGGACGCTGGATCGGTGATCCCGACGCGCTCACGCGTGTCGGGATCACCCCCGGTGTTGTCGACGCTCGCGAGCTGCGGGCGTTGATGGAAGGACGCCGGCCCGAGCTCGGCGCGGATGGCGAGCCGGTGTGGGTGCGCCCGGCCGGCGCGGACGGCACTCGCGCGGGCGGGCTTGATGTGACGTTTTCGGCGCCGAAGTCGGTCAGCGTGCAATGGGCGCTCGGCTCAGATCGTGCGGGGATCGAGGCGGCGCACGAGGCAGCGGTCGACGCCGCCCTGGACTACCTGCGCGAAAGCGTCGAGTTGACGGTCCGCTACGACCCGGCGGTTGGCGGATCGGTGCCGGACACCGCCGCGCATCTGCACGCCGCGAGCTTCACGCACACGACCGCGCGCGGGGTCGGCGATGAGGTTCCCGACCCGCAGCTGCACTCCCATGTCGTCATCACAAGCGTCGAGCGTCACGACGGCTCGACCGCGGCGGTCCGCTCGCGGCCGGCGTTCCGTGGTGCACGGGAAGCCGGCGCCTACTATCGCGCGCACCTCGCGCACGAACTGCGCGAACAGGGCTACGCGATCGAGGCGGCCGGCGAGGACGGCCGCTACTTCCGCATCCAAGGCGTTGACGAGCGCGTCGAGCGCGCGTTCTCAAAACGCGCCGAAGAAGTCACCAGAGCCGCCCGCGACTTTCGCGCGAAATACGGCCGCGAACCCGTCCGCGGCGAGCTGCGCGACATGGCAACCAAAACCCGCAGCCGCAAAGCACCGATCCCGAAAGATCGCGGCGAGCTTGACCGCGCCTGGGCGCAGACCGCCCGCACCGTCGAGACCGACCCGCAGACGATCACCGGCCGTCCCGACACCACGCCGCCAGGACCGGATCGGGAGGCGTGGGCCGATCGCGTCGAGCAGGCCGCGACCGCGCAGCGTGCGATCTTCACCGACCCCGAGCTGCGAACCGTCGCGCTCGAACACGCCGCCAGCACCGGCCTTCCACCACGCGACGCGCTCGCCGCTCGCCAGGAGCTGCGCAGGCAGGGTCGTGTGCTCGACCTCGCGGACGGGCGGATGACGACCGCGCGGGTGCGGGACGCCGAGCAGGACATCGACCGACGCCTCTCCCGCATGGCCGCCGACCGCACGACCGTGATCGACACGGCCGCACGCGAGCACGGCATCGGTGTGGTTGAGCAGCGTCTTGGCGGCGAGCTGTCCGGCGAGCAACGCCAGGCGGTGGAGACGATCACCGGCCCCGGCCGCGCATCGGTGTTGATCGGCCCTGCAGGGACCGGGAAGGGCGTCGTGATCGACGCCGCCGCACACGCCGACCGCGAAGCCGGCCGCGACGTGTGGGGAGTCGCCGTTGCTGGCAGGACCGCGCAGCGCCTCGGCGAGTCCGCCCCCGCACTCGAAGGCCGCACGAAAACGATCGATGGGTTCCTCGCCTCTGTCGAGCACGGCCGCATCCACGTCGGTCAGCAGACCACCGTGTATGTGGATGAGGCTGGGATGGGCGACACCGCCCGTCTCGCTCCCCTCGTGGCCGCCGTGGACGAACGCGGCGGACGCCTCGTCGCGATCGGAGACCACCGCCAACTGCCGGCGATCGGTCCCGGCGGCATGTTCGAGCACGCCGCCAGCACCATCCCGACCGCCGAGCTGGCAGAGGTTCGCCGCACCCAAGACCCCGCGACGCGTGAGGCATGGCGCGAGCTGCGCGACGGCGACCCCACCGCCGCGATGGCGCACTACCACGCCCGCGGCCAACTCCACTTCGCCGAAACCCGCGTCGAAGCGATCGAGGCAGCCGCCCAACAGTACGACGCGCTCGCACGCGAGCACGGCCACGAACACGTCGCCTTGATGTCCGACGCCTCGAACGTCGAGATCGACACGCTGAACCTGCGGGTGCAGGCGCTCCGCCACGAACGCGGCGAACTGACGCCAGAATCCGTCGAGCATCCAGACGGCCACCAGCTGCACGGCAACGACCGGATCGTCTGGACCCGACCCATGCGCATCGGCGACGGCGGCCCGCGTGTCGAGAACGGCCAGCAAGGCACGATCACCGCCGCCGATCCCGACGCGGGCCGGGTGAGCGTGCAGCTCGACGCGGGCCGCACGGTCCAGCTCGACGGCGAGCAGCTCGGCTCACTCCGGCTCGCCTATGCCGGTCACATCACGCGCGAGCAAGGCGCCACCGTCCAGCACGGCGTCGCGCTCACAGGCGGCTGGCAAACCAGCCGCGAAGGCGTCTACGTCCAAGCCAGCCGCGCCACCGAACGCACCGACTTCCACATCGCCCGCGACGACCTCGACAACCCCGACGACGAACACCGCGTTCAGCAGCTCGCCGGCCGCATCGAGCACAGCACCGCACAAACACCGTCGATCTCCCAGCCGCTCGAAGACCCCTACCGAGACCCCGGCAACCAGCACGGAGTCGAGCACGTCGAGCGCTACGGTCCGCCGCGGCCACCCGCACCCGATCTGGCGCCTGGCATCGATCGCGCCTTGGAGGTCACGCTGTGAACGCCGCCGCCAAACGGGTCGCGATCAGCCTCGCCCCAAGCGAACGCGACGCTCTGCGCCAGCTCGCCCACCAAGCCGGCGAGCCGCTCGCGACCACCGCAGGACGACTCGTCCGCGCCGCCCTCACCGACCAGGGAGCACAGCTCGACACCATGCCCGCCGGCCGCGCCGGCCCGCCCGGCGCACACACCCGGAAACGCACACCGCCACCAGAGTCGGCCGGCGCGATCGCAAGGCTGCGCGCCCGCTACCCCGTCGAGCTGCGCCACCTCCCCGCCGACCCAAGCGCCGACACCTACATCGCCGAACAGACCGCAGCGCTCATCGCCTGGCGCGCCAACCTCGACGCCGCCGGCACCGACGCCAACCCCCGCGAAATCCTCGCCTTCGGCCACGAACTGCGCACCTTCGCCACCGTCCTACAAGACCGTGCACGGCGGGGCAGGTGAGACTTCGTGGGTCGCGCACGGAAGTCCGATCGCTCACCCGTCCCCGCGTATCTCGCGAACACCGCTCGCGTGTGGGCCGGGATGCTTCGCGAGTTACACCCGGAGTACGACTGGACCGTCGAGGTCGTTGATCTCGACCGGACGGATGCCGTGGGCGACGCCACCCCCGGCGTAGGACTCGATAACCCCGGCGCCGTGCTTGATGACACGGACCCGGCTCTCGATCGGGACGATCCGCCCGCGCCCCGCGCTGGCCACGATTGTGGCCTCGATGAGGCCGCGTAAGAGGCGGTTGCGTTGTTTGTTGTCGAGGTTCTTCCAGTGCTCGATCGGGTCGCCGTCGACTGCGGTGGGCTGCTTGGCCAGAGCCCCGGCGAGTCGCTCGCGAGCGTCCGCAACAGCAACGCGCCGGATCATTGCTCCCTCGCGGAACACGTCCTCGCCGACATCCGTCACGCTCACGGCCGCGATGTAGGCCGACAGCTCGCGCTCAGCTGTGGCGAGCGCGCCCCGAGCTTCCTCAATCTCGCGGTCGACATGGTGCGCGGTGGCCTTCAGGCGCGCAAGTTCACGCAGCGCGATTTGCTCGACGTATTGATCGAGCAGTCGCATCGTGATCGCAGCCTGCGATGGACACCGGCCGGCGCTGGACCGCCCTTTGCAGGAGTAGGCCAATCCGTGCGACCTGGCAGCGCTCGTCATCGCGTGCCCACACCCCGCGCAGCGCACGAGTCCGGCAAGCAGCGACGGTTCGTGGCGGACGCGCGGGGGGCGCGCGCTGGTTGCATATTGCGCCGCAATCCAGTCCTCCTCGCTCACGATCGCTGGATGCGCTTCGGTGTTGACGTGCAGCGGCGAGACGTTGCCGTCCTTGGTGGTACGTCCACCGATCCGCAGCTCACCGAGATAGACGCGGTTCTCCAGCAGCTTGCGCGCTCCGGTGTGCGTCATGCCGAGCCGTCGCGCAATCTCCGCGACGCTCGTGTTGGTGGCCCGTGCGCGGAACGCCCACGCCACATCCTTCGCACGCTCGTTTGGGACGAGCCGTCGCGTCGCGTCGTCCCGGTCATAGCCAAGCGGGGTCTGTCGCCGTTGCCAGATGCCGCGCTCGGTTGCCACAGCACGCAGGATTTCAAACCGCTCGGCGTGCTGGTCAAGCTCCATCTCGGCGAACGTGGCGAGCATGTTGCGATACGCCTTCGTCGTCGGCGTCGCGTACGCCGTGTCCAAGCCCTCACGGACGGACACCAGCCGCCCGCCCGCGGCCACGACGCGATCCCACATCTCGATCGTGTGCTGCACCCGCCGAGTCAGCCGGCTGAGGTAGGCAACAACGATCCCTTCATAGCGGCCCTGCTCCACGCCCTCGATCGCCTGCAACAGCGTCTCACGCTCGGGATCACTGCCCTTCGCATTCAAGTCCGGCGAGAGGATCTGCACACGCACGCCAAGCGTCTGCGCTTGGCGCTCGATCAACGCACGTTGCTCCTCCTCGGCATGAAACCGATCGGACCCCTGCTTGCGCACGCCCATGTGACTGACCCGCACGTAGCCGACCCAGCGTCGTCCATGACTCATTGGTTCGCTCATGAGACGGCATATTACGCTAATCCAACTCATAACATTTTGAGTACGGAGAAGAGGAGTGGCTGCTCGTGCTCGCCGGGCGCCCGACCGTGCGCACGCCGGAGGGTGTCGAGCAGCTCGATCCGCACGACCTCGTCTTCTTCCCGACCGGTCCGGAGGGCGCGCATCAGGTGCGCAACGACACCGACGAGCCGGTGCGCGTGCTGATGTTCTCCAACGTCGTGCTGCCGACCGCGACTGCCTACCCGGACAGCGACAAGGTCGGCATCTGGACCGGCGACAAGGCCGAGGATCTGCTGGTGCAGCGGTCGAGCCGAGTCGACTACTTCCACGGCGAGACGGGCGAGCGGTAGCTCAGCCCGCCGGCGCCCGAGGCCGCAGCGCCTGCACCTCCGCGCGGAAGCCGTCGGCTTCGCGCACTGCCCGCTCCTCGCTCCAGCCGACGTGCCGCACGGCCAGCTCCGCCGCCGCGTCGATCGCGTCGAGCCCGAGCCCCGCTCCGTAGCCGACGAGCGTGCGACGGGCGATCACGTCGGCGAGCGTCTCGGCCAGCTCGGTGTGCAACGAGAAGACGATCTCCGCGCCGATCGCACCGCTGCTCGCGTCGAACGGCTCGCGCAGCTCCGGCGCGCCGTCTGCGTAGTCGAGCAGCTCGGCGGCGCGCGTGCCGTAGATTCGCAGCAGGCGGTCGGCAGTCGCGACCGGCAGGCCGCTCGTGGCCCGGAAGCGCTCGTGAAAGCCGGCGAACGGGTAGGCGGTCCCACCCGGCAGCGGGACCTCGTGCGTGCGGCACTTGTCGACCTTGCGACCGAGCTTCTTCACCGCGAGGTCGACCGTCTCCTCCGCGAGCCGGCGGTACGTCGTGATCTTGCCGCCGACGATCGACAGCAACCCCTCCACCCCGTCCTCGCCGCTCGCGTGGTCGTGGATCACGTGGCTGCGCGTGATCGCTCCCTCTTCGCCGTTCGGCGCGGCGGGCAGCGGGCGGACGCCCGCGTAGGTGTAGAGCACCTGGTCGGCGCTCAGCGCCGCGCCGGGGATCAGCCGGTTCGTCGCGGCGATCAGGTAGGCGACCTCGTCGTCGGTCGCCACGACGTCGTCGAGGTCGCCGTCGTAGCGCGTGTCAGTCGTGCCGATCAGGTACTGGCCGTTCCACGGCACGACGAAGTACGGGCGACCGTCCTCCACCGCCTCGCTGTAGACCGCCTCACGCGGCGCACCGGGGAACGGTGCGACAACGAGGTGGCTGCCCTTCGTGCCGCCGATCAGTCGCGGGCTGGGCGCGGGCGCCGGCGCGCCGTCCTCCCCTGCCTCACCGAGCACGGCATCGACCCACGGCCCCGCGGCATTGACGACGAGCGCACCACGGGCGCGGTAGTCGAGCCCGTGCAGCTCGTCGTGGAGCCCGACGCCGGTGATGCGGTCAGGTGCGCCACGCTCCAACGCGGTCACGCGCATGTACGGCAGCACGACCGCTCCGAGCCGCCGCGCATCCAACGCGTTCTCGAACGCGAGCCGCTCGGGATACTCGGCCTGCGCGTCGTAGTAGGCGGCCGCACCGCGCAGTCCTTCCGGCCGCAGACCGGGCTCGCGCGCGAGCGCCTCGGCGCGACTCAGCATCCGATGGCGCTCCAGCGACTTGTCGAGCGACAGCGCGTCGTAGGCCATCATGCCGACGCGAATCAGCGCGGGACCGCGCTTTTGCTGCTCGTAGATCGGAAGCAGGAACGACAGCGGGTGCACGAGGTGCGGCGCGATGTGCAGCAGCACCTGGCGCTCGCGCAGCGACTCGCGCACGAGCGGCAGCTCGAGCCGCTCCAGGTAGCGCAGCCCGCCGTGGACGAGCCGCGTCGAGCGGCTCGTCGTGCCGGCACCGACGTCGCCCTTGTCGACGAGCAGGACGCTCAACCCGCGCAGCGTCGCGTCGCGCGCGATCCCGGCGCCGTTGATGCCGGCACCGATCACGATCACGTCGAAGGGGCGCTCGAACGTCCGGGGCGGCAGCGGGTCTCGCATAGGATCTCTCGTTCGGGGATCTGGCCCCATCCTACGAACGTGAGCGGGCGAGGAGCGCGGGTGGCGCAGCAGCAGTACGTGGCGGCGATCGATCAGGGCACGTCGAGCACCCGCTGCATCGTCTTCGACCGCGACGGGACGATCGCCGCGATCGGACAGCGCGAGCACGCGCAGCTGCACCCGCGCGCCGGCTGGGTCGAGCACGACCCGCGCGAGATCGCGACGCGCATCCGCGAGGTGATCGCGGACGCGCTGTCCAGCGGCCCGGTGGACGCCGCGGACGTCGCGGCGGTCGGGATCACGAACCAGCGCGAGACGACCGTGCTGTGGGACCGCCGCACCGGCGAGCCGGTCCACAACGCGATCGTCTGGCAGGACACGCGCACTGCAGAGCTGGTGCGAGAGCTGGCCGGCGACGCAGGCCCGGACCGCCTGCGCGCGATCACCGGCCTCCCGCTCTCGACCTACTTCTCCGGCCCGAAGGCGACCTGGCTGCTCGACGAGGTCCCCGGTCTGCGCGAGCGCGCCGAGGCCGGCGAGATCCTCTTCGGCACGATCGACACGTTCGCGATCTGGCAGCTGACCGGCGGGCCGAATGGCGGCGTCCACGTGACCGACGCGACGAACGCGAGCCGCACGCTGCTGATGGACCTCCGCACGCTCGACTGGTCGCCCGAGGCGCTGGAGCTGATGCGGATCCCGCGCGCGATGCTGCCGCAGATCCGCTCCTCCTCGGAGGTCTACGGGACGGTCAAGGGCACCGCGCTCGACGGCATCCCGATCGCCGGCGTGCTCGGCGACCAGCAGGCAGCGCTGTTCGGCCAGGCCTGCTTCGCGCCCGGCGAGTGCAAGAGCACGTACGGCACCGGCAGCTTCCTGCTCGTCAACACCGGCAGCGAGCCGGTCGCCTCGCAGCAGCTGCTCGGCACGGTCGCGTACAAGCTCGGCGACGCGCCGGCCGCCTACGCGCTCGAAGGCTCGATCGCCGTCACGGGCGCTGCGGTGCAGTGGCTGCGCGACCAGCTCGGCATCATCGCGACCGCCGCCGAGAGCGAGCAGCTCGCCGCGTCGGTCGCCGACACCGGCGACGTCTATGTCGTCCCTGCCTTCTCAGGACTGTTCGCGCCGCGCTGGCGCCCGGACGCACGCGGCGCAATCGTCGGCCTCACCGCCTACACGACGAAGGCACACCTCACGCGGGCGGTGCTCGAGGCTGCCGCGTGGCAGACGCGCGAGGTGCTCGACGCGGCGCGCGCGGCGCTCGGCAGCGGCAGCGGCGACGCGCACGCCTTCCCCGCACTGAAGGTCGACGGCGGCATGACCGCGAACGCGCTGCTGATGCAGCTCCAGGCCGACGTGCTCGGGATCCCCGTGATCCGCCCGCGCGTCACCGAGACGACCGCGCTCGGCGCGGCCTACGCGGCCGGGCTCGCGGTCGGCGTCTGGGGCTCGCTCGACGACGTCCGCGCGAACTGGCGGGAGGATCGGCGCTGGCAGCCACAGCTCGATCCCCACGAGGTCGAGCGCCGCTACGCGCGCTGGAACGCAGCGGTCGAGCGCTCGCTCGACTGGGCTGGCTGACCCGCACGCGGACCGCTCCTCCCCCGCCGGGGTTTCCGATCCGGCAACGCTGGGCACGGCGAGGAGAGACCGACCACGAGCGGAAGGAGCAGGCCTCGTGCTTGCCATCACCGAGAACGCCGCCGACGCGATCCGCGGAATCGTCACCGGCCCCGAGGTTCCGGAGGGCGCTGGCTTGCGGATCGCAACGAGCGCAGGCGAAAGCGCGCCGGGTGCGCTGGAGGTCTCCGTCGCGGAGATTCCGGCCGAGACCGATCAGGTAGTCGACGAGTCGGGTGCACGCGTCTTCGTCGAGGACCGCGCGGTGCCGCTGCTCGACGACAAGCTGCTCGACGCGCAGATCGACGGCACGCGCGTCGGCTTCACGATCAGCGACCAGCTCTAGCGGCCGGCCGGCCGGCCAATCCGGCTCCCGGCCTACAGGACGAGCTTCGCGATCGCGCCGAGGCCGACGACGACGATCACCGCGCGCAACGCCGGCGCCGACAGGCGCCGGCCGACGCGTGCGCCGATCTGCCCGCCGAGCGCCGAGCCGACGGCAAGCAGCGCGACCGCCTCCCACGCGAGGTGCGCGACGAACAGGAAGACGATCGCCGCCGTCAGGTTCACGAGCCCGGCGAGGACGTTCTTCAGCGCGTTGACGCGCTGGATGTCGTCGTCGAGCGCGGACCCGAGGATCGCCATCTGCATGATCCCCTGCGCCGCGCCGAAGTAGCCACCGTAGATGCCGTTGACGCCCATCAGCACGGCCGCGCTGCGGCCACCGTCGGGCGACGCGTCCGGATGGCGGCGGCTCGCGACCCAGCGGTTGATCCGCGGCTGCAGGATCACGAGCACGAGTGCGAGCGCGATGAAGACGGGAACGATCGTCGAGAAGGCCGACGGCGACAGCACGTACACGAGCGCCGCGCCGGTCGCGGCGCCGGCGGCGGTCGCCGGCGCGAAGCGCAGCACGCGCTTCAACTGTCCCTTCAGCTCGCGGCGGTAGCCGAAGGCGCCGGACAGCGAGCCCGGCACGAGCCCGAGCGAGTTCGAGGCGTTCGCGGTGATCGGCGAGTAGCCGACGGCGAGCAGCACCGGGAACGTGATCAGCGTGCCGCTGCCCACGACGGTGTTGATGATGCCGGCCCAGATGCCGGCGACGAACACCGCGAGTGCTCCGAGCGTCGTCACTGCGGCGGGGTCCTCATGCCGCCACACGATACGGAGAAGCCCGCCCGGCTCGATGGAGGACGCCGGGCGGGCCGATTCCCGCTCACCGGCGCGCACGGGGGGACAGGAGCGACGGCGGGCGAGAAACTGGGAAGACGAAGCGCTACGTCAGGCGCCGGCGGCTCCTGCCGCGCGCTCCAGCCGGGCGACGATCGCGCGGACGCTGTTGGACGGAATCGCGAAGCCGACCCCGACGCTGCCCTCCGAGCCGTTTCCGCCGGTCGCGATCTGCGAGTCGATCCCGATCACCTCTCCCTGGCCGTTCAGCAGCGGGCCACCGGAGTTGCCGGGGTTGATCGAGGCGTCGGTCTGGATGACGCCCTTGATCGCGAAGCCGTTCGGCGCGCTGATCTCGCGCTGGAGCGCGGAGACGATGCCGGTCGTGAGCGTGCGGTCGAGGCCGAACGGGTTGCCGATCGCGTAGGCCGGATCCCCCACACGGACGGCGCCGGAGTTGCCGAGCGTCAACGGCGTGAGCCGCTGGGCGCCGCTGCCGACCCGCAGCAGCGCGATGTCGCTCGACTCGTCGCGGCCGACGACCGTGGCCGGATGTGCCGTGCCGTCGCCGATCTTCACCTCGATCGCAGTCGCTCCCTCGACGACGTGCGCGTTGGTGACGACCAGGCCGTCCGTGGAGACGACGAAGCCCGAGCCGGTCGCCTGCCCGTGCTGCGGCGCTTCGCCGAAGGGGCTCTGCGATTGCTGGACGACGTCGGCGGTGACGTAGGCGACGGAGTCCTTCGCGCGGGCGTAGACCTGTCCGGCGCTCAGCGCCGCACTGCGTTCGTCGGCGACCGCTGCACGTCCGCCGGGGGCGGCGGAGCGGACCGTGGTCGTCGTCCCGCTGGAGCCGCCGGCGAGCGTGAAGACGGAAGCGCCACCGGCGGCGCCGAGCACGGCGGCGGCGAGAAGCGTGAGGAGCGTCTTCGACAGCTGCATGGGTCGCATCATGCGACCGAATCCTGAGCACAGCCGAAAGCGCGCCTAAGCCCAGCCCAAGTGTTGATAACGGGCGGCTGAAGCGCGCGACGCTGAGGCCCGCGGCGGCGCGGCCTGGCCCGACCTCCGCACGGCAGGAGGTCGGCCGCTAACGTTTTCCTGGCTATCGAGCCAAAGATCGACATGAGCGCTCTGCCCCCGGGCCCGCGCGGCCCCAACGCGCTCGTCGCGGCGCGCTTCCTGATGCGCGGCCCGCAGTTCCTCGAGCGCAACCGCGATCGCTACGGCGACGTCTTCACGATCCAGCTCAACACCGGCCGCACGGTGATCATCGCCGGCGATCCGGGGATCGCGAAAGAGGTCTTCACAGGCAGCCCGGACGACCTCCATGCCGGCGCCGGTAACATCGTGCTGAAGCCGCTGCTCGGCTCGCGCTCGGTGCTGCTGCTCGACGGCAAGGAGCACATGCGCCAGCGCAAGCTGATGCTCCCGCCGTTCCACGGCGAGCGGATGCGCGCGTACGGTGAGCTGATGGGCGAGATCGCCGACCGCCACGTGAGCGAGTGGCCGGTCGGGAAGCCGTTCGCGGTGCGCGAGTCGGTGCAGGCGATCACGCTGGAGATCATCCTGCGGACGGTCTTCGGGCTCGACAGCGCGGCCGAGGTCGAGCGGCTCGCCGCCCCGCTGCGGCTGCTGCTCGACTCGACCACGCACCCGCTGCGGCTGCTCAGCCTGCAGTTCACGAGCTCCGCGAACGCCCGTCCGCGCAGCCCCTGGGGGCGCATCTACGGGCTGCTGGCGCCGGCCGACGCGATCCTGCTGGAGCAGATCCGCACCCGCCGCGCAGAGATGGCCGACGACCCGACGCACACCGGCCGCGACGACATCCTCTCGCTGCTGCTCGCGGCGCGCGACGAGGACGGCAACGCGCTGACCGACGCTGAGCTGCGCGACGAGCTGATGACGCTGCTCGTCGCCGGCCACGAGACGACCGCCACCGCGCTCGCCTGGACGATCGAGCGACTCGTGCGCCACCCCGACGTGCTCGCGCGCTGCAAGGACGAGCTGGAGTCGGGCGAGGGGGACGACTACGTCGACGCGACGATCAAGGAGACGCTGCGGCTGCGCCCGGTCGTCCCCGGCGTGATCCGCCAGCTCCAGCGGCCGATGGAGATCGGCGGCTGGTCGCTGCCGAAGGGCGTCCACATCGCACCGTCGATCTACCTGATCCACCGCCGCGCCGACATCTACCCCGAGCCGGAGGCGTTCCGGCCCGAGCGCTTCCTCGAGCGCGCGCCGAGCACGTACGAGTGGCTGCCGTTCGGCGGCGGCATCCGCCGCTGCCTCGGCGCGAGCTTCGCGCTCTACGAGATGCGCGTCGTGCTGCAGACGATCCTGCGTCGTGCCGAGCTGGAGACGACGAGCGACGCCGGCGAGGCGGTCAGACGCCGCTTCGTGACGTTCACGCCGGGCGACGGCGGGCGCGTGCGCGTGACGCGGCTCGCACCGGCGCGGCCGGCCGAGCGCGTCGCCGCCTAGCGCTCGCCGCGCGATGCTGCTCGAGCGCCTTGGGATCTCGACGCCGATCGTCCAAGCCGGCATGGGCGGCGGGATCTCGCGCCACGAGCTCGCGGCCGCCGTCTCGGAGGCCGGCGGACTCGGGACGATCGCAGTCGCCGGCGCGCACGCGATCGCGCGCGAGCTGACGGCGGCGCGCGCGCTGACCAGCCGCCCACTCGCCGTCAACCTGCTGCTGCCGTTCGCGCAGGACGACTGGTTCGCCGCCGCCGCGCAGGCCGACGTCGTCGTGACGTTCTGGGGTGAGCCGCGGCGCCGCACGCCCGGCGTCTGGCTGCACCAGTGCGGCTCGCTCGCGGAGGCGCACGCGGCCCATGCGGCCGGCGCCGACGGTGCGATCGTCCAAGGCGTCGAGGCGGGCGGGCACGTGCGCGGGACGACGCCGGCACTCGAGCTGCTGGAGCAGGTGCGCGCAGCGCTGCCGCGCGACTACCCGCTGCTGTTGGCCGGCGGGATCGCGGAGCGCGCCGACGTCGCGCGAGCGCTCGAGGCGGGCGCTGTCGCCGCCGTCGCGGGCACGCGCTTCCTGCTGACGCCCGAGAGTCGCGCCCACCCCGACTACCGCGGCCGGCTGCTCGCCGCCGACACGACGCTGCTGACCGAGCTGTTCGGTGCGGGCTGGCCCGCGCCCCACCGTGTCGTCGCGAACGCCGCGACGGCCCGTCACCTCTCGCGCGATCCGCGAGGTCCCGCGCCGCGCCGCGCGCTGAATCGTCTGAGCGGCCTCCGCGGCAACCGCCTGCCGTTCGCGCTGCAGGCGCGCCTCGCACGTGCCCAGCGGCCCGGCAGCCTGCTGCTCTCCCCCACGCCGCCGACGGACGACGGTCCGGCGACGCTCGTCGAGGCGGGGCCGCTCTACGCCGGTCAGACGGTCGCGCGGATCAGCGAGCTGCGCCCGGCGGACGAGGTCGTCGCCGCGCTGACTCCCTGAGCCGTCCCCGCTCGAGCGGGCATCGACCTCGATCGGACGGGCTGACCGAAACCCTAGGGCTCATGTGTTGCGGTCAACGCGCCGACAATGCTGGCATGACGGACGAACCGGCCGCGGGGCTGGGGCTTCCTGCCATTACGAGCTTCGAGCTGCGCATCCGCGCGCAGGTGCTCGCGGGTTTCTACGGCGCCGGCGCGACGCTCGCGCTCGTCACGGTGCTGCTGCCCCACCCCGCACGCGCGAACGAGCTCGGGCTGCTGCTGATCGTCGCGAACGCGTACCTGATCGCCGGTGGGCTGCTGCGCTGGGCGCGACATGCGCCCGTCGGCGTGCTGCTCGCGGCGCTTGCGTGGGGCAGCACGCTGATCACGGGCGTCGCCTACTGCTCGGGCGAGCGGCCGAGTCCGCTCGTCTTCTTCTACCTGTGGATCTTCCTCTTCTCCGCGTACTTCTTCTCGCGCCGCGAGGCGATCATGCAGATCGCCTACGTCGGGGTGGCGTATGGCGCGCTGCTCACGATCGCCCCGCCGCCGACGGGCGGGCTCGCCTGGTGGATCGTCGGCATGGGGACGCTGCTCGTCGGCGGGATCTTGATCGCCGCGATGCGCGAGCGCGTCGAGCTGCTGATCGGGCGCCTGTATGGCGCAGCGCGCACGGATCCGCTCACGCAGCTGCCGAACCGCCGCGGCTTCCGCGAGCTGCTCGACCTCGAGCTCGAGCGTGCCCGGCGCGGCGAGACGTGCGTGACGCTGATCGTCGGCGACCTCGACCACTTCAAGGACGTCAACGACCGCTCCGGCCACCATGTCGGCGACGTGGCGCTGCAGCGCACCGCAACGATCCTGCGCGGCGGCGTGCGCCAGATCGACGCTGCGGCACGCGTCGGCGGCGAGGAATTCGCGCTCGTGCTGCCCGGCACCGACGGCCCCGGCGCGCTCGTGCTCGCCGAGCGGCTGCGTCACGCACTGCGCGACGAGTTCGCGCGCGACGTCATCCCACTCACGATCAGCTTCGGGATCGCCATCTACCCCGAGCACGGCGAGACGGCGGCATCGATCCTGCGCGCAGCAGACGAGGCGCTCTACGGAGCGAAGGACAGCGGCCGCAACCGCAGCGTCGTGCACAGCCCGGCGCTGCGCGGGATGAATCGCGGCACCGGCGAGCAGGACGTCGAGGGCGACCGCTTTCTCGCAGTCGTGCTCGACCTTGCCGAGGCGGTCGACCTGCGCTTCAGCGGCAGCGCGCGCCACTCCGAGACGGTCGGCCGCTACGCCGAGATGATGGCGCGCGCGCTCGGGCTGCCGGAGCAGCGCGTCAGCCGCGTGCGGCTCGCCGGGATGCTCCACGACATCGGCAAGATCGGCGTCCCCAACGTAATCCTGCGCAAGCCCGCAGCGCTGACCGAGGACGAGTTCGCCGTCATCCGCGAGCACCCCGGCCTCGGCGCGCGGATGCTGGAGCACCCGCGACTCGCCGACGTGCAGGCGTGGGTGCGCGCGCACCACGAGCGGCCCGACGGGCAGGGCTATCCACTGGGGATCTCGGGCGACGCGCTGCCGCTGGAGGCACGCATCCTCGCCGTCGCCGACGCGTACGAGGCGATGACGAGCGACCGCGCGTACCGCGGCTCGATCGGCCATGCGGCGGCACGCGAAGAGCTCGAACGCTGCTCCGGCAGTCAGTTCGACACGCGCGTCGTGCAGGCGTTCCTCGGAGTGCTCTCGCGCGAGTCCGACCGCGCCGAGGCGTTGCTGGCGCGCAGCTGAGAGCAGGCGGCGTCACCCGTCCACCGGCCGCAGCGCGCTACGGACAGCCCGAGGAGAGCCGCACCTCCCACCAGCCGGCGAGCATCCCGAGCAGCCCGAGTCGCGGCGCGACGCGATAGACGCCGCACCCCGGCTCCCCCAGCTCGGCGAGCTGCACGCGCGCGAATGGGTGCCGTGCGGGTTCTCTGAGCATGTCGGCGAGCTTTGCGCGCGCTGCTGCGCGGCGCTGCTCGCGGTGGGCGAGCGCCTCCCGCGCTCGCCCGATCTCCGCGAGCAGCGCGTCACGGCTTTGCTCCAGCTCGCCGAGGTCCAGCAGGTGCGGCCCGCCTCCATGTGGCCCGGGGACGCGGGTCGGGACCTCGGCGCCGAGCGCCGCGAGCCGCAGCTCGAGCCGATCGACCTGCGCGCGCAAAGTACGGCGTCCCGCCGCCTCGCCAGGGGGGTGCCGGCGGCGGGACGCACATGCGGGGGTGACGGTCGCGGTCGTGGACACCGCGTCACCCTCCGATCGGAGCGCGCGGGTTCGCGCCCCAGAAGACCTGCGTGCCCATCATCCCCAGCAGGTTGACGAACACGAGGTTGAGCACCATCGACTTCGCTGTCGCCCTGCCGACACCGACCGGCCCGCCGGATGCCGTGTAGCCGCAGTAGCAGCCGACGAGCACGATCGCCGTCGCCATGCTCATCGCCTTGATCGAGCTGTAGAGCAGGTCGAGCGGGTTCTGGAAGGCCCAGAAGATCAAGTCGTAGCCGCCGGCCGAGACGTCGTGGATCTGGATCACGACGACGAGGTAGCTCGCGAGGAACGCGGCCCCGACGGCGGCCACGTAGAGGAACGGCAAGACGAGCCAGGAGGCGAGCAGGCGCGTGCCGCAGAGGAACGTCATCGAGCTGATGCCCATCACCTCGAGCGCGTCGATCTCCTCGCTGATCCGCATCGAGCCGATCTCCGCGACGATCCCGGTCCCGACCTTCGCGGCCATGATGTAACCGAAGACGTACGGGACGGCCTCGCGCAGATCGCACCAGGCGGTGAAGACGCCGGCGAAGTCCGGCGTGCCGGTCGCGCGCGTGAAGTACGCGCCGTTGATGCCGCACTGCAAGCCGATCAGGAACACCACGAACCAGATCACGACCGTCGAGGAGAGGATCAACAGGCCGGCCTGACGCAGCGTCTCGCCGAAGAAGCGCAAGACGCGCCCGCTGCCGATCTCGCCCACGACGCGGCCACAGAAGCCGGCGAGCTCGCCGAAGGACTCGAGCCAGCCGCGCGGGATCGCGAGCAGCTCGTCCATCAGCGGATGATGTTGAGCTGGGGTGCGTGGCGAGCAGCGTCTGCGTGAAGACGTAGTCGAACGCGCCGATCGCGCAGAAAGCGACCACGACCGCCTGGTTGACGGCGCGCCCGACGCCCGCCGGCCCGCCGGAGGCGGTCATGCCCTTGTAGCAGCAGACGATCGCGACGATCCCGCCGAACAGCGTCGTCTTCAGCAGCGAGCCCCACAGCTCGGTCGTCGAGGCGTTCGTGAAGAAGGTCGCCCAGAACGGGCCGAGCGGCGCTCCATTCACGAGCGTCGCGATCACCCCGCCGAAGACGCCCGCGATCAGCGCGTAGACGTCGAACAGGCTCGTGACGAGCATCAGCGCAAGGAAGCGCGGCACGACGAGGTTCTTGACCGGGTCGACGCCGAGCACCTGCAGCGCGTCGAGCTCCTCGCGGATCTTGCGCGCGCCCAAGTCGGCGGTGATCGCCGTGCCGGCGACGCCCGCGACGACGATCGCGGTGATGTACGGCGCGAAGATGCGGATCGAGGCGAGTACGAAGAAGCCGCCGAGGCGGTCGAGCGCACCGAACAGCACGAGGAAGTTCGCCGCCTGGAGGCCCGGTGCTCCATAGCCGATCGCGATCGTCGAGACGAGCAGTGGGAACCAGCAGAGCTTGAAGGCGAAGAGGAATTGCGAGATGAACTCGCCGCCGTAGGGATACGGCGCGCGGATCGCCGAGACGAGCGTCTTGCCCGTCAGGATCACCATGTCGCCGACCTCCTCGAACGCAGTGCGCGCTGGCTGTGAGGCTCGGTCGGCGATCTGCTGGAACATGGTGCTGCGCGACACTACTAGTGTGCTAGCAGACTGTCAACACGTGCTGCGCGCGCTACCCTGTCTCCCGTGGTTCCGCTTCGCAACGAGGAACTCGACATCACGCTCGACCGCGATGCCGAGGTGCCGATCGGCGTGCAGCTCGCCTGGGCGCTGCGCGCGCGGATCCTCGGCGGCGCGCTCGCGCCCGGCCAGCGGCTGCCTGCGCTGCACCGGCTCGCCGAGGATCTCGGCGTGAACGCCAACACCGTGCGCGCGGTCTACGGACGCCTCGAGGCCGACGCACTCGTCGAGACGCGCCACGGCTCCGGCACGTACGTGACCGGCTCCCCTGCCGCCGGCACGCGCCGCGAGCTGAGCGCGTTGGCCTCCGGCGCTGCGCGCGCCGCCCGCGACGCGGGGGTGGATCCACGCGAGTTGGCGGCCGCGCTCTACGTAGGCGCCGATGATCCGGTCGCGCCCGACGCCGACGCTGCGGCCCGCCGCCGCCTGCGCGCGCAGATCGGTGCGCTCGAGCAGACGCTCGCCGACATCCTGCGCTTTCGCCCCGACCTGATCCCGAGTCCGTCCGCTTCCGCTTCGCCACGGATGCCCGAGGCGCGACTGCTCGACGCAGCCGAGCTGGAGCAGCAACGCAGCGAGCTGCTGCGCCGGCTCGCCGCCGCGCAGACGGCCGTCGACGCGACGCCCGACGAGCCGCCGCCGCCCGCGACGCGCCGCGCGTCGCAGCCGAAGCGCGCATCGTCTGGCACCACCGCCCGCTCGGCGAAGCCGAAGCTGCGCCCGGCGCCGCGGACGACGTAGCCCGGCTGCGGCGGAGCGCGACCGCCGCTCGCTCCTAACGAAAGGCAGCATTAAGGTCGATAAAGTCGCACCGTGGCGAACGAGCTTTCCCCCACGCCCAGCGGCAGCTCGACGCCGAGCGGCCGCCTCGCGCGCCTGCGGATGCTTTCGGACACGCCGCTGACGGACCCACGCGCCGACGCCTTCGGCTATCGCGTCTACGCACGCGCGCTCGCCGACCTCGTCGACAGCGAGGGCACGAGCACGCCGCTGACGGTCGCCGTGTCCGCCCCCTGGGGTGCGGGGAAGACGTCGGTCGCACGGATGGTCGAGCTGCAACTGCACGACTGGACACAGCAGCGAGACGGCGAGCGACCGATGGTCACGTGCTGGTTCCCGGCCTGGATGCACGGCGACGCGCCCCACCTCGGCGCGGCGATGGCGGGTGCCGTCGCCACGGTCGCGAACCGCGAGCGACCGATCTGGCGACGTCTGCTGCAGCCGCTGCCGGCGGCGATGCTGGCGCCACGCGAGCGCTGGTGGCGTCGCGTGCGCATCGGCGTAAGCATGCTTCTCGTCGTCGCGATCGCCCTCGCCGTCCGCCCGGTGCGCGAGGCGGCCGATCCGCTGCTCGGCGACTGGAGCGGTCCAGCGGAGGCGGGATCGACTGCCGCGCTCGTGCTGCTCGGGGCGCTGCTGTGGAAGCGGCTGTTCACGATCGCGGAGCAGGCGTCGCACTTCATCCGCGATCCCGCTTCGGAGGCAGCCCGTGGCTCGATGGCGCAGGTGCGCGAGCAGCTCGGCGGCTTGATCCAGCAGGCGCGGCGCGGTGGCCGGCTCGTCGTCTTCGTCGACGACCTCGAGCGCTGCTCGCCGAAGCGTGCGGTCGAGGTCTGCGAGGTCGCCAGCCAGCTGCTGTCCCACGAGGGCGTCGTGACGATCTTCGTCGCGGACATGCACGCGGTCGCGCAAGCGGCCGAGGCGCGTCAAGCCGGGATCGAAGGGAACGACAGCGGTCGCCGCTTCCTCGAGAAGATCGTGCAGATCGAGCTGGCCGTTCCACCACCGCCTCCGGACGCGATGAAGCGGCTGATGGAGGGCGACGTACCGGAGCTGGGCGAGCTTCCTGACGACCATGCGCTCCACGTCGAACCGTCCGCTCCGCGGCGCGACGCGGATCTGCAGGAGACGATCTGGATGCTGCTTGCAGTCCTCGGGCTGGGCCTCTACGTCGGCCTCGGCGGCGGCGGCGGCCCGAGAGCGATTGCCTCGCGGATCCTGCACCACGACCTGAGCCTCTGGAAGGCCTGGCTGGTCGTCAGCGCCGTCGCCGTCGCGGCTGACGTCATCGCGAACGTCGTCGTCGCAGGCATCGGGGTCCTGCGACGCTGGCGCGCTCGCCGCAAGCGCCAGGCGATCAACCGGACGATCCACGCGAGGCAGCAGCAGGGAACCCCGCAGAACGCGCTCGAGGAAGCGGTCGTCGACGCACTCAAGCCGCGCGACGAGCAGCTCGCGCGCAAGCTCGTCCAGAGCTATCTCGTCGACTACGCCGAGGAGCTCACGCCGGTCGAGGACGTGATCCTCTGCTACCCCCCACCGCTGCCGCGCGCGGCGAAGCGGATGCTCAACCACGCCCGTCTGCTGACGCGCATCGCGCGCGACCGGCAGCTGTTCGGCGGCGATCCTGAGCTGGTCCCCGCACATCTCGGAAAGTGGATCGTGCTGCAGGAGCGCTGGCCCACGTTCGCCGCTGCCGTGCTCGATCGGCCCAGGCTGTTGAATTCCTGCGAGCAGGACACGCACCCAGCCTCAATCGGCACGAGTCTCAGCTCGTGGAGCGCGAAGCTGCCGCACGGGGATGCGTTTCGGGAGCTGATCGCGAGCGACCCGCCGCTCGGCGAGGTGATCGAGCGGCTGATCCACTTCGAGCCCGCCACCCCGCTGCCGGTCGCTCCCGCCATCGACGAGGACGACGAGCTCGCGCTCGCCGGCGAGCCGGAGTGAGCGCTCAGGCGACCTGCGCCACGTCGCTCGCCGCTGCTGGCCGCGTCTGCTCGAGCGCGCGGGCGTAGCCGGCCGCGAGCTGACCGAGTGCGCGCGGCCAGGAGCGGTCGCGGACCGCGTCGGCGGCGGCGATCGCGAGCCGCTCGCGCAGCGCCGGTCTGCGCGCGAGCGTCGTCAGCGCGTCGGCAAGCGCGTCGGGCTCGGGCGGGGCGAGCAGGCCGGTGCGGCCGTGGAGGATCAGCTCGCGCGGACCGCCCGCGTCGACCGCGAGCACCGGCAGGCCGCTCGCCTGCGCCTCCAGCACGACCTGGCCGAAGGTGTCGGTCTCGCTGGCGAACAGGAACACGTCCGCGTTCGCGTACGCGCGGGCGAGCTCGTCGCCGCCGAGCCAGCCGAGGAACGTCGCGTGCTCGCCGAGCCGCTCCCGCAATGCCCCCTCCTCCGGTCCGCCGCCGGCGAGCACGAGCCGCAGCCGCGGGTCGCGCTCGCGGGCGCGCAGGAAGGCGTCGGCGAGCAGCTCGACGCCCTTCTCGCGCGTCAGCCGTCCGGCGTAGAGCACGACCAGCTCGCGGTCGCCGCGCGGGTCGCGCGGGTCGCGCCCCGGTTCGCGCGGGCGATCGCGCAGCGCCGGCGAGAAGCGCTGCAGGTCGACGCCGCGATCCCAGCGGCCGATCCGGTCGGCGGGGATGCCGAGCTGGGCGAGCGAGCGGTCAGCCGCGCGACTCGGCGAGAGCACCGTCCCGCATTGGCCGTAGAAGGCAGCGAGCACCGCGCCCATCGCTGCCTCGACGCGCGGGTCGGCGGCGCGAACGCGCGCGTACGCGGCCAGCTCCGTGTGGTAGGAGCCGACGACCGGAAGCCCGAGCAGCCGTGCCATCAGCGCCGCAGCTATGCCCGCCGGCCCCGGCGAGACGAGGTGGACGAGGTCGTAGCGGCCTTCGGCGAGCGTTTCGGCGACTGCCTGCAAGCTCGGCACGCCGACCTGGAGCCCGGGATAGAACGGCACGTCGACCTCGGCGACGGTGGCGAGGCGGCGGTCGACGTTGCGGTCGGCTCCGACGACCTCGACCTCGTGGCCGGCAAGCCCGCGCTCGCGGATCTGCTCGAGCGTGTGCGTGACTCCGTGCATCGACCCGACGCCGTCGGCGACGAGCGCGACGCGGATCGGATCGGCTTCGCGCGCGACGAGCTTCGCCCGCTCGCGCGCAAGGAAGGCCTGCGCCGGCACGTACGGCACGACCGGCGTGCAGGCGGCGAACAGCTCGCTCGCGACGGCGCCGAGCCGCGCGCCGAGGTCGGACGCTTGGGCAGCGGCTGGCTCATGCGCGGCGGGCGAGCGACCGGCGCCGGCGACGACCGTCGCGACCGCCCGCTCGACGGCGCGCGCGAGCCGCTGCTCGTGGACCCGCCGCGCGCGGCGGGCCAGCTCGGAGTGCGAGAAGTCGTCCGCCTGCATGTGCGCGATCAGGCCGGCAGGATCGAGGTCGAGGTCGAGCGCGTCGAGCCAGGCCCGCAACAGCCGACGACCGTCCTGGGGGCCGAGTCCGCTGCCGACCGCGCCGCTGCGCGCGTCGCCCTCCAGCAGGACGCGTTCGGCCATCTGAAGGACCGCGGCAGGGTCGGGCGCCTCGCTTCCCTCGGTGCCGAGCGCGCGCACCGCGAGCGCGATCGCCGCGTGCGCCCACTTCGCCGCGCTGCCCTGCTTGCCATGCGCCTCGACGCGGCCGGCACGCAGATGCGCGAAGAACTGCTGCGGCGTGCTCGCAGCCGGCGCCTCGGTGTAGGTCCGGCCGATGTCGACACCGGCATGGTCGTCGGAGCCGCCGATGCCGGTGCCGCCGTGCGTCTCGATGTAGACGGCAGCGGGCGCGTTCAGCTCGGGCGCGCGGGCCCCGTTGCGGACCTCCCAGACGGGGAACAGCTGCGCGAGGCGGCGGCGGTGGCGTGGCGTCAGCGGCGCTTCGACGGCGTAGAAGGGATGCGCGAGCGCGCAGGCGATCTCGCGCTCGTGCAGGTAGGCGGCGACGATCTCGACGTCGCGCGCGTTGCGCTGCAGCCAGGCGTGATCCTCGGGCGTGATGTCGAAGCAGAGGACGTGGACCGCCTGCTGCTCGCCGCGGAACCAGGCGGTCAGCTCCTCCGAGATGAAGACGTCGGGGTGGTGGGCGATCTCCAGGCAGCCGTCGATCGTGTCGTGGTCGGTGATCGTCACGAAGTCCATCCCGCGTCGCTTCGCGAGCGCGTAGACCTCGCTCGGCGGCGTCGCGCACTCCGGCAGGCCGACTGCGCGTTGGATTCCCAGCTTCGAGAGCTGGCTGGCGGTCGAGTGGCAGTGCAGGTCGGCCCGGGTGGCCGAGGTGGGCGCGGTGTCGTGCGCGGGTGTGTTTGTCGTCGTCATGCAGCGAAGAATCACCTGCAAATCGCCGCATCCCGTGACGGGGTGGAGAAGATCCGGTGATGGATCGGTGAACGACGGGTTGCGTCAGCGGCCGTAGCGGCGCAGATGTGCCTCGTGCGCGCGTGCGCGCGCCTCGGCATGCTCGCGACGGACTGCGTCGTAGGCATCGAGCGCGGCACGATGCTCGTCCTTGCGCGCACGTCGGCGCTCGCGATGCTCGGCGGCGATCGCGCGCAGTCGACCGACCCGCTCGTCCGCGTCCGTCTCCGCTCGGCGCCGCAAGCCCGCGGCAACGCTGGCCCACCAGCCAACTCGCTGCCGCTGCGGGCGCGCGAGGTGCAGCGGCGCGGGCGTCGCGACGAAGCCGCGCGCGAGCGCGACGTCCCACGACGTCCCCTCGGGGCCATTGACGACGGTGACGACGCTGAAGCTGCCGACCCGCCGCTCGTCTCGGCAACAGATGAACAGCATCCATTCGCCGACCTGCAAGTACAGATCTGCCTGGCTGCGCGAGCGCGCCCATCGCGGCCGTTGGGCGACGACGCGCCCCTCTTGCGCCAGCAGGTCGCGCATGACCGGCTCGACGGCGGCGCGCCGCGCGTCACGCAGCTCGGCCCGCTGCGCGAAGCGCTCGACAGCGTGGTTGGTGAAGCCAACCCTGGCGAGCAGGCGACGGTCGACGATCATGGCGGGGTTCGACATCCGTGCGAATCCTACGAGCGACGTTTTCGCGAGGCGGAACTTCGCGTCGTCCCGCTCGAACCGCTAGCGAGACGCGGTCATGTCCGCGAGCCACCTCCGAGGTCGACGAGCCGGTCCTCGGCGCGAGCCGCCGCCGCGAGACCTTTGTCAAGCGTAAGAAGCTTCGCGTCGAGCCTTCGGGCGAGCACGAGATATGCCGCGTCGTAGGCAGTCAAGCTTGCACGCAGATCCCATACTGCGTCAGCGATCTCGATCACCGGATACCGGATTGCACGCAATTCCTCGAGCGCGGTCATTGCCGTGGCGGACCGTCGCTCGCTCAGTTCCTTGCGAATCGCGCAGCGGCGAAGCACCGAGAGGACTTCGCAATGAAAATGCTCGGGAACGTGCAGCTCGGGATGCGGCTCCAGGGCTGCACGCACTGCTGCAGCAAGTGGACGCGCAAGCAGAACCTCGGCGACTGCGCTCGCGTCAGCGACGATCACAGGGCGGTGCGGTCGCGCTCCGCAGCCAGCACCTCGGCCGGCGACTCGCTGACCTCGACCGGATCCCATGTCGCGCCGCGGTCGAGCCACTCGCGCATTGTCGGACGCACCGCCAACGCCCGCAGCTCGGCGAGCAGAAAGTCCGAGAGGGTCATGCCGGCATGGACTGCGCGAACCTTCAGGTCCCGGTGCAACTCGTCGGGGACGTTGCGGATCTGAATCATCGATGTCATGTCTTCCACGTGGACGCTACGGCGGCGCGTCACGCGGCTCAACAGCAAGGAGCTGGCATTTCCACCGGCCGGCAGCGCTACGAGGCCGTGCTACATCCGGAAGACGGGTGCCGCCCGCTCCGCCAGCGGCGCGTTCGCGCAGGCTCCGAGCGCGAGGCCGAGGACGCGGCGGGTGTCGAGCGGGTCGATCACTCCGTCGTCCCACAGGCGGGCCGTCGCATAGTACGGGTGGCCCTGACGCTCGTACTGCTCGCGCAATTGCGTGCGCATCGCTTCCAGCTCGGCCTCTGGGACCTCGCGACCCGCGGCGGCGGCCTGATCGGCGCGGACGGTCGTGAGCACCGTCGCCGCCTGCTCGCCGCCCATCACGGAGATGCGCGCGTTCGGCCACGTCCACAGGAAGCGCGGGTCGTACGCGCGGCCGCACATGCCGTAGTTGCCGGCACCGAACGAGCCGCCGACGATCACCGTCAGCTTCGGCACGCGCACGGTCGAGACGGCGGCGACCATCTTCGCTCCGTCCTTCGCGATCCCGCCGGCCTCGTACTCCCGCCCGACCATGAAGCCGGAGATGTTCTGCAGGAACAGCAGCGGAATCCCACGCTGGTCGCACAGCTCGATGAAGTGAGCTGCCTTCAGCGCGCTCTCGCGAAAGAGGATTCCGTGGTTCGCGACGATCCCGACGGGATGGCCGTGGATGTGCGCAAAGCCGCACACGACCGTCGTTGCGTACAGCGCCTTGAACTCATGGAAGCGACTGCCGTCGACCAAGCGCGCGACGATCTCGCGCGGGTCGTACGGCGTGCGGCTGTCGGGCGGGACCGCTCCGTAGAGCGTCGCCGGATCGACGGCGGGTGCTTCGACCGCGGCGCGCTCCCACGGCAGCGCGCTGCGCGGCCCGAGCGTCCCGACGATCGAGCGGACGATCCGCAGCGCGTGGTCGTCGTCGTCCGCGAGGTGATCGACGACGCCCGAGGTGCGCGCGTGCAGGTCCCCCCCGCCCAGCTCCTCGGCGCTGACGATCTCACCTGTCGCAGCCTTCACGAGTGGCGGACCCCCGAGGAAGATCGTCCCCTGCTCGCGCACGATCACCGTCTCGTCGCTCATCGCCGGCACGTACGCGCCGCCTGCCGTGCACGAGCCCATCACGGCAGCGATCTGCGGGATCTCGCGCGCCGACATCGTCGCCTGGTTGAAGAAGATCCGGCCGAAGTGCTCCCGGTCGGGGAAGACCTCGTCCTGGCGCGGCAGGAACGCGCCGCCTGAGTCGACGAGATAGACGCACGGCAGCCGGTTCTCCAAAGCGATCTCCTGCGCGCGCAGGTGCTTCTTGACCGTCTGCGGGTAGTACGTGCCGCCCTTCACCGTCGCGTCGTTCGCAACGACGACCACCTCCCGCCCGCTCACGCGCGCGATGCCGGTGATGATCCCGGCGCCGGGCGCGTCGCCGTCGTAGAGGTCCTCGGCGGCGAGCTGGCTCAGCTCCAGGAAGGGCGCACCCGGATCGCAGAGGCGGTCGACGCGGTCGCGTGGGAGCAGCTTGCCGCGGGCCGTGTGGCGAGCCTGCGACTTCGCGCCCCCGCCGCCTTTCACGCGCTCGATCCGCGTGTTGAGATCTTCGACCAGGCGCCGGTGCTCGGCCTCGTTCGCTTCGAACTCGGGCGTGCCGGGACGGGTGTGCGTGCTGAGCTGCGTCATGACTGCTCCTCCTGCGCCGGCTCGGCGAGTGCGACGAGCACCTGACCCTGCGTTACGCGGTCGCCCGCGGCGACGTGGACCTCGGCGACCTCCCCGTCGCCCGGGCTCGCGACCGACAGCTCCATCTTCATCGACTCCAGCACGACCAGCACGTCTCCTGCGGCCACGGTCTCGCCGGGCGCTGTGCGGACGTCGATCACGACGCCGGGCATAGGCGCTTCGAGCGAGCCGCTCGCGGCAGCGTCGCGGGATGCCTCGTCGGCGAGCGGGGCGAAACGGGTCGGGACTCCATCGTCGACGAGCCAGACGGCGTCGCCGTCGGGGTGGACCTCGACGCTGCGCGCAACGCCGTCAGCGGCGCTCGCGAGCACGAGCGTGCCGTCAGCGGCCCGCCCGCCGACCGCACCGTCGCCGAGCATCCAGCCGCCGTCGCCGTCAGGCCGCGCGACGGCCTCCGCCTCGCCATCGGGGCCGGCGAGGCGCATGAACGCCTCGGCCGGGCTCGGGCCGAGGCGCCAGCCGTCGGGTGTGCTCCAGGGATCGTCGCCGATGGGCGCGCTCGTGAGCAGCGCGACGAGCGCGAGCGCCGGCAGGGCGGGATCGGGCGCCGGCGGCGCGATCTCGTCGCCGAGGCGCTCGACCAGGCCGGTGTCGAGCTCACCGGCGCGGACCTCCGGACGGTCTAGCAGCGCACGCAGATAGGCGGCGTTCGTCGTCGGACCGAGGACGCGGAGATCGGTCAACGCACGTGAGAGGCGGTCGAGCGCCGCGGCGCGATCGGGGCCGTGCGCGATCAGCTTCGCGAGCATCGGGTCGTAGTTCGAGGTGACCTCGCTGCCCTCGGCGATCCCGCTGTCGATGCGCACGCCGGACGGCTCGCGACAGACGACGACTCGCCCGGTCGACGGCAGGAAGCCGTTCGCCGGATCCTCCGCATAGAGGCGCGCCTCGATCGCGTGGCCATCGAGCCGTACGTCCTCCTGCGCGAAGCCCAGCGGCTCGCCGGCGGCGACGCGCAGCTGCAGCTCGACCAGATCGAGCCCGGTGATCGCCTCCGTGACGGGATGCTCGACCTGCAGCCGCGCGTTCATCTCGAGGAAGAAGAACTGCGACGGGTCCTCGCGGTCGGCGATCAGCTCGACCGTGCCAGCGCCGGTGTAGCCGCAGCTGCGCGCGAGCGCGACCGCTGCCTCCCCCATCCGCGCCCGCAGCTCCGGACCGACGACCGGCGAAGGCGCCTCCTCGATCACCTTCTGGTGGCGGCGCTGGAGGCTGCACTCGCGCTCGCCGAGGTGCAGGACGGTGCCGTGCTGGTCGGCGATCACCTGGATCTCGATGTGGCGCGGGCGCTGCAAATAGCGCTCGACGAGCAGGCGGTCGTCGCCGAATGCAGCGCGAGCCTCGCGGCGGGCTGCGGCGAGCGCGTCGGGCAGCTCCTCGCGCGTCGCGACAACGCGCATCCCCTTGCCGCCGCCGCCGGCCGCCGCCTTCAGCAACAGCGGCAGTTGCTGATCGGCGACCCAGGCGACGATCTCCTCGTCGGTCAACGCAGCGCCTTGCAGCCCGGGGACGACCGGCACGCCTGCGGCAACCGCTGCGTCCTTTGCGGCTACCTTGTCACCGAGCAGTCCCATCGCCTCGGCGCTCGGACCGATGAAGGTGATCGCCGCCTCGGCGCAGGCGCGCGCGAAGTCGGGCCGCTCGGAGAGGAAGCCGTAGCCGGGGTGGATCGCGTCGGCACCGGCGGCGCGCGCCGCATCGAGCACGCGCTCGATGCTCAGGTAGGACTCCGCCGCCGAGGCCGGCCCGATCCGCACCGCGCGATCGGCCGCGCGCACGTGCGGCGCGTCGGCGTCGGCGTCACTGAAGACGGCGACCGACTCGATCCCGAGCCGGCGCAGCGTGCGCGCAACGCGCACGGCGATCTCGCCACGGTTGGCGATCAGGACGCGTTCGAGCCGCATGCTCAGCGGTGCCAGTCGATCGGCCCGGCGCTCAGCACGTGCGAGCCGAGCGGACGCCCGAGCACGCGCTGTGCCTCGCGCGCTGCGCCGATGAGCGCGTCGAGGTCGATGCCGGTCGCGATCCCCATCTCGTGGAGCATCGAGACGAGATCCTCGGTCGCGATGTTGCCGGTCGCGCCCTTCGGCACCGGGCAGCCGCCCAGCTCGCCGAAGCTCGACTCGAAGGATGTGCAGCCGGCTTCGAGCGCGGCGAGCACGTTCGCCAGCCCTTGGCCACGCGTGTTGTGGAAGTGGGCGGTCAGCTCGACACCGGGCAGCTCGCCGGGCGCGCGCTCGAAGAACTCGCGTACCTGGCGCGGGTTCGCCATCCCGGTCGTGTCGCCGAAGCCGATCTCCTGCGCGCCGGCTGCGACGAGCCGGCGGGCGATCTCGAAGACACGCTCGGGGGCCACCTCGCCCTCGTACGGGCAGCCGAAGCTCGTGCTGATGACGCCCTCGCAGCGCAATCCGGCCTCGCGCGCACGCCCGAACACGACCTCCAACCCGCTCAGCGACTGCTCGATCGTGCGGTTCACGTTCTTCGCGTTGTGCGTCTCCGACGCGGACAGGAAGACGTTGACCTCGTCGATCCGCGAGCGCAGCTCGAGCGCGCCGTCGAGCCCGCGCTCGTTCGGCACGAGCACCGACACCGCTACATCGTCGGGGATCGACGCCCGCTCCAAGACCTCGCGCCCGTCGGCCAGCTGCGGAATCACGTCGGCGCGCACGAAGCTCGTGACCTCGAGCCGCCGCAGGCCGGTGCGTGCGAGCGCCTCGACGAGCAGGACCTTGCCGTCCGTCGGGATCACCTCCGGCTCGTTCTGGAAGCCGTCGCGCGGACCGACCTCGCGGATCTTCACAGCGCTCGGCGTCATGTCAGGCGCCCAGAGCGCGCGCGATCACCATCTGCTGGACCTCGTCGGTGCCCTCGCCGATCGTGAGGATCTTGGCGTCGCGGTAGAAGCGGCAGACCGGGTACTCCTCGATGTAGCCGTAGCCGCCGTGGATCTGCACGGCCTCCTCGGCACAACGGACGGCGAGCCGGCCGGTCTTCAGCTTCGCTTGCGCAGCGGTGAGCGAGAAGTTCTCGCCCTTGTCCTTCTGGCGCGCCGCCTTGTAGACGAGCAGCCGCGCGGCCTCGATCTCCGTCGCCATGTCGGCGAGCTTGCCCTGGATCGCCTGGAACTTCGAGATCGCCTGGCCGAACGCCTTGCGCTCCTTCGCGTACGCGAGCGCCTCGTCGAGCGCGCCTTGCGCGAGCCCGACGCCCATCGCGGCGACGCCGATGCGGCCGATGTCGAGGATGTGCAGGAACTGCTTGAAGCCGGCACCGCGCGGGCCGAGCAGGTTTTCCTCCGGCACCTGGCAGCCGTCGAACGTGAGCGGCCGCGTGTCGGAGGCGTTCCAGCCCATCTTGCGGTACGGCGTGCCCTGCTCGTAGCCGGGGGTGCCGTTCGGGACGATCAGGTTGGAGATCTCGTCCTCGGCTGTGCGTGCGGTGATGCAGACGACGCCGGAGATGTCGGTACCGGCGTTGGTGATGAACTGCTTCGCGCCGTCGATCGTCCAGACGCCGTGCTCGAGCGAGGCGCGCGTGCGCACGTTGCCGGCGTCCGAGCCGGCCTCCGGCTCGGTCAGCCCGAACGCGCCGAGCTTCTGCCCGGAGCAGAGCTGTGGCAGCCATTCCTGCTTCTGGCGCTCGTCGCCGAAGACGTAGATCGGCTGCGTGCCGAGCGAGGTGTGCGCGCAGAGCGTGATCGCGACGGACGAGTCGATCCGCGTCAGCTCCTCGACCGCGAGCGCGTAGGCGAGCGTGTCACCGCCACCGCCGCCGTACTCCTGCGGGAACGGGATGCCCATCAGTCCGAGCTCGCCGAGCTTGGCGACGATCTCGTACGGGAAGCGCTTCTCGCGGTCCAGCTCCTCCGCAACGGGAGCGATCTCCTGCACGGCAAAGTCGCGGACGGTGCTGCGGATCAGCCTGTGGTCGTCTGAGAGGTCGAAGTCCATGAGCCGAAGGATACCGAACGAGTGCTCGGAATTCGAGTGATCGTTCGGTCTTTTCGCTACCGTTCGCTGGACGATGCCCGCCCCACCGACACGCCCAGCGCTGCGCGAGCGCTACGACCGCCGCCAGCACGAGGTCGTCGCGACCGCCGCACGCCTGTTCGCCGAGCGCGGCTACCAGGCGACGTCGATTGGCGACCTCACGGAGGCGACGGGCCTCGCCGCCGGCGGCCTCTACCACTACATCGACAGCAAGGAGCACCTGCTGCTGTTGATCTGCGACGCGCTGATGGAGCCGCTGCTCGCGCGTGCCCGTGAGATCGTCGCCGACCCCACCCCGCCCGAGACGCAGCTGCGCGACTTGCTGCGCGCCTGGCTCGCGCACGTCGAAGCGCACCGCGACCACATGGTCGTCTTCCAGCAAGAGCGCCACGTGATCGAGCGCGAGCCCCAGTGGCGCGCGATCCGCAATCAGCGCAAGGGCTTCGAGCAGCTGCTCGACGACGTGCTCGCACGCGGCGAGGCGAGCGGCGCGATGGCCTTCCCCGATCGCCGACTCGCACTGCGCGCGCTGCTCGGGATGGTCAACTACACGCCCGTCTGGCTGCGCCCACGCGGGCGCCTGTCCGCCGAGCAGATCGCCGACGGCTACTGCGAGCTGCTGCTCGACGGCGCGCGTCGCGGAACCGACTGACCACCAGGTCGCACGCCAGCAGCTCCGCTCTGCAATGATCGCGAAGTTGGTATTTCAGGCACGCTCGGGGGAGCTGGGGGAAACATGGAGCGAACTGCGCTGTACATCGTGATCGCGGTGCTGGGATCGATGCTGCCCGGATGCGGGGGCGGAGGCTCCGACTCGGCGAACGGACAGACGGTCTCTCCGGCCCTGCAACGCTCGATCAGTCGGAACGTCGAGCAGAAGATGGGCGCTGCGTTGCATGCCAGACGCTTCAAGGTGACCGGTGTCGAATGCGAACCCGGATCCGGCGGCGTGAGCGCCTGCCAGCTGCAGGCGTCAGACGGCCGTGGGCACAGCGGCACCGTCTCGGTCTCCGTGTCGATCGCCGGAAGTGCAGCGCAGCTGCAGCTCACCGGCGTCTCCAACGAAGAATGGCAGGAAGCGCTGGCTGGGAGACGCCCCGCCAGCACGACGACGACTCAGTCGCCGCTCAGGTAGCGCACGACGTCGTCTGCGTCGGCTTCCAGCGCGGCCCGGTGCTTGCGCGCGAGACGCCCGAACGGCTCGAGCTGGACGACGCCCCCGGGCATCCCCCATGTCCCGACGGCGCGCCCACCGACGAGCGCTATCGGGCGGAAGATGCCGTTCATCGTCACGACGTGCGTGTGGCTGCCGAGCAGCGGCTCGCGCGAGGCCCAGCCGAGCAGCAGCGGGTCGAACGGACCGAGCAGGCGCGGGGGCGACAGCGCGGCGGCGGGTGCGACGCGCTCGGCGAGGTCGACGAGTCCTCCGTCGCGCTCGCAGAGCGACTGAGCGATCGCCGCCAGGCCCGCCCGTGCATCGCGCAACGGCAGGCCCGCCCACTTCGCCAGGTCGCGGTCGCTCGCCGGCCCGTGCCCTGCGAGGTAGCGGCGTGCCAGCTCCGCGAGCGCACGCGGGCGGTCGTCGAGCAGCCGCTGTTCGGCGCGTCCGGGCTTGGGGAGCCAGTCGCGCACGAGCACGTACGCGTGATCGCCCGCGACCATCGGGCCGCGCACGGCGAAGCCGCGCAGCGATGCGGCCATCAGCAGGTGGACGAGCGCCTGGCGCGCCGTCGGCACGCCGGCCGCGTCGAGCCGTTCGCGCAGCTGCGGGCGCGTCAGCGGACCGTCGTCGGCGAGCGAGCGCTCGATCACGGCGACGCCACGCTCGACCGCTGCAGGCTCGACGCCCTCCTGCGCGAGCCGGCGCGCGCTGCCGGTGAACAGCGGCGGCGTCGTGAGCGCGTGCAGCCAGCGGTAGTCCTCGCTGCGCAGCAGATGGAGCGTGCCGCGGTTGACCCACGTGATCAGCAGCGAGCGATCCTGCGTCAGTGCGCGGTCGACGTCCGCTGCCGACAGGCCCGTGCTGCGCGCCCGCACCGCCAGGCGCGCGCCGCGCGGGTCCTGCCCCTGGATCGCGAGCAGCCGCTCGGCGACCGCGAGCGGGTCTCGCGCCGGCGGGCCGGCGAGCAGCTGCGCGGTGAGACGCGCGGCGGTCGTCGCCGACGCCCCGCTCACGGGCCGGCCTCGCGGCAGCGGCAAGCGTTCGTCGTGATAATCCCGGCGCATCGAAGTGTCATCGCACGAGCCCCACATCATCCGCCATGCCGATCCCGCCCGCGACGCCGAAGCGTGTGCGGCGATCTATGCGCCATACGTGCGCGAGAGCGCCGTCTCGTTCGAGGAGGTCGCGCCGGACGCGGCCGAGATGGCGCGACGGATCGCAGGGATCTCGGTGACGCACCCGTGGCTCGTCGCCGAGCTCGACGGGCGCGTCGCCGGCTACGCCTACGCCTCGCCGCACCGTGCCCGCGCCGCCTATCGCTGGGCGGTCGACACCGCCGTCTACGTCGATGGCGCTCACCAGCGCCGCGGCATCGGTCGCCGGCTCTACGAGGAGCTGCTGCCACGTCTGCGCCGTCAGGGCTTCCACATCGCCACCGCGGGGATCGCACTGCCGAATCCGTCGAGCATCGGCCTGCACGAAGCCCTCGGGTTCGAGCGCGTCGCCTTCTACCCCGCGATCGGCTACAAGGCAGGCGCCTGGCGCGACCTCGGCTGGTACCAGTTGCGGCTGATCGCGCCCGACGGGCCGCCGGCCGAGCCGCTCGCGCCGGCTGAGTAGCCTCTCCGGCATGGAGCTCGGCGTCACCAGCTTTGCCGACCTCGCGCCGGGGGTCGATCCCGGCCGGCGCCTGCGCGAGCTGATCGAGGAGATCGAGCTGGCCGACGCGGTCGGGCTCGACGTCTACGGAGTCGGCGAGCACCACCGGCCCGACTTCGCCGTCTCCTCCCCCGCCGTCGCGCTCGCGGCAGCCACGTCGCGCACGCAGCGGATCCGCCTGTCCAGCGCGGTGACGGTGCTGAGCACCGACGATCCGGTGCGCGTCTTCGAGCAGTTCGCGCAGCTCGACCAGCTGTCGGGCGGGCGCACCGAGATCATCGCCGGGCGTGGCTCGTTCACGGAGACGTTCCCGCTCTTCGGCCACGACCTCGACGACTACGACGAGCTGTTCGCGGAGAAGCTCGAGCTGTTGCTGCGGTTGCGGGAAAGCGAGCGAGTCACGTGGTCGGGCTCCGGCCGCCACCGCCCGGCGCTCGACGGCGTCGGCGTCTACCCGCGTCCCTTGCAGGATCCCCTGCCCGTCTGGATCGGCGTCGGCGGCTCCCCGCAGTCGGTCGTGCGCGCCGGCCGCCTCGGGCTGCCGCTGATCGTCGCGATCATCGGCGGCGAGCCGGCGCGCTTCGTGCCGCTGATCGAGCTGTACCGCAGCAGCGCACGCGAGGCCGGCCACGACCCTGCGACGCTGCCGGTCGCGATCAACTCGCACGCGCACCTCGCGCGCGATGCGGATGCCGCGGCCGACGAGCTGTGGGAGCCGTACAAGGCGTCGATGGGCCGGATCGGCCGCGAGCGCGGCTGGCCGCCGCTGGTGCGCCAGCAGTTCGAGGCCGGCCGCACGCCGCGCGGAGCGCTGTTCGTCGGCGACCCGGCGCAGGTGGCGGACAAGATCCTCGCCCAGCACGAGCTGTTCGGGCACCAGCGCTTCCTCGCGCACCTCGGCGTCGGTGGCGTCGAGCACGCGGCGGTGCTGCGGGCGATCGAGCTGCTGGGGACCGAAGTCGCGCCGCTCGTGCGGGCCGGGCTGGCGCGCCGCGCGGATTCCGCCAGCGCCCCCACGGCGGCACCCGCCGGAGAGCCGGCCACATGAGCGTCGCGACTGGCGACGGCGCCGGAGGCGTCCCCGACGACGGCCCGCCGCCGCCCGCCGCGATCTCCTTCGACAGCGGTCCCGGGCGCTGGGTGCTCGCGATCGCCGTGCTCGGCTCGGGGATCGCGTTCCTCGACGGGACCGTCGTCAACGTCGCGCTGCCGGACATCGGGCGCGACCTCGGCGCCTCCACCAGCTCGCTGCAGTGGGTGCTGAACGGCTACCTGCTGACGCTCGCGTCGCTGATCCTGCTCGGCGGCTCGCTCGGCGACCGACTCGGACGGCGGCGGATCTTCGTCTTCGGCGTCACCTGGTTCACCGCCGCCTCGCTTCTCTGCGCGCTCGCGCCGAGCCCAGGCTGGCTCGTCGCCGCGCGGCTGCTGCAGGGCGTCGGCGGCGCGCTGCTGACGCCGGGCTCGCTCGCGATGATCGAGTCGAGCTTCCGCCCGACCGACCGCGCCCGCGCGATCGGAGCCTGGTCCGGGCTCGCCGGCGTCTCGACCGCGTTCGGGCCGCTGCTCGGCGGCTATCTCGTGCAGGCCGTGTCGTGGCGAGCGATCTTCCTGATCAACCTGCCGCTCGGCGCGTTCGTCGCGCTGATGGCGCCGCGCCACGTGCCGGAGACGCGCGACCCGAGCGCGACGGGGAAGCTCGACTCGCGCGGCGCCCTGCTCACGGCGCTCGGGCTCGGCGGCACGACGTACGCGCTGATCCAGGCGCCCGATGGGATGACGGCTGCCGTGCTGGTCGGCGCGATCGGCGGTGTGATCGCGCTCGTCGCGTTCCTCCTGCACGAGCACCGCACGGCGAACCCGATGATGCCGCTGACGATGTTCGCCTCCCGCCAGTTCAGCGCCGCGAACGGAGTCACGTTCGTCGTCTACGCGGCGCTCGGCGGCGTCTTCTTCCTGCTGGTCGCGTTCCTGCAGGTCGCGTGCGGCTACTCGCCGATCGCCTCCGGCGCCGCGTCGCTGCCCGTGACCGCGCTGATGCTGTTCCTGTCGGCGCGCTCGGGCGCGCTCGCACAGCGGATCGGGCCGCGAATCCCGCTGACGGTCGGCCCGCTGGTGATCGCCGCCGGCATGCTGCTGATGACGCGGATCGAGCCGGGCCAAAGCTATGTGACGGGCGTGCTGCCGGCCGTGATCGTGTTCGGGCTCGGGCTGACGCTCGTCGTCGCGCCGGTCACCGCGACCGTGCTGGCCGCCGCCGACTCGCGCCATTCGGGGATCGCGTCGGGCATCAACAACGCGATCTCGCGCGTCGGCGGCCTGCTCGCCGTCGCGGTGCTGCCGTTGATCGCGGGCCTGACCGGCGACAAGTTCTACGACCCGGCGGCGATGACGAGCGGCTTCCACACGGCGATGACGGCGACCGCGGTGCTCGCCGCGAGCGGCGGGGTGATCGCCTGGTTCACGATCGACGCGCGTGTGCTGCACACCGAGGCCGCTCCGGGTGGCGACACGCCGGTCCGGCTCGCGGAGGACTACGAGTGCGCGGTGTCGGGCACGCCGCTGCGCCCGGCGCGTGAGGCGGATTGCGGGCCCGCCGGAGTATCGTCCGGCCCATGACCACGAACGAGAAGCCCACCGTCGAGATCCCCGCCGACCAGGCGCCGTCCTACCAGCTCGAACTGGACGACCTTGTCGTCGGCGAGGGCGAGGAGGCAGCCTCCGGCCAGATCGTCGAGGTCCACTACGTCGGCGTCTCGTGGCAGAGCGGCAAGCAGTTCGACGCCTCGTGGGACCGCGGCGACACGTTCAAGTTCGCGCTCGGCAAGGGCCAGGTGATCGCCGGCTGGGACCAGGGAGTCGCCGGCATGAAGGTCGGCGGCCGCCGCCGCATCACGATCCCGCCGATGCTGGCGTACGGCAAGCGCGGAGCCGGTGGCGTGATCGGTCCGGACGAGACGCTCGTCTTCGTCGTGGACCTCGTCGGCGTGCGCTGAGCGCGCGCCGGCCGCCGGGGCGCGAGCGCTTCAGTCCGCGAAGTACTTCGCGGCGATCAGCTCCATCGTGCTCTTCGTCCGCTGGGTCCCCGGCCCGAGCGCCTTCGCGATCGCCTTCAGGTCGAGCAGAGAGTCGGTCATGCGGTCGCTCGGCAGCCAGTACAACTCGCGGTCGTGGACGTCGAGCAGATCCTCGTCGGTCGCGAGCGCGAGCACGCTGCGCTTCGAGGCGGCGGCCGGCTTGCCGAGCAGCAGCATGACCTGGAGCTTGCCGTTCGAGTCCGCGACCCGCTTCGCCGGAAATGGCTCATGCGCGGCGATCGCACGCACCTCCTCGGCCGAGCGCAGGAAGACCGGTACCTCGTAGTCGAGCGCCGCGCCGAGGCCGGTCTCGAGCTGTTGCGCGAGCTTGCGCTCGTCGCGCTGCTTCGCCTCGAAGATCACATTCCCGCTCGCCCGGAAGATCGCCACCTCGCCGACGCCGTCGAGCGCTGCGACATGCTTCCGCAGCGCCTCGTTCGTGATCCGCCGACCACCGAGGTTCATCCCGCGCAGGAAGGCCGCGTAGCGAGGCATGCGGGGGACGCTATCGGTCACGCTGACGACGCTCGCCTTGCGAGCTACAGAGGTCCGACATAGAACCCTGTTTAGTCGCGCCCAGCATCGGTGTCCTGAGCCTGGTCGCCGTCATGGTCATGGGCATGTTGGCGGCTTGTGAGGAGAACTGACATACGAGCCAGGATTGCAAGAATGACGCCCACGGCCGCTGTCGCGACGGTGATTGTGAGCGTTGCCCCATCAGCGGGGTGTGGTCCATGCCAGGGGTTCAAAAGATTGATTGCGATAAGCGCCACGTAGTATGAAAGGGCAACGAGCCCGAGAACAAGGAAGGGCACACCGATCCTCTCCTCACTGTCCGACGCGATGACGGCCCTCTCGCTGACCTCCACCTCAACTGTCGCGACACGCCTTCCCTCACCGTCAAGAAGGGAACCGTCCTCCCCGGCGCCAGAGCCTCGTCGCTGCGGAGAGTCGATCAGCAGCACGACAAGAGTGAACATCACGACGGGTATCTGCGCGAACGGGCTGTGCACAACCCCACCCGAAAGACAGATCAACCAACCCACAGCAATCAGATTTACGATAAAGGGAGCCCAAAGGCCCACGGTTTGTCGCGCGTAGAACGCGTCTCGCCGACGCACCCATTTTGCTATGCGCGAATCCTGAATCCTCTTGGTCCAGCGCTCAGCCAATTCTTGACTGCCAGTCAGCCGGTTCAAGAGTTCAGCGAACATGCGCGAGGAGACCTTGGCCCACGGCACCCCAAGTCCCAAAGCAATCAAGATCGATACGACACTGATTGCCCAAAAGCCACCCGCCGCAATCCATTCCACGCGCGCCACCAATACCAGCACGAAGACAAGAAGCCACAGCGCCATCGTTCCAACGACGAGGAATAAAACCTTGTTGAACTCACCACTTGCGCGCTCGTCGTCAGCGCTATCCTGTATAGGAGTTCGACCTTTCATGCATGTCGGCTCACTGAGTGATCTCTGACACCGCGGCCGGTCGGCACGAATGCTCGCCAGCACGCGATAGGAGCATCATGACACATCCCGCGAACGCGAACTAAACGAAACTCGCGCAGATAATCGGTAAGCAACGAATAGTTTACAAGCCACGCGAGAAGCGCCGCAACAACGACGAGAGATCGCCCGCCAGTCAATGCTGCAAACCCGAGGAGTGCGTATGCCAGGCTGGACATTCGATGAAGTCGCCCCCCCGGGACGAACACACCGTATCGAGAAACACACCAAAAACTTCCGACAACCAGAGCCAAGTCACGCAGTGCCAACGGCGCATAAAGGCCAAAGAGCCCAGGGTGCAGACTTACGACAGCGATCGAAGCGGTATGAATCGTGATCTTGTCTACTCCAGCATCGGCAATTCGTCGTACAGGTCCGTCAACGCCGATTGCTCGTGCCATCATCCCATCAGCAATGTCGACCCCAATAATTAGGAACAGCAACATCGCGCAAGCCGTTACGTTGGAGTGGAGGGTATAAAGCAGAGGGATGAGGAGCAAGAGGCGAACGACCGTAGCGGCAGCAGCCAACGCTTCGCCTGCTCTGAGCGACGTGACTTGGACCGCTTTGCCGCGTGGAGCCATTGAGCTTGGGACCCTAACATAGAACTGATACTTGGAGTATCGGCCCCAGGATTTCGCCTCATAGCCGGTGTCCGGTTCCGGCCTCCCGAACTCGTCGTGGTCGGCGAGTGAGTGCGCTACAGCAGCTCCGCAATCCAGCCGGCCGCGCGGGCGGCGCCGCGCGGATCGACCGGGCGGTAGTCGGGCGTGCTGCCGAGCCCTGTGACGATCGCGTCGGCGAGTGTCTCGGGGCTTGCGTCCTCGTACTCGAGCCACTCGCGCGCGCCATGGCGGTCGAGGCGGTGGCGGACGTGGAGGCGTTGCTCGAAGTGGTTCGCCAGCGGGAGCGAGACGAAGGGGCGGCCGGCGGCGACGAGCTCCATCGTCGTCGTGAGGCCGCCCTGGACGACGCCGACGTCGCACGCGGCCGCATGGCGGTACAGCTCGTGGACGTAGCCGAGGACCTCCAGGCCCGGGGCCCGCGGCAGCGACGCCGGGTCGATCCGCGGGCCGGCGACCGCGACCGTGCGCAGTCCGCGGACGCGCTCCTGCGCGAGCGGCAGGGCCTCGATCACGCGCCGCAGCAGCGGCTCCCCCACGCCCGAGCCGCCGACCGAGACGAGGCAGACCGGTTCCTCGCCGTACCCGAGCGACGCCCGCAGCGCGGCGCGATCCGCGTGCAGCGCGCGCGGGTCGAACCCCGCGATGTAGCCCGCGAAGCGGTAGTGAGCCTGGGTCCACGCGCGGATCTCCGGCAGCCCCGGCCCGAACGTCCCCGGCACGACGTCCTCCGGCGCGCCGACGAAGATCGCGCGGTCGCGCACGCGCGGGTGACGCTCGACGTGCTCGACCATCTCGGCGTTCAAATCTGCGGCCAAGTACGCCTCGTGCTCTCCCCCTGCCGCCAACGGCAGGAAACCGACGAAGTCGGTCAGCCACGCGTACGGCGCGCTCTTCAGCTCCGGGTTCTCGTGCAGGAAGTGGTCGACCTCCCACGCCTCGTCCCCGATCCAGACGTCGAACTGCTGCTCGCGCACAAGGTCGGCGAAGACCATGAAGTTCGCGCACAGGATCGAGTCCATCCGCCGGATCGCCTGGAACGCGTGCAGCGAGTGCTCGCCCGCCTCGCGGTCGATGTGCACCGCCTCGCTCGCGAGCTGCGCACTCGCCGGGTGGATCGTCTCGCCGCGCTCGCGCAGCACGCGCGTGACCGGCTCCTGCGCGAGCCACTCGATCTCCAGCCCCGGCACCTGCCGCCGCAGCTCGTCGGCGATCGCCACGTCGCGCCAGGCGTGGCCGAGGCCGATCGGGGACGAGATGAACAGCGCGCGCCGCGGCCGTGCCGGCGCCCGCGTCCATGTCCGCTCGCGCGAGGACGGCGGCGCCGCGCCCGCGACCCGCTCCGCGAACTCGCGCAGCAGCACGTTCACGCGCACCGGATCGCGCGCCTGCGGCGCATGGCCCGAGCCCTCGAAGCGGATCAGCTCGCAGCCGATCAGCTCGGCGACACGAACTCCCCACTCCGGCGGCACGATCAGGTCGTGCGTGCCGTGCAGCACGATGGCGGGGCAGCGGACCGAGCGGCACAGCTCCTCCCCCTCGGCAACGGTGGAAAAGCCGGCGCCGCCACCCTCGACCGTCAGGAGCAGCGTCTCGGGCGTCGTGTCCAGGCCCCACGCGACGCAGTCCTCGATCTGCTTCGTCGAGTGCGGCTCGGGAAACATCTGGCCGAAGAAGAACTCGAGGAAGTCGCGGTAGTCGCTCACCCAGGCATGGCGGTTGTACTTCGTCCAGCCCTCGTACTCGTCCAGCTCCTCGTCGAATGCCACGACTGCGCGATTGCCCGGCGGAGGCCCCAACGGGATCGTCGGGCTGACCAGGAACACCCCCGCGACGCGCTGCGGATGCGCCGCCGCGAGCAGCACGGCGCGCAGACCGCCCATCGAGATGCCCGCGACACAGGCGGAGGCGACGCCCGCCGCGTCGAGGACGGCGATTGCGTCGGCGACGAACTCGTCCGCGTGATAGGCGGCCGCCTCAGCCGGCCGGTCCGAGAGCCCGTTGCCGCGGGGGTCGAACGTGAGCACGCGCGCGTGCCGTGCGAGGTAGGCGATCTGCAGCTTCCACAGACGCGAATGCACGATCGACCACGAGGGCAGCAGCAAAACCGCCGGCCCGTCCGTGCCGTAGGACTCCCAGTGGACGCGGACGCCGTCGCGCTCGACGACGCCCTGCGCGTCGGGAGCACGCGCCTCGCCACCGGTCTCGCTGCGGCCCACGCAGTCGATCCTAGACGCCATCAGCCGCCGTCGAGCCTTACGGACGCGCCTCGAGCACGAGGTTGAACGGCGTCTCGTCCGCCCGGCGGAAGCGCGAGAAGCCGCCCGCCGCTACGACGTCGCCGATCCGCGCCTCGCCGGCCTGCGCGCCGAGCGCGAGCCCGACCTCCTGGGAGAGGGACGCCGGCGTGCAGAGGAACGTCGAGAAGCCGTAGAAGGCGCGCCCGACCGGGTTGAGGTTGTCCTCGACGCGGTCGCCGGCCATCGGCTCGACGATCATCCAGGTGCCGTCGGGAGCGAGCGCCTGGCGCACGTGGCGCGCCGCGCCGACCGGATCGCCCATGTCGTGCAAGCAGTCGAACATCGTCACGAGGTCGTAGCCGCTGCCCGGATGCGCGGCTGCCGGAGCGGTCTCGAACTGCACGCGGTCGGCGACGCCCGCCTCCTGCGCCCGCTTGCGAGCGGTGGCGATCGAGCCCTCGTGGTAGTCGGAGCCGACGAACGTCGCATGCGGGAACGCCTGCGCCATCAGGATCGTCGAGGAGCCGTGGCCGCAGCCGATGTCGGCTACCTTGCCGCCCGCCTGCAGCTTCTCGACGACGCCGTCGAGCGCCGGCAGCCAGGCGGGCACGAGCGCCGCGTTGTAGCCGGGCCGGAAGAAGCGCTCGCAGCCGTCGAAGACGTCGTGGTTGTGCTCGTGCCAGCCGACGCCCTCGCCGCTCTTCGCCGCCTCGGTGATGCGCGGCGAGTCGATCACGCTGCCCATCGCGATCTGGAAGAAGCCGGGCAGGTACGCCGGGCTCGACTCGTCCGTCATCGCGACCGCCTGCTCGGGCGGGAGCGTGTACGTGCCGCCGGCCGGGTCGTACGTCAGGTAGTCGCCTGCGGCCTGCGCGTTGCACCACTCGCGCACGTAGCGCTCGCTGACGCCACTGCGGCGTGCCAGCTCGACCGGCGTCAGCCCACCCGCGCCTGCGAGCGCGCGGTAGAGGCCGAGCTTGTCGCCCATCACGACGAGCGCCGCGTTGAGCGTCGCGCCGACCTCCTCGACGGCACGGAAGACGAATGCGTTGAGCTTGTCGCCGTCGATCGCGGCGGGCTGCTGTGTGGTGGACACGATGGACCTCCTGGAGTCGTTTCGGGCGACCCTAGGTCGGCTGCCGTGCGCTCGCCTCAGGGGGCCACCTAGCTGTTGGTGGGTGGCGCCCCGTTCGGCGGTGGTGCTGGCGGCTTGGGGCTGGGTCGGACAAACGGCATCCATCGAGAGGGCGAGCAGCGGGTTGCGGGCTCCGGCGTTTCTGCACACTCAGCGGTTTGAACTGCACGTTTGACGAGCGCCTCATCGAGGAGAGCAGGGTTGTGGGCCTGTGAGACCCACAACCCTGCTCTCCTCCGCGCGGCCCGCAGATCCGACGCAGAATCGACACGAACCGCGGGACCCGCGCAACGCGGCGGGCGCCCCCGGCGACGAAAGCTCGCCACCCCGCCGCTCGCCCTCTCGATGGATGCCGTTTGTCCGACCCAGCCCCAAGCCCGCCAGCACCACCGCCGAACAGAGCGCCACCCACCGAACCAGCCGCCCGGAATCGCGTGCATCGACCAACAGGAAGCGTCAGACTCGACGCATGCTGCTGGGCCGCACGCAGGAGCGACTGGCGCTCGACCGCCTGCTCGCGGAGGCCCGCGGCGGGCACAGCGGCGTGCTCGCGCTCGTCGGCGAGCCGGGCATCGGCAAGACGGTCCTGCTCGACTACACGGGCGAGCGCGCCGACGGGATGCGCGTGCTGCGCGCCCGCGGCGTCGAGTCCGAGACGGGCGTGCCCTTCGCCGGGTTGGCGGAGCTGCTGCGCCCCGCGTTGGCAGCGATCGAGCAGATCCCCGCGCCGCAGGCGAATGCCCTCGCAGGTGCGCTGGCGCTCGGTCCTGCGCGCGCGCAGGACCGCTTCGCGATCGGCGCGGCGACGCTCAGCCTGCTGTCCGCGTGGGCGGAGGAGGCACCACTCGCGCTGCTCGTCGACGACGCCCATCTGCTCGACGGCTCGACCGCGGAGGCACTGCGATTCGCCGCCCGCCGGCTCGTCGCCGACCCGATCGCGCTCGTCCTCACCGTCCGCGAGGGCGAGCCCTCGCTGCTCGACGGCTCCGACCTGCGCGTGCTGCGCCTCGCCGGGCTCGACCGCGCCGAGGCGGCCGAGCTGCTCGTGCGCTCCGACGTGCCGAGCGACAGCGTCGAGCGCCTCTACCGCGCGACCGGCGGCAACCCGCTCGCGTTGCTGGAGCTGGCGCCGGAGGCCGCACGGCTCGCCGCCGTGCCGAGCGAGGTCCCGGTCCCGATCTCGGCGAGCATCGTCGCTGCGTTCGCGCGGCGCTTCGCGCGGCTGCCCGAGCCGACCCGGCGCATGCTCGTGCTCGCGGCAGCGAGCGACGGCGGCACGATCGCGGTGCTCGCACGTGCCGCTGCCGCGATCGGCCTCGACCTCGGCGATCTCGCTGCAGCCGAGCAGGCGGGGCTCGTCACGTTCGGCGATGGAGCCGTCGCGTTCCAGCATCCGCTCGCGCGCTCGGCGATGTACGCCGACGCGCCGCCGCACGAGCGTCGCGAGGCGCACGCGGCGCTCGCGGCTGCACTGCCCGACCGCGACCTCGACCGGCGCGCCTGGCACCTCGCTGCCGCAAGCGTCGGCCCCGACGATCGAGCTGCAGCCGCGCTCGAGCAGGCCGGCGCGCGGGCGCGCGAGCGGACCGCCTACCCGGTAGCCGCCGCCGCCTTCGCGCGCGGCGCCCAGCTCGCGAGCACGGACGACGCACGTGGCCGGCTGCTGTACGACGCGGCCGAGGCTGCATGGCTCGGCGGCAGCGCGGAGCGAACGGCGGCGCTGCTCGCAGACGCCCGCCTGCACGCGACCGAGGCGCTGCTCGTCGCGCGGATCGACCAGTTGCGCGGGCACGTGGCGATGCGTCTCGGGCCCGTGATGGACGGCTACCCGCTCGTCGTCGCCGCGGCGGACGCGATCGCCGAGACCGATCCGGAGCTTGCCGTCGTGCTGCTCGCCGAGGCCGTGCACGGCTGCTTCTACGCAGGCGAGACGGCAGCGATGCTGTCGGATGCCGGGCGCGCGGTCGCGCTCGCGCAGGCGCAGGATTCGGGGCGCGCCACGTTCTTCGCGGCGATGGCGAACGGCATGGCGCTCGTCGCCGACGGGCAGGGCGAGGCGGGCGCCGCAGAGGCGCGGCGCGCGGTCGAGATCCTCGAGCAGGCCGACGAGCTGCGCGACGACCCGCTGCTGCTCGCATGGGCCGCGCTCGGGCCGATGTGGCTGCGCGAGACGGGCGCCGGACGCGGCCTGGCCGAGCGGGCGATGGAGCGGGCACGCGAGGAGGCAGCGGTCGGAGCGCTGCCGAGCCTGCTGCACCACGTTGCGCGCGACCAAGCGACGACCGACCAGTGGCCAGCAGCCGAGGCGAGCTACGACGAGGCGATCCGGCTCGCGCGCGAGACGGGCCAGCGGACCGAGCTGGCTGCCGCGCTGGCTGGGCTCGGATGGCTCGAGGCGCGCCAGGGCCGCGAGACCGCCTGCCGCACCCATGCGGCCGAGGCGTCGCGGCTGTGCGCGCAGCTCGGCCTCGGCTTCTACCGCGTCTGGACGATCCAGGCGCTCGGCGACCTCGAGCTGGGTCTCGGACGTGCGGCCGAGGCCGCCGAGCACCACGAGGCGCAGGGGGAGGCGTTGCGTACCCACGCGATCGCCGACGTCGACATCTCCCCCGCGCCCGAGCTGGTCGATGCCTACCTGCGGCTCGGGCGTCGCGACGACGCAGCCGCGGCGGCTGCGACATTCGTGGCCGCAGCCGAGGCGAAGGGCCAGCCGTGGGCGCTCGCGCGCGCGGCGCGCTGTCGCGGGCTGCTCGCGGTGAACGGCGAGCTGGACGAGTGCTTCGAGCAGGCGCTCGCACTCCACGCGCGCACGCCGGACGGCTTCGAGACCGCCCGCACGCGGCTGGCGTACGGCGCGCGCCTGCGACGCACCCGCCAGCGCGTGCGGGCGCGCGAGCAGCTGCGTGCCGCGCTCGACCAGTTCGAGCGCCTCGGCGCGCAGCCGTGGGCCGAGCAGGCGCGCGCAGAGCTTGCGGCAACCGGCGAGACCGCCCGCCGGCGCGACGCGAGCACGCTCGACGACCTCACGCCGCAGGAGCTGCAGATCGCGCGGCTGCTCGCCGAGGGCAAGACCACGCGCGAGGCGGCGGCTGCCGTCTTCCTCAGCCCGAAGACGATCGAGTACCACCTGCGCAACGTCTACCGCAAGCTCAGCATCAACTCGCGCGAGCAGCTCGTCGTCGCGTTCGCGGCCGGACGCTAGCCACACCACAAGGAAGCGTGCTGCACGCGCGTGCGAGGCTGTCCCGATGCAGCGCGGAGCCAGCCGCAGCCGACACGTCGCGACGGCGACCGCCGCCCTGTGTGCACTCGTGGCGAGCGTGGCCGGATGCGGCGGCGAAAGCGCCTCGCACCACGCCGCGGCGCCGGCTGTGCAGCGCGCAGCCCCATCCGGCTGCATGCCCGCCGTCGCCGACGCGATCGCGGCCGTCACGCACGGCGCCACGGTGCGCAGCGCTCCCACCCCTGCCTCGCCCGGCATCGGCGGCTGCCGCTATGCAGCGGGCCGCGCGACGGTCGCGACCGTCACGATCGACTCGAACCCGCAGGCGTTCAGGCGCTGGTTCCGGGCAGTCGTGGAGACCGATCAGGTGGGCGTGTGGTCCAACCATCGGCGCGCCTTGCCGCAGATGCTGGACGGGCTCGGCAAGGGCGCCGACTGGTTCCCCGACGACGCGCTGCTGCTGAGCAGCGACGGCCCGCACCTCATCCGCGTCGAGATGCGGGCGCGTCACCACGCGGAGCGCATCGCGCGCGCTGCCACGGCAGCGACACTGCGCACGCTCCGCGCCACGCACTGAGGACTCCAGCGCGTGGCGCACGCCGTCGCGCGCGCCCGTGCGGCAGAATCCCGCGCGTGCCGCTCCCGCAAGCCATCCGTCGCATCACGCCCGACCGCCTGCGGCACGACCGCCGGCTGCGCGCGCTCGCCGTCGGCTACGGCCTGATCCCGCCGCGCGCGCTGCACTCGCCCGCCGAGGCGGACGCGATCGGCCAGCTTGCCACCGGGCGGCGCCGCGTCGTCGAGATCGGCGTCTACGAAGGCGCGTCCGCGGCCGTGCTGTGCCGCGCCCTGGACGCCGGCGCCGAGTTGCATCTGATCGACCCGTTCGTCGACGCGACCGGCTACGCGCTGCCGCCCGGCTGGGGCGCGAGCGAGCAGGCGACACGGCGCGTCGTCGCACGGGCGCAACGCGACGACGGACCGCAGGTTCACTGGCATGTAGCCCCCAGCGGCGATGTCGGCCGGAGCTGGAGTGGCGACGTCGACCTTGTCTTCATCGACGGCGACCACAGCGTCGAGGGCTGCCGGCTCGACTGGGATCGCTGGAACGGTCATGTAGCGCCCGGCGGCGTCGTCGCCTTCCACGACGCGCGTGCCGACAGCACCGACGGCGACGGCGCGCCTGGTCCGACGCAGGTCGTCGATGCGCTGTTCCGCGGCGTGGACGCGGTCGCCGGCTGGACGATCGCCGACGAGGTCGACCGGCTCGTCGTCGTGCAGCGCGACGACGGCTGACTCGCCCCGCCACGCTACGAGCAGCTCCGCCACGACTTCGCGCGATGCTCGCCGAGCGTGAGCGCCGGGCAGCTCAGGCCGTGCGGGTGCGCGCGCTGGGTGTCAGCGCCGTAGCGATCGCCGCCGCCAGCTCGTCGGCTTCGTCCACGTCGAGCGAGCTCGTCGTCACGCGGATCGCGCGCTCGCTCTGCAAGCGGAAGCGATCACCGGCGGCGACCGCCCAGCCGCGCTCCAGCAACGCCTGCACGACGCCGGCTTCCTCGGGCACGGGGATCCAGACGTTCAGCCCGCTCGCGCCGCGGCTCACGACCCCGTGCGCGCCGAGCGCGGCGACGAAGCGCTCGCGGCGCTCGCGGTAGGTCTCCGTCGCGCGCGCGAGCGTCGCCGCAACCTCGGCGTCGGCCCACAGCGCGGCGACGAGCCGCTGCAGCAGCTGGCTGACCCAACCGGGCCCGACGGCCTGCCTGCCGCGCACGCGGCCGATCGTCTGCGCGTCGCCGGCGAGCAGCGCGAGCCGCAGGTCCGGGCCGAGCGACTTCGCGGCCGAGCGGACAGCCGCCCAGCGCTCGCGGCCGCTCGTCAGCGTCGCGCGCGGCGCGCCGGCGATCGGCCCGAGATGGTCGTCCTCGATCACGAGCACGTCGGGCACCTGCGCGAGCACGCCGCGCAGCTGGGCGGCGCGCGCCGTGTCGAGCGAGGCGCCGGTCGGGTTCTGGCCGCGTACGTTCACGACGACGGCGGCGACGCCTTCGCGCACTGCGGCGTCGAGCGAGTCGGGCAGCATCCCGCGCGCGTCGAGCGGGACCGGTCGCAGCGCCATCCCTTGCGCGCGCAGCAGGTCGAACAGGCCGGCGAAGCCGGGGTCCTCGACGGCGACGACGTCGCCTGGGCGCAGGCGCGCCTGGACGACGCGCTCGATCCCGTCGAGCGCGCCGCTGACGACCGCGAGCTGCTCGGCCGCGATCCCGTCGGCGCGCAGCGCGGCGGCGCCGACGTCGAGCAGCTCCGGCAGGACGTGATCGGCATCGCCGTAGAGCGGCCGCGGCGCCTCGATCCGCCTCAGGAACTGCGTGAGGTCCGGCAAAAGCGCGGGGTCCGGGTTGCCGCTCGCGACGTCGCGCACGCCCGCCGGCACGCTCGGCTCCAGCCGTCCGGTGGCGACGGGCGGGCGCCAGCTGACGACCGTCCCGCTGCGCGGGCGCGTGACGACGAGGCCGCGTCCGCGCAGGTCGGCGTAGGCGGCGGCGACGGTCGTCGGGCTGACGCCGAGCCGCCCCGCCAGCTCGCGGACGGCCGGCAGCGGGTCGCCCGGACGCAGCCCGCCCCCCTCGATCCCGTGCTCGACGCTCGCGGCGATCTGCTTGGCTCCGCTCCCGCTCACCTGATACTGTGCCAGCTCAATCATGAATTCTGTACTGTAACAGATGAACAGCAAGCCGACACCCCGCACCCGCCCCCGCCGCGTCCCCCAGCGCGTCAGCCACGAGCGCGCGACGATCGACGCGATCCTCGACGAAGCGCCGATCTGCCACCTCGCGATCGTCGATCCCGGCGGCTTCCCCGTCGCGATCCCGACGCTGCACGCCCGCGTCGGCGACTACGTCTACCTGCACGGCTCGGCCGCGAGCCGCACCCTGCGCGCCGCCGGCGTCGCCGAGGTCTGCCTGACGGCGACGCTGGTCGACGGGCTCGTGCTCGCGCGCTCGGCCTTTCACCACTCGCTCAACTACCGCTCGGCGCTCGTCTTCGGGCAGGCCGTCGCGATCGAGGACCCAGCCGAGAAGACGCAGGCGCTGCACGCGTTCACCGAGAAGCTGATGCCCGGGCGCTGGGCCGAGGTGCGCCCGCCGACCGCGCAGGAGCTGCGCGGCACCGGCGTGCTGCGACTGTCGCTCGCGGAGGCCTCGGCGAAGGTCCGCACGGGTCCGCCGGTCGACGACGAGCCCGACTACGCGCTGCCGGTGTGGGCCGGCGTCGTGCCGCTGCACGTCACGGCCGGCGCACCGCTGCCGGATCCGCGCCTCGCCCCTGGGATCGCCTGCCCGGAGCACGTGACCGCGCTCGCGGGCGCGACGACGTAGCGCGCCCTAGGTGCTCGACTTGCTGCGGCGCTTCGCCGCCCAGCGCGACTCCGGCTGCGCCCGGATCAGCAACCAGACGATCACGCCGATCACGCTCAGCATCAGGCCGGTGCCGAGCCCGGCCTTCTCGGTGTAGCCCTTGCGCTTGGCGATCTCGGAACACGCGATCGCCGAGCCGAGCCACAGGTACAGCAGCCAGAAGGCGTTGGCGCCGATGTCGGCGAAGACGAGAGTCATCATGCTCCGAGGTAGGCGGCTTGGACGCGCGGGTCGTTGCGCAGCGCGTCGGAGGTGTCGGTCAGCGCGATCGTGCCGGTCTCGAGCACGTAGCCGCGGGAGGAGACGTCGAGCGCGTAGTTCGCGTTCTGCTCGACGAGCAGGATCGTCGTGCCCTGTGCGTTGATCTCGCGGATGATCTCGTAGATCTTGTCGACGATCACGGGCGCGAGGCCGAGCGAGGGCTCGTCGAGCAGCAGCAGCTTCGGGTGCGCCATCAGCGCCCGGCCGATCGCGAGCATCTGCTGCTCGCCGCCGGACATCGTGCCGCCCTTCTGCTTCTCGCGCTCGCGCAGCCGCGGGAAGAGCGTGTACACGCGCTCGACGTCCTCGCGCAGCTCGCGCGGGTCGTTGCGCGTGAAGGCGCCCATCTCGAGGTTCTCGAGCACGGTCATGCGCGAGAAGATCCGGCGCGCCTCGGGCGCGTGGGCGATCCCGATGCCGGCGATCTCGTGCGCGGGCATGCCCTGGATCTCGCGGCCCTCGAACAGGATCCGTCCGCGCTTCGGCGGCACGGTGCCGGAGATCGACCGCAGCGTTGTCGTCTTGCCGGCGCCGTTGGAGCCGATCAGCGTGACGATCTCGCCCGCGTGGACGTCGAGCGTGATGCCCTTCAGCGCCTCGATCGCACCGTAGAACGTGTGGATGTTCTCGATTTGCAGGACCGGCGTCGCGTCGCTCATGCCTGGCTCCCGAGATAGGCCTCGATCACGCGCGGGTTCGCACGGACGCTCGTCCGGCGAGCCTTCGGCGATCTTCTCGCCGTGGTCGAGCACGGTGATCGAGTCCGAGACGTTCATGACGACCTTCATGTCGTGCTCGATCAGCAGCACGGAGATGCCGCGATCGGAGCGCAGCTTCTCGATGAGCGTGCGCAGCTCCTCGGACTCCTGCGGGTTCATGCCGGCGGTCGGCTCGTCGAGCAGCAGCAGCCGCGGCTCGGACGCGAGCGCGCGGGCGATCTCGAGCCGGCGCTGGTCGCCGTAGGGCAGGTTCATCGCGAGCTCGCCGGAGCGCTTCAGCCCGACGAAGTCGAGCAGCTCGAGGCTCTTCGCGCGCGAGTCCTTCTCCTCACGGCGCACGTACGGCGTGCGCACGATCATCCCGCTCACACGTGCGCGCATGCGCGAGTGCATCCCGACCTGGACGTTCTCCAGCGCGGTCATCGTGCGGAACAGCTTGATGTTCTGGAACGTGCGCGCGATGCCGGCTCGGGTGATGAGATCCGGTCGCTTGCTCGTGAGGTCCTTGCCGCCGAACGTGACCGTCCCGGTCGTCGGCTTGTAGAGGCCGGTGAGGCAGTTGAAGAATGTCGTCTTGCCGGCGCCGTTGGGGCCGATCAACGAGATGATCGCGCGCTCGGGGACCGCGAAGTCGACGCCGCCGACGGCGACGAGGCCGCCGAAGACCTTCGAGATGCCGCTCGCTTCGAGCAACGGCGGCTGGTGACCGTTCTGCCCGCTCATGCCTGGCGCACCTCGAACATGTCGACGTTCTGCACCTCGACACCCTCGACGTCGATCTCGCCCTCGTGGAATTCGAGCTTCCGCCGCGAGCTGGGCAGCATGCCCTCGGGCCGCAGCACCATCATCGCGACCATGAAGAAGCCGAAGATCCCGAAGCTGATCGAGGTGACGTCCAGCCCGAGGTGAATGTCGTGCGACAGCGTGGTGAGCTGCGGCAGCCCGTAGCGGTTCAGCATCGACAGCGCGGCCGCGCCGAGGATCACGCCCGGCAGGTTGCCCATACCGCCGATGATGACCATGCAGAGGATGAAGACGGAGAAGCCGAACTCGAACTGGTCGACGTTCACCGTGTTGTTGTAGGAGCCGAAGAAGACGCCGGCGAAGCCGCCGAACGCAGCGCCGATCGCGTAGGCGAGCAGCTTCGTGCGCACGAGGTTGACACCCATCGCAGCAGCCGCCACCTCGTCCTCGCGCACGGCGATCCAGGCGCGCCCGAGGCGCGAGTCGCGCAGCCGGCGGCTGATGAAGATCGTCACCAAGACCATCCCGAGCGCGACCCAGTACGCGGGTTTCAATTCGAGCGGGTACTTCAACGGCGTGTCCGTCCACGGCAGGTTGATCTTGTCGATCGGGGTGATGCCGCGGCGGCCGTTGGAGAAGTCGGCGCTGCCGATCCCGAGCAGGCCGCTCGTCGAGTTCTCGAAGATGCGCGGCACGATCTCGCCGAACGCGAGCGTCACGATCGCGAGGTAGTCGCCGCGCAGGCGCAGCGTCGGCGCACCGAGCACGATCCCCCAGAGCGCCGTGAAGCCGGCGGCGATCACGAGCACGATGAAGAAGTTGACGTGGATGCCCGGGATTGCCTGATGACTGATCGCGCTCGTCGACTGCGTGAGGATGTGGATCCCCTTGCCGCTGTTCACCTTCGGGAACTGCTGCGAGCCGAGCCAGCCGATCACGAACGCGCCGATCGCGTAGAAGGCCACGTAGCCGAGGTCGAGCAGGCCGGCGAAGCCGACGACCACGTTCAAGCCGAGCGCCATGATGATGTAGCCGAGCGTCTGGATCGACGCGTCGAGCAGGTCGTTTCCGCCACCGATCACCGGCAGGACCGGCATCGAGTCGAGCACGAACGGATAGACGATCACCGCCGCGATCAGGACGACGGCCCAGACGCGGTCGGGCAGCAGAGCGCGCACGCGGCGGCCGCTGCCGCGGACAGTGGCGAGCAGCTCGCTCATCCCTCCCGCACCTCCTCGCCGAACAGACCGCGCGGCCGGAAGACCATCACGATGATCAAGATCGCGAACACGACGGCGGGGGTCCACACGGAGCCGACGTGATCGTCGGACAGCGCCTGGATCACGCCGATCATCAAGCCGCCGATGACGGCGCCCTTGAGGTTGCCGATGCCGCCCATCACGGCAGAGGTGAAGGCGATCAACCCGGCGGTGAAGCCCTGGTTGAACTGGACGGTGCCGTTGTAGAGCGCGTAGATCAAGCCGGCGGCGCCGGCGAGCAGGCCGCCGAGCAGGAACGTCATCGAGATCGTGCGGTCGACGTCGATGCCCATCAACCGCGCTGCATCCTTGTCCTGCGCGGTCGCGCGCATCGCCTTGCCGTGCTTCGTGCGGTTGACGAACCACAGCAGCCCGATCAGCAGCGGCACGGTGACCGCGACGGCGAACACGTCGGAATGCTCGATCGGGACCTTGAAGATGGTGAAGTACGTCTTCTGCGAGCCGATCAGGTCGACCGACGTCTCCGGCGTCGCGTGCCACAGCAAGCCGACGTTCTGGAGGATGAAGCTCATGCCGATCGCGGTGATCAGCGGCGCGAGCTTCGGCGCGTCGCGCAGCGGCCGGTAGGCGACGCGCTCGATCATCACGTTGAGGCTGCCGCTCGCAAGCATCGCGATCGGCAGCGCGACGAGGATCACGACGACGACCATCACCGGCGAGACGTTGACGGACTGGCTCGTGTACCCAAGCAGCGTGAAGATCGCGACGCTGACGAACGAGCCGATCATGAAGACCTCGCCGTGGGCGAAGTTGATCAGCTCGACGATGCCGTAGACGAGCGTGTAGCCGAGCGCGATCAGCGCCCAGATCGTTCCATTCGAGAGGCCCGTCTTGACGTCGTCGAGCGTCGTCGTCTGGTTCTTCGCGAAGTAGAAGACGAGGATCGCAGCGAAGCCGACCCACAGGAGGTTGTCGAGGACGACCTTCTGCAGCGGGCGACGCGGCGTCGGCGCGGCAGCGATGCTCGGCTCGCGCTCGGAGAGTGATGCAGCTTCCATGGTGAGTCTCGGGAGTCAGGTGCGAGGAGCGGGGCCGGCCGACGCGCGGTCGGCCGGCCCGTGCTCACGCAATCAGGACGTGGTCTGCGCCTTGATCACCTTGTCGAAGACGAGCTTGCCGCCCTTGATCCGGTTTCCACCGTAGTCAGAGAGCGTCGTGTCGCCGTTCGCGTCGATCGAGTACGTACCGAGGACCGAGACGCGGTCCTTGATCTTGAAGAACTGATCGACGACCGCGGCACGGTCGTTGCCCTTGTCGGCAGCGGCCTTGATCGCGACGAGCGCGTCGTTCATCGCCTCGAAGCCGTAGATGGCGTACGGCTCTGCGTCGACGTTGAACTTCGCCTTGTAGTCCGTGAAGAACTTCGCGGCGGCCGGCGGGTACAGCTTCGGGTCGAGCGTCGGGTTGGTGATGTACGTCACCGACTGCTCAGACGGGCTGAGCTTCGAGGCGAACGCGGTCTCGGCGACGCCGTCCGGACCGAACAGCTTCGCGCTCGGGACGGCTGCGTGGACGTCGTCCCAGACCTGGTTGGCCTTGTTGTCGGTGATGCCGGCGAAGAACATGCAGTCGGCGCCCTTCGTCTTGATCTTCGCGGCCAGCGAGCGGAAGTTCGCCGCCTTCGTGTCGATCCCCTCGTCGCCGACGACGGTCATGCCCTGCGCTGCGGCGATCTTGTTCACCTGGTCGCCGAGGCCCTTGCCGTAGACCTCCTTGTCGTCCAGGATGTAGAGCTTCGTGCAGCCGGCGCCCTTCTGGTAGGCGACCTGCGCCGCCGCCTGGATGTGGTCAGCGGGAACGACGCGGCCGTACGTGCGCTTGCCGGACGGGTAGTACTTGTCCGGCTCGCCCGCCTCGGCGCCTTCGGCGCGCGTCAGGCCGACGTACGTGTTCGACGGCGAGATCTGGAGGATCCCAGCCTGGTTGAGGATCGGCAGCGAGATCGCCGTGGCGCCCGAGTTGAACTCACCGAGGTAGGCGATCGTCGTCTTGTCCTCCGACGCCTTGCGGGCGTTTGAGGAGACAGCACCCGGATCCCACTTGCCGGCAGCGGCCGTGGAGTCGTCGAGCGGCTTGAAGTTGATCTTCCAGTTGCCGACCTTGCCGCCGGCCTCCTGGAGGGCGAGCGCCTCGCCGTCGATCTCTGCCTGCGACTGTGCACGCGAATCGCCCTGGAGCGGGACGCTGCCGTAAATCGTGAGGGACGAGGCAGCGCTCGAGCCTCCGTCAGAAGACGTGGACTTCTTGTCGCTGCTACCGCAGGCAGTGACGCCGACGGCAAGCGCCGCGACGAGACAGCCGGTGGCCGTGATTGAACGTACTCGCAAGGTCCCTCCTCAGGGAGCGAAAACGGGGGATGCATCTGTGTGCGCGTCAGGGCGACCAGTCGCGCGGCGGGGAGTCTTGCATACGCCTCCACATAACGACGGGCGCATGTGGCGAAGCGTCGCGGTGAGAATGTGCCGATCTGTCCAGCCGCGATCGTTCAGGGGGCGTGCGGGGCGCGCGACGGCAGCCCTGCCGCGACGTCAGCTCGCCCGCGATTCGGCCGGCGCGAGCGCGACGGGCGCTGTCCGGCCCGGGCGCAGCGCCGAGGAGACGAGCGCGAGCCCGACGAGGACGACGACGGCGCCCGCGAGCTCAGCCACGTTTGGCCGCTCGCCGAGTGCGACCCATGCGGCGAGGATGCCGACCGGCGGGACGAGCAGCGTGAACGGGGCGACGCGCGATGCCTGGTGCTGGCGCAGCAGCCACGTCCAGACGCTGTAGCCGAACCAGGTCGAGAGCCCGACGACATAGAGCAGCGCGAGCAGGCCGGGCGCGTCGAGCACGCTGAACGCGTCGCCGATCCGTTGCTGCCCTTCGAGCGCGAACGACAGCGCGAGCAGCGGCAGCGGCGGCACGAGGCTCGACCAGACGATCAACGCGACGGCGTCCGGCGCCTGCGCGCGGCGGTTGCAGATGTTGCCGATGCCCCACGAGGCCGCACCGCCCATGCAGAGCAGCAGCGCCCCGAGCGGGACGCCCTGCGCGCGGCCCGCGCCGATCACGGCGATGCCGCCGAGCGCGATCCCCGCCCCCACGAGCTGCGTCCGCTGCGGGCGCTCGCCGAGGAACGCGACGGCGAGCGCGGTCGTGAAGAGCACCTGCAGTTGCACCACGAGCGACGCGAGCCCAGCCGGCATGCCCTCGTTCAGGGAGACGAACAGCAACGCGAACTGCCCGGCGCTCATGAACAGGCCGACGCCGAGCACCCAGCGCAGCGGCACCTGCGGGCGGCGCACGAAGAAGACCGCAGGGAACGCGACGAGCGTGAAGCGCAGTGCCACGAACAGCAACGGCGGGAATGTCTGGAGCCCGACATGGATGACGACGAAGTTCACGCCCCATACGATCATGACCGAGACGGCGAGGAGGACGTGACGCATTGGCATGAGCGTCACTATGGCGAACTCGTCCAGCGATTGCCCGGCGGCGAACGTGCCGAGCCTACTTAGACTGGGCCGGGTGCCCTCCGCACCGAGCACCGACCGCTACAAGTGGATCGCGCTGTCGAGCGCCACGCTCGCGGTGCTGCTCGCGACGCTCGACGGCTCGATCACGATCATCGCGATGCCCGACATCTTCCGCGGCATCCACCTCGACCCGCTGATCCCCGCCAACTCGTTCTACCTGCTGTGGATGATCCTCGGCTACCTCGTCGTCACGAGCGTGCTGATCGTCAGCCTCGGCCGCCTCGGCGACATGACGTTCGCGCTCGGGCTCGTGGTGCTCGCGATGGTCGCCGTCACCTACGGCGTCCGCCCGGCGGGCGGGCATGCGACCGGCTGGGGCAGCGCGCGCGTGCTGGCGCTGGTGGGCGCGTCGGCGATCTCGTTCGTCGCGTTCGTGGTCGTCGAGCGGCGCTCGCACGACCCGATGTTCCGCCTGCCGCTGTTCCGCATCCGCGCCTTCACGTTCGGCACGCTCTCGACGTTCCTGTCAGCGGTCGCACGTGGCGGCCTGATGTTCATGTTGATCATCTGGCTGCAGGGATCTGGCTGCCGCAGCACGGCTTCGACTTCACCGAGACGCCGCTGTGGGCGGGCATCTACATGCTGCCACTGACGATCGGGATCCTGCTCGCGGGGCCGATCTCGGGGGTCCTCTCCGACCGCTTCGGCGCACGCCCGTTCGCGACCGCCGGAATGCTGCTGTCCGCCTGCGGCTTCGGGCTGATCCTGCTGCTGCCGACGAACTTCAGCTACGTGCCGTTCGGCGCGATCCTGTTCCTGATCGGCGCCTCGATGGGGCTGTTCGCCTCGCCGAACCGCGCAGCGGTGATGAACAGCCTGCCGCGCCAGCACCGCGGCGTCGGCGGCGCGATGAACCAGACGTTCCAGAACTCCGCGCAGGTGCTGTCGATCGGGATCTCCTTCACGTTGATGATCCTCGGGCTCTCGACGACGCTGCCGCACACGCTGTCGGCCGGGCTGCACGCGCACGGGGTGCCGGCGGCGGCCGCGCACAGCGTCGCGGCGCTGCCGCCGGTGTCGATCTTGTTCGCGGCGTTCCTCGGCTACAACCCGACCCAGCACCTCGTCGGCGGGCATGTGCTCGCTGGGCTCTCGGCGCACGACCAGGCAGTGCTGACCGGGAAGACGTTTTCCCCACGTTGATCTCCGGGCCGTTCCGCGACGGGCTGCATGCAGCGTTCGCGTACGCAATCGTCGCGTGTCTGATCGCGGCGGCGGCGTCGCTGATGCGCGGCAGGCGTGCTGTGCAGGAGGACGACGACACGGGCTTGCAGCTCGCGGACGCCCCTGCATCGCATGGCTTACAGACGGCTGAGTTCGAGGGACGGCACGCAGGCTGAGTGGTTCGGACAGTCCACGTTCGCGCCTGACGGCTTGACGACGGTGTTGTCGATCCGGCGCATCGACTTCCTGGAGCCGATCGACGAATTCGTCGCCGGCGCAGCGCGGGTGGAGCTGCCCGCTCGGCCGGCGTTCGAGGGCGATGCCTGGCCTGCCGGCGACGGGCCTCTGGTCGCCGTGACGGCAGCGCCCCGACGCGCCGACGCGATCGCGCAACAGAGAGATGACCCGGGGCGAAAATGCCACCTACCCCACTGCAACGCCCAATACCATTTACATTCCAAATTGCGGTATAATGCATCTCCCGCTGGCCCACGAAAGGAGACACCAGCCCGGACCATGCCGGATCTTTGAATACGCGCGTCGTTCGGCGCCACAAGGCTTACGAGGAGCACACCATGTCTAGCTATTTCAAGCTCGCCACGACCATGTCCATCGCCGCCTTTCTTCTCGCCATGACTGTACACGCTGCGGATGCAACCCGCCTTGAAGCTAGTAATCGACTGTTCAGAATAGCATTCTCCTCCTTTGGCTTTGAATTACCTCCAATAGAAATCGACTGTCCCGTAACACTTGAAGGCAGCTTCCACTCCAGAACCATAGAAAAGAGATCCGGCGCACAAATCGGATATGTAACTAGAGCAACCGTCAACGATGCAAGATGTGCCGGCGGAGATATCCACATGCTAAACGGCATAGAAAGAGTCGGCAACACGCTCCCATGGTCCATCGAGTACATCACATTTGAAGGACCGCTACCTAACATAACCAGGATACACGTGCAGATCATCGGTCTGTCCGTGCTACTCCAAGATCTCTTTGACGAATGCCTATATTCCTCCACCCAAAGTAGACCAGCTGTCGGACGGTTTGAACGCAACACAACGACGGGGGCCATTACCAACTTCACAACGACAACTTCCGAAATTCCACTTCACGCGACACTAGTCGGGACGTGTCCGAGAACGACAGACTGGGCAGGCGTCGGCGTCGTTACTGTGCAGGGCAGCAGAGAAGTGATCAGTGTGAGACTAGTGGCCTGATCCAACTCGACCTGCAGCGGCGGTCACGAGGCGAGCCGACTGGCAAAGACGCGAGGATCTCGTCGCGCGCGGCGATCGTCGGCTGGCCCGCCTCGTCGATCAGATTGGCGGTCACGACGCTGTGCGAAGTTGCCCGTAAAGCACATCCCGATGGCACCGACGCCCAGCCCGCCGCACTCCTCATGCGCAAGCCACGCCAGCGACCCGGTGCCACTTCGCGGGGTCCCCGTAGTCCGAGATGCCGACCCTTCCCTCGCCGAACTCGCGGCCGGCCCGCATGTCGCGCCAGCCCCGAACGAACGCGCGGTGCAGCCAGCGATCCGAAGCCGTGTGCGCGGTGACTTGCCGCGGCGTCCGGCCGTGAGCGAGCCCACCCGTTAGCCAGACGATCTTCAGACCGAGCTGAGGCCCGCGTGGTGGATCGGGCATTCGCCTGACGTTTGGACCTTTCCCCGGCGCAACCCACAAACGCTCCGCTCGATCGGCTACCGTCCAGCCATGATTTCCACACAAGTCATCGCCGAGATTGGCTCGCGGCTCGCGAAGGCCGCGCCGCCCAACTCGCGGGTCCTGCTGTTCGGCTCGCACGCGCGCGGCACCGCCCACGAGGACTCCGACTTCGATGTGCTCGTGATCGAGCCCACCGTCGAGAGCGCATTCAAGGAGTCCGTGCGACTTCGACGTGAGCTGCGCGGCCTCGGCGTTCCGATCGACGTCATCGTGATGGACGAGGCGAAGGCGAAGCGCCGTGCCGCTGTCGCAGGCACCGTCGTCGAGCGCGCTCTGAGCGAAGGCCGGCTGCTTGCCCAGACCTGAGAGCGTCGAACTCGCGGGGGTGTTCTTGCGCAAGGCCGCGTCGGACTTGTCCGCCGCACGAGTGCTCGCCGCGAACGCCGGCCAGCACGATGACGTTGTCGGGTTCCACCTCCAGCAGGCGGTCGAGAAGTCGTTCAAGGCTGCATTAGCTCTCGCTGAGGTCAAAGTGCCGCCGACACACGATCTTGACTTCTTGGTCGATCTACTGACGACGAACGGGAACGTGCCACCGGCGCCGCTCGCAGACTCAGACTTTCTCAACCCGTGGGCCGTGTCTGCGCGATACGACGAGGAGGCCGAGGTCCTCAACCGCGAAGAAGCGCTTGCATTCGCCGCGTCTGCTTTCGACTGGGCAACGTCGCTGCTAGAGACGACGTAGGCGCCCCTTGCATCTTTTGCCGGCTCACGCCTCCGCCTCCGTGTGTGCGGTGGCGGGACGCCCTTGACGGCAACTACTCACGCGTCCGTCTCGACGACGCGCTCGTGACCAAGGTCACGCTTCGCAACTTCCGGCCAAGCGCTGCGTTCTCGCCTACGATTCCCATCCCTGAGGGCGCCCGGTCGCGGGGCGTCAGGAGGCGCTTGCTCGACATGCCGCACAGATCCGTCAACGGCCGGCGCATGCCCGACGCCGTCGCAGTCGTGCTCACGCTGCTGCTCGCTGCCGTCATGTTCGTCGCACCGGCACGCGCGATGGAGCCCTTCGGCCTGACGAACTGGCAATGGGACAGCCCCCAGCCGCAAGGCAACACCTTGAACGCCGTCGCGTTCGCGGGCAAGACGGGCTACGCGGCGGGCAACTACGGCACGTTGCTGAAAAGCACCGACGCTGGCGCGAGCTGGCACCAACTGCCCGTGGACACGTTCGGCAACAAGCTGACGGTCGTCGAGGCACCCGACGCGCGCACGGTAGTCGCAGCCGCCGGCGAGGACGCGTGCGTGATGCGCCGCTCGACCGACGGCGGGAAGACGTTCGCCGCGATCTCGCTCCCCGAGGGATCGGTGTCCGCGTGCCCGGTGCTGGACGCGATCTCGTCCGTTTCGCGGTCGCTCACCTACGTGCTGTTCGAGGACGGGGTCGTGCAGGCGCTCACAGGCAACAGCAAGCGGCTGATGCGGCGAGGCCGTCTGCCGGGCATGCCGTCGCACCATGCAACATCGATCACGTTCGCGTTCGCGAACGCGAACACAGGCATCGCCGAGACGGAGACGTTCGGCGATCACCGGCCCGATCGCTTCCAGCTCTACCGCACGACCGATGGCGGACGCACCTGGCACCTGGTCAACAGGCTCGGCAAGTCGGTCGACAAGGTCGCATTCATCGACGCGAGGCACGTCTACGCGGTCGGGACCCACGGCCTCGTCCTGCGCAGCGACAACGGCGGGAAGACGTGGGCGAGGAAGGATCTCGGCCTCGGGAAGCTGGAGTACCTCGACATCGCGTGCACGGCGCCACGCTCCTGCGTGCTCGCAAGCTTCGACGACCACCAGCACACGGCGTTCGTGCACATGCGCGACGGCGGTGACACCCGCGGGACGATCGTCGCGCCGCCCACAGCCGACGAGGTCAACGCGCTTGCGTCTGCTTCCTCGAAGCGTGTCGTGGCAGTCGGGGATCACGGAGCGATCGCGATCTCCGACGACGCGGGCGCGAAGTTCCGGGCGCTCGGGTCCCACGTGGCCGGCAGCTTCTCGGCAATCCGCGCAGGCGTGCAGGCCGGCACGGCGGTGGCACTCGGCAAGGCGGGCGCGCTCGCACGCACGAGCGACGGCGGGCGCACGTGGCACAGCGCTCCCGTCCCGACCAGCGCGGATCTGCGCGACGCCGCGCTCCCGACCGCATCGACCGCCTACGTGCTCGACGACCGCAACGCGCTGTGGCGCACGACCGACGGCGGCGCGCACTGGGGCGCGCTCGCGTCCGTGCAGGCAGAAGCCAAAAGCACCGTTGCCGCCGGGAGCGCCGGCACCGTGCTGCTGTTCGGGCCCGCCGGGGTGCGTCGGTCCGCTGACGGCGGCGTCACGTTCCAGGCCGTGCAGAGCCCTGCGCTTGCGGGCGTGGCGAGCGAGGGATGGCGGGTCGCCTTCGCGCACGGCGACGAGATCCTCGCGTCGAGCAGCACCAAGCTCGTGCGCAGCACCGACGACGGCGGCACATGGCAGGCGCTGCACCTGCCGGGTGATCTGCCGCGATCGGCGGCGATCTCCACCACGGCGTTCTGCTCCCGCGCAGAGGGCTTCTTGGTGGAGAACGATCAGCTCTGGCGTACCACCGACGCCGGTCTGCATTGGCAACGCTTGAGCAGCGCGGGTTTCGGCTCCTACAGCGCGCTCGCGGTCGACGCCGCGTGCGACGTGACCGCGATCGACGACAGCTACGAGGGAGACCAGCAACTGCTGCGCAGCTCCGACCACGGCGCGACCTGGCACCCCGAGCTGATCGATCCCGACGACGGCGCCGCGACGGACTACGGCGACGAAGGAGACCTCCAGGAGGGCGAGCCTGGCCGGCCGGTCGCCTTCGCCAGCATCGCCGCAAGCGGCAAGACGACCTACCTGCTGACGGGCGCGGGCGGACTGCTGCACACGACGAGTCGCCCGCGCGGGCACCACACGACGCTCACGCTCACAACGTCGCACCACCGGCTGCGCGCGCGCCACCACGTGAGGATCACGATCCACGGCCGCCTGCGTCCCGCGCACGGCGGCGAGCACGTCACGATCATCAGCACCGCCTCCAGGGATCCGCTGGACGTCGTCGTCAAAGCCAACGGAAGCTTCACGCTCCGGCAGGGGCTGGGCCAGGGCACGACGACATTCGTCGCGCAGTGGCCCGGCGACGCCCGGCTCGCCGGCAGCGGCTCACGCGCGCTGACGGTGACCGTGCGTCGATAGCAAGCTCGCCCGACCGCACACACGCGCTCACCTGCCACACGGCACATCGGGAGACCGTGTGCGGAAGGGGCGGCGGGCGCGTGTGCGGAACGTGTGCGCTCCACGAGCTGGCGGGTGCGTCGGATGCCCGCCCCAGATGCCTCGTGACGCCCCCTGACGCCCTACCGCATCCTTTTTTCGAGTCGGGGAGACAGGATGCGAAGCCCGGCTCACCTGGCGGTTCGAGGCCCCGTGTGCGGTCGCGTGTGCGATGTGGACTTGCAGATCTCACGGGTCGTGCGGCGCACCAACCCGGGCACACGCCGGAGCTACGGGTAGGTTCGATCCGTGAGTGAGAGTCCACCCCGTTCGCTGGCCGAGCTTCGGACCGATCTGCTCCGCGCCGCAGCGACGCCGGATCTCGCGGAGCGCACACTCGAGGTCGTCGCCGTCATCGAGGCCGCCATTGCGCCACTCGGCATCCACCCGGTCGTCGTCGGCGGCATGGCTGTCTACTTCTGGACGGCCAGCGACGCGTTCCTGACCCACGACATCGATGTCGTGATGGACGTGCCCGAGCAGGTCAACGCTGCACTGACCGAGCTTGGATTCGTACGCACGCGCGACGGCCGCCATTGGCTGCTCGAGGGCACGGACGTGTTCCTGGAGGCGCCAAGCGCTCAACTGGACGACGACGCGCTCGTGACCGAGGTCAGGCTGCCATCAGGTCGCACGGCCAGCGTGCTCTCCCGAGTCGACATCCTCTTGGACCGCCTCGCCGAGCTGCAAGCCACCGGACACCAGATCGTGGGCCAGCAAGCCCTCGCGCTGCTCGGTGGCCTCCCGGAGGATGAAGTCGCCGATCTCGACGCGCGTGCACCGCGCCGCCGCGTCGCGAAGATCCTCGCCGCGATGCGCAGCGTCGCGAACGACATCAACAAGGGACAAGAACCACCAACGAGCGACGAGCTGCACGAGATCGCCCGCGCAGCGCTGCGCGACGAGTACGCTTCACCAAGCCCATGAGAACGCAGACGATGACCTTCGAGCAATGGCGCCGCGAAGCCCCGCAACAGCGAGCCAAGATCGCGCCACTGCTTGCACGCCTCGGACCGATTACGCGCGACAAGCCGCGCAACCCGACCGAGGCCGAATACCTGCGCCGCATCGGCACGCCCGAGCGGCTCATTGGCCCCGAGGCGTAGCGTCAACTTCGAGTCGCCGCGAGTCTGATCCCCGCCGTGCGTCGGTAGGCAGCTCGCGTACGCCGAGTCGGGACCGGGATGCGAGTGCGCATCCGGTGAGGACCCATTTCGCGCAACCATTCCCCGCGTGGCGCGTTATCGCTGTGCCGCTCTTGGTCGCCCGCTGTCAATCCCGGAGTCACAAGCCAATGCCCCACCGTGCGAGAACTGACCTGTTGGATCCCTCCCGACTCCCAGGTTGCTGGCCGAGCCGTCCGACGCTCGCGCTCCGTGCTGGCCTGGCGACACTCGTCGCGGCGGTCGTGCTCGCCGCGTCCGGGGCCGGCGTCGCGCCCACAACTGCGAGCGCCGCGTTTCACTGGTCCGCGCCGAAGCAGATCGACCACGCCACGACGCTCCGACACCCCAGCCTGATCCGCGACGTGTCGTGCCCGTCAGCGGAGTTGTGCGTCGGCGTCGGGCCGGGGGGCACGATCGCCAGCTCGACCCAGCCGACATCGCCGAGCGCGTGGAAGCGCGTCGTCGTGAATCCCAGCGGCGCACTCGTCGCCGTCTCCTGCCCGCCGACGACGTCGTGGTGCCTCGCGCTCGCCAGCGACGGCAAGCTGTTCGCCTCCGCAGACCCAGCCGGCGACGCCGGCGCGTGGCATCTAGCCGGTAAGGCATTCGACAAGGCCGATCCGGAGCTCGGCCCCGGTTCGCTGTCGTGCTCGACGACGTCGCTGTGCGTCGTGGTCAGTGGCAACAGCGTCGCCAGCTCGGCTGACCCGGCAAGCGCCGCCCCGACGTGGACGACGACACGATTGGGCGATTCCGTTCAGCTCGACAGCGTCTCCTGCCAGGCGGCGTCCTCGTGCCTGGCACTGGACTTCGGCGGCAAGGTGTACGCATCGAACTCCCCCGCGGCGGGCGCGGCCACCTGGACGGCGAGCACCTCGTTCGACGCGAACGATCTCGCGGCCGTCGCCTGCGCCTCGACCACGTCATGCACGATCGCCGCAACCCGCGGCACCGTCTTCTTCTCAGCGAATGCGTTCGGCTCCTCGCCAACGTGGACGCCCGCGCGTGTCGACGGCAACATCCCGATGACCCACGTCTCCTGCGAGCCCGGCGGCTCCTGCGTCGCCCTCGACGACAGCGGGAGCGCCGTCGCATCCGCGCACCCCAGCGGCGATCGACACGCATGGACACTCACGCGCGGCTTGGACCCAAGCGGCTTCCAGGCGCTCGCCTGCGCCTCGGCCGCAATGTGCGTCGCGGCAGACTGGAACGGCAGCATCGTCGCCTCTACCACGCCGCAGGCACCCCACCCCACTTGGGCAATCGGCCCACAGCTCGGGAGCGGCACACGCGTCACCGCGAAGATCACCGCGATCTCGTGCGCGAGCAGCCGCATGTGCGTCGCGATGGACGATTCCGGCAACGCACTGAGCACCACACGTCCGGCAGGCCCGGCGAGCGGTTGGCGCTCGACGCTCGTCAATCCCGCACTGACAAGCAGCCTCGTCTCCTGCGCGACACCGACGTTCTGCGAGGCCATCGGCCAATCCGGCTACGTCGCAGCCTCGACGAACCCGGCTGGCCCCGGCGCGACCTGGAAACTGACCGGCCTCGACGTGATCTCCGAGGACCAGAACGAGACTGCCGCCCAGGACACGCTGTCCGCGCTCTCGTGCGCGTCGCGCGCGCTGTGTCTCGCTGCCCGCTTCTCCAACGACACCAACCTCGAGGTCTCTCATAACCCGGCAGCGTCCTCACCCGTGTGGAGTGGGGATTCCGTCGGTGACACGCGCGCTGACTTCTTCAAGGCGGTCTCATGCCCGTCACGCTCCCTCTGCGTCGCCGTCGATGCGCAGGACGGCAGTCCGATCGCGACCTCGACCGACGCCGCGAAACACTGGAGGTTCGGCTACAACGACGCCTGGACACCCAACGTCACCGACGTCACCTGCCCAACCACCAAGTTCTGCGTCGCAGTCGACGCCGGCAAGCACGCAATCGTCACCCACCACCCCACCGCCGGACCACATGCCTGGCACCCGATCCCGCTCGGTCACGGCCGCGCCATGAAAGCGATCTCCTGCGCCTCCACCAAGCTCTGCGCCGGCATCACCTCCCACGGACGCGTGCTCCTCTCCACCCACCCGACCGGATCCGGCTCCACCTGGAAGACCGCGCCGATCAGGCTTCCGGTCAGCCGCGTGTCCTGCCCGTCGACACGGCTGTGCCTGCTGCTCACACGCAGCGGCGAAGTGATCGCCGGAACGCACCGCCGCTGAACGAAAAAAGCCCTGCTTTGCAGGGCTTTTCCGCATCGGGGAGACAGGATTTGAACCTGCGACCGCCCGGCCCCCAGCCGGGTGCGCTACCAGACTGCGCCACTCCCCGTGGCTGCTGCTATGTCGTGCTGTCCTTCACAGAGCGGGCGACGGGAATCGAACCCGCCCTAGAAGCTTGGAAGGCTCCTGTGCAACCACAACACCTCGCCCGCAAAGCTGCGCGTCATGTTACCGGGGTGGCGGGGGCACGGGCGGGCGGCGGCGCTGCTCGGTCGGGACGACGCCGCCCGCGTCCGCCAGCGTCGGCGGCGGCCAGGGGCCGAACCAGTTGTCGCGGGCGCCGTCGAGCGTCACGACAGATCCGTTGAACGCACGCCCCAGCTCCGACGCGAGCAACGCCACGAGCCAGGCGTGCTCGATCGGTTGACCGAGCCGCTGGAGCGGGACGGTTCGTGCGGCGCCGGCGCGTACGACGTCCGGGTACTTGTCGAGCGCGTCGGTCTCGAAGTGGCCCGCGGCCACGGCGCTCACGGCGATGCCATCGCAAGCCCACCGTGAAGCCCACGCCCGCGTCAGCGCCTCCACCGCCGCCCGCGCCGCGCTCGAATGCGTCATCCCCGCCAGCCCATGGTGCGGCGACAGCGTCACGTTCACGATCGTCCCGCGTCCCGCCGGCTTCATCGCCCGCGAAACCGCCAGCTCGGCCATCCGCGTCGTCCCGCCCACGTTGAGCCGCATCACCGCCTGCCAGCCTTTCGTCGCGATCGCCTCGGCCGGCACGAAGTACTGCCCGCCTGCGTTGTTGACGAGCGTGTCGAGCCGGCCGTGGCGCTCGAGCACCGCGTCGAGGATCGCGGCAGCTCCCTCGTCGGTGCGGATGTCGCCGACCACCACCGATGCGGCCCAGCCGATCGAGGCCGCAGCCGCCTCCAGAACGTCGAGCCGCCGCCCGGCCAGCACGACCGCTGCCCCGCACGCCGCAAGCTCCGCCGCCGCTGCCTTCCCGAGCCCCGTGCCGCCGCCCGTCACGAGCGCGACCTGCCCATCGAGCAGGCCTGGGGCGAAGATCTCCGAACGGACCGCCATCGTGGCGGCCGATCCTACGACGGCGCGTCTGCCTTCGCGCCGCCGTTCGTGGCAGCAGCTGCCGGTGCAGCCGCCGGCGCGCCCTCCTCAGGCTCCTTCGCCAGCTCGACCGCCATCTGCGAGAGCGCCGCCTCGCGCACCGCCACGGTCGCGATCTTCGCCGTCAGGATGTTCGCGAAGTTCAACCGGTCGCGTACGACGAGCCGCTGGTGGAACTTGCCGACGGACTCGATCGTCGCCGAGAACATCCGCAGGTAGACGACCGCGATGAAGTTCGCGAGCACGCCGCCGATCGCGCCGAGCGCGCCGACGATGATCTTGTCCTCGGAGCTGCTGAGCTGGTTGCCCTGCACGAGCCAGAACGCGACGCCGACGACCGCGAAGCCGAGCAGGATGCAGAGCACGCCGACGTAGAAGATCTGGTTGCCCTGGCGCAGCGTCTGGTCGTAGTAGCGCTTGAGGTCGAACTGGTTGACCTGCAGCAGCTTCGTCGCCCGCCGCTCCTCCGCCTCGAACAAGTCCATCAGGTCGAGCTCGTTCGACAGCTCGGTGATCTCCTCGGTCAGCGCCCGCGTCTGCTGGCGCATCAACATCCCGACCGCGAAGAACGCCAGCCCGTACAGCCCGAACGGCCACGCGGTGCGCGCATGGTCGAACGCAGCGATCAGCGGGGCGAGGACCAGCACGATCAGCGCCGCGATGACCCACGCGACTGCCCGCAGCAGCTCGAACGTGTTGCGCCGCTCGCGCAGCCGGTTGCGCCGGTACGTCACGAGCGCCTCGCGATCGTCGTCGCCCTCGCTCGTCCCGGCGCCGGGAGTGCCGGGCCGGCCGAGCAGGGTCGCCACTACGCCGCGCGGATCGGGATCGAACGCCTGCTCCTGCTCGGCGTCCTCGGGCAGCTCGCGCTCGGCCGCCGCCGCCCCGTTCGACGACGCAGCCGGCTCCACGTGCCCCTTCTCTCCCTTTTTCCGATTTCCCATTCCCAGGAAAAGTGTCCCACACGCGCCGGCCGCGGAAAGAGCAACTGCGCGCTACTGCTCCCGCACCCCTGCGCGCGCCTCCTCGGCGAGCGCGAGCCAGTCGCTGTCGGGGAGCTGCACGAGTGCCCAGTCCTTCATCGGCCGCCCGCGTCCGGACGGGTCGAAGGGCGACGCGCGGCCCGCGGCGATCAGCTCCCCGACGCGCTCGTAGGCCTCGTGCTCGCTCATGCCGCGCATTCTCTCAGCAGCCGTGACGACTCAGCAGTGCCCGGTAGCGCTGCATCGCCCACGGCTGCCAGTCGCTGTGCGTCTGCGTCCTCAGCGCGGCGACGCGCTCATGGTGAAACGGCGAGGACAGGCTCTCCGCGTGCCCGATCACGTCACGCACCGGAATATGGAAGCGACAGCGCAGGTAGCGCGTCAGCGCCAGCGAGGAGCGCAACTGCGCACGATCGCCAAGCACGTCGCCCTCGCGGTAGCCGACGTGCTCGATCCCGATCGCCGCCCAGTTGAGTCCGACCGTGTGGCGACACATGAACGTGACGGGCGTCAGCTGCACGATCTCGCCGTCGCGCCCGATCGCGAACTGCGAGCAGACGTTCGGCAGCTCGTGCAGCTCAACGTCGGGCACGTCGGGCGCGAACGCGTTGTACGTCGCGCCAACCGACGAGTTCTCCGTCAGGTGCTCGACGATCACACGCGGCTTCGCGATCCGCCACCCACCGCCGCCGTAGTGACGCTGCGCATACGCGACCGTCTCCGCCTTACGACGTGCCGTGATCGGAAGCGGCATGTGACGGATCGCTGGGCGCGGCGCAAGCGAAGCGGCCGGCGTCGCCGCCATCACGAGCCACAGCAGCGCGTGCAGGACCACGGCCATGCACGGCATGCTGACACGGCCAGCGGCACATCAGCCAAACGTGAAGGCATACCCCGTCACGCCCGCATCGGGCTGGAGCGTCAGCACGCGTCGCTCGACGGCCGGCAGGTTCACGAGCGAGTAGAGCCGCTGGCCGGTGATCGTCGCGACACCGTTGTGGACGTCGCTGCCCGCCTCCTCGGCAGTGATCGGCTTGCCGTCGAGCAGCACGCGCACGTGGCGCGCGCGGCCCGGCGAGCCGAGCACCAGATAGACGCGGCGCGCGCCGAAGTGGACGTCGAGCGCCGCGCCGTCCTCTGCGGTCGCCGAGTCCGAGGCGATCTTCCACTTGCCGCCATAGGCGAGCTGGTCCTGCCCCGGCGTCGGCGGTGTGCCGAAGTTCTGGTCGCCCGCGAAGATCGTCCCGTTCGCGAAGCGCTCGGCGCGCTCGGCGCCGAGGTAGGTCTCGGGAGTCGAGAGGTCCAGCGACGGCTCGACGCCGCTCGCGCCCGACATGCCCTTGCCGACGCGGCGGCCGGCTTCCGCGAGCAGCGAGCGGATCACCTTCTCCTTCTTGTCGTACTCGCCCTCACCGAAGTGCGCGTAGCGCACGCGACCCTTTGCGTCGACGAAGTACTCGGCCGGCCAGTACTGGTTGCCGTACGCGTTCCATGTAGCCATCTCGTTGTCCTGCGCGACCGGGTACTCGATCCCCTCGCGCGCGATCGCCGCGGAGACGTTCGAGGCGTCCTTCTCGAACGGGAACTCGGGCGTGTGGACACCGACGATCGTGAGTCCCTCGGCGCGGTACTGCTTGTCCCACGCCTCCAGGTAGGGGAGCGTGCGCAGGCAGTTGATGCAGGTGTACGTCCAGAAGTCGACGAGCACGACGCGCCCGCGCAGTGACTTCAACGACAGCGGCTTGTCGCCCGGCGTGTTGAACCAGCGCTGGTTGCCGGTGAAGTCCGGTGCCGGGGCGATCACCGGCAGATGCGCGCTCGGGTCGGCTGCGTGCGCCGCAGCAGCTCCATCGCCGCTGCCCGTCTCGCTCGCGCTGCCGCCCTGAGCCTTCGCGACGGCCGCGCCGACCGCGCTGCGCTTGCCGTGGATGTCCGCGAGCGCGTTGCGCGCCGAGGCGGTGTCCTCGAGACTCTTCGTCGGGTCGACGAGGAATGCAGGCAGGTCCTTCGCGATGCGGCTCTGGAAGCGCAGGTCGTAGTTGCCGAGCATCGCGAGCGCGACGAGCACCATCACGGCGCCCATCGCCATCTGCAGCCGCCCGCTGCGACGCGCGAGCGGCGCGGTGAGACGCCGGCCGCCGAGCATCAGCGCGTACAGCACGGCGGCCGAGCCGATCCCGTAACAGAGCGCGACGGCGAGCCGGCCGGCGGTGAACGCCTGCGAGGCGGAGACGGTGATGACGCCGGCGAGGATCGGTCCCGCGCAGGGCGCGTAGACGACGCCGAGCGAGGCGCCGACGAGCAGGCCCGAGCCGAAGCCATCGCCCCTGCCACTGCGCGGACCGCCGCCGACGCGACCCGCGATCTGACTCAGCCAGGCCTCGACCCGCGCCGCCAGCGGCGGCACGAGCAGCGTCACGCCGAACGCGAGCAGCACGACGATCGCGAACGTTCGCAGCAGGTCGTCCGGCAGCCCGAGCGCGGACAGCACGTAGACGAGCGCGACGGTCGCGAACGTGAACGACAACGCAAGCCCGATCACGATCCCGAGCGGTCGGCGCCGGCCGCCCGTCGCGCCGGCCGACAGCGCGATCGGGAGCACCGGCAGGACGCACGGCGACAACGCGGTCCCCGCGCCGGCGAGCAACCCGAAGAGCATCAAGAGGGCCATCGGAGCTCCAGGATGCCAGGCGCGCCTAACGACTTCCTGAAGGCGCGTCGGCGGACTGCCCGCGTCAGGCCCGGCGGAACTGCACGATCGCGATCTGCAGCATCACGATCGCGGTCAACGCGACGATCCCCACCTCGACGCCGACCGGCACGTGCCAGCCCCACCAGGTGACGCCCGGCGTCAGCGCATGGCGTGCAGCTGCACTGATGTCGAGCTGCGCGAAGACCGCGCGGCGCAGCGGGTCGACCGCGTAGGTGAGCGGGTCGACACGGTTCAGCACCTCCAGCCAGCGCGGCAGCCCGCCGACCGGGAAGAGCGCGCCGGAGAGGAACAGCAGCGGCATCATCAGCATCTGCATCAGCGCCATGAACGCCTGCATCTGCGTGATCTGCACCGCAGCCATCACGCCGAACGCGGTGATCATGAACGCGAGCAGCAGCTGCAGGCCGATCACCTCCAGCACCATCACCGCGACGAACGGGACGTGCACGAGCGGCGCCATCGCGAGCACCAGCAGCCCCTGGAAGCCGGCGACCGTCGCGCCGCCGAGGCACTTGCCGAGCACGAGCGAGCTGCGCCGCACGGGCGCGACGAGCATCTCGCGCAGGAAGCCGTACTCGCGGTCCCAGACGATCGACGCTGCCGAGAACATCGCCGTGAACAGCACGGCCATCGCGAGCACGCCGGGGAAGATGAACGTCCGCAGGTCGACGCCCTCGGTGCCGTTCGCGGCGAGCCGCGAAAGGCCGCCCCCGAGCACGAACAGGAACAGCGCCGGCTGCACGAGCGCGGTGACGATCCGCAGCCGGTCGCGCGAGAAGCGGATCAGCTCGCGCTGCCAGACGACCTTGATCGCACGCAGCTCGCCGCGCAGCCCACCGCCCGGCACGCGCACGCGCGCGGGCGGCAGCCCGGTGGCCGGCGCGCTGGTTGAGGCGGGCCGTGTCGAGGTCGCCATCTACCGCCTCCCCGCCATCATCTTCACCAGCGGATCCGGGCCGGAGGCCTCGGCGTCGCGAATCGTCGTGCCGGTGTAGGACATGAAGACGTCGTCGAGCGAAGGCCGCGCGACGCTGACGCCGCGGATCGGCAGGCCGAGCTCGGCGAACAGCCGCGGCACGAACTGCTCGCCGCCGGTGACCGCGATCGTGACCGCGCCCTCGGCGATCGTCGCGTCCAAATCGAAGCGCTCGCGCAGCGCTGCGATCGCCGCGTCGGGGTCGTCGACGTGGATCTGCACACGGTCCTTGCCGACGCTCTCCTTCAGTGCCTCGGGCGTGTCGAGCACGATGACCCGGCCTTGGTCCATGATCGCGATGCGATCGCAGTGCTCGGCCTCGTCCATGTAGTGCGTCGTCAAGAAGATCGTGATCTGCTCGACCGCCTTCAGCTCCTCGATGTAGCGCCAAATCGAGCTGCGCGTCTGCGGGTCGAGGCCGACCGTCGGCTCGTCGAGGAACAGCACCCGCGGCGAGTGCATCAACCCGCGCGCGATCTCCAGCCGGCGCCTCATCCCACCGGAAAAAATTGCGACGCGACTCGTGCGCCGCTCCCACAGCCCGACCATCTCGAGCACCTGGCGCATGCGGTCGGCTACCTGCGCGCGCGGCATGCCATACAGCTCTGCGTGGAAGCGCAGGTTCTGCTCGGCCGTCAGGTACCCGTCGAGCGTCGGGTCCTGGAAGACGAGGCCGATGTTGCGACGCACCTCGGAGCGCTCGGTGAGGACGTCGTGGCCGGCGACGCGGGCACTGCCGCCGTCGGGCGGGACGAGCGTGCAGAGCATCCCGATCGTCGTCGACTTGCCGGCGCCGTTCGGGCCGAGGAAGCCGAACGTCTCGCCGGGCGAGACGTCAAGGTCGATCCCGCGCACGGCCTCGACGTTGCCGTAGCGCTTCACCAGTCCGCGTACGGCAACGGCAGGCTCGCCGTCCGCTGCCTCAATTGTCGCGTCGTCGCGTTCCGGCATGGGTTCAATGATGTCGCATCGGGACGAGGATCGTTCACACGCCAAGCTGCGAACGCCCCGGCACTGAAGCGCCGAGGCGTCCGCGTGTCCCTGCCGCTGACAAGCTGGGCGAGGGATCCGAACGCTGCGCGTGCCGGCCTGTTCGAGCACACGTGAGGGGGAATGACGCGTGACGTGGCTGACGGCGCAGGCGCCCGGCGCGCGACTATACCCAGAAAACCGTCTAGAAGTGGAGATTTCCTGTCCGGAGGGGGTGTATTGCCGCCCGCAGGCGGTGGACGGAACCTCATCGGTGGTGGAGATTTCGGGTCGGTGCCCAGCCCATCCCCACAGCTCGTCGCATTCGGTCTCCTGATCCGCAAGGCACGGCGCGACCTCGACCTCACGCAGGAGGCCTTTGCCACCCTCGCGGGTCTCAACGCGAAGCACGTCGGCGAGATAGAGCGCGCGAAGAAGGAGCCGCGCCTCTCGACGGTCCTGAAGCTCGCACGGGCGCTCAACATGCCCGGCGACGAGCTGCTGAAGCGCTTCGGCGAGCAGCCCGACAGCACCGCGCGCTGACATCACCGCGTGCACAGACTTGTCATATATGCGAACATATGTTCGTGTCATCGCCTCCCTCTCCTGCACTGCTCGCGCTCGCTCGCACGATCCGGCAGGCGCGGCGCGCGCGAGAGCTCTCACAGGAAGCGCTCGCCGCGGTCGCCGGCGTCCACCCGAAGCACCTCAGCGAGATCGAGCGGGCGAACAAGGACCCCCGCGCGACGACCGTGATCCGGCTCGCCGAGGCGCTCGGGCTGACCCCCGCGGAGCTCTACGCGCGCAGCGAAGCGCCCGAGGAGCGCAGCGCTCAGCCGATTGTCAAGACGGCGACGCCGGGCCGACGGAACGCGACGCGATAGCCACCGGGCGCGGGCGCGACCCGGCCGCTGCGTCGCCGCCCGCGCAACCGCGCGTCCGGCCCGTAGCGGCGGCCCGCGAGCGTCGGCCTCGTCGATCCGAGCGAAGGCGCGTCGAGCCGCACGAGCGCCGCCGGCCCTCGCGTCCGCGCAGCGATCCGGACCGTCCCGCGCGCGCGTGGGTCCTTGTCGATCACGACGACGTGGCGCATGCCGCCCGCATCGCGCAGGCTCCAGGCGTCGACCCGGAAGCGGCTCACGACGGCGACCGGCGTCACGCGCGTCCCGGCCGGCGTCAGATCCGCGAACAGGCGCATCGCGTCGTAGAGCGGCAGCACGTGCGCGATCCAGCGGCCGTCGTGGCGCCGCAGCTTGAACGGCGAGTAGGCCGCGTACCTGCGCGTGTGCACGGCGACGCCGGCTACGTGCGCGTGCGCCAGCGCGAGCAGCGTGTCGAGCCCCCACAGCGCCGAGGCGAACGTGTTCGAGACGCCGAAGCGCCCGCCGCACGCGACCGAGTTGAGCTCCGTGATCGCGAACGGCAGGCGGCGGGTGCGCGCCGCCGCCACATACGGCGCGACGGCCTTCGCGATGCCCGGGCCGGACGCCGGCGCGAGCAGGTTGGCGGTCGTCGGGCGGATCCGCGGGGCGTGGCACGTCCGCAGCGGATAGCGGTGATAGGTCGCCGCGCCGAGCAGTCGCTGCGACGCGTGCAGGAACGCCGGGAAGCGCCCCATCCAGTGCGGCGTCGAGAAGCCGGGACCGACGATGCGCACGTGCGGCACGGCGCGCTCGACCGCGTTCGCGGAACCGGCGAACTCGCGTGTGAAGCGCGCGATGTCGTAGTGGCGGCTGCGCGCCCGCCGCGCCGCGTGCGCGGAGCCGCGCGGGCGGTACCAGCCGACGCGGCCGTAGAGGTCCGGCTCGTTGCCGATCTCCAGCCCGCGCAGCGTGCCGTGCAGCAGCCCGGCGGCGGCGGCGCGCGCCCAGGCGACGGCGACGGACGGACGCCCGAGCGCGAGGTTCAAGCCGAGCAGCACGTGGACGCCGCTGGCCGCCGCGACCGCGCGCAGCCGCCGCAGCCAGGCGCGCGTGATGTCGTAGGAGACGCCCGCGGGACGCCGGCGCCGGGCCGGGTTCCACCATGACGCGTCGGCCGAGCGGCCGCCGATCCGCAGCGTCGGCGGCGCGCCGCCGCTCGCGAGGCCGTGCAGCAGCCGCGCGAGCAGCGGGTCGGGCCGGTACAGCGAGCCGGCGTCGTGCGCGAAGCCCCAGTACTCCATCGAGATGCCGAGGAACGCGGGCGGCACCGCGACGCCGCGTGCCGCCTCGTCGACCGTCGCGGTGGCGATCGGCGGAGGCGCGGGCGAAGCGAGCGCCGAGGCAGGCGCGGGCGCCGACGCAGGCACGTCCGGAGCGGGCGCGGCCGACGAGGGCACGACCGACGAGGGCGGCGGCGAGGGCGCGACCCGTCGCGCCTGCCGGCGGGCGCTCCGCACGCTCGCGCGCACCGCGTGCGGCGTCGCGTGACCGCTCGTGAGCAGCGCCGCGCTCGACGCGAGCACGACGACGATCGTCGCGGCGGACGCGCGGCGACGGAGCGCGCGGCGACGCGCGCGTGCGTCTGAGCGAACGGGGACGGACGGCATGGGCGACCAGCTCGCGCCGGGCGTGCTCATCGGGGCGACCGAGCACGCGGAGCGCGCGCATCACCGTAGTGCACCGCGCCGGCCGGCGCACCCGAGTCGCGGCCACCGGACGCGAGCCGGCGCGCCGGCGCTCAGCCGGCCCGCAGCAGCTCGTCGAGCCGCCGGTGCACGAGCGCGACGGCCATCGCGCCGTCGCCGACCGCGCCGGCGACGCGCTTCGGCGAGCCGTGGCGCACGTCGCCGGCGGCGAACAGGCCCGGGACCGAGGTCTCCAGCGCGAGCGGGTCGCGCGCGAGCGGCCAGTCCTCGCGGCGCTCGCCGTGCTGCAGCAAGTCGGGGCCGGTCAGCACGTAGCCGGCGCGGTCGAGCAGCACGTCGCTGTGCGTCGCCCAGCCGGTGCAGCGGCTGTCCGCCGAGGCAGAGGAACAGCGCGCGGCGCCGGCAGCCGCTCGCGCCCGCCACCGCGCGTGCGCACGCGCACGCCGGTGAGCCCGTCGCCGTCCGCATCGAGCGCGTCGACCTCGGTCTCCAGCCGGACGTCGATCAGCGGGTGATCGCGCGATCCGCTCGACGAGGTAGGCAGACATCGACGCCCCGAGCCGGTCGCCGCGCACGAGCATCGTCACGCGCGCCCCCGCGTTGCGCGAGGTGCATGACCGCCTGCCCGGCCGAGTTGCCGGCGCCGACCACGACGACGTCGTCGCCGCCGCACTGGACCGCCTCGCTGCGCCCGGCGCCGTAGTAGACGCCGCGCCCGAGCAGCTCCTCGACGCCGTCGACGTCGAGCCGGCGCCAGACCATCCCCGGCGCGGCGATCGCCGACGCGCGCCTCGACCTCGATGGCCGCCGTCGAGCGTCAGCGCGAACGGCCCGTCGGGCTCGTGGCGGCTGCCCGTGACGCCGCGCAGCAGCACGAGCTCCGCGCCGAAGCGCTCGGCCTGGCGGCCGGCGAGCCGCGCCAGCTCCGCCCCGCCGATGCCCGTCCGGGAAGCCGAAGAAGTTCTCGATCAGCGACGTGTGCGACGCCTGCCCGCCCGGCACGTCGCGCTCGAGCACGATCGTCGACAGCCCGTCGGAAGCCGCGTAGACGGCGGCCGCGAGGCCGGCCGGTCCGGCGCCGACGATCGCAAGGTCGTAGTGAGCGCCTGCAGCGGCTGGGCGCTCAGCGCCCACGCCTCGGCGAGCCGCTCGACGGTCGCCCCCGCGAGCAGCGCGGTCGCCGTCGATCAGCAGCGGCAGCTCTGCGCCGGCCGCGTCGTGCTCGCGCAGCGCGGCGTCGGCCTCGGGCGTGCCGGCCTCCAGCCACGCGTACGGCTGCGCGGAGCGCGTGAGGAAGTCGCGCAGGCGGTGGTCCTCCGGCGCCAGCCGGCGGCCGACGACGGTGACCGCCGGGCGGACGGGACTCACGACGGAGCGATGCGGAACATCAGCTCGTCCACGTAGCACCAGCTCCAGTCCTCGCCCGGCTCGACCGAGCGGATGATCGGGTGGCCCGTGGCCGTGTGGTGCGCCGTCGCATGCTGGCCGGGCGAGTTGTCGCAGCAGCCGACGTGGCCGCACGTCTGGCACATCCGCAGGTGGACCCAGCGGCCGCCGCTCGCGAGGCACTCCTCGCAGCCGGCCACGTGCTCCGGGGCTTCGACGACCACGATCGCTTCGAGATGGGTGCATGTCGCCATCGACCAATCCTGCCATGCGCCGCAAGGGTCGTCTTGCGGACAAAGGCGCGAGCGCTGTACCTTCTCGCCCCATGACACTCGAAGAGCTTCGCGCACAGGTCTCCTCCGGCGAGATCGACACCGTCCTGCTGGCGATCACCGACATGCAGGGGCGCCTGCAAGGCAAGCGTCTCGGCGCGCGCCACTTCCTCGACGCGATCGTCGGACACGGCGCGGAAGGCTGCAGCTACCTGCTCGCCGTCGACGTCGAGATGAGCACCGTGAAGGGCTACGCGATGTCGTCGTGGGAGCGCGGCTATGGCGACTTCACGATGCGGCCCGACCTCGCAACGCTCGTGCGCGCTCCGTGGCATCCCGGCACCGCGATCTGCGTCGCCGACGTGCTGTGGGAGGACGGCTCGCCCGTCGTCGCCTCCCCACGCCAGATCCTCGCGCGCCAGCTCGAGCGGCTCGCCGAGCGCGGCTGGGAGGCGTTCGCCGCGACGGAGTTGGAGTTCATCGTCTTCGAGGACACCTACGAGCAGGCGTGGGACAACGGCTATCGCGGACTCACCCCTGCGAACCGCTACAACGTCGACTACTCGCTGCTCGGCACCGCACGCGTCGAGCCGCTGCTGCGCCGCATCCGCAACGAGATGGCCGGCGCCGGCATGTACGTCGAGGACGCGAAGGGCGAGTGCAACTTCGGTCAGCACGAGATCAACTTCCGCTACGGGCTCGCGATGGAAGCTGCCGATCGCCACGCGATCTACAAGAACGGAGCGAAGGAGATCGCCTCGCAGGAAGGCAAGGCGATCACGTTCATGGCGAAGTGGGATCAGCGCGAAGGCAATTCGTGCCACATCCACCTGTCCGTCACGCACGCCGACGGCTCGCCGCTGTTCGCCAGTGACGACAAGGCCTTCGGTGCCTTCCTCGCCGGTCAGCTCGCGACGCTGCGCGAGCTGACGCTGTTCCTTGCGCCGAACATCAACTCCTACAAGCGCTTCGCCGCCGACTCGTTCGCGCCGACTGCGGTCGCCTGGGGCAACGACAACCGCACGTGCGCGCTGCGCGTCGTCGGCCACGGACCCGGCAAGCGGATCGAATGCCGCGTGCCGGGCGGCGACGTCAACCCCTACCTCGCGCTCGCCGCGCTGATCGCCGGCGGCCTGCATGGAGTCGACGCGGGACTCACGCCGCCGGCCCCCTGCGACGGCAACGCCTACGCGCTCGCCGACGCGGAGCGCGTCCCGAGCACGCTGCGCGACGCACGCGACCTTTTCGCGGGCAGCGCAGTCGCGCGCGAGGCGTTCGGCCAGGAGGTCGTCGACCACTACCTCAATTACGCGCGCGTCGAGCTCGACGCGTACGACGCGGCCGTGACAGACTGGGAACGGTTCAGGGGATTCGAGAGGCTGTAGACGGGAGCCTGCATGTCGTCGCTTGACGAGGCCGTGTCACTGGAATCCGTCTTCGCCCCCGTGCGCTCGCAGACGGCGTTCGAGGAGACGGTCGACCGCCTCGGCAACGCGATCCGGCTTGGGCTGCTGCCGCCGGGCGAGCGCCTCCCGTCCGAGCGCGAGCTCTGCCTGAAGCTCGACATCGCTCGCTCGACGCTGCGCCAGGCGCTCACCGCGCTGACCGAGCACGGCCTGCTGCACGCGGTCCGCGGCCGCGGCGGCGGCACGTTCGTCGTCGAGCAGTTGCCGGCGTTCGCCGAGCCGACCGACGACCAGCTCGGCGACTGGCGCGAGGTCTGCGACGAGCGGCTCGCGATCGAAGTCGGGATCTGCGTGCTCGCCGTCGAGCGCGCGACGCCGGCGCAGCTCGCGCCGCTGGACGAGCTCGTCGTCGCGATGAACGGCCGCACCGGCGACTACCCGGCCTACCGCCAGGCCGACGTGCGCTTCCACATCGCGCTCGCCGAAGCGACCGGCAGCGCCCGCCTCGTCACCGGCATGACCGACGCGCAGGCGGCGATGACCGACGTGATCTCGCACATCGCCCACCCGCCCGACGTGCTCGCGCAGTCGAACGCCCAGCACGCACGTCTGCTCGCCGCGATCCGCGGCGGCGACGCAGCGCAGGCCGTCCTGATCGCGGCCCAGCACGCGCACGACACCGAGCGCGTGATCGAGCGCCTGCTGCCGAAGGACCACTAGCCCTCCCTCGCGTGCGCCGGACGGGCGGATTGACTTCCGTCGCCCGCAGGCCGTAGGGTCGCCGCAAAGGACGGAAGGTCAGACCTTCGGCGTTTAACAGGGAGAGGGCATGGAGAGTTCCACCATCCAGGATCGCGACGCACAGCGTCTCGCGGAGCTGGGCTACAAGCAGGAGTTGAACCGGAGCTGGAGCAGCTTCCAGAACTTCGCAGTCTCCTTCACCATCATCTCGGTCCTCGCGGGCTGCTTCACGACCTACAGCCAGGCGTGGAACAACGGCGGACCGGTAGCGATCTCGTGGGGCTGGCCGCTGATCTCGATCCCGATCCTGATCATCGGCTTCTGCATGTCCGAGCTGGTCTCGGCCTATCCGACAGCGGGCGGCATCTACTGGTGGGCCTCGAAGCTCGGCGGACCGGCCTGGGGCTGGTTCACCGGCTGGTTCAACCTCGTCGGCTTGATCGCCGTCACCGCTTCCGTCGACTACGCGGCAGCCGGTTTCCTCGGCACAGTCTTCGGCCTCTACGGGCTGAACGTCTTCGGCGTGAACTTCGGCGACAGCAGCCACATCCTCGGCGAGACGTTCGGGCTGTTCGTGCTGATCCTGCTGCTCCACGTGATGGTGAACATCTTCACGAGTCACCTCGTCGCGGCGTTCAACTCGATCTCCGTCTGGTGGCATGTCGCCGGCGTCGCGCTCGTGATCGGCGTGCTGATCTTCGTCCCCGACCACCACGCGAGCGCGAGCTTCGTCTTCACGAAGCACCTCAACAACTCCGGCTTCAGCGGCGGGATGCTGTGGTTCTACGTGCTGCCGCTCGGCTTCCTGCTGACGCAATACACGATCACCGGCTTCGACGCCTCCGCGCACATCTCCGAGGAGACGCACGGTGCCTCGGAGTCGGCGGCCAAGGGCGTCTGGCGGTCGATCTTCTACTCGGCCGTGATCGGCTACGTGCTGCTGCTCGCGATCACGTTCGCCGCAGCGCACGCCGACAAGGTGACGGCCGGCGGCGGCAGCTCGATCTCGGTGCTCGAGAGCGCCATGAGCACGCCGTGGGTGAAGCTGGTCCTGATCATCTCGACCGTCGGCCAGCTGTTCTGCGGCATGAGCTGCCTCACGAGCGCCTCGCGCATGTGTTACGCCTTCAGCCGTGACGGGGCGATCCCCGGCTCGCGGTTGTGGAGCAAGGTGAACGCGAAGCACATCCCGTTCAACGCGGTGCTGCTGATGGCAGGGATGGCGCTGATCCTCACGCTGCCGGCGCTGAAGGGCAACAGCAAGGGATTCCCGGTCGCGTTCTTCGCGGTCGTCTCGATTGCGGTGATCGGGCTCTACATCGCCTACGTGATCCCGATCTTCCTGCGCTGGCGCCACGGCCACAAGTTCCAGGCCGGGCCGTGGTCGAACGGTGAGAAGTACAAGTGGATGAACCCGATCGCCGTGATCTGGGTCGCGATCATCACGGTGATCTTCATCCTCCCGACGACGCCCGCGGGCGTGCCGGGGAACAAGGACTTCACCTGGTCATCCGTCAACTACGCGCCGTTCGTGACCGGTGGGGTGATCCTCGCGGTCGGCATCTGGTGGCTCGTGAGCGCGAAGAACACGTTCACCGGCCCGCGCCACACGGTCGCGGAGATCGACTCGGAGATCGGCGCGCCGCCGCCGCTCCCCGAGGCCCCCTAAAGGCACAGCAAGCGCACCTTTGCGAGAATCGCGGTCATGAGCACGACATTGCAGGTCATCGAGCCCGCGACCGAGCAGGTTCTCGCAGAGGTGCCGCGTGCGGGCGCGGCAGAAGCAGACGCAGCCGTCGCCCGTGCGCGTGCCGCTTCCCCGGCATGGCGCGCGGTCGCTCCCTCTGACCGCGCGCGCATGCTGCACCGCGTCGCGGATGCCGTCGAGGCGGAGCTCGAGCAGCTCGCGACCCTCGAAGCGCGCAATGCGGGCAAGCCGATCGGCGACGCGCGCGGCGAGATCGGGATGGTCGCCGCGACCTTCCGCTTCTATGCAGGCGGCGTCGAGCGGCTGCTCGGCGACACGATCCCCGTCAGTGGCGGGCTCGGCTTCACCGTGCGCGAGCCGCTCGGCGTCGTCGCGCTGATCACCCCCTGGAACTTCCCCTTGGCGATCGCCTCCTGGAAGCTCGCCCCCGCTTTGGCTGCCGGCAACACGGTAGTGCTGAAGCCAGCCGAGCTGACGCCGCTCACCGCGCTGCGCTTCGAGCAGCTCGTGCTGGAGGCCGGCCTGCCCGAGGGTGTCGTCAACGTCGTCGCCGGACCCGGCCGTGACTGCGGTCAGCGGCTCTGCGAGCACCCCGACGTCGCGAAGGTCGCCTTCACCGGCTCGACCGCCGTGGGTCGCCAGATCGCGGCGATCGCAGCGCAGACGATCAAGCGCGTGACGCTCGAGCTGGGCGGCAAGAGCGCGAGCATCGTCTTCGCCGACGCCGATGTCGAGCGCGCGGCAGCCGCAGCGCCGATGTCGGTCTTCGGCAATGCAGGCCAGGACTGCTGTGCACGCTCGCGGATCCTCGTCGAGCACAGCGCGCTCGACCGCTTCATGGCCGCGTTGGAGCCTGCCGTGCAGGCGATCAGCGTCGGAGACCCGCTCGACGAGGCGACGATGATGGGCCCGCTGATATCAGCCGGCCAGCGCGAGACGGTCGCGTCCTTCCTCGACGACGGTGCAGCCGTCGCGATTCGCGGCAGCGCACCGGACGGCCCCGGCTACTGGTTCCCGCCGACCGTCCTGTACCCGGTCGACCCATCCGCGCGTGCGGTGCGCGAGGAGATCTTCGGCCCGATCGTCGTCGTGATCCCCTTCCGCGACGAGGCCGATGCGGTCGCGCTCGCGAACGACACGATCTACGGCCTGTCCGGCTCGATCTGGACGCGTGACGGTGCGAAGGCGCTGCGCGTCGCGCGCGCAGTCGAGACCGGCGTCCTGTCGATCAACTCGAACACCTCGGTGCGCGTCTCGACGCCCTTCGGCGGCTTCAAGCAGTCCGGCATCGGGCGCGAGCTCGGGCCGCACGCGCTGGAGGCGTACTCCGAGCTGAAGACCGTCTACTACGCAACAGAGGAGTGAGGATGGGTCGTCTGGCTGGCAAGGTCGCGGTCATCACCGGGGCCGCGGGCGGCATCGGCGCCGCGAGCGCAGAGCTGTTCGCGCGCGAGGGCGCGACCGTCGTCGGCGTCGACCTGCGCGAGGACTCGCCGGGCGCGCTCGCGCTGGCGGTCGACGTCACCGACGAGGACGCGGTCCGCGACATGTACGCGCGCGTGCGCGAGCAGTTCGGCAAGATCGACGTGCTGTTTAACAACGCGGGCATCTCGCCCGATGACGACACCTCCGTGCTGGAGACGTCGTTCGAGGCGTGGCAGCGGGTGCAGGACGTGAACCTGAAGTCGGTCTTCTTCTGCTGCAAGCACGGCATCCCCCACCTGCTGGAGAACGGCGGCGGCTCGGTCATCAACACCGCCTCGTTCGTCGCCGTGATGGGCGCCGCGACGTCGCAGATCTCCTACACCGCCTCGAAGGGCGGCGTGCTTGCGCTGTCGCGTGAGCTGGGCGTCGAGTTCGCGCGCCAGGGCGTCCGCGTCAACGCGCTCTGTCCCGGCCCGGTCGACACGCCGCTGTTGCGCGAGCTGTTCGCGAAGGACCCCGAGCGAGCCGCGCGGCGTTTGGTGCACGTGCCGATGGGTCGCTTCGGCAAGCCCGAGGAGCTGGCAGCCGGCGCGCTGTTCCTGGCGAGCGACGAGTCGTCGTTCATGACGGCATCGACGTTCCTGCTCGACGGCGGGCTGAGCGGCGCGTACGTGACGCCTGAGTGAGCGCGCCCGCGATGGTCGAGCTGCGCTACCCCGACCCGGTGCTCGCGGACGAGGTCGTGCGGCTGCGTCCGTGGACCGAGGCCGACCTGCCTGCAGCGCACGCGGCGGTGCAGGATCCGTTGGTCGAGCGCTTCACGCGCGTGCCGCCGAAGCAGACGCTCGAGGATCTGCGCATCTTCCTCGCAAGCCATGAGTCCGTGCGCGCGGACGGCGTCGAACTGCGGCTTGCGATCGCGGATGTGGAGTCCGACGCGTTCCTCGGCGCGATCGGCTTGCTGCGCTTCGATTGGGCCAACACGCGCGGCGAGATCGGCTACTGGCTCGCGCCGGAGGCGCGTGGCCGCGGGTGCACTACGCGCGCGGTGCGCCTGCTGTCGCGCTGGGCGCTGACGGAGCTGGGCCTCGGCCGACTCGGCCTGCACACGGACCCCGAGAACAAGGCATCGCAGCGCGTCGCCGTCCGCTGCGGCTACACGCGCGAGGGCATCTTGCGCTCCTACGACGAGCGCCTCGGCGACCGCTGCGACCGCTGCGACCGCGTCATCTTCTCGCTGCTGCCGGAGGACCTGGCGTAGGAGGCGGAGCCAGACGATGCGGCCGGCGCCAACGGGACCTTCAGCCCGCGGGCGAATTCAACAGCGACCACACCACGATCTCGACGAGGCCACCGACGCCGAACCCGGCGATCGCAGGCCACCAACGCTGCGTCCGCTGCGAACCGACGCAGCCAACGACTGCCATCGCGAAGGCTCCGACAAGCGTCAGTCCCCCGGGCCCGAGCCCGAGCACGGTCGTGTGCAGGCGGTCATGGCAGAGGCCAGTCGTCGGCGGCGGCGAGTTCTCCCCGAGTCCGCACAGTGTCGAGAAGGCGAGCGGAGGGAAAATCGTTCCACCCATCACGAACAGCCAGAGCAGCTGACCGAGCAGCGACGGACCGGGAGGCGCCGACTGGTCCTCCGCATCGGGACGACTGGTCGGTTCGCGGCGCGTGGCCGGGGCCGGCGGCCCTGCGCCCGGCGTCGTTCCGTCCACCACTGGCGCCACCACAGCCGTGTGGTCTTTCTCGCGGCCGGGCCCCCGCATCAGAGGCGCCCGGCCTTCTGCCGCCGCTGCCGCGCCGCCGCGTCGATCACGACGGCGGCGATCAGCACGCCGCCGGTGACCATGTACTTCACGGCCGCCGACAGCGTCACGAGGTCCATGCCGTTCGAGATCGAGCCGATCACGAGCCCGCCGAGCAGCGCGCTCCAGACCGTCCCGCGCCCGCCGAACAGCGAGGTGCCGGCGATCACCGGGCCGGCGATCGCCAACAGCAGCAAGTCGCTGCCGCCGGAGGACTGGTTGACCGCGAGCAGGCGTGAGGCGGCGAGCATGCCGCCGCAGGCAGCCATCGTCCCGGCGATCACGAACACCGAGATGCGGATCCGGGTTACGGAGATCCCGGCACGGCGCGCCGCCTCGGCGTTGCCGCCGACCGCCAGCACGTGGCGGCCGTAGCGCGTGCGCCGCACGACATAGTCGAAGACGACGACGAAGGCGACGAGGATCACGAGCGCAAGCGGCACGCCGCGGTCCTGCGTCAGCACCGCGACGATGCCGAAGGTGATGGTCGCGACGGCGACGATCCGCGCCGCGATCACCGGCGGCGTCGCGGCGACCAGGCCGACCGCTACCCGCTGGCGGCGTGCGTTGATCGTCGCCAACGCGAACGCGCCGACGACCACCGCCGCGATGATCCACGCGGTCGCGCCGGTGAAGAAGGTCCCCGCGAGATCGATGATCGTCGGGTTCGTGATGTTGACCGTTCCGGTCGTGCCGAGCACCTGCAGCAGCACACCCTGCCAGCCGATCAAGCCGGCGAGCGTGACGACGAACGACGGCACGCCATAGCGCGTCACGACCAGGCCCTGGAACAGCCCGATCAGCGCGCCGGCGGCGACGCCGGCTGCGATCGCGAGCAGCGGATCCCAGCCGTGCTGCACACTCAGCACGGCCATGACGCCGGCGCAGAGGCCGGAGACGATCCCGACCGACAGGTCGATCTCGCCGAGCAGCAGCACCATCACGACGCCGATCGAGATCATCCCCGTCGCGGCGATCTGCAGCGACAGGTTCACGAGGTTCGTCGCCGTCAGGAAGTTGCCGTTCGCGGCGGTGAAGATCGCCCAGATGACGGCGAGCACGATGAGCACCCGCAGCGAGCCCAGCTCGCCTTGCAGGAAGCGGGCGAGGACGCTGCCGCGCGACTCGTGCGCCTCCTCCCCGGTCGGCGCGTCCGGCTCCATTGCAGTCACTGCGCTCATCGACTCGCCCCTTCCTTGGTGCCGAGCTCCGCGCCGGTGATCGCCGAGACGACCTCCTGCGGCGAGGACTCGCTCGTCTGGTAGACCGCTGCCCGCTTGCCGAGCCGCAGCACGAAGATGCGGTCGCAGACCTCGAACACGTCGCGCATGTTGTGCGAGATCACGACGACCCCGAGGCCCTGCTCGCGCAGGCGCTTGATCAGTGCGAGCACCTGCGCGGTCTGCGCGACGCCGAGCGCCGCGGTCGGCTCGTCGAGCAGCACGACCTTCGCCTCGCCGACGAGCGAGCGGGCGATCGCGATCGACTGCCGCTGGCCGCCGGACATCAGCCCGACCTCCGAGCGCACCGACGGGATGTTGATCGTCAGCGTCGCGAGCAGCTCGCTCGCGCGCTTCTCCATCGCCGGCTCGTCGAGCTGGCGCGCCGCGCGCGCCGGGCCCTGGGCGAGCTCCTCGCGACCGACGAAGAGGTTCGCGACTACATCGAGGTTGTCGCACAGCGCGAGGTCCTGATAGACGGTCGCGACCCCGAGTGCCGTCGCGTCTCCGGGGACCTGGACCTTGCGCGGCGTCCCTTCGAAGCGGTACTCGCCCTCGTCGGGCACGTGGATGCCCGACATGACCTTCACGAGCGTCGACTTGCCCGCTCCGTTGTCTCCGACGAGCCCGACGACCTCGCCGGCGTGGACGTCGAAGTCCACGCCGTCGAGGGCGCGCACGGCGCCGAAGCTCTTTCGCACCTGCGCCAGCTCGAGCAGCGGCGTCGTGTCGGTCATGTCAGGCGACTCCTCGTAATTCCGGCTAGTGACTTACTGGATGCCGAGCTTCTTGCACTGCGCCGCGTACGGCCCGGTGCAGATCTGCGCGGCGGGCCAGAAGCCGTCCTTGACGACGGTGTCCTCGATGTTCTTCGCGGTCACTGCGACCGGCGTGAGGATCACGGACGGGACGTCCTTCTGCCCGTTGTTGACCTGCTGGTTGACGAGCCCGGCGGGAACCGGCTTGCCCTGCGCGAGCGCGGCAGCCATCGCCGCTGCATCCTCGGCCTCCGGCTTGATCGCCTTGTAGACCGTCATGTACTGCTGACCCGCGACGATCCGCTGGATCCCTGCGAGCTCGGCGTCCTGACCGGTCGTCGGGCGCGTCGCCGGGTCGACGCCGGCCGTCTTCATCGACGCGATCGCTGCGCCGCCGGTGCCGTCGTTCGCCGCGTAGACGCCGACGAAGCCGCTCTTGCCAAGCGACGTGATCGCCTGGTCCATCTCCGACTGCGCCTTGTCCGGGCTCCAGTCCGGCGTGTCGTACTCCTTCGCGATCTTGAAGCCGCTGGAGTCGAGCACGCTGTGCGCGCCGGCCTTGAACTGTCCGGCATTCGCGTCCGTCGGCGAGCCGTTGATCATTACGAGCGAGCCCTTGGCGCCGTCCGCCTTGAGCTTGTCCACGAGCGATGTCGCCTGCAGCTCGCCGACCTTCTTGTTGTCGAACGAGATGTAGTAGCCGACGTCCGAGTCGGCGATCAGCCGGTCATACGAGATGACCGGGATCTTCGACTGCGCTGCACGCGCGACGATCGCCGCAGCCGCTTTGCCGTCGACCGCGTCGACGACGAGCACCTTCGCTCCGTTCGTGATCGCTGCCTCGGCCTGCGACTGCTGCTTGGACGCGTCCTGGTCGGCGTTCGAGTAGAGCACCTCGCAGCCCGGGCAGAGCGTCTTCAACTTCGCCTCGAACAGTGGCTTGTCCTGCGACTCGTAGCGTGCAGTCTTGTTCTCCGGCAGCAGCAATGCGACCTTCCCGCCGCTGCTGGTGCTCGCGGCGGCGCTCTTGGTGGTGCTCGACGAGTTGCTCTTCTTGCTGCCACAGGCAGCGAGCCCGACGGCGAGCGCGAGCACGCCCAGCAGGGCAAGGGTTCGTACGAACCGATGATGCATGTGCACTTCCTCCTCTTGCGTTGCGACCTAAGCGACCTAAGCGACCTCGACCGTGCCGCCCGCGGGCGGCACGGCATTGCGTAGAAAACCCTCACTGGTCAGCTTTGTCAACAATCCGGCTGAAACTCTGGACGGTCGGCCGCAGGCTCCGGCCGCTGTGCGGACGAACAGGCGCAGCGCGCCGGGGGCCCGGCGCCCAGGCGGGGACGCGCCGCTACCCTCGGGCGCGTGTCAGCGACGGCTTCCCCACCGGAGATCGCAGGCGCCACGCACCGCACCGTCACGATCGCAACCGCCGACGCCGGCCCGCTCGACGTGCACGTGATCGAAGCCGGCAGCGGCCCGCCGGTGCTGCTCCTGCACGGCTGGCCGGAGCATGCGGGCTGCTGGCGTGACGTCGTCCCGCGCCTCGCCGACCGCTACCGCCTGATCTGCCCCGACCTGCGCGGCTTCGGCTGGAGCGGGACGCCGGGACGCGGCTACGACGGCGAGACGTTCGCGGCCGACCAGGTCGCGCTGCTCGACGCGCTGGGAATCGAGCGGGCGCACGTGATCGCGCACGACTGGGGCGGCTTCGCAGGCTTCCTGCTCGCGCTCCACCACCCCGAGCGCGTCGGGCGGATGCTCCAGACGAACACCGCGCCACCGTGGATCGCGCCATCGGCGAAGCTCGCCGGCGAGATCTGGCGCACGTGGTACGTGTGGGCGATCGCGTTCGGCGGGGCGCAGCTGCTGCGGCGCCGCCCCGAGCAGCTGGCACGGCTGATGCGCCGCGGCGTCGTGCACTCCGAAGGCTTCACCGAGCGCGATGCGATCGCCTACATGGAGCTGCTGCGCGAGCCGGAGCGCATGCGCGCCTCGATGCTCGTCTACCGCAGCTACCTGCGCGCGTTCGTCACGATCGCACTGCGCCGCCGCTACGAGCCGCTGCGCCTGCGCACCCGCACGCACTTCCTCTTCGGCACGAACGACGCCTTCATCAGCACCGCCTACCTCCACGACCTCGACCGCCACTGCGACGATCTCACGATCGAGCTCGTCCCCGACTCCGGCCACTTCCTCCCGGAGGAGAAGCCGGCGCTGGTGGCGGAGCGGGCCGCGGAGTTGTTTGGCGCCTAGCGGCGGCGGCGATGCCGCGGCATGCCACTGGAGACCGTGATCTGCACCTGCGCGTGGGTCGCATGGCCGGTGCCGGGCTTCGGACTGAGTGCGATCACCGTGCCGCGTGCATGCGTCCGGCTCCTCGCGTAGCGGACCGCGCCGACGGTGCAGTGCGCAGCGACGATCCGCTTCTTCGCCTTGCGCAATGAGACGCTGCCGCGAAGGTGTGGCACGACGCACGGCGGGACGACGGTGACGGTGGCGACTGCCGTCGCCTCGGGTGGCACGACGCCGTAGTAGTCGAAGTATCCGCACAGGAGATAGCGGCCCACTGTGGAGATGCGCTCGTTCTCGATGTCGACGGTCGGGCCGCCGGTGAGGTCCCAACCGGTCCTTACCCTGATCGCGGACGTCGTCTCGGCCACTCCGGAGTTCGCCGGACAGCCGCGGCCGGTGTCAGGAAACATCCACTCGTTCACCCGGCGGTCGGTCTCCGCCTGTGCCGTCGTCGTCACCTGGAAGGTCCGGCCGCGCAGCACAATGCGTGGCGCCGAGATCGACAGCGCGAGATGCGGGATCCGAACTGCAAGTGTCTGAGAGGTCGAGGCGACAACCACGGCACTGCTGCCACCGATGTCGGACACCCACGCGCACAACAGATAGGAGCCGGCGTGGTCGAACGTCCAATTCGTCGTCTCCGCGAACGGCCCGCCTGCGTCCGCACGCTTGTTGATCGCACGACTGCCGCTGTCGGCCGCGGAGTTGGGGCCACAGGGCGGGCCGCCGGCCGGCTTCACCGTCATCTCCACCACGTCGTTCGCGCTGTCAACCGTGCCGGCGACGCCAACCTGCGTCGTGATCGACTCGACCGGGTCGACACCGACCGTGATCGCGAGCGTCGCCGCCGACGAGGCAGACGCACCAATCGCGAGCGCGCTTGCGAATACCAGCGCGGCGATGCAACTCGCTCCCAGCAGCCGCCTCCGCTCGCTTCGTCCCGACTGCCGCATCTCCACAGCGCGCACACTACTTCATTACTGAATTTCTGTCCGTCGATCGGGACCGATCCGACTCACTCATCGATGGTTCGCGTCCATGCCTCAGGCCAGCCCCAGCGCCGCGCGAACCTCCGCCGCCGCCGGCGCGGTGTCCGGCTCGAGCCGGCGCAGCAGCTCCTCCCAGCCGTCGTGCTGGGCGATCGCGGCACGGACGTGGGTGAGGCCGCGCTCCGTCTCGCCCACCTGGACGAGCGAGAGGCCGGCCCAGAACTCCAGCTCGGTGCTGCCGGGGGCGAGCTCGTAGGCCTCGACGTACTTCGCCGCGGCTGCCGCGTGGTCGCCCTCTCCCCCGAGCCAGTCGCCCTCGCCCGCGAGCACGTAGGCGTCGTGCAGGCCGACGAGGCGCCGCAGCTCGACGAGCGGCTCCGGGTGATCCTCGACGCGCAGGTCGACGATCGTGTCCCACGGCTCCCCCGTCGCCGGCACGACGAGCAACGCAGCCGACTGGCGTCCGCGCACGTCGCCGCCGGCCGCCTCGCCGGCGTCGAGCGCGGCGAGCAGGCGCCGGGTGAGGCTGCCCTCGCTGCTCGTGAAGGCAGCCGACATCGCCGGCCAGACCTCGTCGCTCGCCATCAAGTTCGCCTGGCAGGCGTGATCGGTGCCGACGACATGGCCGGCGAACGCCATGCAGCCGGAGCCGGTGTGCGCGGCGGCTCCCCCGCGCGCGTCGATCACCGCGACCTGTCGGACCGCCGCGTGCTCGGCGTCGCCGGTCAGCTCGGCGAGTGCCGCTTGCGCGGATGCGCCCCCGCGCAGCAGCGCGAGCGCACGCGGCCCGAACGAGACGTCGACGTTCGCCTGCGTCGCGACGGCGCCGACGCCGGCCTCGGCCCACGTCACGAGCGCGCCGACGGAGAACCAATGCGACTGCACGGCGACACCCGTCGCGCCCGTCTCGGGGTCGAACGCGACGATCGAGTAGGTGCCGCGACGCGCGCGGCGCTGGCGGGGATACGTGTCGGTCATGGGCGCGTCCTTGCTGGAGATGACGGAGCGACTACGGTGCATCCGGCGCGGCTCGGCCATAGCGATCCTGCAACCGCACGACGTCGTCGAGCTGCGGTGTCGAGACCTCGAGCACCGTCGCGTCCGTGATCGCCTCGATCGTGTGGACGGTGCCGGGCTCGTTGCGCCAGGCCTCGCCGGGCTCCAGCACGCGCTCGCTCAGCGCGTCCGGCCCGGAGCCTTGCAGCAGCAGCAGCTGCCCGCTCTGCAGGTACGACGTCTCGTCCTTCTCGCGGTGGTACTGCAGCGAGAGGCGGTGGCCGGCGCGCACGAACAGGATCTTCCCCGCGTACTCGCCGGTGTGCGCATACCAGAGCTCGTGGCCCCAGGGCTTCTCGACGTGGCGTGGTTCGAAGTGCATGATTGCGACGGGGGATCCAGGAATCGAACCTGGCGTTGCGGTTTTGGAGACCGCCGTGTTACCGATACACCAATCCCCCCGGTGGGGCCGCACATTCTAGGCGGGGCGGGGCTCCGATGACGCGTCGCGGGTGCGCGCCGCGCCGCTCCTGCGGGCGCCCGCCTGTGGGGGATGCGGGTGGAGGGAGTCGAACCCCCAGGTGGCCTCTACCAGGCCACCGGCTCCTAAGGCCGGCGTGTCTACCGTTTCACCACACCCGCGGGTGCACCGTAGCGCAGCGCGAGATTGTAGGGTCCATGGGAGATGGAGGCGGGCTACGTGATCGAGCGGCCAAACCGCGAGAAGGCTTCTTCGAAGACGACCCGCGCGATCGTCGTCTTCCTGTTGCTGCTGTCGGCCGCGCTGATGCTGATCGTGATCCTCGGCGGCTGGTCGGCGCTGCAGAGCGGCCAGGCGTTGCAGCTCGTGCTCGTCGTCATCTACATCGGCATGGCGTTCTATGTCGGTCGCTGGAACCGTGGCCCGCTGCCGGTCGCTGCTGCCTTCGCGATCATCCTCGCGATCTTCGCCGCCGTCGCCGCGCCGGGCTGGTTCGAGCGCGACAAGACGGGCTTCTCGACGCCGGACAGCGTCTTCGGCGGCACCGGCTTCGACGCGCAGGTGCTCGGGATCATCACCTACCTGATCATTCCCGTGCAGGCGCTGCTGATCTTCTTCACGATGCAGGCGTTTCGGCAGGACTGGCACGTCGAGGTCGAGCGGCCGGTCGGCGAGGTCGGCGTGCGCAACCGCCGCCGTGCCAGCCGCGCGCGCGCGTAGCTCGCGGCTCAGGCGCTCAGGGAATCAACACGAGCTTGCGGGGCACGCCGGCGCGCTGCCGCGCCCATGCGTCCGCTACGTCGTGAAGCGGCACGCGCTCGACGTCGACCGTCAGTCGCCCGGCGACGGCATGCGCCGTCATCGCCGCATACGCCTCGCGGCGCACGTCGGCCGGGACGAGGAAGTTCGTGTGCCCGCGGATGTCGGCGAGCTTGCCGCGGATGAACGCGGAGCGCAGCGTCGCCTCCTCGCCTGCGGACTGGCCGATCTGGATCAGCCGGCCACCGACGCCGAGCGTTCCGATCGCAGCGGCGGCGGGCGCGCCCCACAGCGGGTCGATCACTACGTCGACGTCGCCTTCGGCGGCGTCGCGCAACGCGTCGGTCAGCTTTGCGATCTCGCCGGTGAGCGGGACGGTCACGTCGGCACCCAGCTTGGCGGCGCGCTGCAACCCGTCGGCATCGCGTCCCGCCGCGACGACCCGGCCGGCGCCAAGCAGCTTCGCCGCCTGCACCGCGATCTGTCCAAGCGTGCCGGTCGCGCCGAGCACGAGGACCGTCTCGCCGGACTGCAGCTGCGCGCGCCAGGTCAGCGGCAGCCAAGCCGCCAGGCCGGAGACGCCGAGCGCGACGGCGACACCGTCGTCGAGCCCGTCGGGCAGCTCCATCAGCGCATCGGCCGCGACAAGCGCCCGCTGCGCCATCGAGCCCGACGGCAGGATCGGCCGGTCGAAGTACACGCGCCGGCCATCTCCGACGACCGTGCCGACGCCCTCCTGCCCCGCGATCGACGGCAGCGGCGGCTTGCCCGCGTAGAACGTCCCTGCCGCCTTGTTCAGGTCGACCGGGTTCACGCCCGCCGCCGCGACCTCCACGACGACCTGCCCCTCCCCCGCGACCGGCTCCTCCGCCTCGTCGTAGCGAGGCGTCCCATACGCATGCAGAACCGCGGCGTGCACCCGCAGAACGGTACCCGTTTGCGCACTCCGGAACCTGCTCGATGCGGCGGGCGGGAGTCGAACCCGCACGTCCTTTCGGACAGTCGCTTTTGAGGCGACCGCGTCTGCCATTCCGCCACCGCCGCGACGGGACCGTGAGTCTACGCGGCGGGGGCCCGTGCCCGGATGCACACCCTGCGCCGAGCCGAACACGTGCGCTGGGGCGGCTGACCGGCAGCGCGCAGCGCGGACAAGCGCGCCGCTCAGCCGACGACGAGCGCGAACAGCTGCCCGGCGAGCGCCGGTGGTGCCGCGAGCAGCCCGAGCGCGTCCTCGGCGGTCGGCGCCAGCTCGCGCAGCTCGAGGCCGGCGCGCGCGCAGATCAGCGCGCCGGCGGCGACGTCCCACGGCTGCACGCCGCGCTCGTAGTACGCATCGCAGCGGCCGCACGCGGTCCACGCGAGGTCGAGCGCTGCGCTGCCGGCGCGCCGCACGTCGCGCACCCGTGGCAGCACGCGTTCGAGCACGGCCGCCTGCCGCGCCCGCGCGCCCGCGTCGTAGCCGAACCCCGTCGCGACGAGCGCGACCGCCAGCTCGTCCGTGCGCGAAGAGCGAGCGATCGGCGCCCCGTCGAGCAGCGCCGGCCCGGAGCGCGTCGCAGCGAACTCCTCGTCTCGGAGCGGGTCGAGCACGACCCCTGCAAGCGTCCCGTCCGCGTCCTCGCAGGCGACGCTGACCGACCACTGCGGATGCCCGAACAGGTAGTTCACGGTCCCGTCCAGCGGATCGACGACCCAGCGCACACCGCCGTCACCGCGAGCGGCGCTCTCGCCCCCCTCCTCGCCGAGCACGGCATCGCCGGGCCGCAACCCACCCAGCACGTCCCGGATCGCGTGCTCGGCGGCGAGGTCAGCGTCGCTGACCGGGTCTGTGGCGGTCGTCTTCGTCTCCACGCCCTCGGGCGCGCGCGCGAAACGCTCCAGCAACACCGCGCCGGCAGCACGCGCTGCCTGCCGCGCGACGCTCAGCAGCTCGTGCTCGAAGGACGCTGCGGTGCTCACGCGGCGGTGGCGAGCACGGGACGGCGCTCGGCCCACGGCCGTGCCGCCTCGAGCTGGGCGCTGAGCGCGAGCAGCGTCGCCTCGTCGTGTGGGCGCCCGACGAGCTGCACCGCGAGCGGGACGCCCTCGGGCGTGAAGCCGGCTGGCACCGACGCCGCCGGTTGACCCGTCACGTTCCAGGCCGGCGTGTAAGGCGTGAAGCGTGCAACGCCGTTGAACGTCCAAGTCGCGCCGCGGCCCTCGTAGCGGCCGACCGACAGCGGCAGCGCGGCGAGGCCGGGCGTCAGCAGCACGTCATGCGTGGCGAACACCTGGCCGAGCCGTGCGGTCGTCGCCTGCTCACGCGCGCGGGCGCGGGCGACGAGCGCGTCGGGCAGCAGCCGTCCCATCCGCGCCATCGCGCGCGTGCGGCGCTCGAGCCGGTGGGGATGCGGCAGCGCGCCGGCGTCGTCGGCTATGCCGCGCAGGTAGCGTGGGACGACCTCGCTGAGGATGTCTCCGTACGGCGGGTCGTATGAGTCGACTGTGTGGCCGAGCGAGCGCAGCAGCTCGATCGTTTGCTCGAACGCTTCCCGCTGCTCACGCCCGACCGGGGCGAACAGCGGGTTCTTCTTCGAGTACGCGATCCGCAGCGCGCCGGGCTCGCGCATGGCGGCCTCGGTGAACGAGGCGTCGCCTTCGCCACGGTCGCCCGCGACGTCGAGGTAGAGCGCCGTGTCGCGCACCGAGCGCGTGACGCAGCCAATCGTCGTGAGTCCCTGCCACGAGCCCTCGCGCGGGGCTGCCGGCACGCGCCCGCGCTGCGGCTTGAGCCCGAACAGCGCGCAGCAGGCAGCGGGGATGCGGATCGAGCCGGCGCCGTCGGTCGCGAGCGCGCCGCCGACGAGTCCGGCCGCGACTGCGGCTGCCGAGCCGCCGCTGGAGCCGCCCGGCGTTCGCTCGAGGTCCCACGGGTTGCGCGTGACGCCCCACGTGGCGGACTCCGTGAAGGGCCACTGCATCAGCTCCGGCGCGTGCGTCTTGCCGAGCACGATCGCGCCCGCGGCGCGCAGCCGTCGCACGACCTCGGCGTCGGCAGCCGCGGGCACGTCGTTCGCCGCGCTGCCGTAACAGGTGACCTCGTCCGCGAGGTCGACGTCGTCCTTGATCGCGATCGGCACGCCGAGCAGCGGACGCTCGTCGCCGGCGCCGCGACGGCCGGCCGCCTGGTCGGCCTCGATCAGCGCACGTTCGGCGTAGACCGTGCGCAACGCGTTGAGCTGCGGGTCGAGCCGCTCGATCCGTTCGAGGTACAGCTCGACCAGCTCCCGCGGCGAGACCTCGCCCGCGCGCACGAGCTCGGCTTGGCGGGCGATTCCGGCGAAGGCGAGGTCCGTGGCGTTCATCGCGCGGAGCCTATCGGGCAGGGGAAGCGGCGAGCGGCGGCCCCAGCGCAGCATCGCGTCCAGCCGCGCAGCTGCTCAGCCGAGGATCGGCATGACCGACGACGCCGGCCGTGAGGCGAGCCCGCGCGGCGCAGCGAGCCGCTCGAGCATCACCGCGGTGTCGGCGAACGCGACGCCCGTCAGATGGTCCGTGCGCGCGGCGAAGTCGGCGACGATCGCGTCGAGCGCCGCGGAGTACGCCTCACGGTCGCCATGGGCGAGCGCGGCAAGCGCGTCGGCGGTGCGGCCGAACGCCTCCTCGCCGCCCCGCATCCCCTCGATCGCCGGCAGTGCCGCTGCATCGTCGCCTTGCGCAAGCGCCGCAATCGCGAGCGCGTAGCAGGCAGGTGGCGAGTCGCAGGCGTCGCCGAGCGCCTGACGCACGTAGCCGGCGTCATGGCCGCCGTCGCCCCAAAGGATCGCGGACTTCAGCAGCCCGATCAGCCGCCCGAAGCTGCGCGGCGGCGCGGCCTCCCACGACGCGCGGTAGCTGTCCGCGGCTGCGCGAAAGCACGCGCGCGACTGCGCGACGTCGCCGCGCAGCAGCGCCCGCTGCGCCGCCCCGTCGAGCCGGATCGCCTGTGCCAGCAGCTCCGCATGGTCGGCCATCCGACCGACCGTAGCGCGTCAGCCGGTGGGCGCGCCAGCGCCGGGCAGCTGATCGACCGGCGCATCGTCGTGCCCGCTCGACGGCTCCGGCGGCAATGGCCGGCGCGGGCGCAAGCCGCCGACGATCGCGACGATCCCGACGAGCACGAGCACGAGCGGCCAGAACCACACGCTCGCCCCGTCGTTGCCAGGGATCCGCACGAGCGCGATCCACAGCAGCAGCGTCAGCGCACCGATGTAGCCGGGACCCGGCTCGCGGTCGACTGCTGCGTAGGCGACAAGCCCGAGGTCGGCTGCCAGCAGCACGCCCTTCCAGGCGCCGCCCGGCACGCCCCCAGGAAGTCCTATGAACGTGACGATCGGCAGCAGCGCCCCGACCCATGTCAGGCTCAACAGCACGATCGCGATGCCAGCCGCGTCGACGAGGTAGACCGACTCGCGGCGATGGTGCTCACGTTGCGCGAGCGCGCCGAGCACGAGCGCGCCCGCGGCGAGCAGCAGCACCCAGCGGAACGCCGACAGCCCCGACGGCGTGAAGGCCCACTGGACGAACGACAGCGTCGCGAGCAGCGCGGCGAGCGCCGCGACGAGCGCACAGACGGCGCTGCGCCGGGCCGTCGTCAACCACAGCGCCTTGACGGCGAGCACGGCGAAGATCCACGTGCGCGTGCCGGCTGCAGCGTGCCCGGTGCCGAGCGGCTTGTGCACGCCGAGCACCTGCGCGACGCGCACGAGCACGACGAGCAGCAGCGCGAGCCCGGTCAGCAACAACACCTGCTGGTAGGCGCGCGGGCGCTCGCCTTCGAGCGGCGCGAGCACGCCCATTCCGAGCACGAGCGCGCAGGCAAGTGCGGTCACGACAAGGAAGGCTCCGACGCTCCAACTGCCGTCGAGGCGCGCGTTGACGAGCAAGACGCCGATCGTGAACGGCGCCGCGCCGGCGGCGATCAGGTCGCCGCGGTGCGGGTGCGGCGTCAGCGCCGCGAGCATCCGCCGCGGACCCCTGCGCAGGTCGTCGGCGTCGGCCATCCAGGCAGCGTAGCGAGCGCCTTGGCGGCAGCCGCAGGTTGCGGCTTCGGCAGCTCCGTGGTCCCGTACCATCGGCAGATGGCGAGCGACGAGCAGCCGCGTCCGGGCGAGATCGCCACCCCGCTGGCGTTGCGCGCCTCCGACGCCGAGCGCGAGCGGACTGCGACGCTGCTGCGCGACCATTTCGCCGCGGGACGCCTGACGCCAGAGGAGTTGTCCGAGCGGCTGGACGCTGCGTATGCCGCGCGGACGGTCGCCGAGCTTGACGCGCTCGGACACGACCTCCCACGCATTCCCGTCGAGCCGCCCGAGGGCGTTCGTTCCGACGCTCGCGAACATGCGCGCCGGCTCGTGCTGCACGCTACCGGCTGGCTCGTGCTCGTGAACGTCACGTGCACGGTGCTGTGGCTCGCGACCGGGATGCCGCCGACCTTCTGGCCAAAGTGGGTGATGCTCTTCAGCGTCCTGCGCTTCATGTTCTACGCGTGGGGCGTGCTCGGCCCGGGCGCGATCGACCGGCACGAGGCGCGGCTCGGCCGCGGTGGCGCACAAGAGATCGAGCCGGCCGACCGTACGCAGGAACCCGCCGACCGCCGGTAGCCTGCCTGCACGCAGATCCACTCCGTCCGGAGGCTCCCGCATGCCGCTTGTCGAGACCGAGGACCGCGGCGCGGTCCGTCACCTGATCCTCAACCGCCCCGAGAAGCGCAACGCGATGCACGGCGAGCTCGTGCTCGCGATCGGCGTCGCGCTGAAGGCTGCGGCGAACGATGCCGACGTGCGCTGCGTCGTCGTGCGCGGCAACGGAGCGATGTTCTCCTCCGGTATGGACTTCACCGCGCTGGGCGGGCTCGCCGAGGCGCCGCAGCACCTGCGCGCCTTCCGCCGCGAGTGCCTCGACGCCTGGAACCTCGCCGAGGAGATGACGAAGCCCGTGATCTGCGAGATCCACGGCGGTTGCATCGGCGGCGCGATGGAGCTGGCCTTGGCCTGCGACCTGCGCGTGATGGCGGAGGACGCGATCATCGGGATGCCGGAGACGCGCGTCGGCCTGATTCCCGACGTCGGCGGCTCGTCGCGACTGCCGTCAGTCGTCGGGCTCGGTCGCGCGAAGGAGCTGATCATGACCGGCAAGCTGATCGGCGCCGAGGAGGCCGAGCGGATCGGGCTCGTGAACCGCGTGGCGCCGGCGGCGGAGCTGGAGGCGGCGACGCAGCAGCTCGTCGACGAGCTGCTCGCCTGCGCACCCGTCGCGGTCGGGCTTGCGAAGCGCGTGCTCGACGCTGCGGCGAAGCCCGCGCTGTCGCTGACGCTCGAGCTCGAGGTCGCCGCGCAGGAGCTGTGCGCGAAGACGCAGGACCTCGCCGAGGGCGTGCAGGCGATCAGCGAGCGGCGCCAGCCGCAGTTCGCGGGGAGCTGAGGCGGCTCAGGCGCCGCCGGGCTTGCGCCCGGATGCCTCCAGCAGCGCGATCTCTATGCGGGTCACGTTGACGCTGACGAAGCCCGCGTTGCGCATGTGCTCGCCGAGCGACTTCGCACTGAAGCCGGTGCGGTGCGCCATGTACTCGTTGCCGCCCGCAATCGATGGGCCGTGACCGTAGAGCACGTCGAGCACGCCGATCGGACCGGCGTCCGACTCGTAGAACGGCCGCTCGAGGTCGCCGGCGGCGAGGTGCTTGGCGACGCGCTGGAGGTCGGGCACGCTGAGCATCGCGATCCCGCCGGGCCGCAGCACGCGCAGGAACTCGCGCAGCACCGTCTCGACCTCGTGCGCGAAGACGTGCTCGAGGTTGTGCTCGGACCAGACGCCGTCGACCACCCCGTCCGGCACGCCCGACATGTCGACGGTCGTGCCGATGATGTCCGGCTCCACGTTCGGGTCGATGTCGAGCCGAACCTCATGCCATTCCGGTCTGTGGAAGTACTCGTCGAGGTTTTCCGGTCGCGCCGGCCCGCAGCCGACGTTCAGCACGATCTGCTTCCCCGCCGGCAGCGTGAGCTGCGACCAGCGCGACCCGCCCTTCCCTCGCCATGGCCTGGTGCGCGCCATCGCCCCACTCCCCCGTTTCCCCCGTGAAACCAGTCCGCCGAGCTTAACGTGCCGTGACTACGAGAACCCCCGGGTCGACGCCGGCGCGCGCGAGCGCTGCGACGAGACGCTGCTCGGCTGCCGACGCCTGCTCCGCTTCGAGCGTCACGCGCAGGACCTGGCCTCCCCACTCGACGCTCGGCAACCTGCGCAGGAGCAACGGATCAAGCGCCGTGCGCAGGACGATCGGATGCAGCGCCACCGTGCCACCATGCGCGGCAGGCAGGCGCAAGATCGGCGTGCTGCGGCCACCGTGCAGCCGCAGACGCAGCGACGAGCCGCCGCAGGAGCACGGCATGCGCCGCAGCTCGACCCGCTCCGGCAGCCGCAGCCGAATCATCGGCTGGATGCGATTCACGAGATTCGTCGCGTACGTCGCTCCGTCGTGCTGCTCGAGCAGCACCGCCTGCTCGTCGACGTGCAGCTCCTCCGCGTGGCTGCACTGGGATGCGATCAGCCCGAAGCTCCGTCGTCCCATACGACGTGCACGGACGGACGCCGAAGGCCTGCTCGACCGTCGTCCGGGCAGCCGCGTCGAGGGCATCGGTTCCCGTCAGCACCGCGGCCGGCGCGATCTGCGGCCGCTGGGCAGCGACGAGCGCGATCGCCGAGGCGATGCCGTACAACGCATCGGGCTGAAGGCGCTCGAGCTGCTCGCACGCCTGCTCGACTCCGTCTTGCAGGCCGATCGCGACTGCTCGCCCGTCGGGTGCGAGCTCCTGCAGCCGCGCCAGCGTGTGCGCCGGATCGTCGCTGCCGACGAGCGCGAGCGTCCCCCTGCTCGGAGCCCCGGCCGCCGCGAGCGCACGCCGGATCGATCGCAGGCAGGCCCGCCACATCCCCGCGTCGTACAGCAGCGGGACCGGCTCGCCACCTGCACCGGCGGACACGAGCACGCGGACTCCGTCACGCATCGGGCGCTCGGGCGTGGCGCGATAGTGCGCGATCGCCTCCGCCCGGTCGATGGCACGATCGGCAACCAGCTCGTCGAAGCACGCGGCGATGAGCGCACGGTCCATCGTCGGCAGCTCGCCCCACGGGCGCCCGGCGCCGCGACCGTCGGCGAGCAGCTCCTCCCACCACGGGACGTGGCGCGAGGCGAACGCGAGCAGCGCCTCAGCCCGCCGGCGCGGCGAGCACATCGAGATAGCCCTCCTCGCGCAGCAGCCGCTCCGTCACGGGGAGCAGCAGATCCTCAACCGTCTCGCCCGTGCGCAGCCGCGTCCGCAGCTCGGTCGCCGAGATCGGCGGCAGGCCGCTGACGTCGACCCGCTCGACGCGCTCGCCGAGCTGCAGCCAGGCACGCGCCTTCGCGTCCTCGAACGCATCGCGCGCCGGCGTCAGGAACACGCGATCCGGCGGAAGCGCACGTGCGTAGAAGCCCCACATCAAGTCGAGCCGGCGTCCACCCCAGATCGTCAGCGGCGCGCCCGGGAAGCGGTCGCGCAGCGTCTCGACGACGAGGCGGTAGCGCAGCCAGAACGGCAGCGGGTTCTTCTCCGCACCGTGATGCCCGTCGACCTCCGCCGTGAAATCGGGAACGGGAAGCTCGCGCACGCCCGCGCTCGCCGAGGTCTCGTTCTCGACGACGAAGATCCAGACGTGCTCGCAGCGCTCGAGCAGCAGCTCGACGTAGGCGACGTGGCCGCGGTGAATCGGCTGGAAGCGTCCCTCCCAGATTCCAGTTCGGAGCTTCACGGCGCCACTCACAACAAGCCGCGCTCGAGCATGCGCGCGCGATAGGCGATCGTCCACTGCCGATGCAGCTCACGCTGCTGACAGCAGCTACGGCGTGCGCGCTCCTGCGCCTCGGCCGTCGTCGCGAGCAACCGCAGCCCGAGCCAGCCGATCTGCACGTGGAAGTGCTCGTCCGGGTTGATCGCATCGCCGAACATCCGCGCCGTCTGCGCGTCGAAGCGGTCGAGCGCCTGCTCGTTGCGCTTCACGCCCTCGTGCTCCGTCGTGAATTGCATCCCCGCGAGGAACTCCTCCGGGTACTCGAAGCGGTCGAGCTCCTCATACATGCGCAACTGCTCAGGCAATGGCTCGTAGTCGCGGACTGCGCCGCCAAGCTCACGGACTCGCTTCTCACAGACCTGTGCGTGCTTGGCCTCGTCGCCGACCTGCCGCGCGACCATCAGCTTGATCTTCGGGTGATCGACCTTCTCGACGAGCCGTGCGAGCACGATCGTGCCCATGTACTCGTTGAACCAGCGTGTCTTGATCGCCTCGATCGCTGCCTCGCCGACGAGCCGATGCGGCCAGTACGTCTTGAGCTCCGGGGGCGTCGCGTCGTAGTAGCGACCATTGTCCTCGGCCAGGTCGCGCAGGAACTCCTCGACGGGCAGGGCGGGGGGCATCGAAGCCTCCTCGTTCACATCGGTCGTGGATCTCACGCGTAGCCCAGCCGTCGCTCGCGGACGGCATCGAGCCGCCCGGGGTACCCGCGCGGCTCGCCGATCGCCTCACGCCGCACCCGGCGCGCATGGGGCCGGCAGACCACGAGCGGGATGCCGCGATGGGAGCCGCGAACGAACTCCGCGGCGTTGGCGACACGCATGCACTCGTACAGCACGAGCCCAGCCGTCGCGCCAAGCGGGGTGGCGCCAAGCGTCGGACAGCCAATCAGCATCTCGGACACGTCGAGGCCGGTGTCGGTGTCGCTGACCACGACGTCGCAGCGCACGCCGTAGCGGTCTCGCAGCAAGCACGCGAGATCATGCGCGACCGCGTTCGGGTCGGCAACGCCAGCCGTCGCCAGCCCCGTCGGCTCGGGCAGCACGTCGGCGCAGATCAGATCCTCGGGGGTCACGCTCGGGACGTACGCGCGCACGGCAGCCGCGAGATCCTCACGTCCCGCCCGATCGGTCGCCTTCGGATCGTTCGCGTAGAGGAGGCTCACGGGGAACACCCGCTGCTGTGCGATCGCGATCACCTTCTCCGAGACGACGACGATGTCGCCGTCCCGCACGACCGGCGGAGCGAGCGCATCTGCGACCTCGCGCAACAGCGCCGCATAGCCGCGATCGGGCTGCAGCGCGACCACGACCGGATCGACGGAATCGGTGACCTGGCCGCTCTCGCCCAGCGCTCCCATGATGCCCTTGACGACGGCGTTGGAGGCCTGCGCCAGCACGAGCATCTGGTCCGCGACGCGCGCCTCGACGTGGCGCAGATCGAGCGCGAGCTGCGGGATCGCGGCCGAGCACAGCAGGTCGCCGCGCACCACCCGGCGGTTGCGCTCCACGTGCAGCTCCTCGACGCGCAGGTCGAACGGCGCGCGCTGCTCGAAGACGATCCCGTCGGAGGTGCGGTAGCAGCGTGCGAGCGGCTCGCCTGCAGCGACCGGCCCTGCGCCGGCGAGCCACTGGACGTCGTAGATCCCTTCGGGCGATGGCAGGAACAGCACCTGGACGAGCAACGGAGCCGGTTGCTTCCAATCCTCCGCGACGCGGACCTCCTCGTCGCCGCCTGGCAGCTCGGCGACTGCCGGGATGCCGGTCCAGGACAACGCGGGACGCGGGGCGACGGGGACGCGGTCGAGCGTCTCACGCGCGCAGTCGATGTCGCCCAGCAGACGCAGGAACGCCTCGTCAACGTGCGTCGAGATACCCATCGAGCACGACCTCCTCTCCGGCGCCGGCGCGCGCGTGCGTCCAGCCCAACGCGGGTTCGGGGCCGGCTGCCGCGACCGCCGGGAAGGTGTGATCGCCGAGGCCGAGCTCGCACCCAGCCGCGAGCTGGCGCTCGACCTCGGTGGCGAACGGCATCTGCCTGCCGGCCGCGGTCGCTGCGCCGAGCGCCAGCCGGACGTCCTTCAGGGCGAGTCGCATCGCGAATCCGCGCGAGAAGTCGCCCTCGCGCACCGATCGCGTCAGCGTGCTGCGCAGCGCATAGCTGTCCGCGGTGCCCGCAGCGAGCGCGTCGAACAGGTCTCCGACGGGAAGCCCGGCACGCACGCCCCATTCCAGCGCCTCGAGCGTCGCGAGCGACGTCGAGAGCACGGCAAGGTTGTTCACGAGCTTGGCGGTGCTCGCGGCTGCGATCGTCGAGAAGCGGATCACGCGCGCGGCGATCCGCTCGAGCGTCGGCAGGATCGCGTCGAGGCAGGCGGGAGGATCGGCTGCGCACAGCAACGCGACCTGCCCTCGCGCTGCGCGCAGCACGCCGCCCGAGATCGGGCTCTCGACATAGCCACACGACGCGGATGCGGCGCGGATCCGGTCACGCTGATCCTCCGCGACCGGCGCACCGACGGTCGAGAGGTTGACGACGAGCCGTGGCGGTGCCGAGGACGCGAGGCACTCCGAGATGACGGCCTCGAGATCCCGCGGGCCGGGAACGCAGACGAAGAGCGCATCGACCGGGCCGGCGTCGCTCAGGCACGGGACGGCAGCGAGTCCGTCAGCCGCGACGGCCTCGCGTGCTGCCGGATCGGGATCGACGCCGACTACATCGAGTCCGGCGTCGCGAACGCGCGCCACCATCGCACGCCCCATCTGACCCAATCCGGCAAACGCTGCGGTGCGTGGTGGCGACCACGATTCAATCGGCGCCATCGTGTCGTTTCCCCCATCGACTCGAGCCCCAAGAGCACAGCTACCGTACCAGACGGATTGCGTTAGATTAGGAGATCAGGCGGCCTTTCAGGCACATCGCCGCGCCTCATGACCGCCTATTGACGATGAGCTCGACCACATCGTCAAGCGTTTGCAGTCGCTCATAATCGCCGGGCCGCAGTTCAACTGCCCACAACTCCTCGATGACCAGCGCCAGCTCAACGAGACCGAGGGAATCGATGCCGAGCTCGGCGAACGTCGTGTCGGCCGCGATCGCTCCGTCGTGGTACGCGATCCCGCGCACGACATCGACGACGCGCCCCATCACTTCGTCATGCTCCGCGGGCTCCTGCACCACGCGCTCCTCCCCCCTCGGCCTCCTCCCACTCCTCCGAACGCTACATCGGACCGCTCTGAGCCGGTGAGGGCTCCCGCGATGGCACGCCGCCCGATCACCTGCTTGATCGCCTGCGCGGCGGGCTTCGTCGTCTTCCTCGACGCGACGATCGTGAACGTCGCGTTCCACAGCATCGAGCGCTCGTTCCCGGGTGCCGCGCACGCGGAGGTGGCGCTCACGCTGACTGCGTATGCGGCGGTGCTCGGGGCGCTGCTGCTCCCCGCCGGTCAGCTCAGCGACCACTACGGGCACCGCCGGACCTTCCTGGCTGCGTTCACCGCGTTCGTCGCCGCCTCCGCGCTCTGCGGCGTTGCCGTGTCCGCGGAGATGCTGATCGCCGCCCGCGTCCTCCAGGCCGCGGCCGCTGCCTGCGTTGCCCCTGCCTCGCTGGCGTTGCTGTTCCCGCTCTTTCGCCCGGACGAGCGCGGGTACGTCGTGGGGCTCTGGTCGAGCGCAGCGGGCTTGGCAACGGTCGTCGGCCCGGCACTCGGCGGGGTGGCGGTGGAAGCATTCGGCTGGCGCTCGATCTTCCTCGTGAACGTGCCGATCGGCGCGCTGGCGGTTGGGATTGGAGGTCGCATCCTGCGCGAGACGGATCGGTCCGCACAACGACCGGATCTGCGGGCCGCGATCTGGGTCTCGCTCGCGGCGGGAGCGGCGACGCTCGCGTTCTTCCGCGCCGCCGCGGCAGGATGGCTCGCGCCGAGCACGTGGGCGCTGTTCGGTGCGTCGGCTGCCAGTGCGCTCCTCTGCCGCGCCCGCGGGCGCGCGACCGCGAGACCGCTCGTCAGCGCCGAGCTGCTGCGCGATCCGGCGCTGCGTGTCGCGAACCTCGCGACGCTGCTGACGTCGACGGCCGGCTTCGCGCTGCTGTTCGTGAACATGCTCTTCCTGACGACGGTGTGGGGCTACTCCGCGCTCGATCTCGGCCTCGCCGTGAGCCCGGGGCCGATCGTGACGGCGCTGACCGCGGTCCCGGCCGGGCGGCTCGCCGATCGCTTCGGGACCTGCGTCGTCGCAGCGCCCGGCGCGGTCCTGCTCGGCTGCGGCGCCACATGGTTCGCGCTGCGCACCGGGACGACACCCGACTGGGTGGCTACGTGGCTGCCCGGCTCGCTGATGACCGGCGCCGGCATCGGGCTGTGCTTCCCGACGCTGGCCGCGAGCGCCGTGCTGCCCGCGCCCCCGACGCTGATCGGCACGGCAGTCGCGCTGAACGGAGCGGTGCGCCAGATCGGAGCCGTCGCGGGCATAGCGATCGTCGTGTCGCTCGTGCGCGATGTTGCTCCGGCGGCGGCACCGGCTGTCCTGCGCCACGGCTGGGAGCTCGTCGCCGCCCTCGCGTTCCTCGGTGCCACGGCCACGCTCGGACTCAGCGATCACGTGCGGCGCGGCTGGGCGCTGCGTGCGACGAGCTCGCGACAGCGGTAGCGCTGCACCTTGCCGCTCGGCGTCTTCGGGAACGTGCCGCTGTCGATGAAGAGCACCTCGTCGACCGGCAGCCCGGCGCGCTCCATCGCGAGCCGTCTGAGCCGCCGTGCGAGCGCGTCGGTGTCGGTCGCGCCCGGCCGCAGCTCCGCGACGATGCCGATCCGCATCCGCCCGCTGTCACCGGCGCTGTCGACGATCGCGCAGCTGCCGGTGCGGATCGCTGCGTCTTCGCCCATCTCCCACTCGAGATCGTTGACGTAGACGTTGCGTCCGCCGACGATCACGAGATCGTCGCTGCGCCCTGTCAGGAACAGCTCGCCGTCACGCACGAAACCGAGATCGCGCGTCCGCACGACCCCGCCACGAAAGCGCTCTGCCGTCGCGTCGGCGTCGCCGAAGTAGCCCGCCGCGAGACTCGTGGACGCGACGGCGACCTCCCCCGTGGCAGGATCGACGTCGACCGTCGTGCCCGCCACCGGCGTGCCGACGGAGACGACCTTGCGCCCCCGCTCGTCGCTTGCCAGCTCCACCACGCGCCCGTCGGCCAGCGCCTGCGGATCGACGCAGAGGCAGCGCGGAGCCTCGGCCACCGCGCCGGTCGTGACCGCCAGCGTCACCTCGGCGAGCCCGTAGGCGACCGTCAGCGTCTCGCTTCGCAGGCCACGGGGGGCGAACGTCTGCGCTGCGGCGAGCAGGCCGTCCCAATCGACCTGCTCGGCTCCGATCAGGCAGACACGCAGCGCGAGCTGGGCGCCAGAGCTGCGGATCCGCTCGGCGCGCGTCGCGAGCTGGAGCGCTGACGGAGGCCCCGCGGTGACCGTCGCCCCGAACTCGGCGCAATCGTCGAACCACGAGCGCGGCGACTGCAGGAAGCGCTCCGGCGTCGAGCGCACGCCCCGCATCCCGGTGTACCACGCGAGCAGGCTGCAGCCGAAGAACCCCATGTCGTGCGAGAGCGGCAGCCACATGTACCCCACGTCGCGTGCGGGATCGATCGCGAGCCGGCTGCGCAACGTCTCGAGCTGCGCCTCGATCGCCAGGCCGGTGAGCTCCACGCCGCGCGGCTCGCCGGTCGTCCCGGAGGAGAACTGCACGAAGACCGTGCGGTCGGGATCGGGCGGCTCGACCGGCGCCAGCGTGGGCGTTTCGATCAGCTCCCGGTACCCGACCGGGGTCGCCGACATCCCTGAGTCGGGCGGCAGGAACTCGAGGAAGCGCTCCTCCGCCAGCAAGAACGACGCGCCGAGCAGCTTGCAGAGCCTGTCCAGTTGCGCGACGTAGCCCTCGATGCTCATCCCGCGCGCGATGATCGGCAGCGACGCGATCGTCGCGCCCGCGAGCCAGATCCCGGCGAAGCCAGGGGTCGCGTCCGGCCCGTTGGTGATCACGGCGGGGACGAGATCGCCCCGGCGCACGCCGCGCTTGCGCAGGCCGGCGGCTACGCGACGCGCACTCGCGAAGTCCTCGGCGATCGTGTGGCGCTCGAAGCGCTCTCCCTCCCAGGCAAGGAACTGCTGCGCGAGCTGCGCAGGAGCGGTCAGCTCGTCCCACAGCTTGGACATGTGCGCCTCCCCTCCGTCTCACACACGACGAACAACGAACCTACCAGCTTCGTTGAGCATGGAAATCAGTAGAATTACGCTGGGTCGGGGAGATTAATAGAGGAGGGAATCTGCTGCCGTGGCAACCTACGTGCCACCACGCGACGCGTATGAGCTGCAGGTTGCCGTGACGGCTGGGCGCGTCCTCGCACGTGAGGACGTCGGCGTCTTCGACGACCTCCTCGAGCACGGTCTCAGTTATGAGGGAGCATCGGCAATTGCACGGCATCTCGACGCGCTCGTCGGACGCACGCTCGACGGCCCGAGCGTGCTTGCGTGTCGCACGGTGGAGCGGATCGCCGCGCGCTGCCGCAGCTCACCGAAGCGCGGCAGATGGTCCTCGCTCGTGACGCTGCGCGAGCCGAGCGCAGGCGTTCCGCTCGTCTTCGTGCACCCGATCGGCGGCAACGCGTTCTGGTACTTGAACCTCTGTCGCAAGCTCGAGCCGGACCAGGGCGTGCTCGCACTCCATGCCCGCGGCCTCGACCTGACCGAGGCGCCGCACGAGGACGTCACCTCGATGGCGCGGTCCTACGTCCGCGAGCTGCAGGAGGCGATCCCCGACGGGCCCTACGCGCTCGCAGGCTGGTCCTTCGGCGGTCTCGTCGCCTTCGAGATGGCCCAGCAGCTCGCCGCTCGCTCCGAGCGCGTCGCGCTGCTGACGCTCTTCGACGTGGGGCCGGTCGATCCCGGGCGCACGCCGGCGACGCCCGAAGCCGCGCTCGGGCTGCTCGTCCACGCGCTGCGCCTCGACCGGGTCGCTGCTGCGCTGATGGAGCTGCCCGCCGCGGATCGGATCGTGGAGATGCTGCGGCAGGCACGGCAGCGGCGCATCGTCCCGCCCGACTGCACCGTCGCGCAGATCGAGCGCATGCTGTGGCTCAACGCGCTCCACCTCGCGGCGATGGCAGGCTACGCATTCACCCCGTCGGAAGCTCGACATGCTCGTCTTCTCCGCTGGCAGCGAGGACGACCTCGGCTGGAGAGACGTCACGAGCGGCAGCGTGTCGGTGCACGCCCTCCCCGGCACCCACTTCGACGCGCTCGACCGCACCCACCACGACGCGATAGCGCAGCGACTGCGAGCTGCGCTCGCCGCGACGGCGCGTGCCAGCGCGTAGGAGCGTCGCCGGAGCGTCCGGACGTGCGCTGACACGGCCCCTCGCCGCGCTGGCGATTCGCCGGCCGCGCACCGTGATCGGCAGCTGGCTGCTGGTGTCAGCGCTGTGCAGCGTGCTCGCCTTCGCCGTCTTCGGCAAGCTGTCCGATCGCGGCTACGCGGTGCCCGGCTCGGATTCCGCACGTGCCGCGAGCATCCTCGAACACCGGATCCCCGGGCGCGACGGCGTCGAGCTGTTCGCCGTCGTCACCCGCCGCCATCCCGTCTCGGATTGGCGCGATCGCGCGCCGCGCGTCGTGCGTGCGGCACTCGCAGGCCAGGAGGAGGTCGGGCACGTCAAGTACGAGTCCTCGTCGATCAGCTATCGCGGCGACAGCTCGACGCCGAGCGCCGGCGTGGTGACCGTCGCGATCCCGTTGCATGTCGACGCTGCGGCAGCCGAGAAGCTCGTCCCGGCGCTCCGCTCGCGCCTGGACCGCGCCGCCGACCGGTCGACGAGCATCAGCCTCACCGGCGGCCCCGTCGTCTCGGAGCGCTACTCGTCGATCGCGCACCACGACCTCGAGCTGGCCGAGCTGGCGGCGCTCCCCGTCATCCTGCTCGTCCTGCTCGTCGCCTTCCAGGCGGTCGTCGCGGCGCTCCTGCCGCTCGTGCTTGCGGGGGTGACGCTGCTCGTGACGTTCGCCTCGCTCGACGTGATCGGGAGTCGCATCGGTCTGAGCATCTTCGTCACCAACACGGCGACGGTGCTCGCACTCGGGCTCAGCATCGACTTCTCGCTGTTCCTCATCACGCGGTTCCGGGAGGAGCTGGCGAGCGGAAGCACGAGCGACGATGCGCTCGTCACGACGATGACGACGACGGGGCGCGCCGTGCTGCTGTCAGCCGTCACGATCGCCACCTCGCTCGTCGGGCTCGTGGTCGTCGGCATCGACGTGTTCTCCTCGATGGCGATTGCCGCGACCGTGGTGACCGTGCTGGCAGCGTCGGCTGCGCTCACCCTGCTGCCAGCGTTGATCTGCTTGCTCGGCGATCGTGTCGAGGGCTTGCGCCTGGGGCGCGTCGCACGAGCAGCAGCGCGCGGCACGCTGTGGAGCGCGCTCGCGCGCTCGGTGACGAGCCATGCAGCGCTTGCAGCGGCCGCGAGCCTGGCTGTCCTGCTGGTGCTGGCGATCCCGGCGGGGTCCTACCGACTGAGCTTCCAGACCGTGCAAGCGCTGCCGAAGCACGAACCGGTGCGCCGCGCGAGCGTCTCGCTCGGGGGACCGACAACGGTGGTGACGCGCGACACGATCGCTCGTGTCGGGGCGCTCGTGTCGCGCGATCCCGCCGTCCAGCAGATCTGGGACCCCACCAGAGGGTCCGCGGGCTGGTCCTCGATGCTGGTGATATTGAGAGACCCACCCGACAGCGTTGCGTCGAGACATGCGGTGGGGCGCCTTCGCGCGGTCTTGCCACAGCGTGCCGGACGCACGTACGTCGGCGGCACGACGGCGGCGGTGATCGATCTCACTCACCGGATCACAGGACGGACTCCCTACGCGATCTTGCTGACGGTGGCGTTCGGGTTCCTCGTGCTCGTCGGCGGCTTGCGAGCGGTCGTGATCCCACTGAAGGCCGTGCTGAGCACGCTGCTGTCGGTCGCCGCAACGCTCGGGATCCTGTTGCGGCTGTCGGGCGCGGATCAGCTCGAATTCTTCGTGCCGCTGTTCCTGTTCGCGATCTTGTTCGGGTTGTCGGTCGACTACGAGATCTTCCTGCTGAGCAGGATCCGGGAAGCCGCAGTCGCCGGCCACGACAACCGCGAGGCGGTTCGGCGCGGCTTGGTCGGGAGCGCTCGCTCGATCAGCCTCGCCGGCCTGACGCTGATCATCGTGTTCGCCGCGTTCGCGACATCCTCGCTCGGGCCCTTCCAGCAGCTCGGCACCGGCCTCGCGATCGCGATCGCGCTCGACATCACGCTGGTGCGCTGCGTGCTCGTGCCGGCGACGGTGGTGCTGCTGCGGCAGTGGAACTGGTGGTTTCCTGGCGCGGAGCGCCTGGGCGCTCGGTCAGCGGCTCCAGCGGACAGCAGTCGCGCGACGAGGAGCGGCTCACACGCGAGCCGCCCCTTCCGCGCTCGGCTAGGCGACTAGCGTCACGATTATTCTTTCGCTTCTGCCCGCCACCGTGAGCGTCGAGCTCGTGCCTCCCAAGCTCCCTCTCGGGCAAATGCCGCCGGTGCTCGATCTGACGGACCCACTGATCGCCTCGCTCGTCATGCCACCGCTGGCTTCGCGACTCAGATGCATCTGCAGTGGCTCCGCCGCAGTGCTCGTGTATAGGCACGATATTTCGACGCCGAGCACTCTTGTCCCAATTAGCCATTCAGCGCCGATGATGTTCGTGTCTATCGCCGTTATGCTCGGTAGCGTTCCGAAGAACGTCTTGTACCGCGAATGCCATGGCAAGCTCGCCGTTAGGAGTCTGGCACTCCCGTTGGTGCAGCTTGCTTCACCTACCGTCCCTCTCGTGATGTAGCCGAGTAGCAACCCGGGCGTCTTGAGTATGGTTCTCGAGTGTATGCTCCCTTCGAAGGTGACGGGACATCTCACAGTCGTAACCCCTTCGGCTATGAATTCCATCCCGGTCCATGTGGCTCTCGCCGTTTGACTGCTTGTCGCGACTCTCGTGGCTGACGCTGTGCCGACAGCCGCAGCAAGCACTGTGGCGGCACAGAGCGAGGCGCTCAACAGTCGTATCCCGTGTCTCATGAAACCCCCTGGTCTGTTCCCGGTGTGCCACGCATGTCGGCTCGTCGGCAGGTGGGGGCGGGGCGGCGTAGACACCGCACCCACCCCACCTCAGCGCTAAGCGACTAGTGTCACTCTTATTCTTTCGGTTCCGCCTAGGACCGTAAGACTCGTGCTGGTTCCGCTCAGCGCACCTCTTGGGCAAATGCCCCCGGTACTCGACGTTATTTCGCCGCCCAATCTGTCTGTTGTGAGCAGCCCACCTGCTTCGCGGGTGAGCGTTCCGGTCACGGGCTGCGCCGCCGTGCTTCTGTATAGGCACGAAATTTCAGTACCCAAAACGTTGATGAGCAGTAGCCATGCAGCTCCGACTATTCTCTTTGTTATCGATGTTATGTTCGGTAGAGCCCCAGCAAAGGACCCATACCGCGAATGCCACGGAAGGCTTTCCGGTAGGATTCTGACTCTCCCTCCCGTACATCTCGATTCTCCGACTATCACTCTCGTGATATAACCGATTAGCGATTCGGCAGTCTTCGTTATCGTTCTAGAATGCAAGGTGCCTTCGAATGTCATGGGGCAAATAACTCTGACCCCTGAGGACGGCGCTTCGAACACGAGCGCGCTCCAGGCTCCTCTCGTTGTCTGACTGCTTGCCGCCAGTCTCGTCGCCGAGGCACTGCCGACGAGAACCGCCAACACGCCGGTAGCGGCGAGTGCGGTAAGTAAGAGCTTTGTCTGTTGCATAACGCTGTGTTCCTTTCGATATGGACGGTGCGTGGCCGCTACGCGACTAGCGTCACTCTTATTCTTTCGGTGCCCCCTAGAACCGTAAGGCTCGTGCTCGTTCCTCTAAGCGTGCCCGTAGCGGGGCAAGTGACCCCACTGGTCGTGGGTATCGTGCCGCTGATCGAGTCGCTGGTGAGGACCCCGCCGCCTTCTCGGGCGAGCGTCCCGATCACCGGTTCCGTCGTGGTGCTTCTGTATAGACATGTTACTTCGATGCCGAGGATTCTTACGAAAATTAGCCATGAAGCGCCGACTATTCTCTTTGTTATTGCCGCTATGCTGGGTAGCGTTCCCGAGAAGGACGAGTAGCGCGAATGCCACGGCAGGCTTGCCACTAGCAATCTCGCCCTTCCGCCTCTGCAGTTGACTTCATCAATTATTGCTCTTGTGATGTACCCGACTAGCGCCTCAGCTGCCTTGGATATCGTTCTTGAGTGCATCGTGCCTTCAAAAGTGACAGGGCAAGTCAGGCTTATGCTCGCTGCCGGAGCTTCAAAGACGAGCGCGCTCCATGCGCCTCTGGTCGTCTGACTGCTTGCTGCAAGTCTCGTCGCCGAAGCACTGCCGACGGCAGCAGCCAGGACGCCGGCCGCAGCGAGGGCGACGAGCAGGAGCTTTGCGTTGTGATGCATGCGGCTCGGTCCTTTCCGGTAGCGCTACGCGCACGGTGCCCGCAGCCGTCTGGGCACCGCACTGTCCGTCGAGGGCTCGAACGGCCCATCTCCCCACCGCATGCGTGGTCGGTGCTCCGGCCCCGGATCGGATGCGCCCACGCGTGAGCCCACCGAGCAGACGCGCACCTAGCCCACAACGTCAATAAAGCGCCAACTGCATGTCAATAATACGCCAAGTAATTGGCTTACGTCAAGGGCCGGCGGCGCTTGCGTCGCGGGCCCCGCGTCTGCACGAGGCACCGGCAGGCAAGCTCGAGTGCTCGCGCACGCTCGCTATGCTCGCCCGCGTGCCCTCCCCCGTGACGATCCTCGGCGCGACTGGCGACCTCGGCTTCGGCCTTGCGCTGCGGCTCGCCGTATCCGGCACGCCCGTCGTGATCGGCTCGCGCGACGCGGGCCGCGCGGCCGAAGCAGCCGAGCGCGTGCGCGCGCAGGTGCCCGCCGCCGACGTGCGCGGGCTGGCGAACCCGGAGGCGGCGCTCGGCGCAGAGCTCGTCGTGCTGAGCGTGCCGTTCGCGAGCCAGGCGGCGACGCTCAAGACGCTCAAGGACGCATTGCACCCCGGCCAGCTGCTGCTCGACGTCACCGTCCCTCTCGCCGCGGCCGTCGGGGGCCGCGCGACACGCACGATCTCCGTCTGGCAGGGCTCAGCCGCACAGCAGGCGCAGGAGCTGGTGCCGGACGGCGTCACCGTCGTCTCGGCGCTGCACACGGTCGCCGCCGCTCATCTCGCCGACCTCGACCATGCGTTTGACGAGGACGTGCTCGTGGCCGGCGACGACAAGGACGCGAAGCGCCGCGTCGCCGAGCTGATCCGGCAGATCCCCGGACTGCGCCCGGTCGACGCCGGCAAGCTGGAGATGGCGCGGATCACCGAGCAGCTGACGGCGCTGACGATCGGCATCAACATCCGCAACAGGGTCACCGCCGGGATCCGCATCACCGGCCTGCCCGACGACGCGTGGCCGTGAGCGCCAGCGGGCCCGTCGTCGTGCTCGCCGGCGGCACCGGCGGGGCGAAGCTCGCGCGCGGGATGGCAGACGTCGTCGCGCCCGGCGAGCTGGTCGTGATCGCGAACACCGGCGACGACGTCGAGTTCTACGGCGCGCACGTCTCGCCCGACCCCGACCTCATCGCGTTCTGGCTCGCCGACCGGATCGACGCGCGCGGCTGGGGCCTCAACGGTGACACCTTCCACGTGATGGACGGACTGCGCGAGCTGGGCGTCGAGGTCTGGTTCAATCTCGGCGACCGCGACCTCGCGATCGGGATCGAGCGCGCACGGCGACTCGCCGAGGGCGCGCGGCTGACCGAGACGATCGCGGAGCTGTGCGCCGCACTCAACGTCCCCGCGCGCGTCCTGCCGATGTGCGACGCGCCGGTCCGCACACGCGTGCGTGCGCACGGGCGCGACTGGCCGTTTCAGGAGTTCATGATCCAGGGCCATGCCGAGGGACCCGTCGACGGCGTCGCGTTCGACGGCGTCGAGGACGCGCGGCCGACGCCAGAGGTGCTCGACGCGCTCGCGAGCGCCCGCGCGATCGTGATCGGCCCGTCGAACCCGCTCGTCTCGATCGGCCCGATCCTTGCCGTGCCCGGCATGCGCGACGCGCTGCGCGCCGCACCCGCGCCAGTCGTCGCCGTCAGCCCGATCGTCGCCGGCGCGGTGCTGAAGGGACCGACCGCAGCGTTCATGGCATGGGCCGGCCAGCCCGTCTCGGCGACCGGCGTCGCGGCGCTCTACGGCGATCTCCTCGACGGGATCGTCGCCGACGAGCCACTCGAAGCAGACGGTCCGGTGCTCCACGCAGCCGACCTGCTGATGGCCGACGCAGCAGGCCGTGCGCGCCTCGCGCGCGAGGCGCTCGCCTTCGCCGAGCAGCTCGCCGCGCGCGTGACGCGGTAGTCGGAGCGGCCGAGTGGATACCGTACGGCGCCGATGCAGACGCTTGCGATCCTGCCGGTGAAGCGCTTCGCCAACGCGAAGCAGCGGCTCGAGGGCGTGCTGGCCGGGGGCTCCCGCCGCGCGCTCGCCGAGGCGATGTTCAGCGATGTGCTCACGGGCCTGCGGCGCGTCGAGGCGATCGACGACGTGCTCGTCGTCAGCGCCGACCCGGTCGCGCAGCGGATCGCCGAGGGCTATGGCGCGCTGACGCTCGAAGATCTCGCCGAGAGCGGCCAGAACCAGGCGGTCGTGCGCGGCGTCGCGCACGCAGTCGAACTGGGTGCCGCGCAGGTGCTGTGCGTCGCCGGCGACTGCCCGCTGCTCGATCCGGCCGAGCTCGACGCGCTGCTCGGCCGCCCGCGCACAGCGCCGCGCTACGCAGTCGTCGTGCCTGACCGCCATGGCAGCGGCACGAATGCGCTGTTGATCTCACCACCCGACGCGCTCGCCCCCGCGTTCGGCCCCGACAGCTTCGCGCGCCACTGCGAGCTCGCGCCGGATGCCGAGCTTGCCGTCGAGGTCGCCGAGCTGGAGTCGCTCGCGCTCGACATCGACACGCCCGAGGACCTCGCCGTGCTGAAGGAGCGCGTCGCCGCGAGCCGCGGCAACGCAGCGCACACGCGCGGGATGCTCCACCAGATGCTGCGCACGAGCCCGACCGGGCGCTGACGCCGATGCGCCGCACCCGCGCGCGCCGGGCCACGCCAAGCGCTCCCGCACGGCGATGCTGAGCGCCCGCGCGCTCGCGGGGCTGCCGGAGATCGCCGCCGGGGACGACCTCGCCGCACTGATCGCCGCCCACCTGCCCGACGGTGGGCCGCTCGCGGACGGCGACGTCGTCGTCGTCGCGCACAAGGCGGTGTCGAAGGCCGAAGGACGTGTATGCGTACTCGCCGAGGTCGTGCCGAGCGAGCAGGCGCTCGCGCTCGCCCACGAGCACGACAAGGACCCGCGCCAGCTGCAGGTCGTGCTCGACGAGACGCACGAGCTGTTGCGCGCCGAGCGCGGGATCCTCATCTGCGTCACGCACCACGGCTTCGTCTGCGCGAACGCAGGCGTCGACGCGTCGAACGCGGCCGACGGTGCCGAGGAGACGCTCATCCTGCTCCCGCGCGACCCCGACGCCTCCGCGCGGGCACTGCGCACACGGGTCCACGAGCTGACCGGCGTTGCGCCCGCGGTCGTGATCACCGACTCGTTCGGCCGTGCCTGGCGCCACGGGCAGATCGACGTGGCGATCGGGGCGGCCGGAATCGCACCGCTCGAGGACTGGCGCGGTCGCCGCGACAGCGTCGGGCGCGAGCTGCGCGCCACATGGATCGCACTCGCCGACCAGCTCGCCGCGACCGCCGACCTCGCGCGCTCGAAGGACTCCCGCGAGCCCGTCGTGATCGTGCGCGGCCTCGCCCGCCACGTCCTGCCGCCAGACGACGACGGCCCCGGCGCCGTCGCCCTCCTGCGCCCCGCCGCCGAGGACCTCTTCCGCTGAGCGAGCGGCGCCCGCCTGCCGGCCCGCTGGTACGGTCGCGAGCGCGATGGAGCCCGCCGAAGCGCGCTACCCGGCGGTCGACCTGGCGGCCGGACACTACGAGAGCTGGTACCTGAAGGCCGCCGATGCGCACAGCCGGCGCGCGCTGTGGATCCGCTACACCGTCCACAAGCGACCGGGCGAGACGCCGGTCGGCTCGCTGTGGGTGACGCTGTTCGACGAGGACGGGCCGCACGCGGCGAAGGTGACGCTGCCGACCGAGCAGCTCAGCTCAGGCCGAGCCGACCACGTGCGCGTCGGCGAGAGTCGCATCGGCGCCGACGGTGCGACCGGCGTGATCCCCGAGCTGGGAGCCGCCTGGCAACTCTCGTTCACCGGTGACGCACCGCCGTTCCCGTATCTCCCACGCCCGTGGATGTACACCGCGAAGGTGCCGCGCACGAAGGCGCTCAGCCTGCGCCCGGCGATCCGCATCGGCGGCGAGGTGACCGTCGCCGGCCGCAGCGTCACGCTCGACGGCTGGCCCGGGATGGTCGGGCACAACTGGGGAGCCGAGCACGCCGAGCGCTGGATCTGGACGCACGGGACCGCGTTCGAGGAGCAGCCGGACGCGTGGCTCGACATCACGCTCGGGCGGCTGAAGCTGGGCCCCTGGACGACGCCATGGGTCGCGAACGGCTGCCTCTCGCTCGATGGAGTCCGCCACCGGCTCGGCGGGATCGAGCGCACGCGCGCGACGCACGTGCAGGAGGCGCCCGAACGTGCGACGTTCACGCTGCCCGGCAAGGACGTCGTCGTGCGCGGCGAGGTCTCGGCGCCACGCGAGGATGTCGTCGGCTGGGTCTACAGCGACCCCGCCGGCCCGCAGCACCACACAGCCCACTGCGCGATCGCCGACATGGCGCTCACCGTCATGCGCCCCGATCAGCCGCCCCGCACGCTCAGCGTCAAGGGCGGCGCGACGTACGAGCTCGGGATGCGCGAGCACGACCACGGCATCCAGATCCAGCCGTTCACGGACCCGTAGGCGGTCGACGTCGCCGCCCGGGCGCCGGCCGCTACTCCTCCGCCAGCGCCGTGCCCATCGCGTGGAACCCGCCGTCGACGTGGACGATCTCGCCGCTGATCGCGCGGGCCCAGTCGGACAGCAGGAAGCAGATCGTGTGGGCGACGGGGAGCGGGTCGGTGACGTCCCAGCCGAAGGGCGACTGCTGCTCCCAGGCCGAGGCGAGCCGCTCGAAGCCGGGGATCCCGCCTGCGGCCACCGTCTTCAGCGGCCCGGCGGAGACGAGGTTGACGCGCACGCCGTGCGGACCGAGGTCGCGCGCGAGGTAGCGCGAGACGGCTTCGAGCCCGGCCTTCGCGACGCCCATCCAGTCGTAGATCGGCCAGGCGACGGTCGCGTCGAAGTCGAGCCCGACGATCGAGCCGCCGGAGCCCATCAGCGGCAGCAATGCTGCGCCGAGCTGCTTCAGCGAGACCGCGCTGGTTTGAAAGGCCGTGATCGCGCTTGCGGGCGGCGTGTTGAGGAAGTTCCCGCCCAACGCGTCCTCGGGCGCGAACGCGACAGCGTGGACGACGCCGTCGACCCCGCCCCACTTCGCCCGCAGCGCTTCGACGAGCGGCGCGTAGTGCGTCTCGTCGTTGACGTCCAGCTCGAGCACGTCAGGCGGCGTCGGCAGCCGCGCCGCCGCGCGCTCCGTGAGGCGACGAGCACGCCCAAAGCCGGTCAGCACGACCTCCGCTCCCTGCTGCTGCAACGCCTCGGCCGTAGCGAACGCGATCGAGTCCTTCGTGATCACGCCCGTGACGAGGACGCGCTTGCCCGCGAGGTTCACGCGGCGCCCGCGCGCGTCGCCAAGCGTCGACAGCGCCCACATCAGCCGCCCGCGCGTCTCGTGCGGCTCGATCACCTCGTCGACGAAGCCGGCGGCCGCCGCGACGGCGGCGCCGAGGTGCTCCTCGGCGTAGGCGGCGGCGAGCACGTCGCGCTCGGCGACCGGGTCGGACGCCGCAGCCAGCTCGCGGCGGTGGATGATCCCGACCGCCGGCTGCGCGCCCATCACGCCCAGCTGCGGCCCCAGGCCAGGCCAAGCACCATGTCGGCGCCGAGGTCCTTCGAGTTCATCGTGATGTACGCGCCGCCGTAGGCCTTGCGCAGCACCACCGTCACGCGCGGCACCGTCGCCGCCGCGAACGCGCGCACGAGCGTCGCGCCGAAGCGGATCACGCCGGCCTGCTCCTGGCGCGTGCCGGGCATGAAGCCGGGCGTGTCGACGAGCACGACGAGCGGGACGCCGTAGCGGTCGCACGTCTGCACGAAGCGCGCGCCCTTCTGCGAGGACTCGGCGTCGAGCACGCCGCCCATGTAGCGCGGCTGGTTCGCGATCACGCCGACCGGACGGCCGTCGATCCGCGCGAAACCGGTCACGAGCGAGCGCGCCCAGCGCGGCGCGACCTCCATCAGCGAGCCGGCGTCGACGATCCCGGCGATCGCGTCGCGCACGTCGTAGACCTTGCGCGGGTCGGCGGGCACCGCGTCGCCCGGGTTCGGCCAGCTCCGGGTCGACCGCGAGCGTGCGCGGCAGGTCCGCGTCGGCGCTCTGCGGCAGGTAGCTCAGCAGCCCGCGCGCGGCACCCGCGGCAGCCGTGTCGTCGGCGAGCACGAGGTCGCAGACGCCGTTCGCGCTGTGGACCTTGTGGCCGCCGAGCTCGGCGGCGCTGACGTCCTCGCCCATCACGTCGCGCACGACGGCAGGGCCGGTCAGGAACATCGCCGCGTCCTCGGTCATCAGCACGAAGTCGGTCAGCGCCGGCGAGTAGCAGCCGCCGCCGGCCGACAGGCCGCTGATGATCGAGATCTGCGGGACGACCCCGCTCAGCGCGACGTTCTGGCGGAAGATGCGGCCGTAGCCGCCGAGCGCCGCGGTGCCCTCCTGCATGCGCGCGCCACCGGACTCGATCACGCCGACGACGGGCACGCGCGAGCGGCCGGCGATCTCCATCACGCGATTGATCGTGTCCGCATGCGCGGCGCCGAGCGAGCCGCCGAGGTAGGCGACGTCCTGCGCGTAGCAGGCGACCGGACGGCCGTCGATGCGGCCGAGGCCGCCGACGACGCCGTCACCGGCGCGGGCGCGCGAGCCGAGCTTCGGCGAGATCACGCCGGAGCGGATCGCCTCGAACGAGCCGGAGTCGCAGAGCAACTCGAGTCGCTCGTGCGGCGTCAGGCGCTCACGGTCGGCGGACTCCGTCTTCGCAGGGGCAATGGCACTCATGCGTTGACCCCTTCCAGGCACAGAACGACGTTGTGACCGCCGAAGCCGAACGAGTTCGACAGCGCGATCGGGTTGCCGTTGCGCGGCGTGAACTGGCGCGCGACGCGCGGCACGAAGTCGAGGTCCAGCTCGGGATCGGGCTCGCTCGAGCCCGACCGTCGGCGGCAGCGTGCGCTCGCGCAGCGCGAGCACGGTCGCGATCGCCTCGACCGCACCGGCCGCGCCGAGCAGATGCCCGATCGCCGACTTCGTCGAGGAGATCGGCAGCGACTGCGCGTGCTCCCCGAGCGCGAGCTTGATCGCCGCCGTCTCGGACGCGTCGTTGAGCGGCGTCGAGGTGCCGTGGGCGTTGATGTAGTCGATCTCGCCGGGCGCGACGTCGGCGTCGCGCAGCGCGGCGAGGATCGCCTGCGAGGCGTAGCGGCCCTCGGGCTCCGGCGCCGTCAGGTGGAAGGCGTCGGACGTCGAGCCGTAGCCGCGGATCTCGCCGTAGATCGTCGCGCCGCGGGCTGCCGCTGCCTCGGCCTCCTCCAGCACGAGGATCCCCGCGCCCTCGCCCATCACGAAGCCGTCGCGGCGCGCGTCGAACGGGCGCGAGACGCCGGTCGGCGACATCGCCGACATCGCCGCGAAGCTCGCGCGTGCCAACGGCGTCAGCGTCGCCTCTGCGCCGCCGGTGACGACGGCGTCGGCGTCGCCGGCCTGGATCATCCGCGTCGCCGCGCCGATCGCGTGCGAGCCGGCGGCGCAGGCCGAGCCGACGGAGTAGGCGTGGCCGCGCAGGCCATGGCGCATCGACAGCGCAGCAGCTCCGGCGTTGACCATGAACAGCGGGACCGACAGCGGCGAGACCGCCTTCGGGCCCTTGTCCCGCAGCAGGTCGTGCTGGTCCTCCAGCGAGCCGAGCCCGCCGATGCCGGTCGCGAGCACGCAGCCGACGCGCTCGGGCGCGTAGGGCAGCTCCTCGCTCCAGCCGGCGGAGGCGATCGCCTCGTCGCTCGCGACGATCGGCGAGCTGCGCGAAGCGGTCCGCGCGACGCGCCTCCTTGACCGACAGGTGCTCGGTCGGGACGAACTCGCGGCAGGCGCCTTCGCCGTCCGCGATCCCGCACTCGCCGGCGACCCAACGTCGCAGCAGCACGTCGGCGCCGACCCCGAGTGGGGTGACGGCACCGACGCCCGTGATGACGACGCGACGGCGGCTCATCACTTCGCGCGCGCCACCACGAGGTCGATCGCGTCGCCGACGGTCTTCAGCGCCTTCATGTCGTCGCCCTTCAGCTCGACGCCGAAGTCGTCCTCGACGATCTGCGCGAGCTCGACGAGGTCGAGCGAGTCGATGTCGAGCTCCTCGAAGCTCGCGTCGCGGGTGACCTGGTCGGCGTCGGGGCCGAAGCTTGCGAGCGCCTCGACGATGCGTGACTCGACGGTCTCTGGAGTTGCGGTTGCCATCTGGGCTCCTTGTTTCGGTGGGAAGTTCGGGGAAGGGTTAGGCGGCCATGCCGCCGTCGACGGTGAGCACGGCGCCGGTCACGTAGCTCGCCTCATCGGAGGCGAGGAAGCCCACGCAGGAGGCGACCTCCTCCGGCGTCCCGGCGCGGCGCGCGGGCACGGCGGCGAGCAGGTCACCGTTCAGGTCTGCGGTCATGTCGGTCGCGATCAGGCCCGGCGCCACCGCGTTGACGGTCACGCCGCGGCGCGCAACCTCGACGGCGACGGTCTGCGTCATCGCGATCAGCCCAGCCTTCGAGGCCGCATAGTTCGCCTGGCCTGCGTTCGCGCGCAGGCCGACGACGGAGGCGATGTTGACGATCCGCCCGTAGCGCGCCTTCAGCATCGGCGGGATCGCGCGGCGCGTCGTGCGGAAGGCGGCGGTGAGGTTCGTCTCGAGCACGATCTTCCACTCGTGGTCCTTGATCTGCGGCGACAGGCCGTCGGCGCGCACGCCGGCGTTGTTGACGAGCACGAGCACCGGGCCGAAGCGCTCTTCGAGCGCGGTGAAGTGCTGGTCGATCCGCTCGCGTTCGACGACATCGCCGCCGAGCGCGAAGGCGCGACCGCCGGCAGCCTCGATCTCCGCGACGACGGCGGCAGCGGCCTCGGCGCCACTGTTGTAGCCGACCCCGACGGGCCAGCCGTCAGCCGCCAGCCGCTTCGCGATCGCCGCGCCGATGCCGCGCGAAGCGCCGCTCACGAACGCGCATCCTTCGGGCCGCTCAGGCATCTGCGCCTCCCCAGGTCGCAACGCCCGCGCCCCACGTGAAGCCGGCGCCGAAGGCCGACAGCAGGATCCGGGTGCCCGCCCGCAGGCGGCCGTCGCGACGGGCTACGTCGAGCGCGTACGGGACCGTCCCCGCAGACATGTTGCCCGTCAGCTCGATGCAGTCGACGATGCGCGACTCGTCGAGCTCGAGTCGCTCGGCGACGGCGCGCAGGATCCGCGCGTTCGCCTGGTGGTACACGAACAGGTCGATCTCCTCCAGCGTGAGCCCGGCGGCGGCGACCGCCTCGCGGGTCGTTTCTGACATGCGATTCACTGCGTGCTTGAAGGTCTCGTGCCCGTCCATCTCGATCAGGCCGGTCTCGCGCGGGATGAACAAGTTGCTCGCGCCTGCGCCGTCAGCGCGCAGCAGGACCGGGCCGACGCGCGCTTCGCCCTCGGTCGCGCCGAGCACGACCGCGCCGACGCCGTCGGCGAACAGCATCGCCGTCGCCTTCGAGGTCTGGTCGGTGACGCGGCTGACGAAGTCGGCCCCGATCGCGAGCACGTAACGCGCGCGGCCGGATTCGATCTGCGCGGTGCCGAGCGACAGCGCCGAGAGGAAGCCCGTGCATGCAGCGGCGAGGTCCATCGCACCCGCGCGGTGCGCGCCGAGCAGCTGCGCGACGATCGGCGCGGCGGCCGGCAGCGGCTCGTCGGCCGTGACGGTGCCGATCAGGATCAGGTCGAGCTGGTCGGCGGTGATGCCGGCGCGCTCGAGCGCGAGGCGGCCGGCGGTCGCGCAGAAGTCGGAAAGGCGCTCGCCCGGCTGCGCGTGGCGGCGCTCGCGGATGCCCGTGCGCGTGTAGATCCACTCGTCGTCCTTGCCGATCCGCGCGGCTACCTGGTCGTTCGTGACGACGGTCGGCGGCAGGCAGGAGGCGACCGACAGCATCGCGGCGCCGCGCGCGGTGGGGACGTGCAGCGGCGGCGCCGCTGCAGGCGCTGCGAGCGTCTGCTCAGACACCGACGCCCTCGATCTGCTCGAGCGTCAGCGCCTCGGCGTCCGGCACGATCCGTCGCGCGAGCCCGGTCAGCACGCGGCCGGGTCCCGTCTCGACGAAGCGGGTGATGCCACGCGCGTGGAGTGCGAGGACCGTTTCGCGCCAGCGGACCGGCTGCGTGAGCGCGTCGGCGAGGCGTGCGCGCACGTCGTCGAAGGGCTCGGTCGTGATCGAGCTGAGCACGGGGATCTGCGGCGCGCGCACCTCGACGGCAGCAAGTGCCGCCTGCAGCTCCGGCAGCGCGCCGGCCATCGCGGGCGAGTGGAAGGCGCCGGTGACGGGCAGCGGGACTGCACGCAGGCCGAGGCCGCGAGCCGTGAAGCCCGCATCGTCGAAGGCGGTCGTGGAGCCCGACAGCACCACCTGGTTCGGCGCGTTGTCGTTCGCGACCGTGAGGCCCGCCGGGCCGGCGATCTCCTGCGCGCGCTCCGCTGCGCCGGCGCCGAGCAGCGCGAGCATCCCACCGTCGCCTGCGGCCTCACCCGACTCCTGCATCAGCCGGCCGCGCGTCGCGACGAGCCGCAGACCATCCTCGGCGGACAGACTGCCGGCGACGACGAGCGCGGCTACTTCGCCAAGCGAGTGGCCGGCAAGCGCGTGCGCTTCGATGCCGCCGTCGCGCAACCGCTCCCAGCCGACGAGGCTGGCGCAGTAGATCGCGGGCTGCGCGAAGCGCGTGCCATCGTCAACCCGAGCGAAGGGGTCCTCACCGACGACCTCGGCGGCAAGTGCGAGCAGGTCCGGACGCTGCGCCGCCACCGCGTCGCGCATCCCTTCGACATGGCTCCCCTGCCCGGGGAAGAGGATTGCAGTGTTATGCACTGTCGCGATGGTTCTGCGCCATCGCGTGAACCACTATGTCAAGGTCCGGCCGTTCCCCCCGGTCGGGGGGGACCTGACGGCTCCCCGTGGGGACACCGTGAGCGAGCAAGTGCCCGCGCGGGGGCTACCGCGTGAGAAAGCCGAGGAAACCGCGCGTCTCGTAATGCGCGAGATCCTTGGGCGGGGGCGGCGGCGGAGGCGGGGGCTTTTTCGGGCTGACCGACACAGTCATGCGACCGTATCCAAAAGGGTGCCGCACCACAACACCATCTGAATGGCAAGCGCAAACGCTGCCGCCGCGAAGGAGCGACCCAAACGCTCGATGACTGTCTGATTCCTCGCCCAGTAGCCCTCCAGCCAATAGATCAGGCGCCGGTGTTGCTCGTCGGCGTCGTCGGAGACTTCGAACAGTGCCTCGTAGATCGTCGTGGCATTGATGCTGAATGCAACCCCGCGCTTGGGGAGCAGGATGTAGAGACAACAGCCGATCGAGACGACGAGCGCGACAAGGGCCAGCAATCCGAGCGGGCCGAGGTTCGTGCGGTGCTGGATCGTCTGGGCACCGGCGAAGGATGCCGTCAACGAAGCCGCGGCGAGCAATGTTCCCGTCCGGGCCCGAAGTTGATCCACAGCGCGTTCCTGCAGATCCAGCGCGCGCACGGCGGCGCCGTAGCTCAGCTCGACGAGTGACGGAGGGCTCACGTCACGAATCGTCGTGGAGGCTCGCGTTCGCCCACAAGACCCGAGCGACAAGGAACCGTCGAGGATTTGCTCACGACTGGCTGTCTTCAGGGATGCTGTGTGCAGAGATGGAGCTGTTCGCGCGTGTCTGAGAACCTCGTCGAGCTTGTTCGCCGCCACCACGCGCTCGACGCGCCGACCGCGCTCGACGTGCTGAAGCAGGCGGTCGAGCTGCGGGGCGAGGTCACCGACGCCGACGTGCGCGATGCTGCCGTGCGCTCGGGGTTGCCGGAGGCGACGGTGCATGGCGTTGCGAGCTTTTACGACGACCTCTTGCAGCCGCGCGGCGCGCGTCACGTCCGCGTCTGCACCGGCACTGCCTGCTTCGCGGCAACCGGCGACGCACACGTCGATGCGCTGCGCGACGGGCTCGAGTTCGACACGCTCGGCTCACGCGCCGAGGACGGGTCCGTCTCGCTTGCGGAGACCGTTTGTCTCGGTTTCTGCCACAGCTCCCCAGCGATCCGCGACGGCGACACGATCGATGCGGGGCCGGGCGTGGTGGAACGGGTGCTCAACGGCGGCGCGCGGGCGGCAGCCGAGCCTGCCTGGCAGAGCCTGCTCGACGAGCCGGTGCTGACGCGTCCCGGCGACTGGTCCGGGCTCGCGCACGCGCTTGCGCGCCACGCGCCGGAGACGCTGCTCGCCGAGGTGAAGGATGCCGAGGTGCGCGGCCGCGGCGGAGCCGGCTTCCCGGCCGGCGCGAAGTGGGAGTTCGCGCGCGCCGCTGCCGGAGCGGAGAAGTTCATCGTCGCGAACGGCGACGAGGGCGACCCCGGCTCCTACATCGACAAGCAGCTGATGGAGCGCAGCCCGGAGCTGCTGCTGGAGGGGATGGCGCTCGCTGCATATGCGGTCGGCGCAACGCACGGCTTCGTGCTCGTGCGCTCCGAGTACCCGCGCTCGCTGCCCGCGCTGGAGGCTGCGGCCGAGCGGGCGCGCGCCGCAGGCTGGCTCGGCGAGAACGTCTGTGGGCGCGGCTTCTCCTTCGACGTGACGATCGTCGAGGGCGCCGGCTCCTATGTCGTCGGCGAGGAGACCGCGCTGCTCGCGTGCCTGCAAGGGCTGCGCGGCACCGTCTCGGCGCGACCACCGTTCCCGGCGCAGCGCGGACTGCACGGTTTGCCGACCGTCGTGAACAACGTCGAGACGCTCTGCAACATCCCGTTTGTCGCGCGCCATGGAGCTGAGGCATACCGCGCGCTGTCGCCGGGCGCAACGCCGGGCTCGAAGCTCGTCTGCTTCAACGAGCGCTTCGCGCGGCCGGGCGTCTACGAGGTCCGCTTCGGCACGTCGCTGTGGGAGCTGTGCGAGCACGTCGCCGGCGGCCTGCGCGATGGAGCGTCGATCAAGGCGTTGCAGATCGGCGGCCCGCTCGGCGGGATCCTGCCTGGCTCCAAGCTCGACACGCCGTTCGACTTCGACGCGCTCGCTGCAGAGGGCTGCATGGTTGGCCACGGCTCGATCGTCGCGTTCGACGAGTCGACCGACATGCGCGCGCTCGCGACGCACCTGCTGCACTTCGGCGCTTCCGAGAGCTGCGGCAAGTGCTTCCCGTGCCGGATCGGCTTGCAGCGAGCGCACGCTGCCTTCGCGAGCGACGCGGCGGTCGATCGCGTGCGACTGGAGGCGCTGTTGGAGACCCTGGAGCTGGGTAGCCTCTGTGCACACGGGGGCGGGATGCCCGCCCCGATCCGCAGCCTGCTGGAGCACTTCCCAGAGGAGCTGGGGCTGACATGAGCGTGCACGTCGAAGTCGACGGTCTGGCGGTCGAGGTCGCCGAAGGGGCAACCGTGCTCGACGCAGCACGCGCCGCCGGCCGCTGGGTTCCGACGCTCTGCTTCGACGAGCGCCAGGAGCCGTTCGGGGCGTGTCGCGTCTGCCTCGTCGGCGTGGCCGGCTCGCCGGTGCCGCTGCCCGCCTGCACGACACCGGTGCGCGACGGGATGGTCGTCGCGACGGAGGATCCGGCGGCGCGGCGGGTGGCGTGCGCCGTCGTCGAGCTGGTGCTGTCGGAGCTGCCGGGGCCGCCGGCGCCCCACACCGAGCTGGCCTCGGTCGCGCGTGCGCTGGGCGTCGGCGAGCCACGTTGGCCCGGCGCAGTGCACACGGTCGCGCACGAGGACGACCACCCGTATCTGGCGTTCCGCCATGAGCTGTGCATCTCGTGCGGGCGCTGCGTGCGCGCGTGCGACGAGCTGCAGGGGACGTTCGCGCTGACCGCAACCGGCCGCGGCTTCGACGCGAACGTTGCTGCAGGCATCGACGAGGGCTTCCGCCATTCCGCGTGCGTGTCGTGTGGCGCCTGCGCAGACACGTGCCCGACCGACGCGATCGCCGAGGTCTCGCTCGTGCGGCTTGCGGAGGCCGCCGCGTGAGCGACTTCCGCTTCGACGCGACCGTCACCACGACCTGCGGCTACTGCGGCGTCGGCTGCCGTCTGGAGGCGCATGTCGCCGGCGACCGCGTCGTCGCGATCTCCCCTGCGCTCGACGGTCCCGCGAACGACGGTCACACCTGCCTGAAAGGCCGCTTCGCCCACCAGTTCTCGCGTCACCGCGCGCGCCTCACGACGCCGCTGATCCGCGACGCGCAGGGCAACCTCCAGCCTGCGAGCTGGGAGGAGGCGATCGAGCGGATCGTGGGCGAGCTGACGCGGATCAAGATCACGCACGGCCCCGACGCGATCGCCGGCCTCGCCTCCTCGCGCGCGACGAACGAGGACTGCTACGCGATGCAGCGCCTGATGCGCGCGGCGATCGGCACGAACAACGTCGACAACTGCTCGCGCGTCTGCCACTCCCCCACGTCCTACGCGCTGCGCAAGTCGCTCGGCCTCTCGGGCGCGACCGGCACGTTCGCCGACTTCGACCATGCCGACGCGTGCATTCTGATCGGCGCGAACCCGACCGAGGGTCACCCGGTCGTCGGCGCGCGCATCAAGCAGGCGACGTTGCGCGGGATGCGGCTCGTGACGATCGACCCGCGGCGGATCGAGCTGTCCGACTATGGAGTCCTGCACCTCGCGCCACGACCCGGCACGAACGCAGCGGTGATGCTCGGGCTCGCGCACGTCGTGCTGCGGGACGGACTCGTGGATGAGGCGTTCGTCGCCGCGCGCACGGAGGGCTTCGCCGAGGTCGAGGCGCTGCTCGCGCACTACGCGCCCGACGAGGTGCAGCGCATCAGCGGAATCCCCGCGGCGGACATCGAGCAGGCAGCGCACATCTACGGCGAGGCGCAGCGCGCCTGCATCTCGTGGGGCCTCGGCGTGACCGAGCACCGCTATGGCTCCGAGGTCGCGCAGCTGATCTGCAACCTCGCGCTGATGACCGGCAACGTCGGCAAGCCGGGCGCCGCGCTGCTGCCGCTGCGCGGGCAGAACAACGTGCAGGGATCCTCCGACATGGGCGCGCTGCCGGACACCTACACCGCCTACCGCCCGGTCGCCGACGAGGATGTAGCGCGCTCGTTCGAGGAGGCGTGGGGCGTCGCGCTGTCGCGCAAGATCGGCATGAAGATCCCCGAGATGTTCGACGCAGCAGTCGTCGGCGAGCTGCGCGCGATGTACATCTTCGGCGAGGACGTGGCGCAGACCGACCCGAACACCGCGCATGTGCAGCACGCGCTCGCATCGCTCGACTTCCTCGTCGTGCAGGAGATCTTCGAGAACGAGACGACGAAGTTCGCGCATGTGGTGCTGCCGGCATCCGCGTTCCTGGAGAAGGCAGGCACCTTCACGAACGCCGAGCGGCGGATCCAGCTCGTCGCGCCGGCGATCGACCCGCCGGGCGAGGCACGCACCGACTTCGCCATCATCACGACGGTCTCCGCGGCGCTCGGCCACGAGATGGGCTGGAGCGATCCCGAGGACGCGATGCGCGAGATCGCCACGCTCACGCCGCACTTCGCGGGCGTCACGTACGAGCGGCTCGGACGCGCCGGGCTGTGCTGGCCGGTCGCACCCGACGGCACCGACGCGCCGATCCTCTACGAGACCACGTTCCTGCGCCCGGGCAGCGACCGCGCCGCGTTCGCCGCGCTGCCCTACAAGGAGCCCGGCGACCACACCGACGACGAGTTCCCACTGATCCTCGTCACCGGCCGCCGCCTCCAGCACTACAACGCGGGAACGATGACCCGCCGCACCGGCAACGTGGAGCTGATCGACGCCGACGTGCTCGAGCTGCACCCCGACGACGCGGCGCGCCTGTGGGTCCACGACGGCGACCTCGTCTCGGTCCGCAGCCGCGTCGGCCGAATCGAGCTGCATGCGGTCGTGACCGAGCGGATCGAGCCGGGCAACGTCTTCACGACCTTCCACTTCCCCGAGACCGGCACCAACCAGCTCGTCGGCCAATCCTCCGACGTCAACACGTCGTGCCCCGAGTACAAGGTGATCGCCGTCGACGTGCGACCGGTCGGCGAGCAGCAGGCACAAACGCCGGCGCTCGCGCCGCTCGGCACGCGATGAGGAACGCTCAGGCGCAAGCGCGCGAACGGCTCGCCGGGCGCTACGAGGTGCGCGTGCTGGAGCCCTCGCCGCCGGCCGTCACAGAAGGGCCGTGGTTTGCGGACGACCCGGTCGCGCGCAGCGACGTGCCCGCCGGCCGCCAGCTCGTCTCGCCGGTCAGCACCGGCGACCTCACGTGGGATGAGCTCGCCGAGCAGGACGCCGAGCTTGCCGCCTGGTGCGCCGAGCGCTGGCTCGGCGCGTATCGCCGGCTCGCCGCGGCGCCGACGACACTCGTCGAGACGCGGCTGGCGCTGCACGCACTCACCGAGCACGTGCTGTCGCCGGCGCGCGCGAAGGCAAACGGCAAGATCGCGCTGCGCTTCACGCGCGGCGGCTTCGGCACGCCGTTCTTCGGCGACGACATCCAGCTGCGCGTCGAGGGAGCGGAGCTGATCGTCCAGCGCCGCGAGGGCGAGCGCCGCGCGCCGATCACGACGCTCGCGGCAGCCGCCGACGCGATCGGCGGCGCGCTGCTGCCCGATGACCTCGACCTCGATGACGCGCCACTCCGCATCGACGCGGAGGCATCGAACTTCCTCGGCGACTGGTACGGCTTCGGCGCATCCGTCCTGGAGCATCTGCGCGCCGAAGCGGCGCCCACGCTCGAACCCTCGCGCGTTCAGCTGTGGGCCGAGCACTTCGACCTGTCCGTCGAGCTGGGCTCCGAAACGCTCAACGAACGCGCCGCCTACGGCGCCTCCCCCGGCGACGAGCTGCACCCCGAGCCTTACCTGTACGTCGCGCCATGGGCCGCGCCGCGCCCGAGCGTGCTGTGGCAGGCAACCGCATTCACCGGCGCCGAGCTGCCCTACGCCGAGCTGCTCACCGCCGAGGACCAGCGCACCACAGCGCTCACGTTCTTCCGCACCCGCCTCGCCGCACTGACGAGCTAGAAAATGTCAGACAGGCCGGCCGATCGGGCGGGTGGCGCGGAGGACGGACGTGCCCGCGCCGTAAGGCGTGGGTGCGCCCGCCCGGATGCGACAGGACCCGCCCGCCAACACCACCAGAACCCTCAGCCGAGCAACCCAATCCGCTGAGCCCGCTGCACCGCCTCAGCCCGATTGCGCGCCTTCAGCTTCCGGTACAGCGTGCTCGTGTGCTCCTTCACCGTGTGAGGCGACAGGAACAGCTGCGCGGCGATCTCGCGGTTCGTCGAGCCGCCGGCGATCAGCGTGAGCACCTCGCGCTCGCGCTCGGACAGCAGGTTCGCGGGCTGCTCGGCCTGCGGCGGGAACATCGTCATCCCGAGCCCGACCATCCGCACCGCCATCGCCACGTCGTGCGCTCCCCAGTCCTTCGAGACGAAGCCCGACGCGCCGGCTGCCTTCGCCGCCTGCGGCGAGATCCGACCGGCGCCGGAGATCAGCAGCACGCGCGTGTCGGGAGCGCTGCCGCGGATCGACTCGCAGACGTCGACGCCGGACTCGTTGCCGAGGAACAGGTCGACGAGCGCGACATGCGGGCGGTAGCGACGCGTCATGTCGAGCGCCTCGGTCGCGGTGCGCGCAGCGAGGCAGCGCTCGACCCATGCCTGCTCGCCGAGCAGCTGGCGGAAGCCCCAGTGGACCACGTCGTGGTCGTCGACGACGAGCACGCGCAGGCGACGGTCGTCGTTGGCTGCGCCAGCGGGCAGACGCGCGTTCACGACGATCCTCCCAACCCGCCGAGGCCGCCGTCGTCCAGCGGCACGACGAGCCGCACGCGCCAGCCGGCCGGCTCGCGCGAGACGTCGGCGCCGAACTCGACGAAGCCTCCGTGCTGGAGCGCCTCGAAGGCGGCGAGTCGCAAGCCCATGCCGCTGCCCACGCCGCGAGCCGGTCACGCCGTCGTTGCGGATCTCCAGCGAGAAGGTGTCCGCGTCGCGCTCGACGGTGACGTCGACGCACGACGGCTCGGCGTGCTTGCTTACATTGCGCAGCGCCTCGCCGAGCACCGACTGCGCGAGCCCTTCGAGCCGCGGCGGCACCTCCACCCCGTTCGTCCACGTCAGCGCGACCGGCAAGCCCGACTCGCCCGTGAGTCGCGCGATCTCCGCGCGCAGCGTCGTGCCCGTCTTCGACGGGACCGCGGCGAGCGGCCGTTCGAGCGCGGAGCGCAGGTCGGCGAGCGCCTCGCCCATCTCGACGCGACAGCGCTCGCGCTGCTCGTCGCTCAGCGGCGTCTGCGCGCTCAGCACGAGCGAGACGCCGAACAGCCGCTGCATCACGCGCTCGTGGATCTCGCGGGCGAGGTCGATCCGCTCGCCGAGCTGACGCGTGCGCTCCTGCTGGCGCGTCGCGCGGCGCGCGGTCGCGGCGAGCGCTGCCGTCTTGCCGAGCGTCCACATCAGGTGGCGCTCGCCGTCGCCCAGCTCGACGTCGCCGCCACCGCGGTCGGCGAAGATCACGCCATAGCGGTGGCCGGCCGCGGCGAGCGGCGTGCAGACGAGCGAGGTGATCCCGAGCAGCGTCGCGTAGTCGCGTGGCACTTCGTGCTCGATCGCGTCGGACTTCACGACGATCACGCGATCCTCGATCAGCGCGCGCTGCGCGATCGGCGCCTCTTCGAGCGTCGGGCGCAGCTGCGCGAGGCGCGTGAACGAGATCCCGTGCGAGCCGACGGCGCGCACGCGCTGGCGGCCGACGTCGTAGAGGAAGATCGCTGCCCGGCGCATCGTCGTGAGACGGCAGATCGCCTCGCAGATGCGGTGGTAGAACTCGCTGGAGGTGGTGTCGCTCTCGATCTCCGAGAGCAGGTCGACGAAGACCTCGAGCGGCTCGACGCCTGCGAAAAGACTCGTCTCGCGTACCGGCGACCCCGGATTCGCGGCATTCACAGCACTCGATCGTACGCCTCGGGCGCACGCGAGCACCGGCGCGCCAAACGCGCTCCCCCCGGTTGGGGGGTGTCAGCCGGCGACGGGTGCAGCGACAGCCGCCACGAGCGGGTGCTGTTCGCGCAGCTCGTAGAGCGTTGTGCGCTCGGCGGCGGCGCGGCCGGCTGCATGCGCAGCGGCGATCAGCTCCGGCGGGTCGAGCTTCGTGCCGTGGTAGCTGCCGGCGAGGCGGCTGATCGACTCCTCCATCAGCGTGCCGCCGAGGTCGTTGACGCCCCAGCTGAGCGCCTCGGTCGCCGCGTCGAGCCCCATCTTCACCCAGCTCGCCTGCACGTTCGGGATCGTGCGCCCGAGCGCGAGGCGGAAGACCGCCGTGTGCTTGAGGTTCTCCTCGCGCGAGATCTCCTCGACGCCGTGCGTGCGGCCGAGCAGCGTCTGGAACGGGATGAAGCTACAGCGGCACGAACTCGGTGATCCCGCCGGTGCGCTCCTGCAGCTCGCGGATCACGCGCATGTGCTCGGCCAGCTCCCACGGCTCCTCGATGTGGCCGAACATCACCGTGCTCGTCGAGCGCAGCCCCGCTGCATGCGACGCCTCGATGATCTCGACCCAGCGCGCGACCGGCAGCTTGTTCGGGGTGATCCGCTCGCGCACCCCGTCGTGCAGCACCTCGGCTGCGGTGCCCGGCGTCGAGCCGAGGCCGGCGTCGCGCAAGCGTGCGAAGACCTCGTGCAGCGGCAGGCCGGAGATGTCGTGCATGTGCGCGATCTCCATCGGGCTGTACGCGTGCAGGTGCAGCTGGGGCGCCGTGCGCCTTGGCGAGGCGCAGCCAGCCGAGGTAGTCCTCGAAGCTCCAGTCCGGGTGGATGCCGGACTGGATGCACAGCTCCGTCGCGCCGTACGTCGACCGCCTCGTGGATGCGGCGGACGAACTCGTCCTCGCCGTGCTGGTAGGCGTCGGGGCTGCGCTTGCCCTGGCCGAAGCCGCAGAAGGCGCAGCCGACGATGCAGACGTTCGAGATGTTGATGTTGCGGTTGACGACGAACGTGACCGTGTCGCCGGCCAGCTCGGCGCGCAGCTCGTCGGCTGCGAGCCGGATCTGCTCGATCGCCTCGGGGCGCGTCTCGGCGAACAGCGCGGTCAGCTCCTCGGGGGTGAGCGCGGCGCCGTCACGGGCGCGCTCGATCGCCGGCTCCACGAGATCCGTGCGGATCGCGAACGGAGCGTCCTGGCGGCCCGACCCGCGGCGCGGGATGAAGCTCCAGTACTTCAGCTTGATCGTGTCGAGGACGCCCTGTGCGATCCACTCCTGGTCGATGTACTGCGGGTAGACGCAGAGCCGCTCGGTCAGCGCGACGCCGTCCTGCTGGAGGCGCTTGCGCACCTGATGCGGGCTCGGGAACGGGTGCTCGGGACTGATGTGGTCGCCGTTGGCGGAGAGGCCGCCGAGGTCGGTCGCGCCCGCGGCCACCAGCTCCGGCCACCAGTCGGCGAGGTTCGGCGGGATCTGGATGCCGACGTCCGGCATCAGCCGGCGCGTCTCGGCGATCAGCCGCTTCATGTCGTCGATGCTCACCGGACACGCCCATTCGGGCAGCGGCAGCTCGGGACGGCCGTCGGCGACGCCGGTGCGCCAGTAGTCGCGCGCTGCCGCGTCGGCGATCTCGCCCGGCTCCTGCCCGTAGTAGCGCTGGTGCGGGACGAAGTTCTGCAGGATCACCTCTTGCAGGTGGCCGTGCTCTTGGTGTGCCGCGGCGAGCGCTTCGAGCGAAGCGACGCGCTCCTCCTCCGTCTCGCCGATGCCGACGAGGATCCCGCTCGTGAAGGGGATCTTCAGCTCGCCGGCGGCGCGGATGGTCGCGAGCCGCCGAGCCGGGTGCTTCGTCGGCGAGCCCGCGTGGACGGTCTCCATCAGGCGCTCGGAGATCGACTCCAGCATCAGCCCCTGCGAGGCGGTCACCTCGCGCAGGCGGGCGAGGTCGGTCTTGTCGAGAACGCCGAGGTTCGTGTGCGGCAGCATGCCGCGCTCCAGCGCCCGCTCGCACGCCCACACGACATACGCGGTGAAATCCGCGTGCCCGTACTCGGCGAGCTTCGCCGCGACGCCGGGATTGACTTCGGGCTTCTCGCCGGTCAGCACGAGCAGCTCCTTCACCCCACGCCGCGCGGCGCAGTCGATCAGCTGCTCGACCTCGTCCGGCGCATGCAGGTGCGGCTGGTGCGTCGCGAACGCGCAGTACTTGCAGTAGCACCGGCACGAGCGCGACAGCGACAGCGTGACATTGCGGCTGAACGTGACGCGTCGGCGCATCTTCGCCGCAGTCTAGAGCGCCCCGATCCCGCGCCCGCCACGCCCCACCCGTTCGCATCGTCGCCATAGCTCCACAGACCTTTTGCAGTCCGAGACAGACACACAACGCCAGCGCCGGGACGATCGGCGCGCGGACGATTCCCCTCGATGAAGGCCGCCAAGCTGCTCGCGATCCTGCAGCGCCAGCCGCTCGGCTACCGCGTCGTGCGCCAGACGGGATCGCACCGCACGCTCGCGGCACCGGGCCGACCGCGCATCACGTTCGCCTACCACGACAAGCGAACGATCCCGCCGCGTGTCGTCCGCGCAACCTTGCTGGAGACCGGGCTTGCGGAGTCCGAGGCTCGGCGCTTACTCTGAGAGCATCATGCGTACGATCCGCATCACCCACACCTACGAGCCTCCCTACGGATGGGGCTTCACGTCGTCCGATTTCGACGGGATCTTCGTGGGCGGAACACCCGAGGATTTCGACTACGAGGCCGCCTGTGCACACGCCGAGGACGCCGTCCGCTTCGCGCTCGAGGGCGAGGCCGAGGAACGCGGCGAACCCGTCCCGACAGACGTCGAGATCGTGCACCTCGTGCCGACGCCGACCTCGGCGTAGCGGGTAGCGGCGACGCGCCGCCGGGCGCCTTGCACATATCCTGCGCGGCCGATGCGTCGCCTTGTCCCCCTCCTTGCGCTGCTCTCCGCGCTGTTGCTCGCCGCCTGCGGAAGCGGCGGCAAGGCGAGCACGACCGCCACCCCGAAGTCGCTGCCGACGGCAACGCTGGTGCTCGACTTCACGCCGAACGCCGTTCATGCGGGGATCTACGCGGCGCTCGGCGACTTCGACAAGGCGTCCGGCGTGCGGCTGCGCGTGCAGGTGCCCGGCTCCTCGACCGACAGCGCGAAGCTGCTGCTTGCGGGCCGCGTCCAGTTCGCGGTGATGGACCTCCACGACCTCGCGCTCGCACGTGCCAAGGGCCGCGACCTCGTCGGCGTGATGGCGCTCGTCCAGCGCCCGCTCGCCGCGGTGCTCGCCCAGCCGGGCATCTCCAACCCCCGCGAGCTCGAAGGCAAGAAGGTCGGCGTCACCGGCGTCCCGAGCGACGACGCGGTCCTCAACTCGATCTTGGCCGGCGCCGGCGGCGACCCGCGCAAGGTCAAGCGCGTGACGATCGGCTTCAACGCGGTGCCCGCACTGCTCGGCGGCAAGGTCGCCGGCGCGACGGCATTCTGGAACGACGAGGGAGTCGCGCTGCACGCCAAGCGCCCCGGCACGCACGAGTTCCGCGTCGACCAGTTCGGCGCGCCGCCGTACCCGGAGCTGGTGCTCGTGACGACGCGCAAGCAGCTCACGACAAACCGCGCGCTCGTCGCCGACACCGTCCACGCGCTCGTGCGCGGCTACGTGTACACCGCCGACTCCCCGGCCGCCAGCGCTGCCAATCTCGAGCAGCACGTCGCCGGCCTCGACCCTGCTCAGGTCACCGCACAACTGCACGCGCTCGAACCCGCCTTCACGAGGCCGAACGGCGATTTCGGCGTGCTCGACCCCGCGACGCTGAACGCATGGGCGGCCTGGGAGCAGAAGTTCGGGATCGTCCAGACGAAGCCCGATGTCGCGCAGATGTTCGACACGACGCTCGCGCGCTGACGCGCCGGCGAGGACTCAGTCGCGCGAGATCAGCCGCTCGCCGGAGCGCGCCAGCACCCGCCGCACGAGCCGCGGCGTCGCCGCGCGCAGCACGCCTGCCAGGTAGTACGGCCGCGGCGTGTAGCGCTCGGCCTTGCCGTGCAGGCCGCAGTCGACGATCGCGTCGGCGACCGTCGAGGGCTTGCCGACCGCCCAGCGCGTCAGCGGCCGGTCGACGAGCATCTTCTGTGGGAAGCCCTCGGTCGCGACGAAGCCGGGGTTGACGACGCCGACGTGGACGCCATGCGGGCGCTCCTCGTAGTAGAGCGCGTCGCTCCAGCCGATCAGCGCGAACTTGCTGGCCGAGTAGGCGCCGCCACCGCCGCGCGCGACACGGCCGGCGGTCGAGGCGACGTTGACGATCGAGGACGGGGCCGAGGCTCGCAGCAGCGGCAGCAGCGCCTCGGTCAGCCGCAGCTGCGCGTCGAAGTTCAGCTCCATCGTGCGGCGCACGTTCTCCCAGCCGCCGTCGAAGAAGTCCTCGTTCCAGGAGGCGCCGGCGTTGTTGACGAGCAGGTCGAGCCGGCCGCCGTGCTCGCGCTCCAGCACCTCCCGCACCTGCGCGGGCGAGTCAGCCGCCGTGAGATCCACCGCGATCACCGTCGCGCCGCCCAGCTCCGCCGCCAGCGCGCGCAGCCGCTCCTCGCGACGCGCGACCAGCACAAGCTGCGCCCCCGGCTCACGCGCAAGCCGCCGCGCGGTCGCCTCGCCAAGCCCGCTCGACGCTCCGGTCACGAGCGCGATCATGCGAGCGCCCGCTCGATCAACGCAGCCCCCTCGCGCACCATCCGCGAGCGCGGGACGACGACGTCGAACCCGGCCTCTTCCGCAATCGTGCGCACCTCGCCATCGACATGGGAGTAGAACGCAATCGTCCGCACGCCGTCGAGGTTGCCATCGGCGCGCAGGCGTCCGAGCAGCTCGAGGCGATCGAGCGCCTCGGCTGTGAGATCCACGATCAGCAGCCGCGGCTGCACCGCCAGCTCGCGCCGCAACGCGTCCTCCTCGTCACACAGGACCGCATCGAAATCCGCGGCTTGCAGCATCCCCAGCACGTTGGAACCGAACAGCAGGTCCGGCACGAACGCGACGACCCGAGCAGCCACGAGCGCCGACCCGACCGGCTACTGCGCGCGCAGCGCGCGGTGCTCTTGCCGGATCGACTCCGGCCGGCCCCACATCTGCGTCACCTCGACGCGACCGCTGCGCACCTCGCGCAGCACCAGCTCGCCCTCGATCGCCGCGTCGTCGAGCAGCTTCAGCGCGCTGTGCACCGCCGGCACCGCTGCGGCATGGCCGAAGCGATGCGCGACGAGCAGGCGCCAGTGCCAGTCGTGCTGCGAGTAGGGCTGCGCGTTGCAGGTGACGAGCGAGACGGCGGCCGGGACGTAGCGCGACTCGTCGAGGATCCGCAGATCCAGCTCGAGGTCGGTCCAGTCGTCGGGCAGCGAGTCGACGATCTGCTGGAAGTGGTCGGCGAGGGCCATCGCCGCGAAGGTTACCCAGCAAACGTCTGGAACAGCAGGAAGACGTTGAGCGCGATGATCGCGGCGGCGACGGCCGACGCCAGTAGCGTCGTCGCACGGCGGTTCACGAACGCGCCCATCACGTCGCGACGGCTCGTCAGCCAGACGAGCGGGACGAGCGCGAACGGGATCCCGAACGACAGCACGACCTGGCTGATCACGAGCGAGCGCGTCGGGTTCAAGCCGAGCGCGAGCACGATCAGCGCGGGTGTCATCGTCACGAGCCGGCGCACCACGAGCGGGATCGTGCGCGCGATGAAGCCCTGCATGATCACCTGGCCGGCGTACGTGCCGACCGACGAGCTGGCGAAGCCGGAGGCGAGCAGCGCACACGCGAACGCGAGCGCAGCACCGCCGCCGACGAGCCGCTCGAAGCCCGCATGCGCTCCCTCGATCGTGTCGATGTCCGGCAGCCCGGAGCCGTGGAACAGCGAGGCGGCGACGATCAGCATCAGCATGTTCACGACGCCCGCGAACGACATCGCGATGATCACGTCGATCCGCAGGAAGCGCAGCAGCCGCCAGCGCTCGGCGTCGTCGCGCGCGGGGATCCGCTCCTGCGTCAACGCCGAGTGGAGGTAGATCACGTGCGGCATCACGGTCGCGCCGAGGATCCCGCAGGCGAGCAGGACTGCCTCGCTGCTGCCGCCGAAGCTCGGCACGAAGCCGCCCGCGACAGCGCCCCAGTCGGCTCCGACCTTCAGCGTCTCGTAGAGGAAGCCGAGCAGGATGATCGCGAGCATCGCGCCGACCGCCAGCTCGAAGCGGCGGTAGCCGCGCGCCTGCAAGCGCGAGGATGCCGAACGCGACGACGGCGGTCATCAGGCCGGCGACGAACAGCGGCACGCCGAACAGCAGGTTGAGCGCGATCGCCGCGCCGATGAACTCGGCGAGGTCGGTCGCCATCGCGATCAGCTCGGCCTGCACCCACAGCCCGTACGAAGCGGGACGCGGCAGCCGCTCGCGGCACAGCTCCGGCAGGTTGCTGCCGGTCGCGAGGCCGACCTTCGCCGACAGCAGTCTGCACGAGCATCCCGATCAGGTTCGCCGCGAGCACGACCCACAGCAGCAGGTAGCCGTAGCTCGCGCCACCGGCGATGTTCGTCGCGAAGTTGCCGGGGTCGACGTAGGCGATCGCGGCCACGAACGCCGGGCCGAGCAGCGGCAGCACGCCACGCAGGCCGCCGCGGTCGCGGATCAGCTGAAGCGCGCTCGGCGCGGGCAGCGCGACGGCGCCCGCGCCCTCGACCGAGACCGGAGGCGGCGGGGGCGGCGGGGGCGGCGGTGTCATGCGTTCACCTCGACGCGCATCGCGGCGGCGAGCGCGCCGCCGAGCACGTGGATCGCGTCGGAGCCGCCTTCGCCCTCCACCCCGCCGAAGCGCACGAACAGCGGCCCACCGAACGGCTGGCGATCGATCACCTCGAACGCGTCGCCCGGCCGGATCCCGCGCTCGGACAGGTAGCGCAGCATCTCCGGGTCCTGGTCGGAGACGCGCGTGAAGCAGCCGCGGGCGCCGGGCTCCAGCGCCGCGAGGCTCTCGCTCGGCTGCTCGACGATCTCCAAGTCGCGCGTGGGGATCGGGTCACCGTGCGGGTCGTGCGTCGGGTTGCCGAGCTTGGCGGCGATCAGCTCCTCCAGCTCCTCGGAGATGTGGTGCTCGAGCACCTCCGCCTCGGCATGGACGCGATCCCACGGGACGCCGAGGCTCTCGGCGAGGTAGAGCTCCAGCAGGCGGTGATGGCGCAGCACCTCGAGCGCGATCCGCCGCCCCGCTTCGGTCAGCACGACTCCCTTGTAGGGGACGTGCGTCACGAGCCCGAGCTCGTCGAGCCGGCGCACCATCCCGGAGGCCGAGCCGGGCGTCACGCCGAGCCGCTCGGCAAGCGCGTTCGTGCTGACGGCGCCCTCGCCGCGCGTCTCCAGCGCGTAGATCGCCTTCGCGTAGTCCTCGACCGCGGTCGAGCGGTGGTCGGTTTGGACGGCCATGGATCGAGATTATGGCATGCCAAACTTTTTTGTGTGGCACTTCCTGGACAGATCGCCGCGCTCGCTATGCTCGATCCGATGACGACGACCGCACCGACACCGCTGACCGGCGAGCAACGCGCACTGCGCGAGGGCTGCGGCCTGCTCGACCGCTCCGAGCGCGGCAAGCTCGCGCTGAGCGGTCCCGAGGCCAAGACGTTCCTGCAAGGTCAGGTCAGCAACGACGTCGAGGCCTTGACGCCGGGCAGCGGCTGCTACGCGGCGGTGCTGACGCCGAAGGGCAAGATGCTCGGCGACCTGCGCGTGCTCGACACCGGCAGCGAGCTGTGGCTCGACACCGAGCGCAGCGCCCTGCAGGCGATCTTCAACGTGATCCACCGCACGCGGATCGGCTTCGACGCCGAGTTGCACAAGCGCACGCTCGCGCAGGGGCTGCTGTCGCTGATCGGACCGCAGGCGCGCGCAACGGCCGGCGCCGACGCCGCGGGGCTCGGCAGCGAGGAGCACGCGAACGCCGCAGCGACGCTCGACGGGATCGCTGTCCTGCTCGTCACGACCGACGTCGGCGTCGACCTCGTCTGCGAGGCCGACCAGACGACGGCACTGACCGCGGCGCTGCGCGCACGCGGCGCCGAGCCGGTCAGCGAGGAGGCAGCCGAGTGCCTGCGCGTCGAGCGCGGCCGGCCGCGCTACGGGATCGACCTCGACGACACGACGATCCCCCAGGAGGGCGGCCTCAACGCACGCGCCGTCTCGTTCGAGAAAGGCTGCTACACCGGCCAGGAGACGGTGGCCCGGCTGCACTGGCGAGGCAAGCCGAACCGCCATCTGCGCGGGCTGCGGCTGTCGCAGCCGCTCGCGCATGGCACCGAGCTGACGACGCCCGAGGGGCGTGTCGTCGGGACGCTCGGCAGCGTCGCGCAATCCCCCCGGCATGGCCCGATCGCCCTGGCACTCGTGCGTCGCGAGGCGCCGCCCGGCACCACCCTGAGCGCCGGCACGGCGAGCGCCGAGGTCGTCGAGCTGCCGTTCTGAGCCGCGTGCGGGAAGGTGCAGTCAGGCGCAACCGTCAAGCGAGCTACGATGTGTGGTGCAACACGGGGGCACCCCGACGACGGAAGGAGGCGCCCAGGATGACCGCATTCACCGCCGACCACGACACGGGGCGACGGCTGCGCGAGCTCGACGAGCAGACGCGCACCGCGTGGGAGGCATACCGCAGCAGTCTCGGCGAGCTCGCCGGCACGGCCTACGAGGAAGCTGAGACAGCCTCCTGGGATCGTCTCCAAGAGATCCTCCACGAGCTCGCGGACGAGCGCCAGCGTGTCGTCGGCACGCCGCCGGTCGCGCAGGACAGCGTCAACTGATCACGCACCCAGCGAGGCGCCATCCCGGCGCCTCGCTGCGCATCGCACGATGCACCGGATCCCTGGGATCCGATCGAAATCCTCGCGATTGACTGGTCAGTCGGATAAGGTTCCGCGCGTGATGCGGACGCGGATGGTGGGAGTTCTTGGCGCCGCCGTGCTCGCGATCTGCGGGTGCGGATCCTCTGGCGGGTACGACAACACGGCACGGCCGCCGGCGCCCGTCAACGTCGGGATCGTGATCACGAACGCGCGCGTTCGCGTCTCGCCCGCGCACCTCGGTGCCGGCCCCGTCGTGCTGCTCGTCTCGAACCAGAGCGGCAGCTCACGAGACCTCACGCTGGGCTCCGCCAGCAGCGGCGCTTCGTGCGTCACCGCGAACGCGTCAAGCGGCCCGATCGGCCCACAGGACACGGCACGCGTCTCGGTCGAGCTGATCCGCGGCAGCTGCACGGTCGGCGTGCGCGACGGTGGCGTCGCCTCCACGCATCTCACGGTCGGCGCACCGCGCACGAGCGCCCAGGCCGACCTGCTGCAGCCCTAGCGAGCCGCCCGCGCGTTCGCGGCGCGCTCGGCTACTCTGCTTGCACGAGCAACGATTGCTCGTTGTCGCCATGACCTCTCGCACACGCAGCCGCCGTCGCCGCAGCATCGCCACGACCTGGCGCCGGCTGCGCTGGCCGCTCGGTGCGGTCAGCGTGGCGCTGCTCGTGCTCGTCGCGCCGCGGCGCCGGGCGCTCGCCGTCGCGCAGCCGCCCGATCAGGGGCCGCTGGTCGCGCCGGCCGCTGCCACGACGCCTGAGGCATCCCGCGCACCGGCCGCTGCCACGACGCCTCAACCGGCCTCCCCCGCACCAACCGGTGCGGCTGCGCCACCCGTCGCCGCCGCGACCGGTGCCAGCCGCCGGCTCGCGCTCACGGAGGACAACCGCCGCTGGTGGACGCTCGCCGCGATGTGCTTCGCGCTCTTCATGATCATGCTCGACAACACGGTCGTGAACGTCGCGCTGCCGTCAATCCAGCGCAGCCTGCACGCGAACCTCGCGGCGCTCGAGTGGACCGTCAACGCCTACACGCTCACGCTCGCGGTGCTGCTCGTCGTCGGCGGCCGGCTCGGCGACATCTTCGGGCGGCGCCGGATCTTCCTGATCGGCGTCAGCGTGTTCGCGCTCTCCAGCGCGGCGATCGGCCTCGCGCCGAACGACGCTGCGCTGATCGCGGGGCGCGCGATCCAGGGCGTCGGCGCGGCGATGATGATGCCCGCGACGCTGTCGATCGTCTCGAACGCCTTCCCCCCGCACGAGCGCGGCAAGGCGCTCGGCACGTGGGCCGGCGTCTCGGCGCTCGCGCTCGCGATCGGCCCGGTGCTCGGCGGCTTCCTGACCGAGAGCGTCAGCTGGCGCGCGATCTTCTTCCTCAACCTCCCGGTCGCTGCCGTCGCGATCGCGATGACGCTGTTCTCGACGCACGAGTCGCGTGACGAGACCGTCGGGCGCCAGATCGACTTCGCCGGCATCGCGACGCTCACGACCGGCCTTACCGCGTTCGTGCTCGCGCTGATCGAGGCGAACCGCTGGCACTGGGGCTCGACTCGCACGGTCGGCCTGTTCGCGCTCGCGATCGTCGCGTTGATCGCCTTCGTCAGGATCGAGCTGCGCACGCGCACGCCGATGGTCGACTTCAGCTTCTTCCGCTCGCGCTCGTTCCTCGGCGCGAACCTCGTCGCCTTCATCGTCTCCTTCGCGATGCTCGCCATGTTCTTCTTCATCGCGCTCTACATGCAGAACATCCTCCACTACTCACCGCTGCAGGCGGGCGTGCGATTCCTGCCCTCGACGGTGATGCTGATCGTCATCGCGCCGATCGCGGGACGCCTCGCCGACCGCATCGGGCCGGTCCCGCTGCTCGTGACCGGCTTGACGCTGACCGGCTCGGCGCTGATCTGGCAGTCGTTCCTGACCGCGACGAGCGGCTACACGTTCGTGCTGCCCGGCTTCATGCTGATGGGGCTCGGGATGGGCTTGACGATGTCGCCGATGACGACAGCAGCGATGAACTCGGTCGACCGCACGAAGGCGGGGGTCGCCTCCGGCGTGCTGTCGATGTCGCGGATGGTCGGCGGGACGTTCGGGATCGCCGTGCTCGGCGCGATCGTCGCGACGGTCGGCAGCGCGAAGCTCGACGACCGCCTGCCGCAGCTGCCGGCGGCGGCACGCCAGCGCCTCTCCGACGCGCTCGGCGGCGGCGGCGTCAGCTCCGGCTCCGCGCCGGCGAACGTCGTCGCGGCATCGCACGACGCCTTCATCGCGGCGCTTGGCACCGGCCTGAAGCTCGGCGGCTCCGTCGCGCTGCTCGGCGCGCTCGCCGCGCTGACGTTGATCTCCAACAAGCGCCCGGAGATCGCCGGCGTCGCAGCGCCGGTCGCGGATGCCGAGCAGGCACACGCCGCGCCGCAGCTCGCCAGCGAGCCGGTCGGCGTCTGACGCGCGCTCGCGGGGCGGCGTCGGATTCGCCGCCCCGCAGTGTCCGCCAGCCGGGCTAGCGTCCCGGCGCGATGCGGATTCTCGACTCGATCGACGAGCAGACGCTCGACGACCTGCAGGCGCGCGGCGAGTTCTTTTGGCTCGACGTGGTCGGGGCTGACGAGCAGACGCTGACGCGGCTTGGCGAGCGCTTCGGCTGGCACGCGCTTGCGGTCGAGGACACGGTCAACTTCGGGCAGCGGCCGAAGCTCGACCGCTACGGCGACTACATGCTGCTCGTCTTCTACGGAGCGGGCCAGAGCACGGACGAGACGCCGGAGCTGATCGAGGTGCACGTGCTCGTCAGCGGCGACTGGGTCGTGACCGTGCGGCGCAAGGGTTGCGACGAGTTCGACGCGCTGCGCAAGCGGCTCGCCGAGGAGGACAAGCACAGCGAGCAGTTCGTCGTCTACCGCATCCTCGACGCGCTCACCGACACGTTCTTCCCCGTCCTCTCGGCGATCGACGACGCGATCGACGAGCTGGAGGACGCGATCGTGCTGAAGCCCGACGACGAGCAGCTGCAGCGGATCTTCCACCTCAAGCGGCGGCTCGTGACACTGCGGCGGATCGTCACCCCCCAGCGCGACCTCGCCGCCCGCACGATCGACGAGATCGGCGACCTGCCGGGACTCGAGGCCGGCACGCGCGACTACTTCCGCGACGTCTACGACCACCTGATCCGCGTGTCTGACATGGTCGACTCCTACCGCGACCTGCTCACGAGCGCGATGGATGTCTACCTCTCGACCGTCTCGAACCGCTTGAACGTCGTGATGAAGCAGCTGACGGTCGTCGCGACGATCTTCCTGCCGATCACCGCGCTGACCGGCTTCTTCGGGCAGAACTTCGCCTACCTCGTGAAGAACGTCACGTCGGAGGCGGACTTCCTCGTGTTCGGCGTCGGCGGGATCGTCGTGTCGTGCGTGCTGCTGTTCGCCTGGTTCAAGCGGAACGACTTCATCTGAGCGTTCGCTCGCGCTCGGCGCTCGCCGGTTAGTGGCGCTCCGCTCGGCCTGCGTGCGCGGCAGACGGCGCGTGCGCCGGAAAACGGCATCCATCGAGAGGGGCGAGCGGCGGGGTGGCGGGCTGGGCGTTTCTGCGCACTCGTGGTTTTGCCTGCGCAGTTGACGGGCGTGGCACGGAGGAGGGCACGTTTGTGGGCGTGTCACGCCCACAAAGTTGCACTCCTCCTCCCAGCCACAGATCCGCGGCGCTCCCGACACAGAGGCGACACGAATGGTGCGACCCGCGAGACGTGTGGCAGCGCCCCGGCGACGAAAGCTGCCGCCCCCTCCGCTCGCCCCCTCGATGCCCTGTTTGTCAACGCACGCCGAACCCGCCACCACCGCAAGACGAGCGGAGCGCCACCAACCGGCCACCACCAACCCAGCTACGCCACAGCCCGCCGGTCGAAGCCACGCAACCCAAGCCCCCAGAACAGCACGAACGAGACCCCGAGGCCAAGCACGATCCAGCCGGTCGCGAGGTGCTCCGCGCCCGTCAGCGTCGCGCGCATCCCCTCGCTCACGTACGTCATCGAGTTGAACAGCGTCACGACCTGAAACCACCGCAACCGCGACAGCGCCTCCCACGGGTAAAAGGTCGCGCCGGTGAAGATCAGCGGCGTGAGGATCAGCGCGAACATCACCGAGATGCGGTTTGGCGGGACCGCCGTGCCGAGCACGAGCCCCATCGCCGACGCCGTCAACGAGCCGACGAGCGCGACCGCGAGCAGCGCCGGCCAGTCGACGCCGCCGAGGTCGATCCCGCCGGGCAGGATCAGCGCGCCGAGCGGCAGGATCATCGCCGCCGCGACGGTCGCGCGCAGCGCGGCGATCAGCATCTTCTGCGCCCCGATCCAGGCGACGCCGATCGGCGCGAGCAGACGGTCCTCGATCTCCTTCGTGAAGGAGAACTCGATCACGAGCGGCAGCGCGGTGTTCTGCAACGCGGTCAGCACGAGCGTCAGCGCCATCACGCCCGGCAGCAGCTGCGTGCCGTAGGCGCCGCGCGCGGCGCCGATCTCCGGCAGCACGCGCCCGAACACGAACAGGTAGAAGAGCGGCTGCAGCAGCGCTTGGATCAGGAAGCCTGCCGGCTCGCGGCGCAGCGTGACCCACAGGTCGCGACCGCAGAGCGCGACGAAGGTGCGCAGCTGGCTGCCGCCCGGCGGCGCGGTCACCGGTGCAAGCTCGGGGCGCGCGCTCATCGCAGCTCCCGCCCGGTCAGATGGACGAAGACGTCCTCGAGGCTGCCCTCGAGCCGGCGCAGCTCGACGAGCCCGTGGCCGCTCTCCCGCGCCGTCTGCAACGCGCCCTCGGCGAGGCTGTCCCCGTCGCCGTAGAGCCGCACGCGCCAGCGCCCCTCGCCCGCATCTGAGGACTCGACGTTCGTCACGCCGGACAGCGACGCGAAGGCTCCATTCGGCGCCGCGGCGCCTTCCAGCAGCAGCTCGATCCCGCGCTCGGACGGCAGCAAGGTCCGCAGCCCGCGCGGCGTGTCGAGCGCGATGATCTTGCCGTGGTCGACGATCGCGATGCGGTCGCAGAGGCGGTCGGCCTCGGCCATGTCGTGCGTCGTGAGCATCAGCGTCGTGCCGCGCTCGCGCAGGTCGAGCATCGTCTCCCACAGGAACAGACGCGACTGCGGGTCCAGGCCGGTCGTCGGCTCGTCGAGGATCAGCACGAGCGGCTGGTGCATCAGCGCGCGGGCGATCATCAGCCGCTGCGCCATCCCGCCGGAGTAGGTGCCGACCAGCTCGTCCTCACGTCCGCCGAGCCCGAAGCGCTCGAGCAGCTCGAGTGCCCGCTCACGCCGCTCGCGGCGCCCGGCGCCGAAGTAGGCGGCATGAAAGGTGAGGTTCTCGAGCGCCGTGAGGCTGCGGTCGAGGTTCGACAGCTGCGGCACGACAGCGATCCGCCGCTTCACCTCGACCGGCGAGCGCGCTACGTCGAAGCCGTCGACGACTGCCGTGCCCGCGGTCGGGCGCACGCGCGTCGTGATCACGCCGATCGTCGTCGTCTTGCCGGCGCCGTTGGGACCGAGCAGGCCGAAGATCTCGCCGTGGTGGACGGCGAAGTCGATTCCGGCGACTGCATCGGGCGCGTCGGCCGTGTAGCGCTTGCGCAGCCCTGCGACGCGGACGATCTCGGTTGGCTCGCTCACGGCCGATCAGGGTACGCGACCCGAGCCGACCGGCGGCGCCCGGACAAGCGCGGGGATACGATGCAAGGCCCGATGCCGTCGAACTCGAAGAGGTGCCTGTGGCCGTCGATGTGAGTCAAATCGCGAGCGTGGCGACCGAGCCGGGCGAGCTGCCGAAGACGATGACCGCCTGGGTGATCCGCGAGGAGCGCCTTGGCGAGCCGCGCGACGCCTTTCAGGTCGAGGAGATCGAGGTCCCGGAGCCCGGTGCCTTCGAGGTCGTCGTGCGCGTGATGGCGGCCGGCGTGAACTTCAACAACGTGTGGGCGGCGCTCGGCGAGCCGATCTCGGTGATGCGCTACGGCGATCACCCGCAGTACGGCCACCACATCGGTGGCTCCGACGCGTCGGGGATCGTCTGGAAGGTCGGCGAGGGCGTCACCCGCTGGGCGCCCGGCGACGAGGTGGTGATCCACTGCAACATGGCCTCCTACGAGGATCCCGAGGTGCACGGGCTCGACCCGCTCGCGGCACCGTCGCAGATGATCTGGGGCTACGAGACGACCTGGGGCTCCTTTGCGCAGTTCTGCAAGGTGCAGGCGCAGCAGCTGCTGCCGAAGCCGAAGCACCTCTCCTGGGAGGAGGCCGCTTCCTACGGCCTCACCTACTTCACCGCCTACCGCATGCTGCTCGACCAGGCGAAGCTGCAGGCCGGCCACCGCGTGCTGATCTGGGGCGCGGCCGGCGGCCTCGGCGTGTTTGCGACACAGCTGTGCGCGCTGACCGGCGCGCAGTCGGTCGGCGTCGTGTCCTCCGCCGAGAAGGGCGAGCTGGTGAAGCAGCTCGGCGCGGTCGACTACATCGACCGCAACGAGTACACGGGCATGATGCGCCGCGGCGGCGAGACGCCGGAGGAGGACAAGGCGCGCTTCAAGGAGTCGCGGCGCTTCTGCAAGGCGGTCGAGGAGCGCCTCGGCGGCGCACCCGACATCGTCTTCGAGCATGTCGGCAAGGCGACGTTCCCGACCTCGGTGCTGTGCGTGAAGCCGTTCGGCAAGGTCGTGATCTGCGGCGCGACGTCGGGCTACCAGCTCGACTTCGACGTGCGCTACCTGTGGATGAAGCAGAAGCAGATCATCGGCTCGCACTTCGCAAATGCGTGGGAGGCGACGAAGGCGAACGAGCTGATCGACCAATCGCTCGTGCGGCCGGTACTGTGGCAGACGATGGGATTCGAGCAGGTCGCAGAGGCACACCAACTTCTGCGAGACAACAAGCACCTCGGCAAGATCGCGATCCTCGTCGGCGCCACCGCCGAGGGTCAGGGCAAGACCGCCGACGGACCGGGTGCGATTCGAGCTGAGGTAGGAGCCTGATGGCCGGTGTCGTTCACATCCCCTGGTATGCCACGGTCTTCCGCGGCGACAAGCTGGCCGACGCGATCGTCGAGATCGCCGAGGTCTCGCTGCGCTACGGCGCGACGCAGTACTCAGTCCACCGCTCGCGCGAGGACGCGTACAAGTTCGACCAGATGTGCTGGTTCGAGTCGAAGAGCGCCTGGGCGCGCTACTGGGACGGCCCCGAGATGATCGCCTGGCGCACGCGCAACTCCGGCCTGTTCCAGATCCCCGTGCTGTACGCGTGGAACGACGAGATCGCGAAGGACGCCGTCGCGATCGCGGAGTCCTCGGCGGCCTAGCCGTCGAGCGCTCCGCCGGAGCGCAGCGCAAGGTCGAGCTCGAAGCGTCCCTGCGGGTCGTCCAGCACCTCGCCGAACAGCTCGCGCAGTCGCCCCACCCGGTACCGCACCGTCTGCGGATGGACGTGCAGGCGCTCGGCGACCGCCTGCAACCGTCCCTGCTCCGCGAGCCACACCGCGAGCGTCTCGGTCAGGCGCGTGCGCGAGCCGGCTGGAAGGTCGCGCAGCGGAGCGAGTCGCGTGCGGACCAGCTCCGCGCCGAGACGGCGGTCGCTGCGCAACAGCAGCGACGCCGCGTGGTCCTGCGCGTCGAGCACGCCGCTGGCCGGGATCGCTCCCTCGGCCGCCAGCTCCAGCACCGCGCGGGCGCGGGCGAGGCTGAGCGCCGCGTCGCCCCACGGCACGGCCGGTCCGATCGCCGCGTGCTGGCGTGGCCCGATCGCCTGCGCGATCTGCGCACGCGTGCCTGCCGCGTCCGGGTTCGGGACGAGCACGCACAGGACCTCGCCGACGAAGCCCGAGATCGCGTCGCCGGGCAGGCGCTGCAGCACGCGCGCGCGATCGTCCTGCGGCAGCGCGAGCGCGGCGAGCAGCTCCGGCAGGCGCCACTCGGCGGCGCGCGCGGCAGCCGCGACGTCGAGCGGGTCGGCGGGCGGCTCGCGCACCAGCAGGCGCACGAGCTGCTGGCGCTGGGCGCGCTGCTCGCCGGCGGCTGCCGACTGCTCGAGCGCGTAGCCCTCGGCCGACTTCGCCGACAGCTCGTCGATGTAGGCGAAGATCGACTCGGCGAGCTCGTAGATCGTCGCCGGCTCGAGCCCGGCCGCGACGCCCGCCGCTGAGAACCTGCGCCAGGCGACGCGCGCGCCGACGCGGTAGGCGCTCAGCAGCGCCTCGAGCGAGCGCCCGGAGCGCACCTCGCCGCGCCCGAGGTCGACGTAGACGCGCGAGCGCGGCATCCGCCCACCGGCTTCGATCCCGTCGAGGAACTGCCGCAACGCCTCCTCGACGCCAGCACGCAGACCGCGGCCGAACGGGCCCTCCAACGGCCGCGCGTAGGCGGGCACCTCGACGCGGATCGCCTCGATGATCTCGCGCGCGAGCCGCTCCAGCTCGGGGCGCAGCGCGGCGGCTGCCACGGCCGGCAGCTGGTGCCACGGGCGAAGGATCGTCGCATCGGGCATTCTTGTGTGAAAGATACAACTTTTGTCGAATTCTTCGTTGATCGTAGACGACGACAGCCACGCGATTGCGCTTTATCCTCAAGCACATGTCACGTACTCACCGGATCACCAACCTCGTCGCGGTCGTCCTTCCCTTCGCCGCGTTCCTCACTGCGATCGTCCTGCTGTGGCACCGCGCAGTCGGCTGGACCGACCTCGCGATCTTCGCCGGCTTCTACATCGCCACCGGCTTCGGCATCACGATCGGCTACCACCGTCTCTTCACGCACCGTGCCTTCGAGACCTCGAAGGCGATGCGCGTGCTGTTCGCCATCCTCGGCTCGATGGCCGTCGAGGGCAGCGTCATCACGTGGGTCGCCGACCATCGCAAGCACCACGCCTTCGCCGACGAGGACGGCGATCCGCACAGCCCGCACGTCGACCGCGGACCCGGCATCCGCGGCGCGCTCCACGGCCTCTGGCACGCGCACCTCGGCTGGATGCTCGGCGGCGACGGCCACGGCCGTGCCTCCGCCCACCGCTTCGCGCCGGACCTCGTGAAGGACAAGCCACTGCGCTGGGTCAACCGCACGTTCCTCTTCTGGGTCGTGCTGTCGCTGGCGCTGCCGTTCCTGCTCGGGCTCGCGATCACCGGCACGCTCGTCGGCGGCCTGCTCGCGCTGCTGTGGGGCGGCCTCGTGCGGATCTTCCTGCTCCACCACGTGACGTGGAGCATCAACTCCGTCTGCCACTTCTTCGGCGCCCGCCGCTTCGACACCGACGACGAGTCGCGCAACGTCTTCTGGCTTGCGCTGCCGTCGCTCGGCGAGTCGTGGCACCACAACCACCACGCGTTCCCGACGTCCGCCTTCCACGGCCTGCGGCCGATCGAAAAGCTCACCGATCCGGCGGGCCTGACGATCTCCGCGCTGGAGAAGTCCGGCCTGATCTGGAACGTCGTGCACATCAGCCCGGAGCGCCAGGCGGAAAAGGTGCTCGCAGCCGCTGCATAGGGCAGTCGCCCGGCCCGGCACCGCAACCCCTGGCCGGGTCGCGTGATTAGATGACGACGTGCTCGTGGTCGGTTCGCCGGCCACGACGCATGCTCTCGCCCTATGACGTTGCGTCGACTCCCCCTCCCGTTCCTGCTCGCGCTCGCCGCGCTGCTGCTCACCACGAGCCCCGCGCTCGCCGGCGGCTTCGTCGACCTGCAGGACGGTGCACTGACCTTCACCGGCGAGATCAACGAGCCGAACAACGTCACGATCTCGCAGGACGGCGACACCCTGCTGCTCGACGAGAACGCCAGCCGGATGACCGCCAGCCCGCTCTGCACGATCAGCGGCGACGGGTATCACGTCGAGTGTCCCGCACTCGGGATCACTCGGATCGTCGTGCACACGAGTGACAGCGGCAGCGACGTGCGGATTCGCGCCGACCTGCCGGCCGAGATCCACGGTGGGAACGGCGACGACGTGCTGATCGGCGGCCCAGCCGACGACACGATCGACGGCGGCGCCGGACAGGACGTGATCGGCGGCGGCCAAGGAGCCGACGTGCTGAGCGGCGGCAAGGACATCGACCTCGTCACGTACTCGGATCGGCTCGACTCCGACGGCGTCCTCGTCCCGCGCCGGCAACCGGTCGACGTCACCTCCGAGCCAGGCGCAAGTGGCGCTTCCGGCGAGGGTGACACGATCGACAGCGACGTCGAGCAGATCGAGGGGACTGCCGCAAACGACCGCTTCGACCTGCGCGACGGGACTGCCCAGTCGATCGCATGCGACGGCGGCAAGGATCTCGTCGTCGCCGATCCGCGCGACGACGTCGGGATCGACTGCGAGACGACCCGCGTCGCGCCCGCACCGTCCGGTGCGAAGCTGACCGTGCCGACGCTGACCTTCCCTTTCACCAAGCACAAGGACAGCGGGGGCGGCCGCGTCGACGTCGGCCCGCTGCTGCCGCTCCAGCACGGTGCCGTCGCGGTGCGCGTGCACTGCCCCATCGCGGTCGGCCTGCTCGCGACCGACGGCCCCGGCTGCAGCGGCAAGGTGCGCTTCGCGCGCGGCAATGTCGTGATGGGAACGCAGCGCGTGACGATCAAGCGCGGCGGCACGCGGACGCTGACGGTCCCACTGACCAGCTCCCGCGCACTCGCCCGCCGCTCCAGCGGCCTGGCGATGACGGTCACAGCACTGCCCTCCCGCGGCAACGTCGCGCGGGCATTGCACTTCAGCGTTCGGGGATAAACCTCAGCAGCGCTCGAGCGGGGCCATCGTGAGGCCTGCGTCGCGCAGCTGCTCCCAGTAGTGCTCGGCGGTCTCGCGCTGGCCGCTCCAGACGATCGCCTGACCGGTCGCATGAATCTCGTCGGCGAAGCCGAAGCCGCGCGCGACGCTGACGCCGGGCAGATAGCGCGCGAGCGTCTGCGCCACGTGGTCGAACGTGTTGTGGTTGTCGTTGCGGACGATCACGCGCCAGCGGCCGCCGAGGCCGCTGCCGGGACCATCGACCCGCGGTCGCTCGATCGTCTCTGGCATCGACTGGCGACGATAGCGCGCGACTACGCGGCGGCTTCGCGCTCGGCGCGCTTGCGCCAGTAGCGCGCAAGGCCCTGCGAGACGTGATGCGCCGGGACCGCCGCCTCGTAGGCCGCTGCGACCGTCTTGTCGGCAGCGCGGGCGACGGCATCCTTCACGGCAGCCTGCACCGTTGCTTCACCGGCGTTCCGCGCGAGCGCGGCGAACGTCCGCAGCGACGCGCGAACCGCGTCGAGCTGCTCGGCCGCGTCCTGCACCGCGCCGAAGTGCGTGAGGCCGAGGCTCGTCGGCTGCCAGGCGGCGATCGTGTCGAGCGAGGTCTCCCACGCTTCGACGTCGATGTCCGGCGGCGGCGTCGGGGCGATCGTCACGTGCGACGGCGGGATCCGCACGCCGGCCACGTCGCCGGTGAAGGCGCGGCCGCTGTCCTCGTGCAGGTAGGCGACGTGGTGGGAGGCGTGCCCGGGCGTGTAGGCGACGCGGAAGCCGCCGGCGAACGGCAGCGTCTCACCGCCGCTCAGCGCGTGGACGCGTTCGGCCGGCACCGGCAGCACCTCGCCCCACATCGGTCCCATGTTCTCCTCGCCGTACAGCCGCCCAGCGCTGGAGAGCAGCTTCGAGGTATCGACTACGTGCGGCGCGCCGCGCTCGTGCACGTAGACGTCGAGGTCAGGCCAGCGGCGCACGAGCGCTCCGCTCGCGCCCGCGTGGTCGAGGTGGATGTGCGTCAGCAGCAGCGCGCGCGGGCGCCAGTCGCCGAGCGTCTCCAGCAGCCTCGCGGAGGCCGACTCGGGGCCCGGGTCGACGAGCACGTCGCCGACCTGCCACGCACAGACGACCCGCTCGAGGCCGAGGTGGTGGACGTCGATCCCGCGCATGAGTGGGTCGCTTTCCACGTGTCGAACCCTACAATCCGAAGCATGAGCGACGCCCCACGGGTCCCCCACCGCCTGCCGCAGCCCGACCGTCCGTGGATGATGCGGACGTACGCCGGCCATTCGACCGCCGAGAAGTCGAACGAGCTGTACCGCGGCAACCTCGCGAAGGGCCAAACGGGTCTGTCGGTCGCGTTCGACCTGCCGACGCAGACCGGCTACGACGCCGACCACGAGCTGGCGCGCGGCGAGGTCGGCAAGGTCGGCGTGCCGGTCGCGCACAAGGGCGACATGAAGGCGCTGCTCGACGGGATCCCGCTCGACCAGATGAACACGTCGATGACGATCAACGCGACTGCTGCATGGCTGCTCGCGCTCTACATCGTCACGGCCGAGGACCAGGGTGTGGCGCCGGCCCAGCTCCAGGGCACGACGCAGAACGACATCATCAAGGAGTACCTCAGCCGCGGCACGTACGCCTTCCCGCCCGGCCCGTCGATGCGGCTGATCGCCGACATGGTCGCCTACACGGTCGACGAGGTGCCGAAGTGGAACCCGATCAACGTCTGCTCCTACCACCTGCAGGAGGCCGGCGCTACGCCCGTGCAGGAGATCGCCTACGCGATGTCGACCGCGATCGCGGTGCTCGACGCGGTCCGCGAGCGGGTGCCGGCCGACCAGATGGGCAAGGTCTTCTCGCGCATCTCGTTCTTCGTCAACGCCGGCGTGCGCTTCGTCGAGGAGCACGCGAAGCTGCGCGCGATGTCGATCCTGTGGGACGAGCTGGGCAGCTCGCGCTACGGGGTGACGGACGAGAAGCAGCGCCGCTTCCGCTATGGAGTGCAGGTCAACTCGCTCGGGTTGACCGAGGCACAGCCGGAGAACAACGTGCAGCGGATCGTGTTGGAGGCTTTGGCGGTCACGCTCGGGCGCAACGCCCGCGCCCGCGCGATCCAGCTGCCAGCCTGGAACGAGGCACTCGGGCTGCCGCGCCCGTGGGACCAGCAGTGGTCGCTGCGACTGCAGCAGGTGCTCGCGTTCGAGACCGACCTGCTCGAGTACCCGGACCTGTTCGAGGGCTCGGTCGTGATGGACGGACTCGTGTCGGAGCTGCTGGAGGGTGCCCGCGGCGAGATCGCGATCGTCGCCGAGCACGGTGGCGCGGTCGAGGCGGTGCCGTACATGAAGGCGGCATTGGTCGAGTCGCACCGCGAGCGGATCCGCCGGATCGAGTCGGGCGAGCTGAAGGTCGTCGGGCAGAACGTCTACACCGAGACGGAGCCCTCGCCGCTGACGGCGGACGGCGACGGCGGGATCCTCGTCGTCGACCCGGCCGTCGAGCAGCACGCGAAGCAGGCGCTGGCCGCGTGGCGCGCGGGGCGCGACAGCGCTGCGGTCGATGCTGCGTTGACGGAGCTCGCGCGCGTCGCGCGCTCCGACGAGAGCATCATGGTCGCGACGATCGCCGCCGCGCGTGCGGGCGTCACGACGGGCGAGTGGGCGCAGGCGCTGCGCGACGTGTTCGGCTCCTACCGCGCGCCGACCGGCGTCGGCGAGGCCGCCTCGGTCGTCGGACCTGAGGGCGACACGCTGGAGGAGCTGCGCGACGAGGTCGAGCGGGTCTCCGACGCGCTCGGGCGGCGGCTGAAGATCCTCGTCGGCAAACCCGGTCTCGACGGCCACTCCAACGGCGCCGAGCAGATCGCCGTCGCCGCGCGCGACGCGGGCATGGAGGTCGTCTACGAGGGGATTCGCCTGACGCCATCGCAGATCGCCGCCTCCGCCTTGCAGGAGGGCGTTCATGTCGTCGGCCTCTCGATCCTCTCCGGCTCGCACCGTGAGCTGATCCCCTCCGTGCTCGCCGCTTTGAACGAGGCAGGCATCGGCGACGTCCCGGTGATCGTCGGCGGGATCATCCCGGCGGCCGACGAGCTCGCGCTGCGCGAGGCCGGCGTCGCCGCCGTCTACACGCCGAAGGACTTCGACATCACGCGCATCATGCGCGATGTAGTCGCGCTCGTGGCCGAGCGCAACGGCGTCGCGGCGTCGGCGTAGCTCACGGTGTGCGAGCGGGGTCTACACCCAGCCGGGTGGGTCCGAAGCCGTAGCTGTAGTACGTCTTGCCGTGGGCGAGCATGTCGATCTCGTTGGAGTCATGGGCCCGCATCAGGGCGTCCAGCGCGGCGGGATCCTTGCCGGGCGGCACCCCATGCACGGTGTCGCACAGCTCCTCTCCGGCGCTGGGGCAGGTGATCTTCTCCACGAGCCGCACCTTGTAGGCCAGGTGGGTCGGGGTGGAGTCCTTGGTGAAGGAGCGGTTGTAGAGGTAGATCGTGTCGGGGTGTCCGACCTTGGCCGCGTTGACGTGTCCGGTGTGGTCGAGGATCGTGCCGCCCGGTGCCAGCTCAACCTTGGCGGTGCTCCAGTCGATCTGGGTGGCCGTGACCGCGGCCGCGGTACCCGTGAGCGCGATGAGCGCGCCAAGACTGAGCGGCAGGGTGCGCAAGGGACGTCTCCGCGGGGCGGTGGCGCGTGCCGCGGCCGGGCCTCGGCGGGCCGGGGCGACCCGTGCGAGAGGCGCGAGCAGGTTGTGCATGGCGCGGTCGTCGAGTTCAGAGGTGTTGGTGGGCATCAGAGGGTCTCCAGCGTCTGGGAAGGACTGGTCATCGCGCTCATGCGCGACACATCGGAGTTGTGCGCCGTGCGCAGTTTGCGTGCGGCTCGCGAGAGGCGCTTGCGCAGCGCTTGTTCGCTGCACCCGCACAGCCGAGCCAGCTCAGGCCCGTCGAAATCGTGCACGTAGCGCAGCAGCACCAAGGCCCGCTCGCCAGGGGCGAGCGTGTCGAGCAGCAGCTCGCGCACGTCGCCAGGTTCTTGTAGATCGCCGAGCACCGCGTGGTGAGCGCGGAGTCGGCTCACGGCTTCGCCGGCACGCCGCCAGCCCCGCAGGTACACGAGCGCCCGGTGACGGGCGATGCCGAGCAGCCATGCACGCTCATGTTCGACGTGTCCGCCGCGCTCGAGGTGCTTCCACGCGGCCAGGAACGTCTCCTGGCACAGATCCTCGGCGCTCGTGCGATCGCGAACCATCAGGACGAGGAACCGGCCAACCGCATCCTCGTGCGCGGCAAACAGCGCCTCAAACGCCGAGCGGTCGCCGCTCATATGTTCATCTCGGGAATTGGGTTCATGGCTCTGGAGATGCCGCTCGCCGGCCAAGCGTGACCGCCCGCTCCCGGGAACGCCACCCAGCCGGCCTCACGACTACCGTTCCCGGCGATGATCGACGGCGCAGATCTCGGCGCGAAGCTGCGCGCGGGCGACCTGACGGTCGCACCGGCGGTGCTGAACCTTGTCGAGAGTCGCGCGCCGGAGGCGCAGCGGCAGATCGCGGCGCTGCTCGCGGCCGTCGCGCCGGCCGCGCTGGGCGGCGAGCCGGCGGGGCATGTCGTCGGCGTGACCGGCCCGCCCGGCGCCGGCAAGTCGACGCTGCTGTCTCAGCTGCTCGCCGGCTGGCGCGCGCGGGGGCGCTCGGTCGCGGTGCTCGCCGTCGATCCCTCCTCGAAGCGCTCCGGTGGCGCGCTGCTCGGCGACCGCGCGCGGATCGACCACGATCCCGCCGACCGTGAGATCTTCATCCGCTCGATGGCCGCCGGCACGCGGCTCGGCGGGCTCGCGCCGGCGACGCGGGCGGCGGCGCACGCGCTCGCTGCCGCGTTCGATGTCGTCGTGATCGAGACGGTCGGCGTCGGCCAGTCAGAGACCGAGGTGGCCGAGGTCGCCGACACCGTCGCGGTCGTCGTGCAGCCGGGCTCAGGCGACGTGCTGCAGTTCCTGAAGTCGGGGATCATGGAGATCCCCGACGTACTTGTCGTGACGAAGGCCGACCTCGGCCAGGTGGCGATCAGCGCGCGGCGCGACCTGCACGCAGCGTTGCGCTCCGTCGGCGCGCGCGGGACGGCAGTCGTCGCCGTCAGCTCGATCGCCCCGCCACAGGGGATCGACGAGCTGCTCGCCGCGATCGACGCACACCGCGCCGACGCGCCCGACGGCGGTGCCGCGAGGCGTCTGCGCGCGCGGCGCCTGCACGCGCTCGCGGACTTCGTCGCCGAGCACGGCGAGCGCGGGCTGCGCGCGCTTGGAGGACGCCGCGCGGCCGAGCGCTGGCTTGCCGAGCAGCCCACCGGCCTCGACGTGCCGGCGCTGACGCAAGCACTCGAACAGCGTGTGCGCGAGCTGACGTAGGCGGGTTCGTTAACGAGACGCCCCACTCGGGTACTGCGGCCTTCATGGCCGACTCCCCCGCCGCACCGCCGCCACCCCACCCTCCAGGCCGCCTCGGGCGGATCCTCGCCGTCACCGCCGGGCGCCGCTCGAAATGGGTCGTGCTCGTGACGATGCTCGTCGTCGCGATGGGCTTTGCGTCGCAGTCGAGCAAGTTCGAAAAGGCGCAGAAGAACGAGACCGAGTCGTTCCTGCCGGGCGGCGCCGAGTCGGTGAAGGCATTCGAGCTGAACAAGAAGACGTTCGACCGTGGCGATGTAGCCGCAGCGGTGATCGTCTTCTCGCGCGACAGCGGCCTGACGCCTGCCGATCGCGCGCGCGTCACGGCCGCCCGTGCCTCGCTTGCCGCGCGTCCGCCAGCAGACGTCTCACGGCCGTCACCACCGGTCTTCTCGCGCGACGGCCGCGCCGCACTGCTGCTCGCGAACGTCACAGCCCACCAGGGCGACTCGACGAAGTTCAAGAACGCCGTGCAAGCGGTGCGCGACCGGGTCCGCAGCAGCAACGACAGCAGCGCCACCGGCCTGGAGGTGAAGGTCACCGGCCCGGCCGGCTTCTCGCTCGACGCGATCAAGGTCTTCGGCAACATCAACGGCACGCTGCTGCTCGCGACGGGCCTGCTCGTGCTCGTGCTGCTGATCGTCATCTATCGCTCGCCGATCTTCTGGGCAATCCCGTTCTTCACCGTGCTGATGGCGGAGGCGAGTTCACGCGGGCTCGGGTACCTGCTCGCGCAGGCCGGCGTGACGATCAACGGCCAATCGGGCGGGATCCTGCCGGTGCTCGTGTTCGGCGCCGGCACCGACTACGCGCTGCTGCTCGTCTCGCGCTACCGCGAGGAGCTGCGCCACGTCGAGGACAAGCACGAGGCGCTGCGGCGCGCGCTCACGACCGCCGGCCCGGCGATCTTCGCCTCCGCGCTGACGGTCGTCTGCGCGCTGCTGACGCTCGTGCTCGCCGACGTGAACGCGACCTCAGGGCTCGGGCCGATCGGCGCGATGGGCGTCGCGCTCGCCGCGCTGTTCATGCTGACGCTGCTCCCGGCGCTGCTCGTCGTCTTCGGCCGTCGCGCCTTCTGGCCGTTCGTGCCGCACCTCGGTGACGCGGGCACCGACGTGACGCACGGGCCGTGGCGGCGGATCGGTGAACGCATCCGCGCTCGCCCGCGACCGGTCTGGATCAGCGGCGTCGTCGCGCTCGTCGTGCTCGCCGCCGGCCTCTCGAACGTCAACACCGGCCTCACGCAGGCGAACGGCTTCCGCGGCAAGATCGAGGCGGTGCAGGGCCAGCAGCTGCTCGAGCGCTCGTTCCCGGCCGGCTCCTCGTCGCCCGCGCAGGTGCTCGTGCGCGACCGCGCGCAGGTCCCGGCGACGGCCGCCGCTCTGCGCGCGCACCCCGAGCTGGTTGCGCGGATCGCCGGCGTGCGCTCGGCCGGCGACCTCACGCGCATCGACGCGGTGCTGCGCGACGACCCGTTCTCGAAGGCCGCCGAGAAGCAGATCCCCGCACTGCGGCGCGTCGTGCGTGCGGCGAGCCCGACGGTGCTCGTCGGCGGGCAGACGGCCGCCACCTACGACGTCAACACCTCGGCGACCCGCGACAACCATGTAGTGATCCCGGTCGCGCTGGCGGTCGTGCTGCTGATCCTCTCACTGCTGCTTCGCGCGCTGCTCGGGCCGCTGCTGCTGGTGCTGAGCACGATCCTCTCTTACGGCGCAGCGCTCGGCTTCGGCGTCTTCATCTTCGAGCACGTCTTCCACTACCCGGGGATCGACCCGTCGCTGCCGCTGCTGACGTTCGTCTTCCTCGTCGCGCTGGGGATCGACTACAACATCTTCCTGATGGCGCGCGTGCGTGAGGAGACGCAGCGGTTCGGCACGCGCGAGGGAATGCTGCGCGGGCTCGCGGTGACGGGGACGGTGATCACCTCGGCGGGGATCGTGCTCGCCGGCACGTTCAGCGCACTTGCCGTGCTGCCGCTGATCAGCCTGACGGAGATCGGCTTCGTGATCGCGTTCGGCGTGCTGCTCGACACGTTCATCGTGCGCTCGATCCTCGTGCCGTCGCTTGTCTTCGACATCGGGCCGAGCGTGTGGTGGCCGTCGCAGCTCGACCGCGGCGACGACGCACGCGGCGCGCCCCCGGCCACCCCCGGTGCAGATGAGCGTCAGCCGACACCCGCGACCCACTGAGCGAGCCGCCACGCGTCCTCCGCGTGCGCACGCCGGGCCGCACGCGACCGCACAGCCCGTCAGACTCCCCGCCGTGCGCCTCGACCTGCTCGTCCTCATCGCCACCTTCACGGTCGGCAGCGCGCTCGCCGGCCTGTTCGGCGCGGCGAACCTCGGCACGGCGCTCGCGCTCGGCACGATCGCGTTCGCCGCCGTGCTCGTGGGCCTGTTGCTGCGCCGCCCTTGACGCAGCCGCGGCAAAACTGGCCGCGTAACCAGTAGGGTGCTCGCGATGGCCGTGGCGATGCCGCAGATCGAGGGGATCACCCACCGCGACGTGAGCGTCCGCGGGATCCGCCTGCATGTGGCCGAGGGCGGTCCTGCCGACGCGCCGCCCGTGCTGCTGCTGCACGGCTGGCCACAGCACTGGTGGATGTGGCGCGACGTGCTCGTGCCGCTGATGACGGACCATCGCGTGATCGCGCCCGACCTGCGCGGGCTCGGCTGGAGCGACGCGCCGCGCAAGGGCTACGTGAAGCAGGAGCTGGCCGACGACATGCTCGCGCTGCTCGACGCGCTCGAGCTGCCCAAGGTCGACGTGATCGGCCACGACTGGGGCGCTTTCACCGGCTTCCTGATGTGCCTGACGGCGCCGGAGCGCGTCGGCCACTTCGTCGCCTGCTCGATCCCCCACCTGTGGCCGCCCGGCGAGCGCCCGTCGCTGAAGCGCCTCGCACAGCTGTGGTACCAGGTGGCGCTCGCGACGCCGGGGCTCGGCTCGGGGCTGATGCGCCAAGGCGGCTTCACGCGCAAGGTGCTCACGAGCGCGCGCTCACACGGCAGCTACAGCGACACCGAGATGGCGACCTTCGTCGACGTGCTGCGCGAAGGCCCCCACGCCCGCGCGACCTCGCAGTACTACCGCTCGTTCCTGCTGCACGAGCTGCGCCCGCTCGTCGGCGGCGCCTTCCACAGCCGCACCCTCACGACCCCGACGCGGCTCCTCTGGGGCAAGCGCGACTTCATCCTCCAAGGCGGCAAGACCGACGAGCACCGCGAGTACGCGCCCAACATGGAGATCGAGTGGGTAGCGGACACCGGGCACTTCCTGCCCGAGGAGCGTCCCGAGATCGTCGTCGCGCGAGCGCGCGAGCTGTTCGCGACCTAGCGCCTTAGCCGCCACGGAGCGAGGCGAGCTGCGCCGGCGTGTCGATGTCGAGCACGACGGTTTCACCGCACTCGATCCGCGTGGCGCCGGCGGCTTCGAGCACATCGCGCGCGCCGGAATCGCCGCGCAGCGCGGCGATCGCGGGAAACAGCTCGCGTTTCAGCAGTACCGGGTGGCCCGGCGTGCCGGCAAACGTCGCACGTGCGGCAGGCGCGGGGCGGGACGCCTCGGCGACGATCCGCGCGATCGTCGCGGGTGCGATCCGCGGCTGATCGCCAAGCGTGACGACGATCGCGTCGGCCACAGGAGCGAGCGCAGCGACGCCCGCCCGCAGCGACGCCGCCTGCCCCTCCTCCCAGTCCGGCACGCGTACCGGCGTAGCGCCGCAGAGGTCGACCGCAGCGAGAATCGCGTCGGCATGCGCGCCAAGCGTCACGGCGACGCGTACGAGCCCCGGCGTCGCCGCCATCGCCGCGAGCGCATGCTCCAGCAGCGGGCGGCCGTCGAGCTGCGCAAGCTGCTTCGGCCCGCCGAAGCGGCGCCCGGCGCCGGCGGCAAGCACCAGCCCGGCGACGCGCGGCTCGGGCTCGGGCTCGGGCTCGGGCTCGGACACGACCCCAGCGTACGCGCCCAGCACACGGAGGTGGCGGCGGCGGCCGAATCAGCCGGGCGCGGGTCGTCCCCCTGGCCAGGCTCCCGCGGATCCCACAACCACGACGCACCACCAGCCCCGCCCCACGAATGGCCTGGACCAGGGGGATCGAACCCGCGACCAGGCGTACCACACGGCTGGAACCGCGGGCGGGCGGGCCGGCCAAGGGATAGGCTCCCACCCATGGCCCTCAGCGCCTTCGTCTCCACCGGCCGCTCCATCGACCAAGCGATCGAGCGCGTCCAGCTCGCCGAGCAGCTCGGCTACGAGTCGGTCTACGTCACCCACATCGCCGGCCGCGAGTCGCTGACGGTCCTGACCGCCTACGCGATGCGCACGAGCACGATCCGGCTCGGCACCGGCGTCGTGCCGATCTACACCCGCACGCCGGCGACGATGGCGCAGACGGCGGCGACGATCGACGACCTCTCGGGCGGGCGACTGACGCTCGGGCTCGGCGTCTCGCACCGGCCGGTCGTCGAGGGCTGGCACGGGCAGACGATCGACAAGCCGGTGAAGGAGATGCGCGAGTACGTGGCGATCGTGCGCGCGATCCTGCGTGGCGACCAGCCGCCGGCCGGCGAGAAGTGGCAGACCGGCTTCCAGCTGTCGGGGATCGACCCACGACCGAACCTCAGGATCTACGTGGCCGCGCTCTCCCCCGCGATGCTGCGCGCGGCCGGCGAGATCGCCGACGGCGTGCTGCTGTGGCTCTGCACGCCGTCCTACATCCGCGATGTAGTGATCCCGGAGGTGCGCACGGGGCGCGAGCGCGCCGGCAAGTCGCTGGAGGGCTTCGACATCGTGCCGGCGGTGCCGAGCGCGCTGACCGACGACCCGGACGCAGCCCAGGCGACGATGCGCCGCGAGCTGATCCCTTACTTCGGCCTGCCGTTCTACCGCGCGATGATCGAGCGCTCCGGCTACGGCGAGGAGATCGCCACCTTCGATGCAGCGGCCGGCGACGTCGACAAGATGGCTGGAGCGATCTCGACCCGCTTCCTCGGCGAGCTCGCCGCCATCGGCGACCGCGACGCAGTGCGCGCGGGAATCGAGCGCTACCGCAGCGCAGGCGCGACGTCGCCCTCCGTCGGACCGGTCTCGAAGACCGACTTCGGCGCGACGCTCGAAGCCGCCGCCCGCGCCTGAGATCCTTCACAGATGGGATTCCTGCTCGCCGCGCTCGCGGCTGCTGTCGCGGTCGGAGTCGAGCTGTTGGAGGCGCTCGCGATCGTGCTCGCTGTCGCTGTCGCGCGGACGTGGCGCGATGCCGCGCTGGGCGCCCTCGGGGCGGTCGTGGTGCTGGCGCTCGTGGCAGGACTGCTCGGGCCGGTGCTGCTCGCGTCGCTGCCGTTGAGCGCGTTGCGAATCGCGGTCGGCGTTCTGCTGCTGCTGCTCGGGATCGAGTGGCTGCGCAAGGCAGTCCTGCGGCTCGCGGGCCGCAAGGCGCGCTCCTCCTCCCAGCGCGAGTACCTGGAGGCGCGCGCGGAGATGGACGCGCTGCCGCTGCCGGCACCCGGCGAAGCCGACTGGGCTGCGCGCTTCGTCGCGTTCAAGGGCGTCGCGATGGAGGGCGTCGAGATCGTCCTGATCGTCTCGGCGCTCGCGGCACGGCAGAGCAGCCGCACGGCGACGCTCGTCGGCGCCGGCGTCGCGGCGATTGCCGTGATCGCCGGTGGCGCCGCCCTGAAGCGCCCGCTGCTCGCGCTGCCGGAGACGGAGCTGAAGCTCGGCGTCGGCACCGCGCTGACCGCGTTCGGGACGTTCTTCGCCGGCGAGGGGCTCGGGATCCGCTGGCCTGGCGGCGATGTCGCGATCCTCTATCTCGCCGCGCTCGTGCTGCTCGCGGCGCTCGCCCGCGCGGCCGACGTAGCCCGCAACGGCAGCGGCCACGAGCCCGCGGAGGCTGCGCGATGAGCGGCCTGCTGCGCGCGGTGCGCAAGCTCGTGCTCGGCGAGACGTGGAGCGTCCCGCTCGGCGTCGCAGCCACGGTCGGCTCGGTCGCCGTCGGGCTTGCCGCGTTCGGCCCCTGGTTCGACCGTGCCGGTGGCTTCGTGCTGCTCGCCGGAGCGCTCGTCACGCTGCTGGTCGCGACGCGCGGCTGACGCAAGCCGCCAGCTGCGCCGGCGCGCGTGCGGGTACCCTCGGACACGATGCGCTCCCCACTCGTCGACGGACACGGCCGCACGATCGGTGACGTCCGCGTCTCGGTCACCGACCGCTGCAACTTCCGCTGCCAGTACTGCATGCCCGCGGAGGGCCTGCCGTGGCTGCAGCGCGCCGAGGTGCTGAGCTTCGAGGAGGTCGTGCGACTCGTCGCGCTGCTCGCCGAGATGGGCGTTCACGACGTGCGGCTGACGGGCGGCGAGCCGCTCGTGCGCAAGGACTTCCCGCGGCTCGCCGGCATGCTCGCGACGATCGACGACGTCCACGACCTGTCGGTCACGACGAACGGCTACCTGCTGGAGCGCGACGCGGCAGCGCTCGTCGCTGCCGGCGTCAACCGCTTCAACGTCTCGATCGACTCGCTCCAGCGCGACCGTTTCTTCGAGATGACGCGCCGTGATGCGCTGCCGCAGGTGCTGCGCGGACTCGAAGCGCTCGCCGGCTTCCCCGAGGCGCATCCGATCAAGGTCAACGCGGTGGCTATCCGCGGCTTCACCGAGCAGGAGGCGCTGCCGTTCGCCGAGTTCGCGCGCCAGCATCCGTACGAGGTCCGCTTCATCGAGTTCATGCCGCTCGACGCCGACCATGCTTGGACGCGCGACCAGGTGCTGAGCGGCGAGGAGATTCGCGCCGCGATCCACGCCACCTACCCGCTGGAGCCCGAGCCGCGCGAGCCGAGCGCCACCGCGCGCGTCTACCGCTTCGCCGACGGCCAGGGCCGGGTCGGTTTCATCAACCCGGTCAGCGAACCGTTCTGCGGCGACTGCAACCGCATCCGCCTGACTGCAGACGGGCGGCTGCGCACGTGCCTCTTCTCGCTGCACGAGACCGACCTGCGCGGGCCGTTGCGCGCCGGCGCTTCCGACGACGACTTGGAGCAGATCGTCCGCGACGCGGTCTGGCGCAAGGAGCTGAAGCACCACGTGAACGACGCGGGCTTCGTGCAGCCGCCACGGACGATGTCCGCGATCGGCGGCTGAGCAACGGCGCTCAGCCGCGCTGGGCGGCGGTGATCGCCCGGCGGAACTCGGCGATCCCGAAGGCACCCTCGAGCCGCGCGGCGATGCGGCCGTGGCGGTCGATCGCGAACAGCCACGGCTCGGTCTGCAGCCCGTAGGCGCGCAGCTGCGGCCGCAGCCCCTTGCTCGGGTCGTTGTTCGACGTAGACCTCGTTGTGGATGAAGTCGACGCGCGCGCCGTAGACCGTCTGCAGTTGAGCTGCGATGTCGGTCACCGGCCCGCAGACGCGCGACTTGCAGAGTGCCGGGGTCGCGAACAGCAGCACGACGGGGCGCTTGCCGAGCGCGTCGGCGAGGTCGACCTTGTGCATGGCGTCGGGCGGGACGCGCGTGTCGATGCTGCGCACGTTGCCGCCGGCCGAGGCGAGCGTCGGCGTGTGCACGCTCGGCGCTGGCGCGCCGACGGCAGGGACCGCACTCGTGCGGGCGACCGTGACGGTCGCGCTCGCGCCGAGCAGCTCTCCGCCGACCCGAGTCGCGACGAGCACGTACCAGCGACCCGCGCGCGGCAGCGGCACGTCAGCGTGGTAGACGGCCTGGACGGTGTCGCCGGCGCTCGTCTCGCTGCGGAAGGCAGGGCGCACCTGCAGCGAGTCGGCTGGGGCGAGGAACGGCCCGCGTGCCGGCGCACCGGGAGCGCGCGCCACGTAGATCGCGGTCGGGCCGTAGATGAAGTGACTCTGCGCGTCGAGCACGCCGAAGCCGAGCCGATTCGCACCGGGCGTGTACGCGCTCGTCGCAAGCGCTGCCTGCGGGCCAGCGTGCACCGCTCCGTTCGCGAGCTGTTGGAGCGTCTGCCCACCAGCCGCCGGGAAGTCCGTCGCGTGCGGATGCTCTGCCGCGGCGACCTGCGGGGAGGGCGGTGTCGGCTGTGCATTCGCAGCCTTGCCGCCCGTGCCACCGGTGCTGCCGCAGCCAGCGACCGAGAACGCCGCGACGACGCACGCAACGGCGGGGAGCAGCGCTCTGATCGGCAGACGAGGCATCGTGAGAGAAGACGCCGCGGTGGCGGCGTGCCTTCCCGCAGCCTACGCGCCGGGCCCCGCGGGCGGTCCGCGGTCGAGCAGCGCCGCCGCTGTCAGCAGGTCCTCGGGCACGTTGACGTTGAAGAACAGCCGCTCGTCCTCGCACGGCAGCTCGCGCGGCGCGAGCGCCGCGACGGTTGCCCGAAGCGGGCCGAGCGGCGCGGCGAGTGCCGCCGCGAGCGGCGCGAGCGCCTGCGGCTCGTAGCGCGCGAGCAACGGCTGCAAGCCGTGCTGCGTGCGCGGCACGACAGCCGGCGAGCCCTGCGCGTCCGCGTCGACCAGCATCCGCACGAGCGCTGTCGTCGCGAACGGCATGTCGCCGGCGCAGACGAGCACCGCCCGCCCGTCGGTCTGCGCGAGCGCGTGGACGATCCCCGTCAACGGATGGCGTGGCTCGTCGGGCTCGGTCCAGATCGGGATCCCGGGCAACGCGGGCAGCTCCGTGTCGCGCTTCGCGACGACGACGACCTCTGGCAGCAGCGTCTGCAACGCGGCGACCGGATAGGCCAGCAGCGGCTTGCCGTGCAGCGGGACGGTCGCCTTTCCGCCCCCCATCCGCCTCCCCACGCCGCCCGCGAGCACGACGCCGATCGGGCCATTACGCTCGCTCATCCGGTCGCCTCCCACGGTCGTCGCGTGCGCGGCAGGCGCTCCCGCCGCCGGACGCAGCATAGAATCAACACGATGGAGGGTTCCACCGAGCAGGAAACCGTACGCAGCTGGCTGCGTTGCTACCGCTGCTGGTCGCAGAACCTCGAGGTCCAGGTCCACTACGAGGGGATCCACCGGATCGATCCCGCGACGGGCGAGCGGGCCGAGGTCGTCGACGAGATGCAGGAGGCGGTCGTGCAATGCCTCGACTGCATGCACGACCAGCCCCACCTCGGCTTCCACAACGGACGCGTCGAGCCGATCGAGGATCGCTGGGAGCGGATGGTCGCCGGCACGCCGTGGGTCGCCTCGTGCACCGTGACGGTCGACGCCGAGGAGGTCGAGACGTGCTCCGGCCCGGAGGCGGGCGACGCGCTCTCGTATGCGGCGTTCGGCGATCACGGCACGCGCGAGTTCTTCACGCACGTGCGCTTCCACAAGCACGACGACGACCAGATCGTCGTGCACCTGCTCGTCGAGCTGTACGCGCGCTCGATCGAGGAGGCGACCGACGTGCTCGAGACCGCCGCCCGCGGCGCGCTCGCGATCACGTCGCTCGCCGAGGAGTCGCGGCCGCCCGCGGCGAGCGGCGACGACGTGCACTGACGCACGCGCGGGAACTTCTGCGGCGCCCGCGGCCAGTAGCGGGTCATGAACGAACTCCCTGACGACGACCTGATCGCTGCCTCGCAGCACTCCCCTCCGCTGTTCGCGGAGGTCTTCTCACGCCACTGGCCGGCGATCCGCGCGTATCTCGTGCGGCGCATCGGCCCTGACCACGGCGAGGAGCTCGCCGCCGAGGTGTTCGTGCGAGCGTTTGACCGGCGGCGGGCCTACACGCCCGGCGACGGGACCGGCGATGCGCGCCCGTGGCTCTACGGCATCGCGGCGAACCTGATCCGCGAGCAGCGCCGGCGCGAGCGCCGGCACGCGAAGGCGCTCGGGCGGCTGCCACAGCCGGGCGCCGCGGCCGACGCCTCCGAGCGGGCCGATGGCACCGGCCTGCTGATGCGCGAGCTGGCGCAGATGCCGCTCGGCACGCGCGAGGCCGTAGCCCTATGGGTCTGGGGCGACCTCAGCTACGAGCAGATCGCCGACGCGCTCGAGATCCCGATCGGGACGGTGCGCTCGCGCATCGCCCGCGCGCGCGTGCGGCTGACGGCCGTGCAGCCGCAGCAGCCACTTCTTCCCCCGCACCCGCAACCGATGGAGCAGTCCTGTGCCTGACGATCCCCTTCTTCAGCTTCGAGACGTCCTTGTCGAGCCCGAGCGCGTCGGCTCCCGCGAGCGGGCGCAGCGGCGCCTGCACGAGCGCATCACCGCAGGCGACCGCGCCCCTTGGCGCAGCCGCATCGACAGCCTCACCGCGGCCCGGATGACGCGCGCCGTCGCGCTCGGCGGCGTCGCCGCCGCGGCCGTCGCAGTCGGCGTGAGCGTGCTGCCGTCCGGCGGCGGCGACCCCGCGAGCAGCCTGGTCGTCAACGCCTCGGCCGCCGAGCTGTTCGGCAAAGCGGCAGTGGCGGTCACGCCAAAAGCGGGGACGATCTTCTACGAGCGCGACTCACTGCACGACTACGGGACGATCGACGACAGTGGCGGCAAGAAAGGCGAGCACGTCACTCGCTACGAGTCGTGGACGCTTCCGGGCGTCGCGTCGCGATCGCTCGCGCGCGACGACAAGGGGAACGTGTTGAGTGACGAGGCGCTCACCGCCACCCGCCGGCTCCAGTACACGCGCGGCCGGCCGTCGCTGATCGACGAGCCGCGTTCGAAGATGGGCGAGCCGGTCACGGGCGATCTGCCGACGGCCGCCGACTATCGGCGCAAGGCGAAGCGAGAGGCGGCGCAGGGCACGGTGCGCGTCGACGGCACCACCACCACGATCGACGGCCGTCCGGCCGACCGGATCGTCTTCGTCCCGCGCGACCACAGCGGGCGCTTCATCACGTATCTCGACCACGAAACACACCGTCCGCTGCGTGACGAGGCGTTCTTGAGCGGCGACAACCTCGCCGGTGGCGAACCCGACGGGACGGTGCTGATCATCCACCGCGAGGTGACCGACTACGAGCAGATCAGCGAGCTGCCCGACACGCCAGCCAACCGCAAGCTGCTGGAGCTGCCCGAGCAGCACGGCGACCAGGGCTGAGCCCGCACGCACGTGCGCCCCGGCCAGAGTGGGGCCGGGGCGCACGTGGCGAAGGGCAACGGCGGGCCAGGGGGAGTGGCCGTCCGCGCCCGAAATGCGCAAGATAGCTCAAATACATCCTATTGGTGGGGATTTCCACCACAAACGTGGCTGGTCGGTGCACGATCGGTTGGGCAGGCTGGGTTGGCACAATGGCGTCTTCCCCCGACCCCCGCCTCATCTACCTCGCACGCACGCTGCGCCGGGCACGGCGCGACCAGGACCTCTCGCAAGAGGCGCTCGCCCACCGCGCCGGCACGCACGCGAATCACATCAGCGCCATTGAGCGCGGCGCGAAGGACTTCCGAGCGACCACGCTCATGCGACTCATCGACGCGCTTGAGCTGACGCCCGAGGAGCTCTTCAGGCAGTACGGCAAAGACGCGTAGCCCTTCTGGCCGCCCGTCCACTGCCCCGGCGGTGTCGGTACGCCGGGCGCGGATTCGCTCCCGCTCGCACATGCCATTCGTGGGGCGGAGCAGGCGCTCCTCCACGCTCGTGGGATCCGCGGGAGCATGTCGAGCGGGACGATCCGCGCCCGGCTACCTGAGCGGAAGTGTTGCCCAAGCCGGACGCTCCACGGTCTGCAGCGGGTCATGGCGAGTGTGATGAGCCCGGGGCGCGGGTCGTCCCCCTGGCCAGGCTCCCGCGGATCCCGCCAACAAGCCGCGCCCAAAGCCCGGTTCCACGAATGGCCTGGACAGGGGGAGCGAGCCCGCGCCCCGGCGTACCAGCAACGCCGAGACGCGGACCCAGGCCCGCCAGAAACGCTAGGAGCCGAGCCGCTCCGTGAGCGCGTCGAGCTGCACCCGCAGCTGCGACGGCAGGCGATCGCCGAACTGCGCGAAGTGCTCGTGGATCGAGGGCAGCTCGTCGCGCCACTCGGCCGGATCGACGTTCGTGAGCGCCGCGAGATCGTCGGCGGAGATGTCGAGCCCCTCGACGTTCAGCGCGCTCTCGGCCGGCAGCAGGCCGATCGGCGTCTCGCGCGCCTCTGCCGTCCCAGCGACCCGGCCGAAGACCCACGCGAGCACGCGCGAGTTCTCGCCGAAGCCGGGCCACAGCCAGCGCCCGCCGGCGTCCTTGCGGAACCAGTTGACGTAGAAGATCTTCGGCAGCTGCGCGCCAGAGCGCTCGCCGATCTTCAGCCAGTGGGCGAAGTAGTCGCCCATGTGGTACCCGCAGAACGGCAGCATCGCGAACGGGTCGCGGCGCAGCTTGCCGACGGCGCCGGTCGCCGCCGCGGTCGTCTCGGAGGCCATGATCGAGCCGAGGAAGACCCCGTGCTCCCAGTCGAACGCCTCGTGCACGAGCGGCACGACGGTGGAGCGGCGTCCGCCGAAGAGGATCGCGGCGATCGGCACGCCGGCCGGGTCCTCCCACTCCGGCGCGATCGCCGGGTCCTGCGACGCGGGAACGGTGAAGCGCGAGTTCGGATGCGCAGCTGCCGTCTCCGACGCGGGCGTCCAGTCGTTGCCGTGCCAGTCGATCAGGTGGTCGGGAGCGGTGTCCGTCATGTGCTCCCACCAGACGTCGCCGTCGTCCGTCTTCGCGGTGTTCGTGAAGATCGAGTTGGCGCGCGCCGTGGCGATCGCGTTCGGGTTCGTCTTTTCGTTCGTGTTCGGCGCGACGCCGAAGAAGCCGGCCTCGGGGTTGACCGCGTAGAGCCGCCCGTCGGAGCCGAACTTCATCCAGGCGATGTCGTCGCCGATCGTCTCGACCTTCCAGCCGGGCAGCGTCGGGATCAGCATCGCGAGGTTCGTCTTGCCGCACGCCGACGGGAACGCTCCCGCGACGAACCTCACCTCGCCTGCCGGGTTTGTCAGCTTGAGGATCAGCATGTGCTCGGCCATCCAGCCCTCGTCGCGCGCCATCGCGGAGGCGATCCGCAGCGCGAAGCACTTCTTGCCGAGCAGCGCGTTGCCGCCGTAGCCGGAGCCGTAGGACCAGATCTCGCGCGACTCGGGGAAGTGGACGATGTACTTCTCCGTGTTGCACGGCCACGTGACGTCCTGCTGGCCGGGCTCCAGCGGTGCGCCGACCGTGTGCAGGCACGGAACGAAGTGGCCGTCGGAACCGAGCACGTCGAGCGCACCCTTGCCCATGCGGGTCATGATCCGCATCGACACCGCGACGTACGCGGAGTCCGTCAGCTGCACGCCGATGTGCGCGATCGGCGAGCCGAGCGGGCCCATCGAGAACGGCACGACGTACATCGTGCGCCCGCGCATCGAGCCCTCGAACAGGCCGGTGAGCGTCGCGCGCATCTCGTCCGGGTCGCGCCAGTTGTTCGTCGGACCGGCATCGCGCTCGTCCTGCGAGCAGATGAACGTGCGGTCCTCGACGCGCGCGACGTCGGTGGGATCCGACAGCGCGAGGTACGAGTTGGGCCGCTTCGCGTCGGACAGCCGCTCGAACGTGCCGGCCTCGACGAGCGTGGAGCAGAGCGCGTCGTACTCCTCGGCCGAGCCGTCGCACCAGTGGACGCGGTCGGGCTGGGTCAGGGCGGCGACTTCGTCGACCCAAGCCTGCAGCTTCGCGTGCTCGGTCGGTGCGTCGGTCTCGGTGATGCTCACGGGCTCTCCCTCATGACGGTCGCGGGGCATCCACGGGATTGTTCCATCCCGTGCGGAACAGCGCTTCCAAAAGCGCTACTCGGCGCTTTCGCCGGCTGTCCCGTGCTGCTTGCGCGGCACGAGCACGAGCCGCTTGAACTCGGCCACGAGCACGCCGTCCTGGTTCAGCACGCGCGTGTGAACCTTGACGACGCCGCGGTCGAGCTTCGACTTCGACGCCTTCACGTCGAGCACCTCGGTCTCGCAGAACAGCGTGTCGCCGTGGAACACGGGGTTCGGGTGCGAGAGCTCCTCGGTCGCGAGGTTCGCGATCGCCTTGCCGGACACGTCGGAGACCGACATCCCAAGCGCGAGCGAGTAGACGAGCGGCCCGACGACTACGTTGCGGCCCTGCTGAGAGCCCTTCGCGTAGACGTCGTTCAGGTGCAGCGGGTGGTGGTTCATCGTGATGAGGCAGAAGAGGTGGTCGTCGGACTCGGTGACCGTCTTCGCGGGCCAGTGCTTGTAGACCGCGCCGACCTCGAACTCCTCGAGGTAGCGGCCATACGCGTGCGCGCCGGAGGCCTCGCGGGTTGCCTGATCGGTGTCAACGCCTTGGATCGTGTCGTTCATGGAGCTACCGTCCTGCGTCTCGGAAATCGCATTGGAAAGACGGGAAGTGTGCCGTCTCGGCGTGGCCGGTGCGCCGTCGTTGTCAGTCGCGCAATACGATTCGGGCGCGAAAACGACGAGAGAGAAGCCTCAGTGCGCAATCCCCGTGACTTTGGAAAGCCCCTTGCCGCCGGTGCTCCCGAGCCCGTGCTCGAGATCCCCGTGAAGCCCTCGCGGATGATCCATTTCCTCGATGCCAGCAACGAGAAGATGGTCGCGAAGGTCCCCGACATGGTCAAGCAGACGGACATCCTGCTCGGCAACCTCGAGGATGCGGTGCCCGCCGACCGCAAGGAGGCAGCCCGCGAGGGGCTCGTGAAGGTCGGCCGCGAGATCGACCTCGGCGACACGCAGCTGTGGACGCGCGTCAACAGCCTCGACAGCCCCTGGGTGCTCGACGACCTCATGCGGCTCGTCGGCGAGATCGGCGACAAGCTCGACGTGATCATGGTGCCGAAGGTCGAGGGCGCGTGGGACATCCACTACGTCGACCGGCTGCTCGCGCAGTTGGAGGCGCGCCACGAGATCCAGAAGCCGATCCTCGTGCACGCGATCCTCGAGACGGCGCTCGGCGTCGCGAACCTCGAGGAGATCGCCGCCGCCTCTCCGCGCATGCAGGGGATGAGCTTCGGCCCGGCCGACCTCGCCGCCTCGCGGCGGATGAAGACGACCCGCGTCGGCGGCGGCCACCCCGGCTACACAGTGCTCGCCGACCCCGACCCGGCGAACCCGGACGCGCCCCGTGCGAGCGCTCAGCAGGACCTCTGGCACTACTCGATCGCGCGCATGGTCGACGCCTGCGCCGCGACCGGGATCCTCCCGTTCTACGGGCCGTTTGGCGACATCTCCGACGACGCGGGCTGCGAGGCGCAGTTCCGTGCTGCATTCCTGATGGGCTGCGTCGGCGCCTGGTCGCTGCACCCGAAGCAGATCGCGATCGCCAAGCGCGTCTTCAGCCCGGATCCCGAGGAGGTCGCGTTCGCGAAGCGCGTGCTCGAGGCGATCCCCGACGGCCGCGGCGTGCACATGCTCGACGGCCGGATGCAGGACGACGCCACCTGGAAGCAGTGCAAGGTGATGGTCGGTCTCGCCGAGATGCTTGCGCAGAAGGACCCAGAGCTGGCCGAGGCCTACGGCTTCCGACCACGACGACCGGGAGCTGACGGATGCGCTTCTTCGAGTACGAGTCGCGACAGATCGTCGCGAAGGCGGGCATCCCCGTCTCCAAGCACGGCTTCGCCACGACGCCGGAGGAGGCGCGGCGGATCGCCGCGGAGATCGCCGGCCCGGTCGTGATCAAGTCGCAGGTGCTGACGGGCGGGCGGATGAAGGCCGGCGGCGTGAAGTTCGCCGACACGCCCGACGAGGCGGCCGAGCACGCCGAGTTCATCCTCGGCCTGGAGATCAACGGCCACATGCCGCGCGGCGTGCTCGTCGACTCGAAGGTCGCCGTCAAGCAGGAGTACTACGCCGGCGTCGTCTGGGACGGGATCCGCAAGCAGCCGGTGATGCTGTTCTCCGACATGGGCGGCATCGACATCGAGGAGGTCGCCGAGACGCACCCCGGCCATGTCGGCCGCGGCCACTTCTCGAACCTGATGGCGGTGAGCGACTACCAGGCGAAGCAGGTGATCGCCTCGATCGGCGTGACCGGCTCGCGCGCTGACGCGCGCGACGCCGATCCTCGCGCGGCTGGCGAAGCTGTTCGTCGAGCGCGACATGACGCTCGCGGAGATCAACCCGCTCGCGCAGCTGGAGGACGGCTCGTTCGTCGCCGTCGACGCGCACATGGACATGGAGAACGAGGCGCGCCCGCGCCAGAAGGCAATCCTGAAGGAGCTCGGCGTCGGCGACGAGGAGACCCGCCAGGCACGCGAGGCGACCGCGTTCGAGCTCGCCGGCGAGGCGGTCGACGCTGCATCGCACCGCGGCGTCGCAGGCAACGTGACCGAGTTCGACGGCAACCTCGGGCTCGTGATCGGTGCCGGCGGCGGCTCGCTGACGCTGTTCGACGCGGTCCGCGCGCACGGCGGCAAGCCGGCGAACTACTGCGAGATCGGCGGCAACCCGTCGGTCGAGAAGGCCTGCGGCCTCGCGAAGCTCGTGCTGCAGAAGCCGGGCGTCGACAAGATCGCGGTGATGATGTCGATCGTCTCCAACACGCGTGTGGACATCGTCGCGCGCGGCGTCATCAAGGCCTGCCTGGAGCTGGGCTACGACCCGGCCGAGAAGATCGCGATCTTCCGCATCCCGGGCGCCTGGGAGGACGAGGGCTTCAAGATCCTCGCGAAGTACGGGGTCGAGTACTGCGACCGCTCGGTGTCGATGCACGAGGCGGCGCGACGCGCCGTGGAGAAGATCGGAGCCGCGGCATGAGCATCCTGATCGACGCCGAGACGACGTTCATCGTCCAGGGCATCACCGGCCGCGAGGCCGTCAACCTCACGCGCGAGTGCCTCGACTATGGAGCCGGCGCGAAGGTAGTCGGCGGCGTGACGCCGGGGCGCAAGGGCCGCGAGGTCCATGGCGTGCCGGTCTTCGACACGGTCGCCCAAGCGGTCGAGCACCATGGCGGGCCGATCGACGGCTCCGTCGTCACCGTCCCCCCCGCCTTCACGAAGGACGCGGTGCTCGAGGCGATCGCGAACGGCATCAAGCTGATCGTGATCGTGACGGAGCGGATCCCGCGCCGCGACGTGGCCGAGATGGTCGAGTTCGCAGGCCTCCATGGAGCGCGCATCATCGGCCCGAACTGCCTCGGGATCATCGTCCCCGACGTGATCAAGATGGGCGGCATCGGCGGCCCGGCGAAGGACGCGGCGAAGGCCTACTCGCCTGGTCCGGTCGGCGTCATCAGCCGCTCCGGCGGGATGACGACGGAGATGTCCTCGACGCTCACGGCCGCCGGCCTCGGCCAGTCGACCGCAGTGTCGATCGGCGGCGACGCGATCATCGGCTCCTCCTACGCGGAGCTGATGGGGCTGTTCGAGGCCGACACGCAGACCGAGGCGATCGTGATCTACACCGAGCCCGGCGGTCGCATGGAGGCCGAGCTGGCGCGCTGGGTGAAGGCGAACGACTCGCGCCTGCCGATCGTCGCCTTCATGGCCGGCCGCTTCATGGACGAGATGCCGGGCATGAGCTTCGGCCATGCCGGCACGATCGTCGAGGGCAAGGAGGACACGGCGAGCGAGAAGATCGCGCGCCTCGCCGAGGCGGGGATCGTCGTCGCCGAGGAGATCTCGCAGATCCCCGAGATCGTCAAGAGCAAAATCGCCGAGAGGAGCGCCGTCTGATGCCGGGTACGTTCATCGACGTCGAGGTCGACGCTGCAGTCGCACAGGACCCGGCGCTCGCCGCCAAGCTGACGGAGGTCTGTCCCGTCGACATTTTCGCGACAAGCGGCGACGGCGGCACGCTCGCGATCAACGAGCAGAACCTCGACGAGTGCGTGCTCTGCCGCCTCTGCATCGACGCGGCGCCGCAGGGCACCGTGCGGGTCGTGAAGCTCTACGAGCCTGGGGCTGTTCTGACGTCCTGACGGCGCCGGAACGTGCCAGGCGGCGTCCTCGCCGGTTCACGTGCAGAGCACGCTACACCGGCTGCGTCCTTGCCTGGCACGCCCCGGCACTCGTCAGGCAGCTGAGTACTGCGCGAGATTCGGTGCACGCAGCAGCGTGGCGATCTCGTCGGCCGGGCAGGGCCGTGCGAAGAAGTACCCCTGCCCGACGTCGCAGCCCAGCTCGCGCAGCGTCGCGAGCTGCTCGGCTGTCTCGATGCCCTCGGCGATCGCCGTCAGGCCGAGTGCGTGGGCCAGCTCGATCATCGCCGTCACGATCGCGTGCGTGCGGGAATCGTCGAGTGCGGCGATGAAGGAGCGGTCGATCTTCACCGCCGCAGCCGGGAACTGGCCGAGGTAGGAGAGCGACGCGTAGCCGGTGCCGAAGTCGTCGATCGCGATCTCGACGCCGAGCTGGCGCAGCTGCCCGAGCACCGCGAGGCCGGCATCGACATCTTCGAGAATCACGCTTTCGGTCACTTCGAGCAGCAGCGAGCCAGGCTCGGAGCCGGTCCGTTCGAGCGCCTGCACGACACGTTGGGTCAGCTGCGGATCGGCGAGCTGGCGGACCGAGAGGTTCACCGAGGTCCACGGCACGTGCGCGATCTCGGGGTCCGCCCGCCAGCTGCGCGCTTGCCGCAGCGCCTCTTCGAGCACCCAGGCGCCAATCGGGACGATCAAGCCGGTCTCCTCGGCGAGCGGGATGAACTCTGCCGGCATCACCGTCACGTTGCCGCGCTGCCAGCGCAGCAGCGCCTCGACGCCGACGATCCGCCCGCTGCGCAGGTCGACTTCGGGCTGGTAGTGGACACGCAGCTCGTCGCGGTCGGAGGCGTCGCGCAACGCGCGCTCGAGCTCGCTGCGCTTGCGCAGCCGCGCGCCGAGCTCCTCGGAGTAGACCTCGCAGTGGCCGCGACCGAGCTCCTTCGCGCGCATCAGCGCGGTGTCGGCCTCGGCGATCAGCGCCTCCGGCTCCTTGCCGGGCGCCGCGACGGTGACGCCGATGCTCGCCGACAGCTCGAAGCGCTCGCTGCCGACGACGACCGGCGCGTGCAGCGCCTCCTCGATCCGGCTGGCGATCGCGCCGATCGCGCGCTCGTCGTTCAGGCCGGTGCAGATCACGACGAACTCGTCGCCGGACAGCCGCCCGAGCGTGTCGTGCGGGCGCACGACTGCGGCGAGCCGGCTTGCCACATCGCGCAGAACTGCGTCTCCGCCTGCGTGGCCGAGCGCATCGTTGACGGCTTTGAATCCGTCGAGGTCGACGAAGAAGACTGCCGTCTGCTCGCCAGGCCGGCGCCACAGCAGCGACAGCGCGCGGCGCAACTCGTCGAGGATCAGCGCGCGATTCGAGAGGCCCGTCAGCGCGTCGTGGGTCGCCTGGTGGCGCAGCCGCTCGGCAGCCTGCTGGCGTTCGACCACGCGCCCCAGCTCGGTGCCGATCTGCATCCACAGCTCGAACGAGTCGGGGTCCGGCTCGACGACATGCTCGCTGCCGAACTCCAACACGCCGACGACCTCGCTGGCGACGAGGATCGGGAACGCCAGCGCGCTCTGAAAGCCGGCAGCGTGCGCTGCATTCGCACGCCCGAGCGACGGGCTGCGCGGCAGCTCGTGCAGCCAGATCGCGCGGCGCTCGGCGAGCACCCGCCCCGGCACGCCGCCGCCCGCGACGAAGCGCTGCTCGCTTGTCGCCGCCCGGAAGGCGGCGAAGCGCTCGACCTCGCCGGCCCACAGGCCGGTCGGCACGAGCATCTCGTCCGCGTCGAGCAGCCAGGCCTGGCCGAGCGACCACCCGTACTGGGTGCAGACTGCGTCGAGCGCCGTCGCGATCGCGCTGTGGACGCCCGTCGCCTCGTTCGCGGCCCGCGTGACGGTCTCGAGCAGCTCCAGGCGCTGCTGCTTGTCCGAGAGCGCGCGCATCGCCTGCTCGGAGACCGTCTCGGCCTCGCGGCGCGCCGCGCGCTCGCGCGCGAGGCGCTGCTCCAGCTCCGCGATCCGCGCTGCTTCCTCGCGCGCCGGCATCAGCCCACGAGCGGCCCGTAGGCGTCGGGTCGTCGTGTGGCGAGGAACGGGAAGAGCGCCAGCCAGTCGCGCCGCTGGTCGAGGTCGAGGTCGGCGACGAGCACCGCCGGGCGATCGCGCGGCGCCTGCACGAGCACGCGGCCGTACGGGTCGGAGATGAACGACGAGCCGTAGAAGGTCAGCGGGTCCTCGAAGCCGATGCGGTTGATCGCGATCATGAAGGTGCCGTTCGCGATCCCGTTCGCCGTGATGACCTTCTCCCACAGCGGCTCGGTGTCGAAGTCCGGGTGGTCGGGCTCGGAGCCGATCGCCGTCGGGTAGACGATCGCGTCGGCACCGGCGAGCGAGTAGGCGCGCGCCAGCTCCGGGAACCACTGGTCCCAGCAGGTCGGGAAGCCGAGCTTCGCCTCGCCGAGGCCGACGACCGGGAAGCCGTCTTGCGGCGGGCCGGGCCGGAAGTACTTGTCCTCGTAGTAGCCCGCGGTGACGGGGATGTGGAGCTTGCGCGTGCGCGCGACGAGCTCGCCGTCGGGAGCGACGCAGATCGCCGTGTTGTAACCGCGGGCGTCACCGCCGGCCGTGGCGTCGCTCGCGTCCGCCCGCTCGTAGAGCGAGGCATGGACGTAGGCGCCCGTCTCGGCTGCCATCCGCTTCGCGAAGGCGGTCGTCGGCCCGTCCGCGATCGCCTCGGCGCGTTCGAGGGCCGTCTCGAGCCCATCGGGCACGATCGCGAAGTACGACGACAGCGTCAACTCCTGCAGGCAGACGAGCTGCGCGCCGCGCGCGGCGGCAAGCCGGATCCCCTCGGCGAGCGCCGCCTCGTGCTCGGCCGGATCGGGGTGCCAGCGGTGCTGGACGGCGCCGACGCGGAAGGGCGCGCGGGCCGGCTGCTCGACGCGCGCCAGCGAGGGCGGCGGCGCGCCGATCGCTTCGATGACCTCGATCTCGCTCATGCGGGGACCTGCTGGGTGATGCAGTGCACGCCGCCGCCGCCGAGCGCGAGCGTGCGGCCGGGGACGCCGACCACCTCGCGGCCTGGCAGCAGTGCGCGCAGGCGCGTCAGCGCTTCCGCGTCCATGTCAGGATCGCTTTCGCCGAGCGGAACAATCGCTGCACCGTTACTAAGGTAGAAGTTCGTGTAGGGAATCGCAACGACGCTGCCGTCCTCGCGCGTGGTGCGCGGCAGCAGATCCCACTCCACGACGTCGATTTCGGCCTCGCGCAGGCGCCGCAGGTTCTCCTGCGCGTTCGCGTAGTTCGGGTCGTCTTCGTGCGCGACGGTCTGCAACAGCGCTCGTCCCGGCGCGAGGAACGCGCAGACGTTGTCGACGTGCCCGTCGGTGTCGGCGTCCTCGACGAGCCCCTGGTCGAGCCAGACGACCCGCTCGGCGCCGAGCTGGAGCTGCAGCTCCTGCGCCAGCTCATGACGGTGCAGCAGCGGATTGCGATTCGGGTTCAACAGGCACTGCTCGGTCGTCACGAGCAGACCCTCGCCGTCGACGGCGATCGAGCCGCCCTCGAGCACGACGGGCGAGCCGAAGCGCTCAATCCCGAGCTGGTCGAGCAGCCGGCGCGCAATCTCGGCGTCGCGGTCATAGGGGGTGAATGCCTCGCCCCAGGCGTTGAAGCGGAAGTCGATCCCGGCGCGCTGGCCGTCTGGGTCGACCACGACGATCGGACCGGAGTCGCGCAGCCACGAGTCGTCGATCGGCAGCGCGACGACTTCGACGTTCTCGGCCGTGCAGCGGGCGCGGGCATCGTCGGCGTGCGCGGGGTCGGCGACGAGCAGCACCGGCTCGAACGCGGCGACGGCTGCGACGACCGCTGCGTGCGCGTCGCGCGCTGCGTCGATCGTCGTGTCGCGCCACGCGTCCTCGCGGGCCGGCCACGCGATCAGCGTGCGTTCGTGCGGTGCCCACTCGGCCGGCATGCGCAGGCCGACGGCTCGCGGCAACTCGCTCATCGCCAGCGAGCCTACCGCGCCTCGGTTTCACCTTCCGGCGCATTCGCCTTCACGAAGACGCCATTTCGGCACATCGTCACTCAGGCGAACATTGCGACGCCCGGACTCGCGGGTGCCGCTAGTGGCGGGCCTTGCGCGTGCGTCCGCGCTCCTCTTGGCGCTCGACTACGTTCGCGATCAGCTTGAGGATCTGCTCGACCCCGGTCGCCTTCGCGTCGCCGTGCTCGAACGCCTGGCGCCACTGCTTCAGCGTGCCGTCGGCAGCGAGCTCGTTGAAGCTGGAGCGCGCGATCGACAGGCGAACCTTCGAGTCCGACGCGATGTCCTTCGTCACGACCGGGCCGGGCAGCTCGACGCGGTAGAGCTGGACGTCGCCGCGGCCACGCAGCTCCAGTGCGAAGACGAGCTTGAGCGGCTCGAGCGCGGGCACCTCTTCGGCGAAGTGCCGGATGGCCTTCTCGATCAGTGCCTTGGTATCGGTCGCGGAGCTCAAGGACACCGAGTCTACGGGCCGGATGGCGCCGACGCGCTGCGGCTCGCGGCTCGCGACTCAGATCTTGTGGCGCTCCAACAGCTTCTTGCCGATCACCATCTTCTGGATCTCCGACGTGCCCTCGCCGATCAGCAGCAGCGGCGCGTCGCGGTAGAGCCGCTCGATCTCGTACTCCTTCGAATAGCCGTAGCCGCCGTGGATGCGGAACGACTCCTCGACGCAGAAGCGGCCGGCCTCGGAGGCGAACAGCTTCGCCATCCCGGCCTCGATGTCGGAGCGCTCGCCGGCGTCCTTCATCCGCGCTGCACGGTTCGTCAGCAGGCGCGCCGCGTCGACCTGCGTCGCCATGTCGGCGAGCTTGAACTGGATCGCCTGGTGCTGGGCGATCGGCTTGCCGAACGTCTTGCGCTCCTGCGAGTAGCGCAGCGCCAGCTCGAGCGCGCGCTGCGCGATCCCGACGCCGCGCGCGGCGACGTTCACGCGGCCGAGCTCGAGCGCGTCCATCATCTGCGGGAAGCCCTTGTTGAGGCCGGCGTCCTCGCCGCCGAGGATGTTCTCGGCCGGGCAGCGGTAGCCGTCGAACACCAGCTCGGTCGACTCGACGCCCTTGTAGCCCATCTTGCGCAGCTGCGGCGGGACGTTGAGGCCTGCGTAGGCGCCGGTGTTCTCGCTGGCGCCCGCCTCCTTCTCGGCGATGAAGCAGGTCATGCCGCGATGCGCCTTCTCGGCGTTCGGATCGGTCTTCACGAGCACGAAGACGAGGTCGGAGCGCAGGCCGTTCGTGACCCACATCTTCTGGCCGTTGATCTCGTAGCTGCCGTCGTCCTGCTTCTTCGCTGCGGTCTTGATCGCGGCGACGTCGGAGCCGCAGCTCCGGCTCGGACAGCGAGAAGGCGGCGCGGATCTCGCCGGTCGCCATGCGCGGGAGGTACTTCTGCCGCTGCTCCTCGGTGCCGAACTTCATCAGCAGGTAGGAGCCGATGAAGTGCGTGTTGACGACGCCGGAGATCGAGATCCAGCCGCGCGACAGCTCCTCGACGATCATCGCGTAGGTCGTCAGGTCGAGCCCCATCCCGCCGTACTCCTCGGGGATCGTGACGCCGAACAGGCCCAGCTCCTTCATCTGCTCGACGATCGGAGTGGGGAACTCGTCCTCGTGGTCGTAGTGCTCCGCGTTCGGGAGGATCTGCTCGTCGGCGAACTGCCGCACCATCTCGCAGATCGCCTTCTGCTCATCGGTCTTCTCGATCGCTACGGCCATGGTCTCGACGCTCCGTTCGGGGACACGAGTCGGGTCACGCTTTCTCCCTCGAGGATACCTTTGCGGGGAGCCACACGCCGCCATGGCGCACCGCCTGCCACACTCCCCCGCGCTGTGAACTTCGCTCGTGACGTGGTCGACGTTGCCCCGCCGGATCGCCTGGCGCTCGTGGAGCTGGCCCGCGACGGCTCGCGCCGCGAGTGGGCCTTCGGCGAGGTCGCCGAGCGCGTCGCGCGCCTTGCCGGGACGCTCGCAGCACACGGCGTGGGTCGTGGCGATGTCGTGATGACGCTGATCGGCAACCGACCGGAATGGGTCTTCGCGATGTGCGCGAGCTTCCGCATCGGCGCCGTCGTGCTGCCGTGCACCGAGCAGCTGCGCGCGAAGGACCTGCGGATGCGACTCGAGGCGACGCAGCCGAAGCTCGTCCTGGTCGACGAGCGCGATGTCGGCGAGCTGACGGCGGCGGGTCCGTCCTGCCCCGTGCTGAGGATCCCGGACGAGTCGCTGTACGCCTCCGATCCGGTCGCCGCGGTCGAGCTGGCGCCGGAGGATCCCTGTCTGATCACGTTCACGAGCGGCACGGCCGGCGAGCCGAAAGGTGTGCTGCACGGCCAGCGCTACCTGACCGGACAGTCGCTGCAGTCCGAGCACTGGCTCGACGCGCGGCCCGGCGATCTCGTCTGGTGCACGGCGGCGAGCGGCTGGTCGAAGTCGGCCCGCAACGTCTTCATCGCTCCGTGGATCCGTGGAGCTGCCGCGCTGCTGCACGACGCGCGCTTCGACCCGCAGGAGCGGATCGAGCTGCTGGAGCGCGAAGGCGTGAACCTGCTCTGCATGGCGCCGACCGAGTACCGCGTGATCGCGAAGCGTGCCGAGCCACGGCCGGTGCCGGGGCTGCGCGGGCTGGTGGCGGCTGGTGAGGCGCTGAACCCCGAGGTGCTGCGTGTGTGGCACGAGGCGACCGGCTTGGAGATCCGCGACGGCTACGGCCAGACGGAGACCGGCCAGCTGACCGGCGCGCCGCTCGGCGAGCCGATCCGCCCGGGCTCGATGGGCCGGCCGCTGCCGGGCGTCTCGCTGCGGGTCGAGGACGGCGAGCTGGTCGCCGATGCAGCGACCGTGCCTACCTTCTTCCTCGGCTATCTCGGCGATCCGGCGTACGACCTCAGGACGCCCTGGCACACGGGCGATCGCGTGCGGATCGACGACGACGGCTTCCTCTTCTTCGAGGGCCGCACCGACGACGTGATCATCTCGGCCGGCTACCGCATCGGCCCGTTCGAGGTCGAGTCCGCGCTCGTCGCGCACCCGGCGGTCGCCGAAGCCGCGGTCGTCGCGGCGCCCGACGAGGAGCGCGGCGCGATCGTGCGGGCGGTCGTCGTCCTGCGCGACGGCCACGCCGGCGACGACGCGTTGGTGCGCGCGCTGCAGGACCACGTCAAGTCCGAGACCGCGCCCTACAAGTACCCCCGCCGGATCGACTTCGCCGACGAGCTGCCGAAGACCAGCAGCGGCAAGATCCGCCGCGCCCTGTTGCGCGAGCAGGGCTAGCGCAACCGCGTCCGTCGCCCGCGCAGCGCGGTACGCCGCTCAGCGACTCAGCGACCGGTCCGCGACGCCATCCGCCGGGCGCGCGCCTCGGTCCGCCGCGCACGCCGCGCCGCACGACGCTCGAGCCGCCGCTCCCGGCGTCGCGCGCGCCCTTCGCGCGCCATCCGCAGGGTGACCTGGAGACTCGTCTCGTACGGAATCATGATCGACTGCGGGAACTCAGCCGCCGTGTCGAACGGCGGGATGTCGCGCCATGGTGAGCGAGGAAATGGACGGTCGTCTTTCACACTCACGACGCTACCGCCGCCGCCAGAGCCAGTCCACACACTCCGACGAGCATTCCGCACACCATCACTGTGAATGCCGTAAGCATCCGCTCGATGGCCCGCCCATTCTCGAGCCAGCGCTCGTCGAGCACCACGAAGACGGCTGCGTAGAAGCCGCCCAGGTCATCGACGGCAGCGTCACGCGCGATATTCCTTGCGGAGGAGGCATCGATACCAAACGCCAGACGATCTCCGAGCAGCACGTACGTAGCCGCAAGCACGGCGATACCAATCGCCAGCACCCCCAGGCCGCTCGCCACGGTTGCGAATGTGCCCGCTGCGCGAGCAGCATGGAACGCAGGCCGCGTCAGCAACGTCACTCCCACCCCGCCGGCAGCGAGTACCGGCGTCAAGCGACCGTGAAGCGCGGCGACCTGCCGCTCCTGCTCCGCGAGCGCGCGGAGGGCGAGGTCGTAGAGGTGGGCGAGCAGGTCGGGGCGCATCGCTCGCAGCCTAAGCCGAGGCCGCGCACGGGACGCGCTCGGATCGCAACGATTCTGTGGAGATCCGGTCGCGTGTTCGACCGGGTACTGGCGCGTCGGCGTCCCCGCTGCCCGTTAGGCTCGCACGCGTCCTGCGCGACGTGATCTCTCGCTGACGCCGGCGGCGATTGCTCGTGTGACCGATCATCGCAGGAGGCACCATGACCCGCCGTATCGTCGCCGTCCTCGTCCTCGTCGCCGCACTCGCCATCCCGGCGCTGGCTGCACAGGCGAAGCTGCCAAAGCCGAAGAGCACCGTGATCAAGCCGGGCGCCTCGATCGCGGGCGTCAAGCTCGACATGACAAAGGCGCAGGCATTCGCGAAGTGGGGCTCGACGAGCTGCCTGCTGCCCACCCTCTGCGAGTGGCATGGCCCCGGCAAGCCCGGCCAGCAGGAGGTCGCCAGCATCAGCCTCGTGGACGGCAAGATCGTGCAGATCACGATCAAGGCCGCGATCGTCGGCACCACCACGCAGAAGCTGAAGCTCGGGCCGCTCGCGAAGTGGAAGACGTCGAAGAAGATCGCGCTCGGGTCGAAGCGCGGCGCCGTCGCGAAGGCGTATCCCAAAGCCAAGCGCAACCCCGGCGAGGCCGTCAACGGCTACGACCTGTTCGCCGGGTCGGGCAAGTCGCTTCGCTACACCCGATTCGCCGCGAACGGCCTCGGCGGCGCGGCAAACCGCCTGACGTACATCACGGTCGCGTGGGACGTCTGCCACTACTCGACCACCTGCTAAGCAGGCCCGTCGCGCGAGCCCGCCGGAGTCAGGCGACTTCGGCGGCCTGCGGCGCAGCGGCGGCGACCTCGCCGGCCGGCGGGATGTGGCTCATCGCGTGCTCGGCGAGCGCGGTGATCGTGAGGCTCGGGTTGACGCCGACGTTCGCGGGCACCGCAGCGCCGTCGCACACCAAGAGGTTCTCGTAGCCGAAGACGCGCTGGCGGGCGTCGACGACGCCGCGCGACGCGTCCGGCGCGATCACCGCACCACCAAGGATGTGCGCGGTCGAGGGGATGTTCAATGCAGCCTCCATCACGGAGGACTGCGCGATCCCGCCGGTGCGCTCGGCAAGCCACTCCGCAGCCTGGTTCGCGACCGGGATGAACGTCGGGCTGGGCTTCAACGGGTCCTGCTCGGTCTGCAAGCGCACGTCGCCAGAGCGCGTGAGCTTCGGCCGCAGCGCGATCGCGTTGTCGAGCGTCTGCATCACGAGCACGATGATCGTGCGCCGCGACCAGCCTTTCGGCCACAGCACCTGCGCGAACTTGCCCGGGTGGCGGAGGATCGTCGCGAGCAGCTTCAACGGCCGCGTGACGCGCGAGCCGTCGCCGACCATCAGCGTGTAGAGCGCGCTCATCGAGTCGCCGTCGTTGCCGTAGGTGACGGTCTCGATGTGCGTGTCGGCGTCGGGGTAGATGCTCGACGTGATCGCCACGCGCTTCGTGAGGTCCTCGGGGTAGTCCTTCGGCACCGTCACCGCGAGGATCGTCTCGCTGTTCGTGCGCACGAGCTCGCCGAGGCGCGAGGACACGTCCGGCAGCGAGCCGTTCAGGCGGCAGCGCTGCAGCAGCTTGTTCGTGCCGAGCGCGCCGGCCGCGACGATCACGCCACGTGCAGTCAAGGTCCGCGCGTCGCGCCCGCGGCGCATGCCCGAGCGCTCGTCGGCGATCGCGTAGCCGTCGCTGCCATCCGCAGCGCCGAGCGGGCGGATGTCGGTGACCATGCGATCGGCCATCACGTCGACGCCGAGCTTCTCCGCGAGCCACAGGTAGTTCTTCACGAGCGTGTTCTTCGCCCCGTGCGGGCAGCCGACCATGCAGCGACCGCACTGCATGCAGCCGGTGCGGTCCGGGCCCTCGCCGCCGAAGAAGGGGTCGGGGACCGTCACCCCGGGCTCGCCGAGGAAGATCCCGATCGGGGTCTTCTGGTACGTGTCGCCGACGCCGAGGTGCTCGCCGAACTCGCGCAGCAGCTGGTCGGCCGGGTCGTCGTTCTCGTGGACGACGACGCCGAGCATCCGCTGCGCCTCCGCGTAGTGCGGCGCGAGTGCCGTCTCCCAGTCGTCGAGCTCCGCCCACTGCGGGTCCTCGAAGAAGCGCTTCGGCGGCACGTAGAGCGTGTTCGCGTAGCCGAGGCTGCCGCCACCGACGCCGCAGCCAGAGACGACCGAGACGTCGCGGAACGTCGTGATGCGGAAGATCCCCCGCATGCCGGCGCGCGGCGCCCAGAAGTAGCGGCGAACGTCCCAGGTGTTGCGCGGGAAGTCCTTGTCGGCGAAGCGCCGGCCACACTCCAGCACGCCGACGCGGTAGCCCTTCTCGGCGAGCCGCAGCGCCGAGACGCTGCCGCCGAAGCCGCTGCCGACGATCAGCCAGTCGAAGTCGAACTGACGGGTGCCCGCCTCCATGTCGCGGACCGTACCACGGAAGGTGACGCCTGCGTCACGATTCGGTCGACGGCGGCGTCCTCTACGCTTGGCGCGGCATGGAACGCCGCCCCGTCATCGGCATCTGCACTGCGCTCGAGCGCGCGCAATGGAGCGTGTGGGATCAGCAGGCTGCGCTGCTGCCGGCGAACTACCTCGCCGCGATCCGCCGCGCCGGCGGATTGACGCTGATGCTGCCACCCGATCCGGCAGTGGTCGCGAACCCCGACGAGCTGCTCGACCTGCTCGACGGCCTGATCCTCGCGGGCGGCGCCGACGTCGACCCGGCCACCTATGGCGCCGAGCCGCACCCGATGACCGTCGGCACGGTCCCCGAGCGCGATGCCTTCGAGGTCGCGCTGACGCGCCGCGCGCTCGAGCGCGAGCTGCCGTTCCTCGGCATCTGCCGCGGGATGCAGGTGCTCAACGTCGCCTGCGGCGGCACGCTGCGCCAGCACCTGCCCGACGAGCTCGCCCACGACGAGCACCGTCGCGTGCTCGGGACCTTCGACGGCAGCGACCACGACGCGCAGCTCGAGCCCGGCTCGCTCGCCGCGCGCGCAGCCGGCGAGCAGCTGCACGGGACGAAGTCCCACCATCACCAGGGAGTCGACCGCATCGGTGACGGCCTGATCGTCACCGGCCTCGCGACGAGCGACCAGCTGCCGGAGGCGATCGAGGCACCGGACCACCGCTTCGTGCTCGGCGTGCAGTGGCACCCGGAGGCCGACGAGCAGAGCCGCGTGATCGGCGCGCTCGTCGAAGAGGCGCGCGCCTACCGCGCGCAGCGCGAGCGCACCGGCGCCGACGCGCTCAGCCCTAGCTGACGGTCGTCGCCTCGTAGCCGGCGTCGGCGATCGCGTCCAGCACCTTCTGCGCGTGCTCGCCACCACGCGTCTCCAGCACGAGCTGGACTGCCGTCTCGCGCACATGCAGGTCGATCCCCTCTCGCATGTGCGAGACGTCGACGAGGTTCGCTCCCTGCGTGCCGACGAGCACGAGCAGCCGGCCCAGCTCACCCGGCCGGTCCGAGATCCGCGTCAGCACCACGAGCCGTCGTCCTGCCGCCGTCTCGCGCAGCCGCGCGACCGACGCGAGCAGGCCGACGTCGACGTTCCCACCCGACAGCACGACGGCTGTCGTTCCATGCTCGGCAGGTCGCACGCGTCCACCGAGCAGTGCCGCGAGCCCGACCGCGCCGGCACCCTCGACGACGAGCTTCGCGCGTTCGAGCAGCAGCACCATCGCCTCGGCGATCTCGTCCTCGCTCGTCGACACGACGTCGTCGAGCCACTCGCGCATGAGCGGCAACGTCAGCCCGCCGGGGCGCTTGACGAGGATCCCGTCGGCGATCGTCAGCGGCAGCTTCTCGACCGCGACCGGCTCGCCGCTTGCCACCGACGCAGGCCACGAGTAGCAGCGCTCGGCCTGCACGCCGATCACCTCGACCTCCGGGCGCTGCGAGCGGATCGCGACCGCGATGCCGCTTGCGAGCCCGCCGCCACCGACCGGCACGACGACGCGCGCGAGGTCAGGGAGCTTCGCCAGCAGCTCGAGCCCGATCGTGCCCTGGCCGGCGATCACGTCCAGGTCGTCGAAGGGGTGCACGAACGCCAGTCCCGCCTCCTTTGCGAGCGCGCGCGCAGCGCGCAGCGCGTCGTCGACGACACCGTCGACGAAGTGCACCTTCGCGCCGGCCTGGAGGCACGCGTCGACTTTCGCCGTCGGCGCTTCGGCCGGCATGAAGACCTCGCAACGCAGGCCGCGTGCCCGCGCCGCGTAGGCGACCGCCTGCGCGTGGTTGCCGGCGCTCCCGGTCACGACGCCAGCTGCCGCTCCGTCGCCGAGCGCGGCGAGCTTCGCGAGCACGCCGCGCAGCTTGAACGAGCCGGTGCGCTGAAGGTTCTCGGCCTTCAGCGCGATCGTGCCGCCGACGCGCTCGCCGAGCGTGCGCGAGCTGAGCACCGGCGTCTTGCGCACGACACCCTCACCGGCCAGCGCGGCGGCCTGGATGCGCGCGAGATCGACCGTCGCGTCGGCCGGCACGGACACGTGGCTACTCCGGCAGCGCGACGATCGCGTCGATCTCGACGAGCACGTCGCGCGGCAAGCCAGCGACGGCGAGCGTCAGGCGGGCCGGCGGATCGGACTCGAAGAACGACCCGTAGACCTCGTTGACCTCGGTGAAGTCGGCCATCTCGCGCAGGTAGACGTTCACCTTCACCGCATCGCCAAGCGTCGCGCCTGCCGCCGCGCAGACGGCCTGCAGGTTCTCCAGGCAGCGCCCGGCCTGCTCGGCGGCAGTCGCGCCGACGACCTCGCCGGTTTCGGGATGCAGCGGGATCTGGCCCGAGCAGAACAGCAGCCCGTTCGAGCGGACCGCATGGACGTAGGGACCGATCGCGGCGGGTGCACCGGGCGCGCTGACGGACTCGCGATGGTGGGACACAGGCGGTGCTCCTTCTCGTGGACGACGGGCCGGCGACGAACGCTACCGCGGCGCGGCACGTGGGTAGTGTCTCGTCGCGATGGCCAATCGGCTCGCGCACGAGACTTCCCCGTACCTGCTCCAGCACAAGGACAATCCGGTCGATTGGCGGCCGTGGGGTCCGGAGGCGCTGACGGAGGCGCGCGAGCGCGACGTGCCGCTGCTCGTCTCGATCGGCTACTCCGCCTGCCACTGGTGCCACGTGATGGAGCGCGAGTCGTTCGAGGACCCTGACGTCGCCGCACGCATGAACGAGCTGTTCGTGTGCGTGAAGGTCGACCGCGAGGAGCGCCCTGACGTCGATGCGATCTACATGGACGCCGTGCAGGCGATGACCGGCCATGGCGGCTGGCCGCTGAACGCATTCGTGACGCCCGAGCAGGTGCCGTTCTACGCCGGCACGTACTTCCCGCCCCAGCCGCGCCACGGGCTGCCGAGCTGGCGCCAGCTGCTCGACGCGATCGCCGAGGCGTGGCGCGAGCGGCGCCAGGAGATCGAGGGGCAAGGCGAGCGGATCGTCGCGCGGCTCGCGTCGAGCGCGCAGATCGAGCCGGTCCTTGGCGAGCCGGACCCGGCGCTGTTCGACGCGGCGTTGGAGGCGATCGAGCAGAGCTGGGACCGCACGCACGGAGGCTTCGGCAGCGCGCCGAAGTTCCCACAGGCCTCGACGATCGAGCTGCTGCTGCGCCGCGGCGAGCACGAGCCGGCGCTGGCTGCATTGCACGCGATGGTCCGCGGCGGGATCTACGACCAGCTCGGCGGCGGCTTCGCGCGCTACACGGTCGACGCAGCCTGGGTCGTCCCGCACTTCGAGAAGATGCTCTACGACAACGCGCTGTTGGCGCGTGCCTGCCTGCACGGCTGGCAGGTGAGCGGCGACGAGCTGCTGCTGCGCGCCTGCACGGAGACGCTCGACTGGGCGCTGCGCGAGATGCGCGGGCCGGAGGGCGGCTTCTTCTCCGCGCTCGACGCCGACTCGGAGGGCGTCGAGGGGAAGTTCTACGTGTGGACGCTGGAGCAACTGCGCGCTGCGCTCGGCGACGACGAGCTGTTCGACGTGGCGGTCACGCACTACGGAGCGAGCGAGCGCGGCAACTTCGAGGGGTCGAACATCCTCGTGCGCGCCGCCGCAGGGTCGGACGATCCGCCGGAGCTGGCGGAGATCCGCCGCCGCCTGCTCACCGCGCGGGCCGAGCGCGTGCGACCGGGCCTCGACGACAAGCGGCTGACCGCCTGGAACGCGTTGATGATCGCTGCGCTCGCCGAGGCCGGTGCGGTGCTCGAACGTTCCGACTACCTCGACGCGGCGTCCGCCTGCGCCGACTTCGTGCTGCGCGAGCTGCGCACCGGCGACGGGCGCCTGCTGCGCAGCTGGAAGGACGGCGACGCCCGCCTCGCCGGCTATCTGGAGGACCATGCGTTCCTGCTCGAAGCGCTGCTGACGCTGTACGAGGCAACGTTCGAGCCGCGCTGGTTCCGCGCCGCGCGCGAGCTTGCCGACACGACGATCGCGCACTTCGCCGACGCGCAGCGCGGCGGCTTCTTCACGACCGCCGACGATCACGAGCAGTTGCTGACGCGGCGCAAGGACTTGGAGGACACACCGATTCCGTCCGGCAACTCGGCTGCCGCGTTCGGGCTGCTGCGGCTGGCACGACTGACGGGCCAGGCGGCCTACGAGGACCACGCCCGCAGCGTGATCGCGCTGCTGCATCCGCTCGCCGCGGGCCACCCGACCGCGTTCGCGCATCTCTTGCAGGCGATCGACTTCCAGCTCGCCGGCGTGCACGAGGTGGCGATCGTGGGCGAAGCGGACGACCCCGCTGGCGCCGCGGCGCTCGTGCGCGTCGTGCGCTCCGCCTTCCGCCCCCACGTCGTGCTCGCCGGCGGCCCCGCAGACGGCATCGAGCTGCTCGCCGGCCGCGGCGCGGTCGACGGCCATGCAGCCGCGTACGTCTGCGAGCGCTTCGCCTGCCAGGCGCCGGTGACGGAGCCTGCTGCGCTGGCGGCACTGCTGGACGGGCGCGGGCGCGACTAAACTTCGGGCCGATGGCGTCCTCCCCCATCCGCATCGCGATCGTCGGCTCGGGTCCCGCCGGCTTCTACGCAGCCGAGCAGCTGCTCGCCGCCAAGGACCTCGACGTGCGCGTCGACGTGTTCGAGCGCCTCGCGACCCCGTGGGGGCTCGTGCGCGCTGGCGTCGCGCCGGACCATCCGAACATCAAGGCGGTCACGCGGCGCTACGAGAAGACTGCGGCAAAGGAGGGCTTCCGCTTCTTCGGCAACGTCGAGATCGGCCGCGACGTGAGCGCCCAGGAGCTGCGCTCCCACTACCACGCGGTCCTCTACGCGTACGGAGCCGCCGCCGACCGCCGCCTCGGCGTCCCCGGCGAGGAGCTGCCCGGCAGCCACTCCTCGACCGAGTTCGTCGCCTGGTACAACGGCCATCCGGACTTCTGCGACCACGAGTTCGACCTGACCGCGACGACCGCCGTCGTCGTCGGCAACGGCAACGTGGCGCTCGACGTTGCGCGGATGCTCGCACTCCCGCGCGCGACGCTCGCGCAGACCGACGTCGCCGACCACGCGCTCGAGGCGCTCGCCGCCAGCTCGATCGAGGAGGTCGTCGTGCTCGGCCGCCGCGGCCCCGCGCAGGCCGCTTTCACGACGCCCGAGCTGATCGAGCTGTCCGAGCTGGCGGAGGCCGACGTGATCGTCGACCCGGGCCACCTCGAGCTGGATCCCGCGAGCGAGCGGATCGTCGAGGCCGCCGACCTCGCTACGAAGAAGAAGATCGAGGTGCTGCGCGGCTACGCGGCGAGCGAGCCGCACGGCCACACCCGCCGGATCGTGCTGCGCTTCTTCGCTTCCCCCTGGAGATCGTCGGGTCCGAGCGCGTCGAGGGCGTGCGCGTCGGGCGTACCGAGCTGGTCGAGCAGGAGGACGGCCGCCTCGCCGCCGTCGTCACCGAGGTCGAGGAGCTGATCCCCGCCCAGCTCGTCTTCCGCTCCGTCGGCTACCGCGGCGAGCCGCTCCCGGGCGTGCCGTTCGACGAGCGGCGCGCGACGATCCCGAACGAGACGGGCCGCGTGCTCGACGAGCCCGGAGGCACGCACCGCCCCGGCGAGTACGTCTCCGGCTGGATCAAGCGAGGCCCGAGCGGCATCATCGGGACGAACAAGAAGGACAGCCAGGAGACGACGGCAGCGCTGCTCGAAGACGCAACCACCGGCCGCCTCCCCGAGCCGGCCGTGAGCGATCCCGACGCGATCGAGTCGCTGCTCGCCGACCGCGCTCCCGACCACATCCGCTACGACGGCTGGCAGGCGATCGACGCAGCCGAGCGCGCCGCCGGCGAAGCCCAAGGCCGCCCCCGCGTCAAGCTCACCCGCGTCGAGCAGCTGCTCGACGCGGCGCGCTCAGCGCTCGCGCGCGACTGAACCCCACCAGGAGCAGCGCTACGCATTAGACTGCTTTCAGGGGGGACGATGAGCATCACGATCCGGCCTGGCAGCGGATGGGCCGCAGCAGCGATCGGTGTCACAGCCGGATTCATCGCGATCAGCGTCTGGTGGCTCGGCCAAGACCGCGGCGTGCCCGTGGGAGACGCCGCGTCGTATCTGTTGACGATCGTCGCGAACCACCATCGAATCACCGACGGTGACGTCGTGCGCGTGTTTTCGAGCGTCGGCCGGTACCCGCCGATGGCGATCCTCGTCGGCACAGCTGCCACGTTCGTCGGCGGCATCGACACCGCATCACCTGTCGTCGGCGAGAATCTCGTCTACATCCCGTTGCTCGCGCTCGCCTGCTACCAACTCGGCAGACTCGTCGCCGGACCGCAAGCGGGCTTCCTCGCTGTTGCGTTCGCGCTCGGCTCCCCACTCCTGATCGAGCAGTTCCACGTGCTGATGCTGGACGCGCCGATGGCAGTGATGGTGGCGCTCGCGGTCTGGTTGATCCTCGCAAGCGAGCGCTTTTGCCGAATCGGCATCTCCGCACTCGCGGGCGCCGCCGTCGGCCTCGGCTTCGAGACAAAAGAGCAATTTCCGCTCTTCATAGCCGGCCTGCTCGCCGTGGTCCTGCTGCGCCAACGTGGCTGGCGCAACTGGCGCGGCATCCTCACCTTCGCCACTGCCGCCGTCATCGTCGGCGCCCCCTGGTACATCGCACACCTCGGAGAGCTCGGCACCTTCGCATCGAGCGGGCTGCTTCCAGCCGACCTGCCGGCACGAGCGCACCCACCGGTCGTGTCACTCGCGAACCTCGGCTGGTACTTCTGGGCCCTTCTCAACGCTGTGCTGTTCACGCCACTGTTCACCTTTGCGGCCATCGGCACAGGAGTCGCCATCGTCGGTCTGATGCGCGCTCGGCGCCCACGAGCAGCAAGCGCCTCCAGCCCCATCGGAGGACTCGCACCCGAGCTGCTCGGAGGACTGCTGGTTGCTTGGCTCGCGCTCTCACTCCAGCCGCATCATGACACCCGCTATGCGCAGTCTCTGATCGTCTACGTTGCGGTGATCGGCACGAGCTGGATCGCGCATCTCAACCATCGCGCGCGGTCCGTGGTTTCCGTTTCACTCGTCGCGGCAACCGTCGCGACCACGCTGGGCACGAGCTTCGGTGTCGGCCATCCCGTTCGCGTGACAATCGCGCGCGATCCATATGTCGCCGACACGATCTACGGTGTTCCACCTCTAGATCAGGTGACCATCTACGCCAACGAAGCATTCAACCTGTCGAGTCCGCGCACCGACGACGACGTCCTCGCACTGTTCCAGACGCTGCGCCGGAACGACATCACAGGCGTCATATGGCGCGAGCGGGACTTCGAAACGCAAGGCCTGCTGCTGTTCGCGTACCTCGCCGGTCTGGACGCGCCGACCCCTGGTGCGACGAACTACTCCACGCACGGACGCTCAGGTCCGCTGCCCGCCGCCCCGCATGCCTTCCCGTGGGCGCGCCGATGGCGCTGGAACGTGGCCGACGCCCATCATGTGATGCTCGTGCTTGCCGACCCGTCGCATCCGGGTCCACCATGCCCGGCGCTGCGGGGGCAACATGGACTGGGGCTGCTGATCGGCAATCCGGCCGACGCCCGCGCCTACTGTCCGCGCGAGCGGACGTAGGAGACGACCACCCGCGGTCAGAGCACCGGCAAGTAGCGCTCCAGCTCCCACGGGGTGACCTGGACGCGGTAGTCGTCCCACTCCTGGCGCTTGATCTCGACGAAGCGGTTGAACATGTGCTCGCCGAGCGTGCGCAGGACGAGCTCGGACTCTGCCGTCAGCTCGATCGCCTCGCCCAGCGTCGCTGGCAGCTGCTCGATCCCGAGGCGGCGGCGCTCGTCGGGGGCGAGGTGGTAGAGGTTCTTCTCCATCGGCTCGGGCAGCTCGTAGCCGTGCTCGACGCCTTCCAGGCCGGCCTGCAGCAATGCCGCGAAGGTGAGGTACGGGTTGCAGGCAGGATCGGGGCAGCGCAGCTCCATCCGCGTCGCCTTCTCCTTGCCGGGGTGGTAGAGCGGCACGCGCACGAGCGCGGAGCGATTGCGGCGCGACCAGGCGACGTAGACCGGCGCCTCGTAGCCCGGCACGAGCCGCTTGTAGGAGTTGACCCACTGGGCGAAGATCGAGCTGATCTCGCGCGCGTGGCGCAGCTGGCCGGCGATGAAGGCCTTGCCGACGTCGGAGAGGAAGTACTGGTCGTCGGCGTCGTAGAAGGCATTGACTCCATCGCGGAACAGCGACTGGTGGGTGTGCATCCCTGAGCCGTTCTCGCCGAACAGCGGCTTCGGCATGAACGTCGCGTGGAGGCCGTACTTCATCGCGCACTCCTTGACCGTCAGGCGGTACGTCATGCAGTCGTCGGCCATCTTCATCGCGGGCGCGTAGCGCATGTCGATCTCGTGCTGCGAGGGACCGACCTCGTGGTGGCTGTACTCGACGTGGATCCCGAGCTGCTCGAGCGCGAGCACCGTCTCACGACGCAGGTCGGAGCCTGCGTCGAGCGTCGTCAGGTCGAAGTAGCCGCCTTGGTCGAGCGGCTCGGGGGTGTGCTGGTCGCGGAAGTAGAAGTACTCCAGCTCGGGCCCGACCATGAAGTCGTCGAAGCCCATCGCCTGCGCACGCTCCAGCGCCCGTCGCAGCACGTGGCGCGGATCGCCCTCGTAGGGCGTGCGCTCCGGCGTCTGGATGTCGCAGAACATCCGCGCGACCCCGTCGTCGGTCGGGCGCCATGGAAGGATCGCGAATGTAGTCGGATCGGGCAACGCGATCATGTCCGACTCCTCGATCGCGTTGAAGCCGGTGATCGAGGAGCCGTCGAAGCCCATCCCGCCCTCGAACGCGTCGGCCAGCTCGCTGCTGTTGATCGAGAACGACTTCAGCTGCCCGAGCACGTCCGTGAACCACAGGCGGATGAAGCGGATGTCACGCTCCTGCGCGAGGCGCAGGACGTCGTCAGCTGTGAACGGGGCGTCGGCCATGGCAAGGCTCCTGAAGCGGGTCGTGTGGCGACGGGTCAGGGACCTTAGCGGCGCCCGCCGCCCGATGGCCTCAGCGGGACGGCGGAGTGAGCCAGCGTTGGGCCCACGTCTCCAAGGCTCCAAGCGCCGGCTCGAGCTCGCGGCCCATCGCCGTGAGCGCGTATTCGGCGCGGCCCGGACGGTCGGGCAGCACGAGCCGCGCGAGGATCCCGCGCGCCTCGAGCTCCTTCAGGCGCTCGGACAGCAGCCGGTCCGACAGCTCCGGGACCGCATGGGCGAGCTCGGAGAAGCGCATCGGCGAGCGGTGCATCAGCACGCGCACGATCGCGCCGCTCCAGCGGCGGCCGAGCAACTCGATCGCCTCGTGATAGCGCGGACAGCAGCCGGGCACGGACGCCGCGGGGGGTGCGGGGGCGGCGGCGTCCGTGGGGGCGGCGGGGGCTGGGTGCGCCGCCATCATGCGGCACGCAGCGCGCGCGATGCCTCACTGGAGCCGTCGACCGGCACTTCGCCGGCGACGTTGATCATCGCCGTGAACGTCTCGAGCGCGACGGCGGCGATCGCCTCCAGCAGCTCCTCGTCGTCCCAGCCGGCCTCGCGCGCCTCCTCGTGGAGATGCGCCGGCGGCTGGACGCCGTCGATCAGCAGCGGGTGCAGGTAGCGCAGCAGTGCAGCCTCGCGCGGGTCCTTCGAGTCCCATTCGCGCGCGAGCGCCACCTCGTCGAGTCCGAGCCCGGCGGCCCGCGCGCTGCGCGAGTGCAGCACGATGCCCGGCTCCGAGCGGTGGTGCTCGGCGACGGCGAGCGCGATCCGCTCGAGCGTCGCGGTGTCGATGCGACCGTGGCGCAGCTCCGAGCGGAAGCGCGCGTAGGCACGCAGCGCGGCCGGCGAGCCGGCAAGCACGCCGAGGAAGTTCGGCAGCTGGCCACCGGCGGAGAGCGCTCCGCGCAGGACGGGCGCGGAGCCCTCCGGCGCGGTGAGGTCGTCGTGGATCTGGAACCTGCTCATCGGAATCTTCATGGCGTCACCGTTGTTGAAACTTACAGTTTGTAAGCGTACGGCTTGTGCTGGATCTGCACAAGCCCCTCGATCGGGGATGTCGGCGTTGCCGTGAGGGGGTGCACCTGTTTATACGCGCGCACCTAAACGCCGGCTCAGCGGCGTATGAACTCCAGATTGCGCGTCCGCACGGGGACGCGCCCGGCGACAGGTTCTTAGGCGCCGTGCGCGGTCATGACCGCGACAAGGATCATGAAGACGCCGAGCAGCACTGCCCACAGCGCAGCCCGGTCCGGGCGCGTGCCGGCGATCCGCTCGCTCGCGCGGCGCGGGCGGCGGCGTTGGGCCCTCGATTCGTACGGTCGCGCCGGCGGCGCGACCTGGCCGCGGATCACGATCGTGCGGCGTCCGCCGGTCTCGTGCTCGGTGCTTCCCCGACGTGGAGGGGCCTCTGCGGATGGCATCGCTTCGATCCTCTTTCGTTGGCTTACGGGGTTAGCTGCCGGGCTCGCGCCGAAAGAGCGGCGCTACGCATCAGTGCGATTCGCCCCATGGGCCGCAGCTCGCGGCCCAGGTGGGTCCCCCGCTTCCCGTCCGGGGACGGGAACTCAGCGGTCGTGTGACGCACCGATGCTATCAATGGGACGCCGACATTCGTCTGCATCTCGGTCGATCTTATGGAGCGCTGCGGCGGAAGCTCCGCAGCGTGCGGGATCGGTGCTGCGCGCTACTTGCCGGCGACCGCGGCGACGAACGCGGACACCGCTGCGGTGTCGGAGCCCTGCACGATTTGTGCGGGCATCGTTCCATTGCCGCGCTGGCGCCCTTGCGCCACCGCGTTCAGCACAAGCGCCCGCGGCGGCTTGAGCGCGTCGAGGTTCGGCCCGACCTTGCCGGCCGCGTGCGCCGCGGCGAGCGTGTGGCAGCTCGCGCAACGCTCACCGAAGATCTTCTGCCCGCGATGCGCCTGAGCCGTCAGGTGGACGGTCGTGCCGCCGACGGTCGCGCTCGCCTCGTCGCGGTCGCCTGCGATCAGCAGCAGCGGAACTGCCACGCCGATGCCGACGTAGAAGACCGCGAAGAACACCAGCGCCGCACGCCGCGTGCCGGGGCTCTGCGACTGCAACGTCGCGCGCGCACCACGCGGCCCGCCGCGCAGCGCGACGAAGAAGAGCGCGAGCGCAACGAGGATCCAAAAGCCGAGGAACGCAATGACGGGGAGCATCTGCGAGCGGGACCTTATCCTGACGCGACCACGGAAGGGAAGGGCAAACGTGCGGCGGCTATCGTCGCCGCCCTTGCGCGAAGCTCATAACGGCCGGCGCAACAGCGCGGAAATCGTCGACCGGCGTGAGTTCTCTGACCTCGGCGAGTGGTCGATTCGGCATGTCGAGCGGGGCGATCCGCTCGACCAGCACGTTGATCCCCCCGCCCGCGGCCGGGTGGCGCTCCAGCCGGCCGGCGGCGAGCACGAGCGGCTCGGTGCGGACGGCGAGGCGGCTGCGCTCGTACAGCGCGGGCGGCACGATCAGGTTGATCGTGCCGTGCTCGTCCTCGATCAGCATGAAGACGACCCCGCTCGCGGTGCCCGGCCGCTGGCGCGCGACGACGAGCCCGCCGACGCGGACGTGCGCGCGATGGCGGATCCGTTCGAGGTCGCGGCTCGTGACCGCATCGCGCGGCAACCCGGCGCGCAGCAGCATGAGCGGGTGCGTGCGGGCGGTCAGCCCGGTCGTGTCGTAGTCGGCGAGCATCCCCTCCCACGCGCCGAGCCGCTGCAGCTGCGGTGCCTCCGGCAGCTCGAGCCCAAGTGCAAGTTGCGTCCCCTGCGGCACGCGCCGCCCCGGCGTCGCGATCCCGAGCCGCCACAGCGCGACGCGGCGATCCCCGCGGGCGAGCGCGTCGCAGGCGCCCGACCAGGCGAGCAGCTCGAGCGCCGGCCGTCCGGCTCCTGCCCGTGCCGCCAGCTCGCCGAGGTCGCGGAACGGCCCGCCTGCAGCGCGCGCGGCGACGAGCGCGTGGGCGTCGGCCGCCTGCATCCCGCGCACGTAGCCGAGCCCGATGCGCACGACGCCGCCCGTGCCGGGCGCGAGCGGATCCGCGCCGCTGTCCTCGCCGCGCACCGGGACGGCCGGCGCATCCGGCAGCGGCACCGCCTCGACCGTGCAGTCGACCTCGCTCGCGTTCACGTCTGGCGCGAGCACGGCGATCCCGCGCCGCTGCGCCTCGTGCACGAGCGCGTCGGGCGGGTAGAAGCCCATCGGCTGCTCGTTCAGCAGCGCGCAGAGGAACTCGGGCGCGTAGTGGACGCGCAGCCACGTCGACTGGTAGGCGAGCAGCCCGAAGGCTGCCCCGTGCGCCTTCGGGAAGCCGAAGCCGGAGAAGCCACGCACCATCGCGAAGACGCGCTCGGCCAGCTCCTCGCTCACCCCGTGCGTCGCGATCGCGCCCGCGACGAACTTGCGGTGGTGCGCCTCGATCGCCGCCTCCGAGCGCTTGCGGCTCATCGCCCGCCGCAAGCCCTCCGCCTCGCCGACGGAGAAGCCGGCGAACGCGGTCGCGACCTCGATCACCTGGTCCTGGAAGATGATCGTGCCGAGCGTCTCGCGCAGCGGCTCGACGAGCGACGGGTGGTCGTAGGGGATCTCGAAGCCGGGATCGACGCGCAGCCGCTGGCGCCGTTCGATGTACGGGTTGACGGCCCCGCCCTGGATCGGCCCCGGCCGCACGATCGCCACCTGGATCGTGATGTCCTGGATCGTCTCCGGGCGCGTGCGCCGCAGCGAGGCCATCTGCGCACGGCTCTCGATCTGGAAGACGCCGGTCGTCTCGGCGTTCTGGATCGCCTCGTACGTCGGCGGGTCGTCGTAGGGGATCCGCGAGAGGTCGATCCGCTCGCCGCGCAGCAGCGCGATCTGCTCGACCGCGCGCTCGACCGCGGACAGCATCCCGAGCCCGAGCAGGTCGATCTTCAGGAAGCCTGCGTCGCCGCAGGAGTCCTTGTCCCACTGCACCATCTGGCGGCCCTCCATCGCTGCAGGCACGATCGGGCAGCAGTCGATCAGCGGCCGTGTAGCGACGATCATCCCGCCGGGGTGCTGGGAGAGGTGGCGCGGCAGTCCGTGCGCCTGTTCGGCGAGCCGCGCGAGCCACGCCCAGCGCCCGCCGCTCGCGAGCCGCTCGGGCCCGAGCGCTGCGGTGACGTCGTGCGCTACATCGCGCGCCGACCAGCCCTCCGAGCCGCGCGCCACACGCTCGATCTCACCCGGCGGCAGCCCGAGCGCCTTGCCGAGCTCGCGGATCGCGCCGCGTGCGCGGTAGGTCGGGAAGGCAGCGACGAGCGCCGAGCGGTCCGCTCCATAGCGCTCGTGGATGCGCGGGATCAGCGTCGCGCGCACGTCGCGCGGGAAGTCGAGGTCGATGTCCGGCAGCGCGGTCAGCTCGTCGTTGAGGAAGCGGCCGATGAACAGCTCGTTCGCGACCGGGTCGACGTGCGAGAGGCCGGTGAGGTAGCAGACGATCGAGGAGACGGAGGAGCCGCGCCCACGTCCCGGCGGCAGCAGTGCACGGGCGGTGTCCCGCCCGCGCACCTCGACCGCGACCTCGCGTGCCAGCTCGAGGATGTCGCGGTGCAGCAGGAAGAAGCCAGCGAGCCCGAGCGCGCCGATGATCTTCAGCTCCTGCTCGAGCCGCGCCTGCGCCTCGGCGCGGAGCGCTGGGCTCACGGCGTCCGTGCCATGCAGTGCGTAGCGGTGCTCGAAGCGCGTCCGGCACGCCTCCGCCAGCTCGCGGTCGGCGTGCGGGTTCTCTTCCCCCGGGTAGCGGTAGCCGTGGCTCTCGGTGAGGTCGAAGCACAGCAGCTCGGCAACGCGCGCGGTCTCTGCGACTGCCTCCGGGTGGTCGGCGGCGAAGCGTGCGGTCATCGCCTGCGGGGTCGCGAGCACGTGGCTGAAGTTGCCGCGGCGCTCGGGCTCGGAGGCGTCGAGCGTCGTGCGCAATCGCACAGCCACGAGCGCGTCCTGCAGCGGCGCGCGAGCACGGACGTGCGCGTGGACGTTGCCAGTCGCGACGCAGCGCAGCTCCAACCGGCGCGCGAGCTCGGCGAGCCGGCGGTTGCGCGCACGGTCGTCGCGCAGATAGGGCCGCTGCAGCTCCACGCGCAGCCGCTCGCGGCCGAAGGCGCCGCGCAGCGCACGCAGCGACGCCTCGTCGTGGACGCCGCGCGTCGCGCAGCCGCTGAGGCAGACGAGCCCCTCCGCGTGGTCGAGCACCGCGGCAAGCGGGACGCGGGGCTGGCTCGCGGTCCGCCCCCGCGCGCCGGGAGCGGGTCCCCCACCCGCCCCCGGCATCCCCACGGTGCGGGGCTGCGGCTCGTCGCCGCGTGTGTGCGCGTGCGCCTGCGTGACGAGCCGGCAGAGGTTGCGCCACCCGCGTTCGTCTTCGACGAGCAGCGTCAGGTGGCGGGCGTCGTCGAGCGTCAGCTCGACACCGTGGATCGCGCGCAGGCCGAGCGCCTTCGCCGCCTGCGCGAGCTCCATCGCGCCGCAGACGTTGTCGTGATCGGTCAGCGCGAGCGCGCCGTGGCCGAGCTCGGCCGCCGCCGCCACGAGCTCGTCGGGCAGCGACGCGCCATCGAGGAACGAGAAGGCCGAATGCGCGTGGAGCTCCACATAGGACACGAACGCATGTTCGCATCGGTGCATGAGATTGACCACCACCTCGAGGTGGAAGTCGCTACACGCGAACGACCGACAAGCCTCCGACGCCGGCAACCGGCGCGAAGTCGTCGTCCTGCGTGACGACCGGCAGGTCGTGCGTGAGCGCCGTCGCGGCGATCCAGAGGTCGTTCACGTTCAGCCGCCGGCCCGCCTCCGCGAGGTGGACGCGCAGCCGCGCCCACGTTGCCGCGACCGCCTCGTCGACGGCCAGCACCTCGACGTCCGCCACCGCCTCGAGCGTCGCGAGGCGTCGGGCGCGCGTGTCGACATCCCGCGCGGCGAGGACGCCGACGTGGAGCTCCGCGATCGTGACGGCCGAGACGGCAGCTTCCAACGGCAGCCGCTCGACGTCGAGCCGACGACCGCTCTCACCGGCGATGAAGACGCTCGTGTCGAGCAGTCCACGAGCAGCCGCCATCAGACGAGCGGCCCGAGGTCGTCGGTCGTCTCGCCGGCCAGTCGTGCCAGGTCCTCGCGAAGGCCTGCGTCCGCCTGTGCGTTCGAGAGCCGCCGCACCAGCTCGGCGCGCGGCAGCCAACGCCGCCGCTGCACCGCGAGCGGCACCAGTGCCGCAACCGGCTTGCCGCGCGTCGTGATGACGATCTCCTCACCCGCCTCGACCTTCCGCAGCAGGTCGGCCGTGTTGTTCCGCAACTCTCGCGATGCGACCTCTGCCTTCATGCGACAAACGTAGCACATGTGTCGCAGATGCTCTACCGCTGGACGAACCACCCGCCCGTGCGGAGGTCGTGGAAGACGACGAGGTTGCGGCCGCAGGTCGTGACGACCTCCCAGTAGCGGCGGCGGACGGGGCTGCCGTTCCACCAGCGGTCCTCGACGAGCCAGGACTCGCGGATGGAGTCGATCGCGCGGCCTTCGACGACGAGCGGGCGGCCGTCGTCGTCGTCCGGCTTCACGCGCGCGCGGCGCGGCGTCGCGAGGCGGTGGCGGCGCGCACGCGAGAGCGGCGCGGCGGATCCGGCGGCGGCGCGCTTCATTCGAACGGCGTCAGCACGGCGCGCCGCTCCGGCACGCGCGAGCCGGGATCCACGGCGAGCACGCGCAGCGCAGCGTCCGGGCCGGCCGCGGCGCGCGCCTGGCGCACGCCCTCGCGCAGCCGCAGCGCGCGCACGGCGCCGGCCTCGTCGAGCAGCGAGCGCTGGTCGTGCGCCGGCGGCCCGAAGCGCTCGACCGCGAGCTGCAGCCGCTCGGCCGGCGCCGGCAGCAGCGCAAGCCGTGGCGTGAGCGCGAGCCGCATCCGCTCGGGGTCCGCAAGCGCTTCGCGGAACGGGACATGCTCGCGCCACGTGCCGCCCTCGACGAGCACGGCCGACAGCACGACGGCGCGCAACGAGCGCCCGCGCCGTTCGCGGCGCGCGAGCAGCCGGTCGACGAGCAAGTGCAGCGCACGGTGCAGCTGGACGCCGGAAAGCGCCTCCGGCAGCTCCAGCTCCTCCTTCACGCGCTCCGGCGGCTCGCGCGGTGCGAGCGCTCCGTCGTGCCCGCGCGCGAGCTCGTGCGCGAGCAGGCCGGGCGCGCCGAAGCGATCCGCGACGACGGCGCGCGGCAGCTTCGCCAGCTCGCCGAGCGTCGCGATCCCGAGTCGCGCGAGCGCGTCCGGCAGTGCTGCCGTCTCACGCCGGCCGCGCAGCAGTGCGACGGGCAGCGGTGCGAGGTAGGCGCGCGCCGCCGCAGCGTCGCGTGCGACCGCCTCGTCACTGCGCACGCGCGCGCCGTCGACCCATCCGCCGGCGACGACCTCGGGCCGGCGCGGGCGCGCGCGCGTCGCCGCTGCGAGCGCGCAGAAGCGCGACGGACCCGCACCGATCCGCGCCGGCTGATGCAGTGCCGTGCGCGCTGCGGCGATCACGTGCCCGAGCGTGCCGCCGTGGAGACGCACGAGGCCGCGCGCCTGGAAGCACGCGAGCCCCGGCCGCTCCGGCTCGACGGCGGCGCCGATCGACTCCAACCGCACGATCAGCCGCTCCCAGCGGTCGGCAACGCCGGCCGGGTCGGGCGGCACGAGCGCAAGCGCCGGGCAGCGCGCGAGCGCCTCGCCGAGCGGGGTCCCGGCACGCACGCCGAAGGCCTCGGCTGCGGGTGAGACCTCCCCCACGCGCGCATCTCGTCCGGGCTCCGGCGCGAGTGCCGTCGGCGTGCGCAGCAGCTCCTCGCGGTCGCCCACGGCGACCGTCAGCTCGAAGCGCGGGATGAGAATGCAGAGGACCATGCGATACGAACGCATGTTCGCCCGCATGGTCCTCCAGCGCCACCGCCGAAAAGCAGAAGGTGGTTGCCTATGGCGTGAGCGTCATCACCGGCTCCCCGCTCCCGGTGAGGCCGGTGCCGGTGCGCGTGCAGCTGCCACCTCTCGGCGTCCCGCCGTTGTACGCCTGGCGCAGGCAGTTGCGCAGCGCGAGCTCGCCCCAGTAGTTCGGGTGCAGGTCTTCCTGCAGCTCGTATTCGCCGAACAGCGCCGAGACGGTGCGGATCTGGTTGACCCACTCGGTCTTGTCGACCGCGCCGGTGCCTCTCCACGACGTCAGGCCTCTCTCCTCCAACAGCCCGACCGTGTTCTCGCACAGCCGCCGGCTGTTGAACGCGGCTCTCAACTCGAGCTGCTTGACGTTCGTGAGTCTCGCTTCGGTGGCTGCGTTGCGAACCGCCGTGTCGATCGTCGGCAGCGCGCTTTCGTTCGCCCAGTTCGCGTCGGCGTTCCAGAAGCCGCAGCCGCCGGTTTCCTGCCGCGTGAAGCCCGACTCTTCGTAGCGGAAGCCGCTGCCGTTCGGGATCGGCGACTCGTAGTCCTGCACGACGATCCCGTACATTTCGTCTCTGTAGCCGGCTTCGGTCATCGCTCTGTGGACGTTGAGGATCGCGTTCTTGATCGCCGTCGTCTGCGTCGCGACGTTTTCTCTCGTGAAGTTGGCCGTCACTTCACTGTCGTCGTTGCAGTGGTTCTGGAACCACCACGGTGAGGTTAACCAGTCCTCGATGCAGTCCTGCACGATCGAGGCGAAGTTGAAGTTGTTGCCGCCGATCGAGATCGCGACGAGCTTGACGTTGTGCGCTCTCGCGTATTCCTGCAACAGCAGCGCCTGGCCCTTGTTGGCACCAGAGCTGTAGAAGTCGAGCCCCGGCTTGAATTCGCCTTCGGACCCGGTGAACGTCGAGGTCTTCGCGCCCGAGCAGGCGAGGTTCGCGCTGTTGACGCCGCCGCCGATGATGATCTCGGCAGCTAGCGAGCGGTGACAGCCGGCGATAACTTCAGCCGTGTGCCCGGCGTTGTCGTTGTACGCAGTCGTGCCGAGCGCGTCGATCCATGACGGTTCTTCGTTCGTGTTGCCGGCCCAGCGACCGGCCTCGCCTGAAATGTATGAATCGCCGACCGACGCCACCGACGCGGTCCCAACTCCCGGCCCGTCCGCGCGCGCGGCAATCGAGCACATCATCATCGTGCTGCCGGCGAGCGCGAGCCCGACGATCATCGCGCGCCACCGCGCGATGATGCTTGCAGAGTGCATCCCATCCCCCTTTGCGTGCCGGACGGCCCCCACCGCCCGTTCGCATCCGATCGTAGCCCGATTCCGGAGCGTCGCAACCGCGACGGTCAGCGTCTCGCGTCGTCCTCTGCAGCCCACAGCCGCCAGGTGCCGGGGACGCCCTTCAGCGCGTGCTCGCCGCGATCCGCAAAGTCGATCCCCGAACCGACGACGAGGTCCTTGACGGTCCCGGAGACGAGCACCTCGCGCGGCGCGGCGAGCGCACCGACGCGCGCGCCGATGTGGACCGCGAGCCCGCCGAGGTCGTCGCCGATCGCCTCGCACTCCCCCGTGTGCAAGCCGGCGCGCAGCTCGACTCCCAGCTCGCGCATCGCCTCGCGCAGCTCCAGCGCACAGCGGATCGCCCGCGCCGGGCCGTCGAAGGCAGCGAGGAAGCCGTCGCCGAGCGACTTCACCGAGCGCCCGCGGAAGCGCTCGAGCTGCGCGCGGCTGAGCGCGTCGTGGCGCACGAGCAGGTCGCGCCAGGCGCGGTCGCCGAGGCGGGCGGCGGTCTCGGTCGAGCCGACGATGTCGGTGAACATCACGGTCGCGAGCACGCGGTCGGGCTCCGGCGGCGTGTGCGTGCCGGTGAGGAAGCGCTGGACCTGCTCGAGCACCGCTTCGGAGTCGCCCACGACGATCAGGTTGTCCTCGCCGGGCAGCTCGACGTAGCGCGCGCCGGGGATCTGCTCGGCGAGATAGCGCGAGTGGCGGATGTCGATCAGCCGATCGCCGGTGCGATGCAGCACGAGCGTCGGACAGGCGATCGACGGGAGTACGCCGCGCACGTCGGTCTCGCCCGCGATCGCGAACAGCGCGTCGAGCGAGCCGGGGCTTGCCGACAGCCGCTCGAGCTTCGCGAACCAGCGCCGCAGCGCCACGTCGCCCGCAAGGCTCGGTGCGATCAGGTCGACGCGCGTGCCGTCGCCCCAGTGTGCCTCGATCTCCTCGATCCGCGTCCGGCGCTCACGTTCGTCGCCGGGCCATTCGTAGCCGGGCGCGGCCGTCATCCGCGCCATCCCCGCGTACAGCACGAGCGCACGCGTGCGCTCGGGGCGACTCGCTGCGAACAGCGCGGCCATCGTCGCGCCCTCGGCCTGCGCGAACAGCGCCGGCTGGCGCGAGCCGGCTGCGTCGATCACCGCGACGAGGTCCTCGATCTGGTCCTCGAGCGTCGTCGCGCCGGAAATCGGATCTGACAGGCCGGTGCCGCGACGGTCGAACAGGATCAGCCGCGAGAAGCTCGCGAGCCGCTCGAAGAAGGCGGCGACGCGCGGCTCGGCCCACAGGTGCTCGACCTGCTGGAGCGTCGGCGGGACGTAGACGACGTCGACCGGGCCGTCGCCGACCACCTGGTAGGCGATGTGGACGTCGCCGGCGCGGGCGTAGCGTGTCTGCGGGTCGACCATCGGATTCTCAGAAGGCAGCGTAGCTAGAAGGTTCGCCGGCGTTCGTTCGAGCGCGGCGAGCTGCGAAGCTGCCGACAGATGCGCCTGCTCGCGCGAACGCCGCTCTACCTGCTCGCGGGCTTCGTGCTCGGCGGTGGCGGGCTCGGGCTGCTGAAGCTCGACGCGCGCTCGGGTCTCGTCGCGACGCTCGCGTCGATCGCGCTGATCACGATCCTCTTCCGTGACGGGCTCGAGGTCGAGGGCGAGCTGCTGCAGCGCCACTGGCACTGGCCCGCGCGCAAGCTCGTGATCGCGATGCCGATCACGGCAGGGATCGTCGCGCTCGCCGCGCACCTGCTGATCGGCCTCGACTGGACGCGTGCCTTCCTGCTGGGCGCGCTGCTGTCGCCGACGGACCCGGTGCTGTCCTCAAGCGTCGTCACGAACCCGCGTGTGCCGCGGCTCGTGCGCCACTCGCTGAACCTCGAGTCGGGCCTCAACGACGGGCTGGCGCTGCCGCCGGTGCTGGCGCTCGCCGCTGCGCTGACGATCGGCCAGAGCGACTTCGTCTGGTGGCGCTTCGTGCTGGAGGACGTCGGACTCGGCTTCGCGTTCGGGATCGCGCTCGGCTTGCTCGCCTCGCTGCTGCTGCCGCGCGGAAACACGATCTCCGCGCCGGTCCGGATGCTGCTCGCGTTCGGCGCCGCGTTCGTGACGTACGGGACCACGGTGCTGCCGCCGCATGGCAATGGCTACATCGCAGTGTTCGTCGCGGCGATCACGTTGGGGATCGGCCGGCCCGACGTGCGGGCCGGAGTGGCAGCACGCAGCGACACCGTGCTCGAGCTGGTGAAGCTCGGCATCTTCGTCGTGTTCGGCTCGCTGCTGACCTTGCACGGCCTGTTCGGCGACGGCTGGGCAGCGGTCGGGCTCGTCATCGTGACGCTCCTGCTCGCGCGGCCGATCGCGCTCTGGATCGCGCTCGCCGGCCTGCGCGTCGACTGGGCGACGACAGCGTTCATGGCGTGGTTCGGGCCGAAGGGCGTCGCGACGATGACGTTCGCGCTGCTCGTGCTCGCCAAGCCGATCGCCGGCAACGAGCGGATCTTCGACCTCGCAGCGCTCGTCGTCGTCACGTCCGTGATCGCGCACGGACTCACCGATGCACCGGGAAGTGAGTGGATCGGCCGACGGAGGTCAGGCGATCGCACGCAGTCGTTTACGTCCCCGGAAACCCGGGCACTCGATGCGGACCAACTCGCACCTCCAAGGACCAAGGACTCGACATGACGACCGCCCAGGACAAGATCGTTCAATACCTCCAAGAGGCCCATGCGCTGGAGCTGACGCTCGTACGCACGCTCCAAGCACACCGTGCGATCACGCCAGCCGGCGTGTACCGCAGCGCGCTCGACCGCCATCTGCGCGACACGCGCGGGCACGCCGAGCGGATCGAGCGGCGGTTGCGCGACCTCGACCACGGCCCCGGCATCGTCGACGCCGGCTACGGGCTCGCCCAGCGGCTCGTCGGGCAAGCGCTCGCGCTCGGCAAGGCGCCGCTGGACATGGTCCGCGGCGGCAGCGGCGAGGAGAAGCTGCTGAAGAACGCGAAGGACGAGTGCGCGAGCGAGGCGCTCGAGATCGCCACCTACGACGCGCTCGAACAGCTCGCGCGCCAGGCCGGCGACGACGTGACCGCCGATCTCGCCGCCGAGCATCGCGCGGACGAGGAGCAGATGCTCGCGACGCTGCGCGAGCAGATCCCGGCGCTGACGGCAGCCGTGATCGGGGCGGAGGTAAAGGGCGAGTCGAGCTACGACGCCCGCACCACCGCTGCCGGGCAGGCCGTGCGCAAGACCGCACGGAGCGCCAGCGAGGCCGGGCAGGATGCCGTCCACGCGGCGCGCAGCGCGACCGGCACGCTGAGCGCGCGCGACGAGCGCGAGGAGCACCGCTCGCCGCTGCCGAACTACGACGAGCTGACGGTCGAGGACGTGGCCGGGAAGCTCGACGACTTGCAGCCGGCCCAGCTGCGCCACGTCGTGACGTACGAGCGCGCGCACAAGCGCCGCCGCGGCGTGATCGAGGCAGCGGAGCAACGTCAGGAGGCGCGCAAGCGCGAGCGTGCGGGAGCGTCGCGCTGAGCGCGCGGCAGGGCTCCCGGTGGCGGACCTCAGCGTTCGTCGAACGTGTGCGCGCAGTGCTCCGAGCAGAAGAACAGCGTCTGCCCGCTAGCGCTGCGCGTGATCGCCTTGGTGCGATCGACCTTCATCCCACAGATCGGGTCGGTCGCGCCGCGCCGGGCGGTGAGCCAGAAGAGCGCGGCGAAGACGACGACGCCGAGCACGTTGAGCACGAGCTTGTAGTCGAGCTGGATCGAGCCGAAGATGTCGCCGCGCGAGGGCCGGTTGCCTGAGGGCACCAGCCCCAGCGCACTGAACAGGCCATCGACGATCAGCGCCGCGGCCACCATCGTCACGAGCATCAGCGCGACGATCCGCAACGTGAAGCGGGTGCCGTAGTACTTGCGGTAGATCGCGACGATCGGCAGCACGATCAGGTCTGCGAACAGGAACGCGAGCACGCCGCCGAAGCTGATCCCGCCCGACCACAGGACCGCGGCGAGCGGCACGTTCCCGATCGAGCAGACGAAGCTCAGCACGGCGATGAGCGGGCCGACGAGCACGTTCTCGATCGCCGCCAGCGGACCGGGCGCGTCGTGGATGAAGAGGCCGTTGAAGAACTGCTGGCCGAGCTGGGCGACGAAGCCGGCGATCAGGAAGCCGAGGCCGATCTCCTTCCACAGCATCTGCCAGTCGCCGCGGAAGTTGTGCGCGACGTCAGACCAGGCGCTCGCGGACGTGAGCCGCTCCCGCCAGCCGAGGCTTTCGCCGGCCATGTGGTGCTGGTGGCCGGTCTCGGCCTCCTGCGCGTGCTCGCGCGCCTCCGCCTCCAGCCGCGGCGAGACGAAGAAGCGCAGCAGGACCGTCATCAGCCCGATCATCACGAGCCCGCCGAGGTACTCGGCGAGTGTGAACTGCCAGCCGATCAGCAGCCACAGCACGAGCCCCAGCTCCCACACGAGGTTCGTCGAGGCGAACTGGAAGCTCAGCGCTGTGGCGGCGGAGGCGCCCTTCTGGAACAGCGACTTCGCGATCGCGATCGCCGCGTACGAGCACGACGAAGAAGCAGCGCCGAGCCCGGTCGCGAGCGCGACCGGCTTCGGGCCTGAGCCGCTGAGCCGCGCCTCGATCCGCTCGCGCGGCACCCACGCCTGCACGATCGCGGAGATCGCGAAGCCGAGCACGAGCGCCCACCAGACCTCCCAGGCCATCAGGAAGCTGTCCTTCAGTCCGTGCCACAGGACGTCGCCCATGGCGAGAACCTAGCGTTCGCCCGGCACGAGGCTCACGACGCGCGCGTCGCTGTCGAACGCGAGCGTGGCGCACGGTCGCGCGGTCGAGAAGCTGCCGGCGAGCACCCGCCACGTGCCGCCGAGGCGGTGGCGCGCGAGCGCCGCGCGCGCGAGCTGACGAGCCTTCGCCACCGTCACGCATCGCCGGTCGACGAAACGCGACACGAGATCGTGCTCGAATGCCGCGTAGCGCCGTGCCGCCGGGTCGACTCCCGCCGTCGGATCGGCGGTGAGCTTCACGCGCGCGCAAACCTGCGGATCGGAGCCGGTGAAGACGTGGATCGGACCGCGCGCACCCCGGTCGACGCACGCCTGCAACGGTGGAGCGTGGTGCACCCCATCCACGACCTGGCCTCGTCGCCATGCGCTGGCGCAGATCGCGGTGGCGGCACGTCCGTCGAGGCCGAAGATCGCGACGTCGCCGTCCAGGCGATGGTCGAGGTGGCACCCGACGCCGGCCGACAAGACGGAGGAGCTGGTGGAGAATGCAGCGAACCCGACGGCGCCGAGCACGAGCACCAGCAGCGGAACGCTCGTGAGCAGCAGGATGCGCCGCGACCCTCGCCGCGCTCCGGCTCCTCGCATGCGCGGCCGCCCAGGCCGTGTCGCCCCCGGCTCGCCGGCGATCTGCTGCAGCAGGGCGGTGCGACCGCGCTCGCGTGCGTCTTGCTGCGCGGTGACGGCCGTCTCGTCGAGGTCGCCGAGTCGCACGAGCAGCTCGTTCAGATCCGGGTCGACTTCACGCATGGGTCTCTCCTGTCAGCGCGATGGGGAAAAGGTCGGTGTCCTGCGTGAGTCGGCGGCGGGCGCGCGCGATGCGCGAGCGGACCGTGCCGATCGGCACCTCGAGCGCAAGCGCGGTCTCCTCGTAGGACAGCTCCCCCCAGGCGACGAGCAGCAGCGCGTCGCGGTCGGTGTCGGGGAGGCGGCGCAGAGCGCGGGTGAGGTCGGGGGCCAGCTCGGCGAACGCGCCGGCCGTGTCGGGCGCCCGCTCGCCCGTTCCGGCGGCGGCAAGCCGCTCGAGCGCGCGCAGGCGACGACCCTCCGCGCGGCGATGGTCGGCGATCAGGTTGCCGGCGATCCCGAACAGCCAGGGCAGCGCCGTCTCGTGCTCGTCGCGGTAGCGTGACCGCTGGTGGAAGGCGCGCGCCCACAGCTCGGCCGCAAGCTCCTCCGCCAGATGGCTGCCGAGCCGGCGGCGCAGGTAACGGGCGACCGCTTCACCGTGCCGGTCGTAGAGGACGACGAAGGTCGGCGCGTGCGCGTGCGATCCGCGGATCGCCTCCGCGTCAGTCAGGTTCGATTCCATGCCCGTCTATCGCCGCAGCGCCCGAGAAAGTTCTCGGTGCGCACGGGTGCGCCGCGGTCAGCGGCGGTCAGGCGTCCGGCGCTGCCGGCGCGCCGGCCGGCGGCTCGCCGTCCCAGTAGTCGATCGCCGCGCTGCGCGGGAAGAACTGCCGCAGCCCGCCGCCCTGGGGAAGCCGCTCACCGACGCCGATCTTGTCCGAGTCGACGTAGTGCACGATGTCGGGGCGGCCGCTGCTGCTGATCGAGAGGAAGCTCGCGGGCGCGTCCGTGTCGTTGCGCAACTGGTGCGCGCCCGCCTCGCCGACCGGGAAGCGCACGGCCTCGCCGGGCGCAAGCTCGCGCAGGCCCTCCGGCGTGCGCAGCGTCGGGCGGCCTTCGAGCACGATCACCACCTCTTCGTCGCTGTAGTGGAAGTGGTACGGATAGGCCGTCTCGCCGGGCGGCAGCAGCCACTGGCTGACGCCGATCAGCTCGCTGCCGAGGTCGTAGCCGATCCGCGCGCGCTGCGAGCCGTAGCCGGGCGTCGAGTTCCACGACTGCAGCCGCGGCTCATAGATGTTGGGTGCGTCGGACATCGGCGCAGCCTAGCGCTGATTCGCTTGCGACCTAGGGCAGCCAGCGATCGCCCTTCGGCGTGATCACGAGCTCGTGCGTCATCCCGCGCGGCGCCTGCGAGGCGAGGAAGCGGACCGCGTCGACCACGTCCTCGTGGCGCGTGAGCGCGTCCGGCGCGAGGCCCATGCCCTTCGCCATGCCGGCGGTCTTCGGCGACTCGATCATCCCGTCGACGATCAGCAGCGCTACATGGATGTCCTGCTGGCGCAGCTCCTGCGCTGCTGCGTGCGCGAGTGCGCGCACGGCGGCGCATCCGGCCGCGAACGGGCCGCGCTCCGGATTCGCGCGCCGGGCTGGAGCGCCGACGACCTGCACGAGCGTGCCGCCGCGCCCTTCGAGCGCGCGGGCGCCGGCGCCGAGGAAGGCAAACGCCTGGCGGGCGACCGGCACGGTCCAGCCGTCGAAGCCGGCCATGCTCGCCGACGCCATCGCACCGCCGCCGAAGCCGGTGCCGTCGTTCGGCGGCTGGCTGGCGGAGACTGCATTGACGATCAGGTCGAGCGGCCCGATCGCCGCCGCCGCGCGGTTCAGCGCGTCGGCGAGCGCCTCGGGCTCTCCGGCGTCGCCCTGCACCGCGGTCGCACCGGCGCTCGCGAGCACGTCGAGATCCGCCTGCGTGCGCGCGACGGTGGCGACGCTCACGTCGCGCGAGAGGAGGTCGCGCGTGAGCGCGGCGCCGAGGTTGCGCGCCCCGAGCACGACGGCGGTGTCGAACGGAAGATCGGACATCAGTGGCCTTTCGGTTCCCAGCAGATTCAGTACATGTGAAGTGAAGTCAACTGGGTTTGAGGTTACTGAAATCCGAGCGAGCGTCAAGCGGCCGTGGCGCAGCCCCGGAAGCGGATGGTGGACAGGACAGCTAGCCCTTCTTGCCGGCGACCGCGCGCTGCAGCTGCGCCTTGCTCATCTTGGAGCGACCATCGATCCCAAGCTGGCGTGCCTCGTTGTAGAGCTGCTCGCGCGTGCGCCCACGCGGGCCAGGCTTTCCAGAGCGCAGCCCGCCGCGCCGCCCGGAGGAGATGTCGCTCGTCGACGAGCGTGATGCCGTACGCGACTCACCGGCACGCGCCCGCTCCTTGTTCACGGTCCGCGCCGCGATCTCCTCCGCTCGCGCTTCCGAGCGGCCCTGCTCCCGCTCGCTCTGCTTGACGTGCTCGTACTGCCGGGCACGCTTCGTGCCCTTCTTCACACCGCGAGGTGGCATCGTCGCGTCCTCCTTCGTCGTGTCGTTCAGCACACCGGCCAGCTTGACCATGAGCTTCACGTACCCGCTCCGAGCGCTGCGAACCGTGCTCGCCAGCCCGCTTCAGTCCTTCGCCGACGCCCCGCGAGCGCGTAGCTCGTGTGATCTCGGGGTAGCTTCGCCCACACACGAATGCGACGATTCTCGTCGCAAGCGAAGGAGGCGGAGATGCTCTGGTTGATTCTCGGGATCGTCTTGCTGGTGATCGCGATCGCAGGCGGCACGATCGTCCATCCCGTTCTGTTCGTGATCGCGATTCTCGCGCTTGCCGCGTTCTTCTTTGGCGGCTCCCGCGGCCGGGCGGCATGAGCACGAGATCGCGCGAGGAGGCAGACGAGCACGAGCAAGCACCCGATCTCCCCAAAACCCGGGTAGCGCGCGTCACGCCCTACCGCGACGGGCCGTATCTGCTGCGCGGCCCGTTCGAGCTGGTCGACCAGGATGGCACCGTGATCGAGACGCGGCGCTCGACGGTTGCGCTCTGTCGCTGCGGGCGCTCGCAGCTGCGTCCGTTCTGCGACGGGACGCACAAGCTGATCGGCTTTCAGGCCGACAGCGCGCCCGAGCGCCCGTCGCTCCCCGACGAGGGCTGAGCCGTCGGCCGTGCTCGCGCGCGAGCACGCAACGTCCGCGACGAATGCGCTGCGGTCGGGATCACGACATTGCCGTAGCGCACCCCGCCGTAGCGCGCCCGCTCGAGCACTGCGAGCCACGAGCAGATGCCACGTTCGGCCACCCACAGCGGCGCGAGCAGCGACGAGCTGGCCGGGAGGACCGCGCGCCCGCCGGCCCGCCGCCGCCCCCGCTCGGCGAGCGCGACGCAGAGGCCCGCGGCTGCGACGACCGGCCTGGGCCGGCCGCGCGCGAGCAGCGTGAACGCAAGCGGAAGGACCGCAAGCCAGCACGCCATCCGCGCCGGCAATGCAAAATCGTCGTAGGCCTGGCGTACGCGCTGGCTCCAGAAGTGCGCCGCCTCAGGTGGCCGGCGCGGCACGTAGAGGTCGAGCGGCGAGACGACGCTGCCACCGTCGGCGCGGACGGTGCGGATCAGCTCGAGGTTCTCGAACATCACGTCGCCGTCGTAGCCCCTCGTCGCAACGAACCGCGAGCGGCGCACGCCGAGCGTGCCCGGGTAGTCGGCGCCGAGCGAGCGGTTCAGCAGCGTGCGCGCGGTGTCCCAGCGCGCATGCCAGGGCAGCGGCTCGAAGACGTTCTGCGGCCGCACGAGATCGTGCACGGCGAGCAGCGCGGCCACGCGCGCGAGCTGGCCGGCCGTGTAGCGCACGTCGTCGTCGGCGATCACCACACGCTCGCAGCGGGCATGCGCGACGCCGGTCTTCACCCCGGCGACCTTGCCCATCAGACAGCGATGCGCGTCCTCGGGCGCAAGCTGGCGCACGCGGTCCGGCCATGCCTCCGCGTTGGCGGCGAACAGCGCCGGCGGCGATCCGTCGACGACGATCACGTCTTCACACCAGTCGGTGACGCACTCGAGATAGGCGGCCAGCTCCGCGCGCGGATCAGCGTCCCGCATCCGCAGCGGCAGCACGTAGGAGATCGCCAGCCGCGTCCTCACGGCGACGACGTGCGCAGCGAGCACTCGTCACGCTCCCACGCGGCGAGCAGGTGGCCTGCTGCGCGCGCGTCGAGCGCGAGCAGCGCACGGGCCCCGAAGAGGATGTCGGCTGCGAGCGCCGGCTCGGCGTTCGCCAGCCCGCCCGCGAGGTCCCAGGCGGCGATCTGCTCGTGGACGGCGTCGGCCTCGACGTGCTCGTCGAAGAAGTCGGTCGCCTCGATGCCGAAGCCGAGCCGTCGCAGCGCGTTGCCGTAGCGCCTGTTCGGCAGCGAGGAGGTCATCTCGAACGCAGCGAGGTGCCCGACGATCGCGCCGCGCAGCCGCCGGTGCAGCCCGCACAGCGACATCAGGTTGACGGTCGCGAGCGTGACGGCCGGGAGCGCTTCGAGATAGGCGCAGTAGGAAGGGTCGAGCCCGACGGCCGCCATCGTCTTCGCGAACAACGTCGCGTGGACCCGGCTCGCGTCGCCGCCGCCGTACTCGTCGGCCTGTATCTCGACAAGCGCCACCTTCGGCGCTCCCGTCAGGCGTGGGATCGCCCACGAGTGCGGGTCGGCCTCCTTCAGCTGATAAGCCGAGCGATGCACGAGCAGTTCGCGGATCTGCTCGACCGTCGCCCGCGACTCGACATGGCGCGCGAGCGGCGGCCCGTCCTCGTCAGCCACGATCCGCTGAAGCGCGGCCGGGACGTCGGCCAGCTCGTCGTCCGTGGCGGAACGCACGCAGGCACGCACCGCGGCCTCGAACGGCCGTTCGAGCATCGCACGGAACGCGAGCAGCTGCGGATCCCACTCCCACGCGGGATCGACGCCAATCAGCTCGGCGTAGTGCAGCTCGTAGCAGAGATACAGCGCAAGCTGCAGATCCTCGTCACCGATCGCGTCGCCCCAGACGACCGAGGAGCAGACAGGCCACGGCGCGCTGTCGGGCGGCTCGCGCAACCGCTCGACGAGCGCAGCAGAGAACGGACCGCGCGCTTGGGGAAGCGGGACCAGCCGCGTCGAGTCGTGAACGGCGGGGCTCGCCGTGTGGGCCATCTCCTCCTCCTCGAGATCTCGTGCTCGATGTGGCGACTCCGTCCTACCCGACTGCCGGCCGGCCATGCGCGCCGCTTGCTATGTCGTCCGCTTGCGCTTCGGCGCGTCGCGTGCGTCGAGCTGGATCTCTCGCTCGGCGCCGGTCACGCCGGCTTCCAGCTCCCGGCTGCGCTCGCGCTCGGCGTTCAGCTCCATGCCGAGCAGCAGCGCGAGGTTCGTGATCCACAGCCAGACGAGCAGGCAAACGGCGCCGCCAAGCGTGCCGTAGGTCTTGTCGTACGCGCCGAAGTTCGCAACGTAGAACGCGAATGCGGCCGATGCGACCAGCCACACGACGACCGCCAGCAGCGCCCCCGGGGTGACCCACTTGAAGCCGGGCAGCTTGACGTTCGGCGCCGCGTGGTAGAGCACCGCGAACATCAGCACGATCACCGCGAGCAGGACCGGCCACTTCGCGATGTTCCAGATCGAGACCGCCGTCGAGCCGACGCCAAGCGGGCCTGCCACTGCGTCGACGACGGGGCCGGTGAGGACGATCGCGAGCGCGACGGCCGCGAGCAGCAGCACCATCGCGAGCGTCACGAGCATCTGCAGCGGCCGCAGCTTCCAGAACGGCCGTCCCTCGGGCGTCTCGTAGACGATGTTCGCCGCGCGCATGAACGCGCCTACATAGTTGGACGCCGACCACAGCGCGACCGCGAGACCGACGACGAACATCACGCCTGCGGCACCGCGATTCGACGTGATCGACGTGATCGGCCCGGAGAACGTGTCGGCTGCGGAGCTCGGCCCCAGCTTCGTGACGACGTCGGTGACCGTCTTCGTGGTCGACTGCGGATCGCCGAACAGCCCGAGGACCGAGACGAGCGCGATCAGCGCGGGGAACAACGACAGCAGCCCGTAGTAGGTGAGCGCCGCCGCCCAGTCGCTCATGTTGTCCTCGCCGAACTCGAGCGCCGTGCGCTTCAAGGTTGCGAACCATGTAGTGCGCTTGTCGGTGCCTTCGGGTCGGTAGTCCGCGCGTCGCCGCGCCGGGGCCCGATCCGTGCCGGTGTTCTCAGGTTCTGACATCTCGTCCCTCCTCGGCGTGTCGTGCTTCGGCGAGGATCGCCGCGCCCTCGTCGATGCGTCGAACGGCCTCGGCCAAGCCGCGGCCGTTCGTGCCTGACCGGACCGGCGTCACACCGTTGGATCGTGCAGACGCGCGCAACCGCGGCTGACGCGCAGCTGATGGCGCCGTCACGTCGGCGGGGACGATCACGACGGTTGCATCCAGCGCCAAGAGCCGGATGCCCAACAGGCGCGCCACGATCGAAGCCTCGACGACGAGGCCGTCGGATGGGCGCCTTCTGCGATCAGGCACCGCCTTCAGCATGACCGGAGCCTTCACTCTGACCGTCCGGGGCGTGACGTGAGCTGAACGCTTCAAGTCGCTGGGACGTCCTCTCCATCAGATCGACGATCTGCGCGTAGCGCTCCCGCCCGGCCCTCGTGCCGATGACGTACCCGGCAGCGAAGATCGCCACGCTCGCGAGCTTCACGAATCGTCCTCCGCCCCCTCGATGCGGTGCCTGAGCGAGGAGATTCCGGCGCTCCCCGCCGTGAGACCGGTGAGTCCGCCGGCAGCGATCAAGCCGACCTTCCGTGTCTTGTCCGAAGGTCGGTGCGGCAGGGGAAGCTTCTTGATCGGCGCCACGAGCGCGTCTCTGACCGTTTCGAGCAGCCGCTGCACGTGGCTCTTCCGCTTGAAGAGTCGCATTCGATCATCTCCTTTTCAGCGTCTCGGCCGCGAGGTCTTCGCGATCGCGTCGATCAGCTCGCCCTTCGTCATGTTCGTCCGTCCCTCGACACCGATGCTGGCCGCGAGCTCGATCAGCTCCGGCTTCTTGTAGGACTCGAGCCCACCGTTCGTCGGATCGCGGTCGAGCTCGCGTGCGGTGTGCTGCGCAGTCTCCGCCGAGTGCTCGCGCAGCCGCTCGGCTGCAGTGACGCGAGCGTCCGCCTCGCCCGCCTGCTGCTCTGCTTCGCTGGCGAGCTGCTGCGCTTGCTGGCGCGCCTCCTCGGCGACGGCACGCGCGGCCTCGGTCGCCTCGTCTGCGAGCCGTCGCGCTGCAGCCAGCTTCTCCGTCGCATCGGCGACGAGCTCCTCGGCTCGACGTTGGGCCTCCTCGGCGTCGCTCTGCGCGTCCTCGAGCTCTTCGTCGACCTCGGCTCGGACCTCCTTCAGCTCTTCGTCGGCCACTGCCTCGGCGTGTTGACGCTCGTGCTTCACGGACTCCTCGGCAGCCTTCTGAGCTGCGGCGATCCGCTGCTTGACGAGCCGGCGCATCTCCCGCTCGACGTCCGTCACGCGGGTGCGCCCATGCTCGCTCACCTGTCGAACGTGGCTCGAGCGGTCCTTCGATTGCTGGGCGGCCACGATCGCCTGCTCCTCAGCCTGCCGGGCACGCTCTGCGGCGTCCCGGGCGCGGTTCATCCGCGTCTCGAGCGAGTCGCCGCCGAAAGGAGCGGCGTCGACCACAACTGCTCTCGCCCTCCGTCCGCGATCGCGGGCGCTCGCCGTGGCGGACTCGACCGTCTCGGCCGGCTGGAGAATCCGGGACAACACCCAGGCTGCGTTGGATGGCATCTCGCGGAGACCCGTCCGTGTTCGCTTCGACAACCATTGCACTGCAGGTGAGCGCGGCACCGTGCATCCTCCTTCCCGCCAAAACGGCGTCTCTGCCAGGACGCGACGCGACCCGGCGTTCCGAAGTGTCGAAATTTCGTATACCCATCTGCGGACATGCGCTGCGATGCCGCCGGCGGGGTCTCGGCCGGCGGCATCTTCGTCAGCTGGTCCTCACAGCGCCGGCGTGCTCGCGAGTGCTGCCGGCCAGCCCCTGACCCTGCTGCTGCGCCTCGTCTCGGGCCGTCTCGGCAGCACTCTGCGCGACCTGCTTGCCGCGCTCCAACGCTTCCTGGCCGGTCTCCTTCACCTGCTCCTTGACCTGGTCGGCCATCGGGCCGAGCTTCTCGTCCTCGACGCGGGAGCCGGGGACGAGCATGCCGGCGAGGAAGCCTGCCGCGGCCGCGCCGACGGCGAGGCCGAGCGGGTTCTCCTGCGCGACGCCGGCAGCGCGGCGCGCGCCCTGCTTCATCTCCCCGGTGTCAGGCGTCGCGTCGCTCACCTTGCCGGTGGCCATGCCGAGTCGTTCCTTCATCGTGTCGACCTTTCCGCCGATGTTCTCCTTCGCGCGTGTCTTCACGTCGGCCTTGTAACCGAGCGCATCGATCGTCTCGCCCATCCGCTCACGCGTCTGCTCTACCTCGTCGCGGATCGCGTCCGTGTCTTGGCCCATTCCATGTCCTCCTTCACGCTCTCGATGGTCTGCTCTGGGGCGGGCGGAGCGGCAGCCCGCACCCGGGCGCGGCCACGCAGTGCCAGCACGCCGGCAATCGCGCCGTAGACGACGGCGACGATCAGCGCCGCCAGCCACACATGGTCGATCGCCGTCGTCAGCAGGGCGATGAAGCATGCGGTCAGCGCGCCGAGGGCAAGCAGTCCCACGACGCCCGCGCCGCCGAACATCGCTGCGCCCTTGCCGGCGGTCGTGCCCTTCTCCGTGCAGCTCTGCCTTGGCGAGCTCGATCTCCTGATGCACCAACGTGTTCGTCTCGGCGGCGAGCCGCTTGACGAGCACGCCAATCCCCTCGTCACGGAGATCGCCACCGTTGGGGGTTCCGTTCGGGTCCATCGCGGCTTCCTCCTAGTCCGGCGGGATCGGAACAGCCGGGACGTCGGCTCCCGTGGCGGGCACGTCGCTCGCAGCGCCGGTCCCGAGCGCAGCGGGACCGCGATCGCCGACCGGCGGCGAGCTCTGCGACTGACGGCTCGCGTAGCGTGAGCCGCTCGACGCCTTCAGGAAGCGCGACGCCGCAAAGCCCGCGGCCGCTCCGATCGCAACGACCGCGAGCGGCTGACGGCGACCGAGGTCCTCCGCATCGCCAAGGATGCGGTCGGCGTCCGACTCCGTCAGATAGCCGCCAACTCGCTCGGCCCGCTCGGCCACCCGCTCGGCCGCGCGTGCCGGGCCGTCCTGCCCCTCCTCGCGAAGCTGATCGCTCGTCGCGCGCAACGCGTGCGCGCTCGAGGACACCTGCTCGCCGGCCTGGGTGGAGCGCTGGTCCACCTGCTCCCGCATGCGGGACTGCATAGTCCCGACGGCCCCTTTCACCTGGTCTTGCGCGACCTGCGCCTTCTGCTGCATCTGCTCCTTGGCGCGGTCGCTAGTTGCACTGGCTTCAGGCATCTCTCCTCCTTTCACCTCGTCTAAGTGCACCGCTCGCGGACGCGGCAGCGGTGCATCGCCGGCCATGAATCGACCACTCCAACTACAGCGGCGGCGTGAGGTTCTGATACCCGGTGGCGCGAGTCTCACGCGGCCGGGGCAAGCGCGCAGACGCCATCAACGAGTTGCCGGATCTAGGGCTCGCGAGGTGAGAGCGGCTTGCGCTCGAGCCGGTGCACCGCCGGGCCCTCGAGCACCTCGCCGCCGGGTGCGAAGCGTGAGCCGTGGCAGGGGCAGTCCCAGCTGCGCTCGGCACGGTTCCAGACGACCTGGCAGCCGAGGTGCGTGCAGCGTGGCGAGACGGCGCTCAGCGCACCGTGCTCGTCGCGATAGGCGGCCACCTTCTCGCCCTCGTGGCGGACGATGCCGCCTTCGCCGGGGCGAAGATCCTCGGGCGAGCCGCTGCCGGGCGCGGCGATGCGGTCGTGCACGAAGTGCACGCCGGCCTTCGCGTTCTCGCTCACGAGCTTGCGCGCCGAGGCGCGCAGCGTGAGGCGGTTCGGGTCGAACAGCGACGCCCACGGGCTCTCGCGCTCGCGCAGGAGGTCGGCCAGCAGCAGCGCAGCTGCGGTGCCGCCGGTCATCCCCCACTTCGCGAAGCCGGTCGCCATCAGGATCCGATCCGACCAGCGCGTCATCCGGCCCACGTACGGGAGCGTGTCGACGGTCGTGCCGTCCTGCGCCGACCAGCGACAGGCGACGGAGTGCACGTCCCAGTGCTCGCGCGCGAACTGCTCGAGACGACGGTAGTGCTCCTCGGTGTCGCCTCCGCTGCCGGTCGGGTGATCCTCGCCGCCGACGAGCAGCAGCTCCTCGCCGTCGATCGGCACCGCGCGGATCGAACGCGTCGGCCCCTCGCCGCTGATGTGCATCCCCTCCGGCGGTGGGCCGGCGATGCGGCAGGCGATCGCATAGGACCGCTGGGGATGGACGCGCGCGAACGCAAGCGAACGATCGAGGAACGGGTAGTGCGTCGCGACGACGACATGGTCGGCGCTCACGACGCCGCCCGGCGCCTTGACGATGCACGGGTTTCCCGTGTCGACCTGAACCGCGCGCGAGTGCTCGAACACCCGGCAGCCGCTGCCTTGCAGCTGCCCGGCGAGCGCGAGCAGGTACTTGCGCACGTGAAACTCGGCCTGGCGGTCGAAGCGCACCGCTCCTGCGACCGGGTAGGGAAGCGGCGTCGTCTCGACGAACGTCGCGGGCAGCCCCGCCGCGGCCGCCGACGCTGCCTCGTGCTCGGCCTCTGCACGCTGCGCTGTCGAAGTGACGTAGGCGTAGGAGGCCTGACGGCGGAAATCGCAGTCGATCCCGTCCTGCTCCACGCGCGCGGCGATCCAGGCGAGCGCCGCCTCGTTCGCCTCGCCGTAGGTGCGCGCGGCTTCGGCGCCGAACGTCGAGCCCAGCCGCGCGTAGATCAGGCCGTGCTGGGAGGAGACCTTGGCCGTGGTGTAGCCGCTGACACCGCCCGCGAGCCGGTCGGCCTCGAGCAGCACGACGCTCGCGCCGGCCTCTTGCAGCAGCAACGCGGTCGTGATGCCGACGATGCCGCCGCCGAGCACGACGACGTCAGCGCGAACGTCGCCGTCCAGCTCGGGGAACACAGGCTGTGCGGGCCCAGTGTCGATCCAGATCGACGTGCGCTTCGCGTCGGCGACGCTCATCGTGCGTGCCGGAGCGCGAGCTCCTCGAGGCGCATCAGCGACTCGGCGTTGCGGCCGAAGGTGAGCAGGTGCACGAGCGGGTTGAGGACGAGGACGGATGTGAGCCCATCCGGATTCTCGGTCATCTCCACGAGCGTGCCCGCGTCCCGCGCGCGCAGCGTCAGCGTGACCGACGCCGTTCCGAACGGACGGACCTTCGCGCGGATCCGCAAGCGCCGCGGACGCTCCGCCTCGACGACGACCGTGTGGTCGCTGACCGTGAACGGCCCGAGCCCGACCGTGTGGTGGAACTTCGACCCGGGCGCCGGCCAGTCCGGGTCGGCGTCGCGGATCGTCTTCGAGCCGACGACCCAGTAACCGTAGCCGCCGGTGTCGGCGAGCGCGGCCCAAACCGCCTCGGGCGCCACCGGCATGAAGCGGGTGTTCGTCGCCATGCCCTGCGCCTACCCGGTCCGGGCATCGGGAAACGGCTGCGACCGGCGTGCGCGGGGTATGCCAAGCGGGTGCAAGGTGACGTGGACGCCGTCGTGATCGGCGCCGGCCCCAACGGGCTCGTGGCCGCGAACATGCTCGCGGAGCAGGGCTGGCGCGTGCTCGTCCTCGAGCAGCAAAATCGACCCGGCGGCGCGGTCAAGAGCGGTGAGCTGACCGAGCCGGGCTTCACGAGCGACCTCTTCAGCTCGTTCTATCCGCTTGCTGCCGTCTCGCCCGCGATCCGCTCGCTCGAGCTCGAGCGCCACGGGGTGGCGTGGCGGCGTTCGCAGCTCGCGGTGGCGCACCCGCAGGCGGACGGTGCCTGCGCCGCGATCTCGCTCGACATCGACGAGACGGCGGCGTCGCTCGAGCGCTTCGCGCCGCAGGACGGCGACGCCTGGCGCGCCTTCTGCGCCTACTGGACCCGCGCGGGCAGGCCGTTCATCGACGCGCTGCTACGGCCGTTCCCCCCGCTGAAGGGGAGCGCGCGGCTGGCCGCCGCGCTCGGCCCGCGCGGGCTGCTGGAGTTCATGCGCTTCGCGCTGCTGCCGGCGCGCCGGCTCGCCGAGGAGACCTTCCGCGGCGACGGTGGCGCCTGGCTGCTGACCGGCAACGCGCTCCACGCCGACCTCACACCCGACTCCGCCGGCGGCGGGCTGTTCGGCTGGACGCTCTGCGGGCTTGCCCAGCAGCATGGCTTTCCCGTGCCGGAGGGCGGTGCTGGGCATCTCACCGACGCGCTCGTCGCGCGGCTCCACGCACACGGTGGCCGGATCGAATGCGACGCGCGCGTCGCGCGCGTGCTCGTGCGCGGCGAGCGGGCGGTCGGGGTCCGCACCGACGACGGACGCGAGGTTTCGGCGAGCAGGGGGATCTTCGCCGATGTCGGCGCGCCTGCCCTGTTCCGAGACCTCGTCGGCGAGCAGCATCTGCCCGCCGCGTTCGTCCAGGATCTCGGCTCCTTCCAGTACGACAACTCGACCGTCAAAGTCGACTGGTCGCTCGACGCGCCGATCCCGTGGACCGCCGTCGAGGCACGCCGCGCCGGCACGATCCATGTCGCGGACGGCATGGACGCGTTGACGCGGACGACCGCCCAGCTCTCGCGCCGGCTGATCCCCGACCAGCCGTTCCTCGTGATCGGCCAGTACTCGATGGTCGACGCAACCCGCCAGCCGCCCGGCAAGGAGACGGCGTGGGCCTACACGCACGTGCCGCAGCGACCGGCCGGCGACGCAGGTGACGACGAGCTGACCGGCAGCTGGGACGAGCGCGAGATCGAGATCTTCGTCGCGCGCATCGAGGCCGAGATCGAGCGCCGCGCGCCCGGCTTCGGCACCTTGATCCGCCAGCGCCATGTCTTCACGCCCGCGAAGCTCGAGGCGGCCAATGCGAACCTCGTCGGCGGTGCGATCAACTCGGGCACCGCGCAGATCCACCAGCAGCTCGTCTTCCGCCCGACGCCCGGCCTCGGCCGGGCCGAGACGCCGATCCGCGGGCTCTACCTCGCCGGCGCCTCTGCCCACCCCGGCGGCGGCGTCCACGGCGCGGCCGGCGCCAACGCAGCACGCGCGGCGCTCGCCAGGCGCGGCCGCCGCGCCGGCATCGCGGTCGGAGCGGCGGCGAGCGTCGCGCTCGCCCGCGGCCACAGCCACGCGCGCAGATGACTCCGATGTGACCCGTTGGTGGCGCAGTTCTCGGCGTGACACGCCTGGATTCGGGGAAGGGTGCGCTGCGTGCACGTGATCACGAGCAGAGCGGGGGCGCCATGAACCTCCACGTCAAGTAGTCCCGTGGACGCTCTGGAAACTGCCGACCGGGTGGCGGGCGACGGGATCGAGCGTCTGACGCAGGCACACCACGCGCGCCGGCTGCGCAAGCTCGGGCACGCAGCGCAGCGCACGCCACCGGAGGACGGGTCGCTGTGGGCGGCAGGGGATCCGCCGCCGCGCGCCGGCAACGCGCTCGACGTGCTGATCGAGGGCTCGGCGTACTTCCCCGCGCTGGAGCAGGCGATCCGAGGCGCTCGGCGCAGCGTGCTGATCGCCGGCTGGTGCATCACGCCGCAGTTCGCGCTCGTCCGCGACGAGCCGCCGGTGCTGCTGCGCGAGCTGCTCGGCGAGGCGGCGCAGTCGGTCGACGTTCGCGTGCTGCTGTGGGCCGGCGCTCCGGTACCTGCGTTCTCGCCGCGACGTGCAGTCGTGCGCAGGTGGCGCGAGGAGCTCGTGCGCGGGACGCACGTCAAAGTCGCGCTGGACTCGAACGAGCGCCCGCTGCACTGCCACCACGAGAAGGTCGTCGCGATCGACGACGAGGTCGCGTTCGTCGGCGGCATCGACGTGACGGACCTCGGCGGCGATCGCTTCGACACACCGGCGCATCCGGCGCGTGGACGGATGGGCTGGCACGACGTAGCCTCGCGGCTGCGCGGGCCGGCGGTCGCCGACGTCAGCCGCCATCTGGCTCAGCGGTGGCGGGCCGTGACGGGCGAGCGCCTGGAAGCGCAACCGGGAGACCTGACGCACGCTGGCGACGTCGAGCTGCAGATCGTGCGAACCGTGCCGGAGCGGCTCTACGACTTCGTCCCGCAGGGCGACTTCCGCATCCTCGAGGCTTACCTGCGCGCCGTCCGCTCTGCCCAGCAGCTGGTCTACCTGGAGAACCAGTTCCTGTGGTCGCCGGAGGTCGTGAGCATCCTCGCCGACAAGCTCCGGCGCCCGCCTGCGGAGGACTTCCGTGTCGTCGTGATGCTTCCGGCCAAGCCGAACAACGGAGCGGACGACACGCGCGGACAGCTCGCGCTGCTCGCCGAAGCCGACGGCGAGCAGGGACGCTTTCTCGCGACGACGATCCGCGCGCGCACCGGCGCCACGAGCGATCGCGTGTACGTGCACGCAAAGGTCGGGATCGTCGACGACCGCTGGCTCACGCTCGGCTCTGCGAATCTCAACGCTCACTCGTTCTTCAACGACAGCGAGGTCAACCTCGTCACCTGTGACGCACCGCTCGCACGCGAGACACGACTGCGGCTGTGGGCTGCCCATCTCGAGTGCGAGATCGACGAGATCGCCGGTGCCCCCAGCAGCGTGATCGACGAGCGCTGGCGCCCGATCGCCGCCGAGCAGCGCGCACGCATGAACCGCGGCGAGCCGTTGACACACGGGCTCGTGGAGCTGCCCGCGTCCTCACGCCGCTCCGAGCGGCTGCTCGGCCCGTTGCAGGCACTCGTGGTCGACGGATAGCCGTCCGCTGCGCCGAGTCGCGCGGGCTGGCGATTGCGTCCTGCCCTTCGGGGTAGTTACGGTTGCCGGGAAGCAGTCAACCATTAGGGGGAGTAATGAGTAGACGCGTACTCGCGGCGCTGATCGCCGCAGCCATCGGCGTGCTCGCACAGGGAGTGATCGCGAGCGTCGCCGCGGCGCACGACCCGATCCTGTTCGTCCATGGATACCTCGAGAGCGAATCGCTCTGGACGACGATGATCAGAAGCTTCGAAAGAGAAGGCTGGACGAGAGAAGAGCTCAACAACTGGAGATACAACACGGCGCAATCGAACGTCACGACAGCGAGAGAAGTGAGAACCAAGGTCGAAGAAATCCTCAGAAGAACGGGTGCGACGAAGGTCGACATCATCAGCCACTCGATGGGTGGACTCAACACCCGCTACTACCTGAAGAACCTCGGCGGCACCGAAAAGGTCGACGACTGGGTCTCGCTCGGGGGCCCGAACCACGGCACGAGCACGGCGACCTTCTGTGGCGAAACGTCGTGTGTCGAGATGCGCATCGAATCGACGTTCCTCAGAGAACTCAACAGAGAAGACGAGACGCCTGGTGCCGTCACCTACGGGACCTGGTGGTCCTCGTGCGACGAATTCATCAACCCGGACGAAAGCGTCCTGCTGACCGGCGCGAGAAACACCGAAGCCGGCTGCGTCACGCATGTCGGCCTGACCACGAACGCGACCGTCTTCGGACAGGTGCGCGACTTCGTCAGATAGACGCTCGGTAGAACTCCCGGCCCGAGGTCTCGCTGCCGCGAGGCTTCGGGCCGATCGTTTGCGACCTTTCGTTCAGGGGGAGATTGCGCGTCATGTCGAGTCGTCGCGGACGCACACTCGCCCGCGACTCGGGACGAAACGCTCCTTCGCGAGTGGCGGCGATGCTGCTCGTCGCGGTCGTCGCCTCGACGGCCGGATGCGGACAGGAGCGTCCCCACCAGGTGCGGCTGGGGATCGAGCAGCTCGGGTCGATCGCTGCCGAGGGCGCGTTGATGGCGGACGACGTCGCACGCGCACGAACCAAGGTGACCTTCGTCCGCGTGCATGGCGAGGAGCTCAGCGCACAGGCGCGAGCACGAGGCCGAGAAGCTCAACGACGACCCGGTCGCACGCGATCTGCAGCGCCGCGTCCAAGCCGCAATCGCGCTCGCCTCCGACATCGGCAGCGCGATCGACGACGTGCGAACCTCACCTCAGGACCGCGCCCAGGCGCGCGCGGCCGAGCGCAAGCTGCAACGCTCGGCCGCCCAGGCGGACAAGCTGGCACAGACGCTGCCATGAAGAAGGTCCTGCAACTCGCGCTGGGCATCATCGCCGCGATCGGCGGGTTCGTCGACATCGGCGAGCTGGTCTTCAACGTGCAGGCCGGCGCCGCGTTCCGTTACCAGCTGCTGTGGGCAGTCGTTGTCGGCGTGATCGGGATCATGGTCTTCGCCGAGATGACGGGACGGGTCGCAGCCGTCTCGGGCCGGCCGGTGTTCGACGTCGTGCGGATGCGGATGGGCTTGAACGTCGGGCTTGTCACGCTGGCCGCGTCACTCCTGATCAACCTGATCACGCTCGCAGCCGAGCTCGGTGGCGTGGCGATCGTGTTGCAGCTGCTGTTCGACGTCAAGATCGGGACGATGATCCTGCTGGCGGGGATGGCGATCGTGCTGATCGTCTACTTCGTCCCGTTCGACGGGATCGAGCGGATCTTCGGCTACCTCGGCTGCGCGCTGCTCGTCTTCGTCGCGGCAGCGGTGCATCTGAAGCCGGTCTGGCACGACGTCGCGCAGGGGCTCGTGCCGAGCTGGCACGGATCGGCGCTCTACGCCTACTTCGTCGTCGGCGTCATCGGGGCCGCGCTCGTCCCGTACGAGGTGTACTTCTACTCCTCGGGCGCGATCGAGGATCGCTGGGGCGTCAAGGACCTGGGCCTCAACCGCGCGAACGTGATCCTCGGGTTCGCGCTCGGCGGGATCCTCTCGATCGCGCTGATCATGGTCTCCGCGCAGGTCTTCGCGCCCGTGCAGGTCCACCCCGGCTACCTCGGCACGACGGCCTTGGGCGCGCAGCGCGCGTTCGGCGAGACCGGGCTGCTGCTGGCGCTGCTCGGGATGATGTTCGCCGTCGGCGGCGCGGCAGTGGAGTGCGCGTTCTCCGGGGCCTACACGCTCGCGCAGTTCGCCGGCTGGGAGTGGGGCAAGTACCGCCGGCCACGCGATGCGCCGCGCTTCACGCTCGCCTGGTTGATCTTCTTCGTGCTCGCGTTCGTCGTCGTGGAGACCGGCGTCGACCCGGTGCTGCTGACCGAGTATGCCGTCGTCTTCTCCGTCGTCGCGCTGCCGCTCACTTACCTGCCCGTGCTGCTGATCGCCCGCGACCGGACGTTCATGGGCGACCACGTCAACGGCGTGATCGGCAACGTGCTCGGGTGGCTGTACTTCGTGATCCTGCTCGTCGTCTCGCTGGCCGCGATCCCGCTCCTGTTGATCACCCAGGGAGGTGTGGGCTGATGGCCGACCCCGGCGACTGCATGGACCTCGTCTACCGCGTGCTCGACGAGCAGCTGGTCGACGTCGACGGGCGCCGCTGCGGCCGCGTCGACGACCTCGCGTTCGACGGCGGTGTGGGGCTGCCGCCGCGGCTGCGCGCGATCCTCAGCGGGTCGGGCAGCTGGCACCGCCGCCTGCCGCGGCGACTGCGCCCGCTCGGCGCGCGCCTGCTCGGCAGCGGCACGCTCGGCCGCGACGTCGTCGAGGTGCCCTGGGAGCAGGTCGACGAGATCGCTGCCGCGATCACGCTGAAAGCGAAAGCGCGCGACCTCGGCCTTGGCCGAGGCGACACGGGCGAGGCGCGGACCGTCGTGGCGAAGCTGCCGAGATCATGATCCGGGCGAGCGACCTGATCGGCTGCCAGGTCCGCACCGAGTCCGGCACGAAGCTCGGCAAGGTCCACGACCTGCGCGTGCGCGCGGACCGCGACGGCTGGCTGCTGGAAGGCCTGGTCATCGGCAGCGGCGGACTCGTCGCCCGGCTCGTCGGAGGTGACGGCCCAGCCGTCTACGAGGGCGACATCGTCCTCTGGGACACCGTCGTCCAGCTCGAAGACGGCCTCGTCACGGTCCGTGACCAGGCCTAGTTTGCGGTCGTGCGTGGCGTGGTACGGCACAGAGCACGACCAAGCGAACCAGGAGGGTGAACGCGATGGACGAGACGACCCCGAAACAGTCGGACCAGCTGCCCGAGGAGGCGCCAGCCGAGCAGGTGCCCGACGACGTGCCCGAGGCCGACGAGGGCGCCGCCCGCGAGGCTGCGCAGCATCACGCGCAGGAGGAGGGGCAGGACACGAGCCGGCTCGGCCACCGCGACACCGACGAGCAGCGCGCCTACGAGCGCGAGCAGGGCGGCAGCGGCAGCGACGGGTCCGCGGACGACACGTAAGCTGACGTCCGGATCTCCGTGCTGCCGGTGGCGTGATCGCCGCCGCGGGCCGGGCGGGCCGCCGGATCAGTCGCGGTCGCCTCTGATGGCGTCCTTGAGCTTGTCCGCGGCCTCCCCAACCTTCTCCTTCGTCTTCCCTGCGGCCTCGTCGACCTTGCCCTCGCGCTTCAGGTCGCGATCCTCCGTGAGGTCGCCAGCGGCCTGCTTGACCTTGCCCTTTGCGGTGTCCGTCGTTCCGTCGCTCATCGAACGCGCCTCCTTGGGTCGGGGTTCTCAGCCTGCCCGCGCCCGTGCCCGGGAAAACGGTCGGAGGTCGCCTCCCGCCGCCCGCACCTGCCTCTCGCGCTTGCCACGGTCGACCTCCGTGTCTCGGGGCCGCGCGGATCCGGCGAGGGGACGTCCGGTCCCACCGGGTCGGGCTCCTCGGGCGGCTGCGGATCTGGCGCCTCCGGTCCCAGCGGCGTCTCCGCCGGCTGCTCCGGCGGCACGGGGTCCGGCACCTCCGGACCCGGCTCGTGCACCGGCGCCTCGGGCGGTCCGGGATCCGGGATCTCCATCGCGGGCGTGCGCATCGCTGCCTCCTTCGCTTGCATCGTTCTCCGCGAGCTACCCGCGGGCGGGAGCGGCAAACGGGAGGGGCGCAAACAGATCGCGGGCTGGCCCAGGCGATTCGCAATCGTGTCGATTCCCCGGCGAATCGGCCCATAGAAGGGACTTTTCCGTAGCAGGGCGGGTAAGCGGGGAAGTCGTCACGAAACGTGACGTCGCCAGGGTCGGCGTGGGCCGACCGGCCACCGTCCTCGTGTCTTGTACATCACCGACAAACAGTTGTACAATCTTGGCATGGCATCGATGAACGTCAGCACAGCACGAGAGAGGCTGCCCGAGGCCGTCGAGCTGGCCCATACCGAGGCGGTCTTCCTGGAGCGCTACGGCCGCCGCGCCGCGGTGCTGCTGAGCCCCGAGCGTTACGACGAGCTGATGAATGCGCTCGAGGAAGCTGAGGACGTCGCGGCCTTCGACGCCGCGATGAGCGAGGAGGGGCCGAACGTCCCCTGGGATCAGGTCAAGGCCGACCTCGGCTGGACGTGACCTACCGCATCGAGCTGCGTCCCGCAGCCGTTCGCGCGCTCAAGAAGCTCGACCCGCCGATCCGCCGCCGGATCCAAGGCGCCATCAGCATGCTCGCCGAGGACCCACGCCCGCCGGCAGCACGCCCGCTGCGCGGCCGCCCCGGGCTCCGCGTGCGCGTCGGCGCCTACCGCATCATCTACACCGTCGAAGACGACGTCCTGCTCATCGTCGTCGTCACACTCGGGTACCGTCGCGACGTCTACGACCGCTGACCGGAGGCGCCTGGCTCGATGCTCGACCGCCGTCTCGTATGGGCGTTCATCACGGTAGTCACACGCTACGTGACGTCGATCCAGCCACAGGCTCGCCGGGAGCTAGCCCGATGGAGACAGCGCGCGCAGGCGATTCCTGATCTCGAGGTGCGCGATCACGTCCTGCGCCCGTTCGACTCGGATCGTGCTGCAGAAGGAGCCGCGCTGTTCGCCGCCTTGGTGCCCCGTCGATGCGACGCGCCCGTCCCGACGCTGATCGCCTACGTGCTTCTCTGGAGCTACGTCGACGTCCTGACCGAGCGCGACCCCGATCACGATCCAGGCCCGCTCGACGCGCTTGTCGTGGCCTTCGATCCCGCGGGCCCGAGCGATCTGCCTCATCCAGACGACGGCGGGTACCTCGCCGACCTCATCAGCGCCTGCCGTCGTGGCTGCACGTCACTGCCGTCGTGGAGCACGGTCGGAGGTCCGATTCTTCGGCTCGCCGCAGAGGGACGTGCAGTCCAGACGCTGAATCACGCGCCACACGAGCACAGAGAGGCCGCACTCCGAGCCTGGGCACGCGATCAAGCGCCTGCTGGCGCACAGCGCTGGCATGAGCGGTGCGCTGCTGCAAGCGGCCCCCTCGCCATCCACGCGTTGCTCGCACTCGCGGCGACTCCCGCCGTTCGCGCGTCCGAGGCCCAGGCAACAGCAGACGCCTACGGATCGGTCTCCGCGCTTAATCTCCTGATCGACCATCTCACAGACCAAGTCGAGGACGCCTCGCTCGCGAACCACAGCTACCTGAGCTACTACGAGAGCCCAATCGACATGGCCAGCAGGCTGCGGGATCTCTCCGCCAAAGCACGACGCGACGTGCTGCAGCTCCGCGACGGCGGGCGGCATCTCGTCGTCCTCGCCGCGATGGTCAGCGGGCTCCTCTCGGGACCTGCCGCTGGCGAAGCGCCCAATGCCGAAGCCGCCCGCGGCATCGTCGAAGCCGTCGGGCCGCCGGCGCCACTCCTGTTCGCGATGCTGAGTCGACGCGGCCCGCACATTTGTTCCCCAGCGAATCGGCCCATAGAAAAGCCCCGCCGGAGCGGGGCTTTTCCTTAGCAGGCCGGTAAGCGGGATCCTGTCGTGAGCAGTCATCCATCTAAGCGGCCGACCTGGACCTTGGCGGGCAACCTGCAAACGGTCCGGCTTGGCCTTGCATCGGGTGGGGTTTGCCTGGCCGCCGCGTCACCGCGACGCCGGTGCGCTCTTACCGCACCATTTCACCCTTACCGGTCCGCGTGAGCGGACGTAGGCGGTGTCATTTCTGTGGCACTGTCCCGCGGGTTTCCCCGGGTCGGCGTTACCGACCACCCTGCCCTGTGATGTCCCGACTTTCCTCGAAGGCGAACCTCCGCGACTGCTTGGCCTGCGAGAGGTGAAGCCTAGCTCGTGCGAGACCGCGCGGCGAGCTTGCATCCCGCCGCCCAGCGCCGCGCGAAGCGAGGAGCGTCGAGTCCGAGGCGTGGGTGACGGCGTGCGTCGCCGCTCAGGCGAGCGTCGCGCCGCAGCGGTCGCAGCAGCCGCCGCCGCCGGTCGAGGCCGGACCTGCCTGGACGCGCGGCCGCAGCGTCCCGACGTCGCAGAGCGGGCAGGCGACGGCGGCCTGGGCGGTGAGCCCCTCCCATGCTCCGACGATCGCGTCGTCGAGCGTCGGCTCACCGCCCACGCCGTCGTCGGCGAACGTCTCGCCGAACAGCGCCAGCGGCGGACGATCGATCCGCTCGGCCACCAGCAGTCCCATCACATGCTCCGCATGAGGCCGACGACCTTCCCGAGCACGCGCACGTCCTTCGTCAGTATCGGCTCCATCGCATCGTTCTCTGGCTGCAGGCGGATGTGGTCGGCCTCCTGGAAGAAGCGCTTGACCGTCGCCTCCTCGCCGACCAGCGCGACGATGATCTCCCCGTCGCGCGCGGTCTCTTGCGGACGCACGACGACGAGGTCGCCTTCGATGATGCCGGCGTCCTTCATCGACTCCCCGCGCACGCGCAGGACGTACTCGCCGTCGTCGCCGCCGGCGACGCCCGGCGTCATCACGTAGTCCTCGACGTTCTCTTCGGCGAGAATCGGCTGGCCTGCCGCGACCTGGCCGATCAGCGGGAGGCCCGCCGGCCGGACGATGTTGCCGATGCTGCGCACACCGTCGACCGCACGGTCGAGCAGCTCGATCGCGCGCGGCTTCGTCGGATCGCGCCGCAGCAGCCCGATCTTCTCGAGGTTCGCGAGATGGGCGTGCACCGTCGAGGACGAGGCAAGCCCGACCGCCTTGCCGATGTCTCGCACCGTCGGCGGATAGCCATGACGGGACGAGTACCGCTTGATGAACTCGAAGATCTCCTGCTGACGCTTCGTGAGGTCGACCATCGCGAGCCGCGTCTCCTAGGGCCGTGGTGGGATCGAGACGAACATGTGTTCGAGAAGCATAGCGCCGGGTCGGACGGACCGGGCGCAGTCGCGCCGGGCTATACTGCGCCCACGCTCACGGCGGTCGTGGCGGAATTGGTAGACGCGCAAGGTTGAGGGCCTTGTGGGGCATTTGCCCCGTGGAGGTTCGAGTCCTCTCGACCGCATCGTCGATCTGGAGGCCTCGCTTCGGCGGGGCCTTCGTCGTGTCGGAGCCAGAGCGCCGTGCCGACCATGCTCCTGGTAGGGCCTGCCGAGCGTCAATTCACGGGCGCCGGGGGGTCAGTGACCTATCGTCGAGCGGATGTTGCCACGCCGGATCCTGCATGTCGAGACGAACCTCGGACTGCGGCCCGGGGGCGTCGAGCGGCTGGGTGCGGTCCTGCTCGCGCTGGGGCTGGCAGAGCGGATCGGCACGCGGGTCGCCGACGGCCTCCGCGCTCCGGCGTTCGTCGACCGGCGCGATCCGCTGCTCGGAGCGCGCAACGTGCCGGCGATCGCCGCGCTGGCGATCGAGCAGGCCGACCGCGTCGGCGAGATCCTCGGCGAGGGCGGGTTCCCGGTGGTGCTGGGCGGGGACGACAGCGTCCTGCTGGGGTGCCTGCTCGCGCTGCGGCGGCGCGGCTCGGCCGGGCTGGTGATGCTCGACGGCCACACCGACTTCTGGGACCTGCCCGATGGCACGGGCGAGTTGTCCGACAGCGACCTGTGGATCGCCACCGGCCACGGCCCCGAGGTGATCGCCGACCTGGAGGGGCGGCGGCCGCTCGTCCCACCGGAGGCGTGCGTCGTCTACGGGCACCGCGACCGGGCGCAGCAGCTGCGCGACGGTAGCCGCGACGTCTACCGCGAGCCGATGCTCGTCCGCAACCTGGGCGAGCTCCGCGCGGCGGGCGTCGCAGATGCCGCCAACCATGCGACAGCCTTCCTGGCCGCCGAGCGCCTCGACCGGGCGTGGCTCCACCTCGACGCCGACTGCCTTGACGACGAGCTGATGCCGGCGGTCGACTGGCGCGTGCCCGGCGGCCTGACGCCGGGCGAGGTCGTCGGCCTCGCCCGCCCGCTCGTGAGCAGCGGCCTGATCGCGGGGATGGACGTCACGATCTACAACCCGGCCTTGGACACGGAAGAGCTCGCTGCCGGTCGGGTGCTGCTCGACGTCGTCGCATCGATCCTCGCATGACCGTCGCGCCCGCTTCCGGACGCCCGCGCTATTCGTAGAGCTGCCGCATCCCCGGCGCCAGCCACGCCGGCAGGTTCTTCTGTGCAGCGATGCGGTCGAGGAACGTGGGGTCGTCGGCGACGGTGAGGGCGTCGAGCTCGAGCGGCGTGAGCAGCGAGGAGGTCAAGACCGGCGCGGCGGCTGCCGGGTGGTCGAGCGGACCGCTGAGCGCGCCGCCGGCGAGCGGGAGGTGTGGGCGGACGGTCATCGCGGTGTGCTCGAACTCGTCGAGCGCGAGGCGGGCCTCGCCGCGCGCGGCAGCGACCTCGGCGGGCGCCATCGCGGCGACATGCGCCGGCGCTGCAGCGTGCCGCTGCTCCTGCTCCAGCCGCAGCTGCTTGATGTTCGCGAGCGCGTCCTTCAACGCTGCGTGCGCTGCAGCGTACGTCGGTGCCGTCACGTCCGGGTCGCTCACCACAGGTGCCAGCCGCAACACGCGCTGCTCGCCGCCGACGACGATCGGCTCGCTCCCCGGCCCGGTGCCGGCCATCAGCGCCTGCGTGCCGTAGCGCGGCTCGCCGTCGATCACGACGAGCTGGATCGCGCGCTCGTCGCCGCGCAGCAGCGCGCCGTACGCGTCGCCGTGCTGCCCGCCGACCACCACGAGGTCGGCGTACTTGCCGGCCTCGATCGTCCCGAGCGCTTCATGCCAGCGGAGGATCTGCGCGGGGTCCGTCGTCGCCAGCTGCACCAGCTCCTGGTCGGAGAAGACCTTGCCGTTGTGCTGGCTGTACACGTGCGCCGCCTTCAGCTCGCCGAACAACGATTTGCTGCCGCTCGGCGACCAGTCGGACCCGAGCCCGATCGTCAGCCGCTTGCCGGCGCTGCCCGCAGCCTTCGCCGCAGCGACGTCGGCCGTCTGCCCGTAGAGCAGCAGGTTGCTGAGCGGCGACCAGACCATCCCGGCGCCCCTCTCCGCAAGCACGTCGAAGTCCGCGGCCGTGAGCGCGACGCAGTGGATCCCGCCGAGCGAGTCGGTCACGGCCCACTTCCCTCCGGGCAGCTTCAGCGCCTCGAAGTGCGCGTGCGCCGCCGCGTCGGTGCCCTCGCTGAGATGCAGCAGGACGCACTTCCTGCTCTGCAGCTCCTTCAGGAACTTCGCCGGCTCGCGCGCGTCGACGTCGCCGATCCGCGTGGCGGCCGGCGGCAGCCGCGGGTCGCTCGTCTGCTCGACGTTGCGCACGACCCCGCGGTAGAAGCGGCGAATCCCCGCCGCGCTGAACAGCGCGAGCCCCTGCGTCGTCGTGACACCGCCGACCAAAGCCTTCACCTCGACGTACCGAGTCAACGCGGGCAGCAGCCGCGCCTCCTCGCCGATCGTCTTCATCGGCGCGGTCACGAGCCGGTGGTAGTCGGCCGAGTTGCCCCACGTGTCGCGGTTCGTGTAGCGCTCGGGCACGTCCCACAGCTGCAGCGCGTTGTAGGAGATGTGGTTGTGCAGCTCGATCAGGCCGGGGAAGATCGTCCCGCCGGTGTCGAGGATCTCCACCCCGTCGAAGCCGTCGGGGATCGTGCCGGCGGGCACGACTGCCGCGATGCTCCCGTCCTCGACGTAGACGACGCCGTGCGCAAGCACGGTCGACTTGGCGTCCATCGTGACGACGCGGCCGCCGAGCGCCCAGCGGCGCGTCGTCGGCGGATCGACCGGCCCGTGCTTCCCCGATGGCACGTTCTGGAATCTATTGACGCTCCAGAGTGCGGTCTAGCGTGACAACCAGGAATCAGGCGTCTTGGCGCGTTCGCGGTACGACGACCTCGCGCGACGATTGGCAACCGAGGACGACGGCTACGGTGGAGTCCGATGGCGACCCTCTGGACGATCGGCTACGAGCGCCTGCCGCCTGACGCGCTCGTCGCCGAGCTGATGGCGGCCGAGATCCGCCGCGTGCTCGACGTGCGCTTCCGCCCGCAGTCGCGCCGGCCAGGGATGTCGAAGACGAAGCTCGGACAGCGACTCGCGGCGCACGGGATCGCCTACGAGAACCGCCGCACGCTCGGCACGCCACCGGAGATCCGGCCGCTGTACCGCAGCGGCGCCGTGCGCCAAGCCGCCGACGCCTTCCGCACGCACGTCGAGGCAACCGCCGCCGCCGAGCTGGACGCGCTCGCGGCCGAGCTGGCGGCAGCGGACACGCCGAGGACCGCGCTGCTGTGCCTCGAGGCCGAGCCGGCCCACTGCCACCGGCGCGTCGTCGCCGAGCTGCTGCGCGAGCGCGCGCCTGAGCTGCGCATCGTCGACCTCTGACGCGCGATTCCATCGCCGGACCCACGGGTATGCGAAGGCAAGTCCCTTGCCGTCTCTCCAAGGAGGATCCGATGACCGCGGGCAACAGCACAAGCGTCGTGACGCCACGGCCGCCGGCCGGCGAGAGCCAGCCGCACCTGCATCAGCGCGGTCGCGAGATCCAGCGCTTCGACCAGCTGCGTGAGCTGCCACTCGGGCTCACGACCGACGCGCGCAGCGAGCTGGCGGCGCTGCTGAACAAGATCCTGGCCGACACCCGCGTCCTGCACGATCTCTACAAGAAGCACCACTGGATGATGCGCGGGGCGACGTTCTACCCGCTGCACCTGCTGATGGACAAGCACGCCGGCGAGCAGGACGAGCTGATCGACACGCTCGCCGAGCGCGTGCAGACGCTCGGTGCGATCGCGGTCGGCGACGCCCGGCACGTGGCCGAGCTGACGTCGATCGCGCGGCCGCCCGACGGCGCCGAGGAGGTGCCGGCGATGCTGTCGCGGCTGCTGGAGGCGCACGAGCTGGTGATGATCCAGGCGCGCGACGCTGCCGAGCGCGCCGACGAGTTGCGCGACTTCGGCACGAACGACCTGCTGGCCTCCTCCGTGCTGCCCGTCAACGAGCTGCAGATGTGGTTTGTCGTCGAGCACCTCGTCGAGACGCCGCTCGTGGACGTCTGAGGAGTGAGGCTCAGGAGGCGCCGAACGCGGCGCGCGCAGCCCGCGCACCGGCGGTCACATGCGGCCAGTACCCGTCGCAGGTCCCCTGCTCGCGCAGCTCGCGCGCAGCCTCGACGACCGCGTCAAGTGCGGCGAACGCAAACCCGCCACCAACGGAGATGCGGCTGACGCCGGCCGCGGCAAGCTCCGCCACCGGCGGCAGGCCGGGGCGCAGCAGCACGTTCAGCGGCCGCTGCACCGAGGCGAGGATCTCGCGCACCTGCTCGATCGACGTCAAGCCCGGCGCGAACAGCACGTCAGCGCCGGCCTGCTCGTACGCCCGCAGCCGCGCGATCGTGTCGGCGAGGTCGTCGATCCCACGGACGTGGTTCTCGGCGCGCGCGGTCAGCACGAGTTGCACCGGCCCGGCGTGGGCGGCCTCCACGGCCGCGGCGACGCGCTCGACCGCGAGCCCGAAGTCGTAGATCGGCGCCGCCGCGTCGCCGCTGGAGTCCTCGATCGAGCAGCCGGCGAGGCCCGTCTCGCAGGCGCGCCGGACCGTCTCGGCGACGTCGGCCGGCGCGTCGCCGAAGCCGTGCTCGAGGTCGGCCGAGACCGGCAGCGGCGTCGCGGCGGCAAGCTCAGCCGAATGCGCGAGCGCCTCCTCGCGCGTGACACTGCCGTCGAGCCGGCCGAGCGTCGCCGCGAAGCCGCTGCTCGTCGTCGCGAGTGCCTCGAAGCCGAGCGACGCGAGCAGCTTCGCGCTGCCGACATCCCACGGATTTGGCATCAGCAACGGGGTGCCGGGGCGATGAAGCGCGAGGAAGCGGTCGGCGGATGACGTCATCCGCCGACCCTAGCGCGCGACCGTCCGCGCGTCACGCGTCCGCGGCAGCCGGCCCGGAGCAGCGGTGCCCGCCGCGTCCGTGACGGCCGCGGCCGTGATGGCCGCGTCCGCGTCCGCGCGGCCCGTGCTCGCCGCAGCCGCCGAGCTGCACGAGCGCCGCGAGCGTGCGGCGCACACGCGCCAGCTCCTCGGCGCCGACCTCGTGCTCGAGCGCCGCGTCGACGCCCTCGACCGCGCCGCGGATCGCCTCGGCGGCGGCGCGACCGCGCTCCGTGAGGGCGACGTTCGTGCGCCGCCGGTCGGTCTCGTCGGGGATCCGCTCGACGTAGCCGCGCAGCACGAGCGTGTCGATCAGCTGGCTTGCGGCCTGCTTCGAGACGCCATGCTCTCCGGCGAGGCCGCCGACGTGGGCGCTGTGGCGCGCGATCCCGCCGAGGACACGCGCGCCGGCGCGTGGCATGTCGTCGAATCCTGCCTCGGCGAGGGCGCGCCGGATTGCGCCACCGTAGGTGCGCCGGGCCCGGCCGAGCAGCGCCGGCAGGACGATCTCGTCCGACCAGTGCCTGTCTGTGGGTGTGTCGTCTTGCTTCGTCATACGTTCTTCTCTTCGTCGTTTTCCATGCTGCACAGTATCGACAAGTAGCTTGACTATCAACTATCTTGTCTTACTTCTGACAGCGCGCGCCCGTGCGCCGCGCCCGGCCGACCGGTACGATCGCCGCCGCCCTCACACAGGGCGACGGTCGCGATGTCACCTCGTTCACGCACATGCCTGCTCGCCGTCGCACTCACGGTGAGCCTCGCAGCCGCCGGCTGCGGCAGCTCGTCGTCCACGACGACGACGACGCACGCCCCGGTCAAGCCGGCCCCGGTGATCCTCGCCGCTCCGCCCCAGCCAACGTCGTTCGCACAGGTGACAACCGGGCTGCACAACCTCTACGCAGCCCGCCCGGCAGTCGCCACCTACGTCACGCGCAACGTCGAGTACTCACCGAAGACGCGTGACAAGGTCCTGCGCGTCTGCCGCGAAGGCGGGCCGGAGAAGACGGCGCGGGCGCGCGAATCGGCGCGCGTGCTCGCGTGTGCGCCGCTGATCTACTTCTACTACGCGTACGGTCGCAGCGCCTCGGCGCCCGATGCCATCACGTTCGCGCAGCGGCTCTACTGGTACGCAGTCGTACACAACACAAAACCGGTGCCCGCCGCGCCGCAGCTGACGGCGCTGCTGATTCACTGGGGCGTTCACTAGCGACTGACGGATTCACCGTAATTCCGGCTGCCAAAGTGACACATCGGCTTCGTCGCTTTTGGATATTTCGGCACGGAACCCATTCCGGTTCACGGATATTGTCGCGTTGCCGCGCCTGCGCGCGGGCAGTTTCAATTTCGCCAATAGGAGATCACATGTTCGGAGTCGTCCGTGGACGCCGGAGGGCGCGACGACGCGTCGCGATCCTCGCGCTCACAGCGAGTGTCACAGCCATTGCGCTGTTGTCACTCGGCCTCAGCCTGTCCGCGGCCGCTCCGTCGCAGCCGGCGAAGAGCAACGTGCCATACAGCTTCCCCGTGCAGCTGCCCGCGCCCGCCAGCTCCCCGACGGTCGATGCAGCAGCTCCCTACACGCCGGCCGTCCTGAGCTTGATCGCCCAGCTCGAGCCGAGCAAGAACCCGACGCAGGCCGAGCTGTCCGCCGCCGGCGCGCTGCTGCACGACCAGGCGAGCCCGGCCTGCCACAACATCGGCCCGGTTCCCGCGCCGATCGGCACGACGCCGAGCATCCAGCAGATCTGCTGGGCCGACGCACAGGGCGTGCTCAACACGTCCGGCAACAACGCACGCGGCTCGACCGCGCCGACGACGCTGATGGCGCTCGGCTCGACCTTCGACCGCGCGCTCGGCAACGTCTGGGGCCAGACCGAGGGCACCGAGAGCCGTGAGTTCATGGTGACCGGCATGTTCGGTCCGCAGACCGACCTCGACCGCCTGCCGAACTGGGTCCGCAACCTCACGACGACCGGCGAGGACCCGTTCCTCTCCAACCAGCTCGTCAGCCAGCAGATCAACGGCATGCAGGGCAGCGGCACGATGTCGCAGATGAAGCACTTCGTCGCGTTCAACGGCCAGAACCAGAACGCCGAGACCGACATCGGCGACCAGGGGCTCCACGAGCTGTACCTGACGCCGTACGAGGGTGGATTCACCGACGGCCGCGCCGCCGCGACGATGTGCAGCTACCAGATCTTCAAGGACACCTCGACGTCGCTCCCGGGTGCGCTCTCGTCGCTGTCGCAGACGAGCCCGTTCTCGGCCGAGGCGGCCCTGCCGACGTGGCCGCTGAACGAGGCGCACTTCTCCTGCGAGCAGCCGCTCGCGCTCAACTACGTCCTGCGCAAGATGTGGGGCTCGAAGGCGTTCGTCGGGACCGACTACCCGGCCGGCCACAGCGTCGCGGGGATCCTCCAGGGGATGGACCAGGAGATGCCGACGAAGACCGGCCTCTTCAGCGACGTGGCGACGGCTCAGGGCGTCGACCCGACCGGCGACACGTGCGCCGATGACAAGGGCACCTCGGAGCCCTGCTCGACCCCCAACGCGCTGCACGTAGCCGGCATCCCGAACAACTACAACGGCGCCGGCAACGCGGGCTGCCCGACGAGCGGCACGCCCGTCAGCGGCGGTGGCTGCGCGCTCGTGCAGGCGGTCGTGACCGGCAACCTGCCCGTCTCGCTGTTCAACCAGTCGCTCGCGCGCATCCTCTACCAGGAGGAGCGCTTCGGCATGCTCGGCTGCAACGACACGCCGGTCGCCGCCACCTGCAAGAACCCGGGCGGCGTCGGCAGCGATCGCAGCGGCACCGCGACGCTCCCCACCGGCGCGCAGGGCAAGCTCGGCACGCAGGTCGGCGATGCAGCGATCGTCGAGAAGATGTCCGAGGAAGGCTCGACGCTCCTCAAGAACGACGGCGGCATCCTGCCGATCAAGAAGGCCGACCTCGCCGGCGGCATCCTCGTCACCGGCGCGAGCGCGAACCACCTCGTCGCCGACCCGACGAAGGAGGCCTCGACCGGCTTCGTCGGCCGTGACGCGATCAACCCGCTGCAGCAGCTGAAGAGCTTCAGTGGCAGCCCGGACGCGTTCACGTTCGCTCCCGCGAACGACCCGAACGGCACAGCAGTCTCGCCCGCGACGCTGTCGAGCACGGCGGACGAGAGCGGCCTCGGCGGCCTGAGCTTGTCGATCGACGGCGGTCCGGCAAAGCAGGACACGACCGCGCTCGACCACGAGCAGGTCAACGGCAACCAGCTCGCTCCGGGCCACACGTACACGTGGAGCGGCTCGATCAACGTGCCGAAGGCCGACACGTACACGTTCGCGCTGCAGCAGAGCGCGACGCTGCCGACGACGCTCGACTGCCCGCAGACGGGCGAGCTCGGCACGCCGGTGTCGGACCCGACGCTGACGCTCTGCAACCCGTTCACCGCTGCGAACGCTGCGGACACGAGCGCCCAGCCGGATGCCGTCACGCTCACGCTCGACGGCAAGCAGCTCAACCTCAACGCCCTCACCGCTCCGGCCTACGCCGGCCTGCTCTCCACCCCGAGCCCGTCCGGCCCGGTCGTGATCCAGAGCAGCCCGACGACCGCCGGCGCACTCGACCAGGGCCTGATCAGCCGCACCTGCGCGACGGGCACCGCCGCGCTGGAGCCGGGCACGACGAACTGCGACACGACGCAGTCCGCGCTGACGCCGGGCTTCCACAAGCTGCAGATCACGGTCGACAACGCGAAGAACTGCGTCGCGACGCCCGCTGCTGCGGCGACGGCGACGACGCCGGCCGTCGCTGCGGTCCCCGCCCCGTGCGTTCCGGCGAGCTTCCGCTTCGCTGCCACGCGCGTGGACGGCGACATCGCCGACGCGGCAGCTGCGGCGAAGGGCAAGAAGCTCGCGCTCGTGTTCGTCAACGACGGCACGGACCCGTCGCAGATCGCCCCGAACCCGCTCGTGCCGGGCACGACGATCTCTGCGGTGACGCAGCTGTCGAGCGCGAGCACGAAGCTGATCGAGGCGGTCTCGGCCGTCAACCCGAACACGGTCGTCGTGATGAACACGGAGAACCCGGTGCTGCTGCCGTGGCTCCCCCACGTCAAGGGCGTGCTCGAGTCGTGGTTCGCCGGCCAGGAGGGCGGCACGGCGATGGCGCGCGTGCTGCTCGGCCTCGCGAACCCGAGCGGCCACACCCCGATCACGTGGCCGGTCCACGCGACGGACACGATCTGGGGCTACGACGAGACGACGCCGCTCTACCCCGGTGACACGACCGGGCAGCACCTCGACCGCCTCAACGGCAACGGCGGCTGCGCCGTCATCGCCGGGTCGAACGCGACCTGCCCGCCGGCCGGCAACACGAACGAGAGCGAAGGGATCTACGCGGGCTACCGCTTCTTCGACAAGGAGGGCATCGCCCCGCAGTTCCCGTTCGGCTACGGCCTCTCCTACGCGTCGTTCGCGTACTCCGGGATGCAGATGCAGCCGGCGCACGACGGCGGCCTCGACGTCGCGTTCACGGTCCGCAACACCGGCAAGGTCGCCGGCGCGGACGCGGCGCAGGTCTACGTCGGCCCGCCGAGCCACCAGCCCGCGGGCATCCAGTTCGCGGTCCGCTCGCTCGCGCAGTTCGAGCGCGTCGAGCTGCAGCCGGGCCAGGCGCGCCGGGTCACGCTGCACGTCCCGCGGCGCCAGCTGTCGTACTGGTCGGATGCGGCGCAGCAGTGGGTGCTGGACGCCGGTGGCCGCAAGGTCTGGGTCGGCGACGCCGACGCACCCGCGCAGCTGCCGCTGTCGGCGACCGTGTACGAGAGCCACAGCGTCCACAGCTGCGTGAACGAGCAGCTCGACGCGATGACGATCGACGGCAACCTGCACGTTCCGCGCGGCGCCTGGTGCGACCTCGTGGACGTGAAGGTGACGGGCTCCGTCCACGCCGAGCGCAGCTCCGGGATCCGCATCCAGAGCTCGGCGGTCGCCGGCAACGTGCGGATCTCGCGCACGAGCGGTGCGAGCGATCCGCTCAGCGCAGGCGCGAACACCGTCTGCGACTCCACGATCGGCGGCGACCTCGACGTGCACAGGAGCCGCCACGGGGTCGCCTGGACGATCGGCGGCTGCGGGCCGAACACGATCCATGGCCGCACGCGGGTGGATCGCCGCTAGCCGGCCCTCCGCATCGAAATGCAGTGAACGTGAGGGCCCCGTCGAGGGGCCCTCACGCGTTTCGGTACAGTCGCGGCCTGACTGCTGGTCGCGACATGACGATGTGCCCGTCCTCGCCCTGTGATGGCGAGCTGCGGGTCGGCGGACCGCGGCTGGCGTTGCGCTTTCCCGCGCCCGAGGACGCCCGCGCCCTGTTCGAGCTCGGGCGCGACCCGCAGGTGACCGCATTCTTCTCGTGGGGTCCCTATCGGCGCAAGCAGGAAGCCGTCGCGTGGCTTGCGACGCTGCCCGCGCGACGCGAAAGCGGCACGGCGCTCGAGCTCGCGATCGTCGACGGCGACGACGTGCCGATCGGCATCACGCTGCTGACCGAGCTCGCACGGCGCGACCGCCGCGCCGTCGTCGGCACCTGGCTCGGCCGCGCCCACTGGGGGACTGGCGCGAACCGCGAGGCGAAGGCGCTCGTCGCGCACCTCGCCTTCGGGCCGCTGCGGCTCGAGCGGCTCGCCGCCTACGCCGACGTCCGCAACGCGCGCTCGCGCTCCGCCCTGCAGCGCCTCGGCTTCGAGCGCGAAGGCGTGCTGCGCGGCTACCACCGCCACGACGACGCCCCACGCGACGTAGCCGTCTACGCGCTGCTGCGCGAGGACTGGGAGCGCAGTGAGCTGCACGCGATCCCCGCGTCGGTCACGGGACGACCGCCTGCTGCGTTCATCGCCGGCGAGGGTTGAGCGCAGCGCTACGCCTCGGCATCGACGACGACGGTGCGCGCGACCATGTCGTGCACGCCGCGGCGACGAGCGTCGAACAGGATCGGCACGAAGCCGGCGAACAGCGGGATCGCGGCGAGCACGAGCATCGCGAAGCGCAGCATGGCCTGGCGGGGTCGCAGCACGCAGTCGTCGCCGGCGCGGCGCACGCGGATGCCGAGCACACGGTCGCCGGGCGTCTGCCCGGTCGTCGCCCAGAAGGCGACGAAGTAGCCGGCGCTCCACAGCACGAACGCGACGCCGCCGATCGCGATCGCGACGGTCCGCACGCCGTCGGGAAGCTTCAGCACCGTGAAGGCGAGGGCGACGATCGCTGCCACAACCGCCGCGACGATGTCGACGATCGCCGCGTCGAGCGCGAACGCGAGCGTCCGCGTGACGAGCCCCTGGTAGCGGACCGGCGGCGGGGGCGGCGTGCCGTGGACACGCTCGGCGACGAGCTGGGGGTGGGTCGGCGGCGCGCCCGGGTGCGTCGGTTCGCCGTCGCCGACCGTGGCGGGCCGCGTCTCCGGTCGCTCCGGCGCGACGCTCATGCAGGACCCGGCTCGCCGAGGCCGTCAGCCGCCGCGCGCCGCCGCAGCGCGCGGCGCACGACACGTTCAAGCCACGCGTCGGCGTCGCGCGAGCGCGTGCGCACGCCGCCGGCCACCTGGTCGGCGAAGCTGTACCCCTGCTGCGCTATCGCGTCGGTGACCGCTGGACTGCGCGCGATCTCGTCCACGAGCCGCCACAGCTGCTCGCTCTGCAGCAGCCGCTCGACCGTCTCGTCGAACAGCTCGCTCGCGATCGCGCGCGCGACGATCCGCTCCATCGCCGGGCTCGCGAGCACCGTCTCGACGACCCGCTCCAGCTCGGGGCCGTTGAGGACGCGCGCGGCGACGCGTTCGACCACCTCGGCTGCGGTGCGCGAATCGAGCACGACTTCGACACCGGCGAGCACAGCAGCGTCGAGCGCCCGTGACGTCGTCCGCCACCAAAGCTTGCCGATCCCGATCACGGGCGCCAGCACGGTCTCATCGTCACATGTCGCGACGCCGGACGCACGCTTTGCGCCCGGTGTGGCGCATCGGCGCTGCGTCAGTCGGTCGCCGCTGGCGGCGGCGCGAGCACGTCGGCGCGGCCGTAGTGGCCGACCGCGTCGAACCAGCGCTTCGCGTGCAGCCCGACGCGCAGGTCGCAGTCGGCGATCACGACGCCCTCCTCGCCGTAGAGCGGGCCGGCGATCACCTCGCCCCACGTCGGCTCGACGATCACGGCGCCGCCGTTGCCGAAGACGTCCTTGCCCTCCGGCAGCTCGACCGGGAAGTCGGCTGGGAACGCGCTCGCCGGGATGTACTGCGGCGCAGAGATCACGAACGCGCCCGACTCGATCGCGATGTGGCGCATGGTCGCGAGCCAGCCGTCGCTGTCGTCGGCGGTCGGCGCGACCCAGATCTGCGGCCCGCCTTGGTAGACCGCCCAGCGCGCGAGCGGCATGCGGTTCTCCCAGCAGATCAGCCCGCCGATCCGCCCGATCGGCGTCTGCACCGGCGCGAGGTCGTCGCCGGCGCCGACGCCATGGAAGAGCCGCTCGTGCATCGTCGGCATCAGCTTGCGGTGGCGCGCCAGCAGACCCTCCGGGCCCAGCAGCAGCATCGTGTTGTAGAGCGATCCCGGCCGCTCCGTCTCGCGCTCGTTGATGCCGATCGAGAGATGGACGCCGCGCCGCTCGCAGACCGCGACCAGCTCGTCGACGAGCGGCCCCGGCACGTCGACCGAGCTCGCCCACAGCCGCTCCCACAGCTCGTCGGAGCCGCCGAACCCGCTCGCGACCTTCGCCCACGCGTTCGACGGGTAGACCGAGACGAACGTCTCCGGCAGCACGACGAGCTGGGCGCCGTCGTCGGCCGCCTGCTCGGTCAGCGCGATCGCCTTCGCGACGCTCGCCTCGGCGTCGAGGATCACGGGCGTCGCCTGGACGGCGGCGACGCGTACGGTCGGGAAGTCCGTCATCGCGGCCCGAGCATAGCCGGCCCGGACTCGCCGGCTACGTCCCGCGCTGCTCGCGCACGTCGAAGAACTGCGCAAGGTCGCCGGGCATCATCGAGAACGGCGGCCGCGGCCAGATGAACGTCGAGCGCGTCAGCGCGTCGCTGACGAAGCCCGAGCAGATCGCGGTGCCGGCCTTCTGGATGCAGAGGCTCGTGCCGCTGAGGCAGTAGAGCGCGAGCCCGGCGATCGTCACGAAGCCGTAGCGCTCGCGCGATGCCAGCACCGCCTCGGCGAACGCCAGCACCTGCTCGGTGTCCTTGCCTTCGACGTGCGTGTGGACGATCACGTAGTTCGCCGGTGCGTACTTCGAGATCGGGGAGCGCACGACGCCCTGCCCGAGCGCCTCCGCGAGCGTGCCCTCCGCGTCGATCACGAGCGCTGCGTGCGAGAAGCGCCGGAACGGCTTCGGGATCCCGCGCAGCCGCGCTCCGAACTTGATCGCGCGCGAGACGAGTCCCTGCTGGATCACGCCCGTGAGCAGGAAGTCCCCGACCTGCAGCTCGGTCGCCGTGTCGCCCGGCGGGTGGTGCGTGACGTGCGCGGTCGCTGCGGCCACAGCCATTGCTGGTTCCCTCCCAGTTTGATGCCCCTGTTGCCGGAGTATAAGCCGGCTCAAGTCCTGTGAGATCAGCCTGAAAGGAGCGCGTCGTTCGGTGTGGAACCTATCCCTGCGATGCGCGATTCGCCGAATGCGCAAGCCGGGTAAGGAGTGAGCGCTGTGTCGGAGATCGAGCATCTGCGGGAGGAGCTGGTGCGCCTCGAGGCGACGCTTGCGCTGCGCGAACGCGAGGCCGAGCAACGCACGCGCGAACTGCGTGCCTCCTACGAGGCGACCGTGCGCGCGCTCGCCGATGCCGTGGAGGCCCGCGATGCCTACACCGGCAAGCACGCCGAACGCGTCGCCGCGTACGGGCTCGAGCTCGCGCGCGCCCATGGGATGGCGAGCGCCGAGGAGCCGCAGATCGAGTTCGGCTTCCTGCTGCACGACGTCGGCAAGGTCGCGATCTCCGACGCGATCCTGCACAAGCCGGGGCGCCTGACGACGAGCGAGCGCGACGAGATGCGCCGCCACCCCGTGATCGGCGAGCAGATCGTCTGCAAGATCGACTTCCTCGCCGATGCCCGCCAGGTCGTCCGCTCCCACCACGAGCGCTGGGACGGCGGCGGCTACCCCGACGGGCTCGCCGGCGAGCAGATCCCCCTGCCCGCACGCGTCTTCGCCGTCGCCGACGCGTTCGACGCCCTCACGAGCGACCGCCCCTACCGCGCGGCAGCATCCTTCGACGAGGCCCGCACCGTCATCGGTGCCGGCGCCGGCACCCACTTCGACCCCGACGTCGTGCGCACGTTCGAAGAGATCCCGGATCAGCGGCTGGAATGCATCCGAGAGAGCCTCACCTGATCGAAATCTGACGGATGCCGGGGCGCGTCAGGCAAGGAAGCAGCCGGTGTAGCGTGCATCGCACGTGAACCGGCGATGACGCCGCCTGGCGCGATGCCGGCGCCGTCAGATTTTCAGCAGGACGATGGTGTTCAAACCGAACACGATTGCGAAGAAGACGGTCCAGCGGTTCAGGTTGCGCTCGACGAGCGAGCCGCCGCCGAAGCGGCCCTCGCCGCTGCCGACGCCGAAAGCACCCGACAGACCCGTGTCCCGCCCTGAGTGCATCAGGATCAGGAAGATCAGGGCGATGGCGACGGCCACCTGGAGCATGCCGAGGATCGTGTACATCAGCGCGTCATTCTAGCCGACCGGGCGCTCTCGCTCCCGCACCTCGTCTTCGCGCCGCAGCAGCGCGACGGCCTCGGCCCGCAGACTGCGGTCGAGCGCGCGGTGGTCGGCCTCGGACAGCTTCCCGGTGCGCAGGTCCAGCTCGGCGTCGCGGATCTCGCGGTACTTCGCCTCCTTCGCGGCCTCGAGGTCGGCCAGCTCGCCCTCGCCGCGCCCCAGCACGTCGTCCTCCGCGCCGCGCGCGCGCAGCGGTCCGGTGACGATCACGACGACCGCCAGCACGAGCGCAAGGACGATCAGGAAGTCCACGAAACCATCTAAGAGCGCGCGAGCTCGCGCGCCACGCGCGCTGCGTAGCCTGCGGTCACGCGACGGCGGACGCCCGCGGGCGCGGGCCACACGGCGATCAGCCCGCCGAAGAAGGTGATCAGCGCGCCGATCCAGATCCAGGTGGCGAGCGGCGAGACGATGAAGCGGAAGTCGGCCGGCCATGGCGTCGTCACGAAGCGCCGCGCGACGGCGGTGACGGCAGCGTCCCGCAGCCCGAACAGCTGGTCGACCGCCTGCCGGTTGGGCGCGGCGCCCTTCGCGGTCAGCCCCTGCATCGCCTTCGCGAACGTGCGGTTGCCTTCGTCGATGATCGGCTGCAATGGAGTCAGGTCGGGGTTGATGACGGTCCAGATGTCGCGGCCGAAGCCGGCTCGCAGACCCACCTGGCTCTCCGACTCGCCGCCGAAGAAGCGCCCGACGATCCCCTGCGAGGGATCCTGCGAGGGGAAGAAGCCGCGCTCGGTGCGCAGCGTCGCCACATGCTTGCCGTTCTTCGAGACCGACAGCACCGCACCGAGCGCGATCTTCTCCGCCGACGGCGTCGCGGTAGCGCGCACGTAGCGGATCGTGAAGCCGTCGACGCGCGCCGACTGGCCGGGCTTCAGCGAGACGTCCTGCGCGTGCTGGAAGGACGAGGAGGCGGCGATCCCGAGCAGCAGCACGGCAAAGCCCGAGTGCACGAGGTAGCCGCCGTAGCGGCGGCGGTTGCGCCGCACGAGCGAGACGAGCGCGGCCGGCGCCGCCTCGCGCGTGCTCGCCTGCCGCGCGCGCACGCCGCGGAAGAACTCCTGCCCCACGCATGCGAGCACGAACGCGACGGCGCCGCGAACAGCAGCAGCGCCTTCGGCTTGCCGGCGACGCCCTCGACGAACGACAGCGCAACGAGCGCAGTGCCCGTCGCGAGCAGCGGGAAGACGAAGCTGCGCCGCAGGTTCGCGCCGCTGACGCGCCGCCATGGAACGAGCGGCCCGATGCCCGAGAGCGCGACGAGCACGAGCGCGAGCGGGACCGTGTACTTGTCGAACCAGGGCGGCGCCGACCGACGTCTTCGTCCCCGTCACCGCCTCGGAGATCAGCGGGAAGAACGTCCCCCAGAAGATCACGAAGCAGAGCGCGACGAGCAGCACGTTCTGCAACAGGAATGCAGCCTCGCGCGAGAACAGCGAGTCGAGTGAGTGCTCGGTGCGCAGGTCGGCGCGACGCGCGACGACGAGCCCGACCGAGCCGAGCACCATCGCGCCGATCAGGATCAGGAACGGCACGCCGAGCGTCGAGGCGCCGAACGCGTGGATCGAGTCGAGGATCCCCGAGCGCACGAGGAACGTGCCGAGGATCGCGAGCGTCCCCGTCGCGAGCACGAGCGAGGCGTTCCAGACCTTCAACATCCCGCGCTTCTCTTGGATCATGATCGAGTGGATGTAGGCGGTGCCGATCAGCCACGGCATCAGCGAGGCGTTCTCGACCGGGTCCCAGGCCCAGTAGCCGCCCCAGCCGAGCTCGGTGTAGGACCAGCGTGCCCCGAGCACGATCCCGACCCCGAGGCAGAGCCAGGCGCCGAGCGCGAAGCGGCGCGTCGCGACGATCCACTCGGGGCCGAGCCGGCGCGTCACGAGCGCCCCGATCGCGAACGCGAAGGGGATCGAGAACAGCGTGTAGCCCGAGTAGAGCATCGGCGGGTGGAACATCATGCTCGTGTGGCGCAGCAGCGGGTTGAGGCCGGTGCCCTCGGCCGGCACGTTCGCGAGCGTCGCGAACGGCTTCGCGAAGAAGATCGTCAGCCCGAGGAAGAACGTCGCGAGCGTCAGCAGCACCGCGGTCGCGACCGGCGCGATCTCCCGCAGCCGGCGGCGCGTGAGCGCGAGCGCGAGGCTCGACCAGACCGACAGCAGCCAGACCCACAGCAGCAGCGAGCCCTCCTGCGAGGACCACGCGGCTGTCGCCTTGTAGAACGTCGGAGTCGTCGTGCTCGAGTGCGACGCGACGATGCCGAAGGAGAAGTCGGAGCGCAGGAAGGCGGCCTCCATGATCACGAACGCGAGCGTCAGCACCCCCGCGAGCGCGTAGACGGCGCGCCGGCCCGAGTCGACCCACGCGCGCCGGCCGCTGCTCGCACCGTAGATCGAGGCGCCGATCCCGTAGAGCGCGACGGCGAAGCCGAGGATCAGCAGCGCACGGCCGACGAGCGCCATCAGGTCTGCTGGCCCGGTGGGGCTACCTGGAACTTCGACGGGCACTTCGTGACCATCGAGTCCTTCTCGCCGGCGAACAGCGTGCTCGCCCCGGAGCGGCGCACCTGCACCATCACGCCGCGGCCTTCGCGGAACGGGTCCGGCACGATGCCGGTGTAGCGCACGCGCACGGAGACGCTTGCGGTGCGGATCGAGCACGGCGAAGTAGAGCACGCTCGCCCGCGCGGTGCACCGAGCCCTTGGCGACCGTGCCGGCGAGCGTGTAGGTGCGCCCGGCGACGGCACCGTCGAGCAGCTGGCTCGCGGTGCGCTCGTCGCTGCCGGCGCTGAAGCTCGTGTAGGCGAGCGCGCTTGCAGCGAGCAGCGCGGCGGTGAGCGCGGCGACGAGGCGGATCCTGCGCTTGCGGCTCGGATTCATCGAGGGCGATTATCCCAGACGGCGACCCTCGGGGTCCGTCCTTCGCCAGACTGCCGACGCGCCGCGACAAGGAGCTGCGCGCAAAAGGGCGAAACCCTCGAGCACGCCTCGCGTTCCTATTGATGACCGTGCTCACGCGACAGACTTCACGCAGGACGCGCCGCCGACTCGGCCGCGCCACCACCGGTCAGGCTCCGAGCCCCGCTCCCAGCCTCCCCGAGGCGCCGCAGCCAGCTCCGCTGATGCACGAGCGCGACGCCGGCGGCCCCGAGGATCGCGCCTGCTACCAGTGCCAGTGCGGCTACGTCTTCGAGGCGCAGGTCTCGGCGTCGGTCGACTGCCCGCACTGCGGCGGCGCCCAAGCCTGGTAGCTACGGCGCGGAGCGTGCGCGCTCGATCGCCGGCCAGACGAGCGCGACGGTGCGCTCGACGACCTCCTCACGCGGCGTCTCCGGGTGGCGGAACCACCAGCTCGCGAGTCCCTGCAGCGCCGACTTCAGCAGCTCGGCGAGCATCTCGAGCTGGCGCGCCTGCTGCGACTGCCCGCGGAACAGCCGCGGATCGCTGCCGAGCGCAGCCGCGATGCCGGCCGTGATCCGCTCCTCGAGCGCGAGCCCGAGCGACGAGACGCTCGCGCTCTGCAGCTCGAAGATCAGCAGCCGCGTCGCCTCGCGGTGCCCTTCGACGTAACGGAAGAAGGCGGTCACGGCGACGCGCACGCGCTCCTCCCCGGCCTTGTCCGGCGGTGCGGCTGCGAAGCCGAGTGGCGCCAGCGCCTGCTCGACCACCGCTTCGAGATCCGCGCGGATCGACTCGAGCAGCTCGACGTAGAGCTCGCGCTTGGAGGCCGACATGGTCGTAGACGACCGCTTTGGAGATGCCGGCGGCTGCCGCGATCTCGTCCATCGGGGCGCCCTCGTACCCGCGCTGGGCGAACGTCCGCATCGCCGCGTCGAGGATCGTGACGCGCCGCTCGGAGGCGGGCAGACGCTGGCGCGGCTGGCCGCGTCTGTCGCCGTCCTGGTCCTGCGTCGTCGAGTCCCGAGCCACGCAAGAGTCTTACCGTTAATGGAGCAACTAGCCCCGCTCGAGAGGGGATTTTGCCCCCAATGGCGTCCTGACGCTCCAGGCTGCTCGCTAGCCCTTACTCGCGACCCGCTGCACGCGCGAACCAATCGAGCGCCGCCGGGTTCGCGAGCGCGTCGCGACTCGCCACCTGCTCGGGCGGCGCGCCCATCAGGATCCGCTTCACCGGCACCTCGAGCGCCTTGCCGGAGAGCGTCCGCGGGACCTCCGCGATCTGCTCGACCGCGTCGGGGACGTGGCGCGGCGAGCAGTCCTCGCGCAGCCGCTTGCGGATCCGGGCGATCAGCTCGTCGTCGAGCACGAGCCCCTCGCGCAGCACGACATACAGCGCGATCCAGCCCTCCGTCCCCTCCTTCGGCAGATCGACGACGAGCGCGTCGAGCACGTCGTCGAGCGCGAGCACCGCGCGGTAGATCTCGCTCGTCCCCATCCGCACCCCGCCGCGGTTGATCGTCGAGTCCGAGCGGCCGCTGATGATCGCGGTGCCGCGCTCGGTGATCTCGATCCAGTCACCGTGGCGCCAGACGCCGGGATACATGTCGAAGTAGCTCTCGTGGTAGCGCTGCCGTCCGCGTCGCCCCACAGGTAGAGCGGCATCGACGGCATCGGCTCGGTGATCACGAGCTCTCCGACCTCGCCGACGACTGCGTGCCCGTCGGCGTTCCACGCCTCGACCTTCGCGCCGAGCACGCGCCCTTGCAGCTCGCCGCGATAGACCGGCAGCGTCGGGACGCCGCCGACGAACGCGGTGCAGACGTCGGTGCCGCCGCTCGTCGAGAACAGCCAGGTGTCGGCACCGAGGTGGTCGTAGACCCACTGGAAGCCCTCCGGCGCGAGCGGCGAGCCGGTCGAGCCGACGCTGTGCAGCGCGCTGAGGTCGTGGCTCGCACCCGGTGCGAGCCCTTGCTTCAGGCATTGCGCGAGGTAGCTCGCGCTCGTGCCGAAGCAGGTGACGCCGGCATCCTCGGCGAGCTGCCACAGCACGTCGAGCGACGGGTGGCCGGGGCTGCCGTCGTAGAGCACGACCGACGCGGGCGTCAGCAGCACGCCGACGAGGAAGTTCCACATCATCCAGCCGGTCGTCGTGAACCAGAAGACGCGGTCGCCCTCTTGCGCGTCGAGATGCAGGTGCTGCTTCTTCAATTGCTCGAGCAGGATCCCGCCCTGCCCCTGGACGATCGCCTTCGGCAGGCCGGTCGTGCCGGAGCTGTAGAGGACCCACAGCGGGTGGTCGAACGCGACCGGCTCGAACGCGAGCGGTGGGTCGGGGTCCGCGCCGAGGAAGTCCTGCCACGCGATCGCTCCGTCGAGCGTCGCGTGCACGTCGAGGTACGGCAGCAGCACGCGTCGCGGCAAGCGTCGGCAGCTGCTTGCGCAGCCCGTCGACCATCTCGCGACGGTCGAACTCGCGGCCGTTGTAGCGGTAGCCGTCGACGGCGAGCAGCACCTTCGGCTCGATCTGCGCGAAGCGGTCGACGACGCTGCGCGCGCCGAAGTCCGGCGAGCAGGACGACCAGACGGCGCCGAGCGACGCGCACGCGAGCAGCCCGGCGATCGCCTCGGGCACGTTCGGCAGGTAGGCGACGACCCGGTCGCCGGGTCCGACGCCCTGCTGCGCGCAGGCCGGCAGCGATGCGGGCAGTCAGCCGGCGCAGCTCGCCCCAGGTCAGCTCCGCGAGCGGCCGTCCCTCGCCTGCATGCCGAATCGCGACATCGGCGTCGTCGCGGTCGCGGAAGACGTGCTCGGCGTAATTGATCCGCGCGCCCGGGAACCACTCGGCGCCGGGCATCTCGCGGCTTCCCAGCACGCGCTCGTACTGCGTCGTCGCGCGCACCTCGAAGAAGTCCCAGATCGCCGCCCAGAACGGCTCCAACTCGTCGACCGACCAGCGCCACAGCGCCTCGTAGCCGGCACACTCGACGCCGCGCTCGTCGGCCAGCCAGCGCATGAAGCGCGTCAGCGTCGAGCGTTCGACGCGTGCTGCGCTCGGCGTCCACAGGATCGGCGGAGTCGGTGCGATGGTGGTCATCTTCCGAACGCGGAATCTACTCCGCCTCCAACGTTCGCGCAGTTTGCGGGGATGAGCGTTTGCGACCCGCCATGCTGGGTAGGCGTGATCCGATGAGTGCACTGACCACCGCACACGGGCGCAACGCGACACAGGGACGCCGCGCAGCCGTACGCGGCAACCCATCCCTGCTGCGCACGCGCCTGCTCGCTACACGCGCCCGCAACGGCGACCTGAGTGCGCGCGAGACGCTGATCGCCGAGCACCTGCCGCTCGCACGGGCGCTCGCCCGCCGCTATCGGCGCGGCAGCGACGGACTCGACGACCTCGTGCAGGTCGCGGCGCTCGGTCTCGATGAAAGCGGTCGACCGCTTCGACCCCGACCGTGGGCACAGCTTCTCGACGTTCGCCCAGCCGACGATCGTCGGCGAGCTGCTGCGGCACTTCCGCGACACCGGCTGGGACGTCCACGTCGCGCGCGGCACGCAGGAGCTGGCGCTGAAGGTGCGCGCCGCAGCCGATGCGATCGAGTCGGAGACGGGCGCCTCCGCAACGCCGCGCCAGCTCGCGCGAGCGCACGGGCGCGAGCATCGAGGCGGTGCTCGACGCGCTCGGCGCGCTCTCGAACCGCACAGCGCTCTCGCTCGCGCGCCGACCGGTCGGCCACGACGACGGTGGCGGCGTCTCCACGCTCGCCGACACGCTCGGCAGCTTCGAGAGCGGCTACGACCGCGCCGAGGAGCGCGCGGCGCTCGCTCCAGCGCTGCGGCGCCTGCCCGCGCGCGAGCAGGAGATCCTGCGGCTGCGCTTCGTCGAGGACCTCACACAGAGCGAGATCGCCACCCGCATCGGCGTCTCGCAGATGCAGGTCTCACGCCTCCTGCGCCGCTCGCTCGAACTGCTCTCGAAGCTCACCCGCGCAAGCAGCGGCGAGACGCTTCACTAACCAAACTTTCCCGTCACGTACTCCTCTGTCCTGGAGTCGTCGGGGTTCGTGAAGATCTTCTCGGTCGGGCCGTACTCGACGAGCTCGCCGTTCAGCATGAACGCGGTCGCGTCGGCGACGCGCGCTGCCTGCTGCATGTTGTGCGTGACGATCACGATCGTGATGCGGGTCTTCAGCTCTTCGACGAGCTCCTCGATCTTCAGCGTCGAGATCGGGTCGAGCGCGGAGGCAGGCTCGTCCATCAGCAGCACGTCGGGGTCGACGGCGAGCGCACGCGCGATGCAGAGGCGCTGCTGCTGACCGCCGGAGAGGCCGATCCCCGGACGTGCGAGGCGGTCCTTGACCTCCTCCCACAATCCGGCGCCGCGCAATGCAGTCTCGACCTGCTCGTGGCTCGCCTTGCGCGACGTCAGCCGCAGGCCGGCCGCCACGTTGTCGAAGATCGACATCGTCGGGAACGGGTTCGGCTTCTGGAAGACCATCCCGATCGAGCGGCGCACGGCGACGACGTCGATCTTCGTGTCGTAGACGTCGACGTCGTCGAGCAGGACGCGGCCCGCGGCGCGCGCGCCGGAGATCTCCTCGTGCATGCGGTTGATGCAGCGCACGACGGTCGACTTGCCCGAGCCGGACGGGCCGATCAGCGCGGTCGCCTGGTTCGGTGCGAACGTGAGCGACAGATCCTTGATCGAGTGCATCTCGCCGTACCAGGCGTTGAGACGCTCGAGGTGGATCGCGCGCGCCACGGTGACGGGCGGGGTCATCGGCTTGCCGGTGCGAACAGCGGGGCTGGGAGCGAGACGCTCCGACACGCTGGAGGGCTCCTCCGACGGCGCCGTCTCGGGATCTCTGCGGAGGGTGTGGGGGGCGTGATCACTCACGACAGACGGCTCCTTCGTTGGATCATACGCGCGAGCAGCGTGAGGACAAGGATCATTGCGACGAGCGTCAGCGCAGCGCCCCAAGCCATCTGGACGAGGCGGTCCTGCGCTTGGCCGACGTTCTGGAAGATCAGCGCGGGCAGCGAGTTCATGCGGTCGTTGAGGTTGAACGTCGAGTCGTTGACGACGGCTGCGGTGAACAGCAGTGGCGCCGTCTCCCCCGCCGCGCGTGCGATCGACAGCAGCACGCCGGTCACGAGCCCCGGCAAGGCGGTCGGCAGCACGACGCGCGAGACGATCCTCCAGCGCGGCGCACCAAGTGCGTAGGCGCCCTCGCGCAGCGTGTCCGGCACGAGCCGCAGCACGACCTCGGCCGAGCGCGTCACGATCGGCAGCATCAGCAGCCCGAGTGCGACCGAGCCCTTCCAGCCGGCGAACGAGCTGCCGCCGACGCCGGCGAGCACGAGCGTGATGTAGACGAACAGGCCGAAGACGATCGACGGGACGCCCGTCATCACGTCGATGAAGTAGCGCACGGTGTGCGCGAGCTTCGAGCCCCGCCCGTACTCGACGAGCCAGATCGCGACGCCGATGCCGACCGGCACCGCGACGGCAGTCGCGAGCCCGACCATCAGCAGCGTGCCGAGGATCGCGCTCTTGATGCCGCCCGGGTCGCCGAGGAACGAGCCGCTCGGGTCCTTCGTGAAGAAGTCGAGCGAGATCGCCCCGAGCCCCTGCTTGAGCAGGTAGTAGAGGATCAGCACGAGCGGCACGAACGCGGCGAACGTGAGCACCGCGACGCTGCTGCGAGCGATCAGGTCGGTGCGGCGCCGGCGCGCGCTGATCGGCTGGAGCTCGAGCGCGCTCATGCCACAGGCCCCGGTGCAGCTGGGAGCGGCGCGGTCTGCACCGCGACGGTGCGGCCCCGCTCCGCGCGCAAGACGAAGGCTCGCGCAACGCCATTGATCGCGAGCGTGAAGACGAACAGCACGAGCCCGGCGGCGATCAGCGCGGCACGGTGCTCCGGATCGGAGGCAGCCTCGCCGAACTCGTTCGCGATCACCGCGGCGAGCGTGTAGCCCTGCTGGAAGACCGAGTGCCCGATGCTCGGCGCGTTGCCGATCACGAGCGTCACCGCGATCGTCTCACCGATCGCGCGGCCGAGGCCGAGCATCGCGCCACCGACGATGCCGCCACGCGAGTAGGGGATCACCGCCATGCGGATCATCTCCCAGCGCGTGGCGCCGAGCGCGAGCGCCGCCTCCTTGTGCTCGCGCGGCACCGTCGACATCACCTCGCGCGAGATCGCCGAGACGATCGGCAGCATCATGATCGCGAGGATCAAGCCCGCGACGAAGTAGTTCGGCCCGGTGACGCTCCCGCCGACGAACGGCAGGAACGAGAAGGTGGAGGCGAACCACTTCTCCGCGGGCAGCAGCTTCGGGATCAGGAAGAAGAAGCCCCACAGCCCGTAGACGACAGACGGCACGGCGGCGAGCAGCTCGACGAGGATCGTGATCGGCTGACGCAGCCGGCGCGGCGCGAGCTCGCTGATGTAGAGCGCGGTCGCGACGGCGACCGGCACGCCGATCACGAGCGCGATCGCCGAGCTGACGAGCGTGCCGACGAGCAGCGGCACGGCACCGTAGATCGCCTTCGACGGCGCCCAGTCGTTCGTGAAGAGGTAGGTCGAGAGCCCCTCCTTCTCGAACACCGGCCGCGACTCGCTGATCAGCTTCACGAAGAAGTAGCCGATCAGCACGATCACGCCGACCGACAGTGCAGTGAGCCCCCAGCGCAGCAGCCGGTCGGGGAGCCGGGCCGTCGGCGAGCGCTGCAGCGTGCTGCTGCGCCCGCCGACGGGTGTGATCGTTCCGGCCTCCATGCGTGTCTCGCTCAGCTCTTACCCTGAATCGCAGAGCCGTTGCAGGTCATCGAGTCGACCTTCGCCTGCGCCTTCGCCTTGATCGCGTCGGGCAGCGCCGCGTACTGGAGCTGCGGCGCTACTTTCTGGCCGTCACCGAGGGCGTAGTCGAACCACGCCTTCAGGTCGGTCGCCGTCTGCGTCTTCAGGCCCGCCTTGCACGGGTCCTGCCACGTCAGCTCGAACGTGACCGCGGTGATCGGGTAGGCCGTCGCACCGGGCGCGTCGATCGTCGCGAAGCGCAGGTCGGCCGGCGGCGTGATGCCCTCGGCAGCTGCCGAGGTTGCGGCGAGCGTCGGTGCGATGTACGCGCCGGACTTGTTCTTCACGGCAGCCGTCGTGAAGTTGTTCTGCAACGCGTATGCCTGCTCGACGTAGCCGATCGCGCCCGGCGTCTGCTTCACGCAGCCGGCGACTCCGTCGTTGCCCTTCGCGCCGGTGCCGGTCGGCCACTTGACGCTCTTGTCGCTACCGGGGCCAGCCGACCAGGTCTTCGAGTAGGCGACGAGGAAGGCGGTGAAGTTCTTCGTCGTGCCGGACTCGTCGGAGCGGTGGCAGACGGTGATCGCCGTCGAGGGCAGCGTCACGCCGGCGTTGAGGCCCGCGATCGCCGGGTCGTTCCACGTCTTGATCTTGCCGAGGTAGATGTCCGCGATCGTCGCCCCGTCGAGCTTGAGGCCGGCCTTCACGCCGCTGAGGTCGTAGGAGACCGTGACCGCGCCGAGCGCGATCGGGATGTGCAGCGGGGTGCCCTTCTTCTGGGCTGCCGTCAGCTCTTCCGGCTTCATCGCCGCGTCGGTGCCACCAAAGTCGACGGTGCCCGCGGTGAACTGCGCGATCCCGCCGCCGGAGCCGATCGGCTGGTAGTTGACGGTGATGCCGTTCGACTTCTTGAACTCGCTTGCCCACTGGCTCACGAGCGGGGCCTGGAACGTCGAGCCGGCGCCGTTGAGCGTGCCTCCGGACGTCGAGGCCGCGGCGTTGGTCGAATCGCTGCTGGAGCTGTTGCTGCTGCCACACGCGGCGACGCCGAGCGCGATTGCCACGGCCGTGCCGAGGGCGAGGACCTTCGAGTACCTCATCTGTTTCCTTTCTCCGTGCGACGTGTCGGCGCCAGCGTCACAGCGACCAGGGCTCATTCTGTTATCCGCCTGTGGCCGATTCGTTTAAAGCCTGTGAAAGAGGCTCGAAGCGGTAGCCGAATCCGAGGTGCGTGTGGATGAACGCTGCGTCCGGCAGCGTGCGTTCGAGCTTCGCACGCAGCTTGTGCACGTAGACGTCGACCGAGCGGTCGCCCTGGCGCAGCGTGCCACCCCAGGCGAGCCGATAGAGCTCCTCCCGCGAGACGATGCGGCCCCAGCGGTCCATCAGCGCGGTCAGCAGCCTCAGTTCCCGCACGGACAGCTGGACGACCTGACCGGCCGCGAGCACCAGTCCGTCCGACCTGCGAAGCTCGAGCTCGCCCGCGCGGATCGTCACGTCGTGAGGAACCGTCTCCATGGTCGCGCAGGATCGCGCGCACAGCGCGAGCGGTGTTAAGAGGCGGTGAAGTCGATGCTGTTTCCCCCACTTTCACGATCGCTTCACGAATCCGTAACACCGTGACAACCGCTTCCAGCCCATCATTCCGGCCATGACCGCACCCGCGCGAGACGGCGAGCTGCGCGTCCGCTTCCAGGACGAGCTGAGCAACCTGGAGCAGCTCGCGCTCGGCGGTCTCGATCTCGCGGGCGCCCAGCTGCGGCGCGTGATCGAAGCGCTCGAGCACCAGGACGTGACGCTCGCGACCGAAGTGATCGCGGGCGACGACACGCTCGACCACCTCTACCGCGAGCTGCACGAACGGATCCTCCAGCTGCTCGCATTGCAGGCGCCGGTCGCCGGCGATCTGCGGCTTGCCGCAGCGCTGCTGCATGTCGCGCGGCTGATGGAGCGGATGGGCGACCAGTGCGTGAACATCGCGAAGCTGATCCCGCTCGACGGCCACGAGCCGCCGGTCCACCCCGTGCTGCTGGAGGAGCTCGGCGTGATGGGTCGCCTCGTCGCCGACGAGATCGAGCAGTGCAAGCGTGCCTTCGCCGAGCGCGACATCGCGCTCGCGCGCGACCTGATCCACAAGGACCGCGACGTCAACGAGCTGAACCGCCGCGTCTTCCAGTTCGCGTGGGAGAGCGGCGACGACGCCGACGCGCGCGAGTGGGCGATGCACATGATCCTCGCGGCGCGCGCGATCGAGCGGATCGGCGACCAGGCGGTCGACGTCGGCGAGCAGCTCGGCTTCGTCCTGACCGGGCAGTTCGAGGAGTTCCGCGACGCCTCGCACCCCTCCCCGAGCGACGCCTCGGTCTGAGCCGCTACGGCGTCGGGCTCGGCGTCGTCGTGCTCGGGTGCTGCACGACGATCAGGCGACCGTCCGGGAGCCGGTAGACCGTCCCGACCGCGGTGCCGCGGCCGACTACATGCTGGCCCGGCTTCAGCTGGATCGCACCGACGCTGTCGCGCGGGTTCGCGACGATCGAGCCGGCCGGCGCGCGCCGCACGTTCGTCGCCGCTCGATGATGGCCGAGCACGTCGGGCGTGAGCTTCAACGAGGACAGCGCGGCCAGCAGGAACGCGACCGCCAGGACGATCCCGAGGTCGAACAGGTTCACGAGCCCGTCGAGCGGATCGCCAGCGCGATCCTCGTGCGAGCGTGCCCGCGCGTTGACGGTCGGGTGCGTCATGGCGTGGCGACCTGCGCAGGATCGGACGTTGGTGTCGGTGCCTCAGCGGCGGGCGTCGCGAGTGCCGCCACGGTGGCTCCTGCCGCCCCGCCGGCGCCTGGCGCGAGCGAGGCAACCATGTACTCGACGTCCGAGTAGTCCTGGTCGTAGACGCGGTTGCGCACGAGCGAGACGGTGTAGGCGACGGCGCCGATCAGCAGGCCGGCAACCGTCACGCTGAACGCGACGCGCAGATCGTTCGTGAGGCGCTGGATGTCGCCGCTCGCGAGCCCGGCGAGCGCCGGCGAGAGCGGGATCAGCGTCCCCATCAAGCCGAGCGCCGGCCCCATCCGCACGAGGATCCGCGTGCGCTCCAGGCGCCGCACGGAGCGGTAGTCGTACTCCGCGAGCCGCTTCGCGATGCGGTTGGCCGCATCGGGGCGGTCGCGCTGCTCGACGATCGCCGCGAGCGCGTCGTCCATCGCCGGGTTGAAGCCGACACCGCGGACCGCGCGCAAGGCGGTGGCTCCGTCACCGGCCGCGAGCGCACCACGCGCGACGTCGACCGCGCGTTCGAGTCGCGCGACGCCGCGCTCGCGGCGGCGTCGCAGCTCGGCCAGCAGCGTGCCGACCTCGGCGAGCGCGACGACGAGCGCGACGAGCGCGAGCGCCAGCACCGGATAGCGCAGCGCGTTGGAGATGTCGAAGAGGAGGTGCTCGATCGTCATGGCTGCCAGAAGGGGAGCGTGTGGCGGGCCTCGAGCACCCAGCCGAGCGCAAGGAGCGCGACGAAACCGAGCGCGGCCCAGACGCCGACCGGGACATGCAGGTGCCCGTTCGACGCAGCCGCGCCGTGGAGTCGCGCAACCACACCGGCCGACACCGGCAGCGTGTCCGCCGACGCCAGCAGGGTACCGCTGACGAGCGTTCCCTGTGGTGGCGGCGCTGTCCTCGGCGCGGTGGGTGACGACGCGGCGGGCGTGGCCGGCGGCGTCGTGGACGCGGGCGGGGTGACGCGCGGGGCCGCGACCGCCGGCGCCGTGACGTGCGCCGGCGCGAGGGGCAAGCCCGCTGTCCCGCTCCCGCTCCCGCTCGTGCCCGTCCCCCCACCGCTCACGACGCTGCCCGTCGCGTGCGATGCCGCGTGCCGCGTCGCACCGACGTGGACCGTCAGCGTCGGCGAGACGTCCTGCGTCGCCGGCGGCCCATGCAGGACGTTGACGTTGACGAGGTAATCGCCGGCCTTGCGGAAGCTGTGCGTCACGTGCGTGCCCGTCACGAAGGGGGTGCCGTCGGCGAAGTACCAGCTGAACGTCAGTCCGGCTGCCGATCCGATCGTGACGACGCTCGTGAAGCTGACGCGCTGTCCGGTCCGCGCGCGCAACGTCGAGGCACGCAGCTGCACCGCGAACGGCTCGCCGGTGTGCAGCTCCAGCGTCAGCGCGCCGTCGGGCACGGTCACGAGATCATCAGCGTTCGTGTCCTGCGCTCCGGTCGCCGGGCGCAGCAGGTGCGTCCCCTGCCCGTCGGCGTAGAGCACCGGTGGCCCGTCGACGCCACCGCCGAGCGCCACGCTGTGCGGCAGCACGACGCTCGTGCCGCCCGGACGTGCGACCGCGACGTACGTGAAGCTCGCGGGGTCGACGCCGGCTGCACGCAGCAGCGCCGCGAGCGAGATCCCCGTCACCGTCACGCTGCGCGTCGAGCCGTCGGCGGCACGCAGCGTGTAGCGCGCCGCGTGCACGTCCTGCCGGCCGGCGACGTCGGCGAGCGTCAGCTGGCGCTGCGCTCCCGAGACCGGGGTGACGGCGATCTGGCCGCCCGGCGCCGCAGCGCTCGCCGGCGGGGCGCCTGCGACGGAGATCGCGGCAATCGCCACCACGAGCGACAGGAAACAGGTGAGCTGGTGTCGGGCAAGGCGCATCGCGCTAGCACGTTAACGCTCGGGAGCCCGGAGATCCGGGAAGGTTCGCGCGCCTCCGGCGTCCTCGTTCATGACGCAGGAAGACAGAAGAACCCCAACCAGGAGATTCCATGAGACGCAACGCCGCCTCACTTGCCGCCGTACTCGCCGTGCTGGCACTGCTCGCCGGCTGCGGCAGCTCGAAGTCCAGCTCCGACGGCAGCAGCGGCGCGAAGGCGTCGAGCTCCAGCGCCTACGGCGGCGGCGGCGGCGCGACGACGGACGCGCAGCCCACCACCACGGCAGCGGCTTCGACCGCCGCGACGCTGATGACGACGAGCGGCAAGCACGGCACGTACCTCGCCGATGCGAGCGGCCGCGTCGTCTACCTGTGGGAGAAGGACAAGACGACGAAGAGCGAGTGCAACGACGCCTGCGCGCAGGCGTGGCCGCCCGTCACGACGAGCACTGCGCCGCATGCCGGCGGCAAGGTGAACGCCTCGATGCTCGGCATGACGAAGCGCGCCGACGGCACGACGCAGGTGACCTACAACGGCCACCCGCTCTACTACTACGCCGAGGACGAGCAGCCCGGCCAAACGAAGGGCCAGGGCTCGAAGGAGTTCGGCGCCGGCTGGTACGTGCTGACCGCGAAGGGCAAGAAGATCGACGACGACTGAGTCGGGAGCACGGCGGTTCGCCGGGGTGCCTGGCCGGAGCCCCGCGCGAGCCGCCCAGCGCGCCCTGCGCGCCTACAGCACCTTCGAGAGGAACGCCTTCGTGCGCTCCTCTCGGGGGTTCGCGATCACATCCGCCGGCTTGCCGGCCTCGACGACGACGCCCTCGTCCATGAAGACGAGCGTGTCGCCGACCTCGCGCGCGAAGCCGATCTCGTGCGTCACGACGACCATCGTCATGCCGTCGCGCGCGAGCAGGCGCATCGCGTCGAGCACGTCGCCGACGAGCTCGGGGTCGAGCGCCGAGGTCGGCTCGTCGAACAGCATCAGCTTCGGATCCATCGCGAGCGCGCGGGCGATCGCCACGCGCTGCTGCTGGCCGCCGGACAGCTGCGACGGGTAGGAGCGCTCCTTCTCGGCGAGCCCGACGCGCTCCAGCAGCTCCTTCGCCCGGGCGATCGCGTCCTGCTTGCGCACGCCCTTCACGCGGATCGGCGCCTCGATCACGTTCTCGAGCGCCGTCATGTGGCCGAACAGGTTGAAGCGCTGGAAGACCATCCCGATCTCGGCGCGCTTGGCGGCGACCTCGGACTCGCGCAGCTCGTAGAGCTTGTCGCCCTGCTGGCGGTAGCCGACGAGCTCGCCGTCGACCGACAGCCGGCCGGAATCGATCTTCTCGAGGTGGTTGATGCAGCGCAGGAACGTCGACTTGCCCGAGCCCGACGGACCGAGCAGGCACATCACCTCGCCCGGGTCGACCGTCAACGTGATGCCCTTCAGCACCTCGAGGCGACCGAAGGACTTGTGGACGCCCTCGGCCTTGACCATCGGCTCGCTCACGACGCGGCCCCCTCGGCGACGGGCCGGGCGAAGCGCGCGCGCAGGCGCTGGAGCGGTGTCGGCGGCAGCGCGCGCGAGGCGCCGCGCGCATAGTGGCGCTCGACGTAGTACTGGCCGATCGAGAGGATCGTCGTGAAGAACAGGTACCAGACGCTTGCGACGATCAGCAGCGGGATCGTCTTGTAGTTGACCGAGTAGATCTGCGTCGCGGAGGTCAGCAGGTCGAAGACCGAGCCGAGCACGACGACGAGCGACGTCGTCTTCAGCATCGAGATCGTCTCGTTGCCGGTCGGCGGGAGGATCACGCGCATCGCCTGCGGCAGGACGATCCGGCGCAGCGTCTGCAGCCGCTTCATCCCGAGCGCGTGCGCGGCCTCCGTCTGCCCCTCGTCGACCGAGATCAGGCCGCCGCGGACGATCTCCGACATGTACGCGCCCTCGTTGAGGCCGAGGCCGAGGATCGCAGCCGTGAACGGCTTGATCAGATGGTTCGCGTCGAAGCTGTGGAAGACCGTCCCGCCGAACGGGATCCCGATCGAGAGCTTCGGGTAGAGCGCAGCGATGAACTCCCAGAACAGCAGCTGCACGAGCACCGGCGTGCCGCGGAAGAACCACACGTAGATCCAGCTCGCGCCGGAGACGAGCGGGTTCGGCGACAGCCGCATCACCGCCAGCACGATCCCGAGCAGGATGCCGATGACCATCGCGATCACGGTCAGCTCGATCGTCACGAGCGCGCCGTGGGTGATCCGCGAGTCGAACAGGTACTGCCCGACGACATGCCACTGAAAGCGCGGGTTCGTCGCGACCGAGCGGATCACGACGACTGCGAGCAGCAGCACGAGCGCTCCCGAGATCCAGCGGCCCGGATGCCGGACCGGGACGGCCTGAATGTCCTCAGGCCGCCCGGTCGGCGTCACAGGCTGTGCTTCGCTTGCCATGCGGCGTGCGCTCGCTGCCTAGCTCGTCGCGCCGTTGATCGCCGGATCGGTGATCGCGCCGGACTGGATCCCCCACTTCGTGAGGACCTTCGTGTACTGGCCGTTCGCGATCACTGCCTTCATCGCGGCGAGCAGCGCCTTGTCCATGCCATTGCCCTTCGGAATCGCGATGCCGTACGGCGCGGTGCCGTAGTCGGTGCCGACAAGCTTGAACTGCCCGTCGGACTGCTTGACCTGGTAGGCGGCGACCGGCGAGTCGGCCATGCCGACGTCGGCGCGGCCGCTGGAGATCGCGAGGTTCGCACCGTTCTGGTCGGGGAAGATGCCGACGCTCACGCCGCCCTTGCCGGCTGCCTTGCACTTCTTGTCCTGCGCCGTTGCGTCATCGGCCTGCGTCGTGCCCTTCTCGACCGCCACCTTGTGACCGCAGAGGCTGTCGAGCCCGGTGATCGCGGGACCGCCGGCGGCCTTCTCGTAGAACGACGTGCCGGCGGAGAAGTAGGTGACGAAGTCGACCGTCTTCTCGCGCTCCTTCGTGTCCGTGAAGGACGACATGCCGATGTCGTACTTGCCGGCGGCGAGGCCGGGGATGATCGAGTCGAAGGTCGCGTTCTTGACCTGGACCTTCAGGCCCATGACGCCACCGAGCGCTGTCGCGAGGTCGGCGTCCATCCCGATGACGGTCTTGCCGTCCTGGTCGAAGAACTCGTTCGGCGCATAGCTCGCGTCGGCGGCGACGCTGAGCGTCTTGCCCTTCAGCGCTGTCGGCACCAGTGCGGCGACGCTCGCGTCGGCAGCGGGCGCTGCCGTCGTGGCCGGCGTCGAGCTGGCCTTGCTCGTCGTGCTCGTGCTCTTGCTGTCGCTGCCACCGCAGCCGACGACGGCGAACGCCGCGGCAGCAAGGCAGGCGAGTGCGACGGATCGTCCTGTGGTCAGGATCGACATGACACCTCCTGGGGGACTGGGGATAAGCGTCCTCGCCCCACCATCAGCCGTGGACGGCTGCGCGCAGCGTGAAGGCGACAACAGGATCTCTCTCTCCGGATTTCTTTCTGCCCAACACACTGTTGTACCCGTACGACCTCGGGTTCAACGAGCGCTTCGATGCTACAACAGGCCAGTGCACCGGACTGGCACGCCCGTGCGCACAGGGTCGTCCCATTCGTCGCGCCCGGGCCGATCGCCCCGCGCACCGCGTCCTATTCGCAGACAGGAACGAACGGGATCGCGAGCGTCGTGACGACGCTGCGTGCCGCGAAGGCGCCAAAGGCGAAATGCCCGTGGCGCTTGATCGTGATCCCGCGACGATCCGTCGTTGGATCGTCTCGGGCCGTCTCCGCGCGGAGCGGGTCGGTACGCACCATGTCATCAAGGAGCGCGATCTCGACAAGGCCGCGCAGAGCGACATGGTGCCGCTGCCCCCCGGCTGGGATCGCATGGCCAACGGCGACCCGATGCCGGACATCGTCGCAGCGGTTCGACGCTCGCGCACGAGCCACTGACGCCAGTGCTCGTAGTCGACGCGAACATCGTGATCGACTGCTGCCTGTCTGGAGAGGGATTCGAGAGCCTCAGCGGCCACGAGCTGGTCGTGCCGCTGCTGCGACCCGAGGCGCTCTCCGTCATGCACGAGATGTTCTGGCGCCAGACAGCGCCCCGCGAACTCATGGGCCAAGCACTCGCCCGTCTCGAAACGGCACCCGCTCCGCGACCGGCGCCTGAGAAACCCACCGGCCGCACCGCGCGGCGACGATCGCCGGACAGCGGAAAGGTCAAGATCGACCCCTGCGCGGCACAGCCCACCGGGCACGGCACGTCCGCGCTCCGACCGGCGACGGGCTGCGCTTCGCAGGCCAGCAGGAACATCACGAGGCGCTACGCTGCGCCGCGATGAGCGCAGCGACGTACGAGTTGCTTGGCGGCGAGCGTCATCGCCACCGCGGGGTCGAGCACGCGCATCCGCACGCCGGCCCGCACACCCATGAGCACGCGCACGCGCACCATGGGCACGGCCATAGCCACGGCCTGGTCGATCCGTCGATTCAGCGCTCGCGCGACGGTGTGCGGGCGGTGCTGCTCGCGTTGCTCGTGCTCGGCCTCGCGGCCGTCGCGCAGGTGGTCGTCTTCCTCGCGTCGGGGTCGGTCGCGCTGCTCGCCGACCTGATCCACAACGCCGGGGATGCGGCGACGGCGATCCCGCTTGGGATCGCGTTCATGCTCCGCAGCCGTCGCGCGGAGCGCTGGGCGGGGCTCGCGGTCGTCGCGGCGATCTTCACCTCAGCCTGCGTCGCGGGATTCGAGGCAATCGACCGGCTCGTCGATCCCCAGGACGTTCGCGGCCTCGCCGCGCTCGCCGCGGCCGGGGCGATCGGGTTCACCGGCAACTGGCTCGCCGCGCTGATCCGCACCCGCGCCGGACGGCGCCTCGACAGCCCAGCGCTGCTCGCGGACGGCGCGCACGCACGCGCTGACGCCTACGTCTCGCTCGCGGTGATCGCGAGCGCCGTGGTCGTCGCGGTCGGCGTGCCGGTTGCGGACCCGCTGATCGGCTTGGCGATCACGCTGGTGATCCTGCGGATCAGCTGGCACTCCTGGCAGACCGTCCGCGGCAGCGCACACGACCACCACGAGCACGACCACTAGACCGCCGTGCCCGATGCGACAGAAATGCGACAGCGATCACGCGGGAGGCGTGCCCGGTCCTGTCCATTGGAGTCCTCGTAAAACTCCGAGAAGACCGCTGCTGCAGGGCTTCTGGGTACTCCTGTCGATTCGTGGGAAAGCGAACGACGGGCCTCGAACCCGCGACCTTTGGCTTGGGAAGCCAACGCTCTACCAGCTGAGCTACGTTCGCGCTGCCTGAGGGATTCTAGGGATCGGGCTGGCGCGTAGGCTTCGGCGATGCGCCGTGCCGCTGCGATCGGAGTGACCCTACTGCTGGTGGCCGTAGCGGTGCTGCGGCGCCGCCGGCGTGCCGGGCGCTCGCCGCTCGCCCCGGCCGCCGAGTCGCCGGTCATCGCGCGCGAGCTGCCGCCACTGACGCTCGCGCCCCCTGTTGCGGCAACGACGCCGGCGATGCCGGCATCGCCGGCCGCACCCGCGTCGCCCGCCGCACCGGGGCCGCCCGCGGCGGCGGCGCCATCGGCCGCACCGGAGCCGCCCGCCCCCCGCTTCCTCAGCGTGCCGTGGGCGCTCGTCGAGGCACCGGGTGAGCGACCGGAGCTGGTGGTCACATACGACGACTCCGAGCACATGCGGCTCGACCGGGTCGACGTGCGCGAGACGCCGACGCAGGTCTTCGTCACGGTGCTCGTGCGCTGGACGCCTCCGGCGGCCGAGCCGGACGCACAGACGGCGCAGGCGCAGGCGACGGTCGCGCTCAGCGCGCCGCTCGGCGAGCGCGAGCTGATCCATGCGCCGACGGATCCCGCCCCCGCCGAGCCCGGTCCCCTCTACCCTTGAGCTGCCGATGCGCCGCTTTGCTCTTCCCGGCTTGATCGCCGTCCTCGCCGTCGCGCTCGTCGCGCTGCTCGTCTTCGGCGTGCTGAAGACGGCCGACAACACGTCGATCGATGCAGCGGTCGCGAAGGGCCAGCACCCCGTCGCCCACGACGCGTCGCTGCCGCTGCTGGAGGGCAGCGGCGCGAAGACGCTCGCGGCCTACCGCGGCGACTACGTGGTCGTGAACTTCTTCGCCTCGTGGTGCGGACCGTGCGCGGACGAGGCGCCGATGCTCAACCGCGTCCAGCGCTCGCTCGGCAACCATCATCTGACGGTGCTCGGCGTCGCCTGGGACGACGCGACCTCCGACTCGCGCGCCTTCGTCCACAAGTACCACCTCGACTTCCCGGTCGTGCGCGACGTCGACGGCGCGTTCGGCCGCGCCTACGGCATCACCGGCCTGCCCGAGACGTTCGTCGTCGACCCGCGCGGGCGGATCGTCGCGCTGCACCGCTCGCCGCTCCCGAGCCGCTGGATCGACGACACGCTCGACCCGCTGCTCGGCGTCCAGCCGCAGAAGCAATGAGGCGCGCGGCGCTCGCCGCGCTGCTCGCCGCAGCGGCACTCGCGACGCTCGCGACGCCGGTCGCCACGCTCGCCGCCACCCCGCGCACGACCCTGCCCGCGATGGAGCAGCAGGTGATGTGCGTCGTCTGCAAGACATCGCTCGCCGTCGCGAACGGGCCGCAGGCCGACCGCGAGCGCCATGAGATCAGCGCGTTGATCGCGCAGGGCAAGAGCGAGCAGCAGATCAAGGACGCGCTCGTGCGCGAGTTCGGCCCGCGCGTGCTCGCGCTGCCGCCGAGCGGCGGCTTCAACCTCGCCGTCTACCTGATCCCGATCGCGTTGCTCGTCGGCGGGCTCGCGGTGCTCGCCATCTCACTGCCGCGCTGGCGCCGCCGAGCCCGCGCAAGCGCAGCGGCTGAGCCGGCCGCCGCCCTCGGCGCCGAGCTGAGCGCCGAGGACACGCAGCGACTCGACGAGGACCTCGCGCGCTACGACGCGTAGTGCGCGGAGCGGGCGGGCCGGCTACATCGAGTCGGGCGTGCTCACGCCGAGCAGCCCGAGCGCCCGCGCGATCGTCCGCTGGGCGGCGACCGACAGCGCGATCCGGAAGGACTCCAGCGCAGCCGGCTCCGCGCCGACTACACGACAGTCGCGGTAGAAGGCAGTGAAGTCCTGCGCGAGCTCCAGCGCGTAGACGGCGATGCGGTGCGGTGCACGCCGCTCGGCCGCCTCGGCCACCTCTTCGGGGAAGGCAAGCAGCTTCTTGATCAGCGTGCGCTCGGCTGGGTCGAGCGGCTCGCTGCGCTCCCCGAGCGCGCCGAGCGCAGCCGCGACACGCTTCTCGCCGGCCTTCGCGAGCATCGAGGCGATCCGCGCGTGCGCGTACTGCACGTAGTAGACCGGGTTCTCGTTCGACTGCTCGCGCGCGAGGTCGAGGTCGAGGTCGACCGTCGTGTCGTGCGAGCGCTGCAGCATGAAGAAGCGCGCTGCGTCGACGCCGATGTCGTCGATCAGCTCGTCGAGCGTCGAGAAGACGCCGCGCCGCTTCGACATCGCCGCGCGCTCGCCACGCTCGATCAGGTGGACGAACTGCATGATCACGATCTCGAGCTTCTCGGGATCGCCGCCGAGCGCCTCGAACGCTGCCTTCAGGCGTCCGATGTAGCCGTGGTGGTCGGCGCCGAAGACGTCGACCTGGCGCTCGAAGCCGCGGGACTGCTTGTCGAGCATGTAGGCGACATCGGAGGCGAAGTAGGTCGGCTCGCCGGTCGAGCGCTCGAGCACGCGGTCCTTGTCGTCGCCGAATGTCGTCGTGCGCAGCCACAGCGCACCCTCGGAGCGGTACAGGTGCCCGTGCTCCTCCAGCGTGGCGAAGGCGCGCTTGACCGCCGACGGCTCGCCGTCGTAGAGCGTCTGCTCGCGGAAGAAGTCGTCGAAGCGGACCCCGTAGCGCTCGAGCGTCGCCTTCATGCGGGTGAAGAGGATCGTGACCGCCGCCTGCGCGAGCGCGTCCGGCTCGCCGTTCGCCGCGTCCGGCATCTCGGCCGCGAGGTCGATCACGTACTCGCCCTCGTAGCCGCCCTCCGGCACCTGCTCGCCGCGCGCCCGCGCGAGCACGGACTCGCCGAGCTTGCGGATCTGCGAGCCGGCGTCGTTGAAGTAGTACTCCCGCTGCACCGCGTGGCCGTGCAACTCCAGGATCCGTGCAAGCGCGTCGCCATACGCCGCGTGACGGCCACTCGCAGCGACGAGCGGGCCGGTCGGGTTCGCGCTGACGAACTCGACGAGCACCCGCTCCGGCGTCGCCGCCCCACCGGCACCGAAGCGCTCGCCGGCCGCGAGCACGTGCGCGAGCGCGTCCGTATGCCAGGCGTCGGCGAGGAAGAGGTTGAGGAAGCCCGGCCCGGCGACCTCGAAGCGCTCGAGCCCCGCGCCGAGCCGCTCGCTCAGCTCCGCCCCGAGCCGCTCCGCGATCTCCCGCGGCGGCGCGCCGACGCTCGGCGCCAGCAGCATCGCCGCGTTCGTCGAGTAGTCGCCGAAGCCGTCGCGCTTCGGCCGCTCGACGGTCGGCGCCGTTGCCGCGCCGTGACTCGGTCGCAGCGCAACCGACGCCTCCGAGACGGCGGTCCTGAGATCGCGTACAGGGTCCATCCGGCGGAGGGTATCGGCGCACACCGCGGCACGCGGCGAACCCTCAGTAGTGGTACGGCTCGTTCGCCAAGATCTTGTGGCCACGGTAGATCTGCTCGAGCAGCACGACGCGCGCCAGCTGGTGCGGGAGCGTCATCGCGCCGAGCGACAGCCGGTGGTCGACGGCGTCCATCGCGAGCCCGTACGGCCCGCCGACGACGAAGCAGACGTCGCGCCCGCCCTGCCGGCGATCCTCCAGGAAGCGGCTGAACGACGGCGAGTCGTACTGCGTCCCACCGGCGTCCAGCAGCGAGACGAACGCGCGCTCAGGGATCCGCTTCGCCACCTGCTCGTCCTCGCGCACCTCGACCAGCTCGACGCGCGCATGACGGGTCAACAGCTTCTGGTAGTGCTGGACGTCATCCGCGAATGGCGGACGCAGACGGCCGACGGCCAGGACGATGATGCGCACGGGTGCGATACTAGGCTGCATGGACGACGAAGACCGCGAGCGCCACATCAACATCCACTTCTCCCCCGAGATCATGGCGGGGGTCTACGCGAACTTCGCGAACGTGAGCCACTCGGAGTACGAGTTCACGATCACCTTCGCCCGCGTCGATCACGAGGTCGAGGACGATGAGATCCCGGGCGTGGTCGTCTCCCGCGTCAATCTCTCGCCGCGCTTCATGCGCGAGCTGATCGACGCGATGGAGGACAACTACTCGAAGTACCAGACGAGCGAGGGGATCAAGAACCTCCCCGAGTTCGGCGGGCCGGACGAGCCTCACCACGCGTAAGCGGACGTCCCGGCTTGCGCGCTGCGCGAGACTGGGCGCATGCGCGTTGCGATCGTCTCCGACGTCCACAGCAACCGGCATGCGTTCGAAGCGGTGCTCGACGCGGTCGAGGCCGCCGGAGCCGAGGAGCTGTGGTGCCTCGGCGATCTCGTCGGCTATGGCGCCGAGCCCGATGCGTGCGTCGAGCTGGCGCGCCGCCACGCAGCCGTCTGCCTCGCCGGCAACCACGACCTCGCCGTCTGCGGCGAGATCCCGTTCGACCAGTTCACGCCGGGCGCCGAGCTGGCCGTGCGCTGGACGCGCGAGACGATCGCGCCGGAGAGCCTCGCGTATCTGGAGACGCTGGTCCCGCAGCGCCTCGACGAGGCCGTCGGGCTCTACCACGCCAGCCCGCGCGATCCCGTCTGGGAATACGTCCTCTCGCCGCTCCAGGCCGACCTCTGCCTCGACGCTGCCGAGCACCGCGTCACCTGCATCGGCCACTCGCACGTGGCGCTGTCCTTCTCCCGCGTGACCGGCGAGCCGGCGAGCGGCGAGACGCGCGCGGAGGGCACCGAGCTCGACCTGCGGGAAGGCGAGTGGCTGCTGAACCCCGGCAGCGTCGGCCAGCCGCGTGACGGCGACGCGCGCGCAGCCTGGCTGCTGCTCGACAGCGACGGCTGCAGCGCGACGTATCACCGCACCGAGTACGACGTCGCGAGCGCGGCGGCGGCGATCCGCGCGGCACGGCTGCCGGACTCGCTCGCGGAGCGACTCCCGCACGGTCAGTAGCATCAGGAGCTTGATGCGCGCCCTGCTGAAGGCCATCCCCCTCGGCGTGCTCGGCTTCGCCGCCGCGCTGCTCGTCGCCTGCGGCGCCAGCAGCGACGGACTTCTGCCCGGCGGCGACGCGAGCAGCCTCCAGAGCGCCCTTGCGAGCGTCCAGTCGGCCTGCGCGAAAGGCCAGCCGGACGACGCAGCGCTTGCCGCACAGCGCTTCTCCGACAAGGTCGACGCGCTCTCGCCGCGCTCGGTCGACCGTCGCCTGATCGCGAACTTGCAGGAGGGCGCGAACCGGCTCGAGCAGCTCGCCTCGCGCACCTGCGCGGCCACCACCCAGACGACGCCGACGACGACCACGACGCCGGCGACCACGACGACGCCCACGACCACGGTCGCGACAACCACCACGCCCCCGCCGACCACGACCACGCCGCCCACTCCGACGACGCCGACCACACCGACCGGTGGCGGCACCGCCCCCGGCAACGGCAATGGGAACGGGAACGGCAACGGGAACAACGGAAACGGGAACGGAAACGGCGGGAATGGCGGCGACTCCGGCGGCGCCTCGGGCGGCGCGACACCGGACGGGACACCATGAGCGCGACGACGATCGCCGGCCGCTACGAGCTCGACCGCCGCCTCGGGATCGGTGGCATGTCGACGGTGCAGCTCGCCTTCGACCGCCGCCTCGAGCGCCACGTAGCGGTGAAGCTGCTTGCCGAGCACCTTGCCGACGACCCGGCGTTCGTCTCGCGCTTCCGCCGCGAGGCGCTCGCCGCCGCGCGCCTCGTGCATCCGAACGTCGTGCAGGTCTTCGACTTCGGCTTCGACGAAGCGGAGCACCGGCACTTCATCGTGATGGAGCACGTCGACGGCCCCTCGTGCTCGGAGCTGCTGCGCGAGCGCGGTCACCTCGACGTGGACGAGGCAGTCGAGATCGTCGCACAGGCCTGCCGCGGGCTCGACTACGCGCACCGCAACGGAGTCGTGCACCGCGACGTGAAGCCGGGCAACCTGCTGCGTGGCCCCGACGACGTCGTCAAGCTCGCCGACTTCGGGATCGCGAAGGCGACCGAGCAGTCGAGCATCACGCAAGTCGGATCGGTCCTCGGGACTGCCGCCTACCTCGCGCCCGAGCAGGCGCGAGGCGAGGATGCCGGACCGCAATCCGACCTCTACTCGCTCGGCGTCGTCGCCTACCAGCTGCTGTCCGGCCGACTCCCGTACGAGGCGACGTCGCTGTCCGAGCTCGCGCTCAAGCAGCAGCGCGAGGCGCCGCTGCGACTCGAGGACCTCAACCCGAACGTCCAGCCGGCGCTCGCGCATGCCGTAGCGCTCGCGCTCGCGCTCGAGCCGCAAGGCCGCCCGCAGAGCGCCGCGCTGCTCGAACGCGCGATCCGCGACGGCGCCGCTGGGCTCGAACCGGTCGGCGCGAGCGACCCGACGCTTCACCTGCCGGCCGACACGAGCGCGACACGCGTGCTCGCGCGCGATCCGGCGACGGCTGCGACGAACGTCTCGCCGCGCCGCGAGTCCGGCGCGCGGGCCGCCTCACCGCCGCCACAGGTGGCCGCGCGCCGGCCCGCAACGGCCGCGAGCGCTGCCGATCGCCGCGGCGGCAGCGCGACCGCCGGCGCGAGCGACCGCCGGCGCGGCCTGCGGCGCTTCGTCGCGCTGCTCGCCGTCGTGGCGGTGCTCGGCGCGATCGCGGCGATCGCGATCCTCGCGACGAGCACGAGCGGCGGCGGCGTCCACCTGAAGCCCGTCGTCGCGAAGGACGCCCGCGACGCGGCGCAGCAGCTGCAGAACCTGATCGACGACAACACGCGCTGACGCGCGCCGCCGCTCAGGCAGTCGCGAGCGCGCCCGGCGCAGCCCCGCCGCGCACCGCCGCGGCGACCTGCGCCAGCGTGCCGGCGGCGATCGCCGCGCGCAGATCGGCCATCAGGCGGGCGATGAACGTGAGGTTGTGGAGCGTCACGAGCCGCAATGCGGTCAGCTCGCGTGAGGCGAAGAGGTAGTGGAGATAGGCCCGCGAGTAGCCGCCGGCGCAGGCCGGGCACGGGCAGTCCTCCATGATCGGCTCCGACGCGTGCTTCCAGCGGCCCTTCGTCAGATCGACGCGCCAGCGGCGCTCGGGGTCGGGCACGATCGCCATCCCGTGGCGGCCGAGGCGCGTCGGCATCGCGCAGTCGAACGTGTCGATTCCCAGCTCGACGCCGCGCACGAGGTCGTCGACGTCGCCGATCCCGAGCAGATGGCGTGGCTTGCCCGGCGCAACCGCGTCGAGCTCCTCGGTCGCCCAGCCGACGACCTCGTACATCTGCGGCTTGTCGGCACCGAGCGAGCCGCCGATCGCGACGCCCGGTGCCGCGGTCGCCGCGATGTGCCGCGTCGCGCCGCGGCGCAGGTCCTCGTAGACGCCACCCTGCGAGATCGCGTAGAAGACCTGGCCCGGCGTCGTGCTCTGCGCCACGTGCTGCTCGCGCCAGGCGAGGCAGCGGTCGAGCCAGCGATGCGTGCGCTCGGTCGAGGCCTCGGTGTAGTCGCGGCTCACGTGGAAGGGCGTGCACTCGTCGAACGCGAGCGCGATGTCGGAGCCGAGCGCCGCCTGCACCTCCATCGAGGTCTCCGGCGCGAGGAAGCGCTCGCCGCCGTCGATGTAGGAGCGGAAGCGCACGCCGTCCTCCTCGATGCTCAAGATCGCTCCGTCGCGTGCGGCGCCGGCCGGCGCGCGGCCCTTGACCTCGTCGGCGACCGTCCCGTGACCCATCGAGAAGACCTGGAAGCCGCCGGAGTCGGTGACGATCGGGCCCGACCAGCGCATGAACTCGTGCAGCCCCCCCTGCTCGGCGACAAGCTCGTGGCCGGGCGCGAGGAACAGGTGGAAGGTGTTGCCGAGCACCATGTCGTAGCCGAGCGCGGCGACCTCGCGCGGCTCCAGGCCCTTCACGGTCCCCTTCGTCGCGAGCGGCACGAACGCGGGCGTGCGGACGGTGCCGTGCGGCAGCGTCAGCGTCCCCGTCCGTGCACGCGAGCCCGCGTCGCGGTGGTGGATCTCGAACAACGCCGGCACGGCGCGAGAGCCTACTGAGGTCAGATTCGCGGGAGCAGCCGGGCCCACCACTCGCCGAGCTGCGCCAGCTCCTGCTCGCTGAAGTGCGCGAGGAAGCGCTTGCGGATGCCCTCGTGGTGCGTCGGGCGTGCCGCCTCGATCAGCGCGCGACCGGCCGGGGTGATGCAGGCGAAGGCGCCGCGGGCGTCGGCGGTGCAGGCGCAGCGCTCGATCAGCTCGTCGCGCTCGAGCCGGTCGACGAGCCGGCTCATGCCGCTGCGGCTGAGCTGGACGGAGTCGGCGAGGTCGCACATTCGCATCCGGTGGTCGGACGCATCGGCGAGCTGGACGAGCACCTCGTAGGAGACGAGCGACACGCCATGCGCCTCCTCCAGCTCGGCATCGAGCGTCTTCAGCATGCAGGCGTGGACGCGCAGCAGCCCACGCCAGGCGTTCAGCTCGACCCCTTGGAGGGCCTCCGTTGCGGCGACGTCGAGTGGTTCGGTCGTGGACATCAGCGAGCCTGGGGGCGACGATAGCAGCGCGCGCAAAGGCCTATCCCAGCTCGCGCCGCAGCAGCTCGTTCGCGCGCGTCAGCTGCTCGAGCGTCGCGTCGCCGACCGAGCGCGCGCCGGTCGCGCGGTTGATGCGGGCGTTGATCGTGCGGTGCGGCTCGCCCGTCACGCGCGCGCGCTGCGAGACGAGCTTGCTGCGCTCCGCGCGCAACCGCTCCCGCTGCTCGTACGCCGGCGGCGCCGGCATCCCGCCAGGCGGCGTCATCGCCTCCTCACGTGCGATGCACGCTTCGTCGGCTGCTTCCTTGCCTGACGGGCGCCGGCATCCGCCGGAGCGCTCACTGGGCCCGCCCGTGAAGGCGATGTAGGCCGCCGAGGGCGCTGAGTCCGGCTCGCCGAACAGCTGGAGGTTCTCGCCCGGCAGCGTCCGCAGCGAGATCTCCTCGTCCGGACGCGCGTCGGAGGAGAGCGCCTCGAACATCGCGCCCGGCTCGCTCGCGACGCGGTCCGGCGGCTCGTCGAGCTCGCCGTCGGCGAGCAGCGGCTTCAGCTCGATCGCGTGGTTGCGCTCCTCCTCGATCCGCCCCGCGAGCACCTTCAGCGTCAGGTCCGAGGGCAGGAACAGGTGGCTCATCTGGTGGCGCGGCGCCGGCGAGCGGCGGATGAAGCGCCCGACGACCTGGCGGAAGAACAGCTCGGTGCGCGCCGTCGTCGCGTAGACGCCGACGCGCAGGCGCGGGATGTCGACGCCCTCGGAGACCATCAGCACGGAGACGATCCAGCGCTGCCGGCCTGCGGCGAAGCGCGCGATCCGCGTGCGGAGGCGTCGACCTCGTCGGAGGTGACGAGCAGCGGCGGCTCGCCGGCGATCCGCTCCAGCTGGCCGGCCAGCTCGACCGCGTGCGCCTTGTCGATCGCGACGACGAGCCCGCCGGCGTCGGGATGGTCGCCGGCGCGGATCTGCGCGAGCCGTGCGTCGGCGTCGACGAGCACGCGCCGCATCCAGTCGCCGCCGGAGTCGAGCGCGGTTCGCAGCCGGCGCGCGTCCTCGACGCGCGGCAGCGCGACGGAGAAGTCGGCGCGGCGGCGCTTGCCGTCGCTCTGCCACTCCATGTCGCCGTCGTAGGGGACGAACGTGATCGGCCGGCAGACGCCGTCGAGCAGCGCGTCGGTGTACGTGTAGGTGAAGTCGGCGCTGCTCATCCCGTCGGCGTCGTACTCGACCCACGGGATCGGCGTGTTGTCGGAGCGGAACGGCGTGCCGGACAGCAGCAGCCGCCGCTCGGCGCGCGCGAAGGCGTCCATCGCCGTCGTGCCCCAGGCTGCGTCCTCGCCCATGTGGTGCGGCTCGTCGGCGATCAGCAGCGTCGGGCGGCGCGCGCAGGCGTTGCGGTGCGATGCGGGACCCGCGGCGACCGTCTGGTAGGTGACGACGACGCCATGACGGTCGGGCGGCTCGGGACCTTCGGCGTTCGCGCGGTTCGGTTCGAGGTCGATCCCGTAGCGGGCGGCGTCGGCCGCCCACTGGCGGCAGATGTGCGTCGTCGGTGCGAGGATCGCTACACGGCTGACGCGGCCGCTGACGAGCAGGTCGTAGGCGGCGCGCAGGCCGAACGTCGTCTTGCCGGCGGCTGGCGTCGCGGAGGCGAGGAACGCCTCGCCGTCGTGCTCGCCGAGCGAGCTGAGCGCGCGCTCCTGCCACGCGCGCAGCGGGCGGCCCGCCGGCCACGGCGGCAGCGCTCTGCGGGTCGTTGCGCTCACCCTGCGAGGAGTGAGCGGCCCGTCATCTCGCCCGGCTGGCGCTCGCCGAGCAGCGCAAGCACCGTCGGTGCGACGTCCGCGAGAATCCCGCCATCGCGCAGCCTCACGCCGGGCACCGTCACGATCAGCGGCACCGGGTTGAGCGAGTGCGCCGTGTTCGGGCTTCCGTCGTCCTCGAGCATGTGGTCGGCGTTGCCGTGGTCGGCCGTGACGATGCACGCGCCGCCGCTCGCGTGGACCGCGGCGACGATCTCGCCAAGGCACGCGTCGACCGTCTCGATCGCGGCGATCGCCGCCGGGATCACTCCGGTGTGGCCGACCATGTCGGCGTTCGCGAAGTTGATGATGCCGAAGCGCGGCGCGTCCTCCCGCCACGCGCCGACGAACGCCTGCGCCGCCTCGCGCGCGCTCATCTGCGGCTTCTTGTCGTACGTCGGCACGTCGCGCGGCGAGGGAACCAGCTCGCGCCGCTCGCCCGCGTACGGGGTCTCCTCGCCTCCGTTGAAGAAGTACGTCACGTGCGGGTACTTCTCCGTCTCGGCTACATGCAGCTGCGTCGCGCCGCGGTCGGCGAGCACGTGCGAGAGCGTCACGGCCGGGCGCTCGGGCGGGAACGCGATCGGGTAGCGCCAGCCCTCGTGGTACTCGGTCATGCAGACGTAGCGCTCGACCGGCGGCGCACCGCCGCGGTCGACCTCGCTGAACGCCGGATCGGCCAGGGCCAGCGTGATCTCGCGCATCCGGTCGGGGCGGAAGTTGAACGCGATCACGCTGTCGCCCGGGCGGATGCGCGCCTCCTCGCCGACGCGTCGTCGCCGTCACGAACTCGTCCGTCTCGCCGCGCTCGTAGGCGGCGCGCACGGCGCTCGGGCCATCGGCTGCCGTGTGCGCGCCGTGGCCGTGGACGAGCAGGTCGTACGCCTGCTGGACGCGGTCCCAGCGGCTGTCGCGATCCATCGCGAAGTAGCGGCCGACGACGCTGCCGACGCGGCCGGTGCCTGCGTCGCGCATCCAGCCTTCGACCGTCTCCAGGAAGCCGGCGCCGGCTTTCGGCAAGCGTGTCGCGGCCGTCGGTGAAGGCGTGCAGCACGAGATCCTCGACGCCGAGCTGCCCGGCGACGCCGATCAGCGCTTCGAGATGGCCCAAGCCGGAGTGGACGCCGCCGTCGGAGACGAGGCCGATCAGGTGGACGCGCGGCGCGCCGGCGAAGGCGGCCCGCAGGACCTCGTTCGAGGCCAGCGTGCCGTCGGCTACCGCGTCGTCGATGCGCGTGAGGTCCTGCCGGATCACGGCACCGGCGCCGAGGTTGAGGTGGCCGACCTCTGAGTTGCCCATCTGGCCGTCGGGCAGGCCGACTGCGCGGCCGCAGGCGATCAGCTGCGTGTGCGGATAGCGCGCCCACAGCTCGTCGAAGACCGGCGTGTGCGCGAGCGAGACCGCGTTGCCGGGGCCGTCCGGCGCGATCCCCCAGCCGTCGAGCACGACGAGCGTCACGTGCGGCGCCGGCAGCGCCTGCGCGCCGGCGGGAACTGCGTCGCTCATGGCGCCCCGGCGGCGACGATCGCCGCGAACGACTCGGCGTCGAGGCTCGCGCCACCGACGAGCGCGCCGTCGACGTCCGGCAGCGCGAGCAGCTCTGCCGCGTTGTCGGGCTTGACGCTGCCGCCGTAGAGCACGCGCACCTGCTCGGCCGCCGCCTTCGAGCGCCCGCCGACGAGCGCGCGCATGAAGCGCGATCGCCTCCTGCGCCTGCTCGGCGCTCGCGACGAGGCCGGTGCCGATCGCCCAGATCGGCTCGTAGGCGATCACGACCTCGGCGAGGCGATCGTCGGGGACCTTCGCGAGGTCGTCCTGGATCTGCTGGCGCAGCTTGCGCTCGGTGTCGCCGCGCTCGCGCTCGTCCTCCGTCTCGCCGACGCAGAGGATCGGCTCGAGACCGGCCTCGAGCGCCGCTCGGGAGCTTCAGCTGCAGCGCGCGGTCGGTCTCGCCGAACAGCTCGCGCCGCTCGGAGTGGCCGAGCACGACGCCATGCACGTCCAGCTCGCTCAGCATCGCCGGCGCAGACCTCGCCGGTGAAGGCGCCCTCGTCTGCGTGGTGCATCGTTCTGCGCGTAGACCTCGACGCGCGAGCCGCGCGTCGAGTCGACCATCGCGCCGAGCGCGAGGAACGGCGGGCAGATCGCCACGTCGACGCTGTCGGCAGTCGAGACGCGCGGCAGCAGCGCCTGGATGAACTCCTCCGCCTCCGCCACCGTCTTGTGCATCTTCCAGTTGCCCGCGATCAGGGGCCGCGTGATGTCGCGCTCATGTCAGTGCCTCCACTCCGGGCAGTCGTTTGCCTTCGAGCAGCTCCAGCGACGCACCGCCACCCGTGGAGAGGTGCGTCACCTGGTCGGCCAGCCCGAACTGCGTCAGCGCAGCGGCGCTGTCGCCGCCCCCTACCACCGTCGTGCCGGGCGCACTGCGCGACGGCCTCTGCCACCGCACGCGTCCCGGCCGCGAACGGCTCCAGCTCGAACGCGCCCATCGGGCCGTTCCAGAAGACGGTTCCTGCCTTGGCGATCTCCGCACCGTAGCGCTCTGCGCGTGCGCTCCCCGACGTCGAGCCCCATCCAGCCGGCGGGCACGTCGACGCCGTCGAGCTCGCGTCGCTGCGCGTCGGCGGCGAAGCGGTCGCCGAGCACGAGGTCGATCGGGCAGCTCCAGCCGGCAGGAGCCCTTCGCCGCTGCCGCGAGCGCGCGCCGCGCCGGCTCGATCCCCTCCGCCTCGCAGAGCGAGTCGCCGACGTCATGGCCCTGCGCCGCGAAGAACGGGAAGCACATCGCGCCGCCGATCAGGATCGCGTCGGCGAGCTCCAGGAAGCGGTCGATCACGGCGATCTTGTCCGTCACCTTCGCCCCGCCGACGACCGCGACGAGCGGCTTCTGCGGGTGCTCGATGATGCTGTTCAGCGTCGTCACCTCGCGCTCCAGCAGCAGCCCGGCACCGGCCTGCGAGACGCGGTGCGCGACGCCTTCGGTCGAGGCGTGCGCGCGGTGCGCAGCCCCGAAGGCGTCGTTGACGTAGACCTCGGCGAGCGCGGCGAGCCCGGCAGCCAGCGTCGGGTCGTTCTTCGTCTCGCCCGGCTCGTAGCGGACGTTCTCCAGCAGCAGCAGCTCGCCGGGGTTGAGCGCGTGCGCCTCGGCCGTGACGCGATCGCCGACGACGCCGGAGGCGAGCCGCACCTCGACCCCGAGCAGCTCCGCAAGCCGTGCGGCGACGGGCGCGAGCGACAGCTCCGGCTCGCGGTCCTTCGGCCGCCCGAGGTGCGAGACGAGGATCAGCGCGGCGCCGCGGCGCCGCAGCTCGACGAGCGTCGGCAGCGCGGCACGGATGCGCGTGTCGTCGGTGATCGCACCGTCCTTCAGCGGAACGTTGAAGTCGACGCGGACGAGGACGCGCCGTCCCTCGACGTCGAGTTCGGCGAGCGTCTTCACAGCACCCGCTGAACCAGGTCGACGACGCGGTTCGAGTAGCCCCACTCGTTGTCGTACCAGGCGACGACCTTCAGCATCGTGCCCTCCATCACCGCCGTCAGCTGCGCGTCGACGATCGACGAGAAGGCCGACTTGACGATGTCGCTGGAGACGATCGGGTCCTCGGTGTACTGGAGGATGCCCTTCAGCGGCCCGCTCTCGGCTGCCGCCTTCAGCGCTCCGTTGACCTCCTCGACGCTCGTCGCGCGGTTGCACTCGACCGTCAGGTCGACGACCGAGCCGGTCGGCACGGGCGCGCGCACCGCGAAGCCGTGGAGCTTGCCCTTCAGCTCCGGGATCACGAGGCCGATCGCCTTCGCGGCGCCGGTCGAGGCGGGAATCAGGTTGATCGCGGCGGCGCGCGCGCGGCGCAGGTCGCTGTGCGGCATGTCCTGCAGGCGCTGATCGGCCGTGTAGGCGTGGATCGTCGTCATCAGGCCGTGCTTGATGCCGACCGTGTCGTTGACGACCTTCGCGACCGGCGCGAGGCAGTTCGTCGTGCAGGACGCGTTCGAGATCACGTCGTGCTGGGCCTTGTCGTAGACCTCGTCGAAGTTGACGCCGAGCACCACCGTCGCGTCCGGGCTCGGTCGCCGGCGCGGAGATGATGACCTTCTTCGCGCCGCCGGCGAGGTGCTTCGCCGCGTCCTCGCGCTTCGTGAAGAAGCCGGTCGACTCGATCACGACGTCGACGCCGAGGTCGCCCCACGGCAGCGCTGCCGGGTCGCGCTCGGCGAGCACCTTCAGCTCCTTGCCGTCGACCCGCAGGCCGCCGTCGGTCTGCTCGACCGTGCCCGGGTACGGACCGAGGATCGAGTCGTACTTGAGCAGGTGCGCGAGCGTCTTCGCGTCGGTGAGGTCGTTGACGGCGACCCACTCGATGTCGGCGCGCTGCTCCTGCGCAGCGCGGAACACGTTGCGGCCGATCCGGCCGAAGCCGTTGATCCCAACCCGAAGCGGCATGCGTGCGAATCCTTCCCTCGTGGCGGCGAGATGAGCTGAAAAAGAGGAACAGCGCCGGGATGACGGCCCCGGCGCGGGCGGCGAAGGCTATCAGCGGTCAGGGCGCCAGACGCACCCGCTGCCAGCCACCGGCGGCCGAGCGGGTGTAGGCGAAGCGGTCGTGCATGCGGTTCGCGCGGCCCTGCCAGAACTCGATCTCGGCCGGCTCGACGCGAAAGCCGCCCCAGTGCGGAGGGCGCGGAACCTCGCCGTCGCCGTAGCGCGCCTCGAGCGCGGCCCAGCGCTCGTCGAGCTCCGCCCGCCGCGGCAACGGCCGGCTCTGCTGCGAGGCCCAGGCGCCGAGCTGGCTGCCGCGCGGGCGCGTCGCGAAGTAGCCGTCGGACTCGGCGCCGGTCAGCTGCACGACGCGGCCCGTCACGCGCACCTGGCGCTCGAGCGCCGCCCACAGCCACACAAGCGCAACGTGCGGATTCGCCTCCAGCTCGCGGCCCTTGCGGCTCTCGCGGTTCGTGAAGAAGAGAAAGCCGTTCGCGCTCGACGCCCTTCAGCAGCACGATGCGAGCGGACGGGTGGCCGTCAGGCGTTGCCGTCGCGAGCGTCATCGCGTCGGCCGACGGCGCGCCGCTTGCCTGTGCCTCCGCGTACCAGCGGCGGAACAGCGCGATCGGGTCGTCGTCGAGGTCGGCCTCGGTCAGCTCACGGGACATCGCGGTGGATCTTGCCGCGATCAGGAGCTCGTCGCGTGCTCGATGTCGCGATGCATCACTTCGACGAGGCAGTCGCCGCGCTCGCGGTAGCGCGCGGCGAGGTGCTCCGCGACCGCGACCGAGCGGTGGCGCCCGCCGGTGCAGCCGATCGCGATCGACGAGGTGTGCCTTGCCCTCCGCGATGTACTGCGGCAGCAGGTAGTCGAGCATCGGGATCAAGCGCTCGTAGAAGGCGTCGAGCGCTCCGTCGCGGTTCACGTAGCCCGCGACCTCCAGGTCGCGGCCCGTCAGCGGGCGCAGCTGGTCCTCGTAGTGGGGATTCGGCAGGAAGCGCACGTCGAACAGCAGGTCGGCGTCGCGCGCCGGCCCGTGCTTGAAGCCGAAGCTCTGGATCGTCACGGCGAGGCGGCCGGGCGTGCGCGTCGGCAGCAGCGCGTCGGCGAGCTTGCGTCGCAGCATCGCGCTCGTCAGCCCGGTCGTGTCGATCACGAGGTCGGCGCGCTCGCGCACCGGCGCAAGCAGCGTGCGCTCGCGTCGCGATCCCGTCGGTGACGCTGCCGGCGGGCGACAGCGGATGACGCCGGCGCGTCTCCTGGTAGCGCGTCAGCAGCGTCTGCTCGTCCGCTTCGAGGAACAGCACGCGGTAGCTCACGCCGGCGCGCTCGAGCTCGCCGAGCACGACGACGAGCCCGTCGAAGTAGCTGCCGCCGCGTGCGTCGGAGACGACGGCGGCGCGCTCGACCTTCGAGCCCGGGTGCATGAACAGCTCCGCGAGCGAGCGGATCATCTCCGGCGGCAGGTTGTCGACGCAGAAGTAGCCCTCGTCCTCGAAGGCGGCCATCGCCGTCGACTTTCCAGCGCCGGAATAGCCGGTGATCACGACGAGGTCGTTCAGCGCGGGACTGCGGATCTCCGTCTGCTCCGGCGTCAGCTCGAGGCGGCCGCCGCGGCGCAGACGATCCCCGAGCCGCGTGGGCCGGGAGACGCTCATAGGTTCAGTGTGACGATTGTTGCGGACACCCGTGTGAACGAGCCGTGTGCAGGGAAGTTGCGGGGCCGGCCGGGCTAATGCCCCGTCTTGTTGAGCTGCGCGTACAGCTCGCGCGCGACCTTGCCGGGCAGGCCCGGCACCGCTTCGAGCTGCTCGCGGCTCGCGGCCATGAACGCCTCGGGCGAGCCGAAGTGCTTCAACAGCGCGCGCTTGCGTGCCGGCCCGACGCCGGGGAGCGCGTCGAGCACGGAGACGGTCATCGCACGGTCGCGGCGGATGCGGTGGTGGCCGATCGCGAAGCGGTGCGCCTCGTCGCGGACGCGCTGGAGCAACTGCAGCTCGGGCGTCTCGTGCGGCAGCACAATCGGCGCCGGGCGCCCGGGGACGAAGATCTCCTCGATCCGCTTCGCGAGCGAGACGACGGTGACGCCGCGCTCACGGAAGCCCTGCAGCGCGCGGATGCCCGAGGCGAGCTGGCCCTTGCCACCGTCGATCACGACGACGTTCGGCAGCGCGGCGAAGCTCGCGTCGTAGTCCTCGTCGTGCGGCGAGCGCTCGTGCTGGCGCTCGAACTGCGCGAGCCGACGGCTCAGCACCTCCTCCATCGAGGCGAAGTCGTCCGGCACGCCCTCGACGCCCTCGCGCAGCGTGAAGCGGCGGTAGTCGGCCTTCTTCGGCGCGCCGCCCTCGAACACGACCATCGAGGCGACCGTGTGCGTGCCGCCGAGGTTCGAGATGTCGAAGCACTCGATCCGCAGCGGGATCGCGTCGAGCTCGAGCGTCTGCTGGAGGCGCTCGAGCGCCTCGACGCGCTGCTGGCGGCGGCGCTCGGAGCGCAGCTTCTCCTGGTCGAGCGCGAGCCGTGCGTTGCGCTCCGCCAGCTCGAGGATCCGCTTCTTGTCGCCGCGCTCGGCCGAGCGCAGCTCGACCGGGCCGCCGCGCCGCGCCGCGAGCGCCTCGGCGAGCGCGGGGACGTCGCCGACCTCGGGCTGCACGATCAGCAGCGGCGGGATCATCATCGCGCTGCCGTAGTACTGGAGCAGGAACGCCTCCGCGACTGCAGGGACGTCGTCGCCGCCCTCGTTCTCGAGGTAGAAGCTCTGGCGGTCGGAGAGGACGCCGTCGCGCAGCTGGAAGACCTGCGCGTTCGCGTCGTGACCCTCGACGGCGATCGCCACGGCGTCGAGCGTGCCGATCCACTCGTTGGAGACGCGCTGGCGCTCGAGCAGCGAGCGGATCGCCTTCAGGCGGTTGCGCTCGCGCGCCGCGTCCTCGAAGCGCTGCTCGTCGGCCGCTTGGCGCATCGCGCCCTCGATCGTCGTCTCGATCGCGCGGTAACGACCGGAGAGGAAGTCGACGACGCCGTCGATCGCGTGGCGGTAGTCGTCCTTCGAGACGTAGCCGACGCAGGGCGCCTCGCACCGCTTGATGTAGTAGTCGAGGCACGGCGAACCGCTGCGGCGGCCGGGCTCCGGTCCCTCGCAGGTGCGGAACAGGAAGATCTTGCCGAGCAGGTCGAGCGTCTCGCGCACGCGCTTCGCGTTCGAGTACGGGCCGAAGTATGCGCGCTGCTTGCGGTGACGCTCACGCGTGAAGTAGACGCGCGGATAGTCCTCGTCGAGCGAGATCGCGATGTACGGATAGGACTTGTCGTCGCGCAGCCGGATGTTGAAGCGTGGCTTGTACTGCTTGATGAAGTTCTGCTCCGTCAGCAGCGCCTCGGACTCCGTCGCGACGACGAGCGCCTCGATCCGGTCGATCATCGGCAGCAGGTCGCGCCCGATCTGCGTGCTCGGATTCGAGAAGTGCGACGCGACGCGCTTCTTGATCGACTTCGCCTTGCCGACGTAGATCACGCGCCCCTTCTCGTCGCGGAAGAGGTAGACGCCCGGCTGGTCGGGCAGCGCGCGCCGTTGCTCCGCGAGCCGCTGCTCGCGGTCGTCCTCCGCCGGGGCCTCTCCCCCGTTCCACGTGTGCTCGTGCTCGCCGGCCATCCTCGACCGTCGAGGATAGGGGGCGCACGGACGCGGCTTCGTGTCCTGTCAGCGTCTGAGTCGTCCGCGGCGGGAGCGACGCGCGGTTCGCGAACGCCGCCACGACGCCGTGCCGTTCAATGCGAGATCCGTGGCGACGATCGCGCCCGCCGCCACGGCCATGAGCACGACCTGCACGACAGGCGCCCAGCGCAGCACGATCGCCGCCATCACCAAAGGAGGGAACACGCCCCACGTCGCCGTCACCCAGAGATGGACAGCCCTTTTCCGTGTCATGCACGCATCCTAGGCTCGCCGTCTACAGTCGATCGATGGCAACGGCGACGAGATAGCAGCCAATGCCGACTCCGACGCCGCATCGCGTGCCGAGCAACGTCAGCTGAGCGACCCGCTCGTTCGGCAAGCCGCACAGCTGCGCGACAGTCCCGACAGCGAACCCTCCGATCACACCGGTGAGGGGGATGATCGAGGGATCCCCCGGGTCGGGCAGCGTGGTGGCCTCGCGGACGACGGCGAGCGCGCTCATCGCACGAGCCTGATCTCGAGGCCGACGCCGCGGCCGCCGCTGTCGCCGGCGCCGCGCAGCAGCCCGAGGATGCGCGCGACGTAGGCCTGCGTCTCCGGGTAGGGCGGGATGCAGCCGCAGCGCGCGACCGCGCCGGAGCCGGCGTTGTAGGCGGCGAGCGCGAGCGGGACGGAGCCGAACTGCCGCAGCAGGTCGCGCATCAGGTGGCCTTGCGCGTCGATCGCACGCGCCACGTCGAACGGGTTCGCAAGCCCGAGCCCCCGGGCCGTCGCCGGCATCATCTGCGCGATTCCCTGCGCGCCTGCGGGCGAGACCGCGAACGGGTTGAAGCCGGACTCGGCGTAGAGCTGGGCGGCGAGCAGCGCCGCGGAGACGTTCCAGCGCTGTGCCGCGGCGACGAGCGCCGGCGCGAAGCGCGACGGCACGAACGACGGCACCGCCCCGCGCCCGTCGCCGTTCCCGTAGCCGACGGAGGTCGTACCGGCGCCGAGATCAAATCCGAAATGCCATGCCTCGTAGGAATAGCGCTTGATGAAGTGGAACTGCGGCGCGTGCGCGGCAAGCCAGCCGTACGCGCTCGCCGGACCGAGGTCGAGCTCGGTGCCGAGGCGGTGCAACGAGTGGCCCGGCGGCGCCACCCACTTGGGGTCGGGGTGCGCGGCGAACAGCCGCGCCTGCTCGGCGCTGCTGCGGAACGCACTCGCGATCGTGAGCGCGATGCCGTCCTTCGCAGCGGCCGCGTCCAGCCGATCGAAGGCGAGCGCGACATCGGGGCGCATCGGCTTTCCCTGCCGATAGGCGAACGGCCCCGGATAGTCGCCGGCACCGGGTGCGTCGGGGGTCCCGCCCGTCATGGGCGCGAGTTGCGCTTCCGCGACGGCGAGGATCGGCGCCGCGCGACGATGCCCGCCAACCGTCACCACCGCGGGATCTCGCACGCTCACGCGGATGCGCGTCGGCGCGAACGTCGCGCCGTCGGGGAACGTCACGTCGACCCGGCGGCCTCCGTTGAGCCGCGCCGTCGCGAGCGCCCGCTCGCGCGCCTGTGCGAGATAGGCGACGCGCTCGAGGTGCGCCGGGTTCGGCCTGCCGTCGAGCAGTGCCGGCGCGAACAGCCGCTCGTAGCTCGCGTGCATCTTCCGCGCACCACCGAGCGCCGCGAGGTCGGCGACACGCTGGTCGCTCCCCTTCCCACCGATCCCGCGCGCGACCGCGCCGAGCACGAGGGCGGCCACGCACGCGACGCAGATCGCCGCGACGAGGACGAGCAGCGCCTGCCCCTGCTCGTCGCGGGCGCGCGCGGCGGCCGACGAGTGCGGCCGGCGCGTGGGACCGTGGTGCGACACCCCGGCCGGCAGGCGCGCCCTGCGCGTGGGACGGTGGTGCGACACCGTGCCTGGCGCGCTCATCGGCGACGTCCGAGCGCGAGCGCTGCCACCGCTGCGCGCGCCGGCGCGGGCGCGCGCAGTCCGAGCGTCGCGACGACCGCGTCCAACCGCGCGAGCGCCGGCACGAGCGCGACCGGTCGCGACAGCTCGGCGAGGCTCGCGAGCACGCGGGCGAGCAGCGCGTCCTCGGCGTCGGGCTCGCGCACGACGACGATCCCGTCGAACCAGCCGAGCATGCGATCGAGGCCGTCGGTGCGGGCGAGCGGGATCGCGAGCGCGGCCGGAGCGTCCGTCGCCGCGACAGCTCGCGCAAGCGAGGCGCTCGCGCCCGCCGCGGCGCCGACGGCGTCGGCTCCGGCCAGGCGCGTGTCCGGCACCCACGCGACCCGTCCGATCGCGCGGGCCGACTGACCACGCTCGCGCAGTCGCCGAGCGGCGCGCGCCGCTGCCGGAAGCGCGATGCCACCCGACTGTCCGGTGTCGCCGGCACCGACGCCCCCAGCCAGTGCGCACGCATGCCCGGTCGCCTCCGCAAGCGCCAGCGCGACGGCCGACGCCGTCGCACGACTCCGAGTCTCGGCGCAGAGGACGGCGACGAGCGGCAGCGCAGGCGGCGGGACCGCCGGACCCGATGCGACGACCCGCGGACGCGCCTCGATGAACAGTCCGCGCACGCCCGCGAGCGTCGCGGCGGTCATCTGCGCGGCCCACACCGGCCGACGGGCGGAGCGGCACTCACGCTCCCGGCCCCGCGTCAGCGGTCGCACTTGCCGCGAGGCGCGCGCCGAGACCGGGCAGCAGTGCCGGCGGTGTGAGTCGCACGAGCACGCGCGTGCCGCGCACGGAAACCTCGACGCCGTCGTGCGACCAGGCCGGGACTGCAGCACGCGCAGCCACAGCTCCATCCCCGCCTTCCGCGATCGCGACCGCACCGCTGTGCGCCGCGTGGCCGGCCAGCTCGACCGCGACGCCGGCGGCGAGACCCTGCAACAGCCCGAGTGCGACGGCGCCGAGCAGCGGCAGCAGCGCGACAAGCTCGACCGCTGCCTGGCCGCGCTCCCGCGCGAGCGCTCGGCACGCACCCCCCGCAGACCTCGCGAGCGCTCGGCGCGCATCGCTCGCAGACGTCGCCAGCGCGGACGCGGCACGAGCGAGCGCCATGCCGAGCCGTGCACCGCTCATCGCTGCGCCTCGAAACGCGCACGCGCGCTCGCCGTCCCGAGCGTGCCGCGCCCGAGCACGACGGGAATGCGAACGTCCACCGCGACAGAGCCGTCACGCGAGCGGCGCACGCGAACGCGATCCGCAAAGCGCTCCGGCAGCACGCCACGCGCCGCCTGCAACGGGTCGCCGCCGACCGCTGCCGCACGAGCCGCCGCGCGCGCGGCGCTGCCGTCGAGCCAGAACGCCTCGCCGGCGAGCAGTGCCTGCCACAGCAGCGCGACGAGCAGCGCCACGACGGGCAGCACGGCAACGAGCTCGACGGTGGCCTGGGCCTCTTCGGAGGAGCGGTGCGAGCGCATGCAGCGCAGGCTGTCGAACCCCGCGTCAGCGAACTACGCGCATTCGCACCAAGAGTGGCGCGATGCGGTCACGACAGGCGCACGAGATGCGAAGCCACGTCGCAACGTGCGGAAAACCGTCAGTACTGCCGCGACGCCCGGAAGACGAAGAAGGCTCCATAGCCCGCGAGCCCCAGCAGCCCGAACCAGACGAGCGTGCCCGGTCCGGTCTCCCACAGCTGACCGGTCGCGGTCACCGTCACCGTTGCGAGGCCCACAGAGCCGTACAGCAACGTGCGATTGCGGTCACCCAACCCGTAGATGTCGGTGCGATGATCGCGGTAGAGCCGCACCGCGAACCAAGCGATCGACGCGAGCATCGCGACGACGAGCGCTTGCAGGATCGTCGCGCTGGCGTGCCCACCGCCCGGCGCCAGCATCACGACCGCCGCGAGCGCCAGCAGGATGGCGACATTGCGGGCCTTCGTGGCCATCAGCCGAGGAGGTGCTCGACCATCTGCCCGTCGGGCTCGTCACCGAGCCCAAGCGGGGCTTCGCCGGGAGAGCCTTCGCCGCCAGCAGCGAGATGCTCCGGCGCAAAGCGATAGCCGACGCCGAAGTGCGTGTGGATGTAGCGCCAGGCCGGCGAGGCGCGCTCCAGCTTCTGCCGCAGCTTGCGCACGAAGACGTCGACCGAGCGATCGCCGTGCGCCATCGCGTAGCCCCACACGCGCTGGTAGATCACCTCGCGCTCGAGCACATGACCGGCGTTGCCGGCCAGCAGCCGGATCAGCTCGAACTCGCGGCGTGTCAGGTCGAGGCTGCGGGTGTCGACGAACGCCTGGAACTGATCGGGGCGAATCGAGATCTCGCCGGCTTCGAGCGCTGGCCGCTCGACCGGCGGCGCAGACGCCCGACCGCGACGGACGACCGCCTCGATGCGCGCGATCAGCTCCTCCGGGTGGCAAGGCTTGCCGAGCCAGTCGTCGGCGCCGAGGCGCAGCGCGCGCACGCGCTGGGCGACGGTCGACGGTCCGCTGCAGACGATCACCGGCAACGCCGGCAACGCCGTGCAGACCTGCTCGAGATAGGCCCACGCGGACGCGCCCAGCACGCCGAGGTCGATCACGAGCGCCCCGAGGCGCCGCGCGACGAGCTCGTCGATCGGCACCGCGCCGGCGAGCGTGTGCTGCTGCCAGCCACGCGCACGGACGCGCTTCTCGACTACGTGCAGGAAGCCACTGTCTGAATCGATCACTGCGAGACGGAGGGGAGCGGTCCGTGCTCCCGGCGTGTGCGGCTCGTCGATCGAACGAGCCGGTGCCGCGGCATGCATGCTGTTCATGATGGGCCGGAGTGTAGTGGGCGCCAGCGACGACGTGTGGCAAATCCCTGCACGCGTAACAGCTCGGTCACAAGTCCCCTTATGCGGTCCGCACGTGGGAGGCATCGGAGAACTCGCGGAAGCGCCCGGTCACGACGAATGCCGCCTGCTCGCCTACGTCGACTGCGTTGTCGCCGATCCGCTCCAGGCAGCGCGCCATCAGCGCCATCCGCATCGCCCAGTCGCGCAGCCCCTGATCCTCGCCGATCTCGACGGCGCGCCGGAAGATCTCGCGGTTGAGCGCGTTGACGTCGCGGTCCAGCCGCTCCAGTTCCTCGGCAAGCTGCGCCTCGCGCGCCTCGAACGCGTGCTTCGCTTCGAGCACCTCGGCACGCACGAGCTCACCCATGTGCGCTATCCGCTCGAGCATCTGCGGATCGGTCGGCGAGGCGCCACCCTCGCGCGGGATCATCTTCGCGATCGTCACGCACTGGTCGCCCATCCGCTCGACCGAGCGGATCACATGCAGCAAGGCGGCGATGACACGCAGATCGCCGGCGACCGGGGCCTGCAGCGCGAGCAGCGCGAGCAGCGCCTGGTGGGTCGCGATGTAATGCTCGTCGATGCGGTCGTCCTCGGCGACGACGATGTCGGCGAGACCGACGTCGTGCTTCGCGAGCGCCTCCATCACGCGATCGAGCGCCTCGACGACCAGGTCGAGGCCACCGAGCGCCTGGCGCTCGACCCGTGCGAGCTGCTCGCGATAGTCCTGACGCGTCTCGATCTGGTGGATCCTACCGACCGCTTCGTGGCGCACCGTCACCCACGTGTGAGCAGCTCGGCGCTGACGGTGGCGATCCGCAGCGGGTCCGGCCGGCTTCCGGGCGCGATCTCCAGCAGCAACGGCGCGGCATGCGTGCGCAACTGCGGCGCGAGCATGCGCCACGGCAGCGTCCCGCGCCCGGGCGGCATGTGCAGGTCGAGCCGCAGCGGCGGGATGCCGGGCGGGGTGCCGGGCCCGCGGCGCACGCCGAGGTTGTCGTGGACGTGGAACAGCACGATGTCGTCGCGTGCCGCGCTCAGCACGTCGGCGAGCCCGTCGCCGGTCAGCTGCGAGGTGACGTGCGCATGGCCGAGGTCGAACGCCATCCCGACGGCCGGCGAATCGATCCGCCGCACGAGGTCGCGCACGAACAGCGGCGCATGCGCGAGCTGACGCGCCGCCGGATAGACCGGTGCGAGGTTCTCGAGCGCGAGCGTCGTGCCGAGCTGCTCGGCGCGCGCGGCGAAGCGCCGCAGCGCGCACTCCTCCGCGAGCAGGCGATCCTCGACGCGGTCGGCCTCGACGCCCTCGGCGACGGGGAATTGGGCGCCGTGGTAGACGACGATCGCTGCGCCGATCGTCGTCGCATAGTCGAGCAGGCCGGAGAACGCGCGGTCCTGCTCGCGCGTGCCGGCGCTGAGCGCGTCGGGCGCGTGCAGCACGACGCGCAAGCTCGTCGGCGCGAGGACCGCCTTCAGGCAGTCCGCGTGCCGCTCCACGCACAGCGGGTCCACCAGCATCGCCGTCGGCGGAGCGTGCAGTTGGACCCAGCCGTAGCCGCAGGCCTCGAGGCGCTTCAGCTCGGGCGCGGTCGGCCACGTCTCGCGTGGGACGTCGAGCCCGAGGCGCCCGCCGAGCGGCCGCTCCTCGGACGGGTTCATGAGCGGCTCCGGCGTGCGGGTGCGGTGGATCGTCAGCTCGGTCATGCAGCGCACGCTACGCGCGCGCACGAGCGGCCATGTGTCCCAGCCGTGACGAAGCCGTGACCGCTTCGTAACGCGAAGCGCTTGCGCGCCGGCCGCGCGCTCAGGTCCTCGACTGAATCGCTAGGAGGATGCACGGTCGCGGTGAAATGCGAAGTACGCCGCCGTCGCCGCGTTGAAGGCCCCGCACGACCGCCCGACGCGGGCGTCGAGCAACAGCTGCAGATCAGCCGTCACGTGGCCCCGAGGCACGGCGCGCACGATGCCGCCGCCGTCGACGACCAGCTCAGCCGCCTCGAACAACGCGTCGCACTCGATGCACGCCGTCATCACGACGTTCGGGTCGAGCTTCTCCTCGTCGCTGCACAGGGCGCGCTGCTTGATGTGCGCCATGCGCAGATAGCGAACCGGGAAGGCACGGCCACAGAGGTCGCAGTCGGCGATCGTCGGCGATCGGCCGAGGCGCTGCGTGCGCAGCTTGTCCTGCTCGCGGCGCTCGGCGCGGTTGACCATCCGTTCCAGCGGACCGTCCAAGCGCAGTGTCTCCGCAACGCCGCCGGGACCTCCTACCAGCAGCTGGCCGCTCAACGGCAGGATCACCGCCCGGCCCTGCTGATTGGCGGACAAACGCAGCGCCTCCATGATCTCCTCACCGACGACGTCGCTGCCGAAGCTGGACCGCTCACTCACGAAGTCGACATGCAGTCGATGGGGATAGCCCCCGTCGGACCACACCTCGTCGGTGGCGCCCTCCTCGACGCGCGTGATCACCCCGAGATGACCCGCCTGCACCGTGGCGGCGGCCCACTCGCCCACATCGACCCGCGGGTTGGGGCCGCGGTGACCGAGGAACAGCATGTCGCCTTCGCGCAGCAGCCTGAGCTCGGCCAGGTAGATGCTGCGCGACATCGCTTCGTCGCTGAACCCCCAGACGCCCTTGGCCAAGCCGATGCGGAGGTTGCGCGGGCCCGGCCAGGCTGCCGGCACATAGACGACCCCGACGCGCGGAGCGCCGGCGAGCGCGGCCTCTGTTCCCTTGAGTGAGGCGATCGCCACGGAGGCACTGTCGCGAGCGTGCCGGACGGTGAGATTCGCGCCCGTGCCGGCTGCGAGGCGCCCGATTACTCGGCGACGCGCTCGTAGCGCGCGTACAGCTCCTCGATCGCGCGCTTGACCGCGTCGTGGCGCTTGCCGGCGGAGGCCGCGCGCTCCGCGTCGGCCCAGGCGCCGGGCGCCGCCAGCTCCGCTTCGAGTGCCTGCAATGCGGCTTCGGCCTCGGCGATCTCGCGCTCGAGCTTCTGCGCCTCGCGGACTGCGTTCTTCGAGCGCGCCGGCTTGGCCGGCTTCGGCTTCTGCTTCGCCGAAGACGCTGCAGCTGCCGGCTTCGCTCCGTTGCCACCGCCGCCGTTCGCAGGCGTCGCCTCGGCCGCGCGGCGCTCTTCGCGCATCCGCACGTAGTCGGCCCAGCCACCCTCGTAGCTGTGCAGCTCGCCGTCCTCGATCGCGATCGTGCGCGAGCCGACCGCGTCGAGCAGCGCGCGATCGTGCGAGACGAGCAGGACCGAGCCGGTGAACTCCCCGAGCGCGTCCTCGAGCGCCTCGCGGCTCTCGACGTCGAGATGGTTCGTCGGCTCGTCGAGGATCAGCACGTTCGCACCCGAGTGCACGAGGATCGCGAGCGACAGGCGCTGGCGCTCGCCGCCGGACAGCCCGGCGATCGGCTTCTGCGCATCCTCGCCCGAGAACAGGAAGCGACCGAGCAGCGAGCGTGCCTTGTTCGGCGTCAGCCCGGTCGCGCGCTGTGCTGCGTCGAGCACGCTGCCGTTCTCGGCTATCGACTCCGCGTGCTGGGAGAGGTAGCCGAGCGTGACGTTGTGGCCGCTGCGCAGCTTCCCGCCCGCAAGCGGCCGGTTGCCGGCGAGCGTCTCGATCAACGTCGTCTTGCCGGTGCCGTTCGCGCCCACGAGCGCCACGTGCTCGCCGCGCTCCAGCCACAGCTGCGCGCCGTCGAGCAGCGTGCGGCCGGGCACCTCGACGCGCCCGTCCTCCAGCTCGAAGATCACGCGGCCGGAGCGCTCCGGCACCTTGAACTGGAACGACAGCGACTCCGTGTCGCGCGGGTCGCGCTCGATCCGCTCGATCTTGTCGAGTCGCTTCACGCGCGACTGCGCCTGCTTCGCCTTCGTCGCCTTCGCGCGGAAGCGCTCGACGAAGCGCTCGAGCCGCTCGATCTCCGCCTGCTGCTTGTCGATCGCGCGGCCGAGCGCCAGCTCGCGCGCCGCCTGCTCGCGACGCCAGGCGTGCCACGGGCCGGCGAAGAAGCGCGAGCGGCCGGCCTCCAGCTCCAGCACCGCCGTCCCGACCGCCTCGAGGAACCAGCGGTCGTGCGCGACGAGCACGACCGCCGCGTCGAGGTCGACGAGATACGTCTCCAGCCACTCCAGCGAGGCGATGTCGAGGTGGTTCGTCGGCTCGTCGAGCAGCAGCAGGTCGGGACCGCCGGCGAGCGCTCTCGCGAGCGAGCCGCGCGTCAGCTCGCCGCCGGAGAAGCTCGACAGCTTGCGCTCCATGTCGTCGTCGGTGAAGCCGAGGCCGTGCAGCATCGCGCGCGTGCGGTCGCGCCAGCGGTAGCCGCCGAAGTGGTCGAGCCGCGCTTGGGCGCGCGCGTAGGCGTTCAGCGTCGACTCGTCGTGCGCACCGTCGGCCATCGCCTGCTCGAGCCGCGCCAGCTCCTGCTCGACGGCGACGATCTCCGCAGCGCCCGAGAAGACGTAGTCGTGCAATGTGATGTCGCGTTCGCGCGGCGGGCGCTGATCGTGCAGCGCGACCTTCGCGCCCTTCTGGAAGGCCAGCTCGCCGTGGTCGAACGAGGCCTCGCCGGCAAGCATCCGCAGCAGCGTCGTCTTGCCGGCTCCGTTGCGCCCGGACAGCGTCATCCGCTCGCGGCGCTCGAGCTTGAACGCGACGCCGCGCATCAGGGAGTTGCCCGCTATGTCCTTCCCGAGATCGGATGCGATGACGACGGCCATTCGCCCATGGTACGAAGCATCGGGTCGCCGGGCTGCCCGCCTGCCCCGCGCGCGGCGGCGCCCGTGTCCGTCGCTTCGTTATCCTTCCGGGCCCATGCGCCGCCGCACCCTCCCCCGCCTGCTCACCACGCTGCTCACGAGCTGCCTCGTGCTGCTGATGGTGGCTCCCGCCGCGTTCGCGACGGTGCTCACCGGCGGGACCGACGGTGGCCAGGGTACCTACGGCGAGGCCGACGACAAGGTGGTCACGAAGGCCGGCTTCATCGTGATCGCCTTCTTCCCGCTGCTCGTCTTCTTCCTCACCCTGCTCCAGTCGCGGCTCGAGAAGCGCAAGGACGCGCGCAAGGCCGCCGCGAAGCACCGCGTCTCGTCCGCCGACTGGCACGGCGGCTGGTAGCAGCGCCGCCCGAGCGAAATTCGCTCGGACTGAGTAGTCAGCGGGTATAGGGTTTCCCGATGACGTATTTCGTGACGGGGGCGACGGGCTTGATCGGCCGGCATCTGGTCGAGCGGCTGCTCGAGCGTGACGGCGACGTGCACGTGCTCGTGCGGCCGGCGTCGATCGGGCGGCTCGATGCGCTGATCCATCGCTGGGGTGGCGCGGGACGGGTCCATCCGGTGCTTGGGGATCTCGGCCAACCGCTGCTCGGCGTCGATGCGGAGCAGATCGCCGCGCTGCGCGGAACGGTCGACCACGTCTTCCACCTCGCCGCGATCTACGACATGACGGCGGACGAGGAGAGCGCGCGGGTCGCGAACGTGAAGGGGACGCGCCACGCGATCGAGCTGGCCAACGTGCTGCAGGCCGGCTGCTTCCACCACGTCTCCTCGATCGCGGTCGCGGGTGAGTACCGCGGCACCTTCCGCGAGGACATGTTCGACGAGGGCCAGCCGCTCGAGCACTCCTATCACCGCACGAAGTTCGAGTCCGAGCAGCTCGTTCGCACCGAGACGAGCGTCCCGTGGCGTGTCTACCGCCCTGCGGTCGTCGTCGGCCACTCGCAGACCGGCGAGATGGACAAGATCGACGGGCCGTACTACTTCTTCAAGCTGATCCAGCGGCTCGCCGGCGTGCTGCCGGGCTGGGTCCCGCTCGTCGGCCCGAGCCTCGGCGACACGAACATCGTCCCGGTCGACTACGTGGCGGACGCGCTGGATCACATAGCGCACAAGCCGGGCCTCGACGGCCGCGCGTTCCAGCTCGTGAACCCGCGCCCGCAGCGCTCGGTCGACGTCGTCAACGCGTTCGCGAAGGCAGCCGGCGCTCCACGCGTGGCGACGCCGCTCGACGGCCGCATGGCACAGGGGCTGCAGGGCGGTGCGATGGCGCTCGCGATGCGCGCGCCGGGCGCGCGCCTCGTGCGGCGCGGCGTGCTCGGCGAGGTCGGCATCCCCGACGAGATCGTCGACCACATCGCGCTGATCCCGCGCTTCGACAACGCCGAGACGGAGAGCGCCCTTGCCGGCAGCGGCATCGAGGTCCCGAAGCTCGATTCCTATGCAGCGACGCTGTGGGACTACTGGGTCCACAACCTCGACCCCGAGCTGTACAAGGACCGCTCGCTCGCCGACGCGGTGAACGGCAAGACCGTGCTGATCACCGGCGCGTCGAGCGGGATCGGGCGGGCGGCGGCGATCAAGCTCGCGCGTGCCGGCGGGATCCCGCTGCTCGTCGCGCGCAGCACCGACAAGCTCGAGCAGGTGCGCGACGAGATCGAGGCGTTCGGCGGCACCGCATACGTCTATGCGGCCGACGTCGCCGATCCCGACTCGATCGACCAGCTGATCGCGCGCGTGCTCGCCGACCACCCGGCGGTCGACGTGCTGGTGAACAACGCGGGCCGCTCGATCCGCCGCTCGATCGCGCTCAGCTACGACCGCTTCCACGACTTCGAGCGCACGATCCAGCTCAACTACCTCGGTGCCGTGAAGCTCATCATCGGGCTGCTGCCGCACATGCGCGCGCGCAAGCGCGGCCACATCGTCAACGTCTCCTCGATCGGCGTGCAGACGAGCCCGCCGCGCTTCTCCGCCTATGTCGCCTCGAAGGCGGCGCTCGACGCCTTCACGCGCGTCGTCGGCTCCGAGACGATCGGCGACCGCGTCACCTTCACGACGATCCACATGCCGCTCGTGCGCACGCCGATGATCGCGCCGACGAAGATGTACGACTCCTTCCCGACGATCTCACCGGACGAGGCAGCCGACCTGATCTGCGACGCGATCCGCGCGAAGCCGAAGCACATCGGCACGCGCCTCGGGACGTTCGGCGAGGTCGCCTACGCGCTCGCGCCGAAAGCCGTCGACCAGCTGCTGCACCTCGCCTATCGCGTCTTCCCCGACTCGGCGGCGGCCAAGGGCGAGAGCGACGCGACCGAGCACGCGTCCACGGAGCAAGTCGCGATGGCGCACATGCTGCCCGGAGTTCACTGGTAACCGCTTACAAGCGGAAGACCGGCAAGAGGCGTTTTTCGTGCTCGGCTTCGATCCGCGCGATGACTTCGATGTGCTCCTCGAGGCCGGAGCCGCGCAGCTTTGTCGCGAGCAGCTCGTCGACTTGGAAGATCCCGGCGCTGTTCGACATCGCGATCTCGACGCGCACGGCGCGGTCCTTGCCGGCGACGATCTTCACGCCCTCGATCGCGTAGGCCGACAGCGAGTGGATGTTCTGGTGGCCGGCCTCGAACGGCACGCGTGAGCGGCCGGCTGCCATGTCGAGCGCGTCGGCGACGCGCACGATCCCTGCCTCGATCGTGAAGGGCTCGCCGCGGCGGCGGTGGCCGATGATCGCGTGGAGCGACTCGGCGACGATGATCGAGCGCTCCGGCTCGGGGTAGATCGGCTCCAGCAGCGCGCTCAGCTTCGCGGAGGTGAGGAACAGGCTGTAGGCCTCGTGGTCGGCGCGGTGGATCGTCATGCCGGTGTCGTGGAACAGCGCTCCGGCGGCGATCACGACCTCGGCGTCGCGCTCGCTCATGCCGTAGTCGGCGACGACGTTCGGCACGACGCCACGGCGGAACAGCAGCCGCGAGAGCCGCAGTGCGACGTTCAGCACGATCTGGATGTGGATCCACGAGTGGTCCGACATCCCCAGCCGGCGCGTCGCGTTGACCGCCGAGACGTGCCACCACGCCTTCACCTGGTCGTCGTCGTTGACGGCGGCGATCAGCCGTTCGAGCCGTCGGTTCCCGCGCGTCGGCACGCGGATCCGCACGTCCGCGATCGCCTCGCGCGGCGGGCGGTCGGACGGGTCGACACGAGCCAGGCCCGCTGGCGGCAGTGCGGGGTCCTCCGTGCTCACGTGCGACCGATGACGGCGATCATGCAGCCGAGGCTATCGCCGCCGGCGGCGGGCTGACGGGTGCTCACGCGCCACGGCAGTCGTCGCGCGGCAGGAACGGCAGCCCGGGCAGGCGCGTCTCCGCGCCGAGCAGGTGCAGCGTCTCGGTCGTGCTCGCAAATCCGCCGGCGATCTCGCTGCCGAGCATGTCCTCGACGCCGAGCTGGAGCGTGCTGCGCCGCAGCGCGTAGCGCAGCCGGTCGACCTCGCCGTTGGCGACGATCCGCCGCCCGAGCGCGGCGGCGCGAGCGATCGGCCCGCCATCCGTCCGTGGATCGATCAGCGCGCCGAGCAGCGCGGTCGCAGCCGCACGGTTCGCCGGGTCGTGCAGGTCGAGCGTCGCATCCAACTCGACGGCAGTCGCGCGGCCCGCGCCTGCGGTCGCGTGCATGTCGTCGCGCGCGGCTCCGGCCGACGCATTCGCGCCGATGCGGCCGGCAAGCTGGACCCCCAGCGAGATCGGACGTCGCTGTGCGTCGAGTGCATAGGAGACGATCGCGCGGCCACTGGCCCCGACATCCAAACCGCCGGACGGCAGTCCCAGCCCGGCGCTAGCTGCGCCGTCGAGCCGCACGTACCACGTGCTCGTGCCGTCGCGCGCGTGACGCACACCGAGCACCGCGGCAGCCGAGCCGCGAGCCGACGCGAGCCCGAGCGAGCTGCTCAACTCGGCGAGCACGCCCGCCTCGGTGAAGACCTCGTCGGGCTCGGGCAGCTGCGCGTGCGGGTGCCAGCCGATCGCGTCGCAGAGCAGCGAGCAGCTGCTGCGCAGCCGGTCGACGAGCTTGCCGCCGATCGTCGCCTTTGCGCCATAGCGCGCGATGAAGGCGCCCGCCTGCGCCGCGTTCGGCAGCGTCCACGAGCGCCCGGAGGTCCAGGTCGTCGCGACGCTCGCGCTGGCGAGACTCCCGACGGAGTGCGTGCCGAACGCGAGTCGCAAGCCGACGCCGACCTGTCCGCCCGCGTCGCCGCCGTCGGCGAGCGTCACCGTCACGTGCCCGTCGGAGGTGCGAACCGCGCCGAGCGTGCCGCTCGTGCCGAGTCGGACCACGTCAACCGTCGCGTTCAGGCGCTCGTCGCGCCGCGTGCGAGCGAGTGGGCACGGCACGACGTCGGTCCGCACGAGCGTCGGCGGCGCGCAGTCTCGCCCGACGACCGCGCAGAGACCGCGCTGCAACCCGGCGAGCACGCGTGCACCAAGGCCACCGGACGTGAGCCCGGCGCCCAGCACGAGCGTCACGGCGACGAGCAGGATCAGCGAGACGTACTCGCCGGTCGCCTGCCCACGGTCCTCGCGCCATCGCCGCATCGGGCCAGCATCGCGCGAGGCCCGCCGGGCGCAAGGGCCGTGCGCGGCTGCTGGTGCAGCGGCTGCACGACCGCGCGCAGATGCGCGCGTCGCACGCAGGAGACGAGCGCCCTACAGACCCGCGAGCTCGCGCACGATGCCCTCTCGCAGCCCGCCGGGCGCAACCGTGAGCGGCCCGAGCCGCTCGGCGAAGGCGTCGAGCACGAGGATCCCTGCCGGCAGCAGCCGCACGCGCTCGCGATCGATCCCGGTCTGCGCCGCGACGCTCGCCGCCGGTCCCGCGACGAGCGTCTCCAGCGCGCGCGCCAGTCCGCTGCGGTCGAGCAGCGGGCCCGCGAGCCGCCGCAGCGACGTTGCGCTGCCACCGACCGCGAGCGCACGCAAGGCGCGTGGTATCTCCAATCCGTCGAGCGTGCCGGCGATCTCCACGTCGATCGCGGCAAGCTCGGCCGCGACGGGCGGGTCGCCATGCAGATGAAAGGCAGCGAGGTCGCCGGAGCCGAGCGGCAGCGAGACCGACCAGCTGACGCCGGCCGCAGGCGTGCCGGCGACGAGCTGTGAGGAGCCGCCGCCGACGTCGACCACGACGACGGGCTCGCGCGCATTCGCCGCAAACGCGTCCGCTCGTCCCTCCAGAGCACCGGGAAGGCCCCCGGCGAGCCACCCGGTCGCGCCGGCGAACGCGAGCCGCGCCTCGTCGGCCTCGCTCAACAGCTCGACCGGCACGCCGGCCTCGCCCGCCAGCATCGCGCAGGCCTCGCTGCCGTTCGCGGCACGCCGCAGTGCAGCCGTGGCGACGACGCGCAATGCCTGCACGTCATGCGAGCGCGCCTCGCGCAGCTGCGCGACGACGACCTCGGCGAGCCCCGCGAGCACCTCGTCCGGCAGCGTGCCGCCGGTGCCGCAGGCCCGTCCGAGCCGCGTGAAGGCACGCTGCTCCAGCACCGTCACGAGCGCTCCAGCGGTGACGTCCGCGACCAGCAGGCGCGTCGTGTTCGAGCCGATGTCGATGCAAGCGCAGCGCACCTCCTACGAGCGTAGACGCTGACGCGCTTGCCGTCACATCATGCGGCCGTGCTGGTCAGCGCGGAGCCGCGCGCCGGTTTGAGGCATCATGGGGCCCCGTGACCGACGACCTGGCGATCGAAGTCCGCGGGCTGCGCAAGAGCTATGGCGAGCTCGAAGCGGTCCGGGGGATCGACTTCTCCGTCCGCCGGGGCGAGATCTTCGGCCTGCTCGGCCCCAACGGCGCGGGCAAGACGACGACCGTCGAGATCCTCGAGGGCTACCGCGAGCGCAGCGCCGGCGACGTCAGCGTGCTTGGTCACGACCCCCAGCTGCGCGCACGCGAGCTGCGCGAGCGTGTCGGCATCGTGCTGCAGAGCACCGGCATCTACCGCCACCTCAGCGTGCGCGAGGTGCTCGTCCACTTCGCCGGCCTGTACCCCGCCCCACGCGACGTCGAGGAAGTCGTCGAGCTCGCCGGCCTGCGCGGCAAGGAGGACGCCCGCACGCGCACGCTCTCCGGCGGGCAGCTGCGGCGGCTCGACTTCGCGCTCGCGCTCGTCGGCGACCCGGAGCTCGTCTTCCTCGACGAGCCGACGACCGGCTTCGACCCGGCAGCGCGGCGCGGCGCGTGGGACACGATCCGCTCGCTGAAGGCGCTCGGCAAGACCGTCGTGCTGACGACGCACTACCTCGAAGAGGCGCAGGCGCTCGCCGATCGCGTGGCGATCGTCAAGGACGGGCGGATCCTCGTCGAGGGGGCGCCGGCCGACCTCGGCGCCGGCAGCGGAGCCGTGCGCTACCGCGTCGCCTGGCGCAACGGCAGCGGGCTGCTGAAGCAGCAGGAGACCGACGACCCGACGACGCTGCTGCACGAGCTGACGAGCGCGGCGCTCGTGCGCGGCGAGCGGCTGGAGAACCTCAGCGTCACGCGCCCGACGCTCGAGGACGTCTACCTGGAGCTGACGGCCGATGCGTGAGTCCTCGCCCAGCTTCGCCGCGTTGACATGGCGCCAGTACCGGCTCGAGCGCCGGATGTTCTGGCGCAACCCGAGCGCTGCGTTCTTCAACTTCCTGCTGCCGCTGATCTTCCTGCTGCTGCTCGCGGCGATCTTCACCAAGCAGCAGGACCGCGACATCATCGTTCCCGGCATCGCCGGGATGGCCGTGCTCGCGACGACCTTCAGCGCGCTCGCTTACAACATGACGTTCCTGCGCGAGCAGGGGATCCTCAAGCGCATCCACGGCACGCCGATGCCCAGCGGCTCCTACCTCTTCGGGATCGCCGGCAACGCGGTCACGAACACTGCATTGCAAGTCGTCCTGATCACCGTCGCCGGCAAGCTCCTCTACGGGATCGCCTGGCCGCGGGACGTGCTCGAGCTGATCGTCTTCGTCGTGCTCGGCGTGCTCTGCTTCGCCTCGCTCGGCGTCGCGCTCTCGCACCTGATCCCGAGCTTCGAGGCGGCCGCCTCCTACGTCAACCTGATCTTCCTGCCGGTCGTCTTCATCTCGATCGACGCGGCGCACGACCCGAGCTTCCTGAAGGGGATCGCCGACGGGCTGCCGCTCAAGCACCTGATCGACGGCCTCTCGGGCGCGATGGTCGCCGGCACCGGCCTCGGCGACCACCTCTCCGGCCTCGGCGTGCTCGTCCTCTGGACCGCGCTCGGCGTCGCGTTCGCGATCCGCGGCTTCAGCTGGGAGCAGCGGCGGGCATAGACTTCCGCCGCGCAGCCTGGTTCGATGCGCGGTGGAGTCTCATCCATCGAGGAGGACCGTCACATGTACCCCGTGGCCTTTCAGGCCGATTTCGTCGAGCAACGCAGTCGCTTGACGACGCTGTTCCGTTATTTTCTGGTGATCCCGTGGCTGATCGTCGCGATCTTCTGGGTCCTCGCCGCCTTCGTGAGCGTGGTGATCGCTTGGTTCTCGATCGTGCTCACCGGGCGCTACCCACAGGGGTGCTACGACCTCACCGCCTCCGCGCTGCGCTACGTGACGCGCGTCAACGGCTTCTACTACTTGATGACCGACGCCTGGCCGCCTTTCAGCGGCGGTGAGGAGCCCAGCTATCCGGTCCGGATCGTGCTGCCGGCGCCGCTGGAGTCCTATGACCGCCTGAAGGCCGGGCTGCGGATCATCTTTGCGATCCCGGTGGTCATCATCGCCTACCTGATGTCGATCCTGCTCTCGGTCGTCGGTTTCGTCAGCTGGGTCGTGATCGTCGTGACCGGCCGCGATCCGCAAGGGCTGTTCGACGTGATGAAGCTGGGATCGGCGTACATCGTGCGCGCGAGCGCGTATATCTACCTGATGACCGAGACCTATCCGCCGCTGTCGGAGGACGACGGTGCTGGCGCGATGCCGGCAGCGCCGCCGCTCGCCGGCTGAGTACCCGGCGGGACCGAGGGACATGCGGGCGGCCGGCGTGCTCCGACCGCCCGCGTCACTTCGGGTTTGGCGAACTGCAGGAGCGCTCATACGGGGGATGACGTGAGCAACGGCATCAGCACCTCAGCGGAGCCAGCCGGCTCGTCCGGGCACACGAGCGTGGCCAGTACGTCCCACGCGGCCGAGGTCCGACTCTGCGTGCCGGCCGCAGCCGGCAACGTGGCGCTCGTGCGGCAGGCACTCGCCGGGCTCGCCGACGACCTCGGCGTCGAGGCCGCGCGCGCGGCCGACATGAAGATCGCGATCACCGAGGCGTGCACGAACGTCGTCGTCCACGCCTACGGCGAGGAGCGCGGCGCGCTCGAGGTGACGATGGCGACCCAGGACGCGCGGCTCGTCTTCTGCGTGCGCGACCGCGGGCATGGGCTGCGCAACCTCGCCGGCGAGCGTGACGGGCCGCCGCTCGGCTTCGGCCTTGCGCTGATCGCCTCGCTGGCGGACGAGTTCGGGATCGCCGGCGGACGCGGCGGAACCGAGGTGCGGATGGCGTTCGCGCTCGATCCCGAGGCAGCAATCCCCGCCGCTGGTGATCCAGCTGTCGACGGGCGAGCCGCCGGCGCCCGGCACCACGCTCGTGCTCGGTCCGGGCTCGCACGGCGCCGCGGTGCTCGGCCGCGTCGTCTCGCTCGTCGCCGCGCGCGCCGACTTCTCGATCGACCGCCTGTCGGATGCGCAGATCGTCAGCGACGCGATCGCCGGCAGTGCCACGGGACATGCGGATCGACGGCTCGCTGCACGTGGCGATCGCCGAGTACGAGCAAGGCTTTCAGCTGACGATCGGGCCGCTCGCCACAGGCGGCGGTCGCCGACTCGTCGACGACGCACAGCTGCCGGGCCTCGGTTGCTTGCTCGAACGTCTGACCGACGCGGTCGAGATCGAGCCTCTCCCAGTACGTGGGAGTGCCGAGTTGCTGCGCGTGCGGCTCGACGCGCGCGGCTCGTAGGTCACCGGTCGTACACCCCGTCACAACGTGGCGTTCGCGCGCTGACTGGATTCTCAACAGCGCGTCTGACGCGGCGTCGAGAACGGTTCGTGCTAGCGACATCGCCCTGGACGCGAATACCCTGTCCTGCATGGCTTCGGGAAATGCCTTCGTTCGCGTGCTCGAAGAGGACCCCGAGCTCGCCGCCGGGCTCGACCCGACGAGCTTGCAGCTCGCGACCCGCCACGCGATCGCCGCGGTCGAGCACGTAGCGCCGGGTCCCTGGGAGCCGGTCGAGCCGAGCGACGGCGGCAGCGGCCATCTCGGCCTGCTCGTGCTCGACGGCCTGCTGATGCGCGACGTCACGTTCGCGCACGCTGCCTGCACCGAGCTGATCGGCCGCGGCGACCTGCTGCGGCCGTGGGACTGGGAGCGCGACGTGCTGACGATCCGCCCACAGGTCACATGGACGGCGCTGCAGCCGGTGCGGCTCGCCGTCCTCGACCGCCGCATCAGCGCGATCATGGGCCGCTGGCCGGAGCTCGTGAGCGCGCTCGTCGCGCGCGCGGTGCGCCGCTCCTTCGAACTCGCGACGAACCAGGCGACGAGCCACCTCACGCGCGTCGACGCACGGCTGGAGATGCTCTTCTGGGGCCTCGCCGACCGCTGGGGCCGCGTCGGCCCGGATGGCGTCGTGCTCGAGCTGCCGCTCACGCACCAGGTGCTCGGGCGGCTCGTCGGCGCGCAGCGGCCGTCCGTCACGACCGCACTGTCGGATCTCTCGCGCCGCGGGCTCATCGAGCGCCGCGACGACGGCGCGTGGATCCTCCGCGGCGACCCGCCCGGCGACGAGGCGATCGTGCGCCGGCGCCGGTCGACGCGACGCGCTCCTGACTGCAGCCGGTCAGGCGCCGCAAGACGGGCCAGGGCGAGCGTGCCGCGCTGGCGGTAGAGCCGCAGCGCGAGGCGGTCCTGCTGGCGCTCGGAGGCGCGCGCCGGATCGCCGTGGCCGCCGATCGCGTGCCAGGTCTGGCGGTCGAACTGGTACTTGCCGCGATACGTCCCGTCCGACGAGACGGCGCGCGGATTGCCGCCCGACTCGCAGCGCGCGATTCGCACGAGCAGTGCGGGGACCCGCACGCGGCCGCGGTGGCCGTGGCGGGCGGCCTGCGCGGCGGCGCGCGCACGAGCGCGATCCCGAGCGCGGCAGCCGTGCGCGGGCCGACGACTCCGTCGACCGTCAGGCCGCGGCGGCGCTGGTAGCGCCGGACGGCACGCACCGTGTGCGTGCCGAAGACACCGTCGGCCGGGACGTGGAGCTTCGCTGCAGCTGCACGACCGCCGGGCCGCGGCTTCCGCGTTTCAGCACCGCCGCGTGAGCGCCGGCTGGTGCGGCGAGCGCGCCGCTCGAGCCGATCGCGGCGACGAGCACGAGCGCGGCAGCGCCGCCACGGCGGCGACGCGAGCGCACGGCACGGCCACGCACGGCATCGGAACAGGAAGTAGGCATCGGGTCCTCCATCGCTCTTTCGTGATGCCTACGAGGTGAGCTGACGGGCTCGCGCGGAAAGATCGCGCTACGCCTCCGGAGCCCTCCGATGGCGGAGTGGCCGGTGGCGATTCGCCCCGTGGGCCGCATCCTGCACGGCCCGAGTGGGTCCCCCGCTCCCGATCGCACGGAGCGGTCGAGATTCGGCGTATGCGTTGTGACTGAGCGAGACAGGAAAGCAGATCGCTGCGACAGATGCGCCATGACGGAGCACGATCCGTAAGGACCTGTTTCAAGATGAGGGCGAGACGGTGCCCCGCCGGCCGGCAGTCATTTTGAAACAGGTTCTAAGCTCCAGCGTCCATGACAGATGCCGGCCTCAGCACGCAGGAGTTGCCCGACGACGAGGTCGCGGGCGTCGCCTGGGACCTCGACCCGCTCGTCGACGGACGCGGCGAGGACGGCGTCCGTGCGCTGCTCGACCAGGCCGCCGGGCGCGCCGACGCGTTCGCCGGGACCTACGCCGGTCGCGTTGCCGAGCTGGACGCGCCGGGCTTCGCGATGCGATGCAGGAGCTCGCCGCGCTGCACGAGCTCGTCGGCCGCGCCGGCTCCTACGCCTCGCTGCGCTTCGCGGTCGACACCGCCGGACCCGCGCACGGCGCGCTGCTCCAGCACGTGCAGGAGCGCGCGACCGCGCTGCAGAGCACGCTGCTGTTCTTCGAGCTGGAGTGGGCGGCGCTCGACGACGCGCAGGCCGAGGCAGCTGCTCGACGACGCTACCGCCGACGACGCGATCGACCTCGCCTTCTGCGCGCACCACCTGCGCAGCGAGCGCCGCTACCGCCCGTACCTGCTGAGCGAGCCGGAGGAGCGGATCCTCAACGAGAAGCGGATCAGCAGCACGAGCGCATGGTCGCGCCTGTTCGCCGAGCTGATGTCCTCGCTCGAGGTCACGCTGCCGGACGTGCCGGAGCCGGTCGAGCCTCGAGCAGGCGCTCGCGCGCCTCTCAGGCCCCGACCGCGACGAGCGCCGCAGCGCCGCCGAGGCCGTCACGACAGCGCTCGCACCGGGGCTGCGCACGCGTGCGTCGATCTTCAACACGCTGCTGCACGACAAGGCGGTCGACGATCGCCTGCGCGGCTACCCGCACTGGCTGGCGGCGACGCAACCTCTCGAACGAGGCGAGCGACGAGTCGGTGCAGGCGCTCGTGAGCGCCGTGCGCGCCCGCTACGACCTGCCGCAGCGCTGGTACCGGTTGAAGGCGCGCCTGCTCGGCGTCGAGCGGCTCGCCGACTACGACCGTGCAGCGACGGTCGCGCAGGAGGACGAGCGCTTCGCCTGGGCCGACGCGCGCGAGCTGGTGCTCGACGCGTACGACAGCTTCTCGCCCGAGCTCGGCACGCTCGCGCAGCGCTTCTTCGACGAGCGTTGGATCGACGCGCCGGTGCGGCCGGGCAAGCGCGGCGGCGCCTTCTGCTCCTACACCGTCCCTTCCGCCCACCCCTACGTGCTGCTGAACTACACGGCTCGCCGCCGCGACGTGCTGACGCTCGCGCACGAGCTCGGCCACGGCCTGCACGCAGCGCTCGCCGCGCCGCAGGGCGTCTACCACCAGGGCACACCGCTGACGCTCGCCGAGACGGCATCGGTGTTCGGCGAGACGCTCGTCTTCGGCCGGCTGCTCGACGCAGCCACGACGCCGGCCTCGCGCCTGTCGCTGCTGGCCGAGTCGATCGAGGGCGCGATCGCGACGGTCTTTCGCCAGACCGCGATGCACAGCTTCGAGGACCTCATCCACACAGCGCGGCGCGACGAAGGCGAGCTGTCGGTCGAGCGCTTCGGCACGCTCTGGAGCGAGACGCAGGAGGAGCTGTTCGGCGACGCGGTCGAGGTGACCGAGGGCTATCGCACCTGGTGGTCCTACATCCCCCACTTCGTCAACTCGCCTGGCTACGTGTACGCGTATGCCTACGGCCAGCTGCTCGCGCTGTCCGTCTACCGCCGCTACCGCGACGTCGGCGCGGACTTCGTGCCGGACTACCTGCGTCTGCTGTCGGCCGGCGGCTCGATGGCGCCCGGGCAACTTGGGCAGCTCGTCGGAATCGACCTCGCCGATCCCGGCTTCTGGGACGCGGGACTCGCGCTCGTCGAGGAGCAGCTCGCGGCCGCCGAGCAGGCGGCCGCCGACGCCGGACGGATGTAGCCGGGCCTCAGCTCACGCTTCGACCCGGCGGTCGGCGAGCAGGTCGGACCGCACACGGCGGTTCAGCAGCGCACGCTCCAGCAGCACTTCGGCGAGACGCTCCGCGTCGACGCGGTACGTGCCGGCTTGCACCTGACGGGCGAGCAGGCGGACGCGCGATGCACGCGTGATGCGGTCCTGCCGAGTCACGACGATCTCGTTGATGCGGCCGTTGGTGGCGACCATGGTTCGTTCCTCCTTGTTCCAGTCTGAGGTCACAGTGCGAGCGGCGGCCAGGGCGGCGGCTCGCGATGAGTGCACTCAGCTGACGGGAGGTGCGCGCGCTGCGTCGTTCGTCGTCGCCGGCGCGGATGGCGCGGCGATCGGGGCCGACTCGGTCGTGTCGGCGTCCGGCAGATGGAACGCGCCGGCGACGAGCACGAGCGCGGTGCCCGTGGAGCCACCGGCACCGGCGGCTGCGGCAGCCGCGCCGGCACCGGCCATCACCGGCGAGGAAGGAGCGTCGACCGGCTTGGGCGGACCACGCACCGTCGCGGGACCGTCGACGGTCCGGTGCACGTGCGAGCCGTTCGAGGACGACACGGGCAAGGTCGTGCTGCCGGCAACGACACCGCTCGCAGCTGCGGCCGGTGCGCACACCTGCGTAGGGGCGTTGGACAGCGCGAGCGCTGCAGCGTCCGGCACCGGGTCGATCCCGAGCGTCACGAGCGCTGCACCGAGCGCGCGTGCGGACAGCGGCGCCTCGCTCGCCGCTGGCGTCGGCGCCGTCGGCGTGGCGGTCGGCGCCGGCAACGTCGTCGGCGTCGTGGCGGTCACGAGCGCCGCGGTGGGCGGTGCAACCGGCGCGACGACATCCTGCACGGTCGTCGTCGGGTCGACGGCCGCAGTGCCGACGGCTGCCTGGACCGGGTCTCTCGTCGGATCGACGGGCGCGGGGTCTGGCGAAGCGGCCGGGTCGGCGGGTGCCGGTTCCGCCGGTGCCGGATCGACGGGCTGCGCGGGTGCCGGGTCGACCGGCGGCGTGGGTGCCGGGTCGACCGGCTGCGCGGGTGCCGGGTCGACCGGCGGCGCGGGATCGACCGGAGGTGCGGGATCGACCGGCGTCGGGTCGACGGGGGTCGGGTCCACCGGCGTGGGGTCGACGGGCGGAGCAGGATCGACGGGCGGCGCAGAGTCGGCCAGCGTCGTGGTCGTCGCCGGGTCGCTCGGCGGATCCTCGGCGACCGGCTGCGCGGCGACGGACGGTGCATCGGCCGTTGCGTCCGCGGCGACCAGCGCGGCAGGGTGCGGCGGCAGCGCCGGATCGGCGAAGGCGCTTGCCGGCAGCATGACCAGCAGCACCGTCGCGATGACGGCGATCAGGGATCGGCAGCGGCGCGAGCCGCCCCGACGTCGGGTCCCGGACGTAGTGCGCGGTTTCATGCGATTTCGAGCAGGTTCTCACCGAATACGTCGGCAAAGCTCACGAGAGCTTGAGCCGTTTGGCGCGACGAGGCCCGTTTTTGGCGAACATATGTCAGCATGCGAACCGTCAGCTGATCCGGCGCACCCGATTGCGGCGCCGATCAAACTGATGCGCGCATGGCCTCCACGTTCGCCACACCCGTCGACCTCGCTCCCCTGCGCGACCGCGTCGCGCTCGTGACCGGCGGCGCGAGCGGCCTCGGCCGCGCGACGGCGCTCGCGCTCGCGGCGGCCGGCGTCGAGGTCGTCGTCGCGGACGTCGACGCGGACGGCGGCGCGGACGTCGCCACCCAGGTCGGCGGCCATTTCATCGCAACCGACGTCAGCGATCTCGACGCGAACCGCGCGATGGTGGCGTTCACGCGTGAACGCTGCGGCCGGCTCGACTTCGCCTACCTCAACGCAGGCGTGACGAGCGGCTGCGGTGTCGGGGAGGACTTCGAGCTGGCTGCATACCGTCGCGCAATGGGGGTCAACCTCGACGGCGTCGTCTTCGGCACGCACGCGGTGCTCGAGGCGCTGCGCGCGAACGACGGGCCGCAGCGCGGCGCGATCGTCGCGACCGCCTCGCTCGCCGGCCTCACCGCGGTCCCGATGGAGCCGATCTACAGCGCGAACAAGCACGCGGTCGTCGGGCTCGCACGGGCGCTCGGCCCCGCGCTCGCGGCCGAGGGGATCCGCTTCAACGCGATCTGCCCCAGCTTCGCCGAGTCGGCGATGACCGCGCCGATCCGCGAGGGGCTCGAGGCAGCCGGCTTCGCGTTGATCCCGGCCGAGGTCGTCGCCGAGACGGTCGTGCGGCTGTTCGCGCTGGAGGTGAGCGGCGAGTGCTGGTTCGTCCAGCTCGGCCGCGAGCCTGCCGCGTTCGCCTTCCGTAACGTCCCCGGGCCACGCATGGCCCCTGCTTCCGCCGACTGAGGAGACCGACCGTCCCATGGACTTCGAGCTGAGCGACCGCGCCAAGGACTTCCAGCAGCGCCTGCAGGCGTTCATGGACGAGCGGGTCCTGCCCGCCGAGCCGACGTACATCGAGCAGGTGCGCGCCGCCGACACGCCGCACGTCCACCCGCCGGTGATGGAGGAGCTGAAGGAGGAGGCGCGTAAGCGCGGCCTGTGGAACCTCTTCATCCCCGATCCGGAGCACGGGCCGGGGCTCACGAACCTCGAGTACGCGCCGCTCGCGGAGATCCTCGGACGCACGATGATCGCCTCCGAGGCCTGCAACTGCTCGGCGCCGGACACCGGCAACATGGAGGTGCTCGCGCAGTTCGGCACCGAGGAGCAGAAGGAGCGCTGGCTGCGCCCGCTGCTCGACGGCGAGATCCGCTCCGCCTTCGCGATGACCGAGCCGGACGTCGCCTCCTCCGACGCGACGAACATCTCGCTGCGGATCGAGCGCGACGGCGACGACTTCGTGCTGAACGGGCGCAAGTGGTGGACGACGAACGTCATGCACCCGAACTGCAAGATCCTGATCGTGATGGGCAAGACGGAGCTTGACGCGCCGACCTACGCGCAGCAGAGCGATGGTGCTCGTGCCGCTCGACACGCCCGGTGTCGAGATCGCCCGCAGCCTGCCGGTGTTCGGCTACATGGACCCCGAGGGCCACGGCGAGCTGCGCTTCACCGATGTGCGCGTGCCGCAGACGAGCATCGTCGCGGCGCCCGGCGCCGGCTTCCTGATCGCGCAGGCGCGGCTCGGCCCAGGCCGCATCCACCACTGCATGCGCGCGGTCGGCGCCGCCGAGCGCGCGCTGGAGCTGATGTGCAAGCGCGCCGACGCGCGCGAGACGTTCGGCAAGCCGGTCTCCTCGCGCTCGAACATCCGCGACTGGATCGCCGAGGCGCGGATCGAGCTGGAGATGCTGCGGCTGCTCGTGCTGAAGACCGCCTGGCTCGTCGACACCGTCGGCGGCAAGAACGCGCGCATCGAGGTCGCCGCGATCAAGGTCGCTGCGCCGAACGTCGCGCTGAAGATCATCGACCGTGCGATCCAGGTGCACGGCGGCGCCGGCGTCTCCGACGACACGCCGCTCGCGTACATGTATGCGCACATGCGCACGCTGCGGCTCGCCGACGGTCCCGACGAGGTGCACAAGCTGTCGATCGCACGGCGCGAGCTGCGCCGCCAGCGCGGCGACGCCGAGCCGCTGATGTGAGCGCGGTCCCTGGCCTGCGCGCGGCGCCGGCGGCCGATCGCAACCGCTGGGGCGTCGTCCTCGCGTACGCGGCGGTCGCGGCTGCCACGCAGGTGCTGTGGCTGACGTTCGCGCCGATCACGACCGACGTCGCCGCGCACTATGGCGTGAGCGAGAGCGCCGTCGGCTGGCTGGCGGAGGTCTTCCCGCTGCTGTACGTCGTGCTGGCGGTGCCAGCCGGGATGGCGCTCGACCGCTGGTTCGTGCCGGTGCTGCGCGCCGGAGCGCTGCTGTGCGCCGCCGGCGCGCTGCTGCGCCTCGGCGGCGATGCCTACGCCTGGGCGCTGGCCGGCCAGCTGCTCGTCGCGCTCGGCCAGCCGTTCGTGCTCAACGCGGTCACGAAGCTCGCGAGCGAGTATGTGGCGCCGGCCGCGCGCCCCGCCGCGATCTCGATCGGCTCCGGCGGGACGTTCGTCGGCCTGCTGCTCGGCCTCGTGCTCGGTCCGGCGCTCGGCAGCCAGGCCGATCTGCACACGCTCCTGCTCGTCGAGGCCATCTTCGCCGTGGCCGCCGCGGCCGTGCTGTGCTCGGCGCTGCGCATGCGGCCTTCCGCAGCGGCGACGCTCGAGCGCGCGATCGGCCTGCGCGAGCTGCGCAGCGTCTGGGACGATCGCTTCATGCGCGTGCTCTGCGCGCTGGCATTCGTGGGCTTCGGCGTCTTCATCGCGCTGACTACATGGCTGCAGCCGCTGCTGAAGCCGCTCGGCGTCTCCGACCAGACGGCTGGCGCGATGCTCGCGACGATGGTGGTCGCCGGCATCGCGACGACCGCTTGGCTGCCGGCGGCGGCTGCACGGCGTCGCGCGGAGCGCACCCTGCTCGCGACGGCGCTGGCCGTCTGCTGTGCCGCGTGCGCGGCACTCGCGGGCGTTCGGTCGGTCGGCGCGCAGTTCGTCCTCGCAGCGGCGATCGGGTCGGTCGTGCTGCCGGCGCTGCCGGTGCTGTTGGAGCTGGCCGAGCGACGCGCCGGCGCCGCGGGCGCCTCGGCAGCTGCATTGCTGCTGCTCGCGGGCAACCTCGGCGGGATCGTGCTCGCGCTGCCGGTCGGCGCGCTCGTCCACCACGCGGTGCCCGCGTTCGCGCTGCTCGCGCTGGCCGCTGCAGCCGGGCTGCCACTCGTGCGGCGGCTGGGCGCGCCCGGGGCCGTCCACGGAGCGCTCGCGTGAGCGCGGCGCGCGGTCCCGAACGCGCGGTGCGCGAGGAGGACGCCTTCGACGTCACGGCGGTCGATGCGTGGCTGCGCGACACGGTGGGCGTCGCCGGCCTCGGCGCGGGCGCGCCGCAGGTGCGCCAGTTCACCGGCGGCTCCTCGAACCTCACGTACCTGCTGCGCTATCCCGAGCGTGCGCTGATCCTGCGCCGCCCGCCGGCCGGCACGAAGGCGCGCTCGGCGCACGACATGGCCCGCGAGCACCGCATCCAGTGGGCGTTGCACCCGGTCTTCCCGTACGTGCCGGAGATGGTCGCGCTCTGCACCGACCATGACGTGCTCGGCAGTGACTTCTACGTGATGCAGCGCGTCGAGGGCGTGACCCCGCGCGCCGAGATGCCACCCGAGGTCGGCACCGACCCCGCGCTGATGACCGCGCTCGGTGAGCGCTTCGTCGACCTGCTCGTCGAGCTGCACGCGGTCGACCCGGTCGCTGCGGGACTTGGCGAGCTGGGCCGCGGCCCAGGCTACGTCGGACGCCAGGTCGCCGGCTGGTCGGAGCGCTACCGGCGCGCGAAGACCTGGAACGTCCCCTCGTTCGAGCGCGTGATGCGATGGCTCGACGCACAGCAGCCGCCCGACACCGGCGCCTGCCTGATCCACAACGACTTCCGCCTCGACAACCTCGTGCTCGACCGCGAGGACCCACTGCGCGTGCGCGCCGTGCTCGACTGGGAGCTCGCGACGATCGGCGACCCGCTGATGGATCTCGGCAGCTCGCTCGCCTACTGGCTGCAGGGCGACGAGGGCGCCGCGAGTCAGCGCTTCCGCCGCCAGCCCTCGCATCTCCCGGGGATGCCGAGCCGCGCGCAGATCGTCGCGCGCTACGGCGAGCAGACCGGCCGCGACGTCAGCGGCTGGGCCTTCTACGAGGTCTTCGGGCTCTTCCGCCTCGCCGGGATCGTCCAGCAGATCTACTACCGCTACCACCACAAGCAGACCCGCAACCCGGCCTTCCGCCACTACTGGCTGGCGACCGGCGTGCTGGAGCGGCGCTGCCGGCGCGCGATCCGCGCGGCGACCTAGGCGCCCCTAGACCTCCTCGAAGGTCTCTTCGAAGGATGGGGTCGGGACGGCGAAGACGACCGCGCCGTTGACGTTGCGAAATGGCTCTTCGCGCCAGCGCTGGAGGATCGTCGGCTGCAGCTTGTAGGCGCGGAAGAAGCGCCCGCGCGCGTCGGTGTAGTGCGCGCGGTGCAGTTCGTCGGACTCGGTGCCGAACTTCACGCCAGCGGCGAGCTTCGCGAGCGTCACCGGCGGCCCGACGGGGCCGCGCCCTATGACGGCGACCGTCGTCGGCGCGCGTTTCGCGAGCAGCGCCGTGAACGAGCGCGCGTCGCCGACCGCGAAGACGAAGGCGAACTCCTTGTACCAGCGGCCGTCCTCTGGCCGGCGGCGGCGCTGGTGGTATGCGAGCCGGATCTTGTCGATCACGTCGCCGATCTGGGTCGCCGTGCGGATCGTCACGTCGCTGGCCGCGAACACGAACGCGCTGTCCGACGCGAAGCAGATCTCGGCGCGCGGCTTCGCCTCGGCCGGCTTGGAGATCAGTGCCGAGACTTCGCCGCGCTGGTAGGCGGTGAAGACGACATCACCACCGGAGGAGGCTTCCCAGACTCTGCGGTCGTCTCTCCTGCGGCGGACACCGCCAGGCATCGCGTTGAAGTGGTGGCGGACCGTCGAGATCGGCTTCCAGCTGCCGTCGGTTCTGATCGTGCCGATGTCGCCGATCTCGATCGGAAACTCGAGCGGGACGACCGGCCGCATTCCGTAGCGTTCCTGCACTGCAGAGATGAAGCTGCCGACGTCCGCCATTTGGTCTCCACGCCAGATGAGAAAAGTGAAGCGGCGCCAACGTTCCCCGACGGCGCCACCGTGCACGTTTCATCATAGACCAAAAACTAGTTGAATGGGCCATCTCTTCCCTGATGCTCGTCTCGGGCCAGAGACGACGACAGCTCCCGACCGGGCCCCTGTGGAGGGAGCCCGAGCGAGAGCTGTGAAATGGAGACGCCGGGAATCGAACCCGGGTCCGCGGTTGCGTGAAGGGTGACGTCTACGAGCGTAGCCGGCGCTCTGATCTCATCCTCCGCTCGCCTCGCCGGCGGGGTTGCGGTGGACCAGCCTCCTGAAGCTGTCCCCGGATTGGCAGAGGCGGGCCGCCCCGGGTAAGCCTGCATTCTGATTCCGGCGATCCCCACGGCAGGCAGGCGGGGGCCGAAACCTCGGATCTAGCTAGAAGCTAGACAGCGAGGGCGTACTCATGAGAGTCCGCACATATGGTTTTCCCGGTGGTTTTACGAGGCCTACCGGGACCTCGGCTCGCAACCACCCCCACGAAGACAACCACGTCGAAGCCTGTCGTCCCCAGGGGATGTCCTACGCGCAGGAGTTTACCTACCCGTATGGCGTGCCTGCCACAATCGCTTGCATGGAGCACGTCGAGTGGCGTCCGCCCACCTCCCCCGCGCCGGTCCCGCCGATCGCGCCGGAGGACGTCGGGCTGCCGCCAACGCAGCCGCGCTCACGCTTGAAGCGCGCATTCGGGCCACTGGCCGTGCTCGGCGCGGGTGCCGCGAAGTTCAAGGGCGTCCTGCTGCTGCTGCCGAAGCTCAAGCTGCTCACGACCTCCGGCACGATGCTCGTCTCGGTCGCCGCCTACAGCCTGATCTGGGGGCTGCCGTTCGCTGCCGGCTTCGTCGTGCTGCTGCTCGTGCACGAGATGGGGCACGTGATCCAGCTGCGGCGCGAGGGGATCAAGGCGAGCGCGCCGATGTTCATCCCGTTCCTCGGCGCCGTCGTGATGACGAAGTCGCTCGGCGGCAACGCGCTCGCCGAGGCACGCGTGGGGCTCGCCGGCCCGGTGCTGGGCTCGCTCGGGGCGCTGCTGCTGATCCCCGTCTGGCACGCGACCGGCAACGACATGTGGCGCGCGCTCGCGTTCACCGGCTTCTTCCTCAACCTCTTCAACCTGCTGCCGGTCGTGCCGCTCGACGGCGGCCGCGCGATGGCGGCGATGGCGCCATGGATGTGGTTCGTCGGCTTCGCCGCGCTGATCGGCGTCGCGATCGCCTTTCCCGAACCCGATCATCTTCGTGATCCTGCTGTTCGGCGGGATGGAGACGTGGCGGCGCTGGAAGGCACACCGCGCCGGCGGGGCGGACGACGAGGCCTACTACCGCGTCGCACCCAAGTACCGCGCGCTTGTCGCGCTGGTGTACGTCGGTCTGATCGTCGGGCTGGTGGTCGGGATGGATCCGACGCACTTCGCGCGCGACCTCCCGAGCTGACGCGCCTCAGCGCTGGGAGTCGCGGACAGCGCGATCCATGTCCCGGGACATTTCGCGCGACTTGATCGCCTCGCGCTTGTCGAAGCGGTCCTTGCCCTGCGCGAGCGCCAGCTCGACCTTCGCGTTCGCGCCCGAGAAGTAGATCCGCGTCGGCACGAGCGTCAGGCCGCGTTCCTTCGTCTTGCCGACGAGCCGTTCGATCTCGCGCTTGTGCAGCAGCAGCTTGCGGTCGCGCTCCGGGTCGTGGTTGTCGTGGTAGGCGGGCGGATACGGCGGGATGTGGAGGTTGTGCAGCCAGACCTCGCCGTTGCGGACGATCGCGTAGGAGTCCTTCAGCTGCGCGCCGCCGGTCGCGCAGCGCCTTCACCTCGGTGCCGCGCAGCACGATCCCGCACTCGACCTTGTCGAGCAGCGTGTAGCGGTGGCGCGCCTGCCGGTTCGTCGCGACGTCGCCCGGCGCGAACTTGCGCTTCTTGCCCTTTGCCATGGGACGAAGCCTTACAGCTCGACGGGCAGCAGGTCGACTCGACCGCGCGCGGTCTCGACGCGCTCGACCTGCACGCGCACGCGGTCGCCGACGCGGATCGCGCCGCCGCTGCGCGTCCCTTCCAGGATCGTGCCCTGCTCGTTCAGCTCCCACCATTCGCCACGCAGCTTGCGCACGGGCAGCATCCCCTCGTAGCGGCCACCGAAGGCGACGAACGCGCCGGCGCCGATCACGCCCGTCACCTCGCCGTCGAAGTCGCGCTCGAAGCCGCCTTCGAACAGCTCGCGCTCCAGCAGGAAGCAGCGTGCGACCGCGTCGCCGGCGCGCTCGATCGACATCGCGTCGCGCTCGCGCGCGGAGGTCCACTCGGCGACCGCGCCCATCTTCGACGGCACCGGCGCCTCCTCCCCACCACCGACCGCCGACAGCAGCGCACGGTGGCAGACGAGGTCCGGGTAGCGGCGGATCGGCGAGGTGAAGTGGCAGTAGTGCTCGAGCCCCAAGCCTGCGTGGCCGAGGTTGAAGGCGTCGTAGCGCGCGAGCTTCAGCGAGCGCAGCACGAGGCTGTTCAGCCCGATCGTTCCGTGCCCGGTGCGACGCACGTGCTCCTCGACGAGCTGCGAGCACTCGGCGATCAGCTCGGCTGCCTGTTGCGGCGTCAGGTAGGCCGGCACCGGCGGCGTCTGCACGCTCGAGCGACGCGAGCTGGGCGACGAGCCGCTCGGCCGCCGCCCCGTCAGGCCGCTCGTGGACGCGATAGAGCGCGCCGACGCGCCGCTCCGACAGTGCCTTGGCTACCTGCTCGTTCGCGAGGATCATCAAGTGCTCGATCAGCGCGGTGCGCCTCGGTGCCCTTCACGCATCTCAGCGGCGGTGACGTGGCCATCGCGGTCGAAAGCTGAAGTCCGGCTCGCTCGATTCGATCGCCAGCGCGCCCTGCTGCTCGCGCTTCGCTTGCAAGGCAGCGGCGGCCTCGCGCGCCGCGACGAGCGGCGTCGCCCATGGCTCCTGCGCGCGCTCCTCGCCGGCGAAGATCCGATCGACGCGGTCGTAGTCGAGCCGCATGTTCGAGCGGATCGTCGAGCGGTAGAAAGCGGCGCGCTCGACGGTCGATCCACGCAGGTCGATCTCGACCGTCACCGCGAGGCGATCCTCGTCGGGCCGCAGCGAGCAGGCCCCGTTCGACAGCGCCTCCGGCAGCATCGGCTCGACCGTGCCGGGAACGTAGACGCTCGTAGCGCGGCGGTGCGCCTCGCGATCGACCGGCGAGCCCGGCCGCACGTACGCGGAGACGTCGGCGATGTGGACCCAGATCCGCCAGGCGTCAGGCCCGCGCCGCTCGGCCGAGATCGCGTCGTCGAAGTCCTTCGCGCTCGCCGGGTCGATCGTGAACGTGACGAGGTTGCGCAGGTCGCGGCGCGGGTGCGCGTCATCGGCGGCGGGCGCGGCGGCAGCCGCCTCGCGCGCTGCGCGCTCGACTGCGGGGTCGAAGCTGCGGCGCAGACCGCGGTCGAGCAGCAGCGCTTCGATCACCTGCGCCGCGACGTCGGGACGGCCGATCCGCCGTTCGAGCTTCGCATGCCCGCGCCCGCGCCCGCCGCCGCGCCCGCCGAGCTTCAACAGCACGAGGTCGCCGGCCGACGCGCGGCGGTCGCCGTCGACGATCAGCTGCGGCCCGCGCGCGAAGAACGGCTGGCCGACGAGGAAGCGCCCGCGCTTCTCCAGCACGGCGACGATCGACGTGCGCGGCGGCTCGCGCTCGGCGTCGCGGTCGCGCGTGCGGAGGCTCACTTCGACTGCGTCGCGAGCGTGCCGAGCGCAGCGTCGAGCGCCTCGTCGCGGCGCGGCGTCTTCGGGTCGTCCTGCGCGCGCACGTCCGGCTGGATGCCCTTGCCCTCGGCGACGCCACGGCCGCCGATGTTCTCGCCGTTCGGCAGGAAGTACTGGCCGACGGTGAGGTCGAGCGCGCCGCCGTTGCGCAGCTGTCGCACCTCCTGGAAGACGCCCTTGCCGAACGTGCGCGTGCCGACGACCTTCGCGCGATGGCGGTCGTGCAGCGCGCCGGTGACGATCTCGGCGGAGGACGCAGTGCCGCGGTCGACGAGCACTGCGACGGGAATCGAGCGCTTGATCGCGCCACCGGTCGCGGTGTAGACGTGGCGGGGCACGATCCGCCCTGCCGTCGAGACGATCGTGCCGTCGGGGATGAAGATGCTGGCGACCGCGACCGCCTCGTCGAGCAGGCCGCCGCCGTTGCCGCGCAGGTCGAGCACGATCCCCTGCGCGCCGCGTTTCAGCAGCTTCGCGACTGCCGCGCGCACCTGATCGCCTGACTGCGCCGTGAAGCTCGCGTAGATCACGACTCCATAGCGGTGGCCATGGGAGCGCACGATCCGCGAGGCGACGACCGGCTGCGTCACGCGAGCGCGCGCGATCCGCTCGGTGCTGCGGTGCGTGCCGCGTTGGAGCGTCAACGTGACCTTCGTCCCCGGCCGGCCCTTGATCAGCCCGGTCGCGTACGTCTCCGGACGCCCCGCGAGCGTGTGACCGGAGACGGCGACGATCAGATCGCCAGGCTGCAGGCCCGCGCGAGCCGCCGGCGCGCCCGCGATCACCGACTCGATCGCGAGGCCCTTCGGGTCGGGGCGCACCGTCACGCCGATGCCGCTGAAGCTCGGGTTCGTCGTCTGCTGGAACTGCTTGTACGTCTTCGGGTCGAAGTAGTGCGAGAACTGGTCGTCGAGGCTCGCGACCGCCCCCTCGATGCCCTTGTTCACGAGCGTCGCGCGCGGCACCTTGCGGTAGTAGGTGTGGCTGATCTCGTCGAGCGCGTCGCGCATCAGCTGCGTGTCCTCGTCACCGGTGAAAGCGGTGCGGATCGGCCCCGGGAGCGTGCTCGGATGGCCACCCAGGTAGATCCCGAGCAGCAGGATGAGCACGGCGAGGAGACCGCCGACGATCAGCGATGGAAGGCGCGGGGGACGGCGGTGCACGAGGCCAGCGTACCGACCGCGATCGGCCGACCGGCGCGCGTGCCGGCGGTCGTCAGCACGCCCCTGCGGTGGGGTACGCTCTCGGGAGCGCCGCACCCGATCGCAGAGGAGCACCATGGCCGTCGACGAGAAGTCCCACAGCGCTGTCCGCGACACGCTCTACGTCGGCGGCGCATGGGTCGCTCCAGACGGCAGCGGCACGATCGACGTGATCGGCGCCGGCAGCGAGCAGGTCATCGGATCGGTGCCGGAGGGCACGCCCGCCGACGCGGCGCGCGCGGTCGCCGCGGCCCGCAGCGCGTTCGAGGGATGGGCGGCGACGCCGGTGCCCGAGCGCCAGCGGCTGCTGAACGCGATCGCCGACGGGCTCGACGCGCGCGCCGACGAGATCGCCCGCACCGTCACCGCCGAGGTCGGGATGCCGCTGAAGCTCTCGCGGATCATCCAAGCCGGCCTGCCGATCGCGCAGTTCCGGCTCGCCGCCTCGCTGCTCGACGAGATCTCGCTCGAGGAGGAGATCGACACCGTCCTGGTCGTGCGCGAGCCGGTCGGCGTCGTCGGCGCGATCACGCCATGGAACTACCCGCTGCACCAGGTCGTCTGCAAGACCGCGCCGGCGCTCGCCGCCGGCTGCACCGTCGTGCTGAAGCCGAGCGAGGTCGCGCCGCTGTCGGCGTTCATCCTCGCCGAGGTGATCCACGAGGTCGGCCTGCCGGCCGGCGTCTTCAACCTCGTGACCGGCTTCGGCCCGGTCGTCGGCGAGGCGATCGTGACCGACGCAGACGTCGACATGGTCTCCTTCACCGGCTCGACGCGCGCGGGCAAGCGCGTCAGCGAGCTGGCGAGCGCGTCGGTCAAGCGCGTCGCGCTCGAGCTCGGCGGCAAGTCGCCGAACGTGATCCTCGACGACGCCGACCTCGCGCGCGCGGTTCCGGACGGGATCGCGAAGGCGTTCCTCAACTCCGGTCAGACGTGCAGCGCGCTGACGCGGATGCTCGTCCCGCGCGAGCGGCTCGCGGAGGTCGAGGCGATCGCCGCCGCGGCTGCCGGGAACTTCGCCTGCGCCGACCCGTTGGGCGAGCGCAACGGGATCGGCCCGCTCGCCTCCGACGTGCAGCGCGAGCGCGTGCGCGGCTACATCCGCAGCGGAATCGCCGAGGGCGCGAAGCTCGTCGCCGGTGGCGAGGAGCCGCCGGAGGACCTGCCGCAGGGCTTCTACGTGCAGCCGACCGTCTTCTCCGACGTGACGCCCGAGATGACGATCGCGCGCGAGGAGATCTTCGGCCCGGTGCTCGTGCTGATGCCCTACGACGACGAGGACGAGGCGGTCCAGATCGCGAACGACACGGTCTACGGCCTCGCCGGCGGGGTCTGGTCGGGTGACCAGGCGCGCGCCGAGCACGTCGCGCGGCGCCTGCGCGCCGGCCAGGTCGAGGTCAACGGCGGGCGCTTCGACCTGCGCGCTCCGTTCGGCGGCTTCAAGCAGTCCGGCAACGGCCGCGAGAACGGGCGCTATGGCCTCGAGGAGTTTCTCGAGGCGAAGGCATTGCTCCGCTAAACCCGGAGGAAGCGCCTAAGAGACAAGCCCGAGCCGATGGCGCTGATCGCGATCCCGGCGGCCATCATCACAAGCACGAGCACGCCGAAGGAGATCGTCTTCGGCGCGGAGATCAGCGCGAAGTCGTTTGCGAGCGGGTCGATCAGCGCGATCTTTCCGATCGCGAGCATCAGGATCGCGAGCAGCGTGCCGAGCGCGCCGACGACGACGCCCTCGATCACGAACGGCCAGCGGATGAACCAGTCGGTCGCACCGACGAGCTTCATCACCTCGATCTCACGGCGCCGCGAGTAGAGCGACAGGCGAATCGTGTTCGCGATCAGGAAGATCGAGGCGGCGATCAGCAGTGCGGCGAGCACGCCGGCCATCAGCTTCACGAAGCGCGTGACCTGGAGGATCTTCGTCGTGTCGTGCCGGCGCGTCGAGACCTCGTCGATCGAGCGGTCGATCGGCACCGCGCCACCGCCGCTGGCGGCGGTCGGCGCCAGCTCGGACTGGATCTTCAGCGTGTCGTCCGGGCTCGACGGCGTGATCCGGAAGGTGTCGGGCAGCGGGTTCGTGCCGAGCAGCTGGAAGGCCTCCGGGTCCTGCTTGCGCTGCTGCTTGAACGCCTGCTCCTTCGAGACGAAGGCGACACGCTTGACGTGCGGCGTGCCCTGCAGCAGCGTCCGCACGCGCGCGATGTCGTGCTGCGTCGCGTGGTTCTTCATGTAGACGTCGACGATCACGCGGCTGCGCACGGAGTTCGCGGCGCCGGTCGTCGCCTGCACGATCGGGATGAAGACGCCGACGACGAGCATCGTCAGCAGGATCGTCGCGAGCGCGGCGAAGCTCGGCGCCGCGTTGCGGCGCAGCGAGCGCAGCGACTCGCGCAGGAAGAATCCGATCCGCATCTCGCGCTCCTCCTACAGCTCGGGGATCTCGGGCACGTCGCTGCGCAGGCGCGCAGCGAACTCGCGCGTCGATTCGTCGCGTGCGTAGAGACCGGTCGCCTCGTCGCGGATGATCCGGCCCTTCGACAACTCGATCACGCGGCGGCGCATCTTGTCGACCATGTCGGAGTCGTGCGTCGCGACGAGCACGGTCGTGCCGGTGCGGTTGATGCGGTAGAGCAGCTGCATGATCCCGATCGACGTCTCGGGATCGAGGTTGCCGGTCGGCTCGTCGGCCAGCAGCAGCGGCGGGTGGTTCACGAACGCGCGCGCGATCGCGACGCGCTGCTGCTCGCCACCGGACAGCTCGTCGGGGTAGTTGTGGAGCTTCGTCGAGAGGCCCGTCAGGCGCAGGATGTCCGGCACCTTCGCGCGGATCTCCTTGCGCCCGCCGCCCGTCACCTGCAAGGCGTAGGCGACGTTGTCGTGCACGGTGCGGTTCGGCAGAAGCTTGAAGTCCTGGAAGACGACGCCGACGTTGCGGCGGTAGTACGGCACGCGCGAGCGCGTGATCTCGGAGAGGTCGCGGCCGGCGACGCGGATCTCGCCCTTGCTCGGCTCCAGCTCCTTGATCAGCAGGCGCATGACGGTCGACTTGCCCGAACCGGTCGAGCCGACGAGGAAGACGAACTCGCCGCGCTCCACGGCGAAGGTCGCCTGGTCGAGCCCGACCGCCCCGACTCCATAGTGCTTCTCGACTGCGCGGAACTCGATCACCGACGCGGCGCCCGAGCGCGTCGCCGCATGCGGGATCGCCGACTTCGCTGCAGGCGCATGCGCGACTGCAGCACGGCGTGGGAGGCGGGATTTGCCTGTCGTCACGGCCATCTGCTCCGAGACAGTAGCTGCGCCCGGCGATTGCGACCAGGCGCGGGCGCCTGCTGCAACCAGTGTTGCAGGCCTCACGGCGCACTGCACCCTCCGCGGGCGGCCACGCGAGCGCGTGCGCGTCACCGCTATCTTCGAGGGCATGATCGCGATCTCCACCTCCACTGCCGCGAACGGCCTCCCGATCCATCGTGTCTCGCTGCCCGGGACGCGCGCCGTCACCGCGCTCGTCGCCTTCGACGCCGGCGCGCGCAGCGAGCGCCCGGAGGAGAACGGGATGGCGCACTTCCTCGAGCACCTCGTGTTCAAGGGCGGCGAGTCGCACCCGACGTACCGTGACGTCAACGAGACTGCGGAGCGGCTCGGCGGCCAGCTGAACGCCTACACGAGCCATGACCTCGTCGCCTTCCACATCACCGTGCGCGCCGAGCGCGCGCTGGAGGCGATCGACCTGCTGAGCGACTTCGTCGGGCGCCCGAGGCTCGACGCGGAGGAGCTGGAGCGCGAGCGCGGCGTCGTGATCCAGGAGATCGCGCGCGCGAACGACCAGCCCTCGACCGTCGCCGAGCACCTGATCGACCGCGCCGCCTTCGGCGAGCACCCGCTCGGCCGCCCGGTGCTCGGGCCGGTCGAGCACCTGCGCGACACGTTCACGCGCGACGCGATCGTCGCCTTCCGCGAGCGCCGCTGGGCCGGGGCGCGCGGCGGCGCGTTCGTCGTCGGCAACCTCGATCACTTGTCCTCCAACGGCGACGATGGGCTCGACGAGCTGTTCGGCCGCTTCCCGACGCTGGCCGAGCCCGACGCGTGGGAGGCCGCGCCCGCGCTGGAGCCGGTCACGCTCGTCGAGCAGCGCGACTCGAACCAGTCGCACCTGCGGATGTCCTACCGCCCGTCGATCGATCCGGCCAACCGCGCCCAGCGCGCAGCGCTCGCGATCTACAGCACGCTGCTCGGCGGCTCGATGGGATCGCGCCTGTTCGACGAGATCCGCGAGCAGCGCGGGCTCGCGTACTCGGTCTACGCCTACGCGCATGCGAGCGCCGACGTGCCGGTCTTGCAGCTCTCGGCCGGCCTCGACTCGACGAAGTGCGTCGAGGCGTACACGCGGATGCGCGAGATCGTCACCGAGCTGCGCGAGCAGGGTCCGACCGAGGCCGAGGTCGAGCGCGCGCGGGCCTACGCCGCCGGCGGTCGCGTGCTCGCGTTCGAGAACACGAACGCCGTCGCGCGCCACGCCGCGTCACAGTCGATCCTGTTCGGCGAGGACCCCGACCCCGACGCCGCGATCGCCGCACTCGACGCGGTCACCTACGACGAAGTAGCCGAGATCGCCCGCGGCGTCGCCGACGAGCTCGCGGTTGCCTGCGTCGGGCCGCATGAGGCGGAGGACTTCGCGTAGGCGCCCGGCGGGGCGCGGCGCTGTCCTGGCGCACCATTGCGCTGTCGCCGCCCGAGCGGCGACAATCCGGCGGTGACGCCGGAGGAACTGGATGTGAACCTGCGCGAGCTGCGGCGCTACGTCGAGCGCGTGAGCGATCGCTGGCCGATCGAGCGGGCGCTGATCGGCGGAGCGCGCGTCGCCGACGCGCAGGGCGCGCCGGCGCAGCGCGAGCGCGGAGCGGAGTGGGTCGTGGTGCTGATCTCCGACGGCTTCGACGGCGTCCCCTGGCTCGAGCGCGTCTACCAGGCCGGCTCGCTGTGGGACGGCGCCGAGATGGGCGCGCCTGCCGACGTCCACTGCTACACCCAGGTCGAGTTCGCACGCAAGCGCGAGGCCCTGCGGGTGGTGCGCGAGACGGCCGAGCGCGGCGTCGACGTGCTCGCGGGCTGAGCGGGGCCCGGCCGCTGCGCGAGCGGCAGGCGACGCCGCCACGCGATCAGCGCTCAGGCTGGGTCGTCCTCCGCGACCGCCACCCCGAGCGCGGAGGCGAAGACGCCGGCGGCCTCGATGATGTCGGGCCACGGCATCGTGACGCCGCGCAGCGACCCGGTGACCTGTAATCCCTGGAGGTCGCAGCCCTCGATCGTGCAGCCCTCGAAGCGCATGCCGCGCAGCTCGGCGCCGGCCAGGCGACAGCGCTCGAAGCGCACGCGGCGCAGGTGCGCGTCGGCGAAGTCCGCCTCCGTCAGGTCGCAGTCGCGGAACGTGACGTCCTCCAGCCGCGTCGAGCGGAGCGAGACCAGGTCGGCACGACAGTCGGCGACGAGCACGTCGCGCCAGTGGCTTTCGGCCCATTGCAGGCCGGTCATGCGGCAGCCGAGCAGCTCGGCGCGTTGCAGGCTGACGCCGAGCGCGCGGAGGTTTGCAAGGTTCGTGCGCGCGAAGCGGGCGTCGGTGATGCTGCTGCCGCCGATCAGTCGCAGCGAGGACAGGTCACCACCCGCGACGTGCACCTCCACGAGGTCGACGTCACGCAGCTCACGGTCGGCCAGCTGCGGATCGACGAGCAGCCGGCCGTCGATGCGCTCGCCGGGCTCCAGCTCGGCGTCTGTGAGTGCCCGCTCCTCCGGGTCCTTGGGAATCTGAGGCGGGCGTGGCACGTCGGCGATGCTAGCGCTCGGGTTGGGGCTTGGAGTGCGCCCAGCGCCGGCGTGCGCTCGGGCTTAGCCGCCGCCGAACAGCAGCATCGAGGGGGCGAGCGGCGGGGGTTTGAGCTCCGACGGGAGTGGCGCCTGGCGGCTGCGAGATCGAACTATGGATCCTCATGGTCGATGTACGACCACGAGCAACCAGAGTTCCTGTCGAGCGCCATCGATACGGGGAAACGCACGCGGCGGACACGCAGTTCGACGCGAAACCGCGGAGCGCCGCGCGCGCCGGAGCCCGAGGCCCCGCCGCTCGCCCCCTCGATGCTGCCGTTCAGCGCGCCCCCGAGCCCGCCGGCTCACGCCCGCGAGCTGAGCGCACCGACCGGCGCGCCACCCAGGCGGCGCGCCACCCAAACGCCTCGCCTACCCCGCCGCCGGCGTCGGATCCGGCCGCACGAGGACGGTGTCGGCGATCGGGATGATCTCGTCGACCGGCAGGTCCGCGAGCGAGGCGTGGCGCCGGATCGCGTCGGGGCTCGTCGCCTCGTAGATGCAGACCGTGCCGACCGACCCGCCGCCCTCCTCGAGCACGTAGCTGCGGATCCAGCGGATGTCCTCGGGCATCTGCTCGTCGCCGACCTGCGCCGAGCGCGCAGCGGCCTCCTGCAAGTCCCCGCCGGAACGCCAGCCGCTGCGTCGAAGGATCGCGTAGAGGTTCATCTCGTCCTCTCCTCGGTTGATTGCGGTTTGATCAACCATATTCCCGCCGCTAGGAGATCGCGACCATCCGCTCGATCGGGACACGTGCGCGCTCGGCGATCGCGTCCGGGACCTTCACCTCGAACACGTCGTCGCGCAGGGCGTCGCGCAGCTTCGGCAGCGTGATCATCTTCATGTAGCGGCAGCTCGCCGCCTCGTTCGCCGCTATGAAGTCGACGCCTGGTGCGGCTTCGCGCAACGGGTGGAGCATGCCCGTCTCGGTCGCGACGATCGCGGCGCCGTGCGAATCCCCGTGCTCGCGCGCGTAGGCGAGCATCCCGCCGGTCGAGAGCATGTGAACGCCCTCGCCGGAGATGTCGCCGGCGGCAACGTACTCCATCACCGACGTCGTGCAGCCGCACTCGGGATGCACGAGGAAGTCCGCACCCGGATGTGCCGCGCGCACCGCGGTGATGTCATCCGGACGGATCCCCGCGTGCACGTGGCACTCGCCGTCCCACACGTGCATCTTCCGCCCCGTGCGCTTCTCGACGTACGCGCCGAGGAACATGTCCGGCCCGAACAGGATCTCCGTGTCCGCCCCGTGCTCGCGGTAGATGTGCTCGACGACCGCGACTGCATTCGAGGACGTCACGCAGTAGTCCGTCTCCGCCTTCACCTCGGCTGTCGTGTTGACGTACATCACGACGACGGCACCGGGATGCGACGCCTTCCAGTCACGCAGCTGATCGGCCGTGATCGAGTCGGCGAGCGAGCAGCCTGCATCGAGGTCGGGGATCAGCACGCGCTTCTCGGGACACAGGATCGATGCGGTCTCGGCCATGAAGTGGACGCCGCAGAAGGCGATCACGTCCTCGGCGGCACGCGCCGCCTGCTGCGAGAGGCCGAGCGAGTCGCCGACGTAGTCGGCCACGTCCTGCACCTCGGGCAGCTGGTAGTTGTGCGCGAGGATCACGGCACCACGCTGCGCCGCCAGCTCGCGCACCTCGGCCTGCAAGGCCGGGATGTTCTCGAGCATCAGCGGGGCGGTGGGGAGAGTCGCACTTGGTGATTGCACCATGGGGAGGCTCATGAGATCGGCTCCAGGAGAAGGGACAGATCGAGTGCCGGGGCCGAGTGCGTCAACGCCCCAACTGAGATGAAGTCTACGCCGGTCTGCCCGATCTCCCTCAGCGTGGTCAGCGTGGCGCCACCGCTCGCCTCCAGCCACGCGCGCCCCGCGGTGCGCTCCACCGCTGCCCGCAACGTCGCGAGATCCATGTTGTCGAGCATGATCCGCTCAGCACCCACCGCTAGCGCCTCCCGTCGCCGACATCCTCGGCAAGGGCGCGCTGGATGAGCGCGTCGAGCAGCGCTGGGTCGAGTGTGGGTGCTACACGGGGGCGATCGCCCTCAGGGCGCATCACGCAGGACCGTGATCGTGCGGAAGTTCGGGTCGCTCGCGCCGTGCAGGCGCGCGCCGGCGGCCGCCAGCTCGCGCAGGTACGCGACGAGCGCCGTGCTGATTCGTTCGCCCGGCATCAGCGCCGGGATCCCCGGCGGGTAGCCGGCGATCGACTCGCACGAGATTCGCCCGACCGCGTCGTCGACGGCGACGACCTCGGTCGCGCCGAGGAACGCGTCGCGCGGCGTCACGACGAACTCCGGATCCTCGGCAGGTGGACGCACGACGAGCGACGTCGAGCCCTCGGCGGCCGGCTCGAGGCGGCGGACCGTCTCGGCGAAGTCGTGCGCGAAGCGCTCGAGCGCGGCGACCGGCTGGTCGATCCCGAGCACGAGCACGAGCGTCGCGTGCGTCGCCAGCTCGACGTGGATGTCGTAGGTGGCGCGCAGCGCGGACGCGACCTCGTAGCCGGTGCGTCCGGTGCCGCGCACGTCGATCGTGATCCGCAGCGGGTCGCACGCGGCGACGCCCGGCTGGCCGACGAGCTGATGACGGATCACCTTCGTCGCCGGGATCGCCTCGATCGCCTCGCACGCGCGCGTCGCAGCCTCGACCGTTCGGCTCAACAGCGCCTCGCCGTGCACGGCTATGTAGCGGCGAGCCGCGTCGAGCGAGGCGAGCAGCAGCGAGTTCGGGCTCGTCGAGCGCACGAGCCGCACGGCGCGCGCTACCTCGTCGGCGTCGACGAGGCCGCCGGCGGCCACGTGCAGCATCGCCGACTGCGTGAAGCTGCCGACGATCTTGTGCGTCGAGGTGAGGACCGCGTCGGCACCGAGCTTCAACGCCGACTCCGGCACCGCCGGGTGGAAGCCGAAGTGCGGGCCCCACGACTGGTCGACGACGAGCGCGACGCCGGCCGCGTGCGCGACCTCCGCGAGCGCTGCCACGTCGGCCGTCATCCCGTAGTAGGTCGGCGAGACGACGAAGGCGGCCTTTGCGTCAGGCGTGCGCTCGAGCGCGGCGCGCAGCGCGTCGGGCGTGACGCCGTGCGCCATCCCCAGCTCGTCGTCGGTGACCGGCTTCACGTAGGTCGGGATCGCCCCCGAGAGCACGAGTCCGTCGACGATCGAGCCGTGCGCGTTGCGCTGCACGACGACGCGGGAGCCGGGGCGCGCGAGCGCGAGGCAGAGCGCGTGGTTGCCCTGGGTCGCGCCGTTGGAGAGGAACCACGTGCGACCCGCGCCGTAGGCCTCGGCGGCAAGCAGCTCGGCCTGGTCGTACGGCGTCGGGTACGGACCGACGTCGACGCCGCGCGTGTCCTGCGGGAGGTCGAGCTGGAGCGCACGCACGCCGACAGCGGCGAGCAGGCCCGGGTCGGCGCCTTCGCCGCCCTTGTGGCCGGGGACGTGGAAGCGCGTCGGGGCGCGCAGGCCATACGCGGCAACGGCGTCGAGATACGGCGCGGTCGGCTGACGGCCGTCGACAGCGGCCGCTGGAAGAGGTGTCTCGTTCATCATCCCTTTGCAGTTCGCAGCAGCTCTGCGCGAACGAATCCGTCGAGATCGCCGTCGAGCACCCTGCTCGCGTCGCCCATCTCGTGTCCAGTGCGGTGATCCTTCACCATCGTGTACGGGTGCAGCACGTAGGAGCGTATCTGCGAGCCGAAGTTCACGTCCTGTGCCTCGCCGCGCTCACGCGCGATCTCCTCCTGGCGCTTGCGCTCCTCCGCCTCGAGCAGCTTCGAACGCAGCATCGCCATCGCGGTCGCGCGGTTGGAGGACTGCGAGCGCTCGTTCTGGCACTGCACGACGATGCCGCTCGGACGGTGCGTGATCCGCACTGCAGAGTCGGTCTTGTTGACGTGCTGACCGCCGGCGCCGCTCGCGCGGTAGGTGTCGACCTGGAGGTCGTCGTCGTCGATCTCGATCTCGCCGGTCTCCGCCACGACGGGTGAGACCTCGAGGCCCGCGAAGCTCGTCTGGCGGCGGTTGGCGGAGTCGAACGGCGAGAGCCGCACGAGCCGGTGGACTCCCTTCTCGGCACCGTAGAGGCCGTACGCGTTCTCGCCGGCCGCGCGGAAGGTCGCCGACTTGATGCCGGCCTCCTCGCCCGGGCTCGCCTCCAGCAGCTCGACCTCGAAGCCGCGCTTCTCGGCCCAGCGCATCTCCATCCGCAGCACCATCTCGGCCCAGTCCTGCGCGTCGGTGCCGCCAGCGCCGGCGTTGATCGTCACGAGCGCGTCGCCGGCGTCGTAGCGGCCGGAGAACAACCGCTCCTCCTCCAGTGCCGCCAGCCGCGCTTCGGCGCTCGCGATCTGCTCGTCCAACTCGGCCGCCAGCTCGGGATCCTCGTCGGCCATCTCGGCGAGCGGCGCGAGGTCCTCGACGTCGCCGTCGAGCGCGCGATACGTCTCCAGCTTGCGCGTCGTGCGCGCGTGCTCGGCACTCGTCTTCGCGGCGCGCTCCTGGTCGTCCCAGAAGCCCGGCTCGCCCATCTCCTGCTCGAGCGTGTCGGCGCGCGCCTGCAGCGCGACGGGGTCGAGGTACTCGGCGAGCGCGGTGAGCTTGTCGCGGATCGCCGCGAGGCGCTGCGGGATCGGCTCGGAAGATGCGGCGGGGGGCGCAGCCATGTCGCCCCAGGCTATCCGAGGGGCAGGCTAGCGAGCCTTCAGGTGTCGCCGTGGCACTTCTTGAATTTCTTGCCCGACCCGCACCAGCAAGGGTCGTTGCGCCCGATCTGGTCGACCGCGTCGACACGGCGCTGCTCTATCCGCGGGCTGCCATCTTCGTCGGACGGCTGTGACTGGTCGGCGACCACGGCACCGCCGACGACGCCACCGGCAGCCGGCTCCATCATCGCGCCGAGCGCGCTCGTCCGCGTCGACGTGCCGCCGGAGTACGTGAGTCCGCCGCCGCCAACCCAGGAGCTGTTTCCCGGCGCCTGCACTGCCGGTATGGCCTCCTCCGGGGCCTCGTCGCCTTCGACGACGATTTCGACGTTGAAGATCATCCGCGCGAAGTCGCCCCAGACGGTGTTCATGAGGTCCTGGAAGAGCGTGAAGCCCTCGTTCTTGTACGCGATCAGCGGGTCTATCTGGGCGAGCCCGCGCAGGCCGATGCCCTCGCGCAGGTAGTCCATGTCATAGAGGTGCTCGCGCCAGCGCAGGTCGATCGTCTGCAACAGCAGGTAGCGCTCGAGCACGCGCATGACCTCTTCGCCTATCTCCTGCTCGCGCTCGTCGTAGCGGCGCAGTGCGTCGTCGGTCAGGCGGCGCGTCAGCTCGGCGCGATCGGTCGCGTTCGGGTCGATGTCGCCGAGCGCGAAGCTGACCGGGAATATCTCTTCGACGCGCGCGAACAGGCCCTCGAGGTCCCAGTCCTCGATGTAGTCGCCCGGCGTCGATTCGTTGACCGTGCGCTCCAGCATGCTCACGATCTCCTCGCGCGCCTGCTCGCCGATGTCGCGACCCTCGAGCACCTCGTCGCGGTACGCGTAGATGATTCTGCGCTGCTCGTTCATGACGTCGTCGTAGTCGAGGACGCGCTTGCGGATGAGGAAGTTCTGCTCCTCGACCTTCTTCTGCGCCTTCTCGATCTGCTTCGTCAGCAGGCTCGCCTCGATCGGCTCTTCGCGACCTTGATCGTCGGTCGTGCCGAAGCGGTCGAGGATCTTGTAGATGCGCTCGCCGGCGAACAGCCGCACGAGGTCGTCCTCGGCCGACAGGTAGAAGCGCGTTTCGCCGGGGTCGCCCTGACGGCCCGAACGGCCGCGCAGCTGGTTGTCGATGCGGCGCGACTCGTGGCGCTCGGTGCCGATGATGCACAGCCCACCGGCCTCCATCACGTGCGCGCGATCGGCCTCGACGCGGCTCTCGATCGTCGGCAGCAGCTTCGCCTCGTGCTCGGCGTAGTCGGGGTCGCCTGGGCTCAAGCCGAGCTTCGTCAGCTCGAGCTTGACGAGGTGCTCGGCGTTGCCGCCGAGCTTGATGTCGACGCCGCGACCGGCCATGTTCGTCGCGATCGTGACAGCGCCCGGTCTGCCGGCCTCGGCGACCGTCTCGCCCTCCTTCTCGGCGTGCTCAGGCTTCGCGTTGAGGACGGTGTGCGGGATCCCGCGCTTCGCCAGGCGGTCGCCAAGCAACTCGGAGACCTCGACGGAGACCGTGCCGACGAGCACCGGCTGGCCCTGCTCGTGGCGCGTGGCTACCTCTTCGACCACCGCGGTCCACTTGCCCTCCTTGGTCTTGAAGACCTGGTCGTTGCGATCGTCGCGGACCATCGCGCGGTTCGTCGGGACCTGCACGACGCCGAGCTCGTAGATCTTCATGAACTCGGTCGCCTCGGTCACCGCAGTACCGGTCATGCCGGCGAGCTTGCCGTAGAGGCGGAAGTAGTTCTGGTAGGTGATCGTCGCCATCGTCTGGTTCTCCTCCGTGAGGCGGAGACCCTCCTTGGCCTCGATCGCCTGGTGGAGGCCCTCCGACCAGCGGCGTCCCTCGAGGATGCGGCCGGTGAACTCGTCGATGATCTGCGCCTCGCCGTCTATGACCGCGTAGTCGACGTCGCGCTTGTAGAGCGACTCGGCCTTCAGCGACTGGATCAGGTGGTTGACGAGGTAGCCGTTTTCGGCGCGGTAGAGGTGATCTATGCCGAGGAAGCGCTCGGCCTTCTCGACGCCGCGCTCGGTGACGGAGACGGTCTTGTGCTTCTCGTCGTACTCGTAGTCGAAGTCGGCGACGAAGTCCTTGCGGGCGCGCGGGTCGAGGCCGTCCGGTGTCTTGCCCGGTGCCATCATCGGTGCGAGCCGCGCGAACTTCGAGTAGACGTCGGACGAGTCCTCGGGCGCACCGGAGATGATCAGCGGCGTGCGGGCCTCGTCGATCAGGATGTTGTCGACCTCGTCGACGATCGCGTACGTGTGCGCTGCCGAGCGACGGTCGAGGCGGTCCTTCGCCGAACGGACCTCGGCGCCGAGGTCGCGGCCACCGTGCTGGACCTTCTCTTCGAGCGACGGCGCCATGTTGTCGCGCAGGTAGTCGAAGCCGAACTCGGAGTTCGTGCCGTAGGTGACGTCGGCTGCGTAGGCCTGCTGCTTTTCCTCGGTCTCCTGCATGTTCTGCAAGATCCCGTAGCTCACGCCGAGCAGGTCGTAGATCGGCGACATCCACTCCGCGTCGCGGCGGGCGAGGTAGTCGTTCACGGTGACGACGTGGACGCCCTTGCCGGCGAGCGAATTGAGCACGACCGGCAGCGTGCCGGTGAGCGTCTTGCCCTCGCCGGTGCGCATCTCGGCGATCTGGCCGTCGTGCAGCACCATGCCGCCGATCAGCTGGACGTCGAAGTGGCGCATGCTCATCGTGCGCTTGCCCGCCTCGCGCACGAGCGCGAAGGTCTCTGGCAGCAGCTCCTCGAGCGACTCCGGCTGCTCGCCGCGGGCGCGCTCGCGCAGTTCGTCGGCGCGCTCGCGCAGCTCCGCGTCCGTCAGCGGCTCGTACTCCGACTCAAGCTCGTTGATGCGCGCTACTCGCTGCTCGTAGGCCCGGAACTTGCGGGCCTCCCCCATGCGCAGCGCGCGGTCGATGATCGACATTCGCCTAGCGTAGCAGCGGCTCGCCGGCCGAACCCAACCATCGTGTGACCGTTCAGACTCGTGCGCGACGGACGCGACCGAGCGCCGTCGCGCACGTGCCCGGAGGGTCGCTACGCCGCGTGCATTCCCTCGCCCAGCGCAGCCCGCGCGGCGCGCGCCTCGCGGCGCTTGCGGCGGCGTTCGCGGTGGCGCTTGACCTGCGGCGCGAGCTGGTCCTCGCAGGCGTTGATCGCGGGGATCATCTCGATCGCTGTCGCGCGGGCGCGCAGCGTGACGCCCTTGAGGTGGAGCGTTGCCTCGGCCACTTGCGCGTCGGGGATCGCGGGGTTGCGCTCGTGCGTCAGCTCGATCTCGAGCTCGGCGAGCTCCGACACCTGCCTCCCGATCGCACGAAAGCGCTTGTCGACGTGCTCCCTCAAGGCAGGAGTGACCGTCGTGTGGCGTCCCTTGACCGCGATGCGCATAAGCGCCCCCTTTTGGCTTGGTGGGGTGGATCGATGTGGTGGAGCAAGCGTACCCGCGCCAAGCGTCGTTATCCATCCGTGCATGGCCGAAATGCGTATGCACGATGACCACGCGCTTGTGCGGAGACCCCCTCATCGACGCAGCGTGCGCGCGTAGGCGACGGCGTCGACCCGATCGCTGCCGGCGGCACGCAGCGCGCGGGCACAGGCGTCGAACGTCGCGCCGGTCGTGTGCACGTCGTCGACGAGCACTGCGTGGGCGGGCGCTGGTGCGGCGGCGACGATCGCGAGCCGGCCCGCGGCCAGCCGCTCGCCGCGCCCGGCGCCGAGCTGCCGGGTCGCCTTGCCGCTGCGCTGCAAGCACGCGACGACGGGCAGTGTGCTGCGGGCACCGAGTGCGTCGGCGATCCGTGCCGCCTGATCGAAGCCTCGCGCGCGGAGGCGCGCGGGATGCAGCGGGACCGGCACGAGCGTCGCGGGCGCGGCCAGCAAGCCGGGCGGCGCGGTCGCAGCGATCTGCGCCGCCATCAGCTCGGCGAGCGGCAGCGCACCGCGGAACTTCAGCGCCGCGACGAGCTGACGGGTCGGGCCGTCATGGGCGAGCGGCGCCCAGGCCCGCGTGAATGCGGCATTGCGTGCCGGGCAGGGCGGGCCGCACGGTGCCGGCAGGCCACAGCGCTCGCAGCGCGGCTCGGTCAGCCATGGCAGCGCGCGCCGGCAGGCGACGCACAGCTGGGTGTCAGCGCGTGTGAGCGGCACGCGGCAGGCCGCGCAGACGGGCGGGGCGAGCAGCGCGACCAGCTCGGCGCGCACACGCGCGAGTGCGTCGGTCGCCCCGTCGGAGCGCTCCTCGCGCGCACGCGCGAGCGCGACTGCCGGTGTGCTTAGGGTCCATGAGCGGGCTGTGAGGCGCATCGCTCCACCCTCCCACCGCGCCTCTGCGATTGCTCGCGTCGACTGCGACAATTTCGTCGCATGACGCCGGACGCATCGTGGACGTTCGCCCCGGGTGTCGTGATCGGGCTCGTCGTCTACCTCGGCATCTACGTCGTCCGCTGGCGCCAGGCGCGCGTGCCGGACGAGCCGCATCCGCCGAGCTTCGGCCGGCTCGCACTCTTCAGCGGCGGCGTGCTCGTGCTGGCGACGGCGCTGATCTCGCCGATCGACAAGCTCGGCGAGCAGCTGCTCGTGATGCACATGGTCCAACACGTGCTGCTGCTCGACGTAGCGCCGATCCTGCTGATCCTCGGCCTGACGAAGGTACTGCTGCGTCCCGCGACGCGGCACCTGCACACGATCGAGCGGCGCGCCGGCGTGCTCGCGCACCCGGTCACGGCGGTGATCCTCTACACGGGCGCGATGTGGGTGTGGCACATCCCCTCGCTCTACGACGCGGCAGCCGAGCACACCGGCATCCACGTGCTCGAGCACCTCACGTTCAGCTTCGTCGGCGTGCTCTACTGGTGGCACCTGCTGTCGCCGATCCGCAGCCGCCTGCGCCTCGGCGGGATGGGGCCGATCGCCTACATGGTCAGCACGAAGGCGACCGTCGGGCTGCTCGGCATCGTGCTGACGTTCGCGCCCGCGGCGTTCTACCCGTACTACGAGCACCACGCTCACTACTGGGGCCTGACGCCGCAGACCGACCAGGCGCTCGCCGGCGTGACGATGGCGCTCGAGCAGTCGGTCGCGATGGGGATCGCACTTGTCGTGCTGTTCACGAAGATGCTGAGCGAGTCGGAGGCGCGGCAGCAGCGGGCGGAGCGCTATGAGCAGGCTGCGGATGCCGCGGTCTCAACTTCCAGGCGCACCGGCTGAGCGCTCGCGCGACCCACGCCGCCTGGTGGCGCGCGCCGAACCGCGCCACGGCGCGCACCGCACCACTTGCGATCAGCTTCCCAGGCCCGGCGTTCAACGCGAGCGTTACCTACTCGGCATCTAGATTAGTCTCACACTTATTGCGCTGCTTGATCCTAGAATCGTAACTAGCTTCGACGTGCCACCGAACGTACCGGTCATGCCACATATCCCGGTGCCTTCGAATCTTATCGACCCGCCGACGGCAACTTCTCTGAACACGCCAGCCGCGATGCCGAAGCCGAGAGTGGCAGGCTGTGCCGCAGTCGTTCTGGCTCTACACGGTTCCCCGCTCGTCGCCAAGGAAAAACCCGCTCCAATGATCTGCGCCGTCATCGCCGTTATGTTCGGTAGCGCGCCGGCAAACGACTGGTACCGCATGTGCCATGGCAGCGACCCCGCGACGATGCTCAGCGGGCAACCTCCTAATCCCGCTCTCGTGACAGAGCCGATTAGCGATCCCGACGTCTTCGTTATCGTTCTCGAGTGGAGCGTACCTTCGAGCGTCAGCGAGCATCTGACGGTTGGGAGACCAACGTTGTTGGACATTTCGAGCGGTCCACCGCCGTTGGGTTCGGTTAGTAGGAAGACGACTCTTATCCCCTGAGTGCTTACTTCGAGGCGTGTGGCCGACGCAGAGCCGACCGCCAGGCCGAGCAAGAGCGTCGCGGCACACGACGCAAGCAGAAGCTTGCCATGTGTCTTCATAGTTCTCCTCATAGTTGCATGGATACGCGCCGCACCGTGGCACGACACGCATCCACAGATAACTAAGCGGGAGTGCGGCCACCCAACGAGCGACCTCACGTGCTTACGCGACTAGGGTAATTGTAATCCTTGTCACTGCACCTAGTAGCGTGACTAGCTTCGTGTTGCCACCGAAAGTGGCCGTGCCAAACGCACAGAGACCACCGCCTTCGAGGGCTATCGATCCACCACCAGTTACTTCTCTCAGTTCCCCTCCGCCAACACCAAATCTGAAGGTGAAAGGTTGCGCTGCCGTGCTTCTGGTGTTACATGTCGGCCCGCCAGTGGGCGTAAACGAGTACTTGAATCCAATGATCTGTACTGTCACAGCTGTTATGGCCGGTAGTACGCCCGTAAACGACTGGTACCGCACGTGCCACGGAAGCGACGTGCTATCAACGGTCGCGCTGCCACCTAGGCAGTGGGTTCCGTCAAACGCCGCTCTCGTGATGTAGCCGATTAGCAATCCCGAGGTCTTCGTGATCGTTCTCGAGTGCAGCGTACCTTCGAGCGTCAACGCGCATCTGACGGTTGGGAGACCAACGTTGTTGGACATTTCGAACGGTCCACCGCCGTTGGCTTCGGTTAGTAGGAAAACAACTCTTATCCCCTGGTTGCTTACTGCGAGGCGGGTGGCCGACGCAGAGCCGACCGCCAGCCCGAGCAAGAGCGTCGCGGCAAGCGACGCGAGCAGAAGCCTGCCATGTGTCTTCATAGTTCTCCTTATAGTTGCATGGATACGCGCCGCACTCATGCGACTAGGCTAAGTCTAATTCTCGTGGTTGTACCTAGTAGCGTGATTAGCTTCGAGGTACCACCGAAGGTGCTCGTGCCAAACGCACACAGGCCACCGCCTTCGAGAGCTATCGACCCACCACCAGTTGCTTCAGACAGTTCCCCAGCCAGAACGCCAAATCTGAAAGTGGCGGGTTGTGCCGCTGTGCTTCTGCCGTTGCACGTGGGTCCGCCAGTAGGCGTAAGCGAGTATCTGAATCCAATGATCTGTACTGTCACAGCTGTTATGTTCGGTAGCGTGCCGGTAAAGGACTGGTACCGCATGTGCCACGGAAGCGATTCCGCGAAGGTTGTCATTGCTCCGCCTAGGCAGGTTCCGAATATCGCTCTCGTGATATAGCCAATTAGCGATCCCGACGTCTTCGTTATCGTTCTCGAGTGGAGCGTGCCTTCGAGCGTCAACGGGCATCTGACGGTTGGGAGACCGACGTTGTTGGCGAATTCGAGCGGTCCTCCACCATTCGGTTCGGTTAGTAGGAAAACGACTCTTATCCCTTGATTGCTTACTGCGAGGCGCGTGGCCGACGCAGAACCGACCGCCAGCCCGAGCAAGAGCGTCGCGGCCAGCGACGCGAGCAGAAGCCTGCCACGTATCTTCATAGTTCTCCTTATAGTTAAGCGGATGCGCGCCGCACCGTGGCACGACGCGCATCCATCAATACCTAAGCGTGAGCGCGGCCACTCAACGAGCGACCCTCATCTCATGCGACTAGTCTGAGTCTAATTTTCGTCGTCGAGCCTAGTAGCGTGACTAGATGCGAGGTGCCACCGAAGGTGCCCGTGCCAAACGCACAGAGCCCTGGACCTTCGAGTCCTATCGATCCACCACCAAGTACTTCAGTCAGTTCCCCGGCGTTGACACCAAATCTGCCGGTGGCAGGTTGTGCCGCTGTGGTTCTGGCGTTGCACGTCGGGCCACCTGTAGGCGTTACTGAGAATCTTGCCCCAATGAGCTGCACTGTTACGAATGTTATGGTCGGTAGCGTGCCGGTAAACGACTGGTACCGCACGTGCCACGGAAGCGACGTACTATCAACGGTCGCGCTGCCACCTAGGCAGTGGGTTCCGTCAACCGCCGCTCTCGTGATGTAGCCGATTAGCAATCCCGATGTCTTCGTGATCGTTCTCGAGTGGAGCGTGCCTTCGAGCGTTACCGAGCATCTGACGGTTGGCAAACCGACGTTGTTCGCGAGTTCAAGTGGCCCGCCGCCGCTACCTTCGGTTAGTAGGAATACTATTCTGATCCCTTGATTGCTTACTTCGAGGCGCGTGGCAGACGCAGTGCCGACCGCCAGGCCGAGCAGGAGCGTCGCGGCAAGCGACGCGAGCAGAAACTTGCTGCGTGTCTTCATAGTTCTTCCTCATCTTGATTTGAGATGCATGAACTCCGCAAAGCCCAATCTGTCCTCGGACTCCACGGGTGAGTTACTCGCGACAATGTGTGTCCAGAGCCCATGACACAGCGCGATGCCGCGACACTGCGCGTTCTGCGAATCGTCCTCCTTTCGTCTCGCCGAGGCGCGGCTGGCTCGCGTGAGACGCAAGAGTGCCTCACTCCGAATGCGTCCGCCCCCAGGTCCCCCGTGGATGCCCTCTGCAAATGCGACACTCGGGGCCAGCGGCCCTGTGCCCCCTCGACGTGTCGTGATCGAGAGCACCCCTACGTCCGGCACATGCAGCGTAGCAGCAGGAAAATAGAGTGTCAATACGCCTCGGCACGGTGCATGCATCGAAACACCGAGAATCGCCGTTCGCGCCATGCCAGCGACATCAGAGCCATGCCGGAGGTTGCATCTGGACTCACGAGCATTTATGGTTGCTCAAGCCGTTAGACTGCTAAGAGGAGTGATGGAGTGGTGCGATCAGGGACGCGCGCGTGCGTGCACATGAGTATTTCGGCGATCATCGCCATGGGTCTGCTCGTGGGGGTCACGAGTTCGGCGTTCGCGACCGTAGGTGGGTTGCCGACACCAAGCGCCGGCCTGCCGGATGGACGGGCCTACGAGATGGTCTCGCCTCCTGCCAAGAACGGCGGAGACGTCCTCGCAAACTCTCAGCGCACCCGCGCGGCGGCGGACGGCAGCGCACTGATGTTCTCGTCGCTGACGCCGTTCGGGGATGCGCTCGGGACCGGCGTGGCGACCGAGTACATCGCGCAACGCTCTCAAAGCCCCAACCCAGGGTCCAACGGCTGGGACACGCACGCCGTCACGCCCCCGCAAACACCCGAGTCATTCTTGGCAGCGGGAAACGCTGCGGAGGCGGCATATCAAGGTGAGGTCTCCGCAGATCTCACGAGGGGCGCGATCAGGACCTTCTCGCCATTGACCGATGCGCCGAACGCAGCGCTCACCCAGAACCTGTATCTGCGCAGCGACCTGCGCGCTGCTGGCGCGGGCAGCTACCAGTTGCTCGACGACTGCCTCTCGCCGCCTGACGGCCCTTGCAGCGCGCCGCTCCCTGCCCCATTCCCCACGACCTTTACGTTGTTTCCGGGATTTCGTCCGTGGCTCGCGGGTGCGTCGACCGATTTCAGTCACGTGCTGTTCGAGACCTCGCTGAGTCTGACGAACGACGCGCCGCTCGGATTCGCGCCGAAGCTCTACGAGTACCACGATGGCGTCGTGCGGCTCGCGGGCATCCTCCCCGACAGTGCCTGCGGATCGCCGCCGTGCCTGCCCGGCAACTCCGTCGCCGGCCAGGGAGCTGCACCCGTGCCGAACGCGCGCTACACGCCGCACACGATCTCCGCGAACGGAACCCGCATCTTCTTCACCGCCGACGCAACGGGATGCGGCGGCGGTTCGTTCATCTGCGGAGAGCTTTACATGCGTTCGAACAACGGCACGCCGTCAGCCACATCCGTGCAGCTCAACGCCTCAGAGCGCACCCCTGTCCCCGATCCCACCCACGCAACCGCCACGTATTGGGATGCAAGCAGCGACGGCTCACGCGTGTTCTTCACGACGCAAGAGGCACTGACCGACACCGCTCCGGTCGACACCACCTCCAAGCTCTACATGTATGACGCCAGCCTGCCCGACACCGATCCGCACAACTTGACGTTGCTCAATGTCGACAACGCGCTCGGCGACACTGCAGACGCGGTCGGTGTGATCGGCGCAAGCGACGACGGCCACTACGTGTATTTCGTCAACTCCGGTCAGCTCGTAGCCGGCAAGCTGCTGCTGAACACGAGCCTTGGGGTGTTCCTGTGGCACGACGGCACGGTGTCCTTCGTGGGACAGCTGACAAGCTCTGGTGATGCCTTTTTTGACGACGTCGGGAACGCAGGAAGCGTGCTCACATTCGTCAAACAGGCGCGTGTGTCGGCAGACGGACGAACATTGCTGTTCAGCTCCACCGTAGGCGCAGGAATGCTCTCTCCGCCGTACGATCAGGGAGGTCACCGAGAGTTCTACATCTACCGAGCCGACACCGACCAGCTCAGCTGCGCGTCGTGCACGCCTTCCGGCGCGACCGGGACGGCAGATGCGTCGGCGATAGTGCGCAGCAGGACAGGCGGCTCGTCGACCAGCACGCACCTGAACCGCGCGCTCAGCGAGAACGGCCGCTACGCGTTCTTCAGCACCGCCGAGCCACTGGTGACGGCCGACTCGAACGGGAAGAGCGACGCCTACGAGTACGACACGCTCACCGGCACCGTCAGCTTGCTCTCGAGCGGCAAGGATCCAGCGGACTCCTATTTCCTCGATGCCAGCACGTCGGGGGATGACGCGTTCATCCTCACGCGCCAGCGCTCGAGCAAGTGGGACACCGACCAGAACTACGACGTCTACGACGTGCGAATGCCGCACCTGGGGCATCCGGCCGGGTTCCCCGACCCGCCGAAGCCTGCTGCCGAGTGCAGCGGCGACCAGTGCCATGGATCACCGAGCGGCGGCCAGCCGCCGGTCACTGCGAACAGCGCGCAGATCTTCGGGTTCGGCAACGTGAAGGCGGCGCGGGCGAAGCACAAGGCCGTGAAGTGCAAGCGCGGCTTCGTGCGCAAGCGCGTGCACGGCAAGGTTCGCTGCGTGCGCAAGCCGAAGCCGAAGCCCAAACACCATGCGGCGGCCGTCCGGGCGCGCACGCGCACACGGACGTAAGCAAGCGGGAGCGCGGTTGAGGGATCGCTCGCTGGCGATCCCCTGACCCGCTCCCAAACCTTGACACAGCTCTGGTAACGTTGGCCGTCGATGGCGGGTGACGCGCTCACGATCCACGAGGCAGCCGAGACGACCGGTTGGTCGTCTCGGATGCTGCGCTACATCGAGCGCAACGGCCTCGTCGCACCCGCCCGCTCGGCATCCGGCTACCGCCTCTACGGAGCCGGCGAGCTGCAACGTCTGCGGACGTTGCGCGAGCTGCTCGAGCGTGCCGAGATCACGCTCTCGGACGTCGTCTTCGCCCTGCGGCTGAGTCGCGATGCGCAGTTGCGCACGGCGGTGGACGACTGGTTCGCCGCCGAGCCGAGCCGGCCCGAGCATGTAGCCGCCGCCGACTGGCTCTCGTGGGAGCAGGACAAGCACGAGAAGCTGCTCGCCGCCGCCGGAGGATCCACACCCTTGCCCACCACCCACATCACGGAGATCGCCCACACATGACCGCCCTTTCGAGCGCGACCGACTTCAAGGTCGCCGACCTCTCGCTCGCCGCCTTCGGCCGCAACGAGATCCGCCTCGCCGAGCACGAGATGCCCGGCCTGATGTCGCTGCGCGAGGAGTTCGCCGCCAGCCAGCCGTTGAAGGGCGCCCGCATCATGGGCTCGCTCCACATGACGATCCAGACCGCCGTGCTGATCGAGACGCTCACCGCGCTCGGCGCCGAGGTCCGCTGGTGCTCCTGCAACATCTTCTCGACACAGGACCACGCTGCTGCAGCCGTCGCCGTCGGCCCCGATGGCACGCCGGAGAACCCGCGCGGCGTCCCCGTCTTCGCCTGGAAGGGCGAGACGCTCGAGGAGTACTGGTGGTGCACGGAGCAGGCGCTGCGCTGGCCTGAGCACGGTGGGCCGAACATGATCCTCGACGATGGTGGCGACGCGACGATGCTCGTCCACAAGGGCACCGAGTACGAGCAGGCCGGCGCCGTGCCGGACCCGGCGCAGGCCGAGTCGGAGGAGTTCACCGTCTTCCTCACGCTGCTGCAGCGCTCGCTGACCGAGGACGCGCAGCGCTGGACGACGATCGGCGCCGGCATCAAGGGCGTCACGGAGGAGACGACGACCGGCGTCCACCGCCTCTACGAGATGACCGAGAGCGGCGACCTGCTGTTCCCGGCGATCAACGTCAACGACTCCGTCACGAAGTCGAAGTTCGACAACCTCTACGGCTGCCGCCACTCGCTCGTCGACGGCATCAACCGCGCGACCGACGTGATGATCGCCGGCAAGGTCGCCGTCATCTGCGGCTTCGGCGACGTCGGCAAGGGCTGCGCCGAGTCGCTGCGCGGCCAGGGCGCGCGCGTGATCGTCACCGAGATCGACCCGATCTGCGCGCTGCAGGCGGCGATGCAGGGCTACGAGGTCAAGCCGCTCGACGACGTGATCGGCCAGGGCGACATCTTCGTCACGTGCACCGGCAACAAGGACATCATCACCGCTGCGCACATGGAGCAGATGAAGCACCAGGCGATCGTCGGCAACATCGGTCACTTCGACAACGAGATCGACATCGCCGGCCTCGCGAAGCTGCCCGGCATCGAGCGCAACACGATCAAGCCGCAGGTCGACGAGTGGCGCTTCGCCGACGGCCACACGATCATCCTGCTGTCCGAGGGTCGCCTGCTGAACCTCGGCAACGCGACCGGCCACCCGTCGTTCGTGATGAGCAGCTCCTTCACGAACCAGACGATCGCCCAGATCGAGCTGTTCACGAAGAACGACGACTACGAGAAGCGCGTCTACGTGCTGCCGAAGCACCTCGACGAGAAGGTCGCGCACCTGCACCTCGGCGCGCTCGGCGTGAAGCTCACGAAGCTCAGCCCCGAGCAGGCCGCCTACATCGGCGTGCCCGTCGAGGGCCCGTACAAGCCGGACCATTACCGGTACTAAGCCCGCATACGACGTAGCCGACCTCGCGCTTGCAGAGGCGGGGGAGGCGCGGATTGCGTGGGCGGATGCGCAGATGCCCGTCGTGCGGTCGATTCGCGAGCGCTTTGCTCGCGAACGGCCGCTCGACGGGCTGGCGATCGCGGTCTGCATCCACGTGACTGCGGAGACGGCGAACCTCGTTCGCACGCTGATCGCCGGCGGGGCGGACGTCGGGCTGTGCGCGTCGAACCCGCTTTCGACGCACGACGATGTCGCGGCCGCGCTCGTCGAGCGCCACGGAGCCGAGGTCCACGCGATCCAAGGCGAGGACATGGCGACGTACTACGCGCACATCGAGGCGGTCGTCGACAAGCGCCCGCGGATGACGATGGACGACGGCGCCGACGTGATCTCGTTCCTGCACGGCCAGCGGCCAGAGCTGCTGCCCGACGTGCTCGGCGGCACGGAGGAGACGACGAGCGGCGTGATCCGCTTGCGCGCGCTCGAGGCCGAGGGGCGGCTCGGCTTCCCCGTGCTCGCCGTCAGCGCCGCGCGCACGAAGCGCTTCTTCGACGACCGCTACGGCACCGGCCAGTCGACGCTCGACGGGATCCTGCGCGCGACGAACGTGCTGCTCGCCGGCCGTGTCGTCGTCGTCTTCGGCTACGGCTGGTGCGGCAAGGGAATTGCCGTGCGGGCGCGCGGCGCCGGCGCGCACGTCGTTGTCTGCGAGGTAGCGCCGGTACGCGCGCTGGAGGCGAAGCTCGACGGCTTCGAGGTGCTGCCGGCGCTTGCCGGCGCCGAGCGCGGCGACGTCTTCATCACGGCGACGGGCGGGCGTGAGGTCGTCGGTGTGGAGCACTACGAGCGCATGCGCGACGGAGCGCTGCTCGCCAATGCAGGCCACTTCGACGTCGAGTTCGACCTGCCGGCCTTGCGCGCCTACGCCCCGGAGCGGCGGATCGTGCGCCCGCACGTCGAGCAGCATGCAACGCCCGACGGCCGCCGCCTCCACCTGCTCGCCGACGGTCGCGTCGTCAACCTCGCAGCCGCCGAGGGCCACCCGGCGGCAGTGATGGACGTCGCCTTCGCGCACCAGGCGCTTGCCGCCGAGTACCTCGTGCGCCACGCCGAGACGCTCGAACCGCGCGTCTACGAGGTCCCATCCGAGCTCGACGACGAGGTGGCGCGGCTCACGCTCGCAGCGCTCGGCGTCGAGATCGACGTGCTCAGCGATGCACAGCGGGCCTACCTGACTACATGGGAGCACGGGACCTGAGCAGGCCCCGGCCGATCGGCTGCGCGTTCGCTTCGCGCGCAACCGATCGGCGGTGACGGGTCGCTACTTGCCGCAGCCGTTGATGTGCAGCCGCGGGCTCGTGGTCGTCAAGCGGCCGTTCTGTCCACGAATGCTGACCGTGGCGGCTGCTCGCCTTGCCTTGGCAGTGCAGAGGTTGCTGACGACCCCGACCGGCCCGTTCGTCCCCGACACGAGTTTGAGCGTGAAGCGGGTGATGGGTGCGTCCGGAATGGTGTCGAACGTGGTCGACAACCGCCGACCACCCGGAATCGAGACCTTTCCGGTGAGATCGAGCGACACCTGGCCGCGCAAGGCAACCATCAGGTCGGGCAGGATCCGCTTCGGGTTCTTGACGAAATAGGCCGATCCCCGCAGCGGGCTCTTCAGCAGCGGGGTGACGGCAACCGCGGTCCCGACCTTCGTCTTGCTGGTGCAGTGGCCGGCCTGGAACGCGGCGAGCGAGCAGGCGCGGTTCACGACGGGCAGCAAGGCGTTCAGCGTCGTCGGAAGGGTGACCTTGACCGAGCGCAGGTTGCTCTGGCCTGGCTTCTGCGTCAGGGTCGTGCTGAACGGTGTCGAGACGCCGTTCCGGGTGTGGTGCTTCGCGCCGACGGTCATCGTGATCTTCGGGGCGAGCGCCAGAGCAGCGCAGTCGGTCACCTCGAAGCGGTTGCCGACATGCGCCGTCTTGCCTTCGGTCGAGCCGACGGTCGCCAGCACGTGCTTCTCCGCGCAGCTCGTCGGATTGACGATGAAGTGCCGACGATCGATCAGGACGCGGACGTCCCGGACGTCCAAGGGAATCCCCTGGAGGATCGTCGGCAGGGGATCTGAGTCGATCGTCAGCGCTGCTGAATTGCGGTTGACGCGGATCGCTGCCCGCACGACGACATTGCCGAGATCGAACGGACCGGCGACTGCCGGGACGACGATCGAGAGCCCGTACGGGCCGCCCTTGTACGGCCCGGTGATGTAGGCCCGGCCGTTGGTGATGTAGAACGGGTTCGGGCCCGCACCGGCCCCGACGCTCACCGAGCCGATCTTCGATGCGTCACCGCACGATCCGGCCTTCGCTGCAGCGTCAGAGCACAGCGTGGTGTTCTTGATCTTCCCGAGCAACCCTGTCGGCATGTTCACCGCAAGCGACGCGAAATTCTGATCTTGATCGGTGCGCGTGAGCGAGAGCACAAACGAGCTCTCCTTGCCGGCAACCGGGTTCTGCGTGCCGGCTGTGAGCACGGGCGCGAACCGCGGCGGCGGACATGGCGCGCCGTTGCCGTCGGCGCTCACGTCGAAGCTCGAGTCCGACTCGACGGGCGGGCCGCCGCTCCAGCTGATGAGCTGCGTGTGGGTGGTGTAGGTACCGCACTTCTGCGGTGCCGCGAGCGACGCACGCGGGCCTCCGTCGAACGCGAGGTGCAGCTTTGTGAACGGCGTCTGCGGCTGGTTGTCGAACGTTGCCGTCAGTTGACCGGTGTGCGGATCGGCCCGCACCTCACCAGCCAGCTTGATCGTCACTCCGGAGCCCTTTGCGACCAGATAGATCGCTATCAGCGAGTCGAATGGGTTTGCGTGCGGCGTCGCCAGGTAGATCGACCCGCTCAGCGGCGTGTCGAGCAAGGGTGTCGTGATCGTGAGCGAGCCGACCTTCGCACTGTTGGGACAACTGGCGTCGGCGGTCGAGTGCAGCGCGATCTGCGCCTCGCTGCACGCGCCGAGCCCGTCGGCCGCGGACGGCGAGACGCGCATCCCCTCCGGCAGGCTGCTGATGACCGTCTTGATGTCACCCTCGCCGATCGCGTCAGGGTCGTCGTTCTGGGGAACGTCGATGTCGACGGTGAAGCCTGATGGCCCTCCGGCGCGGGTCGGCGACGCGGCAACGCCGGTGAACGTCGGGTCGAATGGAACGCTCTCGCAGCCAGTCGTGCCCTGATCCGGTCCTCGATCGGCGGGCGCGGCCGGGTAGGCCGGCGGGAGATGGCTCAACACGCTGCCGTCCTTGAACACGCCCGGGTTGACCCACGAGTCGACCTGCAAGCCAATCGGCAGGCCGACGCCCGGAGCCGTGCACGAGGTGGGGAGGCGCAGGAACGCATTCAACGGCGCGCCGGACAAGCACGATCCACCACCCTGTGCCGGGGCGGTGTGTCCCGCGCAGGCGCGCTGGCTGGTGTGGCTCGGATCGGACGGCACGCCCCACAGCGTCAAGCTCGTTCCCGCGATCGGCAGCGCCTCCGGCAGCTTGCTCGCGTCGACGGTGACCCCATAGTCCCCATCGCTGCGCAGCCGGGCGTCGAGCATCACGAGCGTCCCGTCGATGTTGAAGCCGAAGCGCGCTGGCGCATCAGGCGGTGGGATCATGTTGAACACCGGCAACGGCCCGATCACGTTTTGCACGCCCGCCGTGGCACCGTTGAGTCGCACGAGCGTCGTGCCAACCTGCGACGTCGGTGCACAGAGCGGCAGGGCACCGAGTCCATCTCCGTTTGCGAGCTCCGGAGTCGAGCACTTCGCGGCGGCCGTCGGATTGCCGATGAAGCCCGGAGGCAGGTCGACCAGCACGTCACGCGCCGGCTCGACCGGCCATATCGCGCCGATGACCGGATTCGGGTTTGTCAATGTGTTGAAGTCGATGTAGGTCGAAGCCGAGTAGGGGTGCCCACCAGCCTGCGTGAAGGGATCGCCTTGCGCGTCGCTCGCGACCTGGGCGTCGAATGCGTCGATGCCGAAGCTCGGCAGCAATGCGTTCACCGTCGTCGGGTCGGACGTCGAGGCAGGGTCGCTCGCACCACCACCGGAGACCTCGAAACTGCTCGTCAAGGTGCCGGAGGCGGACGGGTCGACACTCACGGTCAAGGTAGGAGTGCGGAACGACGAGGCAGCCGCCGTGTTGTCGGTCGGCGCAGTGATGACGTCCGCGCTCGCGCACGTCACCGTCGTCGGACCCGGCACGTTCAGGCCCGCGCAGGTGAAGTTCCCGGCGCTGCTGATGCCTGTCGCTGTCATGTTGGCAGGCACGTCGGCAGTGAAGACCAAGCAGTCAGGGTCCATCGGCAGGTTGTTCGGATCGCATGTCGGGTCCGCCGGCGCCGTCGCGTCGCTCGACCCGATGTCGGTGATCTGCAACAGGTAATCGAGCGACCCGCCTGGCGCGACCGTCGTGTCAGCGATCGAATCGATGCGCCAGGCTGGAGCCGCTGACGCGGCTGCCGCCGTGGTGCCCATCGTCGCTGCGATCGACAGCACCACCAAGAGGAGCGCACGCACCGGCACGACATGCGGCCGCCGTCTCGCGAGCGCTCCCACCGGCACGCGCGCTGCCGGACGTGGCAGATTCACCGCCTGCTCCCCGCGCTGGATTCGCAACGAACGTGGGCCGACGAACGGCACTCCCCAGCGCAGCGTGCGCATGCGCGCACGCGTGTTTGATCGCAGCAACTCATCACTCCTTTTAGCAGTCCAACGCCTGCCCAACCATAAATGCTCGTGATTCCAAATGCAAACCCCAAAAGACGGTGTGTGAAAGCCCGAGCATCCCCCGGTGTCCTTCCGCGTCGGGATTCACCGCGGATTCCGTCTCCCGCGCGCGCTCAACCTGACCGAAGCGGAGCTGCGCGAGCAGCTCCTCGTGCCGGGGCGGCTCGGGCGTGCCGTCTCGCTCGTCGAGCGCGACGGGAAGCCGGCCGGCTCGGAGCTGCGCATGCTCGAAGGGCCAGAGCTCGACTCGGCACGTCGACGCGCACCGCCGGTGCCGCGAGGAGGCCGGCCTGAAGACCCGATCGCGGTCGCGGTGCAGGCGCGCTGCCGCGCGCTCGGCTTCAGCCGCCGTTCAGCGCGGCCTTGAGGCGGTCGAGCACCTCGACGGGCGTCGGGTCGACGCCGCGCAGCACGGCGAGGTAGAGCGACATCAAGTCGCCGAGCAGCACGAGCGAGACGAGCCGCTCCATCCGCGTCTCGCCGCGACTTTCGACGCGGAACGAGCTCGCTGCGGTGCTGCTGATGATGCCGCGCGTCAGCTCGATCCGCTGGCGCACGCGCGGGTGCAGGTCGGAGTCGTCGAGGAAGACCGCGCTGAAGCGGCCCAGCTCGGCCGCGCCCGACCAGCCGGCGATCTCGTTGTGGTCGAGCTCCGGCAGCTCGCTCGCGAACGCCGGCAGCTTCGCGTTCTCGTTGATCTGCGTCTTCCAGCGGTAGGCGACCGGCGTCGTCAGCCCGGCGCCGGCGATCTGCGGGATCGTGCCGTGCAGACCGCGCGCGAGCTGCTTCGCGAGGCTGTCCTCCGCCCCGTCCGGCCCCCACTCGGCGACGAGCGCCTCGAGGTGCGCGGCGGCGACGTCGATCTCGCTGTGGAGCGACGGCCCGGCGCCGCACAGCGCGGCGACCTCGAGCGCGATCACGAGCATGTAGCCGACCGCGACGCGCGGCTGGAAGGCGCCCGGCAGCGGGATCACCGGCACGCCGTCGGCGCGCGCGGCTGCGGCGAGCCGGCCACCGGTCGTCGCGACGATCCGCTGAGCGCCGAGCGCGCCGGCAGCCTCGAAGGCGGCGAGCGTCTCCTCCGTCTCGCCCGAGTAGCTGGCGCACAGGACTGCCGCGTCGGGCGTCGTCCAGGCCGGCAGGCCGTAGCCGCGCGCGATCGCGATCGGCCGCGACGCGCGATCGCCGAGCACGGCACGCGCGAGCGCGCCGCCGATCGCCGAGCCGCCCATGCCGGCGACGACGAAGCCGCCGGGCGCGTCGTGGGTCGTCAGCTTCGCCGACTCGACGCGCCACAGCGCGTCGCGCAGGTGCTCGGGCAAGCCGAGCATGTCGTCGACCTGGCGGGCCGTGTCGACGGCCTCGATCGCTGTGCGGGTGAGGGGTGCGAGATCGCTCAAAACCTGATCGCTCCGTCCGGAAGGGACACGTTGGGGAACAGCCGCGCACCGGCCGCGAGCTGATTGTCGCGCGCCGAGCACGACGCCTTCGCCGAGCACGACGCCTTCGCCGATCCGGCAGTGCTCGCCGAGCCGCACGCCGGGGCCGATGATGCAGTGGGTCAAGGACGAGTGCGCACCGATGACTGCGTCGTCGAGCACGACCGCGCCGTCGACGCGCGCGCCGGCGCCGATCGCGACGTCGCGCCCGAGCACGCTGCGCCCGCTCACGTGCGCGCCCTCGGCGATCCGCACGCCGGCTGCCGACGAGCGCCGGGCCGACGAGCTGGCCGGCGACCTCGACGTCGTCCGCGAGCGCCAGCTGCGCCGCGTCGTAGGCGTCGGTGACGGAGGTCCGCACGGCGCCGTCGAGGATGTCGTACGTCGCCTGCAGGTAGCGCTCCGGCGTGCCGATGTCGAGCCAGTAGCCGTCCGCCTCGTAGCCGTGGAGCCCGGCGCCGACGAGCGTCGGGAAGACGTCGCGCTCGATCGAGATGCGCCGCGCCTTCCGGCAGCGGCGCGAGCACCTCGCGCTCCAGCACGTAGGCGCCGGCGTTGATGAGGTTCGTGTCGATCTGGTCGGGGCTCGGCTTCTCGAGGAACTCGCGCACGCTGCCGTCCGGCTCGCAGCCGCACGAGCCCGTAGGCCGACGGGTCCTCGACCGCGATCAGCGCGAGCGTCGCGCGTGCGCCGCTGCGCTCGTGCTGCGGCGAGCTGTGCGGTCAGGTCGATGTCGGTCAGCACGTCGCCGTTGAGCACGAGGAAGCGCTCGTCGAGCAGCGGCTCGGCGAGCTTGATCGCGCCGCCGGTGCCGAGCGGCTCGTCCTCCTCGACGTAGCGCAGCCGCAGGCCGTAGGCCGACGCCGTCGCCGAGCACGTCGCGCACGCCGGCGGCCATGAAGCCGCACGAGATCACGACGTCGTCGACGCCGTGGCCGCGCAGCCAGTCGAGCATGAACGACGATGAACGGGCGGTCGACGAGCGGGACGACCGGCTTCGGCACCGTCGAGGTCAGCGGCCGCAGGCGCGTCCCTTCGCCGCCGGCGAGGATCAGCGCCTGCATCGTCCCCGACCTGCCGATCGGCGGGCGCCTCATGCGCCGCGGCCGATCCCCTCGTACGCGAGCCCAGCCGAGCGGACCGCGTCGGGATCGAGGAAGTTGCGCCCGTCGATCACGATCGCCCCCGGCGTCCGCCGGGCGACGTCCGCCCAGTCGAGCTCGCGGAACTCCGGCCACTCCGTCACGAGCACGACCGCGTCGGCGCCGTCGAGCGCGTCGAGCGCCGAGCTCGGCGTAGTCGACGCCCGGCATCAGCCGGCGCGCCTCGTGCTCGGCGACCGGGTCGTAGGCACGCACGCTCGCGCCGTCCGCCTGCAGGCGCGAGGCCAGCACGAGCGAGGAGGCCTCGCGCATGTCGTCCGTCTCGGCCTTGAAGGCGAGCCCGAGCAGCGCGATGCGCTTGCCGACGAGCGAGCCGAGGTGCTTCTGCAGCTTCGAGATGACGCGCCGCTTCTGCAGTTCGTTGACCTCGATCACGGCGGTCAGCAGCTGGAAGTGGTAGCCCGAGTTGCCAGCAAGCTGCTTAAGCGCGCTCACGTCCTTCGGAAAGCAACTTCCGCCGTAGCCGATGCCCGGGCCGCAGGAACTGCGGGCCGATGCGCGTGTCGAGGCCCATCCCGCGCGCGACTTCGAGCACGTCGGCACCGGTCTCCTCGCAGACGTTCGCGATCTCGTTGACGAACGAGATCTTCGTCGCGAGGAAGGCGTTCGAGGCGAGCTTGACCATCTCGGCGCTCGCGACGTCGGTCCGCACGAGCGGCGCACCGAGCGGCGCGTACAGCTCGACGACCGCGTCGCCGGCCCAGTCGCCCTCGTCGCCGACGACGACGCGATCTGGCTCGCGGAAGTCGGCGAGCGCGCTGCCCTCCTTGAGGAACTCGGGACAGGAGACGTAGCGGAAGCCGTCCTTGCCGCGTTGCGCGAACGTGCGCTTGATCGACGCGCCGGTGCCGACCGGCACGGTCGACTTCATCACGAGCGCGTGGCGGTCCGACGGCGGCATCGCGTCGACCACCGCGTGGACGGCCGACAGGTCGGCGTCGCCGGAGTACGTCGGCGGCGTGCCGACGGCGACGAACAGCAGCCGCGCGTGCTCGAGCGCCGGCGCGAGATCGGTCGAGAAGTGGATGCGGTCGCGGTGCGCGGCGATCGACTCCGCCAGCCCCGGCTCGTAGATCGGGATCTCGCCGCGCTCCAGGCGCGCGATCTTGTCGGCGTCGATGTCGACGCACCAGACCTCGTTGCCCAGCTCGGCGAAGCCCGCCGCCGTGACGAGTCCGACGTAGCCGGTGCCGATCACCGCGATCGGTTCGCGCTCAGCTGCCATAGGGCGGGGAAGCCTACTTCAGCCGTGCCCGCCGAGGCGCGTGAGCGAGCCGGCGATCGCGATCATCTGGTCGTTCGACAGATCCTCCTGGAGCGTGTTCGAGATCCAGTAGACGGCATGCGACGTGCGCCATGCGACGAGCCGCAGGTGGACTGCCGTCGTAGTAGAGGTCGAGCTTCTTGCCGCCTGCGCGACGGTGGTCGGAGGAGGGGTTCTTGAGGATCGGCGGATCCATCCAGGTGGTGCCCTGGATTCCATAGTTGTTGCCTGCGTTGCCGTCGCCGATCACGAGCCGGTAGGCGCCGTGCAGCTTGCCATCGGGCGACTTGATCCGGTACGTACGCGGGTTCTGGCCCGGGATCGGCGTCGCGAACTGGCCGCGGCTCGTCAGCAGCGTCGGGTAGTAGACGGGGAAGCCGACAGCGCCGAGGCGGATCGCGTAGTTCTCGCTGAGCGTCGCCGCGTTCACGAGCCCCGGCGTGCCCGCCCTCGATGCCCCGCCGCCCTTCTTGCCATGCCCCCGCTTGGGCCGCGGCGGCGTCGGCGCCTTCGGCGGCGGCGTGAGGAACAGGTGGTGCAGCGCCGCGAGCTGCGCGTGCGTCGCCGTCACGAACGAGCCGCCGCCGGGGACGTTGTTGTAGGTCGGCGGGAAGTGGATCTCGCGGATCGGCTTGCCGGCCGTGAAGGCGAGCAGCTGAGCGATCTGCAGGAACGCCGACTTCGACTGCAGGCCCGCGTCGGTGCGCAGGTACTTGCCGATCCGCTTCGTGATCTTGTGCGGGTCTGCGAGGAAGCGCCCGACTCCGTACTGCGACTTGATCTGGCGCAGGAAGTCCTGCTGGCGCGCGGCGCGCACGAAGTCGCTGTCGGTGTGGCGGAAGCGCACGAACGCGAGCGCCTGCTCGCCGCAGAGCCGCTGGTAGCCGGCCGGGATGTTGATCTCCGAGTACTGCTGCGAGGGCGGCAGACCGAGGTTCGAGTGGTAGTAGCGACGATCGACGTCGGCGTAGACGCAGCCGATCGCGTCGACGACGCTGCGGAAGCCGAGGAAGTTGATGTTGACGATGTGGGTGATCGGGACGTGCAGCAGGTTCTCGATCACCTTCGCCGTCAGCGTCTCGCCGCCGTCGGTGTACGTCTCGTTGATCTTCGCGCCGGTGCGAATCGCGCCGCCCGGCGTCGTGAAGCTGACCTGCAGGTCGCGCGGGATCGACAGGACCGTGATCGCGCTCGCGTCGGGGTCGAGCCGCACGAGGATCATCGTGTCCGAGCGTGCGTCCTGCTTGCCGGCCTTCGCGCGGTGGTCGGAGCCGATCATCAGGAACGTCTGCGGGTCGCCGACCTGCGCGCGCGTGATGACGTCTTCCGCGCCCTTGATCGTGCCGCCGGGCGTGAGGTCGTGACTGAACGACCCCACGGTGAGCAACCCAGCCGTCGCGGTCGCAGCCGCGACGAGCGCGACGACGAGGAAGCCGGCAAGCAAGAAGCGCAACCACACACCCCCGCGCCCGCGACTCGGAAACTCCGGACTCACGCGAGCCCTCCCTCGATCGCCTGCAACCCGCCGGCGCTGGCCGCGCGATCGCGCGCAAGCCACTCCGGCAAGGTCCGCACGAAGTCGCCGAGCGCCTCGCGATAGCGGTGCAGCGAGCCGAGCGAGACCCACTCGTCGGGACCGTGGTGGCCTCCCCCGGTCGGACCGAACTCGACAGCCGGGATGCCGGCCTCGAGGAACGAGATCGCGTCGGAGGCCCCGTCGCGCCCGACGCTGAGCGGCTCGTCGTCGAGCGTGCGGCCGAGCGCGTCGCGCAGCGCGCGGACGTACGGGTTCGTGCGCGAGACGTGCGCCGGCGCGCGCGTGAGCGTCTGCGTGACCGTCACGTCCGGCAGCGCGCGGATCTGCGCGAGGATCGCGCCGGGATCCTGCCCGGGCAGGTAGCGCACGTCGACGACCATCTCGCAGTGGTCGGGCACCTTGTTGAAGGCGTCGCCGCCCTCGATCCGGCCGAGGTTGATCGACGGGCGGTCGAACAGCTCGGAGGACTCGCGCGCGAACGGCATCGCCTCGATCTGCCGGAAGACGTCGATCGCCTTCAGCACGGCGCTGTCGCCGAGCCATGGCGTCGAGCCGTGCGCGGAGCGGCCGGACACCTCGACACGCATCGCGAGCACGCCCTTCGCCTGGATCCCGATGTGCAGGTTCGTCGGCTCGCCGGTGATCGCGAAGTCGCCGCGCATGCCGGCACGCACGAGCTCGTCGGTCGAGCGTTCGTCGACGTCCTCGGCCTCCTCGTCGGGCACGCAGAGGAAGCGCACGCGGACGCGGTCCTGGCTGGCGCAGTCGGTCACCGCGCACATCATCGCGGCGAGCCCGCCCTTCATGTCGTACGCGCCACGGCCGATCAGCCGGTCGCCCTCGACGCGCGGCATGAACTGCTCCTCGTGGCCGGGCACGACGTCGAGGTGGCCGTGGAGGATCACCGTCGGGCCGTCGGCAGGCCCGACGTCGGCGACGAGCACCGGCAGGCCGTTGTGCGCCTGCTCAAGGACCTCGACGTCGCGCGTCTCCAGCCAGCCCTTCACGAATGCGGCGGCAGCGGCCAGCTCCTCGGCACGCGAGGTGTCATAGGTGATGAGCCGCTCGGCGAGGGCGCGTTCGTCGACCACGATCGCAACAGGATAGGCGGACGGTCCGGCGGGACCGGCGGGCTACTCCCCGCCGGCGATCCGGACGAACGTCTCCCAGCGGCGCTTGTCGCGTGCCGCGAGGCGCTGCTGCTCCGAGCCTGCCTCCGCCTTCGCGTAGGCCGCCTCGGCCGCCTGCAGCTTCTCGCGCAGGTCGGCCGTGTCGAGCCCCTCCGGGCGCTGCGCCTCCTCGACGAGGATCAGTGCGCGGTTGTCCGCGACCTGGAGGTATCCCTCGCCCTGCGCGAAGCGCACGATCTCGCTCTCGGAGCGGTAGAGCCGCAGCTCCGCCGGGTCGAGCATCGCGAGCAGCGGCGTGTGGTTCGCGAGGATGCCGATCGAGCCGGTCGCGGTGCGCGTCGAGATCATCTCGACCTCCTCGTTGAAGACCTCACCCTCGGGGGTGAGGACCTCGACCGGGAACTTCGTGCGGGCCATGAGCGCTCGCCTAGCCCTTCGCCGCCGCGACGACGTCGTCGATCGTGCCCTTCAGCAGGAAGACGCGCTCGGGCAGCTCGTCGTGCTTGCCCTCGATGATCTCCTTGAAGCCGCGGATCGTCTCGGCGATCGGGACGTAGGCGCCGGGCGTGCCGGTGAACTGCTCGGCGACGTTGAACGGCTGCGAGAGGAAGCGCTCGACCTTGCGCGCGCGCTGGACGATCACCTTGTCCTCGTCGGAGAGCTCGTCGATGCCGAGGATCGCGATGATGTCCTGCAGCTCCTTGTAGCGCTGCAGCTGATCGCTTGACCGCGTTCGCCACCTCGTAGTGCTCCTCGCCGAGGATGTCCGGCTTGAGGATCGTCGAGGTCGAGTCGAGCGGGTCGACTGCCGGGTAGATCCCCTTCTCGGAGATCGCGCGGGAGAGCACGGTCGTCGCGTTGAGGTGGGCGAAGACGGAGGCCGGCGCCGGGTCGGTGAGGTCGTCGGCCGGCACGTAGATCGCCTGCACCGAGGTGACCGAGCCCTGGCGGGTCGAGGTGATCCGCTCCTGCAGCTGGCCCATCTCCGACTCGAGCGTCGGCTGGTAGCCGACCTGCGAGGGCATCCGGCCGAGCAGCGCGGAGACCTCCGAGCCGGCCTGCACGAAGCGGAAGATGTTGTCGATGAACAGCAGCACGTCCTGGCCCTGCTCACGGAAGTACTCGGCCATCGTCAGGCCCGACAGCGCGACGCGCATGCGCGCGCCGGGCGGCTCGTTCATCTGGCCGAAGACGAGCATCGTCTTGTCGATGACGCCCGACTCCTTCATCTCCAGCCACAGGTCGTTGCCCTCGCGCGAGCGCTCGCCGACGCCGCAGAAGGCGGACAGGCCGCCGTGCTCCTTGGCGAGGTTGTGGATCAGCTCCTGGATCAGGACGGTCTTGCCGACGCCGGCACCGCCGAAGAGGCCGACCTTGCCGCCCTTCGCGTAGGGCGCGAGCAGGTCGACGACCTTGATGCCGGTCTCGAACATCTCGGTCGTCGGCGTGAGGTTCTCGACCGTCGGAGCGGGACGGTGGATCGGCCAGCGCTCCTCGTTGCCGACCGGGCCGGCGAGGTCGATCGCGTCGCCGAGCACGTTGAAGATGCGGCCGAGCGTCGCGCGCCCGACGGGGACCGTGATCGGGCCGCCGGTGTCGAGCACCTCGGTGCCGCGGGCGAGGCCGTCGGTCGAGTCCATCGCCACCGCGCGGACGCGGTCGTCGCCGAGGTGCTGCTGCACCTCGCAGACGAGCAGGCCGTCCTCGCCGCGATCGATCGGTGATCGCGTGGTTGATCTCGGGCAGCGAGTCCGGGAAGACGGCCTCGATGCACGACGCCCTGGATCTCCTCGATGCGCCCGACGTTCTTGGTTGCTGTAGCTGACATGTGTTCGGGTTTCTCCTGACCGAGTTTCCAGGGCCGGCTAACGCAGAGCCTCTGCGCCGCCGACGACCTCCATGATCTCCTGCGTGATCTCCGCCTGACGGGCGCGGTTCATCTCCAGCGTGAGGTCGTCGATGATGTCGCCCGCGTTGTCGGACGCGCTGCGCATCGCCGTCATGCGCGCGCCCAGCTCCGACGCGGTCGACTCGAGCAGTGCTCGGTAGATCGAGATCTCGACGTAGTCCGGCACGAGCCGCGCGAGGATCTCCTCGGGCTCCGGCTCGTACTCGACGAGTGCGTGGTGGCCGCTGTCCTCCTTGGCCTCCTCCTCGGACTGCGCCTCGAGGATCGTCGCCTGCTGGAGCGGCAGCAGCGTCTCGCGCCGCACCTCCTGCGAGATCGGCGAGATGTAGCCGTTGTAGAGGATCTCGACGCGGTCGACCTTGCCGTCGATGTACGCGGCGGTGAGCGCCTGTGCGATCTCGCGCGCGTTCGCGTACGTCGGGCGCTCGGTGAAGCCGGTGAAGCCCTGCTCGGGCTCGGTGCCGCGGAACGTCAGCGACGAGACGCCGCGGCGGCCGGTCGCGTAGTAGACGATCTCGCGACCCTCGGCCTGGTAGTCGGTCGCGGTCTTCACGCCGGCACGGATGATCTGCGAGTTGAACGCACCGGCGAGCCCGCGGTCGGCCGTGACGAACAGCAGCGCCACGCGCTTCTCCTCGGCGTGCTCGTTCAGCAGCGGCAACGCCGGCACGTGACCGGCAGCCTGCGCTGCCTGCCGCGTCATCCGGCGGATCGCTCCGGCGTACGGCCGCAGCGCCTCGATGCGCTGCTCGGCACGCCGCAGGCGCGCGGCGGCGACCATCTCCATCGCACGCGTGATCTTCTGGATGTTCTTGACCGACGCGATGCGGTTCTTGACGTCTCGTTGGGCCATGGGCGTGGGCGGGGACCGGCGCGCGAGGCGCTAGACCGCCGCAGCCTCCTGCTCGCGCTCGTCGGAGGCGGCATCGGCAGCTTCGCTGCTCGCGGGCGCGTCGGCGGCGCGCGCGGTCGTGACCGGCGGAGCTGCCTCGTCGCTGAGCGGCTGGCCCTCCTCGTCGAGGTCGTAGCCGAAGTCGTCGGCGAAGCCGCTTCACGAGCGCGTCGACCGCCTTCTGCGTGTCCTCGGACCAGTCACCGCCGGCGATCGTCTTGCGCAGCTCGCCGGCCTCGCTGTGCGCGCGCCGCGTCAGCCCGTCGAGGAACTTCTCGACCTTGTCGACCGTGATGCGGTCGAGGTAGCCGTTCGTCGCGGCGAACGTCTGGATCACCTGGTCCTCGACGGCGAGCGGCGCGCGCTCGCCCTGGTTCAGCGTCTTCACGAGCCGCTCGCCGCGCGCGAGCGTGCGCTGCGTGTCGGCGTCGAGGTCGGAGCCGAACTGCGCGAACGCCTCCAGCTCGCGGTACTGCGACAGCTCGAGCTTGATCTTGCCGGCGACCTTCTTCATCGGCGAGATCTGCGCGTTGCCGCCGACGCGGGAGACGGAGATGCCGACGTTGATCGCCGGGCGCACGCCGGAGTTGAACAGCTTCGGCTCGAGGAAGATCTGCCCGTCGGTGATCGAGATCACGTTCGTCGGGATGTAGGCGGAGACGTCGCCGCCCTGCGTCTCGATGATCGGCAGAGCCGTCATCGAGCCGCCGCCGAGGTCGTCGTTGAGCTTGACGGAGCGCTCGAGCAGGCGGGAGTGCAGGTAGAAGACGTCGCCCGGGTACGCCTCGCGGCCCGGCGGACGGCGCAGCAGCAGCGACATCTGGCGGTAGGCGTAGGCGTGCTTCGTCAGGTCGTCGTAGATCGCGAGCGCGTGGCCGCCCTTGTAGAGGAAGTACTCGGCCATCGCGGCGCCGGCGTACGGCGCCATGAACTTGATCGGGGCGGCCTCGTCGGCGGAGGCGGCGACGATGATCGTGTTGTCGAGCGCGCCGTTCTCGGCGAGCGTCTCGGCGATCTGCACGACCGTCGCCATGCGCTGGCCGATCGCGACGTAGACGGACACGACGCCCGTGTCCTTGTTGTTGATGATCGTGTCGATCGCGATCGCCGTCTTGCCGGTCTGGCGGTCGCCGATGATCAGCTCGCGCTGGCCGCGGCCGATCGGGATCATCGCGTCGATCGCCTTCAGGCCGGTCTGCAGCGGCTGCGTGACGGGCTGGCGCTGGACGACGCCGGGAGCCTTGAACTCGGCCGGGCGCATCTCGGTCGTGGCGATGTCGCCCTTGCCGTCGAGCGGGTTGCCGAGCGGGTCGACGATGCGGCCGAGCAGCGCCTCGCCGACGGGGATCTCGAGCAGGTCTGCCGGTGCGCTTGACGGTGTCGCCCTCGACGACCTTCTGCCAGTCGCCGAACAGCACGACGCCGACGTTGTCGGACTCGAGGTTGAGCGCGAGGCCGGTGACGCCGTGGGGCAGGTCGAGCATCTCGAACGACATGCAGTTCTCGAGCCCGTGGATGCGGGCGATGCCGTCGGCAACGGACAGGACGGTGCCGACCTCGGTCAGGTCCGCGCCGCCGGTGTCGAGGCCCTCGATGCGGCTCTTGAGGATTGAGGTGATCTCGTCGGGCTTGATCTGCATGAGAGGTTCGTGGCTCCTTGACGGGACAGGCGCGGGGCGGCTACGCCTGCGCGACGTGCTTGCGAAGTTGGTCGAGGCGGTGCTTGATCGAAGCGTCGAGGATCGAGTTGCCGACGCGCAGGACGATGCCACCGAGGATGTCGGGGTCGACCGTCGACGTCAGCTCGACGCTGCTGGCCGGTCTGCGCGCCGATGCGCTCGCCGATCGACTTCACCGTCGCCTCGTCGAGCGTCGACGGCGCTCGTCACCTGACGGGCAGCAGCTTGTTCTCCTCGTCCCACAGCCGCTCGTACTGCGCGCGGATGCGGAAGATGACTGGCATGCGGTGACGCTCCAGCAGCGTCTCGAGGAAGTTGACGATCGCCGCGTCGGCACCGTCGAGCGACCGGTGCAGCCCGTCCTTCTTCTCCTCGGTCGAGAAGTACGGCGAGAAGAAGAAGACGGCGCAGGTCGCGGTTGCCGTCCAGCGCATCCGCGAACTGACCGAGCTGCTCGCGCACGACGTCGAGCTTGCCGGACTCCTTGGCAACCTCGAACAGCGCACGCGAGTAGACCTGGGCGATCTCTTCCATGGCTAGTTCTTGCGGCTCTCGCCGGACAGCGCGCTGAAGTCGAGCTCGGAGAGCGCGTCCTCGACGAGCCGCTTCTGGTCCTCGGCGTTGAGCGTCTTGCGCGTGACCTTCTCGGTCGCGAGCACGGTCAGGTCGGCGACCTCGCGGCGGATCTCCTGGATCGCGCGGCGCGTCTCGGCCTCGACGTCGCGCTTGGTCTGCTCGAGCAGCTCCTCGCGCTGGGTCTTGGCCGCGGCGAGCGACTCCTCCTTGGCCACGTCGCCGGCGCGCTCGGCCTTCGCGACGATCTCGTCGGCCTGCTCACGCGCCTCCGTCAGCCGCTGGCGGTACTCCGCGAGCAGCTCGTCGGCCTGCTTGCGCGTGTTCTCGGCCGCGTCGATCGACTCCTCGATCGCGCGCTGCCGGCGGTCGAGCGCCTCCCCGATCTTCGGGAACGCCTTCTTGCGCAGGATCATGAACGTCACGAAGAACGCGAGCAGCAACCAGATCATCAAGCCCACGGAGGGCGAGACGAGGAAGTTGCCGCTGTCGCTCGAGGCGGCGAAGGGGACGAGAGCGTTCATGGCCTAGGAGAGGAAGAACGCGATCAGGCCGAAGATGAAGGCGTAGAAGACGATCGCCTCGGTGAGCGCGAAGCCGAGCCACTGAATGCTCGTGATCTCGTCCCGCATCTCGGGCTGGCGCGTCACCGACTCGATCACCTTGCCGAAGATGTATCCGACGCCGATGCCCGGGCCGATAGTGCCGAGGCCGGCGCCGACGCCGAGCGCGATCGCCTTGCCGGCCTTGCGGCCGATCGCCTCGTTCTCGGCCACCGAAGCGGCGAGGTTGGTGATGACGGAGAGGTCCACAGCAGTGTCTCCTGGATTCGTTAGTGAGACTCGGCGACAGCGCCGCCGAGGTAGATGGCAGTAAGCGTGGCGAAGATGAAGGCCTGCAGCGTTGCGACCAGGCCGACCTCGAAGAGGAAGAAGGCGATCGCCATCACGCCGGTGATCAGCCCGAGCACGATCGAGCCGACCGACCGCGAGGTTCAGCAGCACGACGAGCCCGCCGCCCATGAAGAGGATCAGCAGGTGGCCGGCGAGGATGTTGGCGAACAGACGCACGGAGAGCGAGACGAGCCGGACGAAGTGCGAGATCACCTCGATCGCGAAGATCGGGCCGGCGGCGACGCCCTCGACGCCGGCCGGCACCCAGCTCTTGAGGTAGCCGATGACGCCCTTGGCGCGGACGCCCTCGACGTGGTAGCTGATCACGACGATCAGCGTGAGCGCGAGCGGGATCGAGAGGTTCGCGGTCGCCGCGTAGAGCGCGAGCGACGGGATGTGCGCGCCGAAGATGTTCACCGTGTGCTCGGTGTTCGTCGGCAACGGCAGGTACCCGATCATGTTCGAGAACCAGATGAAGAGGAACATCGCGCCGATGAACGGGAACCACTTCCGCGCCATCGCCTCCTCCATGTTGCCGTGCGTGATGTTGTCGCGCATCAGCGAGTAGGCGGACTCGACCGCCGTCTGCACGCGGTTCGGACGCGCCTGCATGCGGTTCGCGATCCACACCATCGTCACGCAGGTGAGGACGCACGCGACGATCAGGTAGAAGACCGCCTTGTTGATCGACAGGTCGATGCCGGCGACATGGATCGAGATCCACGGATCGAGCCGGAACTCGTTCTGCGGCTTGAAGTTCTCGTTCACCTCCAGCGCGAGCGCGCCGGCCGGATTGACGAGCAGCAGCACGAGCGGGGCGATCGCCGCGAGCAGGCGGGCCGGGGCCTTCATGGGCGAGGGATCTCCTTCTCGAACGGGCGCACGATCATCTGTGTCGTGAAATAGATGGTGAAGAGGGCGATGAACAGGACGGCGGCGGCAAGGCCTGTCTTGGAGCCCGCGAGGGCTCCGACGCCGAAGATCGTAAGGGCTACGAGCCATCCGCGTCCGATCATCGACCCGGCCATCAACCCGACGATCGTGCGCGGGTCCTCGCTGGCGTTCGCGCGTCGGGTCGTATAGGCACCCACCGCCCGTTGCAGACCGTACGTTCCGGCGCCGGTCGCCCAGCCCAGGAGCGGCAATCCGGCAAGCAGAAACAACGGCAGAGCGAGTGCCGCAGCGAGCAGGTCGAGATTGCGCAGAAAAGTCATTGGGGGTACATGGATGGCGTTGGCGCCAAGATGCAAAAAGCCCGCACCACATGGCGCGGGTGTCCCACAGGTCGCTGACGGTATTTCATTGACCTGCGGGGTGCTTTGAAGTCTACATGCTCGGCGGCGCTTGTAACAACATTGTGACACCCGGCACGGGGTCGGTGCGTCCCGCCTCACGCGGCGCCGTCGCGACCGCTCCCCGCTACGCTGGGATTCGATGGCATCGCTGAGTCGTCGGACCGAGGCACAGCGCTCGAAGCGCGCCGCGATCGAGCTGCGTCTCGTGGAAGCAACCGAGGCGCTGTTGGCCGATGGAGCCACGTACGCGGATCTGACGATCGAGCAGATCTCGCAGCGTGCGGGCATCTCTCGCACCGCCTTCTACTTCTACTTCCACGACAAGCGCGAGCTGTTCATGCGCGTCACCGAGGGCGCTGCCGCGCAGCTCACGGCCGAGGCCGACCGCTGGTGGACCGGCGAAGGCGACGGCGCCGCCGAGCTCGCCGACGCACTCGCGAAGATCGTCGACATCTACCGCGTGCAGGCGCCGCTGCTGCGCGCGATCGTCGAGGTCACCGCCGTCGATGCCGAGATCGCGCACCACTGGCGCACGCTGATGGCGCGCTTCGTCGCCGCCACCCGCACGCGGATCGAGCGCGAGCAGGCAGCCGGCAACGTCGACGCAGCGTTGCCCGCCCAGGGCATCGCGTTCGGGCTCTGCTGGATGACCGAGCGCTCCGCCTACGAGAACCTCGTCCAGCACGGCAACCTCGCCGACGACGCGCTCGTCGACGCGCTGCTGGCGATCTGGCTCGGCGCGGTCTACGGCCGTCCGCGCTAAGAACCTCTTTCAAATGACGATCGGCCGGCTGGCACTGTCTCGCGGCGCCGGATCGCCACCCGCGATGCTCGCCGATGCTCTGCATCGACTGCGCTCGCGTGCGACGCCCGCCATCCACGATCCAGCACCATCCAACCCCGCCCTCATGTTGAAAGAGGTTCTAAGGACGGTCGCGCGGCGGCTCGGGCGGGCGCGGCGCGAGCGCGGGGAACTCGCCGGTCTCCAGCTCCGCCTCGACGCGCGTGACGATCTCCTGCTCGGTCGTGTCGGGGTCGCTGCGGCGCAGCTGCCATGTGCGCAGCCGCTTGAGCTTGAGGATCTCGAGAACCATCACGAGGTAGACGCTCGCCGCGAGCACGAGCAGGCAGAGTCCCGCCATCACGAGCAGCCAGCCCATCTTGTAGTGGCCGTGATGGTCGGAGTACGGGATGAAGCGCAGCGCGACCGCAAGCCCTGCGAGCAGGAACGTCCAGGCGTAGAGGTAGAGGACGGTGCGCCGCTGACTGAAGCCGATCCGCGCAAGGCGGTGGTGGAAGTGGTGCGCGTCGGCGGACCACGGAGCGCGGCGGTACTTCAGCCGCCGCGCGATCACGAAACCGGTGTCGAGGAACGGAACGGCGAGGATCGCGAGCGGGCCGACGAGCGCGATCACGGCATTCGTCTTCAAGCTGCCCTGGACGGCGACGCAGCCGAGCAGCAGGCCGAGCAGCATCGCCCCGCAGTCGCCCATGAAGACCGACGCCGGGTGGAAGTTGAAGAACAGGAAGCCGAGCGCGGCGCCGGCGACGATCGCCGCGAGCACCGCTGCGTCGTTGCGCCCGAGGTCGAAGGCGATGACGGAGAAGGCGAGCGCGCTGATCGCACAGACGCCCGCGGCGAGCCCGTCGACTCCGTCGGAGAAGTTCACGACGTTCATCAGGCCGACGAGCCCGATCACCGTCAGCACGCCGCCGACGTGCGGGAACGCGAGCGGGCCGAGGAACGGCAGCGTCACGTTCGCGACTTTGACGCCGGCGGCGACCGGCACGATCGCCGCCGCGATCTGGCCGAGCAGCTTGATCAGCGGCGAGAGGTCCGCGATGTCGTCGACCGCGCCGACCGCGGCGATCAGCGCGGCGCCGATCAGGATCCCGCGCGTCTGCCCGCTCGCCGGCAGCCAGATCGCCGAGGCGACGAGCACGCCCGCGAGGATCGCGAGCCCGCCGAGCAGCGGCGTCGCGCGCGAGGCGAGGCCCCGCTCACGCGGCTCGTCGACCGCGCCGACGCGCACGGCAAGCCGCGCCACGAGAGGCGTCAGCAGTGCCGCGACGGCAAGCGCGGCGAGGAAGGCGTAGACGGCGTCACGAACGCTCATGGCATCCCGCAACGTAGCGGGGCGGGGTGACGGGCGTCTTCGCGCGCGCCGCAGTGCGGCGGGTCCCTCGCCTGGGCCGGGCTGCCGGGGGTGAGCGGCGGGGGTGGCGGTTTGGGCCGCGCGGGCGCTCAGAAAGGGATGTCCGAAAACCACCACTGCACCTTCGTGGGCGTCTGGGGCCCACAAAGGTGCGCTCCTCGACGCAGGCGCACCAAGGATGTGGGAAACACGCACGCTGGACGCACGCTTCGCAACGAGCGCCACACACGCCGGAGCCCAAGCCCCCGCCGCTCGCCCCTCGATGCTGCTGTTCAGCGTGCGCCAGACCCGCCGGCGCACGAACCGCGCTGAGCGAGCCGCGGAGCGCCACCGACCCCGCCGGCGCCAGCCAGCCGGCCCGCTCAGGCCACCGCAGCCGCGCCGAGCTGCGCGTACAACGGATAGCGCTCCGTCAAGGCCGCCACGCGCTCGACCAGCTCACCCTTGCGCTCCGCGAAGTCCGGCCCAAGCGATGCAGCGAGGATCCGGCCGACCTCGACGAAGTCGTCTTGCTGGAACCCTCGCGTCGCAAGCGCCGGCGAGCCGATCCGCAGGCCGCTGGAGATCATCGGCGGGCGTGGGTCGAACGGGACTGCGTTGCGGTTCACGGTGATGCCGATCTCGTGCAGGCGGTCCTCCCCCTGCTGGCCGTCGAGCTGCGACTCGCGCAAGTCGACGAGCACGAGGTGGACGTCGGTGCCGCCGGTCAGCACGCTCACGCCGGCGCTCGCGTCGGCCGCGAGCAGCTCGCTCGCGAACGCCTGCGCGCCGGCGATCGTGCGCTCCTGGCGCTCACGGAACGCTTCGCTCATCGCGATCTTGAACGCGACCGCCTTGCCGGCGATCACGTGCTCGAGCGGACCGCCCTGCTGACCCGGGAAGACAGCGCTGTCGATCTTCTTCTGGAACTCCTCGCGGCAGAGGATCAGCCCACCGCGGCCGCCACCGATGGTCTTGTGCGTCGTCGAGGTGACGACGTCGGCGTGCGGCACCGGCGAGGGGTGCAGGCCGGCGGCGACGAGCCCGGCGAAGTGCGCCATGTCGACCATGAAGAGCGCGCCGACCTCGTCGGCGATCTCGCGGAAGCGCGCGAAGTCGAGCTGCCGCGGGTAGGCCGACCAGCCGGCGAGCAGCAGCTTTGGCTTGCGCTCGCGGGCAATTCGGGCGACCTCGTCCATGTCGATCAGCGAGGTCTCGCGATCGACCTGGTAGGGCGCGATCTCGTAGAGACGGCCGGAGACGTTGATCTTCATCCCGTGCGTGAGGTGGCCGCCGTGTGCCAGCTCCATCCCCATGATCGTGTCGCCCGGTGCCAGCAGCGCGTGGTAGACGGCCGTGTTGGCCTGCGCACCCGAGTGCGGCTGGACGTTCGCGTGGTCCGCGCCGAACAGCTCCTTCGCGCGGTCGATCGCGAGCTGCTCGGTCACGTCGACCCACTCGCAGCCGCCGTAGTAGCGACGGCCCGGGTAGCCCTCGGCGTACTTGTTCGTCAGCACCGAGCCCTGGCATTCGAGGATCGCCTGCGGGACGAAGTTCTCCGAGGCGATCAGCTCGAGCGTGCGCTGCTGGCGCTCCAGCTCGTGGGCCATCGCGTCGGCGACCTCGGGGTCGATGTCGGCAAGCGAACGGGTGAAGTAATCGGCGGGCAGCTCGGTCATGCGGGCGTCTCCATCGCGGTGATCTGGTTGACGCGGCGCGCGTGACGGCCGCCGTCCTCGAAGTGGCTGGACAGGAAGCTCGCGACGATCGCGTCGGCCTCGGCCGGCGCGAGGCGCGCGGCGGCGAGCGCGACGACGTTCGCATCGTTGTGCCGGCGCGCCATCTCGGCCTCGTCGGTGTCATGCGCGTTGATGGCACGCACGCCCGCCACCTTGTTCGCGACGATCGCGACGCCATTGCCGGAGCCGCAGACGAGCACGCCCCGCTCCGCCTCGCCGCCGCCGACGAGCCGCGCTGCCTGCGCGGCGAACGGCGGGTAGTCGGCCGACTCGGAGCTGTCGGTGCCGACGTCGAGCACCTCGTGCCCCTGCGCGGCGAGCGCCTTGGCGATGTGCGACTTCAGCGCGAAGCCTGCGTGGTCGGATGCGAGCGCGATCCTCATGGACGGCCGACGATACCAAGCGCCTTGGCGAGATCAGCGGCCGGCACCGCCCCTTCGCGGACGATCGTCCAGCGGGCGCCGGCCTCGTACTCGCGCAGGTCGACGACGGTTGACGGCGTGCCGGGCAGCGGGCCGGCATCGAGCACGAGGTCGGCACCGTCACGGATCGCCTGCGGCACGTCGGCGACGCTGCGCGCATCGGGCCCGCCGGCTGCGTTCGCGCTCGACTGCAGGACCGGGCGCGCGACGATCGCGAGCGCGGCGAGCGGACCGTCGAGCCGCGGGACGCGCACGCCGAGCGTCGTCGCGTCGCCACCGGGGCCGGCCGCGAGCGGGAAGTGCGCGTCTGGGTCGGCGAGCAGCAGCGTGACCGCGCCGGGCAGCAGCCGCTCGACGGCGGCGCGCGTGCGCGGGCTTGCGAGCGACGGCACCCCCGCGAACGCTCTCTCGCGGTCGAAGAACATCACGGCGGAGGGCTTCGCGGGCGCACGGCCCTTCAGCGCGTACAGACGCTCGACGGCCATCGCGTTGCGCGGGTCGCACGCGAGCCCGTAGACGGTGTCGGCCGGGAAGACGGCGACGCCGCCCGTCGCGATGCAGGCGGAGAAGGACGCGGCGTCGGCCGGCGTGAGCAGGCTCACGGGCGCGCTCCCACGCGTGCGGCGCGACGACGGGCGGGCGTGCGCGTCAACGCCGCCCCACCACCACGCGCTCGATCCCGGCGAGGTCGCAGTGGGTGCGGACGTCCTGGATGCCGGCCTTGCGCAGCAGCGCGCCGACCGCGCCGGCCTGGCCGGCACCGAGCTCGAACGCGACGAAGGGCGCGCGCGCGGCAGCGGCCGGCACGAGCCGGCGCAGCACGTCGAGCCCGTCGGCGCCGGCGAACAGGGCGCTGTCAGGCTCGTAGTCCGCGACCTCGGGTTCGAGCTGGTCACGGAAAGCTTCCTCGACGTACGGCGGATTCGACAGCACTGCGTCGAGCGCGACGCCGTCGAGCGGGTCGAGCAGATCGCCGTGGACGAAGGTCACGTCGAGCGCGAGCGATGCAGCGTTCGCGCGGGCCACGTCGAGCGCGTCGGCGCTGGCGTCGACCGCGTAGAGCGTCAGGTCCGGGCGCTCGTGCTTGAGCGCGAGCGCGATTGCGCCACTGCCGGTGCCGACGTCGGCGACGCGCGCGCCGCGCGGGAGCGCGAGCGCAACCTCGACGAGCAGCTCCGTCTCCGGCCGCGGCACGAGCACGCGTGGATCGACGGCGAGGTCGATGTGCCGGAAGCCGCGACGGCCGAGGATGTAGGCGACCGGCTCGCGCAGCCGCCGGCGCGCGAAGAGGTCTGCGAAGCAGTCTGACTCCTCCCGCGACAGCTCGCGCTCGGGGTGCAGCTGGAGCGACGTGCGCGTCGTGCGCAGCGCCTCGGCGAGCAGCAGCTCGGCGTCGAGCCGCGGACTGTCGCAGCCCGCATCGCGCAGCTCAGCGCTCGCGATCGCGAGCGTCATTCCCACGGCCGGCCCGTCCGACAGCAGCTCGTCGGCCGGCACGACCCGCTACTCAGGCGACCGCCTGCGCCTCGAGGCGCCGGCGCTTCTCGTCGTCCTGCAGTGCGGCCGTCAGCTCGTCCAGCTCGCCGCCGAGGACGCCCTCGAGGTTGTGGACCGTGAGCTTGATCCGATGGTCCGTGACGCGGCCCTGCGGGAAGTTGTAGGTGCGGATCTTCTCCGCGCGCTCACCGCTGCCGACCTGCGCGAGCCGGTTCGCCGCCAGTTCGGCCTGCTGCTCGGCGCGCGCTTGCTCGTAGAGGCGCGCGCGCAGGACGCGCATCGCCTTCTCGCGGTTCTGCAGCTGTGACTTCTCGTCCTGCATCGAGACGACGATCCCACTCGGCTTGTGCGTGATCCGCACCGCCGAGTCGGTCGTGTTGACGGACTGGCCGCCCGGGCCGGAGGAGCGGTAGACGTCGATCTGCAGGTCGGACTCGTTGACCTCGACGTCGACATCCTCTGCCTCCGGCAGCACCGCGACGGTTGCCGTCGAGGTGTGGATGCGACCCTGGGACTCGGTCTCCGGCACGCGCTGGACGCGGTGCGTCCCGCCCTCGAACTTGAAGACCGAGTAGGCACCGTCGCCCTTGACGGCGAACGTGAACTGGCCCTCGCCCTCCGACAGCGACTCGGTCTGGAAGCCACGCCGCTCCGCGTAGCGGCCGAGCATGCGGAAGATGTCGCCGGCGAACAGGGCTGCCTCGTCGCCACCCGCGCCGGGACGGATCTCGACGATCACGTTCTTGTCGTCGCTCGGGTCGCGCTCGACCATCGCGAGGCGGATCTCCTCGTCGAGCGCCTCGATCCGCGCGCGTGCCGCGTCGGCCATCTCGCGCACCTCCGCGTCCTCGCCGTCCTCGGCGAGCAGCTCGCGCGCACCGGCCTCGTCGTCGACGGCGCGGCGCCACTCGGCCGCGAGCTTCGCCGCGTCCTCCAGCTCGGAGTACGCGCGGCCGGTGTCGGCATAGCGCTGTCGATCCCCGATCACGTCGGGGTCCGACATCTGGCCCTCCAGCTCCGCGAAGCGGGACTCGATCTGCTCGACGAGTTGCTCGATCATGGGGTCGAGTCTAAAGGCCGGGGGCGGCGCGGCCGGGTGTGCTCAGCTCGCGTGCCCGGGTAGGCGGGCTCGGCGAGCGCCGAACGGCAGCATCGAGGGGGCGAGCGGCGGGGGCTTGGGCTCCAGCGTCGGCGGCGCTCTGCGGGAGTGGTGTTTCAGCGCAGCGGGCGTTCAGAGCGATGTCCGAAAACCACCACTGCACCTTTGTGGGTCTCACAGACCCACAAACCTGCGCTCCTCAACACGGGCCCACTAGGGAAGTGGGAAACATGCACGCCGGACGCGCGCTCCGCAACGAGTGCCGCACACGATTGCGCCGCCAACCCCGCCGCTCGCTCCCTCGATGATGCCGTTCGGCGGCCGCTCGACCCGCCGGCACACGAACCGCGCTGAGCGACGCCCGCGGAGCGCCGCCACAACCACTACGAGCTAAGCGACAACCTCGACGCCGATCAGATCCGACCCGGACTTCGTCATCAGGTCCGGCTCGGCCTTCAAGACGCCCTCAAGCGCCGCGATCGCGACTGCCAGCTCGGCGCGGTCGGGTTCGCGGGTCGTGAGGTACTGGAGCTGGATCCCGGGCCACATCACCGCGCGCACCCAGCGCTGGCTGCGGTGCTTGCCGGTCCACTTGATGATCTCGAACGAGATGCCGGCGATCAGCGGGACGCCGAGGACGCGGGTCAAGAGCAGCCAGTACCACGCCGGAAGCCCGATCGGGGCGAAGACGAATATCGCGACGATCATCACGAGCAGCAGGAAGGTGGTCCCGCAGCGCGGATGCAGGCGCGAGAAGCGCTCGGCGTTCGCAGGCGTGAGCGGCATCCCGGCCTCGAAGCACGAGATCGTCTTGTGCTCGGCGCCGTGGTACTCGAACACCCGCCGCAGGTCGCGGACCTTCGAAAGCGCGAGCAGGTAGCCGAGGAAGATGCTGGTTCGCAGCAATCCCTCGACGAGCCAGAAGAGGAAGGACGAGCCGAGCTGATCCTTGATCAGGCTCGTGACGCCGACCGGGATCAGGAAGAACAACCCGATCGCGAGCACGACCGACAGCAGGACGGTGCCGACCCAGGCGCCGCTGGAGATCTCCTCCTCCTCGCCCGGCAACTGCGCGTTCGCGGAGATGCTGAGCGCCTTGAAGCCGATCTTCAACGACTCGGCCAGCGCGACGACGCCACGTATGACCGGCAGCCGGTACGCACGGTGGCGTCTGAGCAGCGAGTCGAGCGGCGTGACGGTGACGGCGATCTCGCCCTCGGCCGCCTCGTCGGGAGCGAGTCCCTCGCCGTCAGCGAGCTGCTCCTCCGTCGGCTTGCGCACGGCGACCGCCCAATGGGCGATTCCGCGCATCATCACGCCCTCGAGCACGGCCTGACCGCCGACCGGCGCATCGCGCGCGGCCCGCAGCTGCCCGGTCCCCTCCTCGGCCTCTCCGGCCTTGGCGGTGATGCTCACGCTCGGTCCCCCCCGACGCGGTGCATCAAGCGACCGCTATGCCTCAGCAGCTTCGCGCTGACGCTTCGCGGCACGCCGCTGGAAGCGTTCGACACGGCCGCCGGTGTCGATCAGCTTCTGCTTGCCCGTGTAGAACGGGTGGCAGTTGGAGCAGATCTCGACGTGGATCTCGCGCTCGACGGAGCGCGTCGTGAACTCGTTGCCGCACGTGCAGCGGACGTGGGCGTCTGCGTAGCGAGGATGGATGGAAGTCTTCATCGTGCCTCCAGTGTAGCGAGGCGCGTCGCTACGAGGCTGGACAGGCGAACGTGAGCTGGTTGTTCGCCTCGTTCAGCTCGTCGATCACGTTCGACGGATCGACCGTGAACGACGGCGGGCCGGTCAGCGAGCTGCACGGCGGACCACCGAAGCTCACCTGCGCGCTGCGGCCGGCGTCGAGGCGGAAGATCGTGCGGGTGATGCCGCTCGCCGTGTCGTTGCCCGGGAAGTTCGCTGCGACGACGATCCCGCGCGCAGGACCATGACCCGTGTTGCGGACCGTGACGGTGTAGCGCAGCGCCTTCGGCTGATGCGGAGCGGGAAGCGTCGTGACGGTCGGCAGCACGAGATCCGGCCGCAGGTCGGGCTGCGCGCAGCGCTTGCTCAGCGCGCTCGCCTTCTTCACGACCTTGTCGTCGGCGTCCGACCAGCGGAAGCGGACCTTGAAGCGGTACGCGAACGGCGCGACGAGCTGCTGGACCGACTGGCGGTACTTGAAGACGTCACCCGCGCGGCTGCCGAGCGCCGGGTTCTTCGGCGACATCCAGCTGCCAAGGCCCGGCACGTCGGAGCGGACCGTCCAGCGGCCACCCGCGAGCGGACGCTGGAGCAGGTCTATCCGCAGTGCGAACTGCGTGGCGCCAGGCACCGGCCGCATCGTCGCAAGCACGGTCGCAGTGCGCCCGTCGAGCACCGCCGAGCGCTGGCAGGCGACGAGGCGGGCACCGAAGCGCGCGCCTCTCGTGTGCGAGCCGTGCAGCGCCTGCGCGCTGCCGGTGACCGCGATCGCGGGACGGCTCGTCGTGGAGGGCACCGCGCTCGCGTCGGCAGCGGCGGCTCCCGGCGCGAGCGCGATGGCGGTAGCCAGCATGGCGAGCACCGCCGGAAGCATGGACCTGCGTGAGCGGAAGGGCATCGTCATCTCGCCGGCGTTAACCACGCGCAGGCGCCAAAGTTGTGGCCGCGCTCAGGTGATCTGGTAGAGCGGCCCGTCGCCGCCCTCGGGCGGCGTCAGCCGTCCGCCCTTCGCCGTGATCGCACCGCACTGCACGCAGTTCGTGTAGTTGACGATCACGTCGACGTTGCCGGTCTCGGGCGCGTCCTCCGGTATCTCGTAGACGCCGGCCGGGCACATCCACTTCCACGTCTCGGCAACCTCGCGCGGGACGTCCTTCTGCACGCGGATGTGGTTCGGCGCGTCGTCGCGCGTCGCGTTGCCGGTGATGAAGACCGACGAGAGCTTGTCGAACGTGTACTTGCCGTCCGGCTTGACGTAGCGCTTGTGCGTGGACCCGATGAACATCGGCTTCTCGTCGTTGCGGTGCCAGCGCAGGCGACCGGGCGGCAGCTTGCCCTTCGTCGCGATCGCGAGGTTCACGAGCGGACCGCCCTTCAGGAACCCGCGCTGGAACGGCTGGCGCAGGTTGCGGACCTGGTACAGCTCCTTGCCCGTGAACGACTCCTCGAGTGCCTGCTCGTAGGACTCGAACGACGACTCGCCGTTCTTCAGTGCGCGGTAGATCGCCTCGGCCGCGAGCTTGCCGGAGTTGATCGAGTGGTGGACGCCCTTGAGCGCCGCCGTGTCGACCATCCCGCCGCCGTCGCCGACGATCACCGCGCCCGGCATCGAGAGCTTCGGCATCGACCAGTAGCCGCCGCCGGGAAGCGCCTTTGCGCCCCACGCGACGCGCTCGCCACCGTCGAGGATCTTGCGCACGAACGGGTGCGTCTTGAACAGCTGCAGCAGGTCGTGCGGAGAGGTCGTCGCGTCGGCGTACTCGAGCCCGACGACGAGGCCGATCGAGACGAGATCGTCGCCCGTCTTCTCGTCCTTCATCGGGTAGAGCCACGTGCCGGCGACCTGGCCGTACTTGCCCGACAGCTTCGCCGGCCACGGCCCCGCCGTGTGGATCAGGCGGTCGAGCGGCTTCGGGACCTTCCAGACCTCCTTGACGCCGAGCTCCCAGACCTGCGGCTCGCGGCCGTCGCCGAGGTCGAACTCGCGGATCGCGGCGCCGGTCAGGTGGCCCCAGCAGCCCTCCGCGAGCACGGTCGCCTTCGCCCTGATGTCGGTGCCGGGCTCGAAGTTGCCGAGCGGCTCGCCGTCCTTGCCACGCCCCTTGTCGCCGGAGCGCACGCCGACGACGCGCCCGTCCTCGACGACCAGCTGCGTCGCCGAGGTCTCGGTGAGGATGTAGGCGCCCGCCTCCTCGGCGACGCGCTGCTGGTAGCGCGCCAAGGCCGAAACCGAGATGACCTCGTTGCCGTGGTTCTTGAACGGCGGCGGCGTCGGGATCCGCACCTTCAGCTTCGAGGTCGGCGTCAGGTAGACCGCCTCCTTCGTGACCTCGCCGAAGGCGAAGCCCTCCTTGCGCCAGTCCTCGCGCGTGAGGTCAGGGAACAGCGACTGGAGGGCTGCCGGGCGCATGACCGCGCCCGACAGGTTGTGCCCGCCGCACGTCTTTGCCTTCTCGAGCACCGCGACCGGCACCTCGCCGAGCCGCTCGAGCAGCGCCTCGTCGTCCGCCAACAGCTGCAGCAGGCGGTTCGCGCACGCGAGGCCGGCAGTGCCGCCCCCGACGATCGCGACGCCGACCTCGATCCGCTCGTCCTCGCCGTCGAGGCTCGCGCTTGACGAACTCCTTCGGCGAGTCGACCGGCGGCGGGAAGTTCGCCGGGACGACCTTCCCGTTCCTGCTGGCAGTGGCGGACATCGAGATCAGCCCCCCTTCTTGGCCTTCACGGCCTCCGTGAGCTTCGGCAGGATCTTGTTGAGATCACCGACGATCCCGAGATCGGAGAACTCGAAGATCGGGGCGTTCGCGTCCTTGTTGATCGCGACGATGTTCTCCGAGGCCTGCATCCCGACCTTGTGCTGGATCGCACCGGAGATCCCGGCAGCGAGGTAGAGCTTCGGCGCGACCGTCTTGCCGGTCTGGCCGATCTGCGCCGCGTACGGGTACCAACCGGCGTCGACGACCGCGCGCGTCGCGGCGACGGCGCCGCCGAGCGCACCGGCGAGGTCCTCGCACAGTTGGAAGCCCTCGGCCTTGCCGAGCCCGCGACCACCGGCCACGAGGAACGCTGCGTCCTCGATGTTCACGTCGGCGCCACGCTGCTCGCCGCGCTGGACCATCGTCGCCTGCGTCGACCATGGCGAGTACTCGATCGCCACGTCGACGACCTCGGCGCGCACCGGCGCCGGAGTCCTTCAGCTCGAACGCGTTGATGCGCCCGATGATGATCCCGAGGTCGCCCTTGTACTTCGAGCGCGAGATCTGCGAGTCGCCGAGGATCGGCCGCTCGGCGACGAGCTTGCCGCCCTCGGCCGTGACGGCGGTGACCTCCATCGTCACGCCCGCCTGCTTGCGCGCGGCGAGGCCGGCACCGATCTCGAAGCCGAGCAGGCCGCCGCCGAACAGCGCGTAGGTGTGGCCGTGCTCGTCGATGACCTTCGCCATCACGTCGATCACCGGCTGCGCGAGCCCCTCGGGGCCCTCGGCCTTGAAGACCTTCTTCGCGCCGTAGGAGCCGAGCGTCGCGCAGAGGTCGTTCGTGAGGTCGGCACCGCCGACGACGACCGCGTCGCACGTCGTGCCAAGCTCGCCGGCGAGCTTCGCGCCCTCGGAGACCGCTCCGAGCGAGTTCTTGTTGAAAGCGCCCTCGTAGTGGAGGACGTAGACGAGAATCCCCGCCATCTAGATCAGCTTCCTCTCGTCGAGCCAGGCGACGATCTGCTCGACCGTCTCGTTCGTGTCCTCGTCCTCGATGATCTTGCCGCCGGCCTTTGCGGGTGGCGCCTTGAACTCGCCGCAGTCGACGCGCGAGCCGTCGGCGCCGACGAGCGCGCCGTCGATCCCGACGTCGCCGGAGGCCTTCGTGTCGAGCTGCTTCTTCTTCGCGCCCATGATCGCCTTCAGCGACGGGTAGCGCGGCTCGTTGATCGCGTCGCCGACGGAGATGACGGCGGGCAGGCCGACCTGGACGGTGTCGTAGCCGTACTCGGCCTGGCGCTCGCAGCGCAGGCCGCCGTCCTGGACGTCCATCTTGATGACCTGCGTGAGCGAGGGCATCTTCAGGTGGTCGGCGACGACGGCGCCGATCGTGTAGCACTCGCCGTCGTCCGACTGCTGACCGAGCAGGACGAGGTCGGGCGCCTCGGACTCGAGCGCCTTCGCGAGCGCGTAGCCCGTCGCGGCGACGTCAGAGCCGGCGAGCGCCGGGTCGGTGAGGTGCAGCGAGCGGTCCGCACCGAGCGAGACTGCCTTGTGGAGCGCGCGCACTGCCGTCTCCGGGCCCATCGTCACGGCGACGACCTCCTCGACGGGGATCGCGCCACCCTCCTTCAGCTGCATCGCAGCCTCGATGGCGTGCGTGTCATACGGGTTGAGGTTCTTCTCCCCGTTGCGGTCCATCCGCCCCGTCGATGGGTCGATGCGCTTCTCGACGGCGGCGTCTGGCACCTCCTTCACCAGGACGCAAATCTTCAACTCGGGTGCCTCCTCGAAAGATCCAAAATGGCTCAGCTCGGCAGGGTTGCCGGCGGATGATACCGCGTTGACTGACCAGTCAATCGCATGTCGTCCGGGAGCCTACGCGGCTCGCCCGACGGCTGCGTCAGGAGGTGGCGCGAGGTGGCGGCGTCAGGCGGCGCTGCGAACGCCGTCGCGAATGAAGCCGACGATGTCCTGCGTCGGGGCGCCAGGTGTGAAGACGGCGGCAACGCCGAGCCGCTTCAGCTCTGGGATGTCGTCGGCCGGGATCGTCCCGCCGACCGTCACGAGCACGTCGGTGACGTCCTGCGCCCGCAGCAGCTCGACGATCCGCGGCACGAGCGTCATGTGCGCGCCGGAGAGGATCGACAGTCCGACCGCGTCGGCGTCCTCCTGGATCACCGTCTCGACGATCTGCTCGGGCGTCTGGTGCAAGCCGGTGTAGATGACCTCCATGCCGGCGTCGCGCAGCGCGCGGGCAATGATCTTCGCACCGCGATCGTGCCCGTCGAGGCCAGGCTTTGCGACGACGACGCGGATCTTGCGGTCGGAGGAGGACATCGAGGCGCGGATGTTAGGTGAATCGCGTTGGGGTTGGCGGCGGGCCGGCGTGGGTGGCGCTCTGCTCGCGGGCGTTGGCCGGCGGGGCGTGGGTTCGCCGAACGGCATCATCGAGGGGGCGAGCGGCGGGGGCTTGGGCTCCAGCGTGTGTGGCGCTCGTTGCGAAGTGCGGGTCTGGCGTGCGTGTTTCCCACATCCCTAGTGGACCCGCGTCGAGGACAGTGAATCTGCACCGGTAGAGCAGGTGCAGATCCACGGTGGTGGTATTCGGACATCGCCCGAAGGGTGCCGGCCGCGCTGAAAGCGCCACCCCCGCCGCTCGCCCCCTCGATGATGCCGTTTTCCGACGCACACTTCGTCGGCCGCGAACGTAGGCCGAGCGGAGCGCCACCCGGGGCGACGGCTACGGCGGCCGAGAGCCCGAACGCCCGCGCCACCCTCAGCGCGCCGCATCCCCCAGCAACGCCCGCGCAATGACGAGCCGCTGGATCTCGCTCGTGCCCTCGTAGATCTCCGTCACCTTCGCGTCACGGTAGTAGCGCTCGGCGGGGAACTCGCGCGTGTAGCCGGCGCCGCCGAGCACCTGGATCGCCTCGCCCGTCTGACGCCGCGCGACGGCGCTCGCGAACAGCTTCGCCTGGGCGCCCTCGACCGTGTGCGGCAGGCCGGTCTGCTTCAGGCGCGCGGCGCGCCACGTCAACGCCCGCGCCGCCTCGATCTCGGTCTGCATGTCGGCGAGCTTCTGCTGGACCTGACCGAGCCGCGCGATCGGGCCGCCGAAGGCGTGTCGCTCCTTGGCGTAGGCGGTCGCGACGTCGAGCGCCGCCTGGGCGATCCCGACCGCCTGCGCCGCGATCCCGATCCGCCCGCCGTCGAGCGTCGCGAGCGCGATCCGCATCCCGTGGCCGGGCTGGCCGAGCAGCTCGCCGGGCGTGGAGTCGAACGTCAGCGTGGCCGTCGAGGAGGAGTTCAAGCCCATCTTCTCCTCCTCGCGCGCGACCGCGAAGCCGGGCGCGGGGCGGCGCACGAGATACGCAGAGATGCGCCCGACCGGGGCCGCGGCGCGCGGGGCGGCGGGCAGGTCTGCGACAGACGCGCCGGCAGCCGACTCCTCGTCACGCGCGAAGACGATGAACGTATGCGCGTGGCTGCCCGTCGTGATGAACTGCTTCGTGCCGGTGATGCGGCCGTCGCCGTCGGCGCGCGTGCGCAGCGCCGCAGCGTCGGAGCCGGCCTCCGGCTCGGTCAGCGCGAAAGCTCCGCAGCTCGTGGCCTTGCGCGAGCGGCGGCACGAGCCGCGCGATCTGCTCCTCGCTGCCGTGCGCGAGCAGCGGCAGCGTCGCCGCGCTCGTGTGGACGGCGACTGTCACCGCGACGCCGGCGTCGGCGCGCGCCAGCTCCTCCAGCGCGAGCACATAGGAGAGGAAGTCCGCGCCCGCGCCACCGTGCTCGACCGGCACGCACGCGCCCATCAGCCCCAGCTCGCCGAGCGCGCGCGAACACCTCGCTCGGGAAGCGGTGCTCGCGATCCCACGCAGCCGCATGCGGCGCGATCTCCCGCTCGGCGAAGCGCCGCGCAAGCGCGCGGATCTCGCGCTGCTCGTCCGTCAGCTCATGCTCACTCATCGCTGACAGGCGCCTCGTCGCGCCTGGCGGCGTCCTCGGTCGCTCGCGTGCAGAGCACGCCACGCTCCCTGCGTCCTTGTCAGCCACGGCGATCCACCCGTCATCGCAGCCACCTAATGCGCTCGCGGCCCCTCGGGACCGTGCGGCGCCGCGCGAGGGCGACGCTTCCGACGCCGCCGAGCGCGGTCGCGACGAGCACGGAGCCGGCGAGCGCGAGGCGGCGGCCGAGGCGCTCGAAGCGCAGCACGTCCCAGCCCTCCTCGCGGGCGACGCGCGCGAGCGTCGCGTCCGGGTTCACGGCGACCGGGTGGCCGACGGCGCGCAGCATCGGCAAATCCGACTCGGAGTCGGAGTAGGCGAACGAGGCGGTGAGGTCGAGCCCCTCCCGCGCCGCCAGCTCGCGGATCGCCTCCGCCTTGCCCTCGCGGTAGGTGAACGGCCCGTGCGGGCGCCCGGTGTAGACGCCGTCGCGGATCTCCGAGCGGGCGCCGATGCCCCCGTCGAAGCCGAGCACCTGCGCGAGCGTCTCCGCCAGCTCGTGCGCCGCTGCCGTGCAGATGTAGACGGGCCGGCCGGCGTCCTGGTGCTCCCAGGCGACGCGCAGCATCTGCGGGTAGACGCGCGGCAACACGCCCGCCAGCACGTCCGGCCCGAGACGCTGCAGGTCGCGCACGCGCACGCCCTCGATCGCCGAGGCGATCCGCTGCCGCAGCTCGTCGGTCGCCGCGTCGGTCGAGCCGCGCAGCCGGAACTGCGCGTTCGCCCACGCCCCCTGGCGCGAGCTGGCGTCGGCTCAGCAGGTCGTTGCGGTAGGCGGCACGCGCGAACTCGTACGCCGAGGAGCCGGCCATCAGCGTGCGGTCGAGGTCGAAGAAGGCGGCGGCGCGCCCGGGTGACCCGGCCGCGTCCGCCGCGATGACGTCCTCGGTGCTCAGCCTGCGACCTCGACGATGACCGCGTCGCCCTGCCCGCCGCCGGAGCAGATCGCCGCGCAACCGCGTCCGCCGCCGCGCCGCTGCAGCTCCAGCACGAGCGAGCCGATGATGCGCGCGCCGGAGGCGCCGATCGGGTGGCCGAGCGCGACGGCGCCGCCGTTGACGTTGACCTTCTCCTCGTCGATCCCGAGCATCCGGATCGAGTTGAGCGTGACGGACGCGAACGCCTCGTTGATCTCCCACACGTCGATGTCGTCCGCCGTCAGGCCGAGCTTGCCGAGCGCCTTCCGCGCGGCGAGCGCGGGCGTGCGTGCGAGGTAGGCGAAGTCGTCGGCGACCTGCGCCTGCGCGACGATCGTCGCGAGCACGCGCTTGCCGTTCGCGGCCGCCCACTCGTCGCTGGCGAGCACGAGCGCGCCGCCACCGTCGTTGACGCCCGGGCGCATTGCCTGCGGTGTGCGAGCCGTCCTTCATGAAGATCGGCGGCAGCTTCGAGAGCGTCTCGAGCGTCGTGTCGCGCCGCGGCGCCTCGTCGACCTCGACGACCGTGTCGCCCTTGCGGCCCTTGACGGTGACGGGGACGATCTCCTCCGGCAGGCGACCCTCGTCGGTCGCCTTCAGCGCCAGCTCGTGCGAGCGGACCGACCAGCGGTCCATGTCCGCGCGCGTCAGCTCCAGCTCGGCCGCGACCTCGCTCGCCTCGTGCGCCATGTGCTTGCCGCTGAACGGGTTCGTGAGGCCGTCGTGGATCATCGCGTCGATCGCCTTGCCGTCGCCCATGCGGAAGCCGAAGCGGGCGCCCTTCAAGAGGTACGGCGCGTTCGACATCGACTCCATGCCACCGCCGACGGCGACCTCGACGTCGCCCGCACGGATCGCCGCGTCGATGATGCCGGCGGCGCGCACGCCCGAGGCGCAGACCTTGTTGATCGTCTCCGAGGAGACCTCCTTCGGGATGCCCGCCTTGATCTGCGCCTGACGCGACGGGATCTGGCCGACACCTGCCTGCAGCACCTGTCCCATCACGACGTGCTGCACCTGTTCGGGGGCGACGTCGGCGCGCTCCAGCGCTGCCTTGATCGCGGCAGCACCGAGCTCGGTCGCCTCGAGCGAGGCGAGGCCGCCGCCGAGCTTGCCGATTGGGGTGCGGGCTGCACCGAGGATGACGGTCTTGGGCATCGGATCTCCGTGGTCGCGGTGAGAGGGGCTGGCTGAGGGCGCAACCCGCCTGAATGCTACCGGCGGGTAACCTGCGGCCGATGCGCATCGTCGCCACGACCGACGCCCCGCTCGCGACCGACGCCGACACGATCGTCGTCGGCGTCTTCGACGGCGAGGACGTCGCCCACGACGTAGCCGACGGCACGCTGCAGCATCTGCTCGACCGCGGCGAGGCGCGACGCGCCTTCAAGCACCTCGCCGTCACGCACGCCGAGGAGCGGCGCTGGATCGTCGTCGGACTCGGCGAGCGCGAGCGCTTCGGCGCCGAGCGCGCCCGTGTCGTCGCTGCAACCGTGCACGCCCGTGCGCGTGAGATCGGGACGACGACGCTGTGCTGGGAGGTCCCGCACGACGTCGAGAGCGCGATCGTCGGCGGGCTCGTCGAGGGCACCGTCCTTGCACGCCTATCGCTTCGACCGCTACCGCAACCATCCGGAGGACGAGGGTGGGCTCGAAACGCTGCTGCTGAGCGCGCACCACGACGTCGGCGAGCCGGTCGCGATCGCGACGATCATCGCCGAGGCGCAGAACCGCGCCCGCGATCTGCAGAACACGCCCGGAAACGACCTGACGCCCAAGGGCCTCGCGCACCGCGCGCAGGAGCTCGTCGGCGAGGCCGAGGGGATCACCGTCGAGGTCCTCGGCGAGCAGGACCTCAAGACGCACGGGATGGGCGCGTTCGCCTGTGTCGCGCAGGGCTCCGACGAGGAGGCGCAGCTGATCGTGCTGCGCTACGAAGGACCCGATGCGGACGGCCCGCTGCTCGCGTTCGTCGGCAAGGCCGTCACGTTCGACACCGGTGGGATCTCGCTCAAGCCCGGCAACAAGATGTCGGAGATGAAGTTCGACATGTCCGGCGGTGCGGCGGTGCTCGAGGCGACCGGCGCGATCGCCCGGCTGCAGCTGCCGATCCGCGTGCTCGGCGTGATCGGCGCGACCGAGAACATGCCGAGCGGCGGCGCCGTCAAGCCCGGCGACATCGTGCGCGCGTCGAACGGCACGACGATCGAGATCATCAACACCGACGCCGAGGGCCGGCTCGTGCTGGCCGACTGCCTCGCGCACGCGGTCGCGCAGGGCGCGGAGCGGATCGTCGACCTGGCGACGTTGACCGGCTCGATCGTCGGGGCGCTCGGCCGCAGTCATGCCGGCGTCTTCAGCAACGACGACGCCTGGGCGGCAGCCGTCCAGGAGGCTGGCGTGGCAGCCGGCGAGCCCGTCTGGCGGATGCCGCTGCACGAGGACTACGCCGAGTCGATCAAGGGTCGCTACGCCGACATCGTCAACGTGATCGAGCACCGCGAGGCGGGCTCGATCGCCGCCGCCGAGTTCCTCCACCGCTTCGTCGGCGACGTGCCGTGGGCGCACCTCGACATCGCCGGCACCGCGTCCGACAACGGACGCGCGTACACCCAGCACGGCGGTGCCGGCTGGGGCGTGCACCTGCTTGTCGCGCTCGCGCGGCGCCTGAACGCCTAGCGCTCAGCGGACAGCGATCAGCGACTTCACGAGGCCGCCGAAGCGCTCGCGTTCGAGCGTCGCGTCGGGGAAGTACGACTGCAGCTCCGTCCGCGTCAACAGCTCGATGTCCAGCACGCGCCCGAGCGCGTCGTCGCGATCGACCGAGCGACTGCCGTGGACGAGATGCCAGCGCTCGACGAGCTTGGCTTGCGCGGCGCGCGGCAGGAACTGCAACCCGGGCAGCAGGAAATGCGGTTCGAGCGGGAAGTAGCGGTACGGCGTCTGGACCCAGTAGCGCGGAGCTGCCGCGCGGACGTTCTCCGCGAAGCGCTGGCGGCGCCAATGACCGCCGACGTGCTCGATCACCGAGTTGGAGTAGACGACGTCGGCATGTGGGAGATCGTCCGGCAGCGCGCAGGCGTCGCCCGCGATCGCCGACATCCACGACTCCTCGGGCTGCTGCGGGATCAGGTTGACGAGCGTGACGTGCGCGGGACGCACCGGCGAGGCGCGCCATGCGCGCGCGTCGCCGCCGAGGTCGAGCACCGTCATCTCGCCGATCTGCGGGAAGCGCTCGCTGAAACGCTGCCAGCGGCGGGTGCGTGCATTCGAGCTGAGGGGAGCTACCAGCTCCGCGCCGATCGCGCGCGCTGGGATCCGGTCTCTCCACGAGCTCATCGCGCGCAATGGTACGCGGGAGGAGCGACCTCCAGCTGGCGCGTGCACGTCCCGCTCGTCCCCGCCCTTGCGTGTCCCATCACTAATAAACGCTTGCGATTATGTTGCACTGGGAGTAGGTTCGTCGCGTTACAGGAAAGTCGGGGCGTAGATGCGCCCCGTGATGGTCATTCGCCGATAGCCGTTGTGGAGTAGGGAGACCAGCAGCGCTATGAGGGTCGGGACAGACCGGGAGTCGCGAGACGACCCGGTTCGGGAATCGCTCACCAACCCACGCGGGGTCGGCACGTGGGGCCTCTTCCGGCGTGCGACAACGCTCCAGATCACGGAGGCCGCAGGCGCCAGGTCCAGCCTCCTGCGCGACGCACTGTTCCGGCGCCTGCTGGTCGCCGCGGACGCCATCGCGGTCACGGTCGCGTTCCTCGTGGCAGCCAACCTCTCCTCGCAGTCGCTGCGCTTGACATGGCTGAGCATTCTCGGGGTGCCGGTCGTCGTCCTGGGTGCAAAGGTGCTCGGTCTTTACGATCGCGACGAGGCGCTGCTGCGCAAGACCACGCTCGACGAGGTGCCGCGCCTCGTGCATCTGGCTACCCTCTGCGCGCTGGTCGGCTGGCTCGCCGGTGGCCTGGTGGTCGCCGGACCGTTGAATCGCGGTGGGGTGCTGATCCTGTGGGTGGCACTGGCGATCCTGCTCACCGTGGCGCGAGCGGGAGCACGGTGCCTGGCGCTGCACCTGTCACCAGTTGAGCGATGTCTCTTCATTGGTGACGACGTGTCCGCGAAGGCGATCAACTCCAAGCTGGTCAATCACGGTGACATCAAGGCGACGATGGTCGCCCACCTCGACCTCGACAAGATCTCGCCCTGGTCGACGGACGCCTTCTCGAAGGAGCGGCTCGCAGAGATTCGCGAGCGCGTGCGCACGCTCGACGTGCACCGCGCGATCATCGCCCCCCGCAGCGCAGATGCCGGCGAGATGCTGGACCTCGTGCGCACGCTGAAGGCAGTCGGCGTTCGCGTCAGCGTGCTGCCGCGCCTGCTCGAGGTCGTCGGCTCCTCGACCGAGTTCGACGATCTGCACGGGGTCACGGTCATGAGCGTCAGGCGCTTCGACCTGACGCGTTCCTCCGCGCTGGTCAAGCGCGCCTTCGACCTCGCGGGCGCCGTCCTCGGCCTGCTCGCCACGGCACCGCTGCTGCTGCTGATCGCACTCGCGATCAAGCTCGACAGCCGTGGCCCGGTGTTCTTCCGCCAGCCGCGCGTCGGACGCTTCGGAGAACACTTCCACATGTTCAAGTTCCGAACGATGGTCGCGGACGCCGAGTCGCTCAAGGCATCGCTCGCGCACCGCAACGAGGCGTGCGAGGGTCTCTTCAAGATCGCCGACGACCCGCGCGTCACGCGGCTCGGGCGGCTTCTAAGGAAAAGCGCGCTCGACGAGCTGCCGCAACTGCTGAACATCGTCCGCGGCGAGATGAGCCTCGTCGGCCCACGGCCGCTCGTGGCCGAGGAGGACGAACGCGTCGCCGGCTGGTACCGCCGGCGGCTGGAGCTGCTGCCCGGGATGACCGGCCAATGGCAGATCCTCGGCGCGACGCGGGTCTCACTGCAGGAGATGGTCGCGATCGACTACCTCTACGTGGCCAACTGGTCGCTGTGGACCGACGTCAAGATCCTGTTGCGGACCGTGCCGCACGTGCTTGCGCGCCGTGGCCTGTGACGCGGGCGTCGCCGAGCGTCAGCTCGACGACGTGACGGAATTCGGCGTCGACCGTCCGCGGAGCAGCATCCGTCTTGCGTATCGCCCCCCGGTCGCCGCGCGCCGCCATGCGGCACACCGCTGTGAACAGCAGCAGGAGCGCGATCCAGGCGACGATGAGCAGGGGAATGAGCATGGGCAATGCGATGTGTCAGTGGGGTTAAAACCGTATATCGGCGTGCAGACACCCACATATGAACGTTGGTCCCGAGACTCAACGAATGTTCAGATGTCAGGAGACGCCCGTTCAGGGCGTGAAACGGACGGCGAGCGCCTGCAAGACGCGCTGCACCGTGTCGGGGACTGTCTCGTCACCCGGGTGCAACACGAGATCGGGGTCCACCGGCGCTTCGTACGGCGCGTCGACGCCTGTCAGGCCGGACAGCTCACCGGCCCGCGCGCGCGCGTAGAGCCCTTTCGGGTCGCGCTGCTCGCAGACGGCGAGCGGCGCGTCGACGAACACCTCGACGAACGGCAGGTCAACGGCTGCGTGCAACTCGGCAGCTACCTGCCGGTCGTGCGCGTAGGGACTGACGAGGCTCACCAGCGCGATCGTCCCCGACTCGGCGAGCAGTCGCGCCACATGCGCGGTGCGCCGCACGTTCTCACTGCGCGCCGCCTCGTCGAACCCCAGGTCACCGTTGAGACCGTGACGCAAGTTGTCACCGTCAAGCCGAAAGGCGGGGCGCCCGGCGGTGACAAGCTCCTCTTCCACAGCACTCGCGACCGTCGATTTGCCGGCGGCCGGCAATCCGGTGAACCAGATCGTGGCACCTCCGTGGCCGAGCGCCTGCCACCGCTGCTCCCGCGTGAGTGCAGCGCGCTGCCAGGTCACATTCGGGCTCTGCGCCGTCTCCTGAGAAGCATTCACCATCTTCTGCTCCTTCGCGAACCAACTTCCGGACCACAGCCCGCCCGCTAGCCTCCTGCCGGCGCCATCCTAGTTCAGCACGACCAAGCCCGTCAACGCGCCAGCAACCTGTCCATGCCCATTCAACCTATTTTCGTCTTCTCGATCTCCCGCAGCGGCTCCACGCTCGTGCAGCGCGTCATCGCCGCGCACGAGGGCGTGGCTACCGTGTCGGAGCCGTGGCTGTTGCTGCCGCACCTCTATGCCTTCAAGCGCGAGGGCGTGGTCGCCGAGTACACCCAGCACCTGGCCACGGCGGCGCTAGAGGACTTCTGCAATGAGCTGCCGGGCGGCGTCGAGGACTACCGGCGCGAGCTTCACGATCTGATCCTGCGCTTGTACGCGAAGGCGGCCGGCCCGGACGCGACGCACTTCCTCGACAAGACGCCGCCCTACTACTTCATCGCGGATGAGATCGTGAAGCTCTTCCCCGAAGGGCGATTCGTGTTTCTCTGGCGCAACCCCCTGAGCACCGTCGCCTCCATCGTCGAGACCTGGCATGGCGGTCGATGGCGCCCGACGGGTCATCGCGAGGATCTCTTCACCGGGCTTCCGCGACTGGTCGACGCACATCGTGCAAACGCCGCCAGCACGCACTCGGCGCGCTTCGAGGATCTCGCCGCGGGCGATGTGAAGCAATGGGAGTCACTGATGGGCTACCTGGAGATCCCGTTCGATCCGACAGCGCTCGAGCGCTTCTCCGAGGTCCGGCTCCAGGGGCGCATGGGGGATCCCGTCGGCGTGAAGACGTACACGACGCTGAGTGCCGAGCCTGCAGAGAAGTGGAAGGCGACACTCGCCAACCCGTTGCGCAAGGAGTGGTGTCGCCGGTATCTGCGCTTCCTCGGCAACGAACGCCTCGCGACGATGGGCTACGACGGCGCGGAGCTGCTCGAGCAGATCAATCGGCAGCCGACGACGATGGCGTCATTCGTCCCAGACCTCGGGCGACTCATCGACGATGTGGCACGCGAGCCGTGGCGCGCCCGCATCCGCCGAGGAGGCATCGGCGGCCCGAACGTGCTCCACGAGCTGCTCAAGGCCTGACGTGATCGAAGCGCCGCCCACGACGAATCGGCTGCCGGTGTGCGTGATCGTGCCTGCCTACAACCGTGCCGAGATGCTGCGACGCTCGCTGCACAGCGTCCTGGCTCAACGGCCCGCCTCACCCGCCGAGGTGATCGTCGTCGACGATGGCTCGAGCGACGAGACGGCAAGGGTCGCCGCAGAGATGGGAGCAACCGTCATCTCCCATGAGCACAACCAAGGGCTCTCGGCCGCGCGCAACACGGGCCTGCACGCGACGTCCTGTCCATGGGTCGCATTCCTCGACTCCGACGACGAATGGCTGCCGGACCACCTCGCCCACCTCTGGGAGCTGCGCGAGGATCACGCACTGGTCGCGGGCTCTGCGCTGCGCTGCGGCACCGACCATCGTGTCGATCGCTTCCACGGTCCGGTGACGCGAGATCCGCTCGTCTTGCGATCCGGCGCACAGCTCGTGTTCCCTGGCAACATCATCTGCGTCAGCGCCACGATGATGAAGCGCGACGTCGCACTCGCGCTCGGGGGCTTCCAGGCTCGACGCGGCGTCATCGAGGACTTCGACCTGTGGCTGCGGGTGCTCGAACACGGGCACACCGCGGTCTGCTCCCCCCGCGTCAGCATCCTCTACTACCTCCACAACGGGCAGATGTCGCTGCAAGACGATCGCACGATGCAGCTTGCGCACCTCGAGGCAGGCGCAGCGCACTTGCGACGAATCGGAGGCTCGGAGGTTCCCCTGCAACGCTGGGAGGCAGTCGCGGCTTGGGACAACCTGCGCACGGCATTGAGGATCGGCGAGCGACGCCGCGCAGCGCGCTGGGGTCTCTACATCGTCGCCCGCAGACAGCGCGTCATGGGCCTGCTGGGGATCCTTCGCTTGCGCCACAAGGTTCGTCGCCGCACCGCCGCGCTCCACGCGGCTGGCGTCGGACCCCCGAGCCGTGCACGCGACTCCGATCCGTCGGGCTAGGCGCGGGACGTGGCGGCATAGCGCGAGAGCAGCTCCCGCAGCCGGCCTGCTTCGCGTGCAACGTCAAACCGCTCTAGGACCGTCTGCCGTCCGGCAGCACCCATCCGTTCGCGCAGTACGGCATCGCCGGCGAGCCGTGCAAGTGCATCGGCGAGCAGGTCCGCGCGTCCCGGTGGCACGAGCTGTCCGTTGACCCCGTCCTCGACAAGCTCGGCGATGCCCATGATGCGAGGAGCGACGACTGGCTTGCCCATCGCCATCGCCTCCATCAGCACGACAGGCACCCCCTCCGCGAAGCTCGACAAGCAGAACACGTCAGCCGCCGCGAACTCCTCACCGATCGCGTCCTGGCCGACCGCTCCCACGAACGTGACAGTGTCGCCGAGCTGCTTCTCACGTGCGATGCGCTCATAGTCGGCGCGCTTGGGACCATCACCGACGATCCTCGTATGCGTCACGACACCGCGTTCCCGCAGCTGGCGCACCGCCTCGAGCAGGACGGCCTGGCCCTTCGTGCGCGTCAGTCGCCCGACGCTGAGGATGCGCGTGGACTCATCCTCCGAGCGCGCCGCGGACGGCGCGAACACCGCCGGGTCGACGCCACAATGAACGACGTGGACCTTCTCCCACTGGTCTTCGTCCACGAGCGCCAGCAGCTGGCTGCGTGCGAAGTCGCTGATCGCCACGACGAACGTCGCACGGCGGATCTTGACGGCGAGTCGTTCGCGCACGACATCCGAGAACTCGGCCGGCCCGTGAACGGTGAGGCTCCAGCTCCAGGCATCCTCGCCGTCGAGCGCCGCTCCCAGCGTCGCCACCAGCGACGCCACCGCTGGCGCCGTCCCGCCGAGGTGAGCGTGAACATGGCGGATGCCGCACCGCTGGCACGCGTGCCAGAGCAGCAGTGCCTCGAGAACCCACGAGCCCACGAGCAGCTGGCCACGCGATCCGGGTCGACGAAGCGCAGCCGCCTCCCGTACGAGGCGCGCCAGCGCCCGAGGATGGAGCGCAACAGCGCCGAGCGCTGTGAGCAGGCGGAATGGATCAGGCGCCAGCAGCGTCGTCGTGCGCGCCGCCTCGTCGCGATCTGCTTGTGACAGCAGCTCGGCTGCGTCGGTCCTCCAGATCGAGAACGTCTCGATCTCGACACCGAGCCCACGCAACGCCTGGATCTCGCGAAGGACGAACGTGTGGGAGACGGCGGGGTACCGGCCGGTCAGGTACGCGATGCGCATGGCCGTCCGCAATGTACTCGCAGACAGGAGCCGGGCGTGTGGGTATGATCGCCCGCGGTGTGATGTCGCCCAGCAATCCGGTATGAATCGCACCATTCGCGAGATGCGCGAGCGCATCATGGCCCGCGTGCGCGGCGAGCAGAGCCGCGCGGCGCTCGTCGCCGGCGGGGCACGCATCGGGCACAAGGTCTCAATCGCCCGACACGTGTCGATCGACCCCGGCTTCCTCTGGCTCGTCCAGATCGGCGACTACACGACGATCGCCCCAGGCGTTGCGATCATCGCGCACGACGCGGCCACCAAGCGAGTGGTCGGAAAGACCCTCGTGGAGCCAGTCACGATCGGGGAGCGGGTCTACATCGGCACCGGGGCGATCATCCTTCCCGGGGTGACGATCGGGGACGATGCCGTCATCGGTGCTGCGAGCCTCGTCCGTGAGGACGTGCCGGCCGGAGCAGTGGCCGTCGGCGTCCCAGCACGCGTGGTGACGACGACGCAGGAGCTGCGTCTCCGCCACGAGGCGCTGATGCGCGAGCGTCCCGTCTGGGACACGCTCCACGGTGACACCAGTCGCGCGCAGATGCTCGAGGCACTGGCCGACGGGCCCGGCTACGTCGACTGAGCGCCGTCAGACGCGGCGCGCGGCTTCGGCAGCCTGCAGGTAGCGCTCGGCGGTCGCCTGCGGTGTCCGGTCGCCCGTCAACTCGTGCGCGGCGCGGCCCATTCGTTCGCGCAACGCGGGATCGCGCGCGAGCGCGACGAGCGCTTGGGCAGCGCCCTCCACGTCGTCTGGGTCGACGACGAACCCGCTCTCGCCCGCTCGCACGAAGTCGCCGGTGGCGCCACCGTGCGGTGAGGCGATCAGCGGCAGGCCCGACGCGGCGGCTTCCAGTAGCACGATCCCGAACGGGTCTTCGCGCGTGGGGAAGGCGAAGGCGTCGGCGGCTGCGTAGTGCGGTGGCAGGCCGTCCTGGTCGACGAAGCCGTGCCACGCGACCGGCACCTCGAGCCGCTCGGCCTGCGCCCGCAGAGCAGCCTCCTCGGGCCCCGAGCCGACGAGCACGAGACGGACGTCGGCACCGGCCTGACGCGCCGCGTGCGCCGCGAGCAGCAGGCGGTCGATCCCCTTGCGCGGGATCAGTCGTCCGACGCTGAGGACCGACAGCTGCTCGCCTTGGCGATACGTGCGGGCACGGGCCACCGCGTGAAACGGCGCGACGTTCGTCGCGTGGGGAGCGGGAAGCACTCGCCCCGGCTCCCAGCCAAGCTCGACGAAGCGGGCCACCGCCTGCTGGCTGTTGCCGGCTGCCGCGTGCGAGGCACGCGCCAGGATCCGCCGGGTCAGGCGCTGCCCGCGGCCGATGCCGGCCTCCGAGCGTGCCGTCCCGTCGCTGTGGATCACGAGCCCGGTGCGGGTCGTGCGCGCGTATGCCGCCGCATACAGCGACGGGAACGAGAAGCCGCCGCTGATGATCACGTCGGGGCGCGTGCGCGCGAGTGCGATCGGGATTCGCGGGCTGAGGTAGAAGTCGGTCGCGTCGGGTGAGCGACGCCGCAGCGTCAGCCCGCCGATGACCCGGTGACGAAACGGCGGCGCCGGGAGGTCCCACGCCATCGCGCGCGTCCCCGACTGCGAGCAGAACAGCGCGGTCAGGTCGCACTGCTCGGACAAGGCACCGAGCACAGCCACCATGTAGGGCGTCGGGATGTCGGTCAGGAAGGTGAGACGCAAGGCGCACACAGCCTAATCCGCCTTGCTTCACGATCGCGCAATTGCCAGAGGGTGACGCACTGATATCTTGCCTCGCTCCTTGGCGCGGCAGCGTCTGCCCGGATCGAGAAAGAGCTATGTGCGGCATCTGCGGCATCGCGGGCCTCAACGACGGCTTCCCCGTCGGCGAGGAGCTGGTGAAGCGCATGAGCGACACGATGGTCCATCGCGGGCCGGATGCCGAAGGCACGCTGCACCGGCCGCAGGAGCGTGTGGCGCTCGGGCACCGACGCCTGTCGATCGTCGACCTCTCCTCAGCCGGCCGCCAGCCGATGAGCAACGAGGACGGCACGCTGTGGATCACCTACAACGGCGAGGTCTACAACCACGCTGCATTGCGGCCGGAGCTGGAGGCGAAAGGCCACGTCTACCGCTCGCACACCGACACCGAGACGATCCTCCACCTCTACGAGGAGGAGGGACCGCGCTGCGTCGAGCGGCTCGAAGGGATGTTCGCGTTCGCGATCTGGGACTCGCGCCGGCGTGAGCTGTTCCTGGCACGCGACCGCGTCGGCGTGAAGCCGCTGTACTTCGCGCGGCTGCCCGGCGGCTTCCTCTTCTCCTCCGAGATCAAGGGCCTGCTCGCACACCCCTCGATGACGCGCGACCTCGACGAGGAGGCGTTCTTTCACTATCTGACGTTCGCCTTCGCGCCCACGCCGCTGACGCTCTTCCAGGGGGTGCGCAAGCTCGCTCCTGCCGAGCGGATGACATTGCGCGCCGACGGCTCGCTTCACCGTGACATCTACTGGAGCCCGTTCGACAGCGAGACCTCACGCGAGGTCTCACAGATGAGCGAGGCGGAGATGGAGGAGCGCGTGCTCGAGCTGCTGCGCGACTCGATCGCCAAGCGGATGATGTCCGACGTCCCGTTCGGCGTCTTCCTCTCCGGCGGGCTCGACTCCTCGACGAACGTGGCGCTGATGTCGGAGCTGACCTCCGAGCCGGTGCGCACCTTCTCGACCGCGCCGAAGGGTCACCCGAAGTACGACGAGCTCGCACCGGCGCGGCTCGTCGCCGAGCGCTTCGGCACCGACCACCACGAGGTGCTGCTCGACGAGCGCGACCTCGAAGCGTTCGTGCCCGAGCTGATCGCGATGCAGGACGAGCCGCTGTCGGACTGGACCTGCGTCCCCCAGCACTTCGTCTCGCGGCTCGCACGCGAGCACGGGACGCCGGTCGTGCAGGTCGGCGAGGGCGCCGACGAGCTGTTCCACGGCTACAAGGGCTACGCCGACCACCGCCGCTACTTCGTGCCGTTCCAGCGCTACGTGCCGCAACCGGCGCGCCGCGCCTTGGGACGCGCCGGCTACGAGCTGACGAGCCGGCTCGGTCGCGGGGCGCGCCACGGCGAGGCGTTGCACGACGCGGCCCGCAGCCCGATCCCCTACTGGGGTGGATCGATCTGCTTCCGCGGCAAGCTCAAGGACGAGCTGCTCGGCGCGGGCGCGAACGGCCACGACAGCTCGCTGAAGCTCGTCGAGCGGCTGTGGGAGCAGGCCGACGGCTCTGGAGCGGACCTGTTCCAGAAGATGACGTACGTCGAGCTGAAGCAGCGGCTGTCGGAGCTGTTGCTGGCGCGCCTGGACCGGATCGCGATGCTCAGCTCCGTCGAAGGGCGCGAGCCGTTCCTCGACCACGCGCTCGTCGAGTTCGCGCTCGCGTTGCCGCCGCGGATGAAGTACCGCGACGGTGTCGGCAAGTACGTGCTGAAGCGCGCCGTGCGCGACATCCTGCCGCCGGAGATCGTCAACCGCCCGAAGCAGGGCTTCGGCACGCCGATGGCCGAATGGCTGCGCGGCGACTTCGGGCGCCGCGCGCAGGAGACGGTCGTCCGCTCCAGCCTCGTCGAGCGCGGGGCGATCTCCTCGGCCCCGGTCGTGCGCTTGTTCGAGGCGCACCGCGCGGGCCGCGCGGACTGGAGCTATCACCTGTGGAACGTCTACAACGCGTGCGCCTGGCACGACCACTGGGTCGCCGGGCGCAGCGCTGCGTGATCGGTCACAGCGCGGCCAGCACGTCGACGATCCGCTCGGACGCCCGGCCGTCCCACAGCGGCGGGACGTGCGTGCGGCGCGTGCGCGCGCTGGCGATCAACGCGGGCGCCTCGCGGATCCGCTCGGGCGCGAGCCCGAGCAGCACGTTCGTCCCCACCTCGACGGTCACCGGCCGCTCCGTGTTGTCGCGCAGCGTGAGGCAAGGGACGCCGAGGAACGTCGTCTCCTCCTGGATCCCGCCGGAGTCCGTCAGCACGCCGGCTGCGCTCGCGACGAGCGCGAGGAAGTCGAGGTAGCCGAGCGGCTCCAGCAGTCGCATCGCCGAGCCCGGCTCGGGCTCCAGGCCGTCGGCGACGATCCGTGCACGGGTGCGCGGATGCACGGGAAAGACGATCGGGATCTCCGACGCGATCTCGCGCAGCGCCTGCACCGCGACGCCCAGCAGCGGCCCGTCGACGAGCGCCGGGCGGTGCAGCGTGACGACGAGGTACCCGCCCTGCTGCAGCCCCAGCTGGTCGACGACAGCGTTCGCGCCGATGCGCTCGCGCATCGCGACGAGCGTGTCGATCATCGTGTTGCCGACGTAGTGGATCCGCTCCTCGGGCTGCCCTTCGCGCAGCAGGTGCTCCTGCGCCTCGGGCGAGTGGATGAACAGCAGGTCGGAGATCGCGTCGGTCATCACGCGGTTGACCTCCTCCGGCATCGTGCGGTCGAACGAGCGCAGGCCGGCTTCGACGTGGCCGACCGTCACGCCTTGCTTGGCTGCGACGACGGCCGCCGCGAGCGTCGAGTTGACGTCGCCGGGGACGAGCACGACGTCCGGACGCAGCTCCGCGAGCAGCGGCTCGAAGCGCTCCATCACACGGCCCGTCGTCTGCGCATGACTGCCGGCACCGACCTCGAGCTTGTAGTCCGGCTCACCGACGCCCAGCTCGCCGAAGAAGACGTCCGACATCGCCGCGTCGTAGTGCTGCCCGGTGTGCACGAGCACGTGCTCGAATTCGTCGGGCCGGCGTCCGAGCACGCTGACGATCGGCGCGATCTTCATGAAGTTCGGACGCGTTCCGACTACCGAGAGGATCTTGCGTCGCCGAGCCATCAGGCGGCCGCCGCCTTCGCGAGATCGGCGAGACCGAGTGCCACATGCCCGTCGCACCAGCGCAGGTAGCTGACGTGCGTTCTGCCGCGGGCGAAGCGACGCCAGACGGCATGGCCGTCGACGACCGTGCTCGTGAGCACGCGTGATGCGACACGGGCCGGCAGGTCAGGCGCAACGTGTCCCAGCTCGCGCAACGCGACGAGCGTGCTCAAGCCCGTCCCGGCAGCGTGCGCGTCTTCCGGGTGTGGGCGGTCGGGCCACAGCTGCGCCTGGCCGTTCGGACCGAAGAAGCGGGTCCCGTAGGGTACGGCGCCGCGCGCGAGCGCCTCGTCGACGGCGGGGTCGACGCCGCGCAGATCAGCGAGCGCGCCGAGCACGAAGCCGGTGTGGAAGGAGTCGTTCCATTCCAGTCCCGGGCCGACTCCGTAGCCCCACGTGCCGTCGGGCAGCTGCGCCGCAAGCGAGCACTCGACCGCACGCTGCACCGCCTCGCGCGCAGCCGGGTCCTCCCCGAGCCGCTCCCACACGAGCCGCGCGGCGAGCAGGTTCGCGTTGTGGATCAGCGTGTCGCTGTGCTCGTGGTAGGAGAACGCGCCGGTGCGCTGATCGAACGCGTGCTCGAGCGTCCAGCGGGCTGCACGGTCGGCGCGGTCGAGGAAGCGCGGCTCGCCGAACCGCTCCCCTGCCTCCGCCAGCGCGCGTGCAGCGAACGAGGTGACGACGACGTTCGCGGCGCCGGCGGGATAGAAGCTCCAGCGCGTCTGCACGTCGAACGGATAGCCCCACGCATCGCCCGCGCTGCCGTCCTCGACGAGCAGCTCGAGCGCATCGAGCCCGTCGTTGCGCAGTTGCGCATCGGGTTGCACAGCGTCGAGCCGCAGGGCTGCAAGGCCGAACAGGCCAAGCGCCTTGGCGATCCGCGGCTGCTCGCGCCGGCCGTAGAGCTTGCGCACGTCGATCGGCGCGCGAGCGTGCAGCTGGACGATCGCCTGGCGGCGGCGGCGACCGCCGCGCAGCACGCCCGGCCAGGGCTGCAAGAGGCCGTCGTAGGGGTCGGGGCCGCGCCAGGCGGACGCCGCCGCGGTGCGCACCAGCTCGCCGCCCGCGCTCAGGATCGCCGGCAGCAGCTCGTACTCGGGGGGCCGCGCGACGGTGACGGTCGGGACGAGCGCACGCGCGATCCCGCCGCCCGCGATCGAGCGACCGGCGGCCGGCGCAGCGGCGAGCGCCGGATAGCGCGCCGTCCATACGACGCCCGCCCACAGCCACAGACAGAGGTTCTGGAAGACGGTCGGCGGCACGAAGCTCTCCTCGATCGCGAAGAAGACGAAGAGCGCGAGCAGCGCGTGCCTCCACGGCTGGAGGTCGGGTGGGCCACGGCTCAGCAGCGCTCCGCCGACCCCGAACAGCAGCGCCAGGACCCACAGCGTCGCGCCGACAAGCCCCAGCTCGACGGCATACGTCAGCGCGACGCTGTGCAGCGGCTCGGCCGTCGCCGTCAGCGGATAGTTGCCGCTCTGCTGGAAGTACGGGCCGCTCTCGTCGACGTAGCGGGCCCAGCCGACCCCGAGCAGCGGGCGTGCCTCGATCATGTTGACGGCCGTCCGACCCAGGTTCTTGCGATCCCAGACAGACTGCCGATCGTGGCTGCGAGCCGTCACCTTGGCGGACAATCCCGGGATCACGACCAGCACGCCCGCTATCGCCAGTGCGCCGGCCATCACGATGGGAATCAGCAGGCGCCGCGTCGATCCCGCGGTCAGCAGCACCACAAGTGAGGCAACAGTCGTGCTGATCCAGACCGAGCGCTCGAACGTGAGCAGCGTGCCGACCAGGCAGAGCACCGCGACAGCCGCCGCGAACGTTCGCCACGCCGTGTCGCGCCAGAGGCGGACCGCGACGAGGCCAGCGAGCGCGCAGGCGAAGAGTCCGAAGCCGTTCGCTACCGCGTCGGCGAACGGCCCGCGCCCGTAGCCGAAGTGGATGCCGTAGCCGGGGTTTGAGATGTAGCTGGGGAAGACGAGCGCCTTCGGACCGGTGATCTCGAAGAGCGTCGTGACCGCGAGGTAGGCGCCGAGGCCGACGAGACCTTTCAGCAGCGTCGCGCGCTCCCGCTCCGTCGGAAAGACGACGGGCGCGAGCGTAAAGAGGAGGAACGGGAAGATGCCGAACGTCTCGACCAGATGGATGCCTGGATTTTTCTGGAGCAGCGTGTTGGCGAAGAACGCCGAGCTCAGCGCATACACAGCCGTGAGCGCCAGCAGCCAGTGCGCGGCTGCAAACCGCAACGGCGGCCGATCGCGTGCTCCTGGGCCGCGCAAGAGGACCGTCAGGATGCCGGCGCCGAGCAGCAGCCGCTCCGGCGCGAGCGGCCCGGGGATGCCGATCTGCTGCCAGTTGCTCGCGAACGGCGCGACGACGATCGCAAGCGTGAAGACGTACCGTGGCTCCGCAGTCCAGACGAGGTACGCAACCGACCCGACCGCCAACAGCGCGGTGGCCCCGACGGCCGCGGTCGTCTTCGACGTCTCGACGGCAACGGCAGCGAACAGCAGCGCGCACAGAAGCCCTGCGAGGACGACCGAGAGGCGTGTCCGAGCCGCGTAGGGCATCACGGGAATCCGCCGGCCGAGCTAAGCCTCGACCCGGCGGGAGCGGCGGTTGGCGAGCAGCAGGGCGAACGCGGCACCGATGACCAAGCCCGCCAGGCCACCCCCGAACCCGGAGATCTGCAGCGCTGCCTGGCGACTGCTGCGGGCAGTGCGTGCGACGACGAAGGTCGTCACGCGCGGTGCGCTTGCCTGGCTTTGGACGAGGCTCTGGTATTGCGCGCTCAACGCCTGCTGGCGCAGCTGTGCGGCGTTGGCTGCGGAGGTCGTCGCGATGACTGCCCCGGCCGGCGCTGCCTTCCCCGCAGCAAGCACACGCTGCTTCGTCGACAACGTGCGGACGTACTCCGCCGAGGCCGCTCTGAACTGTCGGAGCAGCGTCTCGGCTTCCGCCTCGCTCTGACTCGACGATGCGTTGACATAGCGCGCAAAGGCGCGGGCCGCCGCATTGGTGAGCGACACGGCTCCCTGCGCCGTGCTGCTCTCTCCGTCGATCTTGACGACGGTGCTGTTCGGCACCGGCGTGGCCGAAACGCGGCGCTCGATCGAGCCGACCGAAGAGCCGAGCTGGCGTGCGAGAGGGCCCGTGACGCCCGCGGCGTCGATCAAGCGGCTTTCGTTCGACGCCAGGTCCTGTGCCGCCTGGATCGCTCCCGGGAGCTGGGCGACCGTCGGCGCCAACGGCTGTACGACGTCCTGGGCGGTCGCGGTATACGTCGGGTTCGTCCGCAAGCCCACCGCGATGCCGGCCGCGGCCAACAGCACGACAGGCAGCAACACGAGGAGTGGGTGTCTCCGCATCGCCGCTCCGACTCCCACCCGCTCGCGCAGCGCAAGCGGCGCTGCATCGCGAGGCACGTCATGTGGGGCTTCGGGTGGTGGGCTGATCGCCGACACAGAGAAACCTCCTGGGGGGAATGCAGAGTCGAGCGCCTCCGCGCTCGGCGGCGACATCATAGACAGCGCGGCGCGCGAATTCCGCAATTAGGAGCATCAACGAGACGTGTGGAGGTCCATTCGCAGCAGCTGGAGCGAGCGCCAGGGGAAGCGGGCGAGCAGATCCGACGGCCACACGTTGCCGAAGAAGCCGCTCGGTCCGTGGTACGGATCGGCTCCCGTGGGTGTCGGGTCCTCGCCGTAGAAGCCGATCGCGTGGTGGCTCTGGTCGCGGACGATGATCCCGTAGCGCTGCGCCGCCAAGGCCATCATCTCAGCCATGTGCGGGAGGTGGAGCGCTCGCACGTCGAGATGCGGATTGAGCCGCAGGTGCGCACCCTCCGGCAGGTTGGTCACGTCGCCGCCGAGCCCGTCGGTCCGTTGTGCCGGCCACGAGTAGATGCCTGCGCGGGGGAACGGGACCTCCATGGCAAGCGCGTGATCGATGTGACCAGCACGCAGCTCGGCGATCGTCATCGTTCCGGCGGCGACCGGGAGGCTGCTCGCCGAGGCGCCCCAGTACGACCCGGATCCCGCCCATGAGCTCGTGTCGTAGTAGCCGGGGCTGTGCGAGACGTGGTCGATCGCTCCGCCCCAGGAGGCGTGCCATCCATCGGCCAGCTTGCGTGCGAGCCAAAGCTCCCACAGCCGATCGCTCGACGGCTGGTAGACCGTCATGTGGCCGTCGCTGCCAGCCGCTGGCTGCGCCCCAGCTGGGATCGGGACTGCGTCGAACGCGGCCTGCAAGCTCGCGCGCCAGGCGACCGTGGGGTTGTCGAGTGCCACACGCACACGAGCCTGGCCCGAGGGAACGACATAGATCGGCGTCGAGTAGCTCGCAGTCGCGATCCACGGCCCCGTGCGTGCGCTGGCCTCCTTCGCGATCTCCGCAGCGAGCGCGCCGACGAGCATGCCCGACTGCGGATCGAGCGGCGCGTTGTCAGACAGAGATGCGTTCCAGACGCTCGTTGGCGCGAACAGGCGCAGCGGTGCGGTCGTCATGACGGATGCTCGGCGTGCGCGGTGGTGGCGGTGCGCAACGCGGTGACGGCGGTGCGCGGCGCGGTGGTGGCGGTGCGCAGACCGGTGGTGGTGGACCGTGTGCGAGGAGCGCGCCTGCGTCCGTGCACCGGCTCCGCTGCCCGGAAGCAGCAAGAACAGCGCAGGCAGACTCAGGAGCAGCATGCCGACTCGGCTTGCGAAGGCATGGGCAGGATTCCTCATCGCGCTCGGTATCGGTTCATGCCGCCGTTTTGGCCTGAACGAGAACCTCCAGCGGACGTTTGTGCGAAGGACCGACTGCTTGGGGGCGCCGCCGACGGCGCTACTGAGCCCGCGGTCGCCCGGTTCCGTGTCGGAGGCTCATACGAAGCAGTTGCACGTGCGTCCACGGGAAGTCGATCAGCAGTTCATTCGGAAAGCGGTATTCCATAAGTCCGGGGTAGGGGTTCGCCCCGGTCGGTGTCGGATCCTCTGCGTAGAACCCGATTGCGTGGTGTGTCTGGTCGCGGACGATCATGCCGTAGCGCTGCGCCGCCAGGGCCATCATCTCGGTCAGCTGTGGCAGCTCCAGCGCACGCACGTCGAGGTTGGGATCGATGCGCAGGTGCGCGCCTGCGGGGATCGAGCCAGGATCGCCGTCGGTGCCGTCCGTCCGCTGCGCGGGCCACGCGTAGGCGTTGGCTCTGATTGTCGGGAGATCGAGCGCGAGCGCATGGCGGATCTCACCGTGCTGGAACTCGGCGATGCGCATCGTGCCGGCAGCGACCGGCAGGCTCGTGGCGGTCGCTCCCCAGTAGCTGCGTGCCCCGGGCCAGCTGTCGCTCGTGAAGTACCCCGGCGAGCGCGAGACGTTCTGCATCGCGCCCCCCCACGACGCATGCCACCCATCCGCCTCGTGGTGCGCCTGCCACAGCTCCCACAGCCGATCCGTCGAGGGCTGCCAGACCGTCAGATGGCCATCGGTTCCGGCAGCAGGATGAGCACCGGACGGCAACGGAACAGCGCTCAACGCCGTGCGCAGCGTTCGCGCCCACGGCTGGGAGCTCTCGATCGCGACCCGAACACGCGGCTGGTCTGCAGGCACATCGTAGATCGGCGTGCTGTAGGACTTCGTCTCGATCCACGGGCCAGCACGCGATGCCTCCTCCTGCGCGACCTCACCTACGAGCGCCGCGACGAGCCGCGGCGAAGACGGGTCGAGCCGGGCGCTTTGGCTCAGCGGCGCGTTCCACACGCTGGTGGGCGCGAACAGCGTCGTGCCGGCGGTGCGCGTCGTGGCGGTCGTCGTGCGTGGCGGTGTCGTCGTGACCGCCGCTCGCGGCGGTGTGCCCGCGAGCGGTCGCACGCCACTGCTGCCACAAGCGGACAGGACGATCGCCAGTGCGACCAGGTGGATCCCGACGAGCTGCCGGAGCCTTGGCGACATGCCCGCGGGAGCCTACCAATCGCCCGGACTGCGGACTGTCGCCGATTTCCAGAGTCTGTGGTATTTATCCTCTGTTGTTCAAGGGATCATGAGTCCTGTTTCCGATCAGGCTGCCGACGGTTCCCCCGCCTCCCGTGCGGAGGTTCTCGGGTGCGCGATCGACCGCGTCGACCTCGAAGGCGCGCTCGCACGCTGCGAAGCGTCGATCGCCTCCCGCCGCTTCGTGCAGCACATGGCGATCAACGCGGCGAAGCTCGTCTCGATGCGCGACGACCCGGACCTCTCCGAGGTCATCCGCGGCTGTGAGCTGGTGACGGCCGACGGGCAGGCGGTCGTGTGGGCCTCGCGCCTGTTGCGCGACCCGCTGCCGACGCGCGTCGCCGGCATCGACCTGATGGAGGCGCTGCTCGCGCGCGCCGCGGAGCGCGGCTATCGCGTCTACGTGCTCGGTGCGCGCCAGGAGGTGCTCGAGCAGGCGATCGAGCGGCTGCGGGCCCGCCATCCGGCGCTGACGGTGGCCGGCTACCGCAACGGCTACTTCTCAGCCGAGGAGGAAGACGGCGTCGCCCAGGCAATCGCCGAGGCGCGGCCGGACATCCTCTTCGTCGCGATGGGCTCGCCGCACAAGGAGCTGTTCCTCGGGCGTCACGGTCCGCAGATGGGCGTCCCGTTCGTGATGGGCGTCGGCGGCGCGATCGACGTCGTCTCCGGCATCACGCGGCGCGCTCCGCGGATCATGCAGCGCCTCGGGCTCGAATGGCTCTTCCGCCTGCTGCAAGAGCCGCGCCGGCTGCTGCGCCGCTATGCGGTCACGAACGTCCGCTTCATCGAGCTGGTGCTGCGGGCAGCGGTGCGGGATCGCATCGGCTCGCGCGCGGTCGCCTAGCACCGGCGGGTCCGAGATCATCCGACGACTTGCCAGACGCGCCACCGCGACGGACGCCGGATCGCCGGGTCTGTTCGCACGGCAGCTCGGCCGCTCCTTCGGCGGACGCCAGATCCTCGGCGGCGTCGACCTCGAAGCGGCGCCCGGCGCGGTGACCGTCGTCGAGGGAGCGAATGGCGCCGGCAAGACGACCCTGCTGCGGATCTTCGCGACCGTCGTGCGCCCCGACAGCGGCGAGGCACGCGTCGACGGCTTCGACGTCGCGCGCGACGGCGCGCGCGTGCGCGAGCGCATCGGCGTCGCGTTCGTGAACGAGCGCAGCCTCTTCTGGCGGCTCTCCGGACGCGAGAACCTCGTGCTGTTCGCGCGCACGCGCGGCGTCCCGCGCGCCGACGTCGAGCGCCAGGTGCGCGCGCTGCTGAGCGAGCTGGAGCTGGACGAGATCGCGCCGCGCCCCGTCGCGAACCTGTCGGCCGGCCAGCGCCAGCGGCTCGTGATCGCGCGCGCCGGGCTCGGCGAGCCGAGCGTGCTGCTCGTCGACGAGCCGCTGCGCGGGCTCGACGATGCAGGCATCACCGCAACGCTCGCGTTCCTGCGCCGCCGCGCGCACGACGGAGCGACCGTGCTCGTCGCCGCCCCGAAGGCCGACGAGCTTGCGACCGAAGCGGACGCGATGCTCTCGCTGCACGACGGCGTCGTCGACCCGCGGCGTCAGGCCGAGCGAGCTCCGGCATGATGCGCGCGTTCGAGATCGCGCGGATCTTCGCGTTGAAGGACTTCCGCGTCGCGCGCACCTACCGCCTCAGCTTCGTGCTCGGGATCTTCGCCGCCTTCTACGGGCTGCTGTCGTTCTACTTCGTCTCGCGGGTCGTCGGGCACGGCGCGCAGGTCGGGACGCCGGACGAGTACTTCGAGTTCATCGTCGTCGGCGTCGCGGTCTCGAACATCCTGCGCGCCTCCGTCGTGACGGCAGCCGCGAACGCCCGCCGCGACCAACTGGAAGGGACGCTGGAGGTCCTCGCGACGCAGCCCGTCTCGCCACTGGCGCTCGCGCTCGGCTGGTCGGCCCTGCCCGTCGCGGAGGCGCTGCTCGACGGGATCATCACCTGCGTCGTCGCGATCCCGCTCGGCTTCTCGGGCTTCTCGCCGAACTGGTTGTCCGTCGTCGGCGTGCTCGGTGTCTGCGTCGTCGCATTCGTCGCGATCGGCTTCCTCGGCGCGGCGCTCGTGCTGGCGATCCAGCAGGGAGTCGGCGTGATGGGCTTCGTCACCGCCGGCCTGGCGCTGACGAGCGGCGCCGTCTTCCCGATCGCCGTGCTGCCCGCTCCGCTGCAGCTCATCTCGCACATCTCCCCGCTCACCTATGCGCTGCGCGCGATGCGCGGCGCACTGCTGCACGGACGCAGCCTGCCCGAACTGCTCGGCGGCCCGCTCGGCGCGCTGCTGATCGAATGCGCTGTCCTGCTGCCGATCTCCCTGCTCGTGCTCACCGCAGCGCTGCGCTTCGCACGCGCCCGCGGGACGCTCTCACGCTTCTGATTCGATGCACGCCACGGCCCCCGACCTCGAAGGCGAGCTCGCGCTGTTGCTGGCGGGAACTGCAGCCTCGCGCGAGCGCTACCGCGAGCGCGTGCGCGAACTGGCGACGGCGGTCGACGGGCGAAGGCTCGAAGCGACGCTCCTGCGCCAGGGGATGCTCGGCCTGCTGGGCACACGGCTCGTCGAGTCCGCCCCCGGGGCGCTGCCCGCAGGCTTTGCGGCCTCCGCAGCCGAGCACACTGCGCGCGCTCGGCGCCAGGGCGTCAGCCAGCAGATGATCACCGTGCGCCTGCTTGCCGCCCTGGAGGAGGCGGGCATCCGCGCGCTGCCGCTCAAGGGTCCGCTGCTCGGGGAGCGGCTCTACGGCGACATCGGCGCGCGCGTCTCTGCGGACATCGACCTGCTCGTGGCCGAGCACGATCTCGTCTCCGCAGTCGAGGTCGTGCTCGCACTCGGCTACCGGCGCCTGCTGCCGCGCGCCCCGTCGGACACGACCCGCCCGCTGCTGCACGAGCAGCTCGTGCACCCGTCCGGCCTGCCCGCCGTCGAGCTGCACTGGCGCGTCCACTGGTACGAGCAGGGCTTCTCGAGCCGCGTGCTCGCGCGCAGTGCGCTGACGCCAGGCGGCTGGCTCGCGCCGCAACCCGATGACGAGCTGGCGCTGCTGCTGCTGCTCTACGGACGTGACGGCTTCGCCGGGCTGCGACTCGCCTGCGACCTTGCTGCGTGGTGGGATCGCTACGGCGCGGCACTCGGCCCGCTCGGCGTCTCTGACGCCGTCCGCGCGCATCCGGCGATGACGCGGGTCGTCGCGACCGCGGCACTGCTGACCGACCAGCTCGCCGGCGTCCCTGCCGCGCAGGTGCTGTCCGCGGAGCTGCTCGCACAAGCGTCGCGGCGCGCCCTGCGCCTGTCGAACTGGTCGCTGCGCGGCAGCGAGGGTCAGATCGACGCGAACGTCTCGCTCGTCGACTGGCTGCTCGCGCCTGCCGGGCAGTGGCGAGCGCTGACGCGACGCCACCTGCTGCTCGCACGACGGGACATCCTCACGCGCTGGCCGGGCAGCGGCACGAGCGCGCGGCAGCTCGCCTCGCTGCGCGCCGGCCACGCGCTCCGCGTCGTGCGACGCTATGCGATCGCGTGCTGGTCGGTCCTGCGTCGCGGCACCTGGGCCCCGTTCCCCGCCTCGCTGCGAGCGCCGCATGCGTGACGCGGCGACTGACGGCGCGCGGCTCGGCGCTTACGGTCTGCACCTGCCCGATCTGCCTGACGCTGCAGAGCTGCTCAACGCAGCGCCGGGGACGTGGATCGACTGGCGGATCGCGCGGGCGATCGGCGGCGGGCAGCCAGCCGAGCTGGTCGACGACGCGCATGCGCGCCTGCGCTCCGAGCCCGACGGCTGGGTCGAGATCGACCGCGCGAGCGCAGCGTCGTGCTTCAGCTTCCCCAGCTTGCCCAGCGATCGCGAGATGGTCCACCCCTATCTCGCCTCGACCGCCAGCGTCGTCGCGCGCTGGCAAGGACTGCAGTGCTTCCACGCGGGCGCGTTCGTGCGTGGCGGCCGCGCGTGGGCGATCCTCGGCGCGCGCAGCGCTGGCAAGAGCTCGATGCTCGCCGAGCTGGCGCGGCGCAGCGTGCCGATCCTGACCGACGACGTGCTCGTCGTGCGCGGGACGCACGGGCTCGCAGGCCCGCGCTGCATCGACCTGCGACGCGAGTCGGCCGCGGCGTTCGGCGCGGGCGAGCCGCTCGGCGTGCTCGGCACGCGCGAGCGCTGGCGCCTGACGGTCGGGCCGGTCGCGCCCGAGGTCCCGGTCGGCGGCTGGATTCGCCTCGCCTGGGGCGAGCCGACGGTCGAGCCGATGGATGCGGGCGAGCGCGTCGGCGCGATCTTCGCGAGCCTCTCGCTGAGGATCGAACCGAAGGACCCGTCCAGTCTGATGGAGCTGCTGGGGCTGCCGGCGCTCGTGCTGAGACAGCCCGAGCGCATCGAGGCGCTCAGAGAGAGCGCCGAGCGGTTGCTCGACGCTGTGGACCGCTTGTCGTCCTGACCTAGGTCAGGAGTTGTTCTTCAGCGAGCCGTAGCCGACGAGGAAGTCGCCGTCGGAAGGCGTGCCGAACGTCTTGTTGCGAAGCGTCAGCTCGCTGAGCGTGCCAAGCACGGTGAGCGAGGGGGGCTGATACGACGCATCCATGGTGTATCTCCAATTTCCGGAAACCAAGCGGTTACGTGGCGCACACTATAAGAGGGATTCCAGAGCGTCAAGTGCGTGCTGCGAGCCAGGCCTGCTGCAGCAGCGCGAAGCTGTGCGGGTCGGGCCGCTCCTTCGACCATTCCGCGCGCAGCTCGGTGGCGTCGACGAGCTCGGGATCGACCCCGCCCCCGTCCCACTCCGCCGCAAACGCGCGTGCGTGGCGATTCCAGAAGGCCCCGTCGAAGGACGCCTTCGTCGTGCGCTGCAACACCGCAGCCGGCAGCAGGTCCCCGACGATCCCCGGCAGCGCCACGGCGCGTGAGCCGATCCCGATCGCGCCCCCTCCGCGCGCGCACGCGTCGAGCACCGACGGCTCGGCGAACGGGCTCACGAGCTGCACGTCGCAGTCCTCGGCAAGCGCGCGCTTGCTTGCCAGGTTGCACTGCAACAGGCGGCTCGGCCACCACCACTCGCGCAGCGAGCGCTCCCACTGCAACGGATCAGCGCTCTCCCAGCGGGCATAGGCGCGCGCGAGCCGGCGCCGCGCGTGCGGGCGGATCCAGCCGTAGCGATCGAACGGTCGCCGCCGCGTGATCACCGCTTCGCGCAGCGGCCGCGGCGACAGCCCGAACGCGAGCGACGGGACGTCGCGCACGCGCGGACGGCGATGGCGCAACACGAGGTGCGCGGCGGTCGTGCGGCTGACGGGAGCGAACAGCTCGTCGCCGCCGACGCCGGTCAGCAGCGAGCCGCCTGCCGCGCGCTCGACGAACGGCTGATGGAAGTGTCCGTTGAATGGCACGAGCACGCCATGGCGCTCGAGGATCCGGCCGGCGACCGGCCCGACGAGGTCCAGCTCGTCATCCCACTCGAGTCGCAGCCAGTCGCCGAGCGCGAGCTGCTCGACGACCTGCTGCTGCCAAACCGACTCGTCAGCTTCCTCGACCGCGGGAAAGCGGTGCGTGGCGGGAATCGGCAATGGCAAGCCCTCCCGTCGCGCTACGTGCGCGGCAACTGCGAGCACGACGGACGAATCGACGCCGCCGGAGAACGAGACGAGGCACGGTGGGCGCTGGAGCGCCCCGAGCACTGCGTGTTCGAGCGCGACGCGGGGCGTCGGAGCATCCGCGCCGGCCGCCAACGGAGCGGTCTGCTCGTCGCTCCCGACGGGGATCGACCACAGCGCTTCGAGCGCGCTCAGCCGCATGCGATCGAGCATGCCAGCCGCGCCGGCAGCGCTACTCGCGCGGGCCGACGCGCGTCAGCACGCGAAAGCCCTCGCCCTGAGCTGCGGCGTCGTAGCGGTGGATCCACGCGTGGGCGGCGATCGAGTCGGCACCGCCCGCCACTCCGACGAGCACCTCGTGCGAGCGCCCCTGCGCGAGCAGCCAGCGTTGCAGCACGAGCGAGCGCTCCAGGCAGGTGGCGCGACGCGCGCGCAACGCCAATTCGATGCCGCGCACGCTTGCCGCGTGCAACGCAGCCGGCGGCGCAAGCACGTGCGTCTCGAGCCCTTCGCTCGCGATCTGCCGGCGCAGGCGCCGCAGCGCGAGCACCGCCCAGACGGCGGCACCGAGCGTCGGCAGCAGCCGTCTAGCCATCAAGCGGTCCCGCAGTCGCGAGCAGGCCATGACCGCGCAACAGCTCGACGAACGCTCCGACGTCACGCACGGCAGCGGCTTCGTCGAGCCCGAATTCGCCACGCAGTCGTTCGACGAGCAGTTCCGTGCTGCTGCCGCCCGCCAGCTCCTTCCACAGCAACGCACCGGAGCCGTTGATGCCCATGTAGGTCCACGTGCGCTTGTCGAGCACGATCACCTCGCCGTCGACCTCGCGCCACATCAGGCAGTCCTCATCGAGCGCAAGGCGTTCCACGCGCCACAGCCTAGCCCGTCGGGCTCCAGGAATGCGACAATCGCCAGGGCGGATTTTTGACTAAGGTCCCGCTGGTCGTGAGCAGCGAATCCAGCAGCTCCACGTCTGGCGCACAGCACGGAAGCTATCGCTCGGGCTTCGCGTTCGGGATCCTCAGCTTCCTCGCGATGATGGTCTTCGGCGTCGCCTCGACGATCGTCACGGCGCGCATCTACGGTGTCGAGGTCATCGGCGAGTTCGCGCTCACGATCGCTCCCGTGAGCGCGCTGTGGCTGTTGTCGACCGCGAAGGAGCAGGCGGCGCTGATCCGCGAGATCACCGGCCTGCCGCCGCGCCATCCGCGCGTCACGCAGCTGTTCGCCGTCGTCTTCAGCTTCTCGACGGTGCTCACGTTCGTGATGGCGATCCTCGCCGGCGTCGCCGCCTGGCTGCTGTTCGACGGCCCGTTGCATCACCCGGAGCTCGTCGCACCGGCGCTCGTGAGCCTCGCCGGCTTTCTCGTCGTGACGAACCCGGGCTGGAACATCGACTCGATCTTCTCGGCGTTCGTCGCCGGTCGCCAGCTGTTCTGGGTGCGGCTGCACGAGACGCTCAGCTTTCTCGCGATCGCGACGGTCCTCGGGCTCGCCTGGCACTCGATCTGGGGCCTCGTGCTCGGGACGATCGGCGGCTCCGCCACGGCCCTGGTCCATCGCGTGATCGCCGTGCGCCCGTTCATCCGCGCGCGGCTGACGCGCGCGGAGTACCGCGAAGGTCTGAAGGCACTGCCCGATCTGTTGCGCTTCGGCTTGAAGATCACGCCCGGCTCGCTCGCGCAGGGCGTCAGCCAGCAGGCTGGCGTGTGGGCGATCGGCGCCGTCGCGTCGCTTGCCACCGTCGGTGCGTACAGCCGTGCGCAGACGATCCCCGACCGCCTCCAGCAGGTCAACGTGCGGATCGCCGAGGTGCTCTACCCCACGCTCGTCAAGCGGCATGCCAGCGGCGACGGCAAGGGCTTCGACCGGGCGCTGCTCGACTCGATCCGCTACGCGCTCGTCGGCATGCTGCTGATCGCCGCGCTCTGCGGCGGCGCCGCGCAGCGGATCCTCGCGATCTTCGGACCGGGCTTCGATCGCGCTGCGACGGTGCTCGCGCTGCTGACGCTGTACCCGGCGCTCGCCGCGATCGTGAACGCGCAGACGCAGGCGCTGTGGGCCGTGAACCGCCCCGGGCTGACGAGCGTGGTCGCGATCGCGCGGATGCTCCTGACGGTCGGGCTGACGATCGTGCTGACGCCGGCGATCGGGATCACCGGCCCGGCGATCGCGCTGCTCGCCGGCTACCTGCTCGACGTCGTCTGGCGCGGGCTCGTGCTGGGACGGCACCTGAGCCAGCCGCTGTCGGCGATCTGGCACTGGCGCGAGCGGCTTGCGCTCGTCGTCGCTTACGCGGCAGGCTTCGGCGCCGCACGGGCGGTCCTCGACGCGGACGGCTCGCTCGTCGGGCTCGTGCTCGCGCTCGCCGCAGGCACGCTCGCCTATGTGGCGGTGCTCGCGCTGCTCGGCGCGGTCAACCGGCGCGACCACCAGCGGCTTGGGGAGCTGGTCACGCACCTGCGGGCGCGCCGCGAGCAGCGGCTTGCGCCCAGCCCCGAGCAGGCGCCCGAGCTCGCCGGCTGACGCGCGGCGCTACGCCTGCTGCTTCGCGGTCCGCTGCGCGGCGCTCGCGAGGATCTGCGTCGCCGCGCTCGCCGGGTCCAGCCGTCGAGCGCAGACCTCGTCGAGCAGCTGCTGGACGTCCGGGTCCGCCTGGATCGATGCCTCCAGCTCGCGGCGCATCCGCGACGTGGCGATCGCGACCACCTCGTTCATCAGGTTGCGGCGGCGACGCTCGACGAGCGTGCCCTCTTGCTCGATGTGCGTGCGGTGCGCCTCCATATGCTCGACGAGCTGCTCGATCCCCTTGCCGTGGGCGGCCTCCGTCTTCACGATCGGGACGCGCCAGCCGCCCGTCTGCGGCCCGAGCGACAGCACGCCGCGGATCTCCCGCACCATCGTGTCCGTCAAGGGATGGTCGGCCTTGTTGACGACGATCACGTCGGGGATCTCCATCACACCGGCCTTGAGCGCCTGGATCGAGTCGCCGGAGCCCGGCATCAGCACGAGCACGACGGTGTCGGCGTGGTCGATCACGTCGACCTCCGCCTGCCCGACGCCGACCGTCTCGACGAGCACGACGTCGCGGCCTGCTGCGTCCATCAGCAGCGCAGCCTGCAGCGCGGCCTCCGACAGGCCACCGAGCGCTCCGCGGTTCGCCATCGAGCGGATGAAGACTCCGGGGTCGAGGAAGTGCTCGGTCAGGCGGATGCGGTCGCCGAGCAGTGCGCCATGCGTGAACGGCGAGGACGGGTCGATCGACAGCACGCCGACCGTCCGTCCGCGCTCGCGCTCGGCCTTCGTCAACGCGCCGAGCAGCGTCGACTTGCCGACGCCGGGCGGTCCGGTGAAGCCGACGATCGACGCCTTGCCCGTCTGCGGGTAGACCTCGCGCACCAGCTCCCAGCCCTCGGGCCGATCGTCCTCGACGAGCGAGATCGCGCGCGCGAGCGCGCGCTTGTCGCCGGCGAGCAGGCGCTCGGCGAGGGTGGGGTCGGCCGCCATTGCGCCGCGGATGATCGCAGGCGCGCATGCGGCGCCGGCCGGCGGCAGCTCGCGCGGCCACGCCGAATACCATGCGTATGCGATGGAGCCCACGACCGCTTCCCCCGCTCCCGTCCGCGACGTGCCGCCGCTCGCGGCACCCCGCGGCGCCCCCCGCCCACCGCACGGCGGCCCGCTGACGCTGCTGCGCTTCCTGCGCGCCAACGGCATGCTCAACCGCCACTACGCGAAGCTGATCGCGCGCTGGGCGTGGTTGAAGCTGCGCTGGCGCGGCCGCCTGCAAACCGACGGCATCTGCTTCGTCTGCCCCGACGTGACGTTCGAGATCGGCAAGCACGCGCGCGTCTCGCTCGGCCGCTGGTCGTGGATCGGCCACGGCACGAAGGTTCGCGCGCACGAGGGCGAGGTCGTGATCGGCGCGAAGTCGGTGCTCGGCCAGGAGTGCACGATCTCCGCCTACCAGCACGTCTCGATCGGGCGCGAGTGCATCGTCGCCGACCGCGTGATGCTGATCGACTTCGACCATGGAGTCGTCGAGGTCGAGCGGCCGATCCGCCTGCAGGGGATCTACAAGCGCGACGTGCGCGTCGGCCACAACGTCTGGCTCGGCTACGGAGCGTGCATCCTGCGCGGCGTGACGGTCGGCGACAACGCGATAGTCGGCACGAGCTCGGTCGTGACGAAGGACGTGGAGCCGAATGCGGTCGTGGGCGGCACGCCGGCGAAGGTGTTGCGGATGCGGGACGCGCCGCAGAGCTTGAGGTGGACGTGAGCAGCGGCTCCGCCAACGCTGCCGGCCCCGCGATCTCGCTGCGCGGCGTCGTCAAGCGCTTCGGCGAGATCACTGCCGTCGCCGGGCTCGACCTCGAGGTCCCGCAGGGGATCTGCCTCGGCCTGCTCGGCCCCAACGGCGCCGGCAAGTCGACGACGATGCGGATGCTGACGGCGCAGGCGATCCCCGACGAGGGCGAGATCGAGGTGCTCGGCTACAAGCTGCCCGGCGCCTCGAAGCAGGCGCGTGCCGAGTGCGGCGTCGTGCCGCAGCTCGACAACCTCGACGTCGAGCTGACCTGCCGCCAGGTCCTGACCGTCTTCGCGCGCCTCTACCGCGTGCCGCCGGCCGAGCGCCCGGCGGCGATCGAGCGGGCGCTGAGCATCGCGAACCTGACCGAGCGCGCCGACACGCGCGTCGACCTGCTGTCTGGCGGGATGCGGCGACGGCTGCTGATCGCGCGCGGGCTGGTGCACCGGCCGCGGCTCGTGCTGCTCGACGAGCCGACCGTCGGGCTCGACCCGCAGGTCCGCCAGGAGCTGTGGTCGCTGATCGACGCGCTGCGCGCCGAGGGCACGACCGTGCTGATGAGCACCCACTACATCGAGGAGGCCGAGCGGCTCGCCGACACCGTCGAGGTGATGGCGGCCGGGCGGATCGTCGCGCGCGGGCGCCCGCACGAGCTCGTGCTGACACATGCGGGCCGCGAGACGCACGAGGTCTACGGGCCACCGGCTCGCCTGGAGGAGCTGCGCGCGCAGGGCGAGGCGGCCGGCTGGAGCATGCGCCGCTCCGGCCCGGCGCTCGCGATCCTGCAAGCCGAGCGCCACGACGGCACGCTGCCCGAGGGCGTGCGCCGCGCGGCAACGCTGGAGGACGCCTTCGTCGTGCTGACCGGAGAGGAGATCGAGTGACCGCGCTGTCGGAGCCCGTCGAGCCGGCTGCAGCATCGCCGTCCCCCGCGCCGCGTCGGCGCCGTCGCCGGATGCGGCGGATCGAGCCGCAGGCCGTGATCGGCGTGATGAGCCGCGACGCCACCGTCTTCACGCGCAACTGGAAGACGACCACCTTCTCCTCGATCGTCGAGCCGACGATCTACCTGCTCGCGTTCGGCTTCGGCTTCGGCGCGCTGATCTCGCAGATCGGCGGGCTCAACTACAAGCAGTACGTCGGCACCGGCATCGTCGCGACCGCCGTCCTGTTCTCCTCCGCCTTCCCGGGGATGTACGGGACGTTCCTGAAGTACCGCTTCCAGCGCACGTACGACGCGTTCCTGGCGGCGCCGGTCGACGTCGACGAGATCGTCAGCGCGGAGATCCTCTGGATCAGCCTGCGTGCCGCCGTCTACGGCAACGGCCCGCTGCTCGTCGCGATCGCGTTCGGGCTCGACCCGAAGCCGACCGCGCTGCTCGTGCCGTTGATCTGCTTCGTCACGGCAGCCGGCTTCGTCGCCTTCGGCGTGATGCTCGCCGCGACCGCGCAGTCGATCGACAACTTCAGCTACATCACGAGCGGTGTCTTCACGCCGATGTTCCTGACCGCGGGGACGTTCTTCCCGATCTCGAACTTCCCGCCGTTCTTCCGCGCGATCGCGCACCTCAACCCGCTCTACCACTGCGTCCAGCTCGTGCGCGACGCGGTCGTCTACGGCATCGACGTGCCCGCCGACCTCGGCCACTTCGCCGTCCTCCTGGGCTTCGCCGTCGTCCTCTGGCGCCTCGCGATCTGGCGCTTGCGCGCGCGGCTGATCGACTGAGGCGGGCCAGGCCGCGATGACGTCCGCTCCCCGCTTCCTCGTCGATGTCGGCTCGCCGTATGCCTACCTCGCCGCGGAGCGGGTCGAGCGGGTGCTGGGCGTCGAGCCGACGTGGGAGCCGGTGCTGCTCGGCGCGATCTTCAAGGCGACCGGCGGCGGCTCGTGGGCGCTCACCGACGCGCGGGAAGATGGGATGCGCGAGGTCGAGCGGCGCGCTGCGGCGTACGGCCTGCCGCCGATCGCCTGGCCGGAGCCGTGGCCGGGGAACATGCTGGGCGCGATGCGCGCCGCGACCGCCGCCGACGCGGCGGGCGCGGGACGTGCGTTCCTGCTCGCTGCATTGCGGCTCGGCTTCCGCGACGGCCGTGACCTGGGCGAGCCGAGCGCGATCGCCGACGCGGCGGCAGCCGCCGGGCTCGACCCCGACCTGCTGCTCGCCGCGGCCCCCGACGAGACCGTGAAGACACGCCTGCGCGAGCGCACAAAGGCTGCGCTCGCGCTAGGCGTCCCCGGCGTGCCGACCGTCGTGGTCGGCACGCGCGTGTTCTGGGGCGACGACCGCCTCGAAGAGGCCGCCGCCGCGATCTAGCTGCGCTGCGGCCGCCCCAGACCCCCGGCTCAGCCGACGAAGGAGTGAAAGTCCCCGAGCTTCTCCGGAACGCTCGGCGTGAACGGCTTGAAGGCGTACGCCTTCGCCGTGTCGAAGCCGGCCTTCTGCGCCGCACGCTTGTCGATGAACGGCGTCAGCGCGGCAACCGCCTTGCTGATCTTCGTCCAGTGCAGCGTGCGCTCGTAGACGTTGTTGTTCGGCGGGTCGACCGACTCGGCCTTGCCCTGGATGCCGGTGATCTTCTCGATCGGGCCGCCGTCCTGAGCAGCGACGCTCGGCGCGACGACGCGGCCGAGCGTGCGGTGGTCGCTCTCGATCCCCATGATCCGCGCGGCGGTGACGCGCAGGTCGGCCGAGCTGAAGTTGCGCACGCCGACGAGGTAGGCGGCGATGAACGCATCCTCCAGTGTCACCAGCGTGTTGAGCGTCGTCTGTGAGTCGCTGAACATCTTCTGCGGGAAGTAGAAGCTCGTCACCGGAGTCGGCTTCTTCGTGACGCTCTTCTCGAGCAGGTAGTGCGACATCTCCTCGTTGCGCGCCGCCTTGAAGTAGCCCTGATCGTCGGACTCCAGCCGCGTGAAGAACGGGGCCGTGTCGATGATGTTGCTGTACATCGTGACCGCGAGCGCCTCCGCGATCTGCGCCGCACCGAGGATCGCGAGGTCGCCCTTCGTGACGCCGCCCTTCTTGCTGCGTGCGCCGGCGATCCCTGGCATGAGCGCCTCGAGCGTCCCGGCACCGACCACGGCGCCGGCACCTGCGAGCGCGCTGCGACCAACGAAGGCGCGCCGATCCATCACTCCGTCATTCGACTGAGCTGACATGATTAACTCTCCTCTTGTGAGGTCGATTCAGACCCTGCGAGGGCCGAGCCGCCAACGCTGTACTGGTGAATCTCGCGTGCGGCTCTCAGGGCATTACTTCGCGCGGGAGCGCTGAACGGATCACTCTCGCGGGTGCAACCCGGCGGTCACTCCCCCAACAGCGCGGTGGCATCCAACACCCGGGTCTCCTCCGCATGACGCGTGGTGCTGTCGGGGAGGTGGGTCGTCAACCGCACGCGGATCCGGATGCGGTGCTTGACCGCCGCACGCGCGAGCTTGCGGCCGCGGGCGTTGAGCGTGACGAAGACGTCGTCGGCCGAGCCCACTTCCACACCGTCACGAGCGCTCCCGAGCAGCGTGTGGCCCCGCAGCAGCTCGATGCCGAAGGTGCAGCGTGGTGCGTCGAAATCGGACGGACAGTTCACTTCCAGGTCGACAGGCGACGCGGAACCCTCGCCGTTCAGGAATGGCTCGTGGACCGCCACGGCGCGCGGGAGACCGGTGCGCGCCACGCGCTCGCAGTCGCCGACGATCGCGTCGAGGTCATCGAGCGCGACGCGGTCTCGGCCATCTCCGCACCCGATCAGGTCCGACGATCCGTCGCGCGCGCGGATGCGGTCGTTGCCGCCGAAACCCTCGATGGCGTCGTGTCCGGGCCCAGGGTCGATCCGGTTGGCGCCATTGCTGCCGGTGAGCGAGTCGTCGCCGGGGCCGCCGCTCAAGCTGTCGTTCGTGCGGGTGCTGGATCCCGTGGAGTCGCCGATCCAGTCGAGCGCGTAGAGGTCGTCGTCGCCGCGTCCACCCGACAGCACGTCGCTTCCGCCCTCCCCGGCGAGGATGTTGTCGCCGGCATCGCCGATCAGTCGGTCGTTCCCCCGCCCGCCGAGCACGCTCTCGATGCCGGCCAGCTTGTCGTGCTCGCCGTGCGAGCCGCCGGTCCCCTGCGCCAGATCGACGCGCACGCCTGTGCGACGGCCTTTGTAACTGACCAAGTCGGAGCCGCCGCCACCGTCCAGCAGGTCGGACCCGTTCGCTCCTGGATCACCCTCGTCGAAGCGATCCTCGGACTTCCCGCCAAACAGCTGATCGTTTCCGGGACCTCCGTGCAGGATCGCGCCAGTCGGCAGCGGCGCGGATAACGGACCGGACGCGCGGTTGCCGTCGCCATCGCCGCCGCGCAGCACGTCGTCGCCGGGGCCGCCGTCGACTGTCGCGTTCGTCGAGAGGCTGTCGAGCAGCCGGAAGCTGTCGTCACCGCCGCCGAGCTGGACGACGAACGCGTTGGCGGCCGGCGCGATGTCATGCCCGTCGCCCAGCGTGCAGTGCACCGTGGTGAGGTCGGCCGCGTTCGGGCGCACGCAGCCGGGACCGGGCGTCACGCCAGCCGTGTCGGTAAGCGTTGCTGTGCCGATCAACGTCTTCGGACCAACCGTCATGCGAGCCGTGACGACGTTGCGCTCGTCGCCACCGGTGTACTTGACGTACTGCACGTGGTCGTTGGCGCGTCCTCCGGTCGTGCTGGCGACCTGCGCGGTACCGGCAACGGCGCTCGCGGGCAGCGCGAGCGCGGCAAGCGCGACGACAACTGCAAGAGGGGTTGCGCGTACACGCGATCGGGCTGTCATGACGCCTCCGTGCATCGAGTCCGACCGCGCGCGACCGCAGCCGTTCCGTTTCCACCCCGCCGGTGCGGCGAGGTGGCGGAAGCATATTTGCCAGCTCAGCTAGACGGTGAGCCCGCGCAGCTCGCCGTAGACCTCGGCGGTCTGACGGGCGATGTCGGCCCAGTCGAAGCGCAGCACGTGCTCGCTCGCCTCGGTCACGAGCCGGGTGCGCAGCTCCTCGTCGGACAGCACGCGCTCCATCATCTCGGCGAGCGAGTCGGGGTCGCGCGAGCGGAAGCGCAGCCCGACGTCGTCGTTCGGGACGACCTCGCGCAGCCCGCCGGTGTCGGCGACGATGCACGGGCAGCCGGAGGCCATCGCCTCCAGCGCGACGAGCCCGAACGGCTCGTAGATGCTCGGCACGACCGTCAGGTCGGCGATCCGGTAGAGCGAGTGCAGCACGTCGTCGCCGATCCAGCCGAGGAACGTGCCGTGCGGCGAGAGGCCAAGCGCGTCGGCCTGCCCGCGCAGCTCCGCCTCGGCGGTGCCGGAGCCGGCGACGAGGAAGCGGACGTCGCCGAGCCGCTCGATCACGCCCGGCAGCGCTTCCAAAGCGATCTGGAAGCCCTTCTCGTAGACGAGGCGGCCGACGAGCAGCACGAGCCGCTCGTGCGGGGCGGCGAAGTGGGAGCGCAGCGCGTCGAGGTCCTCGACCGGCTGCAGGTCGAGCGGGTCGATCCCGTTCGGGATCACCGCGATCCGCGACTCCTCGAGACCGTAGATGTCGGCGACGTGCGCGCGCATGTAGTGCGAGCAGGTGATGACCGCGTCGGCCTTGTTCGCCATCCACGTCTCGACTCCGTGGATGTGCGCCTGCGGGTGCTTGTCGACCCAGCCCTGGTGGCGGCCGTACTCGGTCGCGTGGATCGTCACGACCCAGGGCGCGCGCAGGCGGCGCGCCAGCTCGTCGCCGGCGGTCGCGACGAGCCAGTCGTGGCCATGGACGAGGTCGAAGCTCATCCGTTCACCCAGCTCCAGCCCGGCAGCGAGCATGTCGGCGTTCATGTGCTCGATCCAGGCGACGAACTCGGTCAGGTCGCCCGGCTTGCGCGGCTCGCGCACGCGGTGGACGTAGACGCCCTCCATCTCCTCCTCGGCAGGCATCTGCGCATCACCGCGCGTCAGCACGTGGACCTCGACGTCCTGCTGCACGAGCTGCTCGGAGAGCTTGCGCACATGCCGCGCCAGCCCGCCCTCGATGAGCGGCGGGTACTCCCAGCTGAGGATGAGGATTCGAGTGGTGGCCATGGGGATTTGGCTCTGCGGCCAGTGCGACCGACCGGGGGCAGTCTAGACCGCCGGGGGCGGGTGGTCGCCGATCAGGTCGGCGCCGCTGTCGTGATGTCGCCGAGCTGCGCAGCGCGACGATCAATCACGGCGATGATCGCGTCAAGGATGTCATGGTCCCAGCCGCTTGCCGCGAACTCCGCCCGCACCGCTCGCGCACCGGCGGGCGCGTTCTGTGCCATGGCCTCGATCCGGCGACGCGCCGGTCGCGGGCCAAGCTCGGTCGCGGCGAGCATCCGCTCGAGATGCCGGCTGCGCACGTAGTCGGGTCGATACTCCCCGCCGATCTTCATCGCCATCTTGCGCGCCAGCCCGGGGTAGGCAATCGTGCTGAGGATGTCGTAGAGGGGCGCGAGCCCGACTCCCCCGCCAGGCCGGTACAGCAGGGAGAAGTTCTTTGCGTGCGCGTCGTGGTTGCCGACAAGGAAGTTCAGCGCCACGCCGTCGAGCAAATGCTGGAGGTTGGCGGCGAAGGGGCTCGTCGCCTCGCGGACAAGCTCGAAGCAGTCGGGCAGCGCGGGTCCATTGTTTGCCTGGTACTTGCCCTCCGGCGGGACGCCGAGCGCCTGACAGAAATCCTCTTGGTGCAGTCGATGAACACGATCCCCGTCCGCCACGCGGTCGTAGCGCGTGACGAGCAGGTACTCGCGGTCTTTCACGCGACGCGGAGCGACCACGGCGGTCGGTATGCCGAGGCGGGCACCGAAGCCGAGACAGAACGCCTCGTTCACGACCGTGCCGCTCAGACGCGTGATCGGCGTCTTCAGGATATGTGTCGACGGCGTGATCCCTGTCGTGATGCCGACACGACCGTCGTCGTCGAATACCACCGGCAGCTTGTCCTGCGCCCCGGCAAGGGAGAGGCGGATCTCGCCGTCCTCGCTGGCGAGCATCGGACGGTCGGGGAGCGTCTCGATCAGTGTGATCAGGTCGTCGTCGTCGAGCCACCGGACGTCGCTCCCCTGCTCGCCCGTGCGCCCGCTGTGCCCCGGACGCAGCACGCTGATCGCTCCGGAGCAGTCGCCGCCGATCGCGGCCAGCATGGCGAAGTCGTCGCGCTCGGCGATGCCCAGTCGGCGGGCGAGCAATCGGCGTGGCTCGCCCTCCGGCAGCAGACCGGCGAAGAAGGAGCGGACCGTGTCGGTCGAGAACCCGCCGGTCAGTGGCAACGAGTGCGAGAGTCGCGGACGGGCGGCAGCAGCCCAGGCGTCGTCGTAGGTGAAGCTGAGACCGTCCGGCGTTTCGCTGCAGCTCACCGACGCGATCGCCGAAGCAATGAACGTCAAGCGTCGCCACGGGCGGCGCTCTCGTCGAGATCCACCTTCAGGCCGAGCGCGGCGAGCACGCGGAGGACCTTGCTGACCTGGAGCGTGGGCTTCCCTCGCTCCAGTTCGCCGATGAACCTGAGCCCGGTGCCGGTTACGAGCGCAAGATCCTCCTGGCGAAGGTGCTGCGCCCGGCGGGCGTTGCGAACGGCTGTCCCGAGATCGTTGGTCGTGGTGATAGTCATACTCAAATCTTCCCGCTCGGGAAGATATCGCGATCTTCCCGGTTCACAAGGCTATTTCTTCCCGTTCGGGAATATTTTCAGAATATATCGCGATTCTTGATGATTCTTCCCGAACGGGAAGATTCAAGCTCAGCCGGCGAGCTGCGGGGCGAGGCTGCGGACGCTGCCGTCTTCGGCGGGGGCGGGCGTCGTGAGGGCTGTGTCGAGCGACGCGAGGTGGCCGGCGGCGCGGTCGCGCGGATAGGAGCCGGCGAGGTCGCGGGATGCCTGGAACGCCCAGTCGCTCGACTGCAGCGCGAGCAGCTCGCGCAGGGCGCGTGGGCCCGGCGGCGTGGCGCGTGCCCCGAGCGTGCGCAGCTCGGCGTCGCGCGCCTGCCAGGCGAGGTCGGCGACGCGCGGGCCGTCCCAAGTCGAGAGGTCGCGGGGTGTGCCCCAGGTGGTGGTCGGAAGACCGGCAGCCGGACCGCGCGGCGCGGGTGCGCGCCCGAGCGCGGCGGCGAGCGGCACGCCCGGATGCCGCGCAAGCGCGTCGTCGAGCGGCGCGAGCGCGAGTCCTTGGCGGTCGGCCTCCTCGATCACCGCACGCAACCACTCGACGCCCTCGTACCACCAGTGGCCGAGCAGCTCGGTGTCGAGCGCGCAGACAGCAAGCGCGGGGCGGCCGAGCGCGGCGGAGCCGGCGTCAAGCCGCTCGATGACCCGCGTGACGAAGTCAGCCGCGTGCACGCGTGCCTGCGCGAGCGCTGCGTCACGGTCGTACGTGGCGCCGCCGTTGCTCCAGGCGCGGTGGTGGTGGACCGTGAAGGCGTGGTAATCGCGGTAGGCCGGATGCGCCGGGTAGCCGCCGTCGCTCCACACCAGCTCGATCGTCGCGCGGTCGATCGGCACGAGCAGCGGCCCGTCGTCCGTTGCGATCGGCGCGAGCTGGGCTGGGGCGCCGCGGCCCAGCACGTCGGTCAGGTCGACGCACGTCGCGTGCACGCCGGCTTCCTCCAGCAGCGGGTCGAGCCATGGAGCATGCGCGCACTCGGGCAGCCAGAAGCCCCCCGCCCACTCGCCGAAGCGCGCGCGGTGCGAGGCGATCCCCGTTTCGAGTTGGAGCCGCACGCCCGCCTCGGTCGCCAGCAGCGGCAGCACCGCGTGCGTCGCCGCGGAGGTCCAGGATGCGTGCGGAGCCAAAGCTCCCACGAGGTCCCCGTCGAGCGCCTCGTAGCGCTCGAGCGCGCGCTCGTAGTCGCCCGAGGCGCGCTCCAGCTCGCGCGCGTAGTCCTCACGGCCTGCCTCACGACACCCGGCGATGTCGATCGCGTGCGTCTCCCGTCGCACCTCGCGCAGGAAGCGCGTGAAGCGCTCCGGCACGCCCGGCGCGGCGAGCTGGTCGCACAGCACCGGCGTGAGCGACAGCGTCAGCCGCGCGGGCGCGGCCTCCAACAGGTCGAGCAGCGGCAGGTAGCAGGTGGCGATCGCTTCCCACAGCCACTCCTCGCCGAACGGCCACGTGCCGTAGCCCTCGACGTAGGGCATGTGGGTGTGGAGGACGAGCGACAGCTCGCCGCGGGAAGCGGCAGTGGGACGCGAGGTGCGGGCGTTCACGCCCGGCAGACTGCCAGGAAGTCCAGCGCGCGGTCGAGTCGTGCCGGGTCGGCATCGAACGCGAAATCGGAGGCAGCGATCGCCGGCGTGAAGCGGTCGTAGAACGGCTTCGTCAACCCGAGCCGCTTGTGCACCGCATCCCAGCCGAGCTTCAGCGCAAGCGCGTGCGCGCGCAGCTTGCGCGCGTGGAGCAAACCGAACAGCTCGACGTCGCCGAAGTGGGCATCGCACAGCTCGCGGAACTCGTGCGCGCGGTACTCCTTCACATGCCACGGGTTCTCCGACTTCTCCGCGCCGGGCGGCGCGAGCGTCAGCAGGTTCGGCGTCGTCACGTAGACCACGCCGCCCGGCGCGAGCATCGCCTTGAAGTGCTCGAGGATCTCGCCCGGGTTCTGCACGTGCTCGATCGTCTGCAGGAACACGACTGCGTCGCACTCCTCGCTGAAGCGCTCGACGAGGTCGCGCTCGAAGCGCAGGTTCTGGCGCACGTAGCGCAGCCGCGCGTGCTCGTGCGCTTCGGGATTCGCGTCGACGCCGACGACCGACGCCGCGCCGCGCGAGAGCACCTCCGAGCCGTAGCCCTCGCCGCAGGCCATGTCGACGACGCGCTTGCCGATCGTGCGCGCGCCGATCCACTCATAGACGGCGAGATGGCGGCGGTACCAGTAGTTCTCCTCCGGCACGTCCGGCAGCGTGCGCTCGCCGGTGAGCGCGAGCGGCGGGACGCCGTCGGGCTGGTTCTCTTGCACGTATGCGGTGTCCATGACGGTCGACACAGTAGAGTGCCGCGCCCGATGGAGGCTCCGACGACCGACGACGGCATCCGCGACGTCAACGCGCGCTACCACGACGTAGCCGCCGACTCGTATGACGCAAAGTGGGGGATCGACTTCGGCGAGCCCGGCCAGCAGCAGGTGCTCGGCAAGCTGCGCAAGGTGCTCGGGCCGGCGCTCGAGGAGGGCTACGGCCGCTCGCTGGAGATCGGCTCCGGCACCGGCTACTTCACGCTGAACCTGATGCAGGCGGGGATCGTGAAGGAGGCCGTCTGCACCGACATCTCGCCGGGGATGCTCGCGACGCTGTCGGCGAACGCCACGCGCTTGGGGCTCGAGGTCGAGACGGTCGCGACCGACGCCGAGACGCTGCCGTTCGAGGACGCCTCGTTCGACCTCGTGCTCGGTCACGCGATCCTCCACCACATCCCGGACCTCGATCGCGCCTTCGCCGAGTTCCACCGCGTGCTGAAGCCGGGCGGGACCGTTGTCTTCGCCGGCGAGCCCTCGCGCTACGGCGACCGTCTCGCGCAGGTGCCGAAGCGCGGCGCGGCGGCAGTTGCGCCGCTGTGGCGGCGGGCGATCGGCGCGCGCGCAGCGGGCACGGCCGACAGTGCGAGCGGCAACGGCGATTCGCACGCCGAGGACCACGCGCTCGAGCGCTTCGTCGACATCCACGCCTTCTCCCCGGCGACGCTCGCGGCACACGTCCGCAGCGCCGGCTTCGCCGACGTGAACGTGCGCGGCGAGGAGCTCGTCGCGAACTGGTTCGGCTGGACGAACCGCGTGCTCGAGGCGACCGCCGAGCCGAACGACGTGCCGTGGGGCTGGCGGATCTACGCCTACCGCGGCTACCTGACGCTGCAGAAGCTCGACGAGCGGCTGTTGGAGGGGCGACTGCCGGCGGCGATCTTCTACAACTTGCTGGTCTCCGCAACCAAACGGGCCTGAGCGCAGGCGAGCGCGCCGCACGCGGCTTCCAGCGCGCTCGTGACGGCCGGATCGGACAACAGCCCGGCCGCGGCGACGCTGTCGCCGGCGAGGAAGATCCCGTTGCCGCGATCGACCGCGGGGCGGTCGCGCCAGCTCGTGCCGGGCAGGTCGAGCGCGCCTGAGCGGCCGTCGAGCAGCGTGCGGCGGCGGAATTCGGTGCGCTTGCGCCAGTCGCGCAGACCGAGGTCGAGCAGCGTCTCCAAGCGGCGCTCGCCGTCGTCCGCGCTCTCGCCAGGCCGCAGCGGCATCTGCGCCTGCACGAGCTCGTGGCCGGCGGGCGCGAGCGTCGGGTCGGGCGCTGTGAAGCGCTCGACCCAGCCGGCCTCGTCGAAGTCCCAGACGACGAACGGATCGCCCTTGCGAGCCCGCAGCCCGAGGTCGAGCGCGACCGTGCGGCCACTCGGCCAGTGCAGCGTCTCGTCGCCGAGCAGCTTGCGCGCGTCCTGCAGCTCGGTCGCGACGATCGTCGGACCGTCCGGCAGCTCCGTCACGCGCGTGCCTGTCTCGATCGCGACGCCCGCCGTGCGCGCGCCGCGTTCGAGCGCAGCCACGAGCGCACCCCAGCCGCCACGTGCGTAGCGCGCCTTCGGCGGCAGGTCGCCGAACGCCTGGCGGAAACAGGCCCACACGAACGCGGCCGACAGCTCGCCCGCATCGTGGTGGAAGCTGAAGACGCCTGCCGCACGCGAGAACAACTCGGCGGTGTGCGCGTCGGTGCGCTCGGTCAGCCACGCGCGGAAGCTCAGCTCGACCGGCACATCGGTCGTGCGGCCGAGCTTCAGCATCGTGCGCGCGAATGCCATCGGCGGGGTGCGCTTGAGCTTCCCGTCGACACGGAAGGCGACCGGGCCGAGCGGCGGCTTGCCCATCTCGGGGAGCAGCTCGCGCTCCTTCAGGAACGCCCACAGTGTGCCGTTCGCGTACAGCACGTGCGGACCGAAGTTCGCCGCATAAGGCCCGTCGGTGCTGCGTCCACGCCCACCAAGCGCGTCGTGCGCCTCGAGCAGCCGGACCGACGCGCCGCCCTCCGCGCAGGCGATGCTTGCGACAAGCCCGGCGATGCCGCCCCCAACGACGGTGATCTCGGTCATCTCGGCCTCCGATCGTGGTCTGTGCGCTGTACGGTAGGCACGATGTGGACTCCTCGACAGATCCAATCGTGTCGCTCCGAACCGGACCAAGGGCGATGGAGCTGCTGCTGACGCTGGCGCGCGAGGAGGGAGCCGAGCCGCTGCACGCCCAGCTCGAGCGCCAGCTGCGCGATGCCACGCGCGCGGGGCGGCTTGCGCCCGGCACGCGCCTGCCGGCCACGCGCGAGCTCGCCCGCGAGCTGGGCGTCTCCCGCGGCGTCGTCGTCGAGGCCTACGCGCAGCTGACGGCCGAGGGCTACCTGACGACGCGGCGCGGCGCCGGGACGCTCGTCGCCGCAGCGTCCCGGCCCGCGCAGGTGCCACCGCCCTCCCGGCTCCCGCGCGCGCTGCCGGAGGACTTCCACCCCGGCATGCCGGACCTCGCAAGCTTCCCGCGCGCGGCATGGCTGCGCTCGCTGCGCTCCGTCGTGCGGGACGTGCCCGACGCGGCGCTCGGGTACGCAGATCCGGTCGGCACACCGGAGCTGCGGATCGCGCTCACGCGCTACCTCGGGCGCGCCCGCGGTGTCGCCGCCAGCGCTGAGCGGACGCTTGTCACGAGCGGCCTGACACAGGGGATCGCGCTCGTCTGCCGCGCGCTGCACGCCCGCGGCGCGCGACGGATCGCCGTCGAGGACCCGGGCTTCTTCGTCCATCGCGGTGTCGTCGCACACTGCGGACTCGAGCCAGTTCCGATCGCCGTCGACGCACACGGCCTGCGCACCGACGCGCTCGCCGACATCACCGCCGACGCGCTGCTCGTGACGCCCGCGCACCAGTCGCCATTCGGCGGCGTGCTGCCGCCCGAGCGACGCGCCGCACTGCTGGCATGGGCAGAGCAACACGACGCGATCGTGATCGAGGACGACTACGACGCCGAGTACCGCTACGACCGCGAGCCCGTCGGCGCGTTGCAGGGGCTCGCGCCCGAGCGCGTCGTCTACGCCGGCGGCGCGAGCAAGCTGCTCGCACCGGGGCTGCGACTCGGCTGGCTCGTGTTGCCAGGCGCACTCGTCGCTCGCCGTGAGCCTCGAGAAGGCGTTCGACGACCTCGGCACGGCAGTGCTCGACCAGCTCGCGCTCGCCGACTTCGTCGAGCGCGGCGAGCTGGACCGCCACCTGCGCCGGATGCGCCCGCGCTACCGCGCGCGGCGCGACGCGCTCGTCAGCGCGCTCGCGCGCGAGCTGCCGGAGTGGCGGCTGGCCGGCGTGGCAGCGGGACTGCACACCGTCGTGCTGCTGCCGGAGGCGGTCGACGAGGCGGCCTTCTTGGCGACCGCGGAGGCGCAGGGCATGCGCTTGCACGGCCTTTCATGGTTCCGCGTCGCACCCGGACCGCCCGGCCTCGTGCTCGGCTTCGGCGCCGCGAGCGAGCCGGCGATCGAACGCGCGGTCGCCCGACTCGCGCGCGTCGCCGCCGCGCGCCCGGACGCAGTCGCCCGTCCAGACGCAGTCGTCGTCTGACGCACGAGCGCTCAGGCGCGCGTGGCCGCATAGCGCTCGAGCGCCCGCCGCCGTTCCAGCACGTGGTCGACGATCGGGGCAGGGTAGTCGCGGCCGATCGTGCAACCGACAGCCGCCTGCTCCTCGTCGCTCATCCGCCACGGCTCGCGCTCAGCCGCTCGGTCCGGCACGCCGCGCAGCTCGGGCACCCAGCGGCGCACGTAGACGCCGTCGGGGTCATGGCGCTCCTGCTGAAGCGCCGGGTTGAGGATCCGCCGGAAGACGGGAGCCGGGTCGACGCCGACGGAGGCGATCCACTGCCAGTTGCCGTTGTTCGAGGCGACGTCGCCGTCGAGCAGCCAGCGCATGAACCAGGCCTCGCCGGCGCGCCAGTCGAGCTGGAGATCCTTCGTCAGGAACGAGCCGACCACGAGCCGCGCGCGGTTGTGCATCCAGCCGCTCGCGCGCAGCTGGCGCATCGCGGCGTCGACGAGCGGATAGCCGGTGCGGCCCTCCTGCCAGGCGGCGAGCAGCTCGGCGTCCTCGTCCCAGGCGAGGGCGCGCATGCGCAGCTGGTGCTCGCGGTGGGCGTTGCCGGGGTGGTGGAGCAGGACGTGCGCAAGGAAGTCGCGCCACGCGAGCTGCCGCGTGAAGGCAGCGGCGCCGGCGGTGTTGCGGCGCGCCGCGCGCTCCTCGGCCTCGCGTGGCGAGAGCGTGCCGAAGCGCAGATGCGGTGAGAGCAGCGAGCTGCCGCCGGCGAGATGGTCGTGCTGGTCGTCGTAGGCGTCGACGTCGGCGTCGAGGAAGCGGGAGAGCGCCTCGCGTGCTGCCGCCTCCCCCGCCTCGACGGCGCGCTCGGTGAGGTCGTCGGCCAGCCCCAGCTCGGCGAGCTTGGGGATCGTGCCGCGACGCATGCGAGCCAGCAGCGGGATCGCAGCGGGCGCACGATCGACCGGCCGCCGTTCGAGCCTGCTCCAGACACGGTGGAACTGCGTGAAGACGGTGAACGGCTTGCCGCCCTGCGTGCGCGGCTTGCGGACGTCGGCGACGAACGTGCCCGGCCCGGGCACGGCCTTCGATCCCGATCTCGTCGAGTGCCGCGCGCACGCGACGGTCGCGTGCCAGCGCGTAGGGGGTCGCGTCGCTCGCCCAGTAGACGGCGCTCGCGTGCACCTCGATCGCGAGCGCCGGCACCTCCTCGGCTGGCGCGCCGGCGCGGACCACGAGCCCGCTCCCGCGCTCGCGCAGGTCGGCGTCGAGCGCGCGCAGGCAGTCGAGCAGGAACGCGGTGCGCGGGCCGGAGGCGAAGCGGCCTCCCAGGATCGCCGGGTCGAGCACGAACAGCGGCACGACCTGGTCGTGCGCGCGGAGCGCGGCGACGAGCGGCGGGTGGTCGTGGAGGCGCAGGTCCCGCCGGAACCAGACGATCGCGGTCGAGGGCATCGTCTGAGCCTACGGGGGGCGCGGCAGCGACCATCCGCGTGATCGCGAGAGCCCGCGCTCGGCCTCCCTCGCCATACACTTGCGAGCATGCCCGACCGGCTCGTCACGGAGTTCCCGCTGTTCCCGCTCGGCCTCGTCGCGCTGCCGCACGAGGTCGTGCCGTTGCACATCTTCGAGGAGCGCTTCAAGACGATGATGGAGACCTGCCTGGAGCGCGAAAGCGAGTTCGGGATCGTCTGGCTGTCCGACGACGGGCTGCGCCCGGTCGGCTGCGCGTGCGAGATCACCGAGGTGCTGGAGCGCGACGACGAGGGGCGGCTGAACCTGCTGGCGCGCGGGACTCGGCCGTTCCGGATCGTCGAGCGCGAGGACCGGCTGCCCTACCCGGCCGGCACGGTCGAGTTCCTCGCCGATCGCGACGAGGGCCTCGACGGCACCACCGCAGCGCTCGCGCACGAAAGCTACGCCGAGCTCGTCGAGCGTGCGACCGACCAGCGACCCGACGCGCTCGAACTTGCGCAGATGACCGCCTACGCGATGGCCGCGACCGTCGACTTCGGCCTCGACGCAAAGCAGGGCCTGCTCGACCTCCGCTCCGAGAACGCGCGCCTGCGGCTCGTCACCCGCTTCTTCCGTGCGGCGATGAAGCGCCTCGAATTCGTCTCCCGCGCCCAAACCCGCGCGAAGTCGAACGGCAAGGTGCGGTTCAACTGAGCACCGCGCGCCGCCGCGCAATCAAAGCGCTCTAAGCGCAACGTCCGGATCACGAAGCGCCTCAGAAACGACTCGACCCGCCGAGAGGCGGGCCGAGCAGCTACAGCGACAAGGTCGCAGCCGTCTGACACACGTAGGCGAATGATACCCCGGACCGCCTGCGCCGCACGATGCGGACCGGGCGACGGACGCGGCGGATGATGAATCCCCTCGGCGCATGACGATGGCACCTGTCCCTTGTCGCCCGGTCGGGCTGCGGCGGAGGGTGTGGGAGTCGAACCCACCGGAAGAATGACCCCCGGAGATCGTGTGTCAAACGACTGTGGCGACCACGCCACTGCACCCTCCGTCCTGACGGATGCTAGGAGCGCTGGCGTGCCAGGTCTACCCAGCAAACGGCTGCAATCTCAGCGCGCGAGGTGGCAGACGCTCGTGGCGATCGTGCGGGTGAAGGCGACGGCTTTGGCGAGCTCGGGGTAGCGGCCGGCGTCGATGTCGCTGAAGGTGACGGTGCCGTCCTGATCGCGCAGGTGAAAGCGCAGGAGGGTGCCGGGTTGTTCCGGGAGGACGAGGTCCTGCTGGGCGTCCTTCATGACGGAGGAGGTGATGTCACGCGCGTCGAGCAGCTGCGGGTCCGTGATCGGTCGCGCCGGGCCACCGTTGCAGCGCACGGTGCCGCCGTCGTTCGCGACGAGCGTGAGACGGGCTCCGGGGAGGCTGCCGCTGCGCGTGATCGCGAACAGATCGGGCGACTGCGCGCCGCAGCCGCTCGCGCCGGCGAGCGCTAGGGCCACCAGGCCCCCGGCCGCCCATCCACGACGCGGCACGCGTGCGCGCACGCCGGCGTACCAGCGACGCGCCGCCCGCCGGCGTGCACCGCTGCGTCGGCGCGAGCCGCTCACGCGACCACCGCCGCTCCGCCGCGCCGCGGGTCGCCGCCGCCGGAGAAGGCGCCGCTGAGCGCGTCGTGCGCAACCGCCTGCACTCCGCCGAAGAAGAGGTTCAAGCCGCGAAAGCGGGCGATGCCGTGGCCGGCGGCTTCGAGTGCGTCGATCGTCACGCCGGGCTCGGCGTAGACGACGCCGTCCTCGTAATGCACGCGCGGCGCGCGCACCGCCTGCTCGACCGGCAGGCCGCGGTCGAGCACCGCGACGATCGTCTGCAGGATCGCCGAGCGGATGCGGTTCGAGCCGGCGCTGCCCAGCACCAGCTCTGGCCGCCCGTCGCGCAGCACCGCGGTCGGGGCCATCATGCTCGGCAGCCGGCGCCCTGGCGGGAACTGGTGGAAGCCGAGCGGGTTGAGGTCCTGCTCGCCGAGCATGTTGTTGAGGTGGATCCCGGTGCCGGGCACGACGATCCCCGAGCCCTCCCCGTTCGAGCACGTGACGCTGCACGCGCCGCCGGCGCCGTCGATCACCGCCACATGCGTCGTCGAGCCGAGCCGCGAGGCGATGAAGCGATCCAGGAAGCCCTCTTCGTCGAGCCCGTCGAGGAACTCGGGCGTGCGCTCGCGTTGCGTCGCGTCCATCGCCGCGACGAGCGCCTCCACCGACGGTGGCCCGTCCGAGCGTTCGAGCAGTGCGAGCGCAAGCGCGATCAGCGTCCCGCCGGCCGACGGTGGCGGGTTCGTCAGCACGTCGCGCCCGCGGTAGGACGCGTGCACCGGCTCGCGCGCGACGACCTCGTAGGCGGCGAGGTCAGCGGCCGTCAGGAGGCCGCCATGCTCCTCCAACGCGGCAGCCACCGTCAGCGCGATCTCGCCCTCGTAGAACGAGCGCGCGCCCTCCTCCGCCAGCAGCTCCAGCGCATCGGCCAGCTCCGGCTGGCGGACCCGCTCACCCTCGACCAACGGCGTACCGGAAGGCGCATAGATCGCCGCGCACGCCGGCGTCAGCGTCACGATCCCTTCGAGGATCTCGACGACGTACGCCTGCGGCCCGTTCAGCTCCACGCCCTCGCGGGCGAGCGCGGCGGCCGGCTCGACCAGCTCGGCCAACGACATCCGCCCGAAGCCCTCCGCCGCCGCGCAGACGCCACGCGGCATCCCATACGTGCCGACCGATGCCGCCCCGACGTTGAACAGCTGCACCGCGTCGCCGAACGAGACGTCGACCGGCACCAGCTCGGCGCGCGCAGCGGGATCGGCGCCACGCCCCGGCACCTCCACGAAGAAGTCGAGCAGCACGGGGTCCGCGCCGCCGTCCGGCCACAGCCGATCGTCGGAGCCGGCGGGCACGACGAGCATGTAACCGCCCGCCCCCAGGCCGGTCAGCAGCGGCTCCGCCGCGAACGAGGCGAGCATCGCCGCCAGCGCTGCGTCGACCGCGTTGCCGCCGGCCCGCAGCGCGGCGGCGCCAGCCTCGGCACTCAGTGGGTGCCCTGCAGCGACGACGCCGGGCGCGCGCGTCATCGCGCACCATCCAACGGGCGGCGGAGGCGGAAGCAGGCGGGTCCGGCCGTGCGGGCGGTCACGGCCGGGAGCATCTCATGCGGGGCGGGCGCGCAGACGCAGAGGCGCCAGCCCATCGCTCCTATCGGTGCGGGATGAACTCCGGCACGTCGAGCTCGCCACTGGCGCGCGCGCGGATGCGCTCGCGTGCGGACGGCGGGCTCGTCCGCACGACGCGCGGCTCGCCGACCGGCTCGCGCAGCGGCGACGCGATCCCGGCGGCACCCAGCTCGTCGCGCGCAGCACGGCGGGCACGCTGCTCGCCATAGCCGGTCGCGACGACCGTGACCCACACCTGGTCGTCGAGCTTCTCGTCGACCATCGCGCCGAAGATGATGTTCGCGTCCGGGTGCGCGGCTGCCGAGACGGCCTCCGCAGCCTCGTTGACCTCCCACAGCGAGAGGTCGCGCCCACCGGTGATCGACAGCAGGATCGAGCGTGCGCCGTCCATGCTCGTCTCGAGCAGGGGCGAGGCGACTGCCTGCTCGGCAGCGTCGATCGCACGCCGTTCGCCGGTGCCCATGCCGATGCCGAGCAACGCGTTGCCGGCGTCGGACATGATCGTGCGGACGTCGGCGAAGTCAAGGTTGATCAGGCCCGGCAGCATCACGAGGTCCGAGATGCCCTGGACGCCCTGGCGCAGGACGTCGTCGGCGACGCGGAAGGCGTCGACCATCGAGGTGCCGCGATCGAGCACGGACAGCAGCCGGTCGTTCGGGACGACGATCAGCGTGTCGACCTCGTCGGCGAGCGCCTGCACGCCGAGCTCGGCCTGCGCACGGCGGCGCGAGCCCTCGAAGCCGAACGGCTTCGTGACGATGCCGACCGTGAGCGCACCGACCTCGCGCGCGATCCGCGCGACGACGGGCGCCGCACCGGTGCCGGTGCCGCCACCGGAGCCGGCGGTGATGAAGATCATGTCGGCGCCCTTCAGGTGCGCCTTGATGCGGTCGTACTCCTCCATCGCCGCGTTGCGCCCGACGCTCGGGTCCGAGCCGGAGCCGAGGCCGCGCGTGATGCCTTCGCCGATGCTGAGCGTGAGGCTCGCGGAGGACTGCTGCAGCGACTGCTGGTCGGTGTTGACGGCGATGAACTCGACGCCCTCGACCTCGGCCTCGATCATGCGGTTGACCGCGTTGACGCCGGCGCCGCCGACGCCGACGACACGCAGCACGGGACCCATGCCGGGCGCCCGCGCGACTACATCCTCGTCGCGCACATAGAGATCGCGCGGCGCGGAGGAGATCGGCTCGAGGATGTTCTCCGGGATGTCGGAGGAGAAGGCGTTGCGCAGGCGCTCCTGCGGCGTCGGCGTCGGGATCGCAGCCTCCTCGGCGACGTCGGCCGGGGCCGACGCGCTCAGCGACGGGTGCGGCACCTCCTGACGCTCCTCGGGCGCCGTCCCGTCCTCGTCGGTCTTGCGGAAGAGGGCGGCCAGCGGGCCTTCCCTCATGCTCGCGCGCTTACCTGATGCCATTGCCGAGGACCTCCTTCGCCAGCTGCCGGTAGGAGTGGGCCGCCATGCCGTCGGGGTCGTACTTCAGCACGGACATGCCCTTGACGGGGGCCTCCGCGAAACGCACAGTTTTCTTGATGCGTGACGCGAACACGCGATCCCCGAAGTTCTCCTCGAGCAGCTCGATCGCCTCCTTGGCGTGGAGCGTGCGACCGTCGACCAGCGTGGGCAGGATGCCCTCGATGTCGACGTCGGGATTGAGGTTCTCTCGGATCATCGAAAGCGTGTTTTGGAGTTGGATGAGCCCTCGCATCGACAAATACTCGCATTGGACGGGGACGATCACCTTGTGCGCTGCCGTCAGCGCGTTGATCGTCAGCAGCCCGAGGCTCGGCGGGGTGTCGATGAAGATGAAGTCGTAGTCCTCTTCGATCGTCTTGAACGCCTTCTGCAACGAGCGCTCACGGCCGATCTGCGCGGCCATCGCCAGCTCGGCGCCGGCGAGGTCGATCGAGGAGCAGGCAACGTCGATCTCGCGCTTGCGGATCACTTCGCGAATCGAGGTGTGGTGCACGAGCACGTCGTACATCGACGTCTCGACCGTGTCGGGGTCGATCCCTTGCGACATCGTCAGGTTGCCCTGCGGATCCATGTCGCAGCAGAGCACGCGATGACCCTCTTCGGCGAAGGCCACGGCAAGGTTCAGGGTGGTGGTGGTCTTGGCGACGCCGCCCTTTTGGTTCGCGAAGGCGATCACCTTGGCCTTGGCGCTCACAGCAGTCTCCGATGCGGTCGGTAACCCATACGCGCCTCTATTCGCAGCGCTGGCGGGGATTCCTCCTGGGTTGACTAGGCTCCGGCCGCATGGCGGAGCTGTCCGACAAGCGGCTGGTGTTCGTGATCGGCAAGGGCGGGGTCGGCAAGTCGACGGTCGCGGCCGCGCTGGGGATCGCCGCCGCGCGCCGTGGGCTGCGCACGATCGTCGCCGAGCTGAGTGGCCAAGACCGCGCTGCACGGGCGTTTGCCGTGCGCTCGACGCCCGGCAAGGAGGTCGTGCTGGAGGACGGCCTGCACGCGATCACGATCGACGCGCGCGTCGCGATGGAGGAGTACCTGCAGGAGCGCGCGGGTCGTCTTGGCGGCGTGCTTGCCGCCTCGCGCGCATTTGGCGCGTTCGCGTCTGCCACGCCGGGGATGCGCGAGCTGCTGTCGATCGGCAAGGCGTGGGAGCTGGCGCAGGATCGGCGGCGCGTGCCCGGCGGTGAGCCGTACGACCTCGTGATCGTCGACGCACCGGCGACCGGCCACGGGCTCGGCGCGCTGCAAGCGCCCCGCACGTTCGCCGAGATCGCGCGCGTCGGACCGATCGCTACCCAGGGCCGCACGATCGACGCGACGCTGCGCGATCCCGCCCAGACGGGCGTCGTCGCCGTCGCGCTGCCGGAGGAGATGCCGGTGAACGAGACGCTGCTGCTGCAACGACGACTCCAGGACGAGTTGGGGATCGCGCTCGCGCAGGTCGTCGTCAACGCGCTCGTGCCCGATCGGATCGGGCCGCGGCAGGCCGCCACGGCTGTGCGGGCGCTCGATCGCGCGCGCACGCCGCTCGTGCGCGCCGCGCTGCACGCCGCAGTCTCCGAGCAGGCGCGCAGCGAGCTTCCAGCGCGAGCAGCTCGCGCGGCTCGCCGAGGGCACGGGCTGCGAGCCGCTCGCGCTTCCGTTCCTGTTCTCGCCGGCGTTGGACCGCGACGCGCTCGGCGCGCTCGCCGAGCTGTTGGACGGCGCGCTGTGACGCGCGTCGCCCGCTCGCCGGCCGCTCGGGGCGGCACCGCCACGCCGTCCGTCGCCGAGCTGCTCGACGGCCGCCGCGTCTGTGTGATGGCCGGCGCCGGCGGCGTCGGCAAGACGACGACCTCGGCCGCGATCGGAATGGGGATGGCGGCGCGCGGGCTGAAGGTCGCGGTCGTGACGATCGATCCGGCGCAGCGGCTCGCAAACGCGCTCGGGCTCGACGAGCTGGGCAACGAGCCGCACCGCATCGCCGCGGAGCGCTTCGCCGAGGCCGGCATGCAGCTGGACGGCGAGCTGTGGGCGATGACGCTCGACGTGAAGACGACGTTCGACGACCTGATCGGCCGGCTCGCGCCCGACGTGCGCACGCGCGAGCAGATCCTCGCGAACCGCATCTACCGCGAGCTGTCGGGCGCGATCGCCGGCTCGCAGGAGTTCAGCGCCGTCGCGAAGCTCGACGAGCTCGTGCGCGAGGGCGATTTCGACCTGCTCGTGCTCGACACGCCGCCGTCGCGCAACGCGCTCGACTTCCTCGACGCGCCCGAGCGGCTCACGCAGTTCTTCGAGGGCAGGGCGCTGCGCACGCTGCTGCGCCCGACCGGCGGCGCGATGAAGCTGCTCGGCCGTGGCACCGGCCTCGTCCTCGGCGTGCTCGGGCGGATCACTGGCGCCGAGCTGCTGCACGACCTGTCGGACTTCTTCCGCCTGCTCGGCGGCCTCGTCGGCGGCTTCCGCGAACGCGCGACGCAGGTCGAGGCGTTGCTGCGCGATCCCGCGACGACATTCCTGCTCGTCAGCTCGCCCGAGCGCGAGCCGATCGAGGAGGCGATCGTGTTCGGCGGCGAGATCGCGAAGCGGCAGATGTCGCTCGGCGGCGCGATCGTCAACCGTGTCCACGACGACGAGCTGGCCGACGGCGACGCCGGCGACTTGGAGGAGCTGCTGGTGAGCGAGGCAGGTCTCTCTGCCGCGCTCGCCGGGCGCGTCGCCGCAGTCTTCGCCGACGAGCACGCGCTTGCGCTGCGCGACGCGGAGCACGTCGCCCAGCTTGCCGAGCGGCTCGGCGACGGCGTCCCGCTGATGCGCGTCCCGCTGCTCGACGGGGACGTCCACGACATCGGCGGGCTCGTGCGGCTGCACGGCTGGCTGTTCGCGGACGCCGCCGCCCGCTAGGCCGGGCCCGCCGCGGCGTCGGCTCGCGCGAGCGGAGCGCGAACGTGACGAGGGCGCATGCGCCAGATGGCGGCCGAGTCGTTGCGCGGTGCGACACGCGCTGCGATCCTCGCTCGACGGAGCCATCGGCCCGCACCGCGGCGGCACCGCCCGCCACCTCCCCCGCGCCCGACGAGCGCAAGGCTCGCGGCAAGGCAGCGCGCGCCGAGGTGCCGCGCTCGAGCCACGCCGAGTGGATCGGGCCGAGCGAACGTCCCGACCCGATCGTGCTGCTCGAAGCGCAGGCGCCGAGCCGGGTGCCGGAGCTGCTGCCGATCCGCTACGGCCGGATGGCCGCCTCGGCCTTCGCGTTCTTCCGCGGCGCGGCGGCGGTGATGGCGTCCGACCTCGGCGACAGCCCGCAGTCGGGCATCCGCACGCAGCTGTGCGGCGACGCGCACCTCGCGAACTTCGGCGGCTTCGCCTCGCCCGAGCGCGACCTCGTGTTCGACCTCAACGACTTCGACGAGACGCTGCCGGGGCCGTGGGAGTGGGACCTCAAGCGGCTCGTCGCGAGTGTCGCGATCGCCGCGCGCGAGCGTGACTGCACGGCGAAGCAGCGGCGCCAGATCGTGCGCAGCACGGTGCGCCAGTACCGCGAGGCGATGCGCGGCTTCGCGCCGATGAGCACGCTCGACGTCTGGTACGCGCGACTCGACGAGAGCGAGCTGGCCGACCGCTTCCGCGCACAGGCGTCGAAGCGCTCGCTCGAGCGCTTCGACCGCACCGTCGCGAAGGCGCGCGGCAAGGACAGCCTGCGCGCGTTCACGAAGCTCGCGCACGACGTCGACGGCCGCCCGAGGATCGTCAGCGACCCACCGCTGATCGTCCCGATCGAGGACCTGCTGCCGGACGGTCAGGCACAGCAGTTCGACGCGCAGATGCGCGAGCTGATCGCCGCCTACCGCTCGACGCTGCAAGGCGACCGGCGCCGCCTGCTCGACCGCTTCCGCTACGCCGACCTCGCGCGCAAGGTGGTCGGCGTCGGCAGCGTCGGGACGCGTGCGTGGGTGATCATGCTGCTCGGCCGCGACGACGAGGACCCGCTGTTCCTGCAATGCAAGGAGGCGCAGCACTCCGTGCTCGCTCCATTCGCGGGCACGAGCGCGTTCGACAACCAAGGCCACCGCGTCGTCGAGGGCCAGCGGCTGATGCAGGCGGCGAGCGACATCTTCCTCGGCTGGGTCCGCACGACCGGGATCGACGGCCAAGAGCGCGACTTCTACGTGCGTCAGCTGTGGGACTGGAAGGGCTCGGCGAACTTCGAGCTGATGGAGCCGAGCGCGCTCGGGGTCTATGCGCGCCTCTGCTCCTGGACGCTCGCGCGCGCCCACGCGCGCTCCGGCGACGCGATCGCGATCGCCTCCTATCTCGGCGCCGGCGACGTCTTCGACCGCGCGCTCGCCGACTACGCGGAGGCCTACGCCGACCAGAACGCGCGCGACCACCGCGCACTACTCGACGCGATCGCGTCCGGGCGCGTCGTCGCCGAGACCGGCGTCTGAGCGTCGCCTCCGGGGGTAGGGTGGCGGCGGATGGACTTCGCCGCGGAAGGCCTGCTGGCCGGGATCGAGGACGAGGCGGCGCGTGCCGACCGGATCGCCTTGCTCGAGGAGCTGCTGGCAGAGGGCTTCACGCTCGACGAGCTGCAGCGCGCAGTGGCGGAGGACCGGCTCGTGCTGCTGCGCGTCGAGCGTGCGCTCGGCGCCGGTCGCTATACAGCGCGTGAGGTAGCTGAGCGCGCGGGGCTCGGTGTCGAGCACGTCCTGCGCCACCGCCAGGCGCTCGGCCTGCCGACGCCCGATCCGGACGATCCGGCCTTCACCGACGAGGACGTCGAAGCGGTGCAGCGGCTGCAGGCGTTCATCGCCGCGGGCTTGCCGGAGGAGGGGATCCTCGAGGTCACGCGCGTGCTCGGCGAGGGGCTCGCGCGCGTCGCGGCGACCGTCCGCCCGCTCGTCGGCGACGCCTTCCTGCACCCCGGCGACAGCGAGCGCGAGCTGAGCGCGCGCTACGCGCTCGTCAACGAGCAGCTCGGCCCGCAGCTCGGCGCGGTGATGCAGCGGGTGCTCGACATGCACCTGCGCGAGCAGCTGCGCAGCACCGCGATCGGCCGCGCCGAGCTGGCAGCAGGACGGCTCGCCGGCGGCACGCACGTGACCGTCGCATTCGCCGACCTCGTGGGCTTCACGAAGATCGGCGAGCGCGTGCCGGCGGAGGAGCTGGGCGCGATCGCCGGCCGGCTCGCGGCGCTCGCAACCGAGGTCGCGCGGCCGCCGGTGCGGCTCGTGAAGACGATCGGCGACGCAGCGATGCTCGTCTCGCCGGACGCCGAGCCGTTGCTCGAAGCCGCAGTCGAGCTCGTCCACGCAGCCGAGGAGGAGGGCGACGAGTTCCCCCGCTTGCGCGCCGGCCTCGCGACCGGCGACGCGCTCGGCCATGCCGGCGACTGGTACGGAAGCCCTGTCAACCTCGCGAGCCGCATCACCGACGTCGCGCGCTCCGGCAGCGTCGTCACCTCCGACGCGACGCGCAAGGCGGTCGACAGCGACCGCTGGCGCTTCTCCTCACTGCCGCCGCGTCGCCTGAAGGGCGTCGACGGCACCGTCGCGCTCTACCGCGCGCGGCCCGTGGCGCTCGACTAGAGCGGCGTTCAGCGCCGCTACGCGACCGGCTCGGCCGCGGCCTCCGCGAGCAGCTCGTCGGCGAGCGTGCGGAGGTCGGAGTCGAGGTGGCCGCAGAGCACGTCGCGCAGCAGCGCGCGCAGGTGGTCGGCGATCTCCGCGACGAGCTGGTCGGTGCCGGCGCTCGCCTGGGCGAACCCGGAGACGATCGTCCGCTCGAGCGTGACGGCACGCGCTGCGCGGTCGGCGAGCGCAGCACGTTCGTGCGGGAGCGCGCAGATCGCCGCGAGCCGCTGCGCGAGGCGCCCGCTTTCCGCCCCTTCGGGCTCCAGCAGCGCCCGCAGTGCGAGCAGATGGTCGGTCAGCGCGTCGAACGGAGCTGCCCGCTCGCAGCCCAGCTCGAAGCGCGACAGCGCCCAAGCGACCTCGCCCGCACGCGGCGTGCGGCGTGTGACGAGGCTGCAGAAGGCGCGCAGCTCGTCCTCCTGTGCACTGCTGATCAGCGTCTGCATGCGCGTGTGGCCGCTGGCGCCGAGCGGCGCGGTCTGCCACGGGCCGCCGTCGATCCGCGCCCAGGCGATCGGACCGAGCGCGAACGTGCCGGTGTCGAACAGCCGCAGCGCACTCAGCAGACGGCGAAAGCGCTTGCGCGCCGTGCTCACCGGCGGGCCGGCGATGCGGTCGCCTTCGACCGTCAGCACCGCCAGCACGCTGCCGTGCTCGACGTCGCCGGGCGTCGACCAGATCGCCTCGGGCGGCACGTCGGCGGCAAGCGCGTCGCCGCGCACGAGCGACAGCCCGTCGCCGAGCGGCAGCTCGTCGGATTCGAGCGCGAGGCCGAGCAGCGGCGCGATCACGACCGCTACCTGCCGGCCCTCGTAGAGCGCAGCCTCCAGCTCCGCGTAGGCGATCCCGAAGCGCTCCGGCTGGTAGCCGAAGGCGCTCGAATCGGCGTAGACCGCGGACAGGAAGGACCGCAGCACCGCGTCGGCGCGCTCGCGACCGGCCGGCGGGATGCGCGGCTCACCGCGCTGGCGCAGGTACGCGTCGATGCCGTCGATCTCGGCGATCGCGCGCGCGGCCGGCAGATAGGCCGGCAGGCGGTCGAGCACGCCCATGCGCGAGCGGATGAAGCTGCCGGTCAGCGGCCGGTAGCAGTAGAGCGGGCTGAAGGAGCCGGGCTCCTCGACGACCTCGAACGGGATCTCCGCGCCGCTCGCCGTCTCCGCCGCGAGCTGCAATCCGGCCTCTTCGGTGAAGGCCTCGAGCAGACGGTGGAGCGTGCGGTTGCGCATCTCCGGCGGTTTCGCCGGGGAGGCGGGCGATCCTGCCGCCGCAGGGCGGCTTGCAGCCGCGCGGACCTCAGGCGACGGCGACGATGACCGGCTCAACGCCAGGCACGGCTGCGCAATCGCCGTCGGCTCCGAGCCAGCGGCTGCCGTACGTGCGCATGTCTTCGATGATCGGCATCAGCGCACGGCCCTTCTCCGTCAGCGCGTACTCGACGCGCGGCGGCACCTCGGGATACGTCTGTCGCGCGACGATCCCCTCCTCCTCCAGCGCCCGCAGGCGCAGCGAGAGCGTGCGCGGGCTGATGCCCTGCAACGACCGCTCCAGCTCGCAGAAGCGCGAGCGTGCTTCGGCAAGGTCGCGGATGATCAGCAGCGTCCATTTTCCGCAGACGACCTCGGCGGTCCGGCAGACCGGGCATGTGTCGTTCGAAGCCATTGCACTTCCAATGGTAGCGCAAGACTTTCCAAACTGAAGCATGCTGCTCACAATCGTGAGATGGAGTATCTCGTCCAACTAGTATTAGTTGCTTGCCTAACGCAAGGACAAGAGCTACAGTCAACCTGTGCTGTTGGAACCCTTCGAGAACCCGTTCCGCCCTGGCGCCGGACACATGCCGCCCCATCTCGCGGGGCGCGCGACGGAGCGACGCGAGTTCGAACGGCTGCTCGACCAGACGACGATCCTCGAGAACGCGGTCCTCACGGGGCTGCGCGGCGTCGGCAAGACCGTCCTGCTCGACACGTTCAAGCCGCTCGCGATCGCCAAGGACTGGCAGTGGGTCGGCACCGACCTGTCCGAGTCGGCCAGCGTCACCGAGCAGGCACTGACCGTTCGCCTGCTGACCGACCTCTCGGTCGTCAGCTCGTCGTTGCGCCTCGGCGAGCAGCGGCGCGCCGGCTTCGCCGACATTCGCGCCGACGTGATGCTCGACTACCCCACGCTGTCGCAGATCCACGACGCGACACCCGGGCTCGCCTCCGACAAGCTGAAGGCCGTGCTGGAGACCGTCGCCGCAGCAGCCGCGGACGCGGGAAGCCGTGGGATCGTCTTCGCCTACGACGAGGCGCAGAACCTCGCCGACGCCTCCGCCGCCGGCCACTTCCCGCTGTCGATGCTGCTCGACGTCTTCCAGTCGATCCAGCGCAAGGGCGTGCCGTTCATGCTCGTGCTGACGGGACTGCCGACGCTCTTCCCCAAGCTCGTCGAGGCGCGCACGTTCGCCGAGCGGATGTTCCGCGTCATCACGCTCGACAAGCTCGACCGGGACGACAGTCGCGACGCGATCCGCACGCCGATCGAGGTCGCCGACTGCCCGGTCAGCTTCTCCGAGGAGTCGGTCGAGACGATCTGCGAGGAGTCGAACGGCTACCCGTACTTCATCCAGTTCATCTGCCGCGAGGTCTACGACGCCTTCATCCAGTCGCTCACAACGCGCGGCGAGCCGACCCCGGTGCCGCTCGACGCGATCTCGCGCAAGCTCGACACGGACTTCTTCGCCGGCCGCTGGGCGCGCGCGACCGACCGCCAGCGCGAGCTGCTGTGGGCGATCGCGCGGCTGCCGGGCGCGGGCGGCGAGTTCTCCGTGCAGGAGATCGTCGTCGAGTCGAAGGCCACGCTTGCGAAGCCGTTCAGCAACAGCCACGTCAGCCAGATGCTCTCGGCGCTCAGCGCGATGGGGCTGATCTACCGCAACCGCTGGGGCCGCTACTCGTTCGCAGTCCCGCTGTTCGACCGCTTCATCCTGCGCCAGGCGATGCCGGACTGACGCGGGTGCCGGGCGCGCACGAGGCGCGCCCGGACTCGCGACCTGCTCGACTCAGCCGCTGAGCAGCTTGCCGAGGCCGCCGATGCCGCCGACACCCCCGCTGCCGGTCGGGCCGGCCGCCACGACGCCCTCGGACGGCTGAACGAGCACCCAGCCCTCGCCCTGGAAGCCGACCTGGATCGTCTCGCCCGAGCCGCGACCGATCAGCGTCTTGACGTTCATGTCGGCCTTCACCGTCGTCTTGACGCCGGAGGACCAGACGACCGCCGACTGCGCGTCGGCGAACGTCGGCGCGGCGCCGACGTCGAGCCGGACCGGCGGACCGTGCGTGACGAGCGCGACCCAGCCGGTGCCCTTCAGCGACATGTTCGTCAGGCCGCCGGAGATCACCGAGCCGATGTCCTTGACGATCTCGATGTCCCAGTCGATGCCGGCATCGAATGCGAGCACGTTCGGGCCGTTGCACGTGATCTTGTCGTTCTCGAGGTAGATCAGGTGCACGTCCTGCGCATCGTCGGCGAGGAAGACCTCGCCGCTGCCGGCCAGCTTCATCAGGCTCGCGCCCTCGCCGCTGACTGCCTTCTTGATCATCCGGCTGATGCCGCCGGAGCCTGCGTGCTCGAACTTCACGTCGCCCTGGTAGGCGACCATCGAGCCGAGCTTGGCCTGGATCGTCACTTGGTCGAGGCGCACCTTGAGGAGCTTGCCGTTCTGGAGCGCGAACGCATCCTGAACGGTCGTCTCGCCGAACTGGTCGAGTGTGGATTGCACGGGTGGGAGGGTCCTTTCGATCGTCGAACGCCGGGCAGCGAACCAGGCGGGAGGGCGCGCGTCAAGCGTTGCGGACGAACGGACGGACGAACGGGCGGAAATGCCCGAGCCTCAGACGAGGCTCGGCGGTGCCACCGACGGTGCCGGCATCCCTGCATGCTGCACCGGAGCCGGCGGCTCCGCGGCAGCGACGCTGACCAGCTCGCGCTGGGGCTCGCGCTCGGGCTGCTCCGTGCCGCCGCCGATGTCCTCCATCGAGGTGCTGGTGCGTCCCTCGGAGGCCAGCAGCAGCTTGAAGTCGTGCGGGCTCGTCGCGACCTGCAGCGCCTCCTCGATCCCGACCCGCCCGGACTGCACGTGATGGAAGAGCGCCTGGTCGAACGTCTGCATCCCGTAGAACGCACCCTCGGCGATCACCTCGTGGAGACGGCTCGTCTGCTCGGGGTCGAGGATCATGTCGCGCGCGCGCCCGGTCGCCCGCAGCACCTCGCAGACGGCGACGCGCCCGCTGCCGTCCTGCGTCGGCACGAGCCGCTGCGAGACGATCCCCTTCAGCGTGCCGGCGAGCATCGAGCGCGCCTGCTGCTGCTGGTGCGGCGGGAAGAAGTCGATGATGCGGTTGACCGTCTCCGGCGCGTCGATCGTGTGCAGCGTCGAGAGCACGAGGTGGCCGGTCTCGGCCGCGGACAGGGCCGCGTGGACGGTCTCCTCGTCGCGCATCTCGCCGATCAGGATCACGTCGGGGTCCTGGCGCAGCACGCGCCGCAGGGCGCGCGTGAAGGAGGCGGTGTCGCTGCCGATCTCGCGCTGGTTGAGGATCGACTGCTTGTCGCGGTGGAGGAACTCGATCGGGTCCTCGATCGTGACGATGTGCTTCGAGCAACGCGTGTTGATCTGGTCGATGATCGCCGCGAGCGTCGTCGACTTGCCCGAGCCGGTCGTGCCGGTCAGCAGGATGATCCCGCGCTCCTCCTCGGCGAGGTCGGAGACCGCCGGCGGCAGCCCCAACTCGGCGACGGTCTGGATCTGCGTCGGGATCGCGCGCATCACGATCGAGATCGAGCCGCGCTGGTGGAAGGCGTTGGCGCGAAAGCGGCCGAGCCCGCTGATCGAGTAGGCGAAGTCGACCTCGTGCTCGGCGTCGAACTCCGCACGCCGGCTGGGGTCGGTGAGCAGCGTTGCGATCACGCCCTCGGTGTCCGCGCGAACGAGCACCTCCGAGTCGGGCAGCGAGTGGAGCGAGCCGTGCACGCGCATGAGCGGGCGCGAGCCGACCTTCAGGTGGAGGTCGGAGCCGGCGGCCTCGACGAGCTGGTGGAGTGCGTTGTCGATGTCGAACACGACCGCTGCATCGACGTCCGGTGCATTGAGCTTGATCTCCGCGCACCGGACCTGGACACCAGTACCGTTCGGCCCATGAACGCACGCCTCTACAGCTTCTCGATCTCGAATCCGTCGATCACGGCGAAGCTGATGTTCGCGCGCAAGGGGATCGAGCCGAAGGTCGTCGAGCTGCTGCCCGGCCTGCATCCGCTGATGCTGTGGGCGAGCGGCTTCCGGCGCGGCACCGTGCCGGCGCTGAAGCTCAACGGCGCGAAGATCGAGGGCTCGCGCGAGATCGCCCGCGCGCTCGAGGCCGCCGTGCCCGAGCCGTCGCTGTTCCCTGCCGACCCGCAGCTGCGGCGCGCGGTCGAGGAGGCCGAGGCGTGGGGCGAGCGCGAGCTGCAGCTGGTGCCGCGGCGGATCGCGCGATACGCGTTCGCGCGCGACAACGACGCGCGCGCCCATGTCGCCGCGCAGATCGGACTGCCACTGCCGAAGGTCGCCGCCGCGCTCAACTGGCCGGTCGCGCGGGCGCTCGCCGCGCGCGTGCAGGCTGACGCGGCGCACGTGCGCACGACGCTCGCCGAGCTGCCGGCGACGCTCGACCGTGTCGACGGCTACATCGCGGACGGCACGCTCGGCGGCGAGCAGCCGAATGCAGCCGACTTCCAGATCGCCCCGTCGATCCGCATCCTCACCGCGATCGACCAGCTCGCACCGCTGCTCGCCGACCGCCCTTGCGCAGCCCATGCGCTGCGCTTCGTGCCGGACTACCCGACGGCGCCGGTCACGATTCCGCCCGAGCTGCTCGCGGCCGCCGGGCTGTAGAACGACGAAGGGCCCCGACGCGGGGCCCTTCGCGTGCAACGTGGAAGCGTGGCTTACGCCACGTCCCTCAGCTTCTGCGCCTCGGCCAAGCTCTGCAGCTTCTTCAGCGACTGGTTCTCGATCTGGCGGATCCGCTCGCGCGTGACGTTGAACGTGCGACCGACCTCGTCGAGCGTGCGCGGGTGCTCGCCACCGAGGCCGTAACGCAGCTCGAGCACGCGGCGCTCCCTGTAGGAGAGGTTCTCGAGCGCTTCGCGCAGCGCCTCCTTCGTGAGGATCTCGGCTGCGCGCTCGTAGGGCGACTCGGCGCGCTCGTCCGCGATGAACTGGCCGAACTCCGATTCTTCTTCGTCGCCGACCGGCTTCTCCAGCGAGACGGGCGCCTGCGCCGAGCGCTTGATCGAGTCGACCTCCTCGGGGTCGATCCCGGTGACCTCGGCGATCTCGTCCGCCGTCGGCTCGCGACCAAGCTCGGTGACGAGCTTGCGCTCGGCACGGCCGATCTTGTTGAGCTTCTCGACGACATGGACCGGGATGCGGATCGTGCGCGCCTTGTCGGCGAGCGCGCGAGCGATCGCCTGGCGGATCCACCAGGTCGCATAGGTCGAGAACTTGAAGCCCTTGCGGTAGTCGAACTTCTCGGCCGCGCGCACGAGGCCGAGCGTCCCCTCCTGGATCAGGTCGAGGAACGGCAGGCCCTGGTTGCGGTAGTTCTTCGCGATCGAGACGACGAGGCGAAGGTTCGACTCGACCATCTTCTGCTTCGCGTCGAGGTCGCCGCGCTCGATCCGCTTTGCGAGGTCGACCTCCTCCTGCGCCGTCAGCAGGCGCACCTTGCCGATGTCCTTCAGGAACAGCTGAAGGGAGTCGGTCGTCATGTCCGGCTTGAGGTCGAGCGCCGTCTTCGCCTTGCGGCGGGTGCGCTTGTCCGGCGCGCGCTCCACCTGGCTGGAGGCCGCCGTCGCCGGGTCTATCTCCTCGACGAGCTCGATCTCCGACTTCTCGAGGAAGCCGTGGAGGTCCTCGACATCGGCCTCGTCGAGGTCGAGCTCGCCGATGGCGGTGGTGATCTCCGCGTACGTGAGCACGCCGAGCTGCTGGCCGCGAGTGACGAGGCCCTTGATCTCTTCGAGTTCTTGAAGTTCCGCTACAGACATCTGGTTCCGTTTCTCGCGTGCGCCACCCGTGATCCGACCCTCGGCGCGTTCACCTCGGCGACGGCGCGCACATCAGCGCGCACGACCGCCATTCAAACAGCAATGATTCTAGTCACTTCACTTTTTGTAGTCAACGCTCCGCGCTGCTGAGGGGTTCCCGGGTGCCGGAGCCTCGCGCGCTTGCTCGTTTCCATGTACTACGCAGAACGGGCGGGAACGTTTCAAGTTGCGCTGTGATCGCCGCGAGCTTGCGTATACTGGCGCCGCCTAGCCGAACGGCCGTGCGCCAGCGCACGACCGGCGGGGGACCCGCTGCGAGCCACACAGCTCGCCGGGGCGAATCGGCCGGATCTCTGGCCGTAGCGACGCTCTCCGCGCCGCGAGCCCGTCAGCTCACCTCGTAGGCGCCGCGCCCCAGCTATGTCGATCCGCCACCTGCTCATCGTGACGATCCTTGTCCTGCCGACGGCGGGGCTGCTCGCCGCGTCCGCTGCCGCCGACAGCGGCGGCGCCGCACCCAACGTGCTGACGCTGCCGAACGGACAGCCGACGACCGTGAAGCTCGGCAACCCGGTCGCGACCGCCAACGCCGACGGCATCTCGATCGCCGTCCACACGAGCGCGATCCTGCGCGGCGTCGCACATGTGCGCGGCACCGCCCCGGCGCAGACGCCCGGCGGCGTGCGGATCGAGCGGCTCGACGCGGTCGCCGGCTGGGTCCGGGTCGCGACCGCAGCGGTGAGCGCGAGCGGCACCTTCGACGCAGTCTGGAAACCCGATCACGTAGGCCCGACCCAGCTGCGCGCCGAGGCCGGCGGAGCGGCGGGCGGGATCGCCGGCACCTCCGGATCGGCTGCCGCGACGCCACAGGTCGCCGTCGCCGTCTACCGCCGCGGCGTCGCGTCGTGGTACGGCCCCGGCGTGTACGGCAGCTCGACCGCGTGCGGCGTCGTGCTGCGCCACGCGACGCTCGGCGTCGCACACCGCAAGCTCCCATGCGGCACGCCGGTCTCGCTCTACTACCGCGGGCGCACGCTCGTCGTGCCGGTGATCGATCGCGGGCCGTTCGTCCACGGCCGCACGTGGGACCTCACGATCGCCACCTTCCGCGCGCTCGGCGGAACGAAGGCGAACGGACTGCTGTCGCTCGGCGCGCTGCAGGTCGGGAACGCACCTGCCGGCTCGCCGCTCGTGCCCGCCGCGGCTCTGCCGCCGGCTGCTTCCGCGGGCTGACGCTCAGCTGACGAGTCGCGGCCCGGGTCGATCCGGGTCGTTGCTGCTCGTGCTGCCACCGAACGGGATCGCTTCGCCGATCCGCACGCCGGCTGCCGAGGCGGCAAGCATCGCCTCTTCCGCGCGCTCGATCAAGCTGGCTGCGTCACGGCCGTCCTCGCCATAGATCGCGAAGCCGATCGTCGCGGCCAGCGGGGCCCCACGCCAGTGCTCGCCGTGCTCGACGCCGGCGGCGATCCGCTCCGCGAGCGCGATCGAGCCGGCGCGCCCGACGGTCGGCGCGATCACCCAGGCGCGGCCCTGGTGGTCGGAGGCGACGAGGTCCTGCCGGCGGATCGCGCGGCGGATCGCCTGTGCGAGCCGGCCGTAGGGCACGCCGCGTTCCGCTTCCGGCGCACTGGCGACGAGTCGATCGCCGTCGACGAGCTCGACGCGCAGCAGCGCAAGCCCCCCGCCCTCGCGCTGGCACTTGTCGATGTGACGCTCGAGCGAGGCGATCCAGAGGTCGCTGTCGTCCATTGCGGCAGCCGGACCGCTGGGCTGGTCGGGGTCGAGCGGCGCGGTCGCGAGCGGCGTGGCGGTGACTGGTGCGGCGGCGGGTGGGTCGTCGGTCGCGGGCGTGACGCCTGCGAGCACCTCGGCAGCGGGTGCCTCGGCAGCAGGCGCGTCCGCAGCCGGTGCGTGGGCGACGCCGGCACCGTCGAGCGCGGTTGCCGTCAGCACCGCGGCGACTGCGGCGAGACGCTCGGCAAGCGCAGCGACGGCGGCCGATCCCGCGTGCTCGCCTTGCGCGTCGAGCGCGAGGGCCCACACGCACGCGCGCAGTGCCTCGACTGCCGCGACGGTCGCGGCACCGTCGGTCACGCCGGCAAGCGTTGCGACGCGACGCGCGAGCGGCGCCAGCTCGCCGTCGGGTGCAAGCCGCTCCAGCTCGGCGTCCGAGCCGAGCGCACGCACGACGGCTGCACACAGCGCCGGTCCCTCGGCCGCGAGCGTCGCGGCCGGGATCGTCCCGACCGCGTCGAGCGACGTGCGCTCGAGCAGCGCCAGCAGCCAGCCCTTCGCGAGCAGCTGCGCCTGTGCAGCAAGCCGCTCGACCGCGCTCCAAGCGATCGGCTCGGGACGCTGTGGGCGCGGCGGTCCTGACATGCCGGATTCCGTCATGCCACGTCTATATCAGCGCTGCACGACACTTGCACGCCGCGATGGACACAATGGACCACGCAATGGAGTCCTTGCTGTCGATCTCAGGCGCGCGCGAGGTGATCCTCGCCGCCACCGCACCACTTGCGTCAGAGCCCGTCCCGATTGGGATCGCGCTCGATCGCGTGCTCGCCGAGCCGGTCGTCGCGGCGACAAATGCACCGCCCTTCGACAATTCGGCCATGGACGGCTTCGCCGTCGCGAGCGGGGCGTCCAGCCGCACCCTGCGCGTCGTCGGCGAGGCGCGCGCCGGGCGACCCGCCGACGTCGTGCTCGGCCGCGAGGAGGCGATCGCGATCTCGACCGGCGCGCAGCTCCCGCGCGGCGCCGACGCAGTCGTCCGCGTCGAGGACACCGAGCTGCGCGACGGGCTCGTGACGCTCGCGGTCGATCCCCTCGTCGGACGCAACATCCGGCGCGCCGGCGAGGACCTGCGCGCCGGTGCCGTCGTGCTGCCGGCGGGCACACGACTCGGCCCGAGCGAGCTCGGCGTCGCGATCAACGCAGGCGCCGGCAGCGTGTCGTGCGCGCGACGGCCGCGCGTCGCGGTGCTCTGCACCGGCGACGAGCTGCGCGAGCCGGGCGCTCCCCTCCGCCCCGGCGAGATCCACAACTCGAACGCGCCGGTGCTTGTCGCGCTCGCGGTGCGCGCCGGCGCCGAGCTGGTCGCGAGCGAGGTCGTGCCGGACGACCGCGCCAGCACGGAGACGGCGTTCGCCGCGGCGCTCGAGCAGGCCGACGTCGTGCTCGCCTCGGGCGGCGTCTCCGTCGGCGCACACGACCACGTCAAGGGCGCCCTGCTCGCCAGCGGCGTCGAGCAGCGCTTCTGGCGCGTCGATCTGCAGCCGGGCAAGCCGGTCTGGTTCGGTGCGCGCGGCGCGCAGCTCGTCTTCGGCCTGCCGGGCAACCCGGTCTCCAGCTTCGTCACGTTCCTGCTGTTCGCGCGTCCGGCGCTGCTCGCGCTGCAAGGCGCGCCGCCCCTGCCGCCGCGCGCACGCGCCCAGCTCACGATCGACGTGCGGCGCGGCACCCGCACGAAGGCGCTGCGTGTGCGGATCGACGAGCGCGACGGGACGCTGCGCGCCACGCCAACCGGCCCACAGGCCTCGCACGTCGCGTCGTCGCTCGTCGGCGCCGACGCGCTCGCGTTCGTCGAGGCCGGCGGCGGCACGCTCGCTGCCGGCGCGTCCGTCGCGATCGAGCGCCTCTGAGCAGTCGGTCAATGCTTTGATTTAAAGCTGATTGAGGCTAAAGTGCCGTCATGACAGGCGCCGGTTCGGGGGCGGCGCTCGTCGGGCTACCCCACGACGGCAGCCCGGCCGCACGCGCTCGACCATCACACGACGATGCTACGACCGCGACAGCCGCGTGGCTGATCGCGGTCCCGTGTGCTGCGATCGTGATCGGCCTGATCGCCCTGCTCGGCCCGCCGCTCGGCCGCCTGCTGTTCCCGCGCCACGGCCCGTACACGTTCCTCGCCGGCTCGGCGATAGTCGCGCACCCCGAGCCGACCGAGCACGCGCGCTACCTGCTCGCGCTCCTCGCTCCGCTGCTGCTCGCGTGGGGCACGGCCACTCCCCCGCGCTGGCTGGCGCGCGTGCCGGCTCGCGCCGCCCGCATCGCCGCGATTGTCGCGCAGGCGCTGCTCGCCGCCGTGCTGATCGCGTGCGTCGTCGTGCAGGACCGCTTGAGATACGGGTTCACCTACACGTACGACGAAACGATCCTGACGGTCCACTACTTCAAGCCGGCAACGCTCATCATCGCCGCGGTCGTCGCCGTCGGAACGCTGATCGCGCTGCGGTCGGCCGCCGTCCGCGGCGCTGCCACGTCGCTGCTGCACGACTCGCGCACGCGGCACGTCCGCGTCGCCGCGCTCGCCGTCGCGATCACTGCGATCTGGCTGCTGCACGCGGTGCAGACGGACACGTCGATCGCCACGGCGCCGACGGACCTGCGCAACCACCTCGAATTCACGATGGACGAAACGTTCGCCGTCGTCAACGGGCTCACGCCGTTCGTGAACTTCTCCGCGCAGTACGCGTCGCTGTGGCCGTTCGTCGTCGCACCGCTGCTCGCAATTCTCGGCAAGACGCTGCTCGTCTTCACGCTCGCGATGGCGACGATTGGCGGACTCGCGCTGCTGGCGGTCTTCAGCGTCCTGCGCCGTGTAACGCGCAGCTCACTCGCCGCGCTGCTGCTCTACGTCCCGTTCGTCGCCACGACCGCGTTCTTCCTCGACGGCGAGACCGACAGCCCCTCCACGGTGGCGACCTACTTCGGCACGTTCCCGCTGCGCTACGCCGGGCCATATTTCGTCGCGGGCCTCGTCGCGTGGCAGCTCGAGCGCGGCCAGCGAACCGCGAGCACCTGGGCGCTCTTCACCGTCGCCGGGCTCGCCCTGCTCAACAACGGCGACTTCGGCGTCGCCGCGCTCGGCGCCTCGCTCGGCGCCTTCCTGTGGACGATCGACCTCCGTCGCGCGCCACTGCTGCGCCTGGCAGGCGTCGCCGGAGCCGGGCTCGTGACAGCGCTCGCGCTCGTCTCCGCACTCACGCTCGCGCGTGCCGGCTCGCTGCCGCACCTCAGCCGCCTGCTCGACTACGCCCGCCTCTACTCGATCGGCGGCCTCTCGATGGAGCCGATCCGCAGCACGCTTGGGCTCCACATCGTGATCTACCTGACGTACGTCGCCGCGATCGGCGTCGCCACCGTGCGCAGCCTGACCCACGCACCGAACCGCGTCTTGACCGGCATGCTCGCCTGGGTGGGCATCTTCGGCCTTGGCGCGGGCGCCTACTGGGTCGGTCGCTCGCATCCGGTCGCGCTCAAGTCGGCGTTCTCGGCATGGGCGTTCGCGCTCGCGCTGCTGACCGTCGTCGTCGTGCAGCAGCTTGCAGCGCACCCGCGACGGCGGCCAACCATCGCCACCGTCGCCGTGCTGTTCGGCTTCGGCGTCGTCCTCTGCTCGATCGGTCAGCTGCCGACGCCGTGGTCGCAGATCCGGCGCCTCGATGCGACGTTCGTCGCGACCGAAGCATCGCCGTACAAGACGCCGCTCGAGCCGGCGGCGGATCCCGCCACGCGCCGCTTTGTCACGTCCCTTGCGCAAGGCCCGTCGCAGTTCGTCGTCAAGCCGGGTGCACCGGTCGCGATCCTGCTGACGAACGGCCATCGGATCGCCGACGCCTACGGCGTACGCAACGTCTCGCCCTACACCGGCGCAACGTCGCTCAACACCGTGCAGCGCGTCGACGCGGTCATCGACGCACTGCGGAAGGCCGGCGGCAACACGATGATCCTGCCGAACCCGCTCGACCCCGCGATCCTCGACGTGCTCAAGCGCCATGGCTTCAAGCTGCTGACCCATCACGGCCTGGACGACTATGACCCGAGCCGCGAAGACGAGCTCCTGCTGCAACGCTGGCTGGGCACAGCATCGATGAAATGGGTCCCGACCAGCCTGCTGAAGGCGGTCGACACGCACCACCTGCATCCGCGCGCTCTGCGGTAGGAGCGTGACGCGAACTCGGCTCCAGCGGGCAGAATCCCGCGTGTGGCCACTCCCCTGCTCGCGCTGATCGCGCTGCTCGCCGCCGTCGCAGCCGCCGTCCAGCGCCGGCGCGCGCGGCGCCGCCGCCCGGCGCGCGCCCACATCGAAGATCCTCGCAACGGCACGTCGAGAGGTGCCCATGGAGCGATGCGCTCCGTGCAGGCTGCGGTCCTGACGCTGCCGCAGGAGGCGCTGGAGGCGCTGTGGAGCCCGCTGCAACTCGAGCGGCTCGCGCGCACGTATTGGCGCTTCCTGACGCACGTGACGCTCGGGCTCGTGCGCGTCGACTACGGCGAGCAGCAACGCACGGTCGTGCTCGTGCACCAGCCGTTGCGGCTGCTGCGCTTCAAGGCGCCGGAGTACGCGATGGACGACGAGCACGGGGTCGTCCGCTGGCGGATCGAGGACGGCCTGCTCGTCGAAGCGCGCGGGCACAACGGCGACGGCTACCTGCAGATCGACATCCGCCGCCTGGAGCCGGACGCGAACGGGATGGCGCGGATGCGTGTCGAGGTCGAGGTCGCGAACTTCTACCCGTCGATCGCGCGGCGGTTGAGCCGGCCCGTCTATGCGATCACGCAGTCGCGCATCCACGTGCTCGTGACGCACGGGTTCCTGCGCTCCTTGGAGCGTCTCGACCTCGCCGAGTCGCGCACCGGCCGCTTCGCGCAGCTCGGCGTCGAGGACGTGCCGGCACCACCGCTCCCGACGACGAAGGCGAAGCAGGATCGCGAGGAGTGACGCGGGGACGGGCTTGACGCCCGCGCGGGCGGCGCTCAGCCGTAGCGCTCGCCGGTGACCGCGCGCAGCTTCGTGCGGTCATGGCGGGCGTGGATGCGGCGGACCGTGCCGGAGCGCGAGCGCATCACGAGCGATTCGGTCGTTGCTCCGTTGCCGCGATAGCGGACGCCTTGGAGGACGTCGCCGTCGGTGACGCCGGTCGCGGAGAAGAAGACGTCGTCGCCGGCGCAGAGGTCGTCGCAGGTAAGGATGCGATCGAGGTCGTAGCCGGCGTCGAGCGCTGCCGTGCGCTCCTCGTCGTTGCGCGGCCACAGGCGGCCAAGCAACTGGCCGCCCATGCACTTGAGCGCCGCGGCGGAGATGACGCCCTCCGGCGTGCCGCCGATGCCCCACAGCAGGTCGACCGGCGAGCGCTCGCTGACGGCGAGCAGCGCGGCCGAGACGTCGCCGTCGAGGATCAGGCGGATGCGGGCACCGGCCTCGCGCACCTCTTTCATCGCCTGCTCGTGTCGCGGGCGGTCGAGCATCACGACGGTGACGTCGCCGATGCCCATCCCCTTGCGCTCGGCGACGAGCTTCAAGGTCTCGGTCAGCGGCCGGTCGAGGCTCAGCAGGTCGGCGATCTCCTCGCCACCGGCGATCTTCTCCATGTAGACGCACGGGCCGGGGTCGAACATCGAGCCGCGCTCGGCGAGCGCGATCACCGCAAGCGCGCTTGGCATTCCGAGCGCTGTGAGGCGCGTACCCTCCAGCGGGTCGACGGCGATGTCGACGCGCGGCGGCGTGCCGTCGCCGATCTGCTCGCCGTTGTAGAGCATCGGCGCCTCGTCCTTCTCGCCCTCGCCGATCACGACGAGTCCGTCCATCGCGATCGAGTCGAGCACGAAGCGCATCGCATCGACGGCAGCCTGGTCGGCGGCCTCCTTGTCGCCACGCCCGACGAGCCGCGCAGCGGCGAGCGCCGCAGCCTCGGTGACGCGCACGAGCTCGAGCGCGAGGTTGCGATCAGGACGGTTGGGGCTGGCGGCCGGGTTCATGCGGGCGCGGACGCTACCAGCCGGTGTGGCGCGTTGGGCCGGCGGCGGTCCTGCCGGGTGGCGCTCCGTCCCGCGCGTACTGCCGGGTTCAAGCGCTCGCCGTGGGCTTGGGAGAGGGAGGAAGCGGAGCCGCCGGCGCTCGCGGTCTCCGCCGGCGCCGGCGGTCAACTCCCCGTTGATCCGAGGAGCGCAGGTTTGTGGGTCTCACACACCCACAAACCTGCGCTCCTCAATCAGCGCGCGACGAATCGCGGAGACCCGAGCGCCACCCGGCCCATGCGAGAGACTGCACGCCATGGACCTCAACCGTCTCCACCCCGACCCCGCCACCGTCGACAGCGCCGAGCTGTTCGCCGACCTCGGTCTCGACGCGAAAGCACACGACGATCGCCCCTACCTCATCACGAACTTCGCGACAACCGCCGACGGCCGCGCGACGGTCGAGGGCCGCTCGGGGGGGATCGGGGACGACGGGGACATGGAGGTCTTCCGGCGGCTCCGGACGCAGGTCGACGCGCTGCTCGTCGGGACGCACACGCTGCGGGTCGAGCGCTACGGCCGGGCTGTGAAGCGGCCGGAGCTGCGCGCCGCGCGGGAGGCGCTCGGGCTCGCTCCCGAGCCCGTCTTTGCGACCGTCAGCCGCAGTGGCGAGCTGCCGCTCGAGATCCCGCTGTTCGACGACCCCGACGCGACTGTCGCGGTCTTCACGACGCCCGACGCGCCCGAGCCCGACTGCGCCGCAACCGTGCAGATGACGCGCCTGGACCCGGCCGAGCTCACCTTCACCTCGGTGCTGCGACGTCTGCGCGCCGAGCATGGCGTGCGCTCGCTGCTGTGCGAGGGCGGCCCGACGTTGATGAGCGTCCTGCTCGGCGAGGGACTCGTCGACGAGCTGTTCGTCACGCACGCGCCGCAGCTCGCGGGCGGCGGCACGGCGCCGACGATGGCAACCGGCGCTGCATTGCCGGAGCCGGCCACCCTCCAGCTCGTGTGGGCGCTCGAGCGCAACGGCTCGCTCTTCTTGCGCTACGCAGTCGAGCACTGACCCGGTCGCGACGCGCGCGCATGCGACGTGGCGTACTCGCCGCGTGCGCAGTGACAGGCGCGGACCGCCCGCGAGAACGCGGGTTTGACGCCTTGGCCTGCGGTGTAGCCTCACCTGCATGACCGCCGCCGTCGAGCCCTCTGCCGCGCGTGACGAGCTGGCGGTCAACGCGATCCGCACGCTCGCGATGGATGCCGTGCAGGCGGCGAAGTCCGGCCACCCGGGCGCGCCGATGGGCCTCGCGCCGCTCGGCTACGTCCTCCACACGCGCGTCCTGCGCCACAACCCGGCGAATCCCGCCTGGCCGAACCGCGACCGCTTTCTGCTGTCCGGCGGACACGCCTCGATGCTGCAGTACGCGCTGCTGCACCTGTGCGGCTACGACCTGCCGCTGGAGCAGATCAAGCGCTTCCGCCAGTGGGGCAGCCGCACGCCCGGCCACCCCGAGTATGGAGTCACGCCCGGCGTCGAGGCGACGACCGGGCCGCTCGGACAAGGCGTCGCGAACGCGGTCGGGCTCGCGCTCGGCGAGCGCCATCTCGCCTCGCGCTTCGATCCCCAAGACCAGGGGATCGTCGACTGGCGCACGTACTTCACGTGCGGCGACGGCGACATGCAGGAGGGCGTCGCCTCCGAGGCCGCGTCGCTCGCCGGCAACCTCGGGCTCGGCAAGCTGACGGGGGTCTACGACGACAACCACATCCAGATCGAGGGCTCGACCGAGATCGCCTTCTGCGAGCGGGTTGCCCAGCGCTTCGAGGCGTATGGCTGGCACGTGCAGGCGCTGCACGAGGACGTGACGCTCGAGGGGATCGAGCTGGCGCTCGCGGAGGCGGCGAGCGTCACCGACCGGCCGTCGCTGATCGTCCTGCGCACGCACATCGGCTATGGAAGCCCGCACAAGCAGGACAGCGCCGACGCACACGGCTCGCCGCTCGGCGAGGAGGAGGTGCGACTGACGAAGCAGGCGCTCGGCTGGCCGAGCGAGCAGCCGTTCGAGATCCCGCCGGAGGCGCGCGAGGCGTTTGCAGGCGTCGCGCAGCGCGGCGCGGAGCTGGAGCGCGCCTGGTCGGAGCGCTACGAGGCGTGGGCGCATGAGCATCCCGATCTCGCGAAGGGCTTCGAGCGGCTCGTGCGCGACGACGTGCTCGGCACGCGCGACCCGGCCGAGCCGCATGCGGCGACCGCGACCCGGACGCCCGCGCCGGCGCTCGCCGACGAGAGCACCCCAACCTTCCCGGCCGACGCGAAGGGCGTCGCGACGCGCGTTGCCTCCGGCCGCGCGCTCAACTGGCTCGCGCCGCTCGTGCCCGAGCTGCTCGGCGGCGCCGCCGACCTCGCGCCGTCGACCGAGACGCAGCTCGACGGCGCGGGCGACATCCTGCGCCACGCCTTCGGCGGCCGCAACCTCCACTTCGGGGTGCGCGAGCACGCGATGGGCGCGATCGTCAACGGGCTCGCGCTGACCGGGCTGCGAGCCGTATGGAGCCACCTTCCTCGTCTTCTGCGACTACATGCGCCCGCCGATCCGGCTCGCGGCGCTGATGGAGATCCCCTCGATCTTCGTCTTCACGCACGACTCGGTCGGGATGGGCGAGGACGGGCCGACGCACCAGCCGATCGAGCAGCTCGCGGGGCTGCGTGCGACGCCCGGGCTCGACGTGATCCGCCCGGCCGACCTCAACGAGACGTTCCAGGCGTGGCACGCGGCAGTCGAGGCGAGCGGCCCGACCGCGATCGTGCTCTCGCGCCAGGGGCTGCCGGTGCTCGACCCGGCGACCGTCCCGGCCGACGGCGTCGCGCGCGGCGCCTATGTGTTGCGCGAGCCCAACGCCGAGGAGCTCGACGCGGTGCTGATCGGGACCGGCTCGGAGGTCGCGCTGTGCCTCGCCGCGGCCGACCTGCTCGCCGAGCGGTCGATCGCAGCACGCGTGGTCTCGATGCCGAGCTGGGAGCGCTTCGAGCGTCAGCCGCGAGCGTTCCGCGAAAGCGTGCTGCCACCGACGATCGGCGCGAAGCTGTCGGTCGAGGCTGCCTCGCCCTTCGGCTGGGCGCAGTGGGTCGGCGAGCGCGGGGCGAGCATCGGGCTGGAGCGCTTCGGCGCCTCCGCGCCAGGCCCCGAGGTGCTGCGCCAGCTCGGCTTCACGCCCGAGGCGGTCGCGAGCCGCGCGCGGGAGCTGCTCGGACGATGATGGTCGCGGTCGGCTTCGACCATGCGGGCGTCGCCCTGCGAGACGCGGTGATGGGCGCGCTCGCGCAGGACGGCCATGCCGTCGTCGACGCCGGCACGTACGACGACTACCCGCTCACAGCGCTCGCGGTCGGGAGCGCGCTCGACGGCGGCGCCGAGCGCGGCATCGCCGTCTGCGGCTCCGGAGCAGGCGTCGCGGTCGCGGCATCGAAGCTCCCGGGCGTGCGCGCGGCAACGGTCCACGACACCTACACAGCGCACCAGTGCGTCGAGCACGACGACGTGACGATCCTCTGCCTCGGTGCGCGCGTGATCGGCCCCGAGCTCGCGTCGGAGATCGTGCAGACGTTCACGGCGGCACGCTTCGGCGACGAGCCGCGCCACCGCCGGCGGCTCGCGCAAGTAGCAGCGATCGAGCGCGGCGACCTCGACGACCCCGAGCTGGCGGCAGGCGAGGACACCTCACGATGAGCTGGGCAGGCGAGCAGGACGTGCTGCGGCGGGTGTGGGCGAAGGACGACTCGCTGTGGGCGCCAGGAGACGACGCGCCGTCGCAACGGCTCGGCTGGCTGACGATCGCGGAGCACTCGCTCGCGCTGGCCGACGAGCTGGACGCGTTCGTCGAGGGGTTGCGGACCGAGGGCTTCACCGACTGTGCGTTGCTCGGGATGGGCGGGTCCAGCCTCGCGCCCGAGGTGCTGTCGCAGACCTTCGCGACGCGCGAGCGCTTCCTGCGCCTGCACGTGCTCGACTCGACGCACCCGGACGCCGTCGCGCAGCTCGAAGCGAAGCTGCCGCTCGCGACCACCCTCTTCCTCGTCTCCTCGAAGTCGGGCGGGACGTTGGAGCCGCGCTCGATGCACGCGCACTTCCACGCGCTCGCACCGGAGGGACGTCAGTGGGCGGCAGTGACCGATCCCGGCACCGCGCTCGAAGCGCTCGCGCGCGAGCAGGGCTTCCGCGCCGTCTTCCATGGAGCGCCGGACATCGGCGGGCGCTACTCGGCGCTGTCGGCGTTCGGCGTCGTGCCGGCCGCATTGATCGGCGCCGACGTGCGCGCGCTGCTCGAACGCGCCGAGGCTGCGGCGCAGGTAGCCGGGCCGACCGCGGCGCCCGCGCAGGTGGCTGCGGTCCAGCTCGGCGTCGCGCTCGGCGAGCACGCGCGCGCCGGCCGCGACAAGCTGACGCTCGTCGTCGACCCGCCGCTTCGCTCGCTTGGCCTGTGGTTGGAGCAGCTCGTCGCGGAGAGCACCGGCAAGCACGGCATCGGGATCGTCCCGCTCGCGGGCGAGCCGCTCGGAGACCCGGAGCTGTACGGCGAGGACCGCGTCTTCGTCCACGTCCGCAACGACGCGATGCCAGACCCCGCCGCAACACGGCCGCTCGATGCGCTCGCCGCCGCCGGCCATCCCGTCATCGCGGCGCCGTTCGGCGACGCGCTCGACCTCGGCGCGATCTTCTTCGACTGGGAGCTGGCGGTCGCGATCGCCGGCGCGGTGCTCGGCATCAACGCGTTCGACCAGCCGAACGTGCAGGCGGCGAAGGACCTGACGGTCGCTACGATCGAGGCGTACGTGCGCGACGGTGCCTTTCCCGCCGAGGACAGCGAGGCGGTCGAGGGCGACGCTGCGGTCGCTGCGCTGCGCGAGCTGCTCGACGCGCATGCCGGCGCAGGCTCGGGCGCCTATGTCGCAACGATGGCCTACCTCGCGCCCGACCGTGCGACCGACGTGACGCTCACCGCATTGCGCAAGGCGATCCGCGCGCGCACGCACGTGGCGACGACCGTCGGCTACGGCCCGCGCTTCCTGCACTCGACCGGCCAGCTGCACAAGGGTGGCCCGCCGAGCGGCGTCTTCCTGCAGCTCGTCGACGACGGCAGCGAGGGCGTCGAGGTGCCCGGTGCCGGCTACGACTTCGCCGCATTGATCCGCGCGCAGGCGCTCGGCGACGGGCGCGCGTTGCGCTCGCGCGGGCTGCCGTTCCTGCGCGTCCACCTGCCGGGCAGCGCCGCGGAGGGCATCGCGGCGCTCGCTGCGGCGCTCAACCGGGAGGACCGTCCCTGATGCAGATCGGCTTCGTCGGACTCGGCCGCATGGGCGGCAACATGGTTACGCGGCTGCGACAGGACGACCACGATGTCGTCGCGTTCGACTTCTCCGCCGAGGCGGTCGCGGCTGCCGAGACGCAGGGTGCGCGCGGCGTCGACTCGCTGGAGCAGCTCGTCGCCGCGCTCGATGCGCCACGGCGGATCTGGATCATGGTCCCCTCCGGCGACCCGGTGCAGCAGACGCTCGACGCGCTCGCGGGGCTCGTCGACCCCGGCGACCTGCTGATCGACGGCGGCAACTCGAACTTCCACGACACCAAGCGGCGCGGCGCCGAGCTGGCGCAGAAAGGCGTGCGCTTCTGCGACGTAGGCGTCAGCGGCGGCGTCTGGGGGCTGCAGGTCGGCTACTGCATGATGAGCGGCGGCGCCGCGGAGGACATGCTCGCGCTGAAGCCCGCACTCGACACGCTCGCGCCACCGGAAGGCTGGCTGCACGTAGGCCCGGTCGGCGCCGGCCACTACGTGAAGATGGTCCACAACGGGATCGAGTACGGGATGCTGCAGGCCTACGGCGAGGGCTTCGAGATCCTCCGCAAGGGCCAGTACGACCTCGACCTCCACGCGATCTCGCACCTCTGGAACCAGGGGTCGGTCGTGCGCTCGTGGCTGCTGGAGCTGGCCGAGCTGGCGTTCGAGCACGACGGCGACCTCGCGCACGTGCGCGGCTTCGTCGACGACTCCGGCGAGGGCCGCTGGACCGTGCAGGAGGCGATCGACCAGAGCACGCCCGCGCCGGTGCTGACGCACTCGCTGCTCGCGCGCTTCGCCTCGCGCCAGGACGAGTCGTACTCGGCGAAGGTGATCGCCGCGCTGCGCAACGAGTTCGGCGGCCACCCGATCCACACGGAGTAGGCGCGTGGCGAGCGCGACAGCTGCTGCGGTCGAGGCCGCGAACCCGTTCGCGCAGGACGTCGCCGAGCGCCTGCCGGAGCCCTCGACGCTCGTCTTCTTCGGCGCGACCGGCGACCTCGCGGCGCGCAAGCTGCTGCCGGCGCTCTACGACCTGCTCGCCGACGGGCGGCTGCCGGAGCGCTTCCGGATCGTCGGCGTCGCACGCGACGGCCATGACGACACGTCCTTCCGCGCGCACATGCGCGAAGCGATCGACGCGCATGCCCGCCACGACCTCGATCCAGCGCTGTGGGACGCGCTGGAGCCGCGTGTCACCGTCGTCAGCGGCGAGTTCGGCAGCCCGCAGATCTACCGCGACCTCGCCGCGCACCTCGACGCCCGGGATCGCGAGGACGGCGAGCCGTCGCAGCGACTGTTCTACCTCGCCGTCTCGCCCAGCTACTTCGCCGAGATCGCCGCCGACCTCGCGAACGTAGGCCTCGGCCGTGGCGCCGACCCGCCGACGCGGCTGCTGATCGAGAAGCCATTCGGGCACGACCTCGCCTCCGCGCTCGAGCTGAACGCGGGAGTCGCCGAGGCGTTCGACGAGCGCCAGGTCTTCCGCATCGACCACTACCTCGGCAAGGAGACGGTGCAGAACCTGCTCGTCTTCCGCTTCGCGAACGGGATCTTCGAGCCGCTGTGGAACCGCACCGCGATCGACCACGTGCAGATCACCGTCGCGGAGGATCTCGGGATCGGCTCGCGCGCCGGCTACTACGACGGCGCGGGCGCATTGCGCGACGTGATCCAGAACCACGCGCTGCAGCTGCTCTCGCTCGTCGCGATGGAGCCGCCCGCGAGCTTCGAGGCCGACCTCGTGCGCGACGAGAAGGCGAAGGCGCTGCACGCGGTGCGACCGGTCGACCCGGCGCGCGATGCCGTCCGCGGCCAGTACACGGCCGGCTGGGTCGGCGGCGAGCAGGTGCCCGGCTACCGCGACGAGGACGGCGTGCCGGACGACTCGCGGACCGACACGTATGCGGCCGTGCGGCTGGAGATCGACAATTGGCGCTGGGCCGGCGTACCGTTCTATGTGCGCACCGGCAAGCGACTGCCTTCGCGCGGAACCGAGATCGCGATCGCCTTCCGGCCCGTGCCCCACCTCCCGTTTCGCACGCTCGACGCGAGCGTGCCGGCGAACCAGCTCGTCATCTCGGTGCAGCCGAACGAGGGAGCTACCTTGCAGATCGCCGCGAAGGTGCCCGGAACGACATTGCGGGTACGTCCCGTGCAGATGGACTTCCAGTACGGCTCCTCCTTCCTGCGCGAGTCGCCCGAGGCGTACGAGCGGCTGCTGCACGACGCGCTGCTCGGCGACGCGACGCTCTTCACGCGCGCCGACGAGGTCGAGGCCGCGTGGCGGATCGTCGACCCGGTGATCGACGCGTGGGCCGCCGACGACGGGGGCGAGCCCGAGCCGTATGCAGCCGGCAGTGCCGGCCCGGACGGAGCCGACGCGCTGCCCGCGCGCGACGGCCACGCGTGGAGGCAGCCGTGAGCACACACGCACCAGCCGCCGCCGTCGCGGATCGCACCGAGTGGCATGGCGAGGACGTCGAGATCGACGACGTTGCCGATCGCCTGCTGCGGATGAACCGCGACCACGCGCGCTACACCCACGGCCATGGAGCAACGCGCACGCTGACGCTGCTCGTCGCCCCCGGCACCGACATCGCGCCAGCCGACCTCGCCGACCGCCTCGACGCGATGCGCACGCGCCACCCGGCGCGCAGCATCCTGCTGCAGAAGCACGACGCCGACCGGCTCGACGCCTCGCTGCGGATCGAGTGCTCGGTCGGCTGCGCAGCGGGCGAGACCGGCTACTGCCACGACGCGATCGTGCTGCGCGCCGACGCCGCGCGGCTGCGACACGCCGACTCGCTCGTGCACGTGCTGCTCGTCAGCGGCCTGCCGACGGTCCTGTGGTTGCCGGGCGGGCAGCCGAGCGCGGCCGAAGCGGCGCTCGCCGGCCTCGTCAGCGCGGTCGTGCTCGACTCCGGTGCAGCGCGCGACCTGCCCGCCGCGTTTGGGCGGGCAGCGCACCTCGCCCAGCATGCGCACGTGCGCGACCTCGCCTGGCAGGCGCTGACGCGCTGGCGCCAGCGCGTCGCCGCGCGCTTCGACGCGCCCGAGGCGCGCGCACTGCTCGCCCGCAGCGAGCGGCTCGACATCCGCTGTGGCGGCCCGGGGATGGCCGCCCCGCTGCTGCTCGCCGGCTGGATCGCGGCACGCTCCGGCTGGAGCTTGACCGCGCTCGAACCGGCCGACGGTGGTTGGCGGGGCAGCGCCCGGCGCGCCGATGACGACGCCGAGATCGCGCTCACGATCGGCGCGCCCGACGCGCACGCGCCACAGCCCGCCGGCATCCACGCGATCAGCTTCGATGCCGGCGACGCGCGGCTCGAGCTCGTCGAGCCGGTCGCCGAGCCAGATGCCGCGCGCGCGTTCGCCGCAGCGCTGCGCACGTTCGACGAGCCGGCGTCCGGCTACATGCCGGCGCTCACGACACTGCAGGAGGGCCTCGCACGATGATCGCGATGACCGTCGCCGAGGACCCGGATGCCGCAGCACGCACGACCGCCGAGCGGATCGCCGCCGCGATCGACACGGCTCGCGCCGCCCGCGGCGTCGCGCACATCTCGCTTGCCGGTGGGCGCACGCCGGCGCGCACGTACCGCCTGCTGCCCGAGCTCGTGTCGGACTGGAGCGACGTCCACCTGTGGTTCGGCGACGAGCGCTGCGTCCCGCTCGACGACCCCGACAGCAACCACGCACTGATCGTCGAGACGCTGCTCGCACGTCCGCTCGACCCGGCGCCGGTGGTCCACCCCGTGCGCGGCATCGACACGAACCCGACGGCCGCCGCCCGCGACTACGAGCGCGAGCTGCGCGCCGCGCTGCCCGGCGACCCGCCACAGCTCGACGTGGCGCTGCTCGGCCTCGGCGAGGACGGCCACACCGCCTCGCTGTTCCCCGACGATCCCGTGCTCGACGAGCAGGAGCGGCTGTGCCTGCCCGTGCACGGCACGAAGCCTCCATTCGAGCGTGTCACGTTGACGCTCCCGCTGCTGTGCGCCGCGCGCCAGGTGCTCGTGCTCGCCGACGGCGCCGGCAAGGCGTGGGCGATCGGCGCGATGCTCGCCGGCCCCAGCGCACGCGTGCCGGCGAGCCTGCTGGCCGATGCCGAGGTCGAGCTGATCGTGGATCGCGCCAGTGCGCCAATCTGAGGTATGACGATGGGGGAAACTCCGGTTTCATCGGGTTTCCTCAGCGCCGAGACGTGAAAGACTGACGCGGAATGCCGAGCCCGACGGCAACCGCAGTGCTGAGCACAGGGGACGCGCTCGACACGCTCGCGTGGGTGCGCGCCCATACCCACGCGCTCGTCGCGCACCTCGACGACGAGACGCTCGCGCGCGTCCACTCGCCGCTGATGAGCCCGCTCGTCTGGGACCTCGGCCACATCGCCGCGTTCGAGGACCTCTGGCTCGTGCACCGCTACGGTGGCGCGCCGCTGCTGCGCCCCGATCTCGCCGAGGTCTACGACGCGTTCGAGACGCCGCGTGCCGACCGCGGCGAGCTGCCCTACCTGCGCCGTGCCGAGGCGCTCGACTACCTCGCCGCGGTGCGCGAGCGCACGCTCGCGACGATCGCGCGCCTCGACGGCGTCGGCGACGGCCTGCTGCACGAGCTGGTGATCCGCCACGAGCTGCAGCACACCGAGACGATGCTGCAGACGATGGAGCTCGCGCACCTGCCCGGCCCGCCCGGTCGCGTCCTGCGGCCAAGCACGGGCACGAGCGCGACGGGCCTCCAGTTGCTCGACATCCCCGGCGGCACCTACGCGATCGGCGCCGGCCCGAAAGGCTTCGCCTACGACAACGAGCGCCCACGCCACACGCTGGAGCTGCCGCCGTTCCGCATCGCGCGTGCGCCCGTCACGAACGCGACCTATCTGACGTTCGTCGAGGGCGGCGGCTACGAGCGGCGCGAGTGGTGGTCCGACGAAGGCTGGGCGTGGAAGGAAGAGCACGACATCACCCGACCCGCCGAGTGGACGACGGACGGGCGCGAGTGGCAGATGGACCGCTGCGAGCCGCTCGACCCGCACCGGCCCGTCGTCCACGTCTCCTGGTTCGAGGCCGACGCCTTCGCCCGCGCGCACGACGCACGTCTCCCGACCGAGGCGGAGTGGGAGCAGGCGGCGACCTGGGCCCAGGGGATGGATCCCGCCTCACACGGCTGCCTCGATCTCGTCGGCGACGTCTGGGAGTGGACCTCCAGTCGCTTCGACGGCTACCCCGGTTTCACCGCCCATCCCTACCGCGAGTACTCCGAGGTCTTCTTCGGAGGCGACTATCGCGTCCTGCGAGGCGGCTCGTGGGCCGCGCACGCGCGCGTCGTGACCCCTACGTTCCGCAACTGGGATCACCCCCAGCGGCGGCAGATCTTCGCTGGCCTGCGCCTCGCGCAGGACGCCTGAGAGGAGCCAGATGCCTGTCGCCACCGAGAACATCACGATCGCCTCCTACCTGGACGAGGCGCATGAGCGCGGCCTCGCCGACGACGTGCTCGACGGGCTCACGCGGCCGTTCAAGGAGCTGCCGCCGAAGCACTTCTACGACGAGCGCGGCTGCGAGCTGTTCGACCGCATCTGCGAGCTGCCGGAGTACTACCCAACGCGGGCCGAGCGCGCGATCCTCGAGGCCGAGGCGGAGGCGATCGTCGAGGAGACCGGCGCCGTCGAGCTGGTCGAGTTGGGCTCCGGGACGGCAGCGAAGACGCGCGTGCTGCTGAGCGCGATGGCCGACGCCGGCCTGCTGCAGCGCTACGTGCCGTTCGACGTAGCCGAGTCGGTCGTGCGCTCGAGCGCCGAGGCGTTGGTGCGGGAGTACCCGGGTCTGCAGATCCATGGAGTCGTCGGCGACTTCGAGCGCCATCTCGACCGCATCCCGCCGCCGGTCGAGGGCGAGCCGCGGATCGTCGCGCTGCTCGGCGGCACGATCGGCAACTTCCCGCCCGGCTCGCGGCGCCGGCTGCTGCGCAAGATCGGCGAGCTGCTCGGTCCGGACGACCGGCTGCTGCTCGGCACCGACCTCGTGAAGGACAAGGCGGTGCTCGAGGCCGCCTACGACGACGCCGAGGGCGTCACGGCGGAGTTCAACCGCAACGTGCTGACCGTGCTCAACCGCGAGCTCGACGCCGACTTCCCGCTTGACGCGTTCGAGCACATCGCGTTCTTCGACACGCGCCACGAGTGGATCGAGATGCGCCTGCGCGCCGGCCGCGACTGCTCGGTGCGCGTCGAGGCGCTCGACCTCGACGTCGAGCTGATCGCCGGCGAGGAGATCCGCACCGAGATCAGCGCGAAGTTCACGCCGGAGCGGATCGCCGAGGACTACGCGGCAGCCGGGCTCTCGCTGTCCGGCTGGCACACCGACCCGCAGGAGCGCTTCGCGCTGTCGCTTGCAGCACCGGCCGCCTGAGGCTGCGCGCGGCGCCCGCGCGAGCCGACGCGCGATAGGGTCCGCGCCGATGCGGATCTCAGACAGCGCAGCGCTCGTCGCCGGCGGAGCCTCCGGGCTCGGCGAGGCGACCGTGCGCCGGCTCCACGCCGACGGGGCGCATGTCGTGATCGCCGACCGCAACGACGAGCTGGGCGAAGCGCTCGCTGCGTCGCTGGGCGCGCGGTCTTCGTTCGCCCACGTTGACGTGACCTCGGCCGACGAGGTCTCGGCGGCGGTCGCGGCGGCGGCGGAGCTGCCGGGCGGGCTGCGGATCTCGATCTGCTGCGCCGGCGTCGGCTGGGTCGAGAAGACTGCATCGAAGCGCGGCGCGCACCAGCTGCAGCCGTTCGAGACGGTGATTGGCATCAATCTCGTCGGCACGTTCAACGTGCTGCGCTTCGCGGCCGACGCGATGCGCACGAACGAGCCCGACGACGGCGGCGAGCGCGGCGTCTGCGTCAACACCGCGTCGATCGCCGCATTCGACGGCCAGATCGGCCAGCTCGCCTACAGCGCCTCGAAGGGCGGCATCGTCGGGATGACGCTGCCGGCGGCGCGCGACCTCGCGCGCGACGGCATCCGCGTCTGCACGATCGCCCCCGGCACGTTCGACACGCCGCTGCTCGCGGCGCTGCCCGAGCCGACCCGCGCCGAGCTCGGCCGCGCGATCCCCTTCCCCCCGCGCCTCGGCGACCCCGCCGAGTTCGCCGCCCTCGCCGCCCACATCGCCGAGAACCCGATGCTCAACGGCGAGACGATCCGGCTCGACGGCGCGCTCCGCATGCCGCCGCGCTGAGCGGCGCTCGCAAGCGACGCCACGCCGGCTCCGCCGGCTATCTCCAAATCTATCCAAATCTGTCCAAGGATTTGGATATGATTCCAAATTCTTGGTTCTTCTTGGAGATGAATCCTCAGCATGCATGTGACTGCCCCACCCGACACGGACGAGCTGCAGCGACGGCTGCAGCCAGGCACATTGATGCGGGTTCTGACAGCTGCGCAGGCGTCCGGGATGGGTCCGGGCTATCCGCACTGGGACAAGCTGCGCCACGTGTCCCCGCCACAAGAGTTGACGAGCGAGACGTGGTGGCTCGGGCTCAAGTTCGCGCGGAATGTTGGTCGTCGCTGGCTGCCGCTCGTCGACGGTGAGGGCCATGCATTCTCGTACGTCCTCCCGGACGAGGTCTTCCGCCTGCTGCACTACGTCGACCAGCACTGCAGCGGCGAGGTCGCGATGGCCGAGGTCGTGACGACCGACGAGCAAGCGCGCGAGCACTACCTCGTCAACTCGCTGATGGAGGAGGCGATTCGGTCGAGCCAGCTCGAGGGCGCGACGACCTCGCGGCGCGTCGCGAAGGAGCTGCTGCGCAGCGGCCGGCGGCCGAAGAACCGCGGCGAGAAGATGATCCTGAACAACTACCGCGCCCTGCAGTTCATGCACGACCAGATGGGGTCGGTGCTGACGCCCGCGGTCGTGCTTGAGCTGCACCGGCTGCTCACCGAGGGCACGCTGGAGGATCCAAGCGCCGCAGGCCGGCTGCAAACGGCGGAGGAGGAGCGCATCGCGGTGATCGATCCGAGCGATGGCCGCGTCCTGCACGCACCGCCGCCGGCAGACGAGCTTCCGGGCCGTCTCGACTCCCTTTGCGCCTTCGCGAACGCGACCGCCGATGACGACGACGCGCCGTTCGTGCATCCGGTGGTACGCGCGATCCTGCTGCACTTCATGCTCGCCTACGACCATCCGTTCGCCGACGGGAACGGCCGCACCGCCCGCGCGCTCTTCTACTGGCACATGCGCACGCACGGGTACTGGCTCGTCGAGTACCTGTCGATCTCACGGATCCTGCGCGAGGCTCCGGCGCAGTACTCGCGCGCGTTCCTCCACACGGAGACGGACGAAGGCGACACGACCTACTTCCTGCTCCACCAGCTGCAGACGATCCGGCGTGCGGTCGAGGAGCTGCACCGCTACCTGGAGCGGAAGGCGAAGGAAATCCGGCGGGTCGAGCGACTCCTGCATGGCGCAACCGGGTTCAACCACCGGCAGATCGCGTTGCTGAGCGACGCACTGCGCGACGGATCGCGCACCTCCACGTTCACCGAACACGCCACGAGCCATCGCGTGACGCACGAGACGGCGCGAGCCGACCTCGGCGATCTCGCCGAGCGAGGCCTGCTGGAGCGCACCCTGGTCGGCCGGCAGCACGTGTTCGGTGCGCCGGCCGACCTGAGCTTGAGGCTTCAGCGCCTCGGCAAAGCGAGCTAGTTCAACCGCTCCACAATCATCGCCTGGCCCATGCCGCCAGCGACACACATCGTCTCCAGCCCGATCGTCTTGTCGAGCGTCGCGAGGTCGTTGAGGAGCGTCGTCATGATGCGGGCGCCGGTCATCCCGAAGGGGTGGCCGAGCGCGATCGCGCCACCGAACGGGTTGAGCTGCTCGTCGGAGATGCCCCACTCGCGCTGACACGGCACGACCTGTGCCGCGAACGCCTCGTTCAGCTCGACGATGTCGATGTCGTCCATCGTCATGCCGGACTGCTTCAGCACGTTGCGGACTGCCGGGATCGGGCCGAGACCCATGTACTCCGGCTCCAGCGCACCGACCGCGGAGGCGATGATGCGCGCCTTCGGCTTGAGGCCGAGTGTGTTCGCCTTCTCCTCCGACATCACGAGCACGGCAGCCGCACCGTCGTTCAGCGGACAGGCGTTGCCGGCCGTGACGCTGCCGTCCGGCTTGAACACCGGCTTGAGCTGCGCGAGCTTCTCGGCGGTCGTCCCCGGACGCGGGCCGTCGTCCTTCGTGACGGTCGCCTCGGGCACGGTGACCTCGTCGCCGTTCTCGTCCGTGACCGTGTGCTCGGGCACCACGACCGGGACGATCTCCGCGTCGAAGTGGCCGGAGGCCTGCGCCTCGACCGCGCGCTGCTGCGACAGCGCAGCCCACGCGTCCTGCTCCTCGCGCGTGATGCCCTCGCGCTCGGCGACGTTCTCGGCCGTCAGCCCCATCGGGATGTAGACGTTGACGAGCGAGCCCTCGGAGCCGTCCAGCTTGTGGTGGAACGGCACAGCCGAGCCACCGCCCGCGCGCGAGACTGCCTCGACGCCGGCGGCGACGTACATGTCGCCCTCACCCGCGATGATCGCGTGGAAGGCCATCCGCAGCGTCTGCAGCGACGAGGCGCAGAAGCGGTTGACGGTGCAGGCGGCAACCGAGATCGGCATGCCTGCGAGGATCGCCGAGTTGCGTCCGACGTTGTAGCCCTGCTCCCCCTCGCCGAACGCGGCGCCCATCATGATGTCGGCGACGTCGGAGAAGTCGACACCGGGGTTGCGTTCGATCAATGCCTTCAGCGGGATCGCTCCGAGGTCGTCCGCGCGGACGTCCTTCAGCGAGCCCTTGACAGCACGGCCAATCGGCGTCCGTACCGCGTCGACGATGACGGCTTGAGCCATGGTGATCTGGTCCTTTCGATGAGGTGCCCGGCGGTCTCACTCCACGGGCTTCCGTTTTCCCCGGCGGTCGCACTCCACGGGGGCGCTGTCCTGAATGATAGTCAAACGGGTCGGCGCCGCACGCTAGATCTGGTGGACGGCCGGCATCTGGTTGACTAGGCTTAGTCCACTATGGCGGTTCAGGTGAACATCCATGAGGCGAAAACGCATCTCTCGAAGCTGATCGAGCAGGTCGAGCACGGCGAGGAGGTCGTGATCGCGCGCAACGGGACGCCGGTCGTGAAGCTCATCCCGGAGGCTCCGAAGCGCTCCGAGCGGACTGGCTTGGGCGCGTGGAAGGGCAAAGTCGACTTGTCACGCTTCGACGAGGCCGACGAGGAGATCGCTCGCGAGTTCGGCGCGATCGATTGAGGCTCCTGCTCGACAGTCACGTGCTGCTCTGGTGGTTCGACGATGACGCGAGCTTGTCCGCGCACACGCGTGATGCCATCAGAGCGGGCGCCGAGGACGTGCTTGTCAGCGCGGCGAGCGTGTGGGAGATCGAGCTGAAGCGCGCCAAGGGAAAGCTCAGCGCCCCGCGGGATCTGATCGACCGCATCGAGTCGTCCGGCTTTCGTCATCTCGCGATAACGCCGGATCACGCCCGCGATGCCGCGCGCCTCCCCCGCCATCACGGCGACCCGTTCGACCGCATGCTCGTCGCCCAGGCGCAGGCCGAAGCAGCCGTCCTCGTGACGCACGACGAGACGCTCAGCGCCTACGACGTGCCGGTCCTGCGTGCACGAGCGTGACGCGCGCCGACTCCTGAGTCAGAGCCCGAGCCCGCGCACGCCGTCCTCGTCCCAGCCGAGGTGGTGTGCCAGCTCGTGGCGGACGGTGCGGATGATCTGTGCGCGGAGCAGGTCGATGTCGTGGCCGAAGTGGCGCACGAGCGTGTCGCGGAAGATCACGATCCGCGCGAAGCCGTCGTGTGCGACGGTCGGGCCGTGGTAGAGGCCGTAGGCACCGCGTGAGCGTCCGCCGTCGTCCACGACCACCGCTACATGCTCCAGCGCACGGTGGAACTCGAGTGGCAGGTCGTCGAGCGCGGAGCGGACGAGCGCCTTGAAGTCCTCCTCGTTCCACGGATCTATCGGCGTCCTCCTCGTCCTCCTCGACATCGACGTCGTCGAGCTCGTCCTCGCCCTCACCCGAGATGCTGTCGCGCGCGAGCTGTTCGGTGCGCTCGACGAGCGCTTCGAAGTCCTGACCTCCGAGCGCGGGTTGCGCCAGTCGGCCAGACGGCCCGTGAGGAAGCGCGAGCAGGAGCGTCAGGATCGCCGCGGCGCCGAACGCGACGGCGAGCCCCTGCGCGAAGCGCACGAGGTAGCTCGACGCGAAGCCCGACGACCGACGTGATCGCGAGGATCGCGAGCGTGAACGCGACGAGCGAAGACCAGAAGATCTGCGCTCCCGTCGGGAGTCTGGACCACATGGTCCGAGGGTAGTGGCTCAGCGCAGCGTGCGGGCGATTACGAGGCGCTGGATCTCGTTCGTGCCCTCGTAGATCTGCGTGATCTTCGCGTCGCGCATCATCCGCTCGACCGGGTACTCGCTGACGTAGCCGTAGCCGCCGAGGATCTGGATCGCCTCGATCGTGACGCGCATCGCGTTGTCGGAGTTGAACAGCTTCGCCATCGCCGAGTACTTCCCGCGATCGGCATCGCCGCGATCGGCCTTCGCGCACGCCTGGTAGAGCAGCTCGCGGCCGGCTGCGGTCTGCGTCTCCATGTCGGCGAGCTTGAACTGGATCCCCTGGAAGCTGTTGATCGGTTGCCCGAACTGCTTGCGCTCGCGCGCGTAGGCTGCCGCGTAGTCGGTAGCGCCCTGGGCGATCCCGAGCGCCTGCGCGGCGACGCCGAGGCGCGAGTAGTCGAGCGTGCCGAGCGCGACGTGCATCCCCTTGTTGACCTCGCCGATCAGGTTGCCGGCGGGGATCCGCACGTCGTCGAAGATCGGCTGGCCGGTCGGCGAACCCTTGATCCCGAGCTTCTTCTCGAGCTTGCCGACGCTGAAGCCCTTGCGGTCGGCCTCGACGACGAACGCGCTGATGCCGCGCGAGTGTCCGGCGCTCGTGTCGGTGACGGCGAAGACGACGTAGAAGTCTGCGATCCCGAGGTTCGTGATCCAGTTCTTCGTGCCGGTGATGACCCAGTCGTCGCCGTCACGCACGGCGCGCGTGATCATCCCGCCGGGGTCCGACCCGGCCTCCGGCTCGGACAGTGCAAAGGCCGGCGTCCACTCGCCGGACGCGCACTTCGGCAAGAAGCGCTGCTTCAGCTCCTCGGTGCCGAACAGCTTGATCGGCAGCGTGCCGAGCTCCTGCACCATCAGCATGAGCGCGCTCGACGCGCAGGCCTTCGCGATCTCCTCGACGGCGATGTTCAGCATCAGCACGCCCGTGCCCGTGCCACCGTGCTCCTCCTCGAACGGCAGGCCGAAGAGGTCGTGCTCGGCGAACAGCTTGCGCAGGTCGTGCGGGTACTCCGCCTTCTCGTCGATCTCCGCCGCGCGCGGCGCGACGCGCTCGACCACCATCTTGCGGATCGTCTCGCGGAAGGCGAGCTGGTCGTCGGTGAGGCTGTAGGAATCGGCGAGTGCGGACATGGGTGTCGATGCTAGCGGCGAGCGCCCACGCGCGCTGCCGGTTGGGCCGCGAGTCGACGGCGCCTAGCTAGAAGGAGACGCGCTCGGCATCGGGCTTCGACGCGATCGCCGCGTCGATGTCCGCGCCGACGCTTTCCGGGATTCCAAAGTCACCCGGCGCGATGTAGTCCGAGATTCCGACGAACGCCCAGCCCGCCGAGGTCGCCTGGAACGCGATCGACGCCTCGTACTCGGGCGGCGCGCTCTGGGTGAAGACGACGATCGCGTAGCCGGCCTCGCAGGCATGCGCGGTGATCTCCGGGAGCGGCCCGTCGGGGTCGCCGTGCGCGGTCTCGTAGGCCTGCGCCGCGTACGCCAGCGCGCTCGCATCGCACCGGTTCGCAGCTGCCTTGGCAGCGTCGCCGCCGTCCGGCACGGCGTACCACGCCGTCGCGATCCGCACCGACGGGCCGAGGCGGTACCGGCGGTGGCGCGCGTCGTAGCTGGCCCTCCGGATCGTCCACGCTCCATGGCCGCGTGCGATTCCGCGCAGCAGCACTTGGCGGTACGTGCGCCCGCAGGCGTAGTCGACGATCCGCCGGCCACCGTCGAAGGCGTCGTGCGCTCCTTGGAGCGCGATGCAGCGCTCTCCGGTCGTCAGCTGCACACCCCATGGACTCGTGTGCACGCTCGACGTGGGGGCTGACAGAAACGGCTCGAGTCCGCCCTGCGCGAGCCCGAAGCGCCTGACCTGTGTGTCCCACGGCTGGAGCTGGCAAAGCACGGCAGGCGCGGCGGGATCAGCGTCGTCGGTCCAGCACGGGTCGTACACCCCATGCGAGCTGAAACAGCGATACGTGTTGCCGGCGGAATCGGACCCCGCTCCGCAGCTGTCGGCCACCCCGCTGTCGACCACGACGAGTCCGGGCCGGGGGCGGTAGCCGGCGTCGACCGGGCTGATCTGCACGACGCGCGTGCTCCCCTGCCGCACGCGAGCGGGCGGCAAGGTCGCGAACCCGCGGTCGCCGCGACGGCAGCGCGTCGCCGCCCAATCGTCCGTCAGTGGGAACGAGTGCGTGGTGAACTTCAGACAGCGGCCACTGCGGATCACCGCCTCCGCCGCGTGCTGCTCGGACAACGACTCGATCCAACCGCCGAACGCCGGTCCGAACGCGCACGAGACGCCCGCCGCCGTCGCATAGGCGCGCGCCCACGGCGCCGCGCCCAGCAGGTCGCTGAGCATCCCACACGCCACCGCCGACTCCGACCCGACGTCGTGATGCGCAGCGAGCGTCGAGCCGGCGCAGCTGCCATCGACGTAGAGGGCCAGGTGACGGTATTGCGTGCCGATGGCCGCCGACACCAACGCACAGACGATGCCACCGTCGACGTGGAACGTCGCGTCGAAGCCGAACCGGTTGCAGCTGACGGCCTGCACGCTGGCCTGGCGGTTGTAGAGCGTGGTGCGTTTGTGGTGCGTCTGATTCGCGGACGGGAAGGCCCGCACACACAGCCGCTCGACCGACGTCGTGCGAGCGCTCGATGCGGGGCTCATGACCAGGACCGCGGCGAGCGTGACGACGAGCGACGTCCACCCGAGGAAACGCCTCGCCGGTCGACCGCGCATGGCGGCACTCACGGCGCGAGGCTCGGGCAGGGTCCGCGCACCTGCCCATCATATTGAAAAACGGTTTCTTGGGGAGCGCCCGGCCAGCGCGGTGGCGTTGGCTGGGCGGGACCGAGATCCCGCCCGCCAACTCCCGAATGCGGGCCTGGGTGGCCCGCGGCGACGCCGCGCTTGGCGCGGTTTTAGACGCTAGAAGCCTGCGGGGTGCCGCACGACGTAGCCGTCGCCCGAGCGCATGTCGGACTGCCAGCGCGACGGGTTGGCGCCACTCGTGTCGAAGCGCAGGCCGGCGACGGTCATGAAGGCGTGGCCGCCGTTGGCGTAGATCGAGATCCAGTTGCCGTGGCCTGCATGGCCCCATGACTCGAAGCTCGTCGAGTCGAGCTGCGTGTGCAGCAGCCCGCCGCCGTGCAGCGCGTAGCTGACGGAGCCGGAGCAGTCGTAGCCGTTGTCGTTCCAGGTGCCGTGGCCGCCCCCGTAGACGTAGGGCTTCGTCGCGATCCGGTTGCCGGCGGCGATGATGTCCTTGATCGCCTGCGGCGCGTCGGAGGGCGCGACGGCGAGACCGTTCGAGAGCAGCCGCGCGTGGCCGGTCGGCGCGGGCGCTTGGGTCTGCGTCGTGCCGCCCCCGGCGATGCCGACGGTGCCATGACGCAGCAGGCCGACGACCTGGGGGCCGACGATCCCGTCGTCGCCGAGGCCGTGCGCGCGCTCGAAGGCCTTGACGTTGGCGAGCGTCTCGGGGCCGAACTTGCCGACGACCGGCGTCGCGTAGCCGGCGCGCGTGAGGAAGTCTTGGAGGACGCGGACGTCGTGGCCGTGCATGCCCTTCTTCAGCGTGCGATCGCCGAGGTGCTTCGCGCCGCCGCCGCCGCCGCTGCCGCCGGTGCCCTTGTGCGAGGCGCGCTTCGCCGTCGCGTGGCGCAGCGCGTGCACGACGCCGGGGCCGACGATCCCGTCCGCTGCCATGTGGTGGGCCTTCTCGAAGCGCTTCACGTTGTGGAGCGTCTCGGGGCCGAAGTTTCCGGCGATCGGCGTCGCGTAGCCGGCGCGCGTGAGGAAGTCCTGCAGCACCCGGACGTCGTGACCGCTGTCTCCCTGCTGGAGCGTGCGGTCGCCGAGGTGCTTGGCGGCGGACGCGACGCCCGGAGCGAGCGCGGCAGCGAGCACTGCGAGACAGATGACTGCACGCAAACGCCTGCAGACGACGGCGAACGAAGACGACGGCACGGGTGAAGCCCCTTCTCTTTCGGGCGCCTGCGGGGTTAGCTGACGGGCTCGCGCAGAAAGAGCAGCGCTACGTCGTACCTACGACGATTCGCCCCTGGGCCTTGGACGACAGGCCCTTTGGGTCCCCCGCTCCCCGATGCCCTCGACATCGGAGATTCGGCTGGGTCTTGTGGAACAGCGGCGCAGACTAGCGCGATTTGCCCGGAAATGTCGAGGAACGGCGCACGCGCGCTCCCGCACGACGCCGTGAAAGGCGCGCAATCGCCCGTGCCCCGGGCGCTTCGCAGGGTAGGGTCATCGCCGTGAGATCGCCCGCCGAGGAGCGCGCCCGACTCGATCGCGCGACGGCAGCGCTCGACGCGCCGTTCGCCTGCGTCGACCTCGACGCGCTGCACGCGAACGCGCGCGACATGCTGCGCCGCGCGGATGGGAAGCCGATTCGGCTCGCGAGCAAGTCGATCCGCTGCCGTGCGCTGCTGGAGCGGACGCTCGCCTCCGATCCCGGCTTCCGTGGCACGCTGGCATACACGCTGCCGGAGGCGCTGTGGCTCGCCGACCACGGCCTGCGCGACCTCGTCGTCGCCTACCCGACGGCAGATCGCGCAGCACTGCGCGTACTCGCCGTGCGTGAGGACGACGCGGGGATCGCCGTGATGGTCGACGACGTCGAGCAGCTCGACCTGATCGAGGCCGCGATCGCGGGGACCGGGCGAGCGGCCGGCAGCGGCGGTGCGTCGCGCCCGCTGCGCGTCTGCATCGACGCCGACGCCGGCTGGCGACCGCTCGGCGGGCGCGTGCGGATCGGCGTGAAACGCTCGCCGCTGCACACGCCGGCCCAGGTCGCCGCGCTCGCGCGGGCGATCGTCGCGCGACCAGCCTTCCGCCTCGTCGGCCTGATGGCGTACGAGGCGCAGATCGCCGGGCTCGGCGACCGCCCGCCCGGCAAGCCGCTGATGGGGATCGCGCTGCGCGCGGTGCAGCGCGCCTCCGCGCGGGAGTTGGCGGAGCGCCGCGCGGCGATCGTCGCTGCGGTGCGGGAGATCGCGCCGTTGGAGTTCGTCAACGGCGGCGGCACCGGCTCGATCGAGCTGACCGCAGCCGAGCCGGCAATCAGCGAGGTGGCCGCAGGCTCAGGGCTCTACGGCCCGACGCTGTTCGACGCCTACTCGCGCTTCACGCCGCTGCCGGCAGCGCTGTTCGCGTTGCCAGTCGTGCGTCGCCCCGGCCGCGGGGTCGTGACGGCGCTCGGCGGCGGCTACCTCGCCTCCGGCTCGGGCGACCGCGCGCGACTGCCCCGCCCGATCCTGCCCACAGGCCTGCGACTCGACGGCCGCGAGGGCGCCGGCGAGGTGCAGACGCCGCTGCTCGGCGGCGCCGCCGACGACATGCAGCTTGGCGACCGCGTCTGGCTGCGCCACGCGAAGGCCGGCGAGCTGTGCGAGCGTTTCGCCGAGCTGCACCTGATCGAAGGCGACCGGATCGTCGAGACGGTGCCGACCTATCGCGGCGAGGGAAAGTGCTTCCTGTAGCTCCCGGTTGCGTCTGCCCTCCTCATTGAGCGTCGTCGGGCGGTGTAGCTTCGACGGTCTGGCTCCGCGCCGCAGCCGCGAGTCCTCCAGTCGCCCCGCGCGCCCCTCGTCGGCGGGGCTCGCACGACGCTGCGCGGCCCGACGACCTCGCCGCGACCGTCGAGCGCTACGCCGAGCAGCACCGCACCAGCACGAACGACGCGCTGATCCGGCTCGCCTACGACGGCGCGCGGATCTACGACGACACTCGCGAGATCGAAGAGCTGGCGCGGGTACGCGGCGAGGCGATCAGCGCTCGAGAAACTCGAGGTGCCACCCGGCACCGAGCCCGCCACGGACGAGGAGGTCACGGACGCGATCCTCGCCTGGCGGCGCGGGCTCGACGAGGAGGACGACAGCGACGAGGACGACGATGTCTGACGCGTGGGACACCACGGTCGCCTCCCGCGTCCACGGCTCGGGCCGCCACGCTTCGCTGCTCGACGCGCGCCTGCGCAGCGGAGCGCCCGTCGCGCTGCCAGCCCTCGTCGTCCAGGAGATCGCCCGCGGGCTCGAGCGACGCGCTGCCGACGCGGCGTTGCGCAGCGCCCCGGAGCGCTCGTGGCGCTGCTGATGCACCCGCTCCTGCGCGTCGTCCCGTTCGACCGCGCGGCGCGCTGCTCGCGGGGCGGCTGCTCGCCCGCCTGCCACACCCGCCGAGCGGTCCTCGACGGCGTGAAGGCACGCGAGCGCGCCAGCGCGCCGCGTGGGCGCTCGATGTGCAGATCGCGTCGTGCGCGTTCGCCGGCGGCTACGGGATTCTGACGGAGAACGTGGCGGACTTCGCGGCGCTGCGCGACGCGATCGCGACGCTTGTGCCGGATGTGCCGCCGCTCGTCGTGCGCGACGCGCGCGCGGCTGCCGCTGCGACGTAGCTGGCGCAGAGCGCCACCGCCGCGGCGCGCTCAGCCCGCGACCGGCGCGCCGACGGGGCCGAGGACGCGCTCGGCGTGGGCGTTGAGGAAGCGGCCGTCGGGGTCGAGGCGGGCGCGGACCGCTTGGAAGCGATCCCACTGCGGATAGCGCGGGCGCAGCGTCTCGGCCGTCTGGAAGTGGCGCTTGCCCCAGTGCGGGCGGCCGCCGTACTCGTCCATGATCGCCTCGACGGCGCGGAAGTACGGCTCCCACGCCATCCCCTTGAACATGTGCACGGCGACATAGCCGGTCGGCCGCGCGTGGGCGGGGCTCAGGAAGGCGTCGTCGGGCGCGACGAGCCGCACCTCGATCGGGAAGGGGACGTGGAAGCCGCGCGCCGGGATCATCTCCAGCACGCGCCGCACCGCCTCCGCCGTGTGCTCGCGCGGCAGCGCGTACTCCATCTCCGTGAAGCGCACGAGTCGCGGCGAGGCGAAGATCGCGTCACTGCGGTCGACGCGCACGCTCGATCCCGGCGACGCGCGTCACGAGCCGGTTGATCTGCGGGATGAAGCGCGGCAGCGCACGCCCGGCGACGCAGAAAGCGTGGTAGGCGTGGTTCGTCAGCAGGATGTCCTCCGCGTAGGCACGCGCCCGCGAACGCGGCCGCGGCCCCTCCTCGACGCGGTTGTTCGTGCGCGTGAGCGCGGTGCGGGCGTGCGGGAAGACGAAGAACTCGAAGTGGTCGTTCGTCTCGCCCAGCTGCGTCGAGCTGCGCGAGCGTCTCGTCGAGCGGCGCCGGGCGATCGACGCCGCGCAGCGTGAACGCCGGCACGCAGCGCAGCGTCACGGCGGAGATCACGCCGAGCGACCCGACGCCGACCCGCGCGGCGAGAAAGGCATCGCGGTAGCCCTGCTCCGAGCACGCAAGCGTCTCGCCGTCGGCGAGCACGAGCTCGACCGCCTCGACCTGCGCCGAGATGTTGCGCAGCGCGGCGCCGGTGCCGTGCGTTGCCGTCGAGATCGCGCCGGCGATCGTCTGCACGTCGATGTCGCCGAGGTTCTCCAGCGCGAGCCCGTGCGCCGCGAGCGCGGCATTCAAGGCATGGATCGTGATGCCACCCTCGACGCGCACCAGCCCGCTCGCACGGTCGAGGTCGAGCACGCGGTCCATCCGCTCGAGGCTCAGCGAGCGCCCGTCGGTGCAGGCGACGTCGCTGAACGAGTGGCCGCTGCCGACCACGCGGACGCGCTGGCCGGCAACCGCTGCCCGCTCGAGCGCGGCGACGATCCCGGCGACGCTGCCGGGCCGCTCGATCGCCGCGGGCTCGCAGCGCTCGTCGCCAGCCCAATTGCGCCACATGCGCCAAGCCTACGCCCGCACGGATCCTGGCGCCACGCGTGACCTGCGCTGCGCCGCGCGACGAGCGATGCGCTCAGACCGGCTGCTCGCGCGCCGCGCGCCGCCCCGCCGGGCGAAAGTCCGGCAGCTCGAAGGCGACGCGCGCGCCGCCCTCGCGGCGAGACGCCGGCGAAGATCCGCCCGCCGTGCGCCTCGACGATCGCGCGCGCGATCGCGAGCCCGAGCCCGGCGCCACCCTGCGCGCGCGCGCGCGGCCGACGTCGGTGCGGTGGAAGCGGTCGAAGACGCGATCGCGCTGCTCGGCCGGGATGCCGGGACCGTCGTCCTCGATCGCCAGCTCGCAGCCGGCCAGCGCGGCTGCGGGTGCCGGTCAGCCGCACGAGCCCGCCCGGGCCGGTGTGCTCGACCGCGTTGCGCGCGAGGTTGCGCACGACCTGCGCGAGCCGGTCCTCGTCGGCGCGCAGCGACCCCGTCGGGCACCGTCGCCCAGCTCGAAGCTCCGCTCGGCGGTCAGCGTCAGCGCGTCGAACAGCTCGGTCACGAACGGCCGCAGCTCGAGCGGCGCCGGCCGCAGCAGCTCGCCCTCGTCGGCGCGCGCGAGCAGCAGCAGATCCTCGACGAGCCGCTCCATCCGCACGACCTCGGTGCGCACGACCTCGTCGACGTGGCGCACGTCCTCGCGCGTGACCTCGGTCTGGCGCGCGAGCACCTCGAGCTGGCCGCGGATCACCGTCAGCGGCGTGCGCAGCTCGTGCGAGGCGTCGGCGACGAAGCTGCGCTGGCGCGCGAAGGCGTCCTCCAGGCGGTCGAGCATGCGGTCGAAGGCGTCGGCGAGCACGCGCACCTCGTCGTGCGGCCCGCGTCGAGTCGATCCGCCGCGAGAGGTCGCCGGCGCGCACCTCGGTCGCCGTCGCGGCCATCCGCCGCAGCGGGCGCGAGAGGCGCGTGGCGAACCGCGAAGCCGAGCGCGATCGCCGCGAGCAGTGTCGCCGTGCCTGCGATAGAGGAACGTGCGTGCGACGCCGCTCTGCGCACGCGCGATCGCCGCCGCCGGCTCGCCGACGCCGATCTCCGCGACACGATGCCCGCCGCGCTCGACCGCGATGAAGTAGAGCCGCAGCGGCTCGCCGTTGACGTCGACCGTCGAGTAGCCGAGCTTCGCCGTCTGCAGCGCGCGCGCCGCCGTGCTCTCGCGGCGCGGACCGGCCACGTCGCGGCCGATCGCCGCGCTGCCCTCGCTCGGGCTCAGCTCCGGCAGGTTCGAGACCATCGTCCCGCCGGCGATCGGGACCGCGTAGAGGCGCGGCGAGACGCCGAAGGAGATCTGGTCGTCGAGGTACTGCTGCGCGGCCTTCGCGATCACCTGCGGCTTGACCGCGTCGGGCGGGATCCGCTGCTCGAAGGCGCTCGCGTCCTGGCCCAGCCCCTGGTCGATCTGCGAGCGGACCTGCGTGCCGGTGCCACGATAGGTCGCGATGAAGGCGGTCCCGAGCGCCGCGACGAGGATCGCCGCGAACGTCAGCGCCAAGCGCGTGCGCAGCCTAATCAGGTCGAGGTAGCGTGCGACCGTCTTGCCGTCGACCGCGAGCCCGCGGGCGAGCACGGCTGCATTGAGCAGTCCACCCTGCTGGTGGGCGAGCATCGTCCAGAAGCGGCGCAGCGTCTCGGCCGGGACGCGCGGCCCCAACTGCGGAACGTCGCGCTCGAGGTACGTGCGCACGAAGTCCTGACGCCAGCGCATGCTCGCGGCATCGCTGTGCGCGAGCAGGCTCTCAGGGAAGCCGCCGCGCACCCACAGCGCGTCGAGCGAGTGCCCGGCCGCGGCACACTCGAGTGCGTCGAGCGGTGTCAGTTCGACGAACGCGATCCGTCCCGCGAGTGTCTCACCCGACTGCTGCAGCAGCTCGATCGACGCCGAGCCGAGCAACAGGAAGCGCCCGGTTCCGCGTCCCGCACGGCGACCGGCGTCGATGACGCCACGCAGCACCTCGAACAGGCCGGGGAGGCGCTGGATCTCGTCAAGGATCACCAGCTCGTCGGCGTGGTCGGCGAAGTAGAGCTCCGGCTCGGCGAGCCGCGCGCGGTCGGCGGGCGACTCAAGGTCGAGGTACACCGACGGACGCTCCTCCGCGAGCGCAAGTGAGAGCGTCGTCTTGCCTGACTGCCGGGGCCCAAGCAACGCCACTGCGGGCATCTCGGCAAGGCGGGACTCGACTTCGAACAAGGCCCTACGTTGGATCGACATCCATGCAATTGTGGCACACGATGCCAGATTTGCAAGGCTGTTCAGGCGACCGTCCAGGTGTCGCCCGCGTGAAGCAAGCCCTGGAGCTGCGCGAGGTCGCCGACCGTGCGGTCGGATCCCGCTGCGGCTGCGGCTCCGTGGAGCGGATGGTCGACGGCGCGGAAGATGCCGATCGGGGTCGGCTCGGTCGGGCGGTCGGCGAGGCGGGCGAGCGCGAACGCGAGGCTCGGGTCCTCGCGGTGGGCGTCGTGCACGAGCAGCGCGTCCTCGCCGACGTCGACGACCGAGACCAGCTCCAGGTCGCCGTCGGCGCCGCGCGCCACGCCATGCTCGCCGTCGACCCCGAAGCGGATCGGCTCGCCGTGCACGAGCCGGATCTGCATCGCCTCGCGCGACTCCTTCTCCGTCAGCGCGGCGAACGCCCCGTCGTTGAAGACCGGGCAGTTCTGGTAGATCTCGACGAACGCGGTGCCTTGGTGCGCGGCAGCCGCGCGCAGCACGTCGGTCAGGTGCGCGCGGTCGCGGTCGAGCGTGCGCGCGACGAACGTCGCCTCCGCGCCGAGCGCCAAGGCAAGCGGGTTGAACGGCCGGTCGTGCGAGCCGAACGGAGTCGACTTCGTGATCTTGCCGCGCTCGCTCGTCGGCGACGCCTGGCCCTTCGTGAGACCGTAGATCTGGTTGTTGAACAGCAGGACCTTCACCGGCACGTTGCGGCGCAACGCATGGATCAGGTGGTTCGCGCCGATCGAGAGCGCGTCGCCGTCACCCGTGACGACCCAGATCGAGAGGTCCGGCCGCGTCGTCGCGAGCCCGGTCGCGAGCGCCGGTGCGCGGCCGTGGATGCCGTGCATCCCGTACGTGTCCATGTAGTAGGAGAAGCGCCCGGCACAGCCGATCCCGGTCATGAAGACGATCCGCTCGGGCGGGATCCCCAACTCTGGCATGAAGCCCTGAACTGCGGAGAGGATCGCGTAGTCGCCGCAGCCCGGGCACCAGCGCGTCTCCTGGTCGGACTGGAAATCGGCCTTCGCGAGCGGGAGCGCCGCCGCTCCGTTGCCGTTGCCATTGCCCGCCCCGCTCATGCGATCGCCTCGAGAATCGCCTGCTCCAGCTCGCCGGCGAACAGCGGCTGGCCCGTGACCTTCGTGTGCGAGACGATGTCGACGAGGTACTCGGAGCGCAGCAGCGACGCGAGCTGGCCGCTGTTCAGCTCCGGCACGAGCACGCGCGGGTAGCTGCGCAACAGGTCGCCGAGGCCCGGCGGCAGCGGCCGCATGTGGCGCAGGTGCACGCAGGCGATCGGCACGCCACGGTCGCGCACGCGCCGCACAGCAGCGCGGATCGCTCCATAGCTCGACCCCCAGCCGAGCACGAGCAGCTCGGCGTCGTCATCCGCATCGACTGCGAGCGGCGCCAGCTCGCGCGCGATCCCGTCGATCCGCTCGGCGCGCAGCCGCGTCATCGTCGCGTGGTTCGCCGCGTCGTAGGAGATGTTGCCGCTGCCGTCCTGCTTCTCGAGTCCGCCGATGCGATGTGCGAGACCGGCGGCGCCCGGTGGCGCCCAGGGCCGCACCCCGTGCGCGTCGCGCGCGTAGGGCAGGAACTCCTCGCCAGGCGAGGGCGCGCTCGCAAACGCCGGATCGATCTGCGGCAGCTCGGACGCCTCCGGGATCCGCCACGGCTCCGACGAGTTCGACAGGAAGCCGTCGCTCAGCAGGATCACCGGCGTGCGGTAGGCGATCGCGATGCGGGCCGCCTCGAACGCGACCTCGAAGCAGTCGCCCGGCGTCGCTGCGGCGAGCACCGGCAGCGGCGACTCGCCGTGGCGGCCGTGCAGCGCCATCAGCAGGTCCGACTGCTCGGTCTTCGTCGGCAGCCCGGTCGAGGGACCGGCGCGCTGCACGTCGACGACCACGAGCGGCAGCTCGAGCATCGCAGCCAGGCCGATCGTCTCGGCCTTCAGGTCCATCCCCGGGCCGCTCGTCGCCGTCACGCCGAGGTGGCCGCCGAAGGCTGCGCCGAGTGCCATCCCGGCAGCGGCGATCTCGTCCTCCGCCTGGATCGTGCGGACGCCGAGCGCCTCGTGGCGCGAGAGCTCGTGCAGCAGCTCGGAGGCCGGCGTGATCGGATAGCTCGCGAGCAACAGCGGGAGTCCGCTGCGCACGCTCGCGGCGATCAGCCCGAGCGCCGTCGCGGTCGTGCCGTTGACCTGGCGGTAGGTGCCGGGTGCGACGTCGGTCGCCGGCGCGACGCGGTACTGAACGTCGAGCAGCTCGGTCGTCTCGCCGAAGCTCCAGCCGGCGCGGAAGGCCGCGAGGTTGGCGGCGCGCGCTGCCGGCTTGGCGGCGAACTTCGCCTCGATCCAGCGCTCGCTGACGTCGGTCGGGCGGCCGTAGAGCCACGACAGCAGGCCGAGCGCGAAGAGGTTCTTCGCGCGACCCGCGTCGCGCGTGCCGACGCCTTCGAGCGCCTCCGCAGCGCGCGTCGTCAGCGTTGTCATCGGGACGCGGTGGACGCGGAACTCGGCGAGCGTGTCGTCCTCCAGCGGGTTCGTGGCGTATCCCGCCTTGTCGAGGTTGCGCGTCGTGAAGGCGTCCTCGTTGACGATGATCGTCGCGCCGCGCTCCAGCGTGCCGAGGTTCGCCTTCAACGCTGCAGGGTTCATCGCGACGAGCACGTTCGGCGTGTCGCCGGGCGTGAGGATGTCGCGCGAGGCGAAGTGGATCTGGAAGGCCGAGACGCCGGGGATCGTGCCGGCCGGTGCGCGGATCTCGGCCGGAAAGTCCGGCAGCGTCGCGAGGTCGTTGCCGAGCAGCGCGGTCGCGTCGGTGAAGCGCCCGCCGACGAGCTGCATGCCATCGCCGGAGTCTCCGGCGAAGCGCACGACGACGCGCTCTCGATCCTCGACGGCCTTGCTCACTGTCCTACCGACTTCCCCCTGTTGCGAGCCTGCAATCGATCGTACAGGTGCGAGCCGTCAAACACGGAAGGCCCCCGGGAACCGGAGGCCTTCGACGTGCACTGCAGAAAGTCGGTCGGCTTAGATCGCCGAGACGTTGACCGCCTTCGGCCCCTTGTCGCCCTGCTCCTCCTCGTAGGAGACCTTCGAGCCCTCGGCGAGCGAGCGATACCCGTCGCCGTTGATCCCGGTGTGATGCACGAAGAGATCGCGGCTGCCCTCGTCAGGCGTGATGAAGCCGAAGCCCTTCTCGTCGCTGAACCACTTCACGGTTCCCGTCGGCACTGGTGTTCCTCCACTGCTGGCGTGCTGCATGCGCGGAGGATGCTGACCAGCAACGTTCCCGCGAGCGTCGCACTACTTGCGCCGGCCTGCGGCCGGCCTTCCATGGCAGAACGTACCAGCAACACGGGGTCCTCGCCAACCCAGTAACGACGGGCCTGCAGGCGCGCTCAGTCGCCGAGTCGCGACATCCGCGCGAGTGCCTCGTGGCACTCGACGACGCGGACACGGACAGCGTCGCGCTCGGGCCGATCGTGGACGAGGTCCCACGTGCGGTCGGCGATCTCGCGGGCGTTCTCCGGCGTCGCGCTCTCCCACAAACGCTCGACGAGCAGCAGCTCGAACGCCTCGACCTGCTGTTCGGGCGCTCCGGGCGGAAGCTTCGGAAGGTTCTCGCCAGTGATCTCACGCCACATTCCGGTGGCGACGAGCAAGCGATTGCGGAGAGTGACGGTGTCCATGGCGGCGACGGCACCTGGGAGGCGCCCGGCCCGCATCCTAGGCGACTCGCGAAGCGAGCGCGTGGCTCACCGCTCAGAGCTGTGGAAGCTGCTGCCGGACGCCGAGCAGCGGCGCGAACAGGTCACCCTGCTCGGCGACGCGCGCGAGCACCGCGGCGGGGTCGAAGACGAGCTGCGCTGCCTCGCCGGCTGCATGCGCGGCGCGCAGCTCCTCCCAGGCGAGCGGCGTCGAGACGGTCGGGCGCTCGCCCGCGCGCACGGAGTAGACGGCGACCGTCGTCTTGTGCTCGTCGTTCTGGCTCCAGTCGATCAGCACCTTTCCCGCCCGCAGGCGCTTCGCCATCTGCGAGACGACAAGCTCCGGCAGGCGCGCCTCGAGCAGACCTGCGATGCGGCGGGCGAAGTGCTTCGTCTGCTCGAACGTGGCGCGCTGCTCGTTCAGCGGCACGTACAGCTGCAGGCCCTTGCCGCCGGAGGTCTTCACGACGCTCTGCAGGCCGAGCCGCTCGAACAGCTCGGCGAGCACGAGCGCGACCTCCGCGCACTCCGGCAGGCCCGCCGGCGGACCGGGATCGAGGTCGAAGACGACCGCCGTCGGGTGGGCAAGGTCGGGCGCGCGCGCGAGCGACGGGTGCAGCTCGATCGCCGCGAGGTTCGCGAGCCAGGCGAGCGTCGCCGGCTCCTGCACGAGGCAGTAGTCGATCCGCCGCCGTTCGCTGGTGCTGTAGACGGAGACGGTCTCGACCCAGTCGGGACGGTGCTGCGGGCAGTGCTTCTCGTAAAACGACTTGCCCTTGACGCCATCGGGCCAGCGCCGCAGCGTCAGCGGGCGGTCACGCAAGTGCGGCAGCAGCACCGGCGCAATCTGCTCGGCATAGGCGATCAGGTCGCCCTTCGTGAAGCCGGTGGCCGGGAACAACGGCTTGTCGCGGTTCGTGAAGCGCAGCTGCCGCGCGTCGTCGCGCAGCCGCTTGAAAGCGGCCTGGCGCACGAGCCCTTCGCGCGTCCACTCGCTGAACTCGACCTCCGCGACGAGCTGCGGTTCGACGAACTGCGCGCCCCGTGGGACCGGCCCGGAGCTGAACGGCGAGGTCGCGCGCTGCAGCGGCGTCAGGCGTGCGCGCAGGCCGTCGAGCAGCGCGTCGGTGAAGCCGCTGCCGACGCGGCCGGCGTAGCGCAGCTGGCCACCGGGCTGCTCGCGCAGGCCGAGCAGCAGCGCGCCAAGGCTGCCGGCGCGCCGGCCGCTGCCTGCGGTCCAGCCGCCGATCACGAGCTCCACGCGCTCGCGATGGCGCAGCTTGCGCCAGGCGCCGCTGCGGCGCCCCGGCTCGTAGCCGCTGTCGAGCCGCTTCGCGACGATCCCCTCGAGCCCGTGCGTGCGCGTCGCCGCGAGCAGGGCAGCGCCACCGCCGCGGTGGGCGGTCGGCGTGCGCCAGGCGGGACCGTCGAGCGCGAGCTGCTCGAGCTGCGCGCGGCGCTCCGCATATGGCTGCGCCAGCAGCGAGCGGCCGTCGAGATGGAGCAGGTCGAACGCCATGAAGGTGACCGGCTGCGCGGCCGCCGCGCGCCGGATCGCCGCCTCGCCGTCGACGTTCATGCGCTGCTGGAGGCGCTCGAAGCTCGGCCGCCCGGCCGCGTCGAGCGCGACGACCTCGCCGTCGAGCAGCAGCTCGTGGGCGCCGAGCGCGCGGCCGAGCGCGCGCAGCTCGGGGTAGCGCTGCGTGATCTCGCGCTGCGTGCGGCTCTCGATCCGCACGTGGCCGTGGTCGCTCCACAGCAGCGCACGCATCCCGTCCCACTTGACCTCGTAGCCCCACTGCTCGTCGTCCTCGGGTGCCGGGAGGGTCCCGAGGCGCGCGAGCATCGGTGCGAGGTGACTCGGCAGCGGGACCCGCTGCGGGTCGCTCGCCGGCTCCATCCGATGGATCCGCCAGGCGTCGCCGCGGCCGATCGGGTGGAGGCCGTAGCGGCCCTCGATCCGCTCGCCGTGGAGGGTCACCTCGACCTTGCGCTCGCTCCAGGCATGGAGCGCGTAGCTGCCGCGGTCGAAGATCTCCATCGTGCCGGCTCCATAGCTGCCGGCCGGGATCTCGCCCGCGAAGTCGAGGTAGTCGAGCGGATGGTCCTCGGTGCGGACCGCGGGGCGATCGTCGTGCGGGTCGAGCGGGACGCCGCGCGGCAGCGCCCATGACGCGAGCGTGCCGTCGCGCTCGAGCCGCAGGTCCCAGTGCAGCTGCGTCGCGTCGTGTTGCTGGATGACGAAGCGCTGCGCGGCGCCGGGGTCGCTCGTCGCGGGCGCTGCGGCGCCCTCCGGCTCGCTCGTCGCGGCGAAGTCGCGCTTCGAGCGATAGGCCTGCAACGCGGTGCCGTGCCGGGACGCCATGACGGCACCGTACCCGCGCGAGCGTGGTCCGACATCCGTCCACGCGGGGCCCCGAGGCCTGAAGATCGGGCGCGCGTGGTCGATGGGGGCCCTGATGGGCCGCCGCCTCCCACTCCTGTTCGCCGTGCTGCTCGTCGCCGCGCTCGCGCCGGCCGGAGCGAGCGCCCAGCAGGCAGCATGCACCTCCGCACACGTCGCAGTCGTCAGCTCCGCGACCGTCCGTCAGGCGCAAAACGCGACGCTGTGCTTGCTGAACCGTGCCCGCGCCGAGTCCAAATTGCCGCCGCTGCGCTTGAACGAGCGACTCTCCGGCGCGGCCGGCTCGCACTCGCGCGAGATGGTCCACCACCGCTACTTCGCGCACGAGTCGCTCGACGGCACCTCACCCTTCGCGCGCATGATGAAGACCCATTACGTGCCGCACGCTGCGCACAGCTGGACGCTCGGCGAGAACATCGGCTGGGGCAGCTTGACGCTCGCGCAGCCGATTGCGCTCGTGCGCATGTGGATGCACAGCGCGCCGCACCGCGCGAACATCCTCAGCCGTCACTTCCGCGACATCGGGATCGGGATCGTGCCCGGCATCCCCCAGCACGGCCCGCGCGGCGCGACGTACACGACGGACTTCGGCGCGCACTCGTAGGAGCACGCCGCCTGACGCAGGCGGCACCAGCCCGGGCGCGAAGCGCATCCGCACCGGCACGACGCGGCGGCGCTATCGTCGCCGGGCGATGACGCCCCTGCCGCATGAGCTGTGGCTCGCCCGTCACGGCGAGACCGAATGGAGCCGCGCGTTGCGCCATACCGGCCGCAGCGACCTGCCGCTGACGCCGCATGGCGAGGCGCAGGCGGCGGCACTCGGCGCGCGCCTGCGCGGCGAGCGCTTCGCGGCGGTGCTCGCAAGCCCGCTGGCGCGCGCCCGACGGACCGCCGAGTTGGCAGCCGAGCAGGCGGGCTTCGAGGCGCCGATCGAGCTCGACGCCGACCTCGTCGAGCTGGACTACGGCGACTACGAGGGACTGACGAGCGCCGAGATTCGCGCCGGGCGGCCGGGCTGGAGCCTCTGGCGCGATGGCTTCCCCGGCGGCGAGAGCGTCGCCGACGCGGCAGCGCGCGCCGATCGCGTGCTCGCGCGGGTCCGCAGCTTCGGCGGCCCCGTCCTGCTCGTCAGCCACGGCCACCTCACGCGCGTGCTTGCCGCCCGAGCGCTCGGCCACGACCCCGAGCTCGGCCGCCACCTCGCACTCGACCCCGCGACCCTCTCGATCGTCGGCGCCGAGCACACGTCCCCCGCCCTGCGGTTGTGGAACGACGCCGGCCACTTGCCGGCGCGCGCGACGTAGTCCACAGAATCGGCACGAACAGCGTGCCCGTTGTGCGCGGCGCAGCCATACGGTCGTCGGATGCCACCACGGCGCCGATACGAGCGCGACGAGTTCCTGACACTCGGCGTCGAGATGCGCTGCCGCTGGGATGTCGAACGCGACATCGTCAGCTTCGCCGTGGTGCTCGTGGCGATGACCGACGGTCGCTGGACGCCGGTAGAGCTGTTCGACTGCTCGCACGGGGACCGCAACGACCGGCACCGGTACACGATTGATGGGGGCAAAGGTCCCGCGGAGCCCTTTCATCATGGATCCCCTTCCGAGGCCTACCGCGCAGCGATCGACTTGATCCAGATCGACTTCGAGAGGATGATCGAGCGATGGGAACGTTGAGACCTCACACCCGTTCGGCAGCCGCACTTGCGGCCTCACGCGCACTCGACATGGAGATCGAGCTGACGCGTCAAGGTCGCGAACCGCGCTTTCCGGACCGGACGACAATCGTCGCTTCCGACCTCGCGACGCCCGAACTGATCGCCGAGTGCCACGGTCGTGGCAAGCCGGTCGTCGTCGTCGACGAGCGCGGCGGGGAGCGGTTTCTGCCGGTGCCCTAGCGTCGCCGCTCGCTACTCCGCGAGCGCGAGGTGGGGCGTGTCGAGGTCGGCGGTGGCGACCGCCGCCGGGTCGGCGAGCGGGTGGAGCGGCTCGGCGTGGAAGCCGGGCTTTGCGAGCAGCAGCTGGACGTCGCTGATGCGGCGCTCGGCGAAGCCGGCCTCGCAGTAGGCGAGGTACAGCTCCCACATGCGGCGGAAGCGCTCGTCGTAGCCGAGCGGCTCCAGCTCGTGCCGTGCGGCGAGAAAGCGCTCGCGCCAGCAGCGCAGCGTGTGCACGTAGTGCGGCGTGATGTCGTCGAGGTGGACGGTGCGCAGGTCCGTGTGGCGGGCGAGCTCACGCTCGATCGCGACGAGCGAGGGCAGCGTCGCCCCCGGGAAGACGTGCGCGTTGATGAAGCCCGTCGACGCCTTCTCGATGCGAAAGACATGCTCGGGGTGGACGATCGCCTGCAGCAGCATCGCTCCATCCGGGCGCAGCAGCGCGCTGCACGCGCCGAAGTACGTGCCGAGGTGCTCCCACCCGACCGCCTCGACCATCTCGATCGAGACGAGCTTGTCGTAGCTGCCGCGCAGGTCGCGGTAGTCCGACAACAGGACGGTGACGCGATCGCCGAGCCCGGCCGCCTGCACCGCAGCCGTCGCATGCGCGTGCTGCTCGCGCGAGATCGTCGTCGTCGTGACGCGCACGTCGTGGTGGCGCGCAGCGTGCAGCGCGAAGCCGCCCCAGCCGCTGCCGATCTCCAGCACGTGCTCGCCCGGTTGCAGCGCGAGCGTGCGGCAGATCCGCTCGAGCTTCGCGACCGACGCCTCGTGGAGCGTCGCCTCGGGGTGCTCGAAGACGGCGCACGAGTACATCATCGTCTCGTCGAGGAAGCGCGAGAAGAGCGTGTTGCCGAGGTCGTAGTGGGCGGCGATCCGTTCGCGCGAGCGGGCGCGGGTGTTCGCGTGCAGCCGCCATGCAGCGCGCTGGAACGGGCCGGTCAGCGGCAGCAGCAGCTCGCGCAGGCGGTCGATCGCTCCCATGTTGCGCGCAGCGATCCGCACGAGCGCGACGAGGTCGTCGCACGCCCAGACGCCGTCCATGTAGGCGCGGCCCGCACGCGAGCCGCCGCGCACGAGCGCCGGGTAGAAGGCGGACGAGCGGACCTCGATGCGCGCCCGCAGCGGCGGGCTGCCGCCGAGCGCGCCGAAGCTCAGCACGCAGCCGTCCTCGACCAGCTCGACCTGACCGTCGCGCACGCGCGCGAGCAGCGCGTGGACGACGCGGCGCGCGGCGCGCTCGTGAGGCGTCAGCTTCATGCGGCGCGCTCCTGCTCGGGCGGGACCGGAACGCGCCGAGCCGCTGAGGCGTCTGCCGGCGCGGGCCGCGCGTGCCAGCGGGCGCCCTTGCACCGCAGCCGCAGCGCCTGGACGTAGATCGCCGCGAGCACGCGCAGCGTCATCGCGGGGTGTCGCGCGAGCACGCGCGTCAGCGCCGAGCGGGTGATCGCTCGCCGCCGCAGCGCGAGCTGCGCGTCGAACACGATCGCGCCGTCCTGGCGGTTCTCGATCTCGATCCGCAGCCGCTTGCCCGGCGTCGCGATCCGCCACGTGTACTCCATCTCCATCGCCATGAACGGGGACACGTGCATCGCCTTCTCGTGGCGGCTCGACAGCGCGTGGTCGCCGGCCGACGCGCCGACAGCGACGTAGGCGTGACGCTCGCCCCACGGCGTGCTCGTGACCTCCGCGACGACCGCCTCGACCTCGGACCCGTCCGGCGAGAAGCACCAGTAGAAGGTCACCGGGTTGAAGCAGTGGCCGAAGTAGCGCAGGTGCGCGAGCATCCGCACCGGCCCATGCGGGCGAACGCCCAGACGCTCCGCGACGAGGTCGCGCACCGCTTCGTCGAGCGGCACGTCCGGATCGCCGAGGTAGTCGCTGCGGCGGAAGCGCGCGAGCGCCGGTCGGCGCGCCGACCACAACCGGTGCCCGTCGAACAGCTCCGGCAGCTCCGCGAGGTCGAGGTACATCAGGAAGATCCGGTAGCGGAAGGCGTGCGCGATCGGCGTGCGCCGCCGGTGCGCCACGACCCCTTCGTAGATCGCGCTCGCGCTCATCCGAGTCCGGCCCCGAAGCGTGCGCAGGCGCGCAGCGCGCTCACGACACCATCCTCGTGGAAGCCCCAGCCCCAGTAGGCGCCGCAGTAGGAGACGCGGTCCGCTGTCGCGTCGAGCTCGTCCCAGCGCCGCTGCGCTGCGACGCCGGCGGGCGTGTAGACGGGGTGCTCGTAGCGGTAGCGCCCGATCACCTGGTCGCTGCGGATGTCCTCGGTGCGGTTGAGCGTGACGAGCAGCTCGCGGTCCGCGCGCAGCGACTGCAGGCGATTCATGTGGTAGGTCACGGTCGGGCGGTCGAGCTCGCGTTCGGGCAGGTGACAGTTCCAGCTTGCCCAGGCGCGGCGGCGCCGCGGCAGCAGCCCGCTGTCGGTGTGCAGCACGACATCGTTGGGCTGGTAGGGAAAGGCGCCGAGCAGTTCGCGCTCGCGCTCGCTCGGGTCGACGAGCATCCGCAGTGCCTGGTCGGCGTGGGCGGCGACGACGACACGATCGAAGCGCTCCGGCTCGCCCGTCATCGGCGCGACCTCGACGTGGTCCGCACGCCGCGCGATCGCGCGGATCGGCGTCGAGCGCCGCAGCCGCTCGCCGAGCGGCGCGACGATCGCCTCCACGTAGCGGTGGGAGCCGCCGCGGATCGTCCGCCATTGCGGGCGGTTGCGGAAGCCGAGCATCCCATGGTTGTCGAAGAACTCGACGAGGAAGCGCGCCGGGAACGACCACAGCTGCCCAGGGTCCGCCGACCACACGGCGGCTGCCTGCGGCACGATCAGCCGCTCGATGAAGAGGCTCGAGTAGCCGCCCTGCAAGAGGTAGTCGCGCAGCGACGGGCCGGGGTCGTCGCTCGCGAGCAGTGCGCGCGCCTCGCGGTTGAAGCGCAGCAGGTCGGCGACCATCCGCTGGAACGGGCGCGAGACGAGGTGGCGGCGCTTGGCGTACAGGCCGTTCGGCGAGGCGCTGCAGTACTCGAAGTCGCCGACCGCGTCGGCGACGCCAAAGCTCATCTCGGACGGCTGGGTCGCGACGCCGAGCCGTGCGAGCAGGCGCTGGAACTGCGGGTAGTTGCGGTCGTTGTGGACGATGAAGCCGGTGTCGACGTGATACCTCCCACGCTCCGTCTCGACCGGCACCGTGTGCGTGTGGCCGCCCGCATAGTCGCCCGCCTCGAACAGCGTGACGTCGTGCAGCGGGTGCAACAGGTGGGCGGCGACGAGCCCGGAGACCCCGGCGCCGACGATTGCGATCCTCATGAGAGCTTCTACGTGCGAAAGCGCCGCGTGGATCGTCTACGCTCGGCGCCGATGGGAGTCGCGGTCGAGCGCAACGGGCCGGTCACGACGGTGATCCTCGATCAACCGGCGATTCGCAACGCAGTCGACGGCGCGACCGCGCAGGCGCTCGCCGACGCCTTCCGCGCCTTCGACGCCGACGACGACGCGGCAGTCGGCGTGCTGTGGGGCGCGGGCGGTGCCTTCTGCGCCGGCGCGAACCTGCGCGCCGCGGGCACGGCCGCCGGCAACCGCGTGGCGCCCGACGGCGACGGGCCGATGGGACCGTCGCGGATGCTGCTGTCGAAGCCCGTGATCGCCGCGATCGCCGGCCACGCGGTGGCCGGCGGGCTCGAGCTGGCGCTCTGGTGCGACCTGCGGATCGTCGAGGAGGACGCGCAGCTCGGGGTCTTCTGCCGCCGCTGGGGCGTGCCGCTGATCGACGGCGGGACGGTACGGCTGCCGCGGATCGTCGGACTCGGGCGCGCGCTCGACCTGATCCTCACGGGACGCGCAGTCGATGCGCACGAGGCGCTCGCGATCGGGCTCGCGAACCGTGTCGTGCCGACCGGAACCTCACGCGCGGCGGCTGAGGCGCTCGCTGCCGAGCTGGCGCGCTTCCCGCAGCTGTGCATGCGCCACGATCGCCTCTCCGCCTACGAGCAGCACGCCCTGCCGCTCGAAGGAGCGCTCGCGAACGAGCTGCGCCACGGGCTCGTCGCGCTCGAGCAGGAGGCGCTCGACGGCGCCGGCCGCTTCGCCGCCGGCGAGGGCCGGCACGGCGCGTTCTGAGCACGCGCCGCGCATCGCACCGGCGCTTCGCGATCATGCAGCTGTGTCCGACCGTCCCGACGGCCGCTTCGCCCCCAGCCCGAGCGGGCCGCTGCACCTCGGAAACCTGCGCACGGCGCTGCTTGCGTGGCTGTTCGCGCGCACTGCCGGCGCACGTTTTCTCGTGCGAGTCGAGGACCTCGATCCGGGCCGCTCGCGCCGCAAGCACGAGGCCGGCCAGCTCGCCGACCTCGCCGCGCTCGGGCTCGACTGGGACGGCGCGGTGCTGCGACAGTCCGAGCGCCGCGCGCGTCACCGTGAGGCGCTCGAGGCACTGCGCGCCGACGGCCGCGTCTATCCCTGCTGGTGCACGCGCGCGGAGATCCGCGAGGCCGCCTCGGCCGCGCACGGGCCGCTGGCGGAGGGCGCCTATCCCGGCACCTGCCGCGCGCTGTCGGCCACCGAGCGAGCGGCGCGCGAGCGCTCCGGTCGCCCACCCGCGTTGCGACTCGACGCGCACGGCGAGCGGATCGCGTTCGCCGATCGCCTCCACGGCGCCGTCGAGGCGACAGTCGACGACCTCGTGTTGTGGCGCAACGACGACACGCCCGCGTACAATCTCGCAGTCGTCGTCGACGACGACGACCAGGCGATCCGCGAGGTCGTGCGCGGCGACGACCTGTTGGAGACGACGCCGCGTCAGCTGCTCGTCGGGCGCCTGCTCGGCCTGCCTGCCCCCGCCCACGCGCACGTGCCGCTCGTGCTCGGCGCCGACGGGCAGCGGCTCGCAAAGCGCCATGGAGCCGTCACGCTCGCCGATCGTGCAGCGCAAGGCGAGACGCCCGCGGACGCGCTCGGCTGGATGGCGGCAAGCCTCGGGCTCGCGGAGCCGGGCGAGCCGGTCACCCCGGCGCTGGTGTTGGAGCGCTTCGACCCGGCGGCGCTGCCGCGCACACCGACGACATTCGGCGGCTGAGCGCCGTCGGCGCTACGGGCTGGCGGTGAAGGAGATCGCGGCACCGCTGGCGCCACCGGCGCAGGTGACGGACGCGCGCTCGCCGGACAGCGCGCCGGTGCACGCGTAGCCGCCGGCAGTGATCGGCGCGCTCGGCGAGGCGCCGCCATGCACGGCGTTGAACCAGGCGTTCGCCACGTCGAGCGCGTGGCCGCAGTCCGTGCCGCGCGCCTGCACGTTGCGAATGAAGCCGCCGACTGCACCGGGACAGCCGGCAGGGGCGCCACCCGAGGCCTGCGTCGAAGCGGTCGTCGTCGCGGGCGTCGTGGTCGTCGTCGCTGCTGTCGTGGTGGTCGCCAGCGTCGTCGTCTGCGGAGTCGTCGTCGGTGTCGCCACCGTCACCGGCACCGTCGTCTGGGTGCTCGTCAGCGGCGGCTGCTCGACGGTCGCAGCCGACGGCTTCGGACCGCCCGAGCCGCCGCAGGCGGCCAGGCCGGCGGCGAGCAGGATCGACAGGGGGATGGCGAGGAGACGCATGCGCTGCACGGCCCAGCACTGTAGCGAGGTCGACCTGCGCGAATCGGTGGCGTGCGCCAACTCGTTGTTGTACGCTCGCGTCTCTTAGGGGACTTCATCTCGTCAACGTTGTGGTGCGGCGACAAACCGGAAGGTGCGGACGGCAAGATGTCAGTGAAGTACGCGGTCCTCGGGCTCCTGGTCCAACGCCGCGGATACGGCTACGACCTCGTCCAGCGCTTCGAGGAGCAGGTCGGCCCGGCCTGGCAGCTGAACGCCGGAGCGGTCTACGTAGCGCTCGACAAGCTCGAGCAGGAGGGACTCGTCCGTCCGCTGCCGAGCGAGGACGGTGTCGTCCCGGCACGCCGGCGCACGACGCGCGGCGCACCGCGCGTGATCTACGAGGCGACGCATCAAGGGATCGAGCGCTTCGACGACTGGATGACGGCTGGCGCGTCGATGTCGCCGATGCGCGAAGAGCTGCACCTGAAGCTCGCGCTGTCGCAACCGCGCAACCTGCCGCGGCTCGTCGAGCTGACCTACGAGCAGGAGCAAGCCTGCCTCGAGCGCCTCGAGCAGTACCTCGGGACCGCCGCAGTCGAGGACCTGCTCGCTTCCGCCGAGCCGTGGCCGGCGATCGCGAGCGTGATGGTGCGCGACGCCGAGATCGCCCACCTGCAAGCGTCGGTCGAGTGGCTGCGCCGCATTCGCGAGGCGATGCGCTGGTTGCAGGAGCAGCCGGAGGCATTGCGACCGCGGTCGTGACATGACGCTGCTCTCGCTCGACGGCGTGACGAAGCGCTACACCCGCGGATACCGCGAGCTGTCGGCGCTGGAGGAGGTGACGCTCGACGTCGAGCGCGGCGACTTCATCGCGATCTGGGGTGGCAGCCGGTCGGGCAAGACGACGCTGCTGCGCGTCGCCGCCGGGATCGAGACGCCCGACGCCGGCCATGTGACGTACGACGACCGCGATCTCGCAGCGACGTCGCGCCGCCACCGTGCACGGCTGCTGCTGAGCGAGATCGGCTGCGTCTGGCAGACGGGGCGCATCACGCGCGGGCTGTCGGTGCTCGACCACGTGGCGCTGCCCCGCTTCAAGGACCGCGGCCACACGCAAGCGCGTGCGGAGGCGCACGAGATCCTCGCACGCGTCGGCGTGCCGCAGGCTGCGCAGGCGCGCTGGCACGAGCTGACCGACGGCGAGCGCACGCGCGTCGCGCTCGCGCACGCCCTGATCCGCCGCCCGAAGCTGCTGCTCGCCGACGAGCCGACCGCGAGCCTCAACCTGATCGAGCGCGAGCAGGTGCTCGGGCTGCTGCGCTCGATCGCCGAGGAGGCTGGCGTCGCCGTCGTGATGACCGCACCCGATGCGCCGACCCTGCTGCAGTCGCACCGCCTGATGTCGCTCGACCGCGGTCGCCTGATCAAGCCGCGCTCCGAGCAGCGCGGCACGCTGATCGACTTCCCGGGCATGAGCGAGCGCACGAGCCGCGGCGGATAAGCCGGACGCGGTGCTCGAGCTGCGAGAGGTTCGCAAGCACTACAGCGGACCAGATCACGAGACGATCCGTGCAGTCGACGGCGTCTCGCTGAGCGTCGCGCCCGGCGAGTTCGTCGCGCTCTACGGGCCGAGCGGCTCGGGCAAGTCGACCCTGCTCTACCTCGCCGCCGGCCTGACGCTGCCCGACGCCGGCGTCGTCACGTTCGACGGTCAGGATCTCGCGACGCTCTCGCGCCGTGCAGCGGCGCGCCACCGCCGCAGCGAGCTGGGCTTCGTGCTGCAGTCCTCCCGGCTCGTGCCGGGCCTCTCGGCGATCGACAACGCGTCGCTGAAGCTGATCGCGGAGGGTGCCAGCCGCACCGACGCGCGCCGGCGCGTCGCGCCGCTGCTGGACCGCCTCGGACTCGGCGCGCGTGCCGGGCACCGCGGGAGCCAGCTGTCGCGCGGCGAGCGCCACCGTGTCGCGCTTGCGCGGGCGCTCTCGAACGAGCCGCGGCTCGTGCTCGCCGACGAGCCGACCGGCAGCCTCGACTCGCAGCGCGGCCGTGAGGTGCTCGCGCTGCTCGCCGAGATCTGCCGAGAGCGCGACGTCGCCGTCATGCTCGTCACGCACGACCCAGCCGGCGCCGGCTTCGCCGACCGCGTGCACAGCCTGCGCGACGGCCAGCTCGTCGCGCACGTTCCCGAAGCACCTCCCGCTCCGCCCCCCACGCCGACCGCCGGATGAGACCGCGCAACCTCCTCTTCCTCTACGTCCAGCGGGTCCGCACCCACCCGCTCCAGGAGCTGCTCGCGCTGATCGGGATCGCCGTCGGCGTCGCGCTCGTCTTCGCGGTGCAAGTCGCCAACACAAGCGTCGTCGGGTCCGTCGAGCAAGTCGTCAAGGGCGTGACCGGCGATGCGCAGCTGCAGCTGACCGCGCGCGACACGCGCGGCTTCGACGTCGCCCTCGCGCGGCGGGTCGCACGCATCCCCGGCGTGCGTGCCGCCGCACCGGTCGTCGACCTGCGCGTCGAGGTGCGCGGGCCCCGCGGCTCGACGATCGCGAGCCTGATCGGTGGCGATCGCCGGCTTGTCGCGCTGCACGGCGGGCTGCTGCGCGAGTTCGCCTCGACCCATCTGCGACTGACGCAGGGCGTCGCACTGCCGCGGCCGCTCGCACGCGCGGTCGGCGTGCAGCTCGGCGACGTCGTGCATGTCGCATCCGCCGCCGACACGCACACGGTCCCGATCGCCACGATCCTCACGCGGGACGACATCGGGCGACTCGCGGACAGCCCGCTCGTGCTCGCACCGCTCGGCTACGCGCAGCGGATCGCCGGCTTGCACGGACGCGTGACGAGCGTGCTCGTCGTCGCGCGCCCGCACCAGCTGGCGGCCGTGCGCGGCGCGCTCACGCGCATCGCCGGGGGTCGCCTCAACGTGGTCGTAGGCGACGAGGAGGCGCGCCTGCTGCGGCACGCGTCGGGGCCCAACGACCAGTCGACCGCGCTGTTCGCAGCGATCAGCGCACTCGTCGGGCTGCTGTTCGCCTTCAACGCGATGCTGCTGACTGTCCCCGAGCGGCGCCGCTTCCTCGCCGACCTGCGGCTGGAGGGGCTCGGCGACACGACCGTGGTGCGGCTCGTCGTGTTCGACGCGCTCGTGCTCGGCCTCGGCGCCTGCGCGCTCGGCCTCGCGCTCGGCGACTTACTGTCCCGCCACGCGTTTCGGGCGGTGCCGGGCTATCTCGCGTTCGCGTTCGCGATCGGCGACGACCGCGTCGTGCAGTGGACGAGCGTGCTGCTGGCGATCGCCGGCGGCATCGTCGCAACGCTGCTGGCAGCCGCACGCCCGCTGACCGATCTGTTCTCGCGCCGGCCGCTCGACGACGTCTACCGCGAGGACGACGAGCGCGACGAGGACGCGTTCGTCCCACGGCGCTGGATCGTCACCGGCGGCGCTGCGCTCGTGCTCGCCGCGACCGCCATCCTGCTGCTCGTGCCGGCGATGACCGCCGGCGGCATCGCGCTCCTCGTCGGTGGCATGCTGCTGTTGATCCCCGCGCTGCTCGCGCTCGTGCTGCGGCTGTTCGAGCTGTTGAGCCATCGGCTGCGCAGCTCCGTGCTCGTCGTGGCGCTCGGCGAGCTGCGCGCGACAACGACGCGCTCGCTCGCGCTGGCAGCGACCGGGGCGCTGGCGGTCTTCGGCAGCGTCGCCGTCGAGGGCGCGCACTTCGACCTCCAACGCGGGCTCGACGGGGGTGCGCACCAGCTCAGCGCGAAGGCCGATCTGTGGATCGCGCCTGCGGGCGACGCAGACGTGCTCGCAACCGATCCGTTCCGTCCGCCCGTCGCACTGGCGAGCTTGGCGTCGCTGCCCGGCGTGCGCGCCGTGCGCGCTTATCGCGGAGCGTTCCTCGACGTCGACCATCGGCGCGTGTGGGTCGTCGCGCCGCCACGCTCGGAGCCACAGCCGATCCTGCCGCTGCACTTGGCAAGCGGGAACCTCGCGCTGGCAACGCGCCGGCTGCGCAGCAGCGGCTGGGTCGCGCTGTCCTCCTCGCTGATCGAGCGCTGGCATCTGAAGGTCGGCGATGCCGTCGTGCTGCCGACGCCGCGACGCGTTCCGCTGCGGCTTGCCGCGACGCTCAACAACATGGGCTGGAGCTCAGGCGCGATGGTCCTGAATGCGTCGGACTTCCGCCGCGCGTGGGGCAGCGACGACGTCAGCGCACTCGAGCTGCAGCTCGCGCCCGGCGCCGCGCCGAGCGACATCGCTCGGCGCGTCCGTCACGCGCTCGGGACTCCCACCAACCTCGCCGTCGAGACCCCAGTGCAGCGCGAGCAACGCTTCCGCACGAAGACCCGCCAGGGACTGAATCGCCTGACGCAAATCGCGACGCTCGTCTTGATCGCCGCTGCGCTCGCGCTGGCGGCCGCGATGGGCGGCGTGATTTGGAGCCGGCGTCCTCGATTGACGACGTTGAAGCTGAGCGGCTTTAGCGACGCCGAGGTATGGTCGGCACTTATCGTAGAGAACGCGATCGTCCTCAGCGTCGGCTGCTCAATCGGCGGGTTGCTCGGGCTCTACGGTCAGTTCATGTTGACGCGCTGGTTGAGCATCTCGACCGGCTTCCCGACGAGCTACTCACCGGCGGGATGGCTTGCGCTGACTGCATTCGCCGGCGTGACGGTCGTGGCACTCGCCGTCGCTGCGTTGCCCGGCCTCCTCGCGGCGCGCATCTCGCCTGCGCCACATGCGCGAGAGCAATAACGCTGATTAAATTATTTGTCTAGCCGCCCGGGAGTCGACCGGTGTGGCTCTTAAGCTTTGCCGGTGCGCGAGCTTGCAGTCCTCATCGGTGTGATGATGCGCTTCACGCTGAGGGTCGTGCCCCTCGCCCGCGCGCAGTTGCGTGAGTACGAGCGAGCGGCCAAGGCGATCCCCGACCCACAGTTACGTGGACACGCGCTCGCGACGCTTCGCTCCGAGAGCTTCAGTGCACTCGGAGCGGCGCTCGTTGCCACGACAGTTGGCCGTGCGGATCCTTCATTGGTGCGGGCGTTGGTTGCGTTGCAGGTGGCATGGGACTACATCGACACGCTGTCGGAGCAGCCCGCTGTCGATCCGGTGGCAAACGGCGTTCGCCTGCATCGCGCCCTGGTCGACGCGCTTGCACAGGAGCCGCCACGAGGCGACTACTACCGCCTCAATCCGGTGCAGGACGACGGTGGCTATCTCGCGGCCCTTGTCGAAGACTGTCGCGAAGCGTGCACCGCACTGCCGGCCTATGAATCCGTCCGTGCGACGCTCGAGCGCGAGCTCGACATTGCCGAAATCCAGTACGTCAACCACGCGCCCGCTGCCGAGCGCGTGCCAGCATTGCGCCAGTGGGCTGCCGTACCGGAGCGCACGCACGGCGACGCGAGCTGGATCGAGCTCGCCGCCGCTGCCAGCTCGTCGCTTGGGGTGCTGGCACTGCTCGCGACCGCAGCCGATCCGGCGACGACCCCGACGACCGTCGCCCGAGTAGGCGTGGCGTACGTCCCTTGGGTCGACGCGTTGACCGCATTGCTCGACAGCCACGTCGACCGCCCCGACGACGATGCCGCCGGCTTCATGAATTGGATGGAGCACTATCCGTCCGACGCCGCAGCGGCGACGCGCCTGCAGGAGATCACGACGCGGGCCCTCAGCGGCGCACGCGCGCTGCCGGCCGGCGCGCGCCATGTCGTGATCGTCACGGGGATGATCGCGATGCACCTGTCGCAGCCCTCAGCCTGGCTGCCACAGGCCGAGCAGGCGACACGTGCGGTCCTGCGCGCGACCGACACGCCGGTGACGCGACTGCTGCTGTTGCTGCTGCGCACGTGGCGCCGCGCACGCACCGAGCGTGCGCGCTGGCGACTGGCGCGCCCGCGTCAGCTCGTGGCGAGCCCGATCGGGCAGGCGACGCCGGTGCCGCCGAGCCCGCAATAGCCGGCGGGGTTCTTCGCGAGGTACTGCTGGTGGTAGTCCTCCGCGTAGTAGAACCCGTCAGCCGTCAGCTCGGCGATCTCGGTCGTGATCTCGCCGTAGCCGGAGGCGCGCAGCTGCTCCTGGTAGGCGTCGCGCGAGGCAAGCGCCGCGTCGCGCTGAGCGGGGCTCGTCCAGTAGATCGCCGAGCGGTACTGCGTGCCGACGTCGTTGCCCTGGCGCATCCCCTGCGTCGGGTCGTGGCCCTCCCAGAAGAGCTTCAGCAGCGCGTCGTAGCTCGTCTTCGCGGGGTCGAAGACGACGAGCACCGCCTCCGTGTGGCCGGTCTGAGCGGAGCAGACCTCCTCGTAGGACGGGTTCGGCGTGAAGCCGCCGGCGTAGCCGACTGCCGTCGTGTAGACGCCATCTGCCTGCCAGAAGATCCGCTCCGCGCCCCAGAAGCAGCCAAGGCCGAAGACCGCGGTCTCGAAGCCGTCGGGGAACGGCGGGCGCAGCTGCGTGCCGAGCACCTCGTGGCGTGCCGGGACGGGGACCTCCTGCTCGCGGCCGGGCAGTGCGCGGGCCGCGTCAACCATGTCGGACTTGCGTGTGAGGAATCGCATCGTGTGATCAGGGTAGTCGCACGACGCTTGCGAGGCGATGAACGCCGCCCGGCTCAGGCCCCGTCGCCGCGCGCCCGCTGCGCCAGCTCGGACGCCGCGTCGATGATCATGTCCTCCTGGCCGCCGACGATCCGGCGGCGGCCGAGCTCCATCAGCACCGCGCGCGGCTCGACTCCGTACTTCGCGCCGGCACGCTCGGCGTGCAGCAGGAACGACGAGTAGACGCCGGCGTAGCCGATCGACAGCGCGCCGCGGTCGATGATCTGCGCCCGTGGCATCAGCGGCGCGACTACATCCTCGGCGACGTCCATCAGCGCGAACAAGTCCGCGCCGCTCGTGTGACCGGAGCGCTCCAGCGCCGCCGCGAGCACCTCCAGCTGCGCGTTGCCGGCACCGGCCCCAAGGCCGCGCAGCGAGCCGTCGAGCCATGTGGCGCCCGCCTCGACCGCCGCGAGCGCGTTGCCGACGCCGCAGCCGAGGTTGTTGTGCGCGTGGAAGCCGACCTCCGTCTCGAGCGCGAGCGCCTCGCGCAGGGCGGCGACGCGCGCTGCAGCGCCGATTGGCACCATCGCGCCCGCCGAGTCGACGATGTAGACGACGGACGCGCCGTAGGACTCCATCAGCCGCGCCTGCACCGCCAGCTCCGCGGGCTCGAGCATGTGGGACATCATCAAGAAGCCGACCGCGCGCATCCCGTGCTCGGCTGCCCACGCGATGTGCTGCTCGGCGATGTCCGCCTCGGTGCAGTGCGTCGCGACGCGCGCGACGGAGGCCCCGAGCGATTGCGCTGCCTTCAAGCGTGTCAGCGTGCCGATGCCCGGCAGCAGCAGCGCGGCGATCTGGGCGTGCTGCACTGCGCCAGCCGCGGCCTCGATCAGCGCTGCGTCGGGATGCGCGGAGCGGCCATATTGGATCGAGGAGCCGCCGACTCCGTCGCCGTGCGAGACCTCGATCACGTCGATGCCGGCACCGTCGAGCCCAGCCGCGACCGCGGCGACCTGCGCCGGCGTGAAGCTGTGGCGGACGGAGTGCATCCCGTCCCGCAGGCTGGAGTCGACGAGCGTGACGTGGGTCATGCCGCAGCCCCCGCGCGCGCCGCCAGCATCCGCTCGGCCAGCTCCTCCCCCACCCGCGCCGCTGCAGCCGTCATCACGTCGAGGTTGCCGGCGTAGGGCGCCAGGTAGTCGCCGGCGCCCTCGATCTCCAGCAAGACGGTGACGAGGTCGCCGTCGACGTCGCAGTGGCGCAGGCGGTAGCCGGGCACGTAGGTGCGGATCGCCTCAGCCATCTCGCGCACGGAGCGCTCGATCGCCGCCGCGTCGGGGCGTCGCACCTGTGCAAAGACGGTGTCGCGCATCAGGATCGACGGCTCGGCCGGGTTCAGGATGATGATCGCCTTCGCCTCGTCGGCCCCGCCGACCAGCTCGAGACCGCGCGCAGTCGTCTCGGTGAACTCGTCGATGTTCTGCCGCGTCCCCGGCCCGGCGCTCGCGGAGGCGATCGTCGCGACGATCTCGCCATAGGCGACGTCGGCGACGCGGTCGACCGCGTGCATGATCGGGATCGTCGCCTGACCCCCGCAGGTGACGAGGTTCACGTTCGGCGCGTCGAGGTGGGCCGCGAGGTTCACCGCCGGCACGACGTACGGTCCGACAGCGGCCGGGGTGAGATCGACGACGACCTTGCCGGCGGCGCGCAGCCGGGGGGCGCTTGCGAGATGCGCCTTCGCGCCGGTCGCGTCGAACACGAGCACGACGTCGTCGCGCTCCAGCACCGCCTCGACGCCGCGTGCGCTCGCCTCGACGCCGAGCGCGCGTGCCCGCGCAAGCCCGGGCGAGTCCTCGTAGATCCCGGCCATCAGGACCGTCTCGATCGCGCGTGAGCGTTGCAGCTTCACGAGCAGATCGGTGCCGATGTTGCCGGGGCCGAGCACGGCGGCGTTGACGCGCATGAGTCCTTCCCCCTCGGAGCTCGCGATGCGATGTCGAGGAGGCGAGCGTAGTCGAATGCGCGCAGGCCGTGGAGCGACTGCGCTGCGCTCAGCGGTGCTCGGCGAGCGCCTCGCGCACTGCATCGTCGAAGCGGCGCGGGTGGTCGTTGATGCCCGTCGGCGGCAGCTGGTGGACGATCATCTCCTCGCGCAGCCCGTCGACCAGCGGCCGCACGAGCGCGTTCTCGACGGGGGTCACGAGCATCACCCAGTACGACGACAGGCGCGGGCTCAGCACCGGGACGCGCACCACGAGCGGCGGCCGGCGGCCCATCGCGACTGCGGTGCGATCCATCATCGCGCGGTAGGTCAGCACCTCCGGCCCACCCAGCTCGACGTCGCCGACCGCGTCGTGGCGGTCATGCAGCGCGGCGAGCGCTGCGACGACGTCGTCGATCGCGATCGGCTGCGTGCGCGTGTCGATCCAGCGCGGGCAGATCATCGCCGGCAGCCGGTGCACGAGCGCGCGCAGCATCTCGAACGACGCGCCGCCGGCGCCGATCACCATCGCCGCGCGCACGTGCACGAACTCCGGCACGCTCGGCGCGAGCAGTGCCGCGACCTCCTCGCGGCTGCGCAGGTGCTCGGAGGTCGCGGCGGCGCTGGGGCTCGACAATCCGCCGAGGTAGATCAACCGCCGCACGCCGGCCGCCTTCGCGGCGGCGCCGAAGCGGGTGGCAGCCTGGCGGTCGCGCTGCGCGAAGTCGCCGTCGCCGCCCCGACCCATCGAATGGATCAGGTAGTAGGCGACCTCGACGCCCGCGAGCGCCTCGTCGAGCCCGTCGCCGCTGACGGCATCGCCCTGCACGACCCGCGCACCAGGCGGCAGCGCGCTCGCATCCGGACGGCGCATCAGGCAGCGGAGGTCGCCGGCGCGGGCGAGCTGCGGAGCAAGCCGCGAGCCGATCGCGCCGGACGCTCCGGTCAGCAAGGTGGCCGCCATGTAGAGCTACGGTGCCCGCTGGGCCACCGTTCCGCACACGTGGCCGCCTGCTAGCGTGATTTGCCCGGCAACGAGCGTCCCCCCAGAGGAGGCGACGACGTGCAGCTCGACGGCATCCACCACATCACCGCGATCACCGGCGACGCGCAGCGCAACGTCGACTTCTACGTGCGCGTCATGGGGCTGCGGCTCGTGAAGAAGACGGTCAACCAGGACGACCCGAGCGTCTACCACCTCTTCTACGCCGACGAGCAGGGCAGCCCCGGTGCCGACCTGACGTTCTTCGAGTACCCGGGCGCGCGACAGGGCCGTGCCGGCGCCGGCATGGTCCACCGCATCGCGCTGCGGGTCGGCTCGCCGGAGTCGCTCGACTTCTGGGCGACGCGACTCGACGGCGAGGGGATCGCGAGCGAGCGCTCGGACGGCAGCCTTGCGTTCGCCGATCCCGAGGGGCTCGGGCTCGAGCTGCTCGTCGACGACAGCGACGACGCGCCGTTGCGCGCACACGCTGCCGACATCCCGGCCGAGCACGCGCTGCGTGGGTTCGCCGGTGTGCGCACGTACAGCGCCGACCCGGCAGCGAGCGAGGCCCTGCTGCACGAGGTGCTCGGCTTTGCGTCGGAGGGCTCGGATGCCACGCGCTGGACGGTCCGCGGCCCGCGGCGCGGCGGCTTCTACGTCTACGACGCGGCGCCTGAGGAGCGCGGGATCGGCGGCGCCGGCACGGTGCACCACATCGCTTGGGCCTCGGAGGACGACGAGCACGACGGTTGGAACGAGCGCGTCGTCGCGGCCGGCACGCACACCTCCGGGATCATCGACCGCTTCTACTTCAAGTCGATCTACTTCCGCGAGCCGAGCGGCGTGCTGTTCGAGCTGGCGACGCTGTCGCCTGGCTTCTCCGCGGACGAGTCGGCCGACACGCTCGGCGAGCGGCTGTCGCTGCCACCCGCCTTCGAGCACCTGCGCGCGCAGATCGAGGCGACGCTGAGGCCGCTGCCGCATGCGCGGGGCGGGGCGCCGGTGAGCTGACGCACGGCAGTGCGGCGCTCAGCCGCGCAGCGTCTTCTGGAGCTGGCGCTCGACGACGGTCGTCATCGTCTGCTCGAAGCCGGCCCGCACGGCTTCGGTCGCAAGTGGCCGCAGGCGTGCGAGCGCTTCGGCGAGCTGCGACCACTCCTGCGGCGTGCGCTTCGCGGGGTCGAGCTCGCCGCCGGCGATGTCCTCGATGAAGAGGCGCACGAACGACTCGGCGATCGCGCGCGAGTGGCGCTGGATCTGCTCGGCGACCGCGAGTGCGTGCATCGCCGGGACGCCCATCGAGGCGAGCTGCTCCCCGGCGCGCAGCAGCGTCGGGCTCGGGATCTCATAGCTGCCGTCGCCGAGCGGACGCACGAGGCCGAGCTTCTCGGCCTTGCGCAGCGCGCGGCCGTCGGTCACCTGGAGGCGGCTCGCAAGGTCCTCTGCGGTCGCAACCTCGGGCTCCTCACCGAACGCGCTCAACACGGCGCGGCCGAACTCGAGCACCTCGCTGCTGCCACCGTCGGAGGTGAGGATCACCCGTTCGATCGCCTTCAGGTTGAAGCCCTCCGCCTGCAGGTCCTGGATCAGCCGCAGACGCGCCGCGTGCTCGGGGCCGTAGTAGCCGGTGCGCGCGCGCACCTCCGGAGGCGGCAGCAATCCGCGCGACTGGTGCGCGCGGATGTTGCGAACCGTCATGCCGGTCTCGCGCGCCAGCTCGTCGATCGTCAGCTCTCCGCTGCGGCGGTCCTCGCTCATGCTGGGGATCCTACGGCGCGGGCGTCGCGACGCCGCGAGCCGGCGGTGGATGTGGTGTCGGTGTTGAATATGTCATGGATCGATGTATCATATTTTCATGATCTTCCAAACGCTGTTCGCAACGGCCGCCGCGCCGCCCGCCGGAGGCGCTGCCCTCGGCCAGGTCGCAGGCATGACGACGGCCGTCACCCTCTTCACCGGGCTGCTGCTGTGGCTCGGACTCGGCCATCGCAGCGGGCGCGTCACCGTGCTCGCACGCGTCAGCGGTCGCCTCTCCCACCTCTCGGGCCTGCCCGGCTGGGCTGCCCTGCCGCTCGCCGTCTCCGGCATCTCGCTGATCGGCGCGGTGTTCGGCATGTACTGGGACATCTCGCTGCACATCGACGACGGCCGCGACCCCGGCCCGCTCGCGAACCCGGCCCACTACTTCATCCTGCTCGGCCTCTACGGCATCTTCGCCGCCGGCTGGTTCGCGATCGTGCTGCCACGCGCGACCGACCGCGAGCAGCCTCCGACCGCGGTGCGGATCGCGCCCGGCTGGAATGCGCCGATCGGCGGCATCCTGATGGCCGCCTGCGCATCCTTCGCGCTGCTCGGCTTCCCGCTCGACGACATCTCCCACCGGCTGTTCGGACAGGACGTGACGCTGTGGGGCCCGACGCACCTGATGATGCTGAGCGGTGCCGCGCTCAGCCTCGTCGCGGTGCTCGTGCTGTTCGCGGAGGCGCGACTGGCGCAGCGCGACGCGCGCCCCGCGACGCTGCCGACGAGACCGGCGGCCGAGACGCGGCTCGCGGGACGCCTGCGCCAGGCGCGGCTGATCGGCGCGACGGGCGGGATGCTCGTCGGGCTCTCGATCTACCAAGGCGAGTTCGACTTCGGCGTGCCGCAGTTCCGGCTGCTGTTCGCGCCGCTGCTGATCGCCTTCGCGGCCTCGCTCGCACTCGTGCTCGGGCGCACGTTGATCGGCCGTGGCGGGGCGCTCGCCGCGGTGCTGTTCTTCCTCGCGCTGCGCGGCGGGATGGCGCTGCTCGTCGGCCCAATCCTCGGCGAGACGACGCCGCACTTCCCGCTCTACGTCGTCGAGGGACTGCTCGTCGAGGCGCTCGCGCTGTGGGTTCGGCCCGGAAGCTTCCGCTTCGGCGCGCTCGCCGGCGTGGCGATTGCGACGCTCGGCGTTGGCGCCGAGTGGGCGTGGTCCCAAGCTTGGATGCCACTCCCCTGGCCGGCGCAGATGCTGCCCGAGGCCGTGCTGCTCGCACTGCCGGTCGCGATCGCCGGCGGCACGCTCGGCGCGTTTGCCGCCAGCGCGTTGCGATTGCGCGCCGACGTCGTCGTCCGGCCGCGCGCGTGGGCGGCGGCGGGAGCGAGCCTCGTCACCGTCGGCCTGGTCGTCGCCCTGCTGCTGCCGACGACGGCGCCGACCGGGGCGCACGCGGAGATCGCGCTGCGGACCGTGCACGGAGGTCCCGGCCGCACCGTCACCGCGACCGTCCGCTTCACGCCCGCGAGCGCCGTGCGCGACCCCGAGTGGCTGACCGTCACCGCCTGGCAGGGCCACGGCAAGCTCGTCGCCAACCGCCTGCGCTCGCTCGGCGCCGGCGTCTACGCGACGACCCAGCCGATTCCCGTGTCCGGCTCGTGGAAGGCGATGATCCGCCTGCAGCGCGGCGACGCGCTCGCCGCGATCCCGCTGTCGCTGCCGGCCGACCCGGCGATCCCGGTCGCCGGCGTTCCCGCCTCGGCGCACTCGGTGCGCGCCTTCCAGCCCGACCGCCACGTGCTCCAGCGCGAGCGCAAGCAGGACGTGCCGACCTGGCTGTGGGGCCTCGCCGGGCTCGTCGTGCTCGGCTGCACGCTGACGCTGCTCGTGGTGCTCGGGTGGGGTCTGGTGCGACTGGCGCGGATCGGGGGCGGAGTAACGGCCCTCCGCGCCGATTCGCGCGAGCGGGCACCGAGCGCAGTGGCCGCGCCAGAGCGCGGCAGCGCCTCGGTCCCCGCCTAACCGGCGAAACGGGCCAGCAGCGCGCGGATGTGCGCGCGCTGCTGCTCGTCGACCGGCAGATCGTCGATGCGCGACCGAAGCACATCCGCGTTGACCACGCCTGCCTTCAGTGCCTCGCGCGCAAAGTCCCAGTCCCGCTCGCGTCCGGCGACACACTTCGCGAGCACGAGATCGTGGGGTTCGAGACAGAGCGCAACAGGCGTACGGGCAGAGCGCGGTCGCGGTGGGATCGGGACGCGCACGAGTCGCTGCTCCCAGCCGGTGGGTGCCTTCGCCGTTTCCGGGCCGACGCCGTGCGCGTAGTAGCCGAAGGAGCGGTGGAACGGCGACCCGTCACCGAGCGCGCGTGCTCGAGCTGCTCCCGCCGCATCAGCGCACCTGCTCGAGGATCGCGTGACGCTCGGCTTCGCTGAGCATGCCGGCGAAGGGAGAGGTCTGGCGCAGATCACGGGCGGCTGGAGTGTCTTCGCCGATACGCCGCCTGACCTCGGGAACAGGCCGGCGCAGGATCTCCTCCCAGCGTTCCGCGTAACGACTGTCGATCGTCTCGGCGTCGCGCCATTGCCAGATCGTGTGCAGCGCTTCCTCGAGCATCGGGCGACGCAGCCGGCTGGCAAGCGCACGGTGGTACGCAAGGCTGCGCAGCTCAGCCCTGCGATGCCCCTCGACCCCACTCGCCAGCTCCGGGACCAGCTCACGTACTTGGAGCCGCCGAGCCCGCTCTCGACTCTCGGAGATCGCCGGCTCCAGCAGATGCCGCCGGCGCGTGCCCGCGGCACGCTCCCGCGTGACAGCTTCGTAGAGATCCAGCAACGCCGGGACTGGCACGTCTTCGCGGCCCGCAACGGTCGGCACGACGGGGATGTCTCCCGACATGATCCAGCGAGTGAGCGCCGTGTGGCTCATCCCGAGCAGGCTGGCCGCCAGGCGACGGGAGACGGTCGCCCCAAGCTCGGCCTCCAGGCTCGCGCGAACGGCGACGACGTCGCGACTTCCAGGCAACTCGCGCTCGACGCGACGCAGCCGGACGATGTCTTCGAACAGCCGCTTCTTCCGATCGATGCCCCGCATCTGGTCAGTCTACCTAAATATTCCAAAAATATCTATTTTTGGCAACTTTAGACCTTCCACGCATCCAAACCCGCGATCACCATGCGGACGAGGCGGTCGTGGGAGACGTCGGCGTCGGGGTTGGCCGCGAAGCCGCCGCCGGCCTCGAGCGAGACGAAGCCCTCGGAGGCGCTGCGCAGGACGCGGACCGCGTGGAGCGCGTCGTCGCCTTCGAGACCCCAGTGGCGCATCACCGCGATCACGACCGCCTGGATCTCTTCGCCGATGGCGAGATGTGCGGGGTCCTCGCGCGAGAAGTGCGCCGAGGCCGCAGCCCAGCGCCCCGGGTGGGCGAGCACGTAGGCCCGGTACGCCCGCGCGACGCCCATGACGGCGTCCGCACCGGAGCGACCGACCGCAGCGCGGCGCATCGTCTCCGCGGTCTCGCGCAACGCCAGCAGCGCAATGGCCCCGATCAGCTGCTCGTGCCCGCCGATGTGGTTGTAGAGCGACGGCGGGCGCACGCCGAGCACGGCCGCGACGCGCGCGATCGTGACGGCGTCGAGCCCGTCCGCGTCGGCGATCTCCGCCGCGGCCGCGACGATCTGCGTCGCGTCGAGGCCGCGGCGGCCCATCTCAACAGCCCCGTGCGATCGCGCGGTCCATCGCCGCACCCGGGTCCTCGACGACCCGCCCGTGACCGACCGCAAGGCGCTTCGGGTCGAGCGCCCGCATCCGGCGCGCGCTCTCCAGCTCCGTCGGCCGGTGCCAGGTCGCGGGCGTCGCGAGCGGGAACCCGAGGTTGAGCTTCGCCGTCGTTGCGACTCCATTGAGCGTCGTGAAGACGTCGCCTGCATAGAGCGTGCCGTCGCGCGGGTCGAAGAAGGCGACATGACCCGGCGTGTGGCCCGGCGATTCGTGGACCTCGAGCGAGCCGACGCGATCGCCTTGCGCGATCGTGCGCGCCGGCTTCGTCGCGAACGTCTTCGGGAATCCGCCCGCGAGCTTCGCGTCGGCCGGCTCCCCGGGCTCGGGCGTCTTGTCGCCGGCGAGGATCTTCGCGTCGCGCGCGGAGATCAGCACCTCGACGCCGGGGACGGCGGCCACGATCGCGTCGACCGAGCCGACATGATCGCCGTGCGCATGCGTGAGCGCGATCCGCTTGATCGGCGCGCCGAGCTGCTCGGCCGCCGCCAGCACCTTCTTCGTGCTGCCGCCGATTCCCGTGTCGATCAGCGTGATGCCGTCGTCGTCGGGGACGAGGTAGAGGTTGATCCAGCCGAGCCGGGCGATGCGAACCATGTGATGCTCCTTGAGAAACTAATGATCGTAGTCAGAATGACTGTAGCAATAGTTCGACGGCGCGTCGAGCTGACACTTCCACCCGCTTCCAGCGCTACATTGGCGCATGTCACGTTTCTCGAAAACTCAGCGCTGAAAGGGAATCCACACCATGGAAGCCACGCTCGACCTGCCTGACGCCGGCGAGGCGACGTTCTCGCTCGAGCTCTCCGACGACCAGCGCGAGGTCCGCGACTGGGTCCATGGGTTCGCCGAGAAGGTCGTGCGGCCCGCGGCCGCCGAGTGGGACGAGCGCGAGGAGACGCCGTGGCCGATCATCCAGGAGGCCGCGAAGATCGGCCTCTACGGCTTCGAGGGGCTCGCGCAGTTCTTCGGCGATCCGGCCGGCCTGACGCTGCCGCTCGTCAACGAGGAGCTGTTCTGGGGCGACGCCGGGATCGGGATGGCGATCATGGGCACGTCGCTCGCAGTCGCGGGGATCTTCGCGAACGGCACGCCCGAGCAGATGGGCGAGTGGATCCCGCAGTGCTTCGGCACGGTCGACGAGCCGAAGGTCGGCTCCTTCTGCGTCTCCGAGCCGGACGCCGGCTCCGACGTCTCCTCCCTGCGCACGCGCGCGAAGTACGACGAGGCGAAGGACGAGTGGGTCCTCAACGGGCAAAAGGCGTGGGCGACGAACGGCGGCATCGCCGACGTGCACGTGATCGTCGCCTCGGTCGACCCCGAGCTCGGCTCGCGCGGGCAGGCGTCGTTCGTGATCGGGCCGAACACGACCGGGCTGGAGATGGGCACGAAGCTGAAGAAGCACGGCCTGCGCGCCTCGCACACTGCCGACGTCTTCCTCGACGACTGCCGCATTTCCGGCGCACAGCTGCTCGGCGGAAAAGAGAAGCTCGACGAGCGGCTCGCACGCGTGCGCGAGGGCAAACGGGCACGCTCGCAGGCGGCGATGGCCACGTTCGAGTCCTCGCGCCCGACGGTCGGCGCACAGGCGCTCGGGATCGCGCGCGCTGCGTACGAGTTCGCGCTCGACTACGCGAAGGAGCGCACGCAGTTCGGCCGCGCGATCATCGAGAACCAGGCGATCGCATTCGCGCTGGCGGACATGAAGATGGAGATCGACGCAGCCCGCCTGCTCGTCTGGCGCGCCTCGTGGATGGGCAAGAACAACAAGCCGTTCAGCGCGGCCGAGGGCTCGATGTCGAAGCTGAAGGCCGGCGAGGTCGCGGTCTGGGCGACCGAGCGCGCGATCCAGATCCTCGGCGGCAACGGCTACACGCGCGAGTTCCCGGTCGAGCGGATGCACCGCGACGCGAAGATCTACACGATCTTCGAGGGCACGTCGGAGATCCAGCGGCTCGTGATCGCGCGGGCGATCTCAGGGATGCAGATCAAGTAGGGCCTCGGGAGGCCGCAGACGGGCGCGTCTGCGGCCTGCGAGTTGGCGCGTCGCCGACGCTCGGCACCATTCGGACCGCCGTACCACACCGAAGAGCAGCGGAAGACCCGTCGAGCGGAGCAAGGCACCGCGCTACCCTTGACTAGTCAGTCTGCACGCTGCGTCACTGGTTTGTGGCGCGAACCTGGAGGGCGCCGGATGAAGACGGTGCAGGACCGCCAGCAAGAGGAGCGCGAGCGCAAGCTCGCGGATATCCGCAGCCAGATCGAGCAGGGGACGCTCGTGATCCGCCAGATGACGCCGAAGGAGCGGAGAGACAACCCGCCGCGTCCGCGCACCGACCCACCCCGTAGAAGGCGCGCGCGCTAGCTCTGCGCGCGACGCCAGACGCCTCGCCGCAATGACTCCAACCTTCGCGGCGCTCCACTTCGACCTCACCATCTCGTTCGCGTCGCAGCGCGGTGCAGCGCTGCTCGTGCTCGTCGCATTCCTGTGCTCGTTCGGCTTCATCCGCACGAGCGCGCGGCTGATGCGCAGCCCGCGCGTGCCGTGGTGGCCCGGCAGCGTGACGACCGAGAGCGGCATGCACATCCACCACCTCGTGTGGGGAATCTCGTTGCTGCTGGTCTCCGGCTTCGTCGCGTTCGCCACTCGGCTGCACGGAGCGTGGCTCGAGATCACGGCGATCGGCTTCGGCATCGGCGCCGGCCTCACGCTCGACGAGTTCGCCCTGTGGCTGCATCTCGAGGACGTCTACTGGGCGAAGGAGGGACGCTCGTCGCTCGACGCGGTCGTGCTGGCGACGGTGTTCGCCGTCGTCGTGCTGCTCGGCGTGAACCCGGTCGACACCGGCTCGACGCTCGCCGCGGTCGGGACCGTGCTGCTGCTCGTCGCCGTCTCCGCCGTGACCTTCATGAAGGGCCGCTTCATCCTCGGGATCGTCGCGCTGCACGTCCTCCCGGTCGGGATCTACACGTCGATGCGCCTCGCGACGCCCGGCTCGCCGTGGGCCCGCTGGCGCTACCGCGGCGCGAAGCTCGAACGCTCCCGCACGCGCTTCGCCCCCGACCGACCGGCGGCGCGCCGCCGCAATCGGATGCTCGACCTGATCGGCGGGCGACCGAGCCACGAGTGAGCGCCGATGCCTGCGGCACGGCGTCACATCCCACCCGGAGCCGACACGTCAACCGCTACGCTGAGCTTGGATTGACAATCGCGTTCGGGGGCCACGCGATGGAACATCAGGTCTATGACGAGCTGTACCGACTCGAGGACGCCACTGGTGGTTTCGCGGCCGCCGGCGGGTCGTGTGGGCGCTGCTGCGCGACGCCGGCCTGCCGCCCGATCCGGCGATCCTCGACGCGGGCTGTGGCACCGGGCGCAACCTCATGGAGTACGGACCGCTCGGCCACGCGGTCGGCGTCGACTTCGCGCAGGAGGCGGTCGACGCCTGCCGCGAGCGCGGCCTCCTCGACGTCACGCGCGCGCCACTCGAAGCGCTGCCGTTCGAGGACGCGCGCTTCGACCTGCTGCTCGCCTGCGACGTGATCGAGCACATCGAGGACGACGTCGGCGCGCTGCGCGAGCTTCGGCGCGTCGGCGCGCCCGGCGCACGCCTGCTGATCACCGTCCCGGCCTACAGATGGCTGTGGAGCCAGCACGACGACACGCACCACCACAGACGCCGCTACACGCTGGCGGCGCCTGCAGGCCTCTGTCGAGGCGAGTGGCTGGACGCCGCGCCGCGCTACCTACTTCAACTCGGCGCTGCTGCCGCTGATCGCCGCGGTGCGCGCGGTTCGGCGCAGAGCGGCAGCCGACGGGTGCTCCGACTACGAGTTCGTTTCGCCGATGCTCAACGACATGCTCGAGTGGCCGATCTTCGGCGAGGCCGCCGTCATCGGGCGCGGCGTGAACCTGCCTGCCGGCGTGTCGATCGCGATGGTCTGCGGCTAGGCGCTCACGCGGGAATCGGCGCCTCGTCCGACACGTCGCTCGGCCGCACGCTCGGCACCACGATCAGCGCCAGCACGATCCCGACGATCGCGAAACCGGCGCCGACTGCGAAGGCGCGCTGGAAGCCGTCGGTCAGCGCGGTGCCGAGCGGGTGCCCGGCGTGGAGGACGTCCTTCGTGCGCGCGATCGAGACGGTCGAGAGGACCGCGAGCCCGAGCGCGCCGCCGACCTGCTGGGCTGTGTTGATGAGCCCAGACGCCAGCCCCGCCTCGTTGTGCGTCACGCCCGCGACGGCGGCGATCGTCAGCGGCACGAACGACAGCCCGAGCCCGATCGCGACGATCACCGACGGCGCGAGCACGTCGCCGAGGTAGGTGCCGTGCGGCGAGACGCGACTGAACAGCAGCAGCCCGACGGTGACGAACACGAGCCCGCCGACGAGCACGAGCTTGGCGCCGAGCTTGTTCACGAGCACCGAGGCGATCCCCGCCGAGGCGATGATCGACAGCGCGAGCGGCAGGTAGGCGAAGCCGGTCGTCAGGGCAGAGAAGTGCAGCACCTGCTGGAGGTAGAGCGAGATGAAGAAGAACATCGCGAACAGCGACGCGCCGACGAGCAAGCCGACGCTGTTCGCACCCGCGACGCTGCGGTTGCGGAAGATCCCCAGCGGCATGATCGGGTGCTTCGTGCGCAGCTCGACGATCACGAACGTCAGGAGCAGCAGCACGCCAGCACCGAGCACGCCGAGCGTGCGCGCCGAGCCCCAGCCTGCATCGTTCGCCTCGACGAGCGCGTAGACGATCGCGACAAGGCCGGCCGTGACCGTCACCGCACCGGCGATGTCCATGCTCGTCTGCTCGTGGCCGCGGCTCTCGCGCACGAAGCGCGGCGTGATGATCATGGCCGCGAAGCCGATCGGCGCGTTGACGAACAGCACCCACTCCCAGCCGAGGCCGGACGTCAGCACGCCGCCGAGCAGCACGCCGACAGCGCCGCCACCACCGGCGAGCGCGCCCCAGATGCCGAGTGCCTTGTTGCGCTCCTCGCCCTCGGTGAAGGTCGTCGTGACGATCGCGAGCGCTGCAGGCGAGACGATCGCGGCGCCGAGCCCCTGCACGCCGCGCGCAGCGATCAGGAAGCCCGAGGAGGTCGCGAAGCCACCCGCGAGCGAGGCGAGCGAGAAGAGGCCGAGGCCGAAGATGAAGACGCGCCGGCGCCCGAACAGGTCAGCCGCGCGGCCGCCGAGCATCAGGAAGCCGCCGAACGCGAGCGTGTACGCGTTGACGACCCACTGCAGGCTGTTCTCGGAGAAGTGCAGCGCCGTCTTGATCGACGGCAGCGCCACGTTCACGATCGAGGCGTCGAGCACGACCATGAACTGCGCCGCGCCGAGCACGGCGAGCGCCAGCCAGCGCTTCGGGTCGAGTCCTTGCTGATCCTTGACGGGTGCTGCGGCGACCGTTGACATCTTGCGCGTGTCCTTCTCCTAGGGCTACAATCCGGAACCGGACTTCCGGTTCAGCCGCGCAGGATACGGAGGATTGATTCCGCTTGTCAAGCCAAACGCTTCCAGCTCCCCCCAAGCGTCGGCGTGCGGACGCCGAGCGCAACCGCACGAAGGTGCTCGACGCAGCCCGCGCCGCCTTCGCCGAGCATGGGGCCGACGCGCAGATGGAAGACGTGGCGCGCCGCGCGGGCGTCGGCGTCGGCACCGTCTACCGCCACTTCCCGACGAAGCAGGCGCTCGCCGCCGCGCTCGTCGACGAGCACTTCGTCCACTGGGTCGCGTACGCGCGCGAGCTGCTCGACGAGCCCGACCCGTGGCGTGCGCTCGTGCGCTCGTTCGAGCACTGCGCCGAGACGCAGGAGCACGATCGCGGGTACGCCACAGTGCTCGCGATGGTCGCGGGCCAATCGGTCGCGCAACCGCCGTCGGAGCGTATGCGCGACGAGGTGCTCGCGACGACCGCACAGCTGCTCGCCCGCGCCCAGGCGGCCGGCGCGGTTCGCCCCGATCTCGTCGCGACCGACCTGCCAGCGCTCTACTGCTCCGTCGCGAGCGTCGTCCAAGCCGGCGTCGCCGACTGGCGCCGCCACCTCGAGCTGCTGCTCGACGGGCTGCGGCCACAGCCGCCGGCCGCTTAAGCGCCGAGAGCGTTCAGGCGCTCGCCGGCGGCGGGTACTCGCCGACCTCATGCGCGGTCAGGTCGGCTACATCCTGCAGATCCTTCGGGCGGCCAAGCGCACGCTTCATCGCGACGAGGTCGTCGAGCCCGGCGACCTGCACGTCGATCCCGGCGATTGCGAGCCGTTGGGCGCCGGCCTCCAGCTCCGCGTACGGCGGCGCGCCGCGAGGCTCGTTCAGCACGTCGAGCTGGCCGGCCGCCGTGCGCAGCGTCACGTTGCGCGAGCGCGCCAGGTCGACGCCGTCACGCGGGTCGATCTCCCGAACGGCACCGTCGACCGCCGTCGCGTCCGCCACTTCGAGCTCCGCAGCGACCTCGGCGAGGCGCTCGTAGTTCGGCGAATCCGGCCGCGGGACGATGTCGAGGTCAAGTGTCATGCGACGGGCGCCGTGCGCGATGGCGGCCAGCCCACCGATCACGATGTACTCGACTGCGTGCTCGTCCAGCGCTCCCAGGAGGCGCACGAGGTCGAGCGGTGCGCCGCGCTCGCTCACGCGCGCCGTGCCGCTCCGCGCAGCTCGTCGGCGGCGCGGATCGTCTCGGCGATCCCAGCGAGACGCTCTTGCGGCGCGAGTGCGCCGAAATGCCGCAGCGCTTCGGAGTCGTGGTCCTGCCAGCGCGAGCGCCGCAAGCCGATGTCGAGCTCCCAGCCCATCGCGCCAAGCAGACGCTCGAGCGTGTCGACCGACGGCGAGGCCTCGCCGCGCTCGATCCGGCTCACGACCGCCTGCGTCGTCCCGGCCCGCCGCGCGAGGCGTCGCTGCGAGAGCCCATGGCGCTCGCGCGTCTCGCGAACGAGATCGGCCGCATCGTTCATATCTAAAAAGATATCAGAGGAGCGTCTTGGCGCTACGTGCCGACGCGCACGACGTGGTACGCGCGTGCGCCGCCGGGCGTCTCGACCTGCACCGCGTCGCCGTCGCGTGCGCCGAGCAGCGCCTTGGCGACGGGTGACTCGATCGACAGGCGGCCGTCCTTCGCGCTCGCCTCGGCGGCGCCGACGAGCGTGTAGGTGGAGACGCGTCCGCTCTGCTCGTCGCGCACCTCGACCGTCGAGCCGAACGCGACGATGCCGTCCTTCGCCGGAGCGCCAACGACGCTCGCGCCACGGACCCGCTCGATGATCCGCTTGATGCGCGTCTCGAGGTGGGCCTGGTCCTCCTTCGCCGCGTGGTACTCGGCGTTCTCCTTCAGGTCGCCCCACTCGCGCGCGGTCTTGATGCGCGCGGCGATCTCGGCGCGACCGTGCGTCTCGAGCTGCTCCAGCTCGGCGTGGAGGGCGTCGAGGCCCTGCTGCGTGATCGCGTATTCCCCGGCCATCGGGACAGTGTGGCAAGGTCGGAGGCGTCGCGCTGCGGGCACGCGGCGACGGTCCTCTACCGTACGCGCAGATGCGCCTCGTCCCTGCTCCGCCGAACGTCGACCTGCGCACGGATGCCGAGCGCGGCCGCATCGTCGTGCTCGCGTTTGCCTACGACGCGAACGTGGTCGAGGTCGTGCGCGGGATCCCCCACCGGCGCTTCGACTGGGATGCGCGCGAGTGGTGGGCGCCAGTCGACGACTGGGTAGCGCTCCACGTAGCCGACATCCTGCGCCGCTTCCCGGAGCTGACCGCAAGCGAGCAGGCGTCGACGTGGCTCGATGCGATCGAGCAGCGCTGGATCGGCTACGTGCGCACCGCCCGCTACGACGCGCGCGGCTGGTGGGAGCTGGAGACGCTCGCCGGCCCGGTGCCGGAGCCGCTGCTGGCCGGGTCGATCGAACGCGAGGACGGCAAGCTGCTCGTGCCGCTGACCGAGCCGAACGCGCACCTGCTGCGCGAGCAGGAGTCCGCGCGGCTCGACGCTGCGGCCGAGCGCTGCGTCGCCTCGCTGGAGCTGGGCGATCCGCCCCCGCCGGCGCAGCTCGTCGCGACGCATGGAGTCGACGGCGCGCGGCTGCGGCTCGAGGTGCTGTGGGATCCCGACACCGGCGTCGCGTTCGAGTCGCTGCCCGGTGCCGAAGGCGAGCGCGCGGTGCCGATCGACCCGTGGCTGCTCGAGCCGCTCGACGCGTTCGTCGCGCTGCACGGAGTCGCGGTCACGCCGAGCGCGGCCGAGGCGCTCACGCGCCTGCGCGCCGAAGCCGCCGAGGCGGCCGAGGCGATCCGCCGCTCGCGCGCGACCGAGGCGGACCCGATCCCGCAGGCTGCAGCCGTGCTCGGCGGCGAGCTGGAGCCGTTCCAGTGGGCTGCCGTGCGTTACGCGCTCGACGTTCGCCGCACGTTCCTCGCCGACGAGCAAGGGCTCGGCAAGACGGTCGAGGCGCTCGCCGCGATCGAGGCCGACGGTGCCTTCCCGGCGGTCGTGATCTGCCCCGCGTCGTTGAAGCTCAACTGGGAGCGTGAGACGCAGCGCTGGCTCCCCCACCGCACCGTCGCGGTGATCGAAGGCCGCGTCCCGGTGCCGCCGCGTGCCGAGATCGTGATCCTCAACTACGAGGTCGTCGCCGCGCACCGCGAGGCGCTTTCGCGCACGCGCCCCCGCGCGCTCGTGATCGACGAGTCGCACTACTGCAAGAACCCGCAAGCGCAGCGTACGCGCGCCGTCCGGCGGCTCGCAGAGGGGATGGAGCGCGACGCGCTGCGGCTCGCGCTGACCGGCACGCCTGTGCTGAATCACGCAGACGAGCTGATCAGCCAGCTGCGCGTGCTCGGCCGGCTGGAGGACTTCGGCTCCGGCGCGCGCTTCAAGCAGCAGTTCCGCGGGTCGCTGACGGAGGAGCGGCTGCACTGGCACCTGCGACGCCGCTGCTTCGTGCGCCGGCGCAAGAGCGAGGTGCTGCCGCAGCTGCCGGCCAAGCGCCAGGTCGTCGTGCCGGTCGCGCTCGACAACACGCGCGAGTACCGGCTCGCCGAGGACGACGTGATCGCGTGGCTGCGCGAGCAGCCGTTGGACCTCTCGGAGCTGAACGCGAAGATCGCAGCGACGCTGCGGGCGCAGCGACTCGCACAGCTCGGCACGCTGCAGCGGCTTGCGGCGCGCGGCAAGCTGCACGCGGCGCTGACGTGGATCCACGACTTCCTCGCGTCGGGCGAGCCGCTCGTGGTGTTCGCGCGTCACGTCGAGGTGCAGCAGGCGGTGCTGGAGCGCTTTCCGGACGCCGGGCACCTCGTCGGGCGCGACAGCACGAAGGCGCGTGAGGCCAGCGTGCGGGCCTTTCAGCGCGAGGACGGGCCGCAGCTGCTCGTCTGCGCGACGCGCGTCGCTGCCCAGGGGATCACGCTCACGCGCGCCTCCAACGTCGCCTTTCTCGAGCTGGAGTGGACGCCGGCGATGCACGACCAGGCCGAGGACCGCTGCCACCGCATCGGCCAGCACGACGCAGTGACCGCCTGGTACCTGCTCGCCGCCGGCACGATCGACGAGACGATGGCGCGCCTGATCGCCCGCAAGCGCGGGCTCGTCGCCGCCGTCACCGACGGCAAGCGCCTCGACGGCGACGGGCTCGTCGAGGCGGTCGTGAAGGAGCTGCGAGACGGCCGCCCGTTCCGGCACCTGAAGCCGGTGACGGAGTCGGAGGCGGCGGCGGCGGCGAGCTGAGCGTGCGAGCTACGAGTCGATGCCGGGGAGCGGGTCGATCGGCAGCTCCCCATGGATCTCGCGCAACTCCTCGAGGTCGGCGCGATCGCGTGGCCGTCCTGCGAGCCGCTTGAAGGCAACGATGCTCGAAAGCCCGGCGACGCGGAAGCGACCCGCCCCAAGATCGCCCTGGTGAGCATTCGTGCTCACGGTCGCAAAATCGAGCGGTGACACCCCCTCGCGCAGCAGGTCGACAAGGCCGGCGCGCGTCCACAGGCGACTGTGCTCCCGTCCCGCCAGGTCGCCCGGGCGATATGGACGCTCGGCGCTGCCGTCGACCCAGTGTCCGTCGAGCGCCGCGAGCGCGGCGTCGAGCGCGGCATCGTTGCGCGCGTCGTCAGGGATCAGCAAGTCGACGTCCTCGGTCGCGCGGATGTAGTCGTTCGCGATCACCGCAAAGCCGCCGATCACGACGAAGTCCGCTCGCGCTTCGAGCAGTGCCGCGATGATCGCGGCGAGGTCGGGATCAGCGACGGGCCGGCTCATCGCGGACGATCGAGCGACGCAGCGCAGCCGCCTGTGCGGACAGGTGCTGACCGCGCCGCAGCTTCTCTTCGAGGGTCGCCCCGGATGGCGTCAACAAACGACGCTTCTCGGCGTCGAGCGCGCGCCAAGTCTCCGGAGAAATACGCAGTGGATCGGTCGCCATAGCCTGTCCGATGGTACGCCCACGGTCGGCTCGCAGATGCACGGCCACGAGTGACGGAGTCGGCGGCGGCGAGCTGAGCGGCGCTACGAGGCCGCGCTGCGCGCGGCGCGCGCGTGCTGATCCAGCCGCAGGTCGGAGAGCTGGACGCCGATCAGACCATCGCTGCCACCGTCCTCGCGGCCGATCTCGACGAGTGCCCAGCTATCACCGAGACCGACGATCGCCCCGCGCGTTCCGGCCGGGAAGTGACCGTCGTGCGAATCGTCGATGGGGCGCGTCAACTCAACGCAGTCGAGATCTTGAAAACCCATCGCTCGATCCTACACGCGAGGAAACGCCGTAACCAGTCGCGGCGCATCACCGATGAACTGCCATGCCGTCGTCACGGGTCCGCTGTGACCGTTCAACCCGCGGATCGTCATGATGAGTTGATATGTCGTGGCATCCGGGCTCTGGCGGATGTCCGACACGACCGCCACGAGGACACCGGCGAGAAGCTGACCGCGCACGTAGCGCCAGTCCTCCCGCCCGATGTCGAAGACCGCACGCCAGAGGCGCGCCTTCGGCCCACCGTGGGTGTGCGCGGGGTTGAGCGCGTAGTCGTACAGCTTGCGCTTCAGCACCCGTGCACGGTGTGCGTTGGGCAGGGGTTGCCCGATCCGTGGTTGTCGCGGCGTCGCCACATGCGCCCGGAGGCGCCTGCGCCGCAAGGTTCGCCCCACCGCGAGCTACGCTCCACGAAGTGGAGTCGGAGACCGAGGCGCAGCGGGTCAACCGTGAGCTGATCGAGCTGCTCAACGAGCTGCGGGTCGCGCTGCCTGGCGTGCAGGTGCTGTTCGCGTTCCTGCTCGCGGTCCCGTTCCAGCAGCGCTTCGGGATGACGACGCCGTTCCAGCGCGACGTCTACTTCACGACGCTCTGCTGCACGGCGCTCGCGACCGCGCTGCTGATCGCCCCGACCGCGTTTCTGCGGATCAACTTCCGCGTGCATGACAAGCGTGCGCTCGTGATGATCTCGAACCGCCTCGCGATCGCCGGGATCGCCGTGCTCGCGCTCGCGATGGTCTGCGTGATGGTGCTGATCGGCGACGTGCTGTTCGGCACGGCCGCGGCGATCGCCGCAGGCAGCGGCGGCGCTGCGCTGTTCACCCTGCTGTGGTTCGCGCTCCCGCTCGGCGAGCGCGCCCGCGCGCTCCGCCGGCAGGACTGAGGTCGCGCAGGCACGCTGCCGCCGCGCGGGCGGTGGCCGCCCGAGGCTCCCCGCTCAGGCGCGTCGCGTCACGCTGCGCGTCAGCGCGAGCACGAGCGAAAGGCCGGCGATCGGCGCGACGAACGTGACCCACGGGCCGTGGTGGAGATGGTTGCTGACGGCGATCGCGATCAGCCCGAGCGGGACAGCGAACGAGAGCCCGATCGAGATCGCCCACACGAGCCGCCGCGGCGAGCGCACGAGCGCCAGGTGCGCGCGAGCCCGCGCCAGCCGCCCGCCTGCACCCGCACCCTCGTCGTCCAGCACGCCGACCCCGTAGTAGGCAAGCGCGACCGGTCCGAGCTGGCGCGTGCTGCTCTCGCAGCCCCATGCCAGCACGACCATGAAGGTGACGGGGAAGACGTACGTGCCGAGCCAGATCACGAGCCCGAGCAGGCCGAAGACGATCTGGCGCCGGCGCGGCGGCTTCTCCTCGTCGGGCGCGCCGGGCGACGCGAAGGCTGCGAGCACGAGGATCCGCCGCACGAGCTGGACCCACGCGACGATCCGCTCGCGCCACCCGCCGACGCGCGGCGACGGCTCGTCGTCGAGCGTCGCGAGCGCGGCGCTGGCAGCCTCGACGCTCGGATGCACGCCGCGCAGCGCGAGCAGCTCTGCGGCGATCGCAGGATCGCTCGGGTCGTGACCCTGCAGTGCAGCGATCCGCAGCACCATCTGCGCCTGCGTCCACAGGAACGCGACATAGGCCGGCACGAGCGCGATGAAGAACGGAGTGCCGGCGACTGCCCCGTCGACGCGCGAGGCGAGGGCCGTGTCGTGCAGCAGGCGTGCGCAGCGCGCAGCGATCGCCGCGTCGATGTCGTGCGCCGCCGCGGCGGCATCGGTGTCGCCCGCCGCGGCGCGGGCACGAAACGCCTCAGCCCACGCCCGGGTCGGCTCGCCGAGCTGCGCGACCGCGAGCAGCATCAGGCGCTCGGGCAGTTGGCGCGGGTGGCGCCGCAGGATGCGGAGCAGCTCGCGCGGTGCGGACGCGTCGTGCGCCATGCCTCGCAGGATGACGCAGCCGGCGGCGCGCGGCGCGGATCGGCAGGCGCCGTCTGATGCGGACAGCACGAGAGGCGCTCGCGCCGAACGCTCCGGCGTCAGTGCACGGAGGATGCCTTGACGACCTCGACGGCGAGCGACTCCCCCTCGACGTCGACGCGTGGCGCCGGCTCGGCGTCCTCGCTGTCGTAGACGACTGCCGTCGCAAGCGTCTCCTCCGCCACGTAGCCCTCGTGCGTGCGCGCGGCGGTCATCAGCTGCTCGCTGCCGCCGAGCCGCAGCTCGATCCGGTCGGTCACCTCGACGCCCGCCTCGCGGCGCGCCTGCTGCACCACGCGGACGATCTCGCGCGCGAGACCCTCGCGCCGCAGCCGCTCTTCGATCGTCGTGTCGATCGCGACCGTCAGCGCCGCCGCGCGTGGAGAGCACGAGCCCGTGCCGCGGCTCGCGCCGCACGACGAGGTCGTTCTCCGCGAGCGCGTACGTGTGCGTCGGGTCCAGCTCGTCGCCGGTCGCGACGGCGACCGTCACGACGCCGTGGTCGCGCAGCGCGCTGCAGCGCCTCCTCGCCGTCGCGCGAGCGCAGCGCGGCGACGACCGTCGGCATGTCGCGCCCGCAGCGCGGCCCGAGCCGCTGCAGGTTCGGCAGCACGACCGGGCGCTCCAGCTCAGCACCATCGCGCGACGACCTCGACCGCTTTCACGTTCAGCTCGCTCGCGACCAGCTCGCGCAGCCGCCCGACCGCCGCCCGCACGCGCTCGTCGCCGCAGACGATCGCGCGCGCCAGCGGCTGGCGCACCTTCACCTTCGATCGCCCGCGCGCGTCGCGGCCCAGCTCGATCGCCTCGCGCACGAGCGCCATGTCGCCGTCCAGCTGCCCGTCGCATCCGGGCCGGCGTCCGGCTCGGGGTAGTCGCACAGGTGGACCGAGTCGGGCTCGGCGCCGAAGTCGCCGGCCGCGCCGCCGACGAGGTTCGCGTAGATCTCCTCGGCGACGAACGGGACGGCGGCGCAAGCAGCTTCGCCGTCGTCAGGACGCACTCGCGCAGCGTCGCAAGCGCTGCCGGCGTCGCCGTTCCAGAAGCGGCGGCCGAGACAGCCGGATGTACCAGTTCGAGAGGTCCTCGACCCACTCCGCGGCGAGCCGCACGGCGGTCGTCGCGTCGAAGGCGTCGATCCGCTCGCGCATCTCCAGGATCACCTGCTGCAGGCGCGAGAGCGCCCAGCGGTCGAGCGCCGGGCGCTCGCGCGACCGGCGGCGCGCTCGGCCGCGGCTCTCGCGTCGAAGCGCTCGATGTTCGCGTAGAGCACGTAGAAGCCGTAGGTCGCTCCACAGCGGCAGCAGCAGCTCGCGCATCGCCCGCCTCGACCGCGTCCTCGGAGAAGCGGTAGCCGGCCCATGGCTGCTGCGAGGCGAGGTAGTACCAGCGGAAGGCGTCGGCGCCGTGGCGCTCGAGCACCGTCCCACGGGTCGACCGCGTTGCCGCGGCTCTTCGACATCTTCTGGCCCTTCGCGTCCTGCACGTGGCCGACGCAGACCGCGTGCTTGAAGGGGATGTCGTCGAACAGCAGCGTCGAGCACGCGAGCGAGGTGTAGAACCAGCCGCGCGTCTGGTCGATCCCCTCGCATATGAACGTCGGCGGGAACTGTTCCGCCACCTCGCGCCGCCCCTCGAACGGGTAGTGGAACTGCGCGAACGGCATGCAGGCCGAGTCGTACCAGGTGTCGATCGTCGCCTCTCACGCGGCGCATCGTGCCGCCGCAGCCCTCGACCGTGCAGGCCCACGTGACGTCGTCGATGTAGGGCCGGTGGAGGTCCTGCGGCAGCTCGCCGGCGGCGTCGCGCAGCTCGGCGAGCGAGCCGATGCAGTGGCGCGCGTCGCAGTCGTCGTGCTCGCAGACCCAGATCGGCAGCGGCGTGCCCCAGTAGCGGTCGCGCGAGAGCGCCCAGTCGACGTTGCCCTGCAGCCAGTTGCCGAAGCGGCCGTCGCGCACGTGCTCGGGGCGCCAGTCGATCCGCTGGTTCTGCGCGAGCATCGCGTGGCGCTGGTCGCGCGTCGCGATGTACCAGCTCTCCTTCGCGTAGTAGAGGAGCTTCGAGTCGCAGCGCCAGCAGTGCGGGTAGCTGTGGACGTAGGGCTCGGCGCGGAACAGCTTGCCGGCAGCCTCCAGCTCCTCGACGATCCGCGGGATCGCGTCGGCGACGAAGACGCCCTCGTAGCCCGTGATGCGCTCGTCGTAGGTGCCGTCGGCGCGCACCGGGTTCACGAGCGGAATGTTGTGGCGCTCGCAGAGGACGAAGTCCTCCTCGCCGAACGCCATCGCCGTGTGCACGAGGCCCGTGCCCTTGTCGAGCACGACATGCTCGGCGGCGAGCACCGTGTGGCCCTTCGGCCCGTGGTCGAGCAGGCGGTCGAACGGCGGCTCGTAGCGCGTGTCGACGATCGCGCTGCCCGGAGAAGCGCTCGAGCACCTCCGCCTCGGCCCCGAGCACGTCCTCGACGCGCTCCTCGGCGACGACCACGACCTCCCCTTCTAAACGCGCGCGCACGTAGGAGAGCGACGGGCTGATCGCCACCGCGCAGTTCGCGAACAGCGTCCACGGCTGCGTCGTCCAGATCAGCAGCGAGTCGCCGGCGCGCAGCGGCCCGCGCGGCTCGGTGACCGGCAGGCGGATCGTCGCCGTCAGGTCCTCCGTGTCGGCGTAGCCCATCGCCACCTCGTGCGAGGACAGCGCGGTGCCGCAGCGCGGGCAGTACGGCACGACCTTGTGGCCCTCGTAGAGCAGGCCCTTGTCCCACAGCTCGTGCAACGACCACCAGACCGACTCGATGTACTCGGCGTCGCCGGTACGGAACGCGCCGTCGAGGTCGATCCAGAATCCGATCCGCTCGGTCAGCTTCTCCCACGCGGCGATGTACTTCGCGTTCGAGACACGGCAGGCGTCGTTGAAGGCGCCGATCCCGTAGGTCTCGATCTCCGCCTTCGAGTCGAGCCCGAGCTGCTTCTCGACCTCGCAGCTCGACCGGCAGCCCATGGCAGTCCCAGCCGGCCTTGCGCGGCGCGTAGTAGCCGCGCATCGTCTTGTAGCGCAGGTAGAGGTCCTTGAAGGAGCGCAGCAGGACGTGGTGGGAGCCAGGGTTGCCGTTCGCCGTCGGCGGGCCCTCGGAGAAGGAGAAGACCGGGCCGCCGGCGCGCGCCGCGAGCGATCGTTCGAACACGCGCCCGTCGCGCCAGCGCTCGAGCACTGCTTGCTCCAACGCCGGAAAGTCCGGGCGCTTCTCGACCGGCCGGTGTGGCTCCCCCATGCTTACTCCCCCTCGGACAGCGTGATCTCCAAGCGCTTGTTCGCGGCGCCCTTGCTCTTGTACGACGGGATCGCGATCGTCCCGACCTCGGTCGTGTTCGGCGACGTGCGTCCCGCCGTCGGCCTGCAGGTCGAGCCCCTCGATCCCGACGACGCGCACGACCTCGATCGACGGCGGCAGCAGGCTGACCTTGTTGCGGATCAGGTCGGGGTCGCGGTCGGCGTCCATGCGCGGCAGGAAGTCGACGTGGGTCGGGCGCGCTGCGGCTACCTCCGCGTTCGCGCGCGCCTCGATCTCGCGCACCAGCTCGCCGCTGAGAGTGCTCGAACTCGAAGTCCATCCGCCCGCGCAGCGGCTCCATGTTCGCGCCCGTGACCTTTGCCCCGTAGTCGCGCCAGACGACGGCGCAGAGGATGTGCAGCGCGGTGTGCGTGCGCATCAGCGCGTAGCGGCGCTGCCAGTCCAGCTCACCCTCCAGCTCGCCGCCGACCGCGGGCGCCTCCCCGTCGAGCTCGTACCAGACGCCGGGCCGCTCGCCCTCGCGCACGAAGCGCGCACCCGTCACCGCCCAGGCGCCCGCCTCGCCACGCAGCGTCCCGTGGTCGCACGGCTGGCCGCCGCCGCCCGGGTAGAAGCCGCTGCGATCGAGCTGCACCGCGCTCGCGTCGGCTGCCGTGACGCGCGTCGGGAAGCGGCGGCAGTAGGCGTCGAGCTGGTAGAGCGGCGCATCGGCGGTCGAGACCTCAGACAAGGTGCACGCTCACCTCCCCGAGGCGGTCGAACGTCGCGTATGCCGCCTGCCCCGCGGCGATCGGGACGGCCCGCGCAACCGACCCGGGCAGCACGATGTCGCCGGGCTCGAGCCGCTCGCCTTGGGTCGCGAGCGTGTCCGCGAGCCACGCGACGGCCTCGGCGGGATGCCCCAGGACTGCGTCACCGCGGCCCCGGACGACGTCCGGCCCGAGCGCGAGGCTGACGCCGAGCTGCTCGACGCGGATCCCTTCCGCGTCGCGCCAGTCGCCGATCACGGCCATTCCGGAGGAGGCGTTGTCGGCGACCGTGTCGACGATCCCGATGCGCCATTGCGCGATCCGGCTGTCGATGATCTCGAGCGCCGGCGCGAATGCCTGCGTCGCCTCGAGCACCTCCTCGCGCGTGACGCCGGGTCCTTGCAGGCCCGCTCTCAGCAGAAACGCTATCTCGGCCTCGACGCGCGGCTGGATGAAGCGCGAGGCGCGCAGCTGCGCGCCGCTGCCGACGACCATCGACTCGAGCAGGTAGCCGCCGTCGGGCTGGTCGACGCCCATCATCTCCTGCATCGCCGCGCTCGTGAGGCCGACCTTCCAGCCGCGCAGCTCCTCGCCCTCGACGGTCCGCAGGCGGCGGCCGATCGACTGCACGCGGTAGGCGTCCCACAGCGCAAGCTCGGGGAAGGTGGCGGACAGCGGCTCGACCGGCTCGCCGCGCAGCTCCGCATGCCACAGCAGGCGCGCGAGCGCCTCGTGGTGCGGCGTCAGCGCTGCAGCCTCCAGCAATGCGGCGCGCGGGCGGTCGGTTCCTATCTCGGGCTGTTCCATCGATGTCGCCATCACGCCACCTCCTCTAGAACCGACACGGCCACGGGCACTGGGGCTTCGTCGCGCAACGCGGCGGCGACCTCGAGGATCACGTCCTCCTGGCCGGCGATCACCTCGCGCTCGCCGAGCTTGTAGAAGACGTCGCGCGGGTCGACGCCGAACTCCTTGGCGATCCGGCGGACCGGCTTCGAGTAGCCGGAGAAGACGCCGGCGAGCCCGCTGACGATCGTCACCGAGTCGGTCGCCGGCAACGTCTGCACGAGCTCGCGCTCGGCCAGGTCGGCCGCGTCGAGCAGCTTGTAGAGGTCGATCCCCGTCTCGTGGCCGAGCCGCTGCAGCACCGCGACGAGCACCTCCAGCTGCGTGTTGCCGGCGCCGGCGCCGAAGCCGCGCGCGGTGCCGTCGAGGATGGTCGCTCCCTCCTCGACGGCGGCAATCGAGTTCGCGACCCCGAGCGAGACGTTGTCGTGGCCGTGGTAGCCGATCGCCATTCCCGTCCCCTCGACGAGCGCGACGACGCGCCGGCGCACGTCGTCGGTGAGCAGCGCGCCGGCCGAGTCCATCACGATCGCGCCTTCCGCTCCGTAGGACTCCATCTTCTGCGCCTCCTCGACGAGCCGCTGCACGGACGCCATGTGGCACATCATCAGGACGCCGGAGACCGGCTTGCCGACGTCGCGCAGGTAGCCGATGTGGCGCTCGGTGAGGTCTGCCTCCGTGCAGTGCGCACCGACGCGGAAGACGTCGGCGCCCTCCTCGAGCGCCACGTCGAGGTCGCGTCGCATCGTCGCGAAGCCGGGGATCCCGAAGGCCCCGAGCTTCACGTCGGTGAGCTGCTCGCGTGCGACCCGCAGCATCTCGCGATCGCTCAGCAGCGACTCGCCAACCTGCAACGAAGAGGCGCCGAGCCCGTTGCCGTGCCCGACCTCGACGATCGGGACACGCGCCGCGTTCGCGGCTGCCGCATAGCGGCGGATCTGTTCGGATTCCAGGCGGTGCTGAACTGCATGATTCCCATCCCGCAGGGTGGGATCGCTGATCAGGATTCTTGCCATTCCCCCTAAGCCCCCCTAGGTGAGGCTCGTGCCGGCCGCTGCCGTTGCGTCTTGGCGCAACGCCCGCGCACGCTCCTCCGCGGCCGCGACTGCGGCACACGTGATGATGTCCAAGTTGCCTGCATACGACGGCAGGTAGTCGCCCGCGCCCGAGATCTGCACGGTCATCGCGATCCGACCGCCCTCGAACAGCGGCTCCATCACGAGCCGGTAGCCCGGCACGTAGCGCTGCACTCGTCCGACCATCTCCGCGACGGCGCTTCTCAACGCCGGCAGGTCGACTTCGTCCGCCTTCGCGAAGATCGTGTTCTGCATCGTGATCGGCGGGTTCGACGGGTTGACGATCAGGATCGTCTTCGCGCGCGAGACGCCGCAGAAGTGCGCGACGGCAGCCTCCGTCGTCGCGAGGTACTCGTCTATGTTGATCCGCGTCGCCGGCCCGACGCTCGCCGAGGCGCTCGTCGAGACGATCTCGATGTACTCGACGTGCGGCTGCGTCCGCACGATGCAGTTGGCCAGCGGCACCGACGCCTGGCCGCCGCACGTGACCATGCAGAGGTTCGGCTCGTGCACGCACTCGTCGAGGTTGAGCGCCGGGATGCAGAGCTTGCCGAGCTTCGCCGGCGTCAGGTCGATCACCGGCAGGCCGAGCGCGGAGAGGATCTCCCAATGGCGTCGCGCGTCGAGCGCCGAGGTCGCGTCGAAGACGAGGTCGAAGCGCTCGGGCTCGCGCGCGATCGCCTCGATCGACTGGTCGCTGACCGGCACGCCCCGCTCCTGCGCCGTCCGCATGCCGGCCGAATCGAGGTTACGCCCGACGAACAGCTCACATTCGAGCAGCTCCGAGCGCTGGACCTTCAGCAGCAGGTCGGTGCCGATGTTGCCGGTGCCGACGATGCCGACGCGCAGCGCACCGCCGCCGCCGTGCGGCTGAACCAGGCGCGGCCGCGGGCGCTCATCGGGCTGGGCGTCCCCCACGCTCAACCCGACCGGAGCCCCCGCGACCGCTGCTGATGCCTGATCCATTCCCCCCTGTTCCCCCTCGTACCGGTCTCCGCCTAGGACGACGGCGCCCCCGGATCGAGCAGGATGCCCAGGAACGGACAGGTGTCCGTTCCAACCTCGTTCACGATCAGCCGGTGTCTGACGCCGGCCGGGATGAAGACGGATGCCGGCGACTCGAGCGCGATCCGCTCGTCGTCGGTCTCGACCTCGAAGCGCAACCCGGGCGTGACGCACAGGTAGATCTCGTCGTGGTCGTCGTGGACGTGCGGGTCCGCGTGCGGCGCGCCGACCAGCTGCGCCGCGTCGACCGCGGCGATCCGGAATGGAGTGCCCGGCAAGCGTCTGCGGGCGTGAGGAAGATCGGCACCGGCGCGTGGTGGCCGTCCATCTCCTCGTGCACCGGCAGCCCCTCCGTGATCACGAGCCCAGAGCGCTCGGCTACATGCATCGGCTTACGCACCCCCGTTCTCGTACAGCAGCAGGACGGCGCCCGGCAGGCCCAGCTCGCGCACCTCGCGGCGGCTCCAGCCGGCCGTCTCGAACGCCTCGTGCCAGCCGGCGGCAGTCAGCAGCTGCTGGCGCATGACCGCGTGCAGCAGCGTGAACTCGGGACGCCAGCGCTCGTCCGGCGCGCCGGTCGCCGGCTGCACCTCCGCGACGAGCATGTGCGAGCCGCGCGGCATCAGCTCGCCGAGCGTTCTCAGGTAGCCGATCAGCGCGTCGCGGCCGTGCTCGAAGATCTCGTGCAGCAGGAAGAAGGCCACGGCGAGGTCGGCCTCGCCCAGCTCGGGGATCGCGGCGAGGTCGCCGGCGTCGCCGCAGCGCACGCTCACGCGGCCGGTCAGACCGGCGTCGGCGATCATCCGCTCGGCGTCCTCGCACGCCTCCGGCGCGAGGTCGATCCCGAAGCCGGTGACGCCGAAGCGCTCTGCGGCGCCGATCAGGAAGCGTGCGTTGCCGCAGCCGAGGTCGACGACATGCTTGAAGTCGATCCCCTCGAGCACCGCAGTCGCGTGCGGCGAGACGTCCTGCTTGCCGATCAGCGCGGAGCCGTCGGCGACCCAGCGGCCCTCGCGCACGACGTCGCTGCCGTAGCGCAGCGCGCCGGTCGTGAAGGCGCCGAGGCCACGGAGCACCTGGCCGTAGCCGCCCTGCAGCCACACGAGGTAGCCCTTGTCGCGGCAGATCGCCTGGCCGCGCTCGGTCAGCACGAACGCGTCGTCGCGCTGCTCGACGATCTCGCGCTGGGCGAGGTAGCGCAGCGTCGCGAGCGGGAGGCCGTCCTCGCCGCAGCTCGTGTCGGCCGGGATCGGTCCCGCCTCGAGGCGGTCGAGCAGGCCGGCCTGCGCGAGCGAGGAGAGCACGCTCGTGAGCGCGAAGCCCTCGAACAGCTCGAACACCGGCCGGTCGGCCGCCGTCGCGTCAGCGGGCTCGAGCCGCTCGAAATTATGCGTCTGAATCCGCATCGGTCCCATTTCGATTTGGAGCAACTCGAAGCGACCCGGCCGCGTGGCGCGGTCCGAGCAGCCCCTCGAAGGGAGCCTGTCCCCCATCGTCCCCCGACTCCGCCGCAGCGGCGTCCTGCGTGTTATATGCCTGTCGCCGCCGTCGCGTCAAGCACGCGGTTTGGACACGAGTCCGGCGCTGCGACGAACGTCCATGATCGAGGCCGTGCTCAATAGCGGGCTAGCTCGAATTAACGCGTTCCCGAAGATCGGGTTAGCAGCAGGGTCGCGCATCGATCGCGACGTCTGTGCTTAACGTCAGCTCAACAAACGGCGGAGGCCTCGCGGGCGGGCTCGACGGCCGGCGCGCGCAGGTCGTGCTCGGCCGGGTCGAAGCGCCGCGTCGCCTGCCGGAAGCTCCAGGAGGTGCCCGGCCACAGCGTCGTGTTGCGGCCGTGCGCGTCGAGGTACCAGCTCGCGCAGCCGCCCTCGGTCCAGACCGTGCCGCGCATCCGCGCCTGCAGCTCCTCGTTGAAGATCGCCTGCGCCTCGGGGCGCGTCTCGGCGACCGCGGCACCATGTGCGTCCAGCGTGCGCAGCGCGTCGAGCACGTAGGCGATCTGCGCCTCGATCATGAAGATGATCGAGTTGTGCCCGAGGCCGACGTTCGGGCCGACGAGCATGAAGAGGTTCGGGAAGCCGGCGATCGAGGTGCCACGCAGCGCCTGCAGGCCATGCTCGCGCCAGTAGTCGCCAAGCACGCGCCCGTGGCGTCCACGCAGCCGCTCGCCGGCGGGCATGTCGCTGACGCGGAAGCCCGTGCCGTAGACGATCGCGTCGACCGGGTGCTCGACGCCGTCGGTCGTGAGGATCGAGTGCTTGCGAATCTCTTGGATCCCCTCCGTGAGCAGCTCGACATTCGGCTGCTGGAGCGCGGGGAAGTACTCGTTCGACATCAGGATCCGCTTGCAGCCGATCTCGTAGGCCGGCGTCAGCTTGGCGCGCAGGCCCGGGTCGGCCACCTGCTTCTCCAAGTGCGCGCGTGCGATCCGCTCGGGGACGCGGCTGAGGCGGTGGTACTTGAACGGCAGGACATACGTCTCGCGACCCCAATAGACGGCGCCGCGCACTGCCTTCTGGATCGCCGGAAGGACGCGAAACAGGCGCCGCTCGCTTGGGCGGACAGGCCGCCCGGGGTGGGGCATGACCCACGGTGGCGTGCGTTGGAAGACGGACAGCTTGCCGACGAGCGGCTGGATCCGCGGGATCACCTGGACGGCCGAGGCACCCGTGCCGATGACGGCGACGCGCTTGCCGGCAAGGTCGGCTGCATGATCCCAGCGAGCTGTGTGGAAGGCGGGGCCTGCGAACGTCTCGGCACCGGGCAGCTGCGGCACCGACGGCTCGCTGAGGCCGCCCATGCCCGCGATCAGGACGCGCGCCGTGAAGCTGCCGCGGCTCGTCTCGAGCGTGTAGCGCTGAGTCGTCTCGTCCCAGCTTGCGTCGAGCAGCTCACACCCGAGGCGGATGTGGGAGCGGATGCCGTGCTCGTCGGTGACGCGCCGCAGGTAGTCCCAGATCTCCGGCTGCAACGCGAACGTCCGGCTCCAGCCGGGGTTCGGCGCGAACGACAACGAGTAGAGGTTCGACGGCACGTCGCACTGGCAGCCGGGGTAGGTGTTCGCCTGCCACGTGCCGCCGACGTCGTCGGCGCGCTCGAGCACGACGAAGTCCTGCCGGCCGGCCTGCTTCAACTTGATCGCCATGCCGATGCCGGCAAAGCCGCTGCCGACGATCGCGATGTCGACGTGGTCGGGCAGCTGGGCGGTGCCGTTCGTCGCGACGTCCTGCGGGGCGGTGTCGGGCATCGGCGGGCTCGCTCTCGATCTAGTCGTAGAAACGCTCTGTTTCCTACTGTACCATGTCGTTTCCAGATGTCCAGCGCGCCCGTTCCGATCCCCCGTGCCCTGCCCCGCGGCCGTCACGCAGCGGCCCGCGACGTCGTGCTCGCCTCGCAGCGCGGGCGACTGCTGGAGGCGATGGCGAGCTGCGTCGCCGAGCGCGGCTACGCGGAGACGACGGTCGCGCAGGTCGTCGCGCGCGCCGGCGTCTCGCGCAAGACGTTCTACGAGCACTTCCCGGACAAGCGCGCCTGCTTCCTGGCAGCCTGGGAGGTCGGCGTCGAGATCCTCTTCGGCCAGCTCGCCGAGGTCGCCGCAGAGACGGAGGACTGGCGCGCGCGCCTGCGCAGCGGCACCGAGGCATTCCTCGAAGTGCTCGCGGCCGAGCCGGAGTTCGCGCGCTCGTTCATGATCGAGGTGCTGAGCGTCGGCGAGGAGGCGCTCGCGCGCCGCGCCGAGATCCACGAGCGCTTCGCCGGCGTGCTCGCCGAGACGTATGCGGCCGCGCAGGCCCAGGGCGCCGGCCTCGGGCCGGTGCCGCCGTGGGTCTTCCGTGCAGCTGCCGGCGCCGCCTGGGAGCTGATCGTCGAGCACCTGCGCACCCGCGGCGTCGACGGCCTCCCCGCGCTCGCGCCGCGGATCGAGCAGATCCATGTCGCGCTGCTGAGCGGGGACTACGTCTGAAGCTCCGCAGAATCGGCACGAAGCGAGCTGATACCACCACTGGTCAGGAGATAGCATCGGCGCTAGCATCGCTTGCATGAAGCAGCTGATCTTGCGGATCTCCGACGACCTCCACCACCGCATCACCGCCCGCGCCGCCCGCGAGGGGCGCAGCGTGAACGCGTGGGCAAGCTCGCTGCTCGAGGTGACGGTCGACGCCGACGTCGTCGAGGATCGTCAGGCGCGCGCGAACGCGAAGGCCGCCGCGCTCGGGATGCTCGTCGAGATCGACGTGCCGCCGATCGACGAGGCGACCTACCAGCTCGGGCTCGCCGAGCTGCGCGAGATCGCCCCCGAGGTCCTGCGGATCCTCATGGAAGACCGCGAGGGCGACCGGTGATCGCCTACGTCGACTCCTCGCTGCTCGCGCGCGCCTATCTCGACGACGAGGAAGGCTCAGCGGAGGCACAGCGCCTGCTCGACGATCGGAGCATCGCGAAGTTCACCAGCCGCCTGACGCGCATCGAGGTCTCCGGGGCGATCGTGCGCGCCGCACGCGGTGGCCGACCGGTCTCGGTGGAGCGCAAGCTCGCGGTGCTCGACGCCGATCTTCAGCCCGACGGCCGCGTGGCGGTGATCTCGGGACCGTCGCTGCCGATCGAGCAGACGGCGCTGGAGCTGGCCCGTACCCACGGCCTGCGCGCGCTCGACGCGCTCCACGTCGCGCTCGCGTCGCTCGCGATGCCGCCGCTGGCGGATCGCGGCGAGCAGCTCGGCTTCGCCTCACGCGACGACGCGCAGGGCGAGGCTGCCAAGTCGCTCGGCTTCCTGCGGATCTGACGGTGCACGTGCCCAGCGGCCGCACGGCAACGAGCGTGCGCTGTGGCCGACCGCGCGCCGTCCGACGACGCGCACCGCCACCGCGCTCAGCCGGCGTGCACCGAGCGCCGCGCCGGCCACGCGCCCCCGCCGCGCTCAGCCGACGTCGAGCGGCAGTGGCTCGATGCCGTGGGCGCGCATGCCGATCTCGATCGCCGCGTTGACCGTCTCGAGCACCGCGACGCGGGCGAACGGCTTCGACTCGGCGGCGATCAGCGTCCAGGGTGCAGCCGGCTGGTCGGTCCGCGCGAGCATCTCCTCGATCGCGACCTCGTAGGCGGCGCGCTGCTCGCGGTTGCGCCAATCCTCGTCGTCAGCTTCCAGCGCTTCAGCGGATCCCGCTCGCGCTTGCGGAAGCGCCGCAGCTGCTCGGCGTCGGAGATCTCCAGCCACAGCTTCACGAGCACCGTGCCGTGGCCGGCGAGCATCCGCTCGAACGCCGCGATGTCGTCGTAGCCGCGCCGCCAGTCGGCCTCGCTCGCGAGCTGCTCGACACGCTCGACGAGCACGCGCCCGTACCACGAGCGGTCGAGCACCGACATCCCACCCCAGCCCGGCAGCGCCGGCCAGAAGCGCGCGAGGAAGTGGTGGCGCCGCTCGTCCGCGCTCGGCGCCGCGAAGCTCGCGACGCGCACGTGGCGCGGATCGAGCGGCGCGACGAGCCGGCGAATCGCGCCGCCCTTGCCGGAGGCGTCCCAGCCCTCGAGCAGCACGCACAGCGGCGGCCCGTGGCGCCCGTCGCCACGCAGGCCGGCGAGCTGCAGGCGCAACGCGAGCAGCCGCCGTTGGGCAGCGAGCAGCTGGGACTCCGCCTGCGTGCCACTCAGCGCCTGCGTCAGGTCGACGCCGCCGAGGCGTCCGCCGCGCGTCATCGACCAACCCTATCTCGGCGTGACGCACACGACGACCTGCGCGCGCGGCACGCGCCGGCGGGCGTGCAGCGCACGGGCGCCCTCGACGACGAGCAGCGCAAAGGCGACCGGGACGGTAGCCGGCAGCTGTTCGGTGACGAGGAAGCCCAGTCCGGCGAGCAACGCGAAGCCGAACGTCAACGCCCCGACCCAGCGCCGCGAGCGTGCGTGCGCCGACAGCAGCGCGCCGACGAGCGCCGGCAGGAAGAGGTCGCCGTAGCCCATCGTCAGCGGACCGAGTTGGACGCGCTGCAGCTGCGGCAGGCCGCCGACGCCGGCGCCGTTCAGCGCCGCGTTCGCCGGTTCCAGCAGTCCGCTCGTGACGAGCACGAGGTCGGCCAGCGCCATCGCCGCGATGCCGGGGCCGAGCCAGCGCCGTGGCGTCACTTCGACGAGCAGCGCGCCGAGCAACAGGCAGCTCGCGCCGATCAGCTCAAGTGCCCCGAGCTCGCCGACCAGCGAATGGCGGTCGTAGAGCGTCGCGACGAGCAGCGCGCCCGTCACTGCCAGGGGGAGCGGCCCGATCCGTGCCGCCGCGGCAAGCGCGAGCAGCGGGACGAGCACGAGCGCAACCACTGCCAGTGCGCCCGCGGCTTCGGGCCACATGCGCAGGCCGAAGGCGACGCCGACGATCGAGACGAAGGGCAGCAGCGCGAACAGCCGGTGCTGGACCGCACGCAGCAGCCGCGGCGCCGAATGCGCGACCGTCCCCACGACCAGCACCGCCTGCACGGCCGATCCACCGGCGTATGCCGCGAGCACCTCGCCGCTCATGCGCGCACCGGTGGTCCTTGGGATGGCCCCATTCCCGAGTGATGCCCATCGCACCTTGGAGAAGCCTTAACCGCCGGAGAGAATCCCCCAATCCAGCACGCACGCAGCCCACGCCCGCTGGCGTGCGCGCGCATACAGCTAGCCTTGCGCACAGATCGCAATGGAGTCCCCCACGTCCACGTCGCTTCCCCCTGACACCGCAGTCGGTCCCGTCGAGCTGACGGTCGCCGACCTCGATCCTCTGACGGCATTCTACGAGCGCGTCGTCGGCCTGCGGACGTTGAACCGCAGCGAGAACGTCGTGCAGCTCGGAGCAGCCGGCGGCGGCGCGCCGCTCGTCGTGCTCGTCGGGCGTGCCGACGCGCCGGCGCGGGTGCGGCGCTCCAGCGGCCTCTTCCACGTCGCGCTGCTGCTGCCCTCGCGCGTCGAGCTGGCGCGCGCGCTGCGACGCATCATCGGCGCCGGCTGGGCGCTGACCGGCGCCTCCGACCACCTCGTCAGCGAGGCGCTCTACCTGCGTGACCCGGAGGGCAACGGGATCGAGATCTACCGCGACCGGCCGAGCGAGCAGTGGCACCGCGACGCCGACGGCGAGCTGGAGATGGCGACGCTGCCACTCGACCTCGACAGCATCGTCGCCGAGCTGCCGGCCGGCGAGGACCCGGCAGCCGACGCGGGCATGGATGCCGCGACGCACGTCGGCCACGTCCACCTGGAGGTCGGCGACCTCGCTGCGGCCGAGCGCTTCTACGTCGGTGCGCTCGGCTTCGAGATCATGGTCCGCCGCTACCCCGGCGCGCTGTTCGTCGCAGCCGGCGGCTACCACCACCATCTCGGGCTCAACACGTGGGCGAGCGCCGGCGGCCCACCGGCGACGCCGGGCGCGCGCGGGCTGGGCCACGTCACGGTCACGCTGTCCGACGCGGGCGAGATCGCGCGTGTGGCCGAGCGCGTCGCGGCTGCCGGCTTCCCCGTGCACGAGCAGGACGGCAGCGTCGTCACGACCGATCCGTTTGGGATCGACGTGCGGCTGGCGCTGACGCCACCATCCGCTTAGCGCGCCGCCGCGTTCGCGCCAGCGCCAGGCACGCGGCCAGCAGCGCGAGCAGCCCGACCGCGCTCAACGCGATCCCAAGCCCGAGGCCGGGAATGCGATAGCTCCAGACGATCGTGTGCGTGCCGGCGCCGGCGGCGACCCCACGCATCACGTCGTTGACGCGCACGACGGCAGCCGGCTTGCCGTCGACGCGCACGCTCCAGCCCGGCGCGAGCGAGTCGTTCAGCACGACGAGCCCGGGGCGGCGAAGCGCCGCGTGCAGCGTCACCGTCGCATTCGTCTCGCGCACGACGCGCACCGCGCCACCCGTCCCCGACGTGCGCGCGAGCGCCACCGCACCGGGCTCACCGCGCTCGACGACCACCTCGTCGCGCGGTTCGAAGCGTGGGTCCGCGATCGCGGCGATCGTGCCGCGCTCGCTGCCCGTGAGCGCCACGCGCGGCGCGACCATCGCGCGTGGCACGGCGTCGGCGTTGACGAGCACCGTCGCGTCCGGACCGCTGTAGCCGACCGCAAGCTCCGGCAGCTGCGCCGGCGCACGCGTTCCCGGGCCGGCGAACACATAGCGCGTTCCGAGCACGCTGAGCGCGTTGAGCCCGCTGCGGCCGGGCAGCGCCAACAGGAGCGTCTGTGACCAGTCGAGCTGTTCCGGATAGACCTGCGACTTCCACAGGTGGTACCAGCGCAAGCTCGGCTGCGGCGGGTCATAGCCGCGCACGTCGCGCAGGCCGTAGATCGCGTCCCAGTCGTTCTGCAGCGCGAAGAAGAGCCCGACGACGCGTCCGTCGGCTGCGTGGCGTTCGACGTAGGCGATCCCGGGGGTGCGCGGGAGCGCGATCTTCGCGAGCGGCTGCATCGGCTGGAAGTCGTGCGCGTAGGCGAGCACGTCGAGCGCCGCGAAGGCCGCGAGCGCGACCGCGACGAGCCGGCGCCGGTGCGGCCAGCGCCACAGCGCGCCCAGCAGCAGCGCGACGCCCACGACGACGAACAGCCACCAGCCGACGCTCGTCGCGACCATCCCGCCGACGTTCGGGTCCGAGCCGGGCAGCATGCCGCCGACCGCGTGACGCAGGTGCACGGTGTTCGTAGCCGCCTGACGCAGGTCGGCGACGCTCACCGACGCGGCCGCGAGCGCCGCCAAGCCGATCGCACCGCCGGCGGCGAGCACGCCCGCCGCGCGCCGGCGCTCGCGCGGCGCGTCGAGCAGCCGCTGCAGCCCGAACGCGGCGAGCACGGTGACGCCGAAGCAGTAGAGCAGGATCATCCGCTGAAACTGGACCTGGCGCAGGACCGGCAGGTGCGTCGCGAGCCACAGCAGCACCGGTGCGTGGAGCGGGACCGCAAGCCCGATCCCCGCGAGCAGCGCGAACGGCGCCTTGCGCCGCCAGTTGCCGCGCGAGACGAGCGCCATTGCCGCGAGCAGCGTCGCGACGCCGCCCGCATAGAACGTGCGCTCGACGTAGTTCTGCGGCCCATTCGTCGAGAGGTCGCTCGCTCGGCCCCACCAGTCGGGGAACAGCGCGGTGCGGATCGTGCCGAGCGGCAGGTTCTGCCCGGGAATGGTGTCGTTCTCGCCGATCCGTGCCTGCACGCCGATCGTGCCCGCCCCGGCTCTGATCACGGGCACGAGCACGAACGCCATCAGCAGGATGCCGACGAGCGCCCCTCCGGCGACGAGCACGCCCCGCCGCAGGCGCTCGCTGCGCACGAGCTGCTCGGCGTTGCCGGCTCGCACGAGCGCGTACAGGCCGGTCGCGAGCATCATGTGGATCTCGGTGCCGGGATGCCCGCCGGCGATTGCGATCGCCGTCGTGAGCGCAAGCCCGATCGCCGGGCCGAGCCGGCCCGTGCGGATGATCCGCTCGACGAGCCAGATGTTCCACGGCAGCAGCACGGCAACCGCACTGATCGCCTCGTGCGTGAGCCAGTCGACGCCGAACGCCGACAGCGCGAAGCTGACGCCCGCAAGCACGGCCGGCCAGAAGCCGAGCTTCAGCTCGCGCACGAGCAGGTACATGCCGGACGCCGCGGCCCACACCTTCAACGCAGCCGAGACGCCGATCCCGTCGTCGAGCGACATGATCCACAGGGGCACGTTGAACGGGGTGAAGAGCCCGATCTGCGGGTCGGTGAAGTAGGGGACGCCGGCGTATGCGTGCTGGCTCCAAGCCGGGAAGGTGCCGCTGTGGATTGCCGCGCGCGCGATCGCGTTGAGCGGATAGTACGACATCGGCACGTCGCCCAAGATGAAGTTTGCCATCCGCTGCCAGCCCGCCGGCGCGCCCAATGCCCACGGAGCGAACTGGTAGAAGGTCGCGCGCGGCGACAGCAGGTCGCCGCCGATCAGCACCGGCCACAGGTAGACGAGCACGAAGGCGGCGAAGAGGAGCGCGGCAGCGGCCGGCTCATGCGCCGCGAGCCAGCGTGCGGCGGCGACGTACGTGCGCGGCATCGCACCACGGCTGTCCGACGCGGCAGCCCGGCGCGGGACCGATCCCCCTCGGATCCCCATGAGGTCATTTTCTCAGAATCCAGTACATAGCGTGGTGGTAAGGGCACAGGCGGATTGCTGCCAGCTCTTAATCCGCCATTAGGTCCGCGGCTACGCTTCAGCGAGCATGGGATGGACACCACGACACCTGTGGACCGGCGAGTGGCGCGAGGAGTCCGAGCGCGCACGCGAGGCGGCCGAGGAGGCCGCCACGCAGCGGCTGAGCGCGCCCGCGCGCACGCCCGAGCGCGCCACCGCTCCGGTGCTCGACGACGAGGACGGGCCAGAGCGCCCACCGCGTCGCGGGATGCTGCTTCTGAGCCTGGCGCTCGTCGCGCTCGCGGTCGCCGGCGCCGCCTTCGCCGCCGGGATGCTGCTGAACGGCAACGACGGCAAGGGCAAGTCCGGCCCGTCCGCGCTGCCTGCCGTCTCCAGCACGCCGATCAAGCCGCACAACGGTCACACGCAGGCGGGCTTGATCTACGCAGCGGCGAGCCCGGCCGTCGTCTCGATCCGCACGAACGTCGGCGAGGGCACCGGCTTCCTGATCTCGCGCAACGGGCTGTTCGTGACGAACGACCATGTCGTCGAGAAGAGCACCCACGTGCTCGTGCGCTTCGGCGCGACCGGCACGCGGGTCGACGGCGACGTGCTCGGCACCGACCCGTCGTCCGACCTCGCGGTCGTCTCGATCGACCCGAAGCTGATCCCGAAGGGCGTCACGCCGCTGCAGTTCGCCGACTCCCGCGCCGTCCAGGTCGGCGACGTGGCGATCGCGATCGGCAATCCCGTTCGGCCTCGACCGCACGGCGACCGAGGGGATCGTCTCCGGCCTCGCGCGCTCGATCCAGGCGCCGAACGGCTTCTCGATCGACAAGGTGATCCAGACCGACGCGCCGATCAACCCCGGCAACTCCGGCGGCCCGCTGCTCGACGACGCGGGCCACGTGATCGGCGTCAACTCGCAGATCGCGACCGCAGGCGTCGCCGGCAACATCGGCATCGGCTTCGCGATCCCGTCGAACACCGTCCGCCAGATCGTGCCGCTGCTCGAGCAGGGCAAGGCGGTGCGCCACCCGTGGCTCGGCGTCCAGAACGCGCCGAACTCGCTCACGAACCCGACTGGCGCGCGCGTCGTCGCCGTGATTCCCGGCAGTCCCTCCGAGCGCGCCGGGATGCGTCAGGGCGACGTGATCAAGCAGATCGCCGGCCGCTCGGTGCAGACGCCCGAGGACGTGGCCGCCGCGATAACCGCGCACAAGCCCGGTGACCGTGTAGTCGTGCACGTGCAGCGTGCAGGTCGCTCCGTCACGCTCAACGTCAAGCTCGGGACGCAACCCACCCGCACGCCGTGAGCTTCGCAGCGCCGCTCGTCCTGCTCGCGCTGCTCGCCCTGCCGCTCCTCGCGGCGCTGTACGTCCAGCAGCAGCGCACGCGGCGCGCGGCAGCCGCCGCGTTCGCAGCACCGCGCCTGCAGCCGTCGGTCGCGCCGCGCCGGCCGCGTTGGCGCCGCCACGTGCCGATGCTCGTCTTCGCGCTCGCGCTCGCGCTGCTCGTGCTCGCCGCCGCGCGACCGCAGCGGACCGTCGCCGTGCCGCTGCGCAGTGCGGCGATCATGCTCGCGACCGACGTCTCCGGCTCGATGCTGTCGACCGACGTCGCGCCGAACCGGCTCGTCGCCGCAAAGCGCGCAGCGCGCACGTTCCTCGGCCGTGTGCCGGGTCGCGTCGAGGTCGGCGTGCTCGCCTTCAACCAGCACGCGACCGTGCTCGCGAGCCCGACGCGCAACCGCAGCGCAGCCCGCGAAGCCGTGAACGGCATGACGGTGAGCGGCGGCACGGCGACGGGGGAGGCGATCGGCGCGGCGATCGGCGCGCTGCGCAGCGTCCCGATCAGCGGCGGCCGGCGCCCGCCGGCAGCGATCGTGCTGATCTCCGACGGCAGCTCGACGCGCGGGCGCAACCCGATCGAGGCGGCGCAGCAGGCGAAGCGGCTGCAGATCCCGATCTACACGGTCGCGCTCGGCACCCCGCAAGGGACGATCCAAGTCCCCAACAAGCAGGGAGTCCCGCACACCGTGCGCGTCCCGCCCGATCCCGCCTCGCTCGCGGCGATCGCCGCCGCTTCCGGCGGGCACGCCTTCACCGCAGCCGACGCCGGCGGGCTGTCCGCCGTCTACGAGCGCCTCGGCACGCAACTCGGCCATCGCACGACCCACAAGCAGGTGACCGCTGCCTTCGCCGGCGGCGCGATCGTGCTGCTGCTGCTCGGCGCCGGCACGTCGCTGCGCTGGTTCGGCCGCCTGATCTGATCATGACGTCACTGCCACGACTCGAAAGGACGATCACGTGACCCCCGACCACCACGACGACCTCGCGCCGCGCCGCGACGAGCCGCGCGACGCGCTCGAGGAGACGCTGCACGAGATCAAGCGCGTGATCGTCGGGCAGGACGCGATGCTCGAGCGCCTGCTCGTCGCACTGCTCGCGGGCGGCCACGTGCTGCTCGAGGGCGTGCCCGGCCTCGCGAAGACGCTTACCGTCAAGACGCTGGCACAGGTGCTCGGCGGGACCTTCAAGCGGATCCAGTTCACGCCCGACCTCGTCCCGGCCGACCTCGTCGGGACGCGCGTCTACCGCCCCGACACGGGCCGCTTCGACACCGAGCTGGGGCCCGTCTTCGGCAACTTCCTGCTCGCCGACGAGATCAACCGCGCGCCGGCGAAGGTGCAGTCGGCGCTGCTCGAGGTGATGCAGGAGCAGCAGGTGACGATCGGAGGCGAGACGTTCCCGGTGCCGCACCCGTTCCTCGTGATGGCGACGCAGAACCCGATCGAGTCGGAGGGCACGTACCCGCTGCCCGAGGCGCAGGTCGACCGCTTCCTGATGAAGGTCGTCGTCGACTACCCGACGATGAGCGAGGAAGCCGCCGTCGTCGACCGCTCGCTCGTGCCGCCGCAACAGGCGCGCGAGCGGCTCTCGCTCGCCGACCTCGAGCGCTTTGCGCGGGCGACGCAGGACGTGCTCGTCGACCGCGAGGTGATCGCCTACGCGGTGGCGCTCGCCGACGCGACGCGCCGGCCGGAGCGCTACGGGCTCGAGGAGATCGCCGGCTTCATCGAGTTCGGCGCGAGCCCGCGTGGGCCGATCGGGCTCGTGCAGGCAGCGCGTGCGCTGGCGATGCTGCGCGGCCGCGGCTATGTCGCCGTCGCCGACGTGCGCGACCTCGCCGCCGACGTACTGCGCCACCGGCTCGTGCTGTCCTACGACGCGTTGACGGAGGACGTGACCGCCGACGCGCTGCTGGAGCGCGTGCTCGAGGCGGTGCAGGAGCCACCAGCCGACCACATCCAGCGCCGGGACGCGGCGGCCTAGGACGATGCGCCCGGCTCGCTCGCCGATCGCGCGCGCCCGCTCCGCGGAGCGGGCACGATGACGCCGCCCGTGCTGCGCCCGCCGCGCGCACGCCAAGGCCCCGGGCCGCTGCCGCACGGCCTGCTCGACGCCCTCGACCTCGTCGTCGCGCGCCGCGCAGCCGGCGCGCTGCCGGGCGAGCGGCGCGCCGCGGGCCTCGGCGCCGGCACCGAGCTGGCGCAGCTGCGCCCCTACGAAGTCGGCGACGACGTCCGCCAGATCGATCCGGCTGCGACCGCGCGCACCGGGCTCCCGCACGTCCGGCTGCACGTGCCGGAGCGCACGCTGACGACCTGGATCGTGCTCGACGTCTCACCCTCGATGGCGTTCGGGACTGCACGACGGCTGAAGTGGGATGTCGCCGAAGGTGCAGCGCTGGTGCTCGGCCGGCTCGCGGTGCGGCGCGCCGGCCATGTGGCGCTGATGCGCTTCGGCGCCGGGCCGCCGCGACTCGTGCCACCGCGCGCCTCGAAGCCGGGCGTCGTCGCGCTGCGGCGCGCGCTCGCCGAGGGCGTCGCGCCCGACGGCCACCATGTGCGCCACGCGCTCGCCGGCGCGCTCACGCGCGTGCGCCGCGCCGCGACGCAGCCCGGGCTCGTCGTCGTGATCTCCGACTTCCGCGACGAGGACGACTGGACGCGGGCGCTCGGCGCGCTCGGCGCACGTCACTCGGTGCTGGCGATCGAGGTGCGCGACCCGCGCGAGGCGTCCGTGCCCGCCGTCGGGCGACTTGCGCTCGTCGACCCCGAGACCGGTGAGCGGATCGAGGTCGACACCTCGCGCCGCCGCGTGCGCGAGCGCTTCGCCGCGATCGAGTCGGCGCGACGCGCGCACGTGGCGCAGGAGCTGCGACGGCTGCGGGTCGAGCACGTGGCGCTGTCGACCGACGAGGACTGGCTGCGCGTGCTCGGACGGCGGCTGCGATGAGCGTCTTGGCGCAGCAAGGGTCCGAGCAGCGCGCGCGGGGGCGGGCGACGTGAGCTTCGGCGCGCCGATCTACCTGCTCGCGCTGCTGCTCGTGCCCGCGGCGCTGCTTGCGCATGTCTCGAGCCGCCGGCGCAGCCGCCGCTATGCCGTGCGCTTCACCGGCGTCGCCGCGTTGAAGGCAGCGGCCGGGACGACGCCCGCGTGGCGGCGCCACCTGCCGATCGCGCTGCTGCTGGCTTCGCTCGCCGCCCTCGGGCTCGCGCTCGCGAAGCCGCAGCGGACGGTCGCGGTGCCGGTGCGAGCGTGCCTCGATCATGCTCGTGACCGACCACTCGCGCTCGATGATGGCGACCGACGTCAACCCGACGCGCCTCGACGCCGGCAAGCGCGCAGCGAACACGTTCCTCGACCAGCTGCCGGCCGGCGTGAGCGTCGGCGTCACGACCTTCTCCGACGTGCCCGACGCGACGCAGCCGCCGAGCCGCGACCACCAGCTCGCGCGGCGGCTCGTCGACGCGCAGAACGCCGATGGAGCGACGGCGACCGGCGACGCGCTGCAGGTGGCGCTCGACACGCTGCGGCGCGAGCCGAAGGGCGTCAACGGCAAGCGCCCGCCGTCCGCGATCGTGCTGCTGTCCGACGGCGCGACGACCGTCGGACAGGATCCCGTGACCGTCGCGCACGACGCAGGGCGGATGAAAGTGCCCGTCTACACGATCGCGCTCGGCACGCGCGACGCGACCGTGCCGAATCCCGGCTTTGGGCCGCCGCTGCTGTCGGTGCCGCCCGACCCGGCGACGATGCGCGCGATTGCGCAGGCCTCCGGCGGGCGTGCCTTCAGCGCGCAGGACGACCAGCAGCTGTCGACGATCTATCGCACGCTCGGCTCGCAGCTCGGCACGACGAACACGCACCGCGAGGTGACCTCGGCGTTCGCGATCGGCGGGCTCGTGCTGCTGCTCGGCGCCGCAGCCGGGTCGGTGCGCTGGGCTGGCCGGCTGCCGTAGCGGCGCAACCGCGGCGAGGCCGCCTGCCGCTGCGTCCAGCAAACGTCCAGGCGCCACCCGGCGCGTGGCCGCTCCTCATAGAATCGCGCGCGCCTGGTCGCCTGGTCGCCTACTGGAAGTGAGTCCCCTCATGTCGCGGTCGCTGCTGCGGATCTCGTCGATGCTTGCCCTGATGCTGGTTGCGAGCCTCGCGCTCGCCGGCGCTGCGAGCGCCGCCACGCGCTACGCGACCGCCACCCCGGGCACGACGCCGAACTGCTCGCAGGCGAAGCCGTGCGACCTCGCCACCGCGGTCACCGGCGCCGCCGACGGCGACACGGTGATCGTCGCCGGCGGCACGTACACGCTCGCCGCGACGCTGATCGACCCCGCCGGCACCGACGTGACGATCGAGGGCACCGACCCGCAGCACCGTCCGGTCATCACCGGCCCGGCGACCGGCGACGCGCTCGACGTGCTCGGCGCCGGCTCGGCCGTGAGCGACCTCGAGCTGCGCGTCCCAGCCGCGAACACGACCGGCGCAGCGCTGCGCTTCGACGGCCTGACCGCGGATCGCATCCTCGCCAGCGGCCCGGCGCCTGCGGCCGGCGGCACCTGCCAGCTGAGCGGCGAGGACGTGACGCTCAGCAACAGCGTCTGCACGTCGACCGGCACGAAGGGCGCCGGCGTCTATGTCGCGACCGACCTGACCGGGACGAGCACGACGTTCCCGCAGCAGGTGACGATCGCGAACGTGACCGCGCTCGCGACCGGCACGACGAGCGACGGCATCCACGTGTTCGAGAACACGGCTACGTCGCAGGTGCAGGTGACCGTCACGAACACGATCGCGCGCGGCGTCCACAGCGGGATCTTCACCGAGCGCGTCAATGCTTCGGCGACGAACGACGTGTTCGTCGACCACTCGAACTTCTCGAAGACGACGGCGAACACCGGCACGTCGATCACGCTCGACAGCCCGAGCACGAACCAGACGACAGCACCGTCGTTCGACGCCTCCGGCTATCACCAGGTCGCCGGCTCGCCGACGATCGGCCAGGGCGTCGTCCACTTCCCGTTCGACGACGGACCGTTCGACATCGACGGCGACTCGCGCGTCCTGGTCCACAACGCAAGCGACGACACGATCGACATCGGCGCCGACCAGTTCGTGCCGCCGCCCTCGCAGCGCTATGCAAGCCCGACCGGCACGAACCACACGACGTGCCCGTCGAGCAGCCCCTGCTCGCTGATCGACGCGGTCGGTGGCGCGCAGAGCGAGGACGACATCATCGTCGGGCCGGGCACGTACGACCTGCTCGACGATTCGCTGTTCGTCGAGATCCCGCTGCACATCCAAGGCCAGAGTGGGGCCGCGCGGCCGATCATCACGTCCTCGCAGGAGTCGGGCCTGTTCGGCACGGTCGAAGTCGAAGGCGACGGCTCGACGCTGAGCGGACTCGACATCCGCGCGACCGGCAGCAGCAACGCGATAGCGCTCAACGTCGATGCGGTCAACGCGGTCGCCGACGGCGTGCTCGCGCGCGGCTCGACCGGCTGCCACCTCCAGCAGACCGGCATCCTCTTGCGCGACAGCGTCTGCGTCGGGACGGCGCAGGACGGAGCCGGCTTGGAGGTCGACGCGACCGCCGCGTCGGACTCCGTGCGCAACGTCACGGCGGTCGGCCGCGGTGACGGCGTGCTCGCGGAGGACTTCTCCACCGAGGCGGCGCGCGTCGAGCTCGTCAACGTGATCGCCCGCGGCGGCGTCGGCCACGACGTCCACGCCGAGTCCGATCAGACCACGCCGAACCTGGTCGTCACGGCGAAGCACGTGAACTACGCGACGACGACGAGCGATGGCCAGGCGGGCGTGACGATCGCCGACGACGGCAGCAAGCAAGCCGCGGCGCCGGTCTTCTTCGACCCGGCGAACCTCGACTTCCACGAGGCGGCCGGCTCGCCGACACTCGGTGCAGGACTCGTCGAGGGCCGCGACGCCGGTTCGACCGACATCGACGGCGACCCACGGCCGACGACCCCCGGACTGCTCGACATCGGCGCCGACCAGGCGACGAACCCGCCGCAGCAGAAGCCGCAGCCGACCGACACCCCGCCGGGCGAGACGCCGCCGGGCCAGAAGCCGCCGGTCGTGACGCCGCCCACGACGACGACACCGGTCGTGACGACGCCGGCGCCTGCTCCGCTGCCCGCCGTCAGCAAGGCGTCGATCGCTCCGTCGCGCTTCGCGGTGCTGGCGAAGGGCCATCGCGCAAAGCACGGAGTGCACTACAAGGCGTCGGTGCGCTTCACGCTCACGACGATCGCCCAGGTGCGCGCCACCGCGCTGATCAAGACGACGGGGCGGAAGGTCGGCAAGAGCTGCAAGAAGCAGACGTCGAAGAACCGCAAGGGCCGGGCGTGCACGCTGTGGGTGAAGGTCGGGACCGCCTTCGCGAACAGCGCGAAGGCGGGCACGACGACGGTGACGTTCGCCGGCAAGATCGGCAAGCGCGCGCTGAAACCCGGCACCTACGAGCTGACGCTCGTCGCGACCGACGCGGCGAAGCGCGTGTCGAAGCCGAAGACGATCTCGTTCAAGATCGTTCGCGGGTAGGACGTGCGGGGCGGCGCACGATGCCGCCCCGTTCCGAACGTGCTCAGGTGACGACGGTCCAGGGCTCGACGCGCTTCCCGACGATGAGCCCGGCGGGGCCGTAGGGGTCCTCGGCGGCGAACGCTTCGGCGGCGGCGGCGCTGGTGAAGGCGAGCAGGCCGGTGTGCGGCGGGTCGCCGAGCGCGCCGGCGATCCGCAGGCGGTCGTCGGCGTGGTAGGCGGCGATCAGCGCAAGGTGGCCGTCGCGGTGGGGCGCACGGCGCTCGGCCATGTCGGGGACGTAGTCGTAGAGCAGTGCGTGAAGGATCTCGGGCATCGGCGGAACGCTACGGGATGGGCGCGGCGGACGGTGCGTCGATCCCGGTCGGCTCGGACTCTGGACGGTGATGGTCGTACAGCGACCGCGAGGATCCAGAGTCCGTTGTGATCCCCGATATCTGAGGTAGCGCGCTGGAGTGTGCAGGTCTGTGCACGTATGTCCGGCAACGTGCACAGTCCGTCGCAAGCCGCGTGCCGACACGCGCCACCGCGGCCGGGGCCCGAGCCCCCGCTGCTCTTCCCCTCGTAGCCCGCCGTTCAGCGCACCCGCAACCCGAAGCGAACGCGGCGCGAAGCGCCACCGGCTGCGCTCAGCCGTGCGCCGCGGCGCCGAAGCTGCGCCGCAGCGCGAGGACCCGCGTTGCCGCCTCGGCGACGCGCGCGCGAAAGGCGGGCGAGCGGCGGGCCTCGGCGAGCAGTGCGGCGCGGACGGGCCGCAGCGAGCCGGGCCCGGTAAGCAGCAGCAGGTCGACCCCGGCGGCGACGGAGCGGACGCCGGCAGTGCCGACGTCGCCCCCGGCTGCCGCGATCGCCGCTCGCGCTTCGAGCGAATCGGAGATTGCGACGCCCTCGAAGCCGAGCGTGCCGCGCAGCAGATCCGTCGCGATCGTGGGCGACTGCGAGGCGATGTGGTGCGGATCGAGCGCCGGATAGCGCGCGTGACCGACCATGATCAGCGGGGTCGGCACGCGGAACGGCGCGAGGTCGGCGAGCAGCGCCGCGCGTGAGAGGCCGATCGCTACCGGCTTCGCGTCGGTGTTCCCCGTCGCGCCGCCGAGGCCGGGGAAGTGCTTGAGGACGGGCGCGACGCCGGCCCGCGCGTAGGCCGCGGCCGCGGCCCGCACCGATGCCGCAACGGCTGACGGGCCACCCGGGTACGCACGCCCCGCGAGCACCGAGCCGGGCGTGCCGGCGACGACGTCCGCGTCCGGGCCGAGCACGACGTTCACGCCGGCGGCGCGCAGGGCGCGCGCCGTGCTCGCAGCAGCCGCACCCGCCGCGGCCGGGGTCGGCTGCCGCGCCTGGCCGAGCGCGGACGGCGCGAACGCGAGCGTCCGGATCGCGCCGCCCTCCTGGTCTAGCGAGACGATCGCGGGAAGACCGGCCGCCCCACCGCGCGCGGCACGCTGGAGGCTGGCCGTCAGCGCCCGCACGCTCCCCGTCGACGGGGCATTCCCGCCGAACAGGATCACCCCCGCGACACGCCCCTCGCGCAGCGCCCGCGGCACATACGCCGGCGCGCGCGTCCCGCTGAACGAGATCACGAGCAGCTCCCCCACCTGCCGTGCGAGCGACATCCCGGCGACCGCGGCCCGCGCCCGCTCAGCCGTCGATGCCCGCCGCGGCGCCCTCGTCCCTCCACCGCGATCCGCCCCCGACGAGCTCGCACCGCCCGCTCCGTCACCACCTGCGCCAGCAATCAGTCCGACGAGCAACGCAACACCGGCGAGCAGCCCCAACGCCGCGCGCCGCCGCTGACGCACGACTCGTGGCGAAGGCGGGCGAGACGGGCTCACGCCGCGCACGATATGGATCGCCGGGCCCCGCTGGAGCGCCCTTCTGCGACGCGGCGCACGCTGGTCACGTCGACATCGCGCAGATCGTGCACCAACATCCGCGCTCGGGCCCGTCACGCACGGCGGCGTCGCATACCTTCGCGACGTGCCCACCGCCCGCTTCCGCATCGGAGAGCCGCTTCCACGTGCTGACAGGGCCCACACGTCGAGAGACAAATGGAGACGCTGGATCCTCGCTGAACGTGGTCATGGCGGCAATTGGGCCCACGTCTTTCACGCCGGCCGATCACAGACGGCTCAGATCTGGCTCGCGATCACGCGCCAGGTTTGTGACGCTCCCGTCACGACGATCCGTGCAATCGTCGCCTACGACTTGGTCGAGCTGACCGAGGCAATCGATGACGCACCAGCCGGTGCGAGCGGTGGCGTGCTCGAGCTGATGGACGATGCGACCGCGATGGTCGAGGTGACCACTCCTCCGCTTGACGGAGCAGAGCGCATCGTCTTTGCGCCGGTGTCCACACTGCGCCGCGTGAGCTGAGCCGCGCTCCTCACCGCTACCCGTAGGACTCGCAGGCGATCCCGTCGTTGTCGGCGTCGTGCTCGGGGTCGGAGCCGGGGGTGACCTCGAAGGAGTGGCCGATCTCGGAGCAGTTCATGCCGGCGTAGTCGCTTGGCGGGGAGCCGGCGTCGGGAGTGTCGGGTGTCGCTTGGCCGACGGGCTCGGGCGCGGCCTGGACCGTCACCGTCTTCACGTGCACGACTCGCCGGATCTTCGTGACCCGCTTGATCCGCACGACCGGCACCCGCCTCGTCTCGGTCCGCACGACAGCGTGTGTCTCGGTGATCGTCTTCGTGTCCGACCCGCCGCCCGCGCCGATCAGCAGGCCGAGCACAAGCCCACCGATCCCGAGCCCGGCGGCGACCCAGGTCTGCTTCGCGTTCCCGTCCGCTGACGGCTGCGTGGTCTCCGGCATCCCGACCTCCCGTTGGCGCAGTTCGCTCCGGAAGATAGAGCGAGTGGCGGCCGTCAGGGATTCAGCATCCACGCCACGAACGGTGCGGGAACGGCCCAGACATCGCCGGCCGTATCGAGCAGTCCCCGCGTCGCGAGCACTCCCGCTCCGAAGGCCGACCGCACCGTTTGTGCCTCGCGGCGCCAGCCCGAATCGACGTACTTCCCCTCGAATCCGAGCGGACCGAAACGCGGACTGGTGAAGTCCACCTCCTTGCTGGATGTCCGTTGGTACATCACATCGGTGAAGTGGGAGAAGCCCCCCGGCCGCTCTCGATCCAGGCTTCGCAACAGCTCAAGACCGAGTTGCTGCTCTGTGAGCGCAGAGACATCGGCTTCCGCAACGGTGCCATGCCCACGCAGATGCGCGAGGCGCGCCATCAGCGGATCGACGAAGTAGTACTTCGACTGAGCCGCGAGCCTCGGCTGGCCGCCTTGGCGCTGGTGGCACGGCCACACCAGATACGCGAAGACAAGGTCCTGCAATCGTGCCTTCGCCGTGTGCGGGCTCTCGACGGCGATGTCCTGCCGCAGCGACTCGACCGACAGCGGGCCGGCAAGGCTCTTCGTCAGACGGGTCAGCAGTGCGAGCACCTGAGCTGGCGTCGTGCCGGCGCCGCGGATCGCCTCACCGGCGGTCACGTCCCAGAGTGCCTGGATGAAGTCATCCTGCACCGAGCCGTGTCCCAGGTGGTCGGCCACCGCGCGCGGGAAGCCGCCGACTTGCAGGTAGACCTCCCAGGCCGACAGCAGCTGATCCAACCACGGCAACAGCGCGCCGAACGCGTTCTTGACCGGCGCCGTTGCGAAGTCGGCCGGCCGAACGGGCGCGATCTCGGGCACGTCCGCCAGCCCGCTCGCGCGTGCAAAGGCACGGAAGCCCATCGGTAGGAGCAAGCGGTCGGAGTCGGTTGCACGACCCAAGCGACCGGCGAGCTGCTTCTGCGCCTCGGCGAGATCGCGCGCCGACGATCCCGTCAGCACCACGCAATCCTCACCGAAGGCCGTGTTGTCGCGGAGCCACTTGATCGTCTCGGGCCAGTCCGGAACGCTCGTGATCTCGTCGAGGAACCAGTACCGCGGAGCATCGATCGTGGCCGTCAAGATCTCGCGTCCGGCACGGATGAGGCGCTGGAGATCGCCCTTGGCAAGCTCATCGCACGCAAAGTGGATGATGCGCCGGGGCTTCACCCCCTCCCCGATCAGGCGGGCGATCGTCCGCTTCAGCTCCAGGCTCTTGCCGACGCGGCGCGGGCCACGCAGCACATAGAGCCCGTCCGAGACGATGTCGCCGAGCGGCTCCGGAGCGTAGGCGAGCCGGCTTGCGGCACTCCGTCGGAGATCTGCGTCATCGCGCTCCCAGCGGGGGTCACGCCACCAAGCGTTTCCGGCGCTGAGCAAACGCGTGAGCTGTCCGTCATTCATCGCCATCTCCGAAAGCAGATTGCAGTATTACTATGGTATTTCTGCATTTGATTGCAGAAATAGTACCCTTTATATGCGTTCAATTGCAAATATGACCCCCAAGTGGGCCGGAACACGGAGGCGGTCGGCTGCGACAGACGAAGCGAGCAGCGCGACTCAACGCAGCCGCGCTGCGGTCGATCACCAAGGCGATGCCCTCTCCCGCCAGCTCGGCGCCCCGGGTCACGCTCGGGATCGCGACGTACGATCGCGACACCTACCTCGCCGAGGCGATCGCCAGCGGGCTGGCGCAGACCTACGACGACTTCGAGCTGCTCGTCGTCTGCGACGGGTCGGCGAACCCGGCGATCGACGCGGTGCTCGACGGCTTCGCCGACGACCCACGACTGCGCGTGGTGCGCCACACCGAGAACCGCGGGATCGCCGCCGCCTACGACACGATCTGGCAGCAGGGCCGCGGCGAGCTGATCGCGATGCTCGGCGATGACGACGTCTGCCTGCCCGACCGGCTCGCGCGCCAGGTGGCGATCATCGACCGCCACCCCGACACCGGAGTCGTCCACGGCGACGCGCTCGTGATCGACGCGACCGGCGCCACCACCGGGAGCTGGAACAGCGCCGACTTCACCCCCGCCGCGCTCGTGCAGGCGTTCTTCCGCTCGCACAACCACCTCGTCGACCCGACGCGGATGGTCCACCGGCGCGTCTACGAGGCGGTCGGCGGCTACGACGCCAGCTACCCGATCGCGCAGGACCTCCACTTCTGGCTGCGCGCCGCGCGCGCACACCGCTTCCGTCACACGCCCGGCGGCCCGCTGATCGGCTTCCGCCGGCATGGAGCGAACACCTCGGACGAGTCGGCGCGCACGCAGGAGATTGCCGACGTCGAGCGCGCCCTCACGATGGCGATCGACGACGTCTACACGCTGCGCGAGCTGGTGCCGGAGCTGGACTGGGCAGTGCTCGACCCGGCCGACGCGGAGCGCCAGGCGTGGCACAAGCTCGCCGACGCGCTGGAGCGGCGGCGGCTGCCGCTGCCGGGACTGGCCACGCGACTGCGCGAGCGCGCGCAGGCGATCCCGGCTCCGCAGCGCCACACGCCCGCGCGCCCCCGCCGCCGTCTCCTGATGACCGCGTTCGGCTGGAACGACGCCGGCGGCGGCACGCTCGTCCCCCGCCTTGCGGCAAAGGAGCTGGCACGCCGCGGCTGGGACGTCACCGTCTTCCATGCAGCTGTCGAGCTGTTGCCCGACAAGGGTCCCTACCACGTAGCCGAATCCGAGCAGGACGGCGTCCGCCTGCTGGCGCTGCACAACCGCCGCCACGGCCTGTGGGACAAGGAGCACCCGCTGCGCGAGCTGGACGACCCGCCGATCACCGCCGCCTACGCAGCATCACTCGACCGCGTCCAGCCCGACGTCGTGCACTTCCACAACCTCCACAACCTCGGTGCTGCACTGATCGACGCGACGGCAGCGCGCGGGATCCCGAGCTGGTTCTCGACGCACAACTACTGGCTCGTCTGCCCGCGCGCCTACCTCCAGACCGGCGCCGCGACGCTGTGCGCCGGCCCCGGCGACGGCGCCCGTTGCGCGACCTGCGTCGAGCGTCGCGAGACCCACGACTACCGTCGCCGGCTCGGCGAGATCCGCGCCCGCGTCGCGCGTGGCGTCACGAGCGTGCTCGCCGTCTCCGACGCAGTCCGCACGACGCTGCTCGGCGCCGGCTACCCAGCGGAGATGGTCGACGTCGTGCGCCAGGGGATGCCGCACGACGGCGAGATCTGGGAGCAGCTCGGGCGCGACCGCGCGCCCGGACGCGTCGGCCCCGACACGCAGCTCACGGTCGGCTTCGTCGGCTCCGCCTACCCGCTGAAGGGCCCACAGCTGCTCGTCGACGCGGCGCAGCGCACGAAGCGCCCGGTGCGCGTGCAGATCCACGGCAAGGTGCCGGCGGAGTACCGCGACGAGCTGCTCGCGCGCGACCACAAGGGAGTGATGGAGCTGTGCGGCGAGTTCCACCCGAGCGAGATGGCGCGGATCTTGAGCGGCATCGACGCTGTCGCGCTGCCGTCGGTGTGGTGGGACTGCGCGCCGCTCGTCGCCGCCGAGTGCCTGGCCGGCCGCGTCCCGCTGATCGTGCCGCGACTCGGCGGGCTCGCCGAGGCGGTGCGCGACGGCATCGACGGGCTCGTCTTCGACGCACTCGACACCGGCGACCTCGCACGAACGCTCGACCGTCTCGCCGGTGAGCCTGGGCTGCTGGAGCGCCTGCAGGCGGGCATCGAGCCGCCGCGCGCCTTCTCCGCCTACGTCGACGAGCTGGAGGCGTACTACGCAGGCGAACGGCCCGGCCGCCTCGATGCTGCAGTCGCGCCCGAGAAGCTCGCCGTGCTGTGGCGCGAAGGACCCGAGCGCGGCACGCTCGACGCGACGCTGCCCTCGCACCTGCCCGGTCACGTGCAGCGGCTCGCGCGCACGACGACCGGTGCGCAGAGCGCCGACCCGCCGCTCCCCCATGTCGCGCACGTCGAGGTGCGCACGCAATGGCCACCGGACCCGCGGCCGGCCGGCGCCGGCCGGCTCGTGCTCGTGCAGCCGGCCGAGCACGCGCAGGACGCACTGCCTCCCCAGGCGCTCGCCGCGCTCGCGCCGCACACCGACGAGCTGTGGGTCCCGAGCGAGCAGGCCCGCGATGCGTGCCTCGCCGCCGGGATCGAACCGGCGCGCATCGTCACGATCGCCGCGGGCGATGAAGGCACGCTCGCGGACCGCCTCGTCGCGCTCGCTTCGCGCCCCCCACGGCTCGCCGACGCCGCAGCCGCCTCGCCACGCGAGCTGGAGGAGAACGCCGAGCTGCGCGTGCTCGCGACCCCTGCCTGGCGTGGTGAGGACCGCCTGCCGGAGCTGCTCGCACAGTGGTGCGCCGGCACCGTGCGCGAGACGAGCGCCTGCCTCTACCTGCTCGCCGACCCCGCGGTCGACGGCGCGCCGGAGGAGCTGGAGCGCCGCGTGCTCGCCGCCGCCGAGGCAGCCGGCGCGGACCTCGAGCAGTGCGCCGACATCAACGTCCTGATGGAGCCGCTGAGCGCCGACCGCGACGCCCGCCTCCATGCAGCGGTCCCGCTCTACGTCCCACTCCATCGCGCCTGCGCCGGCCACGAGCGGATCGCGCGCGCGACCGGTGGCGAGGTCGTCCCGCTCGACGGCGACGCGCTCGCGCGGCGCCTCGCTGCAGCACCGGTCGCCGTCGCTCCCTGAGCACCGCTCAAGCGCTGCGCCCATCCGCCGATCACCAGGGTGTGAGCTTCGCTCCAGTCGCGACGCCGAGGGCGGCGGTGGCGCCGTCGCTGTTCAACGATCCCGCGTTCCATGCGCTGAACGGGGCCGAGGGCGTGCTGCTGGAGCATGCCGAGGACGGACGCGCCGTCGGTGCGCTCGGCGGCGTGCTGCTCGACGGGGGGCGCTTCGTGTCCGGACATCGCGCTCCCTTCGGCGGCTTCGACCTCGCGAAGGAGCGCGAGACGCCTGCGCGGATCGGTGCGCTCGTCGACGCGACGCTTGCGCAGCTCGCCGCGCTCGGAGCGAGCGAGGTGCTGCTGCGACTCCCGCCATCCTCCCATCACGCCTCCCACGAGACGCTGCTGTTCACGCTGCTGAATCGCGGCTTTGCCGTCGCGGAGGCCGACCTTGCCTTCCAGATCGATCTGCGCGCGCTCGTCGATGCCGACGCGTATGCAGCCACGCTGAAGCCGCCCGCCCGGCGCGCGCTGCGCCACGCGGCACGCGAGCCGTGGTCGATCGCCGAGGCGGCAGCCGATGACACCAACACCTGGGACGAGGGCTTCGCGCTGCTGCACGACAACCGCGCCACCAAGGGCCGCGAGCTGAGCATCGACCGCGCCTACGTCGAGCGCGCGCGCCTCGCCTTCCCCGACCGCATCCGCCTGCTGACGCTCCAGCACAGCGACCGTCAGGTCGCCGCAGCCCTCACCTACCGCGTCCGCCCCCACGTCGAGCTCGTCGTCGCCTGGGGCGACGCCGGCCATGCGCTCGAACGCTCCCCGATGAATCGGCTCGCCTACGAGGTCGTCGCCCGCGCGCTCACCGAGCACGTCGCGCTGCTCGACCTGGGGACCTCGACGCTCCCGAACGACCAGGGCGACGGGCGACGGATCCCAAACGACGGCCTGATCCAGTTCAAGCAGAGCATCGGCGCAAGCGCCCAGGCGCGGTTCGTGCTCCAGCGGAGCGCAGTGCGATGAACCAGCGCTCGATCGCCACCGCGACGCTCGACTACAGCGCGACATACGACCCCGACGCCGACTTCGATGCCGTCTACACGCTCGCGACCGGCCGTCGCGTGGCCGCCGCGCTCGCGCCCGACGCGCGGATCCTCGAGCTCGGCTGCGCGACCGGCTTGATGACGACCCTGCTCGCCGGCGAAGAGCGCACCGTGCTCGCCGTCGACCGCTCGGAGCCCTATCTCGCGCGCTTGCGAGCTCGCGCGCTGCCCGGCGTCGAGACGCTGCTCGCGGACGTCGAGACGGCCGAGCCGGACGGCAGCTTCGATCACGTCCTGATGACGAACCTGCTCCACGAGGTCGGGGATCCAGCGACGCTGCTCCAGCGCGCTCGCGGCTGGCTCGCACCCGGCGGCTCGATCCACGTGACGCTGCCGAACCCGCGCTCGATTCATCGCCTCGTCGCGCTCGAGATGGGATTGATCGAGCGACTCGACGAACAGTCCGACCGCGGCGCTCGTCTTGGGACACGACGGACACTCGACCTGGACGCGCTGCTCGAAATTGCAGCAGCGTCCAGGCTTCACGCAGCTGAATCGAGCGGAATATTCCTCAAGCCGCTCCCGAACGCGCAAATGATGAAATTAACTTCAGCAATACTGCAAGGATTCGAGCTCGCCGCCCGGCACCTGCCAGGGAATTGTGCGATGACCTATCTCGTCATGGAGGACGCCGATGCCTGAGCCCCGCGTGGTCGTGGGCGGTACGCCCGCCGCACTCGTCGCCGTCGACGCGCTCGGCGCAGCCGGCGTCCCCGTCCGCTGGCTCGCGCCCGAGCGCGGGATCGGCCGCGGCTTCGCGCCGCTGTCGCACGACGGCTGCGAGCTGCAGCTCGGCGTGCGCCTGCTCGAGCTGTCCTACGAGGACGACGCGACGCCCCCGCCGCTCGCCGACTACGAGCCGGGGACGAGCGGCCACCGCCCGTTCGCCCGATTGATTCGCGCCTGGGTCGAGCAGCTCGCCGGTGAGCGCCTGCGCGAGATCGCGCCGCCGCGCGTCGTGCTCGACGGCGCACTGCACGGCGACTATCTCTTCACCGTCGACCTCGAGGGGCTGCCGAATGCAGTGAGCGCCGAGGAGCGCGCGGCGATTGCCGAGGAGGCCGGCGCCACGGCCGCGGTGCTCGGCGACGCCGGTCTGCTCGCCGGCACGCTCAACGGCCACTCGCTCGCCGAGGCTTCTCGCACGAACCACGGCGAGACGTTCCACGCACGCTTCGTCGAGCCGCTCGCGGAGAAGTTCGTGCCCGGCGGCTCTGCCGCGATCCTCGCCGACTGGCGGCGCAAGGCGTGGCTGCCGCTGTTCTGGCCGCGCACCGTCCACGACGTGTTCGCCGGCGTCGATCCCGCCTTCCACCCGCGCCGCAGCTTCCACGAGCTCGTTCCGGGCGGCGTCGGCGGGCTGATCGACGCGCTGCTCGAGCGGATCGGCTCGCACGCGAGCGTCGAGCGCGTCGGCGTCGACACGCTCGCGCACGTCGAGCCGCACGGCAGCAAGGTGCGCCTGACGTTCGGCAACGGCCACCACGAGACGGCAAGGCACCCGGCGCTCGGCGTTCCCGCAGCCGAGCTGTACGCGGCGGTCGGGATCGACGCGGCCGACGCAGTCGAACGCGTCCGCACCGTCGTCGCCTGGATCGAGGCGGAGACCGACGCGCTCGCTCCCGGCATCGACCTCGTGCACGTGCTCGACGCAGCCAACCCGATCGCGCGCGTGAGCGGCGGCTCGACGACACCCGAGCCCGGGCGCCGGATCGTCTGCGTCGAGCTGCGCCACGATCAGCCGCTCGACACAGCCGGCGGCGCCGCGATCGCCGGGCTCGAGCATGCCGGCCTGCTTCAGGACGGCGACCCGGTGTCGATCCACGAGGGAGCGATGCAGACCCTCCCGCTCCCGAGCGCCGCGACGCGCGCCGCCCTTGCTGCCGCGCACGAGCGGCTCCGCGCCCACGCACTCGACGCGCAGCTGCTCGGCGGCGCACTCGAGCCGGGTGCCGACTCGCTCAACGAGCAGATCGTGCAGGGGCTGCGCGTCGCGGAGACGCTCGCATGAGCACGACCGTCGCCGAGCTCGACGGCTACGCGCGCGACTACTACCTCGGCCGCGAGGCCGAGGACCTCGACCTCGAGGAGCGCCAGCAGCTGCTGAGCCTCGACCTGCTGCACCCCCACCTCCATGGCCGCATCCTCGAACTGGGCTTCGGCACCGGCCAGATGACCGCCGGCCTGCTCGCCGCGGGGCTCGACACCGCGGTCGTCGAGGGCTCACCGCTGCTCGTCGAGGAGGCGCGCCGCCGCCACCCCGGACTCGACGTCCACGAGGGCTTCTTCGAGACGTTCACGCCGCCGCAGCCCTACGACACCCTGCTCGCCGCACACGTCTTCGAGCACGTCGACGACCCGCCCGCGCTGATGGCGCACCTGCACGACTGGCTCGTGCCCGGCGGCACGCTCGTCGCGATCGTGCCGAACGCGGCATCGCTGCATCGCCGGCTTGCCGTGCACATGGGTCTCCAGCAGGCGCAGGACGACCTCTCGCCGCGCGACGAGCTCGTCGGCCACCGTCGCGTCTACACCGTCAAGCAGCTGAGCGACGAGCTCGCCGCTGCCGGCTTCGCTGTCTCCGACGTGACCGGCTGGTTCCTGAAGGTCGTCCCGAACGGGATGATGCTCGACTGGCCGCCGGAGCTGATCGACGCGCTCTTCCGCGTCTCCGCAGAGCTCGATCCACGCCAGCTCGCGAACATCGCGCTCGTCGCCCGCCGCGCCTGAGCACGCCTGGCGACGCCCGGCACAAAGTTGCCGGATAGCGGTACGACGCCGTACGGTGCTGGCATGTCCACACACGCGCAGTCCTCCCCGCTGGAAGGTGCGGGCTTCATGGCCCGCGTCGCCCGCGCGCTGCCGATCGGCATCGCGCTGCTCGCCGTGATCTATCTCGGGACGGCGATCTGGATCGCCGCCGCACCGCATTCGTTCTTCGACCAGATCGGCCCGTTCGGCGTCTACAACAGCCACTACCTCGGCGACGCGGCAGCCTTCGAGGGCGGTCTCGGGGTCGGGCTGGCGGCCGCGATCTGGTGGCCGGCGCTGCGGTCGGGCGTGCTCGCAGTCGTGCTCGCCTCGACCGGCCTGCACGCGCTCAACCACTGGATCGACGTGAACAACGCGCACGCGGGCACGAACGCCGGGATCTCCGACGCCGTCTCGCTGACGGTCGCCGCGCTCTTCACCGCGCTGCTGCTGCGCGCCTCGCTGCGCCGGAGCGCGCCATGAAAGTGCTCGTCGCGGGCGCGTCGGGCGCGATCGGACGGCGGCTGATCCCGCTGCTGCTCGCCGCCGGCCACGAGGTGATCGGCACGACCCGCCGCGAAGAGCGCGCCGCCGCATTGCGAAGCGCCGGGGTCGAGGCGGTGCTCTGCGACATGCTCGACGCGGCGCAGGTGCGCGAGGCCGTGCTCGCGGCCCGCCCCGACGCGATCGTCGACGAGCTGACGAGCCTGCCGGCCGACTTCGACGCCCGCCGCAAGGACATGTACGACGCGAACGATCGCATCCGCCGCGACGGCACCGGAGCGCTGTTCGCAGCGGCGATGGAGGCCGGCGTGCAGCGCTACGTGCTGCAGTCGCTCGCGTTCCTCTACGCGCCCGAAGGCTCGCTCGTGAAGGACGAGGATGCGCGCACGTGGGACGACGCACCGCCGCCGTTCGGCCGCTCGGTCGGCGTGCTCGTCGAGAACGAGCGCAAGGTCACGAGCACGCCCGGGATCGACGGGCTCGTCCTGCGCTACGGCTTCTTCTACGGTCCCGGCACGTGGTACGCCTCCGACGGCTCGATCGCCGAGCAGGTGCGCGCGCGGCGCTTCCCGCTCGTCGGCAGCGGCGCCGGCGTCTTCTCCTACGTCCATGTCGCCGACGCAGCCGTGGCGACGGCCGCGGCGGTCGAGCACGGTGCGCCTGGGATCTACAACGTCGCCGACGACGACCCCGCTCCGTTGCGCGAGTGGTTGCCGGCCTACGCGGCGGCAGTCGGCGCGAAGTCGCCGTGGCGCGTCCCGACCTTCGTCGCGCGGCCGTTCGCCGGCCCGTACTTCACGGCCGCCTCAACGCGGCTGCGCGGCGCCTCGAACGCGAAGGCGAAGCGCGAGCTGGGCTGGACGCCACGCGTGCCGAGCTGGCGCGAGGGCTTCCACAGCTACCTCGACCGCGACCCGGCGCCGGCCTGAACGCACGACGGGCCCGGCGTCTGCCGGGCCCGCGGTGCTGCATCGGTGCGTGGGGCGCGTTCGCTCGCCGCCCCGCCGCCGCTACTTCTTCTTCGCCGCCGGCAGCACGAGGCTGACCGAACGCGACGCCGAAGCGCCATTGCCGTTCGCGTCAGTCGTCGAGACGACCGCGCGCGCGGCGAGCTTGCTCTTGTGGGCGAGCTTCGCGACACCGCTCACGAGCGTGATCGTGACCGTGCCCTTCTGGCCTGGCTTCAGCGAGACCTTCTTGCTGCCGAGCGCGACGCTCGTGCTGACGCCGCCCAGCTTGACTGCCTTCGCCGTCCACAGCGTGACGGTCGCCTTGCAGCCGCCAGCCTCGGCGGCCGGGCAGCTGACCGGCAGCTTCGCGAGCCAGTGGCCGTGCGAGAGCACGAGCTTGACCGAACCGGTCGTGACCGTCGCGGCGAGCGCCTTGACGACGACCGGCACGGGCGCAGGGGGCGTGCCGATGACGGTGACCGTCGTCGTCTGGCCCGGCTGCGGCGCCGGAGCGTCGACATGCTCGACCGCATCGACTGCGTCCACCGTGTCGACCTGCGCGCTGTCCTCGCCCGCGCCACCACGCACCAGGTCGCCCCAGCCGTCGCGCGCCCAGAGCGAATCGTTGCCGTCCTGGCCGTCGAGCAGGTCCGCGCCGGCACCGCCGGTCAGCGTGTCGTCACCGAGGCCGCCGAAGAACGCGTCGTTCTCGTCGCCGCCGGTGAACGTGTCGTTGCCGGAACCGCCGTCCGCGACGATCGACTGCGTCACACCCGGCATGACCTGCAGCGTGTCGTCGCCGCCGAGGCTCTCGATCTGCAGTGCCTCGGTGTCCATGTCCATCGTGAACGGACCCACCACCGTGCGCGCGAACGTCGTGCGCGAGCCGTTCGGCGTGACCGTCATGGGGTCGTTCGCGCCACCCTCGATCACCTGCGTCGTGTCGAAGCCGTTGCCGCCGTTCGTGACGTCGCTGGCGTCACCGTTCGACCACGACATCACGTCGTTGCCGTCGTTGCCGTTCATCGTGTCGTTGCCGCGACCGCCTGAGAGCATGTCGTCGCCGGCGCCGCCCGAGAGCATGTCGACGTCGTCGCCGCCGTTGATCACGTCGTTGCCGTCGCCGCCGGTGACCGTGTCGTTGCCGGGACCGGCGTCGATCGCCAGACCGTTCGGCACGAGCGTTGCCAGACCATTGGCGCCGGTGATCGTGTCGTCGCCGGCGAAGCCGTTGATGACGATCTTCTCGGTCGTCGTCACGTCGACCGTGAACGGCGCGAGGTTCGTGCGCGCGACCTGCACGTCGTTCGGGATCGCCGCGTTCGGCTGGACGGTGATGTTGTCGCCGATCGGGCCCGTCGCGCCGTTGATCTCGACGACATCGGCGCCACCAGCGCCGCCGTCGCTCGTGTCGCTGGCGTCGCCGGCGTTCCAGATCAGCGTGTCGTTGCCCGCGTCGCCGAACTGGTCGTCCCTGCCCTTGCCGCCGTCGACGCGGTCGTTGCCGGCGCCGCCGTGGACCTGGTCGCGCACCGTCGTGCTCGCGCCGCCCAGGAGCGTGTCGTCACCTGCGCCGCCGTCGATGCTCAGCGCACCGTACGTGGCGTCGGCGAGGCCGCTGGTGTCGATCGAGTCGTTGTTGGCGCTGCCGGTGATCGTGACGATCGTGTCCGCTGCAACCGGGACGGTCGTGTCCGTGTTGGTCGGGTTGCCAAGCGAGTCGTTGCCGATGACGTGGTAGGTGCCGCCGGCCTCGGAGATGCTGACCACGTCACCGGTCGGCGGGCCGGAGCCGTCGTCGGCGATCGTCAGCGTGGCGGGAAGGCCCACCGGCGTGGTCGAGGTGACCGTCGTGGCGGCATCGGCAGCCGCCGGCAGTGCCAGGGCGCCGACCGTCAGGGCGGCAGCCGCGAACGGCACGCGCAAGCGCAGATCGCGCAAGGGGAAGCTCCTTCTTCGGGGTCGAGATGCGACGCGCCACCGTGGTTGCGACCTGGTGGCGACGTCCCACACAAGGACCCCGCGTCCGCCGGATCCTTCCCGTTCAGTGCAGGACGACATCCCGCGGACCGGCGACGGCCTCGACGTCGGCGCCTGCGAGCAGCTCGACGTCGAGATCCTCGCCGCAGGCGAGCGCCGCCTCGATGTGCGGGATCGCGTCCTCGATCCGCTCGGGTGCAACGACGAGCGCGCACCCGCTGACCTCACCGACCCGCGCAAGGGCGCGCGCCTGCTCGATCGTGTGCGCGATCGCCGCGTGGTCGATCGCCGGAGCCGCGACCGCGCGCCGCGGCGCCTGCGCGACCGCGCGCATGCGCCCGAGCCGCTCGGCGAGGTCGGCGCCGCTGCGCGGGCGGCGGTGCGGTGGCAGCTCGGGTGCGTTCCAGAGATAGGCCTGCTCGAGCGTGCACGACTGCTCGTGCCCGTCGCGCACGAGCTGGATCACCGCCTCCCAGTCGCTTGTCGCGTGCTCGTCCTGTCCGTTCGCCGTGCCGTCTGCGAGCGCGGCCGGCAGCCCGGCGCCGGGTGGCGCTGCCCGGCCTGCATGCGCGCGCGCGGCGGCGACGAGCGCTTCCATCTCCCCGGCCCAGCCCTCACCGTGCCGCGCGGCGACGACCGCGGAGGCGCGCGCGGCGAGGCTGGCGCGCGCGTCCGGGTCGGCGAGCAGCGCAGCGCCGCGAGCGCCGAGCGCGGCGAGGTCGGGCGCGCGCGCGATCGCACCGTCGAGCGAGTCGAGCGGCGCACCGACCATCTCCGGCGGCGGGTCGCCGAGTGCGAGCACCGGCAGGCCAGCGGCGCCGGCGTCGAGCACGGTCGTCCCGCCGGTGACGGGCCAGGAGTCGAGCAGCAGATCAGCGGCGGCGAGCTGTGGGGCGATGTCGGGCAATGGGCCGAGCACGCGGATCCGCGGATCGCCCGCGGGCACGATGCAGTCCTCGGGGCGCGGACCGACGAGCAGCAGCGTCGCGGCGGGGACCGCGTCGAGCACAGCTGCGGCGAGGTCGCGGTAGGCAGGCGCGAGCATGGCGCGCAGCTTGTAGGGCGAGGCGATCGTGAGCACGACCGGGGCATTGGCGTCCAGGCCGAGCGTGCGGCGGGCGTCCGCGCGCGTGGGCAACGCGCGTGGTGCGGCGGGCGCGCGCAGCACGAGACTGCGCTCCGGTGAGACGCCGCGACGCGTGATGGTCGTCTCGGCGTCGAAGTCGTTGAGGTTCGCGACGACGTCAGCGCAGCCGACGCCGGTCCACAGTTGGTGCGAGGCGTGGTTGCAGAGGATCGTGGGCGGCCGGCCGGCCGGGTCCGCGAACGCGAGCGGGATCACGACCTCGTGGTTGGAGACGTGCAGCACGACGAGGTCGTGGTGTGCGGCGAGCGCGCGCAGCGCGCGGGCGCGAGCGAACAGGTCGCCCGGCGGCAGATGCGGTGCCAGCACGCCGCCGGCAGCGTCGAGCGCTTGCATCAGGCTCGCCGGTGCCGGCTCGTCCTCCTTCAGCAGCAGCACGGTCGGGGTCCGCGCCGCGTCGCGTTCGAGCCAGCGCTCCAGCACGCGCCCGTGGCCGCCGGTCTCGTAGACGACGGTCGCGACATGCAGCACACGCTCGCGACGCGCCGGCGGCGCACCCGCGTCCGCCTCTCGCGCGCGCGAGTGCACGGTCACCGCGCCACCCGTGTCCGCAACCGCCGGCACGTGCTCACGCCCGAGCGCGTGCAGCAGCCGCTCCAGCGGCGCGCTCGCGAGCACGCCGGGGTGGTTGAACATCCCGTAGGTGAAGGCCATCCGCGCGATCGCCGCCGCTTCGAGCGGGTCGCCGGCCTGCAGCGCTCCTGTGCTGAGCAGCTCAAAGGTCGCACGATGCTCGGCGATCGCGCCGCGAGCGCGGGCGAGGGCGCGGCGGTCGGCGGGGTCGCACCAGAAGGGCGAAGCGTCCATCGCCACGGTGATCGGCACGCGCTCCTGCGCTTGTAGCGCGCGTGGCGCGTGGGCGCGCAGGCCACGCGATCGACCGGCACGCCGCATCCTGAAGCCCGGGGCGCTCAAGCGCCTGCGGAGCGCGTCGATCACCCGGGCATGGGGTCCTCGAAGCCGGACGCGCGCCTGCGCATCCTCGTCGTCCACTCCGAGCTGCCGCTGCACGACCGTCACTCCGGCTCGCTGCGTCTCTTCCGCCTGCTCGAGCTGCTCGCCGACGAAGGGCACGCGATCACCTTCCTCGCGCGCTGCGGGATCGGGCAGGAGCGCTACGCGGCGGAGCTGACGGCGCTCGGGATCGAGGTGCTGCCGCTCGACCGCGCGCGGCTGCGCGAGCGTGGCGTCAACGTCGCCGGGTCCGATCTGAACTTCGCTGCGCTGTGCGCGCGGGGCCGCTTCGACCTCGCGCTGCTGTCCTTCTACGAGCTGGCCGAGCAGTACCTGCCGCTGCTGCGCCGCCACTCGCCGCTGACGCGCGTGGCGATCGACACCGTCGACGTGCACCACGTCCGCGAGCGCCGCGGTGCGGAGCTGAGTGGCGACCCGGATGCGTTGGCCGCAGCCGAGCGCACGCGCGAGCGCGAGCAGGCGATCTACGGCGCGGCCGACGCGCTCGTCGCGGTGAGCCAGGATGACGCGACTGCCGTGCGCGCGCTGGCGCCCGAGGTGCCGGTGTCCGTCGTCTCCAACATCCACGACCCCGCGCCGGTCGGGCCTGGCTTCGCCGAGCGCAGCGGGCTCGTGTTCGTCGCGAACTTCGCCCACGCCCCGAACGTCGACGCGATCCTCGACTTCCACGCGGCCACCTGGCCGCTCGTGCAGCAGGCGCTGCCGGGCGTGCGGCTCTCGCTCGTCGGTACCGACCCACCGGCGGCCGTGCGCACGTTGGCGGCCGATGACGTCGAGGTCACCGGCTGGGTGCCTTCGACCGAGCCGTACCTCGACCACGCGCGCGTCTCGATCGCGCCCCTGCGCTACGGCGCAGGGGTGAAGGGGAAGATCGGCGAGGCGCTCAGCCACGGGCTGCCGGTCGTCACGACGGCGATCGGCGCCGAGGGGATGGACCTGGTCCACGGCGAGCACGCGCTGGTCGCCGCCGACGCCGAGGCGTTCGCCGCGGCAATCGTGCGCCTCCACACCGATGCCGCGCTGTGGGAGCGGATCGCCACCGCCGGCCGCGCGCACATCGCCGGTCTGCTCGGTCCTGATGCCGCTCGTCACGCGCTGCGGTCGTTGACGCGCAGCTCCGCACCGACGCCGTTCGTCCTTCCCGTCGACCCGGCCGATCCGGACGCCCTCGCCCCCGCGCTAGGGGCGTACGTGACCGCCTTCGCCCCTGAGGACCCGGTCTCGCTCGTGCTCGCCGTGCCGCCCGGCGACGGTGCCGCGCCAGCCGCCGCCTATGCCACCGCAGCAGCGGAGTTGGAGCGTCTCGGCCGCTCGGCGGATGCGGTCCCCGACATCGCGATCACTCCCTGGTGTGACGAGTTGCCGCTGCCGGCCGCGGCGGTCCGTGTCGCCACGCGCGCATCCGCTCCCACGACTGCGACGACCCTTGCCGTCCCCGCAAGTCCGGGCACGAACGACGCCGCAGCGCGCACGCTCGCGTCCGCTGCAGCGCCGGCGCGCTGGCGCGCGCTCGCCGACCGCGCCGGGAAGGCTTCGCCCGCCCGTCGTCGCTCGACCCCGCGCGCCGCGCTCCTGCTCCACGCACCCGATGATCCGTCCGCACTCACAGCGCAGCTCGACGCGCTCGCACGAGCCGGCGTGCCTGACGACGTCGAGGTCGTGATCGCCGCCGGCGACCCCAGCGCGGCGCTCGACGCCGTGCTGCACGCCGCGAGCGGCGCGCGGATCCTCCGCACCGCCGGTCCACTCGGCCGTGCTGCCGCCTGGCAGCTCGGCGCGCTCGCCTCGCGCGCGCCGCACGCAGTCGCGCTCGCGCCGCTCGCCCTCCCTGCCCTCGGATTCCTCGCGCCGTTGCTCGACCGGATCACCGCCGCCGACTCGCCCGCGCTCGTCGCACCCGTCGTCGCCGGCGCGCACGGCCTCGACATCGCCGACGACGGCAGTCTCTGGCCGCGCACAGCCGCAGGCACGTCGCACGCCCTGCACGCCGCTGCCCCGCCCGGCGTCGGCACGTCGCTCGCTGCTCACGCCGCCGCCACATCGCCCCGCGCGCTCCCGCTCGATTGCCTCGCCGCCCGCCGCGAGCTGCTCGCTGCCGGCCTGCCGGAGCTGCCAGCCGGCGAGGGCCATCGCGAGACGCAGCTTGCGCGTTGGGCTTCCGCGCACGGCGGGATCGCACTCGCGCCCGCCGCAATCGTCAGCCGCCTCGCGCCACCGCCCGCGAGCGTCGTCGTCTGCACACGCAACCGCGCCGACGAGCTCGGAGACGGGGTCGCGCTGCTCGTCGCGAACGGCGCGACCAACGTCGTGATCGTCGACAACGGCTCCACTGACGCGACCCCCGAGGTCGCAGCCGAGCTGGCCATACGCTTTCCCGGCGTCGTGCGCGTCATCGAGGAGCCGAACGCCGGCCTCTGCCACGCACGCAACGCGGGTGCCGCCGCCGCGCGCCACGACCTGCTGCTCTACGTGGACGACGACGCGCGCATCGCGCCTGGATGGCTCGAGCACGTGGCGCACACGCTCGCGCGTCCCGGTGTCGTGAACGTCGGCGGCCCGATCTGCGCCCTGTGGCCGCCCAAGCGGGCCGCCGGCTGGCCCGGCCGCGAGCTGGAGGCGCTGCTGAGCGTGCTCGACCTCGGCGACGCCGAGCAGACGCTCTCCCCGCCGGACGTCGTCTACGGAGCGAACTGGGCGGTGCGGCGTGACACGCTGCTCGCCGTCGGCGGCTTCGACCCGGCGTTCGGTCCCGGGCCGGGAGCGGCGATCAACGGCGACGAGGTCTCCGTCGCCTGGCGGCTGCATCGCGCCGGTGCCGGCACGACGCGCTACGCGCCGGGTGGCGCGGTGGGCCACCGCATCGGTCCCGAGCGCGTCAGCGACGACTTCCTGCGACGACGCTCGCTGTGCGTCGGGATCGAGCGTCCGCGCCATGCGGTCGCACTCGGCGAGGCGCCGCACGAGCGGCTTGTTGCCGATGCGCAGCGCGCGACGCAGCGGCTGCTCAGCACCATCCCGCTCACTGGCGACCACACTGTCGGCGCGACGCTCGAAGCGATCGGCCGCGCGCAGATCCCGCTCCGCACCCAGGTCCACGCAGCCGACGCGCTCGGCGAGCTGGCCGCCTGCATCCTCCTGCTCGGCGAGCACGACCTCACCGCCGGCGACCTCTCACTCACCGTCCACGACGAGCTGCTTCACGGCGTGCTCACGGCGCCCGCCATCGCGCGTTGATTCAGCAGCAGGCGCGAGCGTTGCTGACCCCTCGATCGCAGGACCACACGCGTGCCCACGCACGTCAAACGGAATCGCTGCGATCTCATCCGCAGCCTCCGGATCGTCGCGCACAAGGTCTGCGAGCACTGCCGTTGCGTCGCGCTCGGTCTTGCACCATGCGACAAGGTTGCCGGCGCTTGTGAAGATGCCGTAGACCATCGCGCAAGCAGCCTATTCCGCCGTCTCGCGCCGGTCTACCCGAGATGAGATGTCGTGGACACAGGCGGCGAGTGCAACGGGAGCGCCCCACAAGGAGCGATGCGTGCCCGCACGCGGCATGTCGATGCAGAATCCAGCTCCGCCCGGAATTCGCAGTCGCGCGACATGCGTGCCGAGTCGTGGAAATCGCGTGAGCACCGACCATGCCGCCTCGTGCGTCGTGAAGGTCGAAATAGCCATGTGGATGACCGCGAAGACCTGTTCGCTCCGTCGAGGCCGCAGATGTCGCTCGTAGTTCGATGTCATGCTCACAACCAGGCGTGGATGCGGCCGATAGGCCACATCCACGATCCGAAACAGGTCGATCGAATCGCGGACTGGAACGACCACGATGCGGTCCGGTCCCGTGAAGCTCGCGACGGTGGCAGGCACGCCAGCGAGCGTACGAAACGTCCTGCGCAGCGCGAGCGACGTGGTGCACCTTTTCTGCGCAGCGCGAATCGCGCGCTACGCGAGCGCGGCGCAGGCGTCGCGCACCGCGGCGATCACTGCATCGGCCGCGGCGTCGGTCAGCTGCGGGTGAAGCGGGAGCGAGAGGACGCGGTCGGCGAGCGCGGCGGTGACGGGCAGCGAGGGCTGCGGTCCGTCGGCGGCATCCCCCGCGTAGGCACGCGTCGCATGCGGTGGGACCTCGTAGTGGACGAGCGTTCCGATGCCCAGTGAGGCCAGCTCGGCGCGCAGCGCGTCGCGGCGCTCGTGCGCGACGACGAACAGGTGCCAGACGTGGCCGGGGCCGGCGGCGGGAAGCGTCAGCCCGGGCACGTCGGAGAGCCCGAGCAGGTAGCGCGCCGCGAGCGTGCGGCGGCGCATCGTCGTCTCGTCGAGCCGTGCGAGCCGCACGCGCAGGAACGCAGCCTGCAGCTCGTCCAGGCGGGAGTTGTCGCCGATCACCTCGGAGTCGCCGCGGGAACGCCAGCCGTAGGTGCGCAACAGGCGCAGGCGATCCGCCAGCTCGTCGTCGTCGGTCGTGATCGCGCCGCCGTCGCCGAGCGCGCCGAGGTTCTTCGTCGGGTAGAAGCTGAATGCTGCAGCCGCGCCGAAGCCGCCGACGCGGCGGCCGTACCACGTAGCCCCGTGCGCCTGGCAGGCGTCCTCGACGACGAGCAGCTCACGCGATGCAGCCCACGCGCGAATCGCGTCGAGATCCGCCGGGCGACCGCACAGATGGACCGGAATCACCGCACGCGTGCGCGGCGTCCAAGCTTCGTCGAGCAGCGCCGGGTCGAGCCCCCAGCCAGCCACCTCGACGTCGACGCCGACGGGCCGCGCGCCCGTCAGGCTCACCGCCATCCAGGTGGCGACCGCCGTGTAGCCGGGAACGATCACCTCGTCGCCCGGGCCGATCCCGAGCGCGCGCAGCGTCAGTTGCAGCGCGTCGAGCCCGCTCGCGACGCCGATGCAGTGGCGCACGCCGCAGTACGCAGCGAACTCCCGCTCGAACGCGGCGACCTCCTCACCGAGCACGAGCCAGCCGCTGCGCACGACACGACGATATGCAGCGTCGAGCTCGTCCTGTACCGCCGCAGCACCCGCCGCAAGGTCCATGAACGGAACGTCGACCAGCAGCGGCGCAAGAAGCCGCGGCGGCTCAGTGAGGACTGCCGGCGAATTCATCGTAGTCGCGGATGTAGTCGCCCTCGTCGTAGCGGGCCGAGGCGAGCACGAGGCAGACGGAGCCGGAGGAGAAGTTGTCGAGCTCGCGCCACACCATCGGCGGCAGGTAGAGCCCGTAGTAGGAGCGGTTGAGGAAGAAGCGCTCGCTGTGCGTCCCGTCGTCGACGACGATGTCGAACGAGCCCGACGCGGCGACGATGAACTCCTCGAAGGCGCGGTGGGCGTGCCCACCGCGCGCCTCGCCGCCGGGCACGTCGTAGAGGTAGTAGACGCGGGCGATCGCGAACGGGACCTGCGTCCCACCTTCGATCGGCGTGAGGTTGCCGCGCGGGTCGACGATTCTCGGCAGCTCGACGATCCGGCAGCCCGTCTTGCCTTCGCGGAGGTTGACGCGCTCGGTCGTGCTCATGTCCGGGTGATCGGCGGCGGCAGGCGCCGGTTGAGCGCGCGGCGCCGATCCGCCGAGCACGCCTCAAGCGCGCCGGCGCGGTGCCGATCACCGGGCGACCGTCATGACCGCGCTCTCCTCCGATCCGGACGCGCCGGCGCTCACCGCATCCGAAGCCGGCACCGCCTCCGCCGACGCCTGCGAGCGCTTCCACGTGCTCCTCGCCGAGGCCCGCGCGACGCACCTCGCCGACAACCTCGACCATCTCTTCCACCCCTGGGGGCACCCGCTGCCCGAGCCGGCGCAGGAGGACGACCGCGTCGCCGCAGAGCTCGCCGTGCTGGAGCAGATGGGCACGATCTGGCAGGCGATGGGCGACGAGCAGAGCCGCGAGCTGCTGCTGCGCTTCCTCGCCTACCGCGCGCTCGGCCCGGCGCACGTGCGCTTGCAACTCGAACCGGTGCACTACCGCCGCTCGGTCGTCGCGCTCAGCGCGACGATGGCCGAGAAGGTCGGCCTGCTCGGCGTCCCGGGGATGCCGTTCGAGTGGCAGTTCCACCTCTACAACCTCGCGCGCGCCGGCTTTCCGCTGCGCGTCGTCGGCCAGCCGCTGCCGCTCGCCTCGACGTTCCTCTTCTCGCAGTACGCCTACCGCGACGAGACGATCGCCGCGCGCCCGCGCCCCGGTGACGTTGCGATCGACGCCGGCGGCTGTTGGGGCGAGACCGCGTTGTGGCTCGCGCACATGGTCGGCAACGAGGGTCGCGTCCACACGTTCGAGCCGACGCCGCGCAACCGGGACCTGCTCGCGCGCAACCTCTCGCTCAACCCGGCGCTCGCGAGCCGCGTCAGCACCTGGGAGCAGCCGCTCGGCGCTACCCGCGGCGAGACCGTCTGGCTCGCCGACCGGATGGCGGCCGGCGCGACGCTGCGCGACGAGATCGCGAAGGTCCACTCGTGGGACGGCAGCGAGCAGGCACTCGAGTTGCAGACCGAGACGATCGACGCGCTCGTCGCCGAGGGTGGGATCGACCGCGTCGACTTCCTCAAGGTCGACGTCGAAGGCGCCGACCTCGGCGTGCTGCAAGGCGCCGCCGAGACGATCCGCGCGCACCGCCCGCGGCTCGCGATCGCCTGCTACCACAAGCCCGACGACCTCGTCCAGATTCCGGACTTCATCGCCTCCCTGGGCGTCGAGTACCGCTGGTACCTGCAGTGCTCGACGATGACGGAGATCGACACCGTCGCGTTCGCGGTGCCGGTCGGCGCGCCCTGACGCACCGGATCTCATACTGCATCGATGCGATCCGATCGCGTCGCGCGCCTCACGAACAGCGGTGCCCGCATGCGCCGTTCGACTGCGCTCTTCTCGCGGGTCCATGCCGAGCTGCTGCGCCGCAGCGACGGGCGGCTGTTCCCGCGCTGGTTCGGCGCGCCCGTGCTCGTGCTCGAGACGGTCGGGCGCCGCAGTGGCAAGGCACGCGCGACGCCGGTCGTCTACGCGCGCAGCGGCGAGACGCTCGTCGTGCTTGCCGCGAACGCGGGCAACCACCGTCCGCCCGCGTGGTGGCTGAACCTGCGCGATGCCGGCGAGGCGACGATCGCACTACGCGGCAAGCGCTCGCGCGTGCGGCCACGCCTGCTCGACGGCGACGAGCGCGCAGCCGCCTGGGACGCGCTCGTCACGGCCTATCCGCCAGCCGCCGACTACCCGCGCTTCACCGAGCGGCCGTTCCCGGTCGTCGCGCTCGAGCCGGCCTGAACGGTCAGGCGCGAACAGGCGCGCCGTCGCACGGCGGTCCCTATCGTCCTGGCCAGGCAGCCAGAACTTCCGCAAAGCGCACGAGGAGCAAGGGGATCGAGATGGCCAACCGCACGTTCGTGATCGGCGTCGGCATGACGAAGTTCGACAAGCCCGGCACGAAGGAGGGCGACTACCCGGATTGGGCGCTCGAGGCCGGTCGCAAGGCGCTCGAGGACGCCGGCGTCGCCTACGACGACGTCGAGCAGGCGTTCGTCGGCTACTGCTATGGCGAGTCGACCTCCGGCGAGCGCGCCGTCTACGGGCTCGGCCTCACCGGCATCCCGATCGTCAACGTCAACAACAACTGCTCGACCGGTTCGAGCGCGCTCTACCTCGCGCGCCAAGCGGTCAAGGGCGGGCTCGCCGAGGTCACGCTCGCGCTCGGATTCGAGAAGATGGAGAAGGGCTCGCTCGGCGTGAAGTACACCGACCGCACGCTCCCGCTCGACAAGCACGTCGGCGCGCTGATCGAGCTGCGCCCGTGGGAGGACGCGCCTCCCGCGCCGCAGCTGTTCGGCGCCGCCGGCCGCGAGCACATGGAGAAGTACGGCTCGACGCCGGAGCACTATGCATGGATCGGCTGGAAGAACCACAAGCACTCCGTCAACAATCCGTTCGCGCAATTCCAGACGGAGTACTCGCTCGACGAGATCAAGGCGGCGAAGGTGATCTACGAGCCGCTGACGAAGCTGCAGTGCTCGCCGACGTCTGACGGCGCAGCGGCGGCGATCGTCGCGAGCGAGCGCTACGTCGAGGAGCACGGGCTGTGGGACCAGGCGGTGGAGATCGCCGGCCAGGCGCTCGTGACGGACACGCGCGCGACGTTCGAGGACCGCAGCGCGATCTCGATCGTCGGCGCCGACATGACGCGACTTGCCGCGCTCAAGGCGCTGGAGGAGGCGCAGGTCGGGATCGGCGAGGTCGACGTGATCGAGCTGCACGACTGCTTCAGCGCGAACGAGCTGATCACGTACGAGGCGCTCGGGCTTGCCGAGGAGGGCAAGGCACACGAGCTGGTCGACGCGCAGGCGACGACGTACGGCGGCGCCGGTCCGGTCGTCAACCCGTCCGGCGGCCTGATCTCGAAGGGCCACCCGCTCGGCGCGACCGGCCTCGCACAGTGCTCGGAGCTGACGTGGCAGCTGCGCGGCACCGCCGACAAGCGCCAGGTCGACGGCGCGAAGATCGCGTTGCAGCACAACATCGGCCTCGGCGGCGCGGCGGTTGTGAGCGTCTACAAGCAGGCGGCGGTGTAGCGAGCGTCGTTCGCCGCGAGCCGACGTCAGTCAGCCGCGGAGGCGATCACAGCGAGTTCCGCGGGCCGCAAGAAGACGTGCAGCTCGCCGCGATCGATCGCGGCGAGCGCGCCCTTCTTCATTCGCACACGCGCGCCGGTGAGGTCGTGCACCGCGCGGGCGATGTCCGGGTTGTGCCCGACGAGCAAGACATGCTCGCCAAAGCCGGCGGCGACGCGCTCGGCGTCGAACGGACCGCCGTCGAGCTCAGGCGTGACATGCACGTCGACACCGAGCTGCTCACACGCGACCATCGCGGTGTCGAGCGCGCGGATGCGCGGGCTCGCGAGGCAGGCGTCGAGCTTGACGCCGAGTTCGGCGAGCGCAGCACCCGCGACCCGCGCTTGCAGCCGGCCCTTCTCGGTCAACGGCCGCGCAGCGTCCGACTCGCCCTCGTGGGCGTCGGCCGCGTCGGCGTGGCGCATGAGCCAGAGCATCGTTGAGCTGCACGACGGCGGCGAGTGGCCGTCGAGGCGGTCCATGCGATCGATGACGGCGAGCAGCGCCAGCCGCCCCGCGCGCGACTCGGCGAGGCTCTCCTGCCACTGCTGGCGGCCCTCATCCCGGTGCTCGCGCATCTCGCGGCGCATCTCACGCAGCGCGCGGACGTTCTCGTCGATGATCGACCTATTGCGCTCGACAAGCTCCGCGCAGAGCGCCATGCCCTCCTCGTAAGCGCGCCGACCGTGCCGGAACTCGCGCAGGGTCAGCTTCCACTGGCGATCGCGCTCGGCCTTCTCCTCGTCCATCTGCTTCATGAGCGCTGCGAACTCGTTCGACGTCATGCAGCGATTCTGGCAGCCCTGTCTACACAGTGGACGCGTCGTTCGCTACAACACTGTGGAGCCGGCCTCGGCGGCCAGCCCGGCCGGATTGGATCGCGCCGCATCTGGCGCTAGGCTGCTCCCATGAGCAAGCCGCCCACACCCGTCCTGATCGACACCGATCTGCTCGAAGAGCTGCGCGCCGACGAACCGGGCAAGCCTGATCGCGAGCTGATCGAGGACATGGCGCTGCGCAAGGTCGGACTGAAGACGATCCGCCGCCTGCAACAGCGCTTCAACCTCCCCGAGGACGAGGCGATCCGGGTCGGCGTCGAGGCCGCACACGAAGCTCGCCGCGAAGCTTGACCCGACTCGTCATCGACGCCAGCGCACTGCTCTCGGGGATCGCGAGCAACCCGCGAAGACCCGCCGTCAGTTGTGCGTGATCCCACCGACGACTACCTCGTCGCGCTCGCCCTCACCGCACGCGCACGAGCCATCGTCACCGGCGACAAGGACCTGCTCGACCATCCGGGCCTCCACCCTCCAGCGCTGACCGTTCGCGCCGCGTGCGAACTGCTCGGGCTGCTCTGAACACCACCCGAGCTTGGTACTCCCGGCGGGGAGTCCGCGGCGATGGCCCAGTCAGACACGACGCTCGACAGGCGACGCGCCCTGCCCTTCCAGATAGGTGAGACTTCGGTGAAAGCTCACTTCGCGCAACGATTTCGTGTGTGGCGCGTTATCGCTATGCCGTTCTTGTTTCCTCAGCAGTCGATCCCGGAGCCACGAGCCAATCACCCGCAGCGCGAGAACTGACCTGTTTGATTTCTCCCGACTCCGGGGTCGGTGGCCCGCACGCCGTGCTGCGCTGGCGACGCTCGTCGTAGCGGTCATGCTTGCCGCGGGAGGAGCCGGCGCCGCTCCGGCGGCTGCGAGCGCCGCGTTCCGGTGGTCGGCGCCCAAGCAAATCGACCACACGACGGTCCTCCGACACCCGACCAAGATCGGCGACGTGTCGTGCCCATCGACGGGGTTGTGCGTTGGCATCGGGCCGGGCGGCACGATCGCAAGCTCAACCCAACCCACCTCGCCGAGCGCGTGGAAGCAGGTCGTCGTCAATCCGGGCGGCTCGCTCGTGGCCGTGTCGTGCGCGCCCACGACGACGTGGTGTGTCGCGCTCGCCGGCGACGGTCGGCTGTTCGCCTCCACGGACCCGACCGGCGATGCCGGTGCATGGCACAAGGCCGGCGCGGCATTCACCGGATCGCAGCGGCATGACGATTTCGCTGCGCTGTCCTGCCCGACGACCTCGCTGTGCGTCGCGGTCGACGGCAACAGCCAGATCGCCAGCTCGACGAACCCGGCCAGCGACGCTCCGACCTGGGCGACCGCGCAATTGCCCGGTTCCCCCCTGCTCGACGGCGTCGCGTGTCCGTCGGCTTCGTCGTGCCTGGCGCTGGACTTCGGCGGGACCGTGTACGCATCGAACGCCCCCGCAGCCGGAGCGGCGACATGGACGGCGACGAGCGCGCCGTTCAAGGACGGCTTGATCCAGTCCGTCTCCTGCGCCTCGGCCTCGGCGTGCGTGATCGCCGCAGAGCACGGCACCGTCTTCTTCTCGTCGAACGCGTTCACCTCCTCGCCGATGTGGACGCCCGCCCACGTCGACGGTGACATCTTCATGACCCGCGTTGCGTGTGAGCCCGGAGGATCGTGTGTCGCGGTCGACGGCAGCGGGAGCGCAGTCGCGTCCGCCCATCCGAGCGGCGACCCGCACGCGTGGACGCTCACGCGCGGCCTGGACCCAAGCGGCTTCCAGGCGCTTGCCTGTGCGTCCGCGTCGATGTGCGTCACAGCAGACGGACACGGCAGCGTCGTCGCCTCCACCACGCCGCAGGTGACCCACCCGACATGGGCGATCGGTCCGCAGCTCGGAAGCGGCCCGCGCGTCACCGCGAAGCTCACCGCAATCTCGTGCGCGGGCAGCCACATGTGCGTCGCAATGGACAACGCCGGCAACGCGCTGAGCACGACACGCCCAGCGGGCCCGACCAGCGTATGGCGCTCAACGCTCGTGAACCCCGCGCTGTCGAGCACGCTCGTCTCGTGCGCGGCGCCGACGTTCTGCGCAGCGGTCGGCCAGCCCGGCTACGTCGCGACCTCGACGAAACCGGTCGGCGCCGGAGCTGCCTGGAAGCTGGACGGCCTCGACCTGGTCTCCGAAGACGACGATGGCAGCGACGACCAGGACGCTCTGTTCGCGCTGTCATGCGCCTCGCGCACGCTGTGCGTCGCTGCCCGCATCACGTCCGGCATCAACAACCTCGAGATCTCCCGTAACCCGGCCGCATCCTCACCCGTGTGGAGAGGACAGACCGTCGGCGACCCGCGCGCGGAATTCTTCAATGCGGTCTCGTGCCCGTCACGCTCCCTCTGCGTCGCCGTCGACGCGCAGGACGAGAGCCCCATCGCGACCTCGACCGACGCTGCCAAGCACTGGAAGTTCGCCTACAGCGACGCCTGGACACCGAACGTCAACGACGTCTCCTGCCCGACCACCAAGCTCTGCGTCGCGGTGGACGCCGGCAAGCACGCGATCGTCACCCACCACCCCACCGCCGGACCACACGCCTGGCACCGCATCCCTCTCGGCCAAGGCCGCGCGATGAAGACGATCTCCTGCGCCTCCGCAAAGCTCTGCGCCGGCATCACTTACCACGGACGCGTGCTCATCTCCACCCGACCGACCGGACCCGGCTCCACCTGGAAGACAGCCCCGGTCACGACACCCGTCAGCCACGTAACCTGCCCCTCGACACGACTCTGCCTGCTGCTCACCCGCAGCGGCAAGCTGATCGCCGGCACGCGCCGCTACAAAATTGGGGAAGTGGCCTCGGCGGCCAGCTCGGCGCGCACCGAGGGCTCCTGGAACAGCGCCGGATCGCGCAGGTAGGCGCCGATCACTTCCAGCTCGCGGGCACCCGCGACGCCCTCCAAGGCGCTGAGCTGCCGATCGTCCAACACCGCGAGCGAGACGAGCCGCACGCCGGCTGCCGCCGCACGTGAGCGCGCCTCGGCGCCGCGCTCGACGAGCACGAAGATCGCCTCGACCGCGACGCCCGAGACGCCGCGTTGCTCCAGCTCCAGCTCCAGCTGACGCAGCGCGATCTCCTTCGAGTCGAAGCCGGTCACTACGTCGTCCACGAGCACGACGCGGTCGCCGGGCGCGAACGCACCCTCGACGAGCGAATGGCCGCCGTAGGAGGTGACCTCCTGCTCGAGCGCCGCGAGGCTGCGGACGTTCGGCAGCTTGCGCGTGAAGCTCATCGGCAGCCCGAGCGCGTACGCGGCAGCTGCGGCGATCGGCACGCCAGCGGCGGCAAGGCCGAGCAGCTGCGTCGCGTCGGGCAGCTCGTTGCGCACGACCTCGGCGCTTGCCTCGACCATGAACTTGAACAGCTCGGGATCGGACGGCGCGCTGCGCAGGTTGACGTAGAACGGACTCCATGCGCCGGACATCAGCTCCCAGCCTTCGGGGCGGTCGCGCAGCCAGGTGCGGATCGTTCCCGTCGCGTAGAGGCGCCGCACCAGCTCGTCGGCCAGCTCTCGTTTGCGCTCGTCCCAGCTCATGCGCCCGAGCGTATCGAGTCGGCCCGCGGAAGGCCCGCGCGCCGATGGGACCGGCGCCACGCGGACCTGGCAGCATCCGCCGCGTGCTCCGGATCATCCTGACGATCGTCGTCGCGGTGGCCGTCGGGGTGGTGAGCGAGCGCCGCGCCGGCCCCCGCGCGCACCGCGCCCGCCAGCTCGCGCTGCACGCGATGCTGTGGGTGCTGCTGCCGTTCGTCGTCTACGTGAACATCGCGCGCCTGCACCTGTCGGTCGACGCCGGCCTCAGCATGGCGGTCGCCGCCGTCGCGGTGATGACGACGGGCGTCCTGATGTGGCGGCTCGGCCAGGGTCCGCTCGCGCTGCCGCGCAGCTCGACCGGCGCGGCGATCGTCTGCACGATCCAGGCGAACACCGCCTACCTCGGCCTGCCGCTGTGCGCGACGCTGTTCGCGCACGCGGACCTCCCCCGCGCGGTCGCCTACGACTCGATCGTCTCGCTGCCGCTGTTCCTGTTCGGCGGCTATGGAGTCGGGGCGATCTTCGGCGACCAAGTGCGCGACGCGCGCGTGCACGAGCGGCTGCGGATCGCGCTGCTGCGCAACCCGATCCTCGCCGCCGTCGCGGCGGGCCTGCTCGTACCGGGCGCATGGGCACCACACGCGCTCGTGAGCCCATCGCACACAGCCGTCTTCGCGCTGCTGCCGCTCGGCTTCTACGTAGTCGGCGTGACGCTCGCCGACGAGGCGCAGGACGGCACGCTGCGGATCCCGCCGCCGCTCACGCCGGCGGTCGCGGCGGTCAGCAGCCTGCGCCTGCTGCTCGTCCCCGCGGTGCTGCTCGCCGCGAGCGCGCTGATCCGCGTCCCCGCGCCGTTCTTCCTGCTCGCGGCGATGCCGGTCGGGATCAACACGCTGATCGTCGGCCACGCGACCGGGCTCGACCTGCGCCTGACGGCATCGAGCATCACGTGGACGACGACGGTCGTGCTCGCGGTCGTGCTGGGGCTGACGTTCGCCGGCGTGCTGGGATAGTTCTCAGATAGTGGGTATATTGCCCACTATGGCCTACATCACCTCGAGGCGCACCGGAACCTGGGAGCTGCGCGAGTCGCGGACGACGCCCGCAGGCCCCCGCAGCCGGACGCTCGCGACCTTCCGCACGCTGACGCCCGAGGTCCTCGAGCGTGCACGGACACGCGCAAGCACACCGCTCGACACCGACGCCGTGCACAGGGCCGCGTTGCGCGCGGGGGCTCCCGTGGCGATTCCTGCCGCCGACCGAGCAGCGGGCGAGCTGCTCGCCGAGCTGTCCGCCGGGCGCAAGCCGCGAGCCGCGCTGCGACGCTTGCTTGCGGACGCGCTTGGAAACGAGAGCGAAGCCGCGACGAGCGACAGCGCGCGAGCCGCAGCCGGATGGGTCGCGGCGTCGCCCCGCGAGCGCGGCGCAACGCTCCACGACCTGTTGCTGCTCGCCGACCGGCTGCCGTCACGCCGCGCTCCCGAGCGCCCCCGTTTCCCGCGAATCGCGTCGAGGCCTGCATGAGCGAGCCGTCGCTCCCCGACAAGGTAGTCGCGATCCAGCGTCAGCTCACCGGCGCGCGGATCGGCCATGCGTTCGGCGGAGCGCTCGCACTCGCCTACTACGCCGAGCCGCGAGCGACGATCGACATCGACCTCAATGTCTTCGTCGCGCCCGATCACTACCGTCGCGTCTACAAGGCGCTGGCTCCACTGGGGTTTGCGGACGACGTCGACGAGGTTGCGCTCGCACGCGACGGCCAGTGCCGCTGGTGGTGGGGACGCACCCCGCTCGACCTCTTCTTCGTCTACGACGCGATCCACGATGCGATGCGGCAAGCCGTACGGCGAGTGCCGTTCGGCGACGACGAGCTGACGATCCTCGCGCCGGAGCACCTCGTCGTGTGCAAGGCCGTCTTCGACCGTCCGAAGGACTGGCTCGACATCGAGCAGGTGCTCGTCTGCGTCGAGCTGCTCGACACCGACGAGATCGATCGCTGGCTCACGCGAATCGTCGGTTCCGACGACCCACGCATTCAGCGCTTTGACGAGCTGGCACGCGGCACCTACCAATAGTCTCGGGCGCAGGCCATTGCCGTGTCGCGTGTCGAACGCCGATCGGGCGGGTGGCGCGGAGGACGGATGTGCGCACGCGCCGTAGGCGCGGGTGTGCGCCCGCCCGGATGCGACAGGACCCGCCCGCCAACGCGACCCGGACCCTCAGGCGAAGCGCCGCCGGCGCAGCACCGGCAGCCCACCCTCCGGCCGAGCGACGATCTCGTGCGTCGCGCCCGGCGGCAGGTTGCCGTGCTCGTCGGGCTCCGCCGCCTCGCCACGGGCGATCAGGCCCTCGACGTAGGCGCGCTCAGCGGCGGCGGGCGCGTCGTCGTCCGGGTGCTGCTCAGCCATGCACCCGAGGCTACTCCGACACGAAGCCGCAGTGGAACAGGCGCCGCGTCAGCTCGTAGCCGTCCTTCGTCTCGCGCAGCTCATGCGTCTTCGCGGTCACGGGGCTCGCGAGCGCGGCGCGGGTCTCGCCGACCGCGCTGACGTCGATCCGGCCGCGGCGGAAGAGGTCCTCGACGAACGACTGCGTCGCATGCTCGAGCGACGGGTGCTCGACCGAGCCGAGGTCCGGCGTAGCGCCGGAGACGCGGAAGCGCCGCGAATGCGCGGGCGCCGCGACGACCAGGTCGGCGGAGAGCCCGAACGCCTCGCGCGGCAGCGCGATCCGCTGCATCGGCGAGCTGCCGGCCGAGCGGCCGGACGCCGCTCGCCTTGACGAGCCGTTCGACGCCACCGCGGCCGCCAGCTCCAGCCGCGCGCCGCCGTCTGCCGTCAACGTCGTCGCCGAAGGCACGGAGAGAATCCCGTGCTTGACGAACGCGCCCGTGAGCGCGTCGCGGTAGCGACCGCCGAACGCAGTCCCGTCCGCCTCGATCATGTGCGCGGCGACCTGGCTCATGTACGCGGGCACGACCGGCGCACCGACGACTGCATGTCGCAGCAGCTGCCGCGCGTCGGCCGTGACCTGCAGCAACGAGTCGGGCGTGACCTTGCCATGCGCTATCAGCATCCCCGACAGCGCGTTCAGGAAGGCGCCGCTGAAGACGCGCGAGAACGAGTGAGCCTCCGACGACAGCTGGCTCGCCGGAGCGGACGGCGGCAACTGCGACGGGTCACGGTAGAACCACGTGTTTGCAGCGTTGCGCAACGCGTCGCGGTCGACTGCGTCGGGCGCGCTCTGGCGGATCGCCCAGCCGAGCTGCTCGGCAAGCCGCGAGACGCTCGAATTGCGGTGGATGCGCCCATGCGTCGCCGCGATCAGCTGCTTGCGCACGGACGCCAGCTGGAGCGCACCGAGCATCGCGCTCATGTCGCCGAACGCCTCGTGGAATGCGGCGCCCTCGATGAACGGCGCGTCGAACAGGTCCGGCTGGAGCGAGTCGAGCACCGCGTGACCGTGCTCGTGGCAGGCGACGTCCGGGCTCTCGCCGGAGTAGAACGTCGCGTCGCCGACCGCCGCGTGGAAGAAGTGCAGTCCCTTGCGGTCGTAGAAGGCGTTGAGGTCGACTCCCTCGTCGAGCGTCACCTTCAGCGCCTTGCCGACGCTCTTGTACCACGCGGCCTTCGGGCCGATCGTCGCGCCCCACATGTCGGACGCGCGCTGCAGCGCCTCTGCCGCCGCCCAGTAGCGGAAGGCCGGCGTGCCGGGCTGATCCCCGTTCGCTCTCGGCACCGTCCCGGCGATCCGCACCGCAAGCGGGCCGCTGCCGAGCTTCGGCCGCGGTCGCATGATCGGCGTGTAGGGCGCGTTCGGCTGCCCTGGATCGTTCTCCCATGCGCGGATCGCGTCCGCGAGCCGCCCCTTCCCCCCGGTCGTCGTACTCATCCCCTGCCCCTTTCGATCGCTCGGACACGAGACCGTGCCAGAGCGACCGCGGGCGATCAACCCTATTTCACTATTTCGGCGCGATGCTGTTGCAAATGCTTCACAAACAGCGCGCGTACCGCGTGCCCGCCGCGCTCAGCGCCCGCGCGCCGCAGCTGAATGCCGCGGCGGACGGCGACGGCGCGAGTTGCGCGACGACGAGGACGACGCAGGACGCGCGTACGACGAGCCGGCCGTGACCGGGAAGCCACCGGCTTCCAGCTCGCGCTGGAGCCCGAGCCCGGAGGCCATCGCGACGACCTCGCGCACCTGGTCATCGAGCACGAACGTGATGCCGATCCCGCTGCCACCGGCACGCGCGGTGCGCCCGACGCGGTGGACGTAGTCGTCGGCCGCGCCCGGGATGTCGAAGTTGATCACGTGCGTGACGTCGCGCACGTCGATCCCGCGCGCAGCCACGTCGGTCGCGACGAGCGTGTCGATGCGGCCGTCCTCGAACGAGGCGAGCGCCTTCTCGCGCTGGCGCTGGGACTTGTCGCCGTGCATCGCGGCGACGCCAAGCTGGTGGGTGCGCAAGCGCTTCTCGAGCCGGTCGGCGCCGCGCTTCGTGCGCACGAACACGAGCGTGCGGCCGCGGCCGGGCTCGGACAGCGCGGCGAGCAGCTCGTCGGTCTTCGCTTCGTGCGCGAGGCGGACGAAGCGGTGCTCGACGCGCCCCTTCGCCTCCACCGCCGGAGCGTGCTCGTGGCGGCGGGCGTCGTGCGTGTAGGCGCGCGCGATGCGGTCGACCTCGCCGTCGAGCGTCGCGGAGAACAGCAGCGTCTGGCGCTTCTTCGCGGTCATCGCGACAAGCCGGTCGACGACCGGGCGGAAGCCCATGTCGAGCATCCGGTCGGCCTCGTCGAGCACGAGCAGCTCGACGGCGGCGAGCGAGACGACGCCACGGTCGATCAGGTCGACGAGGCGGCCGGGCGTGGCGACGAGCACGTGCGCCTTGCGGGCAGCGCGGCTCTGCGCCGCGATGCCGGCGCCACCGTAGACGGCGGTCACCTGCACGTCGCGGGAGCGCGCGATCGCGCTCAGCTCGTCGACGATCTGGCTCGCGAGCTCGCGCGTCGGGGCGAGCACGAGCGCGGAGGGACGGGCGCCGCCGGTGCGGACGCGCTCGATCAGCGGGACGCCGAACGCGAGCGTCTTGCCCGAGCCGGTGGGCGAGCGCACGAGCACGTCGTGCCCGGCGAGCACGTCGGGAATGACCGTCTCTTGGACGGCGAAAGGCTGTTCGATTCCGCGGCGCGAGAGCGCTGCGGCGATCGGCTTCGAGACGCCGAGGGCGGCGAAGGTTGACTGCGACATTGGACTCCTTGGCAGGCTGGCGCGCATGGGCGGGCCAGTACGGCAGTGGGGAGATTCGACTGTCCCCAACCGCGCTTCGGCGCCTTCAGGAGCAAGAACCTCGCGGACGACGGCGTCATCCGCGCCCATGACCGTAGCAGGGGTCTGGGGTGAACGCTACGCTGCGCGGGTCCCCCACGCGCGCAGGAAGGCTTCCTTGCAGACCACGCTGACCCCCGGACCGACGACCGATCGGCCCACGCAGGACGACGTCGAGCCGGTCGAGTACGAGACGCTCAACCGCGTGGCGACCGGAATCGTGACCGTCGCGCCGGTGCTCGGGCTCGGGCTCGTCGCGTCGCAGCTGTGGGGATCGGCACTCGGCTACAGCGACCTGATCGTGTTCGGGATCATGTACCTCGCGACGGGCTCGGCGTCACCGTCGGCTTCCACCGGCTGCTGACGCACCGCTCGTTCAAGACGAACCGCTACGTCCGCGGGCTGTTCGCGATCCTCGGATCGGTAGCGATCGAGGGACCCGTGATCGCGTGGGTCGCCGACCACCGCAAGCACCACGCCTTCTCCGACCGCTTCGGCGACCCGCACAGCCCGCACGTCGACCATGGGAACGGCCTGCGCGGTGCGCTGCGCGGGCTCGCGCACGCGCACGTCGGCTGGCTCTTCATCCACACGCAGCGCGGGCGCAAGGAGCGCTATGCGCCGGATCTGATCGCGGACCCGGTCGTCAACTGGGTGAACCGCACGTTCCTGCTGTGGGCCGTCGCGGGCTTCCTCGTTCGCCTTCGCGCTCGGCGCGCTGATCGGCCACTCGTGGGAGGCCGGGCTGACGGGGATGCTGTGGGGCGGGCTCGTGCGGATCCTCGTGCTGCACCACGTCACCTACTCGATCAACTCGCTCTGCCACTACTTCGGCCGGCGCCCGTTCGAGACCGACGACGAATCGCGCAACCTCGCGTGGCTCGCGCCGCTGTCGTTCGGCGAGGCCTGGCACAACGCCCACCACGCCTTCCCGACGTCGGCTCGGCACGGCATCGCCAGCCGCTGGCAGCTCGACATCTCGGCCGTCGTGATCTGGACGCTCGAGCGCGTCGGACTCGCGTGGGACGTCGTGCGCGTCGATCCTGAGCGGATCGACGCGAAGCGCACGGCCACCTGAGCACCTGTTTCAAAATGCGGGCGAGTCGGATGGTGCCGGATCGTGGATGACGGGCGCCGCACGCGATGTGAAGGCGCAGCAGCGCTGCGTCGAACAGCGCGGGTGGCGATCCGGCGCCGCGAGACGGTGCCAGCCGGCCGCACTCAGGCCGCAGGAACCTCGGCCGGCGCGACGTCGGCCTCGCCGCCGCCCTGCGCCGGCACGTGCACGAAGTCGCGCTGACGGATCAGCAGCAGTGACAGGACGCCGCCGATGAGCGCGAGCACGGCACCGACGAGGAAGACCTCGTTGAGCGCCGTCACGAAGCCCTGGTGCGCGGCGAGCGCGACGGCCGGGCGCATGGGACCAGGTGCGTGTGCGATCGCGGGGCCGACCTCGCCCGTCGACATCGAGGCCGCAAGGCGATGCGCGCCTTCGACGCCGAGCTGCGTGTGCGCGAGCGACGCGCCGACCGAGCTGCGCACCTGGCTCGCGAACAGCGAGCCGAGCGTCGCGATGCCCGTCGCGATGCCGACCTGGCGGAAGGTCGAGTTGATCCCCGACGCCATCCCCGAACGGCTCGGGTCGACGACGCCGACCGCCGTCTGCGCGAGCGGCGGGTTGACGAGCCCGACGCCGACGCCCGCGACGATGAAGCCGGGCAGCAGGTGCGTCCAGCTGGAGCTGACCGTCAGCCCGCGCATCAGCAGCAGCGCGATGCCGACGAGCAGCAGTCCCGGCCCGATCAGGAAGCGGATCGGCACGCGCTGGCTCGCGCGGCCCGCGAGCCACGAGACGACCATGATCCCGGCCGACATCGCGAGCAGCCGCACGCCGGTGTCGAACGCCGAGATGTGCAGGATGTCCTGCATGTAGAGCACGATGTAGAGCAGCAGCGCGAACAGCGAGGCCGACAGCGAGAAGGCGGCGATCGAGCCACCCGCGAACGTCGGCTTGCGGAACAGGCTGAGGTCGAACATCGGCTCACGCGAGCGCGACTCGATCACGACGAAGGCGGCCAGCAGCAGCACCGCGCCGACGAGGCACGCGACGACGACCGTCGAGCCCCAGCCTTTCTCGGTCGAGCGGATCAGCCCGTAGACGAGCGCCGCGAGCGCCGCGCTGAACGTGACGAAGCCGCCCCAGTCGAGCCGGCGCGCATTCGGGTCGCGCGACTCTTCGACGCGCTGCAAGGTGACGATCGTCGCGACGATGCCGATCGGGACGTTGACGAGGAAGATCCAGCGCCACGACAGCCCGCTCGTGAGCGCGCCTCCGACGATCGGGCCGACCGACACGGCGATTCCGATGACCGCGCCGACGACCCCGAACGCGGTGCCGCGCTCACGCCCGCGAAAGGCGTCGGCGACGAGCGCGAGCGAGGTGGCGAACATCGTCGCGCCGCCGATGCCCTGCACGCCGCGCGCGAGGATCAGGAACAGCGGGCTGCTCGCGAGGCCGCACAGCAACGAGGCGACGGTGAACATCACGAGCCCGGTCGCGAAGGCGATCCGGCGGCCGAAGCGGTCGGCGAGCGAGCCGGCGGTGAGCAGCAACGCGGCGAGCGTCAGCGCGTAGGCGTCTACGACCCACTGCAAGTCGGTGAAGGACGAGTTCAGCTCGGTCTGGATGTCCGGCAGCGCGACGTTCACGATCGTGATGTCGAGCAGCAGCATGAAGACGCCGACGCAGACGGCGATCAGCGTCCACCACTTGCGCTCGAGCCCGGGCGCCTCGCTCATCGGCGACTCCTCATCATTCGTAAGTGTGACGCATCGGCGCGCGGGTAGGCTCGGCCGACATGCAGCGGGACTATGACGCGATCGTGCTCGGCAGCGGGCCGGCTGGGCAGAACTGCGCGAACGCGCTCGCGAAGGGTGGGCTGAGCGTTGCGATCGTCGAGCGCGGGCTTGTCGGCGGCGAGTGCGACTACTGGGCGTGCATGCCGTCGAAGGTGCTGCTGCGCCCCGGCCAGATCGTCGCGGAGGCGGCCGCGGCGCCGGGCGCACGCGAGGCTGTGAGCGGCTCGGTCGACGTCGCGCAGGCATTTGCCTGGCGCGACTACATGGTCTCCGACTACGACGACACGGCACATGCGAAACGCCTTGCTGACTCGGGGATCGCGCTCTTGCGCGGGGACGGCCGGCTGACCGGTCCGGGCGTGGTCACCGTCGACGGGGTCGAGCACCGCGCGGGTCAGATCGTGATCGCGACCGGCTCGGACGCGAGCTTCCCCCCGATTCCCGGGCTCGACACGCTCGACGGCGTCTGGACGAACCGCGAGGTCACCGGGCTGACGGAGGTCCCGCGGCGGCTGATCGTGCTCGGCGGCGGGCCGGTCGGCGTCGAGATGGCGCAGGCGGTCCATCGGCTCGGCGCGGAGGTCGTGATCGTCGAGGGCGAGGATCGCCTGCTGCCGCGCGAGCCGCAGGCGCTCGGCGAGGGCCTTGGCGAGGCGCTGCGAGCCGACGGGGTCGAGCTGTCGCTCGGCCGCAAGGTGGCCGCGGTGCGACGCGAGGGCGAGGACTATGTCGTCGCGTTCGACGGCAAGCGCGACGAGCTGCGCGGCGACCGCCTGCTGGTCGCGACGGGTCGCCGGCCGCGCGTCGCGGAGATCGGCTTGGAGACGGTCGGGATCGAGCCGGGTGAGCACGGTGAGATCGCCGTCGATGCGGGCATGCGCGCAGGCTCGGTCGAGGGACTGTGGGCGATCGGCGACGTGACGGGGATCTGGCCGCTGACGTACGTCGGCACCTACCAGGCGCGGATCGCTGCGGCGAACATTCTCGGCAAGGACGCGCCGCGCGTGGCGAACTACGAGGCCGTCCCGCGCGTCGTCTTCACAGACCCGCAGGCGGCGTCGGTCGGCGAGGCCGAGGGAAGGATGAGCGCGACCGTTCCGCTGTCGCGCGCGCCGCGCAGCTCCACCTGGGTGCGCGAGTACGAGGAGCGGCCGTGGTTCGTCACGCTCGTCTCCGACGGCGAGCGGCTGACCGGCGCGCACGCGCTCGGGCCGGAGGCCGGCGAGTGGCTCCAGCAGGCGACCGTCGCGATCCGCGCACGCATTCCGCTCGCGACGCTGCGCGACACGATCCAGCCGTTCCCTACATTCGCGGAGGCGTTCCGCTTCGCGGTCGACGATCTGCAGCCGACCTAGCCGCCGGCTACGTCGCGGCGCACGAAGACGGTCAGCCCGGCCGCAAGCGCCGGCAGCGCGTAGAGCGCGCAGACCCACGCGGCGCGCACGATCGGCGCCCAGTCGGCCGGCTCGCGCAACAGTCCCTGCCAGGCGTCGAACTGCGTCGAGAGCAGGTAGGGCTTGATCGCGCCGAGGCCGGAGATCACGCCGAGCAGCTGCAACAGCAGCGACAGCATCAGCGCGCCGACGATCGCCGCCGCCGAGTTGCGCGTGACGGTCGACAGCAGCAGCGCGATCGAGGCGACGGCGAAGACCGGCAGCAGGTAGGCGGCGAGCGCGACGAGCAGCAGCTCGATCGCGCGGCCCGTCGGGATCGTCGTGCCGGACAGCGAGATCAGCGGGTGGATGCCGTAGCGCGATCCGCCGAGCAGCAGCCCCGTGCCGGCGAACAGCACGAGCGCGACGACTGCGTACGTGAAGGCGGCGAGCAGCTTCGCGACGTAGATCTGATGGCGGTCGACCGAGCGCGTGAGGATCGTCTTCAGCGTGCCGTTGCCGTCCTCGTTCGCGACGATGTCGCCGGCGACGAGCGCGACGACCAGCGGGAACAGCCAGATCGAGCCGAAGATCAGCAGCACCGGCGGGATCGCGAGCCCGGTCTCGCGCACGTAGCGGCCGAACGGCACGTCGTCGGGGCCGCCCTTCTGCAGCTCGAGCGCGACGATGAAGATCAGCGGCACGATCACGGCCATGCCGAAGCCGAGGAACGTGCGCTTCTGCGCGCGCAGCTTGCGCAGCTCCCAGCGGTAGATCGCGGCGATCCCAGGGCGGCGGGTGGGGAGCGCGACGGCGCTCATCGCGCGACCGTCGCTGTCGGTGGCCAGGCGCCGTCGGTCGGCGATCCGAGCCCGTCCCCCTCGGTGAGGCGGAAGAACAGCTCCTCCAGCGAGGCGGCGGCCGGCGTCAGCGCAAGGATCCCGATCCCCGCCTCGACGAGCGCGATCGAGAGCGCGGCGACCGCCTGCTCTTCCTCGGCCGCGAACGTGAGCGTGCCGTCGTCGGTGATCACGTCGCCGACGCCCGGCTGGCCGCTGGCGACGCGGCACGCGCGCGCGTCGTCGGTGGTGCGCAGGCGGTAGCGCTGGCCGGTCGAGCGCAGCAGCTCGTCGAGCGCTCCCTCGTAGATCACGCTGCCGCTGCGGACGATCGCTACACGGTCGCAGAGGTCCTCGACCTCCCCCATCAGGTGCGAGGACAGCAGCACGGTCATGCCCTCGTCGGCGAGCCGGCGGACGAGCAGGCGCATGTCGCGCATCCCGGCCGGATCGAGCCCCGTGGTCGGCTCGTCGAGCAGCAGCAGCCGCGGCGCGCGCAGCAGCGCGGCGGCGATCCCGAGCCGCTGCTTCATCCCGTGCGAGTAGCCCTTCACCTTGTCGCCGTCGCGCTCGGCGAGATCGACGGTGACGAGCGCGTCGTCGATGCGAGAGGCCGCGTCGCCGCCGTCGAGCGCGGCCATCAGCTCAAGGTTCTTGCGACCCGACAGGTACGGATAGAAGCGCGGTGCCTCGACGAAGCCGGCGACGCCGTCGAGCGCCCTCGCACCCTCGTGCAGCGGGTCGCGCCCGAACAGCCGGGCCGTCCCCTCGTCGGGGCGGATCAGGCCGAGCAGCATCCGCAGCGAGGTCGTCTTGCCGGCGCCGTTCGGGCCAAGGTAGCCGTAGACGGAGCCCGCCTCGACGGTCAGGTCGACGTGGTCGACTGCCGTGACGGCGCCATAGCGCTTGACGAGATCGCGCGCCTCGATTGGCGGCGCGTCAGCCATGCGTGGTCCGTGCTGACGGTCGGCCGTGGCCGGCGATGTCCGGCGGAGCCGCGATCACGACTACCCGAGCTGGCGTGCGGCGCGCTCGACGGTTGCCGTCGGGAGCGAAGCGGCGAGGACCGTGTCGATGCCGCCGTGGCGGAAGCTGACGGCGGTGCCGAGCGCAGTCGGCAGCTCGCGCGCGATGACGCCGCCGCCGAGGTCGAGCGTGCCGAGCTGGAGGTTGTGGCTGTGGCGGCCGGAGCCGGACTCGGATCCGTCACCGCCGAGCGGCTGCTCGCCGGGCTTCGCCGCGTGCTCGACGACGGCAATCGCGCCGAGGCCCTTGCCGTAGACGACGACCGCTGCAGGATCGCTGCCGCGACCGGCGAGCCAGACGTTCGTGCGCGGCAGGCCGGCGAGCGTGTCGGGCGCGGTGAGCGTGAACGGCAGCTTCGCTTGGACGTCGGCGACGCCGGTGATCGGCTTCGCGTGGGCGTGGTCGGCAGCGTGCGGCGCGCTCGCGCTGGCGGGGTTCCCGGCGTCGCCGGCGGTCGTGTCGCGCTTCGCCGGCGTGAGATCGACGAGCTTCGCGCCGGCCGGCGGCGCGACATCGACATCACTCGTGGGGACCGAGCCGAAGGAGACATCAGTCGCTTGCAGCTCCAGAACGGGATCGGCCGTGCCGCGCGCGTAGACGGCTGCGCGCAGTGGGACGCCGTTCGTCGCGTCCCAGGCGAGCTCGGCGGCGCCGAGCAGGCCGCCGTGGTCCTTCGGCGTGACCGAGACCGTGTAGGACGGCTCGTTCGCCGTCGTGCCGGGCGTCGCCCCGGAAAGGTCTGCGTGCTTGCCAAGGTCGCCGATCGCCTGCTGGATCTTCGCGAGCGTCGGGGGCGTGTGAGCGTCGGGCTTGGGGTCGCTCGCGCTCGCGCGATGCTGCGGGAGCGCGACACGGTAGGCGGTGTTCGAGGCTGCGTCGTAGGCCGTGAGGAGCTTGCCGTCGGAGACGATCTGCGCATCGCCGGCCTGCGACTGCAGCTCGATGCGGAAGCGTCCGTCGCCCGTGATCCAGACACGCCCGGAGGCGCCGGTCAGCAACGGCGAGGTCGAGCCCTCGGGCAGCGTGCCGGAGGGGATCAGGTGGTTCGTGAAGGTCACGCGGGCGGTCAGGCCGGCGACCGTCGGCGCGTTGAGCGCATCATGAACGGCTGCGTCGAGCGGCTTCGGCGGCGGGGGCGTCGTGCTTTGCAGCGCACCCTGCGCGATCCCAACGCCGGCGATCAGGACGACCAGGCCGACGGCGAGCGCGATCAGATGCCGGGTCGATGCGGTCCTCAAGCGCTTCATCGCCGTCCCTTCCCTTGCTCGGGTCCCTACAGCGTAGCGAGCGGGGATCGTCGGCTTGCGCGCTTGGTTCGGTGCGCTCGGCTCACGCGTTCGCTCAGCGGCGAGGCGACTGCCGAACGGCATCATCGAGCGAGCGAGCGGCCGGGCTGGCGGCTCCGTCGTGCGCGTCTCTCGGTGCGAATCGCGCGTTCGGCACGCGCGATTGCCACATCCCACTTGTGTCCCGATCGAAGAGTGCGGATCTGTACCTGTAGAGCCGGTACAGATCCGCGGTCCTCATCCGCGACCGCCCTCCACAACGACATCGACCCGCCGCGGGGGCGGGTCGAGCGTGGGTAGTAAGCCCATAAACAGCCGACAACCGTGTTTCGATGATAGCCAAGGGAGCGCGGAACGCAACCTCGCTTCGACCGACGACGCGGTGACTCCGCAGGCGCATGACATTGCGCCCGCCTCGAACCCGGTCGCCGGTCGAGCAAGGATCTGGCGGGGGGCGGGAGACTCGAACTCCATCCGGGGTACAAACCCGGACTCACAGTTGTCGACTGTTTGCGCCGCCTTGGCGCTTCACCCTCCGTCCCGGCGGGCAGTACGTCGCCCAGCCCGGAACATCTACCCACTAGATATGGGATTTGCCAGCCCGGCCGCTCGCCCCCTCGATGATGGAGTTCGGCGAACGCGACGGGGCGCCCGCCGGGACCGAGCGGAGCGAGCGCTACGCAGGGGCCGGCTCGCGCAGCAACACCCGCAGGTCGTGTGCGAGCGAGCCGGGGCGCAACGGGCCGGCGGCGTCGTAGAGCGCGCGGAAGCGGCCGCTGCGGTCGACGAGCCAGATCGCGGCGGTGTGGGTCGAGGTCGGGTAGCGCGGGTCCTGCGGCTCGGCGAACCAGGCGTTCCAGACCGGCGTCAGCTCGCGCGTGCTGCCGAGCAGGTAGTGGAACTGCAGCGGCTCTCGGCGCTGGACGAGCCAGCGGCGCGCGGCGGCCGGCGTGTCGTGCGCGGGGTCGACGGTGATCGCGACGACGGCGACGCGGCGTGCGGCGGCGGAGCCGAGCGCCGCGAGCGCGTCGTGCAGCTCGGCGCCGATCAACGGACAGGAGTCGATGCAGCGCGTGTAGAGGAACGTGACCGCGTACGGGCGCCCGCGCAGGCTGCGCGAGTCGAGCACGCCCCCGCGAGCGTCGCGCAAACGGAAGGCGGGAGCGAAGCGGCCACGGAACTGCGCCGGCGGCGGCGCGCCGTCGAGCCGCGAGGCGTGCGCCGGCCGCGATCCCGGGGCAGCCGCGAAGGCGACCGCAGCTGCCGCGCACAGCGCTATCGCGGAGCCGACGAGCAGGAGCCGGAGATCGCGCCGAGCCACGCCCGCACCGTAGCGCGACGCGACCGCCCGAGCCGGTCAGCTTGGCTCGGGCTGGTGCGCCGTGAGCGGCGGTGGTGCCGCGCTCAGTCGAGCTTGGTGCGGCGGCGCAGTGCGAGGCCGCCGAGCGTCAGCGCGATGCCGATCGCGGCGAGCGCGAGCACGTCGAGGCCGGTGCGCGGGAGCGTCGAGCCGGACGCGGTCGTCGCCGGTGCAACAGTACCGGTGGCCGTGCCGGCGCTGCCGGAGGACCCGCTGCTGCCGGAGCCCGTCGTTCCGTTCGACCCGGGCGTGGGGCTCGACGCCGTGCTTGCGAGCACGGTCACGGTCCCCTTCATGAACGGGTGGATCGTGCAGTGGTAGCTGAACGTGCCGGCTGAGCTGAAGGTGTGCGAGCCGCTCTGGCCCTTGCTGAGCGTGCCGGTGTCGAAGCCGGAGCCGGTCGCCGTGTGCGGGCTCGGGCCCTGGTTCGACCATGTGACGGTGTCGCCGACGTGGACCGTGGCGCCACTCGGGCCGAAGCTGAAGTCCTTGATCGCGACGCCGGTCGAGGCTGCTGCATGGGCGACCGCACGGCCGTGCGTGCGCGCCTTCGCGCCGTGCGGTGGGACTGCCGCGGCCGGCGTGGAGCCGGCCGTGCCGACGGCTGGCGGCGCCGCATCGGTCGCGGGAGCCGGCGTGCTCGTCGCAGGCGTCGTCGTCGCGCCCGCGGGGGTAGCCGAGGCAGCCGGCGTCGTCGTGGCGGGCACCGTCGTCGTGGCCGGCGGCGCAGCGGTCGTCGTCACGGCAGGCGCCGGCGGTGCGGCAGTCGTCGTCGATGCCGGCGCCGCGCTCTGGTCGGCGCTCGCACCCGCGACGCCCGCGGTCAGCAGCGCAAGCACGGCGATGGCCAGCGCACGGCGGCGCAGGCGGCGCGCAGCGGCGGCTCGGCGGTCTCGGATGTGTCGCGCAGCTCGGGGCACTGGTGACAAGGATGCCAGCAAGCCGAGAACCTTCCCGGGGACGCTCGACCGCCGCAGATGTCATGCTCCGCCCCGGAGGAGCCATGCGGATCTCGGCAAAGGTTGACTACGCGGTGCGGGCAGCGATCGAGCTGGCCGTGCTCGCCGACGGCGAACGCCCGACGAAGGCGGAAGCGATCTCGCGCGCGCAGGAGATCCCGCCGAAGTTCCTCGAGAACATCCTTGGCGACCTGCGCCAGTCCGGGCTCGTGCGCAGCCAGCGCGGCGCCGAGGGCGGCTACCGCCTCGCCCGCCCGGCGAAGGAGATCACGATCGCCGACATCATCCGTGCGGTCGAGGGGCCGATGGCCTCCGTCCGCGGCGGGCGTCCCGAGGACGTCGCCTACGCGGGCACTGCAGAGCCGCTGCAGCGCGTCTGGATCGCCGTCCGCTCAGCGCTGCGCAGCGTGAACGAGAAGGTCACGCTCGCCGACCTCGCGAGCGGCAAGCTGCCGGCGTCGGTCGAGCGGATGGTCGCCGACCCGGACGCCTGGCTCACGCACTGAGCGTGGTTCCCGTCGCCGACGGCGGCGGCAGTGCAGTCGAGCGGACGTAGACCACGTCGCCGTCGGACAGCTCCAGCTCGTCGGCTTCGGCGCGCGTGAGCTGCACGGCCACCTCTTCACCATCGCCGAGCACCAGCTCGACACGGACCTCGAAGCCGAGGTGCACGACGCGCGCGATCTGCGCCTCGACGGATCCCGACGACGCCTCGTGCGCGAGCGCGAGGTCATGCGGGCGCACGAGCGACTCGCCGAGCTTCGTCACCGGGCCGAGGAACTCCATCACGAACGGCGTGGCCGGCTTGTCGTAGAGGTCACGCGGGCCGCCGACCTGCTCGATCGTGCCATGGTCCATCACGGCGATGTGGTCGGAGATCTCCATCGCCTCCTCCTGGTCGTGCGTCACGAGCACGGTCGTGACGTGGACCTCGTCGTGCAGGCGCCGCAGCCACGCGCGCAGCTCCGCGCGCACACGCGCATCGAGCGCGCCGAACGGCTCGTCGAGCAGCAGCACGCTCGGTTCGACGGCGAGCGCGCGGGCGAGCGCCATCCGCTGGCGCTGGCCGCCGGACAGCTGCGACGGGTAGCGCTCGGCGTAGCCGTCGAGCCCGACGATCCCGAGCAGCTCGCTCACGCGCGAGCGGATCTCCGCCTTCGGCCGGCGGCGGATCGACAGCCCGAAGGCGACGTTGTCGCGCACCGTCATGTGCTTGAACGCCGCGTAGTGCTGGAAGACGAACCCGATCCCGCGCTGCTGCGGCGGCACCCCCGTCGCCTCCTCGCCGGCGATCTCGACGCGCCCGCTGTCGGGCACCTCGAGCCCCGCGATGATCCGCAAGAGCGTCGACTTGCCGGACCCGCTCGGCCCGAGCAGCGCGGTCAGCGCGCCGGGAGCGATCTCCAGCGAGACGTTGTCGAGCGCGGTGAAGTCGCCGAAGCGCTTCGTGACGTCGGTGACGCGGATCATGGGCTCCGCCTCCTCGTGACGGTCATCGTGAGCAAGGTACTCAGCGCGATCAGCGCGAGCAACGTCGAGGCCGCATACGCGCCGGCGACGTCGAAGTTCGTGAAGCGTTGCTGGACGAGCAGCGTGAGCGTCTGCGTGCGCCCGGCGATGTTGCCGGAGACGACGCTGACAGCGCCGAACTCGCCGATCGAGCGCGCGACCGTCAGCACGATCCCGTACGCGACTCCCCAGCGGATCGACGGCAGCGTGACGCGCCAGAAGGCCTGCCAGCGCGAGGCGCCGAGCGTCGCCGCCGCCTGCTCCTGCTCGTCGCCGACCTCGCGCAGCACCGGCGCCACCTCGCGCACGACGAACGGCAGCGACACGAAGATCGTCGCGATCGCCATTCCCGGCAGCGAGAACAAGACCTGGAACGGAAGGTCGGCGAGCCAGCCGCCGCGCCCGTAGACAAGCACGAGCGCGAGCCCGATCACGACTGGCGAGACGGCGAACGGCAGGTCGATCAGCGCCTCCAGCAACGGCTTGCCGCGGAATCTCCCGCGCACGAGCGCGAGCGCCATCACGATCCCGAATGCGGTGTTGAGCGGGACCGCGATCGCCGCCAGCTCGATCGTCAGCCAGAAGGCGTGGATCGCCGCCGGCGTCGTGATCGCGTCGATCACGTGGCCGACCCCGTGCTGGAAGGTCTTCCACATCACGAGCCCGACCGGCACGAACAGCAGCGCGCCGAGGTAGCCGAAGACGATCGCCCGCAAGGACCAGCGGCTGGTGGCGGCGTCGTCATCGCGTCCGTCCTCCCAACGCACGAATTCCGAGCAGCACGAGCACCGAGATCAGCAGCAGCACGACCGCGACCGCAGCCGCACCGTGCGCGTTGTCGCTCTCGACCTGGCTGAAGATGTAGACGGAGGCGACCTGGCTCTTGAAGGGGATGTTCGCGCCGATCAGCACGACCGAGCCGAACTCGCCGACCGCGCGCGCGAAGCCGAGCGCGGAGCCGGAGACGATCGCCGGTGCGAGCGTCGGCAGGATGATCCGGCGCACGATCTGGCGGGGGCGCGCGCCAAGCGAGGCAGCTGCCTCCTCGACCTCGCTGTCCAGCTCGATCAGCACCGGCTGGACCGCGCGCACGACGAACGGCAGCGTCACGAACAGCAGCGCGACGACGATGCCGGTGCGCGTGTACCCGACGTTCGGGTAGAGCGCGAGCAGCGTGATGCCGGCGACGACCGTCGGCAGCGCGAACGGCAGGTCGATCAGCGCGTTGAGCACGCGCTTGCCGGGGAACTCGTCGCGCACGAGCACCCAGGCGATCAGCGTCCCCATCACCGCGTTGACCAGCGTGACGAGCAGCGAGGCGAGCAGCGTCAGCACGAGCGCGTCGATCGCCTGGCGGCTCGTGACGACGTCCCAGAACGCGCCGAGGCCGCCGTCGAGCGAGCGCACGACGACGGCCGACAGCGGCAGCAGGACGATCAGGCTCAGCCACAGCGTCGCGACGCCGAGGCCGAGCATCCCGTCGGGCGTGCCCGCGCGTCCGCGTCCACGACGGCGGCGCGCGCGAGGAGCGTGGGGGGCCGGCTCGAGCGCCGGCCCCGCGGTCAGGGTGTCACTTGGCAGTGGAGACCCCTGCGTCCTTCTCGATCTGCGCGACCGAGCCCTTGTCCGGGTCGAACATCTGGTCGTTGACCTTCGACCAACCACCGAGGTCGTCGACCGTCTTCAGCTGCGCCGGCGTCGGGAACTTGAACTTGGCCGCGACGGTCGCGTCGACCGGTCGGTAACCGTGCTTGCCGAAGAACGTCTGGCCGGCCGGCGACTCGAGGTAGGCGACGAACGCCTTCGCCTGCGCCGGGTGCTTCGAGGTCGTCGTGACCGCCACCGGGTTCTGGATCAGGATGTTCTGGCCGGGAATCACGTAGTCGACCTTCTCGCCCTTCTGCTGGGCGGTGATCGCCTCGTTCTCGTAGGAGATCAGCACGTCGCCCTCGCCGCCGGTGAACGTCTGCAGCGCCTCGCGGCCGGACTTCGGCTGGACCTTCACGTGCTTCGTGATCAGCTCCTTCACGTACGGCAGACCGCCGTGGACGTAGGCGCCGAGCAGGTTCCACTTCGCCGCGCCGGACGTGAACGGGTTCGGCGTGACTACGTTGATGCCGGGCTTCAGCAGGTCGTTCCAGTCGTGGATGCCCTTCGGGTTGCCCTTGCGCACGATCAGCGCCACGACCGAGTCGGTCAGGAAGCCCTTCGTCGGCGTCGCGTTCCAGTCGGCGGCGACGATCTTGTCCTTCACGAGGCGCGTGACGTCGGGCGCGAGCGAGAACTCGACGACGTCGGCGGGCAGGCCGCCCTCGACTGCGCGGCTCTGGTCGCCGCTGGCTCCATAGGACTGCTGGAAGCCGACGCCCTTGCCGGCCGGCGTCTTCTGGAAGGCAGGGATCGCCTGGTCGTAGACGACCTGGGGCGTCGAGTAGGCGACGAGCGAGAGCGTCGCCTTGCTGCCGGACGATGCGGCCGCAGCGCCGCCGTCGCTCGACGAGCTGTCGGACGCACCGCCGCATCCCGCCGCGCCCACGAGCGCTCCGAGGGCGAGCAGCGTGACGATCGTCCTGTGTGCGTTCGAAAGCAAGAAACTCCTCCAACCTGATCGGGAATTGAGCTTATCTTATACAGCACTCCCACAGGGTTGGTCGAGATAGTGCAGATGGCGCCCTCGGCGCGCGGCGGCGGCGGCGTGGCGACGCGGCGTCGTCAGAACGCCGCGCGAGAGCCAGGCGACGAGGCCGGCTCGCTGCGTGCGGCGGCGGAGCTGGCAGTCGCCGGCACGCGCGCCGAGACGATCCAGGTCGAGGCGCTCGCGCGCACGACACCGTCGTCCTCGACGTACTCGGCAAGCGCCTCGCGCAATGCTGCCTCGATCTGCGGGCGCAAGCGGACGCCGTCCTCGCCTGCGAGACGGATCACCTCGCCTGCCGGCCCGAGCGCCGTCAGGAACGCGACAGCCTCGTCGAGGTCGCGACCGACCATGATCGGGATGTCGCAGCGGCGCAGCGAGACGTCCTCGAAGCCTGCGTGCAGCACGACGTCGGTCGTCGTGTCGGCGTTGCCCATCGAGAACGGGCCGGGGCCGCAGGTCGGCTCGTCGGAGTCCTCGTCCTCGGTCACGAACTGCTCGACGACTTGCTCGGCGCGCGCCATCCACGGGTTCTCGGCCTTGCTGCGCCAGACGACCATGCAGAGCCGTCCGCCCGGCACGAGCGCGGCGCGCACGTTGCGCAGCGCGACGACCGGGTTCGCGAAGAACATCGTGCCGAAGCGCGAGAAGGCGTAGTCGAAGCCGTCCTCCGGCACGCTCGCCTGCACGTCGCCGGCGAAGAACCGCACGTTGGCGAGGCCAGCCGCGGTCGCCTCCTCGCGCGCTGCCTGCACGAAGCGCTCGGCCGCGTCGATCCCGACGAGCGTGCCGTCGCCACCGACCATTCGGGCGAGCTGCTGCGTCGTGTCGCCGAACCCGCAGCCGATGTCGAGCACACGCTCGCCGAGGCGCGGCGGGTGGCAGCGCAGCGCCTCCTCCCCGTGCGCACCCAAGCCTCCGGTGAGGATGTGGCGGAACTGGAGGAACCGGTCGAACAACACGCCGTTCCAGGCGCTGATCGCCTCGTCGTTCGCCGAGATGGCAGGTTCCATGACGGGATCGTACCCCTCGTGTCAGGGCCGGGCGATAGGATCGCGCGCGTTCGGGCGCCAGCTCGCGTGAAACCCAGGAGGCAGCCACCCGCCATGCTCGCCACGATCTCGACATACCAGGTCTATCTGTCGATCCACATCCTCGCGGCCGTCGTCTGGGTCGGTGGCGCCGTCGTGATGCAGCTGTTCGCCGCGCGCGCGATCGCTGCCAACAGCGGGGAGCGGATGGCCGCGTTCTCGGGCGATGCAGAGTGGATCGGCACGCGCATCTTCATCCCGACGTCGCTCGCGCTGATAGTCCTGGGCTTCATGCTGATCCACGAAGGCCACTGGGGCTACCCGTTCTGGATCGTCTTCCCGATCGTCGTGTGGTTCGGCTCGTTCCTGCTCGGCGTGAGCTTCCTCGGCCCGCAGTCGGGCAAGCTGAAGGAGACGGTTGCGCGCGACGGTCTCGAGAGCCCGGCTGCCGCGACGATTCAGCAGCGACTGATGCTCGCCTCGCGGATCGAGGCGCTGCTGCTCGTGCTCGTCGTGCTCGACATGGCGCTGAAGCCCGGCAGTTAGCCGACGCAGGCACGGCAGGCCCCGCGCAACAGGACTTCGTGACTCGCGATCGCTGCGCCGAGGCGGTCTGACAGGCGCTCGATCGCCTGCTCGAGCGCTGGGTCGTCGAACGCGACGAGCCGGCCGCACTGCTGACAGAGCAGGTGGTGGTGATGGTGACCGCTCGGCTGGATCGTCTCGAAGCGGGCCTGGCCCTGGTCGACCGCGAGGCGCTCGACGAGCGCGTGCTCGACGAGCAGGTCGAGCACGCGGTAGATGCTCGCGCGGCCGATCGGCCGGCCCTCGGCGCGCAGCGCGTCCTCGATCTCGAGCGCGGTGAGCGCGCACGGCTGGCGCGCGAGCAGGTCGATCACACGGACGCGCGCGCCGCCGCGCTGATGGCCTGCATGGGCGAGCACGGATTGGGCGTGCTCGGTCCAGCTCGGCGTGCCGCTCGTCGCTGCGTGCGCGTGCATGGCGCGAGTGTAGCCGATAACGAGACTCAGTCCCGAAAAGCTGATAGGTTGGATCGAGCGGGCCTCGCCCGTCCCACCCACTGCTCGCCCGTCCCCGCCCGCCTGCCGCCCGCCCCGAGGAACCGTCGTGCGCACATCGCTGCTTGCCACCACCGTCGCCATCACCGCCGCGCTGCTCGCGACGGCGCTCACGGCGTGTGGGTCGGGCTCGCTGGGTGGCAGCACGCACGGGCAGCTGCGGATCGTCGCGGCGGAGGGCTTCTGGGGCAGCATCGCGACCCAGCTCGCGGGCTCCGGCGCGACGGTCACGAGCATCGTCGCCGACCCCGGCCAGGACCCGCATGACTACGAGCCGAAGCCATCGGACGCGCGCGTGCTCGCGACCGCCCGGCTCGCGATCGTCAACGGCGTCGGCTACGACGCCTGGTCCTCCAAGCTGCTCGACGCCAACCCCGTGAATGGACGCGTGGTGCTGAACGTCGGCGGACTGCTCGGCCTGAAGCAGGGTGCCAACCCGCACCGCTGGTATGACCCGGCGAACGTCGAGGCCGTCGCGCACGCGATCGTCGCCGGCCTGAAGCGGATCGATCCCCAGCACACCGCGTACTTCGACGATCGGCTGCGCGCGTTCGAGACGCGCGGCCTCGCGCGCTACCACGCGCTGGTCGCGCAGATCAAGGCCCGCTACGGCGGCGTCCGCGTCGGCGCGTCGGAGAGCATCTTCGCGTTGCAGGCCCCGGCGCTCGGGCTCGACCTCGTCACACCGCCGAGCTTCATGGACGCGATCAGCGAGGGCAGCGAGGTGAGCGCGCACGACACGGCGACCGCCGAGCGCCAGCTCGCGACGCGCGAGATCTCGGTCTGGGTCTACAACGCCCAGAACGCAACCCCGAACGTCCAGCGGCTGAACGCGCTCGCGCGCGCACACGGGATTCCGATCGTGACCGTCACGGAGACGATGACACCGGCCGGTGCGAGCTTCCAGCAGTGGCAGGGCGCCCAGCTCACGCGGCTGGAGCGCGCGCTTCAGGAAGCGACCGGGCGATGAGGGAGGGCGCGCCGACCGCAGCGCCGAGCCCGCGCGCAAGCAGCGTGGCGACGGCTGCCGTCGCGCTGCGCGGCGCACGCGTCGAGCTCGGCGGCGCGACGATCTGGAGCGACGTCGACCTGACCGTCGGGCGGGGCGAGCTCGTCGCAGTGCTCGGGCCCAACGGCGCCGGCAAGTCGACGCTCGCGAAGGCGCTGCTCGGACTGCTGCCGACGGCGGCCGGCACGATCGAGGTGCTCGGGACGACGCCGCGCGAGGCACGCGCGCGAATCGGCTACGTGCCGCAGCGGCGCGGCTTCGACCCCTCCACGCGCGTGCGCGGGATCGACATCGTGCAACTCGGGCTCGACGGTGCGCGCTTCGGGATCGCTCCCCCACTCGGTTCCCGTGCGCGCGAGCGGCGCCGTGTCGAGCGCGCCCGCGTCGCCGAGGCGATCGAGCAGGTCGGTGCCTCCGCCTACGCACAGCGCCCGATCGGCGAGCTGTCCGGCGGCGAGCAGCAGCGGCTGCTGATCGCCCAGGCGCTCGTGCAGCGCCCGCAGATGCTGATCCTCGACGAGCCGCTCGACAGCCTCGACCTGCCGAGCCAAGCAGCGGTCGCCGCGCTGCTGCAACGGATCTGCCGCGAGGACGGCGTCGCCGTGTTGCTCGTCGCGCATGACGTCAACCCGCTGCTCGGCTACCTCGACCGCGTCATCTACCTCGCCGCCGGCCGTGCCCTGGAGGGCGCCGTCGAGGAGGTCGTGACCGGTCCGCGGCTGAGTGCGCTGTTCGGCGTGCCGATCGAGGTGCTGCGGACCGGCGACGGGCGTCTCGTCGTCGTCGGTGAGCCGCAGGCACCACACCACCACGGCCACCGGCACGACCACTGAGCCGTTGAACGCCGATCCGTCCTTGTCGTGGGATCTCGTGGCTGACGTGCGCGAGCTGCTCGCGTTCCCGTTCATGGTCCACGCACTCGAGGCCGGCACGATCGTCGCGGTGCTCGCAGCGGTCGTCGGCTGGTACGTCGTGCTGCGGCGCCAGAGCTTCGCCGGCCACACGCTGTCGGTGATGGCGTTCCCGGGAGCAGCGGGCGCCGCGCTCGCCGGCATCCCCGCTGCGCTCGGCTACTACCTCGCGTGCGGGGCGGCGGCGCTCGCGATCGGCGGGACGCGCAGCCGCGGGCTGCGCGGGCACAGCGGCGAGTCGGCGGCGATCGGCACGGTGCAGGCGGCCGGGCTGGCCGCCGGCTTCCTCTTCCTGTCGCTGAACGACGGAGTGCTCGGCGGGCTCGAGAGCCTGCTGTTCGGGACCTTCCTCGGCGTCAGCGCCGGTGAGGTGCTGACGCTGCTGCTCGTCGCCGTCGCCGTGCTCGTGGCGCTGACGCTCGTCGGGCGGCCGCTGCTGTTCGCCACGCTGGACCCACAGACGGCAGCTGCGCGTGGCGTGCCGGTGCGCGCGCTCGACGTCGGCTTCCTGCTGGCGCTCGGGCTTGCCGTGGCGGCGACGAGCCAGATCACCGGTGCGCTGCTCGTCTTCGCGCTGCTCGTCGCGCCGCCGGCGAGCGCGCAGGCGCTGACCGCGCGGCCGCTGCTGGGGCTTGCATTGAGCGTGGCGTTTGCGCTCATCGTCGTCTGGCTCGGGCTCGGGCTCGCGTACTTCTCGGTCTATCCGGTCGGCTTCTTCACGACGACGTTCGCGTTCGCGATCTACTTGCTCGCGCTGCTCGCCGGCGCGCGGCGTCGGGCCGGCTGATGCTCGCGCACGCGTTCGTCCGCAACGCCTACCTCGCCGGCACGTTCATCGCGCTCGCCTGCGGCCTCGTCGGCTGGTTCGTCGTGCTGCGCGGGCAGGTGTTCGCGGGCGACGCGCTCAGTCATGTCGCCTTCGTCGGCGCGATCGCTGCCGCGACGATCGGGGTCGACGAGCGCGTCGGGCTGTTCGCGCTGACGCTCGCGCTCGCGGGTGGGATGGCAGCGCTCGGGCGCGACGGCCAACCGGACGACGTGACGATCGGCGTCGTCTTCTCGTGGGTCCTCGGGCTCGGCGCGCTGTGCATCGCACTGCTCGCCACGAGTGCGGCGGGCGGCAGCGGCATCGCGACGGCGAACACGCTGTTCGGCTCGATCTACGGCCTCAGCGCGGGCGCTGCGCGGCTTGCTGCCGTGGTGGCGCTCGTCGTGGCAGTCGGCGTGCTGGCCATGCGCCGGCCGCTGCTGTTCGCGACGCTCGACCCGCACGTCGCGCTCGTGCGCGGCGTCGCCGTGCGCTTGCTCGGCGTCGTCTTCCTGCTGCTGCTCGCGCTCGTCACCGCGGAGGGGACGCAGGCCGTCGGCGCGCTGCTGCTGCTCGGGCTGATCGCCGCGCCCGCGGGCGCGGCACACCAGCTGACAAGCAATCCCAGCCGCGGGCTCGCGCTGTCCGCTGCGCTCGCAATCGCCGCGATGTGGGGCGGGCTCGCGCTCAGCTACGCGATTCCCACGTTGCCGCCGAGCAGCGCGACGATCGGGCTCGCGACAGCCGCCTACGCGCTCGCGGCGCTGCACCGGCGCAGCGTCTCCAGGATGGTGACGGAGCCACCGATCGCCTTGCCGACGAGCGCGCCGGCGACGACGTCGAGCGGGTAGTGCACGCCCGTGTGCACGCGCGAATAGGCGACGGCAGCGGCGAGCGCGCGCAATGGCAGCGCGGCGACCGGCAGCGCGTGACCGGCGGCCGTCGCGAACGCGAACGCCGAGGCCGCGTGGCCGGAGGGGAACGACGGTGAGGACGGCATCGGCACGTGCCGCGCCTCCGGCACGCGTGCGAGCACGCGATCCGGCCGGCGCCGTCCACCGAGCAGCCGCTTCATCCCGATGTTCACCGTGACGGACGCTGCGGCGAGCGAGACGAGCCCGCTGCGCGCGGCGGCCACGCCGCGGCGCTGGTCGAGCACGGCAAGCAGCGCGGCCACCCCGAGCCACAGCCGTGCATGGTCAGCCGCGCGGGAGAGCTGCCCGAACCGGAGGTCGAGCGTGGGCGTCTCGACGCGTGCGATCGCGCCGTACATCGCCGCGTCGAGCAGCCTCAGCTCGTGCAGCACCGTCCGGGTGCGCGCGCCGAACCGCGAAAGAGGCATCCCACGAGCGTAGTGCGGCGCCGGGCCGGGCGGGCGGCGCGGCCAACGTGGCGGGCCCGCATTGCGCGGCCAGCGCAGCGCGGCATGCTTCGCAGGCGACGCGGGCATCATCCGCTGCACGAGCCCGTGGTGAGGAGTGCGACAGCCCCGCAGCGTCTCGCGGCCGTCATTGCGCTCGCGGCGGCGGCCGCAGCTGCCGTCGTGCTCGGCGTCGCCGCGCTCGAGACGTTGCCGGCTGGCCTGCTCGTGCCCGTCGCCGCCTGCGGAGCCGTCGCAGCCGCATGGGTCGCGGCGACGCGGCGCGGCCTCCTGCGCGTGCTCGCGGGTGCCCTCGCCGCCGTGGCACTCGCCGGCGTCGTCGCGGTGCTCGTCTGGAAGGGCGTGATCGTCGAGCTCGTGCTCGCCGGCGTCCTGCTCGCACTCGCCGCCAGCTGCAGCGCGCTCGCGCTCGGCCGCACGCGCGCAGGCCGTCGCGCGTTGCGCGCTCCCGGGCGGCCGTCCGGCGCGGCGCATCGCGGCGCGCTGCTGATGAACCCGTGGTCCGGCGGCGGCAAGGTTGCGCAAGCGGGGCTCGTCGCGGAGGCGCGCCGGCGCGGCATCGAGCCGATCCTGCTCGAACCGGGCAGCGACCTGCGGACGCTCGCGCTCGACGCGGTCGGCCGCGGCGCGGAGATGCTCGGGATGGCAGGTGGCGACGGCTCGCAGGCGATCGTCGCCGCCGTCGCGATGGAGCACGACCTGCCGTACGCGTGCATCCCTGCCGGCACGCGCAACCACCTCGCGCTCGACCTCGGCGTCGACCGCGACGACCTGATCGGCTCGCTCGAGGCCTACACCGACGGTGTCGAGCGCCGCGTCGACCTCGCGACGCTCAACGGGACGGTGTTCGTGAACAACGTCTCGCTCGGCCTCTACGCCGAGGTCGTGCAATCCGACGCCTATCGCGACGCGAAGCTGCAGACGGCTGCAGCGCAGCTGCCGGAGCTGGTCGGACCGGACGCGCGCGCATTCGATCTGCGCTTCGACGGACCCGACGGCTCGCCCCGCCCTTCCGCCCAGCTCGTGCTCGTCTCGAACAACCCCTACCAGCTCGACCAGCTCGCCGGTCTCGGCTCACGCGAGCGAATCGACGGCGGGCGGCTGGGGGTCGTGGCGCTTCGCGTCGGCAGCGCCACCGAGGCATCCGCGTTCGTCGCGTTAGAAGCCGTCGGCCAGGCGCGGCGCTTCGGCGGCTGGAGCGAGTGGACGGCGGAGACGTTCGAGGTCCGCTCCGCTTCCCGTGCCCGCCGGCGTCGACGGCGAGGCGCTCACCGTCGCGCCACCACTGCGCTTCGCGATCGTCCCGGCCGCGCTGCGCATGCGTCTCGCCCGCCACCATCCCGGCCGCTCGCCTGCCGCACTGCATCCCGGCAGCCGCGCGGCTGCAGCTCAGCTCGCACGGCTCGTGCTCCACGGGAGCGCGGAGCCGACCGGGCGCTCGTAGCCGGCGCGACTCAGCGCAGGCCGGGGCGGCCGAGCCGCGCGGTGTGCGCCGTCGGGTACTTCGACTTCGGTGCGGTCCAGCTGCCGCGCACCGAAGCCGGCCGGTAGCGGGCGTCGCCGCGATAGTGCGCCGCGAGCGTGAGGCGCACTGTGCCGGCGGGCAGGCGCACGTCGTGGCTGACACGACCCGCACGCAGATGCAACGTCAGGTGGCGAACCGACGCACGCCCCTTCGCGCGGCGGGATGTGACGGTGAGCGTGACGCTGCCGGTCGCATCGCGCGGAGCACGGATCTGCACGTGGAGCGTGCGACCGTGGACACTGCGCAGCAGCGTGAGTCGCACGCTGCGGGGCACGATCGGCGGCGGCTTCGAGGTCGTGGTGGTCGTCACGGGCGGCGTCGTGGTCGTCGGCGGGGGCGTCGTGGTCGTGGTCGTCGTGCCGACGCCGTAGCCGGCCAGCACGTAGAAGCCGAGCGTGGCGGGAGTCGGATCGACGTTGCCGGCGGCGTCGGTCGCGGTGACGCTGAACGCGTGGTCGCCGTCGTCGAGCGGACCCGAGGGGGTGAAGTGGCCGTCGCATGGCACGCCGGCGGCCGGGTCGTCGTCGTCGAAGTTGCACGTGAACGTCGTGCCGGCCTCGGACGCGGTGAACGCGAACGTCGGCGCGAGGTCGCCGGTCACCGAATCCGGACCGGCGGTGATCGTCGTGTCGGGCGCTGTCGTGTCGACGGCGAACGTGTGGGAGGCAGGCTGGAGCTCGACGTTGCCTGCGGCGTCGGTCGCCGTGACGCTGAGCGTGTGGTCGCCGTCGTCGAGCGGCGCCGTCGTGAACGGACTCGTGCAGGGCGCCGAGGGGCCGCCGTCGAGCGCGCATGCAGTCGTCGCGCCCGTCTCGGTCGTAAACGAGAACACCGGAGTCGGGTTGCTCGTCAGCACGAGCGGCAGCACGAACGCAGTGACCGGCGCAGTCAGGTCGACCGTGAAATGCTGGACCGGCGGGTCGGGGTCGGGCTTGCCGAGCCCATTGAATGCAGTCACGGTGAAGCTGTGGTCGCCCTCGCCGAGCAGGGCGCTCGCGACGAAGGGCGAGGTGCAGGCGGCAGGCACATCGCCGTCGAGCGCGCAGGTGAACGTCGTCCCCGCGGTCGGCGAGCTGAACGAGAAGCTCGGGTACGGCTCGTTCGTCGGTCCAGCCGGGCCGCTGTCGATCGACGTGTCGGGCAGCGAGGAATCGAGCGTGAAGTCCCGCTGCTCGACGGTCGTCTCGACGTTGCCGGCTGCGTCAGTCGCCTGGACGCGGAAGCTGTGGTCGCCGTCGGCGAGCGCCGGGAAGACCGTGAGCGGGCTCGCACAGCTGGTGAGCAGCGAGCCGTCGAGCCCACAGCGGAACGACGTGCCCGGCTCCGAGGACGTGAACGCGAATGTCGGAGTGGGGTCGTTCGAGAGGCCGCTCGGCCCATCGACGATCGTCGTGACCGGCGGCGTCGTGTCGACCTTGAAATGCCGCACGAGCGGCGTCGGGTCGGCGTTGCCTGCCGCATCGGCGGCAGTGACGGTGAGCGTGTGCTGGCCTTCGTCGAGCGGCACGCTCGGCGAGAAGCTCGACGTGCACGCGACGGTCGCACCGTCGAGCACGCACGCAAACGTCACGGAGGGCTCGTTCGATGCAAGCGTGAAGAGCGGCTGCGTCGCGGACGTGGCCGCGCCTTCGGCGATGCCGCTGGAGATCGAGGTGTCCGGCGCCTGCGTGTCGACCGTGAACGTGCGCGTGACGCCGGTCGGGTCGCCGGTCACCTTCACGGTGAAGCTGTGCGGACCGTCGGCGAGCGCCGTGCCGACGACGAACGGGCTGGTGCAGTCGCTGTCCGCGGAACCGTCGAGGCTGCACGTGAAGCCGATCGCGCCGCCGGGCGCCTCGAACGTGAACGACGGCGAGGCGTCCTGCGTCGGGCCGGACGGACCGCTGTCGATCAGCGTGTCCGGCGCGTCCTGGTCGACCGTGAAGGAGCGCGTGACGGCAGCGCCGGTCGCGTCGAGCAGCGTCGAGCTGACGCTGAAGACGTGCGCGCCGTCGGCGAGTGGCGCGGGCGTGAACGTGCGGATGCAGGGGATCGCGGCGCCCCCGTCGATCGTGCAGGACGAGCTGGAGCCGTAGCGCGAGGGCGTGAAGGCGAACGTCGGCGTCGGATCGTTCGTCGTGCTCGGCGGGCCGTCGTCGAGCGTCGTCACGGGTGGCTGACCGGGCTCGACGGCGATCCCGAACGGAGCGACCATGCCGCCACCGAGCGGCGTCACGGCCTCCGTGTGCAGATCGACGCGATCGACCTGGCCGGTGGCGCGCTCGGTCACGAGGACGCTGCCGGAGGCTTCGGTCGCGGCCGCGGTGACATTGTCGATCGGTCCGTCGAGGCTTTCGAGGAAGAGCGGCGTCTGCTCGCCCGTCTCCGGGTCGATCGTCACGAGCGCGCCGCGGAACTGGCCGGCATAGTGCTCGTCGGCGACGACGAGCTTGCCGTCGGGCAAGAAGTCGATGCTCGTCGGCGCGACGAGCGGCGAGCCGGTCGCGACGATGCCCTGCTTGCCGGTGTCCGGATCGATCCGCAGGACCGCGCCGGCGCCCGCGTCACTCACGTAGAGCGTGCCGTCCTCGGCCACCGCGATCCCGTACGGGTCGACGAGCTTCCCACCCGAGGCGACGACGTGCTCGACCTGACCCGTCGTGGGATCGAGCTGCACGACGCGTCCGTTCGGCTCCGGGTCGGCGTCGTCGCCGGCGTCGGTGGCGTAGAGCGCGTCGTCCTTCGGCGAGAAGGCAACGCCCTTCAGGTCGCCGAGCGCCGCGTCGCCTGAGTCGAGCGTCGTGAGCGCGCCGCTGGAGAGCTTCAGCCGCTCGACCGAGTCCAGCCCGACGACATAGAGCGTGTCGCCGTCGGCGAACGCCAGCCCGTTCGCCTTGACGATCGTGTTGACGCCGGTCAGGCGCGTGAGCGTCCCGTCGCCGAGCGCGAGGCGATCGACGCCGGCGAAGTACGTGCCGGCCGGCGCGTCCGCATTCGCGTCGACGGCGATCGCGTCGCCCGGCGCAGCCGACGCGCCCCCGGGCACGCACGACAACAGGACCAGCCCCGCGACGAGCGGCCCCAGCAGCGTGCGCGCCCGGCGGCGCGTCGGCGAAGAGCGAGCGGTCACTACTTGACCGAGCCGGCCAGCATCCCCTGGACGAAGTAACGCTGGAAAGCGAGGAACACTGCAAGCGGGATCATCAGCGAGATGAACGACGCCGGCGCGATCAGCTCGATGTTCGAGCCGAACTGGCGCGTCTGCGAGAAGATCGCGACCGTCAGCGGCTGCATGTCGCGGCCGTAGGTGAGCGCGACGATCAGGTCGTTCCAGGTCCAGAGGAACTGGAAGATCGCGAGCGAGGCGATCGCCGGCAGCCCGAGCGGCAGGATCAGCTTCACGAAGATCCGCAGCTCCGAGGCGCCGTCGATCCGCGCCGACTCCATGATGTCCTTCGGGATCCCGATGAAGAAGTTGCGCATCAGGAAGATCCCGAACGGCAGCCCGAAGGCGACGTGGAAGAGGATCAGCCCGATCACCGTGTCGAACAGCCCGGTCGTCTGGTAGAGCGAGAAGATCGGGATCAATGCCGCCTGCAGCGGCACGACGAGCAGCGCGATCACGACGACGAAGAGCGATGTCGCGGCCGGGGAAGCGCATCCATGCGAACGCGTAGCCCGCGAGCGCGGCGATGACCACGAGCACGACCGTGTTGCCGACCGAGATCTCGACCGTCGTCCACAGCGCGCTGACGATGTCGTCGTTCTTCAAGATCGCGCTGGTAGTTGCTGAACGTCAGCAGGCTCGGGTGCGCGATCACCTTCCACCAGCCGGTCGTCGAGATCAGCGACGAGGGCAGCAGCGACGTCAGCAGCAGGCCGAGCGTCGGCAGCAGCCACAGCGACGAGACGCCGAGCAGCAGGATGTTCAGCGGCCCGCGCGCGACGGCGCGGCCGACCCGCGCGGCCCACGAGGAGCCGTCGCCGCCCGCACGCGGACGCGCGGGTGCTTCGAGCGCGCCGGCCGGAGCCGGATGCGTGGCAGCTTCCACTATTCCTCCCTCCGGAACCGGCGGATGTTCAGCAGCAGCGCCGGCAGCACGATCACGAACAGCAGCACGGCGATCGCCGAGCCGAGGCCGAAGTCGTTCACCCCGCCGAACGAGGTGCGCCACATCGCGAGCGCGATCACGTTCGCGTCGGCCTGCGAGGAGCCGGGCGCGACCGACAAGATGATGTCGAAGACCTTCAGGACGTTGATGACCATCGTGATGAAGACGACCGACAGGACCGGGGCGAGCATCGGCACGGTCACGCGCCGGAAGACCTGCCACTCGGTCGCGCCGTCGGTGCGCGCGGCTTCGAGCACCTCGCGCGAGATCGCCGCGAGCCCGGCGGCGATCACGACCATCGCGAAGCCGGCCCAGACCCAGATGTAGGCGAGCATCACCGCGGGGGTGATGAGCTTCGAGCCGAGCCACGAGACGCCGCCGAACGGGGCAGCGAACGTCTTCGGCGCGACCGCCACGTGGTAGCTGCCCGGCTTCACGGCAGCGAACGCGAACGTGCCGTCGGTCGCAGCCTTCGTCGTCGCGACGCCCTTGCCGGCCTCGTCGCGCAGCTCGAGCGTGGCGCCGGGGACGCCCAGCTCCTGCGGCTCGATCACGCCGGGCTTGCCGCCGCCAGGACGGAAGTCACGCCAGACCGTGCCGACGATCGCGCCCGGCTTCGCGGCCGGCGCGACCGCCTGCTTCGCGGCCTTCGGCAGCTCGTCCGGCGGGATCGCCGTCAGCCCGAGCGCGGCGACGGCGCCCGGCTGGACCGCCGCCTTCATCGTGAAGCCCTTCGCGATGCTGCCGCTGAGCAGGACCGGCGAGGAGGGCTGGCCCTGCTTCAGCACGCCGGCCGGGGAGGCGGCGTCCTCGAAGACCTTGACCGTCGCGTTGATCGTGCCGATCGACGGGTCCTTGTTGTCCATCAGATGCCAGATCACGCCCGCCGCGAACAGCGAGATCGCCATCGGCATGAAGACGGCGGTCTTGAAGGCGGTCGCCCAGCGGATGCGCTCCGTGAGGACGGCGAAGATCAGACCGAGGGAGGTGACGAAGGCGGGGACGATCGCCACCCACAGCGCGTTGTTCTTCAGCGCGGTGACGAGCGTGTCCGTCGTGAAGATCGTCTTGTAGTTGTGGAGCCCGACGAACGTCGTGCCGTCGCGGTCGAAGAAGCTCCGGATCACCGTGCGGACCGTCGGGTAGACGATCCAGACGCCGAGCAGGATCAGCGCCGGAAGCAGGAAGGCAGCCGGGACGAGGCGCGCCCGCCAGCGCGCCTCGCCCGTCTGCCCAGCTCGGCTGAGTGCCGAGGCTTCCATCGTCCGTCAGCTAGCCGTTCTTCGCGAACGCCTTGGCGGCGTCGGCCTCGAGCTTCTTGGCCGTGCCGTCGACGTCCGTCGGGTTGCCGAGGAAGTCCTGCAGGTCCTTCCACTCGCCCTGACCGGGGGTGCCACCGAAGGCGGCCGGCTCCAGGTCGGACATGTCGAAGCGGAACGTCTCCGCGGTGCCGAGCGGCGCCGCGACTGCACGCGTGATGTCGTCCGGGTACGTGCTGACCGGCATGTTCTTGTTCGGCGACGAGAAGCCACCGCGCTGCGCCCACACCGCGGCACCCGCCGGGCTCGCGAGGAAGGTCGCGAACGCACGGACCGCCGGGTTGTCGTTGAAGACGGTGATCGAGTCACCGCCGCCGACGACGTCATTCGGCTGCGCCGTCGATCGCCGGGAAGGCGAACGTGTTGTAGCCGCTGACTGCCTTCAGCTTCGACTTGCCGGCGACGACGCCGGGGACGAAGTCGCCCTCGATCACCATCGCGGCCTTCGCCGGGTTGGTGAAGACGTTCGAGACCGACGTCGGGAAGTCCGTCTGCAGCGCGCCGGACTTGCCGCCGACGATGTTCGACGTGTCGCTGAAGATCTTCGCCATCGTGGCGAGCGCCGTCTTGACCGTCGGGTCCGTCCACTTGATCGTGTGGTTCGTCAGCGCGTCGTACTTGTCCGGGCCCGCTTGACGCAGGTAGACGTTCTCGAACAGGTCGGTGAGCGTCCAACCGTCAGCGCCACCGAGCGAGTAGGCCGGCGTGCCGGAGGCCTTGATCGTGCCGGCGTCCTTGACGAAGTCGTCCCACGTCTTCGGGGCCTCGACGCCAGCTGCCTTGAACGCGGCGGCGTTGTACCAGACGGTCGACTTGTTGGCGCCCTTGAAGACGAAGTCGTAGAGGTGACCGTCGATCGTGCCGAGCTTCTCGAAGTCGGCCGGGTAGTTCGCGTCGAGCGCGGGCTTCAGCCAGTCGATCGGCTTCGCGGCGCCCTTCGCCTGGAACTGCTTGATCAGGCCCGGCTGCGCGATCGCTGCCATGTCCGGCGGGTGGCCGCCCTGGATGGCGGTGCCGAGCACGGTCGGGAGGTTGTCGCCAGCCGACTGGTACTTCACGTTGACGCCCGGCCACTTCGCGTGGAACGCGTCGATGACTGCCTTGAAGGAAGCCTGCTCGGCACCGGTCCACGTGCCGACGAACGAGATCGAGCCCGTGACGGGCGCGGCCTTCTTCGCGGTCGTCGCGGGCTTCGGCGTCGCCTTCTTGTCGCTGCTGCCGCAGCCGGCAAGCGCTCCGAGCGCAATTGCTCCAGCCGCAAGCGCGGACAGACGGAGACGATGGGTGTTCACTTAACTACTCCTTTTGTTGGACCGTCGTAGATTCCGAGCCCGGTGACCGGGTCGAAGAAGTGAAGGGCGGCCGTGTCGATGACCAGCTCGATCGTGTCGCCGGCGTTGGCGGTCGAGCGGGGCGAGAAGCGGCCGATGACCATCGCGCGCTCCTCCTTGGCGTGCAGCGCGTGCACGCCCTCCGCGGCGAACTCGCTCGCGAGCTCGTCCATCTGCTGCCCGCTGCCGACGCGCGCCGCGGTCATCGCGTGCACGATCACCTCGGAGCCGAGCGCCTCGCGCAGCGTCACGTCGGCGCGCAGGCGCCGGTCGGCGGGCGCGTCGGACACGAGCGCGCCGTCAGCGACGTCCTCGGGACGGATGCCGACGATCAGCTGCCGGTCGACGTAGCCCGCGAGTGCGGGCAGGTTCGCTACGACCTCGCGCGGGACTGAGAGCGACTGGTCGCCGAGCGCGACGCTGTAGTCCTCGCCAGTGCGCTTGAGCGTCCCGTCGAGCATGTTCATCGCCGGCGATGCCGATGAAGCCGGCGACGAAGAGGTTCACGGGCCGGTCGTAGAGCACCTGCGGCGGCGCCACCTGCTGCAGCTCGCCCTTGCGCATGACGGCGACGCGGTCGCCCATCGTCATCGCCTCGACCTGGTCGTGCGTGACGTAGATCGTGGTGACGCCGAGGTCCTGCTGCAGGCGCGCGATCTCCGCGCGCATCTGCACGCGCAGCTTCGCGTCGAGGTTCGAGAGCGGCTCGTCCATCAGGAAGGCGGCCGGCTGGCGCACGATCGCGCGGCCCATCGCGACACGCTGGCGCTGGCCGCCGGAGAGGTTGCGCGGCTTGCGCATCGAGCCACTCGTCGAGGTCGAGGATGCGTGCCGCGTCGCGGACGCGCTTGTCGATCTCGTCCTTCGGCACCTTCTTCAGCCGCAGGCCGAAGGCGATGTTCTCGTAGACCGACAGGTGCGGGTAGAGCGCGTAGCTCTGGAAGACCATCGCGATGTCGCGGTCGCGCGAAGGCGTGTGGTTGACGACGCGCTCGCCGATCCGCAGCTCGCCTTCGGTGATCTCCTCGAGCCCGGCGACCATCCGCAGCGCAGTCGTCTTCCCGCACCCGGACGGGCCGACGAGCACCATGAACTCCCGATCCTCGACTTCGAGATCCAACGCAGACACGGCACGTGTGCCGTCGGCGTAGGCCTTGCCCACGCCACTGAACGTGACAGCAGCCATCTTGCGACCTCTCTTCCTCTGCCGCTTAATACGCCGGCTGCGGAGCGATTGACGACGGCCCGCGAAAAGAATTTCACCGTAGTCACACTCTGGTGACAGAATGCGCGCCGCCGTCGTCAAAACAGAGACCCCCATCGTAGAGAGAGGCGTGATGCGCGACGTGGAGGACGACGCGCTGGTCGAGCATGCGCGAAACGGGGATGCCGAGGCGTTCGCGCTGCTCTACTACCGCTACAAGCTCGACGTTTGGAACATGGCCTACTTTCAGCTCCGCAACCACCACGAGGCGGAAGACAGCCTGCAGGAGACGTTCCTGCGCGCCTACCGCGCCCTCGGCCAGTACCGGCGGAGCGACAGCGCGCGGCCGTGGTTGCTCACGATCTGCCGCAACGTCTGCCTCGACCGGATGCGCGCGAACCGCCGCCGGCCGGTCGTCTCCTTCGACGACGAGCAGGTAAGCGAGCCGGCGATCCTCGCGATCGACCACGACCGCCGGATCGACTTCCACCGCGCGCTCGCGCAGCTGCCGACCGACGACCTCGAAGCCTTCTTCGTCGTCGACGTGATGGGCTGCCGCAGCGACGAAGCTGCACGCATCCTCGGGCTGCGCGCATCCTCGACGTTGCGCTCGCGTGTCGCGCGCGCCCGGCGCGCGCTCGCTCCCGCCGTCAGCGACCCGCCGGAGCTTGCCGCCGTGCCCTTGCCGAGGACGTCGGTCGCATGAGGTCCCGCGGCACCCCGCCGGGCCACTGCTGGGAGGACGTGCTCGCCGGGCACACGACGCCCGCGATCGAGGGGCATCTCGTCGACTGTCCTGCCTGCGCACGCATGGTCATCGGCGTCGACCGTGCGGCAGCCGCGCTGCGCGCGGAGCTGCCGGCGCCGCCGAGCCAGCTCGACGCGCGCGTGCTCGACGCAGTCGCGCGCGCCAGCAGCGACGCGCCGCGCCGCCGTGGGCGCGCAGCGCGGCGTCGCGGCGCGATCGCCCGGCAGCCCCGCCGCCTCGTGCTCGCCGGTGGGCTCGCTGCCGGCGTCGCCGCCGTCGCGGCCGCCGGCGTGCTGCCACACGTGCTGACGCCCACGAACGCGAGCGCGATCCCGATCGGCCCGCTGACCGCGTCATGCAGCCCGGCCGACGGCCGGCTCGTCGTCGCCGGCGTCTGGAGCGGCCGCGAGGCCGCAGGCTTCGCGAAGGTGCTCCAGCGCTTCGAGCACGAGACCGGCGTGCGCGTCCGCTATGCCTACGAGACGCGCGACATCGCCGCGAAGCTGAAGGCGCGGATCGAGCATGGCTGCGCGCCCGACGTCGCACTGCTGCCGCAGCCCGGGCTGATGACGCAGCTCGCGCACGACAAGCGGATCCAGCCGCTCGACGCGGCCACCCAGAAGCTCGTCGCGCGCAACTACGGCCCGACCTGGCGCCAGCTCGGCATGGTCGGCGGCCAGCAGTACGGCGTCTGGTTCAAGGCAGCCGACAAGTCGACCTTCTGGTACAGCGCGCCTGCCTTCCGCGCCGCCGGCATCAGCCACGCGCCGCACACGTGGGCGGAGCTGCTGAACACCGCCCACGCGCTTGCGCTCGGCGCGACCCGCACGACGCCGGTCGCCGTCGCCGGAGCCGACGGCTGGACGCTCACCGACTGGTTCGAGAACCTCTACCTGCGCAGCGCCGGCCCGGTCCGCTATCAGCAGCTCGCCGAGCACCGGATCCCGTGGACCGACCCGTCGGTGACGACGGCGCTCCAGCAGCTCGCACGGCTCGTCGGCGACTCGACGCTCGTGGGCAGCCCCACGGCGATGTCGCACACGAGCTTCGAGCAGTCGGTCGCGCGCGTCTTCGGCGCCCGCCCGCCGGCCGCGATGGTCTTCGAGGGCGACTTCGTCCGCAGCTTCCTGCCGCATGTCGCAGCCACGGCCGGCGCACGCGCGCCCGAAGCGCAGTTCTTCGCCTTCCCGGGCGCGACCGCCACCGCGCCGCCGGCGTCCGTGATCGGCGGCGACGTCGCCGTCGCGTTCACGCAGCGGGCGCATGCAGCACGGCTGATGCGCTACCTCGCGACGCCCGGCGCAGCGGCTCCGTGGGCACATGCAGGTGGCTTCCTGTCGCCGAACCGGTCGCTTGCGCTCGGGCAGTACCCGGACGCGCTGACGCGGCGGATCGCCGCCAAGCTGATGCGCGCAAAAACTGTCCGTTTCGACCTCTCCGACCTCCAGCCGCCGGCATTCGGTGCCGTAGAGCAACAGGGCATGTGGGCGATCCTTCAAGGCTTCCTCCAGCACCCGACCGACGTCGGGCGCACGACGCAGCGGCTCGAGACGGCGGCAAGCGCCGCCTGGGCCTGTGAGCGCGCGATCGGTGGAAGATGCTGAACCCGGGAGAGGAGTCCTCGGCGCTCGCCGAGGCGCTCGAGGCCGAGGGCGACTTCCCCCCGCGCGCGGGGGCGATGGACCCCGGCGTCGAGGTCCGCGAGACGACGCCGTTCGTCGAGCGCGCGCCGGCCCCGTCGCCGTTTCCGCCGATCGCCGACTACGCCTTCCTGTCGGACTGCCACACTGCGGCGCTCGTCGCACCCGACGGCACGGTCGAGTGGCTCTGCCCGCCGCGCTTCGACTCGCCGAGCGTCTTCGGCGCGATCCTCGACCGCAGCGCGGGCGGTTTCCGCCTCGGCCCCTCGACCGTCGGCGTGCCGACCGGGCGCCGCTACGAGCCGGGCACGAACATCCTCGAGACGACCTGGATGACGCCGACCGGCTGGCTCGTCGTGCGCGACGCGCTGATCATCGGCGGCTGGCGCGAGCGCAACGGCGACACGACGACGAATCACACGCGCGCGCCGTCGGACTACGAGGCGCACCACTGCCTCGTGCGCACCGTCACCTGCATCCACGGCCAGGCGCAGATCGAGATGGTCTGCGAGCCGATGTTCGACTACGGGGCGAACCCGGCCACCTGGTCGCGCGTGAAGGACGACCCGCACGCCTGCGACGCGGGCAGCGGCAGCGAGTGGACGCCGCGGATGCGGCTGATCTCCGACCTCAATCTCGGGATCGAGGGCGGCGCGGTGCGCGCCCGCCACCGTCTCGAACGCGGCCAGACGAAGTTTTGCACGCTGTCGTGGTCGCGCCGCCTCGACGGGCCACGGAGCGCCGAGGAGGCGACCGCCGCGCTCGACGTGACGAGCGAGTACTGGCGCGCCTGGCTCGGCGACGGCACCTTCCCGGACCACCGCTGGCGCGGCACGCTGCAACGCTCGGCGCTGACGCTGAAGGGGCTCACCTACGCGCCGACCGGCGCGATGGTCGCTGCAGCGACGACATCGCTGCCGGAGACGCCCGGCGGCGAGCGCAACTGGGACTACCGCTTCACCTGGATGCGCGACGCGACGCTGACGCTGTCGGGCCTGCACTCGCTCGGGCTGCAATGGGAGGCCGACGACTTCATCCAGTTCGTCGCCGACCTCGACCGCAACGAGGACGGCTCGTTGCAGATCATGTACGGGATCGGCGGCGAGCGGCAGCTCGAGGAGTCGACGCTCGACCATCTCAGCGGCTACGACGGCGCCTCGCCGGTGCGGATCGGCAACGGCGCCTACAACCAGCGCCAGAACGACGTCTATGGAGCGGTGCTCGACTCGCTCTACCTGCACACGAAGGAATACGGCCACAACTCGGCGCGGCTGTGGCCGGTGATCGAGGACCAGGTGCGCCAGGCGATCGCCAGCTGGAAGCTGCCCGACCAAGGGATCTGGGAGGCGCGCGGCGAGCCGAAGCACTACGTCTCCTCGAAGCTGATGTGCTGGGTCGCGCTCGATCGCGGTGCACGCCTTGCGTCGCGCCGCGGCAAGGACGCGCTCGCGGACGAATGGCGGCTCGTCGCGAACGAGATCCACGCAGACATCTGCGCGAACGGCGTCGACCACCGCGGCGTCTTCACACAGCACTACGAGACCGACGCGCTCGACGCCTCCTGCCTGCTCGTGCCGCTCGTGCGCTTCCTGCCACACGACGACGCGCGTGTGAAAAAGACGGTGCTCGCGATCGCCGACGAGCTGAGCGAGAACGACCTCGTGCTGCGCTACCGCGTCGAGGAGACCGACGACGGCCTGCGCGGCGAGGAGGGCACGTTCCTGATCTGCTCGTTCTGGCTCGTCAGCGCACTGCTCGAGATCGGCGAGCGGACGCGCGGCCGGCAGCTGTGCGAGCGGCTGCTGTCGCTCGGCTCACCGCTCGACCTCTACGCCGAGGAGCTCGACGCGCCGACCGGCCGCCACCTCGGCAACTTCCCCCAGGCCTTCACCCACCTCGCGCTGATCAACGCAGCGATGCACGTGATCCGCGACGAGCAGAACGCGCCGTAGGCGCCGGCGACGTAGCTCGCGCGGCGCCCCGCGCGGCTCGGAGCGGCGGGGGCTTGGGTTCCGGCGTGTGCGGCGCTCAGCAGAAGTCGCACCTCAGCGCAGCGGACACTCCAGGCGATGTCCGAAAACCACCACCGCGGATCTGCACATGCTCTACCGGTGCAGGTCCGCGCTCCTCAACTCGAACGCACCAGGGATGTGGGAAACGCGCGCGCTGGACGCGGCGTTCGCAACGAGTGCCACACGCGCCGGAGCCCAAGCCCCCGCCGCTCGCCCCCTCGATGATGCAGTTCGACGGCGGCCGAGCCCGAGCGCGCCATCCCGAGCTGAGCGAACCGCGCCCGAGCGCACGCCGCGAGCTGAGCGGGGCGAGCGGCGGGCGAGCGCCGCTACCCGGCCTCGGCGTACGCCGGCGCCGACTGCTCGGCCGAGGCGCTGTCCGGAGCGCCGTCCGGAGCGCCGTCCGGAGCATGCCCCATCGCCGGCATTGCCGCCGGACGCAGGACGAACACGGCGACGAGGAAGGCGACACCGACAAGCGCGGCGCCGATCAGGTAGGCGAGGTGGTAGCCGGAGTTGAGCGCCGCGTGCGCCGAGACGCCGTCGGCGAGCCGGTGCGTCGTGCGCTCGCTCGCAAGCGTCGCGAGCACGGCAAGGCCGATCGCGCCGCCGACCTGTGCCGTCGTGTTGACGAGCCCCGAGGCGAGCCCCGAGTCGCTTGGCGTCGCGCCGGACATCGCGAGCGTCATCAGCGACGGGAACGCGGCCCCGACGCCGAAGCCGAGCAGCAACAACGGCGGCAGCAGATCGGTCACGTAGTTGCCGTCTACCGGCGTGCGCGCGAGCAGCAGCAGCGAGGCGGCGACGAGCACGAGGCACGGCATCAGCACCGTGCGGGCACCGAAGCGCATCATCAGCGGACCGGAGTAGCGCAGCGACATCGTCCCCATCACGAGCGTCGTCGGCAGGAACGCGAGCCCGACGCCGAGTGCGCTGTAGCCAAGGATCCGCTGGAGGTAGAGCGCGCCGAGGAAGAACATCCCGAACATCCCGGCGACGAGCAGCGCCTGCACGACGTTGGCGCCCGCGACGTTGCGCGAGCGGAACAGCCGCAGCGGCATCAGCGGATTCGCGATCCGCGCCTGGCGCAGCACGAAGACCGCCAGCAGCGCGAGCGAGACGGCGCTGAGGCCGAGCGTCTGCGTCGAGCCCCAGCCGTGCCGGTCGACGCCGAGGATCGTGTAGACGCCGAGCATCAACGCGCTCGTGACGAGCACCGCGCCGGGGATGTCGGCACCGGCGGAGAGGCCGATCCCTTCATGGTGCGCGACGAGCCGGCGCGCCGCCAGCGCCGTCGCGATGCCGATCGGCACGTTGACGAGGAAGATCCAGTGCCAGTTGATCGCCTGCGTGATCACGCCGCCGGCGAGCAGGCCGATCGTGCCGCCGGCGGAGGCGACGAAGCCATAGGTGCCGATCGCCTTCGCCTGGTCGCGCGGCTCCGGGAACATCGTCACGATCATCCCGAGCACGACCGCCGAGGTCAGCGCGCCGCCGACACCCTGCACGAAGCGCGCGGCGATCAGCAACCCCTGGCTGTCGGCGAGCGCACACAGCAGCGAGGCGACGGTGAAGACGCTCAGGCCGATCAGGAAGATCCGCCGCTGGCCGACGAGGTCGCCGATCCGCCCGGCGAGCAGCAGCAGTCCGCCGAACGCGATCAGGTAGGCGTTCACGACCCACGCGAGGTTCGCCTGCGAGAAGCCGAGGTCGTCCTGGATCGAGGGCAGCGCGACGTTCACGACCGTCACGTCGAGCACGATCATCAGCACGCCGGCGCACAGCACGTAGAGGGCGATCCAGCGGGTGCGGTCGTTCGTCATCGTCATCGGGTCCGTCTCCTTGTCGCGTTCGCAGCCGGAGTCATATCACATGGTTGGGAATTCCAACCACACGATCGGTTATCCCGACGACATCGTGTTAGCATGGAGACATGGCGAGCAGGCGAACGTACGCCGATGCATGTGGGATCGCCCGCGCGCTCGACCTCGTCGGCGAGCGCTGGGCGCTGATGATCGTGCGCGAGCTGCTGCTCGGGCCCAAGCGCTTCACCGACATCCGCGCGGGCCTGCCCCACCTCAGCGCCGACGTGCTCGCCCACCGCCTGCGTGAGCTCGAGCAGGGCGGCGTGATCGAGCACCGCACGCTCCCGCCGCCGGCCGCCTCACAGGTCTACGTGCTGACGGCGAGCGGCCGTGCGCTCGAGCCGGCGCTGATCGCGCTCGGCCGCTGGGGCGGCGCGAACGCAGCGCCGCCGAGCGCTGAGATGTGCATGAGCCTCGACGCCCACCTCGTCTCGCTGCGGACCTTGTTCGACCCCGCGCGCGCGGGCGACTTCTCTGCTCGCGTCGACCTGCAGCTCGACGAGCAGCGTTTCCGTGCCGAGGTCGCGAACGGGACGATCGAGGTCGAGCGCGGCGAGGCAGCATCGCCCGACGCGACGATCGCGACCGACCCCGGCACGCTGCTCGCGCTGATCCACGGCGAGCGCACGCTTGCGGACGTGCTGCGCACCGGCGACGCGAGACTCGACGGCGACGAGCGAATCACCGCCCGCTTCCTCTCGCTCTTCCCATTGCCCGCTGCGGCTGCGAGCTGACGCGCGCCCGCCGACCCGCAAGACTCTGCCACGCCAAGACGAAAACACAAACGTGTACGAACGTACGCGGGCGCGATAGCCTTGGAACCTGTCCGCACAGCGCGTTCGGAGATTCCGGGAAGGGGAACGTCATGACGAGACAGACCCATCAGCAGTTCCAGGCGCTCGCCATCGCGAGCGTGCTCGCAGTGGCTGCGTCCTTGTGGCTCGGCGCCGGTGTCGGCTCAGCACGACCGGTCGCGCACAAGAAGCACACGATCAGCGTCTCCGAGAACGCAGACCTGCATCTGATCAAGAAGTCCGGAGGGATCCTCCACGAGAGCGGAGTGGCGACCGGGACGCTGCCCGGGTCCGTCACGGCACGGTTCGACATCGGCAACATCCTGCGACCCAAGGGGAGCGTCACGTTCCACGTCAGGCACGGCACGCTGACGCTCGACGTCGTCGGCACTCCACAATCGCTCGGCACCGTCGCAAAGTTCAGCGGCAGCATGACGCTGCGAAAAGGCACCGGGCGCTACGCGCACGCGCACGGCAAGGGAACGTTCAACGGCACCGTCAACCGCCGCACCTGGGCGATGACGGTCCACGGACACGCGAAGCTCACCTACTAACGCCGCCGCAGCAGTGTCGCGACGGGCCGCCATCGCCGCGACCGCAGTTCTGCTCGGGGTCTGCGCCACCAGCGCGAACGCCAACCCGGTCCGGCTGACCGTGGCCTTCGACCACGCAGCGCGACTCGGTCAGCCGACGGCGCTGCGCGCCGCGGTGACGATCGACACACGCCAAGCTCCGACGCCCGTGACGAGGGTGCAGCTGCTGTACCCCGGCAGTCTCGCGATCGCCTCGAGCGGTCTCGGCCTCGCCTCCTGCACACGCCCGAGCACCGACTTTCAGCGGGTCCTCATCGCGACCGGACCTGGACTCGCCGGCTGCTCGCCGAACGCGGTCATGGGCTACGGCACCGCACACGCGGAGGTACGTCTCGCCGACGGCGAGGTGATCCCTGAGTTCGGAGCGCTCACCGTGCTCGCCGGCCCGATCGCAGACGGCCAGCTCGGACTCGTCGTCTACGTCGACGGACAACACCCCTTCGGCGCAAAGCTCGCCTACGCCGGTGCGGTCACCACGGCACCAGCCCCGTTCGGAGGAGCGCTCGCCGTCAGCCTCCCGGCGATCCCGTCGCTCGCCGGATTCGCCATCGTCGCACTCGACCGCTTGCGCATCACAATCGGCTCCCCCCAGATCGTCTACTACGCCCACCCACGCACGCGCACGGGCCGCTACCACCCCGGCGGCATCCCGCTCCCCAGCCGCTGCCCCAAGCACCACTTCCGGTTCCGCGTCCAGATCACGTTCCAAGACGGCCACCGCACCACCGACACGACGACCGTGCGATGCCCGCCGGCGAAACCCGCGCTCAGTGCAGCGGACCGGTGACGGCCTCGGCGGCAGCGCGGATGCGCCCGCCGCGGACGAGCTCGACCGCCGCCTCGATGTCCGGCGCCAGGAAGTGGTCCGGCCCAGGCGGACCGACGACCGTCTCCAGCTCCGCGAGCACCGCCGCCGTCGCTGCAGCCGGCTGCAGCGGCGCGCGCAGCCGCAGCCCCCGGGCTGCCGTGAGCAGCTCGATCGCGAGCACGCGCGTGAGCGCGTCGACCGCGCGTCGGAGCTTGCGGGCAGCGGACCAGCCCATCGACACGTGGTCCTCCTGCATCGCGGAGCTCGGGATCGAGTCGACCGACGCCGGCACCGCCAGCCGCTTCAGCTCGGACACGAGCGCGGCCTGCGTGTACTGAGCGATCATGTAGCCAGAGTCGACGCCCGGGTCGTCGGCCAGGAACGCCGGCAAGCCATGGCTGCGCGCGACGTCGAGGAAGCGGTCGGTGCGCCGCTCCGCGATGCTCGCGAGGTCGGCGGCGACGATCGCGAGGAAGTCCAGCACGTATGCCAACGGCGCTCCGTGGAAGTTGCCGTTCGACTCGACTCTGCCGTCGCGCGTCACGACCGGATTGTCGATTGCGGCCGCCAGCTCATGCTCGGCCACACGGACCGCGTGATCGACGGTGTCGCGCGCACCACCCGCCACGGCAGGCGCGCAGCGCAGCGAGTAGGCGTCCTGGACGCGGGTGTCCTCCGGGCCGCGGTGGCTGGCGACGATCGGGCTGCCGTCCAGCAGCGCACGGATGTTGGCGGCCGAGGCGGCCTGCCCGGGCTGCGGGCGCATCGCGTGCAGGTCGGCCGCGAACACTGCATCGGTGCCCAACAGGCCCTCGACGCTCATCGCGGCGGTCACGTCGGCGGTGGCGAGCAGCAGGCGCAGGTCGGCGATCGCCAGCACGAGCATGCCGAGCATCCCGTCCGTGCCGTTGATCAGCGCGAGCCCCTCCTTCTCGGCCAGCACGATCGGCGCGATGCCGGCCTCGTGCAGCGCCTCCGCCGCGTCGCGGCGGCGGCCCTCGGCGTCACGCACCGGCCCCTCCCCCATCAGCGCCAGCGCGCAGTGCGCGAGCGGCGCCAGGTCGCCCGAGCAGCCGAGCGATCCGTACTCGTGCACGACCGGGGTAATGCCGGCCGAAAGCATGGCTGCGTAGGCGGTCGCCGTCTCGCGCCGCACGCCGGTGCGGCCGGTGGCGAGGGTCGACAGCCGCAGCACCATCAAGGCCCGCACGACCTCGCGCTCGACCTCCGCGCCGGAGCCGGCGGCATGGCTGCGGATCAGGCTGCGCTGCAGCTGCGCGCGCCGCTCGCCGGGGATGTGCTCCTGGGCGAGGGCGCCGAAGCCGGTGGAGACCCCATAGTGCGGCTGCGTGTCGTGCGCCAGCCCGTCGATCACCGCGCGACTGCGATCGATCTCCTCCAGCGCCCCGGCCGAGAGCGCGACCGGCGCCCCGCGTCGCGCGACCTGCACCACCTCGTCGAGGCTGAGTGGCTCGACGCCGACGGTCACCTCTGCCACCGTGCTCATGGCCGCTCATTGAAGGCCAGCAGCGCCTGCTTGTCATCCGCGCACCCGCGCTTGTGTCTCACATGCGAGATGATCGTACGATGGCGAACGCTCCCGCCGCCGGCCAGGCGCTCGACGTGCTGGCACTGCTCGGCCGCCATGTCGCGCCACTGCCGGCCTCGGCGATCGCGCGCGACCTCGGGCTGCCGCGCTCGACGGTCTACCACCTGCTGGCCGTGCTGCGGGAGCGAGGCTTCGTCGTCCACCTGCCCGAGGAGCGACGCTACGGCCTCGGGACCGCGGCGTTCGAGCTGGGCTCGGCCTACGCGCGGCAGGAGCCGCTGCGCTGGGTCGCCCGCACGGTGCTGGCCCGGCTGGTCGCCGACACGACGCACAACGGCCACTTCGCCGTGCTCGACGGACGCGACACGCTGTACCTCGTCGAGGAGCGGGCTGCAGGCCGCCCGAGCCTCGTCACGGACGTCGGCGTGCGACTGCCGGCGCCGCTGACCGCCAGCGGCCTGGCGATCCTGGCGCTGCTGCCACCGCAGCAGGTGCGCGCGCTGTGGCCGTCCCGGCGTGACCTCGTGCGCCGCCACGACCGTGGACCGGCATCGCTGACGGAGCTGCGGCGGGTACTGGCCGAGACGCGCCGACGCGGCTGGGCGCACGAGGACGGCTCGGTGACGCCGGGGTTCGCGTCGGTGGCAACGGCAGTGCTCGACCACAACGGCCACCCGCAGGCGGCGGTGGCGCTGACGTTCCCGTCCACGGAGGTGGACGAGGCGGGCAGGCGCGCGCTCGCCGCGCAGGTCGCCGCAGCCGGCGCCGGCATCGCCCGCCACATCCACGGGCGCGCGCCGGGAGCGGCCGGGCCGATCTGAGTGGCGGGACGCCTGGAGCGGCCGGGCCGCCCGAGCGGCGCGAGCCGGTGTGAGCGTCAGGGCCGCGGGCCCGGCTCGGCCACGACGGACGCCGACGCGCACGTGGCCCAGGCGCGGGCGCGGTCCTCGGCCGGGATGCCGGCGATCTGCGGGTGCTCCAGGTCGATGCCGATGCGCGGCGCTGCGTCCGCGCCGCCGCCAAGGCCGAGGCTCGCGCGCCCGTTCGCGACCAGCTCGGCCCACAGGTCGCCGTCCGGCGCGCCGGACAGCAGGCCGAAGCGCAGCTCCCGCTCGCGCCGTGCGCCGGTCTCCAGCTCGCGCACCTCCTCGAACGGGTCGACCCGCACCTGCGAGTCCGACCCGATCGCCAGCCGCACGCCCGCGTCGCGGTAGGCCATCGCCGGCAAGTGACCGTCGCCGAGGTTGCCCTCGGTCGTGGGGCAGGAGACGACGATCGTCTCCGAGGCGGCGAGCGCGCGGATGTCGTCGGCATCGACGTGCACGCCATGGATCACGCTCGTCGCCGGGCCGAGGAAGCCAGTGCGCTCCAGCAGCGCGATCGGCGTGCAGCCGTGCTCGGCGCGGCACTCCTCCAGCTCGCGCCGCTGCTCGTGGGCGTGGACGTGACGCGCAAGGTCGTGCGCGTCGGCGTAGCGGGCGATCGCCTCCAACCATGCGGCCGGGACGGCCCGCACGCTGTGCGCGGCGATCGCCACGTCCACGCCGGGGCGGCCGGCGGCCCAGGCGCGCAGGGCGTCGACACGCGCCAGGAACGTGTCGACGTCGGGGTCGCAGAAGCGCCGTTGCCCTGCGACCGGCGGGCGATCCTCGCCGTCCCAGCCGTTGCGGTGGTAGGCGGCCGGGATCAACACGATCGCCAGGCCCGCGTCGCGGGCGCCCTCCGCAACCGCATGCGCCATCGCGTTCGGCTCGTCGTATGGCGTGCCGTCCGGCTGGTGGTGGACGTAATGGAACTCGCCGACGACTCCGTAGCCGGCGGCGCGCATCTCGCCGTACACGCGCGCGGCAACGTCGCGCATCCGGGTGGGGTCGAGCCGGTCTGCAGCCGCGAACATCGCCGTGCGCCAGCTCCAGAAGTCGTCGCGCGCGTGCGCCTCGGGCGCGGGGCGCTCGGCGATCCCGCGCAGGTCGCGCTGGAACGCGTGCGAGTGGCTGTTGACCATCGCCGGGATCGCGAACGGCTCGCTCATGCCAGCGCCTCCAGCGCTGACGCCACGGCCTGCGCGGCCAGCGCCGCGTCGGCCACGTCGACCGCCTCGGCGGGGCTGTGACTGACGCCGGTCGGGTTGCGGACGAGGACCATCCCGGCGGGCAGGCGCTCGGCCAGCACGCCGGCGTCGTGGCCGGCGAAGCAGACGAGGTCGGGGGCGGAAGGGCCGGCGGCGCGGGCGAGCGCGGCGCGCACGCCTTCGTCGAAGCGCATGCCGGCGCTGCGCGACGCGGTCGCCAGCCGGATCTCGACGTGCCGCTCAGTTGCGATCGCAGCCGCGGTCGCGCCCAGCGCCGCGCGCCAGGCGTCGACCGCCTCGATCTCCGGCGCGCGCGCGTCGAGCCACAACCGCACCGCGCCGGGGATCGTGCTGAGCGCGTTCGGCTCGACGAGCAGTCGCGTCGCCGTCACGACGAAGCGCGGGTCCTCGGCGAGATCCTCGGCCGCCACGATCAGGCGCGCGGCCGCAGCCAGCGCATCCCGCCGCTCGCCGCGCCGGGTCGTGCCAGCATGGTCGGCCTCGCCGTCGATCTCGACCGCCACGCGCATCCGGCCTGCCAAAGCGGACACCACGCCGATCGGCGCGCCCGCCTGCTCCAGCTCGCAGCTCTGCTCGATGTGGACCTCGAGGAACGCCTTCAGCCGCCCGAGCGCCTCCGGCGCGTCCGCCAGACGGTCCGGATCTACGCCGGCCGCGCGCATCGTCTCGGTCATCGTCACTCCATCGGCGTCGGGACGCGCAAGCACGTCGGCGACGTCGAGCCGCCCGACCAAAGCCCGCGAGCCGAACGTCGGCGTGTTGTAGCGCGCGCCCTCCTCGTCGGCGAACGAAACGACGGCGACGGGAACGTCGACCGCTGCCGCCACCGCGAACGCGCACGCGACGCCAAGCGCGCCGTCGTAGCGGCCACCGCCGGCGACGGTGTCGAGATGCGAGCCGACCCCAAACCACGGCGGCGGCGTCCGCGGACACGCCCACCAGTTGCCGGCGAGGTCGCGGGTCACGTCGAGGTCCAGCGCGGCAGCCTGCTCGGCGAACCACGTGCCGGCCGCGCGATCCTCCTCGGTCCATGCGAGGCGGTGGAAGCCGGTCGGGCGCCGGCCGATCGCGTCGAGCCCCACCAGCCGCGCCTCGATGTCGGCGGCGGAGATCACGAGCTGAGCCGCCACGCGCAGTCGGGACGAGCGTGGACGAGCCGGCCGCCGGCGAACGCGAACGCGACCGGGTTGTGCCCGAGCCGGTACGGGACGGCCTCGATCGGCCCGTCGAGCACGAGCACGTCCGCGCGCTTGCCGACCTCGAGCGAGCCGGTCTCGCCCGACCGGCGCAGCACCCATGCAGCGTTGAGCGTCACGGCGAGCAGCGCCTCCCGCGGCGTCCAGCCGTAGCGCCGCACCGCGAGGCCGACGATCAGCGGCAGCGAGACGACCGGCGACGTGCCGGGGTTGGCGTCTGTCGCGAGGACGGCGATCGCGCCGGCATCGGCGAGCGCGCGCCCCGGCGCGACAGCCTCGGCGCCCAGCACCTCCGCGCCGGGCAACAGCACTGCCGCGCACTCCGCGCCAGCCAGTGCGGCCAGGTCGTCGGGGTGCAGGCAGGCGAGGTGGTCGACCGAGCGCGCGCCGGCCTCCAGCGCGACGGGCACCGAGCGGTGCTGGGCGAACTGCTCGACGTGCGCGCGCAGGTCGAGCCCGTGCGCGGCGGCGAGCTCACCGACGCGCCGCAGGTGGTCGTTCGTGAACGCGACGGACTCGACGTAGACGTCAAGCGCCTGCACGCGCGTGGCACCGAGCATCGCGGGCAGCGCCGCCTCGACTGCGTCCAGCCAGCCGTCGGCGTCGAAGCCGTCGGGCACTGCATGCGCGACGAGCGCCGTCGAGGCCACATCCTGCTCGATCCGCTGCGCCAACTCGCCGGCGAGCCGCAGCGAGCGTGTCTCGGCGTCGATCGTCAGCCCGTAGCCGCTCTTCGTCTCGAAGGTGGTGGTTCCGTGCGCGAGCATCTCGGCCGCCAGCGCGCCCGCCTGGTCGAGCACCGCGGCGTCGCTCGCCTCGGCGAGTGCCCGCGCCGAGGAGCGGATCCCGCCGCCGGCGCGCGCGATCTCCGTGTAGTCGCGACCGCCGACCTTCATCGCGTACTCCTCCGCCCGCCAGCCGGCGAACGGCAGGTGCGTGTGGCAGTCGACGAAGCCGGGGATCACCGCGCAGCCGCGCGCGTCGATCCGCTGGGCGGCGCCTGCGTCGCCCTCCATTGCCGCGATCCGGTCGCCGTCGAGCGTCAGCGACCCTCCGCGAGTGAGCATCAGCTCGGCGCGGTCGTGGCGCAGGTACGGCAGCCCGTCGGCGGGCGGGCACAGCAGCTGATCCGCGCCCTCGATCGAGACCGTCATGCGCTCAGGCCGGCTCGGGGTCGAGCATCGGCATCCTCACGCCGTGTTCGCGCGCGAATTCGACCGCCTCGGGGTAGCCCGCGTCGGCGTGGCGCACGACGCCCATGCCGGGGTCGGCGGTCAGGACGCGCTCGATGCGGGCCGCGGCCTCGGGCGTGCCGTCGGCGACGACCACCTGTCCTGCGTGGATCGACTTGCCCATCCCGACGCCGCCACCGTGGTGGATCGAGACCCAGCTCGCACCGCTTGCGGTGTTGATCAACGCATTCAGCAGCGGCCAGTCGGCGATCGCGTCGGAGCCGTCGCGCATCGCCTCGGTCTCGCGTTGCGGCGAGGCGACCGAGCCGGCGTCGAGGTGGTCGCGCCCGATCACGATCGGCGCGCGCAGCTCGCCGCTGGCGACCATCTCGTTGAAGCGCAGGCCGGCGAGGTGGCGCTCGCCGTAGCCGAGCCAGCAGATCCGCGCGGGAAGCCCCTGGAACTGCACCTTCTCCTGCGCGAGGCGGATCCAGTTCGCGATGTGCTCCTGGTCGCCGAACAGGTCGAGGATCGCGTCGTCCGTCCGCGCGATGTCCTGCGGGTCGCCGGACAGCGCGACCCAGCGGAACGGCCCCTTGCCCTCGCAGAACAGCGGGCGGATGTAGGCGGGCACGAAGCCGGGGTACGCGAACGCGTCGGCGTCGCCGTGCTCGGATGCGAGCCCGCGCAGCGCGTTGCCGTAGTCGAACGCCTCGGCGCCGCGCTGCCCGAGAGCGCGGATCGCGCCGACATGCGCCAAGGCGCTCTCGCCGACGCGGCGCAGGTAGTCGTCGGGATCGCGGGCACGCAGCGCGTCCGCCTGCTCGACCGTCAGCCCGGCCGGCACGTAGCCGTTGAGCGGATCGTGCGCGGAGGTCTGGTCCGTCACGACGTCGACGTGGACGTCGCGCGCGACCAGCTCGGGGACGATCTCGGCAGCGTTGCCGAGCAGCCCGATCGACAGCGCGCGCCCCTCGGCTGCGGCGGCCTGCAGCCGCGCCAAAGCCTCGTCCAGATCGGCCGCGCGCTCGTCGAGGTAGCCGGTCTCGATGCGGCGCTCGATCCGCTGCAGGTCGACCTCGATGCAGAGCGCGGTCCCCTCGCACATCGTCACGGCCAGCGGCTGCGCGCCGCCCATCCCGCCGAGGCCGGCGGTGACGACGAGTCGGCCCTTCAGCGTGCCGCCGAAGCGCTTGCGCGCGACCGCGGCGAACGTCTCGTACGTGCCCTGCAGGATCCCCTGGCTGCCGATGTAGATCCACGATCCCGCGGTCATCTGCCCGTACATCATCAGCCCGGCCGCGTCGAGCTCGCGGAAGTGCTTCCAGGTCGCCCAGTCGCCGACGAGATTCGAGTTCGCGAGCAGCACGCGCGGCGCGTGCTCGTGCGTGCGGAAGACCGCGACGGGCTTGCCGGACTGGATCAGCAGCGTCTCGTCGTCGGCGAGCGCCATCAGCTCACGCTTGATCGTCGCGTAGCTCGCCTGGTCGCGCGCGGCCTTGCCGATCCCGCCGTAGACGATCAGCTCCGACGGCTTCTCCGCCACGTCGGGATGGAGGTTGTTCTCGAGCATCCGCAGCGCGGCCTCCTGCTGCCAGCCGCGGCAGCGCAGGCCGCTGTGTGCGTGGGTCCCGGGCATGCGAGCCATTGTGCGCGCGGCTCGGGTGGGCGGCAAGCGGGGCGCGGGCGTACCGTCTCGGATCTCAGACGGGCTGGGACAGCTACGCGCGCACGCGCAAAGCGTCGGGCGTCAGGTCGGCGATCCGCGGATAGCCGTTGACCGCCATCAGCAGGTCGGCCTCGGCTAGCAGGCAGCGCAGCATGTGCACGATGCCGTCCTCGCCGCCGACGGCGAGCGCCCAGGCGTAGGGGCGACCGATCGCGACGGCCGTCGCGCCGAGCGCGAGCGCCTTGACGACATGCTCGCCGCCGCGCACGCCGGAGTCGAACACGACCGGCGTCTCGCCGGCCGCCTCGACCACGTCCGCGAGGCAGTCGATCGCCGCGACCCCGCCGTTCGCCTGGCGCCCGCCGTGCGTGGAGCACCAGATCCCGTCGATGCCGCCGTCGATCGCGCGGCGGACGTCCTCCGGGTGGCAGATGCCCTTCAGCAGCAGCGGCAGGTCCGTCAGCGAGCGCAACCAGGCGAGGTCCTCCCAGCTCAGCCCCGGGTCGGAGAAGCCGAGCGCCCACGCGAGCGCCGCGGCGCGCAGATCCTCCTCGGGCGGATTCTCGAGCTTCGCGCGAAACAGCGGGTCGGAGCAGTAGTTCGCCAGGCAGCGGCCCTTCAACTGGGGGAACGAAGCGAGTTCGAGGTCGCGCGGCCGCCAGCCGAGGATCTGCGTGTCGAGCGTGACGACGATCCCGCGAAAGCCGGCGGCCTCCGCCCGCTGGACGAAGCTCTGCGCGAGGTCGCGGTCGGCGGGCGTGTAGAGCTGGAACCACCCTGGCGTGTCGCCGAGCTCGGCCGCGACGTCCTCCAGCGGATCCTCGCTCAACGTCGAGGCGACCATCGGCACCCCGGTCCGTGCGGCGGCTCGGGCGGTCGCGAGGTCGCCGTGCCCTTCTTGGGCGCACAGGCCGATCACGCCGACCGGCGCCAGCAGCAGCGGCGTCGGCAAGTCGAGCCCGAGCAGGCTCGTCGACAGGTCGCGCTGCGCCGCGCCCGCCAGCATCCGCGGCATCAGCCCGTAGCGGTCGAATGCAGTGACGTTGAGGTCCTGCGTGAACTCGTTGCCTGCCCCGCCGGAGACGTACGACCAGAGCTCGGTCGACATCGCCGCGCGGGCCCGCTCCTCCATGCCAGCCGCGGTGACCGGAAGCTCGGGTCGCACGCCACCGAGGCCGGCGACGTACAACTCAAGCTGGAAGTCGCCGTAGTTCATCGCGCGGCAGGCTACACCGCCGGTGACCCGGTCGGGACCGCCCGTCGCCGCCTCACACGCGCGTGCCGACGGCGAGCAGGTACTCCTTCTCGAAGCGCGCGTCGTCAGCGGTGCCGCGGTTCCACTCGTCGCAGAAGTGGTCGAGCGCCTCGTCGAACTCGGCTTCGCGCCCCGTTTTGGACGCATTGGCGCGGGCGACGATCGTCGGGCCGTAGCGGGCCTTGAAGTGCTCGCCGTAGTCGCGGGGATGCTCGAAGGCGGTGATCTCCAGGTCGTCGCGCTCCAGCATGCGCCAGTCGACCCGCTCGCCGAACAGCTCGCGCACGTGGTCCTCGCTGCCCCACAGCGGCGCCGGCTGCGCGCCCGGCGGAGGGGGCGGGGCAAACGGCCCCATCGTGCGGAAGAGGGAGCCGATCATGCCCTCGGGCGTCCAGTTCAGCATCCCGATCGTGCCACCCGGACGACACACGCGGGCCAGCTCGTCCGCCACATCCTGGTGGTGGGGCGCGAACATCGCGCCGATCGACGACATCACGACGTCGAAGGACCCGTCCTCGAACGGCAGGTGCTCCGCGTCGGCTGGGACCCACTCGAGTTCAAGGCCCTTGGACTCGGCGTGGCTTCGGCCCGCGTCGAGCAACTCGGGCGTCAGGTCGCTCGCCGTCACCTGCGCGCCGCGCTCAGCCGCCGGAAGCGACGCGTTGCCGGTGCCCGCAGCGACGTCCAGCACGCGCATCCCGGCGCCGATGCCGCACGCCTCGACGAGCCGCGGTCCCAGCGGCAGCAGGAACGTCTCGACCATCGACGGGTAGTCGCCCGATGCCCACATGGCGCGATGGCGCGTCTTCAGCTCGGAATCCGGAACGGCGGCTGACACGGCAACCTCCTTCTTTCTGGTGAGAGCCGAACGTAGCGACACCCCGGCGCGCTGTCCAGCAGGCGGCGCGATCGCGGTGGAGCCGCTGCTCGCAGCTCGCACAGCGCCGCTTCTGAGCCGATTCCCAGCCTGCTGCCGGGCTGCTCCCAGGACGGCCGGCGATCCTCCGACCGAGACGCTGCTGACCGGCGACATCGCGTGCCGGTGACCGGCCCCTCGCTCCCGCGCGGTCAGGCGGCCGGAGCGGGACGGCCGGCAGCCGGCGCTTCGGGCGTTGCCGCGGGCGCGCCCCCCTTGCGCGCCCGCCACAGCGCCACGGCCAGCGCTCCGAGTCCCACGACCGTCGCCACCAGCCCGACGAGGCCGCCCGCGACGGGGATGAGCGCGAGCACGCGCAGGATTCCCCAACCGGCCAGCAGCGCGGCCCATGGCGAGGTCGAGCGGTTGCGCAGCACCCGGCGCCCGACGATCCAGGCACTCGTCACGTACGCGACGAGCAGGACGGGGATCGCGGCCAGCAGAAGCGCAACGCCAAACGGGATGCCAACGAGCGTGACGAGCGCCAGGATCGCCAGCAGCGGCACGACGATCGCGATCGCGACGCCCCACCCGACCGTGGCGCCGAGGTGCTCGCGCACCGCCCGCTCAGCTGCATAGAGCGCGCCCGGCGCCAACCACACGAGCAGGACGCCGACGAGCAGCGTCGAGACCGACACCGCCAGCCACCAGCCCAACGCGCTCACCCACCCCCACCCGCTCGCTGCGTCGGCCCAATCCTCGTTGCTGACCTTGCCGCCGACGCTCGCACCAGACGCGAGCACGGGACGCTCGTCGCCGTAACGCAAATCGCCGCCGACGCGCGCCGTCGAACCGAGGAACGCTCGGTCCGACACAGCGATCAGATCGCCGTCGACCCTGCCCGTGACGTGGACCGGTCCGCTGACCGCCACGACATCGCCCGTCGCGTGTCCGGCGATCCTCACGGCCCCGTCGAGCACGACGACGTCGCCGACGGTCTGTCCCGCCGGCACGACCGCGCCGCCGGTGATCACCACATGGTCCTTCGCGGCAGACGCGCTCCCGGCTGCGAAGGACAGAGCCAGCAGCACGGACAGCAACGCGACGATCGCCGCGCGGACAGCCTTGGGCGTAGACATGGAACGCTCCTCGGGCCGGGGGACACCACAGCCTCGCAGCCGTTCCCGCCGGCCGCAAGGCGTACGTCGGCACAAGCGATCGTGCTCGCGCCAGGTCATACCCGGAGCCTGCGTCAACTCGCACAAGCGCCTCGGAAAGCACAAAGCCGGGCGCGCCAAGCGCCGCCAAGACGGTCACTCGTCGTCGTCGCCAGGACCGACTGGCTTGCTGGGATCGTGTGAGGGAGTAACTGCCGAGCGCTGCTCCGCCGCCGCACGGGCCGGCTGCTCCTCGACCGGTGTCTCGCGTCCGCGTGCCTCGCCGGGCTCGCCGGACGCCACGTCCTCCACCAGATCGCTGAAGGCGGCATCGGGGTCGGCGACGCCCTCCGCCTCCAAGCGCGCCGCGGCGGTCGGGGAGAGGTGCTCGGTCTCGGTCGTCATCTGGAGAGCCACAAGAACCACGGCGATCATCGCCAGAAGGAGCACGACGACCACAAGCGCCAAGAACCACCACGATCCGGTGCTCAGCAGGAGCACCGCGGCGATGACCATCGCACTCAGCAGTCCGATCGAAGCCGCCAACCGATTGGCGGCGAAGATCACAGCCAACCCTGAGCGACCGCCGTGACGCCGCCGCGTCTCAGAGGGTCGATCGGCCGCAGCATCAACCGCCTCGTCGCCGACGGCCTCGCGCAGTTCGCCGCGGAGGATGCGATTCGCCTCCGGCGAGAGGGACGGATCGTTCAGCTGCTCGTCGCTCATTCGCAACTACTACCCCCTGCAGGTCCGGGACGAACCGACGCCAAATGCGGACCTGCTTGGGACTTGCTGCTAGCCGCGCGAGCGAGGGGCCACGTCTCTGACCTCGGCTCGGTCGAGACCGGACTCGAGCGGCGGGCGAGCGGTGTGTCGGCGCCCGCCCCCGCCGCTGTCGCACACCAGCACCGGCCCGAACCGCTCCCCGATGCCGCGCAGCACGAGCGCATCGCGCAGTTCGGAGTAGCGGAAGCCCGTCCGCAGCGCGAGCGAGTACAACCGCGGCGTCACCGTTCGGCGCGGACGCGGTCTGCGCGTCGGGCCCAGGCGACGAGACGCAAGGCCACCGACTCCGATGATCGCCAGCATCAGCAGCACGAGCGCGACGATCAGCCCGGCTCCCGGTCCGGCCTCTCCCGCCGCCGGTCGAGGAGCGGCTCCGGCGCCCGACGCAGGCCCTTGCTGCTGCGATGACGGCCCGCCGTGCGCGCTGACGCCGAGGACGGCTCCGGTCGGTGCGAGGCCCTCGTCCCCGAACAGCGCTGAGCTGCCCAACGAAGGACCCGTCGCGATCGAGGTCCCGGCACACCCGGTGGTCTGCGCGGCGGTGCGCAGCTCGCCGATCGCCCGGCGAAGGCGGTGGACCACGGCCGCGCGCGAGATCCCCAGGCTGACCGACAGCGCGGCGAGCGATCGCGGCGCGGCGCTCGCCGACCCGGCTCGCTGCCGCAGCAGCGATCGAGCGTCCGTCGAAAGCGCCGGCACGCACCCGTGAAGCTCGCGAAGGGTACGGCGCACCGCGTGCGGCGACGTCGTGGTCGCCCGAGTTGCGGCCGTGCTGCCTGCGTGGCCCGCGCGCCGCCCGCGGGAGCCGGCGTGTGACGGGGCTCCCGGCCCGGTCCCGGAGGCATCCTCGGGCAGCGAGCGAGGCGAGGCGGCGTCCGAGGGCGCGGACGAGCTCGCCGGCTGACTCCCCGACCCGGCTGACGTCCCCGACGAGGGCGACGACCGACCGGGAGCAGCCGGCGCCGCGCCCTGCACGGCGGGGGTGGGCACAGATGGCGCCGAGACGCTGGGCGTGGGCACCGACGGCGGCGAGACGGGCGGCGTCGGCGCGGGCGGCGTCGGAACGGAGGGAACCGTGACGGGCGGGAGCGAGACGCTCGGCGTCGGAACGGATGGCACCGTGACAGGCGGGAGCGAGACGCTCGGCGTCGGAACGGATGGAATTGTGACGGGCGGGGTGCGGACCTGGGGCACCGCGACGACCGCGTTCGACGGCAACGAGAGCGGCAGAGCGAAGCCCGCTGCCTCGACCCCGCCGCCGAGACCTACCGCCATTGCGGCGACCGTCGCGAGGGCGAGTGCGACAGGCACCCGGCCACGCCGCGCACTCCTCTCGGGGGCGAGCGCGTCTCGTCGAGGCATCCCATACATGCTGATGCCCATACCCCCAAATCCTGGGCATCATCCGCCGGAACGCTCCCCCGGCCGAGCACGACGCCGGCGCACCGAACCGTCCCAAGAGCACGAAAGCCGCCTGGCGAGAGGCGGCTTCCGTATAGCGGGGGCGGGATTCGAACCCGCGACCTTCGGGTTATGAGCCCGACGAGCTACCAGACTGCTCCACCCCGCGGCGTGGACGAAAAAGTATAGCGAACACGGGGCGAATAGCCGAGCGGGGGCGATTCGCCGGGCGGCGCGCCGACGGAGCTGGAACCCTGGGTCGCCCCTCAGAGGCCGCTGAGCACCACGATGTTTTATTGAGTGATTTTCATCGTGTTGGAAAGACCTCTCCCCTTGACCGCTGCCGCCGAGCGGTCGAGCATGCACGGCGAGCGCCCTTTGACAGCACCGGGACGGGGTCGCCGTCCCGGTCTGCGGCGCGGAGAGGAAGGAACGCATGCGCAGGTTCTTCGCCGGCCTGATGGTCGCCTGTGCGCTGGTCGTCGCCTCGGTCGCCCACGCGGCCGACCCACGCACCACGCGAACGCTGGACGGCAGTGCCAACAACATCGAGCACCCCGACTGGGGGAAGGCCAACACGCCCTACCGGCGGATCGCCCAGCCGCACTATGCGGACGGGGTCGCCAAGCCGGTCGGCGGGCCGCCGACCCGCTTCATCAGCAACCGCATCTTCAACGACTCGGCACAGAACATCTTCTCGGAGAACGGGATCAGCCAGTGGGGCTTCGCCTGGGGGCAGTTCATCGACCACACGATCGGCCTGCGGCAGGACTCGCCTGGCGAGAGCGCACCGATCGGGTTCGACGCGAACGACCCGCTCGAAGCGTTCCACAATGACCTCGGCTCGATCGGCTTCGCGCGCACGCCCGCGGCACCCGGCACCGGCGCGACCTCGCCACGCCAGCAGGTCAACACCGTCAGCTCGTACATCGACGGATCGAACGTCTACAGCGACGACGCAAGCCGGCTCGACTGGCTGCGCGCCGGCTCGCTCGACGGCAACGCCGAGAACAACGGAGCGAAGCTGCTGCTGCCGGACGGGCTGCTGCCGCGCAGCAGCGCCCGCCCCGGCGTGCCGGCACCGGCGATGGCGAGCTCCGGCCGCCTGCTGGGCTCGCCCGCCGACGCGATGATCGCCGGCGACGTGCGCGCGAACGAGAACATCGCACTGACCGCCACGCAGACGCTGTTCGCACGCGAGCACAACCGGATCGTCGACGCGCTGCCAGCGTCGCTTCCGGAGGAGCAGAAGTTCGAGATCGCCCGGCGCGTCGTCGGCGCCGAGCAGCAATACATCACCTACCACGAGTTCCTGCCCGCGCTCGGCGTAGCGCTGCCCCGCTACCGCGGCTATGACCCACGCGTCGACGCGTCGCTGTCGAACGAGTTCGCGACGGTCGGCTATCGCGCGCACAGCATGGTCCATGGCGAGCTGGAGCCGACGGCGCCGGCGAGCACGTACTCGGCCCAGCAGCTCGCTGCCCTCACGCAGCAGGGAGTCGAGGTGGAGCACGACGGCGACGCGGTCAAGCTCGTGATGCCGCTCAACGTGACGTTCGAGAACCCCAAGCTGCTCGCCGCTGTCGGCGTCGGGCCGGTGCTGAAGGGACTCGGTGGCGAGCGCGAGTACCGCAACGACGAGCAGATCGACAACCAGATGCGCAGCGTGCTGTTCCAGACGCCAAAGCCAGGCGTCGCGGACCCGAGCGCCTGCCTCGACGGGCCGACGTTGCCTGATTGCTTCACCGGCGTCGTCGACCTCGGCGCGATCGACGTCGAGCGAGGTCGCGATCACGGGATGCCGTCCTACAACCAGCTGCGGCGTGCCTACGGGCTGCCGGCGCAGAGGTCGTTCACGGGGATCACCGGCGAGTCGACGGATCGCTTCCCAGCCGACCCGCAGATCGATCGCCACGATCCGATCGACGACCCCAACATCCTCGACGTCCTCGAGATCACCGACGCCGACGGCAACGTCATCCCGTTCGGGACCGACGCCGCCGAGAACGACGCGATCCAGGAGGTCCGCCGCTCGACGGTTGCGGCACGGCTGAAGGCGATCTACGGCGACGTCGACCGCGTCGACGCGTTCGTCGGCATGGTCGCCGAGCAGCACGTGCCCGGCACCGAGCTCGGCGAGCTGCAGCGCGCGATCTGGGCGCGCGAGTTCGCATCGCTGCGCGACGGCGACCGTTTCTTCTACGGCAACGACCCGGCGCTCGCAGGGATCCGGCACCGCTACGGCATCACGTTCCGGCGCTCGCTCGCGAGCCTCATCAAGACGGACACCGGCGCGGCGGTGCAGGCGGACGTCTTCCACGCGCCCGCCGGCTGACGGCGCATCGCGGAAGCCGCCTGTGGGGAGGCGGCTTCCGCGCCTGCTGCGACGCGTCGTCGAGCAGGCGAGCACGAATACGATCCGGGCCGTGGCCCGTGTCTTCGTCACCCGGCGACTTGTCAGCGATGCACTCGACCGGCTGACGGCGGCCGGTCACGAGCTGGACGTGTGGGAACAGCAGGGGCCGCCGCCGCATGACCTGCTGCTCGCACGCTCCGCGCAAGCCGACGCGCTGCTGTGCATGCTCGGCGATCGGATCGACGCTGCGTTCCTCGACGCCTGCCCGCAGCTCGAGGTCATCTCGACGCACGCGGTCGGCACCGACAACATCGACCTCGTTGCAGCCCACGCACACGGGATCCCGGTCGGCAACACGCCCGGCGTGCTCACCGCCGCAACCGCCGACCTCGCGTTCGCGTTGCTGCTCGCCGCCGCGCGACGCCTCCCGCAGACCGCTGCAGCCGTTCGCAACGGCGAGTGGGGGCCCTGGGAGCCCGACGGCTTCCTCGGCCACGACGTCAGCGGCGCGACGCTCGGAATCGTCGGCGCCGGCCGCATCGGCCACGCTGTCGCACGCCGCGCCGCCGGCTTCGACATGCATGTCCTCACGCACACCAGCCGCGGCGGGACGCCGTTGCCGGAGCTGCTCGAGCGGTCCGACTACGTCTCGCTCCACGTGCCTCTCACGCCCCAGACCCACCACCTGATCGACGCCGCAGCGCTCGCGCGGATGAAGCCGACGGCGATCCTCGTCAACACCGCGCGCGGCCCCATCGTCGACACCGACGCGCTCGTCCACGCCCTCCATGCCGGCACGATCGCGGGCGCCGCGCTCGACGTCACCGACCCCGAGCCGCTTCCGGCCGACCACCCGCTGCTCGCCGCCCCCAACGTCCTCGTCGTCCCGCACATCGGCTCCGCCACCCCGCACACGCGAGCGAACATGGCCGACCTCGCCGTCGACAACGTCCTCGCCGGCCTCGCCGGCCAGCCGCTGCCACACGCGGTGGGTTAGGACGTACGATCCCTCCATGCGCGTCGGCGTGGTGGACATCGGCACGAACTCGACGCGCCTGCTGATAGCGGACGTCACCGACGGGGCGATCGACGAGCTTGACCGCCGTTCGCAGGTCACGCGCCTCGGTGCCGGTGTCGACCAGCAAGGCCGGCTCGCGGACGAGTCGATGGCGCGCGTGTTTGCGACGCTCGACGCGTACATCGAAGCGATGGACGGCAACGACGTAGCATCCGACGCTCGCCCCGCAGTCCTCACAAGCGCGGTCCGCGACGCAGCGAACGGGGCCGACTTCACGAGGACCGTCCGCGAGCGCTACGGCCTCGACGCGCACGCGATCGACGGCCACGAGGAGGCGCAGTTGACGTTTCGTGGAGCGACCCACGGCCGCGACCGGGACGATCCCACCCCGTTGCTCGTGATCGACGTCGGCGGCGGCTCGACCGAGCTGGTCGTCGGAACCGCAGCCGGGAGCGTCGGCTTTCACGTCTCGCTGCAAGCCGGCGTCGTGCGCCAGACGGAGCGCCACATCGCGCACGACCCACCGCAGCCACACGAGTTGCAGGCGCTCGCCGACGAGGTCCGCCGGATCATCGAGACGCAGGTGCCGGCCGACGTGCGCGCGAGCGTCCGCCATGCCGTGGCGGTCGCCGGCACCGCCACGTCGCTTGCAGCGATCGACCAGGAGCTGGAGCCCTATGACCCAGCGCGAGTCCACGGCTTCACGCTCGATCTCGCCGAGTGCGAGCTGCTGCTGGCACGACTCGCGCAGCTGCCGCTCGCGGAACGCAGCGACGTGCGCGGCTTGCATCCGGACCGTGCGCCGACGATCGTCGCCGGCCTCGTGATCTTGATCGAGGTGCTGCGCGCGTTCGGGCTCGAGCGTGTCGAGGTCTCAGAGCACGACATCCTGCATGGCGTGGCGCTGCAGCGCGCGGTCCGCTGACAGAGCCCCCCCCCCCCCCCCCGCTGACGCAGCGCCCACGCGCCAGCTCGTGTACGCACGGTGGATCACATTTGACATCGAACTGGACGAATGTTCGATTGTTCGACCCATGACACCCTAGGAATATGGCAGCGTCGGGCAGTGGGTTCGCGCAAGCGAGTCGTCTGTCCGACTCATAGATCTGGGCGAAGCCGCAACAACGGCGCCTCCCGCCGTCCAGGTCACCCATACGGCCCTTTCACGGCACGTACCCCTGCCCGTCCTGATGGGGCCATTTCGAGGAAGCCGCTCGCACGACGTGGGCGGCTTCCTCTTCTCTGCAGCCGTAGCCCGCGAGGCGGCGCCGTCAGGCGAGGTTCGACTTGCGCGGGTAGACGACCGACGGATCCGTCAACACGTTGACGAGCGCCGGCACGTTCGCGGCGAACGCGCGGTCCAACGCGCCGCGCAGCTGCTCCGGCCGCGAGACCAGCTCGCCGTGACCGCCGAGTGCCGCCACGACCTCGTCGTAGCGCGTCTCCGGCCGCAGCTCCGCAGCTACCGAGTAGCCGTAGAGGAACTCCATCGGGTGCTTCTCCAGCGCCCAGATGCCGTTGTTGCCCATCAGCCCGACGACATGCACGCCATGACGCGCGAGCGTGTCGAACTCCATCCCCGAGAAGCCGAACGCACCGTCGCCCAGCAGCAGCACGACCTGGCGATCGGGATGCGCGAGCTTCGCCGCGAGCGCGTAGCCGGGGCCGGTGCCGAGGCAGCCGAACGGACCGGGGTCGAGCCAGCAGCCGGGCTCGTAGGAGTCGACCACGCGGCCGGCGTAGGAGACGAAGTCGCCACCGTCGCAGACGACGATCGCGTTGCGGTCGATCACCTCGGCGAGGCCCTTGTAGACGCGCATCGGGTGCAGCGGCGCGCGCTCGTCGTTCAGCTCCGCCGCCTCGGCCGCGTGCTTCTCCTGCTCGACGGTCCGCAGCTGCTCGATCCAGGCATGCGTGTCCGGTCGCCCGCCGTCGCCGGCAGCCGAGACGCGCAGCGCGTCGAGCGTCGCCGGCAGCGCGCCGTACAGCTCCGCGGCGATCGGGCGCGGGTGCTCGCGCAGCGGCTCGGCCACGTCGAGCACGATCAGCTCCGTCTCCGGCCCGAACGCCTCGCCGAACGCGAGCCGGAAGTCCATCGGCACGCCGACCACGAGCGCGACGTCGGCGTTCGTCAGCGCAGCGCCGCGCGCGCGAGAGAAGAACAGCTCGTGGTCGGCGGGGATGCAGCCGCGCGCGAGGCCGTTGAGGAAGACGGGGATCCCGCGCTCCTCGACCAGCGCCCGCAGCGCGTGCTCGCCGTGGCCCCAGTAGAGGTTCGTGCCGGCCATCACGACCGGCCGCTCGGCCTGTGCGAGCAGCCGCGCGGCGCGCTCGATCGCGTCGCCGTCGGCGCCCGCGCCGAGGTGCGGGGCGAGCAGCGTTGCGTCGCTCGCCGGCTCCTCGGCCTCGCTGAAGACGTGGTCCATCGGGAAGTCGAGGAACGTCGGGCCGGAGTGCGGCGTCATCGCCGTGCGCAGCGCGTCGTCCACGAGGCCGGGGATCTCGGCCGTGCTGTCGGGCGTCGCGGCGAGCTTCGTCAGCGGCGCGACGAACGGCACGTGGTCGATCTCCTGCAGCGAGCCTCGTCCCCACCGCAGCGCCGGCGCGCGGCCGCCGAGCACGAGCACCGGCGAGTTGTTCGACTGCGCCGAAGCGATCGCGCTGATGCCGTTCGTGACGCCGGGGCCGGCGGTGACGGCGGCGACGCCGGGCGTGCGCGTGACCTTCGCCCAGCCCTCCGCGGCGAAGACCGCGGCCTGCTCGTGGCGAACGTCGACGATCTCGATGCCCTCCTCGCGACAGCCGTCGTAGATCGGGAAGATGTGGCCGCCGGAGAGCGTGAAGAGCTTGCTCACGCCGTGGGCCTTGAGACGGCGCGCGATCAGCCGGCCGCCGTGGAGTCGGGTCTGCTGCTGGGTGTCTGTGGACATGGATCCGATCCTAGTGCTCCCATGCGGCAGGGCGAGCCGGCTCGGCTCGGACACCGCGGAGTACCCGTTGTGTGAGGGATGTATGACGGACGACCTAGACCTTGCGTCAGCCGGAGTCGTGGCAGATCATGACCAGGCGAGCGAGGACTTCAGGCACGAAGACCCCTCGTTCCCGACATAGGCCGGATGCAGTCGACCTTCGGGTCGGCGCCTCCCGACATCCGGCCGGCGACGCAGCGCTCCCGGCGAGCGTGGACCCCCGACCTAGCTCGCCACATAGGAGCTGCGAACAGGGGATGAGGCCCGGCAAGGATTCCGGGCCTCATCCATGTCCGGGCCGGGTCAGGAGACCTGCTCACCGAGCTCGCCGATCGAGCGCGCCCATGCGGTAGCGGTAGCGGTCGCCAGCGCGCATGGAGCCCACAGCTGCACGCGCTCGCGCTTGCCCTTCAGCGGTGCCGCCGGGCGCTCGTCGAAGCCGCCGTGCTCGCAGCGCAGCAGCCGCCGCGTCGCCTCGGTGATGAGCATGTCGTCACCCGTCTGGCGCGTCACCTGCTCGACGCGCGATGCCGTGTTGACGGGGTCGCCGATGACCGTGAACTCGACGCGGCCGCCGCCGCCGATCGTGCCGGCGATCACCGGCCCGGAGTTGACGCCGATGCCGACGCGCAGCTGGTCGCCGTAGCGCTCGCGCACCGCGGCGGCGATCTCGAGCGCCGCGCCGACCGCGCGGTCGGCGTGGTCGTCGAGCGGCTCGGAGGCGCCGAAGACGCCGAGCAGCCCGTCGCCGACGTACTTGTCGGCGTGGCCGCCGTGCCGCTCGAGGATCGGCACGACGACGCCGAAGAAGTCGTTGAGGCGGTCGACGACCTCACGCGCGGTCGCGCGCTCGGCGAAGCGCGTGAACTCGCGGATGTCGAGGCACAGGACGGACACCTCGCGCTCCTCGCCGTCGAGGTGCGGGCCGTCGCGCAGCACCTTCTCGGCGACGTCCGGGCCGACATAGGCGCCGAACGCCTCGTGCAGCCGCTCGCGCTCGGCGAGCCCCGCGACCATGTCGTTGAAGGAACGCGCGAGCCGGCCCGTCTCGTCGGTCGAGATCACCGGCACGCGCGTGCCCAGGTCGCCCGCGCGCACGCGCTCGGTCGCCTCGCGCAGCGCGTCGAGCGGGCTGAAGATCGAGCGCGACAAGAGGATCGTCAGCTCGAGCGAGACGGTGAAGGCGACGAGCACCGCGACGATCACGGCCGGACCGACGTTCGCGAGATGCGCATCGCGGCGGTCCAGCTCGATCCCGGCGACGATCACGCCCGTCAGCACGTTGATCGCGGGCAGCCCGATCAGCAGCCGGTAGCGCAGCGGCACGCCGGCGCGACCCGGTTCGAAGTCGTCGGGCATCGACAGTGCGACGTCGGCGAGCACCGGCCGCAGCAGCGACTCCATCGCGAAGAAGCGCAGCAGCGCTCCGTAGAAGAGCGTCAGCAGCATGCCGACGAGGATCGTCAGCGCTGCGTACGGCGGCAGGCCGAGCACGATCGTCGCGAGCACGCAGAACGGCACGACGACGACGAACACCGGCACCGTCGGGACGCGTCGCGTGTACTGGCTCGGCATCCCCGCCAGCGCCCGCCACGCGGCAGCCGTCGCCGCGCGGTCGCGCGCGCCGTCGAGCCAGGCATAGACCGGGGCCAGCAGGCGACGCGCCAGCAGCGTCGAGCTGACGTTGTCGAGCGCCACCAGCAGCTCCGCCGCCACCAGCAGCGTGACGAAGGTCCGGTTGCTCATCGGCTGGTAGAGCCGCAGCAGCACGAGCCCCCCGAGCACGACGAGGTAGGCGAGCTGGAACTGGAGCACGATGACGCTCAACGGGTAGCGCCGGCCGAACCGGCGATACGCGTATCGCAGTGCCCGGTCCATCCCACGGGGCATTGTGACAGCGCGGGCGGGCGTTGCCACCCGCCGCGATGAGGATGCGCTCAGCTTCAGGCGGCGGTGGGCGGCTCCGCCACCGCGCGGGGGCGCGCAATCAGCGCGGCGGCGATCTGCTCCTCGCCGCAGAGGAAGTGGTCGTCGTGGCGCAGCGCCGGCAGCGTCATGCCGCCGTGAGCACGCAGCTCGCGGCCTGCCGCGATGCTCGCGACGTCGCGCCGCGGATCCTCCGCTGCGGCGAGCGCCTGCTTCACGTCGATCCCGGCAGCAGCCGCAGCGTCGGCGAGGATCGCCGCGTCCTCGACGTCGAAGCCGCCGCAGAAGGCGAGCCGGCCGGCCGCGATCGCGAAGGCCGCCGTCGCCCCAGACTCGGCAGCGAAGGTCGCCACGCGCATCGCCCGCGGGACAGCGGCTGGGAAGCGCTCGGGCCACACGAGCGGCATCCGCAGCTGGCGGGCGCGCTGCTCCGCCAAGCTGCGCACGCGCTCGAGCTCGTCGTCCGTGAGCTGCGTGCCGCGCTCGACGACGGCAGGCTGCCAGCCGGCGTCGCCGAAGCGTCGCTCGACGCGCTCGGCGGCGAGATACGTGTCTGGCGACGCCAGGTCGAACAGGAAAACGGTCGCCATGACCGCGGGGTGCTCGACGGCGTCTTGGCTTGCGAGCTGGATCACATCAGTCATCTCTGGTCCCTCCACCTGGCGCGACGATCGTTCGTGGCGGCACATGCTGCATGCCGACGTTTGCCGTGCGGTCGAGCCGGGTGCCCGATTCACGGCCGTAGAGCGGCTTTTGGGGCAAAAAGTTGGCGCGTTCGCCGCGCAAGTTTTTCAAAGCATTCCCGCGGCTACCCGTCAGTCGGTTAATCTGTTCCACGGTAGGTAGGTCACACGTTCTCATCCACCGGAGGTCGCCATTCCACCCGCTCCCCCGCCCAAACGTCATCCATATGACCAATGGTCGCCAGACGCTCGAGCTCTCGATCTCGTCGGCGACAAGTGGACACTGCTCATCGTGCGCGACCTCGTGAGCGGTCCACGGCGCTTTGTCGAGCTCCAACGGACGCTGCCCGGAATCTCCACCGAGCAGCTCCGCTCCCGTCTCAACCGCATGGTTGCCGACGGGTTGCTCACGCGTCAGCGCTACCGCGAGGTACCGCCGCGCGTGGACTACGAGCTGACGGAACGCGCCCGCGACCTGATCCCCGTGCTCGGTGCGCTCGCGCGCTGGGGCTACGAGTGGTCGTGGACGAAGCCTCGCCGCGGCGAGGCCGTCGACATCGGCGCCATCTTCCGGCTCGCGCCGGGGCTCATCTCGCTGCCGCGATCGCTGCGCGGCACCGTCGAGCTCGACGGTCACGCGACGCTCGAAGGACGGTGAGTCGCGGGCGTACGCGATCATCGTCAAGCGCGGCGAGGTCACGCTCGAGGAGCGCGCGGCGGAGGACGCCGACGCGCATGTGACAGGAACAGAGCGCGTGTGGATCGATGCCCTCGTCCCCGAGGGCAGCAGCAAGGGCCTCACGGTGCGCGGCGACGCGCGCCTGGCCACCGCAGTGCTCGAGGGGCTCGCGCCCGGTACGACGCGAGCATCCGCCGTCGCCTGATCGACGGATCCGCAGAGGGGGATGACCGCGCGGCCAGAAGGCTGCGCGGTCGCCTTCTCCGCATGGGCGTACCGCGAGAGACATCACCATTACGCTACGCCCCCTCGTCAAGCATCGTTCGAACGCGGACGTTCACGCTCAAGCGGGGATTTGTACGAACGTGTTTTTGGTCTCGATAGCGTCAAACGGATTGATTTGCGCACATCTGGACCGTGCGGTCCGGACCATGTCGGCCGGACCCGGGACGCCGGGCCGGACCCCCACCTAGACTTGCCGGGCGGCGCTCGGCCCGGGTGGCGTAACTGGCAAACGCGGCCGACTTAAAATCGGCTGTCCCATGGGGCGTGTGGGTTCGAGTCCCACCCCGGGCATCTCGCGGACGGCGCCTCGGCGCGCCACTGGCATACCCGCGCGCGTGCGAGGCTGTCGGCATGACGCTCGCGTTCTGGGCCTCCGATGCCTGCCTGCTCGTCGCCCAGAGCGCGGTCGTGGCGCTGCCGCGCGACCGGCCGGCGTGGCTCGACGCGCTCGCGCGGCGGCTCGCGAGCCGCTGGTGGGCGCTCGTGCCGCTCGCGTCGATCGTCGTCGTCGTGGCAGCGATCAGCGCCGTCGGCGCGACCGCCGACGGCATTGCGTGGCTCGCGCTGATCGCGATCCCGCCGCTCGCCGCCGCGACGCTCGGCTGGACGATGCGCGGGGCGCACCCGGCGCTCGCGCTGCTCGCGATCCCCCTGTTCGGGCTCGCCTGGGCCGACCGTGCCGGCGGCGGGCTCGCCGGCGAAGGCGCGGCAGTCGTGCTGTCCGCGCTCAGCTGCGTGACGCTCGGCGTGCTGCTCGTCGCCGTCGCCCCGCACGGCTTGCTGAAGGTCGGGATCGTCCTGATGGCTGCCGTCGACGCAGCGCTCGTGACCGCGCAGCTGCTGCAGCCCGCGAACGACGTGCTGAACGCAGCAGCGCCGCCGGTCGGGCTGCCGCAACTGCAGGTCGCGGTCTTCGGCGACGCGCTGATCGGCTATGGCGACCTCTTCATCGCCGGCGTCTTCGGCGCGCTCGTCGCCGCCGAGGGCGGGCGGCGCGGAGCGAGCGCGCTGCTCGTGCTCGCGCTCGCGATCGCGTTCGACCTGCTCTTCCTCGTGCTCGACGTGCTGCCCGCGACCGTGCCGGTCGCGCTCGCGCTGCTCGTGCGCGAGGCCGTCCACCGCAGGAAAAAGCGCAACTCGCGCGATGCTACGGTGTCGAAACGGGCACAGGGTTGAACCACGTGGAAGTCTCAGCACTCAAACACGCAGGAGTCGGGGGCCTGAACAGCCGGTCCCCGTTGCTCCGTCTCCAATCGGACGAACGCCTGATCGCGCTCGTGCGTCGCGGCAACCACGGAGCGTTCGAAACGCTCGTCGCGCGCTACCAGGCGCGCCTGCACTCCTTCTGCCGGCACATGCTCGGCTCGCGCGAGGATGCCGAGGACGTGCTGCAGGAGGTCTTCGCGGCTGCCTTCAACGCGATCCTCGCGGACGAGCGCGAGATCAACGTGCGCCCGTGGCTCTATCGGATCGCGCGCAACCGCAGCCTCAACCACCTGCGCCGCGTGCAGGCGATCGGCGTCGACTCGATGGACGTCCACCTGTCCGAGCATGGCACCTCGACGGCGGACAAGGTCGACAAGCGCGAGACGCTGCGCGAGCTGGTCGCCGACGTCCAGGAGCTGCCCGAGACGCAGCGCACCGCGCTGCTGCTGCGCGAGATCGACGCGCTCTCCTACGAGCAGATCGCCGAGGCGATGGAGACGACGATCCCGAGCGTCAAGTCGCTGCTCGTGCGCGCACGCGTCTCGCTCGCCGAGGCGGCCGAGGCGCGGCAGCTCTCCTGCGACGGACGTGCGCCTCGAGCTCGGCGAGATCGCCGAGGGACTCCAGCGCCGGACGACCCCGGCCGTCCGTCGCCATCTGCGCACGTGCGATCGCTGCACGACGTTCCGCGTGCAGCTGCGCTCGACGAACAAGGCGCTTGCGATGGCGCTTCCCGTCGGCCCACTGCTGATCGCGAAGAAGCTGCTGCTCGCGCACATCGGCCTGTCCGCCAGCGCCGGCGGTGGGACGGCGACCGGCACCGCAGCCGTCGGAGCCGCAGCCGGCACCGCGGCGAGCACCGGCGGTGGCGGCGGCCTGATCTCAGCCGGGATCGGCGCCGTCGCGACGAAGGCAGCTGCCTCGCTCGCCGCCGCCGCGCTCGTGACGGCGAGCGCCGTCGAGATAGAGCACCACACCCCCGTGCATCACCACGCGCATGTGCGCAGCGCGCTCGTCGCGCAAGCGCCGCCGCGCGCCGCCGCCGCGCGCGCGGTGATCACGCCGGCGCCGACTCGCGTGCAGCACGCACTCGACACGGCGCCTGCGCACGGAGCGAAGAAGGTCTCGCACGACACGGCAACGACGACGACCACGACGGCAACCACCACGACGCCGGTCCCGCCTGCGGCGCCGCCGGTCGCGACGACCCCGGCCGACGAGCCCGGGCAGACGCAGGTCGAGTCGAGCACGACCGTGCTGCCAAGCACGCCGTCGACGACGACCACGCCGACGACGACCACGCCGCCGGCCACGACGACGACACCACCGCCGACGACGACCACGCCCCCTCCGACGACCACGACACCGCCACCGACGAGCACGACCCCGGCGATCCCGAATCCTCCCGGCACGATCACGACGCCGGTGCAGCCGCCGGACTCGCCGAGCGGCGGCGCCCAGCCAGCCTCCTAGGCGTCCCTCGGGCAGCTCCCCGCAAGCCGCCGCGCGCTACGCAGCCGCCCCGCGCTACGCAGCGGCGGCGAGCCCGATGACCTTCAGGCGCCGCTCAAGCGCCTTCAGCGCGAACGCGCGCGTCTCGGCGATGCTCGTGCCGAACAGGACCACGTCCTCGTCGTCCGGCGCCCACTTCGGCTTCAAGACGCCCTCGGCGATCGGCCCGACCTCGACCAGCGCTCGCTGGATCGCCGCGCCGTAGCGCGGGTCCGCCTGCGACATGTCGCGCAGGAAGCGCGCGCCGAAGGCGACATGGCGATGCTCGTCGCGCGCGACGTTCGTGAAGCCCTCGACGAAGCCGGGCAGGGTGCCCTCGCGCTCGTTGTAGTCGATGATGAAGTGCTGGCCGGTGAGCGCGAGCATCCCCTCGATCACCATGTGGTAGATCGTGATCGCCTCGACGAGCGTCTCGAGATCCTCCGGCTCGACCGCGAGGCGGTCGACGCGGCGCTTGAGCTGCTCGTCGAACAGCACGTTGAACTCGGGGTTGAGGTGCTCGCTCGTCTCCTGCAGGCGCTCGCCGAGGTCATCCGCCTCGAGCACCCCGACCTCGCTGTAGAAGCGGTCGAAGAAGGCGACATGGCGCGCCTCGTCGGCGATCTGCGTGCAGAGGAAGAGCCGCATGTCCTCGTTCGGGACGGCGCGCATCATCGGCCCCAGCTCGGCCGCGACGCGCTGCTCGCCGATGAAGAAGGACGACAGCCCGTACATCCGCGCGTAGCGCTCCTCGGCGTCGAAGCGCTCGTGCCAGTCGATCCGGTCCTGCGTGAAGTCGAGGTCCTGCGTCGCCCACTGCTGGCGCTCCCACAGCTCGTAGAGCTCGTGATAGCCGAGCAGGTGGACCTCGCCGCGGTCGGCGCTCTCCAGCAGCGCCGGATCGCTCGTGGCGCGGAAGTCGACGCGGTCGGTGCGTGGCACGGCGCTGTCGGACACGGCGGAGCTCCTCTCGCTGGGGCGGTGCGTCCAGCCTAGCGGAGCACTGGCTGACTGGCCAGTCGGAGTCGCGCTCCGCGGCGCAGCTCCCGCTTACGGGCCGCCGTCGCCACCGACGACGATCCCCCCGGCGACGCGTCCGTCGAGCGTTATCCCGTAGCTGCCGGCGCGCAGGCCGGCGAGTCGCAGCGAAGCACGGCCGTGCGGCGGGATGGTCAGCGTGCGAGCCGCGGGCGGAACCTGCAGGACGAGCTTGTGAGCAGCTCCGTCGGTCCCCACGACCGTCACGTGGATCGCGATGAACGGCGGCACGGTGATGCCCGGCGGGACGAGCTTGCCGCCCTTGATCGTGAAGGCAGCCGGCGTACGCACCGGCTCCGAGCCGCCGTTCGCCGCGCCCGAGGACGGTGTCGTCGTCGGCTTCGCGGTCGTGCTCGACACGGTCACGCCATTGTCGTCCGTGGTGATCGGCCCGGTGCCCGGCTGCGTCGCGTCGGGCGGCGGCTGTGGCGCATCCGGCGCACGCGCGACCGGGTTCGTCGCAGTCGCGACGGACGCCGGAGCGGTCGTGCTCGGGGAGGAGCCGCCGCACCCTGCCACGACGGCCGCGAGCGCGCCGAGCAGCAGCAGCAGACGGACGATCGCGGCCATCCGGCGAGGTTACGCGACTGCGTCGCGCGAGCGCGCCGGCTGGCCGTAGATGCGCTGAAGGCCTGCGTAGACGACGTCCGGTGCATGCCGCTCGCGCGCCCGCACCAGCGCCTCCACGCCGCGCGTCGCGCGCAGCGCCGGCTGCTCCCACAGCTCGCGCAGCGCCGCGACCCAGGCGCTGATGTCACCCGCCGGCAGGGCGGCGCCCGCACCGGCGAGCTCCGGCAGGCCGCCGCGGTCGCTCACGAGCACCGGCAGGCCGTCCGCGAGCGCCTCGACGACCGACATCGGGCACGGCTCCTCGCAGCGCGAGGGGGCGAGCAGCAGTGCCGCGCCCCGCCGCTCGTGCGCAACTCCCTCGGCGTCGAGCTGGCCGAGGAAGCGCACGTCGCCGCCGAGCTCGGCAGCGAGCGCGCGCAGGCGCGGCTCGTCCGGGCCCGTGCCGGCGACCCGCAGCGGCACGCCGGCAGCGCTGGCAGCGCGCAGCGCCGTCTCGACGCCCTTCTCCTCGACGAGGCGACTGGCGACGAGCGCGTACGTGCCGGCTGCCGCATACGTCGTCTCGCCGATCGCGCGCACACCGTTGTAAAGCACGCTCATCCGCTCGCGCGGGATCCCGAAGCCGGCGAGGCGCGCGGCGTGTGCCCCGCTGACCGCCACGAGCGCGTCGGCCTGCGCGAGCAGCTGCGGCTGCTGCCGCGCAAGCCCGGCCGCATACACGACCGCCTCGCCGAGCGATCCGCGGCAGCCGTGGCGCACGCCGGGGCGCGTGTCGCGGCCGTGGCACGCGTGACACGGCTCACCGTCGCGGTAGGCGACGCCGATCGCGCAGACGAGCCGGTAGTTGTGCAGGTGCAAGACGGTCCGCGCGCCAGCTGCGCGAGCCGCCGCCAGGGCGCGCCAGCCGAGCAGCGGATGCAGGTTGTGCGCGTGGACGACGTCGGCGCGGTGCGCGCGGACCGCGTCGGCGACCGACTGCGGGTCGAGCCCGCCGTGCCACAGCCCGCGCGCCGCCTGCACGCTGCCGGCGCCCTCGCTGTCGCGCTCGCAGCGCGCGACAGCATGGCCGCGCGCGGCGAGCAATGCGGCCAGCTCGTCGATGACGCGCTCCTCGCCGCCAGCCGCGCGATAGCGGTTGTGCAGCAGCAGGACGCGAGCTGGGGTGTTGCCGGGGGAAGCCACCAGCCGGCGATTCTGGCACGCTGCGCAGCCGTGGCGATTGCGCTCGTGACGAATGTCCTGACGCCGTACCGCGTCCCGCTCTACGCGCTGCTTGCCGAGCGCTATGGAGTCGAGCTGCTGTGCTTCGGCGCGGGCGCGAGCTATGTGCCCGCCTGGTTCGGCGATCTCGACGCGCAACTGGCTGCCGCTCCCTTCCCTGCGCGACGGCTCGACGGCCCACGTGCGGCGCTCGCGCTCGGTGCTCGCTACGAGGCCGCGATCGCCCCGGTGGCGGGCGGCGCGATGCTGCCGGCGACCTACCTCGGGATGCGCGCGCGGCGGCGTCCATTCGTGCTGTGGGCGTCCGTCTGGGCGCATCCGCGTGGCGGGATCGAAGAGCGCTGTCGGCTTCCCGCTCGTGCGCCACGTCTACCGCCACGCCGATGCCGTCGTCGCTTACGGAGAGCACGTGCGCCGCTACGTGGCCGGCTACCGCGGCCGCGACACCGACGTCACGATCGCGCCGCAATCGGTCGAGGCGGAGCTGTTCGGCCGGTCGGTCACGGCCGCGGAGATCGCCGCCTGGCGCGCCGAGCACGACCTCGGCGACGGACCGCTCGTGCTGTCGGTCGGCCGGCTCGTCCCCGAGAAAGGGATCCGTACGCTGCTGGCCGCCTGGCGGACCCTCGCGGACCCGCCGGCGACGCTCGTCGTGGTCGGCGACGGCCCGCTCGCCGGCGAGGTCGCGGCAACGCCCGGCGTGCGCCTGCTCGGCCCGCTCGCGCGCGAGCGGCTGCCGGCCGCCTATGCCGCCGCCGCGCTCGTCGTCGTGCCGTCGATCCCGACGCCGGGCTTCCTCGAGCCGTGGGGGCTCGTCTGCAACGAGGCGATGCACCAGGGCGTGCCGGTGCTCGCGACGACGGCCGTCGGCGCCGCTGCGGGTGGGCTCGTGCGCGACAGCGAGACCGGCCTCGTCGTCGCCCCCAGGGATCCCGCGATGCTTGCCGCCGCGATCGGGCGGCTGCTCGGCGACGAGCAGCTGCGCACGCGGCTCGGCGCCGCCGGCCGCGCCGCGGTCGGCGCGCACACGTACGCGGCGATGGCCGACGCGTTCGGCGTCGCGCTCGCGCAGGCCGGCGTGCGCTGAAGGCGACGGCGAGCCGCTACTCGCCGAGCGAGAAGAGCGACTCGAGGTCGTGCTTCGAGTAGACCTCGAAGGCGACGAGCGTCTGCGTCTTGACGATCCCCGGCAGCCGCGTCAGCGTCTCGGTGACGACATGCGCAAGCTCGTCCTGCTCGCGCAGCCGCAGGATCGCCGCGAAGTCCCAGTCGCCCGTCACCGAGTACGCCTCCGCGACGCCCGGCACGTCGGCCAGCTGACCACCCAGCTCGGCCAGCGCGGTGCGCTCGGCCTGGATCAGGACGATCGCGTGCGTCATGGCGTGAACGTCTCGCCCGGTGCGAGCACGACGACCTGCGAGCTCGTCTGCGCCTCGACGTCAGCCTTGAAGGCCTGTGCGTCGGTCACGATCGGCGGGAACGTGTCGTAGTGGATCGGGATCACCGTCTTCGCGCCGACGAGCCGTGCGGCCTCGACCGCGTCGTGGCGGTCCATCGTGTAGTGGCCGCCGATCGGCACGAGCGCCACGTCGAGCGTGCGGGTACGGCCGACGAGCTGGAGGTCCGAGAACAGGCAGGTGTCACCGAGGTGGTAGATCGTCGTGCCACCCAGCTCGATCACGAGGCCGGCCGGCATGTGCGCCGTGCCGCTCGGCGAGACCGCCGTGTGCCAGGCAGGCACGAGCTTGACCGAGCCCCAGTCGAACGTGACGGTGCCGCCGAGGTTCGGGTCGCGCACGTCGACGCCCTGCGCGCTCAGCTCGTTCGCCAGCTCGACGATCGCGACGACCGGCGCGCCGGTGCGCTTCGCGATCGCGACCGTGTCGCCGAGGTGGTCGCCATGGCCGTGCGTCAGCAGGATCGCCGTCGCATCCAGCTCGTCGGCGGATGCGGCTGCCTTCGGGTTGCCTGTCAGGAACGGGTCGACGAGCACCGTCGTGTCGCCATCACTCAGCGCGAACGATGCGTGGCCGAGAAAGCGCAGCTGCATGTCAGTCCCCCTCCGTCGAGGTGTCGGTTTCCAGCGTGCGCGCCAGCTCGAAGCCGACGGCAACGCCAACGAGCATGCCGAGACGCGTCTCCTCCGCGACGAGCGTGCCGATTTCCAGCTCGCGCTGCGCCACATCCTCCCCGCCGGCTGCGGCGCGGACTGCCTGCACGTGCGCCTCGCCGAACCAGCCACCGGCCGACAGCGCCTCGTCCAGCACCTGCTGGAGCTGCGGCGCGGCACGCGTCACGAGGTCCTGCGCGGCACGCAGGCGCGCACCGTCGCTCAGCGAGGCGATCGCCGCGTCGATCTCCCCATCCGTATAGGCACGCTCCGCCACTGCGGCGGATCATACGACGCCACAGCGCAGCCGGTTCAACGCGAGGCGCGCAGCCGTGCCAGCGGATAGCCGAGCACGAGGCCGGCGAGCAGACCGGTCGCACCGGCGAGCGCGGCTGCGTACGGGACGGCGATCGGCAGCGCCAACAGCACGACGCCGAACGTCCCGGCGCCGAGCAGGTCGCCCTCGACCTCGCGGCCGCGCCGCACGTCGAGCAGGTCCGGCACCGCCCATGCCGCCAGCAGCGCGAGCGCCGCACCGTTCGCGCCGAGCGCGATCGGCAGCGTCGAGGCGAGCGCAACCACAGCCATCCCGCCAGCCCCACCGGCGAGGAACAGCAGCCCGACCGCAAGCGGCCCGTGACGGCGCTCCAGCAGCCAGCCGAAGACGGAGACGGCGAGCAGCGCGACGAACGCGTAGCCGTTGTTGTCGTAGACGAACGGGGCGGTCACCAGGCGCCACCAGTCGTCCGCTGGCTTGCCGAGCAGCATCAGCGTGCTGAGGTGCACGACCGCGCCCTTCGTGAGCACGAGCAGCACGAGGCTCGTCAGCACGATCGCGATCGTCGCGTACGGACGCCCGTCGACGCGGATGCCGGGGATCTCGCCGCGCCGCAGCGGCCCGAGCGACGGTGCGGGCGAGCGGCGGCGCTGGCCGCGGCGCTCCCTGCCGGTCGGCTTGCCGTGGCGGTCGAGCTTCGGCGCGCGCTTGCGCAGCCGGTTGCCGCAGTACGGGCACTCGGTGATGTACGGGCTGACCTCGGAGCCGCAGCTCTTGCAGATGACGAAGAGATCTGGGCCGCCGCTACTCACGCGATCGATTCTAGAGTGCTGGAGCAGCACCGCCACGGCGTGTCGGAAACCCGCTGACGCTGCTCAAGCGGCGGTCGCCGCCACGATCTCCCCGACGACCTCGCGCAGATCGCGATTCGCCTCGTGCACGACACGCTGACGGGCCGCACCGTTGCCGCGCGCGAGCAGGTCCTCGACGGCCGCCAGCTCGACGGCCGAGCCGAGCTGTTCGGCGTGCGGCCGCAGACGATCGAGCAGCCGCCGGGCCAGCTCGCGCGTCGACACGCGCTCACGCGACGGCAGGTCGACCAGCTCGCCGTCCAGCCCATGCCGTGCAGCGAGCCACTTGTTCTCGTCGATCATCTGGTGCGGATAGGGCGTCAGCTGCTCGCCGGCGTCGAAGTGCTCCGCAAGCTCCTTCACCATCGCCTGGATCAGCGCTGCGAGGCCGAGCGTGTGCTCGACGCGCGTCTGCACGTCCATCACGCGAACCTCGACCGTGCCGAACTGTGGATGTGGGCGCACGTCGTACCAGAGGTACGTGTAGTCCTCGATCACACCGCTGCCGACCATGAAGTCGATCGCCGTTGCGTAGTCGTCCCAACCCTTGTAGGTGGGCGGGATCCCGACGCGCGGAAACGCGCGGAAGATCGGCGTGCGGGTCGAGGCGAGCCCGGTCGCGTCGCCGCGCCAGAAGGGCGAGTTGGCGGACAGCGCGAGCAGCAGCGGCAGATGGACGCGCATCCCGTTGGCCACGTGGATCGCCTTCTCGGCACCGTCGAGGCCGACATGGACGTGCTGGCCGAACAGCAGCTCCTGGCGCGCGACGAAGCCGAGGTCGTTGACGAGGTCGCGGTAGCGCGGTCGCGCGACGATCCGCTGCTGCTCCCACAGCGCGAACGGATGCGTGCCGGCCGCGCCGATCACGAGCCCGCGCTCGGCCGCCGCTGCGGCGACATGGCGCCGCAGCGCACGCAGCTCCTCACCGGCCGCGGCGGTGTCCGGCTGCGGCGTCGTCGCGATCTCCAGCACCGACTCCATCAGCTCCGGCTTCACCTGCTCGGAGCCTGCGGCCTCCAGCAGCGGCTCGATCGCGTTGACGAGGTCGAACGAGGAGGCGTCGAGGATCATCAGCTCCTCCTCGATGCCGATCGTGTAGCTCGGTCCGTCGAAGTGCGCGTCCACGGGGGCCGAGCGTACCCGCAGCAGGCGCCGGACAGACGGCCGCCGGCCGTTAGACTCGAAAGGCAGCAGGGTCCTCCCGATCACGAAGGACGGTTCCATGGCACTGGGCTATGACGGCAAGCTGTACATCCTCGCGTTCGACCACCGCGGGTCGTTCCAGACGAAGATGTTCGGGATCGAAGGCGACCCGAACGCGGAGCAGACCGCGACGATCACCGACGCCAAGCGGCTGATCTACGAGGGGATGGAGCTGGCGGTCCAGCGCGGCGCCGAGGCCGGCGCGACCGGCGTGCTCGTCGACGAGCAGTTCGGCGGCGACGTGCCGAGCGCGGCTCGAGCGCATGGGCTCAAGCTCGCGATGCCGGTCGAGAAGAGCGGTCAGAACGAGTTCGACTTCCAGTACGGCGACGACTTCGGCGCCCACATCGAGCGCTTCGACCCGGACTTCAGCAAGGTGCTCGTGCGCTACAACCCCGACGGCGACGCGGAGATGAACGCGCGCCAGCTCGGTCGACTGAAGCGGCTCGCCGACTGGCTGCACGCGCACGACCGCCTGTTCCTGTTCGAGCTGCTCGTGCCGGCGGAGGCGGATCAGCTCGCGTCGGTCGGCGGCGACACCGACCGCTACGACGCCGAGCTGCGCCCGCAGCTGATGCGCCGCGCGATCGCGGACATCCAGGACTTCGGCATCGAGGTCGACATCTGGAAGATCGAGGGCGTCGACGAGCGCGCCGACGCGCAGATGCTCGCCGAGCAGACGCGCACCGGCGAGGGCCGCGAGGGCGTCGTCTGCGTGCTGCTCGGGCGCGGCGCGAGCGACGACAAGGTCGACCACTGGCTGCAGCAGGCAGCGCCGGTCGACGGCTTCGTCGGCTTCGCGATCGGCCGCTCGATCTGGTGGGACGCGCTGAAGGGCTTCCTCGACGGCTCGCTGCAGCGCGCACAAGCTGCCGAGCAGGTCGCCGACAACTACCTGCGCTTCGTCGGCGTCTACGAGCAGCAAGAGGTTCACTAGCGGCTCGTGCGGCTCGCGCGCGGAGCGGTCGCTTCGCGCGCGCCTGCGCCGCCCTCCGGCTGCGCGTTTCCGTTGCCGTCCCCCGCAGATTCGGCACGAATGCGTGCTGATTCGCCGCACGCGCCCGCGTAGCGTGCGGCGCATGACCTGGACGCGGGCGCTGCCCTGGATCGGACTGGCGCTCGCCGCCGCGCTCCTGCTCGGCGGCGTGCCCGGGCTGCCGGCATGGCTCGGCGGGCGCGACGACGACGCGCCGCGGCCCGGCGGGTCGGCGGCGGCGCGACTCGTGCGCGTGATCGACGGCGACACGATCGTGGTGCGCGTCGGCAGGCGGGAGGAGCGTGTGCGCTACATCGGCATGGACACGCCCGAGACGGTCAAGCCGAACACGCCGGTGCAGTGCTTCGGCCCCGCCGCGCACGCGCGCAACGCACAGCTGCTCGGCCCCGCGGGGATGCAGCTGACGCTGCACTTCGACCGTGAGCTGCGCGACCGCTACGGGCGCCTGTTGGCATATGTCGCGCGCACCTCCGACGGACTGCTCGTCAACGCGCAGCTCGTCCGCGACGGTGCCGCGCGGACGCTGTCGATCAGCCCGAACACCGCGTATGCCGGCGCGTTCGCGACGCTTCAGACGGCAGCGCAGACGGCACGGCGGGGCCTGTGGGGCGTCTGCTGAGAGCCCTGCCCCGGGATCTCGCGCCGTTGTGCGCTGGTAGGCTCCCTCGGGTATGAAGATGCGTCAGAGCCTCGCGCAGCTCGAGCGGGCATTCGCCGAGGAGATCAAGCTCGACCGCACCCGCCGCGAGCGCCTGCGGGCGACTGCGGTGCAACGGACGCGCCAGCGGCGCCGCGAACGCCTGCACAAGCACGGCTCGCTGCGGTACGGGATGCTCGTCGTCTCGATCGTCGTCACGGCAGTCGTCGTGACGATCGCGATGCTCGAGACGCTCTCCTACGTGATGGGCTGACGCCCCCGCAGGCGGGGGCTCAGTCCTTGTCGCCGCCGAGCTCGCGCAGCGCGGCGTCGACCTCCTCACGGGCTCCCCCGCCCGCGGCCAGGCTCTCCGCCTGGATCTCGACGTAGACCTCGTTGCGGAAGACCGGCACGTCGCGCGGCGCCTGAATCCCGATACGGACCTTCTCGCCCATGATCGCGAGCACCGAGACCTCGATGTCGTCGCCGATCATGATGCTCTGGTTCGACTTGCGGGTGAGGACCAACATTGCGTTGCCTCCCTGCTGCGTGCTGGTGGCCGGATGAGCGAACGCGATGGTGGGCAAGTCGCCTGTCGCTCAGCTTCACAGGATAACGGTCGGTGCGCGTGCGCATTCGCACTTGACCGGGTCGAGTCGCGCTGACCGCTCTTTCCGCTAGTCTGCGCGCCCCATGGCTCGACGCTCACTTCGCCCCCAGCTCAACCAGATCCGCACCTGGGTCCGCCAGGGCCGCACGGATGCCTGGATCGCCCACCAGCTCGAGGTCACGACGCAGCAGATCGCCGCGTTCAAGCGCGAGAACAAGCTCGTGGCCGACGGTGCCGACGCCGATGCGCCCGGTACGGACTTCGACGACGAGATCGATCTGCGCGCCGAGGACGACGCACTGATCGCCGCCGAGCTCGAAGCTGCGCAAGCGGCAAAGGCGAAGGCTGAGGCCGAAGCTGAGAAGAAGGCAAAGGCCGAGGCGGCGAAGGCAGCCCGCGCCCGCAAGGCAGCCTCGCCTGCGGACGACGAGGACGACACAGCTGCCGAGGGCGACGATGACGACAAGCCCGCCGCCGCACGTCGGCGCGGTCGCCGCGGCGGTCGCAGCCGCCGCAAGGCGACGGTCGGTCCGCTCGAAGGCACGTTCGACCACGGCGACGAGGGCTACGGCCTCTGGCTTGACCCTGCGGTCCAGGACGACCCGGTCTACGCCGAGCACTGGGCCGGTCACCGGCCGGTCGAGATCACGATCGAAGAAGATCAGATCGTGATCAAGCGCACCCCGACCGACGACTGACCCGAGCCGGATGGCTCAGCGCCGCTGAGGCGCTTGATAGCCGGGCGGTGCCTCAGCTTGCTCGTCGGGCTCACGCCTGCGGCCACCTGCGTAGTCCTTTGCCTCGCGCACGTAGCGTGCGAACGCTGCGTCGCCGACGAGCTGGGCGTCCCAGCCACGTGAATCGTCCGGCGCCACGGCGATCGCCACGTCGAGGCACCAGTCGGTGCCTGCGCTGTAGAGGTCGGCGAGCTCGTCCGTCGTGAAGGATCCGCCGAGGCGCTTGCGCAGCTCGTCGACGATCCGATCGGCGACACGCTCCAGCAGCGGCCGCAAGTCCGGATCGGCAGCGCGCAGCCGCCGCTGCCCGTCCTCCCACAGCTGAATCGCAGTATCGGCCCTCACGCCACGCAGGCTACCCAGCAACGACGCGCAGCGAAGCCAAGCGCCGGCCCCACGAGCCCGCGCGCACGCTGAGCCGGATGCATCGTCGTGGCTGGCAAGGAAACAGGGAGCGTGGCCTGCATCGCAGGCGAGCGACCGATGACGCCGCCAGGCGCGACGAGGCGCCGGCTCAGGGGAGGTGGCGGATGACGTATGGGTGCTCGCCGGGCAAGACCATCCCGAGCTGCCGCGCCTCAGCCGCCATCGTCACGGGATCGCGCAGCTTGCGCGCCTCGCCGAGCAGCCGCGCATGCTCTCGCTGCAACGCAGCGACCTGCGCCTGCTTCGCATGCGACTCGTGCAACGTGGCCACGAACGACCGCGCCGGACCCACGTAGAGCAGCGCAACCAACAGCAACAGCAGCAGCAGCCCCGTCCGTCCAACCCGATCCCACCGCACACGCATCGCGGCAGCGCCGAGCGCAGTGGTGGGGCCAGAGACAGGAGGCATTCGTCCCCACTTCGCGCTCGACCGGCGTTCTCCTGCAACCTTGATCGGGCGGGAGCCGGGCACCGGGACGGCTCATCGGGCGGGTGGCGCGGAGGACGGACGTGCCCGCGCCGTAAGGCGTGGGTGCGCCCGCCCGGATGCGACAGGACCCGCCCGCCAGCTACGCCTGAGCGCCCTTGAAGGCGCTCCGCCCCGGGAACGCGGCGTCGGCGCCCAACGCCTCCTCGATCCGCAGGAGCTGGTTGTACTTCGCCACGCGGTCCGAGCGCGAGGGCGCGCCGGTCTTGATCTGGCCGCAGCCGGTCGCGACCGCGAGGTCGGCGATCGTGACGTCCTCGGTCTCGCCCGAACGGTGCGACATGACGGCGCTGTAGCCGCTCTCGCGCGCGAGCTTGATCGCCTCGAGCGTCTCCGTCAGCGTCCCGATCTGGTTGACCTTGATGAGGATCGAGTTGGCGACATGCTGGTCGATCCCGCGCTTCAAGCGCTGCGTGTTCGTGACGAACAGGTCGTCGCCGACGAGCTGGAGCTTGTCGCCGAGCCGCTGCGTCAACGCAGCCCAGCCGGTCCAGTCGCCCTCGTCCATGCCGTCCTCGATCGAGACGATCGGGTAGCGCGCGGCGAGGTCGGCCCAGTAGCTGGCCAGCTCGTCGGCGGTGAGGCTGCGGTTCTCGTGCTCGAGCACGTAGCGACCGTCGTGGAACAGCTCGCTGGTCGCCGGGTCGAGCGCGATCGCGATCTGCTCGCCGGGCGTGTAGCCGGCCGCCTCGATGCCGCGCACGAGCATCTCGAGCGCCTCCTCGTTCGAGGCGAGGTCGGGCGCGAAGCCGCCCTCGTCGCCGCCACCGGTGCCGAGGCCGCGCTCGTGCAGCGTCTGCTTCAGGTGGTGGAAGACCTCGGCACCCATCCGCAGGCACTCCGAGAACGTCGTCGCCCCCCACGGGACGATCATGAACTCCTGGAAGTCGACCTTGTTGTCGGCGTGCGCGCCGCCGTTGAGGACGTTCATCATCGGCACGGGCAGCACGTGCGCCGCCTCGCCGCCGAGGTAGCGCCACAGCGGCTGGCGCTCCTCCGCGGCTGCCGCCTGCGCCGCCGCGAGCGAGACGGCGAGCATCGCGTTCGCGCCGAGGCGCGACTTGCTCGGCGTCCCGTCCAGCTCGATCAGCAGTCGGTCGATGCCCGCCTGGTTCGTCGCGTCGCGCCCGCGCACCGCGGAAGCGATCTCGCCGTTGACGTTGCCGACTGCCTTCGAGACGCCCTTGCCCATCCAGGTGTCGCCGCCGTCGCGCAGCTCGGTCGCCTCGTACTCGCCGGTCGATGCGCCGGACGGCACGGCAGCGCGGCCCCACGCGCCGGAGCGCAGGCTCAGCTCGACCTCGACGGTCGGGTTGCCACGACTGTCGAGGATCTGGCGGGCGTGGACGTGCTCGATCTGGCTCATGCGGTGTGCGGTCTCCTGGTGGGGGGAATCAGGCTGGCCTGGCGTCGTCGTGCATGCGGGCGCGTACGTAGAAGGTCAGCTGCTCGTCGGGCGTGAGATCCTCCCATGTGCGGCCCGCGCGCGCCGCATGCCCGGCCGCCGACTCGACGCGCCCGCGAAAGCGGTCGCTCGCGGCGCGCAGCGCGAGCTCGGGATCGACCTTCAGCTTGCGCGCGACGTTGACGGCAGCGAACAGCGCGTCGCCCAGCTCCTCGAAGCGGGCGTCCTGCGCGCCGGGCGCTTCAGCGGGAACCGCCTCCAGCTCGTCGAGCTCGTCGCGCACGGACTGCAGCGCGCCCGTCGACCCCGGGGAAGTCGAAGCCGCTCGACGCGACGCGACGCTGCAGCTTGCGTGCGTACAGCAGCGACGGCAGGTTCTCCGGGACCTCGCCGAAGAGGCCCGGCTCGCGCCCCTCCTCGCCCTTCTTGATCTCGTCCCAGTTGCGCAGCACCTCGCCGGCGTCCTCGACCTCGACATCGGAGAAGACGTGCGGATGGCGGCGGATCAGCTTCTGGCGGCAGTGCTCGGCGACCGCGGCGAGATCGCCCGCTCCGCGCTCCTCCAGCAGCAGCGCGAGGAAGTGGACCTGGAACAGCACGTCGCCCAGCTCGTCGAGCAGCTTGCCGTCGTCGCGCCGCTGGGCTGCGTCGGCCAGCTCGTAGGCCTCCTCGAGCGTGTGCGGGACGATCGTGCGCTCGTCCTGCTCACGATCCCAGGGGCATTCACGACGAAGGCGCCGCGTCAGCTCGTCGAGCTGAAGCAGCGCCTTCTGAATCTCCGGTCGGCTCGCGCTCACGCGCGGCAGACTACTTGGACGTCGTGGTTCCGCCGCTCGTGCTCGCAGGAGGCGTGGCAACCGTGCCACCCGCCGTCGCGCCCGTCGTCTTCACCTTCGGTGCGTTCTTGCACACCTGGATGACGTAGCCGGTGGCGGCAGTTCGTGTCGTCGGTCCATCTCTTCTGGAAGTCCTTCACGAACGAGGCCATCTGCTTCTGACCGGCCTGCTGCGTCAGCAGCGGCTTGATCTGCGCCTTCGCCTGCGCGAGCGGCGTCTGCGTCGGCGCCGTTATCGCCGTGACGCGGACGATGTACCAGCCGAACTGACCCTTGACCGGGCCGACGGTGACGCCCTTCTTGGCCGAGAACGCAGCAGCGTCGAGCGCCTTGTCCTCCTGGCCCTTCGCGACGCCCTTCAGCACGCCGCCGGTCGCCTTCGAGGCGGGGTCGGTCGAGTACTTCTTCGCGACCGCCTTCCAGCTCTTGCCGCCGGCGAGCGCGCTCTTCGCCGCTTCGGCCTGCGCCTTCGTCTTCGTCAGCACGATTTCGAGGTCGCGGCGCTCGGGCAGCGAGAACTGTGCGCGGTTCTTGTTGTAGTACGCAGTCACCTGCGCGTCGGTGACCGGCGCGCCGCCCTTCTGGATCTTCTGCGTTATGCGCTGGGCGAGCAGCTTGCACGCGCACGCGCTCGAGCACGTCGGCGGTCGTCATGCCCGACTGCGCGAGGAACTTGTTGTAGGCAGCCGCGGTCGGGAAGCCCTGCTTCTTCGTCACTGCGAGCTGCTTGTTGACGTCGGCGTCCGTGACCTTGATGCCCTGGTCCTTCGCCTCGCCCTTGACCCAGGCGCCTTGGATGAGCGTGCTCATCGTCTGCTGCAGGACCTGCTGGTTCTGCGCCTTGCACTGCGCGAGCAGCGTCGCCGTCGCCGGCGCCGGCTGGCCCTTCGGGGGCTTCGCCGTCTTGCGCAGACCGGCGATGCACTTCACGTACGTCGGCGGATCCGGCACCGCGGCATTCGCCCCGGCGCCCTTCGCCGTGATCGTAGCCCAGCGGGTGTAGTCGGCCTTCGTGATGGGCGTGCCGTTCACGGATGCGACCGCGTTGCTGGGCACGTCGTTGCTGCTGCCGCCGCCACACGCGGCGAGCGCGATTGCGGCCACAAAAAAGGCGCCAAGCGCCAGAGCGAAACGAAGCGATGTCTTGAGCATTGAGTTGGGCACTGTACAGAACTCCCGGTAGAGGATGCGTCGGTTGGAAAGGTGCGTGTCGTTGCAGGGCAGGTTCATGCGGCTTCCCGCGTGACCGCGAGCAGGACGTCGGCGGCCCGCACGATCGCGGGAAAGCGGGCAGCCGGATCCTCCGGCACGCGCAGCGAAAGCTGAGACTTTCCGGACTCGTACAGCACTTCCGGAATCTCCTCGCGCATCCGCTTCGCGCGCCGCGAGTCCAGCTCGATCGGCGTGACGGCAAGCCGCCCGTTGCGGATGCTGACCGACCGCGCGCCGGCCTCGCCGAGCTTGATCCGCGCCTGCTGCAGCGCGAGCAGGTTGAGCAGCGGCTCCGGCGGCGGGCCGAAGCGATCCTCCAGCTCGGCGCGCAGCTCGACGCAGCTCGGCGACCTCGCGCGCACCGGCGATCCGCCGGTGGACGTCGATCTTCGCCTGCTCGTAGGGGACGTAGTCGGCCGGCACGTAGGCGTCGACGTTGACGTCGAGGCGGACCGGCTCGAAGTCGTCCGGCACACCGTCCTCCTCGCCACCGAGCTCCTGCACCGCCTCGTCGAGCATCTGCATGTACAGCTCGAAGCCGAGCGCCGCCACATGCCCGGACTGCTCGTCGCCGAGCAGGTTGCCGGCGCCGCGGATCTCGAGGTCGCGCATCGCCACCTTGAAGCCGGCCCCAAGCTCGGTGTAGTCCGACAGCGCCGAGAGCCGCGTCGCCGCATCAGCCGTCAGCGCCGCGGCGGAGGGGTAGAGCAGGTACGCGTAGGCGCGCTCGCGGCTGCGCCCGACGCGCCCGCGGATCTGGTAGAGCTGCGCGAGCCCGAACATGTCCGCGCGCTCGACGATCAGCGTGTTCGCCTGCGGGATGTCGATGCCCGACTCGATGATGCTCGTCGAGACGAGCACGTCGGCGTCCCCACGCAGGAAGGAGAGCATCCGTTCCTCGAGCTGTTGCTCGTCGAGCTGGCCGTGCGCGACGATCATCCGCGCCTCCGGGCACAGCGCGCGCAGCCGCTCTGCCGTCTCGTCGATCGTCTCGACGCGGTTGTGCAGGAAGAACGACTGCCCGCCGCGGGCGCGCTCGCGCTCGATCGCCTGCTTCACGAGCTGCTCGTCGTACTCGCCGATGTACGTCTTCACCGGGCGCCGGCCCTCCGGCGGCGTCTCGATCACGGAGATGTCGCGGATCCCCGCGATCGACATCTGCAAGGTGCGCGGGATCGGCGTCGCGCTCATCGCGATCACGTCGACCCTGAGCTTGATCTGACGCAGCAGCTCCTTCTGCTTCACGCCGAAGCGCTGCTCCTCGTCGACGACGAGCAGGCCGAGGTCCTTCGCGCGCACGTCGCGCGACAGCAGCCGGTGCGTGCCGATCAGGATGTCGACCTTGCCGTCGCCGAAAGAGGCGATCGCCGCCTTCTGGTCGGCTGCCGGGCGAAAGCGCGAGACGTGCTCGATCGTGAACGGGTAGTCCTTCAAGCGCTCGCTGAAGGTGCCGAAGTGCTGCTGCGCGAGGATCGTCGTCGGCACGAGCACCATCACCTGCTTGCCGTCGTTCGCCGCCTTGAAGGCGGCGCGCAGCGCGACCTCCGTCTTGCCGTAGCCGACGTCGCCACAGACGAGGCGGTCCATCGGCCGCGGCGCCTCCATGTCGAGCTTGACCTGCTCGATCGCCTCGCGCTGGTCGGGCGTCTCGCGGTAGGGGAAGGCGTCCTCGAACTCGCGCAGCCAGTCGGAGTCGGGCGCGAACGCGTGACCCTCGCGGCGCTTGCGCTCGGCGTAGAGGTTCAGCAGCTCGCCCGCCAGCTCCTGCGCGGCCCGGCGGGCGCGTGCCTTCAGCTTGTCCCAGCGCGTGCCGCCGAGCTTCGACAGCGGCGGATGCTCGCCGCCGGCGCCGACGTAGCGCGAGATCTTCGCGAGCTGGTCGACCGGCATGAAGACCTTGTCGGTGCCCGCGTACTCCAGCTCCAGGTAGTCGCGCGTGACGCCCGCGACGGTCTTCGTGTCGAAGCCGGCGAAGCGCGCGAGGCCGTGGTCCTCGTGGACGACGATGTCGCCGGTGCGCAGCTCGGTGAACGAGCGCAGCGCGCCGCGGCGCTTGCCGCCGGGCCCCGCGCCCGTGCGCGCCGGACGGCGGCGGAACAGCCGGTGCTCGGGGATCACGGCGAGCTTGAAGCCCGGCGCGATGAAGCCGTCGCGCAAGCGCGCCTCGGCGAACGCGAGGTCGGGGCGGGTGGGGGCGGATTTCGTGGTGCCGGTCCCGTCGACCCAGCGGACCTTCAGGCGGCCGAGGTTGTAGGCGGCGCGCTCGCCCTCGCCGCGCTGGCCGAACGCGACGACCGTGCGATAGCCGGAGCGCACGAGCTTCTCCAGCTCCGGCTCGGCCTCCTTCACGCCGCGTGCGGCGACATCCGCCGCCTGCGCGCGGAACTGCGCCGGCTGGTCCTGGTCGATCGAGGAGAGACGGACCTTCGCGCGCGCTTCGAGCGCTGCCTCGATCGCGTCGGGCGCGAGGTAGAGATGGTGCGCGTCGGCGTCGTGGAAGGCTGCAACGACGTCCTGCCAGTGGTCGGTCAAGCGCAGGCGCGATCTCCTCCTCGGCGGCGACGAGCACTGCCGCGTCGGGGACGAGGTCGAGCATCGCGTGGAAGTCCTTGACGGGCAGCAGCTCGGCGACGTCGGGGCGTTGCGAGGGATCTTCGAGCGCGGCGATCTCCGCCAGCTCGCGGTGCTCCAGCGCCAGCTCCGCCGCCGGCGCGACCTCGATCTCCGTCGCGTCGCCGAGCGAGCGCTGCGTGAACGTCGAGAACCAGCGCAGCGACTCGATCTCGTCGCCGAACAGGTCGACGCGGACCGCGCGGTCCTCCGTCGCCGGGTAGAGGTCGAGCAGGCCGCCGCGGATCGCGAACTGCCCGCGGTCCTCCACCTGCTCGACGCGCTCGTAGCCGGCGGCGACGAGGTCGGCGGCCGACTCCTCCAGGTCGAGCAGCTCGCCGACGCGCAGGACGAAGCCGTGCGGGCGCAGGGCGGGATCCGGGACCTTCTCCGACAGCGCGACGGCGCTGACGACGACGACGGGCGCTGCATGGTCCTTGCCTTCTCCCAGCAGCGCGTCGAGCGCCGCGACGCGCAGGCCGACGAGATGCGGCGGCGGCGCGAGATGCGACTCGTACGCGACGCCCCGCGACGGGTAGAAGCGCACCGGCCGCGGCGCGAGCCAAGTGCGCAGGTCGGCCGCGAGATCGCGCGCGTGGCGGTCGTCGCCGGCGACGACGAGCAGCGGCTTGCTCGGGTTCTGCTGCGCGAGCGCCGCGACGACATACGGCCGCAGCGACAGCGACACGAACGCACGGCCACCATCGCGTGCAAGCACGGTCATGGCCGGATCGTCGGCGGCGTAGGCGAGCAGCGAGGAGAGCATCAGGTCGGGCTGGGGGCACGCGAAGCGACCGCGCTGTATGCACGGCCCCTTGGTTGCTGCGCAGTCTACGTGGCGGTCTTCAGTCCTACCTAAACGGGCGGGGGGGCGAGAATCGTTTGCCCGAGCCTCTGGAGGTTCTCTACTGACCGAGAACGTCGAGGTGCTTCGAATGCCACATGTATCCGTCTTGTCAGGCAGCACCCGTGCGAGCTACGCTCCGAGCATGCCTCCTTTCCGCCAGGACGACACCATCCGTCGCGGTGCCGAGATCGCGATTGCTCGCGGCTGGCCGAAGGAGCGGATCGGCCTCTTGGGCGCGTTCGCCAGCGTGCTCGACATCGGCGCGCCGATGCGCCGGTTGCGTTCCAGCACGTACGAGATTCCCAAGCGCCGCGCCGACGCGAACCGCGCCGCCGCGGAGTACATGCGCGCCCGCGGCAAGCGATCCTTCGACCTCTGAGGTCGCAGCGACCCGCTGCCCACGAGTGAGTGGCTCGACGCCGCTGAGGTGCACGCCCCAGGCGTCACACGGGAGATTGTCGAGGACAACCTCTCGCAGCAGAAGCACGCTCGCGCGATGGAGCGAAAGGCGACGAAGCAGGACGAACACGCCTTCACTCGCTTCGCGAGCTTCCAAAGCGCCCAGCTCACGATCACAAGCGTGATCATGATCGTGATCGCCCTCGGTGGAATCGCGCTTGCGTTTGCCGGCAGATCGCTGTTCGGCTTCGCCGTGCTCGTCTCCGAGGTCGCTGGCCTCGTCCTTGCGTTTCTCTACGGCAACAACAAACGCACGGGCTAGCTACAGCTCCAGCTCGCCGAGCACGATCGCCTCGGCCGTGTCGGCTGCGCGCTCGATCAGTGCCCGCACCTCGTCGACCGGCTCGCGGAACTTGCCGAGCACGTGGGCGGAGACGCAGCTCGCGGTCGGTCGTGTCGGGACGGCCGACGCCGACGCGGACGCGGACGAAGTCGGGGCTGCCGAGCTCGCGCTTGAGCGACTTCAGTCCGTTGTTGCCGGCCAGACCGCCGCCGATGCGGGGGCGGATCTCGCCGAACGGGATGTCGATCTCGTCATGCAGCACGAGCACGCGCTCGAGCGGGAGCTTGAGCGCCCCGCGCGCCGGGCCGACGGAGCGCCCGGAGTCGTTCATGTACGTCTGCGGCAGCAGGACCGCCACGCGCGGGCCGCCGACGCCCGTTCGGCCGTCCGTGATCAGGCCGGCGTACTTGTGCTTCGCCCGCGGCAGCTGCCAGCGATTCGCCAGCGCGTTCGCGATCTCGAAGCCGACGTTGTGGCGAGTTCCCGCATATTCGGCGCCCGGGTTTCCGAGCCCGACGATGAGCCAGTCGACCTGCGCGCCGGGCAGGCGCACGGCGGCGGGTTGCTACTCGCCGCCGGAGTCGTCTTCGGCGGACGCGTCGGCTTCGCCAGCCTCGCCCTCGCCGACGACGCCGGTCTCTTGCTCGATCTCGTCCGTCGGCTCGACCGAGAGCCGAGGCGGGGTGACCGTCACGACCGGAGTGTCTCAGCTCGTCGAGCAGCGAGACGCCGTCCGGGATCGTGATCGCGGCGAGCGTGATCGTGTCGCCGATCTCGGCGGCCGAGACGTCGTGGACGATCGTGTCCGGGATCGAGGTCGGAAGCGCTTCGATGTTCAGCTCGCGCGTGACCTGCTCGAGCACGCCACCGGACTTCACGCCAGGCGCGTCCTCGACACCCGTCAGCTCGAGCACGACGGTCGCGTGGATCTTCTGCGTGAGGTCGACGCGCAGCAGGTCGACGTGCATCGTCGCGCCCGTGACCGGGTGACGCTGGTGGTCCTTCAGCACGACCGGCGTCTCCGGTGCGCCCTCGAGCGTGAGCGTCATGACCGCTCCGCCGTGCGCGAGCGCGAGGCGCAGCTCGCGTGCGTCGACCTGGAAGGGAAGCGACTCGCCTTCGCCGCCGTAGACGACGCCGGGGACGAGGCCCTCGCGGCGGAGGCGGCGCGTGGAACGCGATCCCTCGACGGCGCGGGGGGCAACGGTGAGTGTGGTTGTCTCTGAGGCCATAAGCGGCGAGGAGCTTAGCGCAGCCGCGCATTTTTCACCGCGCGACCACCGCACGGCGCTACGCTCCCCCCATGGCAGACGAGACGTTGCTCGTCGCACTGCTTGGCGGACTGCACCTGCTGGGACTGGGGTTTGCGGTGCTGCTGCTGCTGCCGTTCCTGCACGAGGAGCCGCTTCCGCGGCCCGCGTCGCAGCACGAGGACGAGGACGACGGGGGCGGCGGCAACGACCGGCCGGCCCCGATCGCACCGCGCGGACCGCGCCCAGGCGGCCTTCCGTTGCCCGACGCGCTGCCGGCACGCGTGCGCCTGCGCGACGGGCGCCGGCTCGCCGATCTGCTGCCGCACGTCGAGCGCCGTCCGGCGCACGCGCCGGCACCGCTGCCGCGTCGCGTGCCCGCGCAGCGCTGAGCGCTGGCGCCTAGCCGAACTGGCGCACGGCGAGGTCGAGCGCACGCAGGATCGCGTAGGCGGGCTTCTCGGTCCAGTCGAGCCGAACGAGGCCCTTCGTGTGGTAGCGGCGGCGTGCCCCACGGGTTGCCGCCGCCCCAACCCGGCCGCACACGGAACTCCTGCAGCGCCCAGTAGACGGAGCCGGCGAGCCACGGCTTGCTGTTGAAGACAGTCGCCTGGAACTGGATGAAGTCGCTCTGGAAGGCGTAGCTGCCCTTCTCCTCGACCGGGCCGTCGCGGTTCGCCTCGGCGCCGTACTCGGTCACGGCGACCGCCTTCGCCGGGTAGCACTTGTGCAGCTGGTCGAGGTAGGGCGACAGCCCGTCGCGGTCGGCGATGTTGCCGCCGGTGCCGGTGTACCAGCCGAAGTAGTCGTTCATCCCGATCACGTCGAGCGGCGCGTAGCCCGTCTGGCAGTCGTTCTCGGGATGGCCGGCGTAGGCGACCCCGATCAGGCGCGTCGGGTCGAGCTTGCGCGCGAGCTTCGCCGCGTCGCGGATGTAGGCCGCCTGGCCGGCGCGAACCTGGGCCGGCATCTCGTTGCCGACCGACCAGACGGTGACGGACGGGTGGTTGCGGTTCTCGATCACGTTCGCCTGCAGTTCCTGGAAGGCGAGCGCGCGGAAGCGCGTGCGGGCGAGATCGTCCTCCGGCAGCTGGTACATCGCCGGGATCTCGGACCACAGCAGCAGGCCCTTGCGGTCGGCCAGCTCCTGGAACTCGGGATGCAGCGGGTAATGCGAGCGGATCAGCGTCGTGCCGGCGTTCTGCGCGAGCGCGACGATCCGCGCACGCGTCGCGTTGTCGACCGCGGCACCTTGCGTGAGCGTGTCCTCGTGCAGCGCGACGCCGCGGAAGTGCACGGCCTTGCCGTTCAGCAGCAACTGGCCGCCGCTGCCGATCTTCAGCGAGCGGATGCCGGTGTGGAAGTTGGAGACGGCGGCGGGGGTCGCCTTGCCCTTGCCGTTCGAGGGGCCGGCGCTCGCGGCGAACCGCACCGCGTAGAGGCTCGGGTGCGGCGGCGACCACAGGCGCGGATGGCGCACCTTCAGGTTGGCCGTGAACGTCGCGGTCCCGTGCCCGCCGATCGTGCGCGTGCCGAGGTCGATCGCGGCGGCTGCCGAAGCGCCCGCTGACGTGGACGCGCAGCGCGCCGGAGCGGACGTTGCGGACCGTCGCGCTCGCCGTCACGGTTGCCGCGCAGGACCGGCACGGCAGCGACGGCGAGACGTCGACCGTCTGGAGGTCGACGCGATCGACGCGCCGCAGGTAGACCTCGCGCAGCAGGCCGCCGTAGTTCCACCAGCCACCCGGCGGCTCCGGCTGGTCGCTCGCGAGCCCGGCCGGATCGTGGAACGGACGGCGGTTGTCGACGCGCACGACGAGGCGGTTGACGCCGCTGCGCGCGACGTTCGCGAGGTCGAGCTCGAACGGCACGTAGCCGCCGAGGTGGTCGCCGATCCGGCGGCCGTTGAGCCACACGGTCGCGTGGAAGTTCACCGACTCGAAGCGCACGATCCAGTCGAGCGCCGCCGAGCGGCTCGGCAAGCGGAAGTCCTTGCGATACCAGGCGACCGAGCCCATGAAGCTCGCCATGCTGTCGTCGCCGGCGTTCCAGGCGTTCGGCACCGTCACGCCACTCCAGCCCGCAGTCGTCTTCTGCGCGTAGAAGCGCTGCCCGCGACCGACGTCCTGCGGGTCGAGGCGGAACAGCCACGGTCCGTCGATGACGACGCGGCCGGCCTGGCCGTCGGCATACAGCGGCTTGCCGTGCGGGACCGTCACCGCCGACGAAGGCGGCGCGATCGGCTCCGCCAGCGCCACGCCCGGGAGGGCGAGCGCGAGCACGGCGAGCGAGAAGAGCAACGAGCAGCAGCGACGCATCGACATCGGGCAGGGTACGCCAGTCGCGGGACGGTGGCTGGTCAGCCCACTGACGGGCACGAGTCCTCACGCGCGATCGGCCGGCTCAGCGAGCGCAGCTCGATCGACAGCCCGTGCAGCACGTTGCCGCCGCGATGGACGTGTACGCACTGCACGACCGTCGTGCGCGTCGGGGCCGTCCAGACGACGCGCGCGACGCCGTCGCTGCCGCCGAACGAGAAGCTCGTCGACGCGTCGAGCCGCACGAGCTGCAGCGTCCCCGGCGAGCGCAGGCGCCTCGCGTTGAGCTGGGCGCTCGCGCGGCAGGCGGGCTGCGCCGCGCAGCCCTCCAGGCGTGCGATCACGCCGGCCGCGTCGCCATGCCCCTGTGCGGTGATGAGCGCAGTGATCGCCGAGCGCTCGGCGCCGTTCGCGTTCAGCACGCGCGCGAGCGCGGCGCTGATCAGCAGGAACACCACGACGCCAAGCGCTGTCAGCAGGATCCGGAGCGGGCGGCGCATCGGCGCGGGATGATCGCGGATCGGCCGGCCGTGCCGGCTGCGCGGGTAGGCTCCAGCGTATGAAGCTGCTCTACAAGCCCTTTGGCCTGATCGCCGGAATCGTCGGCAAGCGCCTCGGACGACGGCTGTTCGCCGCCCTCTGGGGACGGATCGACGGCGCCGAGCCGCCGGCGCCGACCGCCGAGCGCGCGGGCCTGCGTCGCGCCGTCGGCGCCGCCGCGTTGCAGGCGGCGACGCTCGCCGCCGCGCGAACCGCCGCCGACCGCGCCGGCCGCCGCTCGTTCGCGCACCTGTTCGGCGTCTGGCCGGGCGAGCGCGAGTCGCGCAAGTAGGCCGCGCGCCCGCGTCGCGCGCAGCGGCCGGGCGCGAGTCGCGCAGAGTAGGCCGCGCCCGCCTCGCTCGCAGCCGCCGGGCTCAGCCGCCGCCGCGCAGCACGAAGCCGTCGCGGGCGAGCAGCGCGAGCGCGTCCTCGAAGGCGGCGAAGTCGCGCGCCAGCAGCGCGTCGAGCGGGCGGACCCGGTCCCGCCCGCCGGAGGCACGCAGCCAGCGGCGCAGCACGGCCGGCGCTGCGCGCTCCTGCGCCTCGGCGAGCAGGTCGAGCAGGATCCCCAGTTCGGGGCGATGATCGAGCTGGCCGGAGAGCAGCATCAGCGGCTCGGCGGCGAGCGCCGTGCACAGCTCCTCGTCGGAGAGGCCGAGCAGCTCCATCAGCTGCGCTGCGCGGTCGGCGGATGCCATGCCCGGGCGGACCCGCCTCAGAACAGCTGGTTCTCGCCGCGGAAGACCTCGCTCACGGATCCGTCCGTGAAGATCTGGCGGATCGAGCTGGTGAGCAGCTCCGCGCACGGCAGCACCGTGATGTTGTCCGGCGCTCCGTCGCGCAGCGGGATCGTGTCGGTGACGACGATCTCGTCGAACGCGGCAGCTGCGAGGTTCTCCCAGGCGTTGCCGGAGAAGACCGCGTGCGTGGCGGCGGCGAGCACGCGCGTCGCGCCTGCGTCGCGGACGGTCTGGGCGGCGGCCTTGAGCGTGCCGGCGGTGTCGATGATGTCGTCGACGAGCACCGCGGTCTTGCCCTTGACGTCACCGATCACGTAGCCGATCTCGGCGACCTGCTGGGCCGGGCGCTCCTTGTTGAGGATCGCCAGCTCGGCGCCGATCGTCGCGGCGAACTTCTTGTTCAGCTTCACGCGGCCGGCGTCCGGCGAGACGACGACGAGGTCCTCGAGGCCCTGGTCGGCGAAGTACTTCGTGAGCATCCACATCGCGGTCATGTGGTCGCAGGGCTTCTGGAAGAAGCCCTGGATCTGGCCGGAGTGGAGGTCCATCGTGAGGATCCGGTCGATCCCCGCGGTCTCGAGCATGCGTGCGACGAGGCGCGCGCTGATCGGCTCGCGCGGGGCGGACTTCTTGTCCTGGCGCGAGTAGCCGTACCACGGGCAGACGGCGATCACGCGGTGCGCTGAGCCGCCGACCGCGGCATCGACCATCTCCAGCAGCTCCATCAGCGCGTCGTTCGCGGTCAGTCCCTCGCGCGGGTTGCCGCAGATCGGCTGGACGATGAAGACGTCGGCGCCACGGATCGACTCCTCGAAGCGGCAGTAGACCTCGCCGTTGGAGAACGTCTTGAGCGTGATGCCGCCGAGCTCGATCCCGAGCTTGCCGGCGATGTCGTTCGCGAGCTGTGGGTTCGCACGCCCGCTGAAGAGCATCAGCTGCTTGTCGTAGCCGATGTCCATGTGGGTTCGGGTGCGATCCTGCGGCATCGACGCGCTCATCTCGCCCGCGAGTGTACGCCCGGTGGGCGACGACACCGTGCTCATGCGTCCGCCTTCCGCTCGTGCGCTTGCTTGCGGCGCTCGTCGTAGCCGTCGAGGTTGCGCTGGCGTGCGCGTGCGACGCCGAGCGTGCCGTCCGGCACGTCCTCGGTGATGACCGAGCCGGCTGCCGTCCAGGCGTCGTCGCCGACCGTCACCGGCGCGACGAAGCTCGTGTCGACGCCACCGTGCACGCGCGCGCCGATCGTCGTGCGGTGCTTCGCGTAGCCGTCGTAGTTCGCGGTGATCGTGCCGGCGCCGAGGTTCGAGCGCTCGCCGACGTCGGCGTCGCCGAGGTAGGAGAGGTGCGGGACCTTCGCGCCGGCGCCGATGTCGGAGTTCTTCAGCTCGACGAACGTGCCGACCTTCGCGTTCTCGCGCACGACGGTGCCGGGACGCAGGTACGCGAACGGGCCGATGCTCACGCCGTCGTGCACCTCGCTCGTCGTCAGGTAGGAGTGCGGCGACGCTGACGCGGTCGCCGAGCGTCATGTCGATCAGCGTCGTGAGCGGGCCGATCGTGCAGTTGGCGCCGACGCGCGTCGCGCCGAGCAGCGAGCTGAAGGGGGCGACGACCGTGTCCGGGCCGATCTCGACGTCGGCGTCGATCACGGTCGAGCCGGGGTCGACGATCGTGACGCCTTGCTCCAGCAGGCGCGCGTGGATGCGCGGCTTGGGCGATCGCGCGGACCGCAGCGAGGTCGCCCTGGTCGTTGATGCCGAGCGCGAGCGTCGGGTCGTCGACGAGGTGCGCGGCGACGACCTCGTCGCGCGCGCGCAGCAGCGGCAGCACGTCGGGCAGGTACAGCTCGCCCTGCGCGTTGTCGGGCTTCACCTGCGCGAGCGCGTCGAGCAGCTTGCCGCCGTGGAAGGCGTAGACGCCGCCGTTGACCTCGCGGATCTCCAGCTCCTGCGGGGTCGCGTCGCCGGGCTTCTTCGTCTCGACGACACGCTCGACACCGCCGTCAGGGCCGCGCACGACGCGGCCGTAGCCGGACGGGTCGGCGAGCACCATCGTCAGCATCGTCGGCTGCAGCGTGGTGCGCTGCGTGCGCATCGACGAGATCGCGCAGCGCCTCGCTCGTGAGCAGCGGCACGTCGCCGGAGAGGATCGATCGACGGGGGCGTCGCGATCGATCTCCTGTGCCGCCGACAGAACGGCATCAGCCGTGCCGCGCGGCTCCTGCTGGACGGCGAGTACGACGTCGTCGCCGTCAGGCAGATGGCCTGCGAGCGCCCTGTCAGGGCCGCCGACGACGACGACCTTCTGCGCCCCGGCAGCGCGGGCCGCGGCGATCGGCCACAGCAGCAGCGGACGCCCGCACAGCGGGTGCAGGACCTTCGGCGTCGCCGAGCGCATGCGCGTGCCCTGGCCTGCCGCGAGAATGACGACGACCGGTGCGGTCACGCCCGCATCCTAGCCGCGCAATGCCGCCTTGCGACAGACCGACGCCTCCAGACCCGTAGAATCGGCCTCCCTGTTGGGGGGTCGTCTAATGGCAAGACTCCGGCCTTTGGAGCCGGCTATCCGGGTTCGAGTCCCGGCCCCCCAGTCGTCGAGCGGCGGCCGTTCGACCGCAACTCGAGCGCGAGCGATGGGTTCTCCACCCAGACGCCGGCATCATCCGCGGCGCGCGATGGAGCTGGGTGGACACGCTGGCGGGGGCACGTGTCAGGTGAACGTAAACATTTAATTATCATCCCCGTTCGTGAGAATAGTTATGTAATGTCGCTAACGCTTGTCGACTTAACTTGACGACAGGTGACATGAGCGGATAGGTCTGCACCGTCCGCGCGCCAGGTGGCGCGTTCCCAAGATCCCCACAAGGGAGACCAAGTGACCTATTCGCCATTCGGGTCGGCCCGGTTCAGCCGTGCTGCCTGGATATTCGCCATCTGTTGCACGTTAACGTTCTGTGCATTCACTACCGCTTCGGCGTCCCTCGTGGACTGGTCGAGTGGGGGTCAGAACATCTTCGGCACTCGCTCGAACCCGTTCGAGTGGAATATCTCACCGTCAAATGCCTCCAAGCTCGACACGAAGTGGACGTTCACCACGCACGGTGACGTGTCCGCGACGCCCGCCGTCGTCAACGGCGCCGTCTACTTCCCCGACTGGGGCGGCTACCTGAACAAGGTCGACGCCAAGACCGGCGCGTCGATCTGGTCACACAAGATCTCCGACTACGACGGTGTCGCCGACGGCTTCTCGCGCACGAGCCCGGCCGTCTCCGGCAGCACCGTCTACATCGGCGACCAGAACGGCGGCCACCTGATCGCCATCGACACGGCGACCGGCAAGCTGCGCTGGATCCAGCAGCTCGACAGCCACCCGCTGGCCGCCATCACGCAGTCGCCGACCGTCCATCGCGGCGTCGTCTACCTCGGCGTCTCTTCGAAGGAGGAGTTCGCGGCAGGCAATCCGAGCTACTCCTGCTGCACGTTCCGTGGATCGATGAACGCGATCGACGCGAAGACCGGCAAGGTCCTGTGGAAGACGTACATCATCCCCGACAACGGCGGCAAGACCGGCGGCTACAGCGGCGGCTCCGTCTGGGGCGGCACGCCGACGCTCGATCCGACGACGAACACGGTCTACATCGGCACCGGCAACAACTACGAGGTGCCGCAATCGGTGCACGACTGCCAGAACGCGCACCCGGACGACGCCGCGGGATGCCTCGATCCCAACGACCACATCGATGCCGTGCTCGCGCTCGACATGTCGACCGGGAAGATCAAGTGGGCAGCCGACGAGAAGATCTTCGACGCCTGGAACTTCGCCTGCGTCGCCGGGCTCCCGGCGCCGAACAACTGCCCCGAGAACGCCGGCGACGACGCCAACTTCGGGGCGGGCATCAACCTGATGCACATCCGCGGCGCACACGGCACGCTTCAGACGGTCGTCGGGGCCGGCCAGAAGAACGGCCAGTACTGGGAGCTGGACGGCCGCACCGGCAAGGTGCTGTGGAGCAACTCGGTCGGCCCGGGCGGCGTCATCGGCGGGATCGAATGGGGCACCGCGACCGACGGCAAGCGCATCTATGTCGCCGAGGACAACATCAACGGAACCCCGTACAAGATCGCGAACGGGCAGACGATCACGGCCGGCTCCTACGCCGCGCTCGACCCGGCGACGGGCAAGGTGCTCTGGCAGATCCCGGACCCGTCCGGCAGCACGCTGGACATCGGCGCGGTCTCGACCGCGAACGGCGTCGTCTACGTCAGCTCGATGAGCGGGCACATGTACGCGCTTGACGCGAAGACCGGCGCGGTCCTGAAGGACCTGCAGGGCGCCGGATCCTCGAACGCCGGACCGGCGATCGTGGGCGGGGTCGTCTACTGGGGCAACGGCTATGGCCACCTGCCGATCCCAGGCACGACCGGGTCGACGACGTTCTACGCGTTCTCGCTCGGGGGGCGCTGACGCAGCGGACGAAGACGAAGGCAGATCAAGCGGCCGCGCCGGCCACCTGGCCGGCGCGCGCCCGCTCGATCCGCGCCCACGCGTGCTCCGTGGCAACCACGCTCGGAGGCCGACCCTCGGCGCGCGCCTCGACCAGCACCTCGCGCGTGCGCGACTGCGCCTCGGCGAGCGCGCGCTCGAGGTGATCGAGGTCGCCCTCGCCTTGCCGCTCGGCGTCGACGTGGATCAGCCCGCCGCAGTTGGCGAGGAAGTCCGGCACCGAGAGGATCTCCCGGCGCGCGAGCACGGCAGCCGCGGCATCGCCACTCAGCGCGTTGTTGGCGGCACCGCAGACGACGCGGCACCGCAGCGCATCCGCCACGCGCTCGTCGATCATGCCGCCGATCGCACACGGCGCGAACGACGTCGAGCTCGCGCGCGAGCAGCTCCTCGGGGCTCGCGACCAGCTCGATGCCGGCCTCCGCACACACCGCAGCCACGCCCGTGACCGGCTCGTAGGCGACGACGCGCGCGCCTGCCTCCGCGAGCCACACGGCGAGCTGGCCGCCGACCTTGCCGAGCCCGATCACGCCGACGACGCGGCCGCTGAGCTGCTCGCTGCCGTCGAGCACGTCGAACGCGGCGCGGATCGCGCCGAGCACCGTCCGTGCCGTCGCAGGCGAAGGATCGCCGCCGACGCCGTCGCAGGCGGTCCGCCCGACGACGTGCGACGTGTGCCCGGCGATCAGGTCCATGTCTGCCGTCGTCGTGCCGATGTCCTCGGCGGTGATGTAGGCGCCGCCGAGCCGCTCGACCTCGCGCGCGAGCGCGACGAGCCGGGCCGCGCGCGTGTCGGCGTCGCAGCCGTCGTCGAGCACGACCGCCTTGCCGCCGCCGAGCGAGAGCCCGGCCGCGGAGGCCTTCAGCGTCATCGCGCGCGAGAGCCGCAGCGCGTCGTCGAGCCCCTCCGCGATGCCGTGCTCGTAGCGGCGGATCCGCAAGCCGCCGAGCGACGGCCCGAGCACGGTCGAGTGGATCGCGATCACCGCCTGCAGCCCGCTCTCGGCGTCGTGCACGAGCTGCACGCGCTCATGCTCCCAGCCAAGCGACTCCAGCAACGCATCGCACACGGTCGGTGTCATCGAGGCCCTTCTTTCGTCTCGGTTGGCAGCTGGGCACGCAGCTCGGCCGCGCGCGCGCGGAAGCGCTCGACGCCTGCGAGCTTGATCTGCTCGTAGCCGCGCACCAGCTCGGGCAGCGCGGCGAGCTCGAGCGCGAGCGGCAAGCGTCGCGGGCGAGAGCCGCTCGAGCGCAAGCTCGACAAGCGCGAGGTACTCGCCCGGCAGCTCCCGCTCGACGCGCCGCACGTGCGCGTAGCCGAACGGGTCGAGCGGCGTGCCGCGCAGCACGCGCCCGCGGCGCAGCACGCGCAGCACGGGCACGAACCAGCGGCCGAGCTTCAGCTTGCGCTGCATCCCGAGCGCGCGCAGCAGCGGCGGGTGCAGGTGGAAGGCGACCTGCGTGCCCTTCGGCAGTGCAGCGACGCCGTCGAGCTGCAGCCGCGCCACCTCGTACTCGTCCTTGTAGGCGAGCAGCTTGTGCAGCCCGCGCGCGACGCGCCTCGGTCAAGCGCCGTGCTGCCGGGCACGCGCTCTGCCTCGATCGCGCGCACGCGCGCGACCGCGTCGACGTAGCGTCGTGGCCGGCACGCGCGCCGCCCCAGCCGATCAGGTCCGGCACGCGCAGCTCGAGCAGCCGGCGCAGCTCGCCCGTCCGCTTCGGTCGACGCTCGCGACGAGCAGCGACGGCGCGGCAGCGAGCGCGGCGGCGCTGGCGGCGACCTCGGCGCCGATCCGCCAGCGCGTCGAGCACGACCTCCGGCGCGGCGACCCACGCGCGGCCCCACGCGAACGCCGCGAGGTTGCGCTCGACGCCGGCGCCGTTGAGGCGGAACGCCTCCTGCAAGCGCGCCGAGCGAGACGGGCAGCAGCGCCGCGCTGCCAGGCGGCGCCGAGCACGACGACGTTCGCGGGCGTCGCGTCGCCGAGCAGCCGCTCGGCGATCAGCTGCGCATCGAGGTAGACGTTCTCGCGGCCGCGCGTGACGGCATCGATCGCGGCGCGTGCAGCTGCAGTGTCGGCTGGCGGCGCGTCGACGTCGATCACCATCTGCCCGGTCGGCACGACGCGCTCGGAGACGATCGCGACGGTCTGCGCCGGATCGGCGACGCGCAGGTTGGCGGCTCCGGCCGCGCCGAGCAGGTCGAAGCCGAGCAGCACGTCGGCGGAGGCGCTCGGGACGCTGACGCCGTCTTCGACCGGGAAGGCCGTGAGGCGCATGTCGGAGACGACCGGACCGGCCTTCTGCGACAGGCCCGTCTGGTCGAGCCCGCTCGCGTGGCGGCCGTCGAGCAGCGCCGCCATCCCCAGCACCTGGCTGACGGTGACGACGCCGGTGCCGCCGATCCCGACCAGCCGCACGCGCACGTCGTCGGCATCGAGGAACTCTGCCAGCTCCGGCTCGGGCAGCTCGACGGCGGGCAGCAGCGAGGCGCACGGCCGCCCTCGCGCGTCGCCTGCTTCGGCTTCGGCGGGATCACGGTCAGGAACGACGGGCAGTCGCCCTCGAGGCAGGAGTAGTCCTTGTTGCACGTCGTCTGGTTGATCCGCGTCTTGCGGCCGAACTCGGTCTCGACCGGCTCGACCGAGAGGCAGCTCGACTTCGCGCCGCAGTCGCCGCAGCCCTCGCAGACGCGCTCGTTGATCACGACACGCTCGCGGCGGGTCGGGCGCGCGGCCGCGCTTGCGCGTCGCGCCGCAGCTCGGCGGCGCACGCCTGGTCGTGGAGCAGCACGGTGACGCCCTCGACCTGCGCCAGCTCGCGCTGCGTCGCCAGCAGCTCGCGGCGGTCGCGCACCTCGGCGATCGCCGGCAGCGCGACGCCGTCGTAGCGCGCGGGGTCCTCGGTCGTGATCGACGATCCGCCGCACGCCCTCGGCGGCGAGGCTGTGCGACGATCTCCGGCACGCTCATCCCGCCCGGCGACGTCCTGGCCGCCGGTCATCGCGACGGTGCCGTTGTAGAGCAGCTTGTAGGTGATGTTGACGCCCGGCGGCGACCGCGGCGCGGATCGCGAGCGAGCCGGAGTGGTGGAACGTGCCGTCGCCGAGGTTCTGGACGAAGTGCGGCGACGTCGACGAACGGCGCGGCGCCGATCCACTGCGCTCCCTCGCCGCCCATCTGCGTGATGCCGGTGACCTTGCCGTGGCCGCGCGGCGCGAGCAGGACCATCGTGTGGCAGCCGATGCCGGCGCCGACGATCGCGTCGTCGGGCGCGGCGGTGGACGCGTTGTGCGGGCAGCCGGAGCAGAAGAACGGCGTGCGCGCGGCGCCGAGGTCGGCGGTCGGGCGCGTGGCGACCGCGTCGAGCTGCGCGAGCCGCTCGCGCACCGTCGGCAGCTCGTGATGGACGAGCAGCCGCGCGGCCGACGATGCTGCGCGATCGCGTCGGCGTCGAGCGCGCCGTGCGCCGGCACGAGCGGCGCGCCGCGCTCGTCGCGCTCGCCGACGACCAGCGGCGTGCGCCGGCCCGCCGTACAGCGCCTCCTTCACGAGCCGCTCGAGGAACGGGCCCTTCTCCTCGACGACGAGCACCTCGTCGAGCCCGGCGGCGAAGTCGCGCATCGCCTGCTCGTCGAGCGGGTAGAGCATCCCGACCTGCAGCACGCGCACGGGCGCGTCGTCGCCCAGGCCGAGGTCGGCGAGCGCGCGGCGGACGTCGTGGGCGGCCGTGCCGGCGGCGACGATCCCGAGCCGCGCGCCGGGCGCGTCGTGGATGACGCGGTTGAGCCCGTTCAGCTGCGCGTAGCGCTTCGCGAGCTCGAGCCGCACCCCGACGAGCGTGCGCTCCAGCTCGAGCGACTGCGGCGCGAGCAGGTGCGCCGAGGGCTGGTGGACGTACGGCGCGCCCTCCCACTCGAGCACCGGCATCGACCGGCGTCACGCGGTCGAGCCCGACCTCGACGGTGCCGGCCGCGTCGGCGACGTTCGTGACGACCTTCAGCGCCGCCCACAGCCCCGACGCGCGCGAGCAGGCGATCGCGTGGCGGCCGAGGTCGAGCGCCTCCTGCACGCTGCCCGGGCACGAGCACCGGCACGTGCAGCGCGGCGAGCAGCGCCTCGGACGCGCCGGGGATCGTCGAGGACTTGCAGGCCGGGTCGTCGCCGCACAGCGCGAGCACGCCGCCGCGCGGGTCGGTGCCGACGAAGTTGCCGTGGCGGATCGCGTCGGCCGCGCGGTCGACGCCGGGCGCCTTGCCGTACCAGACGCCGAGCACGCCGTCGAAGCGCGGGCCGGGCAGCGTGCCGGCGAGCTGCGAGCCCCAGACGGAGGTCGCGCCGAGCTCCTCGTTGACCGCCGGGCGCAGCGACGAGCTCGTGCTCGGCCGCGAGCGCGCCGAGCCGCGCGACCTCCTTGTCGAAGCCGCCGAGCGGCGAGCCCTGGTAGCCGGAGACGAGCGTCGCGGTGCGCAGGCCGGCGCGACGTCGGCGCGGTGCTGGTCGAGCAGCACGCGCACGAGCGCCTGCACGCCGGTCAGGAAGACCCGTCCCTCCGCCAGCTCGTAGCGGTCGGCAAGCGTCACCGTCCGGGGGATCTCCGTCAGCAATCACACCACCCATGGTTCATTTTTATACCAAGCCTGGTGCGCTCTGTGGGACTTCGTGCGCGCTAGCGTGTAGGAATGGAGACCGGCTTCGTCCCCGTCGGCCCGCGCCGGACGTTCGAGGGCGCGGTCGAGCAGATCGCCGAGCGGATCCGCCTCGGCGAGCTCGTCGACGGGCGATCGGCTGCCCTCCGAGCGCGATCTCGCGGCAGCGATGCAGATCAGCCGCCCGACGCTGCGCGAGGCGGTGCGGGTGCTCGCCGACGCCGGCGTGCTGACCGTCCGCCCGGGCTCGACCGGCGGCATCTTCGTCGCCTCCGACTACGTCCCGCTCGAGCTGCTGCGCTCGAAGTCGGACCTGCGCCTCGGCGAGGTGGCCGGCGTGCTCGAGGCGCGCCGGCTGATCGAGCCGCGCGTCGCGCAGCTCGCCGCCGTCAACGCGCGCGAGGAGGACTTCGCCCACATGCAGCGGATCATCGACGCACAGCAGGCGCTGCTCGCCGAGGGCGACGTGCTCGCGCACGAGGATCGCTTCCTCCAGCTCGACACGCAGTTCCATCTGCGGATCGCGCGCGCGACCGGCAACAGCACGATCGTCTCGCTGATGCGCACGCTGCTGCGGCGCCTCGAGATCGCGCGCGACCTGGCGATGCACGAGCCGCCGACGGCGCCGTGGGTGATCGACATCCACGAGCGCACGCTCGGCGCGATCCGCTCCGCCGATCACGAGCGCATCGAGCACGTGATGGACGAGCACCTCGCGGAGCTCGAGCAGGCCTGGGAGCGCGCGACCGACCGCGTGCTCGTGCGGCCCGATGCCCGACTTCCTGCGCCCGGTCGCCGAGCGCTCGCGCCGCGACGACGGCCACGCGCGCGTCAGCTGACGCACCCGTTCGCCAACGAGCCCGGCGCATCGCGGCGCGGCGCACCCTAGGATCGCGCGCTCACCAATCAGGAGGCGGTGATGAAGGAGTTCTTCTGCGGAGCGGTCGTGCCTGGCTGCGCTGCGCGCTTCGAGGCCGACAGCGAGGACGCGATCCTGCGGCAGGTGACGATCCACGCGCACGACGACCACGGGATGGAGCACGTTCCGGACCACGTGATCGAGGCAGTCCGCGAGCACATCCACGACGCCGAATAGCGCCTACTGCTGCTCGCGCCGGACGCGGCCCGCCTCCGCCCCACGCTCGCTCGCCGGGCCGCGCGGCGCGGCGATCCCGAGCACGCGCATCGCCTTCAGCCCGAACGACAGCTTCTCGCGCCCGTCAGTCGAATTGACGTCGAGACCGGTGATCTCGCGCACGCGCTCGAAGCGATAGCGCACCGTGTGGCGGTGCGTGATCAGACGCGCTGCCGTTGCATTGACGTTGCCGTCACAGTCGAGGAACGTCTCGAGCGTCCCGACGAGGTCGGAGGTCTCGTACTGCTCGTCGTAGGAGACGATCTTGCTGACCGTCTCGGAGTAGAAGCGCCGCAGCTCGCCCGGATCGCTCATGTGCGGCAGCAGCAGCTGATAGGTGCCGGTGTCGTCGTAGCTCATCAAGCGACTCGTCCGGATCGCCCTCGACTACATTCGCGGCGAGCAGCGCCTCGTTGCCGGCGCGGTGCAGCTCGACCGGATCGTGCACGACGCGGCTGCGGCCGACCGCGAACGCGAAGCCGCTGAGGTTCGCCTCCAGCTCGCGCAACGCGATCGCCGCGACCCGCCGGCCGGCCTCGCCGTCGACGTCCGGCACGAGCAGCACGACTTCGTCGCCGTCGCCGCCGCGCGCGGGCGCAGCGATGGCGCCGGGCGCGATCGAGCGCGCGCCGCGCTCGGCGAGCGCGAGCAGGCGCGCACGCCAGTCGTCCTCGGTCGGCGTGCGCGGATGCGCGCGCACGACGATCACGCTGCCGCCGCGGTCGAGCGCGATCCCCAGCTCCTTGCCGCGCGCGACGAGGTCGTCGCGGTCGAGGATCTCGCGCGCGAGCACTGCATGCAGGAAGGCTGCAGCTGCCTCCTCGGAGGCGCGCTCCGGCCCGCGCACGCGCTCGACCTCGGAGGCGATCAAGGTCGTGACGAGCCGCAGCATGCCGGCGTCCGGCGGACGATCGCGCACGCGCACGCGCAGCTCGCCGACGACCACGTCGGCGACGCGCAGCTCGACGCGGTCGATCCCCTCCCCGTCGCGCAGCAGCGCTCGCTCCTCCGCAGGCGAGCGCGCGGCGACCGCGAGCACGACGCTCGTACGGTCGATCAGTGCAAGGCTCGCGTCGAGCGCACGCGCTGCCGCACGCACGATCTCCGGCAATCCGGCGCCGGCCGAGACCGCCTCGGTGATCGCTTCGAGCGCACTCAGGTCGGGCGCGGCGCTGGTCGTCTCGTCATGCGCACCCGAAGCCATCGCCGGATTGTAGGAAGCCGCGCGCAGCGCCGAGCTACGCGAGCCGCCGCTGGCGGATCAGCCCGGGAAGACCTGCGGCCAGTAGTAGATGACCGCGCCGCCGGCGAGCACGCCGATGCCGACGAACGCAGCGAGCACCCACAGCGACAGCAGGCCGGCGGCAAAGCGCTCCCAGCCACGCTGGTAGGAGGAGACCGCCGGCACGAGCACGAGCAGCACGAATGCCGTCAGCGAGAGCAGGCCAGCGCCGGCCGCAGCCAGCTCGGTGATCGCGGAATCGCTCATGCGCGCTCGTCATTGTCGCGCACGACGCGGACCGCCGCATGCTCGGCGTCGACCGGGCGCGCGGCGACCGCTCCGGGGTAGCGCTCGCGCAGCGCGCCGGCGGCGCGTGTGGCCGCGTCGAAGCCGTCCTCGCCCCAGAAGAAGCCGACGACGGTCGGGCCGGAGCCGCTCACGAGCACGTGGTCGGCACCAGTCGCGCGCGCCGCCGCGAGCGCGGGGTCGATCGCCGGACAGAGCGAGCGGGCTGCGGCTTCGAGGTCGTTCACGAGCAGCTCCGGCGGCAGTGGCGGGACGCGCGCCGCCGCCGCGGCCCGGTCCGCCGGCCGCGAGTCGACTGCCGCGGGCGCGTGCCCGGCAAGCGCGGCCTCGACGGCTGCACGGCACTCGGCCAGCTCTGCGGCGCTGCGCCCAAGGCCGAGCCGGTCGGCCTCGCGGAAGACGTCGGGCGTCGCGAGCCGCTCGGCCGAGGGCAGCACGAGGATGCCGTGCGGCGCAGGCGACGGAGCGGGCGTCACGTGCTCGCCGGCGCCCCCGACGAGCACGAGCCGCGGCTCGACCTGGCTGGGGACGTCGGCGCCGAGCGCGGGCGCAAGCTGCGCGATCAACGGGTCGCCCGGCCGTCCGGCAGCGTGAGCGGCGAGCCGCAGCGCGGCAGCGGCATCGCCCGAGCCGCCACCCATCCCCGCTGCGACCGGCACCCGCTTGACGATCGTCAGCCGCTGCGGCGGTCCGTCCCAGCCGCTCGCCTCGCGGTAGGCGGCGAGCGCGCGGCCCGCGAGGTTCGGCCCTTCGACGTCGGCACAGACGACCTCGTCCTCGCCCGCCGCACACGGCCCGCCGCCGACGCCGACCGCAGCGGCGACGTCCGCGCCGCCGGGCAACGGCTCCAGCGTCAGTTCGTCCGCGAGCGACAGCGGCTCGATCAGCGAGACGAGCGCGTGCAGGCCGTCCGGGCGCGTCGGGCCGAGGAACAGGCAGAGGTTCGTCTTGCCAGGAGCGAGCGCGGTCAGCTTCATGGAGCCCCTCCCGCCTCGCGCGCGCTGCCGGCCGGCGCGGCGTCAAGCGCCTCCCACAGCGCGCGCAGCTGCGGCGGCGTCAGCCGCTCCGCGCGCACGTCGAGCGGGTGACCGAGCTGCCCCAGCGCGTCGCGGACGCGGTCGCGCTCGGCGACGCCGGCAACCGCAAGCGACCGCGCGAGCGCCTTGCGGCGGTGCGCGAACGCACCTTGCACGAACCGCCGCAGCGCAGGCGGCGGCGCCGGTCCGCGCCGCTCCAGCCCCACGAGGACAGAGTCGACGTTCGGCACCGGAAAGAACACGCGACGCGAGATCGCCCGCAGCACGCGCACGTCGCAGGCAAGCTGTGCGAGCACCGACGGCACGCCGTACGCCGACGTCCCGGCCCCAGCCGCGAAGCGCTCGCCGACCTCCTTCTGCACCATCGCGACCCAGCCCGTCACGCTCGGCAGCTCCTCGACGGTGCGCAGGATCGCGCCGGCCGCGATCCCGTACGGCAGGTTCGCGATCACCTTCGTCGGCGCCGGGTCCAGCACCGCGAGGTCGAGCGTCATCGCGTCGCCGAGGTGCAGTGTGGTCGTCGCGGCGAACGGGTCGAGCGCCTCGCGCAGTGGGGCTTCCAGCCCCCGGTCCAGCTCCACCACGTGCACGAATGCAGCCCGCGCCGCCAGATGCTCCGACAGGACGCCGAGCCCACCGCCGATCTCCAGCACCACGTCGTCGGCGCCGAGCGACGCGGCCCGCGCGATCACGTCGAGGATGTTCGAGTCGATCAGGAAGTTCTGGCCGAGATCCCGCTTCGGGCGCACCCCGAACGCACGCAGCCGGCGCAGCGAGGGCTGCGTCGGAAGGTCGGGCGCTTCCGGGCTCACCAGCCGAACAGCTCGGCGGCGTTGCGCTCGATCTGCTTGTCGAGCTCGGCGTAGGAGACGCCGCGCTCGGCCGCCACCAGCTCGGCCGTCAGCACGACGTTCGCCGGCCGGTTGCGCTCCTTGCGCACGACCTGCGGGCTGAGGTAGGGCGCGTCGGTCTCGACGAGCAGCCGCTCGGCGGGCACGAGCGCGTGCCGCTTCGCGGATCGCGCTGTTGGCCGGGTAGGTGACGTTGCCGGCGAAGGAGATCCAGTAGCCGCGCTCGAGGCAGGCGTCGAGGCGCTCCGGCATCGAGAAGCAGTGCAGGATCACGCGCAGCCCGTCGCCTTGGCCGCCGAGCATCGAGAGCGTGTCGTCGTCGGCCGAGCGGCTGTGGATCACGAGCGGCTTGTCGGTCTCGCGCGCGAGCTGGATCTGCGCCGCGAAGGCACGCTCCTGGTCCTCGCGCGACGCGTCCTCGCGATAGAAGTCGAGGCCCGTCTCGCCGATCGCGCGGCAGCGCGGATGCGCGGCGAGCGCACGCAGCTCGGCGAGGTCGGCCGTCGTGAAGCCTGTCGCGTTGTTCGGGTGGCGACCGATCGCCACGTACACCTGCGGGAAGTCCTCCGCGAGCGCGAGCGCCGCGCGACACGAGTCGCTGTCGATGCCGACCGTGAGCATCCTCCGCACGCCCGCGCTCACGGCATCTGCGACGAGCTGCTCGGCAGGTGGCGCGCACATCGTGAGGTGGGTGTGACTGTCGATCATCGTCTTAGACGCCCTTCGGGAACAGCGGCTCGATCGACGTGACGCTGCCGCCCCAGCCCTCGGCGGCGAAGCGCGCGCCGTCGTAGGCGAGCGCCGGCCGGTCGAGCGCACCGAGCAGCGTCGCGGTCGCGCTCGGCAGGTATGGGTGCAGCAGCACGGTGACGACGCGCAGCCCCTCGGCAAGTGACGCGAGTGTCGCGTCGAGCGCGTCTGCTTGCGCCGGATCCTTTGCCAGCACCCACGGCGCTCGCTCCTCGACGTAGCGGTTGAGCCGCCGCACGCGCTGCCAGATCGCGTCGAGCGCCTGGCTCAGCTCGGCGCGGTCGAGCAGCCTCGGCGACCTCGTCGGAGAGGCCGGCAAAGTCCGCCGCGAGTTCCGCATCGACCGCGACCGCCGGCACGCGCCCGTCGCGGTAGCGCGCGAGCATCGCGAGGATGCGGCTCGCGAGGTTGCCGTAGTCGTTCGCCAGCTCGCTCTCGTAGCGCGCCTCGAAGCCGGTCGTCGAGACCGAGCCGTCGGAGCCGAACTGGACCTCGCGGAAGCAGTAGTGGCGCAGCGCGTCGGTGCCGAAGCGCTCGATCACCTCGAACGGGTCGAGCACGTTGCCGAGCGACTTCGACATCTTCTCGCCGTCCATCAGCAGGTAGCCGTGGACGAACAGGTGGCGCGGCAGCTCGAGCCCGGCGGCCATCAGCAACGCAGGCCAGTAGACGGCGTGGAACTTGAGGATGTCCTTGCCGATCAGGTGGTAGGCCGGCGGCCAGAACTGCTCCGTCAGATCCTCGCCCTCGCGTGCGAAGGACAGCGCGGTCACGTAGTTGAGCAGCGCGTCGAACCAGACGTAGAACACGTGCGAGGGATCCCACGGCACCGGCACGCCCCAGGTGAGCTTGCCGCGCGAGAGCGAGACGTCGCGCAGGCCCTGGGTGATGAACGAGTGCGCCTCGTTGTAGCGCTCCCGCGGCATCACGAAGTCGGGCTGCTCGGCGAACAGCCGCTCCAGCGGCTCCTGGAACGTCGACAGGCGGAAGAACCAGTTCTCCTCCTGCTCGCGATCGAGCGGAATACGGTGGATCAGGCAGGTGTTCTCCGGCCCGATCTCGTTGTCGTTCTTGAAGTCCGCACAGCGCGGGCAGTACCAGCCCTCGTAGGTGCCGAGGTAGACGTGGCCGTTGTCGTGGACCTTCTGCATCACGGCCTGGACCCGCTCGCCGTGGCGCGGGTCGGAGGTGCGGATGAAGAAGTCGTTGGAGACGTCGAGCTGCGGCATCAGCGCCTCGAAGCGCGCAGCGTTGCGGTCGGCCAGCTCCTTCGGCGTCACGCCGAGCGCCTCTGCAGCCTGCGCGACCGGCTCGCCGTGCTCGTCGGTGCCGGTGAGGAAGAAGACCTCCTCGCCGCGCTGGCGCATGTGCCGCGCGAGCACGTCGGCCGCGATCGTCGTGTACGCATGCCCGAGGTGCGGCTGCGCGTTGACGTAGTAGATCGGGGTCGTGACGTAGTAGGGCACCGCGCGGGAAGCCTAGTCTCCTGCGGCTTCCATCAGCGCGCGGTACAGCGCGTTCGCTGCGACGCCGGTCAACTCGGCGACGACGGTCGCTGCGGGGCGCGGCTTCGCGCCAGCTGCGACGAGCCGCTGCAGCGCGTCGAGCGCCGGTGCGAGCGCGGGCTCGGTCGCGTCGGCGGCGCCGATGACGAGCACGACCTCGCCCCGTGGACCCTCGTCTGCGTAGCGCGCCGCCAGCTCGGCTGCCGTGCCGCGCACGACCTCCTCGTGCAGCTTCGTCAACTCGCGGCAGACGGCGACCGGCCGGGTCGGGTCGATCTCCGCGAGCACCGCAAGCGAGGCGGCGACCCGCTTGGGCGACTCGAACGCGATCAGCGTCTCGGGCGTGGCGAAGGCGCGCTCAAGCTCGCCACGCTTGCGCGGCAGGAAGCCTGCGAAGCGCCAGCGCTCTGCCGGCAGCGCGGAGGCGACGAGCGCCGCGAGCGCCGCGCTCGGACCAGGCAGCACCTCGACCGCGAGGCCGGCGGCGACGCACGCCTGCACGAGCACGAAGCCGGGGTCCGAAACGAGCGGCATGCCCGCGTCGGAGACGAGTGCGACGTTCGCGCCGGCCTGCATCCGCGCGACCAGCTCGCTCGCGCGCGCCGTCTCGTTGTGCTCGTGGTAGCTGAGCAGCTCGCCGCTGACTCCGTAGCGGTCGAGCAGCGTGCGCGTGCGGCGCGTGTCCTCGCAGGCGATCAGGCTCGCGTCGCGCAGCGCCGAGAGCACGCGCAACGTGACGTCCTCGAGGTTGCCGATCGGCGTCGGGCAGACGATCAGGTGGCCAGCCATCGCTTAGGCCACCGTTCCGCGCACGTGCTCGAACGCAAGCGCGCCGGCACCGACCATCCCGGCCTCGGTGCCGAACTGCGCGGCGACGATCTGCGCGTGGTCGCGCATCGGCGGCAGCGCACGCAGTGCGACCTCCGCGCGCGCCGGCGCGAGCAGCAGCTCCCCTGCGGCGATCACGCCACCGCCGACGACGACGACGTCCGGGTTGAAGATGTTCAGCAGGCTCGCGATCCCGACGCCGAGGTTGCGGCCGATCAGCGCGAGCGCCTCGATCGCCGCCGCGTCGCCGTCGTGCGCGAGCTCGGTGACGAGCGCTCCGTTGACCTCGCGGCCTTCGGCGAGCGCGCGGCCGAGCCCGGAGTCCGGCTGCTCGTGCGCGATCCGGTTGCCTTCGCGGGCGAGCGCGGTGCCGGACGCGAGCGCCTCCAGGCAGCCGTGGTTCGGGCAGTTGCCCTGGCAGCGCGGGCCGTCCTTGTCGATCGTCATGTGGCCGAGCTCGGCACCGGCGCCGATCGCGCCGCGGAACAGCTCGCCGCCGAGCACGAGGCCGCCGCCGATGCCCGTGCCGATCGTCAACAGCACGACATCGTCGTAGCCCTGTGCCGCGCCGGCGCGCTGCTCGGCGAGCGCCGCTACGTTCGCGTCGTTGTCGACCTGCACCGGCAGCCCGAGTCGCTCGGTCATCACGTCGCGGAACGGCACGTCGGCGAGCGGCAGGTTGACGGCCATCCTCGCCATCCCACGGCGCTGGTCGATCAGGCAGGGGATCCCGAAGCCGACCGCGCCGACCTCGCCAGCAGCTGCGTCGCGCGCCTCCTGGACCGCTGCGACTACCGCGTCGAGCAGCTCCGGCTGGCCGAGATGGTGCACCGGCCGGTGCACGCGGTGGTGGACGTTCAGGTCGCCGTCGAGCACCCCGGCGAGCAGCTTCGTGCCGCCGAGGTCGACTCCGATAACGCACTCGGCCGCCATCTCGGCCACTATAGACCGCAGCATGCCGGACGATCGCGATGAGGCCCGCGGGCGCGGCGGGTCGGGCGAACCCGCGTACACGCTCTACCGCTCGAAGCCGCGCGGACTGCGCGAGCGACTGCGTGGCGAGGACGCCGGGCTCGACGAGCTGGCGCCGGGCGGCGGGGGGTCCAAACGCCCGCGCCGGAAGTGGCGTGGGCGGCGCACGGACGCGGCGGGTGGCGCGGGCGACGCCGCCGGCACCCGTCCTCGCCGCCGCCGGCCGATCACCCCGCGCCGCGCGCTGAAGTGGCTCGCGCTCGCGATCGGCGGCTGGCTGCTGTTCTCGCTGCTGCTGTTCCTGATCAGCGCGCAGATCGAGCAGTCGAAGGTCACCAGCGCGGCGAAGCAGGCGCTGAAGCCGGCCGGCTTCCCGCTCACGTCTGCGAACACCGTCCTGCTGCTCGGCTCCGACGCGCGTCCGAAGAGCTCGAAGGAGCCGGGCGCGAACCCCGCCGGCCCGAGCCGCTCGGACACGATCATGCTGTGGCGCGTCGGCGCCGGCCACGCGGCGCGCCTGTCGATCCCGCGCGACACGGTCGTGGACATCCCCGGCCACGGCCAGGACAAGATCAACGCGGCCTACGCATACGGCGGCGCCGCGCTGTCGATCCGCACGATCGAGGCCTACCTCGGGATCCCGATCAACCACCTCGTCGAGGTCAGCTTCGAGAACTTCCCGAAGCTGATCGACGCGCTCGGCGGCGTCGACGTCACGACCGGCCGCGTCTGCTCGGAGATCAGCGGTGGCGTGCGCAACGGTGGCCAGACGCTGCGGCTGCGCCGCGGCACCCACCACCTCACCGGCGAGCAGGCGCTCGTGCTCGCACGCACACGCCACAACACCTGCAACCCGGCCGAGAACGACCTCACGCGCGCAAAGCGCCAGCAGCAGATCCTCAGCGGCATGAAGGACTCGCTGACCTCGCCGCTGTCGTTCTTCCGGCTGCCGTGGATCTCCTGGTACGCGCCGAAGGCGATGCGGACCGACATGGGCGGCCCGACGCTGCTCGGCTTCTTCGCGGCGGCCGCGGTGGGCGGCTCGCCGCCGGTCGACGTGCTGAAGCCGTCGAGCTTCGTGACGTTGCCGAACGGCGGCTCGGCGCTGCAGATCTCCGACGCCGAGCGGCGCGCCGCGGTGCAGCGCTTCCTGTCCGGCTGAGAGCGGCCGCGCTAGACGACGTCGAAGCGCCAGCGCGCGACGCGCGTGCCGTCGACCGACCAGTGCACGACGAACGAGCCGCGACGGAAGTGCAGCGGCGTGACGTTCGCGACGCCGGCGTCGCCGGTCGTGAGCGTGAAGCAGGTGCGCCAGTGGACGTCGCGCCGTACGACGCACGCGCGCACGGTCGTCTGCGCGTGATGACGGTCGACGAACACGAGGTCGCCGCTCGCGCGGGCAGTATGGGGGTTGGCCGCGAGCCGATGCGTCGGCGCGCGCAGCGTGTCGGTCACCTGACCCGTGTAGCGCGACGTGGCGTCGGCAGCCTGGCTCGCACTCGCGAGCACGAGCGACAGCAACAGCCCGGCGAGTGCCGCGCTACGACGCGGCGGGACTCTTGTCGGCCTTCTTGGCACCGCTGTCGCCTTCGCTCTTCTTCTCGGACGAGGACGCCGACGCGCTGTCGGCGCTCTTCGTCTCGCTCTGCTTCTTGCTGTCCGACGCGCTCTTCTCACGCGCGCGCTTCTTGGTGCCGTAATCCGTGTTGTAGAAGCCGGAGCCCTTGAAGTGCACGGCCGGAGCGTGCAGAACGCGCACCGCCGGCGCCGAGCAGACCTCGCAGCTCGTCAGCGCTTCGTCGACCATCCGCTGGATCGTCTCGAAGGTGTGGCCCTTCTCGCAGCGGTACTCGTAGATCGGCATCGTCGAAAAGTATAGGCACGGTAGAGTCCGCCGCCGATGACGGACGTGGTCACCATGGACAAGGTCGTCGCGCTCTGCAAGCGGCGCGGCTTCATCTTCCCCTCCTCCGAGATCTACGGCGGGGTCGGCTCGACGTACGACTACGGCCACTATGGCGTGCTGCTGAAGACGAACGTCAAGGGCGAGTGGTGGCGCGCGATGCTGCAGGACCGCGACGACATCGTCGCGCTCGACTCGGCGATCATCCAGCACCCGAAGGTGTGGGAGGCGAGCGGCCATCTCGCCGGCTTCACCGACCCGCTGATCGACTGCCGCACCTGCAAGAAGCGCTTCCGCGCCGACCACCTCGACCAGCTCGAGTGCGGCCAGAAGCCTTCCAAGCACCCGGGCGAGGGCCCCGACTGCGACCTGACCGAGGCGCGCGACTTCAACCTGATGTTCGAGACGACCGTCGGGCCGGTGAAGGAGGAGGGCGCGACCGTCTACCTGCGTCCCGAGACGGCCCAGGGGATCTTCATCAACTTCAAGAACGTCCTGCAGTTCTCCCGCAAGAAGCCGCCGTTCGGGATCGCGCAGATCGGCAAGTCGTTCCGCAACGAGATCACGCCCGGCAACTTCGTCTTCCGCACGCGCGAGTTCGAGCAGATGGAGATGGAGTTCTTCGTGCCGCCGGCCGAGGCGCAGCAGTGGTTCGAGCACTGGCTCGCCGAGCGCGAGCGCTGGTACACCGAGCTGGGGATCCGCCCCGACCACCTGCGGATGCGCGCGCACGACGCCGACGAGCTGTCGCACTACGCGTCCGGCACGAGCGACGTCGAGTACCTCTTCCCGATCGGCTGGAGCGAGCTGGAGGGGATCGCGAACCGCGGCGACTTCGACCTGAGCGCACACGCCGCGGCGGCGCGCGAGAAGCTCGAGTACGTCGACACCGCGCGCGGCGAGCGCTACGTCCCGCACGTGATCGAGCCGGCAGCCGGCGCCGACCGCGCGACGCTGGCGTTCCTCGTCGACGCCTACGACGAGGAGCAGTTGGAGAACGAGGTGCGGACCGTGCTGCGCCTGCACCCGAAGCTCGCGCCGGTGAAGGTCGCCGTGATGCCGCTCGTGAAGAAGGACGGCCAGCCGGAGGTCGCGCGCGAGCTGTACGCCGACCTGCGCGGGCGCATGCAGGCCGAGTACGACGAGGGCGGCTCGATCGGCAAGCGCTACCGCCGCCAGGACGAGATCGGGACGCCGTGGGGCGTCACGGTCGACCACCAGACGCTGGAGGACGGAACGGTGACGCTGCGCGACCGCGACACGCTCGCGCAGGAGCGGCTGGCGATTCCGACGTCGGCGACGAGCTTGAGCGGCGGTTGCGGGCTCCGTGGGTTTCGCCGAAGCTTGGGGCTGGCAGCGCGGCGGGCTGAGCTCGGTGCGGGCTGAGGTCAGTCCGTTTGGCGCTTCGCGCCGCGTTCGCTGGAGTTCGTAGCGGTCAGCTGAACGGCAGACTACGAGAGGGCGAGCGGCGGGGGCTCGGGCTCCGGCCTGGGTGGCGCCTCGTGGTGCGGGGGTGAAAGCGAACTGTGCACGTTTGAGCCGGATATACATGTACGGATGTGCAGAGTCCCGCGCCGCACCCCACATGTCGGGGATCACACCGACCAAAAGTGAACTGTGGTCTCTCGCGGTCGATATACGACCACCAGCAACCAGAGTCCAGGCCGGGCACCATCCATAGCGGGGAAACACACACGGCGGTCGCGCCATCCCACGCGAAACCGCAGAGCGCCGCACACGACCGAGCCCAAGACCCGCCGCTCGCCCCCTCGTAGTCTGCCGTTCAGCGACCGCCCCGACCCTCCGGCCACGCGGCGCGAAGCGCCTACCGAGCAGAGCGCCCCGAGCGGAGCGGAGCCCGCCTACGCCGGATCCGCAATCAGCGTCCGCGCCGCCGCGACCGCCGCGGTCAGCGTCGGCCGGGGATCGCGATCCGGCTCGATCAGGAAGCGCAACGCCAGTCCGTCGGCCAGCGCGAGCAGCACGCCGGCGACCGCCTCGGGCTCGGCGCCGAGATGCAGCACGCCCTCGGCCTGCTTGGCCTGGAGCGATGCCGCGAGGTCGGTGCGGGCCCGGCTGCAGAGGATCGACAGCTCGCCGGCGATCTCCTCGTTGCGGCGCGAGAGCGTGAACAGCTCGTACATCAGCACGACGAAGTGCGGGTCGCGCTCGATCAGCTGCTCGAGGCTGCGCGACGAGCGCGTCGATGAAGTCGTCGGCGGTGCGCGCGTCCCCGAGCGAGGCGGCGAGCGCGGCGAGGCGGATCTCCGAGTCGCGCCGCACGACCTCGGCGAGCAGCTGCTCCTTCGTGCCGAAGTAGTAGTGCAGCAGGCCGCGCGAGACGCCGGCCTCGCGGGCGACGTGGTCGAACGTCGAACCGGCGGCGCCGCGCAGCGGCGACGCTCGCGCGCATCGCCTCGACGATCCGCTTCGCCTTCTCGCTCTCGAGCGGTCGGCGCGGAGCGGGAGCGTCAGAACGGGCTGCGGGGGCGACGGCCATGCTCTCGATCGTAGTAGGTCACGCGGCACGCCGGGACCGAGGGCGCCATGCAGGCGCCCTCGGAGCCAGCTGCCGTCCGGGCGCCTACGCCGTCGGCGTCGCGACCCGGCGCGGTCGTGGAGCTGTAGTCGAACTCCTCCTCGGCGCCGAACAGCGCGTCGAGCACCTTCGAGCGCAGGTCCTCGCTGAGCGCGAGCGCGAGGCCGGCGCCGATCAACAGCAGCACGAGCTTGCGCCCGGCACTGCCGCTCTTGCGCTTCTTCTTCGGGCCCTCCTTGAGCGCGGAGCCGGCCTCCTTCAGCGCACCGGCTGCCTGCTTGAGATCCTCCTGGAGCTTCTTGTCCTCGACCAGCTCTCTCGGGTTCTTGCCGTCGGAGAGGCGGTCGTAAGCGTCCTTCGCGGCCTCGAAGGCGACGCGGAAGTTGTCCCGCAGATCCTCGTCCTGGACGAGGCGCTGGACCCAGGGGCTCGTCGCGGCAGCGGCGCTCGCTGCCTTCTTCGCATGCTTGCTGCGTGTTGTCATCCGGGAGGCTCCCTCGTGTCCGCTTGCTCGTGCGCGTCGAGCATACCCCGAGTCCCGCACCGCGACCCTTCCGCGTGAAAGGTCGCCTCAGACAGCTACCGCATCGCGCGCACGACGCGAGGAGAGCGCCGCTTCGAGCACGTCCTCGATCCGCGAGACGAAGCGGAAGTCGAGGTCCTTGCGCAGATGCTCGGGGATCTCCTCGACGTCCGCCTCGTTGCGTGCCGGCGCGATCACGCACGAGATGCCGCTGCGCTGCGCGGCGAGCGCCTTCTCCTTCAAGCCACCGATCGGCAGCACCTGGCCGGTCAGCGTGATCTCGCCGGTCATCGCCACGTCGGCGCGCACCGGGCGCCCGGTCAGCAGCGAACAGAGCGCCGTCGCCATCGTGATGCCGGCGCTCGGGCCGTCCTTCGGGATCGCCCCGGCGGGCACGTGGACGTGCAGGTCGTGCGTCGCGAACCAGTCGTCGGCGAGGCCGTCGGGCGGGTGGCTGCGGACGTAGGAGAGCGCCGCCTGCGCCGACTCGCGCATCACGTCGCCGAGCTGGCCGGTGATCGTCAGCTTTCCGGTGCCCGGCATCGCGGTCGCCTCGACGAACAGCACGTCGCCGCCGGCCGGCGTCCAGGCGAGGCCGGTCGCGACGCCCGGCTCGGCGGTGCGGCGACGCGTCTCGGCGTAGAAGCGGCGGCGGCCGAGCAGCTCGCGGGCCTTCGGCGGCGCTCACGCTCAGCTTGCGCGTGAGCGTCCCCTCGGCCACCTGGCGCGCGACCTTGCGACAGACGCTGCCGATCTCGCGCTCGAGCCCGCGCACGCCCGCCTCGCGCGTGTAGTCGGCGATGATCGCGCGCAATGCCGCGTCGCTGAAGGCGATCTTCCCGCGCGTGAGGCCGTTGCGCTCGATCTGGCGCGGCACGAGGTAGCGCTTGGCGATCTCGAGCTTCTCCTCCTCCGTGTAGCCGGCGAGCTGGATCGTCTCCATGCGGTCGCGCAGCGGGCCGGGGATCGTCTCGAGCGTGTTCGCGGTCGTCACGAACATCACGTCGGAGAGGTCGAACGGCAGGTCGAGGTAGTGGTCGCGGAAGCTCGCCGTTCTGCTCGGGGTCGAGCACCTCGAGCATCGCGCTGGAGGGATCGCCGCGGAAGTCCGTGCCCATCTTGTCGATCTCGTCGATCATGAACAGCGGGTTCTTCGAGCCGGCATCGCGCAGGGCGCGCACGATCGTGCCGGGCATCGCGCCGATGTACGTGCGGCGGTGGCCGCGGATCTCCGCCTCGTCGCGCACGCCGCCGACGGAGATGCGCTCGAAGTTGCGCCCGAGCGCGCGGGCGATCGAGCGCCCGAGCGAGGTCTTGCCGACGCCGGGCGGGCCGACGAGGCAGAGGATGGAACCGCGGGCGTCCGGCTTCAGCTTGCGCACGGCGAGGAACTCGAGGATGCGGTCCTTCACCTGCTCGATGTCGTAGTGGTCCTCGTCGAGCACGACGCGCGCATGCTTCAGGTCGAGGTTGTCCTCGGTCGTCTCGCTCCACGGCAGCGCGGCGATCCACTCGAGGTAGCCGCGGATCACGCCGTGCTCGGCGGCAGCGGCCGGCAGCCGCTCCAGCCGCGCCAGCTCGCGGTCGGCCTGCTTGCGCGCGGCCTCCGGCAGCTCGAGCGCGGCGAGCTGGTCGCGCAGCTCGTTCGCCTCGGCGGCCATCTCGTCGCCGTCGCCGAGCTCCTCCTGGATCGCCTTCAGCTGCTGGCGCAGGAAGTACTCGCGCTGGGACTTGTCGAGCTCGGACTGCACCTGCGACTGGATCTTCGAGCCGAGCGCGACGACCTCCAGCTCGCGTGCGAGCAGCTCGGACAGGCGCCGCAGCCGCTTCGCGCACGTCGCGCTCCTCGAGCAGCGCCTGCTTCTCCTCCGTCTTCAGCCGCAGCGCGCCGGCGATCAGGTGGCTGAGCGCGCTCGGGTCGTCGAGGTTCGCGACGGCGAGGTGCAGCTCCTCGGGCAGGTACGGGACCTGCTCGACGATGTTCGTGAAGGTCGCCTGCACGTTGCGCACGAGCGCGAGCAGCTCCGGCGTCTCGGCCGTGCCGACGTCGGGCGCCTCCTCGACGGCGCGACGAGGTAGGGCTCGGTCTGCTCGAACCCGCGACGCGGATCCGCTGCGTCGCCTGCACGAGGATCCGCAGCGTGCCGTCGGGCACCTTCAGCATTCGCGCGACGACGCCGGCGACGCCGACCGTCGTGGAGGTCGTCGGGTCCGGGCGCCTCGATCTCCGGCGTTGCGGCTCGCGACCATCGCGATCATGCGGTCGCCGCCGAGCACGTCGTTGATGAGCGCCATGCTGCGCTCCTGGCCGACGGCGAGCGGGACGAGCGTCTCGGGGAAGGCGACCGTCTCGCGCAGCGGCAGCACCGGCAGCGTCGCCGGCAGCCCGCGCTGCGGCGCCGACCTCGACCTCGCGCGCTCCGCCGGCGTCGCCGACCTCGATCATCCGAGGTCGCTTTCGTCGCCCGGCTCGCGAACCTCGATCGGGACGCTGTGGCGCGTCGCGTCTCGGCCTCGGCGAGCGGCAGCTCGACGCGCAGCAGGCCGTCCTCGTAGACGGCCTTCGCCTCCTCCGCGCGGACCTCGGCGCCGAGCTGCACGACGCGCCGGAACGGGCCGTGCTCGATCTCGACCTGCTGGTAGAGCGCGGCCCTCGGGCTCGGCCGCGCGGCGCTGGCCGGACAGCACGAGCTCGCGGCCCTGGATCTCGAGCTCGAGCTCGTCGGTGTCGATGCCCGGCCAGCTCGGCCGTCACGATCGCGCGCGGCGGGCCCTCGGCGTAGGAGACGTCGACCGCCGGCGAGAAGCCGGCGCGCTTGCGCGGTGCGATGCCGGAGCGCTGCAGGACGTCGCCGAACAGCTCGTCCATCTCGCGGCGCATCCGCTCGAAGTTCGCGAACAGGTCGCGTTCGCGCAGGCATCGTCGCAATCTAGCGTGCCTCGGACGACCGCCCGTTCAGACCTCGTAGACGGCGCCCTCGCGTGCGAGCTCGACCGGCCCGCCGAACGTCGCGCTCGGCCTCGCCGCGCGCCCACGCCTCGTCGACGTCCTCGGAGATGTGCGTCAGCACGAGCCGGCCGGCGCCTGCGCGCTGACCGTGCTCGCCCGCCTCGGCCGGCGTCAGGTGGCCGCGCTGGTCGCCCGTCTCCGGCTGCTCGATCGTCGCCTCCAGCATCAGCAGGTCGCTGTCGCGCGCGAACTCGACGATCGCGTCGTTCGGCCCGCAGTCGGCGCCGTAGGTGAAGCGTCGCCGGCGCGGTCGCGCAGCTGGACCGCGTACGTGCGGATGAAGTGCGGCACCTCGTGGAAGCGGACGCGCAGCGCGCCCAGCTCCAGCTCGGCGCCCGGGTCGTACTCGCGCACCTCGAAGGCGTGCTCGATCAGCTCCTCGGCCTCCCACGCGCCGGTGATGCGGCGGAACGTCTCGCGCGCGCCAGGCGGTGCGTGCAGCACCGGCCGGTGCTCGGAGGCGTGCGCGCGAGTAGGCGAGCGCGTAGGCGTACGGGATCAGGTCGATGAAGTGATCGGCGTGCAGGTGAGAGATCGACGACCGCGCTCGACGCTGGTGAAGTCACAGACGCCGCGCAGCTTGCCGAAGACTCCGTTGCCGCAGTCGAGCAGCAGGCGTCGACCGGCCTCCTCGACGAGGTAGCCGCTGCACGCGCCGCCGGCGTCTTGCCAGGCCGGCGACTTGCCAAGCACGGTGATCCTCACGACTGTCGTGCTCCCACGAGGCGCGGGACTCTAACCGTGAAACTGCGCGGCCGGGCCGCTGGTGGTGAAGCTCAGGCGTGCAACGCAGCTTGTTCCTGAGCGGAGGGGAATGCCCAGACGGCCTGCGTGCGGCGCTCCTGACGGAACTGGAAGCGCATCTGGCGGGGTGGCCGGAGGCCTTCGGGATGCGCCGGCCGGAAGGTCGCGCAGGGTTCGGCTTCGGTCAGCGCGCACAGCAGGTTCTTGCGGAAGAAGCAGTCCTCGCAGCTGACCTTGCGCCCGTTCACACGCCCCTTCGCCATCCCTGTTCCTGCTCCCTTGCTGCGTCGCGTCTCAACCGAAGGCGGGAGTGAAACAGATGACGGTCGCAGGCCACAACGCCGGTTTCCGCAAAACGCACGAATTTCGTCTCCGGCGCGAAAAACCCTGCAAATGCACCGGAATCTCGGCTGGACGCCTCGAACACCCCGCATTCTCCGCACGTTTCCTCGGCCGTCGCACGTCATCCTGACGGCATGCGGATCCTCGTCACCGGCGTCAGCGGCTTCGTCGGCGCGCGGCTCGTGCCGCGACTCGCGCGCGACGGCCACGAGCTGCGCGGCTTCGTGCGCGACCCGGCACGCGTCGCCCCCGGCCTCGAGATCCCGCTCGTCGTCGGCGACGCGCTCACCGGCGCAGGGCCTCGCGGCCGCGCTCGACGGGATCGACGTCGCCTACTTCCTGATCCATGCGATGGAGCCGGTCGCGGACGGCACGGCCACCGCCGGCTTCCCAGCGCGCGAGCTGGCAGCGGCGGAGCGATTCGCCGCGGCAGCACGCAGCGCCGGCGTGTCAGCCGCGTCGTCTACCTCGGCGGGCTCGTGCCGCAGGGCGCGCCCGCCCTCGCGCACCTCGCGAGCCGGCTCGCGGTCGAGCAGATGCTGCTCGACGCGGTGCCCGGCTCGGTCGCGCTGCGCGCCTCGATCGTGATCGGCGCCGGCTCGCGCTCGTTTCGCTTCCTCGTGCGACTCGTCGAGCGGCTGCCGCTGCTCGCGCTGCCCGTCATGGCGCGTGCATCGCACCCAGCCGATCGACGAGCGCGACGTCGATCGAGCTGCTCGCGCGCGCCGCGACCGCGCCGACGCGGTCGCCGGTCGCTCGCTCGACGTCGCCGGCCCGGACGTCGTCAGCTACGGCGAGCTGATCGAGCGGATCCGCGACGGACTGCTGCTGCGACGCCCGCTGCTGGGGCTCGGCGCGCGCACGCCGATCCCGACAGGTCGTCGCGAGCCGGGTCGCCGCGGCGATCGCCGGCGAGCGCCACGAGCTGGTCGGGCCGCTGATGGCCGGGCTCGCGAGCGACCTGCTGCCGCGCGACGAGCAGACGGCGCGCCTGCTCGGCGTGCGACTGCATGCGCTCGACGCAGCGATCGAGCACGCGCTCGCGCGAGTGGGAGCGCGACGAGCCGCTGGCCGCACGGTGAGGCGCCCGACCGGGTCCCACGGTAGGGTCCGGGCCATGACACTCGTGCACTGCGCGATCGAGATCGCCGCGCCGCCCGGAGCGCGTGTGGGAGGTCGTGACCGATCCACGCCGTCTCGGCGACTGGGTCACGATCCATCGCCGCCTCGGCGACGTGCCACGCCGGTTGGAGCGCGGCTCGCAGTTCGAGCAGACGCTCAACCTGCGCGGCGCGAACGTGCACGTCACCTGGCATGTCGTCGACGCTCGACGCACCGCGGCGCGCTGTCTGGGACGGACACGGACCAGCGCACTCGCGCGCCTCAATCGTGTATGCAGCTGCAACCCGTAGGTGAGACGCGCACGCAGCTTCGACTACACGAACGAATTCAAGGCCCCGGGTGGACCGCTCGGCGCCGTCGCCGGACGCGTGCTGGTGGGCGGTCTCTCGCAGCGCGAGGCGCAGCGCTCACTGCAACGACTCAAAGCGCTCATCGAAACGGAGTAACGGCGTCCAGCCTGAATCATCACTCTCGCGAGCGGTGCAAGGCCGCCTCTGGGTGGACCGAAGGACGCAGTTGGGAAGGAAGCTCTGACTAGTGAGCGTTCTCGCGCTAGGATGCGAGATCGTTTGATGGCGTCGCCGAAGCTGGAGGCGTCATAGCGGGGAACCGGTCAACAAGCGAGATACGGCTGAACGTGATGGGCACGCCACCGTGAACGTTTGCGCTCCGACTCCCGAAGCACCATTTGGGACATAGATCGAGAACAACCGGAGGGCAGAGGTGGCTGACTTTCTCGACACGAAGGTGAAGGAGATCGAGGAGCGCTTGCGGGAGTTGCAACCGCTCGTCGAGGAGTTCGAGCGACTCGAGGCGGCGGCCGCCGCATTGGACGACGTCGAAGGCGGCGTGCGTGGCACGCGCGTGGCGCCCCCGACGAGGGCAAGCGCGACGGCAACGGCGACGTCGAACGGCAGCAGACGCGGTCGCCCGCGTGGCAGCAGAGGCGGCAACACGCGCGCGACCGAGGCCGTCGAGCTCGTCCGCACGCGTCCCGGCATCACGATCCCCGACCTCGCCGGTCAGATGGGGATCAAGCCGAACTACCTGTATCGCATCCTCCCGCAGCTCGAGGAGGACGGGAAGGTCCAGCGCAAGGACAAGGGCTGGCACCCGGCCTAGCGACCCTGGGGCTCGAGCACCACGCTCGAGCCCCAGGGGAGCGGCAGGTCCTTACAGCAGCCCGAGCTGCTCGACCGCCGCGCGCTCCTCGAACAGCTCAGCCACGCTCGCGTCGATCCGCGCCCGCGAGAAGTCGCCCACCTCGAGTCCCTCGACGATCGTCGCGACTCCGTCCTTCGTCGTGCACGGGAAGCCGCAAATGATGCCCTCGGGAACTCCGTAGGAGCCGTCGGAGGGCACGGACATCGAGATCCAGTCACCGGCCGGCGTGCCGAGCACCCAGTCGTGCACGTGATCGATCGCCGCGTTCGCAGCGGATGCCGCACTCGACGCGCCACGCGCGTCGATGATCGCCGCGCCGCGCTTCTGCACGGTCGGGATGAAGTCGCTTTCGAGCCACGCCTGGTCGTTGATCAACTCGGCTGCGTTGCGACCGCCGATCTGCGCGTGGAAGATGTCGGGGTACTGCGTCGCTGAGTGATTGCCCCAAATCGTCACGTTCGTGATCTCACTGACCGGCGCTCCCGTCTTCTTCGACAGCTGCGCGATCGCGCGATTGTGATCGAGCCGCGTCATCGCGTGGAAGCGCTCGCGCGGGACGTCCGGCGCGTGGCTCATCGCGATCAACGCGTTCGTGTTCGCCGGATTGCCGACGACGAGCACCTTGATGTCGTCGGCTGCATGCGCGTTGATCGCCTGGCCCTGCGGCTTGAAGATGCCGCCGTTGGCCTCGAGCAGGTCGCTGCGCTCCATGCCCGCTCCGCGCGGGCGCGCGCCGACGAGCAGGCCGACGTTCGCGCCGTCGAAGACCACGTTCGGGTCGTCGGACGCCTCGACGCCGGCGAGCAGCGGGAAGGCGCAATCGTCCAGCTCCATGATCACTCCCTCGACTGCCTTCAGCGCGGGCGTGATCTCGAGCAGGCGCAGCTGCACCGGCTGATCGGGGCCCAGCAGGGCACCGCTCGCGATGCGGAACAGCAGGGAGTAGCCGATCTGACCGGCGGCGCCGGTGACGGCGACGCGGACGGGTGGCTTGTCAGTCACGTGTTCATCTCCTGGATGGCGGCGGATCGGTGGGCGATGCTATCGCCGGGCGCCGGATCGGACCTCCGCCGAACCGCACGCGCACGCGAGACTCGATACAAACAGCGCTTCCCAACGCATCCAAGAAGGACACTGACACCCATGTCCAAGATCAAGGTGAAGAACCCCGTCGTCGAGCTCGACGGCGACGAGATGACCCGCATCATCTGGGCGTTCATCAAGAACAAGCTGATCCTCCCCTACCTCGACGTCGACCTGAAGTACTACGACCTCGGGATCGAGAAGCGCGACGAGACCGACGACGCGATCACCGTCGAGTCGGCCGAGGCGATCAAACGCCATGGCGTCGGCGTGAAGTGCGCAACGATCACGCCGGACGAGGCGCGCGTCGAGGAGTTCGGGCTCAAGCGGATGTACCGCTCGCCGAACGGCACGATCCGCAACATCCTCGGCGGCGTGATCTTCCGCGAGCCGATCGTGATCTCGAACGTGCCGCGGCTCGTGCCGAGCTGGACGAAGCCGATCGTGATCGGCCGTCACGCCTACGGCGACCAGTACCGCGCGACCGACACGCTGATCCCCGGCGAAGGCACGTTGACGATGACGTTCACGCCGAAGGACGGCAGCGAGCCGATGGAGCTGAACGTCTTCGACTTCCCCGGCAGCGGGATCGCGATGGCGATGTACAACCTCGACGACTCGATCCGCGACTTCGCGCGCGCGTCGATGCGCTACGGCCTCGACCGTGGCTTCCCCGTCTACCTGTCGACGAAGAACACGATCCTGAAGGCCTACGACGGTCGCTTCAAGGATCTCTTCGCCGAGGTCTACGAGCAGGAGTTCAAGACCGACTTCGAAGCCGCCGGGATCACGTACGACCACCGTCTGATCGACGACATGGTCGCCTCCGCGCTGAAGTGGGAGGGCGGCTACGTGTGGGCGTGCAAGAACTACGACGGCGACGTCCAGTCGGACACGGTCGCGCAGGGCTTCGGCTCGCTCGGTCTGATGACGAGCGTGCTGATGACGCCGGACGGGCAGACGGTCGAGGCGGAGGCGGCGCACGGCACCGTCACGCGTCACTACCGCCGCCACCAGCGTGGCGAGCCGACCTCGACGAACCCGATCGCGTCGATCTTCGCGTGGACGCGTGGGCTCGCGCACCGTGGCCGGATGGACGGCACGCCTGAGGTGACTGCGTTCGCCGAGACGCTGGAGCGCGTCTGTGTCGAGACGGTCGAGCAGGGCGAGATGACGAAGGACCTGGCGCTGCTGATCGGCCCGGACCAGGCGTTCCTTACGACCGAGGAGTTCTTGGCGGCGATTGACTCGAACCTGCAGAAGGCGCTCGCCGGGTAGCTCGTGGCAGCGCGGCGGGTGGGCATCCGTCTTCGGCGTTGCGCGCCTTCGGCGCAACACGCCTTCGCCGGATGCCCACCCGCACCGTGCACGTGACGCGAGTGGTGCACGGGCGTGCTTGACTAAGTGGCATGGCAGTCACGCCGCTCGGTGAATCGCGCGCGACGCATGTCGTCGCGAACCAGCCGCCGCCGCTCGAAGGGCTGAATCTCTTCGAGCAGAACCGCCCGCTCGTCGAGGCGGTCGAGCGCGAGGGCGCGGGCTGGGGCTTCGAGGAGGCGTCGGCAGCCGGAGCGTCGGCGGGCGGTGACGGGATCCGCCTCGGCTTCGAGGCGAACGAGCACCCGCCGCAGCTGAAGACGCACGACCGCTTCGGCAACCGCGTCGACCAGGTCGAGTTCCACCCGGCGTGGCACGAGCTGCTGCGCACCGCCGTCGCGCATGGAGTGCACGCGTTGCCGTGGACCTCGGAACGGCCGGGCGCACACACGGTCCGCACCGCGATGTCGCTCACCGGCGGTCAGGTCGAGGCCGGCCACGGCTGCCCGTTGACGATGACCTTTGCCGCGGTGCCGGCACTGCGTGCGCAGCCCGACGTGCTGGCCGAGTGGGAGCCGCGGCTGCTGTCGCGCTCGTACGACGCGCGCGACATCCCGGCGTCCGAGAAGACCGGTGCGCTGTGCGGCATGGGCATGACGGAGAAGCAGGGCGGCTCCGACGTGCGGCAGAACACGACTGTGGCCGTGCCGATCGGCGAGGGCGGACCGGGCGGCGAGTACGAGCTGACGGGCCACAAGTGGTTCTGCTCGGCGCCGATGTGCGACCTCTTCCTCGTGCTCGCGCAGATCGAGGGCGAGGGCGTCTCCTGCTTCGCGCTGCCGCGCTGGCGGCCCGACGGCGACGCGCAACGTGTTCCAGATCCAGCGCTTGAAGGACAAGCTCGGCAACCGCTCGAACGCGTCGAGCGAGGTCGAGTTCCGTGGGCCTGGGCGCAGCTCGTCGGCGAGCCGGGCCGCGGCGTGCCGACGATCATCGAGATGGTCAACCACACGCGGCTCGACTGCGTGATCGGCTCGGCTGCCGGGATGCGCTGGGCGGTCTCGCTCGCGACGCACCACGCGGCGCATCGCAGCGCGTTCGGCGCGCGGCTGATCGAGCAGCCGCTGATGACGAACGTGCTCGCCGACCTGTGCGTCGAGTCGGAGGCCGCGACGCTGTCGGCGATGCGGCTCGGGCGGGCGTACGACGAGGCGGGCGCGGGCGATGCCGAGGCGCAGTCGTTCAAGCGGATCGCGACCGCGGTGTTGAAGTACTGGGTCTGCAAGCGCACCGCCCCCCACGCGGCGGAGGCGACCGAGGTGCTCGGCGGCAACGGCTACGTCGAGGAGTCGGGGCTGCCGCGGCTCTACCGCGAGGCGCCGCTGAACTCGATCTGGGAGGGGTCGGGCAACGTCATGTGCCTCGACGTCCTGCGCGCGCTGATCAAGGAGCCCGGCACGCGCGAGGCGTTCCTCGCCGAGCTGGAGGTGACGGCCGGCGCCGACCCACGGCTCGACGCGCATGTCGCGAAGCTGCACGCCGAGCTGTCCGACTTCGAGGACATCCAGCTGCGCGCGCGGCGCGTCGTCGAGACGATGGCGCTGGCGCTGCAGGGCTCGCTGGTCGTCCGCCACTCCCCGCGGCTCCGTCGCCGACGCCTTCTGCGCCTCCCGCCTCGCCGGCGACCGCGGCCACGTGTTCGGCACGTTGCCGAGCGGGCTCGACTACGGCGCGATCATCGAGCGCAACCGGCCGCTGCTGTAGGTCGCTAAGCGCTGTCTACGCGGCGACGCGACCGCGTGAGCCCGGCGGCGGGACCGGGAGGCCCTCTGAGCGCAACAGATCGATGTGCAACGCGATCGCCTCGCGCATGAGCTGCTCGACCTCGGCCTGCGTGTCTCCGACGGCAACGCATCCAGGCAAGTCATGCGAGTACGCGCCCCACGACTCGGGCCCCTGCTCATAGATCACCTGGTACTCCATCACCGAATCTCCTCAAGTCCGCTTGCACGACGGATGCTGCTCAGGATACCTCGCGACAGCGTACGGCTCCACTTTCCGGGGACGGTGACGACGAAGGGGGATCTGGGGTGACGAGCGGCCGTCGAACGGCTGACGCAGAGAGCGCGACCAGCAACGCAGGCGGAGACCGCGGGCGCTCGGGCACCCACTCCCTCCCTCTCCCAAGCCGCCGTTCGACAACCGCTGAGCGCGCCGTCCGCGCAGCGAACCGAGCGCCAGTGAGCGCGGGCGGGGCGAGCCTCAGAGCCCGTAGATCGGCGCTCAGCTTCGCCGTCAGGTAATCCACGAACGGCTGCACGCTGATCGGCCCGCCGACGACCCGCGCGACAAGCTCCCGCGGCGGGTACTTGCGGCCGTGGCGGTGGACGTGCTCGCCCAGCCAGTCGCGCAGCGCTGTCGGCCGTCGCCGACGGCGAGCTGCGCGTCGAGGTCGGGCAGGTCGGCCCGGGCGCGCGCCCACAGCTGCGCGCCGATCAGGTTGCCGAGCGCGTAGGTCGAGAAGTAGCCGATGTCGCCGCCGGACCAGTGGACGTCCTGCAGCACGCCGTGCGCGTCGTCGGGCACCTCGACGCCGAGGTACTCGCGCATGCGTGCGTTCCACGCCTCCGGCAGATCCTTCAGCGCGATCGCCGCCCGACGACCATCTCGCGCTCCAGCTCGAAGCGCAGGATCACGTGCAGCCCGTACGTCGCCTCGTCCGCCTCGACGCGGATCAGCGACGGCTGGACGCGGTTCACCGCGCGGTAGAAGGTCTCGGCGTCGACCGACCCGAACTGCTCGGGGAAGACCGACTGCAGCTGCCCGTGCAGATAGCCGGCGAACGGCCGCCCGCGCCCGACGACGTTCTCCCACAGCCGGCTCTGCGACTCGTGCACGCCGAGCGAGACGCCCTCGCCGAGCGGCGTGCGCGCGAGCTCCGGCGCGATCCCGGACTCGTAGAGGCCGTGGCCGAACTCGTGGATCCCGCCGTACAGCGCCATCCCGATATACGCACGGGTCGTAGCGCGTCGTCAGCCGCACGTCGGTCGGCCCGAAGCTCGTCGCGAACGGGTGGGCTGCCTCGTCGAGCCGCCAGCCCTCCGCGTTCCAGCCGAGCCGTTCGAGCACGCCGCGCACGAGCCGCTGCTGGCCCGCGACGGGGAACTCGCCGTGCAGCACGGAGGCGTCGACCGCGTCGGCGCGCTGCGCGATCGCTGCGATCAGCGGCACGAGCGCGGTGCGCAGCTCGGCGAAGAGCGCGGCGACTTCGGCGCTCTTCATCCCCTCCTCGTAGTCGTCGAGCAGCACGTCGTAGGGATCCTCGAAGCCGTCGAAGCACTCGACGTAGCGCTGCTTCAGCTCGATGTTGCGCTGCAGGAACGGCAAGAACGCGGCGAAGTCGGAGCGCTCGCGCGCGTCAACCCATGCCCCATGGCCGAGCGCGCCCGCGCGCGCCAGATCGGCCGCCAGGTCGTTCGGCACACGGCGGGACTTCTCGTAGTCGCGCCGCGTGACGCGGATCAACGCTGCGTCGTCGGAGTCCGGGTCGGCTTGCGCGAGCCGCTCCTGCTCGCCTTCCAAATCCCCGAGCAGACGGCCGATCGCGTCGTCGGTGAAGCGCTCGTGGACGATCCGCCCGAGTGTCCCGAGCTGCTCCGCGCGCAGGGCTGCCGCACGCGGCGGCATCATCGTCTGCTGGTCCCAGCCGAGCAGTCCGCCGGCGTGGGCGAGGTCCTGAATCTCTGCGAGTCGCTCACGCAGTTCGGCAAGTGCTGAATGCATGTCACCATTCCAGCATGTTCCGGCGTTCTGGATCGATCCAACTCGCGCGCATCTTCGGGATACGCGTGGGCGTCGACCCGAGCTGGTTCTTCTTCCTGTTCCTCGTCATCTACCTGCTGTCGAGCTCGTTCCGCGACGTGCTCGGCGGATCCGACACGCAGGCCTATGCGACTGCGGTGTTCAGCACGTTGCTGCTGTTCGGCTCGATCGTCGTGCACGAGCTCGGCCACGCGCTCGTCGCGCGCCGCCAGGGAATCGGCGTCGCCGGCATCACCGTCTCGCTGCTCGGCGGCTTCGCGCAGATGGAGCGCGAGAGCCGTACGCCGCGCGAGGAGCTGACGGTCGCGCTCGCCGGGCCGCTCGCGACGCTCGCGATCATCGTCGTCTGCGCCGGGGTCGCACTCGGGATCGAGGGTCCACACCGCTTCGTCGACGCGATGGTCTTGTCCAACGGCGTCCGCGTCACGCCGGCGCTGCTGACGCTCAGCTGGGTCGTGACGATGAACGCGATCGTGCTCGCCTTCAACCTGATCCCTGCCTTCCCGCTCGACGGCGGCCGCGTGGTGCGCGGCGTCGTGTGGCACGCGACAGGCGATCGCAACCGCGGCACGCGCGTCGCTGCTCGTTTGGGTCAGGGCTTTGCGGCGCTCCTGATCGGCGGCGGCCTGTGGGTGACGTTCGGGGTCCCGAGCATCGTCGGGGTCTGGTTCGTCGTCGTCGGGATGATGATCGGCGGCTCGGCCCGCGCGCTGCTCGTGCAGAGCACGCTGAGCGAGCAGCTCGAGGACGTCCGCGTCGCCGACATCATGGACGCGCAGCCGGTGAGCGTGCCCGAGGAGCTGTCCGCCGTGCAGGCGGTCGACGAGTTCTTCCTGCGCTACCGCTGGCCGTGGTTCCCGGTCGTGGACGCGGCCGGGCGCTTCGTCGGCGTGCTGCGCGAGGCGCCGGCGGTCGGGGCCGTCGAGGGCGGCAAGCCGGTCCAGCAGGTGCGCGAGCTGATGGAGGCCGACGACGGCGAGCACCTGCGGATCGGCGAGGACCAGACGCTCCGCGCCCTGCTCGAAGCCGACGGCCTGCGCACGCTTGGCGCGATCATGGCCGTGGATGGCGCCGGTGTCCTGCGTGGGGTCGTGACGCTTGGACGGTTGCGGCGGGCGTTGCGGGCTGCTGTGGCGCCGCGCTGAGCGGCGCTCGCTCCGCGCGCCGCGCCCGGCCCGCACAGTCCGCGTGGGCCCGGCGCTCCGTGTGCGCTCGCTTGGCGCTCAGCTCGCTGCGCGGGCGGCGCGCGTGGCGGCCGACGAACGGCGGCTTGGGAGAGGGGAGGGAGTGGTTGCGCAAGCGGTCGCACTCTCCGCCTGCGTCGCCGGTCGCGCTGTCTGCGTCAGCTGCGTTCCGGATGCCGCGCAGATCCCCGCGTCGCATTGAGGAGCGCACATCTGTGGGCCTCATAGACCCACAGATGTGCGCTCCTCCGTCCCCACGCCTGGAATTGCGGAGATCGAGCCACGCAACGTGCAGAAAGAGCGCCGACTCCGTCACGACCAACCCCGCCCCTCCTAAGCCGCAGTTCGGCGAGCGCCATGCGCGCCGTCGGCGCAGCGAGCTGAGCGCCACCCGCGCCGCGGGACCGGCGCCCACCCGGCCCGGCCCCGCCCACCCCGCCCGCGGCCGATCGCACCGAGCACCTTCCCCCGGTGCCCCACAAAACCGGTAGGGATTCCTGTATCGTCGTCCCGGCATTGTCGTTAAAGAAGATCGAATTTGTCGGGATTACGAAAGGAGCTGGACCGGGATGAAGTCAAGGACCCTGCTCGCGCTCGCGGTTGCGGCGCTGCTGTTGGCAGCACCGGCCACCGCGGGCGCGGTCACGCTGATCGGCTCGGGATCGACGGCGGCACAGCCGTTCTTCCTCGCGCTCTTCAAGGGCTACAAGAAGGTCAAGCCCGACGTGAGCTTTGTCTACACGGCCGACGGCGGCAACGCCGGCATCAAGGACGTGCAACAAGGCAAGAGCCAGTTCGCGGGCCAGGCGCGCACGCCGCTGCCGAGCGACGCCGGCACGACGTACGTCAAGGGATTCCTCGACGGACTCTGCGTCGTCGTGAACCCGGCGAACAAGCTCACGAACATCACGACCGCGCAGACGCGCAACATCTACACGGGCGTGACGACGAATTGGAGCGCGCTGCCGAAGTCGAAGTTGAAGACCACCATCGCCCCGGTCGGGCGTGACTCGAACGGTGGCACGTACAACTTCTTCGTCAGCTCGATCCTCAACGGCGTCGCGCCGGCCTCGACGGTCAACGCGTTGCTGTCGGACGGGCTCGTCGAGAACGCGGTCCAGACGAACCGCAGTGCGATCGGCTACAACGGGCTCGCGTACGTCAACGGCAACGCGAAGCTGAAGGCGCTGACGCTCGACGGCGTCCCCTGCGACGCGACCGACGTCCGGACGTTCGAGTACCCGCTCACGCGGTACATCTTCTACGTCCTGCCGACGTCGAACCCGAACCCCGACGTGCAGAAGTTCATCGACTGGGCACGGACCAGCTCGGCGGCCGGCGTGATCATCGCGAAGGCCGGCGGCGTGCCCGCGTTCAACAAGGCGGCGCCGAAGCCGAAGGCGCTGAAGTGCAAGCGCGGCTTCAAGAAGAGCCACAACAAGAAGCACCAGGTCGTCTGCGTCAAGAAGAAGGCCAAGAAGAAGAAGTGAGCGCGGACGCGCTCCCATACGCGGAGCCGCCACTGCGGTGGTCCGACCGGCGTGTCGAGCGGATGCTCGGCACGCTGGTCGGCGTCCTGCTGCTGTTCGTCGGCGCGATGCTCGTCGTCGTGATCGGCCGCGCCTGGCCGTCGTTCGCGCACAACGGCCTGAGCTGGTTCGGGGCCGGCGGCAGCGTCGACCACCAGATCCGCTCGATCTTCCTGTCCGGCGACGTCGGCGGCGCCTACGACTACACGTTCCACGCTTGGCCGCTGCTGTGGAGCACGCTGCTCATCACGGGCGGCGCAGTGCTGCTCGCGTTCGTCTGCTCGCTGTTCGTCGCCGTCTTCGCCGTCGAGTTCGCGCCCGGCTGGATGCGTGCGGTGCTCGATCCGGTGATCCGCCTGCTGGCGAGCGTCCCGTCGGTGATCTACGGCCTGCTCGGCGTGCTCGTGCTCGTGCCGTTCATCGGCAACCACGTGATCGGCGAGCACCAGAAGGCCTCGGTCGCCTATGTCGTCTCGCTGAGCGGCTACAGCCTGCTCGCGGCGATCCTCGTGCTGAGCGTGATGATCGCGCCGCTGATGGTCGCGATCTTCTCCGACGGCCTGCGCTCGGTCCCGCCGGGCTGGCTGGAGGGCTCGCTCGCGCTCGGCGTCAACCGCTGGCGCACGTTCTGGAAGATCGCCGTGCGCACGGCGCGCCCTGCGTTCGTCGCCGGGACCGTGCTCGCGACCGCACGGGCGCTCGGCGAGGCGGTGATGCTGGCGATGGTCTCCGGCTCGGTCGGCTTCGCGCCGAATCCCGCCGACGGCCTGATCTTCCTGTTCGAGCCATCGCGGCCGCTCGCCGCGACGATCCTCGCGAACTCCGACGAGCTGCAGCTCGCCGCCGATGCGCGCGACGCTGTTCGCGATCGCCGCGGTGCTGCTCGTCTCCGCGGCGCTGCTGTCGCTCGCCGGCTGGGCCGCAAAGCAGCCGCTGAAGCACTACGGGGTGCGGGCATGAGCGCGCTCGCGAGTCCGCCGCGGCTGGGCGGCGCGCGCCGCGACGCGGTCGAGTCGAGCGCGAGCTGGCGCCTCACCGACCGCGCCGGGCTCGCGATCTGCTGGGCGCTGGGGCTGCTGTTCTGCGCGATCACCGCGGCGATCGTGATCTTCCTGCTGATCCAGGGGATCCGCTACGTGCGCCCGGCGCTGCTCGTGACGCACCCGAGCGCGGGCTTCGGCGAGGCCGACAGCGGCGGCTTCCTCGACCCGCTGATCGGGACGCTGCTCGTCGCGCTGATCGGGATCGCGATCGCGCTGCCGCTCGGCGTCGCGACCGCCGTCTGGCTGAGCGAGTACGGCCGTCCGTTCGGCTTCGCGCGCGTCGCCGAGTCGGCTGTCGAGATGCTCGCGGGAACGCCAAGCATCGTGCTCGCGCTGTTCGGGACGCTGATCTTCTCCAGCCCGGCGCTCGGCTTCCTCTCGCGCACGTCCGGCGACGTCGTCTTCGGCCGCTCGTTCTTCGCCGCCGGCGCGATGCTGTCATTCGTCGCGCTGCCGCTGATCGTGACCGCTACGCGCGAGGGGTTGCAAGCGATCCCCTCACACGTGCGCGAGGCGTCCTACGCGGTCGGCAAGACGAAGGCGGCGACGATCCGGCGGATCCTGCTGCCGAGCGCGCGGCCGAACGTCGTCACCGGCACGATGCTCGGGATCGGGCGGATCATCGGCGACACCTCGATCATCGTCGTGCTGCTCGGCGCGACGCTGACGATGAACGGAGTCGGCGGCACGCCGCTGCTGAGCGCGCTGCGCGGCACCGGCAGCACGCTGACGAGCTACGTCTACGACAACTCCCCGACCGGGCGAGGGCAACCAACCGACGAAGGCATACGCGGCTGCGTTCGTGCTGCTCGCGATCGTGCTCGCGCTCAACCTCGGCGTCGAGGTCGTCCGACGCCGCGCAAGGAGGAACGGATGGAGTACCTGACGCCCCTGCCCGTACGCCGCCTCGCGCTCGACGAGGAGGCAGGCGTCGTGCTCGACGAGCCGCGGCGCGACCGCCTCGCAAGTGTCGACGTCGACACGTATGACGATCCGCCCTCGGCGTTCGTCAGCGCGCCGCGCCGCCGCGTCGCCCCCGCGAGCTTCGCGATCGAGCGGATGACGGTCGAGCAGCTGTCGATCGCGTACGCCGGCAAGCCCGCGGTGCGCGAGGTCTCGCTGCCGATCCGCCAGGGCGAGGTGCTCGCGCTGATCGGCCCGTCGGGCTGCGGCAAGACGACGCTGCTGCGCTCGCTGAACCGCCTCACCGAGCTGACGCGCACCGCATCGCTCAGCGGCCGCGTCACGCTCGACGGCAGCGACATCGCGACGCTCGAGCCGACGTCGCTGCGCCGCCGCGTGACGATGGTCTTCCAGCAGCCCAACCCGTTCCCGATGAGCGTCTTCGACAACGTCGCCTACGTGCTGCGCGAGCAGGGCTCGCGGCGGCCGAAGAAGCGCGAGCTGCGACGGGCCGTGCAGGACGCGCTCCAGCGCGCCGGCCTGTGGGACGAGGTCTCCGGCAACCTCGACCATCCGGCGCTGCGCCTCTCCGGCGGCCAGCAGCAACGGCTCTGCATCGCCCGCGCGCTCGCCGCCCAGCCGGAGGTGCTGCTGCTCGACGAGCCCTGCTCGGCGCTCGACCCGCGCTCGACCGAGATGATCGAGGAACTGATCGTGAAGCTGCGCGACGAGGTCGCGATCGTGATCGTCACGCACAACCTCCAGCAGGCCTTCCGCGTCGCCGACCACGTCGCCTTCATGTACCTCGGCGAGCTCGTCGAGTACGGGCCGGCGAGTGCCGTCTTCCGCACGCCCTCGCGAGCAGCGCACGAAGGACTACATCAGCGGTGCGTTCGGCTAGGCGCATGGTGGCCGGCTCGGTGCATCGCGGCGGTGCTCGGCGGCGGGCTCGCGGGCTGCGCGACGACGCAACAGCAGAGCGCGCGGGCGCGCGTCGTGGCGCGGCGCGTGCTCGCGACGCAGCGGCCGCTGCACGTGCGGGAGACCGACCGGCAGATCGGCGTGCTGGGGACGGCGCTCGTGCGGGGACATGGCCGCAGCGCGATCGTCGTGCGGCTGCGCAACAGCGGACCGGCGCCCGTGAGCGACCTGCCGCTGGCGCTCAGCGTGCGGGTGGGCGGCGGGCGCGTCGTCGCGCTCAACCGGCGTGCCGGACTGCCGTACTTCCAGACGCACGCGCCAGCGCTCGCCGCGGGCGCGACCGTAGCGTGGGTCTTCACGACCCACGCGCGCGTGCCGCACGGCGCCCTCGTCGTGCGCGTCGGGCGGCCCTCGCGTGCGAGTCAGACCGCGACACTGCGCACGCTGCCGCGGACCGACGTGGCGCTGCTGCCGAGTGCGCGCGGCCTGCGCAGCGTGCGAGCGACGATCGCGAACCGCTCCGGCGTGCCGCAATACGCGCTCGAGGTCTACGCGGTCGCGCGGCGCGGACGGCGCATCGTCGCGGCCGGCCGCGCGCTCGTCGCGCACCTCGGCAGCGATGGGCGCACGACCGTCCGCATCCCGCTGATCGGCGACGCGCGCGGGGCGACCGTGCGCGTCATGGCACCTCCAACCCTCTTCAGCTGATGAGCGCATCCAGTCCCACCGACACGACCCAGCCGTGGCTCGCCTGCCCCGAGTGCCAGGCTCCGCTCGAGGCGACGCAGCGCTACTGCGTGAGCTGCGGCGCCCGTCAGCTCGGAGCCGACAACCCCGCCGCGCGCTACTTCGGCGCGGCTGCGCAGCGACGTCGTGCGCCGGTCGCGCTGCCACCGCGCCGCGGCGTCGGGATCGGCCTCGCAGCGCTGCTCGCGCTGCTGCCGCTGCTCGTCGGCGTCGGCGTGCTCGTCGGCCGTGCCGGCCACGACAACTCCAGCCTCGTCTCCGCCCTGCGCAACCAGCGTCCCACGGTCGTGAACGTCGGCGGTGGCGGAACGGGCGCCAGCGGCAACGAACTGGCCAGGACGACCGGCAACAGCGCTGCCTCGAAGAGCGCAAAAGGCTCGAAGGCCAGCGTCGCTGCCTCCAACACCGTCGTCGCGACCGGCGTCGGCGGCGCAGCGCACAGCGTCCTGCACCACACCTCGACCGCGAGCTCACGCGCGAAGGACAAGCAACAGGTGCGCAACCTCACGAAGAAGACCGGCAAGAACTACATCCAGTCGCAGAAGACGCTGCCCGACGTCGTCGACGTGCAGAGCGACCCAGGCGCGGGCGGCACAGCACCGACGGGAGCGGGAGATTGAGCCGGCTCGCGCACATCTTCCAGGCGCGGTCGGCGCGGCTGGCAACCGCGCCGCCCCCCGGTGTCGACCCTGAGCTGGTCGCCAAGCGCGACCGGCTGATCGAGCGCTTCACCGTCATGCAGGCCGACCTCGGCGGCCTCTTCTACGAGATGGCGATCCGCGATCACGTGCGAATGGACGTGCTGACCCGCCGCGCCGCCGAGTTGCAGCGGATCGACGCCGAGCTCGGACAGGTCGAACGGCTCTTGCACAGCGAGGAGACCGGGATCGCCGGCAGCTGCCCGAGCTGCGACGCGCCGCAGGCGCGCGCCGCCGTCTTCTGCTGGCAGTGCGGCCGCCCGCTGATCGCTGCCGAGCCGATCGACGCGACGGCATGAGCGGTCCGCGGCGCGAGCGGCTGCGGCGCCTGCTTGCGGTGCGCGTCGCCGGACGCCAGCTCGCGCTGCTCGTCGCCTTCTCGCTGACGTCGACCGGGCTCGTGATCGCCGGCGCCCTGACCGGCAATCAGCCGCCGGCGGCGCTCGCAGCGCTGCTCGAACGCAGTGGGATCGTCGTGCATCGCCGACCCGCTCCAGCTGCGTCGGTGGACGTCGCGAGCGATCCGGCGCCGGCCTCCGCGCCCACGACGCTCCCGCCGAAGGCCAAGTCGACGAGCACCGGCAATACGAGCGCCAACAGTGGCGGAGACGACCCCGCGCCGGCCGCTGACGGTGGCGACACCACCACGACACCGACGACGACCACCCCGGCCGCGCCTCCGGCAGGGACGAAGATCAAGCACGTCTTCGTGATCGCGCTCACGAGCCGCGGCTACGACGCGAGCTTCGGCGCGAGCGCCGCTTCCTCGTACCTTGTCGGCACGCTCGTGCCGAAGGGCGCGCTGTTGAGCCAGTACCGCACGCTGGACGCCGCCGACCTGCCGAACGCGCTCGCGCTCGTCAGCGGCCAGCCGCCGAACCCGGACACGCAGCAGGAGTGCCCGTCCTACGCCGACTTCCCGGCCGGCACGAAGCCCGCCACCGACGGCTCCGTAGGCGGATCCGGCTGCGTCTACCCCGTCACGACGCTCACGCTCGCCGACCAGCTCTCGAGCGCAGGGCGCCGCTGGCGCGCCTACGTGCAGGGAATGCCGGCCGGCAAGACGTGCTCCCACCCTGCAGCCGGCACCACCGACGCAACACTGACGGGCACACCGCCGACCGTCGCGAGCGCGTACGCGACGCGCCACAACCCGTTCGTCTACTTCCACTCGCTGCTCGACCTCGGCGACTGCGCGAGCAACGACGCCGGCCTCGACGCACTTGCGAACGACCTCAAGACGACCGCCGCGACGCCGAACCTCGCGTGGATCGTGCCGGACCTCTGCCACGACGGCGCGAGCGACGCCTGCGCAGTAGGTCAGCCCGGCGGCGCGGCAGCCGCCGACGCGTTCCTGGCGCAGTGGGTCCCGCAGATCCTCGCTTCGCCGGCCTACCAGGCCGACGGGCTGCTGATCGTCACGTTCGACGGCGTGCGCGCGAGCCTTCCGGCCGCGCCGCCGCCGGTCCGGAGCGCGCCGCCCGCCACGACCACGACCATCACCCCCGCTGGCGTGCCGACCACGACCACCACGACAACGACCACCGCAGCCGGCACGACCACCACGACGACGACCGCCGCCGGCATGGCGCGCGCCCGCGCGAGCGCTGCGGACGCCACGCCCGACCCCCGCCGCGTAGGCACGCTGCTGCTCTCCCGATGGACGAAGCCCGGCACGATCGACACGACGTCAGCCGACCCCGACGCGCTCCTGCGCACGGTCGAGGACCTCTTCGGCCTCGCCCACCTCGCCCGCGCCGGTGCAGCTGGCACGCCCTCGCTCGCGCCGGTCGCACTCGGGGAAGGATCATCGAAAGGGGGTGGTCAATAGAATCGCGCGCATGCCAGCTCATGACGTCCTCATCATCGGCGCAGGCCTCGCGGGACAGCGCGCCGCCCTCGCCGCCGCCGACGCTGGGGCGTCCGTGGCGATCATCAGCAAGGTTCACCCGGTTCGCTCGCATTCCGTCGCCGCTGCCGGCGGCATCAACGCGGCGCTCAATCCCGAGGACTCGTGGGAGTCGCACGCGTTCGACACCGTCAAGGGCTCCGACTACCTCGGCGACCAGGACGCGATCGAGGTCATGTGCCGCGAGGCGCCGGACGAGATCCTCTGGCTCGAGCACGCGGGCGTGACGTTCCACCGCAACGACACCGGCCACCTCGGCACGCGCGCCTTCGGCGGCGCCTCGCAGGCGCGCACGTACTACGTAGCCGACATCACCGGCCAGGCGATCCTGCACGTGCTCTACGAGCAGCTGATGAAGCACCACGAGACCGTCGACCGCTTCGAGGAGTGGTTCACGACGAAGCTGCTGCTCGACGAGAACGGCCACTGCGTCGGCTGCGTCGCGCGCGACATCCGCACCGGCCGGCTCGAAACCTTTGACGCGAAGTCGGTGATCCTCGCCTCCGGCGGCGCCGGCCAGGCGTTCAAGCCGACGACGAACGCGCTCATCTGCACGGGTGACGGGATCGCACAGGCCTACCAGGTCGGCGCCCCGCTGATGGACATGGAGATGATCCAGTACCACCCGACGACGCTTGCGGAGAACGGCTTCCTGATCACCGAGGGCGCGCGCGGTGAGGGTGCCCACCTCTACAACGCGCTCGGCGAGCGCTTCATGGAGAAGTACGCGCCGAACAAGCTCGAGCTCGCCTCGCGCGACGTAGTCTCGCGCGCCGAGCAGACCGAGATCAACGAGGGTCGCGGCTTCCCCGACGGCACGATCGCGCTCGACATCACGAAGGTGCCGCGCAAGCGCGTGCTGGAGGCGCTGCGCGAGATCGTCAACATCGGCAAGGACTTCGCCGGCGTCGACATCACGCGCGAGCCGATCCACATCAAGCCCGGGATGCACTACATCATGGGCGGCGTCAAGACCGACGTCGACGGCCAGACGCCGATCCCCGGCCTGTATGCAGCCGGCGAGGTCGCCTGCGTCTCGGTCCACGGCGGCAACCGCCTCGGCGCGAACTCGCTGCTCGACACGCTGATCTTCGGCCGCCGCTCCGGCGAGCATGCGGCCATGCGCGCGCGCTCGACGGCGATGCCGAAGGCGCCGGTCAGCGTCCTGCGCGACCAGCAGGCGGAGATCGACGCGATCCTCGGACGCAACGCCGGCGGCCGCCGCGTCTCCGAGATCAAGCAGGAGCTCGGCGAGACGATGAACCAGTACGTGGCGGTCTACCGCGACGCCGAGGGCCTCGCGAAGGCGCACGAGATCGTCCGCCGGCTCAAGGAAGAGGCGCCGAAGGCCGCGATCGACGACAAGGGCTCGGTCTTCAACCAGGACGTGCTCGCCGCGATCGAGCTGGGCTACATGCTCGACTGCGCCGAGGCGATCGTGCTTGCGGCGCAGGAGCGCAAGGAGTCGCGCGGGGCGCAGTTCCGCACCGACTTCCCCGAGCGCAACGACGCCGAGTGGCTGCACCACATCACGGTCTCGCGCACCGGGGACGACACCCCGCAGCTCGGCACCGCCCCCGTGACGATGACCCGCTGGGAGCCGCAGGAGAGGACGTACTGACATGGCCGAGTACACGCTGAAGCTCCGGCGCTACGACCCGCAGTCGGGCGAGGCGCCGTACTACGAGGAGTTCCAGGTCGAGCTCGAGCCGCACCGCTCGGTGCTCGAGGCGATCCTGCAGGTGAAGGCCGCACAGGACGGCTCGGTCGGCGATCCGCTGCTCCTGCCGTGCAGCGATCTGCGGCTCGTGCGGGGTCAAGATCAACGGCCGCGCCGGGCTCGCCTGCCACACCCACCTCGACGCAGCCGCGAAGAGCGGGGTGAACGCCGACGGCAAGACGATCCTCGTCGAGCCGATGGGCAACATGCCGGTCATCAAGGACCTGATCGTCGACATGGACGCGGTCCACTGGAAGAAGATCCAGCGCGTCACGCCATGGCTGCTGAACAAGGAGCCGGTGCCAGAGCGCGAGTACGTCGTGCCGCACGAGAACATGGTCGACGTCACGCAGACGATGGCCTGCATCCAGTGCGGTGCCTGCGTCTCGGACTGCCTCTCGATGGAGGTCGACCCGCTGTTCGTCGGCCCGGCCGCCTCCGCGAAGGCATACCGCTTCGTCGGCGACCCGCGCGACGCGCAGCAGTTCGAGCGCCTCAAGGACCTCGCCGAGGACCCGCACGGGATCTACGACTGCACCCACTGCTTCAACTGCATCGAGGCCTGCCCGAAGGGCGTCGCGCCGATGAGCCAGATCATGCGCCTGCGGCGCGTCTCGAGCGCCGAGCACCACATCAACGACCGCAACAACGGCTACCGCCACGAGCACGCGTTCGTCAACAACATCCGCAGGAACGGCCTGCTGCACGAGGCCGATCTGGTTCCGCGACTCCTACGGCGGCAAGTTCCACCCGCGCGCCGTGCCCGAGCTGATCGATTCCCTCCCGGTCGTGTTGAAGGGCCTGATGCGCGGCAAGGTGACGCCGACGAAGGCGCTGCTGCACCAGCACAAGGCGCCGAAGGAGGTCAAGCGGATCTTCGACGTGGTCGAGGGACGCGAGGAGCGCTACGAGTTGAACCTGTACATCTCCGGCTACGAGGACGACGAGGACGCGAGGCGCGAGGCATGAAGGTCGCCTACTGGCCCGGCTGCGTGAGCCGCGGCTTCACCCCCGAGCTGCACGGCTCGATGGCCGCCGTCGCGCCGCTGCTCGACATCGAGCTGGTCGAGCTCGACCGCGCCTGCTGCACGGGCGCCGGCGTGATCGCCGAGCACAACCAGGAGCTCGCCGACACGCTCAACGCGCGCACGTTCGCGCTCGCCCAGCAGGTGCAGGACGCCGACCTGATGATGAACATCTGCTCGACCTGCCAGGGCGCGATGGGCGAGTGCCAGGAGCGGCTCGACGCGAACACGGAGTACCGCGACCACGTCAACGAGACGCTCGCGGCCGAAGGGCTCACCTACGAGAAGGGCCTGACGAACAAGAACTTCCTCTGGCTGCTGGTCGAGGAGATCGGCCTGGAGAACCTCAAGAAGAAGGTCAAGCGCCCGCTCACGAACCTCAAGGTCGGCCCCTTCTACGGCTGCTACATCGTGCGCCCGAAGGACCGCCTCGGGATCGACGACGAGCACCCGCGCGACCACTACCTGCACTGGGTGATCGAGGCGCTCGGCGGCACCGTGATCGACTACGCGGGCGCGTACAAGTGCTGCGGCTTCCCGATCATCACGATGAACAAGGGCGCGTCGCTGAAGCAGGCCGGGACGCACCTCGCCGACGCGACCGACGCGGAGGCCGACTGCCTCGTCGTACCGTGCCCGCTCTGCCACCTGAACCTCGACCTCAACCAGCCGCTCGCCGCGAAGGTCGTCGACCGCGACCTCGCGATGCCGGTGCTGCACCTGCCGCAGCTCGTCGGGCTCGCGCTCGGGCTCGACCCGAAGGCGCTCGGGATGGGCAAGCATGTCGTGAAGCCAACCGCGGTGATCGACTGGACGACAGCGGTCGTCGCGGCGCCCGCGACGGTCTGAGGGACTGACCGCCGCGGGTCGCGCGCTCGGGAGCCACCCGGGCGGCCACGCGGAATCGCAAGAACGCGCAACCGCCCGGGGCTTCTACCCCAAGGGATGGGGGACCAGTTCGCCCCTCAGCCTCCCGGAAGAGGGGCGATCCCTTGTTCTGAGCGGTGGGTGCACCCCGGCCGCTGTGTGAGGGAGAAGTCCTGCGTATCCTGCCGAGCGGCTGGTGCGTTGTCGTCCCCTCTCGCGGGTGATCTTCGGGTGATCCGGCGGGGGAGGCGCGGGTGAGGCGAACCTCACCCCTCCACCTTTAGGATGAGGCGGCGATGGTCCTCCCCACTCCCGTCAGCGTCGCCGTCGCCCGCTTCGAGGATCTCGTCGGTCGTGGCCTGCGCGCGCTGATCGAGGACGACGAGCACCTTGCCGTGATCGCGGACGACATCCCTCACGAGCGGCTCGCCGACGTGATCGCCGCGCAGGCGCCGCAGGTGGCGCTGCTGAACTTCGGCTCGCTGAGCACGCCGCTCGAGGTGCGCGAGCTGTCGAGCGCGCACCCCGGCACGCGCCTGATCGTGCTCGCGAACCGCCCGACGCCGGCCGAGAGCACGCAGATGCTCGCGTTCGGCGCGACCGCCTGCCTGTCGAAGGAGACGCAGGCGCGGGACGTCTTGAGCGCGATCCACCTCGCCTCACGTGGGCTGCAGGTGCTGCCCCGCACGAACGCTGAAGCTGGGGTGCCGCCGCGCGGCCCGGAGCTGCTGACGCCGCGCGAAGCCGCGGTGCTCGACCTGCTGCAGCACGGCCGCTCGAACGGCGAGATCGCCGCCGAGCTGCACGTCGGCGTCGAGACCGTTCGCACCCACGCACGCAACATCTACCGCAAGCTCGGCGTCGGCTCGCGGCGGGACCTGGCGCGGCTCGGCGGCGCGCGCGGCGCCTGACCCTGACGTGACCGGCGCGGACTCCCGCTCAGGCGGCGCGCGCGGCGGAGCGGATCAAGCCGCGCTCGTGCAGCAGCTCGGCGATCTGGATCGCGTTCGTCGCCGCGCCTTTGCGCAGGTTGTCCGAGACGATCCACAGGTCGAGCGCACGCTCGTTCCCCGGATCGCGGCGAATCCGCCCGACGAAGATGTCGTCCTTGCCGGCGGCGTCGATCGCCATCGGGTACTGCGCGTTCGCGGGGTCGTCGAGCACCGTGACGCCGGGCGTGGCGGTGAGCAGCTCGCGCGCACGCTCAGGTGAGAGTGGCTCACGCGTCTCGACGTTGACGGCGAGCGAGTGACCGGTGACGACCGGCACGCGCACGCAGGTCGCGCTGACGCGGATCGTCTGGTCGTCGAGGATCTTGCGCGTCTCGTTGATGAGCTTGCGCTCCTCGTCGGTGAGGTCGTCGCCCGGGGCGAAGCTGCCGGCGTGCGGGAGCACGTTGAACGCGATCTGGTGCGCGTAGACGCTGACCTCGGCCGGCTGCCCGTGCAGCAGCGCGTGGGCCTGGCCGAGCAACTCGTCGACTGCCTGCTTGCCGGAGCCGGAGACGGCCTGGTAGGTGGAGATCACGAGCCGCTCGATCCCGGCCGCCTGTTGCAGCGGCTTCAGCGCGCCGACCATCTCCATCGTCGAGCAGTTCGGGTTCGCGATGATCCCGTGGTGCGCGTCGAGCGCCTCGGGGTTGACCTCGGCGACGACGAGCGGGACGTCGTCCTGCATCCGCCAGCGCGACGAGTTGTCGACGACGACGGCACCCGCCTCGGCGAAGCGCGGCGCCCACTCGCCCGAGATCCCGCCGCCGGCGGAGAAGATCGCGATGTCGAAGCCCTGGATCGTCTCGTCGGTCAGCGGCTGGACGACGCCGACGCCCTCGATCGTCGTACCGGCCGAGCGCTCGGAGGCGAACGGGACGATCTCGCGCGCCGGGAAGGCGCGCTCGCGCAGCAGCTGGAGCATCACGCCGCCGACCTGGCCGGTGGCGCCGACGACGGCGATCCGATATCCGCCCTCGCTGCTCATCGGGCCTCCTGTCCGATCGGCCGCTCGGCCTCGATCCCGCCCTCGCCCAGCTCGAACGCAGCATGCAGCGCGCGCACCGCGTCGGTCACGCTCTCGCTGCGGATGACGCAGGAGATCTTGATCGGCGAGGTCGAGATCATCTCGATGTTGATGCCTTCCTGCGCGAGCACCGCGAAGACCTTCGCCGCGACGCCGGGGTTCGACTTCATCCCCGCGCCGACGATCGAGACCTTGCCCATCTCGGGCTCGCAGTCGACGTCCGCGATGCCGAGCTCGGCGACGATCGGATCGAGCGCCGCGCGCGCGATCCGCAGGTCTTCGCGCGGGACCGTGAACGACAGCTCGGCGCCGTTGCGTCCCTCGCCGATCGGCTCGTTCTGGATGATCATGTCGACGTTGCAGTTCGCCTCGGCGAGCGCGCCGAAGATGCGCGCCGCGGCGCCCGGCTCGTCGGGGACGCCGACGAGCGTGAGGCGAGCCTCGTCGGTCGAGTGCGTGACGGCGGTGATGAGGGCGTGCTCCATGGTCTCCTGCTCTCCGACGACGAATGTACCGGGCCCGTCCTCGAAGCTGGACCGGCAGTGGATGCGAACCCCGTGGTTGCGGGCGTACTCGACCGAGCGCAGCTGCAGCACCTTCGCGCCGGAGGAGGCCATCTCGAGCATCTCCTCGAACGAGACTGCGTCGAGCTTGCGCGCGTCCGGCACGATCCGCGGGTCGGCGCTGTAGACGCCGGCGACGTCGGTGTAGATCTCGCAGACCTCGGCGCCAAGCGCGGCGGCGAGCGCGACGGCGGTCGTGTCCGAGCCGCCGCGGCCGAGCGTCGTCACGTCGCGCGTCGTCGAGACCCCCTGGAAGCCGGCGACGAGCACGATCAGGTCCTCCTCGCAGCGCCGTCGCGATCCGTTCGGCGCGGACGTCGAGGATCCGCGCCTTCGTGTGGGACGTGTCGGTGACGATGCCGGCCTGCGAGCCGGTCAGCGAGATCGCGCGATGGCCGAGGTCGTTGATCGCCATCGCGCAGAGCGCGCAGGAGATCCGCTCGCCGGTCGACAGCAGCATGTCCATCTCGCGCGGGTCGGGCGCGTCGGAGACCTCGTCGGCGAGGCGGATCAGCTCGTCGGTCGTCTTCCCGCGCGCAGACAGCACCGCGACGACGCGCTTGCCCTGCTCGCGCGCGGCGACGATCCGCCGCGCCGCGCGCTTCAAGCGCTCGGCGTCCGCGACGGACGTCCCGCCGAACTTCATCACGACCGTGCCTGACATCGCGGTCCTAGGTTAGTGGCGCGAGCACGACGGCGCTCAGGACAGCTGACGCCGGCCGAGGAGGGCGCGGCCGAGGGTGAGCTCGTCGGCGTACTCGAGGTCGGCGCCGACGGGCAGGCCGCTGGCGAGGCGGGTGACGGTCACGCTGGGGGCGCGCTCGCGCAGCAGCTCCGCGATGTGGAGGGCGGTCGCCTCGCCGGTCGTCGTCGGGTTGGTGGCGAGCACGACCTCGCGGATCGGCGTGTCGCCGTCGGCGGGGCTGGCCACGCGGTTCGCCAGCTCGGCGACGCGGAGGTCCTCGGGGTCGACGCCGTCGATCGGCGAGAGCGCGCCGCCGAGCACGTGGTAGCGGCCGTGGAACTCGTGCGTGCGCTCGATCGGGATGATGTCCGACGGCTCCTCGACGACGCACACGAGGCTCGCGTCGCGGCGCTCGTCGGTGCAGATGCGGCAACGCGGGCCGTCGGCGAGGTTGAAGCAGACCTCGCACAGCCCGATCCGCGCCTTCACCTCGCGGATCGCGTCGGCGAGCGCGAGCGCATCCTCCTCAGTCGCGCGCAGCAGGTGGAATGCGAGCCGCTGCGCGGTCCGCCCGCCGATGCCCGGCAGCTTGCCGAGCTCGGCGATCAGGTGCTGGACGGGTGGAGCGAACGCCGACACGTGCGTGTCAGAACCCCGGCAGCCCGAGGCCGCCGAGTCCGCCTGCCCCACCGAGCCCGCCGGTGATGCCGCCGAGGCGCTTCGCGGCCAGCTCCTGTGCCGCGCGGATCGCCTCGTTCGTCGCCGCCAGCACCATGTCCTGGAGCAGCTCGACGTCCTCCGGGTCGACCGCCTCGGGGTCGATCGTCACCGCCTTGACGTCGAGGTCGCCGCTGATCTTGACGGTCACCATGCCGCCGCCGGCGGAGGCGTCGACGAGCTCGTCCTTCAGCTGCTCCTGCGCAGCGACCATGTCGGCCTGCATCTTCTGGACCTGCTTGAGCATCTGCTGCATGTTCGGCTGGGGCATCAGGCGCTGCCTTCCTCGTCGTCTTCGATCAGCTCCTCGGCATCGAACTCTGCCACGAAGCGGCCGACGAGCTCCTCGCCCGAGATCGCCGGCATGGCTGGCCCGGCGGCGTCCGGCGCCTGCTCCTCGGGCGTCAGCTCGCGCAGCTCGTAGCGCGGGCGCAGCGTCGTGCCGCTGAGCGAGCGCAATGCCTCGCCGACGATCTTGCGGTGCGGCTCGCTCTCGGCCATCCGCTTCGAGAAGGCAGCGCCGGCGGGGAACGCGAAGATCGCCTCACCGCCGCCTTGCACGGCAACGGGACGCGCTTCGGCGAGCGCTGCGGCGAGCATCGCGTTCTCCGCGCGGACCGCGTCGACGACCGCCGGCCACAGCTCGCGCAGCGTGTCGATGCTCAGCTCCCCGGCCGGGGTGGCCGCGGCAGCCGGCGGCGGGGGCGTGAGGGCGGCGACCGCGGCGGCGGCGGTTGCCGGCCCTGGCAGGGCAGGAGCGGACGGCGGTACCGGGACCGGCTCCTCCTCGAACGGCGAGGGCTCCATCGGACCCGGATCGCCGTATGCGAAAGGCGCTTCCGGCTCGGGCGCGGGCGACGCGGGTGCGATCGCGGCCGGAGGCGCCGGCTCTGGCACAGGCGGCGCGGCCGCGGGCGGCGCGGGTGTGGGAGCTGCAGGCGCGGCGGCAGCCGGAGGCGCTGGCTCGGGCGCGGGCGCCGCGGGTGCGGCGTCCGCCGCGGGCTCCGGGTCGGCCGCGAGCGGCGAAGCGGGCGCGGGCGATGCGCCCGCGACCTGCGCCTCCAGGCGGTCGATCCTCGCGAGCAGCGCGCGGGTGGACGGATCGACCTCGGGGGCGGCGGCCTTCACGAGCGCGAGCTCGAGCTGGATGCGCGCCTGCGCGCCGTTCGCGAGCGCTTCGAGCGCGTCGGCGAGCAGGTCGAGCAGCCGCACGACGTCGGAGCGGCCGAGCTGTCCGGCCTGCGCCACGAGCCGCGCGTCGCGCTCCGGCGTCAACCGCAGCTCCGGCGGCACCTCGCCGAGCACCTGCACGGCAAGCAGCTCGCGCACGTGCGTCTCCAGCTCGCGCACGAGCTGACCGGCGTCGCGACCGGACTCGGCGAGCCGCGCGACCGCGAGCAGGGCAGCGCGCGCGTCGTGCGCGGCGACCGCGTCGACCGCGCCGAAGAGCGCCTCCGCGTCGGCGACACCGAGCACCGCGAGCACCTCCTCCACGACGATCTCGCCGTTCGGGCCGGTCCCGCCATAGGTCGTGAGCTGCTCGAGCGTCCCGAGCGCGTCGCGGAAGGAGCCGGTCGCGTGGCGCGCGACGAGCGCGAGCGCCGCGTCGGGGATCGCGATCCCCTCGACGTCGGAGACGCGCCGCAGCACGCCGCCGATCTCCTCGACCGTCGGGCGCTGGAAGTCGAAGCGGTGACAGCGGTCGACGACGGTCGGCAGGACCTTGTTCGCCTCGGTCGTCGCGAGCACGAAGATCGTGTGCGGCGGCGGCTCCTCGAGCGTCTTCAGGAACGCGTTCCAGGCAGCCGAGGAGAGCATGTGCGCCTCGTCGAGGATGTAGACCTTGTAGCGGCCGGAGACGGGCGCGTAGCCGACCTTGTCGCGCAGCTCGCGGATGTCGTCGACCGAGTTGTTCGAGGCGGCGTCCATCTCGATCACGTCGAGCGACGTCGCCGAGGCGATCGAGACGCAGGAGTCGCAGGCACCGCACGGGGTCACCGTCGGTCCGCCCTGCTCGCAGTTCAGGCAGGCGGCGAGGATCTTCGCCATGCTCGTCTTGCCGGTCCCGCGCGAGCCGACGAACAGGTAGGCGTGGTGGACCTTGTCCTGCTCCACCGCGTTGCGCAGCGTGCGGACGACATGCGCCTGCCCGACCACCTCGGCGAACGTACGGGGACGGTGGCGGCGGTAGAGCGACGGGCCGGCGGACACGGGACAGCTCAGTCTACCCGCGTGCTCGGCGCGCCTGCGCGCGGTGCGACGCACCAGCCGCTGGTGCGACTCGTATGCTTCCTCCGGTGCCGCAGCGCTTGCGATCTGAGGGCATCGTGCTCGTGCCTGCCCTCCCGGTCGTCGCGCTGCTCGTGCTACTTCGCCGCGCACGGCGGTGGCTACGCACCGACGACGTGGGAGCCGGCGGCGCTCGTCGTGCTCGGCCTGCTCGTCGCGACGCTCGCCGGGCTCGGCTTCGCGCGCGTGGGGCTGACGCGCCCGGCTGCGCTCGCGCTCGCGCTGCTGGCCGCCTACGTCGGCTGGTCCTATCTCTCGATCGCCTGGGCTCCAGCACCGGGCGATGCGCTCGACGGCTCGAATCGCGCGCTGCTGTTCCTGCTGCTGTTCGCGCTCTTCGCGCTGCTGCCGTGGCGCACGTGGACGGCGCTCGTCGTGCTGTCGGCGTTCGCGCTGGGGATCGGCGTGGTTGCGCTCGTCACGCTCGTGAAGGTCGGCTCGGCGAGCGACGTCGCGGGGCTCTTCCACGACGGGCGGCTGATGTCGCCGGAGGGCTACGAGAACGCCTCGGCTGCGCTGTTCCTGATCGGCGGGATCGTCTCGATCGCGCTCGGGGCGCGGCGCGAGCTGCCCGCCGTGCTGCGCGCGCTGCTGCTCGCTGCGGCGACCGCTGCGCTCGAGACCTCGATCCTCGCCGAGAGCCGCGGCTGGCTGTTCTCGCTGCCGCTCGTGCTGCTGCTCGCGGTCGCGGTGATGCCGGGGCGCGTGCGCTTCGTGCTGTGGGCGCTGCCGGCGCTCGCCGGCACGCTCGCGGCGCTGCCGGCGCTGCTGCGACGTCTTCGACCGCGTCGACGCGGCGCCGAACGGCAGCGCGGCGGCCGCACGTGCGCTGCTCGACGCCGGCGCGCACGCCTCCTCGGTCGCGCTCGCCACCTGCGCCGTGGTGCTCGTCGTCGTGCTCGTGCTCGCTCTGCTGGACCGCCGCGTCCCGGTGCCCGCAGGCGTCGCGCGCGGCGCCAACCGTGTCGCGGCGGGGCTCGCGATCGCCGCGGCGATCGCCGGGATCGCCGCCGGCCTGGTCGCGACCCACGGCCGCCCGGACCGCACGATCGCCCACTACTGGGATCGCTCGAACGGCTACCAGACGGTCACGTCCGGCAGCTCGCGCTTCGCGCTCGTCGGCAGCAACCGGCCGGACTTCTGGCGCGTCTCGCTGCGATGCCTTCGAGGCGCACCCGCTCGGCGGGCTCGGCCAGGACAACTGGGGCGACTACTACCTGCGCAACCGCCGCAGCGGACGAGCAGCCGCGCTGGACCCACAGTCTCGAGCTGCGGCTGCTCGCGCACACCGGCATCGTCGGCTTCCTGCTGTTCGCGGGCTTCCTCGCCGCGGCGCTCACGGCAGCGCTGCGCGGCCGCCGGCGCGCGGGCGGCGCTCGCGAGCGCCGCGAGCGCGACCGCGCTGCTGCCGCTCGTCGTCTGGATCGTGCATGGCTCGATCGACTGGTTCTGGGAATTTCCGGCCTTGAGCGGACCCGACCTTCGCGTTCCTGGGGCTCGCAACAGCGCTGACGCGCCAAGTTTCGCCACGAGCCAGCGTCGCCTGCTGACCCCGCCGACGCGGGTCGGGCACGCATCCCGGACGCGTGGCCGCCTCGCGGCGGCGAGGGGTCGGCGATCGCCACACTGCTGGCCGCGCTCGTGCTCGCGCTGCCCTACCTCGCCGAGCGCGACGTCACCGCCGCGACGGCAAGCTGGCGCGCCGACCCGGCGGCTGCGTTCAGGCGGCTCGACCGACGCAGCACGGTTGAATCCGCTCAGCAGCCATCCCGCTGTTGCGGCAGGCGTGATCGCGCTGGAGCTGCGACGCTCGCAGGAGGCGAAAACCCGCTTCACCGCTGCGATTGCGCGAGACCCGGGGAACTGGTTCGTGTAGTTCGGGCGCGGCCTCGCCGGATCGCAGGCCGGCTCCGCGCGGCGCGCGGCGCGCGGCGACTTCGCCCGAGCGCACGTCGCTCGATCCACGCGAACCGCTCGTCGCGGACGGGCTTCGCCGCGTCGACACGCGGCGACCACTCACGGTCGCGGAAGCGTTCGGCGACGTTCGCCAAAGCGTCCAACGGCTTACCGGCTCGCCGCGCCAGCCGGGACATGCGTAGCTATGCGGTATGACAGGCCCGAACGCAGTTGTCTACCTGCCACATTGGTGCTACTTTGCGGCGCAATTCGCCAAGATTGCTAGCTATAGTAGGTTTGAAGCGCGATGTTGCGCTTCGAGCCATTACCGATACAAGGATGGGAAGGGATTGGTTCGATGAAGCGACTCGCCTTGTTTATGGCTGTGGTCGCCCTCGCGCTTGTGGCCGTTGCTCCGGCGTATGGGCAGTCCGCCGCGACGATGCGTACGCAGGAAAGGGCGGCGGAGTTCTCGGCGCGGTGAACAGCGGAGGCGGCAACGGAACGCCGTCGACGCCGGCACCCGCTCAGGTGCAGGCAGCGACCACCAGTGGCAGCGGCTCGCTCCCCTTCACGGGGCTCGACGTCGGTCTGCTCGCGCTCGGTGGCGTGGCGCTCGTCGGCGTTGGAGTCGGCCTGCGACGGTTCGCGCGGCCGCTCAGCTGACAGCGACGAGGACTCGGAAGCACCGCCAGAAGATCGCGGGGGATGTGAGGGTCCGGCAGGGTCTGGTTCGGCGAGCATCGCAGCCAAGCCCCTCCGCGGTCCTCGCTTCGCGCATGCCTGCGATCGCGCGGCCGATCCGCTCAATGTCCGACGCTGATGTGCCGAAGAGCTCCTTCAGAGCGTCAGTGGCCTCAGCACTCACCGACCAGCTCGCCGGTCGCACGGCCGACACCGGGACGGCACCGCCCGCCATCACGCCGCGCCGCCGCAAGGCGACGCGTCAGCAGCGCCAGCGGACCTACCGCCTCGCCGACTCGGCGATGCTGCTCGCGGCGATCGTCACCGCCGTGCTCGCCGCACCGGGCCCAGCGACGCGTGGGACTTCGTCTGGGGCGCCGGCTACGCAGCCGCTGACGCTCCTGATTCTCGAGGGCCGCGGCTTCTATGGCTTCCGCCTGCAGGACACGCCGGTCGACACGATCGCGCGCATCTTCGCCGCGACGTCGATCGCCGTCGATGTCGCTGACCTTCGCTGCGCGCACTCGTGACCGACGACCCGCTGCTCGCTCAGCAGACGCTGCGGCTGTGGGCCTTCGCGCTCGTCTTCCTCGGCGCCGGCCGCCTCGGCATCACGCTCGACCAGCGCCGCGCGCTGCGGCGCGGCGAGACCGGCTTCAACACGCTGATCGTCGGTGCCGGCAGCGTCGGCCACCTGATCGCCCAGCGTCTGCGCGACCGCCCGGAGTTCGGGCTGCGTCCGATCGGGTTCCTCGACAAGGACCCGATGATCGACCACACGAACGAGGACGAGGGCCTGCCCGTGCTCGGCGCCAGCTGGGATCTCGAAGAGGTCGTGCAGCGCTACGACGGTCGAGCAGGTCGTCGTGACCTTCTCGACCGCGCCGCACGCGGTCATGCTCGGGCTGATCCGCCGCTGCCGCGAGCCTCGGCCTCGACGTCGTCGTCGTGCCACGGCTGTTCGAGGAGGTCAGCAACCGCGTCGAAGTCGAGCATCTCGGCGGCATCCCGCTGCTGCGCGCCGCCACCGTCGACCCGAAGGGCTGGCAGTTCTCGATCAAGTACGCGCTCGATCGGATCGCCGGCGTGACCGTGCTGCTGCTCACCTCGCCGGCGCTGCTCGCGCTCGCGCTCGCCGTGCGCCTCAGCTCGCCTGGCCCAATCCTCTACCGCCAGCGCCGCGTCGGGCTCGACGGCCGCGAGTTCGACATGGTCAAGTTCCGCTCGATGCGCGTCGCCGAGCGCAGCGAGCAGTTCGTCCCGCAAGCCGGGCTCGCACCCGGCGGGGTCGAGGGCGTCGACCGCCGCACGCGCGTCGGAGAGATCATGCGCCGTCTCTCGCTCGACGAGCTGCCGCAGCTCCTCAACGTCATCCGCGGCGAGATGTCGCTCGTCGGCCCGCGGCCGGAGCGCACGCAGTTCGCGCAGAGCTTCGAGGAGGACATCTACCGCTACGGCGACCGTCATCGCGTCAAGTCCGGACTCACCGGCTGGGCGCAGGTTCAGGGCCTGCGCGGGCAGACCTCGCTGAGCGATCGCGTCGAGTGGGACAACTACTACATCGAGAACTGGAGCCTGTGGCTCGACCTCAAGATCATGCTGATGACGATCCCGGCGCTGCTCGGTCGCGCGCCGGTGGTCGAGTAGGGTTGACGAGGCAGCCGCGCAGACCGCGCTGCGACCTCCGAGTGCCCGGGTGATCGACCTCCACACCCATCTGCTGCCCGGCCTGGACGACGGGCCTGCCACGCTCGACGAAGCCGTCGCGATGGCGCGCGCCGCCGTGGCGGCCGGCGTCACCGAGGCCGTTGCGACGCCGCACGTCTCGCCGCGCTATGGCAACGACCCGAGCACGATCGGACCGGCGCTCGAGGCGGTGCGAGGCGCGCTCGCACAAGCGGACGTGCCGCTGCGCGTCCACAGCGGCGCGGAGATCGCCTTCGACCGCGTGCTCGAGCTGAGCCCCGAGCAGCTCGGAGCGCTGCGCCTCGGCGACGGGCGCTTCGTGCTCGTCGAGAGCCCGCTCGGCAGCGCCCCGAGCGACCCTGCGCTGATCGTGCAACGCGTCCACGACGCCGGCCACCGCGTGCTGCTCGCGCATCCGGAGCGCAGCCGGCTGTTTCAAGCGGACCCAGGGCAGCTCGACCGGCTCGTCGCCGACGGCGTGCTGATCTCCGTCACGGCCGGCGCCTTCGTCGGGGAGTTCGGCAAGACCGCGCAGCGCTTCGCGACGAGCCTGCTGGGGCGCGGACTCGTCCACAACCTCGTCAGCGACATGCACGACCTCTGGAAGCGGCCGCCGGGGATCCCCGCGCCGCCGTGCCCTGCCGGCGACCCGCCGGATCGCCACCGGGCGCGCGTCGATTGGCTCACGGATGCCGTGCCGGGCTCGATCCTCTCCGGCGAGCGGATCCCACCCGGTCCCGCGCCACCTCCGCAGCGGCGCTCGGGTGAGCAGGGCGGCATGTTGCGCCGCCTCACGCGCGCGCGCCGCGCCTAGGAGGGCGGGCGCAGGAGGCCGCGCCGGCGCGGGCGGCCGCCGGACGCGGTCGTGGCGAGCAGCTGCTCGAAGATCGCCTCGAGGCGCCGTGTCTGCACGTCGATGTCGTACTGCTCGCGCTGGCGCATGCGCGCGCGCTCGCCGAGCGCCGCGGCGCGTGCGGGGTCGTCGAGCAGGTCGCCGATCGCGGCGCCGAGCGCCGCCGGGTCAGCGCGCGGGACGAGCACGCCGGCCTCGCCCCCGGCGAGCAGGTCGGGCGTCCCGCCGACCGCGGTCGCGACGATCGGGCGGCCGAGCGCCATGAACTCGAGGATCGCAAGCGAGGAGCCCTCGAACAGCGACGAGTTGACCGCGACGTCGAAGGCGGCAGCGAGCCGCACCGCGTCGTTGCGGATGCCGGGGAAGCGGACACGCTCGGCGATGCCGAGCTGGGCGACGAGCGCTTCGACCGCCGTCCGCTCCGGACCGTCGCCGACGATCACCAGGTGCGAGTCCGGTTGACGCTCCAGCAGCGTCACGTGGGCGTGCACGAGCGAGCCGAAGTCCTTCTGCGCGCGAAAGACGCCGACCGCGCCGACGATCGGCGCTCCGGGCGGGATCTCCAGCTCGGCGCGCACGTCGCCGCCGTCCGCCGGCAGCTCGGGGGCCGGGATCCCGTTCGGGAGGAAGTGGATCCGCCCGGCCGGGATTTGCTCGACCTCGACCATCCGCTCGCGGTCGCGCTCGGAGACGGCGAGGAAGGCGTCGCAGCCGGTCGCGATCAGCCAGCGGTCGAGCAGGCGGCGCAGCCGCGCGCCCTCGAACGACCACGTGTGCTCGTGCGCCACCACGACGGGCACGTCGACGAGTCGCGCGAACGACGTGGCCCACAGGTTCGGGCCGAACTTGTGCGCGTGCAGCACATCGACGTCACCCGAGCGCAGCAACCGCAGGAACGGCCGCCAGGCGCGCATGTCGAAGCGATCGCGGCGGCCCAGCTCGAGCACGTCGATCCCCGCCTCGCGCAGGCGCGCGACGGCGACCGCCTGCACGACGCCCATCCGCTCGGTCGGCTGGAGCTGCTGGTAGGTGACGAGCGTGCGGCGGAAGCGCTGCGGGTCGAGCCGCTCGAGCAGCTGGACGGCGAGCGTCTCCGCTCCGCCGAAGTCGCCCGCGTAGTCGATGAACACGACGACGTGTGGACGTGAGGGAGGCTGCGCCATGCGGGCGGCGGATCCTACCGGCTGATCCCGTCGCAACGACCCGGAAAGCCGACCGCCGCCGGGGTGAACACGGCGGCGGTCGTGGCGTTCGGTGTGGAGGTCGATCTGACCCTCCCTCCGGAGCGATTGCTACCTGGCGTGACGATGCGTCTTCGGAGCGTGGCTGCGGTGGTGGTGGTGCTTCTTTGTCTTCGCCTTCTTCACGGCATGGTGACGGTGGTGCGTGCGGGTCGAGTGTGCGCTCACCGCGCGGTGATGACGGTGGTGGCGATGGCCACCGGTCGGAGGCGTGGGGGTCGGGGCCGGCGTCGTGGTCGGCGGCGGAGTGGTCGTCGTCGGGGGCGGCGTCGTCGTGGTCGGAGGCGGCGTCGTGGTCGTCGGCGGCGGCGTGGTCGTCGTGGGCGGAGGCGGCGGAGCCGGAGCGGTCGTGCCGGAAAGCGTCTGCCAGTTGGGGCCGGCCGGAGCGGTGCTGCTCGAAACGATCGAGACGCACGGGCTGTTGCTCGCGAGACGGAAGTCGCCGGCAGAGCGGCTGGCGTACATCGCGTCCGTCACGGTGAGGTTGCTCGTCTGCGTGAAGCCGGTCGTCGTGCCGAACGTGCCGTTGGCACCCTTGACCATGCAGTTGTTGCGCACGACGTTGTTCGTGCCGGACGGCGTGCCGGACGGGTACCACGACTCGACGTCGCTGCGAATCGTCGAGTTGGTGATGAGGTTCTGCTCGACGACGGTGCCGCTGGCAGCCAGGCTGCCAGCGCCGGAGAAGATGACGCCTTCGCCGTTGCCGTCGATCACGTTGCCGCGAATGACCGTGCCCTGTGCGTCCGGGTACAGCTGCACGCCACGGTCGACGTTCGCGTAGATGACGTTGTCGACGATCTGCGTGTTGTCGGCCTCGGAGACGTAGATCCCGTGGTCCTGATTCTGGGAAGGCAGCTTGCCGCAGTTGTGGATGCGGTTGCCGCGGATCACGGTGCTCTGCGCGCGCCCCCAGCTGGAGCCGACGAGGAAGCAGATCTCCGTGTTGTCGTTCGTGATGTCGTTGCCGACGAACTGGTCGTTGTTGCCGTTGACCGTCGGCGAGGGCAGCAGCGCCGAGTTCTTGCCGTCGAGGTTCAGGCCGGTGACGACGACGCCGTTGGCGCCGGCCCTCACGTACAGGCGGCCGACGAGCTTCGCCTGCTCACCAGCGTATGCAGTCAACGTGAGGCTGCTGTGGCTGACGGTGACGTCCTGCGTGTAGGTGCCGCCGCGGAGGCAGCCGACTTGGCCGCTCGCAACGGAGTCGGCGAGCTTCTGCGCAGTCTTGTAGGGCGCAGCCAGCGTGCCGGCGTTGCTGTCGCTGCCGCTCGGCGCCGCGTACTTGCTGCAGGCGGAGGCGGGGATCGTCGAAGGGGTGTCAGCGGAGGCCACGGCCGGTACTGCCGCAGCCAATGCCATCGTGCCGCAGACCAGGGTCGGGAGGAGCGAATGTCGCAAGGGACCACCTCGAGGGGGATCGAGCTTGTGACCGTCGTCTCCTGACTACCGTCCTTCGGCAACCCGGCTGACTCCGTGAGTCCCGTGGTTTTGCGTCCCACCCTCGCGAGTGGTTTGCCGTTTCGGGACGACGATCCGTTCCCTCCCTGTTTCGACCCTCGCCGTTGCGACCCTGAGCAGGGCCGGCGAGCCTGGACGCCTGTCCAGCCGCCGGCGCTACGAACGGCTGAGAGCTACACGCGCGCGATCGAGCACCGTACCCGGCAAAGACGCGCGGAGACGGCGAATCGGCGGTGAGACCTTCGTGCGAAAGCGCCCGAGATCGTCCTTGTGGAAGATCGGCGTGCGCGGCCAGAGCAGCGAGCGCGGACGTGCCAGCACCCTTGGGATCGTGCCTGCGCAGAGATAGCCGGCGTCGCGCGTGGCAGCTTCGACACGCACATCGACGGCTCCGTAGGGGTACGCGAGCGACGTGCAGGGCCGTGCGAGCTCCGCCTCGATGCGCGCCTTCGAGTCGCGCAGCTCGCGCGCGAGCGCTGTGTCGTCGGCGAGGCCGGGCAGGCGCGGGTGCGAGCAGGTGTGCGAGCCGATCTCCCAGCCGTCGGCCGCGAGCGCGCGCAGCTCGTCCCAGTCGAGGCTCAGCATCTCCTGCTCGTGCGGCGTGCCGAGCCAGCGGTCGATCCCCGGCCAGCGCATCGGCCGCGGATCCTGCGGCCAGTCGGTCGGGACGTAGAGCGTCCCCGGGAAGCCGTAGCGGTCGAGGATCGGCTTCGCCAGCTCGAGCACCGAGCGGTAGTCGTCGTCGAACGTGACGACGACCGTCTTGCCCCGGGGCGGTTGCATGACCGCGTCGGTGAAGCGCGCGCCGCGGTAGCCGCGCCGCGCCAATTCGCCGAGCTGGGCGTCGAGCGCGTCGGGGGTCACCGACAATGCAGCCGGCCAGTCGGGGCTCACAGCGTGGTAGCAGAGGACGAGCAGGTCTCGCATGGGCGACGTGCGCTCGCGGGCGAGCGGAGCCCGTAGGGTACGCGAGATGCAGGCGCCTGACGAGGGGTCCACCCCGGAAAGCGGCGCGAGCGAAGAACGCGTGAGTCGCAGCGCGAGCTTTGCCTTCCTCGCGCAGATGGTCGGCGCGGCGCTGACCGCGGTCCTGACGATCTTCCTCGGCCGCAAGCTGTCGGCAGAGCAGTACGGCGCGTTCACCTTCGCGCTGAGCGTGATCACGCTCGCGACGCTGTTCGCCGACCTCGGCATCACCTCATCGGCCGGGCGCTTCCTCGCCGAGCGCCGCCACGACGACGAGGCCGCCGGCGCCGTCTTCCGCACGACACTGCGGCTGAAGCTGCGGATCGCGCTGCCGGCGACGCTCGTGCTGTTCGCGCTCGCCGCGCCGATCTGCGACGCGTTCGGCGTGCGCGCCGCGATCTGGCCGCTGCGCGGCTTCGCGATCGCGCTGCTTGCGCAGACGATGTTCCTGCTGCTGCTCGGCGCGTTCATCGCACTCGGCAAGCTGCGCTACAACCTCGTGCTCGCGACGATCGAGAGCGTCGTCGAGACGCTCCTGAGCATCGTGCTCGTGCTGCTCGGGGCAGCAGCGACCGGAGCTGCGTTCGGGCGCGCGATCGGCTACGTCGTCGGCTTCGGCGCCGGGCTCGTGATCGCCCACCGGATGGTCGGTGGCCTGCGCGCGCGGGCGCACGACCATCTCGTCGTGCCGCCGCGGAGGATCTTCTCCTACGCCGGGCCGCTGCTGCTCGTCGACGCGGCCTTCCGCGTGTTCGCCTCGATCGACGTGCTGCTGATCCAGGCGCTGATCGGCGGCAGCGGCGCGCAGATCGCCACGTTCGGGCTGTCGATGCGGCTCGCGGCGTTCCTCGACTACCCGGCGGCCGCCGTCGCCTCAGCCGTCACGCCGCGGCTGGCGCGCGAGGGCGGCGACGGCGCGCCCGACATCGGGCTGCTCACGCAAAGCATTCGCTACTTGACGATCTTGCAGATGCTTTTCACGGTGCCGCTGCTGATCTGGCCGCAAGCGATCATGCACCTGCTGTTCCCCGGCCAGTACCCGGGCGCGCCCGCGGTCCTGCGGGCGCTCGCGCCCTACGTCTTCCTCGCCGGGATCGCCCAGCTGACGACGCTCGCAGTCAACTACCTCGGCTACGCACGCCGGCGCGTGCCGATCGCGATCGCGATGCTCGCGATCAACGTGGCGATCGACGTCGTGCTGCTGCCGCGGATCGGGATCGTCGCTGCGGCGATCGGCACGAGCGCTGCGTACGCGCTGTGGGTGCCCGCACACGTCTGGCTGCTGCACCGGCATGCGGGCCTCGCGCTGTTGCCGCTCGCGATCACGAGCCTGCGCGCCTGCCTTGCGGGTGCCGCGATGGTCGGCGTGCTCGCGCTGCTCGGCACCGGCCAGGTCGCGCTGCCGGTGATGCTCGTGGGCGCCGTCGTCGGCCCGCTCGTCTATGTCGCCGCGCTGTTCGCGCTGCACGAGCTGACGCTCGGCGACCTGGCGATGGTGCGCCGCGTGATCGCGCGTCGCGCCGCCGCCTGACGCGTCCCGTTCACAGCAGCGAAGCGTAGAGCTCGCAATGCCGCACGCACCAGGCCTCGATGCCGACGTTGCCACGCACCCATTCGCGGTTCTGCGCTCCCGCTGCGATGCGCGTCTCGGGCCCGTCGGCGAGCAGCCGTTCCAGCTGTGCGCCAAGGGCCGGGGCGTCCTCGGACGGGAACGTCAGGACATGCGGCGCACCGCCCCATCCCGCAGTCCCGCCGATGTCCGACATCACGACCGGCAGGCCGCAGGCAAGCGCCTCGCCGATCGCGGAGGACTGGCCCTCGTGCCGTGAGGCGCTGACGAACACGTCGGCTGCCGCGAACAGCCACGCCGAGTCGCTGACGAAGCGCGACGTGCGCAGCCACGGCGGTGGCTGCGGTGCGCGCTCGGCGAGGAACTGCTCCATCTGGTCCTCGCCGACGAGCAGGCCCTGCATCCGCGGATGGCGCCCGGCGAGCGACTCGAGCGCGTCGAGCAGCACGTCCACGCCCTTCACGTCAGGCCACCAGCCGAGCCCGAGCACGACGTCCGCGTCGGGGTCGAGCCCGAAGCGCTCGCGCGCTGCAGTGCGATCGGGCAGCTGCGCGAAGCGCTCGACGACTATCGCGTTCGGCAGCACCTCGATGCGGTCGCTCGGCGCACCGCGCCGCGCGGCGAGCGCGCCGAGCCACGGCGAGACGGCGACGATCTTCGCCACGTTGCGCCGCGCGACGACCCGCATCTTGTAGAGGTCCTTCACGCGCTGGGCCAGCGGGTAGCCGTTGAAGCCGGTGCGGATGTGCCAGACGCACGGCACGCCGACCGCGGCGGCGGCGGCCGCTCCCTGCAAGTCGGCAGCCGTGAAGTGCGTGTGCACGAGCGTCGCGTGGTGGTCGCGCACGGCCGTGTCGATGTGCGCGCGCCAAGTGCCTTTGTCGGGCGGCAGGACCGACCAGGTCGTGCCCGCGGCTTCGAGGTCGGCGAGCCACGGCTGGCCGGCGGCGCCGTCGGCGAGCACGAAGTGCGTCTTCAGCCCGAGGCGCTCCTGCGCTGCTGTCGCGAGCGCGAGCTCGCTCGACATCACGTTGCCGAGATACGGGCTGTTCCAGAGCGTGACCTGGACGATCGAGCGCTCGCTCATGGCGCCGCACTCAGCCGCAGCGCACGCAGCCGCGCCGCCTCGGTCTCCGCCCGTTCCTCCTGCGGCACGCGCGAGACGGCCAGCAGCACCGGGCCGAACGCCATCAGGATCCAGAACAGCTTCGAGTAGTTCTCGGAGATGAACAAGAGCGTCACGAGGTATCCGCAGATTCCGACGACGACCCCGCGCACGAGGATCTCGAGCTGCTCGTCGCCGTCCTGGCGCAGCCGCTGGACGGCGAAGCAGGCGGAGCCGAGGCACGTCAGCGCCACCGCGGCGAACAGCGCGCCGCCGACGAAGCCCAGCTCCGCGAGGATGTTCAAGTACGTGTTGTGCGCGACCTTCGGCGTCGAGAGGATCAGGTCACCGCGCTGGATCGCGCCTGGCTGCAGCAGGTAGTGGACCGAGGAGCTGGCGAACTGCCCGCTGCCGACGCCGCGGAACGGGTGCGCGTCGATCATCCGCGTGGCAACGGTCCAGAGGTCGAGCCGGCCGGTGCCTCCGCCGACGTTCAGCACGCGCTCCTTCGCCGGCAGCGACGCGACGAAGGCGAAGTAGCCGACGGCGACGAGCGCGAGCGTCGCGCAGGCGGCGAGCACGCGCGCGCGCCAGCGACCGCCCATCACGACCGCGACGATCAGCGCGGCACCGACGCCGAGCAGCCCGCCGCGCGACAGCGACACGAGGATCCCGAACATGCAGAGCGCCGCCGCGACGGCGGAGGCGAGCCGCAGCAGCGGGTTGACGAAGCGGTTGACGGCGAAGGCGCCGGCGATCGCGAGCCCGACGACGAGCGCTGCCGCGAGCTCGTTCGGGTCTCCGATCGTGCCGGTCGCGCGGCCGGCCGCTGCCGCCGTCGCGTCAGGCGGGACGAGGATCGCCGAGATCGCCGCAATCGTCGCCCCGACGACGACGACTGCGAGGATCCGCACGACGTCGCGCCGCGCGCGGATTGCCGTGAAGGCGACCGGGACGAGGATCGCGTTGAGCGTGTAGCGCATCACGCTGCTCGCGGCCTCCCCGCTGCTCGCCGACCAGACGACCGAGACTGCGTTCCAGCCGAGGAACGCGAGCAGCAGGTACGTGAGGCCCGGACGCTCCGCGAAGAAGTTGCGCGAGCGCACGCCACCGCTGCTGACGACCGCCAGCCAGGCGACGACCAGCAGCACGCCCGCGACCTTCGCGAGGCTCACGCCACCGAGCGACGAGAGCGCCTCGAGGAACGCGAACATCACCATCGCCGCGAAGCCGATCAGCAGATCGGCGAAGACGAGCGCGACGAACGTGATGCCGATCGCCGCCAGGATGCCGAGCCGCGGCTGAGCGCCACTGAGTCCGCCGATCGCGGCGGCGAGGAATGCGACGGCAGCGACGAGCAGCGTCAGTGGGGAGCGGGTCCACTGCGCGAACGCCGCCACGGACAGCTCAGGCGATTGACGATTCCACAACGTCCCTGCCGCTGTGGTAGGCGGTGTACTGGGCGCGCTCGCGCCCGATCACGACAAGCCCGGCGGGCTTCACGCCGCCCTGCGCGAGGATCTCGCCGAGGTCCTCGAGGCGGTTGAGCCGGCTCGCGCCGATCCGCGCCATGATCAGAACCGTGTCGACCTCCTGGGCGATCGGCAGCGCGTCGATCACCTCGGTCAGCGGCGGCGAGTCGATCACGACATAGTCGGCGATCGCCTGCGCCTCGGCGACGAGCTGGCGCGCGGTCGGCAGCGACAGGCGGTCGGCGAGCGACGTCGCCGTCAACTCGACGAGCAGGAAGCCGAGGTTGCGCCCGTACTCCGGTGTCGTGACGATCGCCTCCTCGATGCTCACACGGTTCACGAGCACCGCGCCGATGCCGGCGACCGGGTGGATCCCGAGCGCGCGGGCGATCGTCGGGCGCCGCAGATCGCCCTCGATCAGGATCACGCGATGGCCCGCGACGGCGAGCGCGTCGGCGAGGTTGATCGCGGAGGTCGACTTGCCCTCGCCGGCCGAGGAGCTCGTGACGAGGATCGAGCGGTTGCCTTCGCCGACCGTCGCGGCAAGCGTCGCGCGCAGCGTGCGATAGGCCTCGGTTGCCGCCGGCGTGAGCCGCCGCGGGGACAGCGGGCCTTCGCCGCGCGTGTCCGGCAGGCGCGGGATGCGAGCGAGCAGCGGCAGCCGGAACAGCTCGCGCAGCTGCTCCTCGCGCCGCACGCGCGGGTCGAGCGCCTGCGAGGCGAACGCGCCACCGAGGCCGAGGATCAACCCGCCGAGCAGGCCGGCGATCAGCGCGAGCTTCTTCTGCGGCGAGAAGGGCGAGAGCGGCTCCGCGGCGCTCGTCGCCACGCGCAAGGTCGGGTCGGGCGCCGCGAGCAGCGCCTGCAGGTTCGCGATCCGCTCTCCGAGCGTCCCGGGCCCACTCTGCTCCGCGGCCGGGAGACCGGCCAGGCGGCGCTGGAGCGCCGGCAGCTGCGCCGCGATCTCGGCATGCAGCTCGGCCGTGCGCACGGCGACGGCCGAGCGCGCGAAGACGTTCGCGACGCGCGCTGCGTCGCTCGCCGAGCCGCGCTGCGCCTGCACCGAGACGAGGCTGCTCTGCGCGATCGGCTCAGCCGTGATGCTGCCCAGCAGCGCCTCTGGCGACTCGTTCGTGCCGAGCTTGGCCTTCGTCGCCGCAGCGACGGCCTGCGTCGCGACCAGGCGAGCCGCGGTCGAGACCGTCTGCGTCGGATCGTTCGACTCGGTGATCAGACCGAGCCCGGCGGTCGCCGTGTCGCCACTCGAAGCCGGAGTCACGAGCAGGTCCGCCTCGGCCTGAAAGCGCTGTGGGGCAGCCGCGACATAGATGCCGGCGATCGCGATCGCGATCACGGTCGTCAGCGCGATCAGCCACCAGCGCTCGCGAATCGTCTCGAGGTAGCGGATCGCACCCCGCGACTCGACCCGCGGGCGCAGCCAGTTGACTCCTGCGCCGGGCCGCGACTCGCCGTCGTCCATTCCCTGCATACTAGGACAGCGGCGGGCGGCAAGATGCGCCGCGTCGGACAAGCGTCCATGAAGCCGGCCAATCCCCCCACCGTCGACGTGAGCGTCCTCGTGCCCGTGCTGAACGAGCAGCGCGCGATTCGCGAGGCGGTGGAGGCGATGACGGCCCAGGAGCTGGAGGGATCGGTCGAGTTCCTGTTCGCCGACGGCCGCTCGCACGACGACACGCGCGCGCAGCTCGAGCAGCTGGCGGAGCGGGACCCGCGCATCCGTGTCTTCGACAACCCGCTGCGCGGCACCGCAAGCGGCCTCAACGTCTGCCTGCGCGAGGCGCGTGGCACCTATGTGGCGCGCATGGACGCGCACACGCTCTACCCGGCCGGCTATCTGCAGACCGGAATCGAGCGACTGCAGGCGGGCGACGTCGCGTGGGTCGCCGGTCCGCAGGTCGCCGAGCCACGTGGGCGCGTCTCCGCGGCGGTCGCGGCGGCGCTCGGCAGTCCGCTGGGTCGCGGCGGCGGGCGGCGCTGGTCGCAGGACGGCAGCGCCGCCGAGTACGAGCTCGACACCGGCGTCTTCTGCGGCGTCTGGCGCCGCGCGGACGTGCTCGCGCACGGCGGCTGGGACGAGGGCTGGCCGCGCAATCAGGACTCCGAGCTGGCCTCGCGCTTCCTCGCCGCCGGCCAGCGGATCGTCTGCGTGCCGGCAATGGGCGCGCGCTACATCCCGCGCGACTCGTTCGGCGCGCTGTGGCGCCAGTACCGCGGCTACGGCTCCTACCGCGCGAAGACCGCCGGCCGGCATCCGACCAGCCTGCGCCGCTCGGCCGTGCTGCCGCCGCTCGTCGTGCTCGACGCAGCGGCAGCGCTCGTCGCACCGCAACCGCTGCGACGGGTCGCCCGCGCCGGACTGCTCGCGTACGGCGCCGCGCTGCTGTATGCAGCCGTCGCGACTGCGCGCGACGGGAAGCGCGCGCAGGCCCCGCTCGTGCCGTTGGTGCTCGCGACGATGCACGGAGCGCACGGCGTCGGCTTCTTCGAGGGCTGCCGCCGCTGGGGCGTCCCGTGGCAAGCGCTCGCCCGCATCGCGGGCGGCGGCGGGGATGCAGCGCCGCGACCCTACGACGGGCCGGTCGACGCGGCGAGCCTGCAGGCCGACAGCGCGTGAGCCGATAGACAGAGCGATGCGCCTCGCCGTCTACACCGACTACACGTACAAGCAGGACGCCGAAGGCTTCTCCGGCGAGCGCGCCTTCGTGCGCTTCATGACCGCGCTGCGCCCCCACGTCGAGCGGCTCGTGCTGGTCGGGCGCCTCGACGCGGAGCCGGGCCGCTCGCACTACCCGCTCGGCGACGGCGTCGAGCTGGTGGGACTGCCGTGGTATTCGAGCCTCACGCAGCCCGTCGAGGTGCTGCGCTCGCTCGCCGGCTCAGCGCGGCGCTTCTGGCGGGCGCTCGACGACGTCGACACGGTCTGGCTGCTCGGCCCCTACATCCACGCGATCGGCTTCACGGCGCTCGCGCTGCTGCGGCGCCGCCGCGTCGTGCTCGGCGTGCGCCAGGACCTCCCGCGCTACGTGCGCTCGCGCCATCCCGGCAAGCGCTGGGTGCATGTGGCAGCCGACCTGCTCGAAGGGATCTTCCGCGCATTCGCACGACGCCTGCCGGTGGTGGTCGTCGGCCCCGACCTCGCCAGCCACTACGCCCGCGCGCCGCGCCTGCTGGAGCTGACCGTCTCGCTGGTGGCGGCGGCCGACGTCGTCAGCGACGAGGACGCGCTGGCAGCGACCGCCGCGCCCGTGCGCACGCTGCTGAGCGTCGGCCGGCTCGACCGCGAGAAGAACCCGCTGCTGCTGCTCGACGCACTCGCCGCGCTGCACGCGGCCGACCCGGATTGGCGACTCGTCGTCGTCGGCGACGGGCCGATGCGCGCCGAGCTGGAGGCACGCCGTGCAGACCTCGGGCTCGACGAGGTCGTCGACGTGCGCGGCTACGTGCCGATCGACGGCGAGCTGCCGCGGCTCTACCGCGAAGCGGACGCGTTCCTGCACGTCTCCTGGACGGAGGGCGTGCCGCAGGTGCTGTTCGAGGCGTTCGCCGCCGGGCTGCCGGTCGTCGCGACCGACGTCGGCGGCGTCGCGCAGGCGGTCGGCGACGCGGCGCTGCTGATCCCCGCCGGCGACGCGTCGGCTGCCGCTGCAGCGGTGCAGCAGCTTGCGGGCGACCAGGAGCTGCGTCGGGGGCTCGTGCGCGACGGCCTGCAGCGCGTGCGCGAGCACACGCTCGAAGCCGAGACGCAGCGGCTCGTCGCCTTCCTCGAACGCGCCTGAGGCGCCGAGCCGGCGGCGGCGACTCGGCGGCGCGCGATCAGGAGCGCTGCGGACCCTGCGCGGGCTCGGGCAGTGCGCGCTCGAACGTGCCGTCGACCAGCGCATGGGCGCGGCGCTGCAGCGCCGGCGGGATCAGCGTGTGCGTCTCCGGACCGTGCGCGAGCGTCTCGACCGTGACGTTCCTCGCGCGCGACATGCGCGCGAGCTGTCCGTCGCGCTTCAGCTCCTCGTGCAGCGGTTCGGAGCCGCTGAAGCCGATCGTCACGTCCACGCCGCGCGCGTCGAGCTGCGCGAGCAGCCGCTCCAGCTCGCTGCCGCTGCCGCGCCGCGCCTGCCGTCGCGCGCCAGCGTCGAACGGCCGCGTCGCAAGCGCGCGTGCGATCACGAGCGGGCTCGTCAGCGACGCGTCGCGGCGGACGATCTTGCGCCACGTGCGCGCTTGGCCGAGCTTGCGCAGCCTGCGCGCATCGCGTGCCGCACCGAGGTGCTCGTCCCACACGAGCGCTCGCGGATTCAGCATCGTGACCGACACGACACGTTCGTCCCGCGCAGCCGTGTGAAAGGCCCAGTAGGCGCCGGAGCACAGCCCGAGCAGCAGGAAGCGCGGCGGCAGGCCGCGCGCGACGAGCGCGTCGAGCGCCGCCTCGACGTCGTCGATGAACGCGGGCACGTAGAGCGTGCCGTCGTCCTCCGAGCTGAGCGTCGCGCCGTCGGAGTCGCCGATGCCCGCGACGTCGAGCCGCAGCACCGGCACGCCCCGTGCAGCCCAGCGGCGGGCGATCTGCACCCACATGCGGTTCGGTCCGATGCGCCGCTGCGCCCCCGGATTCAGCAGCACGGCGCAGAGCTGCGCGCGCGCTGCGCCGGGCGGCGGCTCCGTGAGGATCCCGCGCAACCTGCCGAACGGTCGCTCGACCGCGAACGGCGCTTCGCGGATTGCCGCGCCGGCCTCGGCGAGGTCGGCGTGAGGGTGCGTGGCGACCGCGTGCTGCATGGTTGCGCCGACGGGCGCCGGCTGCACGAACGTGGGCGTGGGCGCCGCCGCAGCGATCGCGAGCGCCTCGCGCTCGTCGAGCCAGTCGCCGGTGAGGGCGAAGACGGCAAGCGGCGGGAGCGCGACCTGCGGCTTCGCGAGCATCGCTCCATAGCCCTCGCCACCGGCGATCGCCACATGCACGCCAGCCAGTTCGAGCGTCTCGCGCAGGCGCCGGTCGGCGGCGACGCCGTCCCGCCCGAGCAGCAGCACGCGACGCGTCTCCGCAGCCGGCAGCGGGAGCGCCGAGAGGTCGAGCCGCTCGAGCGCCGCCACCGTCTCCCCGCGCATGCGGAAGCCGCCGCTCGCGAGCCCGCCGTCGGCGGCCGGATCCTCGGCCCCGTCGCCGCCGCCGTCGTCCTCGAGCAGCTCGGCTTCGAAGCGCGCGAACGCGCGCAGCTCACGCACGAGCGTGCGGCCCTGCGCCGGCACGCCCCACAGCACGAGGTCGTCGATCGCCGCTCCCGCGGCCGCCGCGCGCCAGGCAAGCAGGCCGCCGAGGCCGATGCCGATCGCCGCCACGCGAAGCGACGCGGTCGACGCGCGCAGCCAGCCGGCGGCGATCCCGACGCCGTCGGTCCAGGCGTCCAGCAGCCCCGCGAGCTCCGGCCCGGCTGCGCTGTCGCCGCTGCCGGGCAGCTCGATCCGCAGGCTCGGACAGCCGCGCGCGGCCAGCTCCTGCGCCCACGTGCGGCGGCTGCGATAGGAGCACATGTCGTCCCAGCCGAACGGCGGGCACAGCAGCACGGCAGTCGTTCGCGGCGCGTGGCCCTGCGGCGGGATCGTGAGCTGGCAGAGCATCGGCGTGCCGCCGACGTCGAGATAGAAGGGCTCCTCGCCCGGCGCCGCAGGCGACGCGACCACGGCCTCCGCTGGGGCCGTGCCGTCGCTCACGGCAGCTGCGGTGCGCCGGTGAAGCCGCCAGGGTCCGGTGGGGCCCCTTTCAGGATCTGCGCGCACGGACTCGACGCGGCGAGCCGGAAGTCGCCGGCCGCCGGGTTCGCGAAGCCTGGGTCGGCGATCAGGTTCGCGACGGCGGTGAAGCCACGTGGGTTCCCAACCACGCCGCGGGCCCCGCCGAACAGGCAGTTGTCGCGCACGACGTTGCCGACGCCCACCGGATTCCCCCACGGGTACCACGACTCCACGTTCGTGCGGATCTGCGAGTTCGAGATCACGTTGTGCTGGACGAGGTTGCCGTTCGAGGAGCGTCCCTCCGCACCGGAGAAGATGATCCCTTCGCCGTTGCCGTCGATCACGTTGCGCTCGATCAGCGTGCCCTGTGCGTCCGGGTAGAGCTGGATCCCACGGTCGGCGTTGCGGTAGATCAGGTTGCCGATGATCCGCGTGTCGCTGGCGAAGGCCACGTAGATGCCGTGCTCGGTGTTGTCGGCCGGCAGGCGCCCGCAGTCGTGAATGCGACTGCGCGCGATCAGCGTGCCGGTCGCGCGGCCCCATCTGCCCGAGCCGATGTCGAAGCAGATCGTCGTCTTGCCGTTCGTGACGTCGTCGCCGACGAAGCTGATGCGCGTGCCGTTGACGGTCGGCGACGGCAGCTTTGCCGCGTTGCGGCCGTCGAGCGCGAGGCGAGTGACGAGGTCGTCGTGCGCTGCGCGCTTGAACCACAGCCGCCCGACGATGCGGGCGCGCTCGCCGGGGTAGGAGCGCAGCGTGATGCGGCTGCGCGAGATGCTGAGATCCTCCGCGTAGGTGCCGCCGCGCAGGCAGCCGACCTGACCGGGACGCAGCGATTCGACGAGTCGCTGCGCGGGTCCGCGGCGTGGGCGGCGCTGCCGGCGCGACGCGTGCGCGCCCGTCGGCACCGCGACCTTCGCACAGATGCGGGCAGCCGGGAGCTGGGCGCCGCGCGACTCGCTGCGCGAGACGATCAGGCCACCCGCGAACGCACAGGCCGCCAGGAGGCCAACGCTCGTCGCTGTGATGCGGTTGAAGGACAGATTGAAGGACGTCATGTCACGTGTCACCGGTGCCCCGCTCACCTTCGCGTGCGGCAGTCCCGCGCCGCATCGTGCGGCCGGCCGGCTCGAAAGCAAGGTTCGCCACCTTAGCGTGACGACCTTCTGCTTCTTTGAGCGTCGTTGCGCACGCGCCACTCCCGCGTGCGCAGGTCGATCGCTTCGAAGCGCCCGTCGGCGGCGTAGGTGTGCGTCGCGCGCGCGCCGGAAACTGCAGCTGGCTCGAGCCGCGCGACCTCGTGCTCGACGTACGCGGTCGTGCTGAGGACGTCGACCTCGCGGAATGACGTAGCCCAGCCGTAACGCCGGCTGCCGTCCTGCCCAGGACGCACGAGCCGCTCGCCCCAGCGCTGGATCGCGCCAGCCGGGCGCGCGCAGCGGACGTCGGAGACGACTGGGTTGCACGGGTGCCGATGCCACGGCCCTTTTGGCGCGTCGGCCCAGAACAGGTGCAGCTCGTCGAGCGAGCTGGCGCCCTCGGCTGCAGCGCCGGCGAACAGCCACCAGCGGTTGTCGTGATGGAGCAGCGTCGCGTCGACCGCGTCGAGGCCGTCGAGCAGGATCGCCTCGCGCTCCCACGCGTGCGGGAAGGCGATGGCGCGATACAGCTCGACGCGACCGACCGCAGAGGTCTCGGGGATCAGGTACAGCTCGCCGTCGTGAGCGAAGGCGAACGGGTAGGAGAGGTGATAGGCCGCTTCGAGGACCGTCGTCGGCGGCTCGGCGACGGTGCCGTCGGCATGCAGCTCGGTGTGCGAGATCACCCCGCGCCCGCTGCCGAGCGGAACCTCCTCGCAGAAGAGGTGGTGGCGGCCGTCGTGCTCGAACAGGAACGGGTCGGCGTAGACGTGGCCGGGCCGCCAGCGCACGAGCTGCTCGCCGGCGCGCTCCCAGCCCTCCGCCGGCGCGGCGGAGCCACGCACACGCACGCGCACCGACCAGGGCCGCGTGAACAGCAGCCGCTGCGCCGGGACGCGCAGCCACGACCCGGTTGCATGAACCGTCAGCGCGAGTGCACTTGGCGGTGTGGCGGGTGGGACGGACGCGGCGGCGGGCTGCGCGACGCGAGGCGCGGGCTCGCTCCCGGCGACGGTCGGCTCGACGGGGCGCGACAGCCGCTCGACGGCGCGCGGCACGAGCGCGGCGAGCTTCCACAGCGCGAGCGTGGTGCTGAGCGTGTCGGAGAAGGGGCGTACGCCTGAGACGGTGCGCTCGACCAGCAGCGTCTCGCCGCCCGGGCGGCACAGCAGCAGCTCGCTCGTGACACAGCTCGCCCCGCCGAGCACGGCGCGCCGGAAGGCATTCCCCGCCGGCTCCACGACACCGTCGTGCACGAGCTGCAGCAGCTCACCCGCGGTGGGGTCGGGCGGCAGGGTGGACTCGGCGAGCCAGACGACAAGGCGTGGCGTGTCGGCCGTGCCGCCGCCCCGCGCGGCACGCGCCACGACGGCTGCGGGCGCGAGCGGGTCGGCGCCCAGCCGGAAGATCCGCCGCTCGATCGCCGCGTGCGAGCGCCACGCCCTGCCTCGCGGGATCGTTCCCACCAGCCGCAGCTCGACGACGTCGAGCGCCGCCGACGCATCCAGCGCTGCAAGCGCACGCGCCTGCCAGGCGGGCGTCGGTGGGCCGTCGAGCACGACGGCGATCGGTCGCGGCGTCATGCGCGAGCAGTGTACGAAGCGGCCACGACGAGCACGACGGCTTGCCCGCCGCTCACGCGCGCGTGGCGCGCACACGGCCACGCAGGTTCAGCGCGCTCAGCGCCACGTCGCCGGGCTCGGCGGCGGCGCGCGGTCGCAGCTCGATCGTGCGACTCCCGCCAGGCTCGATCGACAGCGCGTCCTCGCGTGCATCGAAGCCGGGAGCATGAACGCGCACGCCGTAGGCGAAGCGGCGGCTGCGCAGCATGAGCCGCACGCAGCCGTCCGGCTGCGCGTGCAGCTCGCCTGCGAGCCCGAGCCGCTCTGCCGGCTCCTGCGCGAGCGGCCGGCCGGCGGGGAAGCGGAAGCACTGCGAGAGGACGTCAGCGGGCGCGTCGTCCGTCTCCAGGGTCGCGACGACGAGGTCGTGCCCGGGCGGACCAAAGCGGTAGGCGTAGGCGGCATCGACGAAGTGGCCGAGCAGCGTCTCGACGTTCCAGGTGCGCGCGCCGTGGGCCGGCAGCTCGACCTCGGCGACCGCCTGCCCGACGCGCTGCTCGCCGTCGCGGTAGAGCGCCACCCGCAAGCGCGCCGACAACGGCGCCGGGCTGTCGTTCGCCGCATGCACGGCGATCCCGCCGAGTCCCTCGTCGGTGCTCCAGACGGCGACCGGCGCCAGCGCGCGGCGCACATGGTGGTAGGCGACCTTCGGCGTGCCTGCATGGTCGACCAGCCCCCAGCCGGCACCGGGCGCGAGGTCGTGCAGCCACAGCACGAGCCCGCCGCCGCACCGCGAGCCGGCACGGCGCCACTCGCCGAAGACCTCCGCCATCGCTTCGCCCGTGACGGCGCGCGAGCACTCCAGATAGCGGTCGTGGTCGACACGGCGCAGCTCGGCCGCGTCGACGCCGAACAGCAGCGCAAGGTAGTGGTCGCGCACGTCCTCGAAGTCCCAGCCGCTTCCGTTGTCGCGCGGGACGCCGGCCTTCCACGCCGGGTGGTGGACGACGACGCTCGCCGGCGCGTTCGGCAGCACCGCCGCGACGCCGGCCTCGTCGGGGACGTTCGAGAAGGCGAGGCACTCGGCCGCGAAGCGCACCTCCGCGCGACGCGCGTCCTCCAGCGGCCGGCAGTAGCCGCCGACCCCGTAGTAGTTGGCGATCCCGCGGTCGGTGCGGAACGGCAGCTCGCCACCGCAGGGTGCGGACGGGACCCACACCGCGTCGCTGCCAGCCGCGTCGAGCAGGCCCGGCAGCAGCTCGCCGAACAGCTCGCCGCGACCAAGCGCCGGGTCGAGCCCGAGCATCGCGACCTGCTGCTCCACCTCGCTGTTGCCGCACAGCACCGCGAAGCTCGGCCGGCTGGCGAGCCGGTCGAGCAGCTGCGTGACCTCGCGCTCGACCTGCGCGCGAAAGCGTTCGTCCGCGATCGGATAGTCGAAGTTGGCGAACATGCAGTCCTGCCACACGAGCAGGCCCAATTCGTCGCAGAGGTCGTGGAAGGCGGGGCTCTCGTAGACGCCGATGCCGGGGACCCGCAGCAGGTTCATGCCGCCGTCGCGCGCGGTTTCGAGCGCGGTCCGCAGCGCGCCGGGGTCGGCCGCGAAGCCGACCGGATCGACCGGCGACCAGACCGCCCCGCGCGCGAACACGCGGACGCCGTTGACGTGCAGGTCGAGCCCGTCGACCTCGACGTCGTGGTCGGGCCGGGCACCTGCCGCGAGCGCGCGGAAGCCAACGCGCCCGGCTTCGTGCACGCAGGTCTCGCCGCCGGCCGAGACGAGCAGCCGCACGTCGTGCAGGACCGGGTCGCCGTGCGTGTGCGGCCACCAGCACGCGACCGCGGGCACGCGCAGGACGCCGTGGGCGCGCACCGCGTCGCCCGCGCCGCTGGCCGGTTCAGCGGCGACGGCCGGCTCGACCGTCAGCGCGATGCGGTGCGTGCCGGACGGGCCGGTCAACTCGGCGGCGACGGCATCCACCGCCACATCCCCGAGCGCCCGCAGGTCCACCGAGACGTGCAGCTCGCCGGCATCGCCGACGAGCCGCGGCCGCAGCGCAATCGCGTCGACCGCGATGCAGCGCGATCGCCGCAGCCGCAGCGGCCGCCACGGCCCGACCGGCGCCGGTCCGGGCGCGAAGCCGGGTGCGCGACCGAGCACGCTCGTGCGGAAGCAGCGCAGGTTGCCGTCGGCGACGATCCGCGTGCGCCAGCGGGCGCGCGACTTGCGGCGCTCGGCCAGCAGCGGCGCGAGCGCGTGGCAGCGAATCGTCAGCTCGTTCTCCGCTCCGTCGCGCAGCAGCGCACCCACGTCGAGCGCATGCGTGGCGAACATCGAGTCGCTCTCCAGTACCCGCTCGCCGTTGAGGAAGACCTCCGCGACGGTCGCGATCCCGTCAAGCTCCAGCAGCACCTGCTCGTCGGGCTCGGCAGGCGGCGCGTCGAAGCGCGCGCGGAACCACCACTCCTCCGCGTCGAAGTCACGCGGATCCCCGTGGCGCCAGCGCCCAGCGTCGCGCAGCGCCCCCGCTGCCGTGCCCGGCACCTGCGCGGGCAGCCAGTCGAGCGCGCCGAGGTCGACGGGAACGTGGCCGGCTGGCGCGACAGCCGCCTCCCAGCCGTCGCGCAGCTCGTGCCTCTCGCACATCTCGACGGCGGCGGGCACGGGCGCAGGGCGCCGCGCGTCCAGGTCAGCGGACGGCATCGTCCAGCGCCGCCATGCCGGTCTCCCACGCTTCCGCGAGCGCCGTCACGATCGGCTCGGGATCGAACTCGCGGCGACGCGCGAGCCGGAACGAGAGGACCTTCGCGCCGTCGACGATGTCGCGCAGCGCAGCCCATGCCCCGGCACCCTCGCCGCCGAGCAGCCAGTCGACGTGGGCACCACAGACGTCGAACGCAGCGCCGACCATCCGCACGGTCGCGAACGCGTAGGCGTGGTAGGCGGCCGCGTCGCCGGCCAGCAGCTCCGGCAGGACCGCCTCCAGCTGCGTGCCGAAGCGCTCGAACGGGTTCGTCGCCGGCCGCCGCGCGAGATGGTCGGCGAGCAGGACGCGCGCGGTGCCGCGCAGCGCCTCGCCGCCGAGCCGCGGACCGGCGTCGAAGCGCACGAGCTCGGTGTACGGCGGCAGGATGTAGTCGGAGAAGCCGCCGCCGAGGCGGAAGACGCCACGGTAGTCCTCGCCCGACAGCTCGTAGAGCCCTGCGTTGTGGAAGTACGTGAGTCGCTCCTGCGAGCGGTCGATCGCCGCCATCACGCACGACGTCTTGACATGCTCGCTGCGGTACGAGGTAGCCGCCGTGTCGGGCAGGTGGAAAGCGTCGAGCTCGACGATCAGCGTGCGCCCGACGGCAAGCTGCTCGGCGATCTGGTCCGGCAGCGGCCGGTACGGCTGCGTCTCGTGGACGTCGAGCCCGAACAGCAGCTCGAGATCGCCGGGCGGCGGCTTGAAGAAGGTCCATTGATCGCCCTCGAAGTCCATCCGCACGGTGAAGCCCATCGCCGCCAGCGGCTCGTCGCCGCGCGCGTGCAGCAGCTCGATCAGGATGTCGGTGTAGCAGTTGGTCTCGTGGTACGTGCGCCCGCCGGCATGCAGCAGGTGCGGGCGGTAGCTCGCCGGCGCCACGTCGAACAGGCGGCTCGCGGTCGTGCTCATGCCGGGACCTCGTCCCACAGCTCGCGGCGCACGTGCGACGGCCATGCAGTGACGTCGAGGCCGTGCGTGCGCATCAGCGCGAGCACGATCCGCTCGTGCCCGAAGCCGAGGCACGCGGTGTGCGCGACGCCGCCGTCGGCGAGCGCGATCCCGTACGTCGAGGCGAAGTGGTCCTGGTGGTAGTTGAAGGACGCGACGGCGGTCGGCTCAGGGCCGGCGATCTGCACGAGGATCTCGAACTTCAGCTCCTGCTGACGCTGGCTCGCCGCGAGCATCCGGCCGGAGCGACCGAAGAACGGGTCGGCTGCCACGTCGAAGTCGGCGTCGAGCCCGACGCCGCGCAGCAGCTCGAGCGCGCGGTCGCGCCAGGCGTCGCGCCAGGCGGCTACCGCATCCGGCTCGCCGATCCGCACGAGCTCGCGCATGTGGAACATCTGCAGCCGCGCCGGATCGCCGGAGGGCTCGTGGCGGAAGGCGTAGGAGCCGCCGGGGTCGATCGTCACGCCGCCGGGCGGCAGCGGGCCGCGCTTCGCGATCGCGGGATAGACCGGATAGCAGACGGCAGGCATCAGCACGAGGTCCGTCTGCTGCTGGAACCCGCTCCAGTCCTCGTGCCGACTCGCGCGCTCGTGCTGCTGCTGCGCCTGGCCTTCGTCGCCCTCGAACGCGAAGACGCTGCCGGCGAGGTGCGGGAACGACTTCAGGTAGCCGGTCGCTTCGAGCTGGTGGCGCGGCAGCACGGGTGGGAAGCGCAGCCGCTCGGCCTCATCCGGGATCGCCGCGCGCGTGACCGCTGCATCGAAGCGCATCCGCACGTCCTCGAACGCGCCACTGCGCCCGTAGACGCCGGGCACGCCTGTCTCCACGAGCAGACCGGCGGTGGTCAGCTCGACGAGGAAGGCGTCCTGCTCGGGTGTCCCCGGCCGGAGCACGGCCATCGGCTAGACCTCTTTCGCGATGAGCAGGAGGCTCGCGTTCGTCTGGTGGATGCGCTCGTTGGCGACCATCAAGCACGCGGACATCGTGTCGCGCAGGTGACGACCGACGCTGAACGGCGTGTCGTTCTTGAAGCCGACGATCCCGCACACGCCGAGCGCGCCCTGGCAGACGCGCGGCGCCTGCTCGGAGGCGGCGATCTTGAGGTTGTTGAAGCGCAGGATCGTCGCCATCTCGCGCAGCTTCGCGGGATCCTCGGCGGAGATCTCGACGAACTCGCGCAGCGCCGAGGAGACCTCGGCCCGCAGCAGCGACAGCTCGCTCATCAGGTGCGAAAGACGGATCGCGGCGGGCGGCGTCTCGCCCGGCGTGCGCTTCGCCGCTGCGCGCACGAACGCGCGCGCGCGATCGAACGCGTTCGTCGCGATGCCGAGCCACAGGTGCGACCAGAGGATGTGCGAGATCGGCACGAGCGACTCGTTCATCACCTGCGAGAAGGGCGTCGTGAGGATCTGCTCGACCGAGAACTCTGCGCGCACGACGTTGCCGGGCGAGCAGGTGCCGCGCATCCCGAGCGGATCCCACGTGCCGTTCTGCTCCAGCGTGTGCTGGCCCTTGCGCGTCAGCACGAGCACCTGGTCGCCGGGCTCGGCGTCGGGCGCGCGCCGCAGCGTCGTGAGCAGGTCGTCGGCGTACGCGCCGTAGCTGACCGTCGGCGCCTGCTTCTCGAAGCGGGCGAGGCCTTCGGCAGCCGGCTCGACGGCAGCGACCGAGCGACCCATGTCGCCGCCGGTGCCGATCTCCGAGGTGACTGACGCGACGAGTCGCTGCTCGGCAGCCACGTCGCGCAGGTAGTCCTCGAACCACGGGGCGTCGTCGAGGTGGCGCACGATCGTGGCGACCTCGATCTGGTGCATCGCGAAGACCATCGCGCTCGCGCCGCAGGCCCGGCCGAGCTCGAAGCAGCCGCGTGCGAGCGCCTCGAACGAGACGCCACCACCACCGAGCTCGCTCGGCACGAACGCACCGAGCGCACCGGCGGCGCGCAACGAGTCGACGGTCTCGACGGGGAAGCGCGCGTCACGGTCGACGTCGTCGGCATGCACCGCCGCGACGTCGGCCGCAATCGAGCGCACGGCGGCCAGGAAGTCGGTGTCGCGGTCGACGGCGACGCTCATGCAGCCACCTGGTGACGGAGGTCGCCGATCGCGGCACCGATCGAGGCGACGCTCTCGAACACGCTGCGGGTCAACATGCTGTCGGGGAACTCGATGTCGAAGGCATCCTCGATCGCGAGCATCACGTTCACGCTCGCGTGCGAGGTCATGCCGGCCTGGTAGAGGTCGGCGTGGTCGGCGAGCGAGTCGATGCCAACGGACAGTCGAGCGTGCTCGGCAAGGATCTTCCGGATCTCTGCGTTCATGCGTGTCTGTATCGGCAGCATTCAGGGTTTCCTTAGCCACGGACACGTCGGGCACTCAACGCGGGTCGTGCAGGATTGCAGGACAGCGATAGCTGCCGATGCCACGAATCGTCCGGCGGAAAGTCGGCGGACAGTCGCTAGGCTGGCTGTGTGACACGTGCGCTGCATGCCGAGGCCGCACTCCAAGCGCGCGTGATCGAGGAGCCGGCGGAGCTCGAGCAGTTCGTCGGCGCATGGGACGAGCTCGCGTGCGCCAGCGGGTGCCCCGGCGCGCTGCCGGGTTGGCAACTCGCGTGGTGGCGTCACCTTGCGCCTCCCGGCGCGCGGCTGCGCACGATCGCGGTCCACGACGGCGATCGCCTCGTCGGAATCGCTCCCTTCTGGGTCGCACCGAGCCGTGGCCGCGCCGTGTATCGGCTGCTCGCCGCGTCGATGACGCACCGGATCACGCCGATCGCGACGAGCGACGGTGCCGCGAGTGCAATCGCTCAAGCGCTCGCGTGCGCCTCGCCAACACCGGATTACGTAGCGTTCGACGCCGCCGACGGCAGCGGGCGCTGGCAGTCGGCCGTGCGCGCCGGCTGGCCCGGCCGCACGCCGTGGGAGCTGCGCGAGCGCACCTCCGCGGCGCCGGTGCTCGACCTCGCGCACGACGACTTCGAGGCATGGCTGAAGAGCAAGAGCAGCAACTTCCGTCAGCAGACCCGCCGCTTCCGGCGGCGCTTGGCAGAGGCCGGCGGCACGGTGCGCATGTCACGCACGCCAGAGGAGCTCGAGCGCGACATCGCGACCTTCGTGCGCCTGCACCACGTCCGCTGGGACACGCGCGGCGGCTCCTCGCTGCGCGAGGAGATCGCTCCGATGCTGCTCGACGCCGGCCGCGCACTGCTGCCGGCCGAGCGCTTCCGGCTGTGGACCGTCGAGGTCGACGGAACGCCGGTCAGCGCACAGATATTCCTCGCCGCGGGCGAGGAGGTCCTCTACTGGAACGGTGGCTTCGATCCCGAGGCCGCGCAGCTGAAGCCGGCATTGCTCGGGATCATCGCCGGGATCGAGGACTGCTTCGAGCGCGGCGAGCGACGACTCGACCTCGGCGGCGGCGCGAACGAGTACAAGCAACGGCTTTCCGACCACGACGAGCCGCTCGCGTGGGGTGGGCTCGTGCCGCGCAACCACCGCTATCTGCGCAACCGCGCGGCGCTCGCCCCATTGCAGCTGAGAGACGTTGCCCGCACCGCGTTCCGGCGCCTGCCGCCGGACGCGCAGGACCGCGTGCGCACGCTGCGCGACCGCCTGGCCTGAGCGCCACTCAGCGCGCGCCGGGGTCCGCCGCGCCGCTGCCCGGCCGCAAGCGGCGCCGCAGCGCGCGCAACCGCTCGGCTTGCCCCGGCGCCAGCAGGCGCTTCGCCGACTGGCGCGCACGGCGATTCGCGGCGACCGGCAACGCCCGTGGGAGCGTGCGCACCAGCCCCGCGCCCGGGATCAGCAGCTCGTCCCAGGCGACCATGTCGCTGCCGTTCGCGTAGCCCTGCTTGTAGTCGACGCGGCCCCAGCCGAGCGAGAGCCGCCGCTCGCCGCGCGCGAAGGCGTCCTCGATCATGTAGAGGAACGCCAGCCGCGGCGCGCTGAGGCGCTTGTAGCGCTCGTCCCAGCCGATGTTCACGCCGACGGCTTCGCCGCCCGCGGCGATCCACAGGTCGACGCAGATCGGCTGTCCGTCGAGCTCGAGCACGAGCAGGCGGAAGCGCTCCTGCGCCAGCAGCGCGTCCGCGAAGTCGGCGAGAAAGGCCGGCAAGCGCTCGCCGAGCGCGACGAGCCGCGAGTCGCCGAGGTGGTCCCAGCGGGCCGTGTGCAGCGCGACGAAGCTGGCGACGTCGGCGACGACGGTGTCTGCCGTCGCACGACGGTAGGTGCCGCCCTGCTCCTCGAACAACCGGCGGTAGCGCCGCACGTTGCTGCGGAAGCGCGAGCTGCGCGATGCGAGCCAGGCGTCGAACGACGCCTGGTGGAGCTGCACGGTCGGCGCCGGCAGCAGATCGCGGCGCAACGCGATCGGGCGCATCCGGCCCGGCCAGCGCTCACGCAGTGCGCCAGCCCATGGCGAGGAGGCGGACAGCGGTGCCAACTCGATCGCGTGCGGTCGCGGCGCCCGAGCGGCCAGCAGTGCACCAGCCGTCGCGGCGACCTCCCACACGCGATCCGGCGACGCGAGCGGCGTGACTGCAGCCGAGAAGTCGCTCGCGAGCAAGCGATAGCGCCCGGCGCCGCCCGGCCCGGCGGGGTCGGCGTAGAGCGGGACGATCCCGATCAGCTCGCTCCCGTCCCTTACTGCGACGATCCGCAGCTCCGCCGACGGCGGAGCGAGGTGGCGCCACCACGCGAGCATCCATCCGGGGGCCGCCATCGGCTCGCCGCACGCGACCGCGAGCGCGTCCCAGCCGGCCGCGACCTGCTCGGCCTGCGCGAGATCGACGATCAGCTCCCCGTCGGCCACGCCGCGCACAGTACCCGGTCGCCACGCCACATCACCCCGCAACCTGGGCCTTCGCCGAACGCCGGGGCGATGCCCTAGGGTTGCCCGCGATGGCGCGAACTACCGCGATCGAGGCGATCGGCGAGGAGCCGTCGGAAGCGCTTCTCAGCGCCTGGGAGCAGCTCGCCGACGAGGTCCGCGCGAGTCCGTTCCTGTCCCCCGGCTTCGTGCTTGCATGGTGGCGCGCGTTCGGGCGCCCACCGCTGCATGTAGCCGTCACGCGCGAGGACGACCGCGTCGTCGCGCTGCTGCCGCTGATCGCCCGCGGCCAGCGGCTCGCCTCGCCCGCGAACTGGCACACGCCGGAGACCGGACCGCTGGCAGTCGACGAGCAAGCTGCCTCCGAGCTGGTCACTGCACTGCTCGCGCAGCGGCCACGGCGCTTCTCGCTCGCCTTCCTCGACGGCGAGGCTGACACGACCGCATTGCTGCGCACCACGATCGGCCGTGCCGGCTATCGGCTCGTCGAGCGTCAGCTCGCGAACGCGCCCTACCTCGACCTCGACGGCGACTACGCGTCGTTCGAGCGCGCGGCGATCCCGTCGAAGGACCGCAAGGTGATGAACCGCCGCGCGCGGCGGCTCGCCGAGCAGGGCCGCGTCTGGCTCGACGTCAACGACGGCAGCGACGGGCGTGAGCAGCTCGACGCGCGCTTCGACGAGCTCACGCGGATCGAGGCGATGGGCTGGAAGGGCGAGCAGGGCACCGCGATGGCCTCACGCGAGGACACGCTCGGCTTCTACCGCGAGCTCGCGCACTGGGGCGCCTCGCGCGGCTGGCTGCGAATGCAGGTGCTGCGGCTCGACGAGGCACCCCTCGCGGTCGCCTTCGCGCTCGAGGCGCATGGAGTCCTGCACTCGATGAAGACCGGCTACGACCCGCAGCAGCGGGCGTTTGGACCCGGCGTCATGCTGATGCGCGAGGTCATCCGCCAGGGCTTCGAGGACGGGTTGCACCGCTACGAGCTGCTCGGCGACGAGGATCCCTACAAGCGGATGTGGAGCAATGGAGCGCACACGCGGATCGCGCTGCAGGCCTTCTCGCCCTCGCCGCGCGGTCGCCTCGACCAGCTCTTCTTCACGCGCGGCGTGCCGCTCGCGAAGCGGCTCGGCGCGGGGCGCCTGCGGCGGTGGCTGCCGGGCGGCGACCGGCCGCGGCTCTGAAAGTGGACCGTGCACCCTCCGTCGAAACGGGTTCCCGAGCGCGCCACCGTCGATCGACTCCGATCAGGCACTCCCGCTACGCATGACGGAAACCGCTTAAGGCTGCTTCCTTCCGGACCTGACCTGGTTCACGGGCCGTCATCGCGCGGGACCTGACCATCACTGCCTTCGTGCGGCACACCGACCTCGGAAGCCGGCGATCCTCGAAAGGGAATTCAGCCCTGCTAGAGCGGATTGCAGATACAGGGCACCGCTACCTCCCCGCCTAGCACGGTCCGAAGCGGATGTTAGCGGTCGGCTGCGCGGTTAGTGTGTGCGCTGTGAAGGCACTCGTGACAGGCGGAGCCGGCTTCATCGGCTCGAACCTCGTCGACGCGCTGCTCGCGCGCGGCGACGACGTGGCGGTCGTCGACGACCTCTCGACAGGCCGCATCGAGAACCTCGAAGGCGCACTGGCGAAGGGCGCGACGCTGCACGCGCTGGACATCGTCGACGCTGCGGCGCTCGACGCGGTCCTGCGTGACGAGGCACCCGACGTCATCTTCCACCTCGCCGCGCAGATCGACGTGCGCCGCTCGGTCGCCGACCCGGCAGCCGACGCGCGCATCAACGTCGAGGGCTCGATCAACGTCTTTCAGGCGGCACACGAGCATGGAGTCCGGCGCGTCGTGATCTCCTCCACCGGCGGCGCGCTCTACGGCGAGGCCGACGTCGTGCCGACCGCCGAGGACTCGCCGATCCACCCGCTGTCCGCGTATGGGCAAGCCAAGTACTCGGCCGAGGGCTATTGCGGGCTGTTCGCGACGCTCTACGGCATCTCGGCGATCGCGCTGCGCTACGCGAACGTCTACGGCCCGCGCCAGGACCCGCTCGGCGAGGGCGGCGTGATCGCGATCTTCTGCGGGCGCCTCGCGACGGGCGCGCAGCCGACCGTCTTCGGCGACGGGCTGCAGACGCGCGACTACGTCTACGTCGAGGACGTCGTGCGAGCCAACCTGCTCGCCGCCGACGGCGATGCGACCGGCTCGGTCAACATCGGCACCGGCGTCGAGACGACGGTGCTCGAGCTCGTCGAGGCGGTCGGCGCCCTCGCCAGCGACGACGACGCGGCGGCGGCGTTCGCCGCCCAGCACCAGCCGGCGCGACTTGGCGAGGTCGGCCGCAGCTGCCTCGACGCCAGCCGCGCCCGCACGCTGCTCGGGTGGGAGCCTCAGGTGGCGCTCGCCGACGGCCTGCGCCGCACGCTCGATGCCGCTGCCGCGTCCGTGCGCGGGTAGCGGCGCTACAGCCGGACGGTCGTGCGGGCGCCCGCCTGGCGCGTGACGCCGCGGAGGTCGAGCAGGACTGGAACGCGGTCGGCGATCGCTGCGTGGTCGACGCTCGGGTGGGCGGTGACGAGGATCGCGAGGTCGGTGCCGTCGAGCAACTCGTCGAGCGGCTCGTGACGCAGCCCGAAGCCAGGCAGCTCCGGCACATGCGGGTCGTGGTAGCCCAGCACCGCTCCGCGGCGCTCGAGCAGGCTCATCAGCTTCAGCGCCGGCGACTCGCGCACGTCGCCGATGCCCGCCTTGTAGCTGACGCCAAGGATTGCGACGCGCGAGCCCTTGACCGCCTTGCTGGCATCGTTGAGCGCTCGTTCGGCGCGTTCGAGGCAGTAGTACGGCATCCCCTGGTTGATCTTGCCGGCGAGCTCGATGAACTCGGTCTGGAAGTCGTACTCGCGCGCCTTCCAGGAGAGGTAGAAGGGATCGACCGGCAGGCAGTGGCCGCCCATCCCGGGTCCCGGCTCGAAGCCCATGAAGCCATAGGGCTTCGTCTTGGCGGCGTCGACGACCTCCCAGATGTCGATCCCCATCCGGTCGGCGAGGATCGCCAGCTCGTTCACGAGCGCGATGTTGACCGAGCGAAAGATGTTCTCCAGCAGCTTCGCCATCTCGGCGGCCTCCGGCGAGGAGACCTCGACGAGCGTGTCGCAGACGCGTCCGTAGACCTCGTGGGCGCGCGCCGTGCATGCGGGCGTGAGGCCGCCGAGCACCTTTGGCGTCGTGCGCAGCGTGTGGTCGGTGCGGCCCGGGTCGACGCGCTCGGGCGAGAAGGCGACGTGGAAGTCGCGCCCGGCGACGAGGCCGGAGAAGTCCTCCAGCAGCGGCACGAGGTGCTCGCGCGTGGTGCCGGGGAACGTCGTCGACTCGAGCACGACGAGCTGGCCGGCGCGCAGCACGGCGCCGAGCGCGCGGCCGGCGCCGAGCAACGGACCGAGATCCGGCTCGCGGTTCGCCGTCAGCGGCGTCGGAACGCAGATCAGGACCGCGTCGGCGTCGGCGAGCGCCGCGTAGTCGGTCGTCGCGGCGATCTTGTCGATGACTGCCGCGAGCCGCGACGAGGGGATGTCCTCGATCTCCGAGACGCCTGCGGCGATCAGCGCGACGCGCTCAGTGGAGACATCGACCGCGACGACGTTGACGCCCTCCTCCGCGAAGGCGACGGCGAGCGGCAGGCCCACATAGCCGAGACCGACGATGCCGACGGTCACGCGTTCCCCCCGCGGGGCTCACGGTCGCCGGCGCACCGGCAACGCTGCGGCAGGGTCGACACGCGCGCATCGTATGCGATAAACGCGGCCATCGCGCCGAAAACAAAGCTCAGCGCTCAGCGATGTCTGCGACGTGCGTCAGGCTGCGCAGCGGCGGACGCTCCTCGATCGGGACTGACACCTGCTCGAGCGTCCCCTCGCGCGGACGCGCGAGCACGATCTTGGGGCTCGCGGCATCGGGGTCCGGATCCGGATCCGGGTCGCCGACACGGATGCGCCGTTCGACGGCGCTCATCACGGCGAACGCCATGGCGCTGAGCGCCGGCAGCGGCTGGTGACGGTTCAGTCGCGTGCCGAGGTCGACCTGCGCGAGCGCACCGAGGCCAGCGTGGCGACAGGCGTCGATCAGCAGCGCGATCTCGACGCCGTAGCCGACCGGAAACGGAAGCGCTGCGAGCAGCTCGCGACGCGCGGCGAACTCACCGGCCAGCGGTTGCGCAAAGCCCGCCAGCTCTGGCACGTGCAGGTTGAGCAGCGGGCGCGCGACGAGCTCGGTGACGCGTCCGCCGCCGTCCGGCAGCGTCTGCCCGCCGATCCGCAGCGGACGGCGGTAGGCGCCCTTCACGAATGCGATCGAGTCGTCGTCGAGCAGCGGCCCGAGCAGCCCGAGCGCGAAGCGCGCGTCGAAGCGTTCGGTGTCGGCGTCGAGGAAGAGGACGACGTCGCCTTGCGTGACGGCAAGCGAGCGCCACAGCGCGTCGCCCTTCCCGCGCGCCGGGCCGTACTCGGACAGGATCGAGTCCTCCTGCACCACGGTCGCGCCGAGGCGCTCGGCGAGCGCCGCGGTGCCGTCCCGCGAGGCGGCGTCGATCACGACCAGCTCGTCGAGCGCGCCCGCCTCGCGCAGCGGCGTGAGCTGCTCGAGGATCGGCCCAATCGTGTCGGCCACCTCGCGCGCCGGCAGCACGACGCTGACGCCCCTGCCGGCCGCCCGCTTCGCCTCGACCACGCGCGCGAGCGGGAAGTCCTCGGCGCGGTAGCTGCGCCGCACGAGCCATTCCGCCACGTCCCGCATCGTCTGCTCGCGCCCGCTCATGCCGGCGGAGACGATAGCTGTGCCGCCTGCGGAGGCAGGCGGATTCCGAGCATGCCCACCCAAATTTCCGATCTTGCACGACGCAATCGCCCGCTTGGCGGGGTTGGAGCCCAGTGAACGCCCGAGCACGCCGCGCTCGCTAGGCTTCGCGAGCGCTCAGCGCAGCACGGAGAGGTGCCGGAGCGGCTGAACGGGCGCGACTGGAAATCGCGTAACGGGGGCAACCTCGTTCGGGGGTTCGAATCCCCCCCTCTCCGCTTTGCACGGGGCGAACGGGCGCCGCAGCAACGCGCTGCAGACGTTCGAAATCCCGTCCGTCGGCGCAAGACTCACCTGCCGGGCCTGCTGTCAGCCCGGTCCGACGACGTCGACCGCGACGACTTCGAGGTCGTCGATTCCGCGGAAGTCGGCAGGGTTGGCGGTGTAGACCGGAAGGCCGTTCGCCAATGCAGTCGCGGCGATCATCGCGTCGTAGGCGCGCGCGGCAGGCTTGCGGCCGGCCTGACGCAGCGACGCTGCGACGCGTCCGAAGGCACGAGCGGCGGCCGCATCGAACGGCAGCGGCGTGAAGTCCGCCTCCGCTTGCTGGAGGTGCGCCTGGCGTGCGGCCCGCTCGCGCTCGTCATGCGCGACGAGCGGGCCGACCGACAGCTCGGCAAGCGTCACCGTCGTGATGAGCGGTTCTGCCGGAAGCGTCGCCGGGTCGCCGATCTGCCGCAGCTGGATCAGCGTCGAGGTGTCGAGCACGCCGCGCTCGTGGCGGGACCCACTCACAGGCCGGCGTCCAAGACCTCGTCGATGTCCACGCGCAATGCGATCGGATCGACTGCGGGAAGACGACGCCAGCGCTCGAGCAGCGTCTCGGCCGGGAGCGCGAGCGGGGTGGCAGGATGCAGCTCCGCGACGGCCTTCCCTGCGCGTGTGATCGTGATCGGCTCGCCACGCGCCGCACGGTCGACGACATCGCCACCGTGATGGCGCAGCTCACGGATGGTGACGTGACCCATGCCAGCGAAGGTATCACGCGTGATACCTCTGCTACAAGGCGCCCGACGCAGATGCGTCAAGAGCGTGGCCGCTCAGCCCGTCGTGCCAGCCTTGTAGTGCTGCGCGACCTGCGCAGCGGTGAGCGCGGTGCCGTAGACGGCTGGCTCGTCGATCGTGCCCTTGAAGAACTCGGAGCTGGCGTCCCACGAACCGACGACGAGCGGGGCTGTCGAGACGCTGGCCTTGCCGGAGAGCGCGGCCGAGGCGACCTGGACTCCGTTGAGATAGAGCCGCTGGGTCGTCCCGTCGAACGTGCCGACCACGTGGTAGGTCGTGCCGACGACGACCGCGCCGATCGGCGCTTGCAGGCGCCGGCGCGTGCCGCTCTGGATCACCGTGAACTCCATCCGCGGCCCGTTGAACTGCAGCGAGTACGCCTCGCCCTTCGTCAGCACCGACGCGAACGCGCCGGAGGCCGGCAGCGCAGCCGGCTTGATCCACGCCTCGAGCGAGAACGGCGACTGGAGGTTCAGCGACGTGGCCGCCGGAACCTTCATCGCGCCCTTGACTCCGTCGAACGCGACCGCCTTGTCGCTCGCAGCGTTCGGCAGCAGGCTCGCCGTGTTCAGCGTCGTGCCGGTCAGGTACGCGCCTGGGTTCGTGCTGCGTTGGTCGGCGGCGACGCTGCCGGCCGACTCCCCGAGCCGCCACCACGACACCGGGTTGTCGCCTGCGATCACCGTCGTGTAGACGAGCGGCGGCGGAGGCGGCGGACCGGCCTGCGTCGTCGCCGACGCGCTTGCCGAGTAGCTCGACGAGCTCCGCCGTTGACCGCCTTGACTTGGTAGTAGTACGTCGTGCTCGGCGACAGGCCGGTGTCCGAGTAGGACTGCGCGTCGACCGGCACGTTGATCGACGTCGGCGAGCTGAAGCTCGGACTGGTGCTGCGTTGCAGCACCTGCCCGGTCTCCGCGCCGGAGTTGTCGGACCACGTCAGGTCCACCTGCGACGCCAAGCTGGCCGTCGCAGCGAGGCCGCTTGGCGCGACAAGCGGATCCTTCGCCATGCCGAAGTGCGCGCCGATCTGCGCAGCGCTGAGCGCCTTGCCCCACAGCGCCACGTCGTCGATCGTGCCGGAGAAGTACTCCGAGCTGCCGTCCCACGTGCCGATGTGCACGCCGCCGAGCGTCAGGTCGGCAGTGCCGCCAAGCGCGGCGGTCGCGACCTGCACGTTGTTCACGTAGAGGCGCTCGGTGGTGCCGTCGAACGTGCCGACCACGTGGTAGGTGCCGCCGGGCACGATCGTCCCGGTCGGTGCCAGCACGGGGATCCGCAGGCCGAGCTCGACGACCGTGAACGCGACCGTCGGCCCGATCAGCTGGAGCGCGTAGGAGCCGGGCTTCGCGACGATCGAGCGCGAGACGCCGGCGGCCGGCAGCGCGCCCGGCTTGATCCACGCCTCGAGCGTGATGCCGTTCGTGAAGTCGAGCGCGCCGGACTGGCCGATCCGCACGTCGCTCGACGAGCCGTCGTAGCCGAACGCGGTGTTCGACGGATCGCTCGACAGCAGCCCCGGCGCACCCAGCCCGAGGTTGCCGACGAACGTGCCGGGGTTCGCAACCGTCTGGTCGCCGGCGATCGTCCCACCGGTCTCGTCGAGGCGCCAGTAGGAGAGCGGGTGGTCGGCGAGCACGGTCGTGCGGTACGTCGGCGGCTGCGCCGTCGTCGCCTGCGCCGTGCCGGAGTACGGCGAGGAGCTCGAGCCGGCTACCGACTTGACGCGGTAGAAGTAGAGCGTCGCCGGCGCCAGCCCGGTGTCGGAGTAGGACTGCGTCCCGGCCGGCACGTTGATGCTCGTGACGGAGGAGAAGGACGCGCTCGTGCTGCGCTCGACCACCTCCCCGGTCTCGCCCGTGGCGTTGTCGTTCCACGTCAGGTCGACCCGCGAGCTGGAGACGGACGTCGCGGCAAGGCCGCTCGGCGCGCTCAGCGACACGGCGCTCGCTGCGTCGAAGTGGTTCTGCACCTGCGCGGCGCTCAGCACCTTCGCGTAGACGGCCGGCTCGTCGATCGTGCCCTTGAAGAACTCGGACGTGCCGTCCCACGAGCCGACGACGAGCGGGTTCGAGATGACGCTCGCCGAGCCCGACAAGGCACCGGACGCGACCTGCGCACCGTTGAGATAGAGCCGCTGCGTCGTCCCGTCGAACGTGCCGACCACGTGGTAGGTGGATCCGGCGACGACGGCGCCTGCCGGCGCCTGCAAGCGCCGGCGCGTGCCGCTCTGGATCACCGTGAACTCCATCCGCGGCCCGTTGAACTGCAGCGAGTACGCCTCCGCCTTCGTCAACACCGACGCGAATGCGCCGGAGGCCGGCAACGACGTCGGCTTGATCCACGCCTCGAGCGAGATCGCGTTCGTGAGGTTGAGCGCGGCCGCAGACGGGACCTTCATGAAGCCATTCGTGCCGTTGAACGCGACTGCCTTGCTCTGCGTGTCGCCGGGGATCAGCGTCGGCTGTCCGAGCGTCGCACCAGCCGAATAGCTGCCAGGGTTCGCCGCGAGCTGATCGGCGGCGATCGTGCCCGACGCCTCGCCGAGGCGCCACCAGGCGGCCGGGCCGTCGTTCTGCACGGCCTGTCCGTAGGCGGACGTCGGCGGCGGCGGTGGAGCGACGGGCTCGTAGTCGATCGTGTCCGTCTGCGTCGGGCCCCAGTGGCCGGCCACGTCGTGGAACTGTACGTACACGGTCCGGATCCCGGTCTGGCTCGAGCCGCCGTGCGCCGCATCCGTGAGGCTCCAGGAGAGCGTCTGCGGCACCGAGTCATACGACGTGTTGTTGACGGTCGACCACGACGAGCCGTCGTTCGAGACGCGGAACTGGTTGACGCCGCTGACGTCGTCGCGGCCGAGGATCTCCAGGCTCACGCTCGGCGAGGCGGTCGTTGCGTTGACGTGGTTGATCGCGATCGTGCCGGTCGGCGCGTCGGTGTCAGCGATCTGGCCGTTCTGGACCGTGAAGGTCGTCGTCGCTTCGTTGTCCTGCTCGCTCTCGCGCGAGTTGTCGGCCTTGCTCGTGCTCTCATAGACGATGTTCGTCGGGTCGGACACCGAGCGCAGCACGTACGTGCCGTTGCCGAGCGTCGACTGCCCGAGGTCGATCCACTGCTGGAAGCGGTAGTAGTCGTACGTGTCGCCCCAGCCCGGCGCGAGCCCCTCGTCGATCACGTTGCTCGCGTTCGGCATGCAGTTGGCCGGGTACTGCGCCGGCCAGACGGCGGCCGGCGGCGCGCCCGTCACGAACTCCTCGTCCTCGACGCAGCTCGTCGTCTTCTGCCCGACGAGGTCCGGCTGGCCGACGGTCCGCCCACTCGCGATCCAGGCGTCGTAGGCCGACTTCGTCCACAGCTGGTAGGCGCCCCAGTTGTCGAAGTGGTAGTGCTTGTGCACCGCGTGGTAGTAGAGCGTGCTACCGGTAAGTGGAAGATCGGTGAAGCCGCCGTTCGAGTCGTAGACCCGCTGGAAGGCGGGTCCCGACGGCGGGTTCAGGCTCTGGTTGATCGTCGCGCGGATCTCGAGCGGCCCCTCGCCGGTGTTCATCACCGTGTTCGAGAAGCGCAGGACGTTGTCGAGGATCCCCGACGAGTCTGCCGTGATGTCCGTGCGGTCGAAGCGCAGGTTGCGCGGCGCGAGCGTCTTCAGGTTCGGATAGAGCAGCGTCGCGGCCTGCGCCGAAGCGGATGCGCCGCCAACGAGCAAGGCGACCAGAACCGTGATGAGAAGGCGAGCGCGTCCGTGCATGAGACCAACACCTTGCTGATGGTCCGGATGCTTGTCAAGCACGTACCAAAGACTGGACGCGACTACGCCGCGGGGCGATGCGTCCAGCGGCGAAACAGCCCGGAGACGCGCTGGACGCGGCGGCCGCAGATGACCTCTGCCCAGCCGATCGCCGGCCCCGGGTCGCGGAGGTTCAGCAAGCCCCGTTCACCGGCGCCGAACCACGGCCGCACGAAACGCAGCGCGACGAACGGGCGCCGCCAGCTGGGCGTGTCGCGCAGCACCAGCCGGCAGACGAGCACGTCGATGTCCGGCACGACGAGCCGCACGCCGGGACGCAGGTCCGGGCTCGGACCAAGCTCGCGTCCGCACATCGCCGCGATCAGCCGTGGCGTCGCCTGCGCGCCACAGGCGTCGCCCAACCCCCACTGGCCCGGAACACGGACGTTGACCTCGAGGAAGTAGCGCTCGCCCGTCTCCACGTCACGCTTGACCTCGACGCCCGCGACGCCGACGAAGCCGGCCTCGTCGAGCACGCGGCGAGCGATCGCCGTCGTCTCCGGCAGCATCGAGGAGACACCGAGCGCCGTCGCACCGAAGCCAGGCGGGTACTGACGCAGCTTCTGACACCCGAAGTGCACCGGATAGCTGCCGTCGGCGAGGCGCACGACGATCGCCTCCTCGACCGCGTCGTCGCCGCCGGGGATGTACTGGCACAGCAGCATCCCGACTCCGTCGCGCAGCGGCCGTTCGAGCAGGCCCGCTGCCTCCTCGGCATCGTCGACGCGAAAGGCGCGCGCCTCGCCGTAGAGGCCACGCCACTCGTGCGAGAAGATCGGCTTCACGACCGCCGGCCAGGGCGCCTCGGCCAGCGCTTGCTCGAGCTCCGCCTCCGTGCGGATCGACATCGTCCACGGCACCGCGACGCCGGCCCGGCGGGCGATGCCGTCAGCGGTGTCCTTGTCCATCAGCGCGAGGTGGCTGCTGCCGGCCTGCTCGAACGCGTGGACGTGCGCAGGCAGGCGCCCGGCTGCAGCCGCGTGCACGAGCAGCTCGCTGCAGCGATCGGTGGCCGGGACGACGACCGCCTCCTGACCGTCGGCTACCGCTTCGAGCAGCGCTGCGAGCCAGGGCGCTCCGTCCTCACCCCAGCCGACGACGACCGGCTCGATGCCACGGCTGCGCGCCTCCCAGGCATGACCCAGCTCGGCGACCATCGTCACACGGGCGCCAGCGCGCACCATGCGGCGCGACAACGCCAGTCCGGCGCTGTGCGGATCCAGCACGACGACGTGCGGCCAGTCGTTCGCCGCTTGCTTCATCCGTGAATGCCGCGGCGCACGAGCGGCGCCATCGTCAAGCGAGTGAGGGATCGCCAAGCGGCGGATGGTATTCGATTCGTGTCAGCTTGACGACACCTTACGGCGCGCTGACCTTAACGAGGAAGCTCGCCTCGAGCGGCTGGCCGGCGGCGCGCACAAGCGGGATCTGGCGATCGGCAACGCGAACGAGCACCGACCCAGGCGATCGTGTCGTCTGCCATTCTGGTCCGTCGAGCTCGGTGTGACGCGCGAGCAGCGTCAGCAACAGGGGGTCGGCGGGCACCCACGCGCCGTCGACCTCGATCTCCGTCCAATGGTGCGGGGTCGCGTAGGGACGCGCGAGCAGCAGCCCGAAGGCGGTGCGCGCCGCGACCCCCAGCCGCTCGCACTCCTCGGCGAGCAGGAACGCGGCGCTGCCGCAGTCGGCGAGGCCGGTCTCGCGCGCGAACGCTTCGCTGCCGTACAGCTCGCCGGGCATCAGGCAGAAGTCGAGTGCGCCCACGTGCTCGAGCAGCTCGTGCAGTGCCGGCGGGAAGGCGGGCCAGCGGCCGGGCAGCTCGACGACGAAGCTCGTCGCGCGGCGATTCGCGGCCATCGTCGCGTGCTCCCACTCCCCTGGCGGGACGAGCACGTCGACCTCGGTGCCGGGCTGACCGTAGGGCGAGCAGCGCACCTCCACGTGGGTACGCTCGCGGGTCGCGGTGTCGATCAGCGCCGCGGCCCACAGGCGCATCGCGGTGCGGTGCGTCGGCGCGCGGCCGAGCCGCAAGCCGACGTAGTGGAGGTCGGTGAGGCAGAAGCGCGGCTCGCCGTCAGCCGGGTCGGTGGCGTGCTGAAGGCCGCGCGCGATCAGCGCCTGCGCAAGCGCCGGGTCGATCGCGAACGTCTGCTCGGCGGCGCGCAGGTCGATGTCGAACGTGCGCTGCTCGCGCGGGATCAGCGCGAGGCGCTCGATCCAGCCGTCGAGCTGCGCCGGAAGCCGCGCGACGGCGTCGTCGTCCCCCTCGTGCTCGCGGCTGCGGCCGAACAGCTTCATCGTGCAGCCTCGGCGCCGGCCTGCGCGAGCGCGCGACGGTCGACCTTGCCGTTCGCGGTCGTCGGCAGCGCTGCGCACAGCTCGATCCGCGTCGGGACCATGTGGTCCTCGAGCCGCTCGGCGCATGCACGCCGCAGCGCTGCCGGGTCGAGCAGTTCGCCCGGCTGGGCGACGACATACGCGCAGATCGCCTCGCCGAGCAGCGCGTCCGGCAGCCCGACGACCGCCACGTCCTGAACGCCGCGCACCGCGTGCAGCACCTCCTCGACCTCGCGCGGCGCAACCTTCTCGCCGCGCGACTTGATGATGTCGTCGGTGCGCCCGACGAAGTAGAGGTAACCGTCGGCGTCGCGGCGGAAGAGGTCGCCGGTCGCGAGCACGCGCTCCCACGGCCAGCGGCCGGGCCGCAGCCGGGTCGCCGTCGCCTGCGGGTCGTTCCAGTACCCCTGCATCACGTGCGCGCCGCGCACGATCAGCTCGCCGACCTCGCCCGGTCCGAGCTCGCGGCCGTCGGCGTCCTCGATCCACGCCTCGGTGCCGGGAATTGGGATCCCGACCGACTCGGGGCGCGCGTCGAGCTGGTCGGGCGGCAGGTAGGAGACGCGCTTGCACTCGGTGAGGCCGTACATCGAGTAGAGGCGCGCGCCGGGGAAGGTGCGCCGGAGCGCGGCGATCGTCGCGGTCGAGAGCGCTGCTGCGGTGTTCGTGAGGAAGCGCAGGTCGGGCAGCTCGCGCTCGGCGAGGCCGCTCAGCGACGTCAGCACCTGGAAGATCGTCGGGACGCCGGGGAGGCCGGTGATGCGCTCGGCTTGCAGCAACGCGACGACCCGTCCGGGGAACGCGAAGCCCTTCTCCAGCACGAGCGTCGCACCGACGCGGACGCACATCAGCAGCTGGTAGAGGCCGTAGTCGAACGACAGCGGGACGACGCAGAGGACGCGATCGTCGTGCGTCAGCTCCAGGTACTCGGCGATCGCGCCGGCAGCGAACGTCATGTTCGCGTGCGTGAGCGTCACCCCCTTCGGCGGACCGGTCGAGCCGGAGGTGTAGACGATCGCTGCGAGGTCGACGCTGAGCGGCGGGTGCGCCGGCGGCGGCGCCGCGAGCGCGTCGAAGGCGATCGTGTCGGCGCGCGGCTTGCCGGTCGCGACGACGTGGCGGACGCTCGGCGCCTGGGCGCAAGCCGCGTGCGCAAGATCCGCCAGCGTGCCGTTGCAGACGACGGCGACGGCGCCGCAGTTCGCGAGCACGTACGCGAGCTTGTCGCGCTTGATCGTCGGGTTCAGCGGCGTGAAGGCGGCGCCGGCGCGCAGCACGCCGTAGATCGCGATCGCCGCCTCCGCCCCGTTGGGCAGCACGAGCGCCACACGGTCGCCGCGTGCGACGCCGAGGTCGCACAGGCCGCCGGCGAGCGCGCTCGCAGCGCGGTCGAGCTCGGCGTACGTGATGCGGCGCTCGCCGGCGACGAGCGCCGTGTGCCGCGGCCAGCGCTGCGGCCGCCGCGCGCAGGTCGTCGTCGAGCGTGCGGACGGTCACCTAGCCTCCCCTCGCTTGCGCTCGACGAACGCGACGATCGCGTCGAGCGAGCCGAAGTTCTCCTCCGTGATCTCGACGTCCTCGACGGCGACGCCATAGCGCGTCTGCACCTCCTCGACCAGCTCGACGAAGCCGAGCGAGTCGATGATCCCGAGGTCGAGGAACTCGTCGCCGTCGGCGAGCTCGACACCCGGGTGGAGGTAGAGGAACGTCTCCTCGATGTACGTGCGCAGCTCGTGGCGCAGGGCGGCGCCGGACTGTCGGGTGTCGCTCATGCTGCGCTCTCCGTTCGCTGCTGGATGGTCGTGTCGATGTCGATGCGCGGCTCGTCGCGCTCGGCCGGGTAGGACCCCGCCGTGCACGCGTCGCAGTAGCGCGCGTGCCAGACCTGCGTCGAGAGCACGCCGACGAACGCCATCCCCTCGCGCATCCCGCTCGCGCGGCCGCCTGCAGCGCGGCGCACGAGCTGCGCGACACGGGCTGGGTCGAAGATCCCTGCCGCGTCGAGCGCCGCCGGCGAGAGCCGCTCCGCCACCCAGTCGAGCGGCGCGCCATCGGCGAAGAACGGAGCGACCTCGGGTGCGCGGTAGGGCTGCTTCGGCCGCTCGGCGATCGCCGCCGGCAGCAGGCGCGCAGCGAGCGTGCGCAGCTCGGCCTTCTCGCGCAGGCCGTCGAGCTTGCGCTCCGGCGCGAGACGGACCGAATGCTCGAAGACGCGGTGGTCGAGGAACGGGAAGCGGCCCTCGACGCCATGCGCCATCGCCACGCGGTCGCCCTGGGCGGCGAGCAGGTTCGGCGACAGCAGCGTCGTCAGCTCCAGGTAGGCGGCGCGCTCGAGCGTGCTCCAGCGCCCGAACGCCTCCGGCAGCGTCGCCCGCAGCCGCTCGAGCGGGTCGCCGGCGGCGGCGATCTCGGCGCGCGCCGCGTCGCAGTAGAAGGCTCTCGCGGCGGCGGTCGCAGCGATCCGCGTCTGGTGCGAGAAGAGCGGGTCGGCGCTGTCGCCGGCGCCGAGGAAGAAGCGCTGCCAGGCCGGACCGCGGCGTGCGGCGGATCCCTCCAGGTACGGGTAGAGCCCGTCGAGCAGCGCAGCGGCGGCGGCCGGGTCGTGCTCGTGCAGCGCACGGACTGCGGTCTCCTTGAAGAGGTCGTAGCCCCAGTACAGCTCGTCGGCGCCCTCCCCCGTCGCGACGACCGTGATGCCGTGCGCGCGCGTCGCCTGCGCGAGCAGTGCAAGCGGGACGGGGGCGGTGCGGATCAGCGGCGTCTCGGCGTGCCAGACGACATCGGCGAACGCTTCGGCGATCTCCTGCGGACCGACGTCGACCACGTGGTGGCGCGTGCCGAGCGCGCTCGCCACCTGCTGCTGAAATGCGCGCTCGTCGTAGCGCGCGTCGCGGAAGGCGACGGAGAAGGTGCGCAGTTCGTGGTCGCTGACGCGTTGTGCGAGCGCGGTGATGAGGCTCGAGTCGAGTCCGCCGGAGAGATAGGTGCCGACCGGCACGTCGGCACGCAGGCGCAGCCGGACCGCGTCCTCGAGCAGCGGGGCGAGCGCCTCGCCGTCGCCGGCCGCCCCGCCGCCCGCGCCCTCACGCGCGTCGTAGCTCGGCGTCCACCAGCGGCGCTCGACGACCGCGTGCCCGCCGTCCCACACGAGCACGCCACCGGGCGGGAGCTGGCGGACGCCGGCGAAGACCGTGCGCGGCGGGCGGGCTCCCCACAGCGTGAAGACCTCGTCGAGCCCGACGAGGTCGGGCCGCGCGTCGACCTCGCCGCTCGCGAACAGCGCCTTCGCCTCCGAGCCGAACGCGAGCCCGCCGCCGGGCAGCGGAGCCCACTGCAGCGGACGCACGCCGAAGCGGTCGCGCACGAGCGTGAGCCGGCGCGAGCCGGGCTGCCACCAGGCGAGCGCGAACTGGCCATTGAGGCGATCGAGCGCGGCGATCCCGTCGCGGGTGAGCAGCGCGAGCACGACCTCGGTGTCGCTCGTCGTCGCGAAGCGGACTCCGTCGCGTGCCAGCTCGGCGCGCAGCTCGGGGTGGTTGTAGACCTCGCCGTTGTAGACGAGCAGCGATCCGTCGCGGCCGGCCATCGGCTGCCAGCCGCCGGGCAAGTCGACGATCGCCAGACGCGTCGAGACGAAGCCGGCGCCGGGCGCGCGGGCGAGGCCGAAGCCGTCCGGCCCGCGGTGGCGCAGCGCGCCCGCCATCCGCCGCAGCGCGTCCTCGCCGACCGGTTGGTCGGCGTGCGCACGCACGATGCCGGCGATGCCGCACATCTCAGTCCCCGCCTGCGTCCACGATCACCGGCGCCGCATGCAAGTAGCGCGTCGCGACCCGGCGGCGGTCGATCTCCCAGTACGCGGCCTCGACCGCCTCGGGCGCAAGCTCGACGCGCGGCGCAAGGTCATCCGCCGCGACTCCCGCGTCGCGCGCCCACACGAGCAGATCCATCCGCTCGTAGTCGTGGCCGAAGTAGAACTCCTCCTGGCTCTGCGGCAGGCTGAACGTCTCCGTCGTCGGCGCGCGCGACGCGATCGCCTCGGGCAAGCCGAGCGCACGCGCGAGCGCGTAGACCTGCGTCTTGTAGAGCGAGGCGATCGGCTTGACGTCGGCGAGCCCGTCACCGCCCTTGACGAAGAAGCCCTGGTCGTACTCGAGCAGGTTCGGCGTGCCGAGCACCGCGTAGCCGAGCTGGTCGGCCCACGTGTACTCCAGCAGCTTGCGCACGCGCTGCTTCATGTTCGTCGCGGCGATCAGCGCGCGGTACGCGGTGGAGGGCAGCTTGCGCCGCTCGGTCGAGCCGTCGGGGCGCTCGACGACGAGCGAGAAGACGATCATCGCGCCGGTCGGCGCGGAGCGCACGAGCTTGTGCCGCCAGCTCGGCTCGTAGTCGGGGAAGACGGAGCGGATCGCCTCGTCTCGCCGCCGGTAGCAACCGAGGCCCTCGAGCGCCGCGGTGATCGGCTCCTCGACGGTCGGAGCACCCAACGCCTCAGCCAGCTCGAGGCCCAGGTCGGACGAGCCACCGCCGATGTCGCGCTCCGGCAGCCGCAGCAGCAGCACGCGCGCGGGCCCCAGCGCACGCACGCACAGCCCTGCCACCACGCCCGAGTCGACCCCACCGGAGACGGCGACGACCGCACCACGGCGTCCAAGCACGCGTACCGCCTCGGCGGTCCGCCGTGCGAGTCGTTCAATCGTGATCTCTGGGTCGACCGCGAGCGGATCGTCGACGAGCCCCGACGCCGGCGCAGGCCGGCTTCCCCCCACGGCACGATCCCCCTCGTGCCGGTCCATGATGAGCCGAGGTTACCGCCAGTGCACCCCCGCGTGGGGCGGCTGGGCGTGGCCCCACAGCGCCTCACGCACTGCTCACGCACGCACGCCCTCGAAAGGCGCCATCATCTGCCGATGAACGGTGTGAGAGTAGCCGTGCACTCAACGATGGCTATGCTCTTGCGTGATTCTGGTAATTTGCTGCCGTCCGCCAGAGACGGCAGGCTCTGGTCAAGACGATGACTCCGCCCGACTTCTACGACACCGACGCTGACTTCGGAGGCGCCGCCATAGGCGTGGCGCCCCCCACGCTCGCGAACCTTGGGAAGGTTCGCGCCTTCCTCGTAGAGGAAGCAAGCGTAGAAGACGCGAGTGAACAACTGGAGCCCGCGCAGCGGGTGCTCATCCAGGGTCTCGTGTCGCTGGTTGAGACGCTCTGCGCGCGAACCGAATGGCCACGCGACACGTTGCTCCGGGAGATCGGTTGCCCGGCGCGAACGCAGGCAGATCTGCACGGGATGGACCAAAAGGAACTCAAGGACTGCACCGCGTTCCTGAAGCTCGTGGATCGCACCGCGCAACTCGTAGACCTCTCGATCGATCGTCGCGCAGTCGTGATGGAGTGCTCGCGCCTGCTGAAGGCCACCCAGGAGAACGCGAAGGGGCTGCAGCAGATCCTCAAGCGCGGCACGTTCTCCCCCCTGCAGTACATCGCGCTCGGAGAGATTTCGAGAGCTGCCGAGGTCGCACGCGAGCAACGTGGCATCGCATCGGACACTCCAGAGGAAGGAACGAACCCCTTCGATGGAGCACCTGTCACGCACTTGAGCGTTCCACGAGTGGATCTCTACGTTCGCGGCAAGCAGGAGCTGATCGGAGAGCGAGTCTTCGATCGGATCACGAAGCACCTCCAGACGTGCGACGGATGTCTCGATTCCGTGGTGTACCAGCGGTCCCAGGCCGCCGACTGACCTAATCGGTCCTCTTTCCCGTAAAGTGCCTTCGTGGGAGGCGACCGGGGCAGCCGCACCATCGCCTGCACGGTCTCAGCCTGGCTGGATCCTTCTTCGATGTCGCTTTCGGCCCCCCCGATCCCCTTCGCCCATCTCCACCTTGGCTCCGGGAAGCTGAGCGCTGGACTGGTGGTCCTGACCGGGATCGACGCGGGTGGCACCGTGCACATGATTGCGCGCGCCGCGACCGAGCGTGCAGCGGATGCGAGCTTTGCGTGCTTGCTGCTGAGCGAGACGACGCGTGCGCGGCGAGCACTCGAGCTCGGCTCCTTCTCCCGAGCAGACTGCGTCGACGATCTTCACCCCGAGGCGCGCCAAGCAATCGAGGAGACGCCCGAGCTGCTGATCACGACCGCCATCACGGCCAGCGGGATCGCCAATCGCACGGACTTCCTGATTCAACTCGCCGAGTTGCGCACGAACAAGTCGACGACGTTCATCGCGTGCGAGAACGATCCCGGCGACGCCTATCCGCCGCTCGAGAGCGCACTTCGAGCACGCGGCGTCGTCGTACGCCGAACAATGGTGAATCGCCTGTGCTTTCGCGAGGAGATTGAGGCAGACGGAACCCATCTCATCCACACCGAGGAGCAGGCGGAGTGGATCATCGAAGGAGCCCCGGACGGCGCGGTCCTCAAGGCGCTCGCCCAGGTCCCGTATGTGCAATTCGTCCCAGACATCGAGCCGTACGAGGTACGCAAGCGCTGGCTCGTCAATGGTGGACATCTGGCGGTTGCGTTGCTCGCGGACCGCCGTTACCAGAGCACCCTCAACGTGGAGGTAGTCAAGCAGGAGCGCGGTGGATGGATCAAGCGACTCCATGCGAGCTGGATCCCGACGCTCGACGCGCGCTACGCAGAGCTGGGCGACAGCATCACGTACGCCGACGAACAGGTCGCCATCTGGCTGCGGCATGAAGACAGCGTGCTGCGAATCCTCTCCGGACTCAAGCGCGCCGACCTGCTCGGATTCTTTCGTTCAGTCGAGCGCAAGATCGGCGAGCCAACGCGAGCACAGGTCCAGCGCACCGGGACACTCGCGCCCGAGGCACGTCGCGTATTCAACGAGCTGGCCCGGACCTTGATCAAGATCGAAAGCTATCGCGATTACGCGATCTTCAAGTCCGGCGCCATGACGCTTCGATCCGAGCTCGACGATGCGGCGGTCTTCGCCTACCGCTCACTGCTGCGGGAGATCTTCCCGCCGGAGGAGATCGACGCACGGGCGCATGCGCTGAGCGGAGCGTTGCACCGCCACCGCGCGCAGCTGACGACGTCCTGAACGATTCCCGCTACGAAGCCGCGACGGGCCGCCGCCGCTCCGGTGCCGTGCCGAAGACGTGGTCCCAGAAGGGAGCGCTCACGCCGTAGCCGGAGTCATGGTCCTGGAAGTGGTGGCGCATGTGCAGCTCGTGGAGCTTGCGCGGGAGCCAGGCGGTCGGACGACGCCCGCCCGGCAGATGATGCACGTAGTAGTGCAGCATGTCGTAGCCGAGGTAGCCGCCCCAGAAGCCGGCCGAGAAGGCGAAGCAGACCGGGCTGCCGAGCACGAGCACGAACAGCCCGTAGAAGGCAGCTGACAGCGGGATGCTCACCGACGGTGGCATCACGAGCCGCAGCGGGTCGTTCGGGTGGTCGTGGTGGACGCCATGGATGATCCAGTGGAGCCGCGCGCCAACCCCCTCGGCGGGCTCGAAGTGGAAGACGACGCGGTGCAGCCAGTACTCGGTGAGCGTCCAGAAGACGTAGCCGCCGATCGCCCACAGGACTGCCTGCCACAGCGCCATCAGGCCGAGCGCGTGCGCGAAGACGAGCACGATCGCGGGGCCGAACAGCAACGGCGGCACGGTCCAGTGCACGCGCGAGAGCCGGTCGAGCACGCTGGACTCGAACATCCGCGGGGAGGCCTTGAGGACCTCGGAGCGAGCAAGGCCGTCCAGCTCGCTGCGACGGGGATGGCTCGTTGTGCTCACGGACGGTCCTCTTTCCCATGGGCGCCACTGAGGTATGCGCGCCCGCAGCCCCTACGATACCCGTCCGGTCGCTTACGTCACGTATGTCGACGCAATCAGGACGCGTCGCCGGGGACGCTCGTCGCGAAGACGATGTGGCGCCGGCCGAGTGCGACGAACGCCTCTCGCGAGGGCACGCCGCTGCCGTCCAGCTGCACGATCTCGACGTCGGTCAGCGCGATGAAGTCGCGCTCGCTCGCGTTGAGGTGCTCGGTCAGGCGGCTGCGATAGCCGTCCTTCGGCAGCTGCACCGTTCCGGTGAGGCGGTAGCGCGGCGTCTCGACGACGATCCGCTCCTCGCGCAGGTCCATGGCGCGACCCTAGCGAACGAGCCGTTTGCTCGCGCGTGTTCGCATGCTGACTCCAACCGTCCGCTCCGAACCATCGCGGGGCTAGGGTCCGGACATGCGCGTTTCTGGAGCGATGCATCGCCGTCGTGCGCTGCTCGCGCTGCTGGTCGCTGTCGCGACGAGCCTCGGTGGGACAGCGGGCGCCCAGGCGAAGACGCTCGTGCGGATCAGCGGCAAGGCCGGCCCCGCGATCGTTCAGTTCACGACGACGCCGCATCCGCTGAATCTCACGCTCGACCTGCGCTTCTCGACCGACGTCCCCGGCAGCGACCCGGGCACGATCACGAAGGCGAACGTCTTCTTCCCGCACGGGCCGCGCGTCAACGGTGCGCTGTTCCCGTCGTGCACCGCGCGCACGCTCCAGCGGGGGCACGGCCTCCGCAGCGCCTGCCCGCGCGGCTCGCGGATCGGCACCGGCTCGGCGCTCGGCACCTCGCCGCAGTTCCACGGGGTCCTCTCGCACCTGCACGTGGATCTCTACAACGGCCCCGGCGGCCACAGCATCCTCATGTGGTTCCACGCGACGATCCCGATCTCGATCGACGGCCTGATCGACGCGCAGTTCCGCGCGATCCACAACCACAAGTGGGCGTACGAGCTGTCGCTGAAGGTCCCGCAGGGCCTGCAGAAGCTCGGCCCGGGGATCTACGCCTCGCTGCTGCGCTTCACGACGCACGTCGGCGCGAGCGTCCGCGTTCATGGAGTCCGCCACGGCTACATCGAGGCGCTCGCGTGCCCGCCCGGCGCGCTCGTGCCGGTCCGCAGCGTGTTCGACTTCCTGGACCGCAGCAGCAGCACCGCAGACGGCTACGTCGCCTGCGGATAGCACGGCCTGCCGGCAGGCGCGCGAGGCGCTCGGCAGCACGCCGCACCCTGGTAGTGTCGCCGCGGGGGATTTTCCGGGGCAATGGCAACGCATGTCGATGGGGTCGAGTCCGCGCTCGCGGGCATCTGGGCCGAGGTGCTGGGCGTCGAGGACGTCGCGGCCGACGACGACTTCTTCGCGCTCGGTGGCACCTCGCTGCTGGCGATGCAGATCGTCGCGCGCGCATCCGACGCGTTCGGGGTCGAGCTGGAGCTGGACGCGCTGTTCGAGTCGCCGACGGTGAGCGGGTTGGCGCGGGCGATCGGCGCCGGCAGCGCGAACGGAGCCTCCGCGCGCGGCGGCGCACAGCGGCGGCAACGGCAACGGCAGCGCTCTTCTCGCCGCGGGCTCTTCGGCCGTCGCGGCCACGGCGAGCAGCCGCTCCTGTCGCCTCTGCAAGCCTCGGCCTGGGCCGTGCAGCGCTACGTCTCGACGGCACGCCCGCACATCGGCGACGTCTACAGATTGGAGGGCCCGCTCGACCTGTCGGCGCTCGAGCGCGCGCTGACCGAGCTGGTCGCGCGCCACGAGATCCTCCGCACCGCCTTCCCACTCGTCGGCGACGCGCCGCAGCCGCGCGTGACTCCGCCCGCGCCGGTGCGAATCCCGCTCGTCACGCTGCCGAGAGGCGCGCGCCAACGCGGCGACCGTGAGCTCGACGAGCTGGTCCACACGACGCGCGAGGAGCCGTTCGACTACGAGACGACGCCGCCGCTGCGGATACGGCTGATACGCCGCGGGCCGTCCTCGCACGTGCTCGCGATCCTCACGCACGAGATGGTGTGCGACGGCTGGGGCTTCGACGCGCTCGTGCGCGAGCTGTCACAGCTCTACGGCGCATGCAACGCGGGCCGGCCCTCGCCGTTCGAGCAGCCGCCGCTCCAGTACGCGGAGGTCCTGCGCGACCAAGCCGACCGGGCCGCCGAGCGCGCGCCACAGGACCGCGAGCACTGGCGCCGTACGCTCGCCGCCGCGCCACTCACGATCCCGCTGCCGTTCGAGAGCGGCGGCCGCCCCGCCGCCGGCGACGACGCGGCGCAGGCGTTCGGCAGAGTGCCAGCCGCCGTCTCCAGCACGCTCGCCACGCTCGGGCGCGCCGAGGCGGCTACGTCGTTCATGGTCCATCTCGCTGCCTTCTACGTCCTGCTGCACCACCACAGCCGCGAGCCGCGTCTGCTCGTGACGGCGCCGGCGGCAAACCGTGCGCGGACCGAGCTGGAGCAGGTGATCGGCTTCTTCGCACGCGTGCTGCCGCTGACCGCCGAGCTGGGCGACGAACCGAGCTTTCGCACGCTGCTGCAGCGCACGCGCGAGGCGACGCTGCAGGCGTTCGCGCACGCAGAGGGACTGCCGGAGGACAACCGCCTGCGCGAGCTGACGGGGATGCGCGGCTTGCGCGGCGAGGGCTGCGTCTTCCGCCTGTGGGACGCGACGCTCGAGCGCAGACTCGAGCTGCCAGAGGTGCGGGCACAGCCCTACGGCGAGGGCGGCGAGGGCAGCGTCGTCGCGGCGATCGTGACGGAGGCCCCGGGGCGCGAGGCGCTCGTCGAAGTCAGCACCACGACGCTCGGCAGCGCCGCAGCCGACGCGCTGCTCGGCCACTACCTGCGGATCCTCGCGCAGGCGGGCGAGGATCCCGACCGGCCGGTCGGCGCGTTCGCGCTGCTGAGCGAGGGCGAGCGCCGTCAGCTCGTCTCCGGCTGGAACCCGGGCCGCGGCGACGCGACGGACGCGCGCTGCCTGCACGAGCTGGTCGAGGCGCAGGCGCGTCGCACGCCGGACGCGGTAGCGCTGCGCTGGGCCAGCATCGACGGCTGGGACGAGCTGCACGTACGAGCAGCTCGACACGCGCGCGGACGCGCTCGCGCAGGAGCTGCAACGCGGTGGCAGAGCTGTGCGCGACGCGGCCGAGCTGCTGTCGCGCCCGCCATCCGCGACGCTCGTGACCGAGCTGCTCGCGGTGCTGAAGGCCGGCGGCACGGTCGGCGGCGGTGCAGGTGGCTGGATTGCAGGCAGCGAACGGCCGATCCAGGCCGACGACGTCGCCTTCATCCTCCCGACCGCGGGCGTGACCGCGTGGCCGAAGCGGGTCGAGCTGACGCACCGCGCGCTCGTGCGCGCCGCGGCCTGGCGTCAGCACACCTATCGGCTCGCGCCCGGCGACCGTGCGGTGCACGTGCCGGGGCCCGGTGCGCTCGCGTGGGCGCTGACGCCATGGGCCTACCTCGCGTGCGGTGCGCAGATCGTGCTGCCGGCGCGCACGCCGGAGGCGCCGGGGCCGCGCGTCGTCCACTGGCTCGCCGAGCAGGACGTGACGATCGCCGCGTTGCCGGCGGCGCTCGCGGCAAGCTTCCTGACGAGCCCGGAGGCCGAGCGCTCGACGCTGCGGACGCTGATCGTCCAAGGCCAGGGCTCACTGTCGCTCGGACAGGGCGGACGCTCGCCGCGCGTGAACGCGTTCCGCGAGTACGCGGTCGCGGAGGCCGGTGGGCTCGTGCTGTCGTCGCGCGTCCGACCGGGCGGCGCGCCGACACTCGCAAGCGAGAGCCCCACGGCGCTCGGCGCGCAGGCGTACGTGCTCGACGCGCAGCTGCAGCCGCTGCCGGCCGGGGTCGCCGGCGATCTCTGGCTCGGTGGCGCCGGCATCGCGCGTGGCTATGCGGGCGAGCCGGAGCGCACCGCGCGCGCGTTCGTCGCCGATCCCTTCTCGGAGGACCCGGCAGCGCAGCTCGTGCACACCGGCGACCTCGCGCGCCGCCGGCTCGACGGCACGCTCGAGCTGCTCGGGCGCGTGCAGGACGAGGTGCGCTTCCGCGGCTTCCGGCTGACTCCGTGCATGGAGGAGCTCGAGACTGCGCTCGCCGGCCATCCGAGCGTCGCCGCGGCGGCAATCGGCTGGGATGACGACGACGAGGCGCTGGTCGCCTATGTCGTGCCGCGCCGCGGGAATCCGCCGGAGCCGGCCGAGCTCGACGGCTGGCTGCAGTCGCACGTGGCCGACTGGGTGCTGCCGGGACGCTATGTCGCGATCCCGGCGGTGCCGCTGCGCCCCGACCGCACGCCCGACCGGGCAGCGCTGAGGAGCCTTGCCGAGCAGCAGCCGCTCGGCGACGACCCGCAACGCAGTGCGCCCCGCACACGCGTCGAGAAGAAGCTGCAGGCGGTGTGGAAGAAGGTGCTCGGACTGGCCGATGCGGGCGTGCACGAGAGCTTCTTCGCGCTCGGCGGGGACCTGATCCACGGCATCCAGATGGCCGAGCAGGCGCGCGCCGGCGGGATAGCGGTGAGGACCGACGACCTGCTGTTCCGCCCGACGATCGCGGAGCTGGCGGCGATCGCCGAACGGGCCGGGGGCTGAGGGCTGCGGTCAGTCCGCCGGCGCGGGCGGCGGGTTCGGCGAGCTCTGGTGGCGCACGCGGTCGCGCATCGCCGCGTAGCGCAGCACCTCGTAGGTGATCATCCCCGACAGCAGCACGGCGAGGATCGCAAGCGTCGCGAGCGACGGCAGCACTGCGCCGGCCGGGATCAGCGCAAGTGCGACGAGCCCGACGAGCAGCCGCCGCACGCTGACCGAATGCACGTTGCGCAGGCGGAAGGCAACATGCGCGAACAGATAGAGCGCGGTCCCGCCGAGCAGCGCGGCAGCCGGCACGAGCTTCAGCGGGTCGCCGCCATGGCCGACCGTCTTCTTGAAGCCGACGGCGAGCAGTGCGATCCCGGCGATCATCGGGAAGTGCAGGTAGGAGTAGGAGTCGCGGGCCATCTCGTTCTGCACGCGGCCCACCGGCTGGCGTGACAGGACGCGCTCGGCGACGAGCGCGGTGACGTCGAAGTACGTCCACCACAGCGCAGCGGTGACGACGATCCCCAGCACCGCCGCCGCGACGATGCTCCCGTCGACGTGCTCGTGCGCGCCGACGCCGATCGCGACGATCGACTCGCCGAGCGCGATGATCACGATCAGCCCATGGCGCTCGGCGAAGTGGCCAGGGACGAGCTTCCAGCCCTCGGAGCCGAACAGGTAGGGGCCGCCGACGTCGAGCAGGATCGCGGCGCTCCACAGCACGAGCCGGACGGTGTCGTGCGCGAGCGCGGCACCGAGCAGCAACGCGACGCCGACCGCCGTGCTGGCGGCGAGGCCGTTGACGGACGTGCGCAGCCCGGCGTCCTCCCGGCTCGCGATCACGAACAGCGCGATGTGCGCGGTGCGCACCGCGCCGTAGGCACCGGCGAACAGCAGCGCCTCGTTCCCGAACGCGCCCGGGACCGCGAGCGCCGCGACGAGGAAGGCAGCCATCGCAGCGAACATCACGATCCGCACGGCTCCCTCCTCGGGGTCGACGACGCTCGTCAACCACGCGTAGCCGACCCACGACCACCACAGCACGGCAAGCACGAGCAACCCCTTGAAGAGGCCGAGCCACGTCGGCGTCGCGGCCATGAGTGCGGTGCACTGCGTGAGCGCCAGCACGAAGACGAGGTCGAAGAACAGCTCGAGCGGCGTGACGCGCTCGTCCTCGCGGATGGTGGCGGTGATGCGAGGGGTGCGGGTCGGCGTGGCTGTCGCGGTGGGTTCCTCCGGCATGCGCTCATCTTCGCAAGCCCAGGCCGACGGCATCGCGTGATTGCGCGCAGGACGCGTCGGGTACCAGGAGCCTGCCGCTGCCCGCGATGGATCGCCCGAGGAGGAGAGCATGAGCCACGGCCGCACAACGCTCACACGAGGTTCGCACTGGATCCTGGTTCTGCTCGCGCTGGTGGCTTGTGTGGCGTTCGCTGCCTTCGTGGCGCCGCCTGCGGCTGCATCGAGCGGGCGCGGACACGATCACGGGCATGGCCATGCGCACCATCGCGGGCACGGACACGGGCACGGGCGTGGACACGGTCATGGCGGGCACGAGCGTGGCAGGCCCGTGACGGTGATGACTCGCAACCTCTACCTCGGCGCCGACATCACCCGGCCGCTGACGGCGACGCAAGGGCTGCCGCCCGAACAGCAAGGGCCGGCGTTCGTCGCCGCCAACACGACGCTGCGCGCGATCGTGGACCAGACGAACTTCCCGCTGCGCTCGAAGCAGCTCGCACGCGAGATCGCTACGCGCCAGCCGGACCTCATCGGGTTGCAGGAGGTCGCGCTGTGGCGCCACGGCCCGCTCGACGGGACGCCGGCGACGACGGTCGACTACGACTTCCTCTCGACGCTGCTCGCCTCGCTCGCCGCGCGCGGCGAGCACTACGACGCGGTGCAGGTGCAGCAGGAGTCGGACGTGTCAGGCCCCGCCGTGCTCGGCGGCGCGTTGCAGAACGTCCGCCTGACGATGCGCGACGTGATCCTCAAGCGACACCGCAGCGGGCTCGACGTGACCTCCAGCGGCGGCGGCAACTACGACGCGCGCATCAACCTGACGGTGGCGGGCGCACCGGTCTCGTTCATCCGCGGGTACGCGTATGCCGACGTTCAGCGCGGGCACAAGCGCTTCCGTTTCATCGACACGCACCTCGAGTCGCAGTCCTCCGACATCGCAAACGCGCAGGCGGGCGAGCTGCTCGCCGGTGCGGCGGCGCCTGCCGGCAGGTCGACGATCCTCGTGTGCGATTGCAACTCCGATCCGCTCGACGCGTCGGTCGACCCGGGCGGCGTCGTCGCCGACCGCGACCCGTACCTGCTGATCACCGGCCAGGGCGGCTTCGCCGACGAGTGGCTGCGCTTCGCGCCGGCTTCCGCCGGCCTGACCGACGGCTTGAGCGAGCTCGTCAACGACACGCCCGCCGAGGCCGCCGCGCGCTTCAACCACCGCATCGACTTCGTCTTCGGCCGCCGCGCCAACGGCGCCCCGATGCGCGTCGACCACGGCTGGATCGTCGGCCGCGACCCTGGTGAGCGGACGCCGCCGACGGCGATCGGCCGGCTGTGGCCATCGGACCATGCGGGGGTCGTGGTGCGGTTGCGGCCGTAGCTGCGAGGCAACGTGGGCGCCCCAGGACAGTCTCGCCCATGGACGCGGGTGGTTTCGAACCACCGACCTCTCGCGTGTGAAGCGAGCGCTCTCCCACTGAGCTACGCGTCCTCAGCGCGGGATTCTACGACTCTGCCGCTGCGGTAGTCCCTTGCATTGGAGCCTCGGCCGCTAGATGCTGGGCTGATGCGTATCGCGTATCTCGCAGATCCACGCTTCCATGGTGGGATCTATCGTGGAATCGCCCCGATGAGCGCGCTCGCGTATGGCGGCGAGCACAGCGTGCGCAGACTCTTCACTGATGACGCCAGACCGCTTGCGGCGGAGCTGCGAGATGTGGACGTGCTCTTCATCCACCGGTACTGCGACCCTCGCGCGCAGCAGCTCGTCATCGACGCGAAAGCCGCTGGCGCTGCGGTCGTGTGGGACAACGACGACGACATGGGCGCGATGCCGCGGAGCTCGGTGACCTACAAGCACTTCGGCGGAATCGCCTGGGAGCGTCGCCTTGCTCAGATGCAGCGGATCTTCCGGAATACCGATCTCGCGACAGCCCCGAGCGCGGTGCTCGCAGCCCGCCTGCGCGAGTGGGGCGCGCCGCGCACCGCGACGATCGAGAACTTCCTGCTGCCAGGCTCCCTCACGACCGACGCACGCCCGCACGCGGGTGTGACGATCGGCTGGGTCGCCGGGCTGGAGCACGCGATGGACGTCGGCGAGCTCGCGATCGATGCAACGCTGAAGCGGCTGCTCGACGAGCACCCGGAGGTGAACGTCGTCTCGCTCGGGCTGAGACTGCCACTGCGCAGCGAGCGCTATCGCCACAAATCAGGGGTGCCGTTGACTGAGCTGACCCAGCACATCGCCGAGTTCGACATCGCGATCGCCCCGATCGCCGATGTCGACTTCAACCGCTCCCGCTCGAACATCAAGGTCAAGGAGTACGCAGCCGCGGGCGTTCCATGGCTCGCCTCGCCGATAGGACCGTACGCTGCACTCGGTGAGAAGCAAGGGGGCCGGCTCGTTGCCGACGACGGCTGGTACACGGCGCTCAAGCAGCTCGTCGAGAAGCCGCGTGAGCGCCGCAAGCTCGCGAAACGCGGACGGCAATGGGCGAAGAGCCAGGAGCTGCTCGAGCAATCGCATGTGTGGGTAGAGCATTTCGAGCAGGCGATCGCGCACGCACGAGCCGCGGCATGAGCTGCCTCCAGCCTGTCGCGCCGCTCCGTCAGGAGTTGCGGCCGGCGAGCTGCTCGCGCAGCTCAGCCAGCTCGGCCCGCAGCGAGGCGAGGTCGTGCTCGAGACGGGCAAGCCGCTCGTCGGCGTCGGTGGTGGGTTGGAGGCCGCTGGCCAGCGCGTGCGCACGACGTGGTGGCTCCATCAATCCGGCGGCTGCCTCCGCGTCGGCGTCAGCGTCCCCGAGCAGCTGCACGTAGCGCTCCTCCTTCTGCCCCGGCCGCCGAGCGAGCTGGGCAACCATCCCGCGCGCGATCAGGTCGACCAACCCAGACTCGACCTCGGTGAGCCCGTCGAAGTGCGCGAGCCGCTCGGTGCGCTGCTTCAGCTCTCCCGGCGTCTGCGGCCCGCGCAGCATCAGCACCGCGAGCAGCGCCAATCCGCCCCGGTCGACGTCGAGCGCTTCGTCGAGCAGGTGGCGGTACTTCGCGGCGCGCGAGCCGGCGCCGCTCGCGAGCCGCGTCCAGCCACGCCGTGCCAGCCGCGCCAGCGCCTCGCGAATCAGCGCCTCGTCGTAGTCGACGACCGGGTCGCGGTTCGTCGACTGGTTGCACGCGAGCCGCAGCGCGTTGAGCGACAGCGGGTAGGCGTCCGGAGTCGTGCGCTGCTTCTCGATCAGGCAGCCGAGGACGCGGATCTCGACGGCATCGGGTTCCATGGCGTGCGCTCAGCCTAGCGCCCGGCCGCTTCCGCTCAGCGCACCGCGTTCCGTCTCGGCGCACCCGTCCGGCTGGTAGGCTCGGCCAGCCGCCTGCTGGGGGATGCTGGCGGCGAAGATCGAGGGGGGTCCGGTGCGTGGCAAGGGGATGCTGCGTCGCGGCCTGCGACGCAGTGACACACGAACGAGCGCACGACGCCTGTGCGCCGTGGTCGTGCGCGGCTGCATGGTGGCGATCGCGCTCGCCGCCGTCGCAAGCGGCTGCGGAGGCGGCTCGACGTCCACCACGACCGCCACCGACAGCGCGGCGACGACCACCCACACGACCCCGGTCGATCCCGCCGTCCGGGCACGCCTGATGCGCGACGGCGCCACCGTCTTCGCCCAGCACTGCGCGACCTGCCACCCGCTGCTCGGCAAGCCGAACAAGCGCTACCACGAAGATGCCCCGCCGCTCCCCCTCGACGAGGTCCAGCCGGAACCGGCGTACGTGAGCCAACGCCTCGCCAGCGGCGGTGTCGGCATGGGCGGCTTCCAGGGGGTCCTCTCCACGCGTGCGACGCGCGCCGTCACCGCCTACATGCTCGCCGTGACCGGTCGCAAGGTCGTCGTGCCGAAGAACCCGTCCGCGGCAGTGCTCGCAAAGGGCGCGAGCGTGTTTGCGCAGCACTGCCAGTTCTGCCACGGGATCGCCGGCAGAGCGGCGACGCGCAGAACGCCGACGATATGGATAGGCACCGACCTCGGGCAGGTGAGGCCGAGCGTTGCGTTCACCGAACGGCTCGTGCGGACAGGGGAGCATCAGGCGATGCCGTCCTTCCGCCACCGGCTCTCCGCCGCCGAGATCCACGCGGTCGCGATCTACACGACGGTCAACGCCGGGCCGAGAGCCGCGTCGAGCGCGCCAGACCGGTAGCGTTCCGGCGACTGATGGTCCGAAAGGCGCTCCCCCCCAAGGCGCTCGGCGCGCTTGCGACGCTCGTCGTGGCAGCTGCGTTCGGCGGCTGCGCCTACGGCACGCCGGCGAAGATCACCCCCGCGCAGCAGCAGGCACGCGTGCAGTTCCTGAAGGATCATCCCGACTTCAGCGATCGCCAGCTCGCGCAGCTGTGCCCCGGCCTCTACCCGGCGAGCTTCTTGAAGGACACGAAGAAGTACCCGCTCGCAAAGAAGGCGAAGGGCGAGAAGACCGTGAAGGTGACCGCGGCCGATCGCACGCAAGCGGCCGCCGCGGGCTGCAGCACTCCGGAGTAGCTGGACCGGCCGATGGACGCAGCGACGCTGGAGCGCTTCGCGGACCTGATCGTCGGCTTCGGCGCGAACGTGCAGCCGGGGCAGCTCGTCGCCGTCGGCAGTGAGCTGGGTGGCAAGGAGCCGTTGACGCGCGCGATCGCCGCGAGCGCCTACCGGCACGGTGCGACGTACGTCGACGTCTCCTATGCGGATCCGTTCGTGCGGCGCGCGCGCCTCGAGCACGGCAGCGACGAGGCACTCGCGACGGTGCCCTCTTGGATCGGCGAGAAGATCCTCGCGCTCGGCGATCAGCGCTGCGCGCGCATCGCGCTGACGGGCCCGGTGCAGCCGAACCTGCTCGAGGACATCGACCCGGCGCGCATCGGCGCCGACCGCTCGCAGGCGATCCGCGAGGCCGGCAAGGTGATGAACGATCGCACGACGAACTGGACGTTCGCGCCATGCCCGACGGAGGATTGGGCTGCCCTGGTGCGGCCGGACGTGCCGGTCGCGGAGGCGTTGGCTGAGTTGTGGAAGGAGATCATCCACGTCTGCCGGCTCGACGAGCCCGATCCTGCGACTGCATGGCGTGAGCGGATGGCGACGCTCGTGGGCGTCTGCTCGCGGTTGACGGAGGCACGCTTCGACGCATTGCACTTCGAAGGGCCGGGAACCGACCTGACGGTCGGACTGCTGCCGAGCTCGCGCTGGACCTGCGCGTCGTTCGAGACGATCGACGGGATCAAGCACGTGCCGAACCTGCCGTCTGAGGAGGTCTTCACGACCCCGGACCCCCTGCGCGTCGACGGCGTGGTGCGCTCGACGAAGCCGCTGTTCGTCAGCGGCACGCGGGTGGAAGGGCTGCGCGTCGAGTTCGCCGGCGGGCGGGCCGTCTCGATCGACGCGGATCGCGGAGGCGAGACGCTGCGCGCGATGACGTCGCAGGACGACGGCGCGGCACGGCTCGGCGAGGTCGCGCTGGTGGATCGCGAAGGCCGCATCGGCCCACTCGGCACCGTCTTCTACGACACGCTGCTCGACGAGAACGCCGCGTCTCACATCGCTCTGGGGACGGGCTTCCAGTTTGCCGTCGAGGAAGAGGCCGATCGCGCACGCGTGAACGAGAGCCAGATCCACGTGGACTTCATGATTGGGGGGGACGAGGTGGATGTGACCGGCATCTCCGCGGATGGGGCAAGGGTTCCCGTCCTGCGAGGCGGAGCATGGGCCGCGGCACGCCCCAGCTCCACGCCGTGAGCGCGCCCCTCGCACCTTGGAGGGACGCGCTCCGGTGACGCGTCACGAGCGGCTGTAACCGCTCGGCGTTCCCGCTACGGCAGGAACTTGATTGCAGAGTCGTTGTTGATGATCAGCGTGTTGTTGCCCGCTGCCGACGGAAGCTTCAGCTTCAAGTCGATCGCGAGGTCGAGCAGGCCGAGGCCTCCACATTCCGTCGCACCCGAGATCGCGAAGGAGTTGTCCACGTTCGAGCTTCCTCTGAAGACGAGGGTGCTCGGCGGAACGAATTCCTGCGGGCCGATCTGCCCGGAGATGGGTCTATTTGGTGACGGCGGGCTCGTCGTCCCGGTGATGAGGTGAAGTCTCACCGGGTTGCTGTTGCTGCCGATGTGGCAGCTGGATGAGATCAGCGGATTGCTCAGTCTCAGCTTGAGCGGCATTTCGATTCCGAGTTCGGCAACCGAGAAGTGGATTGACGATGGCGGTCCGGCGAGCTCAGCCGTGGCAGTGACTAGGTTGAGCGAGATCGGGAGTTCGATTCCCAACAGTCCGCCCGGCACGTTGACTGGCTGCGCAAAGAAGCCGGTCGTCCCAGTCGGTGGGACGAACGCACCGTTGTCCCCACGGATCGCGCCACGGATCTCAAGCGAGTGGTCGAGTGGCACGTGGAATCCCTTGATCACCACTTCGCCGCTCTGTGACTGCACGTCGAGGCAGCCCGAGCCACTTGGCAGCCCGGCAGTCGGGCAATCGGAGAAATTGGGGAACGCAGCCATCGCGAACCCTCCCATCGCACACCAAGCAGCAAGCGCGACAACGACGCCGGTTGCTGCGACTTGTGAGCGAAATCTCATGCAGACCTCCATTTCACGCACGCCAGCGCGCACGTCGAAACGCAACGCGCGGAGTGCGTACAGATTTAGCCGCCGAGCCTTAGGACCGACGACGCTTCATCGCGACCGAGCGCTTTCGAGCTCGGTCGCGTCCCTCCCCCAACGAAGCCACTCTAAATAGGCGGTTAGACACTTGTCAAGCAAGAGTGTCAGTGCGCCAGATTCAGCCCTCGAAAGCGCAAGCTCTCACTGTCCACCCGAGGCAATCGTCTGCTCCATTTTCGCGCAGCGACAGCTGCGCCACTGCCGCCAACGCTGCCACGAGCGGAAGCAACAGCAACGCAGCGACACGCCGAACGCCCACCCCACCCTCCGCGGGAAACAATGACGGGAACGCCAGCGCCATCACCTTCGCGCACGCCACCGTCAGCTCGTTCCCCCGTGGATACACCTCCACGCCCGTGAAGCCCGCGGCCTCCAACAGCATCCGCAGGCTCGACGGCGTGTAGCGCCAGTAGTCGTGCGGGATGTAGTGCCAGCGGGCGGAGAACGGCACGGTCAAGACGATCCGCCCACCGGGGCGCAGCACGCGCCGCGCCTGCGCCAGGAACACGTCCGGGTTCGGGACGTGCTCGAGCGTCTCGGTCGCCAGCACGAGATCGACCGACGCGTCGCCGACCGGCCAGTGGTCGCCGTCGTAGTACTCCGTGTCGGGCATCCGATAGCCGAACGCCTCCCCCGCGAAGGCGACGTCGATCGCGCGATACCGCGTCCCGCGCGCAAGCAGCTGCCGATAGGGCTGCGCGCCCGCGCCCACGTCGAGCACGTCGCCGTGAGCATCCGCCAGCTCGACTTTCAGGTCGCGCCAGACCGATGCGGCCTGCAGGTCGAGCGTTCGGCGGCCGGCAGCGAGCAGACGGTCCCAGCGTGTGCGCGGTGGACGGTAGGCAGGTGGCTGCCAGCGCTCGCTCGTGCGGGTGGCGAAGTTCTCGCGGAGTGAATGCCTGCCCATCGGATTGCGCTCTCGTCCCTCACACCGCGCCGGGATCGGCAGGATTCGACTCGGACGCGCCAACGGCAGCGCCACCGCGCCGGCGCCGCACCACCAGCACCCCAGCGCCACCCAACAGCGCCAGGAACGACACGAGGCTCAGCACTGCTCCGACCGCGAGCCCGGGCACCGAATAGCTCCACACCACGGTGTGCCGCCCGGCCCCCACGATCACGCCGCGCATCACGTCGTTCACAAGCAACGCCGGCGCTGCATGTCCGTCGACCTCGACGCTCCAACCATCGGTGAAGTTGTCGTTCAGGACGACGAGGCCGCGGCGGCTCAGCGACGCCGACACGGTGACGGACGCGTTCGTCTCGTGCGTGACGGCCGCGTTCCCGCGCACGGGCACCGTCGCGGCACCGGCCCCGCCACCTCCGCCGGCAAGCGCTCCCACCCCCGGCTGGTCCCGCTCGACGACGACCGCCCGCCGTGGATCGAACCTGCTGTCCGTCAACCGCGCCCGCGTCGCTACCTCGCCCGACGTCACGTCGACGGCCGGCGCCACCATCGCCCGCAGCACCGCCCGCGTGTTCATGAACACCGCCGCGTCTCTTCCTCTGTACACCTGCTGCACCGCTCGCAACGCCGGGTTGCGCCGTGACGGCTGCTTCGTCCTCGGGTCGGCGATGACGTACCGCGCGCCGAGCACGCTCATCACCTGCATCGCCGTAGGCGTCATGCCTTCGATCGAGAACGACTGCCATTCGCGCTGGCCCGGACTCGCCTCCTGCCACAACCGGTAGAAGCGCAACGTCGGCTGGGGCGGGTCGTAGCCGCGCACGTCGTTCAAGCCGTACATCGCCGCGGTGTCGTTGACGAGCGCGCCGCCCAACCCGACGAAGCGGGTCCCCTGCGAGTGCCGCTGCAAGTACGCGATCGCCGGCGTCCGCCGTGGGATCAGCTTCGAGGCCGGTGCCATCGGCTGGTAGCCGTGCACGAAGTGCAGCATGTCGCCCGCCGCGAGCAGCACCAGCGCCGCCGCGAACGCGCCGGTCCGTTGTGGCCACCGCCGTGCGACGAGCACCGCGACGCCAAGCCCGACGGCGAACAGCAGATACCAAGCGACGCTCGTCAGGGCGAGCACGTGGTCGTCTTCGCCGAAGTCTCTGCCGTGCACGAAGTGCGAGACGACATGGCTCACGTCGGCGCCGGTCGCGTGGGCTGCAACTGCCATCGCAACCCCAAGCACCACGGCCCCGCCCACGACCGCGAAGCGCCGTGCTTCCCCGCGCGGACGATCCAGCAGCGCCTGCAGCCCGAACGCAGCCAGCACCGCCACGGCCAGCTCGAAGACGAAGTGCATCCGCTGGTTCTGGATCAGCTCGAACACCGGCAGGTGCTCGACGAGCCAGTGCAACCCGGGCGCGTCGAGTGGGATCGCAAGCGCGAGCACGCCGAGCACCGCGAACGGTGCCTTGCGCCGCCAGGCTCCGGGCGAGACCAGAGCGACAGCTGCCAGCAGCAACGCAACGACCCCCGCGTAGAACGTCCGCTCGTTGAAGTTCGTCTCGAACGTGACGTTGCCGATGACCGGGCCGTGCGGAAGGTTCGTCCCCTCGTACGAGCTCGGCCGTCCCCACCAGTCCGGAAACAGGGTAGTGCGGATCGTCGTGAACGGCATCTGCGTCCCTGGCTCGGTGCCCGTCCCACCGAGCCGCGCCTGCGTGCCGAGCGTCCCGTGCGAGGAGCGCAGCTCCGGCATGAATATCACCGCCACGAGCAGCACGCCCAGCGCGACGGCCCCGCCGGCGAGCGCGAGCCGGCGAGCGCGCACCTCACCCGTCAGGTCCGGCAACGTCGCTGCACGCAACGCCCCGTACAACCCGGTAGCCGCGAGCAGGTGCACTTGCGTGCCCGGATGCCCACCGACGATCGCGATCGCCGTCGCGAGCGCGAGTCCGATCGCCACACCGAGCCCACCACGCCGCAGCAGCCGCTCGACGAGCCACAGCGTCCACGGCAACATCACCGCCACGCCCGGCACCGACTCGTGCGTGAGCCAGGTGATGTTGTAGGAGCAGAAGCCGAACGCGACAGCCGCGAGCAGCCCCGCCAGGAACCCGAGCCGCAGCTCGCGCACCAGCAGATACGTGCCGAATGCAGCGGCCCACAGCTTTGTCGCGGCCGAGACGCCGATTCCATAGTTCAGCGGCAACACCCATATCGGCAGGCTGAACGGCGACAGCAGCACCGTCTGCGGATTCGAGAAGAACGGCGTGCCCGCGAAGACGTGCGGATCCCACGCCGGGAACGTGCCTTCGTGAATCAGCTGCCGCGCGTAGACGTTCCACGGATAGTGCCCGACCGCCACATCGCTCAGCAACGGGTTGACGTAGGTGCCGATGTCCTTCGGCTGGTAGGCGGCCCACGGGATCTGGCCGAAGAGCGCGGAGACCGGCGAGAGCGTCTCACCGCCGAGCAGCACCGGCCACAGGTAGGCGAGCACGGGCAACGCGAGCAGGAACGCCGCTGTCGCGTGCGGATGCTCGGCAAGGACGCGCAGCTTCGTGCGCGACAGGTCGATGCGCGTGGGAGCCGGCTCCGCCCGCGGCTCCGGCGCAACCTTTCCCTTGCGCGCACGCGGCGGCGGAGCTCTCGCGCCTGCCCCCTTCGTCCCCCGCACCGTCCCCTTCGATCTGCTCCGGCTGGCCATCGCGCCGATCCTCTCACAACCGCGGCGGACTACGGTGCGGCTGCGTGCAATCACACTGCACTAAACGATCTTCGCATTTGCGAAGTTCACCCAGCTGCCACATCGGTTGACATCACGCCATATAATTGCCTTCGGCGCTTGTGAGCTCATGGGGGAGTCGCAGGTGACCTTGGCAGTGTGCGGCTTCGCCGCCGCACCGCCCTGCCTTCGCACTCAACCGACGACCACACGGGACCCGTATGCGCTCAGCGTTCGCCTCTGGCCTGCTCGATCTCGCCGCCGCCGATGAGCGCGTCGTCCTGCTCACCGGCGACCTCGGCTTCGCCGTGCTCGAACCGTTCGCGGAGCGCTTCCCGGATCGCTTCTGGAACGCGGGGGTCGCCGAGCAGAACATGATCGGAATGGCGACCGGGCTGGCCGAGGCCGGCTACACGCCGTACGTCTACTCGATCGCGACGTTCGCCTCGATGCGCGGCTACGAGTTCATCCGCAACGGGCCGATCCTGCACGAGCTGCCGGTGCGGATCGTCGGCGTCGGCGGCGGGATGGACTACGGCCACAACGGAGTCACGCACTACGCGCTCGAGGACGTGGGGATCATGCGCGTGCAGCCGGGGATCGCCGTCGTCGCACCCGCCGACCCGCTGCAGACACGTGCGGCGCTGCCGGCCGTGCAGGCGCTTTCCGGGCCCGCGTACCTGCGACTCGGCAAGGAGTCCGAGGCTGTCCCGGGTCTCGACGGACGCTTCACGCTCGGGCGCGCCGAGCGGATCGGCGAGGGGCGCGATGTCGCGCTCGTCGCGCTCGGCGGGATGGCTGCGAGCGCCGTCGCAACCGCGGAGCTGCTCGCCACGCGCGGGATCGACGCGAGCGTGCTCGTCATCTCCAGCGTCAACCCTGCGCCCGTCGACGACCTCGCCGAGGCGCTCACCGACACGCGGCTCGCGCTCAGCATCGAGGCTCACTACGTCAACGGTGCGCTCGGCTCGCTCGTCGCCGAGACGATCGCCGAGCGCGGGATCGGCTGCCGGCTCGTGCGCGCCGGCGTGCGCGCGACGCCGATCGGCGCGACGGGCAGCCGCCCCCATCTCTACGACCGTCACGGGCTCTCGCCCGCGAAGCTCGCCGACGCCGCCGGGGCCGCGCTCGGCGCCACGGCCGTCGGCCACTGACCCACCCAACCACGATCGCACGGTGACCGCCATGAACGACCAGCCTCGCGATGCGACGCCATATGCGTCGCTGATCCTGCCGATCCACAACCAGGCCGAACACATCGAGTTCGTCGTGCGCGGGCTGCTCGCCGACTTCGCGAAGCTCGACCGCGTCTGCGAGCTCGTGCTCGTCCCGAACGGCTGCCGCGACGCATCGCCGGAGATCTGCGCCGAGCTCGCCGACGCGCACCCCGACCGCGTGCAGATGGTCGCCCTGCCGGAGGGCGGCTGGGGGCGCGCGATCAACGCCGGCTACGAGATCGCACGCGGTGAGGTGCTCGGCTACACGAACTCCGCGCGCACGACGCCGGCGACCGCGACGCTGATGCTCGCCTACGCGATCGCCTACCCGAACGCGGTGCTGAAGGCCACCCGCCGCTCGCGCGAGTCGATACGCCGCAAGCTCGGCTCGGTCGTCTACAATTTCGAGTGCCGGCGGCTGTTCGACCTCGCGACATGGGACATCGACGGCACGCCGAAGCTGTTCCCGCGCAGCTTCCAGCACCTGCTGAGAATCGACAGCGGCGCCGAGCTCTACGACCTCGAGCTGCTGCGCGCCTGCCGCTATGCCGGCTACCCGGTCGTCGAGATCCCGGTCTTCGACACCGATCGCCTCGGCGGGCGCTCGACGACGACGTACAGCTCGGCTGCGCGGATGCTGTGGGGCGCGTACAAGCTGCGCGGCTCGGAGCTGCGCTCACGTCATGCCGGCGAGCTGCCGGTGCCGAGCGCGCGCACTGCAGCACCGCCGACCGGCGGCACCACGAACCGTCTTGCGAGCTGAGCAGCCGATGGCGTCGCGGTCCACCGAGCGGGCCCGCGCCGACACGCGCGCGGCAGCACGCGGCAGCAGGCAGCGGGCCGGCGCGGGAGCAGCCGGGCGAGCTCCCGGCCTCGACGCGGAGCAGGCTGCCTGGCTCGCGCTCGTGCCTGCAGCGCTCGTCACGGCGCTCGCGATCCTCGCGCTCGGGCCGGGCCTCGGCAGCATCCTCTACCCGGCCCACCACTACCGCTTCTACGACGCCTGGATCGCAGCCGGGCAGATCCGCCCCGAGCCGACCGAGCAGGCGCGCTTCCTGATCTCGCTTGCCGGGCCGATTTTGCTGGCGGCGGCGACGATCCTCCTCGTGCTGCGCCCGCCGCGGCTGGGTGCCGGGCTCACGGCAGCGCTCGTCGGCGTGGCGCAGCTGATCGGGATCGCCTTCCTCGCGGTGTGCTTCGTCGCGCAGCAGACCTACGCGTTCGGGGCGCTCTACACGTCGGTCCACACGGCAGCGCACACCGTCTACTTCCGCATCCCGACGCTGATCGTCGCAGCCGTGATCGCTGCGCTCGTCACCGCCGGCACCCGCTCCGAGCGCGTGCGCACACGCTTCGTCGCCTGGACTGCGGAGACGCGCTGGAGCCGCGTTGCCGGGATCGCGCTCGCCGTCGCGCTGACCGTCGTCACCGTGCTGCCGGCGATCAACACCGACAGCTCGGTTCTCAGCTTCAACCCGCCGGCTGCCTTCCATCTCCAGTTCACGTTCGACGAAGCGATGGCCGTCCTCGACGGGCGCACGCCGATCGGCAACTTCGCCGCGCAGTACGGGTCGCTGTGGCCCTACGTGACCGCGAGCGCGATGGGGATCTTCGGCTCGAAGCTGCTCGTCTTCACGATCGCGATGGCGACGATCACCGGGCTGTCGCTGCTGGGGGTCTTCAGCCTGCTGCGCCGGCTCACGCACGCGGCGCTGCCGGCGCTGTTGCTGTTCCTGCCGCTGCTCGCGACAAGCGCCTACATCGCCCGCGGACCGTTCGAGAACCGCTACTCGATGATGACCTACTTCGGCACCTTCCCGCTGCGCTACGCGGGGCCACTGCTGCTGTGCTGGTTCACCGCACGCCACCTCGACGGCGCACGTCCGCGACGCGCCTGGCCACTGTTCCTGGCCGGCGGGCTCGTCGCGATGAACAACGTCGACTTCGGCGTGGCGGCGATCGGCGCAACCGGCGCAGCACTCGTCTGGACCGGAGGGCGGCCGTCGCGCGCGGGGCTCGGCAGGCTCGCACTCGAAGCGCTCGCGGGAATCCTCGCCGCGGTCGCCCTGCTGACCGTGCTCGTGCTTGCGCGCACCGGCGGCCCGCCGCACTTCGCACTGCTGTCGGCCTACGCGAAGATATTCGCCGTCGCCGGCTTCGGGATGCTGCCGATGAAGCCGGTCATCGGGGTCAGCACCGTCCTGTACCTGACCTACGTCGCGGCGATCGGCACCGCGACCGTGCGCGCGCTGCGCAGTGACCCCGACCGCCTGCTGACCGGGCTGCTCGCCTGGAGCGGGATCTTCGGCCTCGGCGCGGGCGCCTACTACATGGGCCGCTCACACCCGGAGGTGCTGACCAACGAGCTGCCGGCATGGGCGCTCGCCGTGACGCTGCTGACGCTGGCGGCTGTGCGAGGGCTCGCGCGCAGCGAACTGCGCCGCGTCGCCCTGCCGGCCCTCGCTTGCCTGTTCGGCTTCGGGATCCTCGCCTGCTCGCTCGCGCAGACGCCGTTGCCGTGGAAGCAGGTGGAGCGGATCGAGGCGACCGAAGCGCAGGAAGGCTTCGACTTCCAACGCGCCGACGTCGTCGCGTTCGTGAAGGCGCACACGCACCCGGGCGAGCACGCGATGTTCCTGCTGCAGCTCAGCCACCGCGTCGCCGACAGCGCTGGGATAGAAGACGTGACGCCGTACACGTCGGCGTCGATCGTGACCGAGGAAGAGCTCGAACAGAGCCTCAAGGTGCTCCATGACGAAGGCGGCCACAGTGTCTTCGTCGAAGCGGGGACGGTGGCGGAAACGGTGCTCGCGCTCGGGAGACACGGATTCCGGCGCGTTGCGACGACGCCATCCGGCTACGCGCTCTGGTCGAACGCCGCGCGCGGCTGAGCGGTCCGGAGGTGACATCGTGCGGATCGCGCTGCTCAGCAATCCAAACCTCGTGAATTCGAACTACCGGGCGTACCAGCCGATGAACGTGCTCGCCTGCCGCGGGCACGACGTGCAGGCGAACGAAAGAAACCGGCCAGCGCGGCTGCCTGAGCTGTTGCGCTGTGACGTCGTTCACGTCCACCGCGTCGCGACTCCGGACATGCGCGACATCGCGCAGCGATTGCGCGACGCCGGCATCGGCATCGTCTGGGACAACGACGACGACGTCACAGCGATGCCGAAGAGCAACCCGCTCTATTCGAGGTTCGGCGGGATCAAAAGCCGCGAGATGCTTGCCGGCGTGACGGCGATGGTGCGCCTCGCTGATATCGTCACGACCCCGAGTGAGGTGCTCGCCGAGCAGTACCGCGAGCTCGGTGCGACGGATGTCCGCGTGCTCGAGAACTACTTGCCGCGCGAGTTCGAAGGCGTCCGGCGCCCGAAGCACGACGGCGTCGTGATCGCCTGCCTCGCGGCGCTCGAGCACCAGGTGGACTACCAGCAGCTCGGCCTGCTCGACACGCTGCGCCGGCTGCTCGACGCCCACCCAGACATGCGTGTGTTGAGCGTCGGGCTCGGACTCGGACTGAAGTCCGATCGCTATGAGGACGTGAAGGAAGTGGCCTTCCTCGACCTCGTCCGGCCGCTCGCGCGAGCCGACATCGGAATCGCCCCGCTCGTCGACATCGCTTGGAACCGCGCCCGCTCCAATGTGAAGCTGAAGGAGTACGCAGCCGCCGGCCTCGCATGGCTCGCCTCGCCGGTCGGCCCCTACCGCACGATGGGCGAGGACCAGGGTGGCCGGCTCGTCGCCGACGGCGACTGGTACGCGGAGATCGAGCGGCTGATCGTCAACGAGCGCGAGCGACGAAAGCTCGCGAAACGCGGCAGCCGGTGGGTCAAGCGCGAGGGGATCGAGCGTCACGCCGAGCGCTGGGAGACGGCGCTGCAGGATGCGGCTACCCGCGCGCGCGCGCGATCGCGCCCTTGAACGCGTCCTCCCAGATTCCGACGTTCGCTGAGATCGCCTGTGCGCGACCCCACTTGCGCGCCTGCTTGGCCAGCTTCTTGCGGTCGCGAGGCTTCAGCAGCAGTCGCTCGATCTCCTCGTACCAGCGGTCGTTCGAGATCACGCGGCCGCCCTGCTTCTCGCCGAGCCCGACGTAGGGCCCGATCGCGGACGCGATCCAGGGCTTGCCGAGCGCCGCGTATTCCTTCAGCTTGATGTTCGAGCGCGCGTGGTTCAGCTCGATGTCGGCGAGCACCGCGATGCCGATGTCGAATTCGGCGAGTGCCGGCCCGAGGTCGAAGAAGTCGATCCGCTTCGTGTACTCGTAGCGCTCGTGGCGCAAGTCGAGCGGGACGCCTATCGTGCGGACGCGCAGCTGCTCGTGCGCGTCGAGCAGCCGCCCGACGGCGTCACGGATCGCCACGCGTCTGACGTCGAGGTGGTGCTCGTTGCCGGCAAGCCAGCCGACGATCACGTCGCTGCCGTGGGGCGGCGCGGAGGCCGTGAGCGCCGTGTCGGGCACGTAGTTCTCGATCACCTGCACGTGCTCGGCGCCCAGCTCGCGGTAGCGCTCGGCGATCCTGGCGCTCGGCGTCGTGACGAGGTCCGACCACTGCAGCAGCTTGCGTATCTGGCCCACCGCTCGATCGCCGGCGAGGCCACCGTAGTCTCTGTACGCAGGGTCGTCTCTCGGGACGGCAGTCATGTCGTCGTCGTTGTCATAGACGAGCGTCATCCCGCGCTCCTTCGCCTTGCGCGCTATCTCGAGCACGTTCGGTTCATGGCGGCGGTAGACGTGCAGCACGTCGCAGCCGGCTACGACTTCGGCGCGCACCACCTCGCCCGCCGGCGTCGGCTGCAGCACCTGGCGCACCTCGTGCCCACGCCGATGCAGCGCGAGCATCGGCCCTATCCCGCGGTACCACCCGCCCGGCGCGTTCGGGTGAGCGATGAACGCTATCCGCATCTGCGCACCGTTCCCCCTCAGCACGTCGACGTTCTTCGTGTTTACGTGAATTGAATGACCTACTGAATTCGAGACGAGCCTACCACCGGCTGGTAGAGTCGCGGCGGGGGAACATGAAGGGGGAACGCATGACCGCGGACGCGCTCGCATATGAGATCCGCCGCACGATCGTCGACGAGTCGATGCGAGCCGGCGTCGGCCACATCGGCTCCGCCCTGTCGATTGCGGACCTGCTTGCCGCGCTGTACGGCAGGGTCCTGCGGATCGGCGAAGCGGCAGAACCGGAGCGAGACCGCTTCGTGCTGTCGAAGGGCCATGCGGCGCTCGCACTCTACGCAGCGCTCGCCGCGACCGACCGCATCGACGGCGAGCTGCTTGCGACCTACTGCGGCGAGGACTCGATGCTCGGCGCGCATCCCGAGCACGTGCTGGCCGGCGTCGACTTCTCGACCGGATCGCTCGGACAGGGACTCTCGATCGCAACCGGAGCGGCGCTCGCCGCACGGCGGCAAGGCTCACGCCGCCGTGTCTTCGCACTGATGAGCGACGCCGAGCAGAACGAGGGCTCGATATGGGAGGCTGCATTGTTCGCCGCGCACCATCGGCTGTCGAACCTCGTCGCGCTCGTCGACGTCAACGGCCAGCAGGCGCTCGGCTACACGCGCGACGTGCTCGAGCCGGGCCCGGCCGCGGCGCGCTGGGAGGCGTTCGGCTGGGACGTCCACCAGCTCGAAGGCCACGACCCCGAGCAGCTCGCCGCGACGATCGCCGCACTCGACGTCGAGAGCGGCCCGCCGCACGTGCTGCTCGCCGACACGACGTTCGGCAAGGGGGTCTCGTTCATGGAGAGCCGGATCGAGTGGCACTACCTGCCGCTCGAAGCCGAGACGCACCGCCAGGCGCGGGCGGAGCTCGATGCAGCTGCCGGCGTGGGCGGCTGACGGGCGATGAGCGGGTCGCGCTCGCTGGTGACGGGGGCTGCGGGCTTCATCGGCGCGGCGCTCTCGCGGCGGCTGCTCGCGGAGGGTCATGCGGTCACGCTGCTCGTCGGCCCGCAGACGGAACTGTGGCGCCTGCAGGAGCTGACCGGCGCCGCCGAGTTCGCGACCGTCGACCTGCGCGACGCCGAAGCGGTCGAAGCTGCCGTCACGCAGGCACGACCGGACTACGTCTTCCACCTCGCCGCGCACGGCGCCTACTCGTGGCAGCAGTCGTTGCCGCGGATGATCGAGACGAACGTCGCAGGGATCGCGAATGTCGTCGAGGCAGCCGTGCGGGCCGGAGCGCGCGCGATCGTGAACGCCGGCTCCTCCTCGGAGTACGGCATCAAGGACCACGCGCCGCCCGAGCACGAGCTGCCCGAGCCGAACTCCGCTTACGCCGTCACGAAGGCGTCGGCGACGCTCTACTGCGGCTGGGTCGCGCGCGTGCGCGAGCAGGCTGTGACAACGCTGCGGCTCTACTCGGCCTACGGGCCGTGGGAGGAGCCGCGCCGCCTCGTGCCCGCGCTCGTCGTGCACGGACTCGACCACACGCTGCCGCCGCTTGTCGACCCGCGCATCGCACGGGACTTCGTCTACGTCGAGGACATCCTCGACGCGTTCCTGCTCGCTGCCGAGCGCGCACGCCCCGGCGAGGGTGCCGTCTACAACGTCGGCAGCGGGCTGCAGACGTCGCTGCGCGAGCTCGCCGCCGCGGCGCGCCGCGTCTTCGCGATCGCGCAGGAGCCGGCGTGGGGCTCGTTCCCCGCGCGCGACTGGGACACCGACGTGTGGGTCGCCGACCCACGGCGAATCGAGGCCGAGCTGGGGTGGCGCGCGCGCACGCCGATCGACGAGGGCCTCGCTGCAACCGCCCGCTGGCTCAGCGAACGTCCGGCGCTCGCGGCGCGCTATCGCGAGGCGCTCGCGGCCCCGGCTGCATAGCGCCCCGCTCCAGCGGGAAATGCACCATATCCCGGGTTGAGACGCGGCCCCCTCGCCGCTAGCGTGGCGTGGTGACGCCGAGCTGGCTGCACATCCAGGTCGAGCTCGTCGGCAGCGCGGAGATCGAGTGCGACCCGCAGCCGGGCCGGATCTTCGTCGTCGGGCCGGGCCACACGTTCCTCGCGCTCGCAGAGGCGATCGACACCGCGTTCGCGCGCTGGGACGTCGCGCACCTGCACGCGTTCGAGCTCGCGGGCGGGCGCCTGGTCGGGCTGGCGGACACGGACGCCACCAGCGTGCAGGCGCCCGCGCAGGCCGGCGGGCCGCACTGGCTCGACGACCGCCGGACCGAAGTGACCCGCGAGATCGAGCCCGGCGAGGAGTTCACCTACACGTTCGACCTCGCCGACGAATGGCTCCACCGTTGCCGGGCGCTCGAGCAGCTCGTCGACCCGCTCGCGGCCTACGGCACCCGCCCGCGTCGCCCGGCGATCGTCTGGGGCTGGGGATGGATCCCCGACCAGTACGCGCGTCCGACGGAGGGGGAGGGATTCGAACCCTCGATGGACGGAACCCGCCCATAACGGTTTTCGAGACCGCCGCATTCAACCGCTCTGCCACCCCTCCAGGGGTGCCGACACTCTAGCGAGTGACGGCGCCGATCCGGCGCCTCGCACCGCATCGCACCCGCTACCGCCGGCTCGCAAAGAAGCTCGACAGCAACGTGCCGCACTCCTCTGCGAGCAGTCCGCCCGCCACCTTTGGGCGGTGGTTCAGGCGCGGCTCAGCGAGCACGTCGAGGACGCTGCCGCCTGCCCCCGCCTTCGGGTCCCAGGCACCGAAGACGACGCGCGGCACGCGCGCGAGCACGATCGCGCCGGCGCACATCGCGCACGGCTCGAGCGTGACGTAGAGGACCGCCTCCAGCACACGCCAGCTGCCGAGCTTCGCGGCAGCGGCGCGCACCGCGAGCAGCTCGGCGTGCGCAGTCGGGTCCTGGCGCAGCTCACGCTCGTTGCGGCCGGCGGCGATCACCTCGCCGTCATGCACCACGACTGCGCCGATCGGGACGTCGTCGTGCTCGAGCGCGCGCTCGGCCTCGCGCAGGGCCAGACGCATGAAGTACTCGTCGCGAGGGAAGAAATGGGAAGTCATCGAAGGCCCCGCCGCAGCTTGACGGCGACAGACGTGCTCTTGAAGAAACTTTCAGCTGCCGATGATGTCTTAACAGGAGAACGGCCGGATCGCCGACGGCCTCCCTCCTCCACCGGCTCCCCCCAGATGCGCATCCGGCACCTTCCCACCTCCCATCCAACCGCACGCCTCGCCGCGACCTCGATCGCGGCGCTCGTCTGCCTGCTGCTTGCGATGGCAGCAGCAGCAGCAGCGAAAGCGGCCACGCCGCCGGCGTACGTCCCCGGCGAGGTCGTCGTCGGCTATGCAGCCGGCACCGCCCCGCAGGACCAAGCCGCCGCTGCCCGAGCCGTCGGCGCCAAGGTCGAAGGCGCGCCCGCCCCCTCCACGCGTGTCTTGCACGTAGCGCCCGGACACGTGCGAGCCACGATCGCGAAGCTGCGCAGCCGGCCGGGCATCGCATTCGCCGCACCGAACCCGATCGCGCACGCGAGCGAGGCAGCGCCACTGCCGAACGATCCCGGCGTGCCCGGCTTCGCCGGCGGGCTCGCCGCGCTGCAGTGGAACCTCTTCGGCCCCTGGGGCGTCGGCGCGCTCGACGCCTGGGGCAACGTGGCCGCCCGCGCCGGCGGTCGCGGCGTGCGCATCGCCGTGCTCGACACCGGAGTCGCCTACCGCAACCTCGGCCGTTTTCGCCGCTCGCCCGACTTCGCCGGCACGACGTTCGTCGCCCCCTACGACTTCGTCGCGAAGACGCGCTATCCGCTCGACCGCAACGGCCACGGCACGCACGTCACCGGCACGCTCGCCGAGACGACCAACAACGGCATCGGCGTCGCCGGACTCGCCTACGGGGCGACGATCGTCCCCGTGCGCGTGCTCGACGCGCAGGGCTACGGCGACGCGACGACGATCGCGAAGGGCATCCGCTACGCGGTCCGCCACCACGCGCGTGTCATCAACATGAGCCTGGAGTTCTCCGCCAGCGTGCGCGCAGCCGAGATCCCCGACATCACGAGCGCACTGCGCTACGCGACCGCGCACGGGACCGTCGTCGTCGGCAGCACCGGCAACGAAGGCAGCGCGCATGTCGCCTTCCCGGCCCGCACGGGGCTCGTGATCGCCGTCGGTGCCACGACCGACGACGGCTGCCTCGCGGACTTCTCCAACGACGGAGTCGGGCTCGACCTCGTCGCTCCCGGCGGTGGCGACGACGCGACCCTGCCACGTGACCCGCACTGCCTCGCCGGCCACCACGGCAGCGACATCGTGCAGATGACCTACAGCGGCTCCGTCCGCCACTTCGGTCTTCCGTCGGGCTACGCCGGCACGTCGATGGCGGCGCCGCACGTCTCGGCGACCGCAGCGCTCGTGATCGCGAGCGGCGTGCTCGGATCCAAGCCGACGCCCGGCCAGGTCGAGTGCCGCCTGAAGGCGACCGCGAAGCCGCTCGGGCTCGCCGGCCCGAACCGCACCTACGGCTACGGCCTCGTCGACGCCGGCGCCGCGACATCGGCAGCCGTGCAGACGCCGCAGTGCCTGACGGGCGCCGCGAAGCGCCGCTGAGCTGACGGTTCCCCGTTGCACTGCGGGTGCGCGGGCAGGGATGCTAGGCAGGTGCGGATCGCCTACCTCGCCAACCCGACGATGAGCGGCGGCTTCTATCGGGCGATAGGGCCGATGACGGCCCTCGCGCAGGTCCGCGGCCACATGGTACGAGCCCTCTCGACCGACGACGAGCGACCGCCGCTCGCAGCGGTGCGCGACGTCGACGTGCTGCACATCCACCGCTTCGCCGACGAGCGCGCCCAGCTGCTCGCCCGCGAGGCGAAGGCGGCAGGTGCCGCCGTCGTGTGGGACAACGACGACGACATGGGCTCTGTGCCGAAGGGCACACCCGCCTACCGCGTCCACGGCGGCGTGCGCTGGGAGCAACGGTTGACGGGGATGCGGAAGATCTTCCGCCTCGCCGACCTCGTGACCGCGCCGAGCCGCACGCTGGTCGAGCGGCTGCGCGCACTCGGCGCTCCGCACGCCGAGGTGATCGAGAACCATGTGCCGGACCAGTTCCTGCACGCCCGCTCGCGCCCGCACACCGGCATCACGATCGGCTGGATAGCCGGGCTCGAGCACCAGCTCGACACCGAGCGGATCCCGATCGTCAGCGTGCTGCAACAACTGCTCGACGAGCGCGACGACGTCAACGTGCTGACGTTCGGGCTCGGGCTCGGGTTGCGCAGCGAGCGCTACCGCAGCATCGACGTCGTTCCACTGCTGGAGCTGCGCGAACGAGGCTGCCGCCTTCGACGTCGGGATCGCGCCACTCGCCGACGTCGACTTCAACCGCTCGCGCTCCAGCATCAAGCTGAAGGAGTACGCGGCTGCGGGCGCTCCCTGGCTCGCCTCCCCGATAGGCCCGTATGCCGGACTCGGCGAGCAGCAAGGCGGCCGCCTCGTTGCCGACGACGAGTGGCACAGCGCCCTCACCCGCCTGCTCGAGAAGCCGCGCGAGCGTCGCAAGCTCGCAAAGCGCGCGACGAAGTGGGTCACCGGCGAGACGCTCTCCAAGCACGCAGCCGACTGGGAGGCGCGCTTCACGGAAGCGGTCGCGCGGGCGCGCGCTGCGGCTACGTAGTCCGGATGATCAGCACGGAGCAGGGGGCGTGGTGGGAGACCTTGTTCGGCACGGAGCCGAGCAGGAAGCGCTTCGCGCCGGTCATGCCCTTGTTGCCGACGATGATCAGGTCGCTGCCCTGCTCTTCGGCCACGTCGAGGATCGCGTCCGCCGGATCGCCCTGACGAGCGAACGTGCGGACAGTGGCGACGCCGAGCTTGCGCGCCTCCTCGGCGACCTCGGACAGCGTCGCGTCGACGTCCGCCCGCGGATTGACCGACCACTGGAGGTCCTTCGGCACCTCCGTCGCCTCCTCGCGCAGGCGCGCGGCCGAGACCGGCTCGTACGCGCTCACGATCTCCAGCGTCGCGCCGGCGAGCTTCGCCAGGTCGATCGCCTGACGGACCGCCTCGCGGGCCGTTTCGGAGCCATCCGTTCCCACGACGATCGAGCCGAACACGCGTCTTCTCCCTTGGCCGCTGGACGGGTGCGCGCCGATCATAGCCACGCAGTGCGGCGGCGCGGGCCGGTCTGCACGATCCTGGTGGAAATTCGCCGGCAGGCTACGCGAGCTTGACGATCGCGATCACGATGCCCGCGAGCACACACGCGACGATCGCGACCTGCGTCCAGATCCAGAAGGGCGACACGGCGCAAGCGTAGCGTCGCGAGCGCGTGTCAGGTCCGCCGGCTGATCCAGCCGTCGGCGAGCGCGCACCAGCCGTCCTGGATGCGACTGAGCGGCCAGTCGCGCTCGCGCCGCAGGTGCAGGTGCAGGCCGGGATGGAAGACAGCGAGCAGCGACTCGACTGCGTACTCGACGTCGACCTGCGGGGCCGCCTCGCGCAGCAGCACCGTGAGGTGGAGGCGGTAGGCGACGGTCGGGCCCTCCGGGCCGGCCGACGGATTCGGCGGCGCCGTGGCGAGCAGCTGCGCGTCGTCGTCCAGCAACGCCAGGTAGCCGCGACCGAAGGCGTGCAGCCGCTCGCGCACCGGCGCGCCCGGACCGAGCGGCGGGGCGCCGCGCAGCAGATGCTCCTGGAAGGCGGAGTGACGCTCGCCGAGCAGCGCGAACGTCAGGCCGGCACGGTCACCGAAGCGCCGGTACATCGTCCCCATGCCGACGCCCGCGGCACTGGCGACGTCCTGCATCGAGACGCATTCCGGCCCGCGCTGCGCGAACAGCTCGGATGCGGCAGCGAGGATCCGGCGGCGGTTGTCAGCCGCGTCGCTGCGCTCGGTCAGCTCGGTCGAACGCTCGGCGAGAGGCAGGAGATCGGCCATCGTCGACAGATCATGCCGGCTGAGGAAGCGGCGCGCGCGTCTGCTCGACGAGCGCACCGACGCGCTCGGCGAGCACCTCGCGCAGCTCCGGCTCGTGCAACCGCCCGTCGGCGTCGAACTGCTCGTGCGCTTGGCCGAGCGGCAGCTCGGCGTCGAGCACCCGCGCGCCGATCGTGTCGAGGACCTTGCGCAGCTCCGCCTGTGCCCAGACGGCGCCGAAGAGGCCGGTGCTGGCGCCGAGCACGAGCACCGGCGTGTCGCGCAGGGCGTGGTCGGGCCACGGGCGCGAGGCCCAGTCGAGCGCGTTCTTCAGCGCGCCGGGGAGCGAGGCGTTGTACTCGGGCGTGGAGATCACGACCGCGTCCGCCCCGGCCAGCGCCGCGCGCAGCGCAGCGACCGGCTCGGGGGCGGGCTCGACGTCGAGGTCCTCGTCGAAGGCGGGCAGCTCGGCGATCCGGTCCCAGATGGCGAACTGCGCAGCGGCCGGCAGCTCCGCCGCCGCCGCACGCAGCAGCGCGCGGTTGTACGAGTCGCGCCGGAGGCTGCCGGAGATGCCGAGCACCCGCATCACTACGCCTGCGGGTTGAGCTCGAGCTCGATCGTGAGCGTGACCTCGTTCGCGAGCGCCTTGCCGCCGGCGGGGAGGTCGGCGTTCCAGTCGAGGCCGAACGCGGTGCGGTCGATCGTGGCGCTGAGGCCGATGTGCGCGACACGGGTGCCGAGCCCCTCGATCTCCGGCGTCCAGGTGCCCTCGGCGCGGACCGGCAGCGTCGTGCCGCGGATCGTCAGCTGCCCGTCGACGACCGCGCGGCCGTCGTCTGACAGCTCGCCGCGATCGGAGCTGAAGCGGACCTCGGGATGGTTTGCCACGTCGAAGAAGTCCGACGAGAGGACGTGGTCGCGGAGCTGCTGGGGCACGCGGATCGAGATCGACTCGACCTGCGCGGCGCCTTCGAGCGAGAGGCCGTCTGGACCGGCGACGACCGTTGCGGCGACCTCGCCGAGCGTCCCGCGGAACGTCGAGACGCCCATGTGGCGCACGGCAAAGCCGAAGCTCGAGTGAACGGGATCGACGGTGTAGGTGCCGGACAGCGGCTGGAGTGCGGTGGTGGTGCTCATCTGAAGACCTCAAATCGTGTAAGCGGAATAGCTTCCGCTTCACTGTAGCACCAATCCGGAACCAGCTCCGCTTATCCTGCGAGCGAGCGTGGCGACGGCGCATCGCCAAACCCTTGTCGCGCCCGCTACTATGCGCTGCATGGTAGAGGCGGCGTTGCTGGCGCAGATGCGGCGCGGGATGTTGCAGTACTGCGTGCTCGCGCTGCTCGCCACGGAGGAGCGGTATGCGTTCGACCTCGTTCGCGCCCTCGCCGACGTCGACGGCATGGTGACGAGCGAGGGCACGATCTATCCGCTGCTGACCCGACTGCGCCGGGAGGGCCTGCTCGATTCGACCTGGCGCGAGTCGTCCGCCGGCCCGCCGCGCCGCTACTACCGACTCACCGACAAGGGCGCCGCGGCGCTCGCTGCGTTCGGTGAAGAGTGGCGTCGCTTTCGCGATGCCGTGAACTGTCTCATCGAGGGAAGAGAGCATGAACCCGATCGCCGACCAGCTGATCGCCAACTACCTGAAGCGCCTGCGGCGAGAGCTGCGCACATTGCCCCGCGGACCGCGACGGGAGCTGCTTCAGGAGATCGAGGAGCACGTCGCCGCCGGCCGCGCTGAGCTTCCCGACGAGCGCGAGGCCGCTATCCGGACGCTGCTCGATCGCATCGGCGAGCCGCAGGAGCTTGCGGCAGACGCGCGCGAGCGCTTGGGTGTCAGCGAGCGGGCCGGAGCCCGCGAGATCGCTGCCGTAGGGCTCGTCCTGCTCGGCGGGCTGTTCTTGCCGGTCCTTGGGTGGCTCATCGGCGTGGCGTTGTTGTGGGGCTCTCCGGTGTGGACGCGCCGTGACAAGCTGATCGGCACCCTGTTGGTGCCAGGCGGCCTGTCGGTTGCGCTCTGGGCAGCGGTGTTCTTGACCCAAACCTGCTCAGGGCCTGAATGCTCGAGCGGAACCTCGGCCAAGGACGTCCTCGTCTCGGTGCTCGTAGGAGTGGCGTTCATCGTGCCCCCCCTCGTCAGCGTGTACCTGTCCCTGCGCCTGCGCGGACGCTTCCGGCACGCCGGGTCATAGAACGCCCCGCGCCAGGGAGAGCGGTTCTCCATGGGGAAGCAGGTTCGACTTGGTTGACATCGCCCGCGTGACCGGGCTTCCGGCCACGTCGTCCCCCTACCGTCCCCCGAACTCGCCCACCGTCGGCGAGCGGCTGTCCCCCTATTCGCCGTCGACGAGCACGCCGCGAGCCCAGGCGAGCGCCTGCTCGGCGCTGCGCAGGCTCGCGTGGCGATCCAGGTCGTCGGGCACCGGCGGATCGTCGTAGCGGAACTCCGCAGACCAAGGTGTGAGCCACCGCGCCTCCACGACCACGTCCGGGATCTGCACGCCGTCGCGGTCGGCCAGCTCCAACAGGAAGCCAAGGTCATGTGTTCGCGGGAACTCCACGCCGTGGATCGCGAGCACGGCCTTCATCGCCTTCTCGACCGCCTGCTGCGCATGGAATCCGATCGCGTCGTCCGTGATCGAGATGTTGTCGACCAACGCCCGCACGACCTCCACGTCGCCCTCGGCCTTCCGCAACAGCAGCGCAGCGAACTCACGCTGGTCAGGACTCGGCAACGAGCCGCCCCTCGCGCATCGCCGTGTAGACCAGCGAGCCCGGCACATCACGACGACGCCGAACGAGATCGTCGCTCATCACGATCACATCTACCGGCACGCCAAGCGGTGGCAGCGCGTCACGCAGCCGAACCCACTCCCCGCAGACGGCTGCACGCCGCTGCTCGACCACGAGGAAGTCGACGTCGCTGCCCTCGTGCGCATCGCCGCGCGCGTGCGACCCGAACAGGAAGACCTGCGCAGGTGCGGCGGCAGCCGCAGCGAGTTCACGGCCCGCTTCATCGATTGCGTCAGCGGTAAGCACACGTGGACGGTAGCCGACTCCACGGCGCGTGCCGACTATCCACGCTCGACCGAGCAGGCGATTTTCCACACGACACCGGAGGCTGCCACGCAGACCTTCCGCGATGCCCAATGCCGCTCCCTGGACAATCGTGCAGAGGGCTCCGACCGACACGACGCACACGATGGAGACGAGCATCGGCGGATCATCGAGGACCTGGCGGGAAATGAATACTCTGCCGCCGACCATTCAAGACATTGAGTAGTCCGATCTCCAACGCTCGCCGCCCCCTTGCCATCTCCAACGGCGGATACCACTCTCCGGAGCCAGCAACAGCTGGCAATCGCGAGTCGTTGCATATGGGGGAGCAGGATTCGAACCTGCGTAGGCAGAGCCAACGGGTTTACAGCCCGTCTCCTTTAACCACTCGGACATCCCCCCGAGCTGGGACGCGGAAGTGTAGCGACCCCGCGCCGGAGCGCGGGGTCGCCACGCGACTCCTCAGGAAGCGTCGCGCAGGCGCTGCGCCTCGGGCAGCGCCTCGAGCTTCTTCAGCGTGTGGTTCTCGATCTGGCGGATCCGCTCGCGCGTCACGTTGAACGCGCGGCCGACCTCCTCGAGCGTCCGCGGACGCCCGCCCGAGAGGCCGAAGCGCATCTCGATCACCTCGCGCTCGCGCTGCGGCAGTGCCGCCAGCGCGCGGCGCACGTTGTCGCGGCGCAGGTTCTCCGACGCGAGCTCGAACGGCGACTCGGCCGTCTGGTCCTCGACGAAGTCGCCGAGCTCGGACTCCTCTTCCTCGCCGATCGGCTTCTCCAGCGAGACCGGCTGCTGGGCCATGCGCAGGATGTCGCGGACCTCTCTGACCGTGCACTCGAGCTCGTCGCGCGATCTCGTCCGGCGTCGGCTCGCGGCCGAGCGACTGGACGAGCTGGCGCTCGACGTGGACCACCTTGTTGAGCTTCTCGACCATGTGGACCGGGATCCGTATGGTGCGCCCCTTGTCGGCGATCGCGCGCGTCACGGCCTGGCGGATCCACCAGGTCGCGTACGTCGAGAACTTGTAGCCGCGGCGGTAGTCGAACTTCTCGACCGCGCGGATCAGCCCGAGCGAGCCCTCCTGGATCAGGTCGAGGAACGTCAGCCCGCGGCCGAGGTACCCCTTCGCGATCGACACGACGAGGCGCAGGTTCGCCTCGATCATCTGCTGCTTGGCCCGCATGTCGCCGCGCTCGATGCGCTGCGCCAGCGAGACCTCCTGGTCGGCGGTGAGCAGGTTCACGCGGCCGATCGACCGCAGGTAGAGCCGCAGCGAGTCGAGGCTCGGCTCGACCGTCAGGTCGATCTCCGGCCGCTTCGCACTTCGCGCAGCGACGCGGGTCGCGCGGCGCTCGTTCGCCTTCGCCGGCATCTGCCGCGACCGCTGGGCGGCCGTCGGCTTCGACCACGTCGATGCCCTGCTCCTCCAGGTGCGCATGCAGTCCTGCACCTGCTCCTTCGTGACCTCGACCTCCTCGAGGCGTCCCGCCGATCTCCTCGAACGTCAGGTAGCCACGCTCCTGACCCTCGGCGATCAGAGTCTTCAGCTCGTCCATCTCGATGATGGGAGCGTCATCCGCCAGCAGTACTGCAGCCTTCTCCGTCACGTTGCCGTTCCTTCGAGACGCGATTCGGACCCGCACATCGCAGACCCCCCTCTCCTCACTGCCCCTCGTAACTGAACGCTACGTTCGCGACATCTGCCGCGATGTGCTGAGCCATTTGTGCTCTCCCGCCCATGAGCGTGGAGGCGGCTTCCAGCCACGGCGGAGTGATACCACAAAGCTAGCCAACCGCGGACCGCTCGAACGCGCCCGCTACGCTGTCGCCCAGAGGTTCCCTGCACATGCCGGATTCCTACACCGCAAACATCTCCGTCCCTGACGTCCAGGCGCAGCTGCCCGACGCTCCACGTGAGCCTCTCGCGCGTCGGCGTGACCGGCGTCGAGAAGGTCATCCGCATCAAGCAGGACGGCGACGAGCAGCTGTTCGCCGCCCAGCTCGAGTGCTTCGTCGACCTCGGCCCGCACCAGAAGGGCGCGCACATGTCGCGCTTCGAGGAGGTCGTCAACGAGGCGATCGGCGAGGTCATCCTCGGCGAGGCGACGTTCAAGGCCGAGACGCTCGCCCAGCACGTCGCCGAGCGCGTGCGCGAGCGCCAGGGCGCGCGCCGCGCCGAGGTGACGATCGCGGCGCGCTACCCGGAGCACAAGCCGGCGCCCGTCTCCGGCATCCTCACGCAGGAGATCTACACGCTCTACGGCTCGGCGGTCGCCTCGGAGACGCGGCACCCGCCGGCTCGTCGGCGTCGCCGCGCAGGGCATGACCGCCTGCCCGTGCGCCCAGCAGCTCGTCGCCGGCGCCGCCCGCGAGCGGCTCGCTGGCCGACGGCTTCGACCGACCAGGAGATCGACGGATCTTCGAGCACGTGCCCGTCGCGACGCACAACCAGCGCGGGCTCGGCACGCTCTACATCGGCTGCACCGAGCAGTGCGAGGACGAGATCGAGGCGCGCGCGCTGCTCGACATCGTCGAGGGCTCGATGTCGTCGGAGATCTACGAGCTGATGAAGCGCAGCGACGAGGGCGCCGTCGTCGAGAAGGCGCACCGCCGCCCGCGCTTCGTCGAGGACTGCGTGCGCGAGATGATCGCCGGCGTGATCGAGCGCTTCCCGTCGCTGGCGGACGCGGTCTTCGTCTCGGCGCGCCAGGAGAACCTCGAGACGATCCACCAGCACAACGTCGTCGCGGAGCGCTTCGGCACGCTCGGCGAGCTGCGACGCGAGCTGGAGAGCGGCGAGCCGGCGCTGACGCACACCTCGCGCCGAAGCCTGGCTCGATGCCGCCGGCGGCGGCGGCTAGCTAGAGGCCCGTCGCGCCGTCGCGCGCAGCGGAGCGGTCGCGTTCCCCGAGCCGGCGTCGGACCCGAAGAAGAAGTCGACGCCCGAGGCGACCGTCACCACGACGGTCGCGTAGACGAGCAGGTTCGACCCACGGCGGCGTCGGTGTGCCAGCCGCGATCAAGCGCAAGCACGGCGGCGATCTGCAGGCACGTCTTGACCTTGCCGAACATGCCCGCCGGGACCACCACGCCCTGCTGCGCCGCGGCCATTCGCACAACCGTCACCGCCAGCTCGCGCGCGATGATCACCATCGCGACCCATGCGGCGAGGCGGTTCAGCGAGACCAGCGAGACGAGCGCCGCGACGATCAGCAGCTTGTCGGCGAGCGGGTCCATCAGCTTGCCGAATGTCGTGACCGAGTTGCGCGTGCGCGCGAGCCAGCCGTCGAGCAAGTCGGTGAACGAGGCGACGGCGAAGACGATCGCCGCGAGCAGGTCGCCGTCGCGCGTCTCGCCGAGCAGCGCGACGACGAGCACCGGCACGAGCAGGATCCGCAGGACGGTGAGGACGTTGGGCACGTTGACCGGAAACACTCCCGGCAGCCTACCTCGCGGAGCCTGCGCGTTCTCGTGCCTCAGCGGTCCGGGCCGACCGCTCCGTCGAACGCATCACCACTCGCGAAGGAGCCGCGGCGCAGCCGCGGCGTGCGATCTGCGAGGCTACCGGCATGCCTCTCGTCCCCATGGTCATCGAGCGCACCGCCCGCGGCGAGCGCGAGTTCGACATCTACTCCCGGCTGCTCAACGAGCGGATCATCTTCCTCGGCTCGCCCGTCGACGACACGGTCGCGAACCTCGTGGTCGCGCAGCTGCTGCACCTCGAGTCCGAGGACCCCGAGAAGGACATCTCGATCTACATCAACTGCCCGGCGGCTCGATCTACGCCGGGCTCGCGATCTACGACACGATGCAGTTCATCAAGCCGGACGTCTCGACGATGTGCGTCGGGATCGCGATGTCGATGGGCTCGCTGCTGCTGACCGGCGGCGCGAAGGGCAAGCGGATGGCGCTGCCGAACAGCCGCATCCTGATCCACCAGCCGTCCGCCGGCTTCGAAGGCCAGTCGACCGACATCGAGATCCACGCGCAGGAGATCCTCAAGACGCGCAAGCGGATCGACGAGATCTACGCGCTGCACACCGGGCAGACGGAGGAGCAGGTGAACCGCGACATGGAGCGCGACCGCTTCTTCAGCTCGGCACAGGCCGCCGAGTACGGCCTGATCGACCGCGTGATCGAGAAGCACTAGCGCCGCGCACACCGCGCACGGCGCCGGAGCGGCTCAGCCGACCGGCGTCGAGACGTCAGCCGCCTCGACGTGCGTCACCGGCAGCCCGAGCCCGCCGGCCTTGCTGACGAGGTCGAGATGCAGCCAGCGCGAGACGCGGTGCGGCAGTGTCGAGATGATGATCTCGTCATAGCTGTCGCGGTTGACCGCATCCTCGATCGCCATCAGCGGCTCGTGGTCGCCGACATGGCCGGTCACGGCCGAGCCGGCAGCCTCGCCGAGCACCGGCAGCGCATCCCGCAGCGCGTCCGCCGCCTCGCCGGCGTCGCCCTCCTGCGGGTCGACGACCTTGTGCATGCCGTGCGGGTTCGCCGGCACGACGAGATGGAAGCTCACCGGGCCGCGCTGCGCCCGCGCGCGCACGGCATCGACGAGCCCTTGGGTCGTCGCCGTGCGGTTGGCAACGAGCAGGACGTGGGCAGTGCCCGACATGACGCACCTCCTGGCAGGGTTCGACGAGACACGCCGAGTATCCCCCGGGAGCGCTCAGCCGACGCGTGAATCGCCGCTGTAGACGTTCATGGTGCCGCGACGGGCGAAGCCGCACAGCGTCAGCCCGCGCTCGCGCGCAAGCGCGACGGCGAGCGACGTCGGTGCGCCAACTCCGACGAGCACCGGCGCGCCGGCGACGAGCGCCTTCTGCACGAGCTCGAACGACAGCCGCCCGCTGACGCACAGCAGCTTGTCGCGCAGCGGCACGAGCCCGGCCTCGAGCGCCCAGCCGATCACCTTGTCCAGCGCGTTGTGGCGCCCGACGTCCTCGCGCACGCAGCGCAGCGTGCCGTCGGCGTCGAACAGGCCGGTCGCGTGGAGGCCGCCGGTGCGTGCGAACTCCGGCTGCACGAGGCGCTCCGGCAACGACGCGAGCAGCGCACGTGCGACGATCGGGCCCGGCGTGAGCGGCGGCGCGTCGACCACCACCTGCTCGATCGCTCCCTTGCCGCAGACGCCACACGACGACGTCGTGTAGAAGGTGCGCGCCCCCGGATCGCGCAGCAGCGGCCCGCGCACCTCGACCGTGTTGGCCGCGAGATCCGCCGGCGGTCCAACCGCCGGCCAGCCGTCGATCAGCCCCTCGCCGAACAGGAAGCCCGCGGCGAGCCGATCGTCATCGCCCGGCGTGCGCATCGTGACGGCAAGCGCGATCCCGTCGACCCGGATCTCCAGCGGCTCCTCGACCGCGACGAGATCCGCCTCACCGTCGCGCTCGATCGCCGCGTGCATGCCACGAGCTCGGACCTCGCCATCGTGCTCCGCCATCGGGGAGATCGTACGTGGCACGCGAAAGAGGGGTACGGTGTGCGCCACCATGCGCCGACCGCGTGGACTGAGCATACGTCTGCTTCTCGCGATAGCCGTGCTCGCGACGCTCCACGTTGCCGTTTTGACCGTGCTGCTCGTCGCGCTCCACGAGCAGCAGACGGCGGACCATGCGGCGAGCGCGAACGCGCACGTGGCGCTCGCCGCGCGCGCCACGCAAATCGCGGTCACCCGCCTCGAGTCGGCCGAGCGCGGCCTCGCGATCAGCGGCGCACAGCCTGCCGACGAGCGTGCCTGGCGCCACGATGCGACGGTGCTGCGCACGAGCGTTGCTGCGCTCGCACGACAGGGCCGCCTTCATGGCTCACTGTCGGCACGCGCGTTGGCGACACGCACCCGTGCCTACCTCGACGGCAGCTCGACGTCGCTCGTCGTCCTCGCCCGGCAACACCCAGAGCGCGCCCGCGCACAGATCGCGGCAGGCGGCGAGCGCGCCGCCGAAACGCTCGACACGCAACTCGGTGCGCTCGACACGCACGAGCTCGCCGCCCGCCAGCGGCGACGCGACCGCGCCGCGCAGCTCGTGCAGATCGCCTGGATCGCCGGGGTGACAGGGATCGTCGCGACCTTGGTCAGCGCGATCGGCTTCCTCGCCTACGTCCGCCGCGCGATATTGACGCCGCTGCGCGGCGTCGCCAGTGCGGCGCGTGCACTCACCGCCGGAGACCTCGCGGCGCGCGTGCCACAGCGCAGCAGCATCGGCGAAGTCTCCGAGCTCGCGCGCACGTTCGACCAGATGGCCGCCTCGCTGCAGGACAGCCGCGTTGCGCTCGAGCGTCAGAACCATGAGCTCGCGAGCCAAAGCATCGAGCTCGTCGAAGCGGTGCGCTCCGCGCGCGAGGGCACGAGCGTGGTGCGCGCCGTCCTCGACGCGACGCCCGATGCGATCGCCCTGCTCGACCGGGAGGGCGCCGTGCTGGTGGACAATCCGCCGATGCGCGCGGTGCGCGACGCGTTCGGCGCACACGCGACGGCGATCGACCGGCACGGCGCGCTCGGACCGCTCCACCACCACGCCGGCGACGATGACGAGGGCGAGCTGCGCGACGAGATCACCCTGCTCGGCACGCACCGCGCCTTCGCGCGCTATCTCGCGCCCGTTCACGACGGGCGTGGACTGCTGATCGGCCGTCTGCTCGTGCTGCGCGACGTGACTCGCGAGCGCGAGGCGGAGCGCGCGAAGGACGAGTTCTTCGCGCTCGTCTCGCACGAGCTGCGCACACCGCTGACAGCGATCCTCGGCTACGTCGAGCTGCTGCTCGGCGAGGACGAGGCAGGTCACGACGAGCACGGCCGTCACCTCGAGGTCGTCGAGCGCAACGCGCGGCGGCTGTTGCGCCTCGTCGGGGACCTGCTGTTCGCGGCACAGGTCGAGGCCGGCTCGCTGCTGCTGGAGCCAGGCACGGTCGACCTGCCACAGCTCGTGCGCGAAGCGCTCGCGCCGGCGCAGGCGCAGGCACGCCAGCGCGGGGTCGAGCTGACCGCCGAGCTCGCGCCGCTCGCTCCATGCGTCGGCGACCGTGACCGGATCGCGCAGGTGCTCGACAACCTCGTCTCGAACGCGCTGAAGTTCACGCCGCCGGAGGGCCGCGTCACGCTGCGGCTCACAGCCGAGAACGGCACCGCGCGCCTCGACGTCGAGGACAGCGGATTGGGGATCCCGCCCGACGAGATCCCGCGCCTGTTCGACCGCTTCTACCGCGCTTCGAATGCGACGGCGCGGGCGGTGCCGGGCGCCGGCCTCGGGCTGACGATCGTGCGCGCGATCGTCGAGGGCCACGACGGCGTCGTCGGCGTCGAGAGCGAGCCGGGGCGCGGCACGACCGTCACGATCCGCTTGCCGATGAAGCCCGTCCCGCCAGGGAAGGACCCGCAGCCGACGCTGCCCGGCTACGCAACCGGCGGCCGGTAGCGATAGCCGAAGCCGCGTACCGTCTCGATCGGCGAGGCAGCTGCGTCCCAGCCGAGCTTGCGGCGCAGGTAGCCGACGTAGAGCTTCACCTGGTCGCCGCCGAAGCCCTCGGCGTCGCCCCACACGAGCTCGAGCAGCCGATCGCGGCCGAGCGTCTCGTTCGGGTGGTGCACGAAGGCGGACAGCAGCTTGAATTCGAGCGGCGTCAGCTGCACGACGCGCCCCTCGACGGTCACCTCGCGGCTTACATAGTCGATCTGCACCGCACGATCCTCGTACGCGGCGCGTACCTCCGGCGGGCCGCTCGTGCGGCGCAGCAGGGCCTCGACGCGTGCGAGCAACTCTTGGCGCCCGAATGGCTTCGTGACGTAGTCGTCGGCGCCCCCTTTGAGCCCGCGCACCTTGTCGAGCTCGCCGGCGCGCGCGGTCAGCATCAGCACCGGCACGTCGCTGACGTCGCGGATCCGCTCGAGCGTCTGCCAGCCGTCGAGTTCCGGCATCGTCACGTCCAACACGATCAGATCCGGCTGCGCGGACTGGATCCGGCGCAGCGCCTCGAGCCCGTTCGACGCCTCGCTGACCTCGTGGCCGGCGCGTTCAAGCAGCACCCGCACGAGGCGCCGCACGTCGTCCTCGTCCTCCACGACGAGCACTTCTGCCGTCTTCACCCTGTCGTGGATACCAGATCCGCGCGCCGCCGACGACCGGCCGGCGCGCGCGTAGCACTGCGAGCTGGACCTAGGCGAGCACGACGGCGAGACGACGGTCGAGTGCGTCGCCGAGCACCGTGCGGACCGGGCCGTCCTCGAAGCGCTCGACGAGCGCGGACAGGAAGCCCTCGATCACGAGCTGCTTCGCCGCCTCCTCGCGCAGACCGCGCGAGCGCAGGTAGTAGAGCTGCTCGGGGTCGATCTGGGCGATCGCCGCCGCGTGCGTGCAGCGGACGTCGTTCGCCTGGATCTCGAGGCCGGGGATCGCGTCGGCATGCGCCTTCTTCGACAACAGCAGGTTGCGCGACTCCTGGAAGGCGTCGGTCTGCTGGGCACCCGGGTCGACGATGATGTTGCCGCGCCAGACGGCCTCCGAGCGGTCTTGGAGGACGCCGCGGAAGGCGAGGTCGGAGGTCGTGTGCGGCGCAGCGTGCTCCTGCGTCGTGTCGAAGTCGACGTGCTGGCGGCCGTGCGAGGCGTAGGCGCCGGTGACCTTGCCGTCGGCGCCGGGGCCGGCGAGCTTCGTCTCCATCCGCACCTTGCCGCGCGCCGAGCCGAAGCCGAGCGCGACCCAGTCGAGCGCGCCGTCGCGGGCGACCTCGGCGCGCTGCGTGCCGAAGATCCAGCTCTGCTCCGACAGCGCCTGGCCGCAGAGGAAGCGCAGGTTCGCGTTCTCGCCGACGACCAGCTCGACTACCGTGTTCAGCAGCGTGTCGCGGGCGGGATCGCTCGACAGGTACTGCTCCCACACCTCCACCTGAGCGCCCTGCTCGAGCACGATCAGCGAGCGCCAGTTGAGCGCGGTCCGTTCGCCGTCCTGCACGACCGTGACGAGGATCGGCCGCTCGACGACGACGCCGGCCGCGACGTGCACGAACAGGCCACCGGCGAAGGCAGCCTCGTTGCGCGCGACGAACGCGTCCTGGCCCGAGACGATCGTGCCGAGGTGGCGCTCGACCAGCTCCGGCTGCTCGGCAGCCGCCCGTTCGAGCGTCGTCACCGTCACGCCCTCCGGCAGATCGTCCGGCACGACAATCGTGCTCGCATCGACCTGCGTCAGCACGATCGGGTCCTCGAGCCCCTGGAACAGCGCCTCAGCCCGCTCCACCGCAGCACCGTCGCCGGCACCAGCCGGCGCATACGCGTCGAGGTCGAGCTTCGAGATGTCCGTGAACTCCCAGCCGGCGTTGCCCTTGAAGGACGGGAGGTCGAGCGAGGACGCGAGGTCAGCGGCGCACGAGCGGCGCGCGGCGAGCCAAGAGGGTGAGGGGGTTTCGAGCGTAGTAGTCATAGAAGTTCGTATCTCCACTGAGATCGGCTGAGATGGCGTCGGATCGGCGTGCCTGGCAAGGACGCAGGGAGCGTGGGCTGCATGTGCAGCCGAGCGACCGAGGACACCGCCAGGCGCGTCGAGGCCGGCGTCAGATCAGTCGATCTAGCCGATGGAGCCCTCCATCTGGAGCTCGATGAGCCGATTCATCTCGACCGCGTACTCCATCGGCAGCTCCTTCGTGATCGGCTCGATGAAGCCGTTCACGATCAGCTTCGACGCCTCCTCCTCGTTGATCCCGTGGGACTGGAGGTAGAAGACCTGCTCCTCGCCGATCTTCGAGACGGTCGCCTCGTGGCCGACGTCGACGTCGTCCTCGCCGATGCGGATCGTCGGGTAGGTGTCCGAGCGCGAGTGCTCGTCGAGCAGCAGCGCGTCGCAGACGACCTTCGACTTCGCTCCGTGCGCGCCCTTCGCGACCTCGAGCAGGCCGCGGTAGGAGCCGCGCCCGCCGTCCTTCGAGATCGACTTGGCGAAGATGTTCGAGGTCGTGTTCGGCGCCACATGGACGATCTTGCCGCCGGCGTCCTGGTGCTGGCCCTTGCCGGCGAAGGCGATCGAGAGGATCTCGCCGTGCGCGCGCTCGCCCATCAGGTAGACGGACGGGTACTTCATCGTCAGCTTCGAGCCGAGGTTGCAGTCGACCCACTCGACCGTCGCGTCGGTCTCGGCGACCGCGCGCTTCGTGACGAGGTTGAAGACGTTCTGCGACCAGTTCTGCACGGTCGTGTAGCGGATCCGGGCACCGGGCTTGGCGATCAGCTCGACGACCGCCGAGTGCAGCGAGTCCGACGAGTACGTCGGCGCGGTGCAGCCCTCGACGTAGTGCACGTGCGAGCCCTCGTCGGCGATGATGATCGTCCGCTCGAACTGGCCCATGTTCTCCGTGTTGATGCGGAAGTAGGCCTGCAGCGGCATCTCGACGTGGACGCCCGGCGGCACGTAGACGAACGAGCCGCCCGACCAGACGGCGCTGTTGAGCGCCGCGAGCTTGTTGTCGTTCGCCGGGATGATCGTCGCGAAGTACTCGCGCACGAGGTCCTCGTGGTCGCGCAGCGCGGAGTCCATGTCGAGGAAGATCACGCCCTGGTCCTCGAGGTCCTTGTGGACTTGGTGGTAGACGACCTCGGACTCGTACTGCGCGCCGACGCCGGCGAGGAACTTGCGCTCGGCCTCGGGGATCCCGAGCCGGTCGAACGTCTTCTTGACGTCCTCGGGGACGTCGTCCCACGAGCGCTCGGCGCGCTCGGACGCGCGCACGAAGTAGTGGATGTTGTCGAAGTCGACCTCGGCCAGCAGCGGCGAGCCCCAGGTCGGCATCGGGCGCGCGAGGAAGTGGTCGAGCGCCTTCAAGCGGAAGTCGCGCATCCACTGCGGCTCGTTCTTGAACTCGGAGATCTTCTCGACGAGCTCACGCGTGAGGCCCTTCGGCGCCTTGTAGAGGTAGTTCTCGGCGTCGTGGAAGCCGAAGCGCTCCTCGTAGTCGGCGTTGATGCCCTTCAGGCCGTCTTGCTCGGCGATGAGGTCGGGCGTGGCCATGTCAGTCAACCTCCAGCTTGATCATGTCGTCGTCGATGACCACCGCGAACGTGTCCACCGGGACATACGCCGGCAAGGTGAGCGGCTTGCCGGTCTTCAGGTCGAACAGCGATCCGTGGCGCGGGCACTCGATCGCGCAGGCTTCCTGGTCGAGCGTGCCCTCGACGAGCGGGCCGTCGTCGTGCGAGCAGCGGTCCTCGATCGCGTAGAGCGTGCCGGCGCAGTTGAAGACGCCGATCTCGAGATCCTCCCACTCGACGAGGCGCATCGCACCGGGCGGCAGCTCGGCGAGCGGACAGACGGAAATCGTTTGCGTCACAGGCGTAAGGAAGTCCTAGTGGGAAGATCGGATTTACGCCTGGAAGTGTAGCGGGCCGGGTCGCACGGCCCCGGTCCGCCCCCGCTGCCGCGTCAGGCGGCCTCGTCGGCATCGGGCCAGGCCGCCGCGGCACCGAGGGCGGCGCTCTTCAGCACCTTCAGCGACAGCAGCGCGCACTTGATGCGCGTCGCCGAGATGTCGATCCCGAGCAGCTCCAGCACGAAGGACTTGTCGAGCCGCACCAGCTGCTCGACCGTCATCCCGATGACCTCCTCGGAGCTCATCGACGCCGCAGCCTGCGAGATCGCGCACCCATGCCCGGAAAAGCGGACATCGGTGACGCGATGGGCGTCGTCGATCGCGAGCTGCACGCGCAGCGTGTCCCCACAGAGCGGGTTGTTGTCCTCGAACTCGAAGTCGGCGTGTTCGAGCTCGGCCGCCGGCGGCGACCAGTTCTGCGGGTGCTTGTAGTGCTCGAGGATCTGCTCGCGGTAGAGGTCGTCCATCGCTCGACACCCTAGATGATCGCCCGCGAGATCCTCGGTGACGGCGAGGCGGCGCAGCGAACGCGAACGCGCCAGCTCACACCGAATCGCCGCGCGGCGATTTACTTTACTTCTGGTGAACATCCATGTACGCTAGATCGTGGCAGGCCGAGTTCGCTTGGCCTGACCTGCCGCCTTGGCATGCTCGCGGGGACGCGAGCTATAGAAGCGGCGAACCGGCGGGGGCCGTCGCGACCACGGCCCCCGCCGCTATTTAACGGGCGCCTCGACGCCTCTGGCGGCGTCATCGGCCGACTCGCCTGCGAGTGCAGGCTTCGCGGCCTGCTTCCTTGCCAGAGACGACGATGCATCCCGTTTGGGCTGGCTTGGGCTCGCCCTGGTCGGGCTTGCCCCGCGCTCGCCTTCGGCTTGCGCGGTGCTCGCCTACAGCCGGAAGATCTTGCGGACTTCGTGGAGGCCCTCGACCAGTGCGTCGATGTCTTCTTTGGTCGTGTGAGCGGCGAAGCTGGCTCGGGTGGTGGCTGGGACTCCGAGACGGCGCATGAGGGGCTGGGCGCAGTGGTGGCCGGCGCGGACGCAGACGTTCGAGCGGTCGAGGATGTCGGCTACGTCGTGGGGGTGGACGCCGTCGAGCGTGAACGAGACGATCGCGCCGCGGTGCTCGATCGCGGGACCGTAGATCGTCAGGCCGGAAACCTCGTCGAGGCGCTCCAGTGCGTAGGCGGTGATCTCCTGCCCGTGCGCCTGAACCGCGTCGAGCCCGAGCGCGTCGAGCCACTCGACGGCGGCGCCGAGCCCGGTCGCCTCCACGTAGGGCGAGGTGCCGGCCTCGAACTTCCACGGAAGCTCCTTCCACGTCGAGGACTCGAAGTCGACCGAGCCGATCATGTCGCCGCCGGTCAGGAACGGCTCCATCGCCTCGAGCAGCTCGCGCCGCCCGCAGAGCACCCCGACACCGGTCGGACCGTAGACCTTGTGGCCGGTGAAGCCGTAGAAGTCGGCCCCGAGCGCCGCGACGTCGACCGCCATGTGCGGCACCGCCTGCGCGCCGTCGACCACGACGACCGCGCCAGCCGCGTGGGAGCGCGCGACGATCTCGGCGATCGGGTTGCGCGTGCCGAGCACGTTGGAGACGTGCGCGACGGCGACGAGCTTCGGCCCGCGCGCGAGCAGCGCGTCGAGCGAGTCGAGGTCGAGCCGGCCGTCATCGGTCAGATCGACGTAGGCGAGCGACGCACCGACCTCGTGCGCGAGCTGCTGCCACGGCACGATGTTCGAGTGGTGCTCCATCGGCGTCAGCACGATCGTGTCGCCCGCCTTGACGTTGCGCCGCCCCCACGAATAGGCGACGAGGTTGATCGCCTCCGTCAGGTTCTTCGTGAAGATCGTCTCCGCGGGCGTGGAGCCGACGAAGCGCGCAATGCGCGCGCGCGCACCCTCGAAGCGCTCGGTCGCCTCCTGCGCGAGCGTGTAGACGCCACGGTGGATGTTCGCGTTGTGACTGCGCAGCGACGCGTCGAGCGATGCGAGCACCACCTCGGGCTTCTGCGCCGTCGCGCCCGCGTCGAGATAGACGATCCGCTTGCCGCCGATCTCCCGCTGGAGGATCGGGAACTGGGCGGCGACCGCCGCGGCGTCGAAGGTCGAGGGTGCGCTGGCGGCGGTCATCGAAAACGCGCCTAGGCCGCCGCGGCCTCGACCTCGTCCTTGATCCAGCCATAGCCCTTCGCCTCGAGCACCGTCACGAGCTCCGGACCGCCCTGCTTGACGATCCGGCCCTGGTACATGACGTGCACGTGGCTCGGCTTCACGAGATGGAGGATCCGCTGGTAGTGCGTGATGATCAGCACGCCCATGTGATCGCCCGCAACGGAGTTGACGCCCTTCGAGACGACCTGCAGCGCGTCGATGTCGAGGCCGGAGTCGGTCTCGTCGAGGATCGCCATCTCGGGCTTCTGCAGCGCGAGCTGGAGGATCTCCATGCGCTTCTTCTCGCCGCCGGAGAAGCCTTCGTTGAGATAGCGCGTCGAGAACTCGCGCGGCACCTCGGTCAGCTCCATCGCCGCCTCGACCGTCTGGCGGAACTCCTTCAGCGAGATCGGCTGCTCGCCGCGCGACTCGCGGTGCGCGTTGATGACCGTGCGGAGGTACTTCGTGACGGTCACGCCGGGCACGGCGACCGGGTACTGGAAGGCCATGAAGAGGCCCATGCGAGCGCGCTCGTCGGTGGCGGCCTCGGTGATGTCCTCGCCCTTGAAGATGACCTGTCCCTCCGTCACCTCGAGCGTCGGGTGGCCCATCACGACATTGGCGAGCGTCGACTTGCCGGAGCCGTTCGGGCCCATCAGGGCGTGGATCTCGCCCTTGCCGACGACGAGGTCGAGACCCTTGAGGATCTCCTGCTCGCCAGCGCGGACGTGGAGGTTGCGAATTTCGAGCAAGGCGATGGTCTCCGTCAGTCGGGTGGGGGAAGGTCAGGCCGCCGGAACGGCGACGTCACGGCGCGAGAACTCCACCAGCTCGGCGAGCGTGGTGGTCTGAAGCGAGCGGGCGATGCCGCCCTGGACGCGCATCCACAGCAGCTTCGTCGCGCAGTGGTTGCCCGCGTCGGGCTCGTGCGAGCAGAGCACGCGCTCCGTGTGCTCGGTGGTGAAGCACTCCATCGGGGCGATCACGCCCTCGAGTGCCAGCACCACCTCGTCCATCGTGATCTCCGTCGCCGGGCGGGCGAGCCAGTAGCCGCCGTGCGCGCCGCGGGCGCTCATCACGAGCTCCGCCTTCTTCAGCCGCGCGACGACCTGCTCGAGGTAGGCGAGCGGCAGCCGCTCGGCTTCGGCGATCGCCTTCAGGCTCGTCGGCTGCGTCGGCGACTGCCGCCCCAGCTCGACCATCAGGCGGACGCCGTACTCGGCCTTCGAGGAGAAGATCACGGGCTAAATCCTACCAGTGGGGTCGGTATAGCCTCGGGCCGGGGCTGCGCGCACGAGCGTGGTTCGGTCATAGTGCGCGCTCAATGGTGGACGCATCGACGAACTACACGCTCGCCGCCCCGCACGAGATCGCGGAGATTGCCGCGCTCGCACGCGCGGGCAGCCGCCTCGGCATCGACACGGAGTTCATGTCGGAAGGCCGCTACCGCGCGCTGCTGTGCCTCGTGCAGGTCGTCGTGCCGGATCCGGACGCTCCCGACGGCTTGCGGATCGCGCTGTTCGACCCGCTCGACAGCTCGCTCGAGCCGGCGCCGCTCGCGGAGGCGCTCGCCGATCCGCAGATCGAGGTGATCCTGCATGCAGCCCGCCAGGACGTAGCGCTGCTGCGGCGCTTGTGGGAGACCGACGTCCGCAACGTCTTCGACACCCAGGTCGCAGCCGGCTTTGCCGGCTTCGGCGCGCAGACCGGCTACGGCAACCTGCTCGGTGGCGCGTTGAACCAGCGCGTCGGCAAGACCGCCAGCTACACGCGCTGGGACGTGCGGCCGCTGACGGCCGAGCAGCTCGCGTACGCACGCGAGGACGTCCTCCACCTGCTGCAGCTGAGCGACGTGCTGCACGCGAAGCTGACGGCGAGCGGACGACTCGAGTGGGCGCTCGAGGAGTGCCGGCGACTCGAGGACTCGACCGACGAGCGCGATCCCGAGACCGCCTTCGAGCGGCTCCCGCGTGCGAACGCGCTCGACGGCCGCTCACGCGCCGTCGCGCGCGAGCTGGCCGCTTGGCGCGAGCGCACCGCCGCGGCGATGGACAAGCCGGTCGGCACGGTGCTGCCGGACGCGGCGCTCGTCGAGATCGCGAAGCGCAAGCCGAGCGCGCAAGCCGACCTCGAGCAGATCCGCGGCCTGCACGGCGGCCACCTGCGCAAGCGCGGCGCCGAGCTGATCGAGGCCGTGGAGCGCGGCTGTGCCGCCGAGCCGATCACGCGGGAAGCGCGTGGGCCCGGCTCCGAGCCCGGCGACGCCCCGTTGATCTCACTCGTCGAAGCGGTCATCCGCGCCCGCTCGCTCGAAGCTGGGCTTGCCTATGAGCTGATCGCCTCGCGCTCGGAGCTGGAGCAGATCGTGATCGCCGCACGCCGCGGCGACCCCGAGCCGGACGTGCGCGCGCTGGGCGGCTGGCGACGCGAGCTGGTCGGGGAGGAGCTTGCCGCGCTGCTCGCCGGCGAACGCGCCGTGACGATCGCGCACGGCAAGCTCGACGTCAGCCCGCGCTGAGGCGCGCCGCACGGGGACGGCGTCGCGATCCGCCCAGCGAATGTCGAGATTCGATCAATCGTGTTCCCGGATTTTGGTATCGTCGCGTGCGAGCCATTGGGAACGCTCGTGTCTCGATGCGCCGAATCGCAAATCGGGAAGGGACGGTCCGCTCGCGCGACGCTGACAAGCCGTCGAGCGCGGGGACCGGGGGAATCAAGATGTCGAACGCAGACTTCGGCGACAAGCCGCGCCGTCAATGGGCTCCGGATGCGCGAGCGCTGAGCGTCGTCGGCGACCGCTGGCTGATGGTGATCGTGCGCGACCTCGCCGCCGGCCCGCTGCGGCTCGACGTGCTGCGGCGGTGGCTGCCCGGCGTCTCGGCCGGCGCACTCCAGGCGCGGCTCGAGCGGATGGAGGAGGCCGGTCTGCTGGAGCGCCGCCGCCACCGCTCGCTGCCGCCGCGCGTCGACCTCGAGCTGACGCAGCGCGGCTTCGCGCTCGCCGGCGTGATCGGGGAGCTCGCGCGTTGGGAGCTGCGAACCTGCTGGTCGAGCCCGTCCGAGGACGAATGGGTCGATGTGGCTGCGTGCTTCCGGCTCGCACCGTTCCTGCACCGCACGACGGACGCGGACACGCACGGCGAGCTGGCGCTGACGATCCTCGGCGCCGACGGCGATCTGCGCGAGCACTACGCGTTCGTCCTCGAGCACGGCCGCGCGAAGGTGGAGCGGCGCACCGCGCCGACGGCTGACGCGCAGCTGAGCGGGACCGAGGACGACTGGGTTCGGGCGCTCGGCCCCGGCGATGACGCCAACCCGCTCGCAATCGCCGGCCGGCGCGGGCTCGCCGACGACTTCCTCGCGCTGTTCGCCGCCGCCGCGCCGGGCAACTGAGCCTCGATCAGCGAAAAGCCTTCGGCGGCCACCGCGTCCCCCACGCGGTGACCGCCGAGCCGAGGGCCGGCAAGCCGGCCCTACTGGCGGAGGGCGGGGACGTCTGCAGGCTGCAACAGCCTGGACGAGGCCCCGGGGTAGAAGACGCCGAGCCATCCCTCGGGCTCGGCGGCTCCGGGTCCACATCCCACCGCCAGGCTGTGCGCGCAGGCGTGCGTCGCCCTGCGCTGCCGAAGAGAGATCGATGCGCCTCCATGCGCCGGCGTGTCGATGCGGCCATCGCAAACGTCCGCCCCGTGCAGGAGGACAGGAGTCGCGAGCCGGTGCACGTGTCGATCCTCGATCGGCAGGTTTCGAAGGGCCGGGACGGATGCGGCTGCGCAGCACGACAGTTCAACGTATGCGCGCAGCAACGCCCCTCCCGATCCCTGTTAACGTTTGGAAAATCGAAAACTATGAATTGTTGCCGCGGCGTGCCCCCCGGGCACGGCCCCCTCGGCGCCATCCACCGATGCGGCAGTAGATCGCGATGGCCACGCTAACGACATGGGCAAGCTGCGTCAAGCGCTCAATTTGATCTGAGCGCTCCTGCGGATTGCGCGTGATCGAGCCTGATTACGCATCCACGCCGGAAGCGTCATTGTTCGCGTTCCTGAAGAACGATCCATCGCGGATCACTGATTGGACGTATGTATGAGGCTGGGCGCACGAGAAGCCGCTTGCGACGGCATGGAGCGCGCCAGCGGCTTCTCGTAGGATGGATGCAGCGATTTGGTCCACGACGGCGCGGAGGAGCGACGAAGATTCCCAGGCAGGCGAGGCAACCGTCGGTCGTCCAGTCGGTCGCGCGCAGCTTCCACCTGCTCGAGGCCGTCGCCACCGAGGACGAGATCGGGCTCGTCGAGCTCGCGCATCGCACGGGGCTGCAGCCGAGCACGACGCACCGGCTGCTCGCGACCCTGGTCGAGTGCGGCTACGTCGTTCAGAACGCGCAGACGAGCCGCTATCGCCTCAGCCACAAGGTCGTCGAGCTGGCCGGCGGCCCCGAGCACCGCATCGAGCGGCTGCGCACTGCGGTGCGCCCACACCTCGTCGCGATCCGCGACGCGACCGACGAGACGACCAACCTCTGCGTGCTCGACCGCTTCACGATCGTCTACGTCGACCAGGCCGAGAGCGGGCATGCCGTGCGGATGCTCACCGAGCTCGGTCGCCGCGTCCCCGCGCACGCGTGCGGCGCCGGCAAGGTCATGCTCGCCCACCAGCCGCCGGACGTGATCGCGAGCCTGATGGCGCGCGCGCCGTTCGCCGCGCTCACGCCACACACGCTGACGGCCGCCGCGAAGCTCGACGTCGAGCTGCAGCGGGCACGCTCGTCCGGCTACGCGATCGACGACGAGGAGTACGAGGATGGCGTCGCCTGCGTCGCCGCGCCGATCTTCGGCGCCGACGGCGAGGTGCTCGCGGCGATCAGCGTCTCCGGGCCGGCAGCGCGCGTGATGCGCCTCGAGCTCACTGCATTGGGCGAGCTGCTGCGGCGGCACGTGCGCGAGATCTCGCGCGAGCTGGGCCACGACGCCGCCGCGAACAGCGGTGCGCCGGCGACTGTCTGAGTACTCAAGCACGGATCCGCCAAAACGGACAACGCCATTGGCCAGTTTGCACAACGCCGCTCAGGCAGATTGGGCCGGCTGACCGTTGCGGCATGACCGGAACGCTTGAAAGAGTAGTCATGATGCACCGGCCAACAGGCCGGCACGAACCGGCCTGAAGGGGTAGCGCATGCTCAACGACGAAACGCGGCTGTGGCACCCCTTCTCGAACATGGCCGCGGTTCGCCAGGCCGAGTTCACGATCGCCCGCGGCGAGGGCATCTGGGTCTGGGACGACGCCGGCGAGCGCTACCTCGACGCGACGGCAAGCCTCTGGTACGCGAACGTCGGGCACGGCCGGCGCGAGATCGCCGACGCGGTCCACACGCAGATGCTGTCGCTCGAGGCCTACTCGGCCTTCGGCGACTTCGCGACCGCACCGGCGCGTGAGCTGGCGGCACGGATCGCCGAGCTGTCGCCGCTGTCCGACGCACGCGTCTTCCTCACGACCGGCGGTGGCGAGGCCGTCGATGCTGCGGCGAAGCTCGCGCGGCGCTACTGGAGCGCGCTCGGAGCACCCGAGCGCGTCCACCTGATCAGCCGCAGCTCCTCCTACCACGGCACCGGCGGCTACGGCACCAGCATCGCCGGGATCGAGGCCAACAGCGCAGCGTTCGGGCCGCTGATTCCGCAGACCTCCCTCGTCGCGCACGACTCGCTCGTCGCGCTCGAGCAGGAGCTGCTGCGCGTCGGGCCCGAGCGCGTAGCCGCCGTCTTCGCCGAGCCGGTGATGGGCGCCGGTGGCGTCTACCCGCCCGCGCCCGGCTACCTCGAAGGCGTCCAAGCGCTCTGCGAGGAGCATGGAGTGCTGTTCGTCGTCGACGAGGTGATCTGCGCCTTCGGCCGTCTCGGTCACTGGTTCAGCTCGGCCCGCTGGGATCTGCAGCCGGACATGATCACGTTCGCGAAAGGCGTCACCAGCGGCTACCTGCCGCTCGGCGGGGTCGTCGCCTCCAGCCGCGTCGCCGAGCCGTTCTGGAGCGAGCCCGGCACGCTGCTGCGCCATGGAGCTACATATGCCGCGCACGCAAGCTGCTGCGCCGCGGCGCTCGCGAACATCGACCTGCTCGGGCGCGACGGACTGATCGCGCGCGGCGCCGAGCTCGAGCACGTGCTCTATGACGCGCTCGCACCGCTCGCCGAGCATCCGCTCGTCAACGAGGTGCGCGGCGGCGTCGGCCTGCTCGCCGCCGTCGAGATCGCGCCCGAGCACCTGCACGGCGGCGCGACGGGCGCAGCGCTCACCACGGCGGCGCGGCAGCGCGGAGTCCTCGTTCGCCCGCTCAGCAGCGCGATCGCCGTCTCCCCGCCGTTGATCATCGAACGCGACGAGATCGCGCTGATCGGCTCGACGCTGCGCGAGGCGTTCGACGAGGTCGCCGCGGTCGCGGCGCACTGACCCACGCCGCGCGCGCCCGACGACTCCCCCACGTCGCGACCGGCTACGCTGGCCGCGATGGCGCTGTCCCGCCTGCCCGGTCGCGACTCGATGCCGGCCGACGGCATGCCGTTCGCTGCCGAGGTCGTCGTGCGCGGACGGCGCTTCGCGAACGAGGAGAGCGGCTTTGCGGTGCTCGACGCCGAGGCCGACGGCCAGCAGGTCGTGCTCGTCGGCCCGCTCGTCCACCTCGACCCGCGCGAGCGCGCTGCCGTGACGGGCTCGTGGGTGCTCGACCCACGTTACGGCCCGCAGGTGAAGGTGCGCGAGGCGCATCCCGTCGTGCCGGTCGACGAGGAGGCCCTGCTCACCTACTTGAAGCGCGTGCGGCATGTCGGGCCACGCCGCGCCGCCACGCTCTACGCGGCCCACGGAGCCGACGTGCTCGCCGCCGTCGACCACGACCCGCACGCCGCCTTCGCTGCCGCCGGCCTGTCGCTGGCGCGCGCCGGTGAGGCAGCACGTTCGTGGGACGCGCTGCGCGCGACGCGCGGCCTGCACCTGCTGCTCGCTCCCCACGGGCTCGCGCACCTGACGACGCGGATCCACCGCCACTACGGCGACCGCGCCTACCGCGTGGTCGCCGAGGCGCCGTACGAGCTGACGAGCGTCTTCGGCGTCGGCTTCGCCACGGCCGATGCGATCGCGCGCGGGATGGGGATCGATCCTGCCTCGAAGGCACGGGCACGAGCCGCCTTGCTGCATGTGCTCGCCGAGGCCGAGCGCGACGGCTGCACGTGCCTGCCGGCTGACGTGCTGCGCGCGAGCGCCGGCGAGCTGCTCGGGCTCGACTCGCCGCCACGGGCCCTGCTGGAAGAGCTGGCGAGCGGCGGCGACGTCGAGCTCGACGAGGACGACGGCACGACCTGGGTCTACCGCGCCGAGACGGCGGCGCTCGAGCGCGAGCTGGCCGAGCGCGTCCGCGAACTGCTCGCAAGCGACCCGTCGCCGAAGCTGCACGCGCCCGAGACGCCGCCGCCGGACGTGCTGCCGGACGGCGGCGAGCTCGCGCCGGAGCAGTGGGCCGGCGTGCAAGGCGCCTTCTCGCAGCGCTTCTCGCTCGTCACCGGCGGCCCCGGCACCGGCAAGACGGCGGGGATCCGCATGATCGGCGCGATCGCCACCCAGCAGAAGGCGTCGCTGCTGCTCGTCGCGCCGACCGGCCGCGCAGCGCTGCGGATGACGGCGGCGACCGGGCTCGCCGCCTCGACCGTGCACGCCGCGCTCGGCTGGATCCCCGGCGAGGGTCCGACGCACGACGCGGAGGACCCGCTGCGCTGCGATCTGCTGATCGTCGACGAGACGCTCGATGGCGAACCTCGAGCTGCTCGTGACGCTGCTGCGCGCGGTCGGCGACGGGACGCACGTCGTGCTCGTCGGCGACGCCGACCAGCTCGCGCCCGTCGGCGCCGGCAAGCCGTTCGCGGAGCTCGTGACCTCGGCGCTCGTGCCGACGGCGCGGCTCTCGCACATCTTCCGCCAGGCCGCCGGCTCGATGATCGTGCAGGGCGCGCACGCGATCCGCCAGGGACACGCACCGTCGTTCGCGCACACGGAGGAGATGCGCCACGACCTCTTCCTGATCGAGCGGGCCGATCCGGTCGCCGCACGCGAGGAGATCGTCGGACTCGTGAGCGAGCGACTGCCCGCGCACTACGGAGTCGACCCGCTGACCGACGTGCAGGTCTTCGCGCCCGTCTACCGCGGCGAGCTGGGGATCGACGCGATCAACGGCGGGCTGCGCGAGGCGCTCAACCCCGCAGGCGCGCGCGTCGGCAACGGCCGGCTGCGGATCGGCGACAAGCTGATGCTCGTCGGGCGCAACCTGCACGACCTCGGCGTCATGAACGGGACGCTGCTGCGGCTGCTCGAAGGGATCGAGGACGGCGCCGAGGACGGCGACGACGCGAGCGGCGGGGTGCTCGTCTCGACCGACACCGGCGCGATCGTCGAGATCCCGCGCAGCGAGGTCGGCGGGCTGCAGCTCGCCTACGCGTGCTCGGTCCATCGCGGACAGGGGATCGAGCTGCCGATCGCCGTCGTCGTCGCGCACCCGGCTGCCGGCGGGCGCTTCCTGCGGCGCGAGATGCTCTACACGGCGATCACGCGCTCGACCGTCGCGACGGTGATCGTCGGCACGCGCGAGATGGTCGCGCGCGCAGCGCGAACTGCCGACGTCGGCCGGCGCCACAGCCGGCTCGCACGGCGGCTCGAGCGGGCGGCCGCATGACCGCGCGCTGACCCGCTTCGACAGCCGCCGGTCGCGTGGTCTACCATTGTTTCCATACGCCGGTTCGATCGCATCTGGAGGAGACGAATCCTGGTCGTGACCGCCGCTCTCGCGGTGGTCGGCGGGTTCGCCGTGGCGCAAGCCGAGCCGATCCAGCAGTTCGCCTTCCAGCTCGTGAACATCAAGTCCGACGGGCGCTTCACGCTGCTGTTCACGTCGCGGAGCTACGACACGACCGGTGGCGTCCCGCCGGCACTGACGGAGAGCTCCATCCGGATCCCGGCCGGCGCGACGCTGCGCAAGGAGTTCCGCAACAAGCGCTACTACTGCAACGGCGAGCAGCTGCGCGAGGACCTCGACAACCGCGGGACCGGCCAGGACTTCGCCTCGCGCGTCGCGAACCTCAAGCCGTTCATGAAGTCGCTGGCGAAGAGCAAGTCGAAGTCGGACAAGCGGGCGCTCGCGAACGCGCAGACGTGCAACCGCTCGCGCATCGGTGGCGGCACCGCGAACGTCGACGCACGCAACCTCGTGAAGGTGCTCGACAAGCTGATCCCGTCGCACTTCTCGATCTTCACCGCGAAGCCCGCAGCTGGGGCAGTCGGCGGCTTCGTCGTGCTCGGCTCGGCCGATCAGAGCTCGCCGCTCGTGCGAAAGTACGCGATCATCGGGAATGTCCACGTCGCACTGCACGCGAACTTCTTCAACGAGCCGACGGGGCCCTACGGCTACAAGCTCGAGTTGCCGGTCGGGGCGATCAACGGCGTCAATGTGAGCATCGCCGAGTTGCACGTGACGACCTTCGGACTGACGCTGAAAAAGGGCACCTGCCTGAAGACGAACGCGAAAGGTCGCTGCACGAAGAAGCAGAAGAAGACGCTCTTCTGGTTCACGATCCCGAAGTGCCCGGCCTCTGGCTCGTTCAGCTTCCTCGCGTCCTACAGCTACCCGCCGCCGACACCGCCGAGCATGACGACGAAGACGGTGCCGTGCCCGAAGTTCCTTCCGTAGCCGCGTCGCGCTAGCGCTCGTCCGGCCAGTGGCCGTGGGTTTCGTAGTAATCGCGCGCCTGCTCCTCCACGTCGCGCTCGTGGTTGCTGACGATGCTCATGCGGAACAGCACGTTGATGAGCAGCACGATGAAGGCCGAGCCGATCACGACGACGCCAAAGCCGGCTGCGCTGCCGCCGATCGCGCACGCGACGATCCCGCCGATCACCATTGCCGCCGGCACGCCGTAGCGCGCCGCGTTGAGGCCGAGCTGCCGCATGAGGCGATGGTAGGGCGCGGCGGCCGCGACTGCTTGGTACAAATCATGGTCAAGTGTCACAGCGAACGGTCGAGGACGAAGCCCTGCTGGACGCCGCGCGCGCATGCGTGCTGGCGGTCGGCGTGCGCCGCACGACGATGACGGACGTCGCGCGGCGCGCGGGCGTGAGTCGCATGACGCTCTACCGCCGCCACCCCGACGTCACCTCGCTGATCCAGGCGCTGATGACGCGAGAGTTCTCGGCGATCATCGAGCGGGTCGACGCGGGTGTCGCCGTGCTCGGCCATGCACACGAGCGACTCGTCACCGCCGCCGTCGACGGCGCCGACCGGCTCACGCGCGATCCCCTGTTCCTGCGGATCGTCGACGTCGACCCGGAGCTGCTGCTGCCGTACGTGACGACGCGCCTCGGCGCCTTCCAGCGCGCGGTCGTCGCCGCCTTCGAGCGGCGGATCGCGCAAGGGCACGAGGACGGATCGATCGCCGCCATTGCCGATCCCACGGTCGTCGCGCGGACGCTCGAGCTTGCGCTGCGCGGCTTCGTGCTGCAGACGCTCGCCGAGGACGCCGAGGATGCGCGCGCCGGCGAGCTGGCGGAGCTGCGACGGATGCTCGACCGGTACCTCGCGCCATGACCGTCCCCGCGCCGCGGATGCGCTGGTGGGGCTGGGGCGAGGACGGCCATGACGCGCCGCTCTCCCCTGCCGCGCTCGGATTGCTGCGCGGCGAGCTGGGCGAGCTGCCGGCGCGCCGTGACCCAGTCGCGTTGGAGGACGTGCGGCTGCCGGAGCCGCGGGTGCCCGCGCGCGCGCTCGCGCGGCTCGCAGCGATCGTCGGCGACGAGCACGTGCGCGAGGACCGCCTCACGCGCGTCACGCACGCAGCTGGCCGTGGCTACCACGACCTCGTGCTGCTGCGCGCGGGCGACGCCTGTGGCGCGCCCGACGCGGTCGTCTATCCCGGAACTGCCGAGGAGACTGCTGCGCTGCTCGCGGTGTGCGTCGAGGAGCGGATCGCCGTCGTCCCGTTCGGGGGCGGCACGAGCGTCGTAGGCGGCGTCGATGCGCACCGCGGCTCGTGCGATGCGGTCGTGACGCTCGACCTCGCGCGGCTCGACCAGCTCGTCGAGGTCGATCCGATCGCCCTCACCGTGACGGTGCAGGCAGGCGTGACCGGCCCGGCGCTCGAAGCAGCGCTCGCCGAGCGCGGACTGACGCTCGGCCACTTCCCCCAGTCGTTCGAGTTCTCGACGGTCGGCGGCTGGGTCGCAACGCGCTCGGCCGGGCAGGCGTCGACCGGCTACGGCCGCATCGACGCGCTCGTGATCGGCGTGCGGGTCGTGACGCCGAGCGGCGAGATCGCGACGCGCGCGCTGCCGGCGTCGGCCGCCGGGCCGAGCCTGCGGGAGCTGCTCGTCGGCTCCGAAGGCGCGCTTGGCGTGATCGTCGAGGCGACCCTGCGCGTGCGGGCGCGCCCAGCCGTGCGGCGCTACGAGGCCTTCTCGGTCGCGTCGTTCGCGGACGGGGTCGCGGGCTTCCGCGCGCTCGCGCAGCAGGAAGTCGCACCCGACGTCGCGCGGCTCTCCGACGAGCCGGAGACGCGCGTCTCGCTCGGGCTCTCTGGCGGCGACGGGCTTGCGACGCGGGCGCTGCGCGGGTACTTGCGGGCCCGCGGCCACGCGGACGGCTGCCTCGTGATCGCCGGCTGGGAGGGAGCCACGGACGGCGAGCTGCGCCGCCGCCGCACCGCCACGGCGCGCGTGCTGCGGGAGCACGGAGCTGTCGCGCTCGGCACGCCGGTCGGCTCGGCCTGGGAGCACGGCCGCTACGGCGCTCCCTATCTGCGCGACGAGCTGCTCGCGCACAGTGTGCTCGTCGAGACGTTGGAGACGGCGACGACCTGGAGCCGGCTGCTGGAGCTGCACGACGGAGTCGCCGCGGCGCTCGACGGCGCGCTGCGCGAGCGCGGCACCCCGCCGGTGGTGCTTTGCCACGTCTCGCACCTCTACCGCGCCGGCGCGTCGCTCTACTACACGTTCATCGCACGCCAGCAGACGGGTGCGGAGCTTGCGCAGTGGCACGCGGCGAAGGCGGCTGCATGCGAGGCGATCCTCACGCACGGCGGCACGCTCACGCACCACCATGCGATCGGGCGCGACCACGCTCCATGGCTGGAGCGTGAGATCGGCGAGCTCGGCGTCGCGCTGCTGCGCTCCGCGAAGGCGACGCTCGACCCTGCCGGGATCATGAATCCCGGCACGCTGCTGGACCCGGCGCCGCTGCCGGGCGCGGCCGGCTCCTAGCGAAGCGCGCCGCGCCGTGGCCGCGTGCTGCGCTGTCGCGATCGTGCGTCAAGCCGCCGGCGCGAGCGGCGCGTCGAGCAGCTCGCGCGCTGCGTCGAGTGCGGCGGCGCGCCACTCGGGCACGAGCCCGAGCCGGGTGCGGCGGTCGAGCAGGTCCTCGAGCGTGAGTGCCAGCTCGTGCGTCATGGCGAAGCGCAGCTCGGCCCGCGAGACGGGCACGCCGGGCGCGACCGGCTCCAGCAGCGCCGAATCGCCATCGGCGAGCGCCGCGACGCGCGCTGCCTCGGCTCCGTAGCGACGCACGAGCCGCTCGGGGACGTCGCCCAACGACGCGGGGGCGGCCGTCGGCTGCTCCGCACCGACCAGCGGGAGGCGGCGCGTGACGCATGCGGTGGCGCGCACGCCGTCGCGCGCCGCGATCCGGTCGACGCCGTCCTGCGCCATCCGTCGCGCGGTCGTGAGCTTCCCGCCGACGACGGTCAGGACTCCCTGCTCGTCCTCGATCACTGCGTGACGGCGCGAGAGGTCGGCCGTCGCTCCCTCCTTGCCGGCGAGCAGCGGGCGCAGGCCGGCATAGCGACCGACGACGTCGGCAGACGTCAGCGGACGATCGAGCACGCGCCCGATCGCCTCGAGCAGGAAGCGCTCCTCCTCCGCGTCGACAGCCGGGACGTCGGGGATCGGACCGTCGAAGGCATCGTCGGTGATCCCGATCAGCACGAGCTCGTCGGGGCGCGGCACGGCGAAGACGAAACGCGACGCGCCGCTGCCGGGCAGGGGCGCGTTGACCGCGGCGCGCGGATGACCGAGCCGCGCGGCGGGGATCAGCAGATGCGAGCCCTTGCTCGGCCGCAACGCGACGCCGGCGCTCAGCTCGCCGGCCCAGACGCCGGCTGCGTTGACTACATGGCGTGCGCGCAGCTCGAAGCTGGGGGCGAGGTTCGCTGCCGCGTCGGCGCGCGCGCTCGCGCCGTTGCTCAGCGCCGCGTTCGCGCCGATGCCGAGCACGCCATCGCCCAGCGCCGCGCTCGCGCCGTCGCCGTCGCCGTCGCCGTCGCCGAGCGTCTCTCCTGCGCCCGCGAGCACGTCCTGCACCGTCGCCCCACCAGCGTGGAGTGCGCTCGCGCGTGTGTAGGTCAAGATTCGCGCGCCGTAGGCGGCAGCCGTGCGCGCGACCGCGAGCACGAGGCGCGCGTCGTCCTCGATCCGCCCGTCCCAGTGCAGCAGGGCGCCGCGCAGGCCGCGGTCGCTCAGCGCAGGCGCGAGCTGCCGCGCCTCCTCGGCGCTGATGCGACGCGCCGGTGGCAGGCGCTTGCGGCTCGTGCCGGCTGCAGAGCGCAAGCGGTCGCCGAGGCGGATCCCGATCTCCATCTTCGCGCCTGCCGCCCGCCCGACCTGATCGCCGAGCGGGATCAGCATCGGCAGCGCGCGGATCAGGTGCGGCGCGCTGACGTCCATCAGCACCGCGCGCTCGCGCGCGGCCTCCCACGCGAGGTCGACCTCGCCGTGCGCGAGGTAGCGCAGGCCTCCGTGCGCGAGCTTCGAGCTCCAGCGGCTCGTGCCCTGCGCGAGATCGCCGCGCTCGACGAGCGCGACGCTCAGGCCGCGGGTCGCGGCGTCGAGCGCGATCCAGGCGCCGGTGATGCCGCCGCCGACGACGAGCACGTCGACCGTTTCGCCGCCGGCGAGCGCCGCCAGCTCACGCTCGCGCCGGGCGGGATTGAGCGAGTCGGACCCAGTTGGGAGACGCACACGCCGACGAAGTGACACCATCGCCCCGACTGTAACATCGCCGGGCCCGAGACTCGCCACATGCCCCCGCAGCGGCGGCGAGCACGCCCGCGGGACGGTCGGCTACGATGTCGAGCCCCGCCGACGTAGCTCAGCTGGTAGAGCACTTCATTCGTAATGAAGGGGTCCCCGGTTCGAGTCCGGGCGTCGGCTCTCCTTGAAAGCCCTGCATATCGCGGGGTTTTCTGCGTTCTGGGTCATCGGTCAGGGACGCCGAACTCCACGCGGGTACCAAGTGCGGGTACCAAGTTCAGCTCCTCGGACGCTGTGCTTGCAGGCCCGACGGCACGCTCACGGCACGCTTGACGCCTGACGCGCCTGCGCGAGCCCACTACGCCGAGGAGCTTCCGGGGTGCACGGTGGGCAGCTCAAAGCGTCCTGTGACTGGTGCGAGGAGAAATGCCTCGTCGTCCCACGCCCGGGCGAGGACCGCGACGGTTGCCTCAGAGATCGCGTCGAGATCCGCGGCCGTGAGTTCATACGATGCATCGGCTGATGGCGGCAGCTTCGTCAGCACGCCGATCCCTGGGTAGCCGTACAGCCACTTCCAGATTTGCATGACCTTCTCAGCGTCCGCGCCGGCCCGTGCCACGAAGTACACGCGGTCTCCGACGTACATCTCATCGTCATGGCAGCCGGCCTCGCGGCACGGGATGAGCAGCTCTTCGTGCACGAGAGCCCTCTGCAGATCGTCTGGCTCGCTCAGCCAGGTGCTGATGACCTCGGCGAGTTGACGATCTGACGGGCCACCATGGACCCCGCCAGAGCGGAAGCTGTGCGGCCCCGGCCGCGGGACCTTCGTGAGGAAGCTGAACGGGGCGTCAAACTCAAGACCAGCCAGTCGAGCAGCCAGCTGCCCGTCCCAACCCGGCTCCGCAGCGGTCCTTAGCTCTTCGAGGACGAACTGCACGGCATCGGCGCCAAAGATCATCGGTGCCGTGAGCCCGTCTGCTTCAGGCATCGCGGGCGCGCTCTCGCATTGCCGCTCCAAAGGTCCCGCGGAGCGTGTCGACGACGACTCGATCTGTCGTCACCACGTTGACGCCGTATCCGGTCCCGAGCCCGACTCGGACGTGACTCGCCTGCATCCATGCGAGGAGGGCTTCGGGGACCGGGCGGTCCGTGACGAGTTCCTCGCCGGTGATGCGCACATCGACGGGCTTGGGCTCGGTTGGCATCCGGTCACAGACCCAGATCTCGTCAAACCCCGTGAACAGACATCGCTCTTCGATCAGGAACGTCATGGTCGCGAGGTCGACGGCGAGCGCACTTCCAACAGCTCGAAAGCCTGGGCCATCCTCGCCGAGGATCGCGGCGACCGAGTCGAGATGTGCAACGTCGGGGTTGCTGTCGAGCAAGGCAATGACGGCGACCGAGTCATCGCTCACGCAGCTGCCAAGCGCGCCCCAGACCTCTCCAAGATCGGCATCGGCGATCCACATTGCCGACACTCCGGTTCCAGCGGACATCGCGTGCTCGTCGCGATCTATCGGCGCGATGCGCCAGGTCGGAGGTCCGCCGGCTCGAGGCGCCCGGCAACCGGGGCCACGAGAACGGCCTCGCCGCCCCATGCTCGAACAAGCACCGCAACCGCCCCGCCGATCAGGGCATCGAGATCCTCAGGCGTCAGGTCTTGCTTCGCCAGAACAGGTTCGGGCACCCGCGCCAGCACACCGATCCCGGGACGCTCGCGCGACCAGTTCAACACGCGCAACACCGCATCCGCGTCATCACCGGCGTTGGTCGTGCAGTACACGGTGTCGCCGAGACGCCTCTCACGGTCGCGCTCCTCACGCTTGCGACTGCGCGGAAACGCCTCCTCCAGCACGACGACCCTGCAGAGATCGTCCTGCTCGTTCATCCACCCGCTGAGCGCCTCAGCAAGCCGGCGATCCGCGCCACCGTCATCGACACCGCCATGATCAAACCGCTCAGGCGACGGCCGCGCAGCCGCCGCAACAAACCCCAACGGCAGGCCAAGCTCAAGCCCGGCCAGACGCTGCGCCAAGGGCCCATCGAAGCGCTCCGACGCGTCCCGGAGCTGCTCGGCGACAAACCGTGAAGCGTCCTGACCGAAGACCGCCGGGCCCGTGTCAGCCGGCGTCGATGCGATTTGCTCCGCAGCGGCCCGATCGTCGCTCAGACGCCCGTCGTCTCGTCGCAGTTCAAACAACGACTCGACGTGCCGTGCGCTCAGCTTCCAGTCGAGATTCGGATCAAGATCCTGACCGAGCGATCGGGCCACCTCGACTTGCTCGCCGCTGAGACTCCGATCATCGACCGCGAGCAACCCGGCAAGCGTCTCTTCTCCGGCCAGCCTCAACAGCACGTCGATCTCACCCGCAAGCACCCGCTCCTCGACACGCTCACCGGAGACTCGATCGTGCCCGGCCAGGTCGAACCGGATGATCGCGGTCCGATCCGCCTCCAGCACCACCGTATCCCCAGACTGCATCTCAATCTCGGCCCGGGCAAGCTCGTCGTGCACCCGAAACGCCGCGCTGTTGATCGACACGCTCGGCCCCCACGCGTCCAGCCGCGGCACCACCAGCCGCTGTACCCCCTGACCGACCAGCACGACATCGGCCGACGGCCCAGGATATGGACGCAACCGAAGCGCTACGGTCGCGGGAGCCCAATCCATACGAACGGACACCAACACACCGTCATGCAGACCAAAACGCTCCGGCATCGCGGCGACCTTACTGATCGGTCGATTCCCCGGACGCGCCTGCGCTGGCCTCACGTCTAACTGTCCGGTACCAGCAGGCAGGAAGTGCGCTACCTCGGGACCCCTGGCGTGTGCCGCGCAGCTCTAGCTCTCCGCGACCGTGACAGTCTGAAGGCTGGTGATCCTGCTCCGCTGGATCTTGCCCCCGTCCGCACGATAGATCTCAAGCTCGACGGCTCGTCGATCGACCACATGCAGCAGAACGTAAATCGGCGTCCCGTCCTCATCGGCGAGCTCGCCTTCCACCGGGACGCGTGGGATGTCATGGTCAAGCGAACGAGTTTCGGGCGCCAACTGGAACCGAATCGTCCGCGTGTCGTCGTGTCCTTCTGCAACGATACGTGCGTTTGCGAGCTGAGCGCTCACCGCTGCTCTACCCACGAACGGCGCAGCGAGGAGCTGGCTCAACACTGCGCGCTCATCTTCAGCGAGCACCCGTGGTGAATCGAGGGTGCGCAAGTCGTGGCCAGGATTTGTCATGGCAAGGGATAGTACGTCCCGACGTTGATCGTTCCGTCATCAAGCCCGTACGCGCGATACTCGATCGTCTGACCACCGATCGAAATGCGCCCCCAAAACGGCCCTCCGACGGAGGCGCCAGACGCACTCTGGCGAATCTGAGCCTCAATTGCAGCCTCCACATCGGCTGGCACGAGACTCGTCTCAAGAAGGTGCCTTGCACCATGGCCCTGGGTGATAGTCAGTGCCGGATCGTCGGCGCTAGCCCCGACACCGATGCCCTCTCCAGCTCCTGCCCCCTCACCGGCTCCGATACCCTCGCCGATGGCAGCGCCCCCGTCGGCGGCGAGTGGGCCTCCTCCGAGTCCGATGCCGATGCCGATTGCGATGGGGGCGCCGGCGAAAGTGCCGAAGCCGTAGCCGGGTCCGGCGCAGTGGCCGTCGACGCCGGCGATGTCGTTGCTGATCCCGAACGTCATGGTGTTCAGGGCGCCGGCCGCGGCGTTGGAGACCCACATGCCGATGCTGATCATTCCGCTGGGATCGACCGCGTCGGTCGGGTCGTTGGCCGTGTACGCGTAGGGGTTGGTGCCGCTCCCGCTCATGCCGGCGGGGTCTTGGCTGATGAAGCGCTCTTGGGTGGGGCTGTAGTAGCGGGAGCGGTAGTAGTCCAGGCCGGTGGCGTCGTTCTCGCGGCCGGTGTATTGGAAGGGGTTGCTATTCGCGGTGCCGGTGGTGGTGGCCGCCCCGAACGGGTCGTAGGTGTAGGAGGTCTGCACGCTCGGCGTGCTGTTCGCGAGCGCGATCGTGCTGCCGAGCCGGTCGGTGAGGAAGCTGTCGGTCCCGGCTGAGGTGGTGCGCGCGAATGTCTCATCAGCGCCACCGTTGAGGAGGTTCGCGGTGACGGTGCCACCGACGGACTCCTGCACGACGTTCGGGCCATCGGAGAGGAACTTCGTTGTCGTCGCGCCGACGGTCCGCTTTGTGCGTCGTCCGAACGGGTCGTAGGCGAAGCTCGCGGTCGTCGGGCCGGCGATCGAGGCGAGCTGGCTGCGTGCGTCCCACGTGTAGGTGGAGGTGCCGTCGGAGGTCAGGTTGCCGTTGTTGTCGTAGGTGAGCGTCGTGGCGCCCTGAGCCGTGCGCTCGTTGGCGTTGTTGTACGTCGCCGAAGCCATCGTGGCCGGGACATTGGTGCGCGCGTAGGAGCCCCATGTCGAGCCCAGATGGCCGTTGGTGTCGTAGTCGTAGTTGAGATCGCCGAGCGTAGTCGCACCGTTCTTGTAGGTGATGCCGGTGAGCTGGCTCGCGTTGTCGTAGGCGTACTGCTCGGAGATTCCGTCGACCAGTGTCGTGGAGGTGCGTCGGTCGTCGTTGTCGTAGGCGAGCGTCACGCTCTGGCCGCCACGCGTCAGGCTCGTGAGCCGGTCCGCGTTGTCGTAGCCGTAGGCGACCGCGGACTGGCCTGGGGCGGTCATGCTCGTGCGCCGGTCGGCGTTGTCGTAGCCGTAGCTGATCGTCCCCAACGGGGCCGCGAGCGACGTAAGCCGATCGAAGTCGTCGTAGGTCGGTGTGGTCGTCCCGTCGGCGCTGTCGACGAGCTGGCTGAGCCGGTTGCCGTTGTCGTACGTGAACGTGGATGTGCTTTCGGCTGTGGCGCCGACGACTCCGTATTTCGCCTGGGTGCGGCGATTCAGCGCGTCGTAGGTGAACGTCGAGACCTTGCCGCGACGGTCGGTGACCTGCGTCACGTTCCCGTTCTTGTCATAGACCATCAGTGTCGCGTGCGTCAACGGATCGGTGACGCTCGCGAGGCGGTCCATCGAGTCATAGGTCGCGGTCGTCGCGTGGCTGCGCGCGTCGGTGACCGAGATCAGGTTGCCGTCGGCGTCGTAGGCGTAGTTCGTCGCGTTGCCGATCGGGTCGGTGACCTTCGTCAGCCCGTTGTCGGCGTCGTGGTCAAAGACGGTGAGCTGGCCGCCGGGGGTGGTGCTCGAAGCGAGGCGCCCGAGACTGTCGAGGAACTGCGTCGAGCGTCGCCCAAGCGGATCGGTGATCGAGACGAGATCGCCACTGAAGTACCCGAAGCTCGTCGTCTTGCCCAGCGGCGTCGTCTGCGACGTGACCTGCCCGTCAGCATCGTGCGTGTACGTCGTCGCGTGCCCGAGCGGATCGGTCGCACTCAACAGCTCGCCTTGCGATCCATAGTGGAAGCTCGTGGCGTGCCCGAGCGGGTCGGTGAAACTCGCGAGCAGACCAAACGTCGGCTCATATGTCAGGGTGCTCGAGCGTGCCGAACCAGTGCCGGCCAACTGCGTGACCTGCGTGATGTCCCCGGCCGTGTCGTACTGGTAGGCGGTCTTTCGCCCACGCGGGTCGGTGACGCTCAGCAGCTGGTTGGTTCCTGCCTGGCGCTCGAACGTCGTCGTCTGCTGCTTGGTGTCGCCGAGCGCCTCGATGTCGGTGATCGGGTAGCCGTCGCTGTTGAAGCTGACCTTGCGCTGATAGGTGCGCGGGTCGGTCACCGTGGTGTTCGTCACATGGCCCGACCCGTCGAGCGTGTACGCAAACGTGTAGAGGCCGCTATCGCCAGCGGTCTGGGTGTGAACCCGGCCGTTGGTGTCATACGCCGTCGTGACGAAGGTGTTGTTGCGGCCGTCCTTGACCGTGGTGAGCTGGTTGGAGGTGTTGTAGCCGTAGGTCGTGACGCGCGAGGCAGCGTCGGTGTCCGTGGCGAGTCGCCCGGAGGTGTCGTAGGTGTAGTTGACGGTCCGGCCACCGTTGTCATGGGCCTGCGTGATCCGGCTCGATCCGTCGTAGGTGAAGCGCACCCACCGGCCGTGCGGGGAGGTGATCTGCGTGATGTTCCCGTTCTGGCCGTTCTGACGGGTGATCGTGACCTGATTGCCGTAGCGGTCGAAGATCGCCTGCAACGGAGCGACCTCGCCGAAGGCGTACGTCAAGCCGTTGCGCAGCTGCAAGTCAAACCCGAGCCGGGGGCCGTCCCAGAAGATCGTCGAGCCGAAGAACGGACCCGGCGTCGTCGAGGTCTGGTAGACGGCATCGTTGAACCCGCCGCCGGGCGAGGTGCGCACGTAGTGCACCCGCCCGCCGTTGGGCATCACGAGATCGGCGGTCTGGTAGTTGTTGTTCGACCACAGCCGCATGTCGTAAACGCTCGTGGCACCGAGCCCGAAGCTGTAAGAGTTCGTGTCGCTCTGGCGATAGGTGTGATCGACCACAACGGGGATCGTGTCGGGCAACACGAGATCGGTCTTGTGGTAGGTGAACAAACCGGTCTGCAAGTCGACGGGATCGCCGCTACTCGCGCCACCACCGACCGTCGGGCCTGACGCCGGCGGCGCTGGATCGGTTGAGATCATCGCGCCGGTGAACTCCCAGATCTTCACGTCCGGATCCGGGACGACCTGCTTGGCATCGGGGGTGACCGTGCCGTGCCCGTAGACGAACCAGCCACGCTTGTCGGCGTCGTAGTTCCAGAAGTTGACGCGCTGCCCGGCCTGCAGGTGCGTGTAGTTCGGGTAGATGATCTGCGCACCTTTACTCAGGTAGGCGCGACCCGGCTGGATCGTGAAGTACAACGGCACCTGCACGCCCGGCGGCAGCGGGAACGGGGGACGATCGACCGGCACCTGCGTGATGTTCAACCGCCGCACAATCTTCTTCTCGGCGTCGTGAATCACGGTCCCAGCCGGCAGATGAACCTCAAGACCAGGGATCCGCGGCGTCGTCAGCACCAAATCCTTCTTCGTCGGCGATGCAACACGATGGTTCCCGGCCGGATCCAACGCCGTCATCCACAGCGTGTAGTCGAGATTCGTCGTGCGGCCCTTCGCCAGCTCGACGCCGATCTCGAAGGTCCCGAACTGCCTGGTGCCGTGCGAGGCGGTCGTCCCGTCGACGATGAGCACGTGATGCCCTGACGGGGTGCCGCTGAGCAGGAAGCTGCCGTCGCGCCCTGTGCGTGCGGTCGCGGTCGATTTCTCGATCGAGACCTTTACGCCGGCGAGCGGCAACCCGTCGAGCGTCAACGCCCGACCCGCAAGGCCCGTCTCACCCTCGATCGCACGCGCCAACGGCACCGAGGTCCACGGCGTCGCGCGACGGCCCGTCAGCCAATCCAAGCCACGACGATTCGCCGCACTCGGACGCCAAAGCACCGACCCCGACCCCGGCACCCGTCGCACGCTAGCGGGCACCGGAACAGCCTTCGCCACCAGCCGCTTTTGAGTATGTGGGCGAGGATGCGAACGCGGACCACGCAAGTAGGAGCGCAAGCTGCCGTAATGCGGACGCGGCGCGAGCCGCGCACGCAGCGCCTGCTGCAACGCAGCCGACGTGCTCTCGCTGGTGCTTGTTGTTGCGGGTGCTGAGAACGTCGGGTGCAGCAGCCCGCCCGCCGGTTTGGTCGCGGTCGCGGCGCCACCAGCTCGCATCGCGAACATGCCGCCGTCCAGATAGCCGGTCAGTGTGAACGCTCCGGTGTTTGCTCCGACTGGATCGATCAGGATCGTGTACGTGCCGGTCTCGGGAAGCGTGACCGGCAGCGGGCTCACGCCGGAGGTGTCGAAGTACGCCTGCAGCACGGTCGCGGTGTCATCCGGCGCGGGCTCGAAGACGGCAACCCACGCGCCCGCGAGCGAGGAATTCGTGACATCCAACGAGAAGCTCTGGCCGGTCACGCCGTCGAAGGAGATCATCGCGTTCTGGCCGGGGGTGCCGATCGTCACGTTCGTCGAGTCACCCGTAGCCGACGGAGTGATCGACCCGGTCACATCGACCGGGTCATACGCCGTCAGCGTCATCGAGCCGGTCCGCAGCTCTGCTGGGTCGATCACGAGCGTGTAGGTGCCCGCGCTCGGCAGCACGACTGGATCGACAAACCCATCGCCGCCGTACCCCGAGTTGGAGGTCAAGATCGAACCATCGGGATTGAGCCACTCCATCCCGAACTGGTCGATCGTCGAGCCCGCCACGTTGATCGACACGCGCTCGCCGGCCGTCGCGGTCACTGAATAGCGGCCCGTCTGCCCTGGCGTCCCTAACGTCAACGTATTCGTATCGCCCGTGCTCGACGGCGCAAGCGTCCCCGTCACGTCGTGCACGTCATAGCCAGTCAACGTCACGTTCCCGGTGTCCGTCCCGACCGGGTCGACGAGCACCGTGTAGGTCCCCGTCGATGGCAAGACGACCGGCTCGATCAGCCCACCATTGGTCGTGAAGACCCCTTGGCCGACCCAGGAGCCGTCCGGCGCGAAGATCGTCGCCCAGCCGGTGTCGATGGAGGAGGACGTCATCCCGAAGGTGACCTCCTGGCCCGCGGTCCCTGAGAACGTCAGGCGCGCGTTCTTGCCCGGCACGCCCAAGCTCAGCACCTTCGCGTCACCCGAGCTCGACGGACTCAAGGTGCCCGTCGTCTCGGTGCTGTCATAGGCGGTCAGCGTCATCGACCCCAGCCGGAATCCCAGCGGGTCGACCACGAGCGTGTACGTTCCCGCGGTCGGCAAGACCGTCGCGTCATAGAACGTGTCGCCCGTCGAGAGCGACGAGGCCAGAAGCGACCCGTCGGGGTTGAGCCACTGCATCGTGTAGTTGTCGATCGTGGACCCGGTGAAGTTCACCGAGACCGACTCGCCGGCCGTCGCGTTCACCGAATAGCGGCCCGTCTGCCCCGGCGTGCCCAACGTCAACACCTTCGTGTCGCCGCCGCTCGACGGTGCGAGCGTGCCCGTCGCGTCGTGCACGTCGTAGGCGGTCACCTTCACGCTGCCCGTCGACCCGCCCGGATCGACCACGACCGTGTACGTACCCGTCGAGGGCAACGGGACCGGATCGACGATCCCACCCGAGGTCGAATCGAAGTAGCTCTGCCCGACGACCGTCGTCCCGTCCGGCGCGTACACCGTCGCCCACCCGCTCGCGAACGACGCCTGCGTCAACCCCACCGAAACCTTCTGACCACGCTGCCCGTCGAAGACCGCCAGGCCGGTCTTCCCCGCCGTCGAGAACGTCATCGTCTTCACGGTTCCCAACGTCAAGCGCGCCGTGGGCCCGACCGACGACGCCAGCGCCGGCGGCACCGGGATAAACAGATCCGGCCCGGTCGCGGTCCCCTGAGCAGTCGCGACCGACACAGGCCCGCTCCCCGTCGCACCAGGAACGTTCACGTGGATCGACGACGCCGAAGTCGACGTGACCTCCCCGACGGACTGGTTGACGCGCACGACCTCCCCGATCGTGTTCGTCACGAAGTTCGATCCCGAGATCGTCAGCGCGGTCCCCGCAGTGGCAACCGACGCAGAAATGCTCGTGATCTTCGGCCCCGTCGAACCGCCGACCGTGAACGTCTGCGAGGAGCTGATCGGCCCGCCGCTCGGCGCCGTCACGCTCACCGTGCCCGTCGTCGCGCCCATCGGCACCTTGACCGTCAACAACCGCGCCGTCGCTGCCGTGACCGTCGCGGTCGTCCCGTTGAACTTGACCGTGTTCGACGCCGGCGTCGTCGAGAACCCCGTGCCCGCGATCGTGACCGTATCCCCAACCGCCCCACGCGCCGGCGTCAACTGCACCACCGCAAGCGCACTCGTCGCCGCACGAGAGATCGAAAGCAGATCCCCGACCGAATCCCAATTGAACACCGCCGTGTTGCCCGCAGGATCCGAAACGTCCTTCAACTGACCATCCGCGTCGTACGCGTATCCCAACGCGGTAGTGGGAGGCGTCGCAGAAGCGTCCCGCACACCCACCACGGCCAAGCACACGACCGCACCGAGAAGGACCGAAGCCAGGCAAGACACGAAGCGGACCGAACGCAACGACGGCCGAACCGGACCGGTTGCTACCTGCGTGATGAAGATGCCTCGGGCCCTTGCTCTGAACATTCTTAGCTGCCTCTCGCGGGGGTCGGCCAATGTGGCCCGCACCCTATACACAGCTTTGGCCGCGAAACGCAACACCCAGCGAAATAGCCCCTGAAATACCAACGCTACCGTTATCGAATTACGGTAGCGTTGGTATTCCTGGCGCGTTGGCACTCAGCCCAACTGCATCCGGCACGACGGCGGCGTCCGGCTAGGCGCCTTGGATTACGCGTTGCGCGCCCAAGCCTCAGGGGCGAGTGGAATCCCGACTTCGCCGGAGAACGCGCACACCATCTGAGTCAGGACGCTCTCGAACGAATAGCGGTGGATCAGAGCGAGCGCGTGGGCGAGCCTCACGATTGTCTCCAACTCGGGACTCGACGTCCGACCCAGCCTCAACGCCGAGAGCGTACTCGGGCGGATCCCCGCCTCCTCGGCAACGACGCGCTGGCTGACGCCACCCCCAAGATGACGCACCGTGGCCGCCAGCGCCAACGGGCCCAGCACCCTTCCCGGTTCCTCGGTCACGTCAGCAAGGCCGAGCGCCTCGACCCGGCTCAGGTCCGTCGGCGACACCAGCGAGGTTGGCTGCCGACCGCTGTCAAAGACTGCAGCAAGGACACCCGCGCTGATCTCCAACACCTTGGCGGTAGCTGCCAGTAGCGCGAGTCGCGGGATGACCACGCCGCGCTCGAAGGCTCCGTAGTGGTTCAAGGTCACACCGACCTGGCGAGCCACCTCTGTCTGAGACATCTCCAGGTGCTCGCGCCGAGCCCGCGCTGCTTGCCCGAGCGCCAGTGGTCCGGTTGGCCAGTCCCACAGAGACGGTGGAGGCTGGATCACGGCTTGTCTTTCCACGCGCGCTCAGCGAGAAGCCGTTCCTCGCGCGCGGTCACGTGCGTGACGAGTTGCTGGCGTGAGATGCCGAGGCCGCGAGCAAGGTCGCCGATGGCTGTCAGGCGCGAGTCGGTCTTGCAGTGCTCGATTTGCCTGACGAAGCTCGCGGCAAGGCCGCAGCGCTGCGCGTACTGCTGTTGGGAGAGGTTCTGTTCGCGACGGAGCTCGCGGACGGTCAGTCCAAGCGCGGCGTGGAAGCTGCTGCGCGCGTTCGCGAGCGCGCGCTCCACCGGCGAGCCGGGCGGGCGCGATGTGTTGGTGCGCGGCTGAGTCGTCACGTGCGCTGCGCGAGCCGAGTTTTCCTGGTGTGCTTCGAAGAGCATCAGGACCGCGACGCAGCGGGTCACGTCCGGCTGGCCGGGGTCCTGGCCGAGGCGTGCACGCGCGTCGGCGTGGATCCGCTGGATCCGTTCGATCGATCCAGCGATCGCGTCGGCGAGCTGTTTCCAGCCGGTCGGGTCGAGGTCGAGCTGCCGCAAGGTCAAGCAGCTGCTGGCGCTCTCGAACGCTCCGTGTGCGTCAGCACGCGCGGCGAGCTGGTTGATGTCCGCAAGCCGCGCCTGCACGATCGTGTCTTTCACGAGCGAGGGCAGCGTTTCCCATTCGCCAGCTGGTGCGTCCACGCGGCGTTTGAGCCGGTAGTGGTGCTCGACCGCCACGCCGCGGACTGGGGTGCGTCGCGCAAGCGCCAAAAACCCCAGGTCGCACAGACGCCGGAAGTGGTAGTTCACGACCTCGCGAGAGACCCCGAACTCCGATGCAAACTCGTTCCCGCTCACCAGCTCGCGCGACGTAAACGCCGTCAAGATCCGCACCCGCAACGGGTGCGCGACCGCCTTCGTCAACGCCACGTCATGCAGCTCGCTCGATGGGCTTCGCGGGCCAGCCGGCGGCGTCACGAGAACGCCCCGGTCCTGGCAATCGTCTCCGCCGTCAGTTCGCCGGCGAAGACCTGCATCAGCACCCGCAGAATCCGGCTTGTCTCACGCACGTCGTCGCGACAGCCACCGAGCACCCACGCGATCCGCGCAAGCGTCTCCAACAACGGTCGCCTCGCAGTCCCGCGCTCGAGCGCCACCACAGACTGCAACCGCAACGACGCGGCGACCGCGACCTCGCGCAGACCAAGCGCACGCGGCGTCGCCTCCGCGCGCAACACCACGAGCGTCTCAGCCAGACCACGGAGTCCGACGGTCCCAGCTCCCGCCGAGAAGGCGCCGGGGTCGACGTTGCGCGAGCCGTCACGCAACGCGCGTGCCAGCTCGGGCTCTGCCTCCGGGGAGCCGAGAAACGCTGCCGTCAGGAGACCGACCTCGACGCCGAGCGCGCGCGCGAGCCCGCGCGCCGTCGCGAGCGTCACTGACACCCGCGCGTGCTCGGCAGCACCCACCGCGCTCGCGCTCAAACCCCCACGCAACGCCAACGCCTCACGCGACAAGCCACGCCGCTCCCGCACGAGACCGACCGCATACCCCAACCGCCCACGCGCGTCACGATCCACCAGCCAACCCGGCGATAGTGGCTGCTCGACATCCCGACGCTCACGCCGTCTCATCGACTGCCCGCATGCCGCTCAAGCTGCCCCGCGAGCTGGGCGATTTGTTCGGTGGTGCATGACGACAGTTCAGTGCCCGGAGCGAGTGCGGCCCGGGTTGCGATCAGGCGCACCAAGTGCGGGGAGACATCGCGAAAGGCTCCGAGCACGTCGGCGACGGTGGTGTCGTTCCAAGCGTGGAACACGTCGGTCGTGCGGAGGCTCTCCGCCAGCGCCGGCCAGCCTTGTCGCCAAGTCAGCAGGGTCGAGGCGAGGCGAGCCGTTTCGCGGTCGAGGATGCCTTCTGCGAGATCGCGAGCAGCGGCGTCGGCAACCGTCTGGTAGTTCGCGAGGATTGGATCTGCAGGAAGGGCGTCCAACAGTTGCTCGGCGCGCTCAGCGCGCTGCACAACCTCGCCGACAGCGTCACGAAGCTGTCCGAGCGACTCTCGGTCGACCGTGACCTCCGCACCGCTTTGGAGTTCTCCGTCGAGGTCGGTCAGCTTCCGAAGGCCAGCGTCTGTATGGGCTTCGAGCGACCTCATGAGGTCGGCGACTTGGACCAGGATCCAACCGTGGTCGAGCGTTGACACAGACGCCCTTCGACTAGATCCGCTGCGCGCGGAGAGGCGACGGACGCTGCCGGTCCCGGCCAGGGGGCAGCCGGAACCGGACAGACGTCGGGCGCGCACCCTGTCGGGAAACGAGGTTGCGCGTGCGATGCTCGCCGCGTCCACCACCGACCGGGAAACAGCGCCGGGCGGCCCAGGTGGCGGTATGGGAATGCGACGGCATGCGAGCGCCATCGTCGTTGCAAGGGACTCTGCCGCATAGACCGAAACTCGACTATTCGTGTTTCGGATATCGGTGCATCGCCCGACCGGCTCCTTGCGCCGCTCTACGTCATCTATGTATGGTTCACATCCCTTCAGTAGACAGGTGCGTTCACTCGCCTGCGATTGGGGCTATGGGATGGGGAGCCGGGCAACCGAGATCAGCCAGGGACCGGCACGCGCGTTGCGCGGAGCAACGCTTGCGCTAATCGTCGAGCGCGCCGGTCATGGTTACGAGCTTGCGGATCGGCTTCGCCGACGGCTCGGACCTTCGTGGCAGATCGACAAGCGCCAGATCTATCCGATTCTCGACGAGCTGGAGCGCAAGGGACTGGTCACGCGCACCGAGGAAGCGAACCCTGCCCGTCCGCGCCAGCCACGCCAGGTCTACTACGCGACCGAGCGTGCACCAGAGGTGCTCGCGAACTGGATGCGCGGTCCGGTGCAAAAGGAGGCCGTCCGTTCCGACGTGATGGCACGCATCGCATCGGCTCGTCCCGAGGACGCACCCGGCTTGTTGAGCGTCCTGGACGAGTACGAGGCGGAGGTCCTGCAGCTGATCGAAGAGACTGGTGAGGGCCAGTCTCATGGACGCTCGTGGACCGGCCTGTTGATGGATGTCGCGCACGACCAGGCCGACGCGCATCTGCAAGCCGAGCTGGGCTGGATCGTCTCGACCCGCCGTCGCCTGCGCGAGTACTTGGCGAGTCTTCCGTGACGACCGTGCCGCTGCTTGAGTTTGCGCGCGTCACCAAGCGCTACCGCGACATCGGCGGACAAGAGATCGCCGTGCTCAGCGATGTCTCCTTCGAGGTGGATCGGGGCGATTCCGTGGGCATTTGGGGTCCCCGCCGCTCCGGCAAGTCGACGCTATTGCACATCGCCGCGGGACTTGAGCTTCCTGAACGTGGGGCGGTTCGCTTCGAAGGCCAGGATCTGACGAGCATGTCGACGATCGACCGAGCCCGGCTCGTGCGGCGTCGGATCGGTCTCGCACCTTCGACTTGGGCGCAGACTCGCAACGTACGTGTCGTCGATCATGTTGCGATGCCGCTGCTAAGCACCGGCGCGAGCCTGCGGGAGGCGAACGTGACCGCGCGAAGCATTCTTGAGCGAGTCGGGGCAACGAGCCGGGCTGACGCGCCCGTGATGGCGCTCTCCCCAGGGGAGCGCACGCGTGTCGCGATTGCACAAGCGCTCGTGAGAGATCCGTCGCTGCTGCTCGTCGACGAGCCGGCGTTGACGCCGAGTCCCAGCGAGCGCGACGAGCTGTATGCCCTGCTGCGATCGCTTGCCGCTGAGCCAACGCTCACCGTCATCGTGACCTCCGAGGACCTTGCCGCCATACGCACGACGCGGCAGGCGATGACGATCAGCGACGGTGAGATTCGCTCCTCCCGCCGGCCCGGCCGGATCGTGCCCTTCCCGGAAGACCGGACAGGCCGCGCGCAGCGTGGCTGACGTGAGCGCGCTGGAGCTTCGCGAGGTCGTCCGTCATTACCCCACGCGCGGCGAGACGGTCCGCGCAGTCGACGGTGTCTCACTGACGGTCGAGCCCGGCGAATTCGTCGCAATCTACGGGCCGAGCGGATCAGGCAAGACGACGCTGCTGCTGCTCGCCGCAGCCCTGATGGCGCCAGACAGTGGGACCGTGCGGTTCGCCGGGCGCGACATCACGCACCTGAACGCAGTGGAGGCCGCACGCTTTCGCCGAACCGAGATCGGGTTCGTCTTCCAGTCCTTCCACCTGATGCCGGCGGCGACGGCACTCGACAACGCAGCCGTAAAACTGCTCGCCGGCGGCCTCACGCTCGATGCTGCTCGTCATCGAGCGCGGCCGTGGCTCGAGCGGGTCGGGCTGGGATCGCGCGTCGAGCACACGCCCTCCGAGCTGTCGAAGGGAGAGTGCCAGCGCGTCGCGATTGCGCGAGCGCTCGCGAACGATCCGCAGCTTCTGTTGGCCGACGAGCCGACCGGGAACCTCGACTCGCGTCGCAGCCGCGACGTGCTCGGCTTGCTGCGCGAGCTGAGCACTGAACGACGGATGCCAGTCCTGCTCGTCACGCACGATCCACACGCCGCACGCGTCGTCGATCGCGCCTACACGCTGATCGACGGGACGCTCCACGACGGACTCGACGTCGATGCGCTGGACACGGCGGATTCGTAGTGCGGGTCTTCGGGATGCGTCTCAGTGTGCTTGGCCGCTTCTACCGCTGGCGGATGCGGGAGCACGGGGTGCAGGAGCTGCTCGCCGCTGCGGGGATCGCAATCGGTGTCGCGCTCGTCTTCGGTGTGCTCGTTGCCAACTCCAGCCTGCCCGGCTCGGCTGCGCAGCTTGTCGACGGTGTCGTGGGGTCCGCGCGGGTGCAGCTCGCAGCTCGTTCGGCCGATGGCTTCGATGAGCAGCTCGCCGCGCGCGCGGCGTCGCTGCCCGGCGTGAAGCGTGCTGCGTCGGACCTGCGAGCCAATGTGGCCGTGATCGGCCCGACCGGCACGCGACGAGCAATCCAGCTCGTCGGTGTGACACCGGCACTCGCCGAGCTCGGGGGCGTACAGACGCGCGACTTCGGTCCCGGCGGCCTTCGGCTCTCGACTGGCATCACGCTGCCCTCCGGTATTGCGAGGGCAATCGGCGTCCATGCAGGGATGCCGTTGAGCCTGCTCGCCGACGGCCAGGCGCATCGTGTGCTCGTCGGCAGCGTGCTCGGCCAATCCGCGATCGGACCGCTGGCCGACAGTCCTGTCGGGATTGCGTTGCTCGGCGTGGCGCAGCGCCTGGTCGGCAAACCTGCGCGTGTCTCCCAGCTGCTCATCGAGCCCCAACCAGGTGCAGATGCCGCGGTCGTTCGAGAGCTGCGTCAGCTCGCCGGCGGCAAGCTGTACGTCGGTCCGGCAACCGCTGAGCTGAAGCTGCTTGCGTTGACCGCCAAGCCCAACGACCAGTCCACGACGCTGTTCGCTGCGATCGGCGCGATGGTCGGCTTTCTGCTGGCACTCAACGCCATGCTGATGACCGTCCCGGCACGACGGCGTTTCGTCTCCGAGCTGCGCAGCCAGGGCTTCGACCCACGTCAGATCCTGCTGATCCTCGGCTTCGAGGCGTTCGTCCTCGGCTCCGCCGCATCGCTCGTAGGACTGGCACTCGGAGACTTCCTGGCGCAGACCTTGTTTCATCGCGTCCCGGCGTATCTGGCATTCGCGTTCCCGATCGGCACTCAGCAGACGGTGCAAGGCTCAACGATCGCGCTCGCGTTCAGCGGGGGTGTGCTCGCCTCCTTGCTTGCAACGCTGCCGCCGGTACTGGACCTCCGTGAGCGACGGCCGGCGAAGGCGACCTTCAGCGAGGGCGGAGCTGCCGAGGGCGGCGAGCGAATCGGGACGCGAACGACGCGCGTCCTGTTCGCCATTGGACTGGCGCTGATACTCGCGGCCACGCTGCTGGTGCAGGTCAACCCGATCCTGACGCTCGTCGCCGAGGTCATGCTCGCGCTCGCCACGGTCTTGCTGATCCCGTTCGCGTTCGCGATCGTGACCGCGCCCCTGGAACGCATGAGCCGGCGCATCCGCGGAAGCATGCTGGCCGTCGCGGTGATGGAGATGCGCGCGACGACGACACGTTCGATCGCGCTCGCCGCCGTCGGCGCGGTTGCGGTCTACGGGAGCGTCGCGATCGAGGGCGCCCACCACGACCTGGTCCGTGGTCTCGACGCGAACTTCAGCCAGTACCTCGACACCGCGGACCTGTGGGTCACCACCGGCGGGGACGACCTGACGACGAACAGCTTCAACGACCCGGGTCTCGCGACGCGGATCGCGAACGTCCCCGGCGTGCGCGGTGTGCGCAGCTACCAGGGAGGGCTGCTCGACACCGGAAACCGGCGCCTCTGGATCATCGCCCGCCCGCCCGAAGACCGCGGGCTGATTCCGGCCAGCCAGATGCTTCACGGCAACCTCGCCCTCGCGACCCGCCGCATCCGCGCCGGCGGCTGGGCGGCCATCTCCGACGTGTTCGCGAAGAGCCGGCACCTGGCGCTCAACGAACGCTTCTCGCTTCCCACACCCTCAGGCACCACGACGCTGCGCGTCGCAGCGATCACGTCGAATCTGGGCTGGCCGCCGGGTGGGATCATCATCAACGCAACCGACTACCGCCGCGGATGGCTTACAACGGACCCGTCGGCTCTCGAGGTCGACCTTCGCAATGGTGTTGAGCCCGGCGCCGGCAAGCTCGCCGTCCAGCGAGCAGTCGGCACGCGATCCGGCCTGCGCGTCCAAACGATGAGCGAGCGTCGCGCGCAGTACGCGTCGCTGACACGTCAGGGCCTCACGAGCTTGAGCCAGATCTCGACCCTGTTGCTCGTCGCCTCCGCTGTCGCGATCGCCTTTGCGCTTGGCGCGGCGATCTGGCAGCGTCGCCCACGACTTGCCGCGCTCAAGATCCAAGGGTTCGACCACCGTCAGCTGTGGCGGGCGCTGTTGATCGAGGGCGCCATCGTCCTCACGATCGGCTGCTCGCTCGGCGCGTTGCTCGGCCTGTACGGGCATGCGCTCGCGAACCGGTTTCTGACGACGACGACCGGCTTTCCCGCCCCGTTCTCGCTTGCCGGCAACTCGCTGCTGCTCACATTGCTGAGCGTCGTCGGGATCGCGCTGGCAATCTATGGTCTGCCAGGTTGGCGTGCCGCCAATGTCTCGGCCAGGGCAAGTCTTCAGGAATAAGCATCCTGCGCTCGCTCCCGTTGACAAGCTGTATCAATGGGAGAGCGGTCCGAATCCCGGACGCTGATCGCGTTCGCTGTTTTTGCCTGCCGCTATTGGCTGCTTATCTTCCCGCTCGCGCGCCGCGAGGTGCGCGCCTGGCACAGCCGTGCCGCCACGATCCCTGACCCGGCGCTGCGCAAGATCGCGCTCGACACGCTCGACGAGGAGCACTGGAACCTGGAGGGCGCGGCAGCGTTCGCGGTGTTCGTTCCACGCCGGCGGCGCGCTGAGACGGTGCAAACGCTGGTGACGTTTCAGGCGATCTTCGACTACGTCGACTCGCTCGCCGAGCAGCCCGCGGCGGACCCGGTCGCCAACGGACGAACGCTCCATGAGGCGCTGCACGTCGCGCTCGCACCGGGACGCGCACAGCCCAACTACTACGCGCTGCATCCACGCTCCCGCGACGGCGGATACCTGCCCGGCCTCGTCGACCGCTGCCGCGACTCGTTCCAAGCCCTGCCATGCCACGACGCGCTGCGCCGCCCGTTGCATCGCGCCGTGCGGCGCATGATCGAATATCAGACGTTGATCCACGGCGACGGAGCACTAGCCCACGCTCCCCTCGCCAGCTGGGCACGGGGAGAGACACCACCCGGCACCAACCTGCGGTGGTGGGAGACCGCTGCTGGTGGCGCATCCTCCCTCGTGGCCTTTGCGTTCTTCGCGGCGGCAGCCCGTCCAACGCTGCCCGCGGAAGAGATAGAGGCGATCGAGCACGCCTACTTCCCCTGGATCGGCTCACTCCATGTCCTGCTCGACAGCCTGATCGACTGGCCCAAGGACGCGCAAGCCGGCCACCACAGTCTCGTCGAGAACTACGCCTGCCCACACGAGACGGCGCAACGCATCGAGACAATCGCCACTGAGGCCCTCGGCGCGATCCACGACCTCCCAGACGCAAAGCAGCACGCGCTGTTCCTCGCAGCGATGGCGTGTTTCTACCTCTCCGCTCCGTCAGCCGAACTCCCGCACGCCCGAGACGCGACGATGCGAGTCGCCACAACCCTCGGCGACCTCGCCGGACCCGTCCTGCTCGTACATCGCGCGCGTCGGACCATCGAACGCATCCTCGCACCCATCAGTCGACGATCTGACATATATGTCTAGCGGATGACGAAGCCGGTGCCCCCGCCGCGCCCCTCGACGCACTCCCGAGGGCGCTATAGGAGATCCCGCACCTCGACGAAGCGGTAGGCATGGTCGGGGAACGGCGATCAGGGCAGCGGACGTTCGTGTGACCTTGACTTGACGTACTTCCTTTTGCTCTTGATTCTTGACGGTCCCCGGGACGGTGGAGCGTGGGAGCGCGAATTGAAAAGCTACGAGGTTGAGCGATACGGCGAGCGCGCGGGGGTGCCGTTGCCCGCGTTCATGAGAAGACTCGATTGGTGGCGAGGAGAGGTCGCGCATCGGTTGACGCGCAGTGCCGATCGAGTCGTGATCGTCGAGGTAACCGCTGTCGCGATATGCGAGTCCGATACGCTGCGAAGCCGGCCGCTCGGTGATCTCTTCCCGGGTCTGCTGGACGTTGCTGCGCTCGATTCCCAGCCGTCCTACGCCGGGGGCCTGGCCGTGCGAGCCACACGAATGCTTGAGAGCAACCGCGCGGATAACTGGAGCACGATCGCAGAGCGCTCCGCCGCCGAGATGTTCGCGTGGCGCAACTGCGGTTCGCGAACTGTCGAGGAGATTCTCGGCGGCGTAATCGACGCATGGGTCGAGTGGGGCTGGGCCGATCCGGTTGGCAGATCTGGGTGGCGGAGGTACTCCCGATGGGAGTCGTGGCCGAACGAGCGATCACCGAGCTCAGCGGGCAGCGGACAGACCTCGGCGACTGCCCGGGAAAGGGCGGCGTGGCTTGGGGCGACGGCGTCATTCCGAACGCTGTGCAAAGCCGCCTACGCGCTCGGCGCCACGAACGTCGGCGAGGCAATGGTGTTTGCTGCCGGTGACCTTGCCTCCAGCGGGAAGCTCGCCCGCACCTGGAACCAGTTTTGCGAAGTGTCGCTAGAGGAGTTGCTCGACACCGAGTGCCGGACCGAGCCGGCTTGGGAGCTGCTGCTTGAGTTCCGTGAGCGCGAGATGCGAATCCTCGAAGCTCGCTGCGTACTGCAACCTGCCCGCTCGACGCACGCCGCGCTCGGACGCGAGCTTGACATTTCACCGGCACGGATCGGCCAGATAGAGCAGCGCTGCCGGAAGACGATCGTCGAGCGGTTGTCCGAAGACACTTGCGCCCCCATCGTGCATCTCGCCGCCCGTCTGCGCAGGCAGATGGGCACGCTTGTCCCCGCCGCCGCGATGAACGACGCACTGGACGCACTGATCACGCTGGACGCTCCGGATGGACTGCTGCGTCGCGCCATCGTGCTCGAACAAGCCGGTCCCTACCGACTCGAAGACGGCTTCTGGCAGACAGGTCGTCCGCTGGCCCAGATCAGAGCCGCTCTGTCGTCGGATGCGCATACACGCAGGAGCTACGCCGAGCTGAATCGCCTCATGCACGACGCCGGTGTCATCGGAGTCCACCAGCAAGCGTGCCGCGCAATCCTGGCGCCCGATGGCCCCACGGACCATTGAGGAGACTGCTGCTGGGACGGTCCCGCAGTATCCGAAGACAGCGCGACCACCGGCTCTCCGCAACCGATCTCACCAACAGCCCCTCCACCCATCCTCAGATTCCCCCCTCAGTCACCGGCTTCCCGGAGGCGGATCCTGTGCGTTCGAGTCGGCGGGAACAGGGCGATGTGCAGGGATGGTGCGGGAAGCCGCACCTGTCGTTGGGAGGGGGAGATCTGCGAGCGTCACCGGAGCGGAGAACCGAGGGGCAAACGCAAGAGTCGAGGGGTCGCACGCACGATTCGTTCGCAATGAAGGGGTCCCCGGTTCGAGTCCGGGCGTCGGCTTGGGTCGAATCAGCAGTCCGCGAGCGCATCGAGTGCGCTGCAGATCTCGCGGCGGCGCGGCGGCGCGAGGGCGCCGATTCGCTGGGTGAGGAGATGGCGGTTGATTGGCTGCACCATGTCGAACGACGCGGCGCAGGCCACCGGCAGCCCTTCGTCTCTGCCGAGTCCCAGCTCCGTTGGGATCCCGCGAACCGTTCGTGTGACCGGCGCCACGACGATCCGTCGAAGCACCGGGATCGCGTCGTTGCGCGTGATGACGAGCACGGGCCGGCGCTTGTCCTCGGCCTCCGCCCACCAGACCTCGCCCTGACGAGGTCCGCTCACCAAGGCTCCTCGGCGATCATCGCCGACGTTGCCGCATCGGACCAGGTGAGATCGTCGCCGTCTTGCGGCAACCGCCGATAGCCCTCGACGATCGCCTGCCCGATCGCGTCGCGTCGCTTTCGATCGACGACCGCCTCGAGCCCTGCCCGGACCGCGTCCGAGCGGGAGGCGAAGACCCCAGCCTGGACGAGGCCGTCGACCGCCTCTGCAATCGAGTCCGGGACGCGCGTTACGAGCTGAACGGCCATGACATCAGCATAGCGCTGTGCATTGCAAATCGCAATGCACGGGCCATGCACCCGCGCCACCTCAGGCAGCAGCCTCCCGCGGCGCGTAGCGGTGGTGGAGCATCAGCGCGTTGCCGTCGGGGTCGCTGAAGAAAGCCATGTGGCAGACGCTCGTGTCGAGCGTGTCGGCGTGGAACGTCACGCCGCGGGACTCCAGCTCGGCGCGGGCGGCGGCCATGTCCTCGACGTGCAGTGCGATCGCGTTCTTGTTGACGTGGTACTCGAGACCCATCGCCTCGGATTCGATCACCGCAAGCGTCAGGTTTCCGGTCTCGAACTCGGCTCCGGGCGCCTTGCCGTAGCGCGCCGAGCAGGGCAGGCCCAGCACCGTCCCGTAGAACTCGACAGCGGCTTCGAGGTTCTTCGTCGGCACCATCACGAAGTCGACGCCGGTGACGATGGATGACGGAATGGTGCTCATGGCTGGCTCCTCGATCGGGGGCAGACGGGGTTGGGAAGCTTCCCGCAAGCTACCGCGCAGTCGCCGCCACCCGCTTGGCCCCGGCGTCCGATTCGACTAGCGTCACGCTCCATGAGCGACTACACGATCCGCAGCCTGCAGGACGTCCCCGACGCGTTCGGTGGCAAGTACCCCGGTGAGATGCGCTTCCTGACGGAGCAGATCGGGAGCGAGCAGATCGCCTTCACGCACCGGCGGATGCCGCCGCAGTCGGGCGGCAAGGGCAGCTACGGCCACCGGCACAAGACGCAGGAGGAGATCTACTACGTGATCTCCGGCACGCTCCAGTTCAAGCTCGACGACGACCTCGTCGACGTCAGCGGCCCGAGCGCGGTGCGGGTCGCGCCTGGCGTCGTGCGCTCGATCTGGAACGGCAGCGACGACGACGCGGAGCTGGTGATCGTCTCGGTGCGGCTCGACGACCCGCGCGCCGACGGCGAGATCGTTCAGGACTTCTGGCCGGCCTGAGGCGCTCGCGCCGGGTCGCCGGCCGGCAGCACGTCGCATGCCCACTCGGCCTGCTTCCACGCCGGCACGGGCGTCTGCTCGCCGGCGTGCGGCACGAAGCGCGAGCGCTCGACGAGCGCCATCCGGTGGATGTAGCGCGGGCAGTTCGGGAAGACCTCCGTCGCCCGCACGCGCACGACGAACTGTGCCTCCGGGTACGCCGCCAGCAGCGTGTCGTGCTCGTCGATCGATGCGACTCCGTTCAGCCGCAGCCGTGACGGCCGCTGCGAGACGAAATCGATGAACAGCAGCCCGACGTGCGGGTTCACGCCGACGTTGCCCATCGACAGGTACATGCCGTTGCCGTCGTAGTTGGGGAACGCGACCGTGTGCTCGTCGAGCACCTTCACGAAGCCCGGCTCGCCGCCCTTGTAGGAGCATTGCGGCCGCCCCTGCGCGTCGGCCGTCGCGAGGAAGAACATGTCCATCCGCTCGATGAACGCGCGATCCTCGTCGTCGATCGTCGCGTCCCGCAGGAAGCGCTCGCCGAGGCGATCGGCAAGCCGTCGCGTGTCGAAGCGGTCCTGCAGGCGCCGTGCGCCGTCGTGGAACGTCTCGCCCATCGATTTGCAGCGTAACGGAGCACACGAATACCCGCCAAAGCAGCGCCCTCGCGAGACCCCACCGGTATAAGCAGAAGAGATGATCCTGGGAGGGCCAGCCGCGTGAGGTGGCTTGCACGCTTCGCTTGCCGGCGGCCCGTCGCGGTCCTGCTGGTGTGGGCCGTCGTGTTCGTCGTCGCGCTGCTCGTCGGGTCGAGCGCGCGCTCGCATCTCAACACGACCGACCTGCAGATTCCCGGCACCGAGTCGGCGCGCGCCTCGGCGCTGACGACGAAGGCCTTCGGCGGCACCGTCGCGATCGCGATCCTGCTGAAGGGCCCGCCGGACGTGCTCGAACGCGAGGGGCCGAAGATCGTCAGCCAGCTCGAGCGGATCCCCAAGGTCGACGTGCTGAGCCCGTGGGCCTCCGGCGGCCAGCGCGTGCTGCTCGAGCCGAGCGGGCAGGCGCTGCTCACGATCCAGGTGCGGCGGCCGTTCCAGCAGATCTCCAACGAGACGACGCCAGCCGTCGAACAGACGCTGAAACGCGCGGTCCACGCGCCACTCCGCGTCGAGATCACCGGCCTCTCGCCGCTCGTGCGCGCGATCAACCACGCCTCGCTCGACTCGCTCGACAAGGGCGAGCTGATCGCGTTGCCTGTGCTGTTCCTGATGCTGCTGCTGATCTTCCGCAGCCCGCTCGCGGCGCTCGTGCCGGCGCTCAGCGGCCTGCTCGTGACGCAGATCGGCATCGCGATCGTGGCTACCTTCGCGCGCAACGTCGCGGTCGACGCGCTCGCGCTCAACCTCGTCACGACGATCGGGCTCGCACTGGGAGTGGACTACTCGCTGCTGATCGTCTCGCGCTTCCGCGAGGAGCTTGCGAACGGGCGCAGCGTGCCCGACGCGGTCGAGGAGGTGACCGCGCGCGCCGGGCGCACCGTGCTGTTCGCCGGCAGCGCGCTGTCGGTCGGGATGCTCTGCGCGCTTGCGATCGCGCCGGGCGCGCTGCTGATCTCGGCGTCGATGGGCGTGCTCGTCGCGACCGTCGTCGCGGTGGTCGTCGCGCTGTTCGCGATGCCGGCCGGGCTCGCGCTGGTCGGGACGCGGATCGACGCGTGGCGCTTCGGCTCGCGCGACGTCGCGAACCCGTGGGTGCGGATCGCCGAACGCGCGCTGCGCAAGCCGGGCGTCGCCGCGTTCTTCACGCTGCTCCCGCTGCTCGTGCTCGCGACGCCGGTGCTGGGCTTGAAGACGGGTCCGCCGAATGTCCAGAACCTGCCGCCGCACGACCCCGCGCGACTCAGCTACGAAGCGTTCCAGCACGACCGCGGCGCCGGCTGGTCGGCGCCCTTCGAGGTCGACTTCCAGACGACCGGGGCGATCACCACGACCGCGCGCCTCGCGGCGCTGAAGCGCTTCCAGGCGAACGTCGCCGCGCTGCCACACGTCGAGGCGGTGCTCGGACCGGCGAGCCTCGGCGAGCGCACCGCTGCGCTGCGCCGCGTCACGCGCCAGGCGCTCAACAGCTCCGGTCAGCTCGGTCCGTTCGAGCGCGGGTTGAGCCGCGCATCGACCGGCACCGGCAAGCTGCGTGACGGGCTCGCAGCCGGCGCCGATGGCGCCGGCCAGCTCGTCAACGCCCTCGGACAGGCAGCCCAGGGCTCGACCCAGCTGTCGCAGGGCGTCCACCAAGCAGCGCCGGCGACGCGCCAGCTCGCGACGGGCGTCGCGCAAGCCGGCCAGGGCTCGCGCAAGATCACGAGCGGCCTGCAGCAGGTGGCGCAGGGCGGCGCGAAGCTGGAGACGAACCTCGACGCGCTGCAGCAGTCGCTCCACGACGAGGACGCGCACACGGCCTCGCGCTGGCTCAACCCGCTCGACGCGGCCGAGTCGAACGTGCAGGACGCGCTGCGACAGCTCGGCTCGGCTTCGCCCGCTGCTGCTGCCGACCCGAGCGTGGCGGCAGCACGCGAGAGCGTCTCGCAGGCACTGCAGCGCCTCGGCACCGTCGCCTCGAACCTGTCGGCCTCCGCGACGACGATGAGCGCGAACGCGATCGCCTCGCGGCGGCTGCTCGGCGGTTCGAAGCAGCTCGCGAGCGCGCTCGCACGGCTCAGCTCCGGCAGTCGGCAGCTCGACGACGGGCTCGGCAAGGCGGCGTCCGGCGCCGCGCAGCTCGCAGGCGGCGTCGGCCAGCTCGACAGCGGCGCCTCGGCGCTGGACAGCGGCCTCAGCCAGCTGCTGCACGGGCCCAACGGCAAGGGCGGCGCGAAGGCGCTCGCCTCGGGTCTGCAGAGCGCAGTCGTCGCGACGAACCAGCTCGGACGCGGCGTCCAGCGGATCCTCGGCGGCGTCGTGCGCGTGCGCCAGGGCGCCGATCGTCAGCAGGCACAGCTGCAGCGCAGCGGCACGAACGTGAACGACGTGGTCAACTCCGGCTACTTCGTGCTCGCCGCGCTCAACGCAGCGCCACGACAGACCCGTCAGAACATCTCCTTCGCGACGAACACCGCTGCCGGCGGCACGACCGCGCGCGTGATCGTCGTGCCGGACAAGGGTCCGTTCGACCCCTCGCGCGTCGCCCTGCGCGCGAGGCTCCAGCGCGAGGCGAACGTAGCCGGGAAGGCGATCGGCGGCCAAGTCCTCGTCGGCGGCCCAGCGGTCCTGCTCGACGACTTTCAGAATGCCACGAGCTCGCGCTTCCCGCTGCTCGTGATCGTGCTCGTGCTCGTCACGTTCTTCGTGCTGCTGCTCGTCTTCCGCTCGCCCGTGCTCGCGCTGATCGCGGTGATCCTCAACCTCGTGACGGTCGGCGCGGCCGTCGGCGTGCTCGTGATCTGCTTCCAGGGCAGCACGCCGCTGCTCGGCGGCCCCGGCTACCTCGACGCAATCTCGCTGTCGGGCATCTTCGCGGTGATCTTCGGGCTCTCGATCGACTACGAGGTCTTCCTGATGAGCCGGCTGCTCGAGGGCCGCGCGCGCACGGGCACGACCGAAGGCGCGATCCGCTACGGCCTCGAGAAGACCGCGACGATCATCACCGGCGCCGCGTTCATCATGGCTGCGGTCTTCCTCGCGTTCGCGATCCAGCCGGTCGCGAACATCCGCCAGTTCGGGATCGGCTTGACGGTCGCCGTCCTGATCGACGCGACGCTCGTGCGGCTGATCCTGCTGCCCGCGCTCGTGCGGCTGTTCGGCGAGCGCACGTGGTACCGGCCCGCATGGCTGGACCGCACACCGCCGGAGGTCGCTTCACGCTGAGTGGCGCGCGCCGTCGTCCGCGGCGCTCAGCTCGGCGTCTGGCAGCGAGCGCCGCGGTCGCCGAACGGCATCTGGGGAAGGGGGCGGGAGTCGGCCGGGACCGTGTCGGCGCTCTTTCAACACGTTCCGCGGCTCGGTCTGCGCGATTCGCAGCAGGCTGACCGAGGACCGTGGATCTGTATCCCTGTGAGGGACACAGATCCACGGTCCTCCCCTGGGGCACGGAGGTTTGCTTGCGAGATGACGCGAACTCGACACAGAGAACGCGAGCAAAGCGCGCCGCCAGACAACGCGAACGACCGCGCCCCTCCCCTCCCAAGACGCCGTTCGACGACCGCCCCGCGCCGCCGCCGGCGATGCGAGCGGAGCGCCGGCAAGGCCGCGACGCAAGGCGCCGCCGGCCCTAGATGTCGGGCTGGTAACGCCCGAAGACGTCGCGCATCGCGCCGCAGACCTCGCCCATCGAGGCGCGGTCCTTCAGCGCGAGGCGGATCGGCGGCAGGAGGTTCTCGCTGCCGGCAGCAGCGGTGCGCAGCTCGCGAGAGCCGCCGCTCGACCAGCTCCTGGTCGCGATCGGCCTTGAACGCCTTCAGGCGATCGACCTGCTCGCGCTCGGACTCGGGGTCGACACGCAGCAGGTCCGGGACCTCCAGCGCCTCGTCGACGTACTTGTTGACGCCGACGACGATGTCCTGCCCGGACTTGTAGCGCTCCTGGTAGCCCCAGGCCGACTCCTCGATCTCGTTCTTGATGAAGGAGATCGCGTTGACGGAGCCGCCGAGCTCGTCGACCTTCGCGATCAGCTCGCTCGCGCGCGTCTCGATCTCGGCGGTGAGCGACTCGACGTAGTAGGAGCCGGCGAACGGGTCGACCGTGTCGGCGGCGCCGGACTCGTGGCCGAGGATCTGCTGCGTGCGCAGCGCGATCTTCGCGGCGCGCTCGGTCGGCAGCGCGAGCGCCTCGTCGAAGCCGTTCGTGTGCAGCGACTGCGTGCCGCCGCAGACGGCGGCGAAGCCCTGCAATGCGACGCGCACGATGTTGTTCTCCGGCTGCTGGGCGGTCAGCGTGACGCCGCCGGTCTGCGTGTGGAAGCGCAGCTTCAGCGAGCGCTCGTCCTGCGCGCCGAAGCGCTCGCGCATGATCGTCGCCCACATCTTGCGGGCGGCACGGAACTTCGCGACCTCCTGGAAGACGTTGTTGTGGCCGTTGAAGAAGAAGGCGAGCCGCGGCGCGAAGTCGTCGACCGCGAGGCCGGCGTCGATCGCCGCCTGCACGTAGGCGATCCCGCTCGACAGCGTGAACGCGACCTCCTGGATCGCCGAGCAGCCCTTCTCGCGGAAGTGGTAGCCGGAGATCGAGACGGTGTTCCAGCGCGGCACGTTCGCCTTGCAGTACGCGAACAGGTCGGTCGTGAGGCGCATCGAGCCTTCGGGCGGGTAGATGAAGTTCCCGCGCGCGACGTACTCCTTGATGATGTCGTTCTGCGTCGTGCCGCGCAGCTGCGCGGGCTCGACTCCCTGCTCCTCGCCGACGAGCTGGTAGAGCAGCAGCAGCACGGCTGCCGGCGCGTTGATCGTCATCGAGGTGGAGACCTGATCGAGCGGGATCCCGTCGAACGCGGTGCGCATGTCGTCGATCGTGTCGATCGCGACGCCGGTGCGGCCGACCTCGCCGAGGCAGCGCGAGTCGTCGGAGTCGAGGCCGAGCTGGGTCGGCAGGTCGAACGCCATCGAGAGCCCGGTCGAGCCGTGCGCGAGCAGGTACTTGTAGCGGGTGTTCGACTCCTTCGCCGAGGCGTAGCCGGCGTACTGGCGCATCGTCCACAGCTGCTTGCGGTACATCTCGCGATGCGGGCCGCGCGTGTACGGGAAGTCGCCGGGCTCGCCGAGCTGGAGCTGCTCGGGGACGTCGGACGCGTCGTAGAGCCCCTTGATCTCGATGCCCGAGTCGGTGAAGTGACGCGGGTCCTCCGGGCCGACGATCGGGGCGATGAAGCGGTGGTCCTCGGTGGCGCTCATGGGGGCTGCGAAGGTTACTTCTGCGCCGTGCAGCCGCGCGCTACAGCGCTGCGTCGCTCGCGTACGCTTGGCAGGATGCTCGTGCGGATCCGTCTCTTCGCGATGCTGCGCGAGCGCGCAGGCACGAGCGAGCTGGAGCTGGAGCTGCCGGAGGGCGCGCACGTGCGCGACGCGCTCGCCGCTCCTGCCGTCGAGCGACTCGCCGGCGGCCTGTCGCTCGTGATGGCCGTGAACCGCGAGTACGCCGACGCCGACGCCCCGCTCGCGGCTGGCGACGAGCTGGCGCTGATCCCGCCGGTGTCGGGCGGCAGCGAGCCGGCGCCGGGCGACGACGCGGCCGCTGCGCCCCGCGTCCGCGTCACCGAGCAGCCGCTCTCGCACGACGCGCTGCTCGCCCGGGTGCGCGACCCGCGTGCCGGTGCGGTCGTGACGTTCGCCGGCGTGACGCGCGACGTGCCATCGCTCGCGTACGAGGCCTACGCCGAGATGGCGCTCGAGCAGATGGCGGCGATCGTCGCCGAGGCGATCGAGCGCCATGGGCTGTGCGCCGCCGCCGCCGAGCACCGCGTAGGCGTCGTCCCGCTGTCCGAGCCCTCCGTGATCGTCGCCGCCTCCGCCCCACACCGCCCCGAGGCGTTCGCCGGCGCCCGCGAGATCATCGACCGCATCAAGGCGCTCGCGCCGATCTGGAAGCAGGAGCTGACCGCCGACGGCGACGCGAATTGGGTCCCGGGCACGCCGCCGCCAGCGCTCAGTAGCGGATCGTCTCGACGAGCAGCGGCTCGACCGTCTCGCGTTCGAGCCGCGTCGTCGGGCCGCCAGCGCGGAGCGTGATCTTCAGCGTGCCGTCGCGCTCGACAGCCGCGCGCGCATCCATGATCGTGAGGGCGATGACGCGCCCGCTCGGTCCGACGAAGACGACATGGCCCTCACGTGTGTCCTCGTCGGCGACCTTGCCTTGGATGGCCTTGTCGAGGTGCAGGACGTCAGCGTGCTCGTCGTAGTCGTAGCGGGTGAATCGCACACCGCCTACTGCGACGGGAACGGGGAGCATTTCCATGATCGAGCCGCCTACCAGGGATCGTTTCCGTCAGGGAAGGCCGTGATGACGAACGGTTGCTCAGCGCCCCAGACCACGACGACGCGGAGCCAGCGCGTCGGGCCGATCCCGGTGCGCCAGTAGCGCCAACGCGTGGCCTTTGGGTCCGGAGTGATCGCGTCGGGGCGCGTAACGATGTCGAGCACGTCGTCGATCATCTCGACGAGCTCGGGGTGTTCACGGACGACATGCAGCCATCCTGCCGAGGTCAGGAGGACCCGTCTACCCCAGGGATCGTGTGTCTCGCGTGGCCGCACCGGGCGCGACCGTAGGGTCGCGCCGGCGCTGCGGGAAGGCCACGGGCGGGGATTGGTGCGATGCCGCTACGCGGGCGCCGCTGAGCTGTCGCGAACCGCGCGCGTGGCGCGGCAAATGCGCTCAGACGGCGCCGCCGGCGGCGGCGGGAGCGGTCGGGTCGGAGCCCTCGCTGTCGCTGTGCTCGCGGGCGAGGTAGTCCTCGATCGTCATCGGCGCGTCGGCCGAGCGCTCGACGACCTTCAGCAGCGCGGACATCGAGGCGACCTCCTCGACCTGCTCCTTCAGGAACCACTGCATGAACTGCTCGCTCTGAAAGTCGCTCTCCTCGCGCGCGATGCCCACGAGCGCGGCGATCTGGTCGCTGACGCGGCGCTCCTGCTCGAGCGAGAGCGCGACCGGCGCGACGATGTCGGCGAACTGCGTCTCCGGCGCAGCGACGCCGGGGATCGCCACGACGGCGTCCGCGTCGAGCAGGTACTTGACCATCATCATCGCGTGGTTGCGCTCCTCGAGCGCCTGCGCGTAGAAGAACGCGGCCAGCCGCGGCAGCGTCTCGGCCTCGTAGTAGACGGCATTCGCGATGTACTGCTGGGAGGCGGCGAACTCGTAGGCGATCTGCTCGTTGAGGCGTTCGACGAAGCGGGTGGCGGCGGCCATCGATGGCTCCTCGGTACGGGTCGTGGACGACGGGCGGTCGATCGTAGTGCAGCTCCGCGGGCGGCCTAGGGACGGTTGGGCCGCCCGCGCCGGTATCCTCCGGTGTCATGCCTACGTGCCTTGTCACCGGTGGAGCTGGCTTTCTCGGCTCGCACCTGTGCGACGAGCTGCTGCGCCGCGGTCATCGCGTCATCTGCGTCGACAACCTCGAGACCGGGTCGCTCGCGAACATCGAGCACATCCGGACGCCCGAGTTCGTCCACCTCAACGTCGACATCGTCGAGCCGTACGTCGTCGAGGAGCCGGTCGACTTCGTCTACCACCTCGCCTCGCCCGCATCGCCGATCGACTACCTGCGGCTGCCGTTGCACACGCTGAAGGTCGGCTCCTACGGCACGCACCACACGCTCGGGCTCGCGAAGCGCCACCGCGCCCGCTTCCTGATCTCCTCGACGAGCGAGGTCTACGGCGATCCCGCAGGAGCACCCGCAGAAGGAGACCTACTGGGGCCACGTGAACCCGATCGGGCCGCGCGGCGTCTACGACGAGGCGAAGCGCTACGCCGAGGCGCTGACGATGGCCTACCACCGCCAGCAGGGCGTCGACACGGCGATCGTGCGGATCTTCAACACGTACGGTCCGCGGATGCGCCCGCACGACGGGCGTGCGATTCCGACGTTCCTGCGCCAGGCACTGCAGGACCGGCTCGATCACCGTCTTCGGCGACGGCTCGCAGACGCGCTCCTTCTGCTTCGTCTCCGACCTCGTCCGCGGGCATCATCGCGCTCGCCGAGTCCGGCTATCACCAGCCCGTCAACATCGGCAACCCGAACGAGTTCACGCTGCTCGAGCTGGCCGAAGCGGTCGTCGAGATCACCGGGTCGCGCTCGGAGATCGTCTACGAGGCGCTGCCGACCGACGATCCGCAGGTGCGCCGGCCGGACATCGGGCTCGCCCGCGAGGTGCTCGGCTGGGAGCCGCAGGTCGAACTGCGCGAGGGCCTGCAGCGCACGATCGACGAAGCCGGCGTCGAGGCGCTCGTCGGTGCCGGCAGATAGCCGGCGTCCCGGCGGGGTAGAGAAAGCGGAACATCAGCCCCGCACGGACGTTCAAAGGCTGGAGGAACAGCACGATGACGCACGGCGCCCTTGATCTCGAGCGACAGCGCGACCCGCAGACGGCGGCGCCACCGATGCTGCCCGACCGCGACGTGCGCCGCAAGCGCCCACCTGCGCTGTCGTTCCTGCTGCGCCTCGCGACGCTGCGCACGACGCTGCGGATCCTCTCGCTGCTGGCGCTCGACTTCGCCGGCGTCTGGCTGTCGCTGTTCGTCGGCGCTGCTGCTGAAGGCGCTGCTCAAGAGCGACCACGGCCTCTCCGCCGACCTGCACTTCGCCTCCGGCCAGACGCGTGACTTCCTCGCGTTCGCCTACCTGCTCACGGTGCTGCTGTTCGCGCGCTCGGACCTCTACGCCGAGCGCAGCGCGCCGCCCCGGCCTGACGCGCATCGTCGGCTCGCTGTTCCAGGTGATGCTCGTCGCGCTCGTGTTCGCGCTCGCGAGCGGCCACCACTTCTCCAGCTACTACGTCTTCTATGCCTCGTTCGGCTTCGCGGTCGTGCTGATCTCGATCGCTGCGCTGCGTCGCACACGCGCGTGACGGGCTGGATGCTCTCGACGGCCGGCTACCGCCGCAGGGCGCTGTTCGTCGGCAGCGGCCGCCACATCGACCAGGTCGCGCACGCGCTCGCCGCGACTCCCGCGCGGCGAGATCGAGCCGGTCGGCTACATCTCGCTCACGCCGCGCCCGGACAACGGCCTGCGCTCGCTCGGGACGCTCGCCGACCTGCCGGAGGTGCTCGCGCGAGCACCGCGTGCAGGAGGTGATCATCGCCGACCCCGACTTCCCGCAGGCGCAGGCGGTCGAGCTGGTCGACGAGTGCCACCGCCGTGGCGTCGAGGTGCACATCGCGCCCTCGACGATGGAGATCCTGATCCAGCGCGCCGAATTCGTGCCGGGTCAGTCGCTGCCGCTGTTCACGCTGCAGCCGCCGGTCTTCGAGGGCGATCGACTTCGCCGTCAAGCGCACGTTCGACGTGATCGGCGCGACGCTGCTGCTGCTGCTGTTCTCGCCGCTGCTGCTCGCGATCGCGCTCGCGGTGAAGCTCAGCTCGCGCGGGCCCGTGCTCTACCGCTCCGCGCGCCCCGGCATGGGCGGCGTGCCGTTCGACTGCCTGAAGTTCCGCACGATGCGCGACGACGCCGAGCACACGCAGGAGGAGCTCGAGGAGCTCAACGAGATCGACGGCGCGCTGTTCAAGATCCGCGACGACCCGCGCCTGACGCCCGTCGGCCGCTTGCTGCGGCGCTTCTCGCTCGACGAGCTGCCGCAGCTCGTCGAACGTCGTGCGCGGCGAGATGTCGCTCGTCGGCCCGCGCCCGCTGCCGCTGCGCGACTTCGAGCGGCTCGAGGAGTGGCACCGCAAGCGCTACCTCGTGCTGCCGGGCATCACCGGCCTGTGGCAGGTCTCCGGCCGCGCGGAGCTCGACTTCGACGACCTCGTGCGGCTCGACTTCCTCTACCTCGAGCGCTGGTCGGTCGCGCTCGACCTCGTGATCCTGCTGAAGACGCTGCCGGCGGTGCTCGATGCGCCGCGGCGCGTTCTGAGCCGGACCGCCGCCGCGCTCGCTCAGCGCGTGCTCGCGTTCGCGCCGGCCTGCTGCGCTCGCGTAGGCTCGACTGCGCCACGGGACCCTGCGGGTCGAGGAAGACCGCCGCGTCCGAGCATCTCAGACCGCCGCGCCGCGCGTCTCCCTGTTGAGCTCGAGCTGGCCGAGTCGCAGCCACGTCTCCGGGTTCGCCGGCTGCAGACGCACGCCTTGCTGCAGCGTTGCGCGCGCGGCAGTCCGGCTGGCCTGCGCTGGCGCTGCACCGCGGCGAGCGTGAAGAGCGGGTCGAGCGAGAGCGGATTGATCGCTGCCGCGTGCTCGCGCATCGCGCCGCGCCTGCGGGAGATGGCCGGCGTCGAGCGCCGCGAGTGCGGCGTCGTTCGCGTCGGCGGCACGCTGCGGCTGCCAGATCGTCCACGCGCCGGCGAGCCCGACGACGAGCGACGGTCGCGGCGAGCGCGATCCGCCCGCGAGCGGCGCGCCAGGCGCTCGTGCCGCGCGGGAGGCCGGCCCGGCCGCGGCAGCTCGGTCGAACGGGCCACGGCCGGCGACCCAGCCGGCGCACAGCAGGCCGGTGACGGCGGTGCCGGGGACGAACCAGGTCCAGTCGACGGTCGAGTGGACGCCGAATGCGATCGCCGTCGTCGCGAGCGTCATCAGCCCGATCCGCTCAGGCGTGACGGGCTGCGGCGCGCGGCGCTGCGGGCGCAGCCCGAGGTCACGACTGCGCGCGACCGCGAGCAGCCACGCACCCCAGCGCCGGCGCGGACGCACGCCGGTCGCCCGGCCGGCGGCGACGAACCACGCGAGCAGCAGCGCGAGCGTCGATCCCCATGCCGATCAGGCCGAGGTCGGCGAGCGTCTGCGGCAGGTAGCCGTGCGCGTGGCGCACGCGCAGGCGGTCGGGCTGGATCCGCTGGCGCGCCGTCGCGTAGCCGTCGGCGCCGACGCCGGTCCAGCGCGCCTGGCGCCAGATCGTGATCGCGTTGTCCCAGTAGCGCGCGCGCACGCCGCCGACAGACGTCGAGGCGGCTCGGGTCGTTGCTCGGCTGCTGCGCGTTGGGGTCGGTGAGCTGCGTCCAGCCGTGCGAGATCGAGCCGGTGAGCCCGCGTGGTGACGTCTGCGAGCTTGACGACGCCGGCAAGCGGTACGAGCGCGAGCACGACGAGCACCGCCGTGCCGAGCTGGCGCCGGCCGGACGGCGTCAGTCGCGAGCGCGACATCGCGAAGCCGAGCCCGAGCCCGGCGAGTGCGAGCACGAGCAGCATCGCGAGCAGCAGCAGTCCGAGCGAGTGGCCGCCGTCGGCGCGCACGTCGATCGGCGTGCCGTCGGTGCTGAGCGCCTTCTGCGCGAACGCCCACGAGCGCCACCACCGCCGCGCCGGCAGCCGCGGCCGCGAGCACGGCGAGCCCGCGCAGGCGCAACGGGACCGCCGCGAACCAGCAGACGACCGCGACCGCTGCCGCGAGCAGCGGCCCGCGACCCTCCGCGAGCAGCAGCGCGACGAGCAGCAGACCGAGCAGCGGCACCGCAAGCGCGCTGAGCGCTGCATGGCCCTCGCGACGTGCGCCGAGCCACAGGCAGCCGGGGATCCCGAGCGCCGCCATCAGCCCGACCGCGTTCCAATAGTCGAACGGGGCGCGCAGCCGTGCGTAGAGGTCGAGCGGCTGGATCGACGGGAAGACCTTCGCGAGCAGCGCGTAGCCGGACACGAAGACCGCAGCGAGCACGACGCCACCGAGCACGCTGGCCCAGCGGCCTGCCGCGACACGCGCGAGCGCGATCGCTCCGGCGAAGACGGCGAGATAGGCGACGGTGACGTTCGCCGCGCGCCACGAGTCCGTCGGGCGCCACCGACCAGACGATCGAAAGCCCGGTGAGGGCGGTGAGCACGCCGAACAGCAGCAGCGTCGTCCCGCCCCACAGCCGCCGTCCGGGAGCGGCAAGCGCGGCAACGGCAACGGCGCCCGCGCCGAGCAGCGTCAATCCGATCGCGGCCGTCGTCGTGGTCGGAAGCGCGGCACCGCCACGTGCGAGGAACGCGACGGCGATCAGCAGTCCGCCGACGGCCAGCGTCATGAGCAGGTCGGCGCGCGCGGCGAGCCGGCCGTGTGCGGCCGGCGCAGGAGCGCCGCCGCTCGGACAAGCTGCGCGTTCGGCCGGGCTAGGCTCGGCGACGAGCGACGACACGTCGTCCGATCGTCGTCGAGGCTCCCAAGAGCGCGCCTACTCCGAGCAGCACGAGGAAGACGATCAGCGGCGTCGGGAGCGTGTGGCCGCTGCGGCCGAAGGCGGGAATCGCCCCAGGCTGGATCGTGCTGCCGGCGAGCTGCACCGGCGCCTTCGTGCCGACATGCTGCGCCGACGGTGCGTTCGTCGCATGTGCAATCGGGTCCGAGCCTCCAGAGGAGGTGCCGCCGCCCTTCGTGCCGTTGTGCGTGGTGCCGGAGCCGCCGGCACCGCCACCCCCGGCACCGCCACCGCCGGTCGAGCCGTGGTGCGAGCCGCCTGCGAGCAGCGCCTGGCTGATCGCGTCATGGCAGCCGCTGTACTCGTTGACGTCGCCCGGCGGGTTGCGCAGCGCCGCGTTCAGCTCTGCCTTCGTGTAGTTGCCCCGCAGCAGGCCTGTCGCCGAGTGCTCGCAGTCGTAGTAGATGCGGTCGCTCGCGTTCGCGAAAGCCGCAGCCGGCAACGCGCACAGAACGGCGAGCAGCGTGAGGAGGATGGTCAGTCTGCGCATGTGGGAATCTCGCGGAGGTCGAGCGCCCGGCCCGCGTCCTGCGGTCCGCAACGCTAGCAAGGGCAGTGGATTGGCCTGGTGCCGGCTTCAACGAGCGGGACTCGCAGGAGTTTCGCTCGCGCACCCCGGTCTGACGCAGCACTGGCCGCGATACCCGTGCCCCGGAGGGCCGAAAACCGCAATCGTCAGGCGAGTGCGCGCTCGTAGGCGGCGACGGTCGCCGCTCCGCAGCGCCGCCACGTGAACGCGCGTTCGACCGTGGCGCGCGCCGCATCGCCGAGCGTTGCCCGCCGGTGCGGATCGGCGAGCAGTCGATCGATCGTTCTAGCGAGGGTATCCGGGTCGCGCGGCGGGACGCGCACGAGCCCGTCGCCGGCGCGCACGATCTCCTCGGGCCCGTCCTCACCGCTGCAGCCGATCGCCGGGACGCCGCCGGCCATCGCCTCGACGTAGGCGACGCCGAACGCCTCCTCCGTGCTCGGCAGCACGAGCAGGTCGCTCTGCCAGGCCTGCTCGCGCGCTGCCGCCGGCGGCAGCTGGCCGAGGAAGTCGACCCGCTGCGCGACGCCGAGCCGGCCGGCGAGCGCCGTGAGCGCCGCCCGCTCGGGACCGTCGCCGACGATCGCGTAGCGCAACTGCGGATGGCTGGGCGCGAGCCGCGCAAGTGCCTCGATCACGTCGGCATGGCGCTTGCGCGCGACGAGATGGCCGACGCTCACGAGCCGCGGGCGCGTGTCGATCCGCTGCGGCGCGGTCGCCGGCAGATCGGTGCCGAGGTGGACGACCGTCGTGTGCGGCGCCCCGGCGTCGCGGCAGCGCTGCTCGGTGCCAGCGCTGTTCGCGAGCACGAGGCGGGCGTGCTGGAACGTGCGCGCAACCGTGCGCCGGGCGTAGTCGCTGCGTGCAGCCGTCGCGAGCACGTCGCCGCCGTGCACGGAGACGACGAGCGGTGTCGCCGGCAGCGCGCGCCGGACGGCATCGCCGGCCGGGACCGCGTAGTGGGCGTGCACGAGGTCGAACGGGAAGCGCGCGCGCAGCTGGCGCAGCGAGCGTCCGAGCGACGGCGCCGCCCACGCGCCCCAGGCGCCGTAGCTCCAGGGCCGCGGCGGCGAGAGGTAGCGGACGTAGCCGACCGGGATCCCGTCGAGCGTCGCCTCGCGCGGCTGGATGACCGCGTCGCGCAGCGCGCCCAGGTCGCCGCGGCGCACGGCGGCGAGCGGCGGCAGCGGGCGGTGCAGCACGAGCACCCGCACCTCGGCGCCCGCGTCGCGCGCCGCCAGCGCCTGCCGGTGCGCCCACACGCCGAGCACCGGGTCGGCCGCGCGCGGGTAGTACTCGGCGACGATCGCGACGCGCAGCGGGCGGTCGCGCACGAGCAGCCGGGGCGCGCCTGACGGCGCGCGATCGGCGGGCGGGAGGGCGGCGTCGCTCACCAGCGCACGTGGGTCGCAAGCGTGCGCTGCGCCTCGGCGGCCGTCACGTACGCTCGCTCGGCGAGGAACTCACGCGCCTCGGCGAACGCATCGGCACGGCGGTAGCTGTCGGCGATCGGGCGCATCACGTGACGGATCGGCAGCGCGTCGAGCACGCCGATCCGCCAGCCGCGCTCGCGTGCGAGCGCCGCCCAGTGCGAGTCGAGTCCCCAGCCGGCGCGCAGCGACGGGTAGGGCAGCAGCGTCTCGAACGTCGAGCGGTGAAACGCGCAGACGGGGCCGATCTCGACGAAGCCGGTCTCGCGCACGACGCTGCCGGCACGCCGCCGCGTGACGGCCCAGGCTGCATGCGAGCGGCGGCGGTGCGCCGGCTGCGCGAGCCGCAGGTCGAAGCGCTCGGCGAGGAACAGGAACTGGTCGAGGAAGCCGCGCGGAAAGCCGACGTCGTCGTCGATCACGAGCAGCCAGTCGCGCCCTTCCAGCGGGTGGGCGGCGAGCAGCGCGTTGAGGTTCTCGAACTTGCCGCCGCTGCCCGCGGGGCCGATCGCCAGCTCGACGTCGTGGCGCGAGCGCGCCAGCTCGGCGCGCGCCTGCGGCATCAGGCCAGGGACGTTCTCGCGCTCGATCCCCAGCACGAGCACGCGCCGGCGCGGCGGCGCGCTGCGGGCCGCGCGGCGCAGCCGCCACGGCTCGAGCGTTGCGACGCGCCGCGCGTCGAGCACCGCGTCGGCGAGAAAGGTCTTGCGTGTTCAGCCGCACGCCCGCGACGATCCCGCTCTCGCCCGAGGCGAAGTCGTCGCGCGGATGGCTGCCGGGCTGCATGTCGGCCGCGAGCGGCGCGGGCGCCTCGTCGGCGGGCGGCGACGCGTCGTGCCCTGGCGCCGTCATCGCGCGAGCGCCTCGCGCGTCCGGCCGGCTGCGTGCGCGGCCATCACGATCCCGAGCGCGCAGCGGCGCCGCAGCGTGTGCCAGCCGCAGCCGGCGAGCGTGCGCAGCTCGGCCGGCAGCGGCGGCGCGACGCCCTTGCGCACGTCCTGCCGGCGTGCGGCGCGGCCGCGGTGGAACTGCGCGCGGGCAAGCGCGCGCACGGTCGCGTCGGGGGCGACGCGACGGTGCTCGATCCGCGCGGCGGCTACATAGCGCACACGCCCGCCGGTCGAGCGGTAGCGCTCCTGCCACTCCTCCTCGTCGCCGGCGCCGACGGGGATCGCTTCGTCGAAGCCGCCGATCGTCTCGAGCGCCGCGCGGCGGATCGCGAGGTTCGCGCTCCAGCCAACCGCGATGTCGCGGTCGGCCGGCCCCGCGTCGAGCGTCGTGATCGGCGGCTGCTCGCGCCCGCACGCGCGCGGGCCGCCGCCTTCGAGGACCGCCTCGATCGGACCGGCAAAGACGTCGCGCTCCGGCGTCGCGGCCGCGGCGGCGAGCAACGCAGCCAACCAACCGTTTGGCGCGGCCACATCGTCGTCGACGAACACGACCAGCTCGCCGTGCGCTGCGGCGATGCCCGCGTTGCGCGCCGCGTTCGGACCCTCCGGTCGCGGCAGCACGACCGCACGCGCACCATGGCGCTCGGCGACCGCGACGCTCGCCGGGTCGGCACCGTCCACGACGACGACCACTTCCGCGCCCGTCGCGGAGACCTGCGGCGCGAACGACGCCAGCGCGACCTCCAGATACGCCGCGCGGTTGCGCGTCGGGACGACGATCGTGGCGGAAAGGAACGACACCGGCGCCGAACGCTACCGGCAGGCGCAGGCGGGCACAGACTGCGGCGCGCGCTCAGCTTCCGCTTCGGCGCGCCGATCGCTCGGCGAGCCACTGCCGCGCGAAGCCGATCACGTAGCGCGGGTTGTGGCGCGCGTAGCGGCGCCACAGGCGCCGCGGCTCCTGGCGCAGGCGAAAGAGCCACTCGAGCCCGACGCGCTGCATCCACGGCGGCGCTTGCGGGACGAGGCCCGCATGGAAGTCGAAGGCAGCGCCAACGCCGACGAGCACCGGCGCGTCGAGGCGACCGCGGATCGCCGCCATCCACTTCTCCTGGCGCGGAACGCCGAGCCCGACCCAGACGACGTCCGGCTTCGCCGCGTTGATCGCAGCCGCCACCTCGTCGAGCTCCGTGTCGCTGAGCGGACGATAGACCGGCTGGTAGCTGCCGGCGAGCACGAGCCCTGGGTAGCGCTCGCGCAGCCTGCGCTCGAGCAACGGCAGCGCCTCTAGGTCGTCGTCACGCCCGCCGTAGAGGAAGTGGCGCTGGCCGGTCGCCGCCGAGCGCGCGAGCGAGTAGCCCATCAGGTCGGGGCCGTAGACGCGCGTCGCGATGTCGTGGCCGAGCGCGCGCAGCCCCCACGCGAGCGGCATCCCGTCCGGCACCGTGAAGGCCGAGCCGGCAACCGCGGCGCGCAGCTCGGGGTCCTCGCGCGCCTCCATCACCGTGTGCACGGCGGCGACGCAGACGTACTCGCGTGCACCCGCGGCGACTGCGGCATCGATCCACGCGAGCGCGCGCTCGTAGTCGATCACGGCGAGCGAGGTGCCGAGCAGCTCGGCCTGTGGGATCGCTGGAAGCGAAGCGGTTGCCATGGCGTGCGCGAGTGTAGAGCGGCACGGGGCGATGACGATACGAGGGGGTAGTCTGCGCGGCGGATGAGCTCCTGCCCGATCTGCGCGACGACGCTCGACGCCCCGTGCATCAGCGCGCCCGATCGCCTGCACGGCACGCCCGGCAGCTTCGAGGTCGCCCGCTGCCCGGGCTGCAGCGCCGGTGTCACGCTGCCGCTCGTCGAGCCGGCCGCCCTCGCCGCCTTCTATCCGTCGAGCTACGGCGCATATGAGCACGCACAGCCTCGGCTCGTGCGGCTGATCTCGACGGCGATCCGCGCGTGGCAAGCGGCGCTCACGTGGCGCTCCGCGCCGCTGAGCGCGCTGCACGAGCGCGAGGCGGGGCACGGCGTGGACGTCGGTGCCGGGCGCGGCGACCTCTGCGCGATGCTGCAGTCGCACGGCTGGAGGATGACGGCGGTCGAGCCGTCGGAAGAGGCGACGGCGGCCGCCCGCGCGCGCGGCATCGACGCACGCGCGGGCGTGCTCGCAACCGTCGAGCTGGAGCCGGAGACCTACGACATGGCCGTCTTCCGCCACTCGCTCGAGCACACGCTCGACCCGGTCGCCGACCTGCGCCGCGTGCACGCGGCACTGAGGCCCGGCGGCCTGGTGCTGGTGAGCGTGCCGAACTTCGGCTGCTGGCAGCCACGCCGGCTCGGCGGCGCGTGGTTCCACCTCGACCTTCCGCGCCATCGCTTCCACTTCACCGCCGCGGCGCTGACGCGCGCGCTCGAAGCTGCCGGCTTCGAGCTGCAGCGAACGAGCAGCTCGACGAGCGCCGTCGGCTTGTGGGCGACGCTGCAGTACCGCGCGTTCGGTCGCTGGATCGTGCCACCCGGACTGCTGACGCGCGTGGCCGAGGGGCTGTGCGCGCTCGGGCTCCCGCTCGCCGTCTTGCTCGATCGCCTCGGCGGCGGCGGCGACACGCTGCACGCAGTAGCGACGAAGCCGAGCCCCTGAGCAGATGAGCGATCCGGACGGCTCCGTGCAGCGCGATGCACTGACCGAGCCGGGCGCCGGCGACCGCGCGATCCGCGGCGGCGCGCTGCGCGTCGGCGGCTACGGCGCCGGGCTGCTGCTGACGCTGGTCGCGTCGGTCTTCCTGCTGCGCTACCTCGGCGTCGCGCGCTTCGGCCAGTGGGCGACGGTGATCGCGATCGTCACGGTCGTGCTGGGCGTGACGGACGCCGGCCTGACGCTCGTCGGTCAGCGCGCCTACGTGCATGCCGACGCCGCCAGGCGCCGCACGCTGCTCGCCGACCTCGTCGGCATGCGCCTCGTGCTGACCCCGGCCGGCGTGCTGCTCGGCGTCGCGTTCACGCTGATCGCCGGATACCCGAGCGCGCTCGTGACCGGCACGCTGCTCGCCGGCGTCGGGATCGTGCTCGCCGTGCTCGCGACGACGCTGACGATGCCGCTGACCGTCGACCTGCGGCTCGGCGCGGCGACGACGATCGACTTCGCGCGCCAGCTCGTGATCGTCATCGGGATCGTCGCGCTCGTGCTTGCCGGCACCGGGCTCGTTCCCTTCTTCGCGGTCTACATCGCGGGCGGTGCCGTCGCCGTCGCGACGGCACTCGCGTTCGCCGGGACGACGAGCTGGATCGCGCCGCGCTTCGCCTGGGGCGAGTGGAAGCCGCTGCTGAAGGACGCCGCGCCGGTCGCACTCAGCTCGGTCGTGAACGTGACGTACGTGCGTGTCCTGCTGATCCTCGCCTCGCTGCTCGCGACGGCCCACCAGACCGGCCTGTTCGCCACCTCCTTCCGCATCTCGGAGATCCTGCTCGGCGTCCCGCAGCTGATGATCGGCGCCGCCTTCCCGATCCTCGCGCACGCGCATGTCGCCGACGAGGCGCGGCTCTCGTACGTGCTGCAGCGGATGGGCGAGGCTGCATTGCTGGTCGCACTCGCGCTCGCGCTCGTGCTGGCGGTCGGCGCCGCACCGATCGTGCAGCTGCTCGGTGGCCACAAGTACGCGCAGGCGGCCGAGCCGCTGCGGATCGAGTCGGTGGCGATCGCGGGCGCCTTCATGACGCAGCTCGGGACCTTCGGCTTGATCGCCGTCCATCGCCAGCGCGCACTGATCGCCGTCAACGCGCTCGCGCTCGTCGTCGTGCTCGTGCTCGGCCTGACGCTGATCCCGCCGCTCGGCGCGAACGGCGCGGCGCTCGCCGCGAGCATCGGCGAGGTCGTGCTGGCGATCGCGGCGATCACGATGCTCGCGCGCCTGCAACCGGCGCTCGCGCCCGACCTGCGCTACGTGCCGAAGCTCGCCTGCGCCGCGGCGCTCGGCGGGGCCTGCGTGCTGCTGCCGCTGCCCGACGCGCTGGCGGCGGTCGTGGCGCTGCTGGTCTACGGAGCAGCTGCGTGGGTCCTGCGTGCGATCCCGCGCGAGCTCGTCGAGGCGCTGGTGCGCCGCCGGGGGATCGACGGGCCCGAGCCGGGACCGACTCAGCGCGGCGCGTCCGGGCCGTTGTAGTCGGCGACGCGCAGGCGCAGGCTCTCGACGAAGCCGATCGGCGATGTGCGAGCCGCAGACGGGATCGCATGGCGCGGCAGGCCGCGAGCAGCGCGCCAGCCGCGGACGCGGCCGCGCAGCGCCGCCGCGTCGCGCGAGATCGCTCCGTCGCCGAGCACCGCGATCGTCTCCGTGACGAGCGCACGCGGCGCCTGCCGCGTGCGCAGGACGCCATAGCGACGCAGCAGGTAGCCGCGTCCGAAGCCCCCCAGCTCGCGCTGCCAGCGCGAGCGCTTGCCGGTGCTCGCGCCGCCGACGTGCACGCCGCGCGCCGCACCGACCGCTGCGCAGCGCCAGCCGGCGCTCGCAAGCCGCAACGCGAGGTCGAGGTCCTCGCCGTACATGAAGATGCGCTCGTCGAGCCCCCCGGCTGCTTCGTAGGCGACCCGCCGACAAGCGGCTGCTGCGCCGCAGGGTCCGAGCAGCGGCGGCACCCCGCCTCGCTCCGCCGCGGCCACGGGCGCACCGTAGAGCCGGCCGACGGCGGCGAGCGTCGCGTCGATCGCGATGCCCCACACGTCGATCCGCTCCCCACCCGGTTGCAGCAGCAACGGCGCCGCGGACCCGACGTCCGGCTCCTCGAACGCGCCGACGAGCCGTTCGAGGAAGTCCGGCGCTGCGTCGACGTCGTTGTTGAGCAGGACGACCAGCTCAGCCGTGCCGTGCGCGACACCACGGTTGACCGCCCGCGCGAAGCCGGCGTTCTCGCCCATCTCGACGAGCCGCACGTGCGGGAACTGCGCGCGAACCTGCGCGAGCGTGTCGTCCGGCGACGCGTTGTCGACGAGCACGACGGTGTGTGCGAGCGTCTGGCGCCGCAGGTGCTCCAGGCAGCGCTCGGTGTGCTCCCAGCCGCCATAGGCGGGGATCACGACGTCGATCGTCGGGGCGGCCATCGTGCGCGCAGTGTGACCCATTAGGCTCCCGGCCATGTCCTCCCCCAAGCGCGCACTCATCACCGGCATCACCGGCCAAGACGGCTCCTACCTCGCCGAGCTGCTGCTCGAGCAGGGCTACGAGGTCCACGGCATGGTCCGCCGTGCCTCGACCGAGAAGTTCGACCGCATCGAGCACCTGCGCGAGCGCATCACGCTGCACCAGGGCGACCTGCTCGACCAGCGCTCGCTCGTCGACACGCTGCGCGCCGCGCGGCCGCAGGAGGTCTACAACCTCGCGGCGATGAGCTTCGTCGCGCTCTCCTGGAAGCAGCCGACGCTGACCGCCGACTTCACCGGCGTCGGCGTCACGCGGATGCTCGAAGCGGTGCGCGAGGCCTGTCCCGAGGCGCGCTTCTACCAGGCGTCCAGCTCGGAGATGTTCGGCAAGGTGCGCGAGGTCCCGCAGAACGAGGACACGCCGCTCTACCCGCGCTCGCCCTACGGCGTCGCGAAGGTCTACGGCCACTTCATCACGATCAACTACCGCGAGTCCTACGGCCTTCATGCAACAAGTGGAATATTGTTCAACCACGAAAGCGAGCGTCGTGGCCTGGAGTTCGTGACGCGCAAGATCACGTGGCACGCGGCGGCGATCAAGCTCGGCCTGCGCGACAAGCTCGCGCTCGGCAACCTCGACGCGAAGCGCGACTGGGGCTACGCGAAGGACTACGTCGAGGCGATGTGGCTGATGCTCCAGCAGGACACGCCGGAGGACTTCGTGATCGCGACCGGCCACACGCACACGGTGCGCGACTGCGTCCAGGTCGCGTTCGACGAAGCCGGTCTCGGCGACTGGGAGCGCTACGTCGAGATCGACCAGCAGTTCGTGCGCCCGGCCGAGGTCGACCTGCTGATCGGCGACCCGACGAAGGCGAAGGAGCAGCTCGGCTGGGTCCCGCAGACGAACTTCGAGCAGCTGATCCGCCTGATGACGCGCGCCGACCTCGAGCTGCTCGCGCGCTGAGCGCGGGGCGGGGCGGGCGCCGAGCGCAGCGCTGGGCGCGGGCGCTCAGACGCCGGCGAGCGCGCGCTCGTAGCTGCGTGCCGTCTCCTGCGCGGTGCGCTCCCACGAGAAGGCAGCGGCGCGCTCCAGCCCAGCGACGCGCAGTCGCTCGCGCAACGCTGCGTCAGCGAGCAGCTGCTCGATCGCGCCGCGGATCGCCGCCGGGTCGTCGGGGTCGAACAGCAGCGTCGCGCCGCCGGCGACCTCGGGCAACGAGGCGCGATCCGAGCACGCGCCCGGCACGCCGCGCGCCATCGCCTCGAGCACCGGCAGCCCGAAGCCCTCGTAGAACGACGGGAAGACGTGCGCGACGCAGGCGCCCCACAACCCCTCGACGTCGGCGGCCGACAGCCAGCCGGGAAACAGGATGTCGTCGCCCACGCCGCGCTGCGCCGCGCGCGCGAGCAGCGACGGCTCGTGCTCGGTCGGATAGCCGGGAACGACGAGCAGCGGGCGCCGCTCGGCGGGGATCCCAGCGAGCGCGTCGACCAGCCCTTCGACGTTCTTGTGCGGGCGCTTGGCCGCGAGGCTCAGCAGCAGCTGCCGCTCGCCGAGCGCGAGGCGCGTGCGCAGCTCGGCCTCAGGGGTCGCGGGTGCATCGGCGCGCGGCGGCGTCGTCGCGAGGTGGACGACGTCGATCGTGGCGGGGTCGCTGCCGATCACCCGCACGATGTCGTCCTTCGTCGCCTGCGAGTCGGCGATCACGCGACGCGACGCGCGCACGGCGGCCGGCACGAGCAGTCGCATGCCGAGCCCGCGCAGGCCGAAGTGCGCGTCGGGCGCCACGGCGTAGTGCAGGTCGTGCACGGTCGTCACGCGCGGCGGCCCGCCGGCGAGGCGTGCCGGCCCGGTCGAGGCGAGGCTGTGGACGAGGTCGGCGCCGAGCTTGCGCGCAAGCCGCGGCACATGGTGCTGCTCACCCCACACCCACTGCTTGCGGTCGCGCGCGTCGACCGGCGCGACGACCGAGCGGATCGCGTCGTTCCACGGCGCGGCGGGGTCGGCGGCGGCCGCGCGACTGACGATCGCGACCGGCTCGACCCCGTCGATCGCCGCGAGCCGCGGCAGCAGCTCGCGCGCATAGACCTCCATCCCGCCGGTCTCCCCGGGGACGAGGAAGACGAGGTTCAGCGCGACCCGCACAGCGCCATCCGGCTCGCGTCCACGCTCGCGCCGCGCACGACGACGCCCGGGGCGTGCCACGCCCCCACGCGCCACGCCCGGCGCGCGCGCCAGGCGCTCACGTGTCGCCCCGCGTGACGCCGAGCCGTGCGAGATCGGCGGCGACCAGCTCGCCGACGAGCTGCTCGAACGAGACCTGCGGGCGCCAGCCGAGCAGCTCGCGCGCCTTCGACGGGTCGCCGACCGGCGGCCACTGCTCCGGCGGGCGGACGAAGCGCGGGTCGACGAGCACGCGGTCGCGCGTCCCTCCCTCGCCGTCGGGAACGTGGCGCTCGACGCCGGCTGCCACGAACGCAGCGTCGACCAGCTCGCCGACGGTGTGGGGGACGCCGGAGGCGAAGACGTAGTCGCCCGGCGCTTCGTGGCGCAGCGCGAGCACCATCCCGGCGACTACGTCGCGTGCGTGCGACCAGTCGCGCACGGCGCGCTGGTCGCCGAGCGTCAGCGTCTCGGCGCGGCCGGCGGCGATCGCCGCGACGCCGAGGCTGACCTTGCGCGGCAGGAAGCGCTCGGGCCGCCGCGGCGACTCGTGGTTGAACGTGATCGCCGAGACGAGGAAGCGCTCGTGCCGGGCGCGCAGCGTGCCGACGAGCCCGTGCGCGGCGAGCTTCGCGACGCCGTAGGGGCTGCGCGGGCGCATCGGCGCGTCCTCCGACTGCGGCGAGACGCCCGCGTCGCCGAAGATCTCGCTCGACGTGGCGACGAGCACGCGCACGTCGTCGCCGAGCGCGCCTGCCGCCGCGAGCACCGTCGCCGTGCCGCCGGCGATCGCCGCCGTCACCTCGCTCGGGTCCTCCCACGAGTCGGGCACGAACGTCGGCGCGGCGAGGTGGTAGATCTCGTGCGGCTGCGCCTCGGCGATCGCGCGGCGCACGGAGGCCGCGTCGAGCAGGTCGGCGGCGAGCAAGCCCACGCGCCCGTCGAGCTGACCGAGGCCCGCTGCCTCCAGCGCGCCGTCGGGTGCGCGCACCGTCCCGATCACCTCGTCGCCGCCAGCCAGCAACTGCTCGGCGAGGTAGCCGCCGTCCTGTCCGGTGACGCCGGTGATCAGCACACGGCGGCTCATGCGGCACCCTCGCGCTCGCCGGCGTCGGCCGCCGCCACCTCATGTCGGCCGCCCGCGTAGGCCGCGAGCACCGTCGCGAGCGAGTGCTCGAGCGACAGCCGCTCGCCGTTGCGTGCGAACCAGTCGGCGGTCGCCGCGCGCAGCGCCGGCCCGGCCGCGTGGACGCGCACGATCGCCGCAGCAAGGTCCTCCGGCGAGGTCGAGGCGGCGACGGTCCCGTTCTCGCCTTCGTCGACGAGCTCGGTCGCCGCGTTGTCGGCGCCCGCGACGACGACGCTCGGCGTCGCGCGCGCCGCTGCCTCGACGACCACGAGCCCATACCCCTCGCGCGCCGAGGGCAGCAGCATGCAGAGGCCGGTGCGCATCGCCTCGTGGATGCGCTCGTGCTCGACGAAGCCGGGCGCGTCGATCGTGTCGGCAAGGTCGTGCTGCGCGATCAGCAAGAGCACGCGCTCGCGCTCCGGCCCGTCGCCGAAGATCTCCGCGCGCAGCTCGGGCAGCTGCTCGCGCGCCAGCGCGATCGCCGGCACGATCGCCGGCACCTGCTTCTCCGGGATGTGGCGCCCGGCGAAGACGACGACCGGGCGCGCCTGCACCGGCTCGGGCACCTCCAGCGAACCGGAGTACAAGCCGGTCAGCACCGTCGGCTCGCTGCGCAGGCCCTCGCCCCGCAGGCGCGCCGCGTGCAGCTGCGAGAGGCAGAAGGCGCGCTGCGGCACGCGGGCGCAGAGCCGCTGCACGAACGCGCCGACGGCGCCGCCCCCGCGCCCGAGGTACTCGCGCCAGTAGTCGCGCGACCAGACCTCGAACCAGTCGACGACGAGCGCGAAGCGCTGCAACGGCCGCACGAGCGCTGCCGCGAGCAGCGAGAAGTACGGGAACGACGAGGTGTGCACGACGTCGTAGCGGCGACCGTGGCGCAGCAGGTGCCACAGCACGCCGAGGCCGAACACGAGCGGCGGCAGGATCCGCCGGCGGCCGTCGACGTAGAGCGCCATCCGCGGGCCGACGACGCGCACGTCGATCCCCTCGACGCCGGGATCGGTGCCGCGATCCCACTGGCGCAGCGTCAGATACGTGACCTCGTGCCCGTCGGCGGCAAGCCGCTCGCCGAGGCTGCGATACCAGCGCTCACCGCCCCCGACGGTGTGGGGGAAGAGGCAGTCGTAGACGAGGCAGACGCGCATCGGGCGGGAAGGTTGTCACAGCCGTGCGCTAGCATCGCGCCGCAAGGCGCGAGACTTTCCCCCCGAGCGCGCGTTGTAGTGCTAGGGCGGCGATTCAGGGGTCGCCCCTTACTCGCATGACCACGACTGAGAACACCATCCGCGTGCCCTCGTCCGAACGAGCGGCCGACCGACCGCTCGTCTCCGTCGTGATCCCCTGCCTCAACGAGGCCGAGAACATCGAGCAGTGCGTCGCCTCGGCGCGCGAGGTGCTCGAGCGCCACGGGATCGCCGGCGAGGTCGTCGTCGCCGACAACGACTCCGAGGACGGCAGCCGCGAGCTCGCCGAGGCAGCCGGCGCGCGCGTCGTGCGCGAGCCACGGCGCGGCTACGGCAGCGCGTACCTCGCGGGCTTCGAAGCAGCGCGCGGCGACTACATCGTGATGGGCGACGCCGACCTGACGTACGACTTCAACGAGATCCCCCGCTTCCTCGGCGAGCTGCAGGACGGCGCCGACATGGTGATCGGCGACCGCATGAAGAACATCCACCCGGGCGCGATGCCGTGGCTGCACCGCTACGTCGGCAACCCGGTCCTCTCGGGCTTCCTCAACTTCCTCTTCCGCACCGGCGTCAGCGACGCGCACTGCGGCATGCGCGCGGTCCGTCGCGACAAGCTGCCGCAGCTCGCGCTGCGCACGACGGGCATGGAGTTCGCCTCCGAGATGGTGATCCGCGCGGCGAAGGAGAAGCTCGACATCCGGCAGTTCCCGATCGAGTACCACCCGCGCGGGGGCGAATCGAAGCTGTCGAGCTTCCGCGACGGCTGGCGGCACCTGCGCTTCCTGCTCGTGCACTCGCCGACGCACCTGTTCATCCTGCCAGGCGTGCTGATGACGCTGTTCGGCGCGCTCGTCGGGGCGCTCGTGCTCGCGCGCATCGACGTGCTCGGCCGTCAATGGGACATCCATGCGCTGATCGGCGGCTCGCTGCTGATGGTCGTCGGCACGCAGGTCGTCGGGCTCGGGCTCTGCGCGCACGCCTACGGCACGTACTTCATGCACGAGCGCGACCCCTGGTTCGACCGCATGCGCGCGCGCTACAAGCTCGAGCACGGACTCCTGCTCGGCGGCGTCGTCGCGCTCGCCGGCGTCGCGAGCGTCGCGGTGATCGTCGTCGAGTGGGCGAACCGCGGCTTCGGCAGCCTCGGCGAGGAGCGGCTCGCGGTCGTCGCGTTGACGCTCGTGATCGTCGGCATCCAGATCTTCTTCTCGTCGTTCCTGCTCAGCATTCTCGGGCTGCGGCGCAGACCGCTGAGCGTCGTCCGCGTGACGTTCGTCCTCGCGGTCATCGTCTTCCCGCTGCTGCTCGTCGGACTCTCGTTCGGCGTCGGCCTGCTCGTCGAGCGCGCAGCTGGGCTCACGCTTCCCGCCGTGCTGCTCGCGCCGCTCGGCTACGCCGGCATCATCGGACTCACGCAGGTCACGACGTGGTCCGGCGCGATCGCCCCGCTGACGCCGGCGATCGTCGTCGTCGTCGCACTCGGCGGCTTCGCGGTCGGCGGGCAGGCGCTGCTGACGCGCTGGCGGGCGCGTCGTAGCGGCTGGTGGTGGGGCTGGGCGCCGGCGCTCGTCGCCTACCTCGTCGCGGCGGCGCCGGTGCTGCTGACAGGGCACGTCACGTTCCCGGGTTACCTGCTCGACACGACCGGCGCGATCCAGCTGATCGGCATCGAGCGCCTGCTCGCCCATGGCCACAGCTTCACCGTCTCGGGCTCCAGCTACGGGCTGGCGCTGCACGCGTTCTTCGGCACCGGCTATCCGTCAGGCGCGCACACCGCGCTCGGCGGCGTCGGGCGCCTGACCGGCGTCGACCCGATCTGGCTCTACGCGCCGTACCTCGCGACCACCGTCGCGCTGTCGGCCTTCCCGCTCACGTTCGTCGCGCGGCGCGCCGGGCTGTCGCGCCCGGCGGCAGCGCTCGCCGGCGTCGTCTCCTCGATGCCAGCACTCGTCTACGCGTACCTGCTGCAGGGCTCGATCAAGGAGATCGCGCTGCTGCCGACGCTCGCGCTGCTCGGCGCGCTCGTGGTGCTCGCACGCGAGCAGCTCGCCGGCGGCCCGCGCGCCGCGATCCCGCTCGGCGTCGCCGGCGCCGCCGGGTGGGCGACCGTCGGCTTCGCGTTCATGCCGTGGCTCGCGCTGTCTGCCGTCGCCGTGCTCGCGCTCGGCTGGGGAGCGCTCGCGGGCGACCGCCGCGCCAGGCTGCGCGCGGTCGCGCTGCGCGCCGGCTGGGCGCTCGGTGCGCTCGTGCTGCTGGCGCTGCCGAGCGTCGCCTCGATCGGCACCTCGCTGAACCTCGCGACGAGCGTGAGCAACAACAACCCGCTCGCGGTCGCCGACCCCGGCAACTTGGTGCGCCCGCTGCTGAAGGTGCAGCTGCTCGGCGTCTGGCTCGGCTCCTCGCATCGCACCGATCCCGAGCACCTGACGCAGACCTACCTGCTGATCGGCGTCGTCGCCGTCGGGGCGCTGCTCGGCGCGATCTGGCTGTGGCGTCAGCGCCAGTGGGGCGTGCTCGCGTACGTCGCGCTCTCAGTGCTGGTCTGGCTCGCGCTGACACCGCGCTCTACGACCTGGACGTCGGCGAAGCTGCTCGTGCTGCTCTCGCCGGTCGTCGTGCTCGTCGCGTGCATCGGCGCGCTCGGACGGCTCGGGTCGCGGCGGCTCGAGGGGCTGCTGCTGGCCGCCGCGATCACGGCCGGCGTGCTCGGCTCGGACGCCTACCTCTACCACGCGACGACGATCGCTCCGACCGACGCGCTTCGACGAGCTGCGTCACATCGGGACGCGCTTCGCCGGTCGCGGACCGACGTTGACGCCCGACTTCGACGAGTACGCGCTCTACCTGCTGCGTGACCTGAAGCCGGACGGTCCTGGCATACGCGTTCCGCGTGCAGCCGTGGACGACGAGCGACGGCGGTGGAGTCGGCTACGGCCAGACGTACGACCTCGATGACCTCCCGAGCGCGCTCGTCAACCGCTTTGCGACGATCGTCGTGCGCCGCTCGCCGTTCAAGAGCCGTCCGCCCGCCCAGTTCGCGCTCGCCTCCCGCGGCACGTACTACGACGTCTGGCGACGCACGCCGGGAAGCCCGATCGCGCACCTCCACCTCGGGCTCGGCGCGCCGGGCCAACCGAGCGTCGTCCCCGCCTGTCGCGCAGTCGGCCGCTTCGCCGCGCACGCGCGGCGCAGCGGCTCGCAGACGCTGCGCTACGCCGCCCGGGGCGCAAACGGCGATGCCGAGCCCGCGCAGATCCGCCGCTCGACGCTCGCGACGCTGCCGCCCGCCGGCACGTCGATCGGCTTCGACGGGCCGGGCAGCGTGACGGCGCACGTCACGCTTGCGAGCGCCGGCTCTTACCGGCTGTGGGTCCAGGGCGACGCCGGACGCTCGTTGCGCGCGACGGTCGACGGCTCGCCCGCGGGGACCGTGCGCAACGCGAGTGGCGGCGACGGCAACACGATCGCCTACGACGTTCGCACGCTCACCGCCGGCCCGCACACGATCGTGCTCACGCGCGGCGGCGGCAGCCTCGCCCCCGGCGACGGGGCGCCGACGCTCGTGCAGCGAATCGCGCTTGCGCCGCTCGCGGCCGATGCGGCGCCGGTGCACAGCGTGCCGCTCGCGCACTGGCGGACGCTCTGCGGTCGCCCGCTCGACTGGGTCGAAGCGCTCTGAGCTAGTCGGCGCTCAACGCTGTCTGCTCGCGCTCGCGCAGCGCGTGGCGCAGCCCCGCCTCGACCTCGTCGGTCGCGACGTCCCACGTGTGCGAGGCGACGAACGCGATCCCCTCGCGCGAGCGCCGCTCGCGCAGCGCCTCGTCGTCGAGCAGGCGCTCGATCGCGCGGCGATCTCGCTCGGCTCGCAGCGGCGCCAGCTCGATCGGCCCGTCAGCGCCGAAGATCGACTCGGCGCTGACGCCGGCAAGCTCGACGCACGGCAGGCCGCAGGCGAGCATCTCCTTCGGCATCAGCGAGAAGTTCGTCAGCGACAGGCACAGCCCGACCGTCGCCTCGCCGTAGAGCCGCGGCGAGCTGCGGCCGGCTCAGCACGCCGAGGTGCTCGTAGGGGAACGACGTCGTGCGGCGGACAGTCGGTCGCCGAACAGCACGATCCGCACGTCGGGGCGGCGGCGGTGCAGCTCCGCGAGCGCCAGCAGCCCGATCGGGACGGCGCGGCGGTCGGTCGAGTGACGCGCGTAGTAGACGACCGTGTCGGCGCGCCGCACGCGCTCGCTCGGACCGTAGATCGTCATGGTCGACGCCGAGCTGGAAGGCGTCGGCGCGAGGCGCCGTAGCGCTCGACGAGCAGGTCGCGCAGCCACGGGCTCGCGGCGATGCAGTGGAGGCCGTGGCGGTAGGTGTCGGCGGCGAGCGCGCCGCTCGGTCGAGGTCGGGAAGAACTCCGGCTCGTGGTCGTTGACGACGTAGGCGCGCGCGCGGCAGTTGTCGAGCGCCAGCAGCGGGTGGACCGTCTGCCAGCCGGTCGCCATCGCGACGTCGGCGCCCTGCCAGTCGCGAAGCCCTTGTAGACCGGCGCCCTCGAACGGCGCGAAGCACTCGTTGATCTCCGAGCGCAGCACGCCGGCCAGGCGTCGTTCGTGCTTGCCGTGCACGTCGGCGAGCCAGACGCTGCAGACGTGGCCGCGGCGCTCGAGCCGCGACAGCAGCTGGAAGAGCGTGTTGTGGCCGCCGCTGCCGCGCCGCAACGGCGGCACGACGAGCGCGAGCCGCAGCCGCTCGCGCTCGGCCATGCCGGGGATCGGATCGAGCAGCGGCGCCGGTCCGTCGCGCAGCACGCGCCCGGCGTCGGCGTAGTCCTCGGCGAGCGCGGCGTGGCGACATCCGGCGACCGGCGGGGATTGCGATCGCCGCGCCGTCGGCGGGCGCGGCGTGCGATGCCTGTCCGCGCCGTCGTCGCGGCCCTCGAGCGACAGCTGCCGGCGCAGCGGCGCGGGCACGCGCTCGGCGCGCGAGCCGAGCGCCGAGAAGACGCGCCGGCCGCCGTGGTGGACGGTCGCGCGCGCCGCCCAGCGCGCGCGCTCGGCGGCGGGCACGCCCTGCTCGCGCATCCAGCGCGAGGTCGCTGCGCGACCTCGGCGCGGACCGTCCGCAGCGCGCCGATCGAGCGCGAACGCCTCGACGTGGCCGGTCGTCTCGCGCAGGCCGCGGTACTCGTCGAAGTAGCGGCGCATGAACTCGAGCGCGCCGTAGTCGTGCGCGTGCAGGACCGCCGCGCCGGGGTGGTAGACCTTCGCCCAGCCGGCGGCGAGCAGGTCGCGCGCCGAACGCCTGGTCCTCGGCGTAGGCGCACGTCGCGGAAGCGGATCTCCTCCCAGCAGGCGCGGCGGTAGCAGGCGTTGACGTTGGAGAGGAACGGCGCGTCGCCGGCGCGCTGGAGCGTCGGCTCGCCGTCGGGCGCGAAGGCGGCGAAGAACTCGCGCCAGCTCGCGCGCGATCATCGGGCTCGTGTCCGCGCGCGGCAGGTGCGGGCCGAACGCGGCGCCGACGCGCTCGTCGAGCGCGAACGCCTCGCGGTAGGCGTCGAGCCAGCCGGGGCATGGCGTCGCGTCCTGGGTCAGGAAGCAGATCAGCTCGCCGCTCGTGCGCTCGGCGCCGAGGTTGCGCGTGCGCCCGTGGCCGAACTCCTCTGGCGCGATCTCGAGCAGCTCGGCGCCGGCGGCGCGGGCGATCTCGAGCGAGCGGTCGCGCGAGCCCGAGTCGATCACGAGCACCTCGTCGGCGCCCTCGCGCGCGAGCGCGTCGAGCAGCTCCGCCAGGTAGCGCTCCCCGTCCTTGACGGGGATCACGACGGAGACGCGGCTCACGAGCCCGGGAGCAGCTTCCGCTTGACCCGCCTGAGCCCGCGCATCACCTTGCGCACGGCGCGCAACCCCGCGCGGAACTCGCTCGCGCCGCGGCGGCGCATCAGCGCGTTGAGGTCGAGGTGCCAGCGGTCGAGCCAGTAGACGCGCTCCTGCGCCTCGGCGACGCTGCGATTGGTCCGCGCCTGCACTGCTCGACGAGCTCGGCCTCGAGCGCAGCGACGCGCGCGCGCAGCTGCTCGATCTCGTGCTGCTGGTCGGTCGTCGGGGGTCGCCATCGTCTCAGAGGTTCTCGGCGATCCGCGGCGCCTCGCGGTTGAAGAACCACAGGCCGAGGACGAACATCGCGGCGATGATACCCAGCGGGATCAGCAGCCGAAGGCCGCCGCCGGCGCCTGCGCGGCGGACGGGCGCGCCCGGGTCGACGAACGCGTGGCGCATCTGCGTCGAGCAGCGTCGCGATCGGGTTGAGCGTCACGACGATGTGCTGCGCCTTGATGCTCGGCCTTCTCGCCGATCGTCGTCGCCACATAGATGATCGGCGAGCCGTAGAAGAGGATCTGCGACATCACCTCCCAGATCGGCTGGATGTCGCGGAAGCGCACGTACAGGACCGACAGCAGCATCCCGACGCCGACCGCGAACGTCGTCAGCAGCGCGATCAGCGGCAGCAGCTCGAGCCAGGTCGAAGCGCGGCTTGACGCCGGAGGCGAACGCGAACGCGAGCACCGCGACGAAGTTCGTGCCGAGGTTGAAGAGCGCGGTCAGCGCCGACCGACAGCGGGATCACCAGTCGCGGGAAGCGCATCTTGCGCAGCAGCCCCTCGCGCGCGAGCAGGCACTGCACGCAGCCGCCGGTCGTCTCGGTGAAGAACGTCCACAGGACGATCGAGCCGAGCAGGTAGACGGGGTAGTGCGGCACGCCCGCGCCCGACGCCGAGCAGCTTCGTGAACACCACGTAGAGGACGCCGAAGAACAGCAGCGGCCGCACCAGCGACCAGAAGTAGCCGAGCACCGAGCCGAAGTAGCGCAGCTTGAAGTCGGTGACGGCGAGCGTCGATCGTCAGGTTCCAGAAGCGGCGCAGGTCGTCGCCGAAGGCGGAGGGGCCGTAGCGGCGCGGCCGGTCGTGCTCGGTGCGCGCTCATCCGCGCACCAGCTCGAACGCGTGCGGCAGGTTCGACGACGCCGCCCGTGCACGTGGCCGCCGTGCACGACGAGCTGTCGCGAGGTCGGCGCGCAGGTCGAGCGCGTCGGCGCCGAGGCCGGGGCGCGCGATCGACGGCGTCACGCTGTAGGTGCTGCGCGACCAGCCAGTTCTGGAAGTCGAGCCGCACGACGACGTGCTCGCCGGCAGCGAAGTGCCCGCTCGGCCCGTGCGTGAGATCGGTCGTCGCCGCGAAGATCGTCGCGCCGACGTCGTTGCGCAGCGTGAAGCCGAAGACCGGGTCGTCGATCGCCGCGTGGAAGCGCGCCTCGAGGCAGACGCGCAGCAGGCAGCGCCGTGCTCGATCTCGGCGATGCGCTCGCCCTCGGCGTTCTCGAACCAGGCGTCGGCGATCTCGGCGGAGCGGTCGCCGAAGCGCTCCTCGCCGTCCTGCTCGGCCATCTGGTGGACGGTGCGCCCGAAGTTGAGCTCGTTGTAGCGCGCGCGCGATCGCGGTCGGCTCGCCGATGTCGACCATCGCGCCCCTTGTCGAGCAGCATCGCGCGGTCGCAGAAGCGCTCGACCGCGCCCATGTCGTGCGTCACGAACAGGATCGTCCGGCCGTCGTCGCTTGAGCCGGTGGAACTCGTCGAAGCACTTCTGCTGGAAGGAGGCGTCGCCGACCGCGAGCACCTCGTCGATCAGCAGGACCTCGGCGTCGACCTGGATCGCGACCGAGAAGGCGAGCCGCACGTCATGCCCGAGGAGTAGTTCTTCAGCTTCAGGTCGAGGAAGTCCTCGAGCTCGGCGAAGGCGATGATGTCGTCGAAGCGCTCGCGCGCCTGCTGGCGGGTGAGGCCGAGCATGATCGCGTTGATCATCACGTTGTCGCGGGCGGTCAGCTCGGTGTTGAAGCCGACGCCGAGCTCGATGAACGGCGACAGCCGGCCCGCGCACGTGCAGCGTCGCCCGTCGTCGACGTCGTAGATGCCGGCGAGGCACTTCAGCAGCGTGCTCTTGCCGCTGCCGTTGCGCCCGACGATCCCGAAGAACTCGCCCTCGGCGACCTCGAAGTCGACGTCGCCGACCGCCTGCAGCACGTCGTAGGTCGTCGAGCGGAACGGGTGCAGGACCCGCTCCTTGAGCGTGCGGTACTGCTGGTGCGGGAGCTTGAAGGCCTTGCTGACGTGACTGACCGTCACGACCGGCAGCGCGCGCGCCACCGGAGCTTCGGCGGCCGCTTCAGTAGAGGAGACGGTCGTCGTCACGGCGACTGAACGCTAGCAACCGCCGGCTTCAGGACGTAGACGTCCTGATTGCCCGCGTTGCGCCCGGGCGCGAACTCGAGCACGCTGCCATTGTGGAGTGAGGTGGGCGAGCAACCATTCGGGTGACAGAAACGCGGTGCCCCAGTCAGGGTTGACGCACACCCCAGTCGCCGACCTCGCCGAACTCGGCTGCGTACCAGCTTCCGTCGCGTCGCGAGCGCACGTGCGATCTCGTCGAGCTGCTGCGTCGAGCGCAGGCCGTTGGCGCCGTCGTGCTCGATCGTCGTCGCGCCGTGCGTCGTCATCACGAGATGGCCGCCGGGGCGCAGCAGCCGCCGCATCTCTTCGAACCACGCAAGCCCAAGCTCTGGCGCGAAATGCGACCAGACGGAGATCGCGTAGACGAGGTCGAGCGAGCCGTCGGGCAGGTCGAGCGGTGGGCGGTCGCCGCTGCGAAAGAAGCGCACGCCAGGGATCGCCTCGCGTGCCCATGCGATCGCGTCGGCGTTCGGGTCGCAGCCGTGCCATGCGATCTGTGGACAGGCGGCCGACAGCACGCGCACGACGCGACCCGACGAGCAGCCGAAGTCGAGCGCCGCGCGCTTCGCCGCCAGCTCGACGTGCGCGCTCGCCAGCGCGTCTGCGACGAGGTCGGCCTCGTAGAGCCCACCCGCCGCGGCAAGCGCACCGCGCGCCATCGCATGCACCTGCTCGGGCGGCTGGGCAGTCGGCAGGCCGGTCCTCTCGGCGATCCCGGGGACGCCGAGATGGATGCCGATCGCCATCAGGAAACGCTCACGATCGGGGTGGATCACACGCTCGTACAGCTCCTGCAGCTCGGCGTGCGCCGCGATGCACGCCTCGACGGCAGCGATCTCGTGCGGCGCGAGACGACCATGCAACGCGAGCGTCGCCGACGCGCGCTCGACGCCGAGCCCACGCGGCGCGGCCGGCCCCGAGCGCCCCTGCTGGGGCTGCGCGACAGCGCTCGGCGCGGCGAGCGCAGCGGGATCGGCGCGACGCAGGACGCGCCGCGCGCCGCTGGCGACGATGCGACGAAGCTCGGCTCGGCCGCGGGCGACGTCGATCATCGGGCAGCGCGCGCGAGCAGCGCCTGCAGGCGCTCACGCATGACATCGAGCGACGCGACGCGGCGTACGACGTCCTGCCCGGCCGACGACAGCCGCCGCCACAGTACGTCGTCGTCGTGCAGTCGGATGATCCGCTCGGCGAGCTGCTCGACGTCCTCGGCGATCAGCATCTCGCGCCCGTCCTGCGTCCCGAGCCCCTCCGCGCCGATCGAGGTCGTGACGACCGGCAGACCGGCTCCGAGGCTCTGCGTGACCTTGCCCTTCATGCCGGCGCCGTAGCGCAGCGGCGCGGCGAGCAGGCGCGCGCCGTCGATCAGCGGCTGCAGGTCCTCGACCCAGCCGGTCACCTCGACCATCTCGGAGGCGAGTTCCAGCACCTCCGGCGGCGGGCTCGAGCCGGTGATCACGACGCGCATGCCGGGGACGGACTCCCACACGAGCGGCATGATCTCCCGCACGAGCAGCAGCGCCGCGTCCACGTTCGGTGGATGCTGAAAGCCGCCGACGAAAAGCACGCCGTCGCGATCTTCGGGCCCCGCAACGGAGCTCGCGATCTCGTTCACGACGGGGACGACGTAGACCTCGGCCTCAGGCACCTCCTCGAGCACGCGTGCCTGCTCGTCCTCGCTCACGACGATCGTCGTGTCGCTGCCGCGTACGAGCCCGAGCTCCAGCTCGCGCATCGTCGCCGCCTTGTCCGCTGCGTGCGGCTCGCCGAGCTCGGCGCGCCGCTGCTCGCGCAGAAAGTGCAGATCGACCGTGTCATAGGCGATCAGCGCGCTCGGCGCATACTCGCGCACCGCGTGCATGTACTGCGCGGCGACGTAGGGGCGGCTGACGATCACGAGCGCGAGGTCCTCGCCGCACAGCGCGATCTCCCGGACGATCGACGCACCGTCGTAGAGCACGGCGACGCCGAGCGACTGGAGCGCCCGCGTGTACGGCTCGTGGCGGACGAGGTCGTCGGGCGCGAACGTCACGCGGCAGCCGAGCTCGAGCAGCGTCTCGACGAGCCGCAGCATCCGCAGCGAGCCGGCGTCGTGGTCGGGCATCGGCACGCGGTGGTCGATCACGAGCACGTGCGGCCCGCCGGCGCGGGTGCTCGCACGGCGTGCGTGCTCGGCACCCGGCGGCCGCTGTTCACGCTCGAGCTGCTCGCGCCACTTCTCGACGAACTTCGGGCGGTTGAGCTCCTGGTGGCGCTTCGCGCCCGCGTTGAGGTCGGTGCCGGCCGAGGAGCCCTCGTGGTGCACGACGCGCGCGGCCGGTTCGTACAGCACGCGATGCCCGATCGCGCGCAGCGCGAAGCAGAGATCGACGTCCTCGTAGTACATCGGCAGGAAGCGCTCGTCGTAGCCACCGACCGCCTCGAACAGCTCGCGCCGCACGAGCAGGCAGGCAGCCGACGCGTAGTCGATCTCGCGCACGTAGGTGAACTCGTAGTGGTCGGGGTGACCGTCGCGGCCGAAGTTCCAGGCCGAGCCGTCCTGGAAGACGATCGCGCCGGCTTCCTGCACGCGCCCGTCGGGGTAGAGCAGCATCGGAGCGACGGCACCGATGTCGGGCGCCGCCTCGGCGCGGTCGACGAGCGCCCGCAGCCAGCCGAGCTCGACCTCGACGTCGTTGTTCATCAACACGAGGTAGCGGCCGCGCGCGGCAGCGGCGCCGCGGTTGACGCTGCGCAGGTAGCCGATGCCAGGCTCGTTCACGATCACCTGCGCACCCTCGACCGCCTCCCACAGGCGCGCGTTGTCACGATCGGCCGCGTCGTCGACGACGATCACCTCATACGCCGGGCCCTCCGTCCGGTCGGCGATCGAGCGCAGGCACGCGGCGGTGATCTCGGCACCGACGTAGGCCGAGACGACGATCGAGACGAGCGGCTCGGCAAAGCTGGGGAAGCGGATCGGTGCGAACGACGGCGGGCCGGCACTTCCCGGCTCGGCGGTCGTCCCGGTCGCACGGCCGGCGGCGCGCAGCGACCGCTGGAGCAGTTGAGCACGGCGTGTCTCGCGCCCGCCGAGCGCTCCGTACAGCTTCCCGCGCCCACGCTGGAACGCGTTCCAGACGACCGAGGCGCGCACGCGTGCCAGCTCCGTCGCCTCCAGCGCACCCGCAGCGGCAAGCGCGTCGAGCTTCCCGACGCAACTCGGCGATCCGGTCGAAGCTCTCGCCGAGCGCCCGCTTCCGCTTCGCGACCTCATGCCGCACGCGCTCCTCGGCAGCGTGGGCGCGATGCATGTGCGGATGGAGGATCGAGAGCGCGTAGTCGCCGAGCAGCGAGTCCGTCGGCAGCTTCGGAAGCGGAGCGCGTGAGGCGACGGCGATGAGGTACATCGGCACCGGCTCGCCGGCCGGATGCCAATCCTCGCCGACCTGCTTGAGCGTGAACGACTGCGACGTCGGCTGCGGCGGGCGCTGCAGTTCGCCGATCCGCGAGCCGGCCAGCGCGCGCTGGCCGAACAGCTCGACGTGCTCGAAGTGCGTGCCGAGCAGCGCCCGGAACTCCTCTTCGGTCAGCTCGTGCTCGTGGAACGGGTTCACGATCCCGGTCGCGTCGGAGTACATGCGGCGATCGGGCGTCGAGATCACGAGCAGCCCGTCCGGCGCGAGCGCGCGAGCGATGCCGCCGAGTACGCGCTCGTGGTCCACGACATGCTCGATCAGCTCGAACGTGACGACAGCATCGAACGACCCCGGCTCGAAGCAGTCGAGCTCGAGCGCCGAGCCACGCTGGTAGGTGAGGTTCGGCGCCGCGTAGTTCAGCTGACTGTGCTCGACGGTCACCGGGTCGATGTCGATCCCGGTGACGTGCTGCGCGCCGCCCGCGAGGATCGCGCTCCCGAAGCCTTCGCCGCTGCCGATGTCGAGCACCCGCCGGCCGCGCACGAGCTCGGCCGCCCACAGATAGCGGTGGTAGTGCTCGTAGACGACCTGGATGTCGGGCGTCCAGGGCACGCACCGCTCACCCGTCCACTCGATGAGGCGCGGAGCCCCTGCGCGACGCTCGATCGCCATGAGGCTCGGCAGGGTAGCGGTCGCCTGCGTCAGACAGCCGTCCGGCTCGTCCACGCCGAACAGCGCCGAGCGTTCTGCCAAGCTCTCGCGCGATGGAACAGGTCGTCGTCGTCGGGAACTGCCAAGCGAAGGCACTCGAGCTGCTGCTCGGCACGAACGAGGCGTTTGCGCGCCACTTCGCGTTCACGAGCTTCCCGCCCGTGCACGAGCTTCCCGACGCGATGGTTCCGGAGCTGCACCGCGCCGTCGCCGGCGCGCGCGTCGCGATCCTCCAGCGCATCGACGACAGCTACCGCGATGGCGTCGGACTCGGCACCGAGACGCTCGCGGGAATCGCCGGCGACGCCACCGTGCTGCGCTGGCCGAGCGTCTACTGGACCGGGTACTTCCCCGACCTCTTCTACCTGCGCGACGCGAACGGCGGGCCGGTCGTCGACGGCCCGTTCGACTACCACGACCGCGCGATCTTGCAGGCCTACGCGCGCGGCGACGACGTCGCTCGCACCTGCGCGCTGCTCGCCGACCCGGAGCTGCCGTCCGACGCGCCGGCCCAGGCGGCGCAGGCGACGGCCGAGCTCGACATCCGTGGTCAAGGCTGCGACATCCACGTCGCGGCGTTCATCGCCGAGCACTATCGCGACGAGCTGCTGTTCTTCTCGATGAACCACCCGGCGAACCGGCTGCTCGGCGCGATGGCGCAGCAGGTCACCGAGCTGCTCGCGGTCCCGGGCGGGATCGACCACCGCCACCTGCACGACGAGCTGCTCGGATCGACCTTCTATCCCTTGCACGCGAACCACGTCCGCGCACTGCAGCTCGGCTTCGGCGCCCAGCACGCGATCGGGAGCACGCCGTTCCGCATCCGCGGGGTGGTGTACGAGACGGCGGCCGCGATCGAGTCGTTCTTCGCCTACTACGCGGCGCATCCACAGCTCGTCGACCTGAACCTCGCAGCCGCGCCGACCTGACGCTCACGGCGCGCCGGCGGCGCAGTGGCCGAGCAGGCCGACGCGCACGTGCACGATCGCGCCACCGCCCGCTCCGGGCACGACCCCGACCCCGACGGTGTGCGTCTTCGGCGGCGCTGTGCCGTAGACCCAGCCGGTCGTGCCAGGAGACACGGTGCCGCTCGTGTGCCCGGCGAAGGCGTCGCCGCCGTCCGCGTTGAGCGTGACGAACGCCGGCTGAGCACCGCCGACCGTCGTCAGCTGCACCGCCACCGTCTCGCCAGGACAGACCGGCACGTTGCGCGTCACGCCACCGCTGCTCTCGCCGTCGGCGAGACCCGGCGTGGCGTCGAGCGTCCCGCTCCAACAGTGCCCGCCGGCGCGCAGGTCGTCGTCGCACGCCGGCAGCAGGCGCGGCTGCGCGGGTGCGTCGACGAGGCGGTACAGCTCCCAGCCGCGGTCCGCGAACACGAGCTGCCCGTGACGGGTGAGCAGCTGCGGAGCGCCGAGACCGGCGGCTGCATCCGGACCGGCGACGATCGCCCACCCGACCCTGAGCGCACGCAGGCCCCGCAAGGTCGCGTCAGGCGTGCTCGGAAGCGCTCCGGAGATCTCGAGCAGCCGGCTTACCTCCCAAGCGGGCGACAGGTCGCGGCCGTGCACGAAGGTCCGCTCGTGCGCGACGGTGACGGCGTCGGACCCCGGCGGCGCAAGCCGCTGGTAAGCCGCGAGCACGTCCTTCTCCGGGAAGACCGTGCGCAGGTAGTTCTCGCTCTTCCAGCGCCCGAACGCCGCCGCGAACGGCAGCGTGCGGTGCGGCACGTTCCAGAAGTTCGCGACCGTCGACGGCAGGTAGCAGGCCGACGCGAGGCCGGCCGCCACGAGCGCGATCGTCGTCGCCCGGCGACCGGGACGCCAGCCGCGCAGCTGCACGAGCACGAGCACGACAGCAACCATCGCCGTCGGCAGCAGGTAGCGCAGGTAGCGGAACTGCACCCACCAGGCGAGCGCGCTGACGACGACTGCGAGCCAGACGACGAGCGTCGCACGGCGCTCACCACGGCGCCAGCCGACCAGCACCGCGAGCACGACTGCGGCGATCAGCAGCCCGAACGCGCCGGGCGGCGCCACCTCGTTCATCAGCGACGGGTGCGTGACCGCCAGGACGACCGCCTTCAGCGTGCCCTCGACGCCCGGGTGCGGCCAGAAGGGGAAGTTGTACTGCTCGTTGACCGCCGGATAGTGCGTGCTGTGGAAGACCTCGTTGTAGGCAGGGAAGAGCGGATTGCCGGTGTCGATCCAGCGCAGCACGAGCGCCGGCGCGGCGACGACCGCAGCGCCCAGCGCCACCCCACCGACGCGCCGCCAGCGGCCGTCCGGCCCTGCGGCGACGAGCCAGCCGACCACGAGCACGGCGACGATCACGACGAGGCTGAGCTTCAGCCAGAAGCACGCACCCGCGAGCAGGCCGATCGCGATCGCGATGCCGAGCCCTCCCTCACCGGCACCCAAGACGGCGATCGCGAGCGCCATCGCGCCCGCCGCGAGCATCAGGTCGTCGTCCGCCGTCGCGGTCTGCCAGACAAGGTGCGGAACGACACCGACCGCGAGCGCCGCGAGCGGGCCGATCGCCGACCGGCGTCCCGCCCACCACCAGGTCGTCCCGACGAGCAGGACCCAGGCGATCGCCTGCAGGTCACGGCCGACGTTCGGCGCGCCGACGGCATGGCCCGGCGCCGCGACGATCTGCATCAGTCCCGTGACGTTGAGGACCGGGTGCACGAGCAGCGGCCCGATCGAGCCGGTCTGCGCCCACAGCTGCGGGAGATACGCCTTCGCGTAGAGCGCGTCGTACATGATCTCCGGCGCCGACAGCCAGACGAGCGCCCAGCCGAGCTGGAGCAGCAGCAGGCCCGCGCATGCGGCCCCGATGCGCGAGCCGGCGAGCGCCTCCCACGCCGGGCCGCGACGTTCCCAACCTGCGCGAACGGCGCTCCAGGCACCGAGCGCCCCGACGGCGATCGTCAGCGCACCAGCGCTCCACCACGCGAGGATGCCGAGACGCCCAAGCAGCAGCACGACGAGGCCGAGCCCCGCGAACCCGATCGTCAGCTCGATCAGGACGACGCCTTGCAGGCGCTCGGCCGCAAGCCCGCGCAGGACCATGCGCCCAATCCACCACCCGGCCGTCACCGTCAGCAGCGCCATCGCGACGTCCCACAGGTGGCCGCCGACGGTCACGCTGGCGCCGAGCATCGCGCTCGCGACCAGCGCGCCGGGCACGATCGCGAGCGCCCGCTGCCGCACCGGCAGCAGCGCGGCGGCGACGACCGTGACCGCGGCCAGCAGCGCGTTGACGAGCAGCACCGACGACGCGTGCCCCGCCTCGAACAAGGCATCCGGATTCAGCAGCCCGATCGCGATCGGGATCTGCGCCACCAGCACGAGCCCGGCGACGAGCGCCGCCGTCAGCAGCGCACCGCGCGACGGCACCTGCCCACGCCGCGCGTCGTCGAGCTGCTCCGTACGGGCGAGCACGGCGGGGTCAGGCATCGCCCGGCCTGCGGCACAGCACCCACATCGCGTCGCTGAAGCGGCGCTGGTTGAGCAGCGGCGCGGCGAGCGAGACGCCGACGAACGACAGCCGCTGGACGAGCGCCGGACCGGACGCGAAGTCGATCCGTTCGCGCAGGCCGTCCCGCTCGACACTCGGGAGCCGGCCGCTGGCAAGCAGCTCGAAGCCGTGCGCGGCGATCAGCCGCACGAGCGAGCGTTCGGTGAAGTACCACAGGTGCGGGCTCGGGAGGTCACGCTGCCACAGCCGGTCGCGCGGCGACGCGACGCCGAGCCGTGCCAGGGCCATCGCCGTGCGATAGCCGAGGCCCTCGGCCGTCGGGATGCCGATCGCGAGCAGGCCCGTCGGCAGCAGGCGCTCGCGCACCGCCTCGAGCACGGCGGGGAGGTCGGGCAGGTGCTCGAGGACGTCGTTGAAGGTGATCAGGTCGAAGCGCTCGCCGGCGGGGAGGTCGTCGGGAAAGAAGCCGACGCGCACGTCGAGCCCACGCGACAGCGTCGTCGCCGCGACATCGCGGTCCGGCTCGATCCCGCGCGCTTCGATCCCGCGGGCCGCTGCCGCCTCGAGGAACCAGCCGTGACCCGAACCGACGTCGAGTGCGCGCAGACCTGCGAGCGGCCGCTGTGCGGCCACCGCGTCGAGCACGATCGCGTGCCCCTTGTCGCGCACCGCGCGCAGCCCTGCCGCGCGCTTCTGCTCGTCGAGCGTGAGCGCCGCGCCGCCCTCGATGTGCGGCTCGAGCGAGGAGAAGGCGACGCCGCAGCCGGTGCAACGCCACGCGTACGGCGCACAGGGCGTGCTCGCGGCGCCGCACAGCGGGCAGTGCGCGGCGTCAGCGGCCGAGCGCTCGCCGGTCTCCCGGGTCATCTCGGGACTGGACATCGGGCGCATGGTAGGCCCCGGACCCGTCGGCCCGTGAGCAGCCCTGTGCCGCGCCTCACGAGACGCCGTGCCGTCCAGGCAAGCTGCGCGGCCGTCCTCGACGGCGGTTGTGCATCAGCTCGGCCGCGAGCAGGACGCGCGCGACGTACCAGGTGCTCGCGATCGCTCCAGCACTCGCGCGACCGTGCTCGCGCGCGGAGACGGTGATCGGGTGCTCGACGATCTTCGCACCGGCGCGGCCGGCCTCGATCAGTGCCTCGACCGTGTCGCCGAGGTACTCGACGGGGTAGTCGGCGGCGAATCGGTCGAGCAGCGGGCGGCGGATCGCGCGAAAGCCCGACGTCGAGTCGACGACGAGCGTGCCGGTGATACGCGCCGCACGGCGCGCGAGCACGCCCATCGCGAAACGCCGTGCGCCGCGAACCGCGTACGCGCCGGCACCGGCCACGAAACGCGAGCCGACGACCATGTCCGCACCGGTCGCACGCAGCGTCTCCAGCAGCCCGCCGATCTCCTGCGGGTCGTGCTGCGCATCGGCGTCGACCTGCACGACGGTGTCGTAGCCCTGCGCGAGCGCCCAGCGGAATCCGCACCGCAGCGCTCCGCCGACGCCGACGTTGAGCGGCATCCGCAAGACCGTCGCGCCAGCGTCACGCGCCCGCATCGCCGTCGTGTCGGTCGAGCCGTCGTCGATCACGCAGACGTCGTGGCCGAGCGCGCGCGTGGCCGCGACGACCGCGCCGACGCTCGCCTCCTCGTTCAGCGCGGGCACGACGACGAGGACGCGCGCGTGGTCCGCAGCGCTCGCGCCCATCAGGCGACCGACCCGGCGCGCCGCGCCGTCTCCGGCGTCATCGCCGCGTCCTGCTCAGGCTCGAGCGCACGCACGCGCTGCTCGAGCAGCGCGGCGTGCTCGGCAAGGTCCTGGACCGCGCTGTGCAGCCCCGAGAGCGAGATCGAGAGCTGGAGGCACACGAGGCCGAGGAAGGCGATGAAGACGCCGAGCGAGAAGCCCGTCGGGGTGAAGCCGAGGCTGCGCACGCGCACCGCGACCAGCGCGAGCAGCGGCGCGCCGACGATGCCCATGAGCGAGACCGCGAGCCAGCCCAAGCCGTAGCGGATCGACAGCAGCCGGCGGCGCACGAGCACGACGGTCGAAACCATCAGCGCTGCAGCGCCAGCCATGATGATCGGGACCTCAACGTTCATCGCGATCTCTCCGCGGGCATCGGATCGAGGCTACTAGAGGGTCCTGTCCGACCCGTGCTCGTCGCACGAAAGGACGTCCGCCGTGATCGCAGACTAGGGTTAGCGTGGATGGCCGTCGCGATCGTCACCGGCTCTGGAGGCCTGATCGGCTCCGCCGCGGTCCGGCACTTCGTCGAGGCCGGGTACGATGTAGTCGGCGTCGAGAACGACATGCGCGCGCAGTTCTTCGGCGCCGAGGCCTCGACCGCCGGCAACACGCAGCAGCTCGTCGACGCGTACGACGCCTTCCACCCGATCGAGCTCGACATCCGCGACCGTGACGGGGTCGACGCATTGTTCGCGCGTCACCGAAAGCAGCTCGCGCTCGTGGTGCACACGGCGGCACAGCCGTCACACGACTGGGCAGCATCGGATCCGCACACAGACTTCACCGTCAACGCAAACGGCACGCTCAACCTGCTGCAAGCCGCGCGCGACCACGCGCCCGACGCGACGTTCGTCTTCACCTCGACGAACAAGGTCTACGGCGACCTGCCGAACCAGCTCCCGCTCGTCGAGCTGGAGCAGCGATTGGAGCTTCCAGCGGATCACCACTGGCACGGCGGAATCGACACGACGATGTCGATCGACCGCTCGATGCATTCGTTGTTCGGCGCTTCGAAGGCCGCCGCGGACCTGCTCGTGCAGGAGTATGGCCGCTACTTCGGCATGCCGACCGTCTGCTTTCGCGGCGGCTGCCTGACCGGCCCCCAGCACGCAGGCGCGCAGCTGCACGGCTTCCTCGCGTACTTGATGAAGTGCACGGTCACCGACACGCCGTACACCGTCTTCGGCTACGGCGGCAAGCAGGTGCGCGACAACATCCACTGCGACGACGTCGTGTGCGCCTTCGCCGCCTTCCACGCGAATCCGCGGCCAGCCGCCGTCTACAACCTCGGCGGCGGGCGCGCGAGCAACTGCTCGATGCTCGAGGCGATCGCGCTGTGCGAGCAGATCTCCGGCCGCGAGCTGAGCTGGACGCTGAGCGAGCAGGCACGCATGGGCGATCACCGTTGGTGGGTCTCGGACCTGGCCGCGTTCGAGACCGACTACCCGGGCTGGGCGCTGCGCTACGACGTACCGGCAATGCTGCACGAGATCCACGACGCGAACGTCGAGCGTTGGGGGTCGGTCCAGGCGTAAGCTGGCAGCGATGGGCGAACGCAACTGCGCCATCTACCACCGTTTGATCGTTAGTGTCACCGTCCGATGGTGCACCATCGGTCCGGCAACGCCGCGTGAGCCTCTCAGACGCACCTGCGCGGCGACTGCGGCTGCCGAGGCAGCTCCTCCGCGCCGGCGACGACACTGCCGTCCGTGCCTTCATGCACGTGCCGAAGTGCGCGGGCTCGAGTGTCATCCACGCGCTCGTCGCCGCCTTCCCTCCCGGGTCGCGCGCACCCCAGTTCTTCGACGACGCGACCTTCGGCATCGGTGCCGACTACGCGGCGCTGGCGCCCGAGCTGCGCGCCGCGGTCGCCGTGGGCGAAGCGGAGCTCGCAGCGCTCGCCGCCCATCGCCTCGTCTGCGGGCACTTCACACTGCCGTCACTGCTGCGCGTCGCCGCCCCCGATCGCATCGCGACTGTGCTGCGCGAGCCGCGGGCGCGACTGCTCTCGCTCTACGCGTACTGGGCCGTCGGGGACTTCTCGCACCTCGCCCCGTACGCCCCACAGGCGCACGCCGAGCGACCGCTGGGCGAGTTCCTCGCCGAGCCGGCCGTCGCCTCGGCGACCGACAACCAGCTCTGCCGGCTCGTGCTGCACGGCGACCCGCGCATCCCGGGCGACGGCTTCATCGCCGCGGCAGCGGCCGACGCGCTCGCCGCCGACGCGATCGCACAGCTCGAACGGATCGGCTTCGTCGCCATCCACGAGACGCCCGACGCGCTCTGGCGCGGGCTCTCGCGCAGCTTCGGCGTCAAGCTGGAGCCGGCGCGCGTGAACGTGACCGACGAGCTGCCCGGCGTTCCGCGGTGTCCCGCCCCGCAGCGCTCGATCGACATGACGGCGCTCGAGCTGCTCGACTGCCGCGCAGCCGTCGACCAGCAGATCTACCGCCATTTCGCGATCCGCGACCCGGCGATCGCGCGCTCGCCGGCACGCTTCGAGGACGCGGCGCTCGCGCGCCAGCTCGTCACGTTCGGTTCGCTGCTGACGCATCGCTAGCAAGCGCGCGCCGTCACACGGGCATCCCGGCAGATGCGCACCCGCGCGAGCGTTGCGTCATCCTTAGCCTCCCGTGCTCGCCCGTCTGTCCGTCTCCCCAGAGCGCTTCCGTCAGATCGCGTACATCGCGCTCGCCGCGCTGACCGTGATCGTGATGACCGGCGCCGCCGTCCGCTTGACCGATTCCGGGCTCGGTTGCCCGGACTGGCCGCGCTGCTATGGCAAGGTCGTGCCGCCGCTCTCGCTGCACTCGGTGATCGAGTTCGGCAACCGCTTCCTGTCGGGCCTCGTCGGCTTGGTCACGATCGGCGCGTGGGTCGCCGCGCTCGCGCGCACGCCGCGCCGTCGCGACCTCGTCGTACTCGCGACGCTGCTGCCGCTCGGGGTGCTCGCGCAAGCCGTGCTCGGCGGCTTCACCGTCACGCACGACCTCGCTCCGGGCTTCGTGATGGCGCACTTCGGCCTCTCGATGCTGATCCTCGTCGGCGCCACCGCGCTCGCCTGGCGTGCGACGTACGCCCCCGGCGAGCGTCCGCGATCGCAGGACCGCATGAGCGTCTGGCTCACGCGCGTCGCGTTCGTGCTCGGCGCCGTCGTGCTGTTCGTCGGCACCGTCGCGACCGCCGCCGGCCCGCACGCCGGTGGCAGCAAGGGTCAGCTGATCCACCGCCTCCACTTCAAGGGCGCCAGCACGCTCACGTGGGTGATCCACCGTCATGCGGTGCTTGCGACGCTGCTCGGCCTGTGCGTGGTCGGCGCCTGGCTGCTCGCCCGCCGCCGGGCCGGCAACCCGCAGCTCGTCGAGGCGCTGACGGTCAGCGGCGTGCTGATGGCGGCACAGGGGCTCGTCGGCAGCGTGCAGTACGAGCTGCACCTGCCCGCCGACATGGTCTGGGTCCATGTAGCGCTGGCGACGGTCACGTGGCTGTCGCTGCTGTGGGCGCTCGCCGCCGCCGGGCGGCTCGAACCGCGCCACGCGACGGTCTCGCCGATCGCCGCCGACGCTCCACGTCGCGACACCGTCTCCGTGCACTAGCGGGCCATGCAGTTCTCCGAGCTGGTCGACCACTTCGGGCTTCCCGCGCACGCCCGCGATCAACCGCAGCCGCGGCTGGCGTCGCCGCACCCGCTGCTCGGCAACGTCGGCCGCCTGCGCGGCGCGCTGCGGCGCCGGCGACGCGGGCGGCGACTCGCCTACCTCGACAACACGTTCCCGTGGCAGCGCAGTGGCTTCCGCTACCACGAGGCCGAGGCGATCCACGCGCTGCTGCCCGACACGCTCTTCTTCTCGACGTGGAAGCTCGTCGACCCGTTCCCGACGCGCGTCCACGCGCTCGCGGACTTCGCCCGGATCGCACCGGCCGCCGGCATCACCGACGCCTACGGTGTCTTCCAACTGTTCCTCGAAGGGATTTGCGGCCTGCACGAGCCGACGGATCCACCCGAGGCGTTCGCCGGACTCGACCTCTCCGCCGTCCTCGCGCGCGAGCGCATCCACCTGCACGGCAGCATCTATCCGGGCGGCGGCTTCGTGCCGACGCCGGACGGCCTGCGCCGCACGCGGCTGCTTTCCGAGGCGCTCGACACGACCTTCTCCTACGTGCCGGAGGTGCTCGCCGAGGTGCCGAAGGTGACGCCGGTCGCCCAAGCGTTCACCGCGACCCACTACTACACGCCGACGTCGGAGCGCTGGCAGCACCCGGCGCCATTCACCTGCCTCTTCGCCGCCGACGCGCCGCCGCGCAAGGGTTTCGACGTCGCACTCGCCGCCTTCCGCGAACTCGACCCCGACCGCTTCCACCTGCACGTCGTCGGGCCCCACCAGCACCGGCGCAGCGAGCTTCCCGATCGGATCGCGACCTTTCACGGCTGGCTCGCACCCGCACAGCTGCGGGACCTGCACCGCGTCGTGCACGCGTTCGTCTCGCCGGTCTCCGCCGAGCCGCCTGGCCCGGACGGCAGCTTCCAGGGCGTCGTCGACGGCTTCCCGACGCAGGCCGCGGCCGATGCGCTCAGCAGCGGCTGCCTGCTGATCTCCGCCAACCCGCTGGACGATCACCGCGTGATCGAGGCTGGCGAGCACTACATCCGGTGCGAGCCTGATCCGGCGCTGCTGCGCGCTGCGATCGAGGCCGCCGCGGCTAACCTCGACGCGACGCGGCAGATCGCCGAGGCCGGATCGGCGCGCGTGCGCGAGCGCACGGACGTGCGCCGCGGCGCAGCCGAGAAGCTCACGCTGATGGGCTTCGACGTCGCCAAACCCTCCTAGGAGGGTTTGGCAGAACCCGCGCGAGTGGCTGGCGAGTGTGCGACCAAGCGGGGCAAGGACGCAGGGAGGCAGCAAGAGCAGCGCTCTTGCGCCGACCGAGGACGCCGCGTCCGCGCAGCGTCGCACGCCGCCAGACGCCGTGGGGGTTTCGCCAAGCCCTCCTAGCGCGCCACGCCGCGATACAGCCCGCGCTCGGCAGCCCGCGCTCGCCACCAAGCGACCGACGGCGCGTCCGCGTCGAGGTGGTACGTGGCGACCGCGTGCTCCACGGCATCGCAGCGCACACCCGCCTCGAGCATCCGCCGCGCGAGGTTCCAGTCGCCCGGCTCGGGCACCAGGTGGGCGTTGACGTCGTAGAGGAAGTCGCTGAGACCCGCGTGGTAGATCGCGCCCTGGAAGCCGAATTCGCCGACCTGTGGCGGCCACGCGCCGAAGTACGTCTCCTCGACGCCGCCGATCGCGACACGGACGGCGCCGTAGACGAGCTCGGCCTGCGTCGCGCACGCCTGCGCGAGCAGCACCTCGAGATGGTCCTCGCTCCACTCGTCGTCCTGGTCGAGCGGTGCGATCCAGGCGCCGCGCGCGAGCCCGACCGCCTCGTTGAACGGGTGCGTGCCTGCGACGAGCCAGCGCGCATCCTGGCGATCGGGATAGGGACCGGTGCGCGGCCGCTCGACGCAGCGGATCCGCGCGTCGCCCAACGCGGCGATCCGCTCGACCGTCGCCGGGTCGGGCCCATCGCAGACGACGATCGCCTCCCAGTGCGGATAGGTCTGACGTCGCACGCTGCGCAGCGCGCGATCGAACAGCGGCTCGCCGCCGCGGAACGCGCCGATGCGCGCGCTCACGAGCGCACCGGGTGCGTACGCCTCCTGCCAGGCGGGCGCGGCGCGCAGCGCGAGCAGCCGGCTCGCGCGCGCCGGCGTCTGCTCGTAGGCGCGCGTCGTCAGCGCACGCAGTTGTGCGACCTGCTCGGTCAGCTCGGCGAGCCGCTGCTCCAGTGCGAGCAGTCGGTCGGGTCGGTCGGGTGCGGTGTCGTCGGTCATCCCACTAGGCTGGCGCGATGCGCACCGTCGTCTACGGCTCCCGCCCCGACGGCCACGCCCGCGTGGTCGTGGAGCGCTTCGGCGGCGTCGGCGGACTCGAGCTCGTCGGCCTGCTCGACGACCACCCGGAGAACGCCGGGCGCCGGATCGGCGAGCTTGCCGTCGTCGGCGGCAGCGCCGATCTCGGCCGCCTTGCAGCGGAGGGCGTCGAGGCCGTCGTGCTCGGCTTCGGCGCGGCGCGCGGCCGGCGAGCGGTGCTCGAGGCGATCGCCGCGGCGGGGCTCGCGCTGCCGGTGCTCGTGCACCCCTCCGCGGTCGTCGCAGCGAGCGCGACGCTCGCCCCGGGGTGTCAGGTGATGCCGTTGGCGGTCGTGGGATCCGGGGTCGCGCTCGGCCGCGGCACGCTCGTGGGCACCGGGGCAATCGTCGAACACGACGCACAGCTCGACGAGGCGGTCGTCGTCAGTCCGGCGGCCGTGCTCACGGGACGCGTCACCGTCGGAGCAGCCGTCGAGATCGGCTCCGGCGCCGCCGTCCTGCCAGACGTGTGGATCGGTGCTGCGGCGACGGTGGGTGCCGGAGCGGTCGTGACGCGCGATGTTCCGGCCGGCGTCACCGTCGTCGGCGTCCCGGCTCGGCAGCTCGGCGCGTCCGCTCACGCGGACTGACCGACAAGCGCGGAGCGAGCGCCGCTCTCGTCCAGCCCGTCGGCGATCGTGGCGATCTCGGCTGGCGTGAGGTCGGCGGCGAGCGGCAGGCAGAGGATCCGCGCGGCGAGCGCCTCCGTCGTGGCAAGCCCGTGCTCGGCCGACGGCAGCCCACGGAACGCGGGCATCGTGTGCAGCGGCAGATAGTAGGAGCGCGTTTCGACCGTCGCGCGAAAGCGCGCCTCGGCGGCGGCGCGCGCCTCCGCACTCGGATAGGCCGCCGGCGCGAACTGCCACGTCGAGCGCTCGCACTCCTCCTGCCACGTCACGGACGCATCGGCCGCGCGTCGCAGCTCGGCTGCCGCGTGACGCCGTGCCGCGAGCAGCCCCTCGTACTCGTCGAGCACCGCAAGTCCGACCGCGGCATGCAGCTCGCTCATCTTCGCGTTGAGCCCGGCGGCGAGCTCCACCTCGCGACCGGCGCCCAAGCCGAAGCTGACGATCCGCTCGATGCGTTCGCAGAGCGCCGCGTCGCGCGTGAAGACCGCGCCTCCCTCGCCGATCGCAAACGGCTTCGTCGCGTGGAACGACACGACCTCGACGTCGCCCTGTGCGCCGATCGCCACGCCGTCGGCTGCCGTCGCGCCGAAGCCAGCAGCCGAGTCGATCACGAGCGGCACGCCGGCCTTCCGGCAGGCGGCCTCCCAGCGCTGGCGCACCGCGGGCGGAGGCGGGGTGCCGAACGCCGAGACAGCGACGACGACGCCGACCGCGTCGCCGCGCACCGTCAGCTCGTGCTCGAGCTGCTCCGGCGCGAGATGCCAGTGGGCCAGGTCGACGTCGAGCAGGCGCGGAGAGAACCCCGCCCAGATCGCCGCCTGCACGGTCGCTGGGAATGTGAACGACGGGACGAGCGCCTCGCGGCCGGAGCGAGCGCCGTCGACTGCGGCGAGCGCCGCCATCAGACCAACCGTGGCGTTTGCGACCGGAACGCAATGCGCGCCCGCGCGCTCGGCGATCCGCTCCCGCAGCAGATCCCAGCACGGTCCCCCGTTCGAGAACCATCGGGCGTGACGGGAGCGCGCGAGATAGTGCTCGATCCGCTCCGCGGACGGCATCGAGGGACGTTGGAACCGCAGCGGTCCGCGCTCCGCGCCGGTGCACTCGTCGCCTGGCATCGCCCGCAATCGTAGTGGGTGTTCTCGTTATCATCCGCGCCGTGACCGACTCGACGCGTCGTGCAGCAGTTCCGGGCCGGCTCGAGCGTCGCGGCGGCAGGAGCTTCGCCTTCTTCAACCCGCACGCCTGACCGCAAGAGGACGAAGCCATCGACCCCCGCGAGCTGCAGGCGATGCTCGACCACGACGAGCACCACTGGTGGTATCGCGGCCGGCGACGGATCGTGCGCGCCGAGCTGGACCGGCTGCGGCCCGACCTCGCGCGCGCGGGCGGGAACGGCGCCGCCGTGCGCGTGCTCGACGCCGGCTGCGGCTCCGGCCGCACCCTCGACGAGCTGCGTGACTACGGAGCGGTCTCCGGCCTCGACCTCAGCGAAGAGGCGGTCGGCGCTGCGCGCGAGCGCGGGCATGCCGACGTGCAAGCCGGTCGCGTCGAGCAGCTGCCGTGGCCCGACGCGACGTTCGCGCTCGTCACCTCGCTCGACGTGATCGAGCACACGCCCGACGATCGCGTCACGCTGCGCGAGCTGCTGCGCGTCACGCGGCCCGGTGGCCACCTGCTCGTGACCGTGCCGGCTTACCAGGCGCTGTGGTCCGCCCACGATGTCGTGAACCTGCACATGCGCCGCTACAACCGCCGCACGCTGCGCACGGCAGCCGTCGAATCCGGCTGGACGGTGCAGCGGATGACCGCTTTCAACTCGCTGCTGCTCGCGCCCGCAGCCGCCGTGCGGCTCGCGCAACGCCGCCGCACGATCGACCCCGACGCGCACACCTCCGAGCTCGCACTCAGCCCGCCGTGGATGAACGCGACGCTCGAGCTGCCGCTGCGCGCCGAGGCGGCATGGCTGCGCCGCGGGCGCACGCTGCCGGCCGGCCTCTCGCTCCTCGCGCTGCTGCAGCGCCCGCACGGCGCGGCGTCCAGCCTGCCGGCCACCTAAGCTCCGCCGATGGTGTCCCCCGCCGGGATCGGCCGATCGCAGCGGTGCGCGGCACTGCTCGTCGCGTGCCTGTGCATGTTGCTCGCCGCGCTGCCGACAGGCGCGCACGCGGCATCCGCGGCATCCACGACGCACGCCCCGGCGCAGACGAGCGCGTTGATCGCGCTGATGCCGGTCGAGCTCACCCCGCCGCCGGGGATCAAGCCGCCGTCCGTGCTCAACCTGCTCGACGGCCACCCGGAGCTGGCGCTCGGGATGCTGAGCGCGACGCAGTCCGGCTACAGCCCGCAGCAGGCGCTGCTCGACCTGACGGCCGGCACGCGCACCTCGCGCGGCACCTACGACCCGCATTCGCCGCCAGACATGAGCCTGCTTCCAACCGGGCAGTCGGGACTGGTCGTCAACTGGCTCGCAGCCGTCGCGCGCGCCGAGAGCGCGCCGGCCGACATCATCCCCGGCCTGCTTGCCAGCTCCGTTCCCGGCGGTGCCGGCTACGTCGGGATCAAGAACGACCCGAACCTCGAGGCGGCGGCCGCGTCGGACCGCAGCGGCGCCGTCCGCGCCGTCTCACTCGGCCCGAGCGCCACCGTCGCCGAGCGCGCGACCGCACTGCTGCGCGACCACCGGCTCGTCGTCGCGCTGCTGCCGACGGGGCTCGCCGGCGACGGCGAGCTCGACGCGCTGCTCGCGCACCGCGCACCCGGCGAGCTGCTGATCGCGATGGAGTCGCCGCCGCCGTTCAGCTCGCCGCAGCTGCTGCCGACCGGGATCGCCGGCCTCGGCGAGCCGACGAGCTTCAGCTCCGCGACGACGCACATCGACGGAGTCGCGGCCGGCATCGACGTGCTGCCGACCGTCCTGCGCCACCTCGGGATCGCCGTCCCGACGTCCGTCCGCGGCGAGCCGATCGCGATCGGCGGGACGCGCGACGCGGCTGCATTGACGAAGCTGAACAGCCGCCTGTCGGTGATCATCCCGCGGCGCATGCCGGCGCTCACGACGTTCCTCTACGCGTGGCTGTTCGTGCTGCTGCTCGCGGGGATCCTGCGCGACCGCGTCGGGGTGCGCTTCGCGATGCGCGTCGGCGGGCTCGGGATGGTCTGGCTGCCGACGATGCTGCTCGTCGCCGGCGCGCTGCAACCGAGCCGGCAGGCGGAGCTGTTCCTGATCGCGATCGGCTCGTTCGCGCTCGCGGCGGCGACCGACCGGCTGGTCCCGTGGCCGCGCGGCCCCGCGATCCCGGCGATCGTCGCACTGCTCGCCTACACGGCCGACCTCGCGAACCACTCGCACTTCCTGCTGCGCTCGCTGCTGGGGCCGAACCCGCGCTCCGGCTCGCGCTTCTACGGGATCGGCAACGAGCTGGAGATCGCGCTGACGGTGCTGTTCCTGGTCGCCGTCGCGGCGAGCCTGCCGCGGCGCGAGCGCACGCGCGGCAACGCGCTCGCGTTCGCGCTCGGCGGCGTCGCGCTCACCGCCATCGTCAGCTCGGGCCGGCTCGGCGCCGACGTCGGCGGGATCTTCACGATCACCGGCGGCGCGGCGGTCGCGACGCTGCTGATGCTGCCGGGCGGGGTGACGCGGCGCGCGCTCGCGATCGCCGTCGCGATGCCGGCGCTCGGGCTTGCCGGGCTTGTCGCGCTCGACCTCTCGACCGGCGGCAACGGCCACTTCGTGCGCAACGTGCTGCACGGCTCGAGCGATGACCTGCTCAACACGCTCCAGCGCCGCTACGAGCTTGCCTGGTCGATCGTCTCGCACGGCACGGCACCGCTGCTGACGCTGCTGTGCCTGCTCGCGGTCGGCTACGGCTTCCGCCACCGCGCACGCGTCTACGCGACGATCGCGGACGACCCGGTCTGGCGCGCCTGCCTGTGGGGCGGGCTGGGCGCGTCGATCGCCGGCTCGCTGTTCAACGACTCCGGGCCGATCCTGCTGTTCATCGGCGTCGTCGCGTTGACGTTCCTGACGACGTACCTGCGCGCGGCGCCGGACCCGGGCCGCTCGTGATCACGCTCGTCCCGGCGCTCGCGATTCTCGGGATCACGATCTCCAGCAGCCTCGGCTACCTGCTGCCCGCGCTCGTCGGGCTCGAGTCGATGGGGATCCCGTCGCCTGGGGAGGCGGCGCTCGTGCTCGCCGCGATCCTCGCGAGCCAGGGCAAGCTGCAGATCGAGCTGGTGATCGCGATCGCCGCCGTCTCCGCGATCCTCGGCGACAACATCGGCTACTGGATCGGGCGGACCGGCGGGCGCAAGCTGCTGACCTCGCCGCGCGGGCCGTTCCACGAGCGGCGGATCGAGCTGATCGCCTACGGCGACCGCTTCTTCGCCCGCCACGGCTCGAAGGCGGTCTTCCTCGGCCGCTGGATGGCGCTCGTGCGCGTGACGGCAGCCTGGATGGCCGGCATGAACCACATGCGCTTCCGCACGTTCTTCCTCTGGAACGCACTCGGCGGGATCACCTGGGCGCTCGCCGTCGGCCTCGTCGCCTACTACGCCGGCGACGGCGCGGTCCACCTGATCGAGCGCTTCGGCGTCGGCGCCGCCGTGCTCGTCGCCATCGGCCTCGTCGCGGCGTTCGTCGTCGTGCGCCGCCGCGAGCAGCGCCAGCTGCACGAGGGCGACGACGCTGTGGTGACCAAGTCGACTGCACCGTAGCCGAGTGCTACAGTCGTAGCCAATGGCTACGCATGTCCCCCAACGTGAGCTGCGCAACAACCCGGGCGAGGTGCTTGCGCGCGTCGAGCAGGGCGAGGAGCTGACGATCACCGTCCGCGGCCGGCCGGTCGCCGACCTCATCCCCACCCGCGAGCGAACCGGACGGCGGAGCGCGACTTGGGCCGAGTTCGCTGCCGGCCTCCACGGGCTCCTCGCAGACGACGAGCGCTTCGAGGCCGACGTGCGCGAAGGGCTTGCCGGCCCCGCCGAGGACCCGTTCGAGCGATGGGCGTAGGCCCCGCACTGCTCGACACGTCAGTCGTGATCGGGCTGGCACGCGGCGAGCTGACCGTCGACAGCGTCGACCCTGCGCCCGACGAGCTGGCGGTCTCGACGGTCACGGTCGCCGGACTCCATCACGGAGTGCTCGTTGCCTCGCCGGCAGCGCTTGCACAACGGCTGCAAGCGCTGCGCTTCGTCGAGGAGCACTGCATCGTGCTACCGGTCGACACGCGCGTCGCCGTCCACTACGGCAGGATCGCGGCCGACGCACGCCGCCTGCGTGGCCGCCGCATCGCCCTGGGCGACGGACTGATCGCCGCGACCGCCGTCTCCCACGCACTGCCGCTCTACACGCGCGACTGCGATTTCGAAGGACTGCCGGGCATCAGATCCGTACTGGTCTGAACGGACCGCAGCGCGCCTACGCGCACTGCTTGGCGACGGCGATCGCCGTGCGTGGTGCGATGCCGTTGCGGGTGAAGGCGACGCGGACGACGAGGCCGGCGGCGATCGCGACGAGGCCGCCGAGTGCGAGCGCGGTGCGGGGGCCGGGGCCGTTCGCGATCCAGCCCATCAGCGGGCCGCCGATCGGCGTCGAGCCGATGAAGACGACCGAGTAGAGCGCCATCACGCGCCCGCGCATCGCGGGGTCGACGGCGAGCTGCAGCGCGGAGTTGACGCTCGCCGCGAACACGACCGAGGCGGCGCCGACCGGCACGAGCGCGAATGCGGCGCCGAGGATCGACGGCGTCGCAGCCAGCAGCAGCATCAGCGCGCCGAAGACGATCGCGGCACCGGCGAGCAGCGCCGGGTGGACGCGCGTGCGCGCGCCGTTCGCGACCGCGCCGAGGATCGCGCCGACGCCCATCGCGCTCGTCAGCAGCGCGTAGTCACCCGCGCCTCCATGGAAGGTGAAGGTCGCCATCAGCGGCAGCAGCACCTGGAAGTTGAAGGTGAACGTGCCGACGACCGCCATCAGCGCGAGCGGGATCCACAGCTGCGGCGTCGCGCGCACGTAGCGCAGCCCGTCGCGCAGCTGGCCGGGCTCGCGCGAGGCACGCACCGCTGGGCGCAGCGCGCTGCGGTCCATCCCGTGCAGCGCGAAGATCATCGCCCCGAACGAGAGCGCGTTGAGCGCGAAGCAGGGCTCGACGCCGAGCGTCGCGATCGTGATGCCGGCGAGCGCCGGGCCGACCGTGCGCGCACCGTTGACGATCGCGCTGTGCAGGCTGACCGCGTTGACGAGCCGGTCGGGGCCGACCAGCTCGACCGTGAACGCCTGCCGCGTCGGGTTGTCGACGGCGTTGACGGCACCGCGCGCGAAGATCGCGACGTAGAGCATCCACAAGGCGAGCGAGTGCGTGACGGTCAGCCCGAGCAGCGCGAGCGCGGGGATCGCCATCGCCGTCTGCGTCGCGATCAGCAGGCGCCGCTTCGGCATCCGGTCGGCGATCAGCCCGCCCCAGGCGCCGCCGAGCAGCATCGGCGAGAACTGCAGCGCGGCAGCGAAGCCGACCGCGACGCCGCTGTGCGTGAGCTGCAGCACGAGCCACGTCTCGGCGACCGTCTGCATCCACGTGCCGCTCAGCGAGACGAGCTGGCCGAAGAAGTAGCGCCGGTAGTTCGGCAGCTCGAAGGAGCGCAGCGAGCGGCGCGCGGCGCCGGTCACGCGGACTCGGCGAGCAGGCGCTCGAGCAGCGACGCGGCGTCGGCGAGCGTCGCCAGCTCGGCGGCGTCGAGCTGGCGCAGACGCTGCGCGAGGTACTGGTTCTTGCGCGTGCGGATGCGCTTCAGCAGCGCCCGCCCCTGGGGCGTGATCGCGACGTTCCAGACGCGGCCGTCGAGCGGGTCGGGCGTGCGCGTCACGTGCCCCGCCAGCACGAGCTTGGAGACGACGCGGGCCGCCGTCGGACGCTGGATCCGCTCCGCCTGCGCGAGCGCGCTCGGCGTCAGCGGGCCGGAGCGCTCGATCGTCGAGAGCGCCGCGGTCATCGTCGGCGACGTCTCCCCCTCCGGTCCCGCCTCCTGGCGCAGGCGCCGCGCCATCCGCGTGATCGCGAGGCGCAGCTGGGCGGCAAGCTCGGGGTCGGTCTTGGGGCTCGTCGGCGTGGTACGTGGTGTCAGCGTCCTGGAGATAAGTGGTGTGCGTTGCTAGTTAGCGTTGCTAACGACTATAGCAGCGGTCGGGCGACCGCCCGTGGAGGCGGTCGCCGTAGCCGGGGTGCGTCAGTCCTGCTTCGGCTCGAGCTCGAGCGCGCAGGAGTTGATGCAGTAGCGCTGGCCGGTCGGGCCGGGGCCGTCGTCGAAGACGTGGCCGAGGTGGCCGCCGCAGTTCGCGCACAGCACCTCCGTGCGCTCCATGAAGAGGCTGCGATCGCGCTCGGTCGCGACGCCCTCGTCGTCCATCGGCGCGGTGAAGCTCGGCCAGCCGGAGCCGGAGTCGAACTTCGTGCCCGAGTCGAACAGCGGCGTGCCGCAGCCGGCGCAGCGATACGTGCCGGGCGTCTTCTCGTCGACATACGCCCCGGTGAAGGGCCGCTCCGTCGCCTTCTCGCGCAGCACCTCGTACTGCTCCGGCGTCAGCTCCGCACGCCACTCGGCGTCGCTCTTGCTCACCTTGCTCGCCATCCGCTGACCATCCCTTCTGCCGTGGAGGTTCGAGGGTAGCGACGACGCGCAGTCGGCTGCTTACGAGTCCTTGCGCTCTGCCGCCGTGCGCATGCGCGTGAGCGCGTCGCGGATGATCCGCGAGACCTGCATCTGCGAGACGCCGATGCGCTCGCCGATCTGCGACTGCGTCAGGTCCTGCTCGAAGCGCAGCCGCAAGATCTCGCGCTCGCGCGCACCGAGGACGCGCTGCAGGCGCGCGAGCGTCGCGCGGTCGCCGGCGCGGTCGAGCTCGCCGTCCGGCGCGCCGAGCACGTCGTGGAAGGTGCCGGCGTCGCCCTCGTCGGATCCGAGCGGCGTCTCCAGCGAGACCGCGCGCTGTGCGCCCGCGGCCTCGAGCGCCTCGAGCACCTGCTCGACCGTGAGGCCGGTCGCCTGCGCCAGTGCGGCGAGCGTCGGCGCGGCCGTCGGGCTCTCGCCGCTGCCGAGCTGGGTCAGCGCCTGCTTCACGCGCAGGGCGGACTCCTGCAGCTCGCGCGGCACGCGCACCGACCAGGCGTGATCGCGGAAGTGGCGGCGCAACTCGCCGAGGATCGTCGGCACCGCGTACGTCGAGAAGCTCACCCCGCGCGCGCCGTCGAAGCGCTCGGCCGCTTTCACGAGCCCGAGCGACGCGACTTGGACGAGGTCGTCGAGCGGCTCGCCGCGATCGCGGTAGCGCAGCGCGAGATGCCGCGCGAGGCCGAGGTGGCGTTCGACGAGCGCGTCGCGTTCGGCACTGGTCGCACCCGTCGCCGGCGGCTGCGCTGCCACGGCCGCGGGATAGACTCGCGGAGCACGATGCTCCGGCGCCCCTGCATCAGGATTCGAGAGGTCATCTACGGCCAACGTCCCACCTGCCTCCACGCGTGTCGTGCGTTCGGCGCCGGGGGTCTCGGGCGCTGGACTGAGCGCGGCGCCAAAGCTCACCGCCGCACATGCGATGGTAGCGCGTGGCGCGCCGCGACACAGTGCACCATCGGACCGCTCCGGTGAGCGCCGCCGAGGGCTTGCGCGTCCTTGCCGCCGACGAGGACCGTGACGCGCTCGATCAGCTCGCCGCGATGCTCCACACACTGGGGCATCAGGTCAGCGCCTATGCCGTCGACGTCGGCAAGGTGGCGGAGCAGATCGCCGACGAGGACCCGGACGTCTCGATCGTCGTCCTGCACCGCGACGACGACCACGCGCTTGCGCTGATCGAGCAGATCGGCGCGTACTCGAGCGGCCCGGTGATCGCCCTCACGCAAGCGGACGACGCCGAGTTCGTCGCGCGCGCCGCCGATCGCGGGATCGCCTCCTACGGGCGCCCGTCGACGCCGGACGCGGTCCAGAGCGCAATCGAGCTGGCGCTGCGCCGCCAGGCCGAGGTCGAGCAGCTGACGGAGCGCGTCGACCAACTGGAGGGTGCGCTCGCGCGCCGCGCGCTGATCGAGCGTGCGAAGGGGATCCTGATGGAGCGCCACGGCATCGACGACGGGGCCGCGTTCGACCGCCTGCGCGCCCACTCCCGCGCCACCCGGCGCCTCGTCGTCGACGTGGCGCGCGACGTGGCCGAGCACCAGCTCGAGCTGCCCTAGGAGGGAACGACAGAGGGCCGCACGTGGCGGCCCTCCGGTGCATTCGCAGATCGTGCGGGCGACTCAGCCGCAGCCGGTGTTGTTGCCGCAGCTGGAGCACGTGTAGCAGGAGCCGGTCCGCTGCATCATCCCGCCGCACTGGTTGCACGCAGGGCCGAGGTCGAGCCCGGTCATGCGCGCCGGCACGACCGGCGGGCTGTCGGTGAGCGCGGAGGCCGCGGGCTGCCCCGTCGCGCCGCCGCCGCCCGACGCCGTCGGGCCGCCATCGGCCGGGCCGGCGGTGTCGCCGCTGACCGACATCCCGACCTGCTCGGCCATCTTGCGGGCGCGCACGCCCGGCGTGAGGATGCCGAGGTCCTCCTGCACGTCCTCGTCGAGGAAGCGCGAGGCGAGCCAGCGCATGATGTAGTCGGGCATCGACTTCGCGAACGGGATCTCGGGGTTCATCGTCATCCCCTCGGGCTCGAAGCGCATGTAGCTGAACTTGCGCACGAGCGTCTCGAGCGGCACGCCGTACTGGAGCGCTATCGAGATCGCCGTCGCGAACGAGTTCATCATCCCGCGCAGCGTCGAGCCCTCCTTGCCGATGTCGGTCAGGAAGATCTCGCCGACGCTGCCGTCCTCGTACATGCCGGCCGTGATGTAGCCCTCGTGGCCGCCGAGCGAGAACTTGTGCGTGAGCGACTGGCGCTCGCGCGGCATCCGCTTGCGCGCCGGCTCGGGCGTCACCTTCGCGAGCGCCGCCGCGACCGCGGCGTCGATCGCCTCTTGCGTCGTCGCGGGCGCGTCGGTCTGCGCGTCGGTGCGCAGCGCCTGCGCCGTCTTCGAGCCGTCGCGGTAGATCGCGAGCGCCTTCACGCCGAGGTGCCACGCCTGGATGTACGCGTCGGCGATGTCCTCGACGGTCGCCGTCTGCGGCAGGTTGACCGTCTTCGAGATCGCGCCGGAGATGAACGGCTGCACCGCGCCCATCATCTTGATGTGACCCATGTGCGAGATCGCGCGCTCGCCGACCGCCACGTCGAACACCGGCAGGTGCTCGTCGCTCAGCGCGGGCGCGCCGACTATCGTGTTGTGCTCGTTGATGTGCGCTTCGATCTGCTCGACCTGCTCCTCGGCGTAGCCGAGCGTCTGCAGCGCGAGCGGGACCGTGCGGTTGACGATCGTCATCTGTCCGCCGCCGACCAGCTCCTTGAACTTCACGAGCGAGAAGTCCGGCTCGACGCCGGTCGTGTCGCAGTCCATCAGGAACGAGATCGTGCCGGTCGGCGCGAGCACCGTCGCCTGCGCGTTTCGATACCCGTGCTCGTCGCCGACGGCGACCGCGTCGTCCCACGAGCGCCGTGCAGCGCTCAGCAGCTCGGTGTCGCTGCAGGTCGTGTCGGGGATCGCGTAGGAGGCGTCGCGGTGCATCCGCATGACCGCGTTGTGCGGCTCGGCGTTCTCCTCGTAGCGCTCGTAGGGACCGACCGCGCCGGCGATCTCGGCCGAGCGCCGGTAGGCGCGACCGGTCATCAGCGCGGTGATCGCGGCTGCCGTCCCGCGACCGGCGTCGGAGTCGTACGGCATCCCGTTGCTCATCAGGAAGGCGCCGAGGTTCGCGTAGCCGAGCCCGAGCTGACGGAAGGCGTTCGCGTTCTTCGCGATCCCTTCGGTCGGGTAGCTGGAGGCGCCGACGACGATCTCCTGCGCGAGGAAGACGACGTCGATCGCGTGCTCGAAGCCCGTCGCGTCGAACGTCCCGTCCGGGCGACGGAACTTCATCAGGTTCAGCGAGGCGAGGTTGCAGGCCGAGTCGTCGACGTGCATGTACTCCGAGCACGGGTTCGACGCGTTGATGCGTCCCGAGTTCGGGCACGTGTGCCACTGGTTGATCGTCGTGTCGTACTGGACGCCCGGGTCGGCGCAACGCCACGCGGCCTCGGCGATCTCGCGCATCAGCTCGCGCGCCTGCAGCGGCTCGCCGACGGTCGAGCCGTCCTTGCGGGCGATCAGCTTCCACTCGCCGTCGGCCTCGACGGCGCGCATGAACGGGTCAGAGACGCGCACCGAGTTGTTCGCGTTCTGGTACTGGATCGAGGTGAAGCCGTCGCCGTCGATCGACATGTCGAAGCCCGCGTCACGCAGAGCTGCGGCCTTGTCCTCCTCCTTCGCCTTGCACCAGATGAACTCCTGGATGTCCGGGTGGTCGACGTCGAGCACGACCATCTTCGCCGCGCGGCGCGTCTTGCCGCCCGACTTGATCGTGCCAGCCCACGAGTCGGCGCCGCGCATGAAGGAGACCGGACCGGAGGCGGTGCCGCCCTTCGCGAGCGTCTCGGTCGAGCCGCGGATGTTCGAGAGGTTGATCCCCGAGCCGGAGCCGCCGCGGAAGATCATCCCCTCCTTCGTGTTCCAGGCGAGGATCGACTCCATCGTGTCGTCGACCGAGAGGATGAAGCAGGCGGAGCACTGCGGCTGCTCTTCGAAGCCGACGTTGAACCAGACCGGCGAGTTGAACGCGGCAATCTGGTGCAACAGGATGTGGGTCAGCTCGGCCTCGAACGTGTCGGCGTCCTCGGCGTTCGCGAAGTAGCCGCGCTGGCGACCCCAGTCGGCGATCGTGCCGGAGACGCGGCCGATCATCTGCTTCACGGAGCGCTCGCGGGCGGGCGAGTCGAGCTGACCGCGGAAGTACTTCTGCGCGACGATGTTCGTCGCGTTCTGGGACCAGCTCTGCGGGAACTCGACGTCGAGCTGCTCGAAGGAGACCTTGCCGCCGTGCCCGATGCGGGCGTCGCGCGACTCCCATTCCACCGATTCGAAAGGATGCACGCCGGGCGTCGTCCAATGGCGACGGATCCGCAGCGCATCGCCAGACGGCGCGTCGATCGTGGTGGTTCCGGGGGTCTCCGACGTATTCTCCATGCCTGCCCGCTCCTTCGCTTCCCGCTGTTTCGGCGATTTTCAGCGCCTTCGGCTGCTCCCCAACCGGGCCAAGGATCGTCTCGCGTGCGTCGGACGCCAAACTTTCTCCTGCAAATCGCCGCGATGCCGTCGCAGGACCGTGAAACAGCGGTTGCAGATGGGCCACCTTCAGCGTAGTACGGCGCGCGCAGCGGCGGAACCGCAGCCGCTGGGCGCTAGCATCGAGGCGCGATGAAGCCGCGCGTCCGCATCCCCCGTGCGCCCCTGCTCGTCGTGGCACTCGTGCTCGCGCTGCTCGCCCCCGCGAGCGCCGCGCAGGCGGACCAGGCATACGACCGCGTCGCGAACGCCTTTGCGCAAGGCGGCGGGCACATCGATGCCTGCAACTTCACGCAGCAGCAGCTCGTGGACGGGCTCGCCGGGATCCCCAAGTCGATCGCGAAGTACGTCCCCGACCTGCGCTCGGCGATGCGCCGGGGCATCGCCGAGCACAAGCGCGGCGACTGCAAGGGCCACAAGCCCGGCACGGCGACGAGCGCTCTGCCGCCGGCGAGCACGCCCCCGACCGCCACCCAGCCCGCGCAGCCGGCGCAGCCGACTCAACCAACCACGCCGGCGATCACCCCGACCACGACCACCCCGGCGGCCGGCACGACGAGCTCGAGCCATCACGACCGTACGCCGCTCGTCGTCGCCGGCGCCACGCTCGGTGCGCTCGCGCTGCTGCTCCTGCTCCTGTGGCTGTGGGCACGCGCACGCGGCTGGGATTCGACATGGCTCGCGCGTCAACGCCACGCCTGGGGCGAGGCCGGCTTCCGCGTGACGAGCACCTGGTCGGAGTTCGCCGACTGGCTGCGGCTCGGCCGCTAGCGTGCGCGTCTGTTATACCTCCGCGCCGTGAAGCTGCTCGTCACCGGCGGTGCCGGATACATCGGCTCGATCGTCGCCCAGCACCTGCTCGCCGCCGGCCACGAGGTCGCCGTGCTCGACAACCTCTGTCGCGGCCACCGCGCCGCGGTGCCGCAAGGCGCCAGCTTGCTGGAGATCGACCTGCTCGACGCACCGGCGCTCGACGCGGCAGTCGCGGAAGGCAGCTTCGACGGAGCGCTCCACTTCGCCGCGCTCGCGCTCGTCGGCGAGTCGGTCTCGCACCCGGAGCGCTACTACCGCACGAACGTCATCGGCACGCTCAACCTGCTCGACGCGCTGCGCGCGGCCGAGGTCGAGCGGCTCGTCTTCTCCTCCACCTGCGCCGTCTACGGCGAGCCGGAGGTCGTCCCGATGGACGAGACGACGCCGACGCGCCCGGTCAACGCCTACGGCGCCTCGAAGCTGGCGGTCGACGGGATGCTCACCGACGAGAGCCGCGCGCATGGGCTGGCCGCGGCGAGCCTGCGCTACTTCAACGTCGCGGGCGCGAGCGGCGACCTCGGCGAGGACCACCAGCCCGAGACGCATCTGATCCCGAACGTGCTGCGCGCCGCGCAGGGACTCCAGCCCGAGGTCAGCGTCTTCGGCACCGACTACCCGACGCCGGACGGCACCGCCGTGCGCGACTACATCCACATCGAGGACCTCGCGCACGCCCATGTGCTCGCGCTCGAGGGCGCGCAGGCCGGCACGCACAGCATCTACAACCTCGGCAGCGGCAACGGCTTCTCGGTCCGCGAGGTGATCGCCGCAGCGAGCGAGGTCACCGGCCGCGAGATCCCGGTGCGCGAGATGCCCCGCCGCGACGGCGACCCGCCGATGCTTGTCGCGTCGAGCGCGAAGATCCGCGCGGAGCTGGGCTGGGAGCCACGCAAGCCAGCGCTCGCGGACATGGTCGCCGACGCCTGGGCGTTCGCCGAGGCGCGCCCGCACGGGTACCGCAGCACCGCCGTCGCCACCAGCTAGCCGGCGCACGCGCACCCCCGGATCGGCAAGAATCGGCTCGACACGGCGAGCGTGCGGGACTGCCGCTGGCCTGGGGGAAGCAACCAAACTGCTCGGGGAGAGGAGCAACGGTGGCTGGTGCAAGGTGGACGGCGTTCGTCGTCGTCGTGGCGGTCGCGATCGGTCTCGCAGGCTGCGGGAGCAGCGGTGGCGGCACGAAGGTGACGAAGGTCGCCCTCGTCTCGCCGGGGAGGTACAACGACATCGACTGGGCGTTGCAGGCGAAGGAAGACTTCGAAGCGATCGTCGACAAGCTCCACGTGAGAGGCGAGCAGGCTCAGGACGTTCCGGCAAGCAAGGCGGCCGGGGCGCTCGAACAGGTCTCGCAGGACGGCCCGCAGCTCGTGATCGCGCACGACGGCACGTACGCGACGGCGGCGGCGGCTGCCGCCGAGCAGACGAAGGTGCCCGAGCTCGTGTGGGGCGACCCGGGTGCGCTGAAGGCAGGCCGCGTCGGCGACATCGAGGTCGATGCAGCCCAGGGCGCCTACGCGGTCGGCGTGATAGCCGCCCACGCGAGCTACTCGAGACGCTTCGGGATCGTCGTCTCGAACGATGGCGGCAGCTGGGAAGCAACTACATGGAACGAGATGGCCGGTGCCTTCGTCGCCGGGCTGCGCAGCGTCGACCCGAAGGTCCGCATAGCGATCGCGCGCGTCGGTGCGAACGGCACGGCACAAGCGGCAGAAGCGCACGCAGCCGCCTTGGGCCTGCTCAAGCACGGCAGTCAGATCCTCTTCGCGCTCGGCGGCCGTTCGTCGATCGGCGTGCTGCGCGCCGTCGAGCAGAGACCGGAAGGCGAGCACCTCTACATCGGCACGATAGGCACGAAGGAAACGGTGAGAAGAGAATCGATCGTCCTCTCCGCGGTGCTGTGGAACTTCGCCGCGACCTTCAGACGCGCAATCGCCGACGTCAGAAGCGGGGCCTTCGGCAAGCAGCCCTATCGCCTCACGCTCGCGAACAGAGGGATCGGGCTGCTCTACACCGGACGCACGCCGAGCGACGCCTACGAAGATGGCGTGAGAGTCGCGGCGAAGATCTCGAAAGGCCAGATCACGGTGCCGAAGACACCGACCGACGCGGCAGTCCAGACGCTGGTCGCGGGCGGCGCGGCGGGCTGAGCCTCGGAGCCCGCAGCCGCTAGCCGACGCGCCGCGCCTCGCGCGCGGCGCTGTCGGCCGCCCCGCCGGCGCCGACCGGTGCGGTCGCCACCGCCGCGCCCTCGCGCTCGATCTCGGCCGCAAGGCGCGCCTCGACGTCCTTCACCTGGCGTCGCCCTTGGAGGTCGATCAGCGTCGCGAGCGGACCGCGCAGCAGCTTCAGCACGCGCACCCAGCCGGGCACCATCACGTACCGCTTGCGCTGCTCGACGCCCTCGACGACCGCCGTCGCGACGTCGGAGAGCGGATAGGTCTTGCCGGCCGGGCCGCTGAGCTTCTCGCGCATCCCGCCGATCCCGGCGCGCGCGTCGGCGCCGCGGACCATGTCGGTGTCGATCCAGGAGAAGTAGGCAACCCCGACGTCGACGCCGAGCTGCGCGACCTCCGTCCGCAGGCAGTCGGCGAACGCCTCGACGCCCGCCTTGCTCGCGCAGTAGGCCGACATGAACGGCGCGTGCGCGATTGCCGCGACGGACGCGATCTGCAGCACGTAGCCACGCCGCGCGATCACGTGCGGGAGCGCCGCGCGGACGGTCCGCCAGCTGCCGAGCAGGTTGACCTCGACGACGCGCTCCCACGCGTCCGGGTCGATCATCCGCACGCTGCCGCCGGTCGCGATCCCGGCGTTCGCGATCACGACGTCGATCCCGCCGAAGCGCTCGACGGCAGCCTCGACAGCAGCGGCAATCGCGTCGGTGTCGGTCACGTCCGCCTCGAACCAGGCGGCGTCGGCGCCGCACTCGGCGGCGACCTGCTCGAGCTCGGCCGGCTCGAGTCCGACGAGCGCGACCTTGGCGCCGCGAGCCGCGAACGAGCGTGCTGCGGCGGCTCCGATGCCGCGGGCGGCACCGGTGATGAAGACGACTTGACCGGCGAGGGGGCGTGTGGAGGAGGGCATGCCAAGGACGCTACCCGTCGAGCAGATCGTCAAGCGCCAGCAGCGCTGCCGCGAGCACGTCCTGCGGCGGTGCGCTCGCGTCGATCCGGCGGACCCGCTCCGGCTCGGCGGCGGCGAGCTGCGCATAGGCGGCGGCGATCGTCGCAAAGAAGCGGTCGCCCTCGCGCTCGAGCCGGTCGGGCGCCTCGCCACGGTCGTCTTGGCGCGCTCGACCCAGCGCCGGGTCGAGCGCGAGCAGCAGCGTGCGGTCGGGCGCGAGTCCGCCGGTCGCGAACGCGTTGATCGCGCGGACCGCGTCGACCCCCAGCCCGCGGCCGGCGCCCTGGTAGGCGAGCGAGGAGTCGACGAAGCGGTCGAGCAGGATCCAGGCGCCGCGCGCAAGCGCCGGCGCGAGCGCCTGCTCGACGAGCTGTGCGCGCGCTGCGGCGTACAGCAGCGCCTCGGCGCGCGCCCCGACGTCGAGCTGCGGGTCCTTCACGAGCGTGCGGATCCGCTCGGAGGCGGCGACGCCGCCGGGCTCGCGCAGCAGCACGACCTCACCGACGCCACGCGCACGCAGCGCGTCGGCCAGCGCTGTCGCGAGCGTCGTCTTGCCCGCGCCGTCGATGCCCTCGATCGTGATCAGCCGGCCGCGCATAGGCGGCGACCTTAGCGAGCGCCCCTGTCGCCGAGCGCGCGGCCCGGCGGCCGGCACATCGTCGGCGGCGCGCTCGCCACGCAGCGGCGCTCCGGGGAGGCGCACCGGTACGCTCGGCGCCATGGTCGAACTGCCGGGCACCGAGCACCACCCGCACGCCCGCACGACGCTCGGCGCCGCGCTCGCGCCGGGCGGTCGTCCCTCGCACGCCTACCTCTTCCACGGCCCGGCCGGCAGCGGCAAGCGCACCGCGGCACGCGCCTTCGCCGCAGCGCTGCTCGCCGACGGCGCGCCCGATCCCGACGGCGTGCGCACGCGCGTCTCGCACGGCACGCACCCGGACCTCACCTGGGTCACACCGGGCGGCGCGCACGAGATGCTCGTCGGCGACATCGAGGAGCCCGTCGTCGCAGCTGCAGCCATGACGCCATTCGAAGCGGCCCGTCGCGTGTTCGTGCTCGAGCGCGCCGACACGTTGATCGAGCAGGCCGCGAACAAGCTGCTGAAGACGCTCGAAGAGCCCGCCTCGTTCGTGCACCTGATCCTGCTGAGCGACCGGCTCGGCGAGGTGGTGCCGACGATCCGCTCGCGCTGTCAGCTCGTGCGCTTCGACGCGCTCGGCACCGAGCAGCTCGCGGAGCGCGTCGGGCGTCATGGCGTAGCGCCGCAGCAGGCTGCGGCCTGCGCGCGGCTCGCGCTCGGCGATGGAGCGCGGGCGCTCGAGCTGGCGCTCGGCGACGGCCCCGCCCTGCGCGCCGGCGGCGAGGCGCTCGCGCGCGCCGCGCTGGCCGGCGAGGTGGCACGCGCGACACCGTGGGGCGAGCTGTTGGCGGTCCGCAAGCGCCGCGGCGAGACGGCGGTCGGCGAGCTGGAGGCGCAGCTCGCGGAGGAGCTGGAGCTTGCAGCCACCCGCGAGAAGAAGCGGATCGAGAACGACTACGCCGAGCGCATCCGCCGCGCGCGGCGGCGCGTCGAGACAGGTGCGCTCGACCTCGGCTTGCAGCTGTCCGCGCTGTGGCTGCGGGACGTCGCGTGCATCGCCTGGGGTGCACCCGAGCTCGTCCACCACGTCGACCGTCCAGCCGAGTTGGCGCAGGACGCCGCGGGCCGCGACCCGCAACGGCTGCGCGCGGGCATCGAGCTGGTCGAGGAGACGCGCCGTCGCCTGCGCAGCAACGTCACCGAGGAGCTGGCGCTCGAGACGCTCGCCTACCGCCTCGAAGCGCTGCTCGCCGCCTGACGCGTCAGCTGCCGGAGATGCGGTGCGCGACGCGGCCGATCGCCGAGGGGCGGCCCGTCCGCGCCTCCTCGCGGTCGGCGAGGCCGAAGAGGCCGTAGACGCCGCGCACGCCCAGGAAGCGCAGCGGCTCCGGCTCCCACGCACGCGCCGGCGGGCCGACCCACGGCAGCCGCGTCAGCTCGCTGTCCTCGCCCCGCAGCAGGTCGCGCAGCGTGCGCCCGGCGAGGTTCGCGGCAGCGACGCCGCGACCCGCGTAGCCACCGGCCCATGCAAGCCCGCTCGCGCGGTCAGCGCCGACCGCCGGCGCCCACGTGCGCGTGACACCGAGCACTCCGTGCCAGGCGGCGTCGATCCGCACGCCTTCCAGCGGTGCGCCGAAAAGGCCCACGAGCGCCGCCCGCAGCTGCTCGACGGTCTGCATCGGCACCGGTCCCTCACGATCGGTCTGCGAGCCGTAGCGGTAGGGCACGCCACGCCCGCCGATCGCGATCCGCCCGTCAGCCGTGCGCTGCAGGTACGTGTAGAGGTGCGCGCCGCTGTGCAGTGTCGCCGCGTCCTGCCAGCCCAGCGCGTCCCAGGTCGCCGCGCCGAGCGGCTCGGTGATCACCATCGCGCTGTTGATCGGCGCGAGCGCGCGAGCCTGGCCGGGCAGCCCGACGGTGTAGGCCTCGGTCGCGCGCACGATCCAGCGCGCACGCACGTCGCCGAACGGGGTGCGCGCGACGCCGGGCTCGATCGCCCCGACCGGCGTCTGCTCGTGGATCGTCGCGCCAGCGCGCTCGGCGGCAGCTGCGAGACCTGTCACGAGCCGCGCCGGCTGGATCCGCGCGCAGTGCGGGGTGAAGCGCGCGCCGGCGATCCGCTCGATCGCCACGCGCTCGCGCGCCGCAGCGGCGTCGAGCAGCACGGCGTCGGGCTCGCCGATCCCCCACGCGCGCTCCTCGGCGACCTGCGCCCGCAGCCGCGCGAGCTGCGGCGCGCTCTGCGCGAGCGACAGCGAGCCACCCTCGTGGAAGTCGCAGTCGATCTGCTCCTGCGCGACGACGCGCCCGACCTCGTCGACCGTCTGTGCGAGCGCACGTTGCTGCGCGAGCACGCCCGCACGCCCGCCACGCTTCGCGAACTGCGCGAACGAGCCCGACAGCTCGCCGAGCACCCAGCCTCCGTTGCGCCCCGACGCACCGAAGCCGGCGACCTCGCGCTCGAGCACGACTACGTCGAGCGAGGGATCTGCACGACACAGCTCGTAGGCGGTCCACAAGCCCGTGTAGCCACCGCCGACGATGCAGACGTCGGCGTCGCGCGAACCGCCGAGCGGCGCGCGCGCAGGCGGGCGGGCGCCGGGGTCGCCGAACCAATGGGAGATCTGCGGCGCGGGCGTCATGCGCGCCCGACAGCATGCCAGCGCGCGCGCTGCCGCTGCGGTGAACGCCGCCCCGCCGCAAACGACGTTGCGGCCCAGGCGACCACAACTTAGCGTGAACGCGCCTGTTTAGGAGGGTGCGGGAACGGGCATCGGATGGCCCGTTCAGGTCGTAAGGAGGCATGAGATGACGCAGGTGGATCCCCCCCGCCGAGTCGCTGCGCTGGCCATGATGGCCGCGCTTGCGCTGCTCGTCCCCGCGAGCGCAGGCGCATTCTCGATCACCGGCGTGACGCCGACGCCGCAGGCGCCCTCCGGCGGCCCGTTGCCGCCTGGCAACGACCCGCTCGCAGCCGGCGCCCATCCCGACCTCGTCACGAAGATCGACTTCAGCGACAGCGGCAACGCCTCCGCCGACAGCGTCAAGCGCGTCGTGATCCACTTCGCACCTGGCGTCGTCGCGTTCGTCAACCACGTGCCGGCGTGCTCACAGGCCGATTTCGCCGTCGCCGACACCACGACCGCCGCGAGCTGCGGCGGCTCCGAGGTCGGCAGCGTCGTGACCGCGCTGACGACCGACAACGGCGCCGTCAACCTCCTGCTCGGCGGCTCGGTCAGTGGCACGATCTACAACCTCCAGCCGTCGGCCGGCTCGCCCGCAGCGCTCGGAATCGACATCGCCCCGCCGGCGAGCCCGCACATCAAGCTGATCGCGACGATCAGCGTCGAACCGCACGATCTCGGGCTGACCGCGACCTTGGACGGCCTTCCTCACAACGGGACCGCGACGCTGCTCGGGCTCGGGCTGGTCTCCTTCGGGCTGCACATCAACAGCATCACGCAGACGCTGAACGGCTATGTCGCGGGCGGCAAGTCGTTCTTCACGAACCCGACCGCGTGCATCCCGGCAGCCGTCACCGTGGCGGCGACCTCCTATGCCGGCGCGAGTGGCTCCGGCGCCAGCTCGTACACGCCGACCGACTGCGCGCACGAGCCCTTCTCGACCTCCCTCACGATCGCTGCGAACCCGTCGATCACGGACTCGCCGTCGGAGATCTCCGCCGACGTGAAGCCCGGCAACAGCGACGTGCCGCGCGTCAACGCGCACGTGAAGAACGACACGGTCGTGCTGCCGCCCGGCGTGCTGATCAACCCCGCGCTCGCCGCGCGGCTCGACGCCTGCACCGACGCGCAGTTCGCGCAGGCCGACACGTCGGCCGTGGCGAACTGCCCGCCCTCCTCGGCGGTCGGCGACATCACGTTCGTCTCGCCGATCCTCGGCGCCTTCCCCGGCAAGGCGTACTTCGGCACGCAGACGCCGACCGATCGCCTGCGGCTGTTCCTCGACGTGCCGCTCTACGGAGCGCACATCAAGGTCTCCGCGCACGTCCACCCGGACTTCACGACGGGGCAGATCACGACCGTCTTCGACGAGCTGCCGCAGATCGCGTTCACGGACTTCCAGCTGACGTTCCACGGCGGCGCGCAATCCGCTCTCGTGACGCCGACGACCTGCGGCACGAACACCGCAAGCGCCGTCGTCTTCCCGTGGTCCGGCGGGCCGTCGAGCAGCTCGACCGCAAGCTTCACGACATCGTTCGACGGCAACGGCGGCGCCTGCCAACGCGTCTTCGGACCGTCGATCGAGGCGTCCGTGTCGACGAGCCGCGCAGCCGCCTCGCCTGCCTTCACGCTGACCGTGAACCGGCCCGACCGCAACGTCCCGATCGCGCGGATGCGCTTCGCGCTGCCGGCCGGTCTCGTCGGCAACCTCGCGCTGAAGGGCCTGACGAAGTGCTCGCTCGCAGCTGCGGCAGCGAACCAGTGCCCGGCGTCGAGCCGCCTCGGCAGCGTCGCCGCGGTCGCCGGCTCGGGCTCGGAGCCGCCGACGCTGCCCGGCAACGTCTACCTGACCGCGCCGAAGGCGAAGGGCGACCCGGCCGCGCTGTCCGTCTCCGTGCCGGCGAAGCTCGGGCCGGTCGACGCCGGCACGGTGAACGTCGGCGCGCGGCTGCAGCTGCGCTCCGACGGCGGGCTGAACGTGACGAGCGACCCGATTCCGGCGCTCCAACAGGGGATCCCGCTCGCGCTGCGCCAGCTGAGGATCCAGATCGACCGCAAAGGCTTCATGCGCAACCCGACGAGCTGCGGCACGAAGCCGTTGACCGGCAGCTTCGACGGGCTCGGCGGGGGCAACGCGACCGCGAGCACGACGCTGACGTTCAGCGACTGCGGCAAGCTGCCCTTCCACCCGCGCTTCCGCGCGACGCTCGGCGCGAAGCACGCGACCGGCGCCGGGTCGCACCCGCCGCTCTCCACCGTCCTGACGCAGCGCCCGGGCGAGGCGGGCCTCGGCCGCGTGCGCGTCGTGCTGCCGACCGCGATCTCGACGAACCTGCGCGCCGTCAACGCAGCCTGCCAGCCCGCGGCGTTCGCCGCCGGCACGTGCTCGAGCAAGGCCCGCGTCGGCACGGCACGCGCGACGAGCCCGCTCGTCTCCTCGGCGCTGACCGGCAACGCGTACCTCGTCTCGACGGGCACCGGCAAGCTGCCGAAGGTCGCCGTCGCGCTGCACGGCCCGCTCTCGTTCGAGCTCGACGGGATCGTCACGATCGGCAAGGGCAGCAACGTCACGACGACCTTCGCCCCGCCCGACCTGCCGGTGACGCGCTTCTCGCTGACCTTCCACGGTGGGCACCTGGGCGCGCTGACGGCGAGCCGCAACCTCTGCAAGGGGAAGATCGGGCTGCGCGCGCAGTTCACCGGGCAGAACGGCAAGAAGCTGACGACCCGCCCGCGCTTCCAGATGAAGGGTTGCGCGAAGCCGAAGAAGCACACGAAGCGGCACTGAGCCTCGCCTGCGCCATGCACCGGAACTGTCCGCTTGGCCGTTCCGGCGCGCTGAGCACTCAGATCTGTGCCTCCATGTCTCCCCAGTGGTCAGCCAAGCTCGTTTGTGACCTTGGCGAAGCGGGCATCCCTGGTCGCGGAGATGCCCGGCACCCCCGTCCGAGGCATCGTTCAAGGAGGAGAACACCTTTATGAGGCACGTCCCCGCGCGCTACCTGGTTCTGGCGCTTACCTCGGTCGCCCTGCTGTTCGCCGCATCTCCGGCGCTCGCTGCATTCTCGGTCTCGAACGTCACGGCGACGCCCACTCCGACAAGCGCCGGCGCTCCGGCGGATCTCGCGATTTCGACCACCTTCGCCGGCGCCGGCGGCGCCGCAAACGAGACGGTGCAGTCGCTGACGACCCACATGGGCCCGGGCATCCTCGGCAACCCGCTGTTCGACTTCAACAACGTTGCGGGGCAGCGCGGATTCTGCGCCGAGCTCCAATTCCAGGCCGACGCCTGCCCGCCGAACACGCAGATCGGCACCACCTCGATCGCGCTGGTGCTCGCGTCAGACGACAGCACACCCGCGGGCGCGCCGATTCCGGGGACGCTCTACAACCTGGCGCCGGACCACACCAACCCGACGCAGGCTGACGCAGTCGCCGTGATCGGCGTCCATGCCGGCACGATCCGCCAGCATGTCGTCGCGAAGCTGTCGCCGCTCGACGGCGGGCTCGATTCGACGACGATCGAGCCGTTCCCGACGATCCCCGGCGTGCACGTCAAGAACGTCACGCTGACGCTGACGAGCAACTTCCTCACGAACCCGACCGCGTGCATCCCCGTCGCGGTGGGCACGACGGCGACCGGCCACGACGGCGTGACGTCCTCGGGCACGAGCGGCTACACGCCGACCGACTGCGACACCGAGCCGTTCTCCTCGACGCTCGACACGAACCTCGACACGACGCGCACCGACACGCCCGTCGCGCTCGGAGTGACGGTCCATGTCCCGGCCACGCCGACGACCCCGCAGCGCAACGCGAACGTGTTCCGCTCGACCGTCGTGCTGCCGAAGGGCGTCACGATCAACCCGGCGCTCGGCACGATCCTCGACAAGTGCACGGACGAGCAGTTCGCCGCGACCGACCTGAGGACCGCCGCGGCCTGCCCGGCCGCGGCGCAGATCGCCACGGTGACGTTCATCTCGCCGGTGTTCCCGACACCGATCTCCGGTCCCGTCTACTACGGGTCGCCGGGTCCCGGTGAGCTGAACCGGCTGTTCGTCGACGTGCCACTCCCCGGTCTGCACCTGAAGCTGACCGGCCACACGACCGCGAACCCGGTCGACGGCCAGATCACGAACGTCTTCGACCAGCAGCCGCAACTGCCGTTCACGTCGTTCAACCTGACGTTCAACGGCGGACCGCACTCGGTCTTCTCGACACCGACGACATGTGGCGTGAACACGGCGACGAGCGACCAGGTTCCGTGGTCGGCCGTGCCGCTGTTCCCGGCCTCGGCCCATTCGACGCCGAGCGCCAACTTCACGACCTCCTACGACGGCGCGGGCGCTGCCTGCGTGACGTCGTTCAAGCCGACGCTCGCGACGAGCGTCACGAACCCGAAGTCGGGCGGCAGCGGGACGTTCACGCTGAGCTTCGACCGTCCCGACCGTGACACGCACATCGCGAAGGCGGCCTTCGCGCTGCCGAAGGGGCTCGTCGCGAACCTCGCGCTCAAGGGCCTGACGCAGTGCCCGCTGGCGACAGCGGCTGCCGCGAACTGCCCGGCGTCGAGCCACGTCGGCACCGCCTCCGTGAAGGTCGGCGTCGGCCCCGAGCCGGCGACGCTGCCGGGTCAGGTCTTCCTGGCCGCCCCGAAGGTCAAGGGCGACCCGGCGAGCCTGTCGGTGCTCGTGCCGGCGACGCTCGGTCCGGTCGACCTCGGCAAGATCGTCGTCGGCGTGCGGCTGCAGCTGCGCGCGGACGGCTCGCTGCTGAACACGACCGACGCGCTGCCGCAGTTCCAGGGCGGCGTGCCGGCCACGATCCGCACGGCGACGGTGACGCTCGACCGTGCCGGCTTCATGCGCTACCCGTCGAGCTGCGGCACGCAGACGTCGGGCGGCACCTTCACCGGTGTCGACAACGCGAGCGCCAGCGCAAGCGGGTCGTTCTCGCTGAGCGACTGCGCGAAGCTGAAGTTCGCGCCGAAGCTCGCCGTCAAGCTCAACGCGAAGCGCGCCACGAGCAGCGGCAAGCGTCCGTCGATCTCGACGGTGCTGACGCAGAGGAAGGGCGAGGCCGCCCCGAAGACCGTCAAGGTCGTGCTCCCGAGCGCGCTCTCGACGAACCTGAAGGCGCTCAACAACGCCTGCTCGCTCGCCGCGTACAACGCCGGCAAGTGTGGGTCGAAGGCGAAGGCCGGCAGCGCCTCGGCGACGAGCCCGCTGCTGACGAAGAAGCTCAGCGGCACGGCGTACTTCGTCAAGCAGGCGAAGACCGGCACGCTGCCGAACCTCGTCGTGCAGCTGCGGGGCCCGCTCTCGATCGACGTCACCGGCAAGCTGAGCGTCGCCAAGAACGGTCAGCTGACGACGACGTTCAACACGCCGGACGTCCCGATCACGCGCTTCGCGCTGTCGCTGCGTGGCGGCAAGGCGGGCGTGCTGATCAACAACCGCAGCCTCTGCAAGAAGACCCTCGTCACGAAGGTCGGCTACCGCGGTCAGAACGGCAAGAAGGCGAGCCAGCGCGCGAAGACGAGCGTCGTCGGCTGCCCGAAGCCGAAGAAGAAGCACCACAAGAAGTAACCGGGCTCGCGCCCGCTGCAAGGACGGGTTCGCCGTGCAGGAGAGCACACCCTGCACGGCGAAACCCCGTCTGCGATGCCAGAGCTTCAGGCACAACGCACGCTCGTGAAGTCTCCGCCCGAGTTGTGGGCGGAGGTGAGCGACCCCGGCTCGCTCGCACGCCATCTCGGCGAGCTCGGGGAGATCACGATCACGCGGGTCGAGCAGGAGAGCACCGTCGCCTGGGAGGGCGAACGCGCAAGCGGCACGGTCGCGCTCGAACCCGCCGGCTGGGGCACGCGCGTGACGCTGACGGCGGAGATGCCGGAGGCGGAGGTGCCCGACGTCGTCGTGGCGGAGCCCGAGCCTGATCCGGAGCCTGTCGTCGAGGTGACGCCGGAGCCCCCGCGCGTCTCGCGCTTCGCCGCGCTCTTCGGACGGCTGCGCCGCCGCGCGCCCGAGGTCGTCGTCGCCGAACCGCCCGAGCCTGAGCCAGAGCCCGAGCCTGAGCCCGTCGTGCAGGACCCGGCCGAGGCAGCGCTGCTGAGCACGCTCACCGCAGCGCTCGACTCGCTCGGCACCGCGCACCACCGCCCCTTCTCACGCGGCTGACAGACGCCGCGGCGGAGTACTATCCGCCGTCCGATGCGCCAGAAAGCCCCCGAGACGTTCGACGAAAAGCTCGGCCAGCTCCAGGAGCTGCGCGAGGAGGCGATCCACTCCGCCTCCGCCGCCGCCGTCGAGAAGCAGCACGCGAAGGGCAAGTACACGGCCCGCGAGCGGATCGAGAAGCTGCTCGACCCCGGCTCCTTCCAGGAGCTCGACACGTTCGTGCGCCACCGCACGCACGACTTCGACATGCAGAAGAACCGCCCGTGGGGCGACGCGGTCGTGACCGGCCATGGGACGATCGAGGGCCGCCGCGTCTGCGTCTTCAGCCAGGACTTCACCGTCGTCGGCGGCTCGCTCGGCGAGGTGATGGCCGAGAAGATGTGCAAGGTCATGGACCTGGCGGCGAAGATCGGCTGCCCCGTCATCGGCATCAACGACTCCGGCGGCGCGCGGATCCAGGAGGGCGTCGTCTCGCTCGGCGCCTACGGCGACGTCTTCCTGCGCAACGTCCGCTGCTCGGGCGTGATTCCCCAGCTTTCGCTGATCATGGGCCCGTGCGCCGGCGGCGCCGTCTACTCGCCCGCGATCACCGACTTCATCTTCATGGTGAAGGAGACCTCGCACATGTTCATCACCGGTCCCGACGTGATCAAGACGGTGACGGGCGAGGAGCCGACGTTCGAGGAGCTCGGCGGCGCGATGACGCACAACACGAAGTCCGGCGTCGCGCACTTCGCCTCCGACGACGAGGACGCCTGCCTCGAGGACGCGCGCTACCTGTTCTCGTTCCTGCCGTCGAACAACCTCGAGCTGCCGCCGCGCGTGCACCCGACCGACGACCCCGAGCGAATGGACCCGGAGCTCGACACGGTCGTCCCCGACGCGCCGAACAAGCCCTACGACATGCGCTAGGTGATCCGCCTGATCGTCGACGACGGCGAGTTCCTCGAGGTGCACGAGCACTTCGCGACGAACATCGTCTGCGGGATGGCGCGGCTCGACGGCTTCTCCGTCGGGATCGTCGGCAACCAGCCGGCATCGCTCGCGGGCGTGCTCGACATCGCCGCCTCCGAGAAGGCTGCGCGCTTCGTCCGCACCTGCGACGCGTTCAACATCCCGATCCTCACGCTCTGCGACGTCCCCGGCTTCCTGCCGGGCACCGCGCAGGAGTGGGGCGGGATCATCCGTCATGGCGCGAAGCTGCTGTACGCGTACGCGGAGGCGACCGTGCCGAAGCTCACGGTGATCACGCGCAAGGCGTACGGCGGGGCGTATGACGTGATGTCCTCCAAGCACCTCGGCGCGGACTTCAACTTCGCCTGGCCGCAGGCGGAGGTGGCGGTGATGGGGCCGGAGGGCGCGGTCAACATCATCTACCGCCGCGACATCGCATCGTCGCCGACGCCCGACGAGCGCCGCCAGAAGCTGATGGACGACTACAAGGCGCGCTTCGCGAACCCGTACTCGGCAGCGGAGCGCGGCTACATCGACGACGTGATCGTCCCGCACGAGACGCGCCCGAAGCTCATCGCCGCGCTGCACACGCTGCAGACGAAGCGCGAGCCGGGGCCGAAGCGCAAGCACGGCAACATTCCGCTGTAGCAGCCGCCGCGCCGCCGATCGCAACCAGTCGGTCCGCTTGCCGATCGCGACCGGGCCACCGTGGCCGACGCAACCCAGTCGGCCCGGCCGCCGGCCGCACCCGCCGCCGGCTACCCTCTTCGCCATGGCCGCCGACGCCTACGATCTCGCGCCCGCCGACGCTGCAGCACGGCTGCGCGAGGACGCTGCATGGCAGACGATCGACGTGCGCACCGCTCCGGAGCGCGTCGAGGACGGCGTGATCGCCGGCGACGTGCACATCGACCTCGGCGAGCTGAGCGTGCGCGCGGGCGAGATCGACCCCACGCGCCCCGCGCTGATCTACTGCCGCAGCGGCAGCCGCTCGGCGATGGCGGTCGCGGCGCTGCGCGGCGGCGGCTACGACGCCTGGAACCTCGACGGCGGCATCCTCGCGTGGGCCGAGGCCGGGCTCCCGGTCGCCTCGCCGACCAGCTGAACGCGGGCCCAGTAGCGGTTCCTGCGCAGAATCGTTGCGATTGCGCGTTGTCTCGTGCGCCCGGACGCGGCAGGCTGTCGGCATGCTTCAAACATCCCCCATAAAGGAAGATTTCATTGATATTCTTCCTCGCATCATGGCGCTCAACATCAAGGACCCGGTTGCCGATCGACTCGTTCGCGAGCTTGCTGCGGTGACGGGCGAGAGCATCACGACGGCCGTGGCCGTCGCCGTGCGCGAGCGCTTGGAGCGCGTGCGCGGGCCCGAGTCCGCGGAAGCGCGCTTCCAAGCAGCGCTGCGAATCGCCAACGAGGTGGCCGCGCTTCCGGTGCTCGACGATCGCAGCCTCGAGGAGATGCTCTACGACGAGCACGGGCTGCCGAAATGATCGTCGTGGACAGTTCCGCGCTCGTTGCGATCCTGAGGAACGAGCCCGAAAAGCATCGGCTTCTGCGGACGATCACCGACGCCAAAGATGTCGTGATCTCAGCGGCAACGCTGCTCGAGGCCTCTATCGCGATGCACCGCCGGGCCGGCGATGCCGCCGTTGAGCGCCTCGATCGACTGCTGCAGACGGCACGTGTCCGCTGCGTCGCCATCGACGAGACGCAGGCGCTCGCGGCTCGCGACGCGTGGGCGCGCTACGGCAAAGGCAATTCTCCGGCGAAACTGAACTTCGGCGACTGCTTCAGCTACGCGCTCGCGAAGACGACGGACCGCCCGCTGCTGTTCAAGGGCGAGGACTTCGCGCGCACCGACGTGGTCCCCGCAGCCTGACGGTCAGCCGGGCGACCTTGCCGTTCGCCGTCACGGCGAAATACCCGTAATCAGAACCGGGTTTGGTACATTTGGGCTCTGCCCGCCCGCACAACGGAGGAATGCAGCGCATGGAGCCGACCTCGGTCTCGCAGAGCAGAACGCACGCCGGCACCGGCAAGACCGGCTCGCTCGACAATCCCGAGGTCCTCCAGGACGTTCCGGGGCACATCATCCCGATCCTCGAGCGCGAGTTCGACGACTTCGACACCGAGGCGACGAAGTTCCTCGACGGGCAGACGCCGGAGAACGAGTTCATCGGCTTCCGCCTCAAGCAGGGCGTCTACGGGCAGCGCCAGCCGGACGTGCAGATGATCCGCGTCAAGCTGCCGTGGGGCGGCGTCAGCCCCGAGCAGATGGAGGCGTTCGCCGACGCGATCGAGAAGTACGCGCCGCTCAACAGGGGCCACGTCACGACGCGGCAGAACATCCAGATCCACCACATCCCGCTGCCGGACGCAGCCGAGTTCATCCGCGAGATCAGCGCCGTCGGCCTCTCCAGCCGCGAGGGCTGCGGCAACACCGTCCGCAACGTCACCGCCGACCCGTGGGCCGGCGTCTGCGACGACGAGCTGTTCGACCCGACCCCGTACGCCGGCGCGTACGTGCGCTACTTCGTCCGTCACCCGACGACACAGCTGATGCCGCGCAAGGTCAAGACCGCGTTCGACGGTGCTCCCGCCGACCGCTCGATCACCGGCATCCACGACATCGCCTTCCTCGCCCGCGAGCGCGATGGCGTCAAGGGCTTCGAGGTGCGCGTCGGCGGCGGCACGTCGATCATGCCGCGCGTCGCCCCCACGCTCTACGAGTTCGTCGCCGCCGACAACGGCGACTACCTGAAGGTCGCCGAGGCGGTCTTCCGCATCTTCGACCGCCAGGAGTGGCTGCGCAAGAACCGCGCCCGCGCCCGCCTGAAGGTCTTCGTCGACAAGTTCGGGATCGACGAGCTGCGCAACCAGGTCGAGGAGGAGCTGAAGGGCGACTGGGTCGCCGAGCGCGACTTCGACCCGCAGCCGCGGCTGTTCATCCATGACGAGGAGGCCCACGCCCCCGGCGTCCCAGCCTCATACGGCTCGCCGAACGGCGACCTCTCCGCCTTCGAGCGCTTCAGCTCGACGAATGTGAAGCCTCAAGCCCAGCCCGGCTTCTCGACCGTCGAGGTGAAGATCACCCGCGGCGACCTCACGCCCGAGCAGTTCCGCGGGCTCGCCGCGATCATGCGCGACTACACCGGCGGCTACGCGCGCACGACCGTGCAGCAGAACTTCGTGCTGCGCTGGGTCCGCGACGAGACGATCTATGACGTCTGGCAGGCGCTCAAGGCGCTCGACCTCGGCGACGCTGGCGTCGATGAGATCTCCGACGTCGTCTCGTGCCCCGGCACCGACTCCTGCAAGCTCGGCATCACGAGCTCGATGGGGCTGAACCAAGCGGTCAAGCAGCGGATCGACGAGATGCAGATCGACGACCCGCTGACCCGTCGCATCCACATCAAGATGTCCGGCTGCCCGAACGGCTGCAGTCAGCACCACATCGCCAACATCGGCTTCTACGGCGCCTCGATCAAGGTCGGCGACAAGACGATCCCCGCCTCGATCCCGCACATCGGCGGCCGCTACGAGGGCGGCGAGGTGGTCTACGGAGCCCGCCTGAAGGCCCGCATCCCCTCCAAGCGCGTCCCCGACGCCGTCGAACGCTGGGTCCGCTTCTACGAGTCCGACCGCGAGGACGGCGAGGAGTTCAACGCCTTCGCCGAGCGCGTCGGCACCGCCGCCTTCGAAGAGCGCGTGAAGGACCTCGCGATGCCGGCCGAGTTCAACCTCGAGAACATGAACCTGTTCATCGACTGGACGAAGAACGTCCCCTTTGAAGTGGTGCGGGGAGAGGGAGAGTGCGCGGTCTGATCGCGCGCTAGTCTCGACCCCGTGAACCGTCGTCCGCAGCTGAAGATCGTCGCGCCGAACGCCTCGCCCGAGGAGGCGGCGGCGGTCGTGGCCGCGTTGGAGCGGTTCATGCGGGAGACGGCGCCGGTGGCGGTCGAGATCGTGCCGGCGGTCGATCGGTGGACGCGGACCGCCCTGCACGAGGGCGTCGGCCGGGAGCAGGACATGCCCGCTGCGTGGGGCGATCCGCACCCGTGGGGTCGCTGAGCCGGGATAAATATCCCGAAACCCACTCGGGTTTTGCTATTTTCACTGTCCTGATGAGCACGAGCGCACCGATCGACGAGCAGCTCACCGCCGGCAGCGAGGGTCTCTCCGCCGAGCAGGTGATCGAGCGGATGGTCGAACGCTTCCACCCGCGGCTCGTGCTCGCGTGCTCCTTCCAGCAGGAGGAGTCGGTGCTGATCGACCTGCTGCTGAAGGTCGAGCCCGACGCGCGCATCTTCACGCTCGACACGAACGTCCTGTTCCCCGAGACGTACGAGACGTGGAAGCGGATGGAGCAGCGCTGGGGCATCGAGATCGAGGCCGCCAGCGGCATCTCGCTCGCCCAGCAGGCAGCCGAGCACGGCGAAGCGCTGTGGTCGCGCGAGCCCGACCGCTGCTGCGCGATCCGCAAGGTCACGCCGCTGAAGGAGACGCTGTCCCAGGTCGACGCCTGGGTCGTCGGCGTCCGCCGCGACCAGGCCCCCACCCGCGCGAGCACGCCGAAGATCGGCTGGGACGAGAAGCACGCGATCTGGAAGGCAGCTCCGCTCGCCGACTGGAGCGAGAAGGACATCTGGCGTCACATCCACGCGAACGACCTGCCGTACAACCCCCTGCACGACCGCGGCTACGCCTCGATCGGCTGCACCCACTGCACCGTCCCCTCCGCCGACCGCAGCGGCCGCTGGGCCGACAGCGACAAGCTCGAGTGCGGGTTGCACGGCTGATGTCCGCCGTCACCCACGAGCTCTCCCACCTCGACGCGCTCGAGGCCGAGGCGATCCACATCATGCGCGAGGTAGCCGCGGAGCTGGAGCGGCCGGTGCTGCTGTTCTCCGGCGGCAAGGACTCGATCGTGCTGCTGCGGCTCGCCGAGAAGGCGTTCCGGCCGGCGCGCTTCCCGTTCCCCGTCATGCACGTCGACACGGGCCACAACTTCCCCGAGGTGATCGAGTACCGCGACCGGCGGATCCGCGAGATCGACGAGCGGCTCGTCGTCGCCTCCGTGCAGGACTCGATCGACAAGGGCCGCGTCGCCGAGGAGACCGGCCCGCGCGCCTCGCGCAACCGCCTGCAGACGACGACGCTGCTCGACGCGATCACCGAGCACGGCTTCGACGCAGCCTTCGGCGGCGCCCGCCGCGACGAGGAGCGCGCGCGCGCGAAGGAGCGGATCTTCTCCTTCCGCGACGACTTCGGCCAGTGGGACCCGAAGGTCCAGCGCCCCGAGCTGTGGGCGCTCTACAACGGCCGCGTGCGCAAGGGCGAGCACGTGCGCGTCTTCCCGATCTCGAACTGGACCGAGCTCGACGTCTGGCAGTACATCGAGCGTGAGCAGCTCGAGCTGCCGCCGATCTACTTCGCCCACGAGCGTGACGTCTTCGCGCGTGACGGCATGCTCTACGCTGCGAGCGAGTTCGTCGAGCTGCTCGACGGCGAGGAGGTCTTCAGCACCTCCGTCCGCTATCGCACGGTCGGCGACATGACGTGCACCGGCGCGGTCGCCTCGACGGCTACGTCGCTCGAGGACGTAGTCGCGGAGATCGCAGCGACCGACCTGACCGAGCGCGGCCAGACGCGCGCGGACGATCGCGTCACGGAGGCCGCGATGGAGGATCGCAAGCGCGAGGGGTACTTCTGATGCCTGCTGCTGGATCGAGAGGGGAGCCAACATGACGGCGACGATCGAGCGGGGAGACCTCCCTGTCGAGGAGATCGCGGCGACCGAGCTGCTGCGCTTCGCGACCGCAGGCTCCGTCGACGACGGCAAGAGCACGTTGATCGGGCGGCTGCTGCACGACGCGAAGTCGATCCTCGCCGACCAGCTCGCGCACGTGAAGGAGACGAGCGAACGGCGCGGCGACGGCGAGCTGAACCTCGCGCTGCTGACCGACGGCCTGCGCGCCGAGCGCGAGCAAGGCATCACGATCGACGTCGCGTATCGCTCGTTCCAGACCGACCGGCGCCGCTTCATCATCGCCGACTGCCCCGGCCACGAGCAGTACACGCGCAACATGGTCACCGGCGCTTCGACGGCAGACCTTTCGCTCGTGCTCGTCGACGCGCGCAACGGGCTCGTGCGCCAGTCGCGCCGGCACGCGGCGATCTCGGCACTGCTGCGCACGCCGCACCTCGTCGTCTGCGTGAACAAGATGGACCTCGTCGACTACGACGAGACGGTCTTCGACGCGATCGTCGCCGACTTCCAGGCCTGGTCCGCCGGACTCGACTTCGCCGAGGTGACGTTCGTGCCGATCTCCGCGCTGCGCGGCGACAACGTAGTTGACCGCTCCGAGAACATGCCCTGGTACGAGGGGCCCGCTCTGCTCGACCATCTCGAGACGGTGCAGATCGCCGGCGATCGCAACTTCGACGACTGGCGCTTCCCGGTCCAGTGGGTGATCCGTCCACAGAACGACGACACCCACCATGACTACCGCGGCTATGCGGGCACGGTTGCCGGCGGCGTGCTGAAAGCGGGTGAGGAAGTCGTCGTGCTGCCCTCCGGCCGCACGACGCGGATCGCCGCGATCGACAGCTTCGACGGGCCGCTGAGCGAGGCGTTCCCACCGCAGTCGGTGACGCTGCTGCTCGAGGACGACCTCGACGTCTCGCGCGGCGACCTGATCGCCCGCGCGAGCGAGTCGCGTCCGCCGACCGTCGCGCGCGAGCTGGAAGCCGTCGTCTGCTGGATGGCCGACGCGCCGCTGAAGCCCGGCGGGCGCTACGCGATCAAGCACACGACGCGCGCGGTGCGCGGGATCGTCGAGGCGGTCGACTGGCACCTCGACGTCGAAACGCTCGTGCGCGAGGACAACTCGCACGGCCTCTCGCTCAACGAGATCGGCCACGTGCGCCTGCGGCTGTCCGCACCGCTCGCGTTCGACTCCTACGAGCGCAACCGCGACACCGGCAGCTTCATCCTGATCGACGAGGCGAGCAACGACACGGTCGGCGCCGGGTTGATCGTCACCCCGGAAGCCTGAGCGCCGCAGGACCGGCGGAGCAGCGTCGACCGCCGCGCCGGTATCGTTCCGCGCCGATGTTCTCGAAGGTCCTGATCGCCAACCGCGGCGAGATCGCCGTCCGCGTCATCCGCGCCTGCGAGGAGCTGGGCGTCGCGTCGGTCGCCGTCTACTCGGAGATCGACCGCGACGCGATCCACGTCCAGCGCGCCGACGAGGCGTACCTGATCGGCCCCGGCCCCGCTGCCGAGTCCTACCTCGTCGTCGAGAAGATCCTCGACGTCGCGAAGCGCTGCGGCGCCGACGCGATCCACCCCGGCTACGGCTTCCTCGCCGAGAACGCCGGCTTCGCCGCCGCCTGCGAGAAGGCGGGGATCACCTTCATCGGCCCGCCGGCGAGCGCGATCGACGCGATGGGCTCGAAGACGGCGGCGCGCGAGCTGATGCAGAAGGCGGGCGTGCCGATCGTGCCGGGCACGACCGAGCCGGTCGCCGACGTGGCGGCGGCGCGCAAGATCATCGAGAAGACGATCGGCTATCCAGTCGCCGTGAAAGCGGCGGGCGGCGGCGGCGGCAAGGGCTTCCGTGTCGCGCTGACCGACGACGAGCTGGAGTCCGCCTTCGAGGGCGCCGCGCGTGAGGGCGAGAAGTTCTTCTCCGACGCGACGGTGTACTTGGAGCGCTACCTGCCCGACCCGCGCCACGTCGAGGTGCAGGTGCTCGCCGACACGCACGGCACCGTCATCCACCTCGGCGAGCGCGACTGCTCCGTCCAGCGCCGCCACCAGAAGCTGATCGAGGAGTCGCCGGCGCCGGCGGTCGACGCCGAGCTGCGCGCGCGCATCGGCAAGATCGCGACCGACGCGGCTGCAGCCGTCAACTACGTCGGCGCGGGCACGATCGAGGGGCTGCTGCAGGACGGCGAGTACTACTTCCTCGAGATGAACACGCGCGTCCAGGTCGAGCACTGCGTGACGGAGATGACGACCGGGATCGACATCGTCAAGGAAGGGATGCGCGCCGCCGCCGGGGAGCCGCTGTCGGTCGCGCAGGAGGATGTAGTGCTGCGCGGCCACGCGATCGAGTGCCGCATCAACGCCGAGGACGCCTCGCGCAACTTCGCCCCGGCCCCCGGCAAGATCGGCGCCTACCGCGAGCCGTCCGGCCCGGGCGTGCGCGTCGACTCGGGCGTCGGCCCGGGTGGCGAGGTCTCGCCGATGTACGACCCGATGGTCGCGAAGCTGATCGTCTGGGACAGCGACCGCGCAAGCGCCACCGCGCGCATGCTGCGTGCGTTGTCGGAGTACGAGATCGGCGAGCTGAAGACGCTGATCCCGTTCCACACGGCGCTGCTCGCGACCGAGCAGTGGGCGAACGCCGAGACGTGCCGGGACCTCGTCGAGGACAAGGCGTGGTTGAAGTCGCTCGCGTTCCCGGCGCCCGAGGCGGCCGACGACGAGGACGAGGCGGCAAAGGTCGAGCAGGCCTACACGGTCGAGGTCTCCGGACGGCGCTTCGACGTGACGGTGATCGGGCCGGCGTACGGGGGCGGCGCGATCCCGATGAACGGCACCGCAGCGGCCGGCACGGCCGCCGGTGCACGCAAGCCACGCCGCGAGCGCAAGAGCGGTGGCGGCGGCGCAGGCGGCGACACGCTCCCGTCACCGATGCAGGGCAACATGTGGAAGGTCCACGTGCAGCAGGGCGACACGGTCGAGGAGGGCCAGCTGCTCTGCATCATCGAGGCGATGAAGATGGAGAACGAGATCACCGCCCACAAGGCCGGAACGATCGCCGAGCTGCCGATCACCGAGGGCGCAGCGATCTCCGCGGGCGACACGATCGCCGTCATCGCCTCGCCCGCTGCGGAGTAGCTCAGGGGAGGATCTCGAACGCCGCGACATGCGCCGGGCGCACGGTCGTGAAATGGCGCCGGTCGAGGGTGGCGATGCGAGTCTCGCCCAGCCGCTCCGCCAGCGCGACCACGCTGGCATCGACGACCCCCAGCCCGAGGTCGGCATAGGTCGCCTGCAGCTCGCGCGCCCGCCGCAGGTCGCTCGCCGTCGGCCCTTCGACGTCGTAGACGCCCGCGAGCACGTCATCGAGGAATACGAGCCAGGCTTGGGTAGTCAGGCGCTCGTGGCACCAGTAATCCAGCTCTGCAAGCACGAGCGCAGGCACCAGCAGGTCCTCAGTCGACTCGACGAGGAGTCGAGAGCAGCGCTCGTGGTCGGGATCGGCCGCGTCGAGCGCCGCCAGCAACGGGCCCGTGTCGATGATGAGCGGCACAGCTCAGTGCAGCGGACGGGCAACCGGATCGGCCGCGACCTCGCGCGCGCTACGACCGTCCGTCGAGCGCGCGACGCCCACCTGCGGCCGGCGGCGGGTGCGCAACGCGGCAGCCTTCTCGGTGACTGCCTCGCCGAGGACGACGGTCAGCGCCACGCCACGGCGTTGTGCCTCACGCTCAAGCGTCGCGAGGTCGTCGACGGGCGCGCTCAATGTCGTGCGGCGATTCATGATGCGTGATTCTAACATCTGAGCGAGCCCACAGCGCAACTGCGATGCCCAGCTCGAAGTTCAGTCGGCATGCTCCCCTGAGCGAAGCGGGAGCCGAGATTCGCCCCTCAGCCGGAGACGAATGTGGCGTTCTCCGCGTGCAGCTTCTTCTGGAACGCGTTGCGCCGCGCGAGCGGGATCTCTGCGTCGATGCCGTTCACAAGCAGTGCTTCGAGGTAGGTGACGTCTTCGCGCAGGATCGCGAGCGGCGCGGACGGAGTCGATCGGGTCGCCGTGGCCGGGGACGACAGTCTCGGCCTGGGCGACGAGTGGCTCCAACCGCCGCAGCGTCGCGAGGTAGGCGTCGCCGAGCCGCCCGGCGACAGCATCGGGATCTCGACCGGCGAGAGGTAGTCGCCGCAGACGAGCACGCGCGCCCAGGGGATCCAGTAGGCGGTGCCGTCGGCAGTGTGACCGTCGGCCGGGTGCAGCTCCAGCTCGCGCTCGCCGACTGCACAGTGGCCCGGCACCGGCAGCGCCTGCACGCCGGGCATCGAGAACGGCCGCGGGCGCTCGACGTAGTGCTCGTCGTCGAACTCGCGCAGCTCGCGCGCGGCCGTGCCCGGCTCGGCCGTCAATCGCGCCGCAGTCGTCTCGCCGCAGCCGATCGCCGCCTCGGGATAGGCGTAGCGGCCCAGCAGGTGATCCCAGTCGCCGTGCGTCACGAGCAGCCCGGCGACCGGGAAGCCCGTCTGCTCCAGCAGCGCCGGCAGCGCCTCGAGCTCGTCCGGGAAGATCGGCGAGTCGATCAGGAAGGCTTCAGGCCCAGACCGCACCGCCGTCGCGTTCGTCTTCCAGACGCGACTCGTGACGACGACGACGTCCTCGTGAACGCCGACCGCGCGCACGAGCGTATCCCTCTAGGAGAGCCCGAGCAGCTTGATCGCCTCGCGCAGGTTCGAGACTTCCGCGTCGGGCTTCTTCTGCCCTGGCTCCAGCTGCTGCTTCGTGCGGTTGACCCACACGACCGGGACCTTGCCCTTCAGGCACGGCTCGATGTCGTGGTAGTAGCTGGAGCCGATGTGGACCCAGCCCTTCTTGCCACCGACACGCCGCTCGCACTCCTTGAAGTGCGCCGGATCCGGCTTGTAGGAGCGCACCTGCTGCGCGGTGACGACGAGATCGAAGTCGTACGGGATGTGGCGCCGCGTCTGACCGAGCAGCTTGTCGTCGATGTTCGCGATCAAGCCGAGCTTCGTGCCGCCCTTCGCGAGCTTCTGCAGCACCGGGTTGGCCTCCTTGAAGGCCGGCCAGCGCTGGACGGAGTCGGGCAGGAAGCCGGAGCGCGACGGTTCGAGCGCCCAGCCGAGCTCCTGCGACGATCTGCACAGCGGTCCGCCGCAGCACCTCGGCGTAGAGCTCGTAGGAGCCGGCCTGGATCTGCTGCTGGATCGAGTGGAAGAGCGGGATCAGCGCGTCGCGATCGAGCGTGAAGCCGTCGCGAGAGGCCTCTTTCTCGAACGCGTCGTAGGCACCCTGGTCCCAGTCGATGAGGGTGCCGTAGGCGTCGAAAGTGACGAAGGTGACGTTCTTCGGGATCGGCATGGACCGGGCATTATGCCTGGCAGAGGGGTTCGAGCGCGCCGCGCTTGTGAATGCCGAACGTCACGACGCGACGCACCGTCGTTGGGTAGAGTGCCGCGCCGCGATGGATCTGCTCGAGTATCAGGGCAAGCAGCTGTTCGCCCGTCACGGCATTCCCGTCCCCGCCGGCAAGCCAGCGACCTCCGTGCAGGAGGCCGTCGCCGCCGCCGAGGAGATCGGGTACCCCTGCGTCGTCAAGGCCCAGGTGCTGATCGGCGGCCGCGGCAAGGCCGGCGGCATCAAGCTCGCGAAGGACCGCGCCGAGGCCGAGCAGTACGCGACCGACATCCTCGGGATGGACATCCGCGGCTTCACCGTCCACGAGGTGTGGATCGAGGCAGCCTCCGACATCGCGCTCGAGTACTACGCGTCGATCGTCTTCGACCGCGCCGCGAAGGCTCCGCTCGTGCTGCTCTCGACGCAGGGCGGGATGGACATCGAGGAGGTCGCCGAGAAGACGCCAGAGGCGCTCGCGCGCCTGCACGTCGACCCACTGCTCGGCTTCCAGGACTTCCACGGCCGCCGCCTCGCGTTCGAGGCCGGCGTCGACGCCGACGTCGTGCGCCCGGTCGGCGCGATGCTCGCGAAGCTCTACGCGGCGTTCGTCGCCGAGGAGGCGATGCTCGTCGAGGTCAACCCGCTGATCGTCACCGCCGACCGCGAGGTGACGGCGCTCGACGCGAAGGTCACGCTCGACGGCAACGCGCTGCACCGCCACCCCGAGAACGCTGCGCTGCGCAACCCGGCGAACGAGGACGAGCAGGAGCAGATGGCGCACGAGCGCGGGCTCACGTACGTGAAGCTCGACGGCGACATCGGCATCCTCGGCAATGGCGCCGGGCTCGTGATGTCGACGCTCGACGTAGTCGCGCAGGCCGGCGGCGCACCCGCGAACTTCCTCGACGCAGGCGGCGGCTCGAAGGCCGACGCGATCGTCAGCGCGGTCGAGGTGATCCTCTCCGACTCGAAGGTGAAGGCCGTGCTGTTCAACATCTTCGGCGGCATCACGCGCTGCGACGAGGTGGCGAAGGGCCTGATCGAGGCGTTCGACCTCGTCAAGCCGACCGTCCCGTTCGTCGTGCGCCTCGACGGCACGAACGACGTTGCAGGCCGCGCGCTGCTGGCGGAGGCGAACCTGCCGAACGTCCACACCGAGTCGACGATGAACGGCGCCGCCGAGAAGGTCGTCGAGCTTGCGGCAGCCCAGGGGGCCGCAGCATGAGCGTCCTGGTCGGCAAGGACACACAGCCTCGTCGTCACCGGCCTGACCGGCCGCGAGGGAACGTTCCATGCGCTCAACAACCGCTCCTACGGCACGAGCGTCGTCGCCGGCGTCACGCCCGGCAAGGGCGGCCAGGACGTCGAGGGGATCCCGGTCTTCGACACGGTCCACGACGCGGTCGCCAAGGCCGGCGCGAACACGGCGATGATCTTCGTCCCGCCGCGCTTCGCGGCCGACTCGATCCTCGAGGCCGAGGACGCCGGCATCGAGCTGATCGTCGCGATCACCGAGGGGATCCCCGCGCACGACGAGCTCCGCGTCTACACGCAGCTGAAGCGCAACCCGAACGTCCGCTTGGTCGGCCCGAACTGCCCCGGCATCCTCTCGCCCGGCAAGGCGAACGTCGGGATCATCCCCGCGTCGTTCTTCAAGGAAGGCAACGTCGGCGTCGTCTCGCGCTCCGGCACGCTGACCTACCAGATCGGCAACGAGCTGGCCCAGCGCGGCTTCGGCAACAGCTCGATCGTCGGCATCGGCGGCGACCCGGTCCCAGGCTCGAGCTTCATCGACGTCATCGCCCTGTTCGAGGACGATCCGGAGACGGAGCTGATCGTGATGTCCGGCGAGATCGGCGGCAGCGCCGAGGAAGAGGCAGCCGAGTACATCGCCGAGCACGTGAGCAAGCCGGTCGTCGGCTACATCGCCGGCTTCACCGCACCGGCCGGCAAGACGATGGGCCACGCAGGCGCGATCGTGTCGGGCTCCCAGGGGACGGCTGCCGCGAAGGCCGAGGCGCTTGAGGCAAAGGGCGTGCGGGTCGGCCGCACACCGACCGAGACGGCATCGATCGCCGCCGAGCTGCTGTCGGCCTGACGGACCGCGCGTACGTTCCGTAGTCTGAGCGCATGGCTTCCGAACCCGCTCCGATCTCCTTCGCCCGCGGCGCCCCGTCGCTCGACATCGTCGACGTCGACGGCCTGCGCGCCTCCGCCGACCGCGCCTTCGCGAACGACCCGGCCGGCACGACCGCCTACGGCACGTCGATCGGCTACCCGCCGCTGCGTGCCTGGATCGCGGAGAAGCACGGGGTCGCGCCGGAGCAAGTGATCGTCACGAACGGCTCGATGCAGGCCGACGCGTTCCTGTTCGAGGCGCTGGTCGAGGACGGCGATGTCGTCGTCGTCGAGAAGCCGACGTATGACCGCACGCTGCTGTCGCTGCGCTCGCGCGGCGCCGACCTGCGCCCGGTCGACCTGCACGAGGATGGCGTCGACGTCGCCGGGATCGAGGCGCTGATCGCCGACGGCTCCGTGCCGCGGCTCGCACACCTGATCCCGAACTTCCAGAACCCCGCCGGCTACACGATGTCGCTGAAGAAGCGCCACCAGCTCGTGACGCTCGCGGCCGAGCATGGCATCACGATCTTCGAGGACGACCCGTACGTCGAGCTGCGCTTCAGCGGCGAGCCGCTGCCGACGATGCTCTCGCTCGACGAGGCCGACCGCGTCGTCTACGCCTCGTCCTTCTCGAAGACGATCTGCCCGGGCATCCGCGTCGGCTACCTCGTCGGCCCGGAGAAGCTGATCGCGCGGATCGCGAAGCTCGCGACGAACACGTACATCTCGCCGAACATGGTCGCCCAGTCGATCGTGAACGACTTCTGCCGCAGCGGCTCGATCGACTCCTCGATCGAGACGGTGAAGGCAGCGCTGGACGAGCGCTCGACGCGCCTGTGCGAGGCGCTGCGGCGCGAGCTGCCGGAGGCCCGCTTCGTCGCGCCCGAGGGCGGCTACTTCCTCTGGGTCGAGCTGCCCGAAGGCACCGACGGCGAGGCCCTCTTCCGTGCCGCAGCCGAGCGCGGCGTGCAGATTGTGAAGGGCACCGACTTCCTGCTCGAAGGCGGCGAGAACGCCTGCCGCCTCGCGTACTCGGGCGTCACGCCCGAGCAGATCGACGAGGGCGTCAGCCGCTTGGCCGACGCCTATCGATCGATCGCCGTCGCAGCCTGAGCTGCGGCCCGCGTCCTACGCCTTGCCGGCGTAGTACTGCAGGTTGATCTCGGAGTACTTCGACCACTCCTCCGGGAGCTGATCCTCGGCGAAGCAGGCGTCGACCGGGCAAGCCTCGACGCAGGCGTCGCAGTCGATGCACTCCTCCGGGTCGATGTAGAGCATCTCGACCTTGTCGTAGTCGGGCTCGTCGGGCGTCGGGTGGATGCAGTCGACGGGGCAGACCTCGACGCAGGAGTTGTCCTTCGTACCGATGCACGGCTCAGCGATCACGTAGGCCATTGCGAGTTTCGTTCCTTGGGGCGTTGGGCGGGACGCCTCACATTCTACGGAGGCGCCCGCAGGACGCGCTACGCCGCGGCAGCCAGCTCCGGCCGCCGATCGGCCCACGGCCGTGCCGCCTCGAGCTGCGCCGCGAGCGCGAGCAGCGCGCCCTCCTGCGCGGGGCGGCCGAAGAAGTGGACCGCGGCGGGCAGACCGTCCTCGCCGTGGAACAGCGGCAGCGCGATCGCCGGCTGGCCGGTCGCGTTGGCGATCGCCGTGAAGGGCGTGAACTCGCCGGAGTGGCGGAACGTGCCGCGCGGGTCGGGGCTGTCGCCGTTCAGCTCGCCGATCGGGACGGGGCGCAGCGCGAGCGCCGGCGTCAGGACCGCGTCGTAGTCGGCGGTCGCGGTGATGAACGTGCGCCCGAGCGCCTGCAGCTGGCCGATCGCGGCAAGTGCGTGCGCTGCGCTCAGCTGCCCCGCTTGCTCCCACAGGTGCCAGCTGAGCGCCTCCATGTCGTCGGCCTGCGGCTCGCGGCCGGCGATCGCGCTCGCGAACACGATCGTCGAGGCGACCGCGGGGCCGAAGACCGCGGAGAACAGCTCGAAGACGCCGGGGATCGCCCACGGCGGGTCGATCTCCACGACCTCGTGGCCGAGCTCGCTCAGCAGCGCTGCCGCGTCGTGCACGGCGCGCTCGGCGATCGGGTCGATCGTCATCTCGACCAGCGGCGGCTTCAGCGTCACGCCGATCCGCATGCGGCCGGGCTCGCGCGCGGCAGTCGTCGCGAATGGCTCGGCCGGCGGCGGTGCCCACGAGGAGTCGCCCGGCTCCGGGCCGGCGAGGATGTCGAGCAGCGCGGCGGTCTCCGCGACGGTGCGCGTCAGCACGCCGTCGGCGACGAGGAACGACTCGCCGAGCGACGGCGCGAGCGAGACGCGCCCGCGGTTCGGCTTGAGCCCGACGAGGCCGCAGCAGGCCGCCGGGATGCGGATCGAGCCACCGCCGTCGTTGCCGTGCGCGAGCGGCACCATCCCTGCCGCGACCGCCGCGGCCGAGCCGCCGGAGGAGCCGCCGGGCGTGCGCGAGAGGTCCCACGGGTTGCGCGTCGGGCCGTTGCGGGTCGACTCGGTGCTCGGCAGGATCCCGTACTCCGGCAGCGCGGTCTTGCCGACGATCACGAAGCCCGCGTCGCGCAGGCGCGTGACGAACGACGCGTCGTACGGCGCGACGAAGTCGCCGAACAGCTTCGCGCCGAACGTGATCGGCATGCCGGCGACCGGCTGGTTGTCCTTGATCGCGATCGGCACACCCGCGAACGGGCGCGGATCGTCCGCGCCGATCGCGTCGGCTGCGGCGAGCGCGCCGTCGGCGTCGACGTGCACGAATGCGTTGATCTGTGCGTCGAGCGCGTCGATCCGGTCGAGCGAGGCGGACACCAGCTCGCGGGCGGACAGCTCGCCTGAGCGGACGAGCGCGGCAAGCTCGCTCGCGGGGCGGAAGAGGAGGTCGTGCACGTCGGCTCCTTCGGGCTGGGATCCTGGCTGAGCAGCCAATCCTAGAGGCTGCACGCAACCGCGGTGCGCAATCCGGCGCGTCGTGCGGCGGCGAATCGTGCCACCCTGCTTCGGACACGCGATCCACACACTTGGAGCACGAGATGAGCGCCATCACCACTGACGTCCAGTCCGGCCTCGAGGGCGTCGTCGCCTTCGCCACCGAGATCGCCGAGCCGGACCGTGCCGGCGGCGCGCTGCGCTACCGCGGCGTCGACATCGAGGAGCTCGTCGGCGCCGTGCCGTTCGAGCAGGTCTGGGGCCTGCTGGTCGACGGGACCTACGAGCCCGGCCTGCCGCCGGCCGAGCCGTGGCCGCTCTACGTCCGCTCCGGCGACCCGCGCGTCGACGTGCAGGCAGCGCTCGCGATGCTCGCGCCCGAGTGGGGCTTCGGCCAGGTGATCGACATCTCCGACGAGGAGGCGCGCGACCAGCTCGCGCGCGCGTCCGTGATGGCGCTCTCGTTCGTGGCGCAGTCGGCGCGCGGCAACGGCCGCCCGCCGGTCGCCCAGCGCGACGTCGACCGGGCGACGTCGATCTCCGAGCGCTTCCTGACGCGCTGGCGCGGCGAGGCGAATCCCGACCACGCCAAGGCGATCGACGCCTACTGGATCTCGGCAGCCGAGCATGGCATGAACGCCTCGACCTTCACGGCGCGCGTGATCACCTCGACCGGCGCCGACGTCGCCGCTGCCCTGTCGGGCGCCGTCGGCGCGCTGTCCGGTCCGTTGCACGGCGGCGCGCCCTCGCGCGTACTGAAGATGCTCGACGAGGTCGAGGCGGCCGGCGACGCCGATCGCTGGGTCAAGGACGCCTTGGATCGCGGCGAGCGGCTGATGGGCTTCGGCCACCGCGTCTACCGCGCGGAGGACCCGCGCGCGCGAGTCCTGCGCACCACGGCACGCGAGCTGGGCTCGTCACGCGTCGAGGTGGCGGAAGCTTTGGAGCAGGCCGCGTTGGCTGAGCTGCACGCGCGCAAGCCCGACCGCGTGCTCGCGACGAACGTCGAGTTCTGGTCGGCCGTCGTGCTCGACTACGCCGAGGTCCCGCCGGAGCTCTTCACGCCGCTCTTCACCTGCGCCCGCACCGCCGGCTGGTCTGCCCACATCCTCGAGCAGAAGCGCGAGGGCCGCCTGATCCGCCCGACCGCGAAGTACGTCGGGCCCAGCCCCCGCTCGCGCACCGACGTGTAGCTCCGTCCGCTCGGGCCCAGGCCTTCGCGGTCACGCCGGTGGCGGGGGGACGCCGTTACGGCACGGGCAGAAACCGCTCGCGGCCGTGCTCGTCGACGATCACGACCGCCATGCCCTCGGCGTGATGCTCGGCGATCGACTCGTCGGTGACGAGATCGGCCGGAATGAACGCGACGCGGCTTCCGAAGCGTGACTCGCCGCCCGCATTGATCACGTCGATCTCCGCGTCCATGACCCGGTCCGTCGCGAGTGAAGCTGCGGAGCGCTTCGAAGTCCCTACGGTCGCCATCGCTCAATCATCCTCTCGAAGTCGGTCCGGATCAAGTCGAACGCCGCACGCATCGCCTCTCCGGGCGTGCCGCGATGAAACGTCTCGGCCGCGCCCTTCGTCCCGTCGCGGTGGTAGCGGTGACGGTCGTTGCGATCGTCGTGCGAGCAGTCGAACAGCTCGACGGTTTGCCACGCGCCGTCGAGCCGCGCGAGCAGCACCACGGCGAAGCGAACGACATCGTGCTCCGTCTCCCACCACGCGAGCATTCGCGCGTGAGAGTGCAGAGCCTGGCGGAACGACTGGTATCGCCGCGGCGGCATGCCACCGGACCGTATTGACCCACCCGCGGCAGCGGGGACGCGGTTTGTGCCAATCCTGCGGAGCTACAGCGGCTTGTGAGCTGCGGGGCTTGGGCTCCAGCAGCCGTGACGTAGCCGGCGTGCGTGGCGGCTTGCTGGAGAGGCTAAAGGAGGCGCGCTGCGCATCGGGGCTTCGGCCAGGTCGGCGTGGCCTCTCCAGCAAGCGACCACGCACGCCCGGCGTACCAACAACGCACGAGGGCCCGGCAACCGCCGGGCCCTCGCAAACGAACAACAGGTGGAGCTGGGCAGCTCCAGAGCCAGAAGGCTCCCTACATCATGCCGCCCATGCCGCCCATGTCGGGCATGCCGCCGCCACCGGCGCCGTCGTTCTTGTCCGGCACCTCGGCGACGATCGCCTCGGTGGTGAGGATGTTCTTGGCGATCGACGCGGCGTTCTGCAGCGCGGAGCGCGTGACCATCGCCGGGTCGATGACGCCCTCGGCGACGAGGTCGACGATCTCGTTCGTCGCCGCGTTGAGGCCCTGACCCTTCTTGGCCTTGCGAACGTCGTTGACGACGACCGAGCCCTCGAGGCCCGCGTTGTGCGCGATCTGGCGCAGCGGCTCCTCGAGCGCACGCAGGATGATCCGCGCGCCCGTCTTCTCGTCGTCCTCGAGCTCGTCGAGCTTGATCGCGTCGGCAGCCTGCAGCAGTGCGACACCGCCGCCCGGCACGATGCCCTCCTCGAGGGCGGCGCGGGTGGCCTGCAGCGCGTCCTCGACCCGGTGCTTCTTCTCCTTCATCTCCGTCTCGGTGGCCGCGCCGACCTTCACGACGGCAACGCCGCCGGAGAGCTTGGCGAGGCGCTCCTGGAGCTTCTCGCGATCGAAGTCCGAATCGGTCGTCTCGACCTCGGCCTTGATCTGCTTGATGCGGCCCTTGATGGCATCCGCGTCACCGTTGCCGTCGATGATCGTCGTGTTGTCCTTCGCGACGACGATGCGACGGGCACGACCGAGCTGCGAGACCTGCGTGTTCTCGAGCTTGAGGCCCATCTCCTCGGTGATCACCTCGGCGCCCGTGAGGATCGCGATGTCCTCGAGCATGCGCTTGCGGCGGTCGCCGAAGCCCGGCGCCTTGACGGCAACGCCGGTGAAGGTGCCACGCAGCTTGTTCACCACGAGCGTCGCGAGCGACTCGCCCTCGACGTCCTCGGCGATGATCAGCAGCGGCTTGCCGGACTGGATGACGGCCTCGAGGACCGGCAGCACGTCGCGGACGGAACCGATCTTCTGGTTCGCGATGAGGACGTAGGGGTCCTCGAGCACGGCCTCCATGCGGTCCTGGTCGGTGACCATGTACGGCGAGATGTAGCCCTTGTCGAACTGCATGCCCTCGGTGAACTCGAGGTCCATGCCGAACGTCTGGCCCTCCTCGACGTTCACGACGCCGTCCTTGCCGACCTTCTCGATCGCGTCGGCGATGACGTCGCCGATCTCCTCGTCGCCGGCCGAGATCGTCGCGACGCGCGAGATCTGGTCCTTGCCGGAGATCTCCTTCGACTGCTTGCCGATCGAGGCGACTACCGCTTCGACCGCAGTCTCGATGCCGCGCTTGAGCGCGAGCGGGTTTGCACCCGCGGCAACGTTCTTGAGGCCCTCGCGGACGATCGACTGGGCGAGCACGGTCGCGGTCGTCGTGCCGTCGCCGGCGACGTCGTTGGTCGCCGTGGCGACCTCGCGGACGAGCTGCGCGCCCTGGTTCTGGAAGACGTCCTCGACTTCGATCTCACGCGCGATGGTGACACCGTCGTTCGTGATCGTCGGGGCGCCGAACTTCTTGTCGAGGACGACATAACGGCCCTTCGGACCGAGCGTCACCTTGACTGCATTGGCGACAGCGTCGACGCCGGCCTCGAGGGCCTTGCGTGCGTCCGCGTCGTACTTGATCTCCTTGTGTGCCATGTCTGCTTCGTATCTCCCTGTGGCGCTAGGACGTGACCTTGGCGAGCACGTCCGACTCACGCAGGACCAGCAGGTCCTCGCCGTCGATCTTGATCTCGGTGCCGCCGTACTTGCTGTAGAGGACCTCGTCGCCCTCCTTGACGTCGAGCGGGACGCGCTTGCTGCCGTCCTCGTCCCAACGGCCGTCGCCTACGGCGATGACCTTGCCCTTCTGGGGCTTCTCCTTGGCTGTGTCGGGAAGCACGAGACCGCTGGCGGTCTTCTCCTCTTCCTCGATAGCCCGCACGATCACACGATCGCCGAGGGGCTTGAGCTTCATCTGTTGCAACCTCCGGTGAGGGCAGTGTGTTTCATCCATCTTTGGCACTCGACCCATGCGAGTGCCAACGGATTCGCACTATAGCTGCTGTTGGCACTCGCCCGTCGCGAGTGCCAACGCGCCCGCCCGGGGCTAGTTCTGCGCGCCGCCGACGCCGTGCAGGCGGTCGCGGAGCATCGGCGGGTTGTCGATGATCTGCGAGAAGCGCACGACCGTGACGACGTCGTCGAGCTCGACCTTGCGGTCGTAGATCTGCTCGAGGAAGCTCATCAGCTCCTCGACGCGACGCGACTCGGGGTTGTCGTGCTCGATGTCGCGCGGGCTTAGATCGCGGACGCGCTTGACCTCCACCGAGTCGACGACCGCCTGGAAGATCCGCTCGCGCGGCGAGTACTGGTAGCCGATCGTCACGAGCACGCATTCGTTCTTGCGGTACTTGTGCGACTTGTCGCCGAGCCGGATCGTCGCCGTCTTGCGGCCCTTGCGCAGTTGGTCGGCGAAGACCGCGGAGTAGAAGTTGAGTACGCGCACGCGCGGTGGAGCCTACCGGTCGCGTGCCAGTGCCGACAACGCCCGCGCCGCGATCGAGCGCTCGCCCGCGTAAGTGAGCGCCGTGGCCGCCTCTTCGAGTGGGATCCAGCGCGCCTCCTCGACCTCGTCGTCGTGGTCGGCCGGGTCGCCTGAGCGGTAGGCGAAGAGGAAGAACTCGACGCGCTTGAGGATCCGTCGCCCGCCGCGTTGGTAGAAGTAGGACACGTCGCCGAGCGGCTCGACCAGCTCGGCCTCGACGCCACCCTCCTCGCGCACCTCACGCGCTGCCGCCTGCTCGGCCGTCTCGCCCGGGTCCAGATGTCCCTTCGGCAGTCCGAGCACGCGCTGCCCGTCGGCGCCGCGCCGCGTCGGCACGATCACGAGCACGTCGCCGTCACGCACGACGACGCCGCCGGCCGACAGCTCCTGAGCGCGACCTTTCGCCATCTCAGAAGACGTAGCGCTCGAGCGCGGACGGGTCGTGGATCGTCAGCCGCCCGCGACCCTGCTCGACCACGCCGGCGCGCTCCAGCACGGCGAGGAAGCGACTCGCCGATTCGCGCGAGGAGCCGGCGAGCTTCGCCACGTCGGCCTGCGTGGCGACCAGCAGCACGTCGCGCTCGCCGGCGCCCTCGATGCGCGCTTCGGCGACGAGCTGCGTAAGGACCGTCGCGACACGGCTCTGGACGGTCTGGAACGACGCGCTCGCGATCCGCTCGTTCGCCGCACGCAGCCGGCGCCCGAGCGAGATCACGAGCTTCACCGCGATGTCGGCGTGCTCGCGCATCAGGCGGCGCATGTCGGCGCCGAGGATCGCGACCGTCTCCAGCTCGTCGAGCGCCTCGATCGTCGCCGAGCGCAGCTCGTCCTCGAACATCGCCAGCTCGCCGAAGATGTCGCCGGAGCCAAAGTTCGCGAGCGTGATCGAGCGCCCGTCCGCGTGCTCGCGGATCGCGCGCGCGTGACCGTTGCGCACGACGTAGCAGGTGTCGCTCGCGTCGCCCTCGCGGAAGACCAGCCGGCCCGACTCGTAGCGTCGCGGCACCGCGACCTCGGCGACGCGCGCCAGCTCCTCCGGGCCGAGCGTCTCGAACGTCGGCACGCGGGCGAGCAGTGCAACGGTGTCCTCGGTTCGCGTTGCCACACGCGGTGTCTATCAGACGGGCTGTCGGTCAGACGGCGTCCAGTGCCTGCTCGCGCCGGCGGCGACGGCGCACGCGGAGGAACGGCCAGGCGAGCGCGAGCAGCAGCGCGAAGGGCACGAGCACGGCGGCGGCAATCAGGATCACTCCGGCCGTGACGCTGAGCACGTGGCCGGCGTCGTGGAGCGCGCGGGCGGGCGTGAAGCGGTGACCGCCGGAGCCGCCGCCGTCCTCGGCGTCGACCGTCAGCGCGACGCGGCTGTAGGCGATCCGCGCGTTCAACCCGCGCTGCGCGTGCTCGCTCGTCGCGATCGCCCGCTCGAGCACGTCGAGGCGCGCCTTCAGCCGCAGCGTCTCCTGCTCGCTCGTGGCAGCACGCAGCGCGCGCAGCAGACCGTCGCGCTCGGCACGCTCGTTCGCCAGCGCGCGGCGCAGCGAGACGAAGCGCTCGTTGACGTCGGTCGTGTCGTCGCTGCGTGAGAGCACGTGCGCGTGGGGCACGCGCGAGAGCGCACCAAGTGCCTCTTGGAGCCGAGCCGACGGGATCCGCAACACGAAGCTGGCGCCGGGGCCATCCGCGTCGCTGCCGGTCGTGACGTTCGAGCGGTCGACGATCCCACCGACGTCGGCGACCTCGGCGAGCACCGCACGCGCGACGCCGTCGATGCGATCGGCGGGAGCGCCGAGGCGCAGATCGGCGGACTGCTCGACCTTGCGGACGCCGGACGCCGCTGGCGCCGCAATTCCGGAGGGCGCGCGAGCTGCCTCGCTCGACGAGGCGACGCCCGCGGCGGCGTCGCTGCTCGTTGCGCTGGTGCCGCGCCCGCGAGGACCGGCTCCCGAGCTGAGCGCGAGGACCACTCCCACGAGCGCGATCGAGATGGCTCCGGCGAGCGCGAACCCGCGCGGCCCATGGAGGGCACCGCGCAGGCGGCGGCCGATGCCGGGCTGGATCGCGCCGGTGCGCGCACGCACCGGCCGCGGTCCGGCGAAGCGGTCCGCGACGCGTGCGTCGAGCCGAGTGGCGAACACCTCGCTCGGCTGCGGCCGCTCGGGCGCGAGCAGCGCACCCAGCTCGGCGATCTCGTCCGGCGTGAGCGGTGTGTCAGGCCGGGACATCGCAGGCCCTCCTCAGCTTCGTCATCGTGCGGTGCAGGAGCGTGCCGGCGTTCGACTCGCTGACGCCGAGCACGCGGGCGATCTCGCCGTGCGAGAGGCCTGCGTGAAACTTCAAGGCGACGAGCTCGCGCTCGCGCGCGGTGAGCGAGTCGAATGCGGCGCGGACGGTGCTGTGACGCTCCACGGCGGAGTCGTCCTCGTCCGCGTGCTGCGGGCGGTCGTGGTCGGCAGGGTCGAAGGCGAGCGTCACGTGGCGACCGCGGCGCCGCAGCTCGTCGAGCGCCGCGTTGCGCGCAATCCCGAACAGCCAGGCACGCTCGTCGCCGCGGTTGCGGTCGAACGAGCGACGGCGCCGGTAGGCGCGCTCGAACGCGAGCGCTGTCACGTCCTCCGCGGCTGCCGCGTCGCGCAGCAGCGTCGCGACATAGGCGTAGACGTCGTCGCGACTGGAGCGGTACAGCGCCTCGAAGCGCTCCCAGCTCGTCTCCGGCGCGGTCGCCGTGGCGGTCATCGTTGCGGTCACGCCCTCACTACGCCGCGGCGCGCGATCCATCACACGCGTCTGCGGGACGAGGCGGAACCTACACGGTCGCGGTCGCCGTGAAGAGGCGTGGATCGTTCGTGATCACGCCGGTCACGCCGAGCCGTTCGAGCGCGCGGATGCGCGGTGCCTCGTCGACCGTCCAGACGTACAGCTCGCCGCCGGCATCGGCGATCGCATCGACGAGCCGGGCGGTGACGAGCCGCCAGTGGCACATCAGCGCGTCGCAACGGCCGGCGCGCATCGCGGCGCTCGCGCGGCCAGGGAGCGTGCGGCGCATCACGCCGAGCGCGAGCAGCACAGGCCCGGCGTAGATCAGCGAGGCCGTGTAGTCGCGCTTCGCGCGCGGGACCGACCAGCCGAGCCGCAGGCTCGGATCCTCAGCGCGGATCGTCGCGAGGCTCTCCGTGTACGTCGAGGAGATCAGCGAGCGCTCGGCGAGCCCGTGCTCGCGCAGCGCCTCGACGACGCGCAGCTCGTAGCCGGGGATCTTCAGGTCGACGTCGAACTCCAGCCCCGCGAAGGCGGGCGAGGCGAGGTAGGCGAGTCCTTCGGTGAGCGTCAGCGGGATGCGACTGCGCGCGTCGGCGTAGTCGTGCGCGAGCACGAGGTCGCCGTGCTCCTTGTCCGGCGTGCCGTCGGGACCGAGCACGGGCAGCACGTCGAACTCGATCATGTCGACGTCATGCTCGAGCGCCGCGTCGAAGCTCGCGCAGGTGTTGCCGGGCGCGATCAGGTCCGCTCCCTTGTGCCCGACGCGCCTCAGCGCTGACATCCGGGACACCAGTAGGTCGTGCGGTTCTCGTCGCCCTGGCCGCGCGCCTCGATCGCAGTGGTGCAGCGCGGGCAGGGGAGTCCGGCGCGCTTGTAGACGTGACGGTCGGCCTTGTGTGCGCGCTGCTGCTCGACGGCTGCCTGCATGCGCGGGCGGATGTTCGCGATCAGCGAGAGCGCCTCGGGGTCGGAGACGTCCTTCACGCGACGCCACGGGTCGATCCCGGCACCCCAGCAGCCCTCCGCCTTCCAGATGTTGCCGATGCCGGCGACGATCCGCTGGTCGATGAGTGCGTCGCCGATGCCGCGCGTCGGGTCGTCCGCGCGCAGTCGTTGGAGGAAGCTTGCCTCGTCGAACGGCTCGGGCGCGAGCACGTCCGGGCCGAGCGCAGCGAGCCGCTGGTCGAAGCGCGTCCGTCCCTCGGTCATCAGCTCCAGCACGGGACCGTCGAACTCGATCACCTCGTGGCCGCGGGCTCGCAGCACGAGCCAGGCACGACGCGGCGCGCGGCGCCAGCGCGCGCCGTGGCGGTGCACGTCCCACACGCCGGTCATGCGCAGGTGCGAGTGCAGCACGAGGTCACCTTCGAAGCGCAGGAAGAGGTGCTTGCCGTGCGTGTCGACGCGTTCGACCGCGCGGCCGGCAAGCCGCGCCGGCCAGTCGTCGCGCGCGTGACGCGGCTGCGGCGTGAGGATCTCCTCGGGCACCGCACCTTCGAGCACCGGCCGCATCCGATTCGCCGCGCGCAGGATCGTGTCTCCCTCAGGCATGGCTCAAGGGTAGGACTCCGAGGGGCGGCGCGCGCGATATGTACGCGCTTTGGTGCATCGCGGGGCACGGCGCGTGCGCTCAGCTCGGCCTCGTACGTGGCAGACATTGCGCTCGCCGAACGGCGGGCTACGAGGGGGGCGAGCGGAGGGGGTGGCGAGCTTTTGTCGTGGGCGGCGTCCGCCAACGGCCGCGACGCTGCGCCGCGCGGACGCGAGCTGAACGCCCTCCCGCACGCCACGAACCGAGCGCTCAGCCAGGCTCGACCGGCACGTCAGCCGGAGCCGGCGTCTCCTGCGGCGACGTGCCCTCGGTCGCGTCCCACGACGCGTACGCGATGCCGTCGCGGCCTACGTGCTCGGTCGAGCCGCCGAGCGCGAGCAGCACGAGCCGCTGCGGACGGCGGTTGACGAGCTGGCGGCGGACCCCCGGCGCTACGCGCGCGAGCGCTCCCTTCGCGAGCCGGTGCTCGTCTCCCTCGACCATCAGCGACAGCTCGCCTTCGAGCACGAGGAAGACCTCCTCCTGGTGCTCGTGGCGGTGGATGCGACCAGTCTGCCCGGGCTGCATCGTGATCTGGTTGAGCCCGAACGCACTCACGCCGAGCTGGCGCCGCAGCGGCGTAAAGCGCTCATCGGTGTCGAGGTCGAGCTGACCGAGGGTGATGCCGTCTTCCATCGGTGGCGATCCTAACGGGCCGGCAGCAGGTGGACGTCGTGACGTTCGAGCCACTTGACGTAGCTGCTGGCGAATCGTCCGAGCGTCTTCTGCAACAACACGACGTCGTCGTGAACCTGAGCCGCCTCGACATTGAGCGAGGCGTGCTGCAGCTCGTTGCGGGTGCGATACAGGCGCAGGAGCACAGTCGCCTGATTCGCGCTTAGGCCACCATCGCTCCGGACAGCTTCGATGAGCGTCGGTCCGGCCGGCTTGCCTTCGCCATCGAAGTGGAGACCCGCGAGACGGCTCGCGACGTGCAGCATCTCCATCAAGTGATTGACGAGCCCTTCGTAGATCCCAGTCACCGCCGTGACGGCGACGATCGTCTGCGGGTCGTCCGAGGCGAATGCCTTCGCCCATGCAACGCGATCGAACTGTTCGTCAGCGTCAAGAAACGGTCGCAGCGCCACCGCGAGAGCATCCCGCTGCGGGGCGAGCCGCTTGAAGCGTTCGAGGATTCTTGCCTCGTCGGGGCTGAGCGTCGGCGCTCGCGACTCGACCTTCCTGAGGTCGGCGCCATCAGGCAATCAGCCGCTGCAGCGACTCCGCCGCCTTCTGGCGGTCGTCCTCGCGGCGCCGTCGCGCGGCGCGCTCCAAGCGGGAGCGTTGGGCGCGCAGCGTCGTCCACAGGTCGTCGCGGTCGACCAAGACACGCCCATCCTCGACAGCTTCGAGCACGAGCAGCGGCGCGTCGTCGTGCGCGCGGCGCAAGCGCGCAACGTCGACGGCGCGCCCGAGCGCGCGCTCCAGGCGCAGCGCCAGCTCCGTCGCTGCCGACGGCGTGTCCTCACGAAGGCGGACGAGCAGATCGACATCGGAACCCGTGCTGTCGTCGCCGCGGGCGACGGAGCCGTAGAGCAGGGCGAGCCGGACGTTCGGCTCGGTGCGCAGCGCGCGATTCAACGCGCTGATCAGCGACCAGTGGCTGCGCAGGTACTCCACCTCCCCGTCCGCCAACTCCAGTTGTCGCGCGCCCGGACGACGGCAGTGAACGGTGCCGCGCTGTGCTGCGCGGCGCAGCGTGCGCTCGTCGGCGCCGATGTCCGACGCGAGAGCTGGGAGCCGGCTTCGCACCCTCGCAACTATAGCGCTCGTGTGACCGTTAGCAAGTGACTCACGCGCTCAGCGTGAGCCGGCGGGGACCGCCGCGGAAGCCGACCTCGGCGAGTGCGGCCTCCCAGTGGGTGCCCATGACCGGCTCGCCGTCGACCTTCTCCAACGCGATCCGCTTGATCCGGCCGGCACGTGCGTGGTCGGCGAGCGCTTGCAGCGCGGGGCCGATGCGGGGGTCGTCGGCGGCGACGAGCGTTTGGAGGCCCTTGCCGCCGCGTTCGAGGTAGAGGACCGGCTCGGCGCCGGCGAGCACGACCGTCGCGCCGGGTGTGCGCGCGGGGCGACGGGACTCGCCGTCGCGCTTGGGCCACGGCAGCGCGGCGCCATAAGGCTGTGCCGGATCGGTCGCGGCGACCACGAGCGGTGGGGCCTCCTCCGGCGCCTTCTGCGCGCGCAGCCGCTCGACCGCGCCGGGCAGCGCGAACTGCGCGCCGCCGAGGCCCTCGACGAAGTAGCCGCGGCGCGCGACCCCGAGCGTCTCCAACTGCGCCAGCTCGGGATAGAGCGCCGAGAAGCCACCCGGCACGCCCTCTGCGAGCACCAGCTCGCGCGTGAGGATCCCGTAGCGCTCCAGCAGCAGCTCGGCGAGCGCGCGGCGGTGGGTCGACGGATCGGCCGGGACTGCGGCGAACAGCGGCGCGGTCAGCGACCAGCGGCCCTGCACCGTCGCCTGCGCGCCGCCGCGGCGGGAGGAGAAGCGCCGGCCACGGCCGGCGCGCGCGGCCGCGTTGCGCTGCGCGCGGGCAAGCGTGAGGCGTGGTGCGCGCAGCGGCGCGAAGGCGTCGTTGGTGATCACGCCGGCCCAGGCGAGATCCCACAGCGCCTCTTGCAGTGCCTCGGGCGGCAGCTCGACGTCCACCAGCAGATCGGTGAAGAAGCACGAGCCCGCTTCGAGCCGAGCGCGCACGAGCCGGTGCGGCTCCTCGTCGGGCGGGTCGACCTTCACCGGCGGCGGCCCGAGCAATGCGGCGTCCTCGCGGAACAGCAGCGCGACGCGGCCGTTCGTGCGGCCGAGCGCGCCGGCGCCGACCCACACCAGCTCGCCGCTCGCGCAGAGCGCGTCGATCCAGGTCGCCGCATAGGCGCCGACACGGCGTGGCAGCACGTCCTGCTCCCACGTCTCCGGCGTCAAAGCAAGGCCCTGCAACGGCACGAGCTGCTCGCGCAGGCGGTCGATCCCCGCTCCGCCCGGCGGGTGCGCGTCGACCCCTTGCCAGGCGGGCAGGAAGGCAGCGAAAGCGCGCCGGTCGGCCGGCTCGATCTCCTTGCGCAGGACGGCCAGCGAGGCGCGGCGCAGGCGCCGCAGCACGTCGGTGTCGCACCACTCGCGCTCGCCGCTCGCGCCGCCGGGCCGCAGCTCGCCGCGCACGAGCTGGCCGGTGCGCTCCAGCTCGGTCAAGGCCGGTGTCGGATCGAGCGCGTAGCGGGCGCGCGGGTCGGCGATCGGGAACGGACCGTGCGTCTGTGCGTAGCGCCGCAGCAGACGGACCAAGGCGTCGGGCACGTCGGCGAGGAATGCTTCGGGCAGCCCGCCGGGCGGCATCGCGCCGAGCGCGTCGCGATAGAGACCGGCGTCGGCTGCGTCGATCCAGCGCTGCTCGCCGCCGATCCGCATCCGCACGGCGCGCCGCTCGTCCGCCAGCGCACCCACCAGCCCGACCGCGTCGACACCCTCGTGCGCGCGCTGCGCCAGCTCCGCCTCGGTCAGGTCGCCGACGCGCCGCAGCACGTCGTGCAGCTCGTCGCGCGTCGCCGCGCGCGTGCGCTCGGAGCGGTGCTGCAAGTCGTCCTCGACCTGCGCGAGCGCGTCCGCGTCGATCAGGTCGCGCAGCTCCTCCTGGCCGAGCAGCTCGCGCAGCAGGTCGCGGTCGAGCGACAACGCTGCAGCGCGCCGCTCGGCGTTCGGCGTGTCGCCCTCGTACATGTACGTCGCCACGTAGTCGAACAGCAGCGAGGAGGCGAACGGCGAGGCGCTTGCCGTCTCGACCTCGACGAGCGACAGCTCGCGGCGGTGGAGCTTGGTGAGCAGGTCGCGGAGCCCGGGGAGGTCCAGGACATCGCGGAGACACTCTCGATACGTCTCCAAGATGATCGGGAACTCGCCGTAGCGCTTCGCGACCTCCAGCAGCGTCTGCGCCTTCAGCCGCTGCTGCCACAGCGGCGTCCGCTTCCCCGGGTAGGCGCGCGGGATCAGCAGCGCCCGCGCAGCGTTCTCACGGAAGCGCGCGCCGAACAGCGCAGAGGTCGACAGCTCGGCGACGACCACGTCCTCCAGCTCGTCCGGGTCGATCAGCGCGATCTCGGCGCTCGGCGGCTCGTCGGCGTCGGGCAGGTGGACGATGATCCCGTCGTCGGACCAGATCGCGTCGGCTTCGAGCCCCAGCTCGTCGCGGATCCGAGCGGACAGCGCGAGCCCCCATGCTGCGTGGATCCGCCCGCCGTAGGGCGAGAGGACGCACAGCCGCCAGTCGCCGATCTCGTCGCGGAAGCGCTCGACGACGATCGTGCGGTCGCTCGGGATCACGCGCGTCGGCTGCCTGCTGCTCGGCGAGGAAGTCGAGCAGGTTGCGGGCGGCGCGCGGGTCGAGGTCGTAGTCGCGCTCCAGCTCCTCGGCGGAATGGTCGAGCGCGGTCCGTGCGAACGCGCCGATCGCCTCGCCCAGCTCCTTCGGCCGGCCGATCCCGTCGCCCTTCCAGAACGGGATCGCGCCCGGCGCACCGGGCGCCGGCGTGACGATCACGCGGTCGCGGCCGATCTCCTCGATCCGCCACGACGACGCGCCGAGCAGGAAGACCTGGCCGGGCCGCGCCTCGTAGACCATCTCCTCGTCGAGCTCGCCGACGCGGCGGCCGTCGGGCAGGGTGACCAGGTAGAGGCCACGGTCGGGGATCGTGCCGCCGTTGACGACGGCGAGCGCGCGGGCGCCTTGGCGCGGGCGGATCGTGCCGGCGACGCGATCCCAGACGATCCGCGGGCGCAGCTCGGCGAACTCGCTGGACGGATAGCGGCCGTCGAGCATGTCGAGTACGTTCTCGAGCTGCGCGCGCGACAGCTCGGCGTAGGTGTAGGTGCGCGTGACGCGGGCGAAGAGATCGTCGACCGAGAGTCCGCCCATCGTCGTCCTCGCTCGCCGCCATCGCGACGATCTGCTGCGCAAGCACGTCGAGCGGGTTGCGCGGGACGACGGTCGGCTCGATCGCTCCCTCGCGCATGCGATGTGCGACGACCGCGCACTCGAGCAGGTCGGCGCGGAACTTCGGGAAGATCCGGCCCTTCGAGACGTCGCCGACGTTGTGGCCGGCGCGGCCGATCCGCTGCAGCCCGGCCGCGACCGACTTCGGCGACTCGACCTGCAGCACGAGGTCGACCGCGCCCATGTCGATCCCCAGCTCCAGCGACGAGGTGGCGACGATGCAGGGAATCTCGCCCGCCTTCAGCTGCTCCTCGACGACGAGCCGCTCCTCGCGCGCGAGCGAGCCGTGGTGGGCGCGTGCGATCTCCGCCGGCTTCCCGTCCTCCTCGCCTGCCAGCTCGTTGAGCCGCAGCGCAAGCCGCTCGGCGCTGCGGCGGTTGTTGACGAAGATGATCGTCGAGCGGTGCTCCTGCACGAGCTTCAGCAGCTCCGGGTACATCGCGGGCCAGATCGAGCGGCGGGTCGACTCGCCGCCGGCGAGCGGGTCGACCTCAGGCGCGGAGGTCGCCTCCGGCTCGACCATCGACTCGACGGGGACGTGGATCTTCAGGTCGAGCGGCTTGCGCACGCCGGTGTCGACGATCCGGCAGCTGCGGCGCGGGCCGACCATGAAGCGGCCGACCTCCTCCAGCGGGTTCTGCGTCGCCGAGAGGCCGATCCGCTGGACGTCGCGCTCCGTGCCCGACGAGCGCGTCGAGCCGCTCCAGCGTCAGCGCGAGGTGCGCGCCGCGCTTCGTCGCCGCGACCGCGTGGATCTCGTCGATGATCGCCCACTCCGCCCCGCGCAGGATCTCGCGCGCGCGACTCGTCAGCATCAGGTAGAGCGACTCGGGCGTCGTGATCAGCACGTCGGGCGGCTCGCGCAGCATCTGCTGGCGCTCGCGCTGCGACGTGTCGCCGGTGCGGATCGCGACGCGGATGTCGGCGCCGATGCCCGGCGAGCGGCGCGCGCAGGTTGCGCTCGATGTCGTAGGAGAGCGCCTTCAGCGGGGAGACGTAGACGAGGCGGGTGCGGCGCTCGGGCGCGCCGGCCCGGCGGTGCGCGCCCGCGCCGGCCACGTCGCCCGCAGCGGCGTCGGCCGCCAACCGATCGAGCCCCCACAGGAACGCCGCAAGCGTCTTGCCCGAGCCGGTCGGGGCCGAGATCAGCACGTGCTCGCCCGTCGCGATCGCCGGCCACGCCTGTGCCTGCGCCTCCGTCGGAGCAGCGAACGCGCCCGCGAACCAGTCGCGTACGCGGGGCGTGAAGGAGGAGAGCGGATCCGGCGCCATCGGCTCAGACGAGCCTAGCGGGCCCTCGGCGCACAGGGAAATGCGCGATTCTTGCGCGCATTTTGCGAGAGAGTTGGAACAGAGTATGGTTGCCCATATGAAAGCAACCGTAGATATTGCTGACACTGTGCTTCAGCAGGCCAAACTGATCGCCGCCCGCGAACGTACGACACTCCGCTCGCTCGTCGAGGAGGGACTCCGTCACGTGATCGACGAGCGCGCGAAAGCGACCTCGTTCAAGCTCCGTGACGTGCGCTACGGAGAAGGGGGCGGCGTCCCCGGCGTTGACATCGACGACTGGATGTCGATCAAGCACGTGACGCGTGGAGCTGGCGGGTGATCGCCGTTGACACGAACCTGCTCATCTACGCGCACCGGGCGGAGACCGAGTGGAACGCGGATGCATATCTGCTTCTGCGTGGTTTGACCGAGGGTCGTGAGTCATGGGCTATCCCCTACCCGTGCGTCCACGAGTTCGTCCGCAACGTCACGGATCCACGGATCTATGCAAATCCGACGCCCCTCGACGTCGCGCTCGACCAGCTGGCGGCCTGGGAGGAAGCGCCAACGCTTCGGCTCCTGAGCGAGGGTGGCCGGCACCTCGAAACCCTTTCGAAGCTTGCTCGGGACGGTCGTGCCATCGGCGCAAAGATCCACGATGCCCGTATCGCCGCGATCTGCCTCGACCACGGTGTGCGCGAGCTGTGGACCGCCGATCGCGACTTCGGTCGTTTCACGGCGCTGCGCACCCGCAACCCGCTCGTCGGCTGATCGCTAGCGCCGACCGAACCCCGCCAGTTCGCGAGCGCGGATGAAGACTGCGTCGAGCATCGGCTCGGTGAGGCGGCCGGTGAACGTGTTCTGCTGGCTCGGGTGGTAGCTGCCGAGCAGAGGCCAGCGGTCGGACGACAGCTCGGCCGCGTGACCGAAGCGGGGACGTCGGGCGGGGTGTCGGCTCGCCGAGCGCGGTGCGCAGGCGCAGCGCTGCATCCCAGGCGAAGCCGCCGAGGCAGACGATCACGCGCACGGCGCGCAGCAGCGTCAGCTCGCGTTCGAGGAACGGAGCGCAGGCGTCGCGCTCGGCCGGCAGCGGCTTGTTCGCCGGCGGGGCGCAGCGGACTGCGGCGGTGACGTAGGCGCCGTGCAGTTCCAGCCCATCGTCGCGCGAGACCGAGTGGGGCTGGTTCGCGAGCCCGCAGCGCCACAGCGCGGCGAACAGCCAGTCGCCCGACCGGTCGCCGGTGAAGACGCGTCCGGTGCGGTTGCCGCCGTGCGCGGCCGGGGCGAGGCCGAGCACGAGGATCCGCGCTTGCGGGTCGCCGAAGCCGGTGATCGGACGACCCCAGTACGTCTCGTGCGCAAACGCCGCGCGCTTCTCGGCCGCGACCTGCTCGCGCCAGTCGACCAGCCGTGGGCAACGACGGCAGGTGACGATCTCGGCGTTCAGTGCGGCGAATCCCGCCGCCGCGTCGCTCACTCCGGAGGCTGCTGCCCGAGCAGGCCGAACGCGAAGCGCTCGATCACCGGCTGCAGGTCGAGCGGATGCTCCGGCTCGCCGAGCCGCAGCTGGCGCGAGGTCAGCTCGACGATCGCGCCGACGACCGCGAACGCGTCGTGCGGGCCGGCGAAGCGCGGCAGCACGCCGTCCTGCGCGTGCAGCTCGTTCTCGCGCTCGAGCACCTGCGCGAAGCTTGCGATGATCTCGTCGCGCCGCTCCATCGCCGCCGGCCCGGCGCCGATGATCTCGACGAGCAGGGTCTGCGCCTGGTTCGGATACTCCTCGATCACGTCGAGGAAGGCGCGCATGCCGTCGCGCATCCGCGCGACCGGATCCTCGCCGGCCGCCTCGGCAGCCCCGACGATCCGCTCGATCAGCACCGCGTAGGCCTGGTCGAAGAGCGCGAGGATGCACTCCTCCTTGTTGGCGAAATGCTCGTAGAAGGTCGCCTTCGACATGCCCGCGGCGCGCTGATCGACTCGGCGCTGGCGTCCGCATAGCCCGTCTCGGTAAAGACGTGTGCCGCTGCCTCGAAGAGCCGCTCGCGTTGGCGTGAAAGGCGAACCTCGAGCGGCGGGGCATGGCGACCGCGCGGAACTGCTGCGCGTGTGTGGATGCGATCCGGACTGGCCATCGCTGCGATCAAAGAAGAGTGTACTCGCGCCGAGTGAGCGGCAACCGGACGGGACCGTTTCCGTTTAACCGAGCGCCCGGCCGTACTGGCGCTCGTAGTACTCGCGGTAGTCGCCGGAGCGGATCGTCTCCCACCACCACGTGTTCTCGCGGTACCAGTCGACCGTCTGCTCGAGCCCTTCGGCGAAGCGCACCTGCGCCTCCCAGCCGAGCGCGCGCAGCTTCTCTGAGGCGAGCGAGTAGCGGCGGTCGTGGCCAGGGCGGTCGGCGACGTACTCGATCAGCGACTCGTCGTTGCCGGTCGCAGCCGACGATCCGCTTGACGACCTCGAGATTCGGACACTCGTCCGGACCGCCGACGTTGTAGACCTCGCCGGCCGCGCCGTGCGCGAGCGCGTGGCCGATGCCGCGGCCGAAGTCCTCGACGTAGAGCCAGTTGCGGATTTGCATCCCGTCGCCGTAGACCGGCAGCTTGTCACCGTGGAGCGCGTTCAGCACCATCAGCGGGATCAGCTTCTCGGGGTACTGATAGGGCCCGTAGTTGTTCGAGCCGCGGCAGATCAGCGTCTCCAGCCCGAACGTGTGGAAGTAGCTGGCGACGAGCAGGTCCGCGCCGCACTTCGTCGCGCTGTAGGGCGAGGACGGCTGCAGCGGCGACTCCTCCGTGAAGGAGCCCTCCTCGATCGAGCCGTAGACCTCGTCGGTCGAGACCTGCAGGTAGCGGACGCCGGCCGTGCGCGCGGCCTCCAGCAGCACGTAGGTGCCCTGCGCGTTCGTGCGCACGAACGCGTCCGGCTCGGCGATCGAGCGGTCGACGTGCGTCTCGGCGGCGAAGTTCACGACCGCGTCGACGCCCTCGATCGCGTCGGCGACGGCGGCGGGATCCTCGATCGCACCGTGGACGAAGCGCACGTCGTCGAGCGTGTCGTGGAGGTTCTCCTTGCGACCCGCGTAGGTGAGCTTGTCGAGCACGACGACATCGTCGCCGTGGTCGCGCAGGCGCAGACGGACGAAGTTCGAGCCGATGAAGCCGGCTCCCCCGCAGACGAGCAGCTTCATGCGTGGACCTTTCTTGCGTTGAGGTAGGCGGCGAGACCCTCCTGCCAGGGCGGCAGGAGCGGTGTCTCGGGGCGCTCGCTGGCGAGCGCGCTGAAGGCCGGGCGCGGCGCCGGACGCGGCATCTCCGCGGTGGTGCACGGCAGCACGCGGCAGTCGACGCCGGCCTGGCGGAAGATCTCGGCGGCGAACGTCGTTCCACGAGCACGGCTCGCCGCCACCGGCGACGTGGTGGATCCCCTGGCTCGTCGCCGGCGGCGAGCGCGAGCAGCGCGGAGGCGAGGTGGCCGGTGTAGGTCGGGCAGCCGATCTGGTCGGTCACGACCGTGACCTCGTCGCGCTCGGCGCCGAGCCCGAGCATCGTCGCGACGAAGTTGCGCCCGCCGATGCCGAACAGCCAGGAGCTGCGCGCGATCGCGTGCGAGCAGCCGGACGCGGCGATCGACAGCTCGCCGGCGAGCTTCGTGCGCGCCGTAGACGGAGCGCGGGCGCGGTCGCGTCGGACTCGACGTAGGGCGCGCCGCTTCTCGCCGTCGAAGACGTAGTCGGTCGAGACGTGGACGAGCCGGACGCTTCGACGTGGGCAGCCGCGCGCGCGAGCACCCCGGCGCTCGTCGCGTTGCCGGCCGTCGGCAGCCGGCGACGTCGTCCTCCGCGCCGTCGACGTTCGTGTACAGGCGGCGCAGTTGACGATCGCGTCCGGCTGAGCGCCTTCGCAGCGCCCGGCGACCGCTTCGGCGTCGGTCGCGTCGAGCTGCGACGCGCGTCAGCGCGATCACCTCGTCGTTCGCCGCGCGCGGCCGCGCGAACGACGTCCTGGCCGAGCATCCCGCCCGCGCCCGTGACGAGCATCCGCATCCCTACAGGATCCCGATCTCGCTGTTGTCGCCGACCATGAAGCGGTAGGCACGCGGCTGGCGGTCGTCGCGGCGAATCGTCGACGTTGCGGCCGAGCAGCGAGGACTCCATCCGCCCGGCGAGCCCGCGCACCGACGAGCCGGCACAGCAGGATCGAGTGCTCGACCTCGGCGTTCTCGATCGTGCAGTCCTCGCCGATCGCCGTGTACGGCCCGACGTAGCAGTCGGTCAACGTCGCGCCGGCGCCGATGATCGCCGGACCGCGGACGGTCGAGCGCACGAGCGTCGCGCCCGCCTCGACGACGACGCGGCCGTCGACCTGCGAGTCGCTCGAGCTCGCCGTCGACGCGCGGCTCGAGGTTGTCGAGGATCAGGCGGTTCGCCTCGAGCATGTCGTCGAGTCTGCCGGTGTCCTTCCACCAGCCGCGCACGATGTGCGGCTCGACGCGCTGACCCTGGTCGACGAGGTACTGGATCGCGTCGGTGATCTCCAGCTCGCCGCGCGGCGAGGGCTCGATCGCGCGCGCGGCGTCGTGGATGCCCGGCGTGAACATGTAGACGCCGACGAGCGCAAGGTCCGTCGCCGGCTCGCTCGGCTTCTCGACCAGGCGCGTGACTGAGTTGTCGCCGTTCAGCTCGGCGACTCCGTAGTTCTCGGGATCGGGGACGGGCGTCAGCAGGATCAGCGCGTCCGGCTCGCTCGCGCGGAAGGCGCTGACGAGCTCAGCTATCCCGCCTTGCAAGAGGTTGTCGCCGAGGTACATGACGAACGGCGAGTCGGCGAGGAACGGCTCGGCCGTCAGCACCGCGTGCGCGAGCCCGGCTGGCTCGTCTTGCAGGATGTACGTGATCTCGACGCCGAAGCGCGAGCCGTCGCCGGCGACCTCGCGGATTTCGTCGCCCGTCTCGGGCGCGATGATGATGCCGATCTCGCGGATGCCTGCGGCGGCCATCGCCTCGATCCCGTAGAACAGCACGGGCTTGTTCGCCACGGGCACGAGTTGCTTCGCGCTCGTGTGGGTGATCGGGCGCAAGCGTGTGCCCTTGCCGCCCGAGAGAATGAGCCCCCGGAGTTCCTGCATCGTGGTGGCAGGGTACCGGCCCGGGTGGGGCCGGTGCAGTCCGTACGGGAGCGTCAGGCTGCGGCGAGGGACCCGAACGCGCGGCGGTAGGCAGTCGGCGTCGTCGCGGTCGCGCGGCGGAAGTGCTCGCGCAGCACGCTGCCGGAGCCGAAGCCGCACTGCTGCGCAACCTGCTCGACCGGCAGGTCGCTCGCCTCCAGCAGCCGCCGCGCATGGGCGATCCGCTGCTCGTGCAGCCACTGCAGCGGCGTCGTTCCGGTCTCGGCGCGGAAGCGCCGCGCGAACGTGCGCGCGCTGCAATGCGCGTGCGCGGCGAGCTGGGCGACGGTGAGCGGCCGCTCGAGCCGTTCGAGCGCCCAGGCACGCGTCGGCGCGAGCCCGTCGTCGGCGCGCGGCGCGACGGGTCGTTCGATGAACTGCGCCTGCCCGCCGCTACGGTGCGGCGCGACGACCGTCTGGCGCGCCACCTCGTTCGCCACGTCGGCTCCATGGTCGCGGCGGACGAGGTGGAGGCAGAGGTCGATCCCCGACGCGACGCCGGCGGAGGTGAGGATGCTGCCCTCGTCGATGTACAGCACGTTCGGCTCGACGCGGACGGCTGGGAAGGCGCGCGCGAGCCGCTCCGCATAGCGCCAGTGCGTCGTCGCACGGCGGCCGTCGAGCAGGCCCGCCGCCGCGAGCACGAAGGCGCCGGTGCAGATCGAGCCAACGCGCGCGCCGCGCGTGTGCGCGGCCCGCAGCGCATCGAGCACGCGCTCATCCGGCGGCCATGCCGACGGGCCGAGGCCCGGCACGAGGATCGTGTCCGCCTCGGCGAGCGCGTCGAGGCCACGCGGCGCGTTGATCGTGAAGCCGCTCGTCGTCGCGACGGGACCTGCCGTGGTCGCGCAGACCTCGACGTCGTAGTGGCGTCGCAGCAGCTGACAGGGAGTCGCGAGGTCGAACAGGACGACCTCCGACAACGCCAACACCGCGACACGATGCAACGACATGGCAGGAATCTATCGAAGATGGGCATTCCTGCCACTGGCGGTGTCAGAGCTCGCGCGCGACGATCGTTCCCGACCGCACGAGACGACAGAGGAGCAATTCGCCATGAAGATCGAGATCCCCATCTACGACGGCTTCGACGACCTCGACGCGTTTGCCCCGCACGAGCTGCTGTCGTCGGTCGGCCGCGTCGTCGAGGGCTGGGGCGCCACGCTCGTCCACCTCGACGGCGCCGAGCGCGTCGTCTCCGCACACGGCACCGTCGTGGTCCCCGCCGGCAAGCTGTCGGAGCGGCCCGACATGGTGATCGTCCCCGGCGGCGGCTGGCACGTGCACGACGGACCCGGCACGCGCGCCGAGTACGACCGCGGTGAGCTGCCGGCAGCGCTCGCGAAGCTCCACGCCGCCGGCGTCCCGCTCGCGTCCGTCTGCACCGGCGCGATGCTGCTTGCGAAGGCCGGCCTGCTGACCGGGCGTCCCGCGACGACGCACCACGGTGCGATCGAGGACCTGCGCGCCGCCGGCGCTGAGATCATCGACGCACGCGTCGTCGACGACGGCGACATCCTCACCGCCGGCGGCGTCACGTCTGGCTTTGACCTCGTGCTGTGGATCGTCGAGCGCGACCTCGGCGCCGACGCCGCGGCGAAGCTCGCGCACTGGGTCGAGTACGAGCGGACCGGGACGGTGTGGCGGCGAGAGCAGGCGGCGGCGTAGGGCGGGGCGGCGCTCGGCCTTCGGCGCGTGGCGCGCCGGTCCGCGCGCGCTCAGCTCACGGGCGCACGCTGGGCGCGTCGCGCTCACCGAACAGCGCGCTACGAGGGGTGCGAGCAACGGGGATGGCGAACCTTGGCCGTTCCTGCGCACTCCGCGGGTCTGTCTGCGCAATCGCCCGGTGCGCGATCGAGGAGAGCATGTTTGTGGGTCTCACACGCCCACAAACCTGCGCTCCTCCCGCCGTGCGCGAGGCGCGGCGCAGATCCGACGCAAAGCCGACACGAACGGTGAGACCGACGCAGCACGTGGCGGGCGCCACCGACGCCAGAAGCCACCATCCCCGCTGCTCGCCCCCCTCGTAGCCCGCTGTTCGGCGCGCGCAGCGCGGCGCAGACCGGGCGCAAGCGGAGCGCCTGCACGCGGGCGGGGGTCGGGGCCGGGCGGCCGACGCCGCGCGGCCGAACCGCCGTCCTCAGTACACCCCGCCCAGCTTCCCGTGATCCCACGTCACGGGCGGCTCGGCGGCGGCGAAGCGGATTGCGACGCGCTTGGGCGCCTGCGCGCGCACCATCTCGAGCACCTCAGGCGCAACGGGACCGCCGGGCCCGCCGGGCCCCGGCGCGTAGCGCGCGAACAGCTCGGCGCCGAACGCGGCGACCGTCTCCAGATCGTGGTGCAGCTCGGCGCGCGCCTTCACCATCACGCCACGCAGCTCCTGGTACTGCTCGCCGGCCTCGACCTGCAACGTCACGCGCGGGTCGCGTTCGAGGTTGCGGACCTTTTGCGACTTCGCGTACGTCCACGACCACAGCTCGCCGGAGCGCACGACGTACCAGAGCGGCATCAGGTGCGGCCAGCCGTCGCGGCCGTTCGTCGCGACGACGACGGTCCGCTGCTCGTCGAGGAAGGCGCCCAGCTCCGCGTCGCTCATGCGGATCTGGTCGCGCCGGCTCATGCGCCCGTCCGCGCGCTGGCCGAACCGAACCGCCGACCGCGGCTCATGCGCTCGTCTGCGCCGCCGTCAGCCGCTCGGCCGCTTCGCGCACCGCGTCGCGCACGTCCTCCGGCTCCAGCACGGCTGCGTCGCCGGCCTCCTTCAGCACCTCGCGCACGAGCCAGTCGACGCCGGCGAAGCTCAGCTCGACGATCACGGCGCCGTCCTTCAGCTCCTGCACGACGGTGCGCTCCTCGCGCGACCAGCGTGCGCGGTCGGGTGAGATCCAGACGCGCGCGCGGCGCGACGCGGGCACCTCGCCGGTGCGTGGCCAGCCGTCGACGTCGGCTGCCGGGTCGACGTCGGGCCGTGGCACGAACGTCTCGTCGGTCACGTCCGCGGACTTGATGCGGTCGAGCCGGAAGTGGCGGACGCTCTCCTTCTGCGGGTCGTAGGAGGCGACGTACCAGCCCTCGCGGCCGTTGATCAGCGCATACGGCTCGACCGTGCGCTGGGAGAACTCGTCCTCGTTGACCTTGTAGTACTCGATCGTGAGCAGCCGCTGGCCGGCGATCGCCTGCGAGACGATCGATGCGATGCCGGAGTCGTCGCCGCCGGTGCTCGCGACCTGCAGGCCCTCGCGGATCGGGTCCTCGCCGAGTGCGTCGACGACCTTCTGGCGGACCTTCGCGAGCGAGCCCTCGGGGATGTGCTCGCCGATCAGGTCGATCGCTGCGACGAGCGCCTTCGCCTCGACCGGCAGCAGCCGCGCCGGGCGCGCGAACGAGTCGCCGTAGGCCTCGGGATCGACCTCGATCATCCCGTCGCCCTGGATCTCCGCGTAGAGCACGTAGGAGCCGGCGCCGAAGTTCACGACGTTCAGCACGCCGATGTCCTCCTCCAGCTCCTGCTCGCTGATCTGCAGCCGCTCGCAGACCTCCGCGACCGGGATGCGATTGCCGGCGCGGCCGGACTGGATCAGGATGCTCGCGAGCGTCACGAGCCGCGCGAAGCGCTCGGGACGGATCGCCGCCGGCTCGCGGCGGCCGTTCGTCGTGCCGTTCGCGGTCGCCTCGGGCGCTGCCTCGCGGTGCGTGCCGGCGGGCGCGGGCGCAGCCAGCTCCGGACCCTCGCCGTGGCGCTCGCGCAGCTGCACGAGCCGCTCGTCCAGCTCCTCGACCAACTCGGGCGGACCGAGCAGGCGCGCGTGCTCGCCGAGCCCGAGCACCCACGCGACGAGCTGGCGGGCGTCGGCGTAGCTCGTCGCGAAGACGCGATCGTCGCTGCCGTCCTCGACCGGGCTCATCGTTCCATAGCGGCCGAAGTGGCGCTCGATCTGCCAGGCGATGCGGCCGGCGATGCGCACCTCCGCGGTCCCGACCGGCTCGCCGAACTGCCACTGGATGCGGTTCGCGTAGGAGCGCGGGTCGAACTCCTCCGGGCGCTGGAAGTCGTGCTCGGCCTTCGACGCGTAGGCGACCTTGCCACGGATCCGCGAGAGCCGGAAGACGCGGATCGCATCGCGCTCGTGCGAGCGGCCGACGAGGTAGAACTGCCCGCCCTGGAACAGCAGCTGGTAGGGATCGACGCGCCGCGAGCCGAGCTCGTCGCGCTGCATCGTGTAGTAGTCGAAGACGATCGTCTTGCGGCGGAAGATCGCCGTCTCGATCTTCGCGAGCCGCTGCGAGAGGTCGTGACCGCCCGCCGAGGCGGTGATGCCGAGCGCGATCGAGCGCTGCTCGGGCGCCTGCAACGGGCTCGGCAGCCCCCACGAGATCTGCTGCAGCGCGAGCCGCAGCGGCTCGGCGTAGGCGAACTCGCCGTCGAGCAGGCTCAGCGCGGTCTGCAGGCCGGCCAGCTCGGCGTCGGTGAACTTGATCGGCGGGAGGTGGAAGTTCTCCGGCGGCAGCGAGTAGTTCTCCTGCTCCGCGAGCCCTTCGACCGGCTTGTCGACCGACAGCTGGATCCCGAGCGCCTCGAGCTTCCGAGCGGTCGGCGTAGAAGCGCCGCGCGAAGGCGTCCTCGTTCATGGCGCTGTAGCCCTCGACGTCGCGCCGGATCTCCGGCGCGGTGACGGGGCGCCGCTCCGCCATCAGGTAACTGATGAGCGAGAGCTGCCGGATCAGCTTCTCGGTGTCCTTCGCCATGCGGTCGCGACACCATAGTCAGGCTGGCTTTCGCACTCGGCCACGGGTAGCAGGATGCCCGCAATTTGCGGACGTTGTGGCGTCCGTCAAGCGGCTAAGTCGGCGGCGACGGGCGGCACGGCGCCGAAGTAGGCACCGCCGCCGAGCGCCTTGTCGAAGCTCGACCAGACCGCCCCAGGCGCGAGCTCCTGCTCCAGCCGGTCGAAGCTGCCGAGCCGCCCACCGAGGTTGTCGATCATGTGCACGAGCGTCGCTTCGCGCGTGCAGGGGATGACCGGGCTGCCGTGCGCGAGCGAGCCGTGGTGGCTGAGGATGATGTGCAGGACCGCCTGCGCGAGCTCCCGCGGGAAGCCGACGACCTGCTCGATCAGGCTGCGGACACGGAAGTAGCCGAGCGCTATCTCGCCCTGCAGCCGACCGGCATCCGTGAGGTCGATCGGCTCGGCGCCGCCGTCGGTGTACGCCTCGAGCTTGCCGATGTCGTGCAGCAGCGCGCCGGTGACCGCCACGTCGCGGTCGATCCCCGGGAAGGTAGCCGCGACCGACGCCACCGCCTGCGCAACGGTGAGCGAGTGCTCGAGCAGTCCATGGCGATACGCCTGGTGGTAGTGCTTCGCCGCGGGAGCGTCGCGATAGCGCGCCCACAGCTCCGAGCCTGCGCCGAAGACCCTCGCGAGCAATGCCTGCAAATGGCGGTCTTCGACGGTCGCGACGAGCTCGCGCAGCGCCGCTTCCATCTCGCTGGGCTCACGCGTGAGCATGAGCGCGAAGATAGACCCGAACGCGGACGGGTCAGGCGTGCTCGGCGCGCGCGGTACGGTTCTCCGCATGGACCCCGATCGCAGCGTGCTCGTGACAGGCGGGACCGGTGGCCTCGGCGCCGCCGTCGTCGCACGCCTGCTCGACGACGGCTGGCGCGTCGTGGTGCCATGGGTCGCCGCGCACGAGCTCGACCGCGTCGAGCGGCGACCGGGGCTGGAGCTCGTCGAGGCCGATCTGTTCGCGCAGGATGCCGTCACGACTGCAGTCACGCTGGCGGCGAGCACCACGGGCGCTCCCCTGCGGGCCGTCGTGAACCTCGTCGGCGGCTATGCGCAGGGCGAGCGCGTCGCGGAGACGCCGATCGAGCAGTTCGAGCGCCAGCTGCAGCTCAACCTGCGCCCGACCTATCTCGTCACGCAGGCGGCGCTGCCGCATCTGGTCACGGCCGGCGGCGGCGCGATCGTCTGCGTCGGCAGCCGTGCGGCACTGCAGCCGTTCAGCGGCGCAGCCGGCTACGTGACCGCAAAGGCTGCGGTGATCGCGTTCGCACAGGCCGTCGCGGTCGAATATCGCGACGACCACGTGCGCTGCAACGCGATCCTGCCGAGCGTGATCGACACGCCGGCCAACCGCGCGGCGATGCCCGACGCCGACTGGTCGCGCTGGGTCGCACCGGCGCAGCTCGCCGGCGAGATCGCGCACCTCTGCTCGGACGACGCCGGTGCCGTCAGCGGCGCGGCGATCCCCGTCTACGGCCGCGCCTGACGCACAGGCGGCGGCACGTCGCGCTCGTCCGCGCTGCCGGACGCGAGCTCGGAGCCCGCGGGGCGCTCGCGACCGAGCAGCGCTGCCGTCAGCTCGCGCCGTGAAGCGATCCGCAGCTTGAGATAGGCGTTGCGCAGGTGGAATTCGACGGTCTTCGTCGAGATGAACAGTGCTTGCGCGATCTCGCGGTTCGTCAGCCCGCGCTCGGCCAGCTCGGAGACGCGCAGCTCGCTCGGCGTGAGTGCGTCGGCACCGTGCGCGGCCGGCCGTCGCGGGCGCGCACCTGCGGCGACGAGCTCCGAGCGCGCCTGCCCGGCGAGCCCGTTCGCGCCGCAATGGTAGGCGGCGTCGAGACCGTCACGCAGCGTCTCGCGCGCGAGCGTCGGATGCCCGCTGCGCCGCTGCGCCCCGCCGAGGTCGATCAGCGCGCGGGCGTGCTCGAGCCGCGACGGCGAACCGGCCAGCACCGTGACGGCTTGTGCAAGCAGCGCCACCCCGTCGGTGCCGCCCTTCACGAGCCCGGCGGCGCGCAGCGCGATCCCGAGCGCACGCGGCGAGCCAAAGGCGCGCGCGAGCCGCAGCTCCTCCTGCGCGAGCTCCTGCGCCTGCTGCTCGTCGCCGAGCTTCCAGGCGGCGATCGCGGCCTCCGAGCGCCACGGCAGCACCGCCGGGTTCGGCGCCGGGATCGCGACCTGCCGGCGGCCGCACTCCAACAGTTCCTCGAGCGCGCGCGCGGGATCGCCACGCACGAGCGCGAGCCGCCCGCGCGCGAACAGCGGCCAGTTGTACGTGAAGTAGCGGTCCTGCTCGGCGTCGTCCGTCCGGCACGCGGCGAGGATCCGCTCCGCCTCCTCTGGCTCGCCGCAGTCGAGGTGGGCGAGCGCCATCCAGCCGTGCGCGAACGGCCGCACGAGCGCCATCACCGGGACCGGTTCGAGCCCGCCCTCGAGGTCCGCCAATGCTCCCGAGCCGTCGCCGCAGAGATAGCGGCAAGCACCGCGGATCGTCGACATCAGCGCGAAGCCGACGACCGAGCCGCGGCGGCGCGCGTCCTCCAGCCCGGCGCTCGTCGCCGACTCGACGTCGGCGAGCGCATCGCTGAACAGCAGCGCGGCGGCAGCTCCCGCGTAGGCGACGCCGTCGGCCGTCACCTCCTGCAGCATCTGCTGGCCGCCGAGCGCGCGCCGGATCAGCGCGATCGCGTGCTCCGCCGGCGCGTTGCCGAGCATCGCGTGCTCGAGGCCGCGCTGTGCGAGCAGCTCCCGCTGTGCAGTCGTCGTCGCCTCGGTCGAGCCCGACAGCAGGTCCTTGAAGCGCGTCAATGCAGCCTCTCGCGTGCGGAAGTCGAGCCGCGCCGCGCCGAGGTAGCCGGCCGTCAGCTCCTCTTCGAGCGCAGCGTCTGCGCCGCCGAGCACGCGCAGTCCCTCGTCGAACGCGCTCGCCGCGCCGGGGTTGTCGCCGGCCGCGTAGAGCGCGTGTCCCAGCTGCGCGAGCGCACGGGCGCGCGCGCCCGGCTCTTCGAGCAGCGTCACCGCGGTGCGCAGGCGGTCGAGCGCGCTCGGCAACCCGGCGAGCGCCTCCGCGCGACCGAGGTCGATCAGCAGCTCGGCGCGCTCCGCATCTGGCGGCGCTTCGTCGAGCGCGCGCAGCAGGAAGCGCGCGGCCGTCTGCGGTGAGCCGCCGGCAAGCGCACGACGCGCACCGGCATGGAGGCATTCGACGACCCACGCGTTGCCGTCCGGCAACGTCTGCAGCAGGTGCGGTGCGGCGCGCTCGGCACCGGCGCCTTCGGCGCGCACCAGCTCCGCCGCTTGGAGATGCAGCTGGGCGCGCTCGGCTGCGGGGATCGCGAGGTAGACGGCCTGACGCACGATCGGGTGGACGAAGCCGAGGTCCGGCGGTGGGCGCAGGATGTCGGCGCCGGTCAGTTGGTCTGCTGCCGTGCCGGCGGCGGCGTGGTCCAGGCCCGCGAGCGCCGCTGCGTGCGCCAGCGGCGCCGGGTCGCCGAGCACCGCGACCGCGTGGGCGAGCGGGGCGGCGCCGGTGGCGAGGCGCTCGAGCCGTGCCCCGACGGTGCGCGCGATCGTCAGCGGCGCGACCTCGCCGACGCTCGCCGCGTGCTCGGCGGTCGGCGGGACGCCGCCGCTCGTCAGCTCCGCGAGCAGCTCCCGCAGGAAGAACGGGTTGCCGCCCGTGACGCGCGCGCAGGCGGCGCAGAAGCCGTCGTCGGCCTGGGGCAGCTGGGCGCGCACGAGCGTCGCGATTCCCTGCTCGGTCAGTGGCGCGAGCTCGAGGCGCTGCACGAGCGGATGTGACGCAAGTGCCGCCAGCGCGTCGCCGGCCGTCGCGCTTGCCGCCAGCGGCCGTGCCGTCAGCACGATCGTCAGCGACAGATCCTCGATCCGCTGTGCGGTGTAGAGCAGCGCGCGCAGCGACGCGTCGTCCGCCGCATAGGCATCGTCGATCGTCAGCAGCAGCGGGCCTGCCTCGGCGATGTTCGCCGCGACCCAATGCAGCCCGTGCAGAAGCGAGAACTCCGTCGGACCGGCGACGTCGGCGACCTCCTCCGCGCCCGACAACACGGGAGCTGCGTGCGCTGCGGCACCGGCGAGCACGCGACTGCGCTCGGCCGGCGTCGCCGCCGACAGGTACGGCTCGAACAGCTGCAGCGCGACGCCGAACGGGAATTGACGCTCCAGCTCGCCGCCACGGGCGCGCAGCACCGTCATCCCGCGGGCCTGTGCGCGCTGGACCGCGAGCGCGAGCAGCAGCGTCTTCCCGAGCCCTGGCGCACCTTCGAGGAAGACGATCCGGCCGGCTCCGTCGCAGGCGGCGGCAAGTGCGGCATCGAGCCCGGCAAGCTCCTGGCCGCGCTCGAGCGGCTGCTCTTCGAGCGGGCGCGTCGACGATCCACGCCGCGACGCGGCTTCCGGACCCGCTCCCACACGGCCCCTGCCAAAGCTCACACCAATCACCCTATAGCGGCGCCCTGACGCTCGGGCCGGTATCGACTCGTCACACGAACTTCCAGGGTATGGTTCGCCAAAGTCTCGGGCTATCCACCTGGTGCGCGGTTGACGCCTGCCGCGTACGGTCTCGTGTGGAGAGGTAGACCGATCGGAGCAGCAGAGACGGTCAGCGCTGACCTACCTACCCAGTCGATCGACTCGTCAGCGATCCGAGTCGATCCCCCGGGTCGCGCGCGTGCTCCGATCGATCTCCTCGAAACGCGGACGACCGACGCTCGGTGAGATCCCCTCTCGAAAACCGGGGTCGGTCGGTAGGAGGGGGCCCGCACTGCGGGCCCCCTCCGCCCCCTGTCGCCCCGCCTGAGTGGACAGGTCGGTGGCCCGGCTCGCGCCGCTGAGGAGCGGCTACGTGCCACTAGCATCCCGCGCGTGCTTCGCGTGTCGAGAACGTTCGTGGCTCGGCGCCTGAGCACCGTCGTGCTGGCAGCCGCACTGCTGGCGCTCGGCACATGCACGGGAGCCTCGAAGGCGTCCGCCGCCACCGCCCACCCGCGGATCTTCCTCGACGCACCGACGCTCGCGCGCCTCGACGCACGCGCTCGCGGGAACGACGGCGCCTGGAGCAAGCTGCGCGGCCGCTGCGACCAGTACGACGCGAACGCGGTCGAGTACCCCGACGGCCAGGACTACCCGGACAACGGCGGCATCGGCGAGGGCTACCAAGGCGACGGCTACTACCCCGCGCTGCTCGACGCCGGCCTTTGCTACCAGGTGGCGAAGGCCGTCGATCCCGCGCGTGCCGCCCACTATGCGGCGGTCGGCGCTGCGGTGCTTGCGCACATGTCCGACACGGATCACGAGCCGCCGCTGCTGCGCGACGACGGCTACGGGGTGCGCTTCTTCGCCGGCGGCATGGCGGTCGGCTACGACTGGCTCTACGACGCGCTCTCGCCCGAGCTGCGCGGCCAGGTCACGGACGCGATCCAGCGCTGGCTCGCCGCCTACGAGAAGGGCGGCTTCGAGCACGAGTTCCCGCAGGGCAACTACTACGCCGGCTACTACGCGGCGAAGGCCTACGCCGGGATGGCGCTGAGCGGCGACTCCGCGACCGGGGATCAGATCCTCGCCGACTGGCGCGGGCGCGTGCAGGGTGGCCAAGTGCAGCCGTACTACGCGGCGAACCTGTCCGGCGGCGGCTGGCCGGAGGGCTGGAACTACGGCCCGCTCGGCAGCGTGAACATGAGCCTGCCGGCACTCGCCGCGAAGACGGCACTCGGCGTCGACCTCGTGCACGACAAGAGCCACCCGTACACGTACCCGCTGACGAACGCGAAGGCGCTGATCTACTCGACGTGGCCGAGCCTGAAGACGCTCGACGACGCCGAGAAGGTCTACAACGACGACAACCCGACGTCGACGCAACCGTGGGACTTCACGACCGAGGCGGGCCTGCTCGCCGCCTTCCACGATCCCTTCGCGCCCTACGCGACCAGCTTCGCGAGCGCGATCCGCCGCGTCCAGCCGGGCGGCGACCTCGGCCGCGATTGGGACCTGTGGGAGAACATGCTGTTCGCAGACCCGAAGGCCCCGCAGCGCTCCTACACGAAGCTGCCGCGCAGCTACTACGGCAAGGGCCTGGAGCTCGGCGCGGTGCGCTCGGACTGGTCCACGCATGCGGTCTGGGGCCTCTTCAAGTCCGGCCCGTACATCAACAACCCGGACAACGGCGAGGAGTTCTTCGGCAAGGGCTCGCTCGCGATCGTGAACGGCTCCAAGCCCTTCCTCGTCAACGCAAGCGGTGCGGTCTCACGCAACACGCCGGGCACGAACGACGGCTCGTCCTACGAGAGCACCGTGATGGACGACCTCTTCTACGGCAACCCGGCGAGCCGCGACATCTTCAACGTCTTCTACGTCAGCAAGACGGAGGGCCAATCGAACCGCCTGCGACGCGAAGGCGCGCACACGGCGATCTCGGCCTTCCACGACGGCGGCTCCTACGTGACGATGACCGGCACGCACCTCGCGGACATGTACGAGCACGGCGTGCGCAGCTGGACGCGGCAGATCGTCTACGTGCGGCCCGGCGTGTTCGTCGTCTCCGACAAGACCGCGGTCCCCAGCGCCGGCACCGACCAGTGGATGGCGTTCCACTTCAGCGGCACGCCGACCGCGGTGAAGGGCGGCAAGGGGGGCGCGAAGCGCTACGACGTGAGCGGCCGTGCCGGCTACGTCGGCAGCGTCGACAGCGTGCTGCCGAAGGGCCACCACGAGACGGTCGTCGGGGTGCTCGGCGGGACGAAGGTGAAGCGCCTGGAGATCCACGGCGCGCACCGCGCCTCGCAGCAGTGGCTGACGGTCTTCGACGCGGCAAGCTCGGCGAAGCGCGCGGCGAAGCCCTCACCGCTGAAGGCGAAGGGCGAGGCGGCGGGCGTGCTGCTGCGCGGTCATGGGCGCAGCGAGGCAGTGCTGCTCGGCGGCCACAACGCGGCGCGCGTCAGCTATCGGCTGCCGAAGGGCCGCACGCTCAACGTCGTGTCCGGGTTGAAGCCGGGCGCGACCTACGCCGTCCGCGCCGCCCACGGCAAGGTCAGCCTGCGCCGCGGCAAGGGCAAGCGTGCCGACAGCACCGGCACGCTCGCCTTCACGTCGCGCTGAGCGAATCGCGCGCTGGGGGTCAGCTCGGCTTCGTTCGCGGCCGCCGCGAACGTCTGTCCACGACATTCCCTACAGCGTCACTCAGGCGTAGTATTCGCGCCTGCCCGCGCGATCGGATGTCGCGCACCCGGCTTGGTCGCCATACCGTCACGGACGAGGTCCCCTGTGCAGAACGTCAGCCTGCGTCGCATCGTCCTGCTTGCCGTGCTCGCGCTCGCCTGCCTCCCCGCTGCAGCGTCCGCCGTGACGCCGGCGCCGGCCGCGCGCCCGGCCGCGCGCATCTTCCTCGACGCCCCGACGCTCGCAAAGCTGAAGCTGCGCGCACAGCAGAACGACCCCGCCTGGCTCGCGCTGCGCACCGAGTGCGACAAGTTCAGCTCCGATCCGAACACGGTCCACTTTCCCGACGACGAAGCCAACGCCTACCCCGACGACGGCGGGATCGGCAAGGGCTACGAGGGGATCGGCTACTACCCGCCGATGATGGACCTCGGCCTCTGCTACCAGACCGAGCTCGCGCTCGGGAACGACCCGACGCGCACCGCCAAGTACGCGCTGCTCGGCACGACGCTGCTCGATCGCATCTCGCGCCCGCCGGGCGACCCGCACTCGCAGCCGACGAACGAGGACGACGAGTACGACATCCGCTTCTTCGGGACGGCGATGGCGGTCGGCTATGACTGGTTCTACCCCGCGATGGCGACGAACGTCACGCTGCGCACGCAGGTCGCGAACTCGCTGAAGCTGTGGATCAACGACTACGAGCACCTGCCCTACCTCTTCACGGGCCCGTTCCCGCAGGGCAACTACTACGCCGGCTACTACGAGGCGAAGGCGCTCGCCGGGATCGCGCTCGCGAACGACGCCGACCCGGCGATCGCCACGACCGGCAACGCGATCCTCGCCGACTGGCTCACCCGCATCCAGGCGAAGTTCGTGCAGCCGTACTACGCCAGGAGCATGGCCGGCGGCGGCTGGTCGGAGGGCTGGAACTACGGGCCGTTCGCCTCGCAGAACATGACGCTCCCGGCGCTTGCCGCGAAGACGGCGCTCGGCATCGACCTGGTCCACGACCCTGCCCACCCGTACGTGTACCCGGTCGGGCTCGCGCGCTTCCTCCTGTACTTCGCATGGCCGGACATGAACTCGCTCGAGGACGCCGACAAGGTCTCCAACGACGACAACCCGACGCTGACGATGCCGTTCATGTACACGAGCGAGTCGGGGATGCTGAACGCGTTCGCCGATCCGTTCGCGCCGTACTTCGCAAGCTTCTCGAACTCGATCCGCCAGCACCAGCAAGGCAACGAGCTGTTCGACGGCTGGGACACGTGGGAGAACTTCCTCCTGTGGGACCCGAAGCAGCCGATGAAGTCCTATCGCACGCTGCCGCTCTCCTACCACGCGCCGGGCATCGAGATGGCTGCCGTGCGTTCGGACTGGACGACGAACGCCGTCTGGGGCTCGTTCAAGTCCGGCACGTTCACGAACAACCCCGACAACGGCGAGGAATGGTTCGACCAGGGCTCGCTCGCGATCATGAACGGCACCTCGCCGCTCGTAGTCAACGCGAGCGGGGCACTGCTGCGCAACACGCCGGGGACGAGCGACGGCACGCAGTTCGAGAACCCCGTCCAGGACAACGTGCTGCAGGGCAACGCCGACATCTTCAACGTCTTCTATGTCAACAACGGCAGCGGCTGGGGACAGACGAACCGCTTGGCGGTGAACGTCGGCGGGACGAGGTTCAACGCCGGCGCGCGCACGAAGATCACGTCGTTCCACGACGCAGGCACGTACACGATGATGACCGGGACCCACCTCGAGGACATGTACTCCCCGGGCCGCGTCAACACCTGGACGCGCACCGTCGCCTACGTGCGCCCGGGCATCTTCGTCGTCTACGACAAGACCGCGATCCCCAACCCGAGCTTCGACCAGTGGATGGCGTTCGCGTTCGAGAAGCAACCGACACTGCGCAGCGGCGGCACCGGTGGCGCAAAGCGCTACGAGGTCCGCGGCCCGCTCGGCTACGGCGGCAACGTCGACACGGTGCTGCCGGCCGGCCACCGCGACAGCTTCACCAACCTCTTCAACAAGACGAAGGTCGTGCAGCTGCAGATCCGCCCCGGCCAGACGGCCCCCGGCCAGACCGCGGCGGCGCAGAGCTGGCTGACCGTCTTCGACGCAGCGAAGTCGCCGGCCGAGTCCTACCAGCCGGCGCCGCTGAAAGCGATCGGCGAGGCAGCCGGCGTGCTGCTGCACCGCCACGGCGGCAACGAGGCGATCCTGCTCGGCGGCAACAGCTCGCGCGAGGTGCGCTACAGCGTGCCGCTCGGGCCGACGCTGCATGTAGTCGGCGGCCTGAAGCCGGGTGCGACGTACACGCTGCACGCAAGCCACGGAGCGATTGACCTGCGCCGCGGACCGGGCCAGATGGCCGACGCCACCGGGACGCTGGCGTTCCGTACGCGGTAGCCGCGACGGGCTACGCCTGGTCCGCAGCGATCAGCGCCCAGGTGGCGATCGCGCTGCCGACGGTCGTCCAGTAGCCGTAGCGCTCGTAGATGCGCCCGGCCTCGGCCGCCTTGTCGCGCATCGTGCCGCTGCCGCCGATCTGCGGGTCCGACGCGTTGCGCACGACGAACCACGACGGCGGCTTCTTGAGGTCCTCGGTGCAGACGAGCCCGAGCACCGCGTCGCCCATCTCGACCGCTCGCGCCTGTGCGTCGGCCGCCCGCAGGCCGTAGAAGTCCGTGTTGTCGTCGAAGGCGAAGAAGTCGGCGGTGAGCACGTCGATCGGCTTGCTCTTCGTGCCGGTGACGATCTTCGGCAGGCGCGGCGCCGCCGGCAGCTGCATGGCGTTGACGGGGATCAGCTTGCTGTTCGCCGTGCGGAAGTACGCACTGGGTGGCGCGCCCGAGTTCGCGTAGCTCGCCTGCGCGAACGGCTGGCTCTTGAACGTCTTCTGGCAGTCGAAGCGCACGTGCGGGGTGACGATCACGTCGCCGAGCAGCACGTCCGCGCCGACCCCGCCGGCCGTGCCGGTCGTGATCACGAGCTTCGCGCCGGTCTCCTCGATGATCTGCTTCCAGAGGTCGCGTACCGGCAGCTTCGGGCCGTCCTGGCTGAGGTGCAGGTCGGACTTCATGCAGAGGACCTTGCGCTTGCCGATCTTCGCGAGCGAGTAGAGCCCGAGCAGGCCGCGGCCGTGGTCGGCACCGAGCGCCGGGGCCTGCTTGTCGATGCGGGCGCGGTAGAAGCTGTCGAAGCGGTGGCGATACGTCAGCCACTGGTCGCTCGAGACGCCCGGCGTCAGCACGTCGGCGAGCGCACGCACCTCGGCGGCGGTCCAGGTTACGACGAGCACGTCGGCCTTCGGCAGCGGGTCCTCCGCGGCGATCCCCCGCGGCGCAGCGATCGGCGTCGGCGCGAGGCCCTTCGGCCAGGGGATCGGCTGGAGCACGGCGCGCGACGTAGCGTCGAGCGCGAAGACGCGTCGCGAACCGGGATCGAACTCGATGATGTGACGCGCCAGCTCGGCGCCCGTCGGATCGTCCGTCAGCTCGTGCGCACGCGCAGCGTTCCCGTTCGGCCCCATCGCAGTCCGCTCCCTGGTCGACGTTCCACCCGGGCGGACCCCCGGCCCGCCTGGGGTCGACCATATGTGCCAAAGCTCGGTGCAACAAGACACCGCAGCTCGGTAGAGCGGGAGATGGCGCGCCGGCGCGCTCTGAGCGTGGCCGCTAGGCGGCGGCGGGAAGGTCGGCGGCCGCGCGCAGCGGCGCCGCGCCCTTGATCAGGTCCGCGGCGCGCTCGGCGATCGCGATCGTCGGCGCGTTCGTGTTGCCGCGCGGGACGACCGGCATCACGGAGGCGTCGACGACCCGCAAGCCGTCGAGCCCCTGCACGCGCAGGTCGGCATCGACGACCGAGCCGATCGCGCACGTGCCGACCGGGTGGAAGATCGGGAACGTCGTGCGGGCGAGGTGCGCGCGCAGCGCCTCGTCGGAGTCGCCGTCGGGCAGCGTGAACGACTGCGCGCAGTAGGGCGCGAGCGCCGCCTGGGCGCAGATCTCCAACGTCAGCCGCAGGCCGGCCACCATCCGCGCGAGATCGCGCTCGTCGGCGTAGAAGTCGTTGCGGACCATCGGCTTCGCGGTCGGGTCGTTGGACCCGAGCCGCACGCTGCCGCGACTGCCGGGCGTCAGCAGGCATGGCGAGACCCACACGCCGTGCGCGTCGGGGTCCGCGAAGCCCTCGTCGACGATCTGCACCGGCGCGAGATGGAACTGCATGTCGGGCGCCGGCGCACCCGCCTCGACGCGCGCGAAGCCGCCGGACTCGGCGAGGTTCGAGGCGATCGGGCCGCTCTGCGTCGTCATGAACTGCTCGAGCGCAGAGGGCTCGAGCGCGAGCAGCAGGCTCTCCGGCTCCGGCGTCGTCCAGACGCAGTAGCTCGCCGCGTGGTCGGACAGGTTCGCGCCGACCGCCGGCTGGTCGAGCAGCGTCTCGATCTCGCGTGAGAGCAGATGCTCGCCCGGTCCGACCCCCGAGAGCATCAGCAGCTGCGGCGAGCCGTACGCGCCGCCGCAGAGGATCACCTCGCGCTCGGCGCGCAGCTCCTGCACCTGCCCGAGCTGCGACGCCTCCACGCCGACCGCGCGCGTGCCCTCGAACAGCACCCGGCGGACGTGCATGTACGGCATCACCGTGAGGTTCGGCCGCTCCATCGCAGGGTGCAGGTAGGCGACCGCCGCGCTCGCGCGCATCCCGCCGCGCTGCGTCAGCTGGTACATCCCGACGCCGTCCTGCTCGGCGCCGTTGAAGTCGTCGTTGCGCGCGAGGCCCGCCTGCACGCCGGCCTCGACGAACGCCGGCGAGATGCGGTTGCCGGAGCGCTGCTCGGAGACGGGCAGGGGCCCGCCGACTGCGTGCCACTCGGAGGCGCCGCGCTCGTTGTCCTCGGCCTTCAGGAAGTACGGGAAGAGGTCGTCCCAGGCCCAGCCTGGGATCCCCCAGTCGTCGTAGTCGCGGCGGTTGCCGCGGATGTAGACCATCGCGTTCGTCGAGGAGGAGCCGCCGAGCACCTTGCCGCGCGGGAGCACGATGCGGCGCCCGTTGCAGCGCGGCTCCGGCGCGCTGTGGAAGCCCCAGTCGTGCTGGCTCGCGACGAGCTTCGGGTGCTTGATCGGGACGTGGATGCTCTCGTCGACGTCCGGGGGGCCGGCCTCCAGCAGCAGAACGCTCACGTCCGGGTCCTCGGTCAGCCGCGCGGCGAGCACGCAGCCCGCAGATCCTGCTCCGACGATGACGTAGTCGTACATGCGAGCGATGCTCCCACCATCGGGAGGGCTGGGTCAAGCGCCGGACTGCCGAGCGACGCGCGGGCACCTTGTGCGCAGCGTCGGTAGCCTCGCGGCGGTGTCGCGCTGGAACGACCTGCTCGCGCTCGACCGGCGCCATGTCTGGCATCCGTACGGCCCGATGCCCGCACGTGTGGCGCCGCTGCCGGTCCTCGGCGCCGCGGGCGTGCGGTTGACGCTGGCCGACGGCCGCGAGCCGATCGACGCGATGGCGTCGTGGTGGTGCGCGATCCACGGCTACCGCCACCCGGCGCTCGACGCTGCGGTGCAGGCACAGCTCGGGCACATGGCGCACGTGATGTTCGGCGGCCTCACGCACGAGGGGGCGATCGAGCTGGCGGCGCGACTCGTCGCGATCACACCGGCCGGGCTGGAGCACGTCTTCTTCGCCGACTCCGGCTCGGTCTCCGTCGAGGTCGCGCTGAAGATGTGCTTGCAGTTCCAGCGTGCTCGCGGGCGGCCCGAGAAGACGCGCTTCCTCGCGCTGCGCGGCGGCTACCACGGCGACACGTTCGGGGCGATGGCGCTGTGTGACCCGGTCGGCGGGATGCATCACCTGTTCAGCGGGATCCTGCCGGCGCACGTCTTCGCGGAGCGGCCGCCGGGCGGCTTCGCTGCGCCGCTCGACGCGGCGTATCTCGACGCGCTGTCGGAGCTGGTCGCGACGCACGCCCGAGAGCTGGCAGCCGTCGTCGTCGAGCCCGTCCTGCAAGGCGCAGGCGGGATGTGGCCCTACGCCCCCGGCTACCTCGCCGCGCTGCGCGCGCTCTGCGACGAGCACGACGTGCTGCTCGTCTGCGACGAGATCGCTACCGGCTTCGGCCGCACCGGCGCACTGTTCGCCTCTGAGCACGCGGGAATCGCGCCCGACGTGCTGTGCGTCGGCAAGGCGCTGACGGGCGGCTACCTGACGCTTGCGGCGGCGCTCTGCACGACCCGCGTCGCGGAGACGTTGTCGAGCGGCGAGGGCGGCGCGCTGATGCACGGGCCGACGTTCATGGCGAACCCACTCGCGTGCGCGGTGGCGCTGGCGTCGCTGGCGCTGCTCGACGGCGGCGCCTGGCGCGAGCAGGTGGACGCGATCGAGCGGGGCTTCCGCACCGGGCTCGCGTCCGCCCGCGAGCTGCCCGGCGTGCGCGACGTGCGGGTGCTCGGTGCCGTCGGCGTGATCCAGCTCGACGCGCCGGTCGACGTCGCACGCGCGACTGCCGTCGGGCTGGAGCACGGAGTCTGGCTGCGACCCTTCCGCGACCTCGTCTACGCGATGCCGCCATACACCGTGAACGCCGACGAGCTCGCACAGATTTCGAGCGCGATGATCGCGGCGGCAGACGCCTGCGCCGCGACCGGCTGAGCCGGCGCAGCGCCTGGAATACTCCGGCGCATGCCTACGATCGACGTTCACTCCACGCAGGACATGCGCGCCTCGCGCGAAGCGCTCTGGACGGTCCTCACGGACCTCAACCGCCTGCCCGAATGGCTGGCGTTCGCGAACGAGGTGAAGGACGTGAGCGGCGACGCGGCGACCGAGGGCTCCACCTACACGGTCAAGCCGAAGGCCTCCTACGAGCCGGAGACGCACTGGCGGATCGCGCAGGTCGACCCGCAGCACCGCCAGGTGCACGCGTCGGAGATGCCGATGTTCAAGGGGGTCACGTCGACGATCTCGCTGTCCGGCGGCACCGACAGCGGCGTCCGCGTCGAGGCCCACTGGCACGGCGAGCCGAAGACGTTCATCGCCCGCCTCATGCGCCCGATGTTCCAGAAGCGGATCCAGCAGAACTGGGACCGCTCGCTCGCAGCGCTCGACGCGCTCGCGGCCGGCTGACGCGCGAGGCGCTGTTCAAGTCCTCGCCGGATTTCGAGAATACGGGCCCCTGCGAGACGGCGCTATTCAAGGCAACGTGAACAGCGGCTCAGTATTCCTCTAGATATTCAAAATCTTGTTCTAATTCTTGAATAGGAGTGATCGAGAGCAAACTATTTGCCACTTTTCGATCGCCTTTGGGTATACGCAGCCGCAGCGCGGCCCGCGGTGGGTTTGCGGCTGGCCGCGGATCCCCCGACGGAAGGAGCATCAGGTGCCTTCAGCGTTTGCGCCGGTTCTCGCCGACTTCTCGCTTGGCGACGCGTTTCTCTCGGTGCTGTGGTTCTGCGGGCTGTTGCTGTGGATCGCGCTTGCGGTGACGGTCTTCTTCGACATCTTCCGCAGTCACGACCTGTCCGGCTGGGCGAAGGCGCTGTGGGTGATCTTCATCGTCGTGCTGCCGCTGCTCGGCGTGCTGATCTACCTGGTCGCCCGTGGTGGTTCGATGCAGGAGCGCTCGGCTCAGCAAGCGCAGCAGCAGCAGGAGGCGTTCAAGCACTACGTGCAGAGCGTCAGCCCTCAGGGCGGAAACGGCGGCTCGGCGTCCGAGTTGCACAAGGCAGCCGAGCTGCGCGACAAGGGCGTCATCACCGACGCCGAGTTCGCGCGGCTGAAGGAGAAGGCGCTCGCGTAACGCGACAGGTCAGGCGCCGAACCAGCGGGCGCGCCGGCTCGCACCGAAGTGCTGCTTCTCGGCGACGAGCGCGGCCGACGGTGCACGGTAGGTCCCCGTCGGCGAGGGGCCGGAGAGGAAGTCGACGTCGACGCGCCCGACCCGCCCCTGGCCGAACTCGATGTAGCACGAGCCCTGTCCGCCGTAGTTGCCTGGTCGCGCGGCGTCGCGGCGGTGCTCGGCGATCAACGTCTGCGCGACGATCCGCGCGGCACCCTCGGCGAACACCCCGGCCTTCGGGACGCCGACCGTCGCGACGTCGCCGACTGCATAGACGCCTGCGAAGCGCGTCTGCAACGTGGCGGAATCGACGGGCACGTAGCCGTCCTCGGTCATGCCGCTGGCGACCACGACGTCGGGCGCGCGGTGCTTCGGCACGCCGAGGAAGAGGTCGAACGCCAGCTCGTGGCCGTCATCGAGCACGGCGACGCTGCGCGCCGGGTCGATCGCGGTCACGCGCCGGGAGGGGATCAGCTCGATGTCGCGCTCCGCGAACGCCGCGACGAGCGCCGCGGAGGTCTCGGGCGAGGGCGGAACCGGCGTGCCGAACGGAATCACGAACGAGATCCGGCAGTGCTCGCGCACGCCGCGCGCGACGAGCGTGTCGTGCAGCAGCAGCGCACACTCGCTCGGCGCGGGCGGACACTTGAACGGCGCGCCGCAGACGCCGATCACCGCGTGGCCCTCCGAGAATGCCGGCAGCATCCCGGCGAGCCGCGCAGCGCCCGCCACCGAGTAGAACTCGTTCCCGCCCTCGGCAAGCCCGGGCGTTGCATCCAGGTCGTAGTCGGCGCCGAGCGCGATCACGAGCACGTCCGCCTCGTGGACGGCGGCGTCGGTGGTCACGCGCTTCGCCTGCGGATCGATTGCCGTGACGGTCTCCTGCAGGAAGCGCACGCCCGGCTTCGCGATCTCCGCGTACCGCAGCTGCACCGCGTCGAGGGTCGTGCGGCCGAACAGCACGTCGAGCTTCGAGTAGCCGAAGACGAACGCGTCGTGCTGGTCGATCAGCGTCACCTCGACGTCGTCGCCGAGCGCCTCCGACAGCGACGTGCTGAGCTTCGAGGCCTCCGAATCCTGCCCCGAGGACGAGCACGGACGTGGGCATCGAACGATCCTACCCCGCCCCTATCGGACCTCGCGCTGGAAGGCGCGCGTGCGCAAGACGATCCGCGTCTCGGTCACGGCAGCGCCAGCGCGCCGCAGCGCGCGCACGGTGTGGTCGAGATCGTCGGCGTCGACGCAGGCAGCGCGGAGCTGGTAGTCGAAGCGGCCCGTGAGGAAGCTCAGCTCGCGCGCCGCCGGCATCTCCGCTACCGCTTCCTCGAACGCCTCCGGCCGTGCAGTCGAGAGCAGCCGCACATCGACGAGCGCGTCGAGTCCACGACCGACCGAGCCGTAGTCAATGGTCGCCGTGAAGCCCGTCACGATGCCCGCTTCGACGAGCCGGCGAACGCGCGGTGCGACTGCATGTGGGCTCAGTCCGGCAAGCTCGCCGAGCTCCCGATAGGAGGCACGTCCATTTCGGATCAGCTCGCTGAGGATCACACGGTCAACGCCGTCCAATGCGGTGGGAACCACTGGCTTCTCCTCGCCGTCATGACAGGAACGCGGTACCTGGGCATGATTACGCACATGACCACCATCGGCGTTCCCACTGAGATCAAGACCGACGAGTACCGCGTCGCGCTGACCCCCTCCGGTGTGCGCGAGCTCACCGACCGCGGCCACGACGTGCTCGTCCAAGCAGGTGCCGGCATCGGCTCGGCCATCACCGACGACGCGTATGCAGCGCAGGGCGCGACGATCGTGCCCGACGCCGACGCCGTCTTCTCGCAGGCCGGGATGATCGTGAAGGTGAAGGAGCCGCAACCCGTCGAGGTCGCGCGCCTGCAGCCGCACCACACGCTCTTCACGTACCTCCACCTCGCGGCCGACGCCGAGCTGACGCACGCGCTGATGGACACCGGCGCAACGTGCATCGCCTACGAGACCGTCGAAGACACGCGCGGCCGCCTGCCGCTGCTCGCGCCGATGAGCGAGGTCGCCGGCAAGATCGCGACGCAGGCCGGCGCCTTCATGCTGGAGAAGCCGCTCGGCGGACGCGGCATGCTGCTCGGCGGCGTGCCCGGCGTCGCGGCCGGCAAGGTGATGGTGATCGGCGGCGGCGTCGTCGGCCAGAACGCTGCCGAGATCGCGATCGGGATGGGCGCGGAGGTCTATGTGTTCGATCGCTCGATCGACCGTTTGCGCGAGCTCGAGACGCTGTTGAACGGCCGCTGCTCGACCTGCTTCGCCTCGACGCTCGAGATAGAGCAGCTGCTGCCCGAGGTCGACCTCGTCGTCGGCGCGGTGCTCGTGCACGGAGCGAAGGCGCCGCACGTGATCACGCGCGCGCAGCTCGGGATCATGAAGCCGGGCGCCGTGATCGTCGACGTGGCGATCGACCAGGGCGGCTGCTTCGAGACCTCGAAGCCGACGACCCACTCCGACCCGACGTACGTCGTCGACGGCGTCACGCACTACTGCGTCGCGAACATGCCGGGCGCGGTGCCGATCACCTCGACCTATGCGCTCACGAACGCGACGATGCCCTACGTCGTGAAGCTCGCGAGCGAGGGCGCGCAGGCAGCGCTCACGAGCGTCCCCGGCTTCCTGCCGGGCCTCAACGTCTGCGGCGGCAAGGTCACGTACGGCCCGGTCGCCGAGGCGGTCGGCGTCGAGACGGCATCCGCCGACGAGGCACTGCGCGCGCTCGCGACCGCGTAACGCCCTTCAAGCTGCGTCCCCGCGCGGGGCGTCGCCGGAGTCCCCGCCGGCGGCGCCCCTCTCGCTACGGAAGCGAGCCGGCGGGCGCGATCCACTCGCTGCGGAAGCGCAGCGCCGTGTGTTCGAGCAGGACGTCGTAGTCGCGGTCGTAGTGCAGCACGCCGGTGCCGGATTCGTGGGCGCAGGCGGCGATCATCACGTCGACCGGCGAGAGCCTGTGGTGTCCGACGCGTGCGAGGTCAGCCTGAGCCTCCAACGCGAGGCGCTCGACCTCGGGTGTGACCGCGATTCGCGGCAACAGTGCGAAGCGGCGTGCGATCTCCGCGTGGTGCCGCGCGGAGCGTGCCGAGTAGCCGGCTTCAAGCAGGAATGGCAGGCAGACACCGAGCTGGCCGGCCTTCATCGCGGTGGCGATGCGGTCGCGGGCAACCGCGACGTGCCGTCGCCCCCACACCGAGTTGTCGAGCAGCAGCACGCTACTCGTAGTTCGCGATCAAGCCGAGGTGCTTGACCTCATCGGCAAGGCGAACCTCCTCGGGGTCGTGCTCCCCTTCGAGGATCTCGCGCGCAAGCCACTCCCGCGCCTCGCGCGCCGCGGCGTCATCCCGCTGGAGCTGCCGCTCCTTCTCGCGCGCACCGAGCACGACCAGCTCTGCGAGGTCGACCCGCTGGGCTCCCTGCTGGGCACGCAGGCGGTCGAGCGCCTCCTGCACGGGCGGCGTCTCGGTGATCGAGTGGCGGGGGCGGGTCGTCGGCACGCGCCAAGTGTAGCACGGTGCTGCACCACAGGGAGGTGGTATTCCGCATCAAATTTCTGGCGCTGGACCGGCGACGCCCTCGAGCGCCTCCAGCACCTTCGCGATCGCCAGCTCGAGGTCGTCCTCGAACCCGCGCACCTCGACATCCGGATCGCGCGGCGGCTCGTAGGGGTCGTCGACGCCGGTGAAGCCGCGCAGCTCGCCGGCGCGCGCCCGCGCGTAGAGGCCCTTGGGATCGCGCCGCTCGCACTCCTCCAGGGGCGTGTTGACGAAGATCTCGACGAAGCGCAGCCCGTCGCGCTCGTGCAGCTCGCGCGCCGCGCGCCGCGCCGCCTCGTAGGGAGAGATCAGCGCGACGACGGCGATCGTGCCGGCGTCGGCGAACAGGCGCGCCACCTCGGCCGTGCGGCGCACGTTCGTGTTGCGGTCCTCGGCACTGAAGCCGAGGTCGTCACAGACTCCGTGGCGCAGGTTGTCGCCGTCGAGCCGGTAGGCGGCGCGTCCTTCGCGCACGAGCCGCGCCTCGACCGCCGCCGAGATCGTCGACTTGCCCGATCCGGGCAGGCCGGTGAACCACAGCGTCGCTCCGCGGTGCCCGAGCGCCTGCCACCGCGCTCGCCGATCGACCACGCTCGCGTGCCAGGTGACGTTCGTGCTCATCTGCTCCGGCTCCCCCTTCGGCGGCACGCGATCCGGTGCCGGACATCCCCCGATATCCTCGGCCGCGCATGTCGGCCCCGACCTTCGACCTCCAGTCGCACTCGCTCCACTCCGACGGCGTGCTGCCCGCGGCGGAGGTCGTCGCACGCGCGGCGGCCGCCGGCGTCGAGCTGCTCGCCCTCACCGACCACGACACCGTCGACGGAGTCGAGGAGGCGCTGGCGGCTGGCGCGGCGCACGGCGTGACGATCGTACCCGCCACGGAGATCTCCGCGGTGCAGGGGCGCTACGAGGACTTCCACGTGCTCGGCTACGCGCTCGACCACCGCGACCCGCTGCTCGCCGAGCGACTGCTCGGCGCGCGCGCCGATCGCGAGCAGCGCGCCGAGCGGATGGCGGAGCTGCTCGAGGGACTCGGCTTCGCGGTCGACGACACAGCGCTCGCGCGGCGGCGCGCCGAAGGCAAGCCGATCGGCCGTCCCCACCTCGCCGAAGCGGTGCTCGCGCATCCGGCGAACGCCGAGCGGCTCGCGCGCGAAGGACTCGAGGACGTCTCCTCGTTCATCCCCGCTTACCTGATTCCTGGAACGGCGGGATACCTGCCGCGCACGCGCCCGACCGTCGGCGAGGCGATCGGCTGGATCCATGACGCGGGCGGGCTCGCCGTCTGGGCGCACCCGTTCTGGGATCTCGACGCGGACGCAGAGGTGCTCGAAGCGATCGACGTCTTTCGCGCCGAAGGGCTCGACGGAGTCGAGTGCTTCTATGCCACCCACACCGCCGAGCAGACGCGCCTGCTGGCCGCACGCTGCGCGGAGCTCGGCCTGATCACGACCGGTTCGGCCGACTTCCACGGCCCCGGCCACCGCCTCTTCTCCCGCTTCCGCGCGTTCGAGCTGCACGGCTGCACGCCGCAGCTCGGCCCGCTCGCGAGCGGGACACGCGCCGCGTGAGGACCCCGCCGCGGACGCACGCGTCGCTGCGGCCGCTGCTCGACGGGCGCGAGCTGGCGGCGATCTTCGCCGGTGGCTTCGCGGGCGCGCTCGCACGCGCCGGGCTCGCGCAGGCGCTGCCGCACGCGGCCGGGGCGTGGCCATGGGCTACGTTCGCGGTCAACCTTGCGGGCGCCTTCGTGCTCGGCTTCACGATCGCGCTGCTGCACGACCGCCCAGCCCGCTCGCGGACGCTGCGGCCGCTGATCGGGACCGGCTTCTGCGGCGCGCTCACGACCTTCTCGACGTTCCAGCTCGAGCTGCTGCGGATGCTCGACCGCGGTTGCGACGGGCTGGCGCTCGGCTATGCGGCGGCGAGCATCGCCGGCGGCTTCGGCGCGGTGCTGCTCGGGACGGCGCTCGCGCGCCGGCAGCGGAGCGTGCAGTGAACGGGGTGCTGCTGTGGCTCGGCGTCGGCGTGCTCGGCGGCGTCGGCGCGCTCGCGCGCTCCCTCGTCGACCTGTTCGTCACCGACCACCCGCGCCTCGGCGCGACCCGCTTCCCCAGTGGGATCTTCGTCGTGAACCTCAGCGGCGCGCTGCTGCTCGGCCTGCTCGCAGGCCTCGCGCTCCATGGCGACGCACTGCTGCTCGCCGGCACGGCGGTGCTCGGCTCCTACACGACCTTCTCGACGTGGATGCTCGACAGCCACCGACTCGTCGAAGAGGGCGAGCGCCGCCTGCTGGCCGCGAACGTGCTCCTCAGCCTGCTGCTCGGGCTCGGTGCGGTGGCGCTGGGTCGCACGCTCGGAGGCTCGCTGTAATCCGTCGCCGGCTGCTCGACGCAGCGCGGCCGCGGCGGGACGCTACGCCAGCGCGCCGCGGCGGGACCTCGGCTGCGCCGCCTCCCACTCCCGGTCACTGACCCCGTCGTCGCGCGAGGACAACGTGAGCGGCGTGCGCGAGGCGAGCTTGACGCCGCCGGCCTCGTCGGCCAGCTCGCCTTCGCGCTTGAGGCGCGAGACGGTCACGGCAACCGCTCCCTTGTCGATCTTCGTGACAGAGGCGATCTCGGCGATCGAGACACCCGGCCGCTCCTCGACGAGCATCAGGATCGTGTCGCGGTTCACGTCGCGGGAGTCGCGCTCCTCCTCGGCAATCTCGGGCACCGACCGTGCGGGGCGGCTCTCGGCGCGGATCGGCGCAAGCGGCGGCAGGATCGACGTACGGATCGCAGCGCGGCGCACGCGCGCGGCCTCCTCGGGCGAAATCGTTGGTGCCTCGGCAACCGGCTCCTCGACCGCGGCGGGTCGCGCGCCGGCGGCCTGGCGCTCGGCAAGCAGGGCTGCTCTTGCAGCTTCGAGGGCTGCAACCTCGGCGACGACCGGTCGCAATTCGGCGAGACGTGCCTCGATCTCGCGCTTCAGGCGGGGCAGCAGCAACTCATGCATAGGGGACCTCCGGCAGCGGGTCGAGGGACGGGGAGCCCCCAATGCTAATAGGGGCGACGGATCAGGCGCGGCCCGGTGGTAGGAGCACGCGCAGGTCGTGCGCGAGCCCGCGCGGATCGAAGGCGATCCCAGCGCTCACCTTCGCCGCGAGCCGGCCATGGCAGTCGACGATCCAAACGATCGCGGTGTGCGCGCTCTGCGGGTCGCCCGCGATCTGCGGCGCCGCGTACCAGGCCTTCCAGACCGGCGCGAGCCGATGCTCGCTCCCGATCAGGTAGTGGAACTGCGCCGGCTCATGGTGGTGCTCGAGCCAGCTGCGCACCGCAGGCGCGCTGTCGTGGCGGGGATCGACGCTCACGGCGACGACGCCGACCCGGCGAGCGGACGACCCCAGCTGCGTGAGCGCCTGGCGCACCTCGTCGCCGATCAGCGGACAGACGTCGGGGCAGTTCGTGTAGAGGAAGGTGACGAGATACGGACGCCCGGCGAGCGAGCGGCTGTCGAACACCCCACCGCGCGCGTCGCGCAAATGGATCGGGCGCGCGGGCTTGCCGGCAAGGCCGGCCGGCAACGGATCGGCGACGGAGAAACGACTGCCGTGATGGGTGCCACCACCGACCGACGTGCCACCACAGCCGGCGAGCAGGAGCACGAGCACCAGCACCGCGGCGACCCCGCCAGCGAGCGGCCAACCGCGCGCGAGGCGCCGGCGGCCGTGACGGCGCTCAGGCAGGCTTGTGCTCGGCGTCCGCCGGCAGGGCCAGCTCTTCAGACGGCTCGAAGCCGTCATCGTCGTGCGTGCGCAGGACGCGAATCGTCGCGACGATCGCGATCAGCGTCATCACGACGGCGCTACCGACGCACCACTGGCAGATCGCGTGGATCTTGAACAGCTCGAGCGACGTCAGGTATGCGCTGAAGGCAACGCCGACGTACGCCATCGCCGCCGTGGTCAACCGCGCCATCTCACCGCGCACGAGCAACGAGCCGAGGATCCCGATGTAGCCGACGAGCCCGATCAGCGGGACGGGAACGCCGCCGACCTTCGCGTACTTGCTGCTCTGCACCGTCTCGCAGCCGTGCCCGACCGCGCAGATCGGCGAGAGCCCCTCGTAGTGGACATACGTGAGGTAGCCCGCGATCCCGATCCCCACGAACGTGAGGATCAGGAGCGGGAGCTGCAGCCGGCGGTCGCCCATCGCGCGTCAGCTCTACTGCTTCGCGAGCAGCGGGTCGATCTTCGACGTGAATTCGTTGAGCTGGAACGCCTTGAGCGTCTTGAGCGTGCCGCCGGTCTTGCCGAACAGGAAAAACGGCGTGCCGGTAGCGCCGTCCTGCTGAAACAGATTCTGCGCGTCGGTCAGCTGCTTCGTGACGCTGCTCGTGCCGCGGTCGCCCATTGCCTTCGCGACGTTGAGCCCGGCGACGCCGCCACCGATCTTGCGCAGGAAGTCATCTGTCACGTAGCCGCTGTTCTCGGTCTGCTGGTTCGCGTAGAAGAGATCGACGAACGTCCACAGCTTGTTCTGCTCGCCCGCAGCCGCCGCCATCTGTGCCGCGCGCGTCGAGTCGGTACCGATTATCGAGACGTTGCGGAACTCCATCTTCACGCGCCCGGTGCGCACGTAGCTTTCGATCAGCGTCGGCATCGCCGTCGTCGTGTACTGACGGCAGAAGGGGCACTGCAGGTCGGCGAACTCGACGAGCGTGAATGGCGCCTTCGGGTTGCCGAGCTCGATGCCCTTCTGCGGGATGCCCTGCAGCAGCGCCGCCGTGTCGCTCTGACCGGGGACACGCTCACCCGCCTTCAGCTTTGGCTTGTCACTGCCGCCGCTCGTCGCGATGATGATCGCCACGACGATCACGGCCGCGAGCGCGACCGCGCCCCCGAGCTGGAAGAGCCGACGGCGCGTGCGTTCGCGAGCCGCCTCCGCGCGCTGGCGTTCGGCCCGTGCAGCGGCGCGCTGCTCCTTGCGTGTCTCGGTGCTGTCGGCCATTGCGGTCCTTGCTCCTCCTGAATCGATCGTGCGACTCGCCGATGGTACCGGCACCCGACATCTTCGCCGCGCACCTTCAGCGCAGGTAAGGGGCGCGCCCGTCATACGTGTCGGCCATACTCGATGACGTGAGGAAGCGAACCTCCCTCCTCGCCGCGATCGTTGCGTGCCTCGCGCCCGTTGCTGCCGCGCTCAGCGGCTGCGGCAGCGCATCCTCGGCGCGGGGCGACGCGGTTGTCGTCGCGTCCGCGGCAGGCACGAGCCCGCCTCAGGCGGTCGACAAGCTGCGCCACCATCCGCGCATCGTCGACCCCTCAGCCGGCCTGTCGGCCGGTACCTCCGCGCAAGACACGGCACATGCCGACGCGCTGCCACAACCGCAGTCCGACGCCGAGATCCGCCGCGAGCTCGCGAACAGCGGAATCCCCAGCGGCGACCATGCGACGCTCACGAGCGACGGACTCGCCGTCGCTCCGCTCGCCGCGCCGGCGATCGTGCAAACGGTGATCGACGCCGGCAACCAGATCGCGCGCCTGCCCTATCGCTACGGCGGCGGCCACACGACGTGGGTCGACACCGCCTACGACTGCTCGGCGTCGATCAGCTTCGCCTTCGCGGCTGCCGGGCTGCTCTCGGCGCCGATGGTGTCGGGCGATCTCGCGACCTGGGGGCAGCCCGGACCGGGTCGCTGGATCACGATCTTCGCGAACGGCGGCCACACCTTCATGTTCGTCGCCGGGCTGCGCTTCGACACCGGCGGGCTGCGCGCGACCGGCTCCCGCTGGCAGGCGACGACACGCTCGACTGCGGGCTTTGCGGAGCGCCACCCGCCGGGGCTCTAAGTCCCCGGCGGAGTGACGAACCGCTCAGACGCCGCTAGGCCTTCTTCTTCTTGACCTTCGCCTTGTAGACCTTGAAGTTCAGGAAGCGCGCCGGCGAGACGTTCTTGGCTGCGTCGGTCCCGACGAGCTGGAGCCGATAGGTCCCGATCGCCAGCTTGTGGCCAGCGACCTTGCCACCGATCGCCGCGGTGTTCTTGCCGCCAAGCAGACCCTTCGCGAACAGTTGCCCCTTCGCGACGTAGAGCGTGCACTTGCCCTTCTTCTTGTTCGCCTTCGTCTGCTTCTTGCAGAGCTTCCCGGACTTGCGACCGGTCGTCTTCTGCTGCACCGTCGCGACGACGGACGCCGGCTCCGAGAGGAAGAAGCTGAGCTTCGTGCTGTAGGCGACCTTCTTCTGCTTGCGGCCCTTGACGATCGCGAACTTGCTCGGCTTGATCAGCGACGAGGTGAACGCCGGCGGCGTCTTGTCCGGAACCGGGGTCGTCGTTGTCACGCCAGGCGTTGTCGTCGTCGTGGTCGGAGGCGGAGGCGTGGTCGTCGTCGTGGTCGTCGTCGTAACGGGCGGCTGCGCGACCGGGAGCTGGTAGGCCCCGATGTCCGTGACCCCGAAGAACTGCCGCGGGAGCCGCTGGAAGTCGAGCGGGCCGTTGTCGAAGATGTCGGTGAAGCCGGCCTTGTAGGTCGGCGAATCCAACTTCTCCGAGTAGTCGCGCGCGGCCGGGTTGGTGAAGTGCGGCAGCGCCGACTGGTTGTCACCGTCGTCCTCGAAGGACGCGGTGACAAACCCTTGGATCGTGGCGATCTTCGCCGGATCGAAGTTGGAGTTCGCTGCCGCGAGGACCATTGAGGAGCCCTCCAAGGCCGGGTCTACGGGCGAGGCTCCGTCGACGACGATGTCGTGACCGCTCGCGCCGCCGCGAGCGATGACGTTCGACAACGTCCCACGGAAGGCGCCGCCGATCTTCGCCTGCAGTGCGGTGACTCCGTTGCCTGAGACGTTCGTCGCAATCGCATCGACGTTGTTGACGGAGATCGGGAGGCCGTTTCCGAAGAGTCGCAGCGCACTGCCGTTCGCGCCGGTCGCGACGCAGACGCTGTTCCGCAGCCGCCCGAAGACGATGTCGCACGTGCCGAGGAAGTTGCCGTTGCCCTCCGAGGTGGCGAAGATCTGCTCGCCGATCGTGCCCTCGCCACCCAACGTCAGTGCGTTCCCGGGGAACTGCGTGCTGAGCAGCTCGATGTCGAGGTAGGAGATGATCGAGCCTTCGGTCCCGATCTGAGCGCCGACGCCGTCGATCTCCACTGCCTTCGGAGATCCACCGCCGACGATCGACTGGATCACCGGGCGGTTCGGCTGGTTGAAGTCACCGTGAACGAAGATGTTGTGCGTGTTGGTGATCGTCTGAGTCGGCTTATAGATGCCGTCCGGCTCAACGATGACCTCGTCGCCTTCGAGCGCGCCGTGGACCATCGTGTAGAGGTCACACCCTTCCGTCGGGCTGCCACAGGTCGCATTCGGCTTCGGGTTGTAGCTGGTGTAGTAGACCTGGTGGGAGGGCGAGAACGCGGCAGCGACGTTCGCCGCTGCGCCACTCCCGAGCACGGTAAGCGCCGCTGCCAGCAGGACGCGCGTCGAAAGCTTCTTGATGGTGCTTGACATAGAGAGTTCCAAACCTCGGTCGTGGAAGCGATTGAGCACGCGTCAGCCGCGCACGATCTTGAACTGCAGCGTCTTCGGCAGCGACTTGTTCAGCGCGACGTCCGTCGCGACGAGCTGGAGCCGGTAGACGCCGGGGGCGAGCTTGTGCGTTCCGAGCTTGCCGGAGAAGGTGACCGTGTTCTTGCCCAGCGCAACACTCTTGGAGAACGCTCGGCCCTTTGAGGCCCACAGGGTGCACTTGCCCTTCGTCTTGTTCGACTTCGACTGCTTCTTGCAGAGCTTCCCGACTTTGCGGCCGGTCGTCTTCTGCTGCACCGTCGCGACGACGCCGGCCGGCTCGGAGACGGCGAAGCGCACCTGCGCGCCGTAGCGGATGCGCGCCTTGGCACGCTTCCCGGCGATCTTCACGGCGAAGCCGGTCGGTGCAATTGCCGTCGCGCTGAACGTCGGCGGCGTCTTGTCCGGCCCGATCGGGGTGGTGGTCGTCGGCGGCGGCGGCGTGGTCGTCGTCGGCGGCGGCGTCGTCGTGGTCGTAGTCGTGGTCGTCACCACCACCGGCGCTACATACTCGTCGGCGCCGATGTCGGTCGAGTTGGCCAGGGCGCCGCCGGCGATGAACGCGCGCGCGTCGCCGTCGAAGTCGGTCGCGCCGTTGGCAGGATCCGCCGGCGCGAAGAACGTCACGCCGCCGATCGTCGGCGAGGTGGCGTCCTCGTGGTAGTCGAAGGCAGCGGGGTTGACGAAGCGCGGCAGCTGGGTCTGCTTGCCCGCAATGTCGATCGACGTCCCGTTGCCTGCCGTCCGGCCGATACCCCAGTTCGAGTCCTGGGCGATCACGGTGATCGGCCCGAAGTTCGTGTTCGCCGAGATGTCGAAGCCGGTGATCACCGCGTCGGGGTCAAGCGGAGCTACACGCGCGATCGTGTTGATGAGCGTGACCTGGAACGACGCCCCGCCGGAGATCTGCTGATCGGCCGAGACGCCGAAGCCCGATGGGTCGGTGGCGATCGCTGTCACGTTGCGCAGCGTCACCGGATTCGTCGCCCCGTAGCCGTAGATGCGCACAGCAGCGGTGTTCGGGTTGGAGGCGACGCACACGCTGTTGCGCAGCGTGGTCTTCAGCGCGAGCTCGCAGGCGCCGGCGTTGCCCGGTGCGCGGGCGAGGATGCGGTCGGCGAGCAGGCCGCGGAAGCGCAATGCGGCCCCCGAGTGGTTGGTGTCACGCAGGTCCAGGTCGGTGATCGTGGACGCCGTGTCGTCCACCTCGAGCGCCACCGGCGCGCGCGAGGTGATGACCGGGCGGTGCTGCGGATCGAGCCCGTGAATGTTGAGCGTCTTGCCCTGCGGGTCGATCAGCGGCGTGCCACCGAGCGTGTAGGTGCCGGGCAGCACGACGACCTCGCCGCCGGGCGTCGCGCCCGAGATCGCCGACGCGAGGTCACACGCCTTGTTGACGGACAAGCAATCGGGGCTCGACGCCGGATTCGGCGTCGCGTAGCGCGGAGCGGGAGGAGTGGCGGCGCCTGCCGTCGCACCGCTCATGAGCAGAGCGGTTCCGGCGATCGCGAGCGCACGACCACACAACTTCTGAGCGGGAAACGACATAACGATATCCAGACCTTGTTTCGTTGAGATGACAGATCCCGCGGCGTTAGCCGCGCACGATCTTGAATGCGAGGGTGAGGTGCTTCGAGTGATTGCCGGCTGCGTCGGTGGCGATGAGCGTGAGGTGGTACGTGCCCCGCTTCAGCGCCTTGTTGTGCACCATGCCGCTGAACTTGACGGTGTTGGCACCCAGCTTGGTCTTCGGAACGAACGATGCGACAGCTGCGTAGAGCTTGCAGGAGCGAGCCTTGGCGTTCGATGCGGTCGCCTTCACGCAATGCGAGCCGGAACGGCGTCCGCTCGTCTGCCGCGTGATCGACACCTTCACGTGCGCCGCCTCGGAGAGTGTGAAGTGCAGCGACGCGCCGTAGGTGACATTTGACCTCGATCCGTGCTTGGGAGCGTTCACCGCGAACCCACCCGGCACGAGCGACGCCTTGTGGAAGACAGGGTCGACCGTGTCGCTGTGCGGCGTGGTCGTCGTCCCGACGGGCGTGGTGGTCGGAAGCGGCGTCGTCGTCGCGTGCGTGGTCGTCGGTGTCGTCGGCACAGTCGTCGTGGTCGTCGGCGGCGGGATGGTCGTGGTCGTCGTCGTCACGACCATCGGTGCCACCTCATTCGCGCCAAGGTCCGTGCTGACGCCCTGCGCGCGAGCGTTTCCATCGAGGTCGGACGGGCCATTGTTGGCGGCGTCGGTGATGCCGAGATCGATCGTCTGTGAACCGGTCTTGACGCGGTAGTCAGACGCTGCCGGATTCACGAACAGCGGAGTGAAGGCGTAGATGCCGCCCTTCTGGCTGATGTTGGCAACGCCCGCGCCGCTCGTGAACGTGCTGGTCACGTTGGCCGCTTGGATCGTCACAGTCGTGAATGACACGGTCGTGGGCTGTTTCCCAGCGACTGCCTCGATGCCATGGCCGCCGGTGCCGCCTTGCGCGATGGCGTTGATGATCGAGACGTTGAGGCCGTTCGCCGCGCTGCTCGCCGGCCCCTCGTTGTCGGCGCGGATTCCGCGGCCGCCCGCCGCGGTGTCGATCGCGGTGACGTTGCGCAGCGTGATGGTCGCCTTGCCGAGCGCGGGCACCTGGATGCCCGCATCGCCGGCGTTCTGGCTGACGCAGATGCTGTTGCGCAGGATGCCGCTCCTGATCACGCAGGCGCCCGTGCCGCTGCCGCCCGGTGAGACGGCGGTCACGCGGTCCACCAGCGTGGCGGCGGAGTCGAGTGCCACTCCGCTCCCAGAGCTGTTGACGATGTCGACGGTGCTGAGGCTCGATCCGGCACTCAGCGTGACGGCCGGCGCCGGGTCGTTGACCTGGATCAGCGGACGAGCCGCACCAGGGGTGGTGTCACCGTGGAGGAAGACCTTCTTGCCACCGTCCGCGAACGGCAAGAGGTACGCCGGGTTGCCAGGCACGGTCTGGAGCACGATCTCGTCGGTCACCGTCGGCGAGGCGGCGGCCAGTGCGTTCGCGAGACTGCAAGGCGCGGTGACGACACAGGGAGCGGCGCCGGTCCCAGTCGGACTCGCGAACCGTTGCGTTGCACCGGCGGCATTCGCGAAGGCAGCGCTCAGCAGCGCGACCAACCCGGCGATTGAGAGTGCGCGCACCAGCGACGTCCGTGCAGTGTTCGGCATAGCTATCGAAATCCGTTTCTTAGAGGCGACCAAAGCGACAACAATCCTTCGGTGTCCGAACCGTGCCATCGGCTTGTGGTTGCGCCAACTAGAGATGCCGAGGCGGTGAAGAGTGTCCTGACGCTTTTGCCTTTTCGGCACAGAGCCACCCTGGTGAATATCTCCGTCACCCCGGCGACCACCCCTGTATTAATTGTTACAAGGTGACGCGGAGGCGCTGCGTCAGGCGACTGCGTGGAGCCTGCGCGCTGGGCGCGCGCTCGCAGGATGCTGGTCAGACGTCGCTGCGAGGAAGTCCTCCAGCAGCCGCCACGTCGTGCGCCGCGCGGCGCGACCGGTCAGCACGCCGAGGTGGCCGCCCGGCGCCGTCGCGATCCGCACCTCGGCCGCGTTCGGCAGCAGCTCGGCCACGTGGTGGACCGCCTTGCGCGGCGCGATCCCGTCGCCTTCCCCCGCGATCGACAGCACGGGCGCCGTCACGCCGGCGAGCTCGATCGTGCGACCGCCGAGCGTGATGCTCCCGCTCGCGAGATCGTTGTGGCGCAGCATGCGGTGGTAGAGCTGGCCGAACGTGCGCCCGGGGTAGGCGAGCATGTTCGCCATGAACCAGTCGACCGCCTCGACCTGCGCGAGGAAGTCGCGATCGTCGAGGTTCGCTGCCAGCACGAGCGGCTTCATCACGTACTTGTCGACGCCGACGAGCTGGTAGAGCCGCTTCACGAGCGGGGCGGGCGCCCCGCCGAGCGCGCGATAGGCGAGCGCGCCGACCGAGCCGCCGGCAAGGTTCGCGAGCGGGCGCAGCGGCGCGACCATCGGCACCTGGCGCACGTCGAACGGACTTGCGATGACGGCGACCGAACGCACCGGCACGGCTGGGTCGGACGCGACGAGCAACGACATGATTCCGCCGAGGCACCAGCCGACGAGCTGGACCTCGCCGCCGCCTGCGTCGGCGGAGACTGCATCGATCGCCCGCGGAATCACCTCGTCGACCCAATGCTCGATCCCGAGGTCGCGGTCGCCGAAAGCGATCGCCCCGTAGTCGAGCAGATAGGTGCGGTGGCCGGCCGCCAGCAGATGCTCGGCGAGGCTGCACCCGCGGCGCAGGTCGAAGCAGCGCGCCGGCGCGGCGAGCGGCGGCACGAGCAGGACGGGTGGCGCAGGAGCGCCGCTCGCCGGCGCCGCATCGGCACGCTCGTGCGGATGCAGGAAGCGCCGTACGGTGCGCTGAGGCCCCTCGTCGACGATCGCGCTCGGCAGCGGGCGCATGTCGGCCAGCCCGCCGCGCAGGATCCGGTCGTAGAGGTTCGCCGCGGCAGCGCCGAGCTGCTCGGGTGTCGGAATCAGGTCCATCGCTGCGGCCGCCAGTGTGGCAGGCAGCGTCAGGCAGCGCGCAGGACCGGCTGTTCGCCGGCGAGCAGCAGCTCGGCGACGCGCTCGGGACGCTCGAGCTGCGGGCAGTGGCCGCAATCCTCCAGCAGCTCCAGGCTGGCGTCCTCGACGGCAGCGAGCAAACGCTCGGCTCCATGGTGGAAAACGAGCCGGTCGCGATCGCCCCACACGAGCTGCACCGGACAGGCGATCGCGTCGAGCTGGAACGGGTCGTGCAGCTCCGGCAACAGCCGGCGACCGTTCGCGAGCAGCCGTGCGACCGCCGCACGATCGGGGTGGTGGCGTGTGAAGGCGGCGATCACGCCCTCCTCGATCGCCTCGGGATGGGCGAACGCGAGCCGGCGGTAGATCCGCCCGACCGTCTCGCGCATCGCCCGCGATGGCAGCGGCAATGGCAGCGCGACGAGCGCCCGCAGCAGCTGGTCGCGCTCGATCAGGACGAGCCAGCGCGCCATGTCGAGCCCGGCCGGCGCGAGTGCGACGACGCGCCCGACGCGGCGCGGCTCGCGCTCGGCGAGCCGCAGCGCGAGGCAGCCACCGAGCGAGTTGCCGACGACGAGCGCGCGGGCGCTCGCGCGTCTGCCGGTCGCTCCTGCGTAGACGAGCGCGGCGCTGCCGAAGGCGTCGAGCTGCGGCAGGATCGGCGCGCCGTCGGCGAGCGGCGCCGCGGTGCCGTAGCCAGGCAGGTCGACGGCGATCGCGCGGTGGCCCGCGCGGGCCAGGCGGTCGAGCACGTGGCGCCAGGTGTCGGCGCTGTCGGACCAGCCGTGGAACAGCACGACCGGGTCGCCGTGGCCCTCCAGCTCGAGGACGCGCGTCGCGTACCCGGCAAGCTCCATCCGATGCTCGAACAGCGGCTCCATCGCCTCTCTCCTCTCCACGACCGTTTGTAGCAAACGGCACGGATGCGCGGCGCAGCTTGCGCCAGCTACGCGAGTGCCGCGTCGATCGCCGCCGGAGCGAGGATCTGCTCGATCGCCATCACGCTCGCGCCGACGACGCCCGCGCGCGCGCCGGCGGCGCTGGGGACGAGCGTCAGATGGCGCGTCGCCAGCGGGTGCGAGCGCTGGTAGACGACCTCGCGCACGCCGGCGAGCAGCTCCTCGCTCGCGTCGCTCGTCTCGCCGCCGAAGACGACGACGGAGGGGTTGAGGAAGTTGACGATCGACGCGAGCACCTCGCCGACGTCGCGGCCGGCCTGGCGGACGAGCGCGAGCGCTACGCGGTCGCCGGCCTCAACGCGTGCCACGACATCGCGCACGTTCGCGCACGGCGTGCCGCCGCGCGCGCTCAGCTCGGCGGCGAGTGCGTTGCCGCCGGCGATCGCCTCCAGACAGCCGCGGTTGCCGCAGACACAGACGATCTCTGCAGCCCGCCCGACGCGCAGGTGCCCGAGGTCGCCGGCCGCGCCTTCGGCACCGCGGTAGATCGACCCCCCGGCGACGATCCCGCCGCCGATGCCGGTGCCGACCTTCACGAACAGCAGGTGGTCGGTCGCGGGCCATTCCAAGCGGTGCTCGCCGAGCGCCATCACGTTCGCGTCGTTGTCGACGAGCGCCGGCGCGCCGAGCGCGTCGCGCAGCCAGTCGGCGACGGCCACGTCGTTCCAGCCGGGCATCAGCGGCGGGTCGACGGTGCGGCCGGTCGCGACCTCCACCGGCCCTGGCACGCCGACGCCGACGCCGCGCACGTCCGTGCGCGCACGGCCGGCCTCAAGCAGCAGCTCGTCGAAGCGCGAGACGAGCCATGGCAGGACCGTCTCCGCCCCATCGGCGATCGCGATCTCCTGCGTCGTCTCGGCGAGGATCCCCGCGTCGAGGTCGGTGACCGCCGCGTGACAGCGCGTAGCGCCGAGGTCGGCGGCGAGCACGACGCCGGCCGCTGCGTTGAAGGCGAGCACCGTCGGCGGGCGACCGCCAGTCGAGGTGGTCGACCCGGCAGCCACGAGCAGGTCCGCCCCCAACAGCGCGTCGACGCGCTGGGAGACCGTCGAGCGCGCGAGCCCGGTCAGCTCGACCAGCTCGGCGCGCGTGCTCGCTCGGCCTTCGCGCACAAGCCGGAGCATCGCCCCCGGTCCGGCACCGGCAGCGCCGGCGCTCGGTTTGTCTCCAGCGGCTCCCACGATCGTGGGCCCCAGGTTAGATGGTGCGCCAGGTGTCGTCGCCGACGAGGATCGCGTCGGCCTCGCGCGGCCCCTGCGAGCCGGCGTCGTATTGCGCAAGTGGCGCGCGGTCGGCGCCCCAGCGGCTCACCATCGGGTCGCAGATGCGCCACTGCGCCTCGACCTCGTCCTTGCGCGTGAACAACGTCGCGTCGCCCCGCATCGCGTCGAGCAGCAGCCGCTCGTAGGCCTCCGGCGACTCCGACGTGAACGAGCGGCCGTACTGGAACTCGAGGTCGACCGGCTCGATCCGCATCCCCGTGCCGGGCGCCTTCGCGGCGAGCCGGATCGTCATCCCCTCGTTCGGCTGCACGCTGAGGACCACCTGGTTGGACTCGACGGCGCCGGCCTGCCAGAACGCGAGGTGCGGGACCGGCCGCAGCGTGACGGCGATCTCCGTCGTCTTGCGCGCGAGCCGCTTGCCGGTGCGCAGGTAGAAGGGGACGCCGGCCCAGCGCCAGTTGTCGACGTAGAGCCGCAGCGCGGCGTACGTCTCGGTGATCGAGTCGGCCGGCACGTCGGGCTCGCCGAGGTAGCCGGGGACGGGGTCGCCCGCGATCACGCCGCGCGTGTAGCGCGCCCGCACGGTCGCGCCGGGTGGCGGCGGCTTGATCGCGTGCAGCACCTTCACCTTCTCGTCGCGGATCGCGTCGGCCGAGAGGTCGAGCGGCGGCTCCATGCAGATCATGCTCAGCAGCTGGAGCATGTGGTTCTGCACGAGGTCGCGCAGCGCCCCGGCCTTGTCGTAGTAGCCGGCGCGCGAGCCGATCCCGATCTCCTCGGCTGCGGTGATCTGCACGCTCGCGATCGCGTTGCGGTTCCAGATCGGCTCGAACAGCGCGTTCGCGAAGCGCATCGCGAGGATGTTCTGGACCGTCTCCTTGCCGAGGTAGTGGTCGATCCGGAAGACCTGCGACTCGTCGAAGACGCTCAGCACGCGCTCGTTGAAGGCGCGCGCCTCCGCGAGCGTCGTCCCGAACGGCTTCTCGATCACGACGCGGACGTCGGCGTCGGTGCCGGGGCGCTCGTGCAACCCACGCGCGCCGATCCGCTCCACGATCGGGGAGAACAGCTGCGGCGCCGTCGAGAGGTAGAAGGCGCGGTTGAGCGGCTGATCGGCCTGTGCGTCGAGCTGCGCGAGGACGTTCGCGAGCGCGTCATAGGCAGCTGGGTCGTCGGAAGCGCCGGGGACGTAGCGGACGTTGCGCAGCAGCTCGGCGAGCAGCGCCTCCTCCGGCGCACGGCGAGAGAACTGCCGCACGGCTTCGGCTGCACGCTCGCGGAACTGCTCGTCGGTCAGCTGCGAGCGGGACGTCGCGACGAGCGTGAAGCCGCGTGGGAGCGCTCCGTCGCGCGCGAGGTTGTAGAGCGCCGGCAGCAGCTTGCGGCGCGCGAGGTCGCCGGTCGCGCCGAACAGCACGAGCGTCGTTGCGGGTACGGCCGGGCGCGCGCTGCTCGCAGCAGGCTCGCCGAGCAGCTCGGTGGGCGTCACGATGCGACCGCCCCGGCGAGCTGGCGCCGCAGCGCACCGACGCCGGCCGGCGTCGGGTGCGTGAGCGCCTCGCGCGCGACGAGCGCCGCGCCGCGGACGCCGGCCTGCGCGCCATGGCGCGCCAGCTCGATGCGGGTGCGCGTGCCGACGCCGGGCAGCACGAAGCGCAGCGCTGCCTCTCGCACCGGCGCCAGCAGCAGGTCGCCGGCCGCCGAGACGCCGCCGCCGACCACGACGAGGTCCGGGTCGAAGACGTTCACGAGGTTCGCGATCCCCAGCCCGAGCCGCTCGCCGACGATCCGCAGCGCGTCGCGCGCTGCAGGGTCGCCGTGGCGAGCTGCCTCGACGAGCTGCGGGCCGCGCGGCAGGCCGCGCGCGGCGGCAAGTCGGTCGAGCGCCGGGCCGGCTGCCGCGTACTCGAACGAGTCTGTGCGGGGGAAGTGGTGCGACGCGGCCGGCGCGCCGTCGGCGAGGTCCGCGCCGACGAGCAGGTGGCCGAACTCGCCTGCAGCGCCGGTCGCGCCGCGGAACGCGCGCCCGTCGATCACGATCCCGCCGCCGATGCCGGTGCCGACCGTGACGATCAAGGTGATCGAGGCGATCGGCCGCAGCTCGTCGTCGTGCGCCTCCGCCATCGCCGCCGCCGTCGCGTCGTTGTCGACGACGACCGGGACGCCCAGCCGCTCGCCGAGGATCGTGCGCAGCGGCACGTCGGTGAGCGGGACGTTGACGCCGAAGCGGGTGGCGCCGGTCTCCTGGTCGACAACGGCCGGGACGGCGACGCCGACCGCGTCGCACTCGCCCTGCTCGCGGATCAGCCGTTCAAGCTGATCGACGAGCGCTGCGGTGCAGGAGGTGTCGGTGCGCTCGAGCAGCGGCTCGGACAGCGTCGTGCCGCAGAGCGTCGCCGCCGAGATCTTCGTGCCGCCGACGTCGACGCCGACGACGCGCGCGGCGGTGAGGGGAGCGAGCACGCTCATCGCGGCAGCTCGGCTGCCGCGCGCGCGAGCGCGGTGATCCGGCTCCAGTCGCCGTCGTGCGGCAGCGGGCCGCGGGCGATCCAGGTGCCGCCGACGCAGGCGACGTTCTTCAGCTGCAGGTACTCCGGCGCGCTCGCGGCCGTGATCCCGCCGGTCGGGCAGAAGCGCACGTCCGGGAAGGGGCCGCCGAGCGCCTGCAGCAGTGCGACGCCACCGACGACCTCGGCCGGGAACAGCTTTGCCGCGGTGATCCCGCGTTCGAGCAGCGCCATCACGTCGGACGCGCTTGCGACGCCGGGCAGGAACGGCAGGCCGCAGGCGAGCAGCTCGTCGAGCACGCGCGGCGTGGTGCCGGGAGAGACGAGGAAGCTCGCGCCGGCTGCGTGGGCGGCGCTGACGTGCGCGGTCGAGGTGATCGTGCCGGCGCCGACGGCGATCTCCGGCACCTCCGCGGCGATCCGCTCGATCGCGTCGAGCGCTGCGGGCGTGCGCAGCGTCACCTCGATCGTGCGCAGGCCTCCTGCCACGAGCGCGCGGGCGAGCGGGACCGCATGGTCCGCGTCCTCTATCACGACGACCGGGATCACCGGGTCGAGCGCGAGCAGCTCGGTGGTCGTCATGCGGGCACCGCCGCCTGGGAGCGCGGGGCGCGCGCGATCGTGATGCGCGTCATGCCGGTGCCGCCGTGCGAGCGAGCGCAGTGCCGAAGACCGACGCGCCTTCGTCGGCTGCACCGACGAGCTGGTGGAAGCCGGCGAACAGCTCGCGGCCGGTGCCGCTGCGCTCGAATGCAGGCGGCTCGGCGCCCTCGGACGCGCGCGCGTCGAAGTCGACGCCGATCGCTTCCAGCGTCCCCGCCTCGCAGTCGAGCCAGATCAGGTCGCCGTCGCGCAGCAGCGCGAGCGGACCGCCGGCTGCGGCCTCGGGGGTGCAGTGGATCGCCGCGGGGACCTTGCCCGATGCGCCCGACATCCGCCCGTCGGTCACGAGCGCCACCTGCTGGCCGCGGTCGAGCAGGACGCCGAGCGCGGGCGTGAGCTTGTGCAGCTCCGGCATCCCGTTCGCGCGCGGGCCCTGGTAGCGGACGACGGCGACGAAGTCCTCGCCGTCCAGTGCGCCGCGCTCGAACGCGTCGAGCAGCTCGCCCTGGCTCTCGAAGATGCGGGCGGGCGCGCGCACGACGCGGTGCCCGGGTGCGACCGCGGAGATCTTCACGACCGCACGCCCAAGCGACCCGTCGAGCACGCGCAGGCCGCCGTCATCCGCGAACGGCGTGGCGACACGGCGCAACACGTCGGGGTCCTCGGCAGTCGGATCGACCACTTCCCACGCGAGCGACTCGCCGTCGTCCGCGAGCGCCGGGCGCTGCGTGTAGGCGCCAAGGCCTTCGCCCATCACGGTGCTCACGTCGGGATGCAGCAGGCCCGCGTCGAGCAGCTCGGCGATCAGCAATGCGGTGCCGCCGGCGGCATGGAAGTGGTTCACGTCGGCCGAGCCGTTCGGGTAGATCCGCGCGAGCAGCGGCACGTGCGGCGAGAGCGCCGCGAAGTCGTCCCACGTCAGCGCGATGCCGGCAGCGGCGGCGATCGCGACGAGATGCAGCGTGTGGTTCGTCGAGCCGCCGGTCGCGAGCAGCGCGACTACCGCGTTGACGACCGCGCGCTCGTCGACCAGCTCGCCGACGGGCGTGTGATCGTCGCCGAGCGCGGTGAGGCCGGTGACGCGGCGCCCAGCCTCGGCGGTGAGCGCGCGGCGCAGCGGCGTCCCCGGATTGACGAAGCCGGAGCCGGGCAGCTGCAATCCCATTGCTTCAACGAGCAGTTGATTGGAGTTCGCCGTTCCGTAGAACGTGCAGGTGCCGGGCGCGTGGTAGGCGGCCGACTCTGCCGCGAGCAGCTCGTCGCGGCCGACCTTGCCCTCCGCGTGCAGCTGGCGGACGCGGCTCTTCTCGCCGTTCGAAAGGCCCGACGGCATCGGCCCGGCCGAGACGAGCACGGCCGGCAGGTGGCCGAAGGCGAGCGCGCCGATCAACAGGCCGGGGACGATCTTGTCGCAGACGCCGAGCAGCAGCATGCCGTCGAACATGTCGTGTGAGAGCGCGATCCCGGTCGCCATCGCGATCACGTCGCGGCTGAAGAGCGACAGCTCCATCCCCGCGCGTCCCTGCGTGATCCCGTCGCACATAGCGGGCACGCCGCCGGCGACCTGCGCGATCCCGCCAGCGCTCGCGACTGCGCGCTTCAGTGCCTGCGGGTAGGTCGCGAACGGCTGGTGGGCCGAGAGCATGTCGTTGTAGGAGGTGACGATCGCGATGTTCGGTCGCTCCTTGCCACCGAGCGCGAGCTTCTCGTCCGGGCCGCAGGCGGCGACTCCATGCGCGAGGTTCGCGCAGCCGAGGTCCCCGCGGGCAGGCCCGACGGCAGCAGCCGCGGCGATCCGCTCCAGGTAGGCGGCGCGCGTCTCCGCGCTGCGCGCAGCGACCCGCTCCGTCACCTCGGCAACGGCGTCGTGGACCTTCACGAGGCGCGACCTCTCGTGCTCTCCCTGTGCATCGCGCGAGCATTATGCCGACAGTCATACAGAAGTACAACTGTGGGTGACAGAAGTCTCAGGCGAACTCCATGTCGATTTCGTGTGACGGTGTTCGTCGTACCGAGTAGAACCAGGGTTCGGCCGCCGAGCCCGCGACTACGAGGAGCGATCAGATGCGCTTCATGATGTTCATGATCCCCAACATCTCCGACGCCGACTGGGAGCCGACGGCCGAGGCGGTCGGAGCGATGTCGAAGTACAACGACGAGCTGGCGAAGGCCGGCGTGCTGCTGTCGCTCGACGGGCTGCAGCCGCCCTCGAAGGGCGCGCGCGTCACGTACGCCGGCGGCAAGCCGACCGTCACCGACGGGCCGTTCGCCGAGGCGAAGGAGGTCGTCGGCTACTGGATGATCGACGTGCGCTCGAAGGACGAGGCCGTCGAGTGGGCGAAGCGCGTCCCCGCCGACAGCGGCAATGTGGTCGAGGTGCGTCAGGTCTACGAGATGTCGGACTTCCCGGCCGACGTGCAGGCTGCAGCCGGCCAGTAGCGCCGTGGCCGAGGCGAGCACCGGCGTCGGCGAGACGCGCGCGGCAATCGACGCAGTCTGGCGGATCGAGTCGCCGCGGCTGATCGCCGGGCTCACGCGGATGGTGCGCGACGTCGGGCTCGCCGAGGACCTCGCGCAGGACGCGCTCGTCGCAGCGCTCGAGCGCTGGCCGGAGTCGGGCATCCCGGACAACCCGGGTGCCTGGCTCACGGCCACCGCGAAGCACCGCGCGATCGACCTGCTGCGGCGCGGCAAGCGGCTGGAGCAGAAGCACGAGCTGATCGCGCACGAGATCGGGATCCAGCTGGCGATGGGCGCCTCGGACTTCGAGGCAGTCGTGAACGAGGACGTCGGCGACGATCTGCTCGGGCTGATCTTCATGACGTGCCACCCCGTGCTCTCGCCCGAGGCGCGCACCGCGCTGACGCTGCGGCTGCTCGGCGGTCTCAGCACGCCGGAGATCGCACGCGCCTTCCTCGTCTCGGAGTCGACCGTCGCGCAGCGGATCGTGCGCGCGAAGCGGACGCTGGCGGAGGCGCGCGTGCCGTTCGAGGTGCCCGTCGGCGCGGAGCGTGCGGCGCGGCTGTCGTCGGTGCTCGGCGTCGTCTACCTGATCTTCAACGAGGGCTACGCGGCGACGGCCGGCGAGGACTGGATGCGCCCGGCGCTGTGCAACGAGGCGCTGCGGCTCGGCCGCGTGCTCGCCGGGCTCGCGCCGCGCGAGCCCGAGGTCCACGGCCTCGTCGCGCTGATGGAGATCCAAGCCTCGCGCGCGGCAGCGCGCACCGACGCGAACGGCGCACCGGTGCTGCTGCTCGACCAGGACCGCTCGCGCTGGGACCAGCTGCTGATCCGTCGCGGGCTCGCGGCGCTCACGCGTGCCGAGCAGCTCGGCGTCAGCGGCCGCGGCGCGCTCGGCAGCTACACGCTGCAAGCAGCGATCGCCGCCTGCCACGCGCGGGCGCGCACGGCGCAGGAGACCGACTGGGTGCGGATCGCAGCGCTCTACGACGCGCTCGCGCAGCTCGCGCCCTCACCGATCGTCGAGCTGAACCGCGCAGTCGCGGTCGGGATGGCGTTCGGGCCCGCAGCCGGGCTGGAGCTGCTCGACGCGCTGGCCGGCGAGCGAGCGCTCGCCGGCTATCACCTGCTGCCGAGCGTCCGCGGCGACCTGCTCGCGAAGCTCGGCCGTCATGACGAGGCGCGCGCGGAGTTCGCGCGCGCCGCATCGCTCACGGACAATGCGCGTGAACGCGAGCTGCTGCTCGCGCGCGCCGCCGCACGTGCCTAGGCCTCGAAGACGAAGGGCGGGACGGGGTAGATCAGCACCTGCAGGAGCACGAACGCAACCTGCTTGTGGCCGAGCGGCTCTTGCATTTCGCAGTTGATCACCCGGAACGGCTTTACCTTCTCGCGGTCGTTGACCCCGATGCGCCACGTGCAGTACGAGTGTGCGATCGGAACGTCGGCGGACTTGACGAGACCGGTCTGGCCCCCGGCGAGTCGGTCGAAGTACGCGGCACTGTGCGACACGATGTGCCCCGCTACATGCTTCGCGAAGTCGCAGTGCCCGTCCCGGGTCTCGATCGCGACGACCCAGTGGTTTCCAGCCTCCTTCGGTGTGTCGTCGATGAGGCTGATCCAGTCGTGCTCCTGCGCGACGCCGACCGTCCCGCAGCTCTTGTAGTCCCCCGAGTGGTGCGGATTCGGCGGGCGCACGTGGTGGTGCCCGGCCATCGCCGCGCCCGCGAGCGTGAGCATCAGCAGAAGCGAGAGCGCCAATGCGCCAAAAGCCCTGAAAAGAGTCTGTGTCGTCGTATGCATGGAATCGACGGTACCTCATATGCAGTGACACTCAGACGAATTGCGCCGCTTCGTCGGAGCTTTGGCTGAGAAAGCTCCGAACTGGAGTATCGGAGGGGTCATACGATTCGCCTCTGCATGGCGTCCCATCGCAGGCGCCGCAACCGCGAAAGGCAGTCCTCGATGCTCTCCCTCCGCCGCGCTGTGCCGCGCGCCTGCACCAGCACCGCGGGATGAGGTCGCGGAGGCGGTTGGCGCAGATCGGCTGCGTCGCGGCGCTCGCGTGTGGTGCGCTGTGGCCGGCCGGCGCCGGGGCGGCCCAGGCACGCGCGCGCTGCGCGGTGCCGCACGGCCCGCACGTGCATGTGCGCGTGGTGCGCCAGACGGCAACCGCCCGGATCTGGAAGCGAACCGTCACGCACCACGACGCGCCGAGCCGGCACAGCTGGACCGCGTGCCTGAAGTCGGCAGACCGCGACATCGTGCTCGCGCGCGGCGACGACTCCGCGGACGACGGCAAGCAGGTGGTCGACGCGGCGCTCGCGGGCACCTTCGTCGCGTACGGCACGGACCAGAAGGCGGGCCTGGGGTCGGCGTATGCGTCTATCGATGTGCGTGACTTGCGCACCGGCCACTTCGTCTTCGGTCACGACGCGGTGATTCCCGTCGACAGCCTCGCGTACTTCGATTCTGTAGTCCTGCGGGCCGATGGGTCCGTCGCATGGATCGCCTGGCAGGTCCTCGACCGTCCGCAGGGCGCGACGTTCCTCTACGACGTCTGGAAGCACGACGCGTGCGGCACGACGAGGCTCGATCAGGTCGAGCTCCGCGACGTCGGCAACGGGCTCGACAAGCTGCGACTGCGCGGCGACGGAACGATCTCGTGGCGCAACGGCACGATGACGAAGACCGCGACGCTGCAGGGCCGGGCCACCGTCTGCCGTTGACGCGGCGCTACGTCGCGTCGAGCTCGGCGACGAGCGCTTGGACGCGGGTGGCGATCTCGTCGCGCGTCGCGCGGACGACGTCGAGCGGCTGGCCCTTCGGGTCGGGCAGGTCCCAGTCGAGGTAGCGCTTGCCGGGGATGAACGGGCAGGCGTCGCCGCAGCCCATCGTCACGACGACGTCGGCCTGCTCGGCCAGCTCGCGGGTGAGGAGCTGCGGGGTGCGGTCGGCGAGGTCGATCCCCAGCTCGCGCATCGCCTCTACGACCTCGGGGTGGACGTGCTCGGCCGGCGTCGTGCCGGCGCTGAGTGCGCGGTGGCGGCCGGCGACTGCCTGTTCGAACAGCGCGGCGCTCATCTGGGAGCGGCCCGCGTTGTGGAGGCAGACGAAGAGGGCGGCGGCCATGCCTAGGCCCGCTCGGCGGCGGGTGCGCGTGGCTCGGCGGGAGCGGCCGATTCGGCGGGCGCGGCCGGTTCGGCGGGTCCGGCTGGTGAGTCCGCCGCGCGCGGGTGCTCCCCGCGCACGAACTGGTAGGCGAGCGCGCCGACGCTCGCGCCGGCGATCGGCCCGACGAGATAGATCCAGAAGTGCGTCCAGGTGCCGGACGCGAGCGCCGGGCCGAACGAGCGCGCCGGGTTCATCGAAGCGCCGGTGACCGGGCCGCCGAACAGCGCGTCGAGCGCGACCGTGCCACCGATCGCGATCGCGGCTGCCGCGCCGACCGCGCGCGTGTCGGTCGCGACGGCGATGATCACGAACATCAGGAACGCGCTGAGGATCGCCTCGTACAGCAGGGCGGTGCCCGTCCCGACGCTCGGCAGCGTCGCACCGAGATGCGCCGGCTTCGTGCTCCAGGCGGCGAGCAGCACGTAGGCGCCGGCGGTCGCGCCGGCGAGCTGCGCAGCGATGTAGGCGAGCGCGTCGCGCGGGGGGAAGTGGCGGGTCACCGTGAACGCGATCGTCACTGCCGGATTGATGTGCGCGCCGGACAGGTGACCGGTCGCGTAGATCATCACCATGATCACGAGGCCGAAGCTGACGCTCACGCCGACGGCGCCGAGCGCGCCGCCGTGCACCGCGTTCGCGACGATCGCGCCGCAGCCGGCGAAGACGAGCGCGAAGGCGGCGAGGCCCTCCGCGAGCGCGCGGCGCAGGAGATTGGGACGAGCGTCCGTCATGCCAGCCACCCGCGCAGCTCCTCGATCGCTTCGGGCAGGACGTAGTAGTAGGCCCACAGGCCGCGCCGCTCGACGCCGACGATGCCCGCGTCGCGCAGCTTCTTCAGGTGGTGCGAGAGCGTCGGCTGGGAAATATCGAACAGTGGCAGCAGCTCGCAGACGCAGACCTCGCCCGCATGACCGCGCAGCACGTCGACGAGCTGGACGCGGATCGGGTCCGACAGCGCCTTCGCGAGCGCCGCGATCCGCTCGGCGGCTGCCGCGTCGATGTCCGGCAGGACCACCGGCTCGCAGCAGCGCTCGCCCGTTGGGCGCTTCTGCTTCGGCGTGAGCGTCATCGCGGCGGGCACGCATGGCAGCTTCTCGGTTACATAGACGTTTGTCAAGGTAACTCAATTGGTCTCCCGCTTCACGTAGGGTGCCGCCGCCGGCGCAACGGGAGGCGCGTCGACAGGCCGAGCGATCGGCCGGTCGCCGAACACCCGACAAAGGACTGTCTCCATGTCACACCATGCAGCTCTCGTCACCGGTGCCTCGACGGGCATCGGTCGCGCCGTTGCCGAAGCGTTGCTCGACGACGGCTACGGCGTCACCATCTGCGCCCGCACACCGGACAAGCTCGACCAGGCAGCAGGCGAGCTGGCCGAGCACGGAGACGTGCAGGCGCTCGTCGCCGACGTCGGCAAGGACGAGGACGTCACCCGCCTGCTCGACGCGCACCGCGAGCGCTTCGGACGCCTCGACGTCCTGATGAACAATGCAGGCGTCCTCGATGGCGGGCCGCTCGGCGAGACGCCGATCGACCAGCTCGACGCGCTCGTCGCCAACAACGTGCGCTCGTTCTGGCTCGTGACGACGGCGGCGCTGCCGCTGCTGAAGCAGGCCGGGGCCGAGCACGGCTGCGCGCTGATCGTGACGATGGCGTCGATCATCGGCCACTTCGCGCAGGCGGGCACGCCCGCGTACTCGGCGACGAAGGCGGCACTGATCGCGCTCTCGCAGTCGGTCCACGAGCAGCTCGCCGAGAGCGGCGTGAGCGCGACGACGATCGCGCCGGGCTTCGTCGCGTCGCCGACGAGCGCGATCTTCCCCGTCCCGCCGGAGGAGATGATCCAGCCGCGCGACATCGCCGAGACGGTGCGCTACCTCACGCGGCTCGGCAGCAATTGCTGCATCCCGGAGATCAAGATCGTGCGCCCGGTCGACCGGATGTTCGTGGCGATGTAAGCGCCTGTCGGGCGGCTGCAGGTGCGCGCTCCGACGCGCGCACCTGCTAGTTCTGGCGCTCATGGACGACGCCCTCCCCGCCACCGACTCACCCGGGCGCACGACCGCATGGCGCCAGAGCATGGGCCTGCCGCTGCGCGACTTCCTGCAAACCGAGACGGGCGGGGCAGTCGTGCTGCTCGCCGCGGCGGTCGCGGCACTCGTGTGGGCGAACGTCGACGTCGGCTCCTACGAGCACGTGTGGGGGACACAGCTGTCGTTCCGGCTCGGCGGCGCGTCGCTGCACGGCGATCTGCGCGAGTGGGTCAACGACGGCCTGATGGCCTTCTTCTTCCTCGTCGTCGGGCTGGAGGCGCGGCGCGAGCTGGACATGGGCGAGCTGCGCGAGCGGCGGCGGATGATGCTGCCGGCGCTCGCGGCGCTCGGCGGGATGCTGGTGCCGATCGCGATCTTCCTTGCGCTGAACGGCGGCTCCTCGGCGGCGCACGGCTGGGGGATCGCGATGTCGACCGACACGGCCTTCGCGATCGGGCTGCTCGCGGTCGTCGGGCCGCGGCTGGCGAAGCGGCGACTGCGGGCGTTCGTCGTGACCGTGCTCGTGGTCGACGACGTGATCGCGCTGCTGGTGATTGCGACCGCCTACACGAGCCACCTGCGCGTGACGGGGCTGGCGGTCGCGATCGCGCTGCTCGGGGCGGTGCTGCTGGCGCGCGCTCTGCACGTCCGGATCGGCCTTGTCTATGCAGCCCTCGGCGTCGCGATGTGGGTCGCGGTGCGCTCGTCGGGGATCGACCCTGTAGTCGTCGGGCTGATCATGGGACTGCTGACGTACGCGTACCCCGCTGCTCGCTCGGACCTCGAGACGGCGAGCGATCGCTTCCGCGAGTTCCGCGAGCAGCCGACGCCGCAGCTCGCGCAGGCCGCACGCGCGAGCGTCGGCTCGGCGCTGTCGCCGAACGAGCGGCTCCAGCACCGCTTCCACCCGTGGTCGAGCTATGTGATCGTTCCACTGTTCGCGCTGGCGAACGCGGGGATCGTGCTGTCCGGCGGGTTCCTCTCGCATGCGCTGGGGTCGCCGCTCGTGCTTGGAATCGCGCTCGGCTACGTGCTCGGCAAGCCCGTTGGCGTGCTCGGCGCCTCATGGCTCGGCGCGCGGGCCTCGCGCGGGGCGCTGCGACTGCCGGTCGGCTGGGGCGCGCTCGGTGGCGGCGGCGCGGCACTCGGGCTCGCGTTCACGGTGTCGCTGCTGATCGCAAGCCGTGCGTTTTCAGGCGAGCGGCTGCAGGAGGCGAAGCTCGGCGTGCTGCTCGCCGCGCTCGGCGCTGCGGTGCTGTCGTGGGCCGTGCTGCGCGTGATCGCCGCGCTGCCGAAGGAGCGGCGGCTGCCGTTGCTGATCGGCGAAGCGGAGGAGCTGACCGACCTCGCGCTGCCGGTCGACCCTGAGTTCGACCACGTGCGCGGTCCGGAGGACGCGTCGGTGACGCTCGTCGAGTACGGGGACTTCGAGTGCCCGTACTGCGGGCAGGCGGAGCCGGTCGTGCGCGAGCTGCTGACCGAGCAGGGCGATCTGCGCTACGTCTGGCGCCACCTGCCGCTGACCGACGTCCACCCGCACGCGTCGCTCGCGGCCGAGGCTGCTGAGGCGGCAGCCGAGCAGGGCGCGTTCTGGGAGATGCACGCGCAGCTGTTCTCGCAGCAGGACGCGCTGCGCGCGACTGATCTCGTCCGCGCCGCCGAGCAGTTGGAGCTCGACGTCGAGCGCTTCCACGACGACCTCCGCCACCACGCCCGCGCCGGTCGGGTAGCCCGCGACGTCGAAAGCGCCGACCTCGCCGACGTCGCCGGCACCCCCACCTTCTTCATCAACGGCCGCCGCCACCACGGCGCCTACGACATCGCGACGTTGTCGGCAGCGGTGAAGGCGGCGCGGGCGCGGGCGGTCGTGGTGAGCTGAGCCTGCGCGTCAGGCGACGAGGCGCCTGCGCCTGCGGCGCGCGACCCAGGCGACGCTCCCGGTCAGCGACGGCAGCGCGAGATAGCCCGCGAACCAGCCTGCGTGGGTCGAGGCGCTCGCCATCCACCACCACGCGACGTAGGGGAGCGTGACGACCCAGAGGGCGAAGCCGATGCCGTGCAGCCGGCGGTCGACGCCGCCGAGCGGGACACACGCCGCCGCCCCGACGAGCGCGACGACCAGCAGCAGCTGCAGACTCGCCGGGACGAGCAGCGCGATCGTGACCGCTCCACCGGCGATCGCGCCGAGTCGGCGGGACGGACGTCCGGACGCCCTGCGCGGCCGCCACGCGAACGTCGCCACGAGGACGATCCCCGCGAGGAACAGCCACGACGGCGACATCAGCGGGCCACCGCGACCCGTGAGCGACGCTTGGGAGAAGTGATCCAGGTCGCCGGAGCCGGTGGCCTGGTGCCACTCGTCGTACCCCAGTGGGACGAGACCCAGCAACGCAAACGCGATCGCCGCGCCGCGCCGCCGCAGCGCGATCGCGCCGGCGAGCCCGGCTGCGGCGCTCGTCGCGACGAGCCACCAGATGCTCACACTGGAGCCGTCGCGGCCGGCGAGTGACCGGTCGACCCAGAAGGCGGTGGCGACGACCCCGAGGTTCACGGCAGCCAGCGGCGCGAGCAGCAGGCTCGCGCCATGGCGCCAGCTGCCGTGACCGCTGCGTCGCGCAGCGTCGCCGTGCGCCCGCACGCTGCCGGCAGCGAGCGCGCCCAGCTCGCGCAGCTCCGCGAGCGTGCCGCGGTGGGCGGCGCCATCGAGCAGCGTTTCGGCTATCGACGCGGCGTGCTGCTCGCGGAACGGCTGCGGATAGCACGACAACAATGCGCGGTAGACCCGCTCGCGCCGGCTCATGCGCCGGCCGCCTTCGGGGCCAGGCGCGGCAGCCGCTCGGCGACGACGGCCGCCGCCTGACGCAGGCGCTCGGCTTCCTCGGCGACGAGCGTCACGCCCGCTGGCGTGAGCCGGTACAGCCGCCGCAGCCGCCCGGCGACCACCTCCTCGCCAGCCGGCTCCACCACCCCTTCCGAGGACAGCCGGTCCAGCGCGCCGTAGAGCGTGCCGGCGGTCAAGCTCACGCGGCCGCCCGAGAGGTCGGCGGCCCGCTTTACGATCGCGTAGCCATGCAGCGGACCGTCGAGCAACGCCGCAAGGACAAAGTACGTGGGTTCGCGCAAGGTGCGCGTCGGAGATCTGGTCATGCAGGAAGTATATATCGATAACCGATATATAGCGCTTGCCGTGTTCAGCCGGGAGCGAACGACCGCCGACTGCTGTGACCGCCCGATGCCATCCGTACCATGGACCCATGCTCACCGTCGTCGAGACAGCGTCGCGAATCGGCAAGAGCCCGGACACGATCCGGCGGTGGATCCGTGAGGGTCGGCTTCCCGCTCAGCGTGTCGGGACGAAGCAGGTGATCGAGGATCGGGACGTGCGAGTGATCGAGGATCAGCTGTACCCGATGGCCGAGCTGCCCGAGGAGTGGCGGATCGGCGATGACGGGTCGCCCGCGCCGAACTGGGTTGCTGCGCTGCACCGCTCGCGCGCCAGCCACTGAACCGTGCTCGTCGTCGACGCCTCGGTCGCGATCGCAGCGAGCCACAGCCCGATCGGACTCACTCGGCTCGCGTCGCAGAAGCTCGTTGCGCCTCATCTGCTCAACGTCGAGGCAAGCTCGGTCCTGCACGAGATGGTGTGGCGCAAGGAGATCACGCCTGAGCGTGGCCGGGTCATGCTCGCCCGCGTCGGGGAAAGCCCGGTCGAGCTGATCGCCCCGGACGGTCTCGTTCAGGCCGCATGGGAGATCGCCGACGAGTTCGGATGGGCGAAGACGTATGACGCGCACTACGTCGCGCTCGCACGGCTGCTCGACTGCAAGCTCGTGACGATCGACGAGCGGCTGCTACGGGGCGTCGCGCGGCTCGGGATCGCCGTCAGGCCCCGCGAGATCTGACACGCCGCGAGCCGGCAACTCGCGCCGGCCCGCAAACGTGCATCATGGTCAACCGTGAACCTCGATCCGACCACGACACCGCTCGGCGCCGGCTCCACCGCGCCGGAGCACCAGACTGCGCTGAAGATCACCGACCTCGTCAAGCGCTACCCGACCGGCACGGAGGCGCTGAAGAGCGTCTCGCTGGAGATCGGGACCGGTGAGTTCTTCGGGCTGCTCGGGCCGAACGGCGCCGGCAAGTCGACGCTGATCCACTGCACGACGGGCCTCGCCCAGCCGACGTCCGGCGAGATCGAGGTCTTCGGACATGACGCGATCGACCACTACGAAAAGGCGCGCGTGGCGGTCGGCCTGGCGCCGCAGGACCTCAACCTCGACTGGTTCCTGACCGTCGAGGAGACGCTCGACTACCACGCCGGCTACTTCGGGATGCGCAAGAAGGACCGCAAGGAGCGTGCGAAGGAGCTGCTCGAGACCTTCTCGCTGACCGAGAAGAAGGACGAGCGCACGCGCACGCTGTCGGGCGGCATGAAGCGCCGGCTGATCCTCGCCCGCGCGCTGATGCACCGCCCGCCGCTGCTGATCCTCGACGAGCCGACCGCGGGCGTCGACGTCGAGCTGCGCCTGGAGCTGTGGCACTACGTCCAGCGCATCAACGCGGAGGGCACGACGATCCTGCTGACGACGCACTACCTCGAGGAGGCGGAGCAGCTCTGCAGCCGCATCGCCTTCATCAACGGCGGTGAGATCGTCGCGCAGGGCTCCAGCGACGAGCTCGCGGCCGAGTACAACGTGGCGTCGCTCGAGGACGCCTACCTGGCGCTCGTCGGCCGCGGAGAGCTCTCACGCGCGGCGATCGAAGAGGAGGTCCTCCCGTGAGCGCCGCGCAAATCCGCTTCTTCACGCTGCTGCGCCGCGAGGTCAGCCGCTTCGTGAAGATCAAGCGCCAGACGATCGGCGCGCCGCTGCTGGAGACGTTCCTCTACATCTCGGTGTTCGGCGCCGCGCTCGGCTCGCGGATCCACGAGCTGCACGGCTTCAAGTACATCGTCTTCGTGATCCCCGGCCTGATCATGATGGCGTGGGCGATCAACGCCTTCTCGAACAACGCCTCGTCGATCCTCCAGCAGAAGTTCCAGCGCTCGATCGACGACCAGCTGTCCTCGCCGGCCTCGCCGCTGCAACTGCTGCTCGCCTTCTCGCTCGGCGGCTTCCTGCGCGGGCTGGTCGTCTCGGTGCTGACGTTCGTCGCCGCGTCGCTGCTCGTCGACCTGCCGGTCGACCACGTCTTCGTGCTGATCGCCGGGCTGTTCCTCGTCGGCTTCTTCTTCGCGCAGCTCGGCGTGCTGATCGGCGTGCGCGCCGAGCAGTTCGACGACGTGGCGGTCGCGCAGACGTTCGTGCTGCAGCCGCTGATCTTCCTCGGCGGCGTCTTCTACTCCGGCTCACTGCTGCCGGAGCCGTTCCGCACGTTGACGCACTTCAACCCGGTCTACTACATGATCGGACTCGTCCGCTACGGCTTCCTCGGCTACCACGAGGCGAACATCGCGCTGTCGCTGACCGTCCTGACGATCGCCGTCGGCGCGCTGTTCGCGTTCAACCACCGGCTGTTCGTGAAGGGCTACCGCCTGCGCGCATAGGTGCCGGTGCGGCGCGCTCGGGCGCCGGCGTCGCGAGCGGCAGCGACACGACGAACGACGCACCGCCGTCCGCTGCGTTGCTCGCCTGCACCCGCCCACCGTGGCGCTCGACGACGCCGGCGACGATCGCGAGCCCGAGCCCCGCGCCGCCCTTGCCGCGCTCGCGGCCGCCCTCGGCGCGCCAGAAGCGCTCGAACAGCGCGTCGGGGTCGACATCCGACGGCAGACCCGGCCCGTGGTCGCGCACTTCGAGCCAGACTGCGTCGCGCGCGTGCGCGATGCTCACCTCGATCGGCGAGCCGGGAGGCGTGTGCACGAGCGCGTTGCGCAGCAGGTTCGCGAGCAGCTGTGCGAGCTGGTGCGCGTCGCCGAGCACCGGCGCCGGCCCGCTGCCGTGCAGCTCGATCGCGCGGTCGGGCGCAGTAGCGCGCGCGTCGTCGACCGCGTCGCGCGCGAGCGCTGCAAGGTCGACCTCGGCGCGCTCCGCGTCGCGCAGCTCGTCGAGCCGCGCGAGCGTCAGCAGGTCTTCCACGAGCACGCCCATGCGTGCCGCCTCCTGCTCGATTCGCCGCATCGCCTTCTCCCGCTCGGCCGGCTCGCGCGCGGCGCCGATGCGGAACAGCTCGGCGTAGCCGCGGATCGAGGAGAGCGGCGTGCGCAGCTCGTGCGAAGCGTCGGCGAGGAAGCGCCGCAGCCGCTCCTCGCTCGCCTTCTGCGCGCCGAACGCACGCTCGAGCCGCTCGAGCATCGCGTTGAGCGCGATGCCGAGGCGGCCGACCTCGGTGCGCGGATCGGCCGGCTCCACGCGGTGGGAGAGGTCGCCGCCGGCGATCGCGCCTGCCGTGTGGCCCATCCGCTCCAGCGGCAGCAGGCCGACGCGCACGACGAGGCGTGCGGCGAGGCCGAGCACCAGCAGCACGCCGGCGAGCACGAGCAGCTCGACGATCAGCAGCTCCTGGAGCGCCTGGTCGGCGTCGTGCAGCGAGATCGCGACTACGTTGAGGCCACCCCCGCCGGGGTCCCGCGTCGCGAGCACGCGGTAGTCGTTGGCGTCGTCGCCTTTGCCCGAGACGGTGATCACGTGCCCGACTTGCAGGTGCGCGGGGATCTCCGGCTCCACGGTCGCGCTGTGGGCGAAGCTGCGCACGACGGTCCTGCCGGTCACCGTGCCGTCGGCCGAGCGCCGCTCGCCGTAGGTGCCGGGTGGGAGCCCGAAGCCGGGGCCGCCGCCGGAACCTCGGTCCGGCGGCGGCCCCAGGGGCGGCCCGACGGGCGGGCCGGCAGAGCGGCCGCCTGGGGGAATGGCGGATCCGCGGCTTGGGGGACCGCCGTCCCGCCCGTCGAGTACCGCCCCGATCGGGCCCGCCGCGCCGTGCAACTGCTGATCGACGCGGTCGAGTTGGAAAGAGCGCTGCTCGGCGTACGTGATCCCGCCGAGCGTCAGAAGGCCGATTGCGGAAAGCGCCAGCAGCCCTGCGACGAGACGCGCGCGCAGCGAGCGCATCAGCCGCGCGGCATCCGCAGGACGTAGCCGACGCCGCGCACCGTGTGGATGAGCGGCGGGCCGTGGGCGTCGAGCTTGCGGCGCAAGTAAGAGACGTACGTCTCCAGCACGCGCGCGTCGCCGCCGAAGTCGTAGTCCCAGACGTGCTCCAGCAATTGCGTGCGCGTGAGCACGTGGCGCGGGTTGAGCATCAGGTAGCGCAGCAGCCGGTATTCGGTCGCCGTCAGCTCGACCAGCTCGCCGCCCCGCAGCACCTCGTGCGCGTCGTCGTCGAGCTCGACGTCGGCGAACGTGAGGCGGCTCGACTCCACCTCGGTGGCGCCGGAGCGGCGCAGCAGCGCCCGCACGCGCGCGACGAGCTCCTCCAGGCTGAACGGCTTCGTCACGTAGTCGTCCCCGCCGACGGTGAGGCCGTGGACCTTGTCCTCGGTCGCGTCGCGCGCGGTCAGGAAGATGATCGGGATCTTCGCCCGCTCGGCGCCGAGCCGGCGCGCGACCTCGAAGCCGTCCATGTCCGGCAGCATCACGTCGAGCAGCATCAGGTGCGGGTGGAACTCGCGCACCTCCGCGAGCGCTGCGGCGCCCGTGCCGGCGATCGCAACCTCGAAGCCCTGGTAGCGCAGCGCCATCGCGATCACGTCGGCGATGTTCGGCTCGTCGTCGACGACGAGCACGCGATGCGGCGATCCGTCCTCGCTGCTGCTCATGGAGGGATTATCGGCAGGCGAACCTTGGAGCTTCCTGAGAGCGAGCTGGGAGGAGCACGAGGCGACGGTGAGGATCGGCGGCTCGCGCGGCCGAGGTCGGCACGACGACATGCGAGCCGTCGTCGTGGACGAGCAGGCCGCCGTGCGGGAGCCAGCCACGCGCATGCTCGCGGCCGGCGAGCAATGCGGCCTTCGCGCGCCACTCGGCCTCCAGCGCGCTCGGCGCGAGCGCCGTCGCCTGCACGATCCCCGTGAAAGCCGGCCGGCCGCTCGCAGGATCGAGCAGGTGGTGCGCGGGCGCGCCGTCGGCGTCGAGCCAGCTGCGGCGGCCGATGCCGCTCGTCGCGACGCCGCCGTCGCGCAGTTGGAACGTGTGCAGGATCCGATCCTCGAACGGGCTCGCCACATGGACCGGCCGTGCGAGCCGTGCGCTGCCGCCGATCCGCAGATCGCCGGCGCAGTCGATCGCGAAGCTGTCATGCGTCGCCAGCTCGGTGCCGAGCAGGTCCGCGAGCAGGCCCTTGACGATGCCGCCGCTGTCGAGCAGCAGCCCGGGTGGACGACGCACGACGCGCGCCGCTCGGTCAACTTCGACCTCGCGCCAGCGGGCCGCCGGATCGGCATGCGCGCGGTGGCGCGGCGGCGCGCTCGCGAGCGCGAAGGCGAGCGGCACCGGCGTGCGCAGATCTCGCTCGTAGCCGGCGCGCACGAGCTGCCCCAGCAAGGTCACGTCGACGAGCCCGCCGCTGCGCCGCGCGGCCCCGATCGCCGCGGCGACGAAGCGAGCCATCTCGCTGCTCACCGGCACCGCGTCGCGCACGTCGGTGTTGAGGCGCGACAGCTCACTGGCCGGCTCGAAGCGGCTGAAGCGATGGTGGCCGGCGAGCAGGCTCGCCTCGGCAGCGGCAACCGCGTCCGACGGCGAGCCGAGCGCTCCATCGCCGCTCACCAGCGCAGCGCAGGTCGCGCCGAAGCAGGCGAAGACGGAGCTCGCCTCGGTTGCGTGCTCGAGCTGCGGGCTCATGCGCGGCTCGCGATTCGAGGCGGGCGAGCTGCAAGCAACGCGAGCGCGGGCACGACCTCGAGCCCGGCCGCGACGAGGAACCAGGCAGTGCCCGCATCCGTCCCCTGCCCCAGCGCGTGCACGAGGCCGAGCAGCCACGCAAGCGCGGTGAAGCGATGCAGTCGCCGCCAGCGCTGCACGCCGATCCGGCTGCGCGCGTAGTAGGAGAGCCCGAGCAGCAACGTCGCCCAGCCGGCGACGATCCCGATCGCCATCCACGGGTCGCCGAAGGAGCTGGCGAACGGCACGGTCACGTCGGCGACCGACGGATGCAGGTAGCGGTCGCCGAGCAGGCTGACCGCGTGCACGACGAGCGCCGTGATCGTCGCGAGCGACAGCGCCTCGTGGAGCACACGCAGGTCGCCCCGGCCGCGCGGCAGCAGCCGCCCGCCGATCGACAGCCCGATGCAGACGGAGACGCTCGCGAGCAGCAGCGCCACCGTGCCGGCCGCGCGACTGGTGATCCAGAAGACGTGCGTGGAGGCGGCGAGCGTGAGCATCGGAGCCGCCTAGGACTGCTGGGTCGTGACGGCGGAGGGTGTGGAGGTGGCGCTCGCGGCGGAGTCCGTGCTGCTGGATTGGTCGTTCGTCGCCGTCGACGCGGACCCGGCGCCCATGTTGGACGCGGCCCGGCTCGATGCGGCGCTCCTCGCAGTCGCACCCTGCGACCCGGTCCCGGCGATCACGCCCCAGGCGAGCCCGAACGTGACGAACGTCGCGGCGGCGACCCTGCGGCGCAGGCGCGCGATCCGCTGGAGGCGCGCCCGGCGCATCTGCTCGCCGCGTGCTGTGGAATCTGCGTTGGCGTTGGGCATCGACGCAGGCTAGGTCGCGGACATATGGCCCAGCTCAGCGCCACCTGAGAGCTTCCTGGTACAGAATGCGGGACCCACCCGCTGGAGGTCCGATGAGCATCGCCGACGAGCTGCTGCGCAACAACGAGTCCTACGCTGCCACGTTCGACAAGGGATCGCTGCCGCTGCGTCCCGGCCGCAAGCTCGTCGTGCTCGCGTGCATGGACTCGCGCCTGGATCCGCTGCTCGCGCTCGGTCTCGGCCTCGGCGACGCGCACGTGATCCGCAACGCGGGTGGCCTCGCGACCGACGACGCGATCCGTTCGCTCGCGATCTCACAGCGGCTGCTCGGCACCGAGGAGATCGTCGTCGTCCACCACACGAACTGCGGCATGCACACGTTCGACGACGACGAGTTCCGCGCGCAGCTGCAGCAGGAGACCGGTGCGCGGCCGCCGTGGGCGACGAAGGCCTTCGGCGACATCGACACCGACGTGCGCGAAACCGTCGCGCGCCTGCGCGAGAGCCCCTTCCTGCTCCACACCGACCGCGTGCGCGGCTTCGTCTTCGAGGTCGAGAGCGGCCGTCTGCGCGAGGTCGTCTGACCCTCGTCCGAATCGGGCGATGCGCATCCGTCGCTGGCGACGGACACTGGAACGGCGAGCGAGCCACCGAGAAAGGACTCCGCATGAGCGCCGTGGCACCCGAGACTCACCAGCAACTGTCCGGCATCTCCGCCGGCGACACCTCGATGCTCGAGGAAGCGGTCGGGATCCGCGAAGCGCACCTCGCGCGGACCGGCCTCGACGCGCGGGCGTTCGCGCTCGTGAAGATCGCCGCGTTGATCGCGCTCGACGCGCCGCCGGCCTCCTACGCCTGGCAGGTGGCGAACGCGCTCGACGACGGCGCGACCGCGGAGGACATCCTCGGCGTGCTGCGTGCCGTGGCGCCGCAGGTCGGCGGGCCGCGCGTCGTCGCGGCGGCGCCCGAGATCATGCTCGCGCTCGGGCTCGCACTGCCCGAGCAGCCCGAGTAGAGGAGGCGACGATGCCACTCCTGAGACGACGCCGCCCGCTGCTGCGCGCGGCAGCAGTCGGCGGTGGAGCCTATGCGCTCGGCAAGCGCCGGGCGCAGGAGGAGGAGCCACAGCAGGACGCAACCTCACCGGCAGCAGCGCCGACCGCGGGCGGGATCTCCTCCGCCGCCGTCGAGCGACTCCAGCAGCTCGGGCAGCTGCACGAGCAGGGAGTCCTCACCGACGACGAGTTCGAGGCGCAGAAGGCGAAGGTGCTTGCCGGATAGCGGCTACGCGGGGGCGGCGGCGGACTGGGCGTCACGGCCCGGCGCCGGCGGGATCACGTGTGCGCTTGCCGGCAATGCCAGGCCGACCCGCGCGCCGACCTGCGGCGCCTCGGTCCCGGCAGTGCGGGCGAGCAGCTCTTCGACCGCGCCGCCGTCCTCGCTGCGCAAGCGCACGCGCGCGTCGTGCCCGTAGTACTCGACGGTGACGACCACGGCGGTCCGCCACGCGCCCGCATCGTCCTCCGGCAGCAGTCGCAGCTCCTCGGGGCGCACGAGCGTCAGCCCGCCGGCCGGTGCGGGCAGCAGGTTCGCCTCGCCGAGGAAGCGTGCGGTCGCCGCGTCGGCTGGGCTGCGGTACAGCTCCTGCGGCGTGCCCGCCTGCGCGATCCGGCCGTCGCGCAGCAGCGCCACGTGGTCGGCGAGCGACAGCGCCTCGTCCTGGTCGTGCGTGACGAGGATCGTCGTCGTGCCGAGCGCCTTCAGCGCCGCGCGAATGTCGCTGCGCGTGGTCGTGCGCAGGTCGGGATCGAGCGCGCTGAACGGCTCGTCGAGCAGCACGACGGCCGGGCGCGGCGCGAGCGCACGCGCGAGCGCCACACGCTGCTGCTGGCCACCGGACAGCTCGTGCGGGCGACGGCGCTCGAGCCCGCCGAGGCCGAGCGAGGCGACGAGCTCCGCGACGCGCGCGCCGCCGCGCCGCTCGCCGCGCGGCAGTCCGAAGGCGATGTTCGCGCGCACGTCGAGGTGCGGGAAGAGCGCGCCCTCCTGCGGCAGGTGCCCGACCCGTCGCCGGCTCGCCGGCACCCGCCGGTCGCCGTCGTCGACCACTACGTCGCCGATCCGCACGCTGCCGCGGTCGGCCGACTCGAAGCCGGCGAGCACGCGCAGCAGCGTGCTCTTGCCACAGCCGGAGGCACCGAGCACGGCGACGAACTCGCCCGCGGGCACCTCGAGCGAAAGTCCCTCGAGCACCGACGTCGTGCCGAAGGACTTCACGAGCCCGCTGACGCTTACGTCGTTCATGACGTGCGCGCGTCGAGCTGGCGCACGAGCAGGTAGGTGGGGATCGCCGAGACGCCGACCATCACGGCAGCGTACGGTGCCGCGGCGCCATACGACAGCGTCGAGGCGTATGTCCAGAAGCGCGTGGCGAGCGTCTGCGTCTCCGTCGGGCGCAGCAGCAGCGTCGCGGTCAGCTCCGTCACCGTCGAGAGGAACACGAGCGAGGCGGCCGCGCCGAGGCCGGGCGCGAGCAGCGGCAGCGTCGTGCGCACGAACGCCCGCGGCGGGCGGTCGCCGAGGCTCTGCGCGACCTCCTCCAGTCGCGGCGGGATCTGCACGAGCGCTGCACGCACGGTCGCAAGCGCAAGCGGCAGGAAGAGGATCACGTAGGCGAGCACGAGCACCGCGGGCGTCTGGTAGAGCGAGCGTGCAGCGCGCACGGTGAAGGAGACGAGCGCGAGCCCGATCACGACGCCGGGCAGCGCTCGGGCTACGTATGTGCAGCGCTCCAGCAGCCCACTGAGCGCGCTCGGGTAGCGGACGGCGAGCAGCGCGATCGGCAGCGCGATCGCCGCCGTCAGCACCGCGGCTGCGGCGGCGAGCCCGAACGTCGAGGCTGCGGCACCGACGATCGAGCCTGATGGCAGCGTCGAGGAGCTGCCCTGCAGCGTCCAGTAGCCGAGCGCTGCGAGCGGCACGCCGAGCGACAGCGCGACGAGCAGCGCGAGCCCGGCGAGCGACAGCGGCCGGGTGCGGCCGAGGCGGATGCGGACCTGGCGACGAGCGGCGCCGCCGCCCACGCGCGCGTAGCGGGCACGTCCGCGCAGCCCCAGTTCCCCGCCGAGCACGACGATCGAGATCGCGACGACGACGAGCGACAGCAAGGCGGCGCTCGCTCCGTCGAAGCCGAGCTGGTACTCGGCGTAGATCTCCGTAGCGAAGGTCTGGAAGCGCAGCTGCGCGAAGGCGCCGTACTCGCCGAGCAGGTGCAGCGCGATGATCAGCGCGCCGCCGAGCGCGGCGAGCCGCACCTGCGGCACGCTCACCCGCCAGAACGTGCGCCAGCGCCCGAGCCCGAGGCTCTGCGCCGTCTCCTCCAGCGCCGGATCGGCGCGCCGCAGCAGCGCGGCGGCGGGCAGGTAGACGAACGGGAAGTAGGCGAGCGTCGTCACGAGCAGCGCCCCCCAGAAGCCCTGCAGCGAGGGGAAGAACGAGACCCAGCCGAAGCTGCTGACGAACTCCGGCACGGCGAGCGGCAGCACGAGCAGGACCGTCCAGCCGCGCCGCCACGGCACGTCGGTGCGCTCGACCACCCAGGCGGCGCCGACGCCCACCACCGCGCACGTGACGGTCGCCGCCACGAGCAGCCCGAGCGTGTTCGCGAGCAGCCCGCCGACGCGCGGGCGCACGAGCAGCTTCACCGCACCGTGCACGTTCACGCCACGCGCCTCCAGCGCGACGAAGACGATCGGCAGGATCGCGAGCGCCGCGCCGGCGACGCCCGCGAGCAGCAGCCAGCCCGGCGTGCGGCGCGAGCGCAGGCGCCGGGGGGCGCGGCGCTGCGGGACTGCCTCGGTCGTGCTCATCGCCGGCACATTGCTACAGGAGCCCGACTTGCTGCAGGCTCAGGAGGGCGGCCTTGCCGTCGCCGAGCTGCTCGACCGTCACGTTCGGCGGCTGCAGCTGCGCGAACGGCTTCAGGTCGCGCGTCGTCGTGACGCCCGAGCCGAGCGGGTACTCGTAGCTCGCGCTCGTCGCGACGATCTCCTGCGCGGGCTTGCTGACGAGGTACGCGAGGAAGCGCTGCGCCTCGCTCGCGTGCTTGCTCGACTTCAACGCGGCGGCGCCGGAGACGTCGACGAGCGCGCCCGGGTCGCCGCCCGCGAAGTAGTGCAGCGCCGAGTCGGTCTTCGCCTTGCCGACCTCGTCGCGCAGGCGGTACCAGTAGTAGTGGTCGACGAGCCCGGTCGCGATCTCGCCGCGGTTGACGGCGGCGATCAGCGCCTCGTTGTCGTCGTAGACCTTCGCGTTGTCCTTCAGGCCCTGCAGCCAGGCGGTCGCCGCATCGGCGCCCTTCAGTGTCGCGACGGTCGTGATCAGCGGCTGGAAGTCGGTCTCGGTCGGCGCGAAGCCGACGCGGCCCTTCCAGGGCGGCTTGGCGAGGTCGAGCAGCGAAGCCGGCAGCGCGCCGGAGGTGACCTGCTTCGTGTCGTAGGCGAGCACTGCGGAGCGGGCCGACAGCGCCACCCAGTCGCCCTTCGGCGCGTTGTAGCGCGTGGGGACCTTGCTCAGCGTCGCGGCTTGGACGGGCGCGAACAGCCCCTTGTGCTCGAGCACGGTCAGCGCGGGCGGGTTCTCGGCGACGAAGACGTCTGCGGGCGAGGCCGAGCCCTCGCGCAGGACCTGGTTCGCGAGGCTCGCCTCGTCGCTGGAGCGCAGGTTCACGTGGATGTGCGTGCGGCCCTCGAAGTCGGCGACGAGCTTGGCCATCGTCTGCTCGTGCTGGCCGCTGTAGACGGTGATCGGCCCGGTCGCGGCCTGCGACGACGATGCGTCCCCGCCCGACGAGCCGCCGCAGCCACTCAACATCGGCGCGACAAGCGCTGCGCACAGGCCGATTCCAATCCCATACCGACGAGCCAGCGACATCCGCACCACGCTTTCCGGCCGACGGACGGCCTTAGGGTTCCCGAAGCGGGTGTAAGGCTACCCTAATTCCTAGTGGCGCGGATGGAGATGGAGTCAGCGCAGCAGCTGCGCGCAGGCTGCGTCGCCGAACCACTGCTCGTACGCATCGGCGGTCCAGCCGCGCTCGCGCACGAGCAACTGCCAGACGTCGGGGTGGTTCAGCGTCCACAGCACGTCGGTCGCACGCGTGACGTCGAGGTCCGGGTGGAGCGCCTGCTTCGCGTGCAGCGCCTCCACGATCGGGCGCTGCGTGGCGTAGAAGTCGGCCTGGATCAGGCGCCACAGCTCCGCGATGTCGGGGTCGAGCGCTGCCACGTCGCGGATCACGCCCAGCAGCGCGCCGGCGCGTTGCTTGACCGTGCGCGAGTTGCGCGCGTTGAGGCGCAGCTGACGCTCGGGATCCTGCTGCTCGAGCACCGCGCGATACCACGGCCGCTGCTCGATGGGGACGTCGGCCTCGTCGCCGCGCAGCAGCAGATGCCACAGCGCGCGCAGCACGCCGCTCTTCGTCGCGAACACGACGTACACCGTCTTCAGGGCGACACCGGCCTCGGCGGCGATCGCCGCCATCGTCGTCGCCGCGTAGCCCTGGTGCTCGAACAAACGCTGGGCAGCCTCGAGGATCCCCTGGCGCGTTGCGGCCGCCTGCGCTTCGCGACGCGGGGAGTGGTAGCTGCGGGTGTCCTTGACGGCGCCAGCCATTCCGGTACCTTAGCAATGACTTCATTGCATGTAACGAGTAATCAATAGATCGAAGGAGCCGCATGCCGACCGAGAGCACAGCCGACGAGTACCGCCGCACGAGCCAGGCGTTCTGGCAGAAGATGGCGACGAACTGGGAGCAGCACGACGGCGTGATCCGGGAGGCGACCCGTCCCGTCAGCGAATGGCTCGTCGCGCAGGTCGATCCGCAGCCAGGGCAGACGCTGCTCGACCTCGCCGCCGGCGCGGGCGAGACCGGCTTCCTCGCCGTCGAGCGGCTCGGGCCGGACGGCCGGCTGATCTCCAGCGACTTCGCACCGAACATGGTCGAGGTCGCGCAGAAGCGCGCAGCGGAGCGCGGGATCGTGAACGCCGACTTCCGCGTGCTCGATGCCGAGCAGCTCGCGCTCGAGGACATGAGCGTCGACGCGGTCGTGTGCCGCTTCGGCTACATGCTCGTCGCCGACCCGGCGCTCGCACTGCGCGAGACGCGGCGCGTGCTGCGCACCGGCGGCCGCCTTGCCTTCTCCGTCTGGGCTGGCCCACAGCACAACCCGTGGATGACGATCCCCGGCAGCGTGATGGTGCAGCGTGGCCACATGCCGCCGCCGGCGGCTCCCGACGCGGCGGCCACGCCGGGCATGTTCAGCCTGGGCGACCCGCAGCGGATCACCACGCTGGTGGAGCAGGCCGGCTTCGCGCCGGCGATCGAGCAGCTTCCGATCACGCTCCACTTCGCCGACGCCGACGAGCTGTGGGCCTTCGTCAGCCAGGCGCAGGGCGCGATCGCGCTCCTGATCGCCAAGCTCGACGAGCAGGAGCGTGGCATCATTCGCGCGGCGATCGAGGAGCGTGCGGCCGACTTCCTCGTCGACGGAGCCTATGCGCTCCCCGGCATGTCGCTGAACGTCAGCGCGTCATGAGCCATCCGGCACGATGACGCGATCGGCCCACCCGCAGGAGGAAGCACGATGACCGAGCCAGGCGTCGAGATCGGCCGCGTCGCCGAGCTGTGGCGCTACCCGGTCAAGTCGATGGCAGGCGAGTCGCTGGACGCCGTCGACGTGTCGTGGTTCGGCCTCGTCGGCGATCGACGCTGGGCGTTTGTCCGCGACGGCCTCGTGCGCAGCGGCTTCCCTTGGATGACGATCCGCGAGCGCTCCGACATGGGCAGCTACCGCCCGTCGTTCACCGAGCCGGAGGATCCCAACGGCTCACCGACGTTCGTCCGCACGCCGGCCGATGAGGAGTACGACGTCGTCGACCCGGCGCTGGCGGCCGAGCTCGGCGACGGCGTGCGCGTGCTGAAGCAGAACCGTGGCGTGTTCGACGCGCTGCCGCTGTCGCTCGTCACCACGCAGGCGCTCGCCGGCCTCGGTCAGTTCGTCGACCGCCAGCTCGAAGCCGTGCGCTTCCGGCCGAACCTCGTCGTCGAGGCAGCCGGCACCGTCGCCTTCCCCGAAGACGCCTGGGTCGGCACGGTGCTGCGGATCGGCGGTCTGCGGATGCGCGTCGACAAGCGCGACAAGCGCTGTGTGATGGTGAACGTCGACCCGGTGACGAGCGTGCGCGACCCCGCGATCCTGCGCGCAATCGCGCGCGAGCGGGACGCTTGCTTCGGCGTCTACGGCACGACGGTTCAGCCCGGCCGCGTGGCGGTCGGCGACGCGGTCGTGCTCGACACGGCCGGCTGACCGGGCTCGCTACCCTGGGACGGTGCGCCGAGCGACGACCCGAGCGTGTCTCGCGCTCGCGTCGGTCCTCGCGCTGAGCGGGTCCGCGGGGGCGATGACCGTGATGACCGAGAGCCCGAGCGTGTTCTTCGGTCCCGAGGGCGCGCTGAAGGAGTCCGCCTTCTCGCAGGCGGGGTACATGGGCGCGCAGCTGATCCGCGGGATCGTGCTGCGCGACAGCGCGACCGACGACCCGGCCAATCCGTCGACCTGGCAGCGCACCGACGCGTTCGTCGCAAGCGTGCGCGCGCACGGCTTCGCGCCGTACCTCACGCTTTCGTACCGGCCGCCGAACTGGGGCGGCGCCGGGGTGCCGCTGGCGCTGCCGAACGCGGCCGAGTTCGGCGCCTACTGCGGGGCGGCGGCGACGCGCTATCGCGGGCAGGTCGCCGACTACAGCGTCTGGAACGAGCCGAACCACCTGCTCGTGACGAACCCGGCGGGAGCGGCGCCCAGCTCGATCCTGCCGGCGAGCTACGGCGAGCTGTACCGCTCCTGCTGGAACGCGATCAAGGCAGTGGACCCGGCTGCGCACGTCTACTTCGGCGAGCTGTCGACGGGCGCGAGCGCATGCGACTACCTCGCCAACGCGCTCACGAGCACGCCGACCTTCACGGATGGGCTCGCGATCCACCCGTATCAGGTCGATCGCTCGCCGGACCAGTCCGATTCCGCCAAGCCGTGCAAGGGCATCGGACATCTGGAAGATTGGAACGCACGGCTCGCCTCCGCGCGCGCCAACGCGACCTTCGCGACCCCGGTCGGCGGACGCGTGCCGCTGATGGTGACGGAGTTCGGCTACTGCGCACCGGACGACGCGGTGGCGTGCTCGCCCGACTTCACGGACCGCTCGGAGGCGACGCGCGCTGCCTGGATCCGCAGCGCGTTCGAGGCAGCGCGCAACGCCGGCGTGACGCTCTTCAGCTACTACCACCTGGTGAAGAGCGGCTACGGCTGGGACACCGGCATCGTCAACGCCGACGGCTCCCGCACCGCCAGCGTCGGCGCGCTGCACACGGCGGCGAGCCCTGCCGCGGTCATCACCGGCGGCACGACCGACTGGTAGACAGAGGCGCTGGTTTACGCCGCTTCGAGCGCGGCGAGCGCCGCGCGCGCGTCGGGCAGCACCTGCACCGCTCCGTCGTGGCCGAGGAACAGGAAGCGGTCGAGGCGGGTGAGGAACGTGCGGTCGTGGGAGACGGCGACGACGGTGCCCTCGAAGCCGTCGAGCGCCTGCTCGAGCGCCTCGGCGGAGTCGATGTCGAGGTTGTTCGTCGGCTCGTCGAGCAGCAGCAGGTTGTGTCCTTCGAGCTCCAGGCAGAGGATCTCCAAGCGCGCTCGCTGGCCGCCCGAGAGCGTGTCGTAGGAGCGGCGGGCGGTGTCCTGCAGGCCGTAGCGAGCGAGCGCGCCCATCGCGCGATCGAGCGCACCGACGCGCTCGCGGACGAGGTCGACGACGACGCCGTGCGCGAAGTCCGCACGTGCGTTCAGCTGCGTGAAGAAGCCGGCCGAGACGCGCGGACCGAGCACGACCTCGCCCGCGTCGGCACCGCCGTCGCCGGCGAGCAGCCGGATCAGGTGCGTCTTGCCGGTGCCGTTCGGGCCGATCAGCCCGATCCGCTCGCCGAAGTGGATCTCCTCGCTGAACGGCCGGACGAGCCCGTCGATGGCGACCGCGCGCAGGTCGACGACACGCCGCGCGGAGTCGCCGCCGCGCAGGCGCGGGCGGATCTGCTGGTCGACCACCGGTGCAGGCGGCGGGCCTTCGTCCACCCAGCGCTTCCAGCGCGACTCCGCAGCGTCGGCGCGCTTCGCCCAGTCGGGCGAGTAGCGCGCCCGCTCCTTGAAGATGCGGACGAGGTCGCGCAAGCGCCGCTCCTCGGCGTTCCAGCGCGCGACGCGATCGCCCATCAGCTCCTGCCGGCGGGTGCGCGCCGCGAGGTACGTCGCGTAGGACTCGCCGTGGACCCACGCGCCACTGCCTTCGAGCGTCACGATCGTGTCGCAGCCGGCGCTCAGCAGCTCGCGATCGTGGCTGATCACGAGCACCGTCTTGCGGCTCTCGCGCAGCTGCCGTTCGAGCGCGCGCTTGGCGGGGATGTCGAGGAAGTTGTCCGGCTCGTCGAGCAGCAGCACGGCTGCGTCGGAGGCGAACAGCAGGTCGAGCACGAGCCGCTTGCGCTCGCCGCCGGAGAGCGTCACAGCCGCGCGGTCGCCGACATCGCTGAGCCCGGCACCGACGATCCGCCGACAGGCGGCGTCCCACTGCCCTTCCAGCTCGTAGCCGCCGAGGTCGGACCACGTCCCGATCGCCTCGCCGAGCGCGACGCCGGCCTGCTCGTCACCGGCCGCGAGCGCTCGCTCGGCGGCGAGCATCGCCTCGCCCGCGGCACGCACGCGGGCGGGCGCCGCGGCAAGCAGCAGCTCGCGCACGCTGCCCTCACCGACGCCGACGTCCTGCGCCATCCACAGCACACGCCCGCCGATCGCCGCCTCCCCGTCCTCCGCGCGCAGCTCGCCAGCGAGGATCCGCATCAGCGTGCTCTTGCCGACTCCGTTCGCGCCGACGAAGCCGGCGTGCCGCCCGGCCGCGAGCTTGAACGAGACGCCGCTGAACAGCAGGTCCCCACCCGGATGCCCGTAGGCGAGATCACTGACGACGACATGTGCCATAGGCGCGCGGCACTGTAACGCCAGGGCGCCTCCCGCGGCTGTGCGCTGTACTTCCCGTCGGCTGATGTTCGGCTAGCGTGCTCGGGTGGGAACCATCCACGGAGGCACCATGAGCGACCAGACCACCACGACCCCTGCGATCGAGCTCGACCGCGCGCGGATCCAGCAGCTGACCGAGCGCGAGAACGCTGCGTTGAACGAGTGCACAGCCGGGTCCGGCCGCATGTTCGAGCGCGCCGATCGCGTCCTGGCCGCCGGCGTCGCCTCCTCCTACCAACTGCGCGAGCCGTGGCCGATCTACCTCGAGCGCGGGGACGGGCCCGCCGTGTGGGACGTCGACGGCAACCGCATGATCGACTTCCACAACGGCTTCGGCTCGATGGTCCAGGGCCACGCGCACCCGGCGATCGGCCGTGCGGTGAGCGAGCGCCACGCGCTCGGCACGCACTTCGCCGCGCCGACCGAGGACGCGATCGTCGTCGCCGAGGAGCTGGCGCGCCGCTGGGGCCTGCCGAAGTGGCGCTACACGAACTCCGGCTCGGAGTCGACGATGGACGCGATCCGCATCGCGCGCGCGTTCACCGGCCGCGACACGGTGATGAAGATCTTCGGCTCCTACCACGGCCACCACGACACGGTGATGGTCTCGATCGGCGTCGAGTACGACAAGATCGGCGACCACGACCACCCGGCGCAGCTCGCCTACGGCGGCGGCATCCCGCAGGCGACGGTCGACATGACCGTGCCGGTGCACTTCAACGACGCAGCGTCGATGGAGCGCCGCATCGTCGAGCTCGATCGCGAGGGCCGCAAGCCTGCCTGCGTGATCATGGAGGCGGCGATGATGAACCTCGGGGTCGTGCTGCCCGAGCCCGGCTACCTCGACGCGGTGCGCGAGATCACGCGCCGCCACGGGGTCGTGCTGATCGTCGACGAGGTCAAGACCGGCCTCTCGATCGCCCCCGGCGGCGCGACCGAGCGCTTCGGCATCGAGCCGGACCTCGTGACGCTCGCGAAGACGCTCGGCGGCGGCTTGCCGTCCGGCGCGATCGGCGGGACCGAGGAGGTCATGAAGGTCGTCGAGGACGGCACCGTCTACCAGGTGGGTACGTACAACGGCAACCCGCTCGGGATGGCAGCGGCGCGCGCTTCGCTGCTGGAGGTCCTCACCCCGGCCGCCTACGAGCACCTCACCGTGTTGAACGACCGCATCGTCGGCGGCTGCCAGCGCGTGGTCGACGAGCACCGCCTGCCGGCGTACGCGCTCGGCATCGGCGCGAAGGGCTGCGTCACGTTCGCGACGACGAAGGTGATCGACTACGAGACGTTCAAGGCAGCGCAGGACTCCGAGCTGTCGGAGCTCGCGTGGCTTTACAACATGAACCGCGGGATCTTCATGACGCCCGGCCGCGAGGAGGAGTGGACGCTGTCGGTCACCCACTCGCTCGACGACGTCGACCACTACGTGCAGGTGTTCGCCGAGCTGGCAGCCGAGCTGACCGCGTAACCGCGGGCGACGCTTCCCACACGATCAAGGAGGATCTGCCGTGGCTCTCACGCGCCTGAACCCGCCCGACTTCCCGCGTCCGGACGGCTTCGTCCATGTAGTCGTCGCGACCGGCGGGCGGCAGGTGTTCGTCGCCGGCCAGGTCTCGATCGACCGCGCCGGCCAGCTCGTCGGCCCGGACGACCTGGCGGCACAGACCGAGCAGGCGTTGCTGAACGTCGACACCGCCTTGCGCGCGGCCTCCGCAACGTTCGACGACATCGCGACGGCGACGCTCTATGTAGTCGACTGGCACGAGTCGAAGGTGCCCGAGCTGATGGCTGGCGCTGCGCGCGCGAGCAAACACGTCGGCAGCGCGTTCCTGACCACCACGACGCTCGTGCCGGTGGCGCGCCTGTTCGAGCCCGGGTACCTGATCGAGATCGCGGTGACCGCGGTGACGAGCGGGTGAGCGAGCCGGCCGAGGCGTGGCAGGCGACCGCCTGCATCCTCTGCTCCACCAACTGCGGGATCGAAGTGCAGGTGCAGGATCGCGAGATCGTGCGCGTGCGCGGCGACCGCCGCCATCCGACCTCGGCCGGCTATGCGTGCGAGAAGGCACAGCGGCTGCGCTACTACCAGGGCGGCGAGCGGCTGCTCGAGCCGCAGCGCCGGCGCGCCGACGGCTCCTATGAAGCGGTCTCGTGGGAGACCGCGATCGCCGAGGTCGCCGCGCGGCTCGCTGCCGTCCGCGACGCGCACGGCGGCGACGCGATCCTCTCCTACGGCGGCGGCGCGCAGGGAAACCATCTCGGCGGGATGTACGCGCGCGCGACACGCGCAGCGCTCGGCGCGCGCTACGCGTCGAGCGCGTTCGCGCAGGAGAAGACCGGCGAGGCGTGGGTCGACGCACAGTTGTTCGGCGCGATGCGCCACACGGCCCCCGACCTTGCGCACGCGGAGGTCGCCGTCTTCGTCGGCAAGAACCCGTGGCAGACGCACGGCTTCCCACGCGCGCGGATCGTCCTGCGGGAGCTCGCGCGCGACCCGCAGCGGACGCTGATCGTGATCGATCCGCGGCGCAGCGAGACGGCCGCGATCGCCGACATCCACCTGCAGTTGCGCCCCGGCACCGACGCGTTCCTGCTCGGGGCGATGCTCGCGGTGCTCGTGCAGGAGCAGCTCGTCGACTCCGCGTTCCTCGCAGCGCACGCGAGCGAGCAGGAGGCGGTGCTCACCGCGCTGGAGCGACTCGACGTGTCCGTCCACTGCCGCCGCGCCGACGTCGAGGAGTCACTGGTGCGGACCGCGGCGCGGCGGATCGCCGGCGCCGCGAGCACTGCGGTGCTCGAGGACCTCGGGATCCAGCAGTCACCGCACTCGACGCTCAACTCCTACCTCGAGAAGCTGCTGTGGGCGCTCACCGGCAACTTCGCCAAGCCGGGCGCGACCAATCTGCACTCGACGTTCGCGCCGGGCGCGATCGTCGGGCGCCGAGCGAGCAGCCGGCGCACGACGCCAGTGACCGGCGAGCGGATCATCGGCGGCTTCATCCCGGCTGCGTCGATCCCCGACGCGATCCTCACCGATCACCCTGACCGCTTTCGCGCGCTGATCGTCGAGAGCAGCAACCCCGTGCACTCGCTGCCGGGCTCGGGACGGATGCGCGACGCGCTGGCGGCACTCGACTTCAGCGTCGTGATCGACGTGGCGATGACCGAGACCGCGCGCTGTGCCGACTACGTGCTGCCGGTGGCCTCGCAGTACGAGAAGTGGGAGTGCACGTTCTTCAACGTCGAGTTCCCACGCAACGCCTTCCACCTGCGCGCGCCGGTCGCGCAGCCGCCGGCCGGCCTGCTCGGCGAGCCGGAGATCCACCGGCGGCTCGTGCGCGCGCTCGGCGCGCTGAGCGACGAGGACCTGGACGGCCTGCACGAGGCGGCGGCGAGCGATCGTGCGACGTTCGCCGCGGCGCTGACGAGGCGCCTGGCCGAGCGGCCGCAGCTGCAGGGGCTCGCCGCCGTCGTGCTGTACGAGACGCTCGGGCCGACGCTGCCCGACGGAGCACAGGCGGCCGCTGCACTGTGGCTCGCGGCGCAGATGTGCGCGGTCGAATACCCGCAGTCGCTGCGGCGCGCCGGCATCGTCGCACCCGACGGCGACGGCGGAGGCGGCACGGCCGGCGACGCGCTGTTCGACGCAGTGCTTGCCGCGCGCTCCGGGCTCGTCTTCAGCGTCGACGAGCACGCCGAGAGCTGGGCGCGCGTCGAGCACGCGGACGGGCGGCTGCGGCTTGCGATCCCGGAGCTGCTCGAGGAGCTTGGCGGCCTGCTCGACGAGCCGGAGGAAACGGATCCGGCCTACCCGTTCGTGCTCGCGGCCGGCGAGCGCCGCCGCCATACAGCGAACACGGTGATCCGCGACCCTGCGTGGCGCACGCACGACCGCGAGGGCGCGCTGCGGATCAACCCGGCCGACGCGGCCGCGCTCGAGCTGCGCGACGGAGCGCTCGTGCGCATCACGACGCCGGGCGGCAGCGCGAGCGCGCCGATCGAGATCACCGACACGCTGCGGCGCGGGCACGTCACGCTGCCGAACGGCTTCGGGCTCACGCGCGTCGGCTCCGGCGAGCCCGACGGCGTCGCACCGAACGAGCTGACGAGCGCGAGCCGGCGTGACTGGCTCGCCGGCACGCCCTGGAACAAGCACGTGCCGGCGCGGATCGAGCCGCTCGCCTAGTCAGTCCGCCGCGGCTGTGGCCGGCTCGGGGCAGAGCGGCTCGGGCACGATCGGCGCGCCGCCAGTGAGGTGTGCCGGGGCGATCGTGAGCAGCGGCAGGAAGACGTGGACGAGCGGCCCGATCGTCGCGGCATAGAGCACGGTGCCGATGCCGACGGTCCCGCCCAGCAGCCAGCCGCTCACCAGCACGGTCGCCTCGATCGTCGTACGCACGAGCCGCACGCTGCGACCGCTGCTGCGCACGAGGCCGGTCATCAGTCCGTCGCGCGGACCGGGACCCAACCCCGCACCGATGTAGGAACCGCCGGCGACGCCCTGCAACACGACGGCGGCCACCAGCTCCGCGATCCGCAGGCCGAGCGATGACGGCCGCGTCATGACGTCGAGCCCGGCATCGACGACGAGGCCAACGATGATCACGTTGCTGATCGTTCCGACGCCGGGCAGCTGACGCAGTGGGATCCACGCCAGCAGCACGACGAGGCCGAGGCCGATCACGACGGTGCCGAAGCTCAGGCCGGTGCGGTTGGCGATGCCCTGATGCAGCACGTCCCACGGGTCGACGCCGAGCCCGGCACGGATCATCATCGCCATGCTGAGGCCGAACAGGACGAGCCCGGCGTAGAGCTGAACGAGCCGCCGCACGGGACGGTCGGGAACGAGGCGCGGCACGGCAACGATCGTCGCATCCCCGCGCTGCACCGTCACGGGCCAGTTCGGCGGAAGTGGCCTGTTCGCGTGGTCGGCGAAGGCGCCTGACACTCGTGGGGGCGGCCTCGCTGGGCCACCCCCACGCCGGGCGCTGTCCTACGGACAGGCGACCTGATCGGCGCCGACGTCCGTCTTGCCCGTGCACGCCGAGGCACGCGGATCGCCGTCGACGTCCATCGCGCCGTTGGCCGGATCGCTCAGGCCGGCACCGATCGTCGGCGAGCCGGCCGCCTCGTGCAGGTCGGGCAAGCCCGAGAGCGGATCTGGAGCGACGAAGAGCGGCGAGCCGCTGACGTCGTTCTTGCTGGTGAAGAGCACCGTCGGAGCGTCTGACTCATCGACGCTGCCGTAGTTCGAGCTCTGTGCAGTGACTTTCACCGGGTGACTGAGGTTCGTGACGCAGACGTCCGCGTCGGTCGTCCCGGTCGCCCAGGTGGGCCGCGCGATCGTGTTGACCAGCGACACCGACGTCGTCGGGGCGCCAAACGTCCCGCCCGAGGCCTCCACCGCGCACTTGGTCCCGGACGCCGTCACGTTGCGCAAGACGATGTTCGCCCCCACGCCGTACACGGCGTCGCCCGTGCCAGACCCAAGGCTGGTGCAGAAGCTGTCGCGCAGCGTCACGTTGCTGCTGGCGAGGTGACACGCGTACGCATGCGTCCCGTCGTCGGTGACGATCGCACGCTCGATCGTCGCGGGAGCGCGAACGTCCAACATCCCGCGGATGTCGAGATCGGTGACGACGTCTCCGTCACCACTCAACTGCAACCCATCGAGCAAAATCGGCTTGTGCTGAGGATCCGCGGTCATGTTCGCCCCGCCCATGATCGTCACCGATGGGGCGCCGATGAAGTAGGGATGGTCGTACGAGCCCGGAGCGACAGACACGGTGTCACCGGCCGACAACCGGCCGGCCGCCACCTGGAGAGAACAGGGGCGGGAGAACGAACACGAGGGATCGTCACCATTTGGACTCACGTACAACAGATGAGCACTGGCGACACCAGCGCCAAGCGCACACACCAGCGCGGCCACCACGACGGCAAGCGCAGATCGAGAGACAACACGCAACATCTTCGGACCACCTTCCTTGGAACGGTGAAACTCGCTACATGCGAGTAGGAGCGAGGTGACTCAACCGAGCCCCCGTGCCAGCATCAAAACACGCAGCGAGCAGTGACGGACCGCGTCGAGCCCAACCTTGGACAGTGCGGCCTGTGTGTCACCGTCAAGCGTCCGGAAGGATGAAGTGTTACTTCAATGTCACTGTGACAAAGCGATGGGCAGATCGATCGCGCCAGCCGAGCTCGCGCTCAGGCGCGCACCTGCCACTCGCGCGCGAGCGTCGCGTAGACACACACAGTCGTCCACTCGTCCTTGAACCGATCGGCCTCGACCATGCAACCCTCGCGGCGGAAGCCGAGGCGCTCGAGCAGGCGGTGGACCGACCTGTTGCGCTCGTCGGTGTTCGCGAAGACCCGGTGCATGCCGGCCTGCTCGAACAGCGCGGCGACGACAGCGCCGAGCGCCTCGGTCGCGTAGCCGCTGCCCTGGCTGCCTGGTGCCAGCGTGACGCCGACCTCGGTCGTCGCCGGCTGGTCGTCGAGCGTGTGCACGGCGCAGTCGCCGCGCACGACGCCGGTCTCGCGATCGATCATCGCGAGCTGCAGCCACGCACCCGGCTGCGCGAACGCGATCCCCTGCTGATCGGCGAGGAAGCGCTCGGCGTCGGGCATCGAGAACGCACTCGTCCAGCCTTGGTAGCGCGCGACCCCGGGGTCGCTGCGGTAGGCGACGAACGCCTCGAGGTCGATGGACTCGAAGGGGCGCAGCGTCAGGCGCTCGGTGGGGATCTCGATCGTGCGGGCCACGAGCACGAAACTACAACGCACGGGACGGCGGAGCGGTGCCGCGAGCCAGTCGCCGTTCGGCGCGAGCGGTAGCCTGGTCGCTGCCGTGGGACGCACGTACGACGAGATCGACGGACACCTCCAGGCGTGGATCGAGCGCCAGTCGCTCTATTTCGTCGCGACGGCTCCGCTGAGCGGCGACGGGCACGTGAACGCGTCGCCGAAGGGACCGATCGAGACGCTGCGGATCCTCGATCGCGATCGCGTCGCGTACCTCGACCTCGTCGGCAGCGGCGTCGAGACGCTCGCGCACTTGCGCGAGAACGGCCGCATCGTCGTGATGCTGTGCGCGTTCGACGGGCCGCCGCGGATCGTGCGCCTGCACGGCCGCGGGGAGCCGATCATGCCGGAGGATCCGCGTTTCGAGCAGCTCGCCGAGCAGTGCCGGTTCCCGCCGGTGCGGCCCCAGACGCGGCGCGCGATCGTGCTCGTGCAGGTGAGCCGCATCTCCGACTCGTGCGGCTACGGCGTCCCGCTGATGCGCTACGAGGGTGAGCGTCCGCATCAAGACGCCTGGGCGGAGAAGAAGCTGCGGGTCGGCGGCCCCGACGCGCTCGTGGAGTACCAGGCACAGAAGAACGCAGCAAGCGTCGACGGCCTGCCGGGCGTGGACGTGAACGGCTGAGCGTCACAGTCCGGCGCGCTGGTGCGCTGTGGGGGACGGTGTGAGTCAGCCGCACAGCGCCTGCGGCGCGCACTCGCTACGCGGCGACCAGATCGGCGGGCGTGAGCGCCGAACGGTCGATCTCGTCCAGCGCCGACCTGATCGACCGAGCGACGGCATGCGCCAGGTTGGGGGGTGCCGCATTGCCAATCTGCCGGTACTGCGCGACCTGTGGCCCGCAGAACGTCGTCCCCGGCGGGAAGGTCTGCAGCGCAGCCGCCTCCTGGATCGTGATGCGACGCATGCGCTTGGGTGCACGCTTGCGTGGCCTTCCGCCGGCGAGCAGGTGCGCGTGGTACTCCACCACCCACGGGGTCGCGTCCGTGTCGAGCTCGTCCTGGTCGACGATCGGAGTGGCGTTGCCGCCCATCGAGGCCGGAAGGGTCTTCGCGGGGCCGTCGAGGAAGAGCGGGCGACCCGAGCCGTTGAACAGCAGGCTTCCTCTATGGGCCGTCGGTCGCATGATCGGCACCTTGGCAGGCACGACTCTCGCCGAGCACACGCCATCGTTGCCGGGCATGCCGAATCGAGGGAGATCGGCGAGCGCGGCACGGACCGTTGGCGGATTGCCGGCGGTTGTCTTCACCGGCTCTAGAGGATGGGCGCAGCGAACGCCGACCATGAACATGCGCTCCCGCGCCTGGGGGACGTCGTAGTCAGCCGCGTTGAGGACGAAGACCTCGACCTCGTATCCGAGCTGCCGTGCGCGGGCCTTCAGTCTCTCCCGCAAGCCGGCCCAGCGCGGATTCACGGCCAGCGCCTTCACGTTCTCCATCACGAACGCCTGCGGATGGAACCGCTCGACCACGTCAAGGAAGTGCGACACGTGCCGGCTACGCGGATCGAGCGGGTCCATCCGGCCTATGACCGAGAAGCCCTGGCACGGTGGTCCACCGATCACGACGTCCGGCTGGAGATGAGCCGGTGGTTCCACCTCGAGCACGTCTCCGCAGACAACCCGCTCGTCGACCGTCTCGGCGTACGTGCGCACCGCATGTGGATCAGAGTCGATCGCCCACTCCAACTCGAAGCCCGCCCGCTGAAAGCCAAGATCGAGGCCGCCCGCGCCGCAGTAGAGCGAGATAGCGGAGAAGGAGGAGTCGGCCATCGCGGCGCCATTCTCGCCGGTTCTCCGGACGGTGAGCGGCGGCACAGCGGCATGCTGCGTTGTCCCACATCTATCATTGCAGCCGGTGCCCCTGCCCTATCCGCACCCCACGAGCGCCGCCGTCTCAAAGCGCATGCGTGCGAACCCGCGGCGGGACACGAAGCCCGAGATCGCCCTCCGTTCCGAGCTTCACCGCCTTGGCTTGCGCTTCCGCAAGGACCTCGCCCTCCGACTCGACGAGCGCGTGGTCCGACCCGACGTCGTCTTCACGCGCGCGCGGCTCGCGGTCTTCGTGGATGGGTGCTTTTGGCACCGGTGCCCGGAGCACGGGAGCTTGCCGCGCGCGAACACCGACTACTGGGGTCCGAAGCTCGAGCGCAACGTCGCGCGCGATCGCGCTGTGGACCGCGCGCTCGAGCTGGCCGGCTGGCGCGTGCTGCGCGCGTGGGAGCACGAGCCCTCGATCGTCCTCGCTAGCCGCGTGGCGGGCGTCCTGAGCTGCCTGTGACGCTGATCCATCCCTCCGGTCGCGCCTACGTGCGCACGTACGAGCGCCTCCAGCGACGGCGGCACCACGAGCTGCTCGAGGCGGCGGTGACGCGGGCAGGTGGACGAGTGCTCCACAGCTCTGGCCCCGACGTGGCTCCGTTGTTCCTTGCCGTGGAGGATGAGCACGGTGCGCGGTACGGCTTGATGGCCTATGTGTTCTGGGCCAACAGCAAGCTCACGCACCACCGCCCGCCCGACGAGCATCGGATGCAGATCCGCTACGGCGACGCGAAGAGCTGGCGCACCGGGCTCCACCCCGTCGGCCTCGACCCGACCGGCTGTGAGACGACGCTCGTGCTCGGCGTCGAGCCCGACGAGGACCTGCTCGTGGCGCTCGACCCGCTGCGCTACGACCCGCTGCCGCTCGGGATCTCGGTCTTCTGGAAGGACGACGACGCAGCCGCGGCGCACGTCTCGGGCTGGCACGTCTACGAGCGCGACAACATGTCGGGCGTGCGCCGTGACGCGCCGCGCGCCGAGCTCGGGCTGGAGACGATCGTGATGCTCGCACCGGAGCGGATCTTCGACCTCCTGCGCCTCGAGCGACAGGCACAGGCGCTCCGGCTCGACCCCGCGCTGCGCTTCCGCGCCGCGGAGCGAATCGGCACAGGAGAGGCTGGTGCGATCTCCACTCCCGACCTGCACCAGCTCGAGCGCGAGTACGACCTGCCGGCCGCGGAGATCCTTGCGATCGTCGCCGAGCGCAAGCGTGTCGCGATGGCGGTTCGCGGGGGCGTGGCCGAGCACCATGCGGGTCGCGCCCTGCGTGCGGAGACGACGGTGGCGGAGGCGCGCGTCGGGCACCAAGAAGGACCGCCGGACTATTGGGTCACGCTCGCCGACGGCCGCTCCGTGACCGTCGAGGTCAAGAACGCGTCACCGACCACCTACGCCGACGGCACGCCCAAGGCCGAGATCCAGAAGACGCGCGCAAGCCAGGGCGATCCGCTCTCGCGTCTCTACGCTCCCACCGCGTTCGACGTCCTGGCCGCCTGCATGTACGGCCCCACGAAGCAGTGGCGCTTTCGCTACCGCCGCTCGCACCTGCTGACACGCCACAAGGACCACCCCGACCGAATCGCGCCGTTGCAGCGCATCACCGCTGAGTGGGCCGACAGCCTTGAGGAGGCGCTGGCGCAGACGTGAGCGCCATTCGGCTCCCTGCTGCGCTCGGGCCAGGACGCTTCTGCGCGCACGCTAGATTCGAGGCAAGCGAGCTAGGAGACAGCGATGTTGTTTGGACAGGAGCACGTCGATCGCTATCGCGCGACCGACGGCGAGGAGGGCTACAGCTGGCAGCGCGGAACGACCATCCTGCTGCTGACGACGAGAGGCCGCAAGAGCGGCGTCGAGCGCACGACGCCGCTGATCTTCGAGCGGCACGGCGACGACTACCTGATCGTCGCCTCCAGGGGCGGGACCGATGCGCCGCCCGGCTGGTACGTCAACCTGCAGGCCGAGCCGGACGTCCAGGTGCAGGTCAAGGGCGACGTCTTCAGAGCGCACGCGCGCGACGCGACGCCGGAGGAGAAGCCGGAGATGTGGCGCAAGATGGCGGCGGCCTGGCCTGACTACGACGAGTACCAGAAGAAGACGGACCGCACCATCCCCGTGGTGGTGCTGGAGCGCGCCGGCTAGGACGCTCGACCTGGGTCGCGAGAATCCTCACCGGGCACTCGTGCGGCGATGGGGTGGCGCTCCCGGCGAAGCGAGCGCCACCCCCGGCGCGGCTACCTCCTGAAGGTGCGCACCACCGTCATCTGGGTCTTCCCGTCACGAGCGGTCAGATGCAGGCGGAAGCGGCCGTGCTTCGGAACCGCGCTGTCGTTGATCGTCGTCGGGAACGTCACGACGTACGTCCCTGCGGCGCTCTCGCGGACGGCAAGCGCTCCGCCGAGCTCCTGCCAGCCGCCGTGCGTGCGCAGGTCGAGCACGCCGGTCACCTTTGCGGCACGGGAGAGGTGGAACGAGACGGCCGTGCCGTGGTGGACGATCTTGACCTTGCTGAGCAGCGGCGCGAGGACCGGGGGCGGCTTGGGCGCGGGTGTCGTCGTCGTCGGTGGCGGCGGTGGTGGCGGTGGCGGTGGCGGTGGCGGTGTGGTGGTCGTCGGCGGGGGCGTCGGACCTCCCGGGCACAGCGTGGCATCCGGGATCTGGTCGGCACCGACGTCCGTCGTCGGGGCGCCCTTGCAAGCCGAGACGCGCGGATCGCCGTCGATGTCCGTGGCGCCGTTCTCCGGAGCGACCAGGCCGCTGCCGACCGTCGGCGAGGTGGGGCTCTCGTGCGCCATGTAGGCGTTCACCAGACCGGGCTTGGTCGCGAACGTCGCGGCCCCCGTGACGTCGGCGTCACTGGTGAAGAGGACGGTCTGCGAGCCGTCCTCGTCGACGGTTCCGTAGCTCGAGTGGTCAGCGTGGGCGGTGACGCCGTGGCCGAGGTGGGAGAGGCAGACGTCAGCCGTCGCGGAAGGATCGAGGATCGGGCTGTCCTGCGCGATCGTGTTGATCATCGAGAGCGAGGTGGCCTTGTTCTCGATCGGACTCAGGAACTCGCCCGAGGCGTCGATGCCGCACTGCGCGCCGATCGCCGTCACGTTGCGCAGCACGACATGCGCGCCCTCGGCGTAGACGCCGGCGGCAGGCCCGACGCAGAAGCTGTTGCGCAGCAGCACCTCGCTGGCGAGGATGCGGCAGCCGGGCTGCGTGAAGTCCGTCGTGCCGTTGCTGACGAACGTCCGGTCGACCGTCGCAGAGGCGCGAACGTCGAGCATCCCCTCGACGTACACGTTGTCGACGCTGTCACCCGCGCCGTGCAGGCGCAGCGCGCCGTTGACGAAGTGCGCCTTGTGCAGCGGGTCACCGTGACCGCCGATCAGCCGGAGCGACGGCGTGGTGATCTCGAACTCGTTACCGTCGAGGTCGTAGTCGCCGGCCGCCAGATCAAGAGTGTCGTCGGGCTGCGCGAGCCGGTAGGCGACGTCCAACGAGCACGGATCGCCGACCGTGCAGTTGGGTCCGTTCGGGTTCGCTGGATTCGGCGCCGCGTGAAAGACACGGGCGGAGCCGGCCGCGCTCGCGCCACCGGCGCCGATTGCGCACAGCAAAGCGACCGCCAACGCAGTTAACGTCGACTGCAGGACAACACGCGATTTCACTTGCTCCCCTTCCGTGGAGTGAAACGTCGTGCTCCTTGCACGGCGTTGCGACGTGAGTCCGTCCCAACCGGACAGATCCCTCGACAAACCATCTCTATCACAGGTTCTGCGCCGTTTCGACCGCGTCGGTGTGAACATTGGACAGAGTGGCAATGCGCCAGCACGCGCCGCTCCGGAACGGCCCTGTCCGGACCGGCCTGCGCGACCTCCGTAGGCCAGCGTCGCGCGCCGGAACGCACGGATCGCCAGCCGACCATGAGGCCGGTGGCGTGGTGAGCAAGCGCACACTCCCGCCTCCCACGCCGGCGACGGTCTACGAGCTGACCGAGGCCGCGCGGGCGCTCGCCCCCCTCCTGCGCGAGCTGCGCACCTGGGGCGCGCGCTACGGCCCAGCGCCACAGCCCCGTGACGCAGTGCGGTCGCCCTAAGTGCTCCAGGGCGGGACGTCGCCGCCGACGTGCTGGCGATGATCGCCGGATCGGCGACGTAGAGCGCGCGGCGAGGCGCTTGGAGTCCGCGATGGAGTCAGGACTGACCTACCTGCCGAGCTTTATGCCAAACTTGCGGCATGAGCAGCGACCCCGCAAGTTTGCCATATGACCCCTTTGACCCTGCTCGCCCCCGCGATTGGCCCAGAGAGGCATTGCCAGAAGAGTTCCACCGCCTCTTCAGCGAAGAGACGGATTCCGTCGAGTTCAAGGAAGGGCTGTCGTCCCTCCAGGACAGCATGGTTGCCTTCTCCAACAGCGCTGGGGGACTCATCCTCGTGGGTGTCAGCGACAACGGGTCCATCAAAGGTCTCCCTTACAGCGCAGCGGTCGAGGACAAGATCCGCGATGCAGGGCGCAACGCGCATTCGGTAGCTCCCATCGCCATTGCTCCGCTTCAAGTGGGCAGCAAGCAGATCACCCTGATTGGAGTGGAGCGTCTGCGGGAGGGCTTCTCCCAGACCTCGAATGGTCGTGTGCTTGTCCGCATAGGCACGCGACGTGTTGCTTTGATCGGGGATCCACTCGTGCGCTTCATGCACGAGCGCGCGGGCAGCAGCTTCGAGTCTGCACCAACGGAGGTGCGGCTCGCCGACGCCAATCTGTTTTTGGTGCAAGAGGTAACAACTGCGCTGGGGATCTCGGATAGCGCCGGACTCGAGGGTCGTTTTGTCGAGCGGGGCCTCTGCGTCATCGAGCACGGTGAGGCGATGCTCACAGTGGCAGGAGCCCTGTATTTGCTCGATCGCCCAGACCGCGTGCTTGGGAAGGCGTACATCGAGCTGCTCCGATATCCAGAGGGTGGCGACGACTTTGACCTTCGACAGCAGTTCACCGGACCACTGCACAACCAAGTCATCGAAGTAACGAACGCGCTGATGACGCATCTTGGCGCGGACACCGTGGTTCTCGGTCTCCGCCGTCATGAGCTTCCTCGCCTTCCGGAGCGCGTCATTCGCGAGGCGGTTGCGAACGCGGTAGTGCATCGCAGCTATCAGCAGCGCGGCACGCCAGTTCGCATCGAGCTGCATCGTGATCGCGTCGACGTCACCTCGCCTGGAGGTTTGGTGGCGCCCGTAACCGTGGAAACCATGCGAGATGCTTTTGCTGCCCGCAACAACACTGCGATCGCCGTCTTGCGCGGCTTCAACCTTGCAGAGGACAAGGGCGAGGGCGTTGATCTCATCGAGGACATGATGCGCGACGAGTTGCTCGCGACGCCAACCTTTCACGCCACCGACGCCGCGGTGACTGTTCGCTTGCCGATTCTGAGCGGGACGCGACCCGAGGAGCGAGCATGGGTCCGTGAGATTGTGGAGCGCGGAACGATTGAGGATCGGGACCGGGTCCTCCTTGTTCACGCCCGACGCGGTGAGGTGCTCACCAACCAGCGCGTGCGTGAACTGCTTCGGACAGGCCGGGACGCAGCCACGAATGCGCTCAAGCGCTTGGTCGACGCCGGCCTCCTTGTCCGGAGCGGCGAGCGCGGTGGCACTCGGTATCAGCTCGCGAGCGAGTTGGCCCCACCGGCTGGGCTTCGACTGACCCGTGAAGATCTCAGGGAGATTGTGCTCGAGATGGCGTCGCAAAAACCGGTCACAAACGCGCTTGTCCGAGAGCGCACCGGGCTCGATCGCCAGGACGTCCTCATGCTGTTCGCGGAACTCGTCGACGACGGCGCCCTGGTTCGGGTGGGAGAGCGCCGAGGTACGCGCTACGTCTTGCCGGACGCCTGAGGTATCGCGGCACGGGAGCCGGCTCATCGATAATCGTGCGCTGGGCGATCGCGCCGCCGCGGAGCGTCGCGGTCGCCCGTGCGCGCAGGCAGCCGTCGTTGGCGCGAGCGAGCAGCCGCAGCCCGGCGTCGGTCAGCCGCAGCGCGACGGGCTACGTCTTCCCGCTCTTGACGGTGTAGCGGGTACGGGCCAGCACGATCGTCCGGTAGATCACGATGCGGCGGTGGTGAGCGCGGCGCACGATCCGCAGCGTCCCGGCAGGCGCTGCCCGCGGCGCCGCCGCGGCATGCGAGCGTCACGCTCCCACGGCGGCCGACGACCGTCGCGCGGCTGCTGTGGATCGAGACCCGCAGTCTGCCGGTGGCGGAGGGGGCTTGGAGCCCGGCGCTCCGCAGGAGAGTGCTCCATCCGTCACGCCGCCGGGCGCGAGACGCTGGCGCAATGCCAGTGTGCCGATCAGGGAATCGCGGCGCTCAGCAGCTGTCGCGCGTCAGCGCCGTCGACCGTCCCCTCGACGAGCATCTTGGTTGGTCCGGCGGCGGAGTACGAGCTGGGTGCGTTGTTCGGGTTGGCGGCGATGCAGCTGTCGATCTGGAAGCCGCCGTAGTACACGGTGGTGGGCTCGAGACGGGCCGGCTTGGAGCGCTTGTAGGTGCGGCACCCGACCGCGTAGTCGTTGCCCGTGAGTGGCTGGATGCCCTGGGAGCTGGAGATCCCGAGACTGTCGAACAGTGCCGGATCGGCCAACCCGATCGGCTTGTAGCGCAGCACACCGGAGTTGATGACGACTGCGGCGCGCGCAAGCGATGCCGGAGCGTCGTTGCGGTTCATGCTGAACACCAGGCCGCCAGCGTAGAAGTGCGGGCTGAGCATCTTGACCTGCTGGCCTGCCGCATCGAGGTCGACGCGTCGCATCGCGCCGGTAGCGCCAAGCACGAAGTAGCCGGTCTCGCTCGCCGGAGGACCAGGCTCCCCGCTGTTGACGATCCGCTGCTCCTCGACCAGCAACGCGCCGTCAGATCGGACATCGACGATCGATTTCAGCGACCACGGCAACCCGTCTGAGGGCGGGTTCGCCACAACGTGATAGCCGGTACCGCCCAGCACGTACAGGCGCTCCGGCGTCTCGCCGGCGCCGAGCGGCTGACCCGTGAGGTCGAGCCGGTTCGCCGAGATGACGACCGGTCCGCGCGCAGTCTCGGCGGCGATCGCGGCGCCGTTCTCGCACGAGCCGGCATACGACGTCAGCGTCGAGGGCGTCAGCTGCCCGCCGGATCCGGGCAGGCCGGCGAGTGGCAGCTTGCGGATCGTCGTGCGCTCTCGGCTGTCTGGGTTGCCGTCGTCGTTGACGAAGTCCTCCCACCAGCTTGTGGCGATATAGAGGTTGGCCTTGGCCGGGTCGGTCTCGATCGCGCAGACGAACTCGTCCGGTGGCGGGCTCCAGTGCGCGAGCGCCCCACTGTCGATGTCCTTGAGATAAACGACGTCGCTGCCGTCAGGGTTCTCGACGCCGAGGTTGTCGGCTGCCGAGACGAATGCCGCGCGCGAGTCGTCCAGCATGATCGCGGCCGAGATGCTCGCGTCCGAGGGCGTCCCGTCCGGTGCCGCCGAAACCAGCTTGGCCGGGTTGACCACCTGCATGGAGAGCACGAAGCGCCGCAGCGTCCCGTCGGGCTTCGCGACTCGCACGCCGACCTCGAAGTCGCCGACCTGATCAGGGCGACCCTGGAGCTTGCCGGCGCCCGAGAGCGTCAGCCCTGCCGGCATCGTGTCCTCGGGCTCGAGCGTCACGACGGACCGCGGCGCGATCCCCGGCAGCGCGACGCCCGTCGGCTCGTGGATGGGCATGGGAGCGAGCACCACCGGATCCGGGTCGAAGTCGACCATGTCGAACGGTTCGACGACGTCGAGGATCACCTTAAACGTCGAGGACCCGCCCTCGGTGCTGAACGTGCTCACGTCGGCCTGGTAGTGGCCGGTGGCCGACACCACGCCGCTCAGGCGGCCGTTGGCCGCGAGACTGAGGCCGGGAATCTCCGGTGAGATGCCGGTGAACCGCACGCCGTACGGGAAGCTGCCCTTGAGGTCGATGTTCACCGGCCAACCCGTAGCGACCGTTTCCAGCAGCTGCGTCGTCGGCGGGAAGCGCAAACGGAGCGTGCGGGTCAGCCGCTGAGCGTCGTCGACGAACACGTTGGGGAGGATCGTGCCGCCGTAGTTGGAGTGCCGCTTGCGGTTGGCGAAATTCGCGGCGAGCCCGGACAGGCTGGTCGGCTCGAGCGCACAGATCGGGTCCTTCGCGGCGCACCAGGACCGAGTGACCGGCGCGAAGACCGCCGGGATATCGCTCGTGCCGTGCAAGAGCGACACCCACTCGCCGATCGCCGCGATGCCGCGCGACGTGCTGTTGGCGCCGCCCCGAGTCGTCGGGTCTCCCGGCGAACGTCGTGGATCGGCGAGCAGATGCACACCGATGACGTGACTCGTCGCCCAGTCGTCGAAGGCGAACTCGTCGAGGATGTCGTGGACGATCATCGCGCCCGACGAGTACCCGGCCAGGATCTCCAGCTCCTGCGGGCACTCGTCCTCGACGTCAGCGAGAAGGTCCCGGAGCGCCTGATCGCCCTGCTCGATCCCGTCGGCGTAAGTGTCGATGCCACCGCTCCACAACAGATCGGTGCCATAGGCCGGGTAGTTCACCGGAGTCGACTTGAACTCGACCCAGGACGGCAGCGCGCGCCCGACCTCGCCTGAAAGGGCCGCCATCTCGCGGCCATAGTCGTCGGTCTCCCCGGAGCCCTTGACGCCGATGAACCGGACGTCACCGCACCCGTCGACCTTCGGCCCGAGATCCGCGTGAGCCACCGCCGGCACCACCAACACCAGCGCGACAACGCAAAGACACCACCACCGAAGCAACCCTGACCGCACGACGTCCCCTTTCGCCTCCAGCTACGCCCGAGCCGCCCAGGATCCCGATCGACAGCGTTTCTGTCAATCACAAGGCAGCATTCGCGGCGAAGCCCCATCGCTCTACGAGCCCGACCCGACGCGCCGGGCTATGCCCGCGGCATCTCGTTTGCAGCGGCATCCGCTGATTTCCACTTCGGGTGCGTCGGGCGAGCTTTACGCCATGGCGACCATTGTCCTGGATTTCGGTCTATAGGATGGTGGTTGATGGGCAGGCGAGACCGCACACGGAGAGCCAGACAGCAGCGAGACGGGCGTGGGATCAGCCTGGGCGCCATCGCCGTGGTCGCCATCGGCGGCGGGCTCGGGATTGTCCTCGGGGCCGCGCTGCTCGCCGGGGGCAAGCACCTGCCGGGGCTTGGAAGATCGCAGCGCTTCCTGAGCGTAACGGCCGCGTGGTCGCGGCTGAGCGAGTACTGCGACGTGGGGCTCGGCTGGGTCTTCCCCGTCACGATGTCCAAGCTGCCCTACCCGTCAGCGTCGGTGCAGAAGCCGGCGGGGTTTGAGGCTTGGGCGGCCCGCAACCACGGACTGCCCGCGAGCGGCAACTCCGTGGCCGTGACGCTGCAGGGCCTCGATCACCACACCGTGGTCGTGCAGGATCTGCGCGTGGTGGTCGTCCATCGCGCCGCACCGCCGACGACCGCGACGTATCCGAACCCGGCATATGGCTGCGGCGGCGGGCTGGCGCCCAATTACTTCCGCGTCAACCTCGACGAGGACCCGACCGTCGTCCACGCGTTCGCCGGCTTCACGCCAGGGGTGGGAAGGGTGCCACCCGTCCCGCTGCCGCACCAGGTCTCCGAGAGCCGCCCGGAGGTCTGGTACCTCAAGGTCGTCACGGCCGAGTGCGCGTGCTCCTGGTACGGGTACATCGACTGGACCTCGGAGGGCGTGTCACGGACGGCCAAGATCAGCGACCACGGGCGCCCCTTCGAGACCGTCACCCCCACCAACGCAACCATGCTCCGACCCGTTGCCTTCGGGGTCAGAGCTTGGACGCTCGCGCCGCCGTCCACGCCGGCCAAGATCAAGCGAGCCGTTCTCGCCGGCGAACAGCCCAACCCCGTCACAGAGTTGGATGCGGCCGAGCGCTAGTGCGACAGGTGCTCGATCGCGTCGGCCTCGAGGAAGCGGGGCGCACCACCTGCACGATCCCGAAGGCGTTTAGCTGGCTCAGCCCGGAGTCCGATAAGCGGCGTTACGGAGCGCTGGTCGAGTAGCGGTCGTCTCGGCTACCGGCCGTCCGCTGTGTCGTCCTCGGCAGCCGCGATGACCGTGACCTTGGCGTCAGGGTCGCCGGGGTGCGCCTCGACGTAGCGCGGGTCGATGTCCTCGAGATCGGCATCGAAATCTCCCGGCTGCGGGTCCGGGTCGGTCCAGGGATCGCGGGCGGTCATGCGTGCTGTCGCCGGGCGTGGCGAACGGCGCGGACTGCTTCCACGGCGAGGCGGTCGGGGTCGAGTTGCATCGGTCTTCGAGCGGTCGCGTAGCTGGCGGGGCACGGGATCGGGCTGCAAGTCGCTGAGCTTCCCGGGTTTCGGCGATGACGTGCCGCCTCCGTCCGACGCTCGAACCTGGCACGTGTCGCTCGGAACACCGCTTGTGCTGCCGCAGACAAAGTATGCAGGTTTGCAGCGAAGTTGTGTGCTGGGCGGTGTCACAAATCGAACCGAGACGACCATGATCCGCGGACATACCAATGGCCGTCCAGCGCGTTACTGGCAATTCGCTACTTCTATGTGTCTTTATGCAAGACGGGCGTTGCACCGCGGAGCCCGTAGCCGCGGGCGGTCGAGTTTTGGCCACGAAACGGCCGTCCGTGGCTAAAACCCTCGCCCAAGGACTCAACAGCCCGAGAAGAAGAAAAGCGCCCTATGCAGGCGCTTCACGGATGGCGAGACCCGGACTCGAACCGGGGACACCACGATTTTCAGGCGCCTGGAACGGTGCTGGTCGTACCTGCCGAGTTGCAGCACAGATATGGCAGCTCGCTGGATGCCCGAGGCGACCGAGATATGTGCAGATACTGGCGGATACGGCGGGGTTTTGGCCACGAAGAGGCGGCTCGTGGCCAAAACCCTCGCCTCCGCCTAGGCGCTGTAGCACTCGCGCGCTACACTCGTGCACATGGCGCATGAGGTCTCCGTTCGCGATCTTCGCAACAGCACCGCCGCGGTAGTCGCCGCGGTGCGCGCCGGCGAGGAGCTGACGCTGACTGTGAACCGCGAGCCGGTCGCCGACATCGTCCCGCACGTCGAGCGCCGAAGCCCGTGGGTGTCCTCGGGCGAGCTGCGTCGCATCTTGCGTGAAGCGCCGGCGGATGCCGGCCTGCTCGACGACCTCGCGGAGATCCGCGGCGCGCTGGTCGAAGACGAGTGACCCGCGCGATCGCCGACACCTCGGTCTTCATCGCGATGGAGACTGGGCGCGACCTGGGCGAGCTGCCCGACGAGCTGGCCGTCTCCGTCGTGACTGCCGCAGAACTCGAGCTCGGCGTCCTCCGCGCGCGGGACACAGACACTCGCGCTCGCCGCCTCGCGACACTCGCTCAGGTCCGTGCGTCCTACCCGCTCCTGCCGGTCGACGCAGAGACCGCGAGCTGCTTCGCCCGCATCGCCGCCGCGGAGCTGGAGGCCGGCCGCCGCATCCGCCGCCACGACGCCTGGATCGCCGCGACCGCGCTGCGTCACGGCGTCGCCGTCGCCACGCAAGACGCCGACTTCATGGCATTTGACGTGGTGAACGTGATTCGCGTCTGACCTGCACCTCCGCGCCTCATTGGCACGGGTGCTGCGACGCGCTCGCCAGGCTCGTGGACTGCTGGCTCTGATTCGCCTGCGGGCGGACTGCAACAGCTCCGCGGCCGCATCTGTGATGCTCGCGACATGGAGTACGGCGCGTCTTCACGCTCCACGCGGCAGTTGCTCGCCGACTTCGCGGCGATCATGCGTGCACTGCGCGAGCGCGGGATCGTCCGGACGAACAACAATCCGATCGGGGACATCGCCGAGGCCATCGTCGCTGAGCACTACGGAGGCGAGCGCGGCGGCTTCAGCCAGCCGGACTGGGATGTCAGGCTGCCGGACGGAGAGCGCATCCAGGTCAAAGCGCTGCGCCGCACCGGCGCGCGCGGCCGACGCAATCTGAGCCCTATCCGTGACAGCGACTACGACACGGTCGTCGTCGTGATCTTCGACGAGGACTTCCGCGTCATCGAGGGCCTGCGCATCGACCGAGCGACCGTTGAGCGGCTGTTCAGCCATCGCACCCACGTCAACGGCCGAATCATCACCGTCACGAAAAAGCTGCGAACCCTCCCCGAAGTCCAAGTGATCGAACTTTCGGACAGCTCACTCGACGGCTAGATCGAGTCTCAGAGCCGCCGCTATTCGGTGTCTGTACGGGAGCCCAGCGGTTCCTGCTGATGCGCGGGGCGCGCGCCACCGAGACACCGGGCACCCGCGGTGCAGGCGGGTGTTGCACGAACGGTTCGCCGAGGCAACGGGTCAGAACAACGTGAGGTTGGCCGCACATCCGTCGCCACGACGCTGCGGACTTATCTGCGTTCGGATCTGTGATCGTAGTCCGCGTCTGCCCCTCTACGACGTGGTTGACCTCGGCAAGGATGGCAGTGAGTAGGCTTGCGCACGGTGAGGCAGCATAGGAAACGTTGGATCCCCCTGACCGGCGAACTCGTGCTGAGAACCCTTGACGAGCACTCCGGCCTGACCTTCGACGCGTTGTCGGACGAGCTCGGGCTGAGCGGGGGTCCTGGGCCGATGGCACTTATCGGAACTTTGCTCGAATTAGCCGGAGCCGGGCTCGTCGCTATCGACGGCATGACCAGCACCAGCACTCATCGCGCAGTTGCCATGCGCCTCTACGAGTTTATGTGGCGCTCGGATGATATCTGGCGCACAACATCTGGATGGATGAAGGCCGCGCGAGTGTTGAGCGAAGTTCGGCTGGGCTCCCGCCGTGCTGATACGGCTGTACCTCTTATCTGCCACCCAGTATTTGGGAAGCCGGGAAACCACCTCGACCAGCCAGACATCTTTGTAATGATGCCGTTTGATCCTGGACTCAGACCGATTTACGAGCCGCATCTGCGTGCCGTGGCGGCCGAGCTGGATCTATCGATCGCACGCAGCGACGACTTCTACACAGACAGCCCGCTGATGGCAGACATCTGGTCGGCCATCTACGCAAGCACGCTAGTCATCGCAGACTGCACGGGCCAGAATTCGAATGTGTTCTACGAACTCGGGATTGCCCACACGGTTGGGGTTCCGGCAATCATGATTAGCCAGACCGAGGTAGACATCCCCAGCGATTTACGCCACCTTCGTTACTACGTGTACGAATCTTCTCCCGAGGGCATGGAAAAGTTGCGAGAAGCCGTGCGGCGCGCGGCGCTCTCAACCATGATCCACCGCCGTTAGGCAAGCTCGTCGGCGAGACCGCCCGGGTACGTTCAGATACAGGTCGATGGGGCAGGGTTTTGACCACGGGCAGACGGCTCTCGTGACCAGAACCCTACGGACGCCTCCGCGCTGGTGTTCTGTTATCTGCCGCGTCGCTGGCAGCGCGGGCTACTCGCTAGACCACCCCGCCGCCGGGACAGTCGATGACGCACGACGGGTCTGGCTCAGCGCTCCTCGAGCGGTGCGCGATCGTCCTCGCGCTCGTCGAGGAAGATGCGTAGGCTTAGGAGGTCGTCGGCCATTCGCTGACACAGCGCGATGAACGCGTCGCGCTGGGGTGTAGGGATATGCTTGTTGTGCTGACGGACCATGAGTTCGGTGAACGCTTGGCCGACGCTGGACTTCGGCAGCTTGAGCAGCTCATCGGCGACGGCCACGGCCATGTCAGAGCGTCCGTTCCAGGATTTGAGCCCGATGCTCTTTCTGTTGGTGACTACCCAACACCCGATGGTCGCTATCTCCTCGGCGATCCCGGCGGAGTCTCTATCCGCTCCGCTCATCGCCTCGTGGAGCCGGAGGAGTCCCGTCACGGCATCGTGCGTCCCGTGCCAGTCGTCACCGGCGCCGTAGTGGCGCGCCGCGGCAATCCCAGCGCGCCCCAACGCGAACGCAAGAGTGCCCATGGTCTCGCGATCCTGCTTTCCCGGCAACGACCGCTCGATCATCGCGCAGGCGTCGACGATCGCGTCGTTGAGCTGGCCGTCATCGCCACGTTCAGCGCGCTCGGCGAGATCGACGAGCAGCGCAAAGAGCGCCCGCGTCGGATGATCGAGCCGATCGCCGTGGAAGCCGTACACCTCCGCCGGCGGCGCGACATTTGCGAGGTGCTGGCCGAGCCATCCAGCGGTTCGCACGGTGGCCGCCGGATTCATCAGCGACACATTGCGCAGCGCCTCGATCGCCGCGAGCACAGGACCGTGTTCGGAGAGCCGGCGCTCCGCGAGGGTAGAGATCCCCCTGGAGACAATCGTCGCCGACTCGTCTTCCAGTCGCACCCCGCCGATCTCCCCGAGAGCAACGCAGAGTCGGATCTTGCAGTCTTCCGACCCCTGGCGGTGAGCGAACTCCTCGAGTGCGTGAGCGTTGGCGACCACGATCTCTGCTGCCGCACCGTCGAGCTTCCGACTTTGGAGCCGACGACCAACCACCTCAAGGGCACTGCGCCAGGTCCGCATGTTGCCATTCTTCAGTCCGGCCGCCGCAGCATCGAACAACATCTCCGATGGGTCCGTCCGGTAGAAGCGGAGCGCCCAGCGGTGAACTTGCATCCATCGCTTGACGACGACCCAACGCGCTAGGCGACTCCGGGAGGGGGCAGGCACGTCGTGACCTTTAAACGGCAAGCCGAACCCGAACCAACGGTACTCGCGCGCGGCCAGATCGCTCGCAAACACGTCGTCCTGCCGCCAACGCCGTGCCCGGGCGTATCGGTTGACCCGCGGAACGGTGACGCGCCTCCCGACCGAAGCGAGGAACATGCCGGGCCGGCTAACGCACACGATCAGATAGACGACGACCAAGACCGTCGCACAGACACCAGCGCCAATCAGCCACGCGGCGACGGTGTCGCTCAACCAAGGCGGGACCTGCCCCCGACCGAACGAGACGAGCATCAGCGCTGGGCCGGGAATGACGAACACCGCCGCCGCCGCGAAGCGCCACCGCAGGAGGAAGCTGATCGCCGCGTCGTCCCCGTAGCGACCGTAGGCGTGACCGAAGACGAGACCTCCTGCGGCGAGCAGGATGGTGATCGTCCCTAACGAAAACGGGGCCAGCCTCAGGAACTCCGCAACGGTCACGGTGCCCAGTGTCGCTGGCGGACCCGACGGCGCCGCAGCAGCGCGCCGGATTCCACTGGAGCCCCATAGCTTTGCCGTCTGCGCTAGCGGTTCGCTCGGCGACCCGAGTCCATGCGGGACGTACGACGCGTGCTCAACGCTCGAACCTGGATTGCGCCGCTCGGGATGACGCTTGTGCGGCCTCGGCAAGAAGTGCGCGTTTTGCGGGGAGTTTACGTGCGTGGCTGTGGCACAAATCAAACCGGGACGACCATGACTCGTGGGCATACCGGTGGCCCGCACAGCGCCTTACTGGCAATTTGCTACTTATATGCGTCTTTAGACAACATGCGCGTTGCATCGCGGTACCGACAGTCGATGGCGCTCGAGTTTTGGCCACGAAACGGCCATCCGTGGCCAAAACCCACGCCGGATGAGCCAACAGTCCGAGAAGAAGAAAAGCGCCCTATGCAGGCGCTTCTTCGATGGCGAGACCCGGACTCGAACCGGGGACACCACGATTTTCAGTCGTGTGCTCTACCAACTGAGCTATCTCGCCGCGATCCGCGATGGTACCGATGTCGAGAACGCGTCGTTGGCTTCGACGTCCCCGATGAAAGGCGCCCGACGGCGGGTGTCGGAACCGCGGGAGCTGTCACGTGAAGGCGCGATGCACGACAAGCCTGCCCGAGCAGCGCTACCTCGAAGCCCAGGCAGCGCGACTCGGGTAGCGACGCGGCCGACGACGAGCGCGGCTAGCATCGAACGCATGAGCCCACGCACGCTTCTTGCAGGCATCGCACTCGGCCGCGTCGCCTTCGGCGCCGCCCTGACGGCAAAGCCCCAGACGACGGTCGGCCCAGGATGGATCGGCACAGCCGAGGCGGAACGCCCGACCGCAGCGCTGCTGTTCCGCTCGGTCGGCGCACGCGACATCGCGATCGGCGCGGGCACGCTCGCCGCGCTGCGCCAAGGAGCCGCGCTGCGGCCCTGGCTGCTCGGCGCGCTGCTCGCGGACGCCGTCGACCTCGTAGCGACGCTCGGCGCCGGCAAGGCAGTCCCCGTCCGCGGCCGGATCGGCATCGGCCTCGTCGCCGGTGGCGCGGTTGCGATGCAGCTCGCCGTCGCGCGCTCGCTGACCGACTGACGCTCGCCGACTGCTCGAACGCGCCGCGAACGGTCGCGGCGCGTTCCTACCCGCGCCCTGCCAGCCAGCGCTCCAGCTGCGGCAGCGGGTCGATCGGGTGGCCGGTCTTCGTGCCCCAGCCGCCGACCCAGATCTCGAAGTGCAGGTGCGGGCCTGTCGCGTCGCCGGTCGCGCCGACGTCGGCGAGCCGCTGACCGCGGCGCACCGCCTCGGCGGCACCGACGACAAGCGTGTGTCGCTTGATGTGCATGAAGACGTAGTCGCGCGCGTCGCCGCCGTGCAGGACGAGGTAGATCCCTGCGCCGGCGCGCTGGTTCGCGGTCCACAGGATCGAGCCCGCGAGTGGCGCGACGATCGGCGTCCCGCTCGCTGCGATGACGTCCTGGCCTTGATGGACGTGGCCGTCGCGCTCCGCGCCGAAGCGCGCGTCGGCACCGCCGAAGCTGAACGACCCCAGCAGCGGGAAGGTCCCGCTCACGATTGCCGGTGACGGCGTGGGCACGACCACCCGCCTCCGCGTCGCATGCTTCGGCGTGACGACACGCGGCCGAGCGGCGGCCTGCTTGCGCGGCACCACGACCTTGCGCGGCTTGCGCCCCACGAGCGCACCGCCGGTCCCACGACTCGACGCGCGCGGCATTCGTCCGCGCGGGCGCGGCGGCAGCTTGCCCGGCGCAGCGCCACCTGACGTCGCAGGACTCGCCGGGGCCGCGCCGCCGGTGTTCGCCGCTGTCGCATCGGACGGCAGCCCCGCCAGCGCCAGCCCGAGAGTCATGAGGAGAAGAAAGGCACGAACAGGTCGGGCCATCCAGCTCAGTGTCGACACACTGCCCAGGGGTGCAACGCGTGCAAGGGATCCTGCACACGCGCGCAGAATGCCTATCCCGCCAGCAACGTCCCCAGCAGCGCCAGCGCCCCGGCCTTCGACAGCGGCTCGTTGAGGTTGCCGCACTTCGGCGACTGCACGCAGGAGGGGCAGCCGCTCCGGCAGCGGCACTCGCCGATCAGGCGGTGGGCGTCGCCGACGAGCCGCTCGAAGCCGCGGTAGCCGGCGCGGGTGATGCCGACGCCGCCGGGGTGGCCGTCGTAGATGAAGATCGTCGGGCGGCCGGTCTGGACGTGGGCGTTCGTGGAGAGGCCGCCGATGTCCCAGCGGTCGCACATCGCGAGCAGCGGCAGGACGGCGATCTGCGCGTGCTCGGTCGCGTGCAATGCGCCGAGCAGCCGCTCGACGCCGAATGCCGCGTCGGGTCCGAGCACAGCTTCGTCCAGCTCGTACCAGAGCGCCTGCGTCGTGAACGCGGTCTCCGGCAGGTCGAGCGACTGGAAGTCGATCTGCTGGTGGTCGGCGAGCGCCTTGCGCTGATAGCCGGTGACGACCTCCGTCACGACGACGGTGCCGAACGACAGCTGCACGCCCATCGTCTCGCGCCGCTCGATCAGCCGCTCGATCGCCGTGTTCGTCTCGCGCTTGGGCTGTGTGAACCAGTCGCCGTCGAAGGGTGAGAGCATCGCGCGCCGCTCGGCGAGGTCGAGCTGCACGACCTCGTACGCACGCCCGAGATGCAGATACACCGCGCCCTCGTGGACGGTCGAGAAGGCGCGCGCCGCCTCCAGCGTCCCGATCATCTCGCCCGAGGCGACGTCGATCAGCGAGAAGACGTCGGCCGAGGACGAGCGCAGCGGCACGCGCGCCGCCGGGTAGTCCTCGGGCGCGCGCAGCTGGAAGGCGCCGCGGCGCTCGATCAGCAGCCCGGCGCTGACGAGCCGCTCCGCGTGCTCCTGCCAATGCGCGCCGAGCACGCCCTGCGTCGCGCGAGGACAACGGCCCCTCGTGCGCCGCGCACAGCAGGTGCGCCGCGTGGATCTGCTCGCTCTCGTGGTCGAGGATCGCCGCCTCGACGGGCCGCCCGAGGAACTCGTCCGGGTGGCGGCAGAAGAACTGATCCAACGCGTCCTCACCCGCCACGTAGACCGCGAGCCCGTTCGAGCGCCGCCCCGCGCGCCCCCACATCTGCTTCAGCGACGCGACCGTGCCGGGGAACGTCACGCAGATCGCCGCGTCCAACTCGCCGATGTCGATCCCCAGCTCCAACGCGTCGGTCGCGACGACGCCGCGCAGCTCGCCGCGCGTGAGCCGCTCCTCCAGCTCACGCCGCTGGTGCGAGGTGTAGCCGGCACGGTAGGGAGCGATCTGGTCAGCGAGGTCGGGCCGCTCGCCGCTCTGCAAGCGCGCGGTCGCGTGGCGCAGGATCAGCTCGACCGCCTTGCGCGACTTGATGAAGCAGATCGTGCGCGCGCCGGCGAGCACGAGGTCGGCGAACAGATCTGCCGCCTCGCTCAATGCTGAGGCGCGCACCCCCAAAGCCTCGTCGAGCATCGGCGGGTTCCACATCGCGATCCGCCGCTCGGCCGACGGCGCGCCGTCCTCGTCGATCAGCGCGATGTCGTCGAGGCCCGTGAGCCGCTCGGCCAGCTCCAGCGGGTTCGCGACCGTCGCGCTCGCGAGCAGGAAGCGCGGCTCGGTGCCGTAGCCGGCGGCGATCCGCCGCAGCCGGCGCAGCACGTTGCCGACATGCGAGCCGAAGACGCCACGGTAGACGTGCGCCTCGTCCACGACGACGACCGCGAGGTTCGTGAAGAAGTCCGCCCACGCGCGGTGGTTCGGCAGGATCCCCACGTGCAGCATGTCGGGGTTCGTCAGCACGATGTTGGCCTTGCGGCGGATCGCCGCACGCTCCTGCTTCGGCGTGTCGCCGTCGTAGATCGCGGGACGCAGGCGCGGAAGCTTCAAGGCGGCGAGCGCGCGTGCCTGGTCCTGCGCGAGCGCTTTCGTCGGGTAGAGGTAGAGCGCCCGCGCGCGCGGGTCGACGTGCAGCTGCTGCAGCGTCGGCAGGTTGAAGCAGAGCGACTTGCCGGAGGCGGTGCCGGTCGTGACGATCAGCGGGCCCGTCCATCGCGGCGAGCAGCGCCTGCTCCTGGTGGGTGTGGAGCGACTCGATCCCGACGCGGGTCAGCGCGGCGCGCAGCTCGTGATGCAGCTCCGGCGGCACGTCGACCGAGCGCCCGGCGCGCGGCTCGACCACATCCTCGTGCACGAGCCGCTCGTCAGCGCGACCACGCGCGAGCAGCGCCTCCCACGGTTCGATCTCGCGCGCGATGGACATCGCAGCCGATGGTACGTGCCGGAGCTGCGCTCGGAGCGAGCGGCGTCAGGCAGCCGGCTGCGAGCCGCCGCGCCGCCTGGCGCGGATGACCACCGCGAACAGCGTGAGCGCCGCCGAGCAGTAGGCGATCCCGGCGCCCAGCCAGAGGTTGCCGTCGTGGGGACTCAGGAGAGCGAGTCCCGAGGGATGCATGAGCGTCATCACGCTGGCGTTTGCGGCGACGCCGCTTTCGCGGGTGAAGTACGCCGCTTCGATGCCCCCGACCGACGCCGGTCCCACCCCGACGCCGACGAGCACGAGCACGACGCCGAGCAGCCCGAGCACGACGGCGGCCGATGGAATGCTCCCCATGCGAGTCATGCGTGCGAAGCTAGACAGCTCGACGGGAATCCGCGCCACCGCCCGGAGAGCACTCGCGCGCACGAGTCGGCAGACTCCCCGGCGATGCGCTGCGTCTATGTCGACCTCGACGGCACCCTGCTCGGCCCCGGCGCCTCGCTGCTGCGCGACGCCGACGGCGGCTTCGAGCTGCTCGGCGTGCGGGCGATCGAGGCCTGCCATCGCGCCGGCGTCGAGATCGTGATCTTCTCCGGTCGCCGTCGCGTGCAGGTGCACGAGGACGCGCGCCTGATCGGCCAGTCTGCCTTCATCTTCGAGGCCGGCTCGGGGCTCGTCGTCGACGGCGAGCTGGAGTGGCTCACCGGCGGGATGGAGCCGGTCGGCGAGCTGACGATCGCCGATCAGATCGACGCGTCGGGAGCGCCGGCGCTGCTGCTGGAGCGTTACCCGGGGCGGCTGGAGTACCACGAGCCGTGGCATGTGAACCGCGACGTCTCGCACCTCTTCCGGGGGCTCGTCGAGGCAGCCGAGGTCGACGCGCTGCTGCGCGAGCATGGGCACGGCGCGCTGCGGCTCGTCGACAACGGTGTCGTGCGCTCGCGCTCGGCCGACCTCGCCGAGCTGCCGTTCGTGCGCGCCTACCACCTGATCCCGGCGACCGCCTCGAAGGCGAACGCCGTAGCCCGGCACATGCAGATCCGCGGCTACGCGCCGGAGGACTGCATAGCGGTCGGCGACTCGCGCGAGGACATGGGCGCCGCCGACGTCGTCGGCACGTTCTGGTTCGTCGCGAACGCGCTCACGCGCGACCCGACCTTGCAGGAGGCGATCGCCGGGCGGGCGAACGTGCGCGTCGCGGAGGCGTCGTACGGCGCGGGCGTGTACGAGGCGGTCGTGACGACGCTCGCACAGTCCGGGATTCACCCGCTCCCATAATCAAGAGCAAAATAGATTCACCCTCGTCAAGTCCCCCCTTCGCCGAGGAGCATGCATGAGCACGTACGAGAGGCCCGCCGTCGCGCTGGCCAGCACGGCAGCGATGATCGACGCAGCGCTTGCCGAGGCCAAGCAGATCGGCATCGCCGTCTCGGTCGCGATCGTCGACGAATCCGGCGTCCTGAAGGCGTTTGCGCGCTGCGACGATGCCGGCGTCTCGACCGTGCAGGTCTCGATCGACAAGGCCTACGGCGCCGTCGGCATCGGCGCGCCGACGAGCGTCTGGAGCGAGATGATCGCCGACAACGTGCGGCTGGCAGCGGGCTTGGGCGGTGTCGACCGCCTCGTGATGCTCGGCGGCGGGATCCCGCTGATGGCCGGCGGCCGCATCGCCGGCGGTGTCGGTGTGAGCGGCGCGCATCAGGAGAGCCAGGACATCGCGATCGCGCAAGCCGCTGTCGCCGTGTTCGAGGCGGGCCTGCTGGCGCCGGCCGCGTAAGCCACAGCCGCAGCGGGGCCTGACGCGCGCGCCGGACGATCAGTCGCGCGCGTCGCTCCCGAGCCACGCACGCACGCGCGCCGAGACCCGCGCCCACACGCCCCGCTGCACCGGCCGGCGCCAGCGTGCCGGCGGGGGCACCGTCGCGCGCACGAGCGCCACCCATTCGTCGAGTGGCAGGTCACCGGCGATCAGGCGGCTGAGCGCCGCGTTGACGGGTGCGTCGATGCCTGCGCCTTCGAGCGCGCGGGCAAGCAACGGGACCGACTCGAGCGACTCGACGGCCTGGCCGATCTGCTCCGGGATCTCGCTCGCCGGGACGCCCTGCGCGAGCAGCTCGCCGGCACGCCGGTTGCGGCTCTGCGGCGCGAGCGCTGTCGCGACGAGGTCGCCGGTGCCGGCGAGCCCGATCATCGACTCGGGCCGCGCGCCGAAGCGCTCGGCGTAGCGCCAGACCTCCGCGAAGATGTGCCCGGCGGCGGCGCCGGCAGCGTTAAGGCCCTGCGCCTCGGTCGCGCCCGCAGCCAATGCTGCAGCGTTCTTCGCGGCGCCGGCCAGCTCGACGCCGACCGGGTCGTTCGACTGCTCGCAGACGACGCCCGCGCGGATGAAGACCGATGCAAGCTGGCGGGCGAGTGCCTCGTCGGCGGCTGCCGCGACGAGCCCGGCTCCCTCGCGCACCATCTCCTGCGCGTGCGCGGGACCGCCGATGCAGGCGACGCGGTCGGGCCCGAAGCGCGCGCGCAGCAAGGCGGTCGGGGGCGTGCCGTCGGGCGGCACGAGCCCCTTTGCGAGCGAGACGATCGCCGCGCGGCGGCCGAGGCCGGCGTCCTCGAGCCCGGCGATCACCTCGCCGACGCCGAGCGAGGGGATCGCGAGGAAGACGAAGTCGGCGCGGCCGAGGCCGGCGCTCGCGGGCTCGATCCGCAGCTCGCGCGGCAGCTCGACGCCCGGCAGGTAGGTGTGGTTCTCGCGTGCCTCGGAGAGCGCGTCCGCCTGCTCGCGGGTACGCGTTTGCAGCGTCGTGCGCATCCCGCCGCGCGCCAGCAGCACCGCAACCGCGGTGCCGAACGAGCCGGCACCGACGACGACCGCGCGCCGGAGGCCGGGCGGCAACGGGATCGGGGGACGCGGCAGCGGGGGCACGGGCCCGCGAGCCTAGCGAGCGCACGAAGTGGACCGCATCCCGGCCACCAACGCGAGGACCGTGAATCTGCACCTGCTCTACCGGTGCAGATCCACGGTCCTCGTTCAGACGAGCGTCGCGAGGCGCCGGCCGGCGGCTTCGAGCCCTACGGCGTCGCCGGCTTCGAGCACGTCCTGCAAGTCGAGGATCCGCGCACCGAACGCGTCGAGCACGCGAGTTCCGACGGCGCCGAAGCAGGGGATCCCGCCCTGCCGAGCACGTGTTGCGATCTCGCCCGGGGCCTTGCCGGCCAGGCTGCCGAGGTCGAGCCGGCCCTCGCCGACGATCACCGCGCGCGCAGCCCGCATCCGGCGGTCGAAGTCGAGCGCGTCGAGCACGAAGGCGGTGCCGGACTCCAGTCGTGCGTCGCAGGCGGCCCACAGCGCACCCGCCAGTCCGCCCCCACTGCCGCCGTAGGCGATGCCGCGGGGGTCGCGCGGCAGCGTTGCCGCCAGCGCTTCGAGCGTGCGGCCGAGGGTGAGCGCATGGTCGCGCTCCAGCGTTCCCGCCCCCGCGAGCGCCTCGGCGACGCGCTCGACCGTCGTGCGCACGTCGCACAGCACGACGACATTCGCGCGCACCCCGCCGGCCTCGGCGATCGCCGCGACCGCGCCGGCACCGCCGTCGGCGGCCACGACATCCCCGGCGCCGACGAGCAGGACCTCGGCGCCCGTGTCCGCAGCGGCGACCAGCAGCTCGCCGGCTGGCGCGCTCGACTCGCCGGTCGCGTCGCCCAACACGGTGCGCAGCTCGACGATCGCCGTTCCACCGTCCTCGATCAGGCCGATCCCGACCTGACGCCCACCGACCTCGACGGCGGCGGTCTCGCCCGCGAGCGCCGGCAGCAGCACGTCGAGCGTCCCGACGCCGCCGTCGGCGACCGGACAGGGATCGACCAGCCAGCCGCCCGCTTCGAACCCGCGTGCGAGCGCCGCCGCGACCTGCGGCGCACGCAGCGTGCCCTTGAAAGCGGCCGGGGCGATCAGGATCGGAGCGCGGGCGATCGACGAGGTCACGGCCACGCATCCTGCCACGACGCGGCGCGCCTACCGTCGCGCACTCGCGCCGGCGCGCCGCTCCTGTCAGGCTTTCCCCGATGGCACGCGAAGCCACGACACTCGAGGTCGCCGGCCGCGAGGTGCGGGTCTCGAGCCCGAGCAAGCTCTACTTCCCCGAGGCGGGCCACACGAAGCTCGACCTCGTCGAGTACTACGTCGCGGTCGCCGACGCAGCCTTGATCCACCTGCGCGAGCGCCCGACGGTGCTGAAGCGCTGGGTCGACGGGATCGCCGGCGAGCCGTTCTTCCAGAAGCGCGTGCCGGACACCGCGCCGGAGTGGCTGGAGACGGCGACGGTGACGTTCCCGAGCGGGCGTTCGGCGCGCGAGCTCGTCTGCGTCGATGCGGCGCACGTCGTGTGGGCGGTGAACCTCGGCACGATCGACTTCAACCCGTGGCCGGTGCGGCGTGCCGACCTCGACAGCCCGGACGAGTTGCGGATCGACCTCGACCCGACGCCGGAGGCGAGCTGGGACGACGTGCGCCAGGTGGCGCTGTGCGTGCGCGACGTGCTGCGCGACCACGATCTCGTCGGCTATCCGAAGACGTCCGGTTCGCGCGGGATCCACGTCAACGTGCGGGTCGTCCCGGAACAGAGCTTCACCGAGGTGCGGCGGGCGGCGCTGGCGCTCGCGCGCGAGGTCGAGCGGCGCCTGCCGGAGCTTGCGACGAGCAAGTGGTGGAAGGAGGAGCGCCACGGAGTCTTCCTCGACTACAACCAGAACGCGCGCGACCGCACCGTCGCGTCGGCCTGGTCGGTGCGACCGCTGCCCGACGCGCGCGTCTCGATGCCGCTGCGCTGGGAGCAGGTAGCCGACGTCGAGCCGGCCGACTACACGCTTGCGACCGTGCCCGCCCTGCTGGCCCGCGACGGCGACCCGCACGCGGACATCGACGCGACACCCGGCTCGCTCGACGCGCTGCTCGCACTCGCCAAGCGCGACGAGGAAGAGGGCCTCGGCGACGCCCCCTGGCCACCGAACTTCGCCAAGCAGCCAGGCGAGCCGAAGCGGGTGCAGCCGAGCCGCGCGCGCAAGGACGACGACGACACGTCGTCCGCCTAACCGCGCTTGTAGCGCGCCTTGCGGTACTCCTCGACCCAGGCGCGCGAGCTGCGCCACGTGCCGTCAGAGCCCTTGGCCGCCTTCAGACGACCGCGCGTGGCCGCTACGCGCAGCGCGTTCGCGGAGATCGCCTTCGTCGCGAGCGCCGGCAGCGGCACGAGGCGCGCCGGGCCGGCAACCGCCGGCACGACGAACTTGTAGAGGTTGTCGAGGATCGCGCGCGCTAGAAACTCGCCGAGCGGGCCGCAGTCGCCAGCGTCCGCGCGCCGCAGGTGCGCGAGGTACCGCGAGCGGTCGCTCTTGTAGATGATCGCTGGGGGAAACGCGAGGCGGACGAGCAGCAGATTCAGCAGCAGACGCCCCGTGCGGCCGTTGCCGTCGAGGAAGGGGTGGATCTGCTCGAAGCGCGCGTGCAGTTCGGCCAGCGCCTCCGGCAACTCGAGCGTGTCCCGGCTCGCAACCCAGCGCGCCTGATCGATCCAATCCGCCACGAGCATCGGGACCTCCGTCCACGGCGGCGGCTGCATGCCCTCCGGAAACGGCTCGATGTCATGGCGCCGGAATGCGCCCGGCCCCTCGTCGTCGCCGGCGAGCGGGTGCGGCGCGACGTCCCAGACCGGGGCGAGCGCGAGCGAGTGCACGTGGCGCACCTCGGTGAGCGTGAGCGGGTCTGCTCCGCTCCAGTGCTCGGATCCGACCCCGTGCCCGTATACCCACTCGGCTGCGTTCGCGTACCCGCGCACCTCCATGTACTCGCGCAGCTCCTTGTTGCCGACCGCGCGCCCCTCGTCGAGCAGGCGCTCGACCTGCTTCAGGACAAGCGTGTTGCCCTCGATCGCCGTCGAGTGATGCGCCTCCTCGAGCCAGATGCCATGCCAGATCCCCTGCGCTTCGACGGGCGAAGGCAGACCCCCGAGGTGCTCGTGGAGCTCGCCGATCTGAGTTCGCAGGCGCTGATAGAGCGCTGCGCGCGGAGGGCGACCCCGTGCGGGTATTTTGTTCGGTTCGAGCACGAACAAATCGTATCGAACAACTTTTGATTTTGTTCGGTTTGGGGAAAAGAAATTGAACCGAACAGATTCAGCCGGCGAGCTGGTCGATCGTGCAGGCGCCGGGCGGCTTGTCCTCGCGCCAGCGCAGCAGCTTCGCTCCGTGGCGGATCCGCCTGCCGCTGACATGGTCGAAGGAGATCTCGACGACGAGCTCGGGGCGCAGGGCGATCCACTCGAGCTCCTTGTCGCTGCGCCAGCGGCTCGGGTCGGCGCTGCCGCGCTCGCCGCTCGCGTACGGCTTCAGCATGTCGACGAGCGAGCGGCGCTCGGCCGCGCGGAACCCGGACGTGTGGCCGACGACGCGCAGCTCGTCGCCGTCGTAGAGGCCGAGCATCAGCGAACCGACCGTCCCCTCCTCCTTGCCCGGCCGCCAGCCGGCGACGACGCAGTCGATCGTGCGTACGCGCTTGATCTTCTCCATCCCCTTGCGCTCACCGGGCAGATAGGCCGCGTCAAGCCGCTTCGCGACGACGCCCTCGGCGTGCTGGAGCCATTCCTGCGCCTCGGCCGCCGTCCGTACGCATGGCGTCAGGTCAATTGGCGGTGCGACGAGCGCTTCGAGCGCTGCACGCCGCTCGGCGAACGGACGCTCCAGCAGCACCTCGTCGTCCTGCGCGAGCAGGTCGAAGGCGATGTAGCGGGCTGGAGTCTCCACCGACAGCCGCTCGATCCGCGACGCGGCCGGGTGGATCCGGTTCGAGAGCGCGTCGAAGTCCTGGCGGCCGTCGTCGCCGTCGATCACGATCTCGCCGTCGAGCACGTAGCGCCCGGGCGGGAACTTCAGCTCCGGGAAGTAGCGTTCGAGCGGCTTACCGCCGCGCGACTGGAGGACGCTCGTCGTCCCGTCGACGAAGGCGAGCGCGCGAAAGCCGTCCCATTTCGGCTCGAACGCCCAGCCGTCGCCGTCCGGCAGCGCCTCGCGCGAGCGGGCGAGCTGAGGTGCCAGCGGCGGTGCGAGCGGAAGCGCCACGTCGCAGCGATCGTATCGGCCGCAGCTGCAGCACCAAGCCCGCCGAGACGACGAGCAAGCCGCCGAGCAGCTGCAGCGGCGTGAGGCGGTCGCCGAAGACGAGGAACGCGAGCAGGCACGCGAACGCCGGCTCGAGCGTCGCGAGGATCGAGGCGCGGCTCGCGCCGAGCCGCTCGATCCCGGCGAGGTAGGCGGTCAGCGCGACGACCGTCGAGGTGAACGCGATCGACGCGGCCCAGCCCCAGCCGGCGAGGCTCATCCCGAGCGTGAGCGAGCCGGCGACCGCGCCGTAGACACCGAAGCAGACCGCGGCACCGGTGCAGACGCACGCGGAGAGCGTGAGCGGGTGCAGACGACCGCCGACGGACGCTGCGCCCAGCACGTAGATCGCGTAGAGCACGGAGCCGGTCAGCGCGAAGGCAGCGCCGAGCGGGTCGAGCCCACCGGTGGCGCTGCCTGCGAGCACGAGCGCAACGCCGAGGCTGGCGATCGTGAGCGCGGCGAAGCGCCGCCGCGACGGCGACTCGCGCCGCAGCACGATCGACGCGAGCACGACGAGCGCGGGGTACGTGAAGATCAACAGCTCGACGAGCGAGGCGTCCATCCGCTGCAGCGCGGTGAAGACGAACGACGTCTCGACGCAGTAGAAGGCACCGAGTCCGAGCGCGAGCAGCGCGTCACGACGCGAGGGCACGCGCGCGACGCCCTTGCGCACGGCCAGCAGCCAGAGCACGCTCGCGCCGATCGTGAAGCGCACGCCGAGCAGCGTCACGACGTTCGCGCCGTCGCCGTAGGCGAGCTTCGCGCCGATCACCATCCACGCAAAGCCGGCCGAGGCGAGCATCAGCAGCAGCACGCCCTGGCGCTCGTGGCGGGCGGTGGCGATTGGGGCAGTGGGAGGGGCGATCGCGGACACGAACGGATCAGCCTAGGCGTGGGTCGCTCATGGCGCTAGCCTTTGTTTTCTTCATGAACTAAAGGAAATGCCTTGACACTCCAACAGCTCCGCTACTTCCTCGCCGCAATCGAGCACGGCTCCTTCAGCACCGCCGCCGATGCACTGCACCTCGCCCAACCATCGCTCTCCGAGCAGGTGCGGCGACTCGAGGGGGAGCTCGGCCTGCCGCTGTTCGTGCGCGCCGGTCGCCGGCTTGAGCTGACCGAGGCCGGCCGCGCCCTGCGGCCGGAGGCGGAGCGCACGCTCGCGGCAGCAGCGCGGGCGAGCGCCTCCGTCGCCGAGGTGCGCGAGCTGCGCGGCGGCACCGTCACGTTCGGCACGTTCGGCGACGCGCCGAACTGGCTGATCGGCACCCTCGTCGCGACCTTCCGGCGGCGTCACCCGAACGTGCGCATCCGCGTCGTCGGCCTCAACTCCAGCGAGGTCGCCGACGAGGTGCGCGCCGGGCGGATCGAGGCCGGGCTCGTCGCGCTGCCGATCGACGACGCAGGCCTCGACGTGCGCCGCGCCCAGCGCGACGAGCTGCTCTACGCGAGCGCCGACCCCGAACGCGTCCGCCAGCCGGTCGCGATCGAACAGCTGAGCGACGTGCCGCTGATCCTCTACGACGCCCGCTGGGGAGCGGAGGATCCGACGCGTCGCGCACTGCTGGAGCGCGCCCAGCAGGCCGGCGTGCGGCTCGAGCCCGCGATCGAGGTCGAGCAGCTGCGCAGCGCGCTCGACCTCGCCGCGCGCGGGCTCGGCGACACCGTCGTCTCCGAGCGGATCGCCGTGCGCCGCAGCGGCTTCCCGTCGGCGCTGCGGACCGTCTCGTTCGCCGAGCCGCTGTTCGAGACGTTCGCCTTCATCTCGCGCCGCGACGCGCCGCTGTCACCGGCCTCACGCGAGCTCGTCGTGCTCGCGGAGCAGCAGCTCGCGATCCTGCGCGAGCCCGGCAGCGACGACCGTGCGCACGCAAGCTGACCCCTGCCGGCACCCGGGCGCGGACGCGAAACCACTACGATCGAGCCCGTGACGCACGAGCACGCCACGGTCGCCGAGGAGGAGTACCTCCAGATGCTCTTCTGGCTGTTCGAGGCGGGACTGCCGATGACAGGCGCCAACCTCGCCCGCGCGATGCAGCTGTCGGCCCCGACCGTCCACGAGATGCTCGGCCGGCTCGAACGCGACGGCTACATCACGCGCGCCGAGGACCGGATGATCTCCTTCACCGACGAGGGTCGCCGGCACGCGGAGGAGATCACGAGCCGCCACCGCCTGATCGAGCGCTTCCTGACCGACGTCGTCGGCGTGCCGTGGGACGACGTGCACGAGGAGGCCGAGCGGATGGAGCACGCGATGTCGCCGCGCTTCGAGGCCTACGTGCGCGCGGCGATCGGCGACGCAGCGACCTGCCCGCACGGCCACCCGATCAAGGTCGGCGAGCGTGTAGTCGGCGTGCCGCTGGCGGACTGCGCGCTCGGCGCGAAGATCACGATCCTGCGGCTCGAGAACGAGGCCGAGGACCTCTTGCACTACTTGAAGCGCGCCGGCATCGAGCCCGGCCTCGAAGGGACGCTCTCGACGAGCGACGACGACCACGTGGGCCTCACCGCCGACAGCGGCGACGGCGAGCACACGATCACCCGCAGCGTCGCCGAGACGGTCTCCGTCCTCGCCGACCCCTCGCCCCCGCCGCGCACCGCAGTCCCAGGACAGCTCGTCCTCGGCCGCGACCGCTACGGGCGCTAGCTGAGCTGCTGCACGTCGTTGCGCGTGACCGTCAGATAGACGACGAAGCCCGCGATCAGCGCCGCCAGCACGAGGCTGACCGGTCCGGTGCCGAGCGCGAGCCCACGACGTGCATGACTGACGGCGAGCCAGTCCGCGACGGACGCGCCGAGCGGGCGCGTGAGGACGTAGGCGGACCAGAACGCCACGATCGAGTTCAGGCCACAGCGCCAGTAGCCGATCGCCGGCAGGCTCATCAGCGCGGCGAACATCAGCGCCGACGTGAAGTAGCCCAAGCCGAACGTGACCGCGGTGAGATCCCCGGCCGCCGTGCCGAGCGCGAACGTCGCGAGCACGGTCGCCCAGTAGAAGAGCTCGCGGCGCGGCGTGACGATGCTGTGGATCGACAGCGTCCGCTCGCTCACGAACCAGACTCGGAACACGACAGTCAGCGCTGCCGCGTAGAAGAGCGTCGAGACGATGTAGGGCACGCCCGCCCCCACATGCACCGCGTCGGCCGCCATCGTGCCGAAGACGCCGACCATCGCGACCGCGAGCCAGTACCGCCAGGCGACATAGCGGGGCACGGAGAACTGCACGAGCAGTGCGATCGCGAGCGCAATCCCCCCGAGCACGACGGCCAGCTCGGGAGCGAGGTGGTGCACGAGGAAGTCGGAGGTCGACTCCCCCATCCCCGTCGTCAGGCCCTTGACGATCCAGAAGGAGGCCGTGATCTCCGGCACCTTCGAGCGCGAGGCGACAGCCGTGACCGCCCGCACGCGCCCGCTCATCCTTCCGCCATCGCCAGCTCCGGCGGCGTCTGGTCACGCTTCGTGAGCGACAGGAACATGACCAGCGTCAGGATCGCGCCGAGGAAGATGTAGCTCGTGCCGGTCGTGCCGAGGCCGAGGCCGCCGTACTTGTGGCTGTTTTGGGACATGAAGTCACCGATCGAGGCGCCAAGCGGGCGCGTGAGGATATACGCCAGCCAGAAGCACAGGATTGCGTTGGCCCGCAGCACGTAGTGGCTGAGGGCGACGAGCGCGATCGCGCCGCCGAAGATCGCGATCGAGACCGCGTAGCCGAGGTCTGCCTTCTCGGCCGTGAGGTCGCCCGCTGCGGTGCCGAGCGCGAACGTGAAGAGGATCGCCAGCCAGTAGAACGCCTCGCGACGAGTGGTGACGATCGAGTGGATCGAAAGCGTGCGCTCGAACGCGAACCAGACAGCGAAGACGATCGCGAGGATCGCCGCGAAGATCGGCGTGCTCGTGGTGAGCGGCACGTTGTAGTGGTCGCTCATGTTGTCGGTGATGAGCGTCCCGAAGACACTGATCACGACGACGACCGCCCAGTACGCGACCGGCACGTAGCGCCGCAGCCGAAACTGCACTGCCAACAACACGACAAGCAGCGCACCGGCCACATACGTCGTCTTCGACAGGCCGAAACCGAGCGTGTCGTTCAGATAGTCAGCCGCCGTCTCGCCGACCGTCGTGCACATGATCTTGATGACCCAGAAGTAGAGGGTGACTTCCGGCACCTTGTTCAGCATTCGGCGGCCGAGCGAGGAACTCGGCGGCGCTTGTGTGATCGTGCTCATGGCCGGCAGATTGGCGGAGCGAACCTGACCGTGGCATGAACGGTCGCGATGCGAGGCCGTGGAACCGCCATCATCACGAGATGCCTTCCGTCCGCATCGGGTTGTGCGAGGACGATGCCGGCTTGCGGTCGGTGCTGACGCGCGCACTGCGTGCCGAAGGCTTCGACGTGCGCGCGACGATGACGGGCCGTGAGGCGGTGGAGGCGTTCTCCGGCACGCCGCCGGATCTGCTGGTGCTCGACATCGGACTGCCGGACGCCGACGGCCGCGACGTCTGCCAGGCGCTGCGCTCGCATGGCGTCAGCGCGCCGGTCGTGTTCCTGACCGCGCGCGACGCGCTGCCGGATCGCCTCGCGGGCTTCCATGCGGGCGGCGACGACTACCTGACGAAACCGTTCGCGCTCGCAGAGCTGGTCGTGCGCGTGCGCGCGCTGCTGCGGCGTGCGGGTCAGGTCACCGCCCCCTCCTCGCCGGTGGACGGCCTGCGGCTCGATCCGGCCGCGCACGCGGTGCGGAATCGCGACCAGATCGCGTCGCTGACGCCGACGGAGTTCCGCATCCTCGCGGCGCTGACGGCACAACCCGGCGACGTCGTGCGGCGCGCCGAGCTGACCGCCGCTGCCTGGCCCGAAGGCGCGATCGTCCATGCGAACACGCTCGACACGTACATCGGCCGCCTGCGACGCAAGCTGACGACGGTCGGCAGCGTGCAGGGGATCGAGACCGTTCGCGGCGTCGGCTACGCGCTGCGATGAGCCGCCTCGACCTACGCGACCGCGTCACGCTGGCGACAGCGCTCGTGCTCGCGCTCGGGCTGGCGGTCTTCACGTTCGGGGTGTACCTGCTGCTCTCCCATCAGCTCGACCAAGACCTCTCGTCGCGGCTGCGGGACCGCGCCGACGCGCAGCTCGCGCTCGTGAGCGTGCGGCACGGCCGCCTCGTCGTGCACGACGCAGCGGACGACGCGGCGCTCGACCAGCAGGCGTGGGTCTTCGCCAACGGCCGTGTCGTGCGCCGGCCCGCAGCGCCAGCCGACGTCCAGCGCGCGGCTGATGCGCTTGCGCACGTGCGCCATGACACCGAGACGACCCACGGCGAGCAGCTGCGGCTGCGCGCCGAGCCGCTTGTCGTCGAGCACGGCCGGCGCCGGCTCGGGACGGTCGTCGTCGGCGCCTCGCTCGTGCCCTACGAGCACACCGAGCGGATCGCGCTGCTCGGCATGCTGGCGCTCGACGCCTTCGTGCTCGGCGCCGGCGCACTGCTTGCGCGGCGCGCGGTCGGCAAGGCGCTGCAGCCGGTCGCGGAGATGACGCGCCGCGCGGCCGACTGGAGCGAGCACGACCTCGACCGTCGCTTTGAGCTGGGCCCGCCGCGGGACGAGTTGACGGCGCTCTCCGCGACGCTCGACGGCCTGCTCGCGCGGATCGGCGCCAGCCTGCGCCATGAGCAACGCTTCTCAGCCGAGATGGCGCATGAGCTGCGCACGCCACTGAGCGGGGTCCGCGGCGAGGCGGAGCTCGCGCTGCGCCCAGCCGGGACGCCGGTGGAGGTACGCGAGGCGCTCGCCCAGATCCTGCGTGGCACGGAGCGCATGGAGCGCGTGATCGCGACGCTGCTCGCGGTCGCGCGCAGCGACGCCGAGCCGATGCGCGGCTCCTCCGATGCGCATGCAGGCGCGGCGCATGCAGTCGCCGCACTCGCCCCGCTCGCCGACCAGGCGCGCGTGAAGCTGACGATCGCACCCGCAGACTCGCTGCGCGTCGGAGCCGACGAGGATGCGGTCGCGCACGCCCTGCAGCCGCTGCTCGAGAACGCGATCCGCCACGCAGCCAGCGCGATCGCCATCACGATCACGCGCGAGAATGGTCAGATCCGCTTCGGCGTGCAAGACGATGGAGCCGGTCTCGACGGCGCCGATCGCGAGGCGCTCTTCGAACCCGGGCGCAGCACGGTCGGCAGCGCCGGGCTGGGGCTGCCGCTCGCGCGGCGCGTCGCCCGCGCGTGCGGTGGCGACGTGACGGCGGATCGCTCCGCCGTCGGCGCGTGCTTCGTGCTGCGCCTGCCGGCGTCCTAGGCCATCGGCAGCGACATGCCCGCCGGCTTCGGCGCCGCCGCGACGGCGGGCGCCTGCATCACCGGCAGCTCGATCGGCGACAGCGCGATCAGGCCGCGGGCGGTCTGGCGGATCGCCTGAGCTGCGGGGTCGTCCGGGTCGGACGCCACCAACGGCGTGCCGGCGTCGGCCTGCTCGCGCAGCGCCATCGTCAAAGGAACCCTGCCGAGCAGCGGGACATCCAGCTCGTCGGCGAGCAGCTGGCCGCCACCCTCGCCGAAGATCGCGAAGCGCTCGCCGGATGGTGTCACGAAGCTGCTCATGTTCTCGATCACGCCGGCGATCTCCAGCTTGACCTTGTGCGCCATCTCGGCGCTGCGGCGCGCTACCTTCTGCGCGACCGGCTGCGGCGTCGTGACGAGCAGGAACTTCGCCTGCGGCAGCAGTTGCGCGAGCGTCATCGAGACGTCGCCGGTGCCGGGCGGCAGGTCCACAAGCAGGTAGTCGAGCTGACCCCACTCGACGTCCTCGAGGAACTGCGTCAAGGCCTTGTGCAACATCGGTCCGCGCCAGACGACCGCTGCATCCTCCTCGACGAAGAAGCCGATCGACATCACCTTGATGCCGTCGTGCGCCTCCGGCGGGATGATCTTGCGCGCGCCGTTGATCTTCGGCCGCTCGGCGCCGAGCCCGAGCATCCGCGGCTGCGAGTAGCCCCACACGTCGGCGTCGAGCACGCCGACGGTCTTGCCCTCGGCGGTCAGTGCGGCTGCGAGGTTCGCGGTGACGGACGACTTGCCGACGCCGCCCTTGCCGGAGCCGACGCAGATGACGTTGGCGACCTGCGCGAGCGCGCCTTCGGGCAGCGAGCCGCGACCGAGCTTCTTCTGCAGCGCTCCCTTCTCGGTGTCGGACAAGACGTCGAAGGAGACGTTGACGCCGGTGACGCCGTCGAGCGCGCGGACCGAATTCGCAACCCCATCCTGGAAGTGACTGCGAATTGGGCAGCCGGGCGTCGTGAGCGAGACCATCACGTCGACGACGCCGTTCTCGTGCACGTCGATCGAGCGGACCATCTCCAGCTCGACGATGTCGCGGCGCAGCTCGGGGTCGATGACGGCGCGCAGCGCCTCGCGGATCTGATCTTGGGTCGGCATTCGCCTCATTGTGGCAGGCCGTCATCAAAGACCGACGGGACGCCCACTGGGCGCCCCGACGGTTGAGGGAGGAGAGGGTGCATCATCCGCCGGCCAGGGGTATGGGGCTGGCGAACCTGCTCCGGACGGCGGCCTCTCCGCGAACGCCGGCCGGGGGAAGTGCGTATGGACTTCTGACCCTGCGAAACCTGCTCAGGCGACCTTCGGAAGGCGGTCCTGAGCCCCGTTGACGAGCTTCCTGCCCGCATTGACCCCGGTTTGAACCACGTTCTCGACGCGGCTCGACAGATCTTCGACGTTGCCCTGCAACATCCTGCGCGCTTCGCTGCGCTGACGGTCGATCCCCCGGCGGGCGTTGCGCGTCTCGCGCTCCAGCCGTGTGCGCGTGCGGCGCACCTCGCGCTCGAGCTGCGTGCGGGCACCGCCGCCGCGACGCTCGAAGCGTGCGAGCTGCTTCTCGAGCTCGCTGCGCGAACGGGTGGTGGTGACGATGTCGCCGACGCGGTCGCGCGCCTCGAGTGCGGCGCCGAGCGGGATCAGGACAGCGCGCTCGGCGAGCTGCTGGACCTGCGCAGCGCGCGTGGCGGGCCGCGTCGAGGTGGACGTCGCACGACTGGCGGTGGCGGGCTTCTTCGCCGCGGCGCGCGTCGTGGCCGGCTTGCGCGTGGCTGCCGTCTTCGCAGTTGGCTTGCGCTTGGCTGCCGTCTTCGCGGCCGGCTTGCGCTTCGTGGTCTTCGGTGTCGTGGCGTTGTCGGTCGTAGCCATTGGGCTTCGGACTCCTTCGCGTGTAGAGGCAGGAGTGCCTCGGTCTGGCACTCCTGCGGAGACGAACACCTGTTTGTACGCCGGCCGGGCGCGATCGTTACACCGGGACGCGGTACGACTAGCTTTTCAGGCGCTCAGCAGCGGCGGGGCGGTCCGCCGCAGCCATGCGGGCGGGTCGTCCAGCTCGGCGAGCGACGGCATCGACTGCGGGCTCTCCCAGACGCGGTTGAGCGCGGCGATCCCGCCGTCGCGGGCGACTGCGTCGCAGAAGCGCTTGCCGACCTCGTACTGGCGCATCTTCATCTCCAGCCCGAGCAGCTTCCCCAGCACGCGTGCGGGCGCCGACTGCGAGCGGCGGCGGCCGTCGAGCGCGGCGCGCAGCTTCGGCAGCGACGGCAGCAGCGGGGCGCCAACCTCGTCCATCACGTGCTCGGCGTAGCCCTCGAGCACCGCCATCGTCGCCTGCATCCGTTCGAGCGTGGCGCGCTCGGCCGGGCTCGCGACGAGCGAGACGATGTCGCCGGTGCGGACGGCGGCGATCAGCCGGTCGAGGTCGTCGCGGCGCGGCAGTCGCAGCGCGCGCTTCGCGTCGATCCGCAGCTCGGCGCTCGCGAGCAGCTCCTGGACGAGCGATGCGAGATGGCTCTGCAGCCATGGAACGCCGGCGAACTGGACCGCGTGCGTCACCTCGTGCAGTGCGACCCAGGTGAGGAACTCCTGCTCGTCGACGCCAAAATTCCGTACAGCACCGCCGAGGTTCGGCAGCACGAACAGCAGCCGTGGCGGGCGCGCGTCGGGCGTCGAGTCGAGCAGCACGAGGTCGTACTGGCCGAGCACGCGCTGTGCGAGGAAGCCGAGGATCACGCCGACCTCGGCCGTCAGCACGGCGCTGGCGGCGAGCTGCAGCGCATTGCTCGCCGGGTTGGAGCCGGCGCGCGTGTCGAGCTTCTTGAGCGGCGGGTCGAGCAGCGTGCGCATCGCCGTCACGTTCGCGGCGATCCACTCCGAGCGGTCGACGCCCTCGGCGGCCGGCACCGGCGTCTGCGGCACGAGGCCGGTGTACTCGACGACATGGCCCTCGCTCTCGCGCGAGAGCGCTGCAAGGTCTGCGCGCGGCGGGCGGGCGTCCGAGGAGCCGGCGACACGGGCGGCAAGGCGCTGGGCGAGCAGCCAGTCGATCATCGTCCTCCCATCATGGCAGCGCCGAGTGCTCGGCTTGGAAGGATGCGCGCAGCCGGGTGATCAGCGCAGCAGACGGTCCATGCGAATCGGCAGATCGCGCACGCGCACGCCGGTCGCGTGGTAGACGGCGTTCGCGATCGCCGCTGCGGTCCCGACGATCCCGATCTCGCCGATCCCCTTCGCGCCCATCGGGTTCAGCTCGCTGTCGTCCTCCTCGATCCACGTCGCCTCGATCTGCTCGACGTCCGCGCACGCGGCGATGTGGTAGCCGGCGAGGTCGCGGTGGACGAAGTCGCCGAAGCGCGGGTCGAGCATGTTCTCCTCGTGCAGCGCCATCGAGAGGCCCATCGTCATCCCGCCGATCAGCTGCGAGCGCGCGGTCTTCGCGTTCATGATCCGCCCGGCTGCGAAGACACCGAGCAGCCGCGAGACGCGCACCTCGCCGCTGTCGACGTCGACGCGCACGTCGGCGAACTGGGCACCGTATGCGCCGCGCGAGAAGGCCGACAGGCTCGCGAGGTCCTCGGTCGTGTCGGCGTGCGCTTCGAGCCCGGCGGCGGGCGCGGCCCCGTCGTGCTGGTCGAGCTGCTCGCGCAGCGCGCGGCAGGCCTTCACGACCGCGTAGCCCCACGAGGCGGTCCCCATCGAGCCGCCGGCGACCGGGGCGTACGGGAAGGCGGTGTCACCCAGCTCGACGTGGACGTGCTCGACCGGCACGTCGAGCGCGTCGGCGGCGATCTGGCCGAGCACCGTGCGCGCGCCGGTGCCGATGTCGGCGGCGCCGATCCGCACGACGAACGTGCCGTCGGCCTCGGCCCGCGCGAGCGCCTGCGAGGGCAGCATGTACGTCGGGAAGAGCGCGCTCGCGACGCCCGTGCCGTGCAGCCAGCGACCCTCGCGCCGGACGCCTGCGGCCGGGTCGCGCCCGGCCCAGCCGAAGCGCTCGGCGCCCTCGCGCAGGCACGCGACGAGATTGCGCGAGCTGAACGGCAACCCGCTCTCGGGATCGGCGTCCGGCTCGTTGCGGATCCGCAGCTCGATCGGGTCGACGCCGCAGGCGATCGCCAGCTCGTCGATCGCCGACTCCAGCGCGTACATGCCGGGACACTCGCCGGGCGCGCGCATCCAGGTCGGGCAGGGCACGTCGAGCTGGACGAGGCGGTGGGTCGTGCGGCGGTGCGGCGCGGCGTACATCAGCCGCGAGGGCAACGCAGTCTGCTCGGCGAACTCCTTCACCGTCGAGCACTGCTCGATCGCGTCGTGGACGACCGCGACGAGCGTGCCGTCGGCGTCGGCGCCGAGCCGGATCCGCTGGATCGTGGGCGTGCGATAGCCGGTCAGCGCGAACATCTCCTGGCGCGTGAAGGCGACCTTCACGGGACGCCCCACGGTTCGCGCAGCCATCGCCACGAGCACTGCGGGGATGCGCGTGCCGCCCTTCGAACCGAAGCCGCCGCCGATGTGCGGCGAGACGATCCGCACCGCCTCCAAGGGCAGCTCGAACATCTCGGAGATCGTGCGGCGCACGCCCCAGGCGCTCTGCGTCGAGTCGTAGATCGTCAGCTCGCCGCCGTCCCAGACGGCGATCGCGGCGTGCGGCTCGAGCGGCATGTTGTGGTAGGCGGAGGTCGAGTAGGTCGCGTCGTGGACGACCGCCGCGGATGCGAGCGCCGCATCGGGATCGCCCTGCAGCGTGTCGCTCGGATAGCGCGGGTTGACGACCTCCGGCTGGTAGAGGCGCGGGTGGTCGGCGCGCAGCTCGACGTCGTGCTGCTCGACCGCGCAGTCGATCCGCACGAGTCGCGCCGCCTCGCGCGCGACCTCCAGCGACTCGGCGATCACCGTCGCCACGACCTGGCCGCGGTAGGCGATCGTGCGCGACTGGAACAGCGCGAGGTCGGCGTCGGAGATCTCGCCGAGCTTCGGCGCGTTCTCGCACGAGAGGACGGCGAGCACACCCTTCAGCGCGAGCGCCTCACTCGCATCGATGGCGCGGATCTCCCCGCGCGCGATTTCGGAGCAGACGGGCGCTGCATAGAGCACGCCCTCGATCTGGTGCTCGAACGCATAGCGCGCCTGGCCGCTGACCTTCTCGCGCCCCTCGACACGGTCGCGCGGGGCGCCGATCGCCGGCGTGCGGGTGACCGTCGTGCTCATCGCTCGCGCCTCTCGGCGGCTGCGCGCGAGGCGGCGAGGCGCGGGCTCGCGAAGCTCATCGCTCGCACAGCTCCACGAGCGTCCGCACGAGCACGTTGCGCACGAGCGGGATCTTGTAGCCGTTGTCGCGCAGCGGCTGCGCTGCCGCCAGCTCGGCGTCGGCCGCCTGCGTGAAGGTCTCCTCCGTCATCGGCGCGCCGCGCAGCACCTGCTCCGCGCGCAGTGCACGCCACGGCAGCGGCGCGACGCCTCCGAGCGCGATCCGGCAGTCGCGCACGGTCCCGTGCTCCCCCAGCTCGATCGCTGCGGCGACCGACACGAGCGCGAACGCGAACGAGGCGCGCTCGCGCACCTTGCGGTAGTGGGAGCGCGTCGCGAACGGCAGCGCTGGCAGCTCGACCGCGGTGACGAGATCGCCGGCTTCGAGGACCGTCTCGTGCTGCGGCTCTTCGCCGGGCAGCCGGTAGAAGTCGGCGAGCGGGATCGCGCGTGCGCCGCCGGATCCCTCGACGTGCACGATCGCGTCGAGCGCCGCAAGCGCCACCGCCATGTCCGACGGGTGCGTCGCGACGCACGCCTCCGAGTGGCCGAGGATCGCGAGCGTGCGGTGCTCGCCCTCGCGCGCCGGGCAGCCGGAGCCGGGGCGGCGCTTGTTGCACGGCTTCGTGACGTCCTGGAAGTAGGCGCAGCGGGTGCGCTGCAGCAGGTTGCCGCCGACGGTCGCGAGGTTGCGCAGCTGGCCGGAGGCGCCCGACAGCAACGCCTGCGCGAGCAGCGGGTAGCGCTCGCGCACGCGGCGGTCGGCCGCGAGGTCGGCGTTGCGGACCGTCGCGCCGATCCGCAAGCCACCACTGGGCGTCTCCTCGATCGCGTCGAGCCCCAGCCGCGCGACGTCGACAAGCAGCGTCGGCGTCTCGACTTCCAGCTTCATCAGGTCGACGAGGTTCGTGCCGCCGGCGAGGAAGGCAGCAGTACCCGGCTGCTCCTGCCTCAGCAGCGCCACCGCACCCGCAGGGTCGGTCGCGCGCTCGTAGCGGAACGGCTTCACGACACCGTGTCCGCGATCGCCGGGACGATGTTCGCGTACGCGCCGCAGCGGCAGAGGTTGCCGCTCATGCGCTCGGCGATCTCCTCGGCGTCCAGCACGATCTCGGTGGCCGCGAGGTCGGCCGTGACGACGCTCGGATGGCCGGCCGCGACCTCGTCGAGCATGCCGATCGCGGAGCAGAGCTGACCCGAGGTGCAGTAGCCGCACTGGAACGCGTCGCGCTCGATGAACGCCTGCTGCAGCGGATGCAGCTCGCCGCCGGGACCTTCGAGCCCCTCCACCGTCACGACCTCGGCACCGTCGTGGGCGACGGCGAACGCAAGGCAGGCGTTCGCGCGGCGGCCGTCGAGCAAAACCGTGCAGGCGCCGCACTGGCCGTGATCGCAGCCCTTCTTCGCGCCCGTCAACCCGAGCTGCTCGCGCAGCACGTCGAGCAACGTGGCGCGCGTGTCGACGAGCAGCCGCTGCTCCTCACCGTTGATGCGCACGACGACCTCGGCTTCCACGCTGCGCACCTTACCCGCGGCGCCGCACCGGCCACACTTCGGGCAGCGTCACGCCACGAGCGCGGCCAGCGCGCTCAGCGTCTGCTGCGTGCGAGCGGCGACGACGGGGGCGTGCGCGATCACGTCGAGCGGAGTCGTGAGCGTGTCGCGCGTCTCGCCGTCGTGCGGGAACGCGACGCAGCCGCCGGCCTCGCGCACGATCAGCTGCGCGGCGGCAGCATCGACGCCGCGACAGTCGCGCAGCGAGACCATCCCGTCGAGCCGTGCCGCCGCCACCTGGCAGAGCGTCACGGCGATCGCACCGATCACGCGCAGGCGCTGCGTCGTCGTCACGATGCGGTCGATGTGCGGAGCGAGCAGCCGCGGGTCGGCTGCCTCGACCCCGAGCAGCTCGAGCCGCCCGTCGCCGCCGCGGCGCTCCGGCAGCGACGGGTCGAGCGCGATGCCGTTGCAGGTAGCACCCCCGCCACGCGTCGCGGTCCACTCCTCGTCGGCGCCGAAGTCGTGGACGAACGCGAACGCGACATCCGCCATCGTGGCGCCGTCGGCGACGGCGACCGACAGCGCACACGTCGGCATCAGCCGCTTCGCGTTGAGCGAGCCGTCGATCGGGTCGATCACGACGCGCACGCCGCGATCGCCGTAGCCGACCTCGCCGCGCTCCTCCGAGATCGCCGTGAAGCGGTGTCCGGCCGCATGCAGCAGGTCGAGCTGCGCGAAGACGATCTGCTCCGCGTCGCGGTCGATCACGAGCGTGCGATCGCCGCCCTCGCCGCGTCCCAGCTCGACGGCGCGCTCGTGCGTCGAGGGGTGCGCGCGCAGCACGTCCCGCAGCCCGGCGACTGCCGCACGGCAGGCGCCGAGCCAATCCGCGTCAAGCGCCGTATCACCGGGTTCCATCGGCCCCATATCCTTGCAGGGTGCCCGCGCTCGACGGACTCTCCCCTGCGCAGCGCACGGCCGCTGCGCATCCCGGCGGCCCGCTGCTGATCGTCGGCGGTGCCGGCAGTGGCAAGACGCGCACGCTCGCTGCCCGCTTCGCCTGGCTCGTCGAGCAGGGCGAGGCGCCGGAGGCGGTGCTCGCGCTCGCGCTGTCCGAGCGCGCCGCCGACTCGCTGCGCCGCCAGGTCGAGGACGCGATCGCGCGGCCCTACGAGGAGCTGGCGGTGACGACGGTCCATGCGCTCTGCGCGCGGCTGCTGCGCGAGCAGGCGCTCGACGGCGGGATCGACCCGTTCGCCGTCGCCGTAGGGCGCGCCGACCGGCTCGCGATGCTGCTGGAGCGGATCGACGAGCTGACGATCCGCCGCCACGACTTCCGCGGCAACCCGGCAGCGCTGCTCGTCAGCTTCGTGCGGCGGATCGACCGGCTGAAGGACGAGCTGATCAGCGCCGAGGACTACGCGGCATGGGCCGAGGCGCTCGTGCAAGACGACGCAGGGGACGACGCCGAGCGCGCCCGCGCCGCACGCGAGCGCGAGTTCGCCGAGGTCTACCGCGCGCACGACCGGATGCTCGCCGAGCAGGGAGCGCTCGACGCCGGCGACCTCGTCGTCGGCGCGCTGCGACTGCTGCGCGAGCACCCGCACGTGCGCGCGAGCGTCGCCGCGCGCTACCGCCACCTGCTCGTCGACGACGTGCAGGAACCGAACTTCGCGCACGGCCTGCTGCTGCGGCTGCTGGCGGCCGAGCACGGCAACCTCACCGCGGCCGGCGACGACGACCAGGCGCTGCGGCGCTTCCGCTCGGTCGCGGCGAAGAACCTGCGCGACTTCGAGGCGGAGCTGCCGAACGCGACCGTCGTGAAGCTGGAGCGCAGCTTCCGCTGCCCGCAGCGCGTGCTCGACGCGGCACATGCCGTCGTCGCGCAGCTGCCGGACCGGATCGAGAAGCGGCTCGACGCGGTCGAGACGGCGCCGCCCGGCGAGGTCGCTCTTCTGGCGCGCGGCGAACGAGCGTGCGCAAGCGCAGAGCGTCGCCGCCGACATCGAGCGACTGGTCGGCCGCGAGGGCGTCGCGCCCGAGCAGATCGCCGTGCTCGTGCGCTCGATCGCGCACGAGGGTCAGGCGATCTCCGTCGCGCTGGAGGAGCGCGCTGTGCCGCACCGGCTCGTCGGCGAGGCCGCCTTCTTCCAGCGTGCCGAGGTGCGCGACCTGCTCGCCTGGCTGCGGCTGCTGATCGACCCGGGCGACGCGCCGGCGGTCGTGCGCGCGCTCGCGCGGCCGCCGATCGAGCTGCGCGAGGTCGACCTCGCACGCTGCACGCAGATCGCCCGCCGGCGCAAGCTCGACATGGTCGGCGCGCTCGCCGCCGCGTTGGAGTCGCCGCAGATCCCGCCGGAGACGCGCGACCACATCCGCGGCTTCCTGACGCTCCACCGCTCTGCAGTGCGCGCGCTCGACACGACGCGGCCAGACCTCTTCGTCCACCGCCTGATCGAGCGGCTCGGGCTGCGCCGCCAGCAGCTCTTCACCGCGCAGGCGGAGGTCGTCGAGCGGCTGCGCGGGCTCGCGCGCTTCGGCGAGCTGGCGTCCGCATTCGTGCAGCGCCGCCCGCAGGCCTCGACGCGCGAGTTCGCGCGCTCGATCGCCGCTGCCGCAGAGGCCGGGCTGCGCGAGGAGGAGGAGCCGCTGCCGGCCAGCACACGCGGCGTGCAGGTGCTCGCGATGCACGCGGCGCAGGGGCTCGCGTTCGACCACGTCTTCGTCGTCGGGCTGCACGCTGCGCGGATGCCCGGCGCGCACACGCGCACGCTCGAACCGATCGCGCCGGTACTGATGAAGGAGACGCTGCCGGCCGACGAGCTCGGCGCACATGTCGCCGAGATGCGCCGGCTGCTGCATGTGGCGATGACGCGCGCGCGCAAGCGACTCGTGCTCGTGCACCCGCAGGCGAGCGACCGCGGTGCCGCGCAACCGCCCTCGCCGTTCGCGGAGGAGGCGCGCGCTGCGGTCGGCGGCGAGTGGGAGGAGCGCGCGGAGGAGCTGTTCGGCCCAGCCGAGTCGCTGCACTCGACGTACCGGATCCTGCGCGACGAGCTGCTGGAGACGGTGAAGCGGACCGGCACGCGGATCGGCGAGCTGCGCTTCGACACCGACCTCGACGTCTCGCACGCGATCGTGCGGTACCTGGAGGTCGTGAAGCTCGCCGCGTTGATCGAGCGCCCGGAGGGGCAGACGGTCGCCGAGGCGCTTGCGGAGGTGAACGCGCGGATCGCGCAGGCGGTGACGTCGGAGCAGCGCGAGATCCTGGTGTCCTCGACGCTCGACGAGTACCTGCTCGACGCCGACCGCGCCGACACGCGCCGCGCGCAGGTGATCGCCGCGCGCGAGGAGCCGTCGCTGGAGCCGTTCCTGCCGCGCAAGGGCGATGGAGTCGTGCTGTCGGCCTCCGACATCGACACCTACCGGACGTGCCCGCTGAAGTACAAGTTCGCGCGCGTCTTCCGGATCCCGCAGGAGCCGACCCTGAACCAGCGCTTCGGGATCCTCGTGCACCAAGTGCTGGAGCGCTACCACGTGGCAGGGCGCGGCGAGGGGGACCACACGCTGGAGGAGATGCTTGGGCTGCTGGAGGCGGGCTGGCGGCGCGGCGGGTTCGGATCGTCCGAGCAGGAGATCCAGCTGCGCGGCAAGGCGACCGCTGCGTTGACGCGCTACCACGAGCGCTTCCAGGGCGAGGACGCCGAGCCTACGTTCTTCGAGCGCTCGTTCTCGTTCCAGCTCGGCCCGAACGTGCTGCGCGGGCGGGTCGACCGGGTGGATCGGCTGCCGGAGGGCGGTTGGGAACTGATCGACTACAAGACGGGGCCGCCGAAGACGGCGAGCCAACTGGAGCGCGACGTGCAGCTGTCGCTCTACGCGGTCGCCGCCCGCGAGGCATGGCAGCTCGACACCGCCCGCGGGGCGTACTACTACGTGCTCGACGACGCCAAGGTCCCCGTCGAGCGCGACACCGACCGCGACTGGATCGAGGAGATCACGACCGAAGTCGCCGAAGGGATCCTGTCGCAGGGCTTCGAACCCACGCCGTCGATCACCGCATGCGCGATGTGCGACTACCGGCTCGTGTGTCCGGCGGCTGAGCGCTGAGAAGCGGGTGGGCCAAATCCCACTTCTAGTGGGTAGAGGACGAGCCTCCGCGCACCTAATGTCCTCACATGCACGGTTGTCATTCGCTCAGGGGCTCACAACCCACACTCGACCCGCCTCCAAGGCGGGTCGAGTGGTTGAAGGCACGCGCTCAGCCCGCGACAAATACAAAGCCCCGGCCGCATAACTCTCTTGCGAGAGTCCTAGGCGGGACCGGGGCGTCAGCAACAGGGTAGCGCGAGCGTGAATCCGCAGCAAGCAACCGCCTGGCTCTCAGCGGCACGCTTCGAGCCGTTTCTGACCGAGGCCGACGGCGATCACGGACGCGCGGTTGCGCTGTACAACTGGCACGCGAAGATCACGACGGCATGCTTCGAGACGGTGCATCACTTCGAGGTGCTCATTCGAAACGCCATCGATAGCACTCTCGGCGAAGGGCAGCCCGCAGAGCCGATCAAGGACACATGGCTGATGGACTTCGACATCCTCCAGCCTGACGGCGTCAAGCAGGTAATCGTCGCCGTCGAGCGCTTGGAGCATGGCAAGGGAATCACACGCGGGCGCGTCGTCGCCGGCGTGTCCTTCGGTTTCTGGGCCGGACTCTTCGGCAAGCGTTACGAGGAGCTGTGGCGGCAGCATCTCCGCGAAGTCTTCTCTCACGGCTCAGTGACTCGCAGGGATCTGACTGAGCGGATGCGGCTCCTACAGCGGTTTCGGAACCGGGTAGCTCACCACGATTGCCTTCTGAGTCAGGACATCCGCGCACGGACGGACGACATGCTGATGATTGCCGGGTGGATTGATCCCAGCGCGGAAGAATGGCTCCGCAATCACTCCCGCGTTCACACACTCCTGGCAGTCAATCCTTGATCTGATAATCAAATAACTATTAGATCAAAGAGAACCGCGGCTCAGCTCGGAGCGTCGCCGCGCTGCTTGAGGAAGCGCATGAACTCGCTCGCGATGCGGTCGCCGGAGGGGAGATCGCGGGGGTCGAGCGGGTTGTCGTCGTCCTCGGTGGCGCGCTCGAGGCGCTCGACGAAGGCTTGGACGTCGGGGTCGCTCTGGACCGCAAGGTTGACCTGGCGCTCGTAGTCGGCGGCGGCGGTCTCGAGTTCGGACGCGTCGACGGAGACGCCGACGAGCCCTTCGAGCTTGCGCACCAACGCAAGCGCGGCCTTCGGGTTCGGCGCCGCGGCGATGTAGTGCGGCACGGTCGCCCACAGGCTCGCAGCCGGCAGCCCGGCCTTCCCGCAGGCAGCCTGCAACACGCCGACGATGCCCGTCGGGCCCTCGTAGGAGGAAGCCGGCAGATCGAGCCGCTCGACGAGCCCCGGGTCCGACGACAGGCCGGTGATGCCGGTCGGCCGCGAGTGGGCTACATCGGCGAGCAGCGCGCCGAGCGAGACGAGCAGCTGCGCGCCGAGGGCCTCGGCGAGGTCGATGATCAGCTGCGAGAACGTCCGCCAGCGCATCGACGGCTCGTGGCCGGTGACGATCACGAGGTCGCGCGGCGCTCGCGGCACCCGCGCCTCGAAGATCTCCACGACCGGCCAGGTGATTTCGCGCACGTTGCCGTCGACGAGCTTCACCTGCGGCCGCGTCGCCTGAAAGTCGTAGAAGTCCTCGGGGTCGATCGTCGCGAAGCGCTTCGCGCCGAGCGAGGTGCCGACGAACTGGAGCGCAGTGGAGGCTGCGTCGCCGGCGTCGTTCCAGCCCTTGAAGGCGCAGACGAGGGCTGGGGCCCTGAGGCCGTCCGGTCGGCGCTCCCACTCCAATGGCTGCATCCGCCTCACCGTACATCATGGGCTCGTGAGCACTCCTTCCACGGTCAGCGCGCTGCGCCCCGCGACCGACATCGACGGCGTCTTCGCTTGCACGCGCAAGGACCGTCTGACGAGCAAGTCCGGCACCGCCTACCTCGCGCTGGAGCTGCGCGACAAGACGGGCACGGTGCAGGCGCGCGCCTTCCGCGACGCCGACGTGCTCGCGGGCCGCTTCGAGCGCGGCGACCTCGTGCGCGTCGCCGGCCGCGTCGAGCGCTTCCGCGACGAGCTGCAGATCGAGGTGCGCCAGATCGCCCGCGCCGACAGCGCACAGGTCGACCCCGCGTCGTTCCTGCCGAGCGCCTATCGCGACATGGAGGAGCTGGACGGCTTCCTGGAGCACCTCGCGCGCGAGGTCCACGAGCCGGGCTACCGCGCGCTGCTCGCCGATCTGCTCGGCGACGACGAGCTGCGCGCCGCCTGGCGCCACGCGCCCTGCACGCGCGCCGGCCACCACGCCTACCTCGGCGGCCTGCTCGAGCACACCGTCGCCGTCGCGACGCTCGCGCAGGAGACGTGCCTGCTGCACGTCCGACTCGACTCCGACCTGCTGATCACCGCAGCGATCGTCCACGACCTCGGCAAGACGCGCGAATTCACGTACGGAGCGGACTTCGGCATCAGCGAGGAGGGACGGCTGCTCGGCCACGTCCAGCTCGGCCAGCGGCTGATCGAGCGCCGCGCCGAACGGATCCCCGAGCTGAGTGCGGACAAGCTGCTCGCGCTGCTGCACTGCGTGCTCTGCCACCACGGTCCGGATGCAGCGCCCGGCCGCCGCTTCGGCTCCGCCGAGGCGCTCGCGCTCGCACGCATCAACGCGCTCGACGCGTCGGTGAAGGGCGCGCTGGAGCACGGGCTGGCGAACGCGTAGATTCCGCACCCCAGCAGCGCAACTTCTCGGCGCTGCCCTGGTTCTCGCCACCGCAAGGTCGCACGGATGCAGCCACGGATCGCACGCATACTCGCCATCGGCGCGCTCGTCGCGTTGCTGCTCGCCGGTGGCACGAGCCCACTGTCGTCGTCGGCGCAGGCCGAGGTGCTGTTCGCCGGGACCGGCTGGCAGTGGGGCAACCCGCGCCCGCAAGGCAACACGCTCGACGCGATCTCGTTCGCCGGGACGACCGGCTACGCCGCCGGCTTCAGCGGCACGTTGCTGAAGACGACCGACGGCGGGCAGACGTGGGTCAGGCTGCAAGGCTCCGACGTGGCCCACCTTTCGACATCGCTCGGCACCTTCGTGCAGGCGTTCGGCACACGCGACGTCGTCGTTGGCTGGGCGTGCACGCTGGAGCGCTCCTCGGATGGCGGCGCGACGTTCATGCGTGTGCGGATCCCAGGCGCCGCGATCAACAACGGGTGCGCGATCGCGCAGGCCTCATTCGTCTCTCCGCTGCTCGGCTACATCGTGACGCGGGGCGGGACGCTGCTCACGACCTCCGACGGCGGCCGGCACTTCACGACTCGCACGCCGATCCCCGAGGCGTCTGCCGACAAGCAAGAGGCCGATGACGAGATCGAGAACGAGGACGACGACAGCTCCTCGTCCGAGGCGCTGGGGTACGTGCACGCGTTGACGTTCACGAGCGCGCAGACGGGCGTCGCGGCAACGCGCAAGGAGCTGTACCGCACGACCGACGGCGGCACCTCGTGGCACCAGACCTTCTTCAGCGGGGCACCCTCGGCTTCGCCTGATCTGCTCGGCGTGACGTTCACCGACCCAGCTCACGGCTACGCCGTCGGCGGCGCCGTCGGCGACAGCGCTGGCGACGGCCTGCTCGTGCGCACCGACGACGGCGGGGCGACCTGGACACGGAAGCCGCTCGGGGTGGGTCAAACCGCCGGCTTCTTCGGGATCGCCTGTGCGGGCCCGGAGCTGTGCCTCCTCTCGACCATTTCCGACGGTGCGCTCGTGCGCACGACCGACGGCGGGCAAACGGCTCGCGACGTCCCGAACACGTTCGGAACGTTCCTGGCCGCGTTCTCCTCACCGACCCACGCGGTGACCCTCGGTGTCGATGGAGCGGCTGCGATCTCCGACGACGCCGGCGCCACGTTCCGCGCGCTCGGTGCGCGACTGCCGGGGCGGGGCCGCTATCGCGTGCTGCGCGCCGGCGCGCTGCGCGGGAGTGCGTTTGCGCTCGGCAACGCCGGCGCGATCGCGGCGACGCGCGACGGCGGCCACACGTGGCAGACATCCCACGCCCCGACCGCCTCCTCGCTCGTCGACGCCTCCTTCCCGAGCGCGTCGAGCGGCGTCGTGCTGGATGCACGCGGACGGCTGCTGCGGACGACGAACAGCGGAACGGCGTGGCGGCGGCTGCGAGCACACGGCGGGATCCGCGCTCTCGCGCTGTACGCTCGCACCCTGCACGACCTACTGCTCGTCGGCCCACGCGACGTCCGCCGCTCGGGCGACGGCGGCCGCAGCTTCCGGCGCGTGCGTGACCGCGCCGTCACGGGGAAGCGCCTGGCGGGCATCGCGCTCGCACGCGGCGCGACGGTCGTCGCCTGGGGCCGGTCGACGCTGGCCCGCAGCAGCAACGACGGAACGACGTGGCGACCGCTGCGCCGACCAGCCGGCACCCGCCTCGTCGATGCGGCATTCGCGTCCGCGACGACCGGGTTCGTCGTCATGCGCCCCCACGACCCCGACTCCCCCAACAGCCTCTGGCGCACGACGAGCGGCGGCCGTCGCTGGAAGCGGGTGCCGCTGATCGGGCCGGCGACGCACGTCGCGCTGCGCTCGTTGCATGACGTGTACGTGACGACCAGCGGCGACTCCGAATTTGAGGACATCGGCGTGCTGCACAGCCGCGACGGCGGTGCGAGCTGGGTGCCCGAGATCGTCGATCCCGATGTCCACGTGGTCGCAGGAGCCGGAGCGGACTACCTGCTCGCCGGAGGCTCCGATCTCCTCTTCACGACGAGCGGCGGGGTCGCAGGGCACTCGAGGCTCGCGCTCACGACCGCGCGCCGCCGCCTCACGCACGACCAGAGGATCGTGGTGCGAGGACGGCTGGCGCCGGCACAGCCCGGAACGACCATCGAGATCGTCGGGGAGACGCCATCCCGTGTGGTCCTGGAGTTCCCGACCGTGAAGGCGGACGGGTCGTTCAGCTTCCGGACGGGCGTGCAGCGCGGCACGAACAGCTTCACCGCCGCATGGCTGGGCGGGCCGAGGGCGACGGGGGCCGTCTCGCGCCCCCTCTCAGTCGTGGTGCGCCGCTGACGCGCCGCCCTGCGCGGCCCTCCGCACCTGCTGCGATGGTTCCGTCATGGCGGACGGTCATCTGCTCCTGATCGCCGGTGCGTTGCTCGGGGCCGGGCTGGCGGCCTCGCTGCTCGCGGGGCGCCTGCGGGTGCCGAGCCTCGTGCTGTTCCTCGGCGTCGGGATGGCGATCGGCAGCGATGGGCTCGGCTGGATCGACTTCAACGACTACGTGCGGGCACGCGACATCGGGATCGTCGCGCTCGCGCTGATCCTGTTCGAGGGCGGACTCGATGCAGGCTTCGGCGAGCTGCGCCCGGTGCTCGTGCCGGCGCTGAGCCTTGCGCTGCTCGGGACGCTGCTGACAGCGCTGATCGCCGGCCTCGCCGCCACCTGGCTGTTTGACTTCTCGCTGCTGGAGGGGCTCCTGCTCGGGTCGATCGTCGCGGCGACCGACGGCGCGGCGATCTTCGCGATGCTGCGCGGCTCCGCGCTGAAGCGCAGGCTCGCGCTGACGCTGGAGGGCGAGGCGGGCATGAACGACCCGGTCGCGGTGCTGCTCGTCGTCGGCTTCGTCGACTGGATCCGCCTGCCGGACTATGGCGTGCTCGACATGCTCGGGCTGTTCGCCAAGCAGCTCGGGATCGGTGCCGTCATCGGGCTCGCTGTCGGCTGGCTCGCCGTGCAAGCCTTCCAGCGGCTGCCGCTGCCGACGCCCGGGCTCTACCCGGTCGCCTCGATCGCGACCGCGGCGCTCGCGTTCGGCGCCGCCGACACGCTGCACGGCTCCGGCTTCCTCTCCGTCTACCTCGCCGGGCTCGCGCTCGGCAGCGCGCGGATCCCCGCGAAGCAGACGATCACCGCCTTCCACCAAGGGATGGCCTGGATCGCGCAGCTCGCGATGTTCCTCGTGCTCGGCCTGCTCGTGTTCCCGAGCCGGCTCGGCGACGTCGCCGTCGAGGGGACCGTGCTGGCGCTCGTGCTCGTGCTGATCGCGCGGCCGGTCGCGACGTTCGCGACGAGCTTCGGCGGGCGCTTCAGCGTCGCCGACCGCGCGGTGCTCGGCTGGGCCGGCCTGCGCGGCGCGGTGCCGGTGGTGCTCGCGACCTTTCCGGTGATCGCGCACGTGCCCCACAGCGTCGAGTTCTTCGACATCGTCTTCTTCGCCGTGCTCGTCTCGACGATCCTGCAGGGCACGACGTTCGAGCCGCTCGCCAAGCGCCTGCACGCGACCGAGCGCGCTCCGCTGCGCTCAAGCGCGCTGACGGAGACGGGCACGATCCGCCAGCTCGGCGCCGACGCGGTCGAGGTCGCGGTGCGCCCGGAGGACGCGATCGTCGGGGCGCGAATCCGCGAGCTGGCGCTGCCGCGCGAGGCGATCGTCAACGTGCTCGTGCGCGAGGGTCAGGCGATCCCACCGCGCGGCTCGACGCGAATCGAAGCAGGCGACCGCCTCCACGTGCTCGTGCGGCGCGAGCAGATGGACGCGATCACTGCACTCACGGCGCGCTGGCGCAGCGGGCCGATCGGCCCGCCGCCGCGCCCGCCGCGGGTCCTCACCGGCCACGCGGCGACGTTCCACGTGCGCCCCTGGGGCAACGCCGACGGCGACCCCGCGCACCCCATGCAGATCGCCGGCCGGAGCGTGATCGACCAGCTCCGCACGCGCCGTGACCTGCCTGGTGCGCTCGTGCTGCTCGACGACGGCTACCTCGCCGTCACCGGCCCGCTGCTCGCACTCGGGCGCGAGCAGCTGCTGAGCGACTGGGTCCGCCGCCGCGCCCGCGCCGCGCCCAGCGACGCCGAGCGCGCGTGGTGGGAGGAGGTGCTCGGCGCCCTCGCGCGGTAGCAGCGCCCCGCAACTTTCCGCAGCCCCGGCGGTTCCCGCGTACGGTCGCTCACGAGGAAAGGTCGCACGGATGCCCCCTGCCGCACGGACGCTCGGGAAGAGCGCGCTCGTCACCCTGCTCGCGAGTGCCGCGCTCGCGACACCCGCCGGCGCTGCCGTGCGCTTCGGCTCGACGGGATGGTCATGGGGCGACCCGACCCCGCAGGGCGCCGCGCTCGACGCGATCGGCTTCGCGGGAGCGACCGGCTATGCGGCCGGCGACAACGGAACGCTGCTGAAGACGAGCAACGGCGGCACGAGCTGGACCGGCCTGCGACTCGGCACGTTCGCGTCGATGGACAACGTCCAGGTGCTCGACGCGAACACGCTCGTCGTGAGCGGCGACTGCTCGGCGCGACGGTCGATCGACGGCGGCCTGACGTTCACCCCCGTCGCCTTCACCGACGACGAGCTGGACTGCTCGCTGGCCGGCATCTCGTTCGCCTCGGCAACCGTCGGCTATGCAGTCGGGGAGGACGGCAGCGTGCTCGCCACTTCCGACGGCGGCAAGACGTTCGCGCCGGTCTCGCCGCTCCCCGGCACGGCCGCCAACTCCGGTTCCGCGACCGCGGGCGCGCTCGCGTTCACCAGCCCGGCGACCGGGTTCGCGAGCACGGACGACCAGACGGGGACCGGCGGGAAGATCTATCGCACGCTCGACGGCGGGCAGACCTGGCAGCTCGTCTCGAGCGGCAGCACGACGGTCAACGCCCTGCGCTTCGCCGATGCAGCGCACGGCTATGCGGTCGGGGAGCAGGGGCTCGTGCTGCGCACCGACGACGGCGGGCAGACGTGGACGCCGAAGGACCTCGGCGCCGGTCCGATCTCCTACACCGGCATCGCGTGCGGGACGTCGCAGCTGTGCCTGCTGACCGCGAGCGGCGCCACGACCACGTCCGGCACCGAGCTGCTGCGCACGACGGACGGCGGCGACTCGGCCGGCGTGGGCGTCGTGCCGTCGGACTCCGACACCGTCAACGCCGCGGCGTTCTCGACCCCCGACCATGTCGTGGCGCTCGGCGACGGCGGCGCGACCGACCTGTCCGACGACGGCGGGCAGACCTTCACGCAGATCGACACCGGGACGGGCGCGTACACCGACGTCCGCGCCGGCGCGCGCCGCGGCACCGCATTCGCGCTCGGGACGCAAGGCTCGCTCGCGAAGACGACGACCAGCGGCCGCAGCTGGGACAGCCTCGACATCTCCACGACGAAGGCGCTCGTCGACCTGTCGTTCGCGAACGGGTCCGTCGGGTACGTGCTCGACGCCTCCGGCCATCTCTTCCGCAGCGCGAACGGCGGCAACTCGTTCAAGAAGATCTCGCCCGGCAAGGGTGGGAAGGCGACCGGCGTCGCCGCCCCGAGCGCGAAGGCCGTCGTGTTGATCGGCGCGCATGGCGTGCGCCGCTCGACGCAGAACGGCAAGCATTTCGCGCACGTCGGCAGTCCGGGCGCGAGCCCCGCCTGTCCGGCTTTGCCCGCGCCCGCGGGCGCACCTTGGTCGCCTGGGGACCCGGCGCGCTCGTGCGCAGCGGCAACGGCGGCGCGTCGTGGACCGTCCTGCAGAAGCCCGGCGCGACCCCCGCCGAGCGCGCACGCCAGCGGATCACCGCCGCCGCCTTCGCCTCCGCCACGAGCGGGCTCGTGAAGGACGGCCGCGGGCGCGTCTGGTCGACGCGCAACGGCGGCCGCAGCTGGCGCCTGCTGGGCGGGATCGGCAGCGAGGCGATCACCGCACTGGCGATCGGCTCCGGCCGCGACGCCTACGTCGTCACGAGCCGCTTCGGCTCGACCGACGCGAGCGCGGTGCTGCACAGCCGCGACGGCGGCAGCACCTGGCAACCCGAGTACGTCGACTACGACGGCTCCGGCGGTGGTGTGAAGATCGCCGCGCCCGGCGGCAGCGTCGACTACGCGGCGCTGACCGACGGCAACCCCGGCCTGCTCGCCACGCGCAGCGGCGGCAGCGCCGGCGCGCGCGCGAAGCTGACGCTCACGACGGGCCACCGCACGCTCGCCAGAGGCAAGACGATCACCGTCAAGGGACGGCTGCGGGGGATGCGCGACAACACCCAGCTCGTGATCTCCTCGCTCGCGGCGGGCGCGAAGAAGTGGACCCACGACGCGGTCGACATCGGCTCCGGCGGCACGTTCAGCGCGACCTACAAGGTGCGCCGCGGCACGACCGCGTTCGTCGCACAGTGGACCGGCGACTCGCACTCGGCCGGTGCCGGCTCGCGCGCGCTGCTGGTGACTGCGAAGCGCTGAGACGCGCGACGAGGGGTCACGGGCGCCATGCAGTGGTACTGTCCACGCGCCAAAGGTGCACGGATGCTCACCACTGCAAGGTCGCTGATAGGTCGCTGGGCCGGCGCGAGCACGCTCGCGGTGCTGCTTGCCGGAGCGGCGCTGATGGCCCCCGGTACCGCGTCGGCCGCCGGTCCAGCTCCAACGATCCAGCTCGACGGTTCGGGCTGGCTATGGGCTAGTCCCCTGCCACAGGGCAACGATCTGCACGGGCTGTCGTTTGCCGGAGGCACGGGCTACGCCGTCGGCGACGCAGGCACGCTGCTGAAGACCGCCGACGCTGGGCGCAGCTGGTCGAGCCAGACGATCGACACCGTCACAAATCTCGCGATCCTGCAGACAATCGACGCGCACACGCTCGTGGTCAGCGATCAGTGCCGGCTCTGGCGCTCGACCGACGGCGCGGCGACATTCACGCGCTTCGCGCCGCTGCCGGCGGGATCGAAGTGCGAGGACTTCCCAGTGATCGATGTCGCCTTCAGCTCAGCGAACGACGGCTACGTGTTGCTGACCGACGGCACGGTGCTGGCGACGAGCGACGGCGGCGCGCACCTCGAGCGGCGCGCGACCGTGCCCGGCATCCTGACGCCCGGCTTCACAATCGCAGTGTCGCTCACCTTCCTCACGCCGACGATCGGCTTCGTCACGACCACCGACGGCCGGATCCTGCGCACGGACGATGGCGCCCGCTCATGGCAGGTCGTCGCGAACGGACGCCCCCCGCTCTACGACATCGCCTTCCCCGACGCCGAGCACGGCTACGCGATCGGAGCAAACGGCCTGCTGATGCGCAGCGCCGACGGCGGGAGCACGTGGCAGCCGCACGACCTCCACCTCGACGGACTGTCACTCGAGCGGATCGTCTGCACGACCCCACAGGCGTGCACGATGCTCGGCGACGGCGGCGAGAGCGACGACGAGAACGCCACCCCCAACGTGACGGTGCTGCACACCTCCGACGGCGGCGAGAGCGTCCGCGTGTCGCAGGTTCCCGGTGGCGCGCCGACGCCCGTGCAGGCAATCGCGGCCGCATCGGCGTCACGCGTCGTCGCGGTCGGTGCGTTCGGCAGGACGTTCGCCTCCGACGACGCCGGGGCGCACTTCGGCCAGATTGGCCAGGGGACGCTCGGCAGCGCGCTGTCCGTCGGCTACGGAGCGGTGATCGCGGGCGGACGCCGCGGAACGGCATATGCGACGACGGACGCCGGCCTGTTGATGACGCGCGACGGGGGTCGCAGCTGGCACGCCGGCGGCTCCCCCAGGAAGAGCTTCGGCTTCGACAGCGTCTCGTTCCCGACTCCCCGCACCGGCTACGCAGTCGCTGGCGACGGCAGCATCTTCCGCACGACGAACGGGACACGTTCCTGGCGGCGCCTGCGCATGAAGGCGCCGATGGACCACATCGTGGTGGGAGACATCGCATCGGTCGCCGCGCCGAGCCCGCGCGACGTGCTGCTGATCGGACCGAACGGCATCCTGCGCTCCACGAACGCGGGACGCACGTTCACCCGCGTGCGCAGCCACCTCGTCGCACGCGCGGAGCTGTTCGGCGTCGTCTGGATGCACGGACGGCAGCTGCTCGTGGAAGGGCTCGACTTCGTCGCGCGCAGCGGCAACAGCGGCCGCACCTGGAGCGCGCTGCGTGTGCCCCACGGAATCGCGCGCAAGCATGGGAAGCCGCAGATCGAGCAAGTCGCGTTCGGCTCGCGCACGACCGGCTTGCTGCTCGACAGCAAGGGCAGGCTGTGGCGCACGACGAGCGGCGGGCGTCGCTGGACACGCCTTCACCGCCCGACCAGGTCGCTGATCAGCTCACTCACGGTCGGGTCGCTGCACGACATGTACCTCGCCGAGGGCTTCTCCGGTCTGCTCCACAGCCGCGACGGCGGCAGGACGTGGCAGACGGAGCTCAGCGGGATCCACGCGACTGCGGATGCCCTGAGCCCATTCGAGATCACCGCCACGTCGAGCGGCACCGACTATCTCGTGCTCGCAGGCCACGGACTGCTGTCGACGCGGACCGGCGGCGTCGCCGTCGCGCACCCGGCTGTGGCAGCCGTGCGATGAGCGCGCGACGGGTCGTCGCGGGCGGCACGCTGCTCGGGCTGCTCGTCGCTGCATGCCTTGCCGCGCCGGCCGGCGCGGCGATCTCGCTCGGCACCTCCGGCTGGCACTGGGACTCGCCGACGCCGCGAGGAGCGCAGCTGAAAGCGCTCTCGTTCGCGGGCATGACGGGCTATGCCGCCGGCCAGGCTGGCCTGATCCTGCGCTCGACGGACGGCGGGTCGAGCTGGTCCAGCCGTTCCGTCGGGACGCTCGACGACCTCGAGATGATGCAGGCGATCGACGCCAACACCGCCGTCACGAGCGACGGCTGCAACGTCTGGCGCACAGGCGACGCCTTCGCGAGCACGAGAGCGATCTTCCGCCTGCCGCTGAGCACCTGCGGGGACAACCCGGTCGTCGCGGTCACGTTCGCGTCACCCACCGACGGCTACGTCCTGCGCCAGGACGGCACGCTCCTGGCGACAACCGACGGCGGCGCGCATCTCGAACGCCGCGCCACAGTGCCCGGGCTTCCCGAGGAGGGCGAGCCCGAGGACCCGCCGTCGATCGCGTTCGCCGACCGTTCCACAGGCCTCGTCGGCACGACCGGCGGCAGGCTCTATCGGACGACCGACGGCGCGCGCAGCTGGCACGTCGTGGACAGCGGCCGCTTGACGATCCACCGCGTCTTGTTCGCGAGCGCGACGCGCGCATACGCGATCGGCGACGGGATCGTGCTGCGCAGCGACGACGCCGGCCAGACCTGGGCGTCAAACGACCTCGGACTGCCGTTCGCGGAGATCTCCGCGATCGCGTGCGGCGCGCCAGAGCACTGCATCTTCACCTTCGGCGAGGGGAACGACACGGTGCTCACGACCAACGACGGGGCGACGAGCGTCAGGCTCGCCAAGACGCCAAAGCTGTCGCCGTCGATTGCCGGCGATCGCTTCGAACTGCCGGACGTCGCGTTCGCGTCACCCACGCGCGCGGTGGCGATCGGCAATGACGGGCGGATCGAGCTGTCCGACGACGGCGGCGCCAGCTTCCGGCTGCTCGACGATCCGATCGAGCTCGGCGCAGCGCTCGACACGGCGGTGACGCCGCTCGTCGCCGGCGTCACGCGCGGCACGGCCTTCGCGCTCGGCCACTTCGGCCCGCTCGCGCGTACGACCGACGCGGGGCGCAGCTGGCAGGTCCTCAACCGCACGATCGGGAGCCGGGCCTCCGCGCTGTCGTTCGCGACGGCATCGGTCGGGTACGCGGTCCAGTTCCCCGGCACCGTGTATCGCACACGCGACGGCGGGCGCAGCTGGCAGCTGCGCCGCAGGCGGCGACCGAGCCCGGCGGTCGGCCCACAGCCCCCCTCTGTCGCGATCGCCACCCCGAGCACGCGTGACGTCGTGCTCGTCGGCCTCGGCGGTGTGTCGCGCTCGACGAACGCCGGCCGGAGCTTCGCGCATGTGCGCGGGAGAGCCGTTGCACACCTGTCGTTGACCGGGATCGCCTGGGCTCGGCGGATGCATCTGATCGCGTGGGGCCCACATGCGATCCTCCGCAGCCGCACAGGCGGACGAACATGGACGCGGATGGCTATTCCACACGTCACGCTCGACACCGCCGCGTTCGCGTCCGCGTCGCTCGGACTGCTTGTCGACTCCAGCGGCCGGCTGTGGCGCACGACGAACGGCGGCCGGCACTGGACGCGACTGCTCGGCTACCCGCGGGAGCGTGCATCGCAACTTTCGATCGCCTCACGACACGACGCGTACGCCACGACAGCCGACGGCCTGCTGCACAGTCGCGACGGTGGCGCCACCTGGGCGCCGGAGCTGTTGGGCTACTACGCGGCGACCGCCGACGGCGGCGGCATCACCCCCGCAGTGCTCGCCACCGGCACCGGCACCGACTACCTGTTCGTGGGCGACACCGGGCTGTTGAGCACGACGAGCGGCGGGCTCACGGGCAAGCGTGCGGCAGTGACACTCACGACCGCGCGTCGGCGCCTGCGCAAGCCGGGGACGATTCGCATCACCGGCCGTCTCCACGCGCAGCACGCGGGTGGCGCGGTGCTTTCGTTCTCCAGCTCCGCGATTCGTCCTGGCCAGGGCCCGGCGCCGCAATTCGAATCGCCCATCGTGGTCGCCGCCGACGGCTCGTTCAGCTTCCGCGCGACCGCCGGACCCGGTGCGACGACGTTCGTCGTCAACTGGCCCGGCGACGGCCGGCTCGCCGCCGCCGGCTCACGCGCGCTGACGGTCCAAGCCCCCGGGCAGGCGCGACGGGCGAAGCCGCCAGGCCCGCCCGACCTCGATCCTTCCTGAAAATCCTCGTTCACCGATGCGCGATTTCGGCCCGCGCGAGGCATACTTGGTTGCGTGACCCCCGCCCGACCCACGGCGGGCGCCTTTGAGGCCCGCCTCGCCGACGCGCTGAGCCCGCTGCGGTCCGATCCCTCCCGGGCGGCGATCCTGCTCGACATCGACGGGACGCTCGCGCCGATCGTGCGCTACACCGAGGATGCGCACGTGCCGGAGGTGACGCGCGGACTGCTGATCGAGATCGCGCGCCGCTACCGGGTCGTCGCGTGCGTGAGCGGACGGCGCGCCTCCGACGCGCGCCGGCTCGTCGCGATCGGGACGATCTCCTACCTCGGCAGTCACGGCACCGAGCTGCTGCGCGCCGGCTGGACCGAGCCGGCGCTCGACCCGGCCGTGCGCGACTGGACCAGACGGATCCAGGAGTTCGGCCGCGAGAGCGACACCGGCGACCTGCGGCGCCTGCGCGTGCGGATCGAGGACAAGACCTCGATCGTCGCGTTCCACTGGCGTGGCGCACCCGACGAGGACGCCGCGCGTGCCGCGATCGACACGATCGCCGCGCGTGCCGAGCAGAGCGGGCTGCGCACGCACTGGGGCCGCAAGGTGCTCGAGGTCCGCCCGCCGGTGCGGATGGACAAGGGCGCCGGGATCGTCGGCCTGCTGGCCGACGTCGACCTCGACGCGGCCCTCTACGTCGGCGACGACATGACCGACCTCGACGCCTTCCGCGGCCTTGGCGAGCTGCTTGCCGAGGGCAAGCTGAAGCACGCGGTGCGCGTCTCCGTCGGCTCCGAGGAGAGCCCGTCCGAGCTGGCGGAGGAGTCCGACCTCGTCGTCGAGGGCACCGACGGCGTGCGCGTGCTGCTCGAATCGCTGATCGCCGACTAGGCGCCGGACCGGCTCGACGATGCGCTTCGCAGACTTCCTCAGGGCGACGGTGATGACGAGCGCCGCCGCGGCGACCGTGCTCGCAGCGATCACGGTTGCCGCCGCGACGTCGAGCGACGACCCGCTGCTCGTCCCGCTCGCCGCCGGCTGGTGGGTGCTCGCAGCGGTCATCGGCGCCACGCTCGGGCGTCGCGCCGACACGACGCCGCCGATCGCGAACCTGCTCGCGAACGCCCGCACGTCGCGCGCGCTGCCGGAGCTGCACCCGGGGCGGATGCTGCTGAACCGCCTGTGGCCACTGCTGCTCTGCACCCTGCTCGCCGCCGGCATCTCGCTGTGGTTCCCGCAGGTCGCGGCGATCGCCGCCGGCTTCGCGATCATCTGGGCGCTGTCGTGGCGCCGCCAGGACGCAGCGGTGATCGCGATCGAGGGCCGCGACGGCGTGCAGTTCTACGTCGAGCAGACCTCGCCGTTGAAGGCGATCAAGCTCGTCCGCGCACCCGGCTTCAAGACGAGCCGCTGGACGTTCGAGGACAAGCACGGAGTGCTGCCCGTCGAGGGCGGCGTCCAGCCCAAGTAGCGGCGGCGCCGGCATCGCGCCTGGCATCCGCCGCGCGAATACAGTCCGGCGGATGGCTCGCGCGGACATCCTCGTCGTCTCGCTCGGCACGACCGCCGGCTGGCGCTCGGCCGACCCGGCGCTCGTCTTCGCGCTCGAGCAAGCCGGTGCACGCGTCGCGCGGGTGACCGCTGCGCCCGTGCGGCAGGTGCGCACGTTCATGCTCACCGACCTCGTGCAAGCGCGTGCCGCGGCCGCTGCGGCGCGCGCCGGGATCGCCGAGCACGACCCGCGCGTGATCATCTACGCGTCGAGCACGGCGGCGCTGCTCGGCCCGCGCCCCGGCGCCATCTGGTTCGACTCGCCGGCGGCCGAGAACCGGCCCGGCCGCCACGGCCTCTGGCAGCGTCAGCTCGAACGCCGCCGCATGGCCGCCGCCCCGCTGCTGCTGCCGATGAGCGAGGGAGCGATGACCGCCTTCGATCTCCGGCCTGTCACGCCGGAGATCGTCCTGCCGGTTCCGGTCGAGCCGTCGGGACCGCCGGAGCGCAAGGACATCGCCGCACTCGCCTACGCGGCCGATGCCGAGAAGAAGGGCCTCCCCCGAATCCTCGCCGCGTGGGCGCAGGCACGCCGGCCGGGCGAGACGCTGCTCGTCGCCGGACAACCCCCCGGCGCGCTCGCCCACGGCGCCGAGGGCGCCGGGCTGCTCGCGCCGGACGCCTACCGCGCGCTGCTCCGCCGCGCGCGCGTGTTCGTCGCAGCACCACGCAGGGAGGACTACGGGATCGCGCAGCTGGAGGCGCTCGCCGACGGCTGCCGGCTCGTCACCGCACCCGCCGCCGGCCCCTATCCCGCTCTCGCGCTCGCGCGCCAGCTCGAACCGGCATACGCGAGCGACGACCTCGCAACCGCGCTGCGCAGAGCGCTCGACGCGCCGGCCGACGACTACGCAGAGCGCGCCACCGCGCTGCTCACCCCCTACCGCCGCGCGACGTTCGAGGCGACCGTGCGCGAGCGCGTGCTGCCCGCGCTGCTTCCGAGCAGCGCGGGCTGACACGTACCCAGCAAGCGAATTCCTACGCCGGCGCAGGCCCCGCCGGCCGCATCGGGCCCTTGTGCTCCTCGCTGCCGAACGCCTCCTCGCCCTGCTTCAGAGCCGACGCCGCGGCCAGCGCGGCGAAGCCGTAGAAGAGGAAGTCGATCCCGACGAGCAGGCCGATCGCCCAGTCCGCCGAGCTGGGCAGCTGCGCACCGATCAGGATCGCGAGCAGCAGCGTGACGACGCCGTTCATTCCCATCCAGCCGGCACCGGGCATGCCCCGCTCTGCGATCGCGGCGCCGATGCGGATCACGCCGGTGAGCGCGAACCACAGCACGAGCAGCACGGTGAGCGTGTAGGTCCCATGCAGCGGCGCGAGCAGCATCGCGAGCCCTGCCGCGATCGCCACGAGCGCGAGCAGTACGCGCATCACGACTCGACCGACGTCGCGCACAGCGAACGCATCGACGAGCAGCACGATCCCGCCGAACAGCAGCACCCAGCCGATGAACAGCGCGACCGTCACCGACGCGACGGCCGGCACGACGATCGCGACCGTCCCGGCGATCACCGCCAGCACGCCCGAGATCATGAGCCAGCGGCGTCCCGCCTTCAGGCCTTCGACGAATCCCTCTTGCATGCGTCACTCCTTGCTGACCGGCGTCGCGCGGGACGCGGCGCCGCAGGTTGACGAGCCTGTCAGCGAGGGTTTGCCCGTTTCCGGAGCGGGGCGAACTCCGCCCACGGACGCGTGTTGGCCACCTGCTCCGCGGTCAGCCACGCGCGCCGTGCGGTCGCGATGCCGTAGCGGCGCGAGCGTTCGAGCGTCGCCGGGCGATGCGCGTCGGTGTTGACGAGGATCCAGACGCCCGCCTGCGCAGCTGCACGCGCGTAGACGTCGTTGATGTCGCGCCGGTCGGGACTCGCGTTGATCTCCAGCATCGTGCCGGTCCGCGCGCACGCCTCGATCACGCGCTCGACGTCGATCGCGTACGGCTGGCGTGCCTCGACCTTGCGCCCCGTCAGGTGGCCGATCGCGTCGACCGACGGGTGCTCGATCGCGGCGATCACGCGCTCGGTCATCGCCTGCTCGTCCATCCCGAACGACGAGTGGACGCTCGCGATCACCCAGTCGAGCCGCGCCAGCAGCTCGTCGTCGTAGTCGAGGCTGCCGTCGGGCAGGATGTTCACCTCGCTGCCGGCGAGCAGCTCGATTCCGTCGAACGCGAGGTTCGCCGCGTGGATCCGCTCGATCTGACGCTCGAGCTGCGCCGGCGAGACGTCGTTGCCGAAGCCGTGCGAGGCCGAGTGGTCGGTGATCGCGAGGTACTCGTAGCCGAGCGCGAGCGCCGCCTCCGCCATCTGCTCGATCTCCGCGACGCCATCGGATGCGACGGTGTGGGAGTGCAGCTCGCCGCGCAGGTCCTCGGCGCGCACGAGCTGCGGCAGGCCGGCGCCGCCATCGAGCGCTGCAGCCGCCAGCTCGCCGCGGTTCTCGCGCAGCTCCGGCTCGATGTAGGCGTAGCCGAGCCGCGCGTAGACCTCCTCCTCGGTCGCGCAGCGCAGCGTCTCGCCGGTCGCGTCGTCGAGGATCCCGTACTCGGAGACGTGCAGCCCGCGGCGCACCGCCGCCTCGCGCAGCGCCATGTTGTGATGCTTGGAGCCGCTGAAGTGCTGCAGCAGGTTGCCGAACTGGTCGGGCGCGACGACCTTCAGGTCGACGCTCATGCCGCTGTGCGTGCGCACGCGCGCACCGGCCTCGCCGGTCGCCGCGACCGACTCGACGAGCTCGAGCCCGGCGAGCATCTCGATCAGCGCCGCAGGGTCCTCGGATGCGGCGACGACATCGAGGTCCTTCACGCTGTCGGCCATCCGCCGCGCCGAGCCGCCCAGCTCGACCCGCACGGCAGCCGGATGCGCGCGCAGCGCGATCACGATCTCGTCGCCGATCGCGAGCGCGCGGTCGAGCACGATCCGCCGCCTGCCGTCTTCCGAGCCCTCCGCCGTCACCCGCTCGATCGCCGCGAGCAGCGTCTCCTCCGCCTTCGCGCCGAAGCCCTTCAGGTCGCGGATCCGCTGCTGACGGGCGGCCGTCTGCAAGGCGGCGAGCGAGTCGATGCCCAGCTCCTCGTAGAGCCGGCGCGCGCGCTTCGGGCCGAGGCCGGGCAGGCGCGTCATCTCGATCAGGCCGGCGGGGAACTTCGCCCGCAGCGCGACGCTCTGTGGGATGTCGCCGGCTTCGAGCAGCGTTTCGAGCTTCGTCGCGAGCGTCGCGCCGATCCCCGGCAGCTCGGTGACGCGACCGGCGCGCACGAGCGCGGCGATCGACGTCGAGGCGTCGCGTGCCGTCTTCGCCGCGGTGCGGTAGGCGACGACGCGGTGGATGATCGCGCCGTCCAGCTCGTAGAGGTCACCGAGCTCGTCGAGCGCGGCGGCGATCTCGCTGTTCGTCGGGTCGGCCATCAGGTGCCGCGGGTGCCGGCGACGGCGGCGACCGCCTCGATCTCGATCAGGAAGTCGGGCCGCACGAGGCCGGCGACCTGCACGAGCGAGCTGGTCGGCGGCTGCTCCAGGTTCACGAACTCGTCGCGGACCGAGCGAATCGTCGCGAGCGCTGACAGGTCGACGGCGAAGATCGTGAGCTTGAAGACGTCCTCCCATGTAGCGCCGCCCGCTTCGAGCGCGGTGCCGACGTTGCGCATCACCTGCCGCGTCTGCGCCTCCCAGTCGTCCGCGGGCGGCGCCGTCCCGGCCCCATCGAGCGGCACCTGACCGGAGATCCAGACGAGCCGGCTGCCCGGCGCGATGCTGGCGACGTGGCTGTATCCGTTCGGTGCGGGGAGCGTCGGCGGCGTCGTGAGCTCGATGTGCTGCATCGCAGTGAAATCCTCACACGAAACGCATGCGTCTGTCATCGTCACCGGATGCGCACGCGCGACCTCGCACTCGTTCAGGGCTTCGACGACACGCGCGCGACGCTCGCGCGCTGGAATGCGGCTCCCGGTCGCGTGCTGCTGCGCTGGTCGTTCGCGAGCCTTGCGGTCGCAGGGGGATTGCTGTTCGCCGTCTGGGTCGTCGCCAGCAACGTGACGCCGGACCTGACGCCACGGGGGTTCCCCGGACTCACCACACCGCCGAACGGCGCCGACATGCTGCAGATCCTGCGCGCCAATGGTCTCGTGCTCGCGCTGCACTCGTTCGCCTGCCTGGCCGGCTACATAGCCGGCAGCTCACTGCCGCGCCAGGCCGAGAAGCACAGCGGCCTCTGGCGGCGGATCCACGACATGGCAGGACCGCTCGCGATCGCGTTCGTCTCGGCCGCGACGCTCTTCTCGCTGACGACGCAGGCCTACATCATCGGCAGCGCAGCGGCTACGTTCTCGGCGGAGTTCCACGTCTCGCCGGCACGCTTCCTGCTCGGCCTCGCCCCGCACGCGCTGCTGGAGCTGTGGGCATTGTTCCTGCCGCTCGCCGCCTGGCTGCTCGCGAGCCGCCACAAGCGCTGGGAAGAACTGCTCGCAGCGACGGTCGTGACGACGGCGCTCGCGATCCCTGCACTCGTGATTGCCGCATTGGTCGAGGTCTACGTCTCGCCGCATCTCGTGGCTGCGTTGACGGGCTACTACTGACGGCGCGCTTGCAATGCCCTTTTTCAGCGCGCTATCCTCCAGCGCAGATCAGGGAGAGCCTCGGCTCTCACTCGGGGAGCCCGGCGCCACATCGTCGGGCTCTCGTCGTTTCAGGGGTGAGGCCGGCGCCCCCACATGAGCGCCGGCCCGGCTGCGGCTACTTGCCTTCCCGCAGGACGACCAGCAACAGCAGCATGATCGGGAAGAGCTGTTCTACGGCTGCGGAAGCGATCTCGGCGGCCTCCCTCCCGGGCTACTATACTTAGTGAAGTAAAGGAACCGAATCCGTCCGAGGAGCCCTCATGGCAGGCACGATCAGCGAGGTCACAGACACCAACTTCCAGGCCGAGGTCATCGAGTCCGACGTCCCCGTGCTCGTCGACTTCTGGGCTCCGTGGTGCGGGCCGTGCCGGATGGTCGCCCCCGTGCTGGAGGAGATCGCGAGCGAGAAGGGCGAGGCGCTGAAGATCGTCAAGCTCAACACCGACGAGAACCAGCAGACCGCGATGAGCTACGAGGTCCTCTCGATCCCGACGCTGATCCTCTTCAAGAACGGCGAGGTCGCGAAGAAGGTCATCGGCGCCTACCCGAAGCGCAAGCTCGAGGCCGAGCTCGAGCCGGCGCTCGCCGGCTGACAAGACCTCAGACCGCGCGCACGAGCGCCGCGGTCGCCGCGGCGGCGAGCACCACGACGAGAAACGGCGCGCGCCGCCACACGAGCAGCGCCGCGACCGCGAGCGCCGGCACGCGCGCGTCGAGGACGATCCGCCGGCCGCCGTCGAGCGTCTGCACGAGGATCAATGCCGCCAGCAGCGGCACCGCCACGAGCTCGAGCGCCCGCACGAGGCTCGGGTTCAGCTCGCGGTCGCCCGCGAGCAGCGGCCCGCACGCCTTCAGCGCGTAGGCGACGGCCGCGAATCCGAGCAGCGCGGGCCAGCTCATCGCGCAGCGGCGTTCGCGCGCACGTGCCTCGCCGCCAGCACGGCGGGGATCACGCCGAGTGCGGCAGCGAGGATCGGCACGCCGCGCGGCGCGAACGTCAGCGTCGCGAGCGCGAGCAGCGCGCCGGCGGTCGCACCGGTCGGCGCGCCGGGACGCCTCAGCTGCGGCGCAAGCAGCGCAAGATAGGCAGCCGGGAACATCGCGTCGAGGCCGAGCGTGCGGGGGTCGCCGATGCTGCCGCCGACGAGCGCGCCCACCAGTCCACCGAGGTTCCAGAGCACGAAGATGCTCACGCCGGTCGAGAGGAAGGCGCGGTGCGCATCGGCAGGGTCGTCGTGGGCGCGCGCCATCGCCGTCGTCTCGTCGATGACGAGCTGCGCCTCCAGCGCACGCCGTGCTCGCGGCCTGTCACGCAGGATCGGCACGAGCGAAAGCCCGTAGAGCGCATTGCGGCTCGCGAGCAGCAGCGCCGGACCAAGCGCGGCAAGCACGGTCCCACCGGCGCCGAGGACACCGATGACCGCGAATTGCGACGCCCCGGTGAAGACGAGCAGCGACATCGCGCACGTCTTCGCGACCGACAGGCCGGCGGCGACGGACAGCACGCCGAACGACACGCCGTAGGCGCCGGTCGCCAGGCCGATCGCGAGCGCGTCGCGCTCGATCGGACCCAGCCGAGCTGTTCGTTTCCCGGTTGCGATCCCCACCGACTGGAGGGTAGGTAACCCGTCCGAAGCTACGCTCGGCACGCCGTCCAAAGTGAGCACCGCGTTCGCACCGACATGGAGCGCGACATCTGGAGCGCCTGATCCCGCGTACTACATTCGAGGCGATAGGCAACGCATCGAACAAGGCGGGACTGATGGATGTGAATACGGCACGGATCGGCGTACTTGGCAGCGGCCAGGTTGGGCGCGTGCTCGCGGAGGGCTTCAAGTCGCGCGGGCACGAGGTCACGATCGGCACGCGCGATACGGCGCAGGGCGACTTGGCTGCCTGGGGCGCCGAAGCCGGCATCGAGGTCGCGACGTTTGCGGAGACGGCGCAGCGCGGTGAGCTGCTCGTGATCGCAACGCTCGGCGTCGCGGCGGTCGCGGCGATCGAGACCGCCGGCAAGGAGCACTTCGCCGGCAAGGTCGTGCTCGACGCGACGAACCCGCTCGACTTCTCCGGCGGCGGCCCGGCACTGAGCGTCGGTCACACCGACTCGGGCGGCGAGCAGATCCAGCGCGCGATCCCAGACGCGCAGGTCGTGAAGGCGTTCAACACGGTCGGCAACACGCTGATGGTCGGCCCGCAGTTGCCAGGCGGTCGCCCGACGATGTTCATCGCCGGCAACCACGACGGCGCAAACGCAGCGGCGACGAAGGTGCTCGACGCCTTCGGCTGGGACGCGCTCGTGGTCGGCGGGATCGAAGGCTCACGCGAGCTCGAGTCGCTCTGCATCCTGTGGGTCAAGGCCGGCCAGGCACGCGGCGGCAAGTGGGATCACGCGATCACGTTGATCCACGTTTAAGGACGGCGCCGGTCGCGCCAGACAGGGTCCTCGCTGGTTGATATGCAATACATACTCCACCGGCTCGGCCTTTGTCTGGCGTATCCCGGCATCCGCTGCTGAGATCGCCACGGAGCGTTGGTCGACATCGCCCATGGCCTTCTAGCGGACGTTTGGCGCTTCTGCCTCGCAGGCTCTGCAGTATGCCCCAGCTGATGCACCCATCTGCGCAAAGTTAGCTAGCGTCTACGGTCATCGCTGTTGCGCCCAGGGTTCAACGCGACCACGCGTCCACATCAAAGATCTCTACAGGCCCCGCAGCAATCACTTCGGCGAACTCGTTTAGGGTTGTAAATCGCTCCACCTGCTCGCGCATCCGCAGTCGCCCCCCAAAGTTGCAGATGCGCTCCATGAAGTCAGCGGCTTCCCTGGCGCTAACCGCCGCATTCCCCTGCAAGCACCCCGCCACCGTATTGAATATTGCCAACTGTGCCACAAGCGCGTCCCGCGATCCTTCTGTGCCAAGACGCTCCAAAATCTTATAGAGATACTCGGCAAGCGGAGCGTGCGGCACGAGATACAGTGCATCATACGATCGCACTGCAATTTCGTTTGCAATTCCCTCAACCGCTACACGCACGCCAGCAACCTGGATAGCCGCCACACGACGATCCCCGTACGGCATGCTTCCAACCTCTTCAGCGATGTCCGGGTGCAGACTAAGGTCAGGTTTAAGCCGCAGCCACCGTGGCTCTCCGCCGTGCGCCTCCCATCCCAAGTCCACACGGCGTTCATCTCGGCGAATTATGAGCTTGGCAACATCCTTTCCCTCAAAAGCCGCCGCAGTGATCCTACTTGTGTGGGGGCCTGCAGGTAACAAGGGTCCGGCTGGCGGCGCCACCTCCGTGCCCAGCGCACGCACCACCGCAGTGATTGACGCCGTGGTTGATGTCTCTCTGAGCAGCGACTCGGCCGAACGGAAGAATGCAGACTCCACGGTCCACACTTGCGGCAGAGCTGATACTTCCTGAGGCGATGCCAATTTTCTACCGTCGTCATCAACGACAAGACTTCTCAGCTCGGATGCGACATGAGCCAATATCGACCTCTCCTCCGGGCTGCTCGAGAGGAGAGGCGCCGCAAGGATCTGCGCCTCACCAGCAGCCCAAGTCAGCGAACACCCTCGGTCCTCGAAAAGCGCGTCGACTTCCTGTTGGACGAATGCAAAGTACATTTGATAAATCCGCTTCAACGCGCGACGACGTTCAGGGGAGTGCTCTAACCCTGAGCGTGCAACATTTGTCTTTGGCGCCTCAAGTCCCACTGCATCAGCCATTGCAGCGATACCCACCTGCCTGTACCCCGGGGAGGTGTTCTCTACACGGATGCCTTCGACACAGGTCCCCAGAGGACGTTGGTTTTGCTCGCGCTGCGTGTCCACACGAATAAAGCTCCACTGCTTGTAGTACTGTGACCAACGCACAGCGAACGCCAACGTTACTCCAGCTCGCATCTGCTCAACGATCTTCACCGGCCGCGTTTTGGTCTCAATATCAATACCACGCTCTACAAGGTAAGCACGCAGTGCGTCGCCAACAGACTCGAACCCTATTGCTACTGGATCGCCGTCATCGACTGTTAGATTTACCGCGCATCGTGGAATGACGACCCAATCCCTCAGAATTTGCTCGACGTCCCCGATATCGGCCGAAGGCCTCAGATCCAGTTCTATCTTTGTGCCGTGGCCGTCTCTGCCGATGCCTGATCCGTGATCGTTCTTGGCAAGAAGGCGAATCAAATAGCGCCCGTGGACGGATCGGAGACTCAAGCGCCGCGCATGCTCGTCCCCTGCATCAGCTGTGATGATAGTGACGGCATCTGCGATCATAAATGCGGAAAGGATCCCTATGCCGAAGCGGCTAATCGGAGAAAAGTCAGGATTCTCTCGGCAGAATTCCGGATCTTGATACCGTGAAGCGCCCACGGTGAGCAGATGTTTTTCAATCACATCCTGCGTCATGCCAGTGCCGTTGTCAGCTACCGTGAGCCTGCGCTTGTGGGAGTCCCAATGCACATTTACGTGACCTTTGTAACATGAAGCCGCTTCTGATTGGGCTTCCTTCAGGCGGATGGCGTCGAGTGAGTTCTGGACAAGCTCACGCACGACGACATTGGTGTTGTTATACAGGGTGTGTCCTGTAAGAAGGTCCAGCACCCGCCCTTGGTCTAACTCAAACTCAAAGCTCTGTCGCAGAAATCCTTTCGTTTGAATTTGCGATTCGTCGATAAAGCGCCATGGGAACGTATGGGCCGAGCCTTGATGACGCACTGAATCCTTAGCCCACTTGTAACTTTGCTCCAGCTGTCGTTGAGCATAGGTGAGATAGGCGGAGAGACCGAAAAATCCCGACTCATCTGTGAATTCCGCGAATACCTCGATCGTATTGCGGGGAGCCGTGGGGTCAGCGTCACCCTCACGGTTTACAGGGACCTTCGACCTTACATTGGCGACCGCACGCTGCTTGGCCCACTCTTGTTGGCTAACCGGATCGGCCGGACTTATGAGGTTGAACGCGACAGACGGCGTCCTGTCCGATGTTATATGCAGCAGATCGGCAGTTCTAAGGATGATTGCTGCGTACTGCACGTTCGCAGTCTCGGCCTCGGATCTTCCGTAGGGTTTCGAGACATGGTACTTGTCGGTCTGGCCAAGGTCATCTCGATGGTGGCTTTCGCAGACCATTCCCAGATCAGCGCGAAAGGGGGCTGGAAGGCCGTTGAGAAGCGCAGCTACCTCGGCGACCACGGCATCGCTCGCGCCCAGGTCCGCTGGCACGGTCCCGTTCACCCATGCACGGATGCGCTCTCCATGATGGGTGCGCACGTACTCCTGATAGAGGAAACGCTCGGCAGTCTCCGGGCCGAGAGCCAATACCTTCTCACGATAGTCCGTTCCGGCATTGTTCTCAAGACGCTCTGCCTTGAAAGCCGGGAACGAGCTCGCTTCCCGGCGCCTGAATTCATCCTCGGTGACCAGCAAGCCAAGATCGTGAAAATAGATCGCCAGCACCTGAAGCAAGGCGTCTGCTGGACTCAGTCGCTGCCAGACATCTTCTGGGACCAGCCACGATTGCAGCGCTAGGAGGGCATCGATGTGTGAGATGTCGTGGAGCGTGTACTCAGCAAAGAACCCGTTTCGACCTAACTGGGACAGGATCTCGCCGACGGTGGTCCGGATGTGAAGCAATTTAAGCCCGCTGAATGCCACGAGTTGCTCGGCTTCCTGCGCGAGCATCTCTGCGCGGGTCGTGAGCGCAGTTTCCATGGCCGGAAACATATAAGGCTTTGCGGACCCAAGTGCTAGTTTCCGGTGCGGATACTAGTCGGCGAGGGACACGGCGATGTGCAGCGGAAGCCCGTCAATCTCAACGGAGCTTCCGTTCTGCAAGCCGTCGTACGCAACCACGGTCGCTAGCGTTTCGCCCGTCACGTACGGCTCGTGCTCGCGCGCGACGGCGAGCAGCTCGTCTGCTCCGCCGAGCGTCAACGAAATGCGGTCTGAGACGTCCAACCCTGCTGCCTTGCGCGCCGTCTGCACCGCGTGGACGACCTCGCGCGCGAGTCCCTCGCGGCGCAGCTCGTCGTCCAAAGCCAGCTCCAGCGCCACCGCGTGCGAGCCCTCGCGCTCGAGCTGGTAGCCGTCGAGCGGCTGCATCGCGACGACGAGATCCTCCGCGGTCAGCTCGTGGTCATGACCCTCGATCGCGACGCCGACCGTGCGCCCCTCGCGCAGCGCGACGGCCACGTGCGCGGGATCGAGCCCGGCTACCGCGTCGGCGACCTGCGGCATCTTCTTGCCGAAACGCGGCCCGAGCGCGCGGTAGTTCGGCTTGATCTCCATCCGGCCCAGCTCGTCGGCGGCCGAGACGAAGCGCAGCTCGCGCACGTTCAGCTCCTCGCGCACGACGTCTTCGAGCCGCTCGATCGCGTCCTGCTCGCGACCGCTCGCGACCACGACCGCCGCGCGCAACGGCTGGCGCAGCTTGATCTTCGACTGCCCGCGCGCGGCGAGCCCGAGCGTCACGGCCTCGCGCGCGACGCCCATCGCGAACTCCAGCTGCTCGTCGCGGAAGCGCTCGGTGTCGTCACCCGGGTAGTCGCACAGATGGACACTGGCCTCGCCGTCCGGATCGAGGTTGCGGTAGATCTCGTCGGCGACGAACGGCGTGAACGGCGCGAGCAGCTGCGCGACGCTCACGAGGCAGTGACGCAGCGTCGCGAAGGCGATCGGGTCGCCCTCCCAGAAGCGTCTGCGCGAGCGGCGCACGTACCAGTTCGAGAGATCGTCGACGAACGCCTGGATCGCCTTGCCGGCGGTCGTCGCATCGTAGTCGTCCATCCGCACGCGCACGAACTCGGCGGTCGCGGCAAGGCGCGAGAGCACCCAGCGATCGAGGTCGTGGTCCAGCTCCTCGGGCGCCGGCACCGGCGCCGGCGCCATCTCGTTCGCGTTCGCGTAGAGGACGTAGAAGCCGTACGTGTTCCACAGCTGCAGCAGGAACTGCCGCACGCCCTCGCCGATCGCATCGAGCGAGAAGCGGTAGCCGTCCCACGGCAGCTTCGAGGTGAAGAAGTACCAGCGCAGCGCGTCGGCTCCGTAGCGGTCGAGCACCTCCCCCGGCTCGACGACGTTGCCCTTCGACTTCGACATCTTCTGCCCGTCGCCGTCGACGATCAGCCCGAGGCAGACGACGTTCTTGTACGGCGCGCGGTCGAACAGCAGCGTCGAGACGGCGATCAGCGAGTAGAACCAGCCGCGCGTCTGGTCGAGCGCCTCGCAGACGTAGTCGGCCGGGAACTGGTCGCGGAAGCGGTCCGCGTGCTCGTGCGGCGCGTGCCACTGCGCGAACGGCATCGAGCCGGAGTCGAACCAGACGTCGATCACCTCCGGCACGCGCGTCATCCGCTGGCCGCACTCGCCGCACGGGAAGCCGACCTCGTCGACGTAGGGGCGGTGCGCGTCGCTGATCCGCACGCCGCTCAGCTCCTCCAGCTCGTCGAACGAGCCGATCGTGTGGACGTGGCCCTGCTCGCAGCGCCACACCGGCAGCGGCGTGCCCCAGTAGCGCTCGCGCGAGAGCGCCCAGTCGACGTTGCCCTCCAGCCACTTGCCGAAGCGCCCGTCCTTGACGTGCGGCGGGTACCAGTTGACCGTCTCGTTCGCTGCAAGCAGGCGGTCGCGGATCTGCGAGGTGCGGATGTACCAGGACGGCTTCGCGTAGTAGAGCAGCGCAGTGCCGCAGCGCCAGCAGTGCGGGTAGGAGTGCTCGTAGTCTTCGGCGCGCAGGACACGGCCGCGGTCGCGCAGGTCCTCGACGAGGTCGGCGTTCGCGTCGCGGACGGCGCGGCCGGCGTACTCGCCGATGCGCTGGTCGTAGGTGCCGTCCGGCTTCACCGGGTTGACGACCGTGAGCCCCTGCTCCTGGCCGAGGCGGAAGTCGTCCTCGCCGAACGCGAGCGCCGTGTGGACGATGCCGGTGCCGTCCTCGGCGGTGACGAAGTCGGCCGGCAGCACGGTGTGGCCCTTCTCGCCGTAGGCCGAGCTGGGGATGAAGCCGAACGGCGGCTCGTACGCGGCGCCGACGATCTCCGCGCCGGGGAAGCGCTCGAGGATCTCCGCGCCCTCGCCGAGCACCCGCTCGACAAGCGCCTCGGCGAGCACGACGACGGCGCCGCCGTCCGCCTCACGCGCGCGCACGTAGGTCAGCTCTGGAGCGACCGCCGCGGCAGCGTTGGAGACGAGCGTCCATGGCGTCGTCGTCCAGGCAAGCAGCTCGTCGCCCACCTGCAACGGACCGGCCGGCCTCGTGACGGGGAAGCGCACGTAGACGGACAGGTCGACGACGTCCTTGTAGGCGCCTGGCTGACCCAGCTCGTGCGAGGACAGCGCGGTGCCGCAGCGCGGGCAGTACGGGACGACCTTGTAGCCCTCGTACAGCAGGCCCTTCTCCCAGATCGTCTTCAGCGCCCACCAGACGGACTCGATGTAGGAGTCGTCGAGCGTCCGGTACGCCTCCTCGATGTCGACCCAGTAGCCGATCCGTTCGGTCTGCCGCGCCCACTCCTCGACATGCGTGAAGACCGCGGCGCGGCACTTCGCGTTGAACTCGGCGATCCCGTAGCGCTCGATGTCGTCCTTCGCGGTGAAGCCGAGCTCCGCCTCCACCGCGAGCTCGACCGGCAGGCCATGGCAGTCCCAGCCGCCCTTGCGCTCGACGTAGTAGCCGCGCATCGTCTTGTAGCGCGGGATAGATGTCCTTGAACACGCGCGCGAGCACGTGGTGCGTGCCGGGGCGCCCGTTCGCCGTCGGTGGACCCTCGTAGAAGATGAACGGCGGCCTGCCCTTGCGGCGACGGATCGACTCGTGGAAGACGTCGTCCTCACGCCACTGCGCGAGCACGCCCTCCTCGATCGCGGGGAAGGACGGCTGCTGGTCGACCGGACGGTGGGGCGAGGACATCGCCGATGATTCTAGGAGCCCGCGCGCGCGGGGCGCCACGCGGTCAGACCGGGAGCGGCGTACGGCGGGTGACGACGATCTCCGCCGCCGGCTCCGCGGGCGCAAGGCGCGGCGCGGACGTGACGTGTGCGACGAGCGCGTCGCGGGCTGCGATCGGCTCGACACCGAGCCGTCGCACGGTGCTCGCACCGCTGTCGGGCACCGCACCGCCGAAGTCGAAGACCTCGATCGCCTCGTGCGCGCTGCGGACCGCGTAGACGAGCCGGCCGATCGTGTCGAGCGAGGCGCGCGTGCCGCCGAGCACGAGCACGTCGGGTGCCAGCGCGCGCAGCGCGCGGCCGAGCCGTGCGGGCTCGATCCCCGCGGTCAAGGTCAGCGTGCGCAAGCCGGCACGGCGCAGCAGCAGCTCGAGCGCCTGCACCTGCAGCGCGGCGAGGTCGCATGGAGCGCTCGCGTCGAAGATCAGCACGCCCTCGGTGCGCGTCGCCGGCGGCACGACGCGCCGCAGCGCTGACATCCAGCCGCTTGCGTAGCGCCACGAGAACTCGTACTCGGCGACGCCGGCCTCGTCCTCGAGCCGCTCGGCGACCGCCGGCAGCAGGACGTCCGTGACCGTGCGTTCGAACGAGCGCAGCGCGAGGCTCTCCTCGAGCAGCAGGTTCGCCTTCTCCTCGTCGAAGCGCGCGAGCGCGGTGCCGAGGCGAGTCGAGGAGGGCGGCCCCTCGCCGCGCTGGCGGGCGAGTGCGATCGCCGAGGAGACGTTCTGCGTCTCCTCGAAGGCCTGGCGCAACGACTCGATCTCGCTCAGCTCGAACTGCCGGTGGCCGCCGGCGCTGCGGGCCGGCGACGGGTAGCCGAAGCGACGTTCCCAGCTGCGCAGCGTGTTGGGGCTGACGCCGAGCATCACGGCTGCGGCATTGGTCCGGATTCCGCTCATATAAGGAGCGTTATCGCGCCTTGCACAACTTTGCGCAAGCAACGCAACGAAACCTGCAGCCGGCTGGAAGCTTGCCGGCGGTGAGAAGCGGGAAGCTCTAGCCCTCGAGGACGAGCAGCGCGGCCCGCGGCGGGCCGCAGGCGCCGACGCGCAGCGGCATCCGCACACCGAAGACGTTTGCGGGACGCACCATCACGCGGCGCGGCTCGTCCTCGCCGCGTGCCGCCCACATGATCGCTGCGGCAAGGCTCTCCGGACCGTTCGATTCGGCGTCGGCCGGCGTCAGCAGCTCGGTCACGGGGCGGTTCACCACATCGGTCTCGGCGACCGCGAGCAGTTCTTCGCTCGCGGCAGAGAGCGCGCAGACGTGCATCGAGCCGTCGACGATCAGGAACGGGTCCTCGGGGCGCGGCGCGGCGTCCGCGCGCGCCTCCAGCAGCAGCCCGAGACCGCAGTCGCCGCAGACGCGCGCCGGCGGAGCAGGCGTCTCGTTGTTCGGCGGTGGCGACCCGCAGTGGCCGCAGAACCACTGCGACGGACTGGCGTCCTCGGCCGTCGACGGAACAAGGCGCAGCAGCGCCGAGCTTCCCGTGCGGTCCCAGGTCATCTGTCCGTGGCCTCCTTGCCTACGCCCCGCCGGCGATCAGCCGGGCCGGTTGCGTCCTCGTGGTGGTCGTGACCGTGTCGGTCACAAGCTCCATCACCGTGCGAGCCGCCTCTCCTGGCGTGCTCGGAAGAATTGTAGCGCCGGTGGTGCGCACGCGCGCCCGTTGGGAGCCGCGTCGGTAGACGGCGATCGGCAGCGGTCCGGCTGCCGCGCGGACCGCGTAGGCCCAGCGCGCGACCGCGTCGTCGGGCATCGCCGCGCCGGCGATCACGACGGCATCGGAGCGGTGGGCTGCGAGCACGTCGCCCATGTTCGTGACGCCGCGCACCGAAAGTCCGAGCACCGTCGCACCGCCGCGCATCGCGAGCAGCTCGAAGGCGCGCACGTAGGCGGCGTCCGGGTCCAGCTCGTCGCGCGAGGCGTCGCCGACGACGATCGAGACCGACTTGATCCCGACGGTCACGAGCCGCTGCGCGCGACGCAGCCAGCTGTTGCCCCAGCGCGCCGCGAACGCCCATTGCACCGAATCGGTGCCGTGGCGTCTCACGACCTCGTCGAGCGAGTTCAGCAGCACTTCCTGGACCGTGCGGTCGAGCGAGCGGAGCGCGAGCGCGCCCTCGATCGCCCCGTCTGCGCGCGCGATGTCGAACGCGTTCAGCGCGCCAACGAGCGCGTTCGTGTCGGCGCCGAGCCCTTCGCGGGCGCGTGAGACGGCCGAGGAGATCGAGAGACCGTCGAGCAGCGCGTCGCGCAGGGCGGCGATCTCCCCGTGCGTGTAGAGGCGGTGACGGCCCGGCGAGCGCTGCGGCCGCGGGAAGCCGAAGCGCCGCTCCCACGCGCGCAACGTGTTCGGACTGACGTTCAGCAACGACGCTGCCTCGCTGGTCTTCAGATAGCGCATCACAGGAAAGGTCGGCGTACGGACTCCTTCGCAGGCAGCCAAAATGGACAATGCACAACTTTCGGTCATGAAATCGTGCAAAAGCTCCATTGAACGGCTACGATCCGTCATGGAAGGCAGCGCGCCCGTGCCAACGACGCACATGTTTCGGGGGTTGCGCCGCACCAAGAGACGAAGGAGGTCGAGCATGTTCTGGCGGAGCAAGTAGTCCCGCGTAGGACTCGTAATGGTCCGCTGAGACCGTTACCTTCCTGACATGCGTGCCACCCGCGCGTGGATGGGAGAGGCCAGTCTGGTGAAGGGGACGGCCCTCGTCGGCGCGATTGCATGCGCTGTGTGGGCCGCACTGGTTGCCGACCCTGGACGTCTGACCTGGCTTTTTGGTGTGCTTGCGCTCGGTGCGACTGGCGCGAACTTGTTCGACGCCCGCACCGAGGCGCAACGCGTCTCGATCTCCGGAGCCGCACTGGCGGCGATTCTGGGGATCGCCTTCTTCGGTCCTGCCTGGGCCTTCGTGATTGCCGTGCTTGCCGAGCTGACCAGCTGGGTGATCGAGCGCTATCGCGTCGAAAGCCTGCTGATCAATCTCGTCGGCACCGGCGCACCGGTGCTGATCGCCGGCACGGTGTTCGACGCGATCGGCCCGCGCGACGGCTCGGTCGGCTTCTACCTCGCGCTCGCGCTCGCCGCGGTGCTCGTGCTCGTGCTCAACCTCGTGATCGTCGCCGGCCTGCGCGCACCGCTCGACGAGATGGCGTTCACCAAGATGGTCGCGAGCGCATCGCAGATGCTGCTCGTCTCGCTCGCGATCAACGTGCCGCTCGTGCTCGCCGCAGCCGGGCTGTGCCTCCAGCTCGGGCTCGGCGGCTCGGCCTTCGCCGCGATGACGCTGATCGCGTTCAGCTACATGGCCAGCCTCGTCGCGACCGCGCGCCACCGCAGCAAGCAGTACGCCTCGCTGTCGTGGGGCGTCCTGTCAGGGCTCCTGCGCACGCTCGACGTGCGCGACCCGCGCGCGGCCCGTCATGCAGCAGCCGTGGCGGCCTTCGCGCGCGACATCGCCCGCGAATCGGGGCTCAGCGCCGACGAGCAGGAGCTTGCGCACACAGCCGGGCTGCTGCACGACATCGGCAACTTCGCGCTGTCGGACCGTGTAGCGGAGCGCGGCCGCGTGCTGACCGACGAGGACTGGACGGCGATTCGCCGTCATCCGGAGCTCGGCGCCGACATGCTGCGCGACCTCGGCCTCTACGGTCCGGTCGCCGAGATCGTCCACGCGCACCACGAACGCGTCGACGGGCGCGGCTACCCGAAGCGCCTGAAGGCCGACGAGATCCCCGAGCTGGCGAAGATCATCGCCGTCGCCGAGGTCTACGACACCCTCACCGCGAACGACACGTACCGCACCGCGGTCAGCTCCTTCGAGGCGCTCACCGAACTGCGCCGCGTCTCCGGCAGCCAGCTCGACGCCGGCTACGTCGAAGCGCTTGCCAAGGTGCTCGCGGGAAGCGACGTCACCTACCGTCACGCCGACGCCGCCGACTTCGGCCGCGAGCTCGACCTGGAGCGGCGGCTCAACGAGGCGGCGGCGAGCTGATCAGCCGGTCGCGCGTTGCAGCAGTGACGCATCCTCGCGCTGACGCGCGATGACGCTGTTCTGCTGAAGCGAGCGTACGAACTGCTCGATGTGCTCGACGCTGAAGCGTCGCTGCCCGCCCGGCGTGCGGTAGGACTGGAGGTATCCCATGTCCGACCAACGGCGAACGGTGCCAAGCGACACGCCAAGCTCTCGTGCGGCCTGCGAGGTCGACAGACCCAGTGGCCTTGAGCTCATTCCGTGCATCTGCAAAGGCATGTGATGCATTTGGCAGGCTTTGTGCGTTGCTGTGTAGCTATGAGGCGCTTTTGCACAACCTTGCCTGTCGAACGTCCCGCGACTCGTCGCGGATGAGAGGATTCGAGCGCGGATGAGGCTGCGGCTCTATCACCACCGTGACGGGGCGCGCGTCGCCTATCGCGAGACGGGCACCGGCCCCGGACTCGTGCTGCTCCACTCGCTCGGTCTCACGCACCGCGAGTGGGAGCCGGCGGTCGAGCAGCTCGCCACACGCTTCCGCGTCGTGCTGCCGGACCTGCCGCTGCACGGCGACAGCGAGGATCGGCCGCACCACTCCTACTCGCCCGACTGGCTTGCCGAGGTGATCGCCGGCTTCTGCGCGGAGACGGTCGGGCCGCACCCGCTCGTCGGCGGCCACGACCTCGGCGCGGAGTTGCTGCTGCGCGCGGTCGCCGGCGGTCAGCTGACGCCCCGCCGGCTCGTGCTGTTGGGGAATCGGCTGCATCGCCGCAGCGAGCATCGCCCGAGTCGCGTGCTGTGGCGCGGCGCCCGCGCGCTCGCGGGCGTGCCATTGCTGAACCGCGCGCTCGCGCCCGCGGCGGCGCTCGTCGTGCGCCCGGCGCTCGGAGAGCGGCTGTCGGTCCAGCACAACCCGGCGGCGCGCGATCTCGTGCGCCACGCGTTCGCCGACGTCGCCGGCAATCGCGACCGCGCACGCTCGTGGGCGACGTTCGTGCGGCGCTGGCCGGCAGAGCCGCAGCGCGAGCTGCTCGACGTCTACGCGCAGTTGCACGCGCCGACGCTGCTGCTGTGGGCCGACCAGGACACGGCGCACCCGCTCGCCACCGCCCGCGAAGCGCTCGACCTGCTGCCCGACGGACAATTGCGCGTGCTCAGCGATGCCGGCTTCCTCGTCGCCTACGACGACCCCGTCGGCCTTGCGCGGGAGCTGATCTCCTTCTGCGGCTGAGGAGTAGCGTTCGGGTCCACCGGAATTCGACGTGGAGGACGCATGGGCGTGCAGGAACAGGAGCAGTTGTGGGGCGACGAGACGACGAAGGCGGTAGCGAACTTCCCCGTCTCGGGTGAGCGCGTCCCGCTTCCGGTCGTGCGCTGGCTCGGCCGCATCAAGGGCGCCGCAGCGCGCGTGAACGGCGAGTTGGGCCTGCTCGACGCCTCGCTCGCCGAGCGGATCGCGACCGCCGCCGATGCAGTGGCTGCCGGCGAGCACGACGCGCAGTTCCCGATCGACGTCTTCCAGACCGGCTCCGGCACCTCCTCGCACACGAACGCCAACGAGGTGATCGCGAACCTCGCAGGCGACGGCGCGCACCCGAACGACCACGTCAACATGGGGCAGTCCTCGAACGACGTCTTCCCGTCCGCGGTCCACCTCGCGGCGCTCGACGAGGCGACGAACGACCTGCTGCCGGCGCTGGAGCAGCTCGAAGCCGCGTTCGCGGCGAAGGCGACCGAGTTCGCGGACATCGTCAAGTCCGGCCGCACGCACCTGATGGACGCGGTCCCGGTCACGCTCGGCCAGGAGTTCGCCGGCTATGCGGCGCAGATCCGTCTCGGCGCGCGGCGCGTGCGCAATGCGCTGCCGCAAGTCGCGCAAATCCCGCTCGGTGGTACCGCGACCGGCACCGGCCTCAACACGCACCCGCAGTTCGCTGCCGGCGTGCGGGCGAAGCTCGCGGAGGCGAGCGGCCTGGCCATCAGCCCGCCGGAGGACCCGTTCGAGGCGCAGGCGAACCGCGACGCGCTCGTCGAGCTGTCGGGCGCGCTGAAGGTCATCGCCGTGTCGCTGACGAAGATCGCGAACGACCTCGCGCTGATGGGCTCAGGCCCGCGCGCCGGGATCGGCGAGCTGTTCCTGCCCGAGCTGCAGAAGGGCTCCTCGATCATGCCGGGCAAGGTCAACCCGGTGATCCCCGAGGTCGTGCTGCAAGTCAGTGCGCAGGTGATCGGCAACGACACGGCGATCACGATCGGCGGCCTGCAAGGGCAGTTCGAGCTGAACGTGCGGATCCCGCTGATCGCGCGAAACCTGCTGCAGTCAATCGCGCTGCTGTCCTCGACCTCGCGGCTGTTCGCGGAGAAGTGCGTCGACGGGATCCAGGCGAACCTCGCCGGCTGCGAGCGCTCGGCCGAGGGCACGCTCGCCAGCGCGACCGCGCTGAACCCGTACATCGGCTACGACAAGGGCGGCGCGATCGTGAAGGAGGCGACTGCCTCCGGTCGCACGCTGCGCGAGGTGGCGCTCGAGCAGGGCGTCTCGGAGGAGATGCTCGCCGAGGCGCTCGACCTGCGCAAGATCGCGCGCGGAAGCTCGGCTTAGCTCCGCACGACGTAGACCGCCGCGCCCTCGCTGGGGCGCGGCGGGCCGAGCAGCGCGGCGAAGAACCGCTCGCAGCGCCGCGCGACGGACGGCGCTGCGCGGGTGCGGACGATCACCGCGTCGAGCTGGAGCGCCCGCAGCGCGTGGCGGTAATACGAGCGGCAGCCGCGGCTCGGCCCCGTGTCGGCGGCGATCTGCTCGAGACACACGCGGTCGGCGTGGGTCCGGCCCGCCTGGGTGCTGGGCTTGCGCTCCAGCGCCGCGAGCGCGTAGAGCAGCGGTCCGTGGCGCATCCCATACGCCGGGCCATTCGGGCTCGGAACGAACACTCCCCCGTTTGGGATGCGGTAGGCGAATCCGGCTTTCTGCTGGGCGAGCATCGCGTACTGCCCGTCGCCGGCCGGGACGATCAGCACGTCGTGCGCGTGCGGAAGGACCCGCTGGAACGCTGCGGCGCTCCCGAGCGCCGGCGGCACGCGCACAAGCTCCGACGGCGTCAGCGCGGGCACGACCGGCAGCAGCGCGATCGCGCACACTGCGATGCCGGCCGAGCGGCGCCCAAACGCCGGCCGCGCGCGCAGATCGTCGATCAATAGAACGATCAATACAGCGGCTGCAGCCCAGATGAAGAGGTTGAAGCGGTCCGGCACGACGTCCTCGAGCAGCGGCACGTGGCCGGGGACGATCCACGGCAGGAAGATCCCCGTGTCGCGTCCGCCCACCCGCAGGTGCGGCCCGAGGCTGAAGACCGCGGCGCAGAGCAGCAGCAGGCCCGCGGGCAGGGCGCGACGGCGCAGCCGCCAGGCGGCCCACAGCAGCAGCAGGATCAGCGGGATGCCCAGATAGCCGCCGAACTCCCCGTCGAAGCCCGAGAAGCCGCTCGTCTGGTGGCGCGAGCCCGCTGTGCTCAGCCACTGCACCGTGCTCGGGATCACGAAGCTTGCCGCGTCGTTGACGTAGCGGCCCGAGCTGACCACCACGCCATGCACGTGCTGAGGCCCGAGCAGCTGGTAGACGAGCGCCGGCCCGGCAAGTACCGCGAACGCCGCTGCAGCAGCAATCGCGGCGCGTGTGTACGGCGCGAGTGTCGCGCGATCCGGGCGATAGCTCCACCAGACGAACACGAGCACTGGCACTGCCATGATCGCCGTGGTGGCGAGGATCTCCTCGTTGACGAAGACCTGAGCTGCGGCGCATGCACCCAGCAGCAGCCCCGTTCGCGCGGGGCTCCGGCGGCCACGACGCACGTCGTCGACCAGGAGCGCGGCGATCGGGGGGAAGACGGCGATCATCAGGTTGACGTGCGCCGTCGCCTGGCCTGCCATGTAGCCACCGAAGCCGTAGATCGCGCCGCCGACCCAGGCTGAGGAGCGGTGCTGCGTGATCCGGCGCAACGCGACGTAGGCCGCGAACGCCGACAGCGTCAGCGCAAGCGTCGCGAGCACGTCATAGCTCGCGACCGGCCCGAACGTGGCGGTCACCGGCCACAACAGCAGCGACGGCAGCGAGATCGCCGTGCTGTTCAGCAGGTTCGCGCCCTGCGGAGCCATCAGCTCCGTCGTGAAGAACGGCGAGTGGCCGTGGCCAAGGGCGTGTGGCAGCCAGCCGAGGAACCAGACGAACCCCAGGGGATCGCCGCCACCACCGACCAGCCGCTGCCCGAGGTCGCCACCGAACCACGTGCGGCCCAGCAGGACGAGGGAGAGCAGCAGGTAGCCGGCCAGCGCGAGCAGGCCGACGTGACGGGCGCCGGCATCGCGTCCGCTCCGGCCACGGAGGTGGCGACCCTGCACGAGTGCGTAACCGCCGGGCGACGACGGAGAACGAGCGGTCGGCGCAGGCACCGCGCGGACCCTAGCGCTTATGCAGCGCGATCGACCTTCGCGAGTCCCTCGCTGACCGAGCGCGTGAGCGCCAGCTTCACGACCGCCGCGAGGCCCGGGAGCGGCGACGCGAGACGAATCCGGTAGTCGAGGTGGCTGCCGCCGTTCGGCTTCGCGCTGAACACCATCGTGCCCTGGTGACCGCGCAACGGCGTGCCTTTCGTGATGCGGTAGACGATCCGCTCGTTGGGCACGACCTCGGTGACCGTCTCCTCGAACGGCAGCAGACCGGAGAAGCTGAGCCGCCGGCACGAGCCGACTCCGTTGCGCTCGGTCTCGCCGTCGCGCACGCGCTCGATGCGCGTGGGAAAGATGATCCCGAGGTTCTCGTGCTCGGCGAGGAACGCGAAGACGCGCTCGACCGGCAGCGCGAAGTCCTGCTCGACCTGGACGTAGTGCGCGCGCATCGCCGGCTCAGCCGCCCGTGTAGAGCCGCACGAGCGTCTCCGCGACGCAGACCGGCTTCTCGCCGCCCTCGCGCTCGAACGTCAGCGCGGTCGCCATCTGGATCCCGCCCGGGACGTCGTCGACCGACGCGACGGACGCACGCATCCGCACCTTGCTTCCGACCGGCAGCGGTGCCGGGAAGCGGACCTTGTTGAGGCCGTAGTTGATGCCGAACGCGAAGCCCTCGATCGAGAACAGCTCGTAGGTGAGCTTCGGCGCGAGCGACAGCGTGTAGTAGCCGTGCGCGATCGTGCCGCCGAACGGCGTCTCCTTCGCGCGCTCGACGTCGACGTGGATCCACTGGTGGTCGCCGGTGACGTCGGCGAAGGCGTTGATCGCCTCCTGCGTGACCTCGTGCCAGTCGCTCACGCCGAGCTCCTCGCCGATGCGCGCCTTGATGTCGTCGATGCCGTTGAGCGTGAGCACGGATCCTCCTGCCGCTTCCGGGGTCTGGGTCGAGCGCAAGGCTACTGTCTGGCTGTGCGGCCAGTGGCGCTTGCCGTCCGCCCTCACGGGCTACGCTGCCGGACGATGTCCGCTCCGCTGCTCGTCGTCGACTCGCCGTCGCTGCTCTACCGCGCGTACTTCGCGCTGCCGGACTCGATCCGGGGCGTCGACGGGATGTCCGTGAACGCGCTGCTCGGTGCGACGAACGCGATCCTGCGCGTCGTCGCCGATCGCGGGCCGCGCGCGGTGGCGATCTGCTCCGGCGCGGAGGCGGCGCGCTATCGCGTCTCTGCCTATCCGCCCTACCACGCCGACCGCCCACCAGTGCCCGACACGCTCGCCCCACAGCTCGACCGCGCGCCCGACCTGTGGCGCGCGTTCGGCTGGACGACGACCGACGCCGGCGAGCTGGAGGCCGACGACCTGTTGCATTCCTACGCGCTCGCGGAGATCGAGGCGGGCGGCAGTGCGCTGCTGATGACGGGCGACCGCGACCTCTACCAGTGCGCCGCGCCAGACGTGACCGTGCTCTACCTGAAAACTGGCGTGAAGGGCTTCGAGGAAGTCACGCCTGCCGAGGTCGAGCGCCGCTACGGGATCCGGCCCTCACTCGTGCCGGACTTCATCGCTTTGCGCGGCGACCCGTCCGACGGGCTGCCGGGCGCACGCGGGATCGGCGAGAAGACGGCAGCCGACCTGCTGCAGCGCCACGGCTCGCTCGAAGCAGCGCTCGCCTCGCCCACCGCCGAGAAGCCGCGCGTGGCCGGCGCACTGCGCGACCAGGCCGACGAGCTGCGCAACTTCCTCGACGTCGCGACGCTGCGCCGGGTCCCCATCGAGCGCCCGAGCGATCGTTCTAGCGACCTCGCGGGCGGCGCCGACGCCGCAGAAGCCCTCGGCATGAACCGCCTCGCCACGCGGTTGCGCGGCGTGAGCGATCCGTCGGAGTTATAGCGCGAAATCGCTGCAAATACGCGGTGTTTTGACACACGGGTTCGCGTAGGCTCGTCTCGTGAGCACGACGACCCACGAACTTGCGTACCGCGAGGCGATCCGTGCGCTCGACCACCAGCACGCGACGGTCGCAGAGCTGCGCAACCGAGCAGGCGGACTGATCGCCACGGCGGCCATCGCGATGTCGCTGCTCGGCCAGCGCGGGGTGACCACCTATGAGCGTCCGCTCGTCTGGATCTCGCTGGCATGCTTCGGATCGCTGAGCGCCTGCGTGCTGTCGATCCTCTGGCCGCGGAACGAGTGGCGGTTCACGACCGCTTCGGGCGCACTCGTGGGATACCTGCTTGCCCACACGACGAACACGCGTGACACGAAGACGGTTCTGCATGATCTCGCCGTCCACCTCACGGCAGATCATCGCGCGAATTCACAGCTGCTGACGGCGATCTCCCGCTTGTTTCGTGTTGGCCCTGTCTTGCTCGTGACACAGGTCTTCTCAACGCTTGTTGCAGCGTTGGCTGCTGGCTAGATTGCGCGCTATGCCACGCCGCAATAGACAGCCGGACTGGCCCCCGCTCCCACCGACCACGATGCCGAGCTTCTCGGTGACCGAGATCTCCGGACAGCTCGTGCGCGACCTGAAGCCGCCGCGGACGCTGCGGCAGTGGGTACGGGAGGAGCTGCTGCGGAGGGACGGGGGTTCGGGCGGGACGCCCGACGCTACGGCGTGAACTTGATCGTGATGACGTCGCCGTCGGTCATCGCGTAGTCGCGGCCCTCGATGCGGAGGGTGCCGCGGTCGCGGGCGGCTGCATATCCGCCGGCCTCGACGAGCTGCTGATAGCCGATCACCTCGGCGCGCACGAAGCCCTTCTGGATGTCGGAGTGGATCTGGCCGGCTGCGTCCCAGGCGGACAGGCCACGCTTGAGGTGCCACGACTGCGCCGGCTTCGCCTCGCCGACCGTGAAGAAGGCGATCAGCTCCAGCAGCGAGAAGGCGCCGCGGACGATCCGCTGCAGGCCAGACTCGGCGATCCCCAGCTCGGCGCGCATCGTCGTCGCCTCGTCGTCGTCCAGCTCCGACAGCTCCGCCTCGATCCGCGAGGAGACCGCGACGGCCTGCGCATCGTGCGCCGCCGCGTGCTCGGCGACCTCCGCCGGCACCGTGTCGTCGCCCTCGTCGACGTTCGCGACGAACAGCACCGGCTTTGCGGTCAACGGCGAGAGGTCGCGCAGCGCGTGCGGCGCGTCCGCGGGCGGCGGGACCGTGCGCGCCGGCCGACCGGCCTGGAGCGCCGCGATCAGCTCCCGCAGCCACGCCTCCTCCGCGACCGCGGCCTTCTCGCCGCGCTTCGCGTCGCGCTGGACGCGATCATGGCGGCGCTCGGCCTGCTCGAGGTCGGCGTAGATCAGCTCCGTCTCGATCGTGTCGATGTCGGCACGCGGGTCGACGCGACCCTCCGGATGGATCACGTTCTCGTCGCCGTGGGCGCGCACGACGTGGACGAGCGCGTCGGTCTCGCGGATGTTCGCGAGGAACTTGTTGCCGAGTCCCTCGCCCTCCGACGCGCCGCGCACGAGCCCGGCGATGTCGTGGAAGGCGATCGTGTCGTGGACGACGTCGGACGCCTTCAGCAGCTCGGCCAAGCGCTCGAGCCGCTCGTCGGCGACCGGCACGATCGCGATGTTCGGCTCGATCGTCGTGAACGGGTAGTTCGCCGCCTCCGCGCCAGCGCGTGTCAAGCGCGTTGAAGAGCGAGGACTTGCCTGCGTTCGGCATGCCGACGATGCCGACCTTCATCGCGCCGCCCCGATCCCGCCGATTGCGCTGCCGAGCACCATTCCGGCGACGATATCCGACGGGTAGTGCACCCCGAGGTACAGCCGCGAGGCGGCCATCGTTCCAGCCACGACACGCAGCGGCAGCGCCGGCACGAGTCCGGCGAACACGCGCGCTGCGGCAAACGACGATGTCGCGTGCGCGCTGGGGAAGCTCAACTGGGTCGGCGTCCCGATCAGCTGCGGCAGGCCGTCGAGCTGCGGGCGCGGCCTGCGCACGGCGAGCTTCAAGGCCTGGTTCGCGAGATAGGCGCCGCCGACCGTGGCCGTCGCGCGCTGCCAGCGCGCCCGGCGCCGACGGTCGAGCAGCGCGCCACCGCAGTCCGAGCGCAAGCCAACATGCTGCGTGCTGGCCGAGCTGCGAGTACGAGCGCACCGCACGCTCCGCGGCCGGCGTGTGCGCGACGCTGCGCGCAAGGCGCAGGCCGGCGAGATCGAGCTCGCCGAGGCGGCGGTGCATCGGATGGCCGGGATCCCGCTCAGCTGCCGAAGCCGACGCGCTGGTCGCCGGCGTCGAGCTGCACGAAGACGACCTTGTCGAGCGCGAGCACGATCGTGCCGTCCTCGGACTCCAGCTCGTGCCAACGGCTCGCGACCTTGTCGGAGTCGAGCGCCTTGCGCAGCTTCGCGAGCTGCTCGGGTGCGACGCGCGCCGCAAGCGCCTGGCCGTGGAAGCCGATCGTGATCCGCTGCTTGACGTCAGCCATCTCAGTGTCCCTCCGCGGGTTCGACGATCTCGGTGAGGACGCCGCCGGTGGCGGCAGGGTGCACGAACGCGACGCGCGAGCCGCGGATGCCGACGCGCGGCGTCTCGTCGATCAGCCGCACGCCGGACGCCTGCAATGCAGCCAGCGTGGCGTCGATGTCGGCCACTTGGTAGGCGACGTGGTGAAGGCCCGGGCCACGTTTCGCCAGGTACTTGCCGACCGGCGTGTCGGGCCCCAGCGGCGCGAGCAGCTCGACGTGGTTCTCGCCGACGTCGAGCAGCACCGCCTCGACGCCCTGCTCGGTCACGACCTCGCGATGGACGACCGGCATCCCCAGCACCTCGGCGTAGAGGTGCGAGGGCGGCGTCGAGGTCCTCGACCGCGACGCCGACGTGATCGATCCGTCCGAGCATGCGGCGCGCAGCATAGCGGCCGGTCAATCGGTGGCGGCGACCCCGAGGTCGCCGACCGACGGCGCTGCGGCACCACCCGGGCGCGGCAGCTCGGCGAGCACGCGGTCGATGTCGGCTCGCTCGAGCACCTCGTGCTCCAGCAGCTCCGCTGCGAGCGCGTCGAGCCAGCGGCGGTGGCCGCCCAGCAGGCCGAGCGCAGCGCGGTAGGCGCCATCAGCGAGGTCGGCCTGCTCCTCGTCGCGCATCCGCCGCGTCGCCTCGGCGAGGTCGGCGCCGCCGTCGATGCGGCGCAACTTCACGCGCGTGCCCATCGCGTACTCGTCGATCATCGCTGCAGCAAGCGCGGTGACGTGCTCGTAGTCGCCGGCGGCGCCGGTCGTGACGGAGCCGAACACGAGCTGCTCTGCAGCACGGCCGCCGAGCGAGCATCGTCATGCGGTCGAGCAGCTCCTCGCGCGTCTTCAGGTAGCGATCCTCCTCCGGCAGGTTGAGCGTGTAGCCGAGCGCGCGGCCGCGCGGGACGATCGAGATGCGGTGGACGCGGTCGACCGACGGCAGCAGCTCGGCGCAGAGCGCATGGCCTGCCTCGTGGAAGGCGACGATCCGCTTCTCGTGCTCGCCGAGCGCGCGACGCGCCTGCATCCCGGCGACGACACGCTCGAGCGCCGCGTCGAAGTCGGGCGCGCCGATCATGTCGGCGTGCCGGCGCGCGGCGAAGATCGCCGCCTCGTTGCAGATGTTCGCGAGGTCGGCGCCCGTCAGTCCGCTCGTCTGGCGCGCGACGAGCGCCGAGGTCGACGCTCGGCCCGAGCGGCTTCGCGCGCGTGTGGACGGCCAGGATCTGCTCGCGCCCGCGGCGGTCCGGCGGTGCGACGAAGATCTGGCGGTCGAAGCGGCCAGGGCGCAGCAGCGCCGGGTCGAGCTTCTCCAGCAGGTTCGAGGCGGCGATCACGACGACGTTGCGGCGCGCGTCGAAGCCGTCGAGCTCGACGAGCAGCTGGTTGAGCGTCTGGTCCTTCTCGCCCGAGATGTCGGAGCCGCGGCGGCCGCCGACCGCGTCGAGCTCGTCGATGAAGATGATCGCCGGCGCCTTCTGGCGCGCGATCTTGAAGAGGCGCCGGATCCGCGAGGCGCCGAGCCCGGCGAACATCTCGACGAACGAGGCGGCCGACTGCGCGAAGAAGTTCGCGCCCGACTCGTGCGCCGACGGCCTTCGCGAGCAGCGTCTTGCCGGTGCCCGGCGGACCGTGCAGCAGGATCCCGCGCGGGACGGTTGCGCCGAGCTTCTCGAAGCGCTTAGGCTCGCGCAGGAAGTCGACGACCTCGCGCAGCTCCGCCTTCGCCTCCTCGACGCCGGCGATCTCGTCCCAGGCGATCTGCGGCGAGGCGTCGGGCTTGATCTGCTGCGGCTTCGTGCGCGGCATCGTGCGCAGCGCGAGGAACAGGCCGACGACGAGCAGCCCCATGAACAGAATGGGCAGCCAAGTCGTGGCCCAGTCCTTGAAGTCGTAGGAGCCGAGGAACGTCGCCAGCGGGGTCACTGCCTGGTCATCGGCAATTCCGGTCGATCGCTCGACCCCAGGATCTCGACGCGTGCGGACGTCAGCCGAGCAGCGTGCGCGCTACGTCGGCGTAGAACGCCGCCGCGTAGCCGAGGTCGCGCACGTCGATGCGCTCGTCGGCGCCGTGCACGAGCGGAGCTGTCTCGAACAGCGTCTGGTGCTGGTGCGGGAAGAAGCCGTACGCGACGCAGTCGGGGAAGGCGATGCGGAAGTGACGCGAGTCGGTGAAGCCGGGCAGCATCGACCGGCACGGTCGACGGCGCCGGGGTCGTTCGTCGCGATCCACGCGTCGATCGCGTCGCGCAGCGGCGAGTCGATCGGCGAGCGATTGCCCGATCACGCGCTCGGTGAACTCGATCCGGAAGCCGTCCTCGCCGAGCACCTCGTCGATCGCGCGGCGCACCTCGTCTTCGCCGAGGCCGGGCGGGACGCGGCAGTCGACCTGCAGCTGCCGCGCGGCTCGGGATCACGTTGACCTTCTCGGAGGCGAAGATGCGCGTCGGCGTGAACGTGACGCCGAGCATCGGCTCGAACATCGTCACGAGCCGCGGGTCGGCCGCGCCGATGCGCGCGATCGCGCCGACGGGGTCGCTCGGATCCTCGCCGAGCCCACGCAGGAAGGCAGCCGGCTCGTCGGTGAGCGCGTACGAGGGCTGGCGTGGCGCCAAGCCGCTCGAGCAGCGGCGCCATCTTCAGCAGCGCGTTGTCGCCCATCTTCGGCATCGACGCGTGGCCGGCGACGCCGTCGGTCGTGACGGTGAAGCGGAAGACGCCCTTCTCGGCGCAGCAGACGCCGTAGCGGCGCCCGCCGCCGTACTCGAAGACCGCGCCGCCGCCCTCGTTGAGCAGCAGGTCGCAGCGGACCTTGTCGGGGTGCGTCTCGGTGATCCACTGCGCGCCGAGCGCGCCGCCGGTCTCCTCGTCGACGACGCGCGACGATCAGCAGCTCGCCGTGCGCCGGGCGCCAGCCGCTGCGCGCGAGCGAGACGGCGGCGGCGATCTCGGCCGCGACCTGCGACTTCATGTCGATCGCGCCGCGCCCCCACAGGTAGCCGTCGGCGATGTCGCCGGACCACGGGTCGTGCGTCCACTCCTCGGCGTTCGCGAGCACCGTGTCGACGTGACCGAGGAAGGCAGAGCGTCGGCCCGTCCGCCCTCGCCGCGCAGCCGCGCGACGAGGTTCGGGCGCTCGGGCGTCGCGCCGAGCAGCTCGCACTCGAAGCCGGCCGCGGTGAGGTACGCCGGCGAGGTACTCCTGCGCCGCGCGCTCGTTGCCGGGCGGGTTGACGGTGTTGAAGCGGATCAGCTGCTGCAGCAGCTCGGTGCGTCGCCTGCTGGAGATCGGTCGCCATCGCGAGGCGATCCTACGGGAGCGCGGACGGGCAGTGCTGGCGGCCGCGCGGTGCGACACACTGAGTCCGTGGATTCGCTGTTCGATCCGAGTGATGCGGAGCCCGCGGCGGCCGTCTCGCCCGATGCCCCGCTCGCGGCGCGGATGCGGCCGCGGACGCTTGCGGAGCTGGTCGGGCAGGAGCACCTGCTGGCGCCGGGCTCGGCGCTGCGGACGGCGATCGAGCAGGGACGGCCGCATTCGATGCTGCTGCACGGCCCGCCGGGCAGCGGCAAGACGACGCTTGCGCGGATCGTCGCCGCGAGCGCGGATGCCGCGTTCGAGGAGCTGAGTGCGGTCGAGGTCGGGCGCGCTGACGTGCGTGCGGTGATCGCGCGGGCTACCGAGCGACGCAAGGGCGGCCGCGGGACGATCTTCTTCCTCGACGAGATCCATCGCTTCAACAAGGCGCAGCAGGACGCGTTGCTGCCCGCGGTCGAGGAGGGGCTGCTGACGCTGATCGGCGCGACGACCGAGAACCCGTCGTTCGAGGTCAACGGAGCGCTGCTGTCGCGCACCCGCGTCTACGAGCTGGAGGAGCTGACCGAGGCGGATGTCGCGACGCTGCTGCGGCGTGCGCTCGAACGCGGGGAGTGCGGTGAGGCGCGCGTCGAGGACGACGCGGTCGAGCTGCTGGCTGCGCGTTCCGGCGGCGACGCGCGCACTGCCCTCGCTGCACTGGAGCTGGCCTGCGAGACGGCGCCCGACGGTGTCGTGACGCTCGCCCACGCCGAGGACGCCTTCCAGCGCCGGATCCTCCACTACGACCGCGCTGCAGACCGCCACTACGACACGATCTCCGCTTGGATCAAGGCGACGCGCGGCTCCGATCCCGACGCCTCGCTCTACTACCTCGCCGTGATGCTCGAAGGCGGCGAGGACCCGCGCTTCATCGTGCGGCGGATGGTGATCTTCGCGAGCGAGGACGTCGGCAATGCCGACCCGCAGGCGCTGGTCGTAGCGACCGCCGCCGCTGCTGCGGTCGAGCATGTCGGCCTGCCGGAGGCGCAGTTCGCGCTCGCGCAGGCGGCGATCTACCTGTCGCTCGCGCCGAAGTCAGACCGCGCGAAGCGCTCGATCGGCGCCGCGCGCGGCTACGTGCGCGACCACGGCGCGTCGCCGCCGCCGGTCGCGCTGCGCTCCGGCGGACGCGGCGAGGGCTACGACAGCCCGCATGCGCATCCCGGCCACGTCTCGCCGCAGGAGCTGCTGCCCGAGCCGGCAGTCGGCGCTCGCTTCTACGAGCCGGACGAGGCCGAGGCGGCGCTCGCCGCGCGGCTCGCCGAGATCCGCCGGGCGCGCGGCCACGAGAGCTAGGCGGCCAGCTCGTCGAGGTGGCTGCGATCCGCGTAGCGGTAGCGCGACGGCAGCAGCGGCACGAGCACGCGGCGTGCGTACTCGGCGCCGCCGCGCAGCGCGAGCCCGCGGGCGGGATCCCACGAGAAGCCGTATTCGCGACGGATCTGCGACGGCAGCAGGCCGACCGTGACGAAGTTCGCGACCTCCAGCAGCGGGCGCAGCCGCAACGGCACCGGCGGGCGCATGACGATCTCGATCGCCAGCTTGCGCGCCTCGGGCGTGACGTGGAGGTCGTGCGCGAGCGTGGCGCCGACGTATGCCTCGAACTCCTCGATCGTCTGCGGCATGTCGCGCTCGCGCAGGCCGAACAGCCGTCCGAAGACGCGGTAGTCGCGCCAGTACGCGTCGCGCTCGTCGCGCGTGAGCTGTCGCACGTACCGCTGGTAGATCTCCAGGCCGGAGTCGACGAGCGTCGCGAGGATCCACAGCAGCAGCACCGGGTCGTCGGCTGCGTACAAGGTGCCCGCAGGGAAGTGGCCGGCCGCCTCGCGCAGCTCGCCGCGCACGCGCTTGTGCATCGCCCGCACGCGCCGCGTCACGCGCTCCGCGTCGGCGCGCGGGCCGAAGACGACGAGCTCGACCGCGCGGGCGGTGCGCTGCAGCCGCTCGTAGGGCTCGTCGAGCGCGCCGGTGTGCGCGAAGAAGCCGGCGAACGCGACCGGGTGCGCCGCCTGCATCAGCAGCGCCCGCGGGCCGGCGAGCGCCATCACCTGCTCGCGGTGGACGCGGCGAATCATCGCGTCGTCCCCGAAGATCCCCTCGCCGGTCATCTCTCCAGGGTAGTGCGCCGGGGCGGGCTGACCGAACGCTCGGCTACGGCAGCCAGACCTCGCCGTCGCGGATCCGCCCGAAGCCGGTCCAGAACGAGTTGATCGCGATCGCGACGATCTGCTCGCGCGTCACGAGCGGGTGCTCGTCCCACCAGATCGCAAGGCCGGTGAGGCCGGCGCGCATCACCTCGGCGGACATCTCCAGCGCATCGGGACCACCCGGCCCGAGCAGCGCCTGCATCCCCGGTTCGCGCCCGAGGATCAGCGCGAGCGCCTGCCGCGCCTGCGCCTGGATCTCGCGGTGGACGGCCTGCACCTCGGGGTCGCCGGTCGTCTCGCGGAAGAACATCCGCACGGCATAGCGGTGCGATTCGACGTAGTCGCACCAGGCGTAGAGCGAGCGCACGACGCGCTGCTCGGGCGGATCGTCGCCGCCGAGCTGCTCCAGCCACATCGCGAGCAGCTCGTCGCGCGTGCGCTCCAGCAGGCGCGTGTGGAGGTCGATCTTCGAGGCGAAATGGTCGTAGACGACGGGTGGCGTGACGCCGGAGCGACGGGCGATCTCGTCCATCGACGCGCCGTGGTAGCCGCGCTCGGCGAAGACCTCGGTCGCGGCCTGCTCGATCACCTCACGTCGTGCGGCAGCGCTGAGCCGCTTGCGCGGCGGGGCCGACGCCGTCTCCACCTTGCCCGTTGACAACCTAACGCTCCCTAAGTACGTTCCTAGTCGTCACTAGCTTACGCGCCAGCCGAACGGAGACGACATGCAATCCGAGATCGTCGAGGACCCCGTCCTCAAGCACCGGCTTAGGTTCGAGCGGGTCACCGAGGCGGACGGCAGCGAGGCCGTCCATGTCGAGATGTGGGTCGAGCCCGGCGGCGGCGTGCCGCCGCACATCCACCCGGCGATGGAGGAGCGCTTCACGGTGCTCGACGGCCGCGCCGAGTTCCTCTCCGGCAAGACGTGGATCGGCGCCGGCCCGGACGAGACCGTCGTCGTGCCCGCCGGCACCCGCCACGCCTACCGCAATCGGAGCAACGCGGTCGCCCACGTGCGCTGCGTCGCGACGCCGCCGGACCCGGGGCTCGAGGGCTTCCTCACCGACGCCGCAGCGCTCAGCCGCGCCGGCAAGCTGACGAAGCACGGCATCCCCACGAGCCCGAGCGGCGCGCTGCAGGCCGCCGTGATGGTGCGACGAGTACGGCCATATGGTGAAGATGGGCTTCCCGCCGATGCCGCCGGGGCCGATCCAGCGGCTGCTGATCCCCCCGCTGGCCCGCCTCGGCGCCCGCCGCGGCTACCGCGCTGGGCACTTCGCCGAGAGCGCGCCCGCTTAGTCGCCGGCCGGCGCGACGCCGGCCTGCTCGACCATCAGGATCACCGTGCGACCCGGGGCGCGCGTCCGATGGACGACGCCCTTCGGGACGGTGTAGCCCTGGTGTGGGGCGAGCACGACCGAGTCACGCCCCTCGACGTCGATGTGCAGCTCGCCTTCGAGCACGAGGAAGAACTCGTCGGTGTCGTCGTGCTTGTGCCAGTGGAAGTCGCCCTCGATCAACCCCATGCGCACTGCAGAGTCGTTGACGGTCGTGAGCGTCTGGTTGAACCACGGCTCGTGCGCCCGCGCCTGGGCGGCGACGTCGAACGCCGTCAGCGCGCCGAACTTGTCGTCGAGCTGGAAGTCGTAGCGGGGGTCGTCGCCGGCCATCCTCACGCCTCCCACGGCGTGCCGATCGCGATCAGGACGCCCCATGGGTCGCGCACGTACGCGAGCGTCTGGCCCCACTCCTTGTGCTCGGCGGGGACGGTCAGCTCGGCGCCGGCGGCGACCGCGCGCTGCACTCCCGCCTCGACGTCGTCGGTCGTGAACAGCAACTCGAGGCCGATCGGCTGGTCCGCGCGGCGGTTGCGGCGGTAGCCGTCCGGCAGGCCGAAGTCGTCGGCGATCGCCTCCGCGTCGAACGCGAGCTTCGCGCCGCCGACGACAACCTCGGCGTAGTCGCCCTCCTCGCTCACGGTGCCGCCGGAGAAGCCGAACGCGCGCTCGTAGAAGTCGAGCGCCTCGCGCACGTCGGGGACGTAGAAGATGGTCGCCGTGAACTCCACGGCGCGGAGTCCTATCACGGGTGAAGCGGATCGAGTGCGTAGGCTGTACGGGGTCATGCCAGCCCAGGCTTACACCGGCAAGGAGTGCGTCTGCCAGCTCCGCAAGGGGATCTGCGACCAGTCGTGCGTGCGCGACATGCTGGAGACGCCGTTCTACATCGCCTGCCTGAAGCTGAAGGGGCGGCGCTGCCTTGTCGTCGGGGGCGGCGACGTCGGGCTGGAGAAGGTCGACGGGCTGCTCGCCTGCAGCGGTGACGTGACGGTCGTCGCGCCGGAGCTGAACGAGCAGCTGCGCGCCTACGCCGACGAAGGGTCAATCCAGTGGATCGAGCGCGCCTACGCGCCGGCCGACCTCGAAGGCACGTTCATGGTGATCGCGGCGACAAACGACTCCGAGGTCAACATCGGCGTCTACGAGGACGCCGAGCGGCGCGCGATGCTCGTCAACGTCGTCGACGTGCCGCCGCTCTGCAACTTCATCCTGCCGGCGATCGTCCGCAGCGGCCCGCTCGCGATCGCGATCTCCACCGCAGGTGCCTCGCCGGCGCTCGCAAAGCGGATGAAGCGCGAGATCTCGGCGCTGTTCGGCGAGGAGTACGCGCGCCTGGCGATCATGCTCAACGACGCGCGCGGCTGGGCGAAGGCGACGCTGCCGACCTACCAGGACCGCAAGGACTTCTTCGAGTCGATCGTCAACGGCGAGCCAGACCCAGTCGCACTGCTGCGCGACGGCGACGAGCACGCGGTGCTCGACCTGATCGCCGCCGCACAGCAGACGCACGCACCGGCCTGAGTGACGCTGCCGCGAGCGTCTCTTGACGCGCGGCGACCTGGACGGCATGGAGCATCGCGTGCATGCTTCTGGAGACGCGACCCACGACCACAAGCGGACATGTCCGCTTTCGGCCCCGCGATCCGTCTTGACTCCCATGAACCTCGACGCAGTCATCGCGACCCACGGCCAGCCGATCGAGCGGCACCTGCGCCGCCGCGTGGGCGACCATGGCCTCGCCGAGGACCTCACGCAGGAGGTCTTCCTGCGTGCCTGGCGCCATGCGCCGCCCGATCTGCCCGAGCCGCGCTTGCGCGCTTGGCTCTACCGCGTCGCCACCAACGTCGCGATCGACGCGCTGCGCTCCCGCCGCCCGCACGACGACTCGCTGCTGCTCGACTCGCTCGGCACGACCGCTACCGCTGCCCTCGAGGACCACGACGAGCGGCTTGCGATCGAAGCGGCACTCGCCCAACTGCACCCGCGCGAGCGGGCGCTCGTGACGCTCCAATTCGCCGGCTACGGCCCGACCGACGCCGCACGACTGCTCGAGACGACGCCCGAGGCGGCGCGCAAGCGCCTCACGCGCGCCCGCGAGCGCTTCCGCCGCGCGTATGCAGACGCGACGCCGACCACCGCCCCGCTCGTGCTGCTGCTCGTCCAGGACGAGCACGAGCAGGGCACCTACGAGCGCTGGCTGACCGGCGCCGGCCTGCGCGTGCGGCGCGTCGAGCTCGACGACGCTCCCCGCCAGCTCGCCACAGCGCACGCGCTCGTGCTGACCGGCGACCGGCGCGACATCCATCCTGCGATCTACGGGCAGGAGACGCGCGCCGCAGTCAACCCGCGGCTCGCGAACGACCGTGCCTCCGCCGCCGTGCTCGCCAACGCGCTCGCCGCGCGGATGCCGGTGCTCGGCGTCTGCCACGGCCAGCAGTTGCTGAACGTGCTGCGCGGCGGCACGCTGCACCAGGACCTCGGCGACGGCCCCTCGCGCACCCAGCCGAACCTGCACGCCGACCGCCGTCTGCATCCGGTCGCGACCAGTGCCGCTTCGCACACGCGGCGGATGATCGGCCGCCAGGCATACGTGCCGAGCATCCACCACCAGGCGATCGATCGGCTCGGCAGCGGGCTGCGCGTGACGTCGTGCTCGCCCGACGGCGTCGTCGAGGGGATCGAGGACCCGCGGCTGCCGTTCGCGGTCGGCGTCCAATGGCACGCCGAGCTGCCCGACGCCGGCATCGCCGGACGGCGCGTGCGCGACGCGCTCGCGGACGCCGCGCACCGCCACGCGCTCGCCGCCTGACGTCAGCGCCGCAGGCTGCGAGACTTCGCTGCATGGACGAGCAGCTCACGCACATCGACGGCGAAGGCCGTGCGCGCATGGTCGACGTCGGCGAGAAGGCAGTGACCGACCGCCGCGCCGTGGCGCGCGCGACGGTGCGGATGAGCCCGGCGACGGCAGCCGCCGTGCGCGCCGGCGACGCGCCGAAGGGCGACGTGCTCGGGACCGCGCGGATCGCCGGCATCCAGGCGGCGAAGCGCACATGGGAGCTGATCCCGCTCTGCCACCAGCTGCCGCTGTCGTACGTCGACGTCGTCGCAGAGGTCGACGAGACGGGCGGCGCAGTGGTGCTCACCGCCGAAGCGCGCACGAGCGCCCAGACGGGGGTCGAGATGGAGGCGCTGACTGCCGCGTCCGTTGCCGCGCTGACCGTCTACGACATGGTCAAGGCGCTGGAGAAGGGCGTCGCGATCGAGCAGGTCGTGCTGCTGGAGAAGTCCGGCGGACGCTCGGGCGACTGGCGGCGCGAGGCGTAGCGGCGCCAGCCGTCGCGTAAGCTCGCGAGCCGTGCAGACCGCCGTCCTCACGATCTCCACGACGCTCGCGCGCGGCGAGGGCGACGACGCCTCCGGCGCGGAGCTCGCACGACTCGCGACCGAGGCCGGCTGCGAGATCGTCGCAAGAGAGGTCGTGACCGACGACCTCTCGGCGATCGAGGCGATGCTGCGCGGCTACGTCTGCGACCGCATCCCGCTCGTCTTCACGACCGGCGGCACCGGCCTCACGCCCGACGACGTGACGCCGGAGGCGACGCGCGCCGTGATCGAGCGCGAGGCGCCGGGGTTCGCCGAGGCGCTGCGGGCCGCGTCGCTGGCGCACACGCCGATGGGGATGCTCTCGCGCGGGGTCTCTGGGATCGCCGGGCGCACGCTGATCGTCAACCTGCCCGGCAGCCCGAAGGCGATCGCGCAGCTGTTCCCGGTGCTCGCGCCGACGCTGCGCCATGTCGTCGCGATCGCTGGAGCGCGACGGTGGACGCGACGCCAGCCATTGAGCTGCGCGGGCTCGCGCGGCGCTACGGCGAGCGCTACGCCCTGCGCGACGTCAGCGTCAGCGTCCCGGCCGGCGCGACGCTCGTCGTCTTCGGCCCGAACGGCGCCGGCAAGTCGACGCTGCTGCGTGTGCTCGCGACGCTGCTGCGCCCGCACGGCGGCGAGGCGACGGTGCTCGGCGAGCCGCTGCCCGCGCGCGACTGGGCGGTGCGCGGGAAGGTCGGCCTGCTCGCGCACGACGCGTTGCTGTACCGCGACCTCAGCGCGAGAGAGAACCTGCGCTTCCACGCGCGGCTGCATGGAGTCGGGGAGGAGCGCGTCGAGACGTTGCTGGAGCAGATGCGGCTCGCCACGCGCGCCGACGACCCGGTGCGGACGCTCTCGAAGGGCCTGCTGCAGCGTGTAGCCGTCTGCCGCACCGTGCTGCACGACCCGCCGCTGCTGCTGCTCGACGAGCCGCGCGCGAACCTCGACCCGGCGGCGGCGGAGCTGATCGACCCGCTGATCGGCCGCGCGAGCGGGCGCACGCGGGTCGTGACGAGCCACGACCCGGCCGGCGGGCCTCGCCGACGCCGACCTGGCGCTCGGGCTGCGCGACGGGCGGCCGGAGCTGCTGGCGCCGGCCGCCGAGGTCGACGTGCACGCGATCGAGGAGCTGTACCGATGAGCACGCCGGCTCCGCGGATGCAGCCACGCCCGATGCGCCCCTCGCTCGTGCTGCTGCGCAAGGACCTGCTGCTGGAGCGCCGCTCGCCGGAGTCGGTGCCGGCGATGCTGCTGTTCTCGATCGTGACGTTCGTGTTGTTCCACTTCGGGCTCGGACGCGACACGGTCAGTGGCTCGCTCGCCGCAGGCGTCCTGCTCGTCACGCTGCTGTTCGCGGCGATCCTCGGGATCAACCGGCTGTTCGTCTCCGAGCACGAGGAGGGCGGCTTCGACGGTGTGCTGCTGGCGCCGATCGACCGCACCGCGCTGTTCGTCGCGAAGGCGAGCGCACTGTTCCTGTTCCTCGTACTGGTGGAGATCGTCGCCGTGCCCGCGTTCGCGCTGCTGCTGCTCGGGCCGAGCCTGTGGCCCGCGCTGCCGGGCCTGCTCGTCGTGCTCGCGCTGCTCGACCTCGCGCTCGCGGTCGTCGGCGCGCTCGTGTCGGCGCTGGCGATCCAGACGCGTGCGCGCGACCTGATCGTGCCGATCGTCGGCCTGCCGATGCTCGTGCCCGCGCTGATCGGCGCGGCACGCGCCAGCGCGCCACTGCTGGCTGCCGGGGGGGCCGGTGCGCTGCCTACCAAGTGGCTGGCCGTGCTGGCGCTCTATGATCTCGTCTTCGGACTGCTCGCGTATGCGGTCTTCGACTTCCTCCTGGAGGATTGACGTATGTACGGGATGCGCCTGCGGGCGCTCTCGCTCGCCACGTTCGCCGCACTCACCGACAGCCTTTGCGCTCGTCTTCTTCTACGCGCCGAACGATGCGGACCAGGGCTTCATCCAGAAGATCTTCTACCTCCACGTGCCGGTCGCGATCGTGACGCTGATCGCCTACGTGCTGGGCGGGATCTTCGGCGCGCTGCACCTGCGCACGCGCGACCGCCGCTGGGACCTGCGCTCCTACGTCGTGATCCACATCGCGCTGATCTTCAACATCGTCGGGACTGCTGACCGGCGCGATCTGGGCGAAGGCGTCGTGGGGCCACTGGTGGGTCTGGGACGAGCCGACGCTCGTCTCGTTCCTGATCGTCTTCCTGCTGTTCGCGACCTACCAGCCGCTGCGCTTCTCGATCGAGGACCCGGAGCGCCAGGCGCGCTACGCAGCCGTCTTCGCGATCATGGCCGGCGCCTTCGTGCCGCTGAACTTCGTCGCGGTGCGCGCGGCCACCGCGTTCGTCCACCCGCGCGTGTTCGCGACCAGCAGCGGTGGCCTGCCCGCCTCGATGGCGTTCGTCTTCGTGCTCTCGATCGTCGCGATCGGGCTGCTGTTCGCGCTGCTGTGCTCGTACGAGATCGGCTGCGAAGAACGCGCGCTGGCAGCTGCGCGCGCTGCAGCGCCGGCTGCTCGGCGACGACGCGGTCGCGCCGATCGGGCGCAGCGCGGCGCCGGCCGGTGCGCCCGAGGACGAGCTGCCCTCGAGCCCGCCCGTGCGCAGAGCGGGAGCGCCGGGCACCGGACCCGCGGGGGCCGTCTCATGAGCGCCCTGCTCTCGCTCGCTGCCGCCCCCGCGCTGCCGCTGCACACGGCCGGCAAGTACGTAGCGGGGGCGTACGTCGTGTTCGTCGCGCTGCTGCTGATCTATGTCGCGATCATGGCGACGCGGCTGCGGCGGGTCGAGCGTGAGCTGACCGACCTCAACAAGGCGCTCGAAGCCCGCGCGAAGGCCGGTGCCAGCAGCGAGGAGCCCGCGCGCATGAGTGAGGTCCTCGCGATCGGCGTCTCGCACAAGACCGCGCCCGTCGCGGTCCGTGAGCGGCTCGCGTTGACGCCCGGCAGCGTCGCCGACTTCCTGCGCGACGTCCATGGCGTCGCCGGCGTGCAGGAGGCGGTGGCGATCTCGACGTGCAACCGCACCGAGGTCTACCTCGTCGCCGGCGACCCGCTGGAGGCGGAGACGGCGCTGCTCGGGATGCTCGCGCGCAAGGGCGGAATCCGCCCGACCGAGCTGGCCGGCTCGATCTACGCGCTGCGCAACTGCGACGCGGCGCGCCACCTGTACCGCGTGACGGCAGGGCTCGAGTCGATGATCGTCGGCGAGGCCGAAGTGCAGGGTCAGGTGAAGCGCGCCTACGAGGACGCGCTCGCCGCGCAGACGAGCGGCCCGCTGACGAACCACCTCTTCCGTGCAGCGCTCGCGACCGGCAAGCGCGTCCGCAGCGAGACGAAGATCGGCGAGCGGCGACTGTCCGTGTCCTCGGTCGCCGCCGGGCTCGCACGCGAGCAGCTCGACGGGCTCGAGCGCCGCGAGGTGCTGATCCTCGGCGCCGGCGAGACGAGCGAGCTGGCCGCACGCGCGCTCGCCGACCATGGAGTCGAGTCGATCTTCGTCGCGAACCGCCGCCACGAGCGCGCGATCAGCCTCGCGCAACGCTACGGCGGACAGGCGATGAGCTTCGACGAGCTGCCGCGACAGCTCGAGCAGGCCGACGCGCTCGTCTGCGCGACATCCTCGCCCCACCCGATCCTCGGCGGCGAGGAGATCGCTGCCGTGATGGAGGCGCGCGACGGACGCCCACTGTTGATCATCGACCTCGCGGTGCCGCGCGACGTAGCCGCCGACGTGCGCGACGTGCCGGGCGTCGCGCTCTACGACATCGACGACCTGCAAGCGGTCGTGCGGCGCAACCGCTCCGTCCGCCAGGTCGAGGCGAGTCAGGCCGAAGGGATCGTCGAAGAGGAGATCCAGCAGTTCGCGAGCTGGCTCGGCGCGCTCGAGGTGCTGCCGACGCTCGGTGCGCTGCGCGAGCGCGGCAAGGCGATCGCCGATCAGCTCGTGCGCGAGAACGCAGGCCGCTGGGAGTCCGCCTCCGAGCGCGATCTCGAGCGTGTGGCGGCGCTCGCACAGGCCGTCGTGAACCGCGTGCTGCACGAACCGACGCTGCGGATGAAGCAGATGGCCGACGAACGCGTGCACCTGCGGATGCAGGTCGTGCGCGAGCTGTTCGGGCTCGAGGAGACGGTCGAGGGCGTCGACGCCGAGCAGCCGCTCGCCGATGTGCGGGAGCTGCCGCGCCGCGAGCGGCCCGCCGGTTGATGCTGCGCGTCGGGACGCGCGGGAGCGCGCTCGCGCTCGCGCAGGCGCAGCAGGTAGCGCGCCGGCTCGGTGGCGACGCGCAGGTCGTCCCGATCACGACGAGCGGCGACCGCGGCACGTTGGTCGGCGACAAGTCGCGTTGGGTCAAGGAGCTCGAGCTTGCACTGCTCGCGGGCGAGATCGACGTCGCGGTGCACTCGGCCAAGGACGTGCCGGCGGAGCTGCCGGACGGTCTCGCGCTCGTCGGCGTGCCGGAGCGGATCGACGCACGCGACGCGCTGTGCGGAGCGCCGTCGTTGGAAGCGCTGGGCGAGGGCGCGCGGGTCGGCACGAGCAGCCTGCGGCGCGCGGCCGAGCTGCGCGCGCTGCGCCCGGACCTGAACGTGGTCGCGCTGCGCGGCAACGTCGACACGCGCCTGCGCAAGCTCGCCGACGGCGACTGCGACGCGATCGTGCTCGCGCTCGCCGGGCTCGTGCGGCTGGGCCGCGCGGAGGAGGCGACGTGCACGCTCGACGAGCTGATCCCCGCCGCCGGCCAGGGCACGCTCGTGCTCGAGGCGCGCGCCGACGACACGCGCGTGCGGGATGCGGCGGCGGCGATCGAGGATCCGCATGCAGCCGCGTGTCTCGCCGCCGAGCGTGCGCTCGTGCGGACGCTCGGCGCGAGCTGCCACACGCCGCTCGGCGCCCACGCGGCGATGGCCGACGACGGCGCGCTGACGCTGCGCGCCTTCCTCGGCCTGCCCGACGGATCTGCATGGCTGCGCGACGCGCTGACCGACCCGCTGGGGGTCGATCCCGAGGCGCTCGGCATGGAGGTCGGCGAGCGGATGCGCGCGGCCGGCGCGGACGAGCTGCTGGCTGCCGCCGAGGCGGCGGGCGCGGGCCATGTCCCGCCCGCGAGCACGCCGGACGGGACGCCGGTTGGCGAGGCGGTGCGGCCATGAGCGCGGGCGCGTCGGGCGGCGACGGACCCGCGGGCGGCATCGTGCATCTCGTCGGCGCCGGCCCGGGGGACCCTGGTCTGCTGACCGCGCGCGCGGTCGAACTGATCGCGCAAGCCGACGTGATCCTCCACGACCGGCTGATCCCTGTCAGGCGCGCTCGACGGCGCGCGCGCCGCTGCCGAGCTGGTCTACGTCGGCAAGGAGGGCGGCGGCCCGTCGATGGCGCAGGACGAGATCGACCGGCTGCTCGTCGCGCACGGCAGCGCGGGCAAGCGCGTCGTGCGGCTGAAAGGCGGGGACCCGTTCGTGTTCGGGCGCGGTGGCGAGGAGGCGCTCGTGCTGCGTGCCGCCGGGATCCCGTTCGAGGTCGTTCCCGGCGTGACCGCCGGCGTCGCGGCGCCGGCGTACGCCGGCATCCCCGTCACGCACCGCGATCGCGCGAGCGCCGTCGCACTGATCACCGGCCACGAGGATCCCGACAAGCCCGAGTCGGCGATCGACTGGCCGGCGCTCGCCGGCTTCCCCGGCACGCTCGTCTTCTACATGGGCGTCCGCCAGCTGCCGCGGATCGCCGAGCAGCTGATCGCCGGCGGGCGCTCGCCCGACGAGCCGGCAGCGGTGATCGAGCGCGGCACGCTGCCCGGCCAGCGGACCGTCGTCGCGACGCTCGCGACGCTCGCCGCGCGTGCAGCCGAGGAGCAGATCCGCCCGCCGTCGATCACGCTCGTCGGTGCGGTCGCGAGGCTGCGCGAGGAGGGGCTTCGGTGGTTCGAGGATCGCCCGCTCGCAGGCACCACGATCGCCGTCACGCGCGCGCGGGCACAGGCGAGCGGGCTTGCCGCACGGCTGCGTGCGCTCGGCGCCGACGTGCTGGAGACGCCGGCGATCCGGGTCGTGCCGCTCGACCCGCCCGCACCCGACGTCTCCGCGTACGACCTCGTCTGCCTCACGAGCCCGAACGGCGTGCGGCTGCTGTTCGAGCGGCTGGCCGCTGCCGGCCAGGACGCGCGTGCACTGCACGGCGCGCGCGTTGCGGCGATCGGCCCGGGCACCGCACGGGCGCTGCGCGAGCATGGCGTGATCGCCGACGTCGTGCCTGAGACGTTCGTCGCCGAGGCGCTCGTCGAGGCGCTCGCGGACGTGCCGGTCACGCGAGTCCTGATCGCCCGCGCACGCGTCGCCCGCGACGTGCTGCCCGACGCGCTGCGCGCCCGCGGCACGGAGGTCGACGTGCTGGAGCTGTACGAGACGGTGGCCGAGCCGCTGTCGCCCGAGTTGCTCGCCGCTGCGCGCGAGGCCGACTACGTGACGTTCACCTCGTCCTCGACCGTGCGCTTCTTCCTCGACGCGACCGGCGGAGCGGATGTGCTCGGCGCTTCGACGCGGCTCGTCTCGATCGGCCCGGTCACGAGCGAGACGCTGCGCGAGCACGGGCTGGAGCCCCACGTCGAAGCCGAGCGCCACGACATCGACGGCCTCGTTGAGGCGCTTGTCGCGGAAATTGCCACTTCCGAGAGGTAATACGGGGGAGTAATACCGCGCTAGACTTGCTCCTGTGCGCATGACAGTCAAAGGGCAGGTCACCATTCCAAAGCACGTGCGCGACGCGCTCGGCATCGAGCCGGGCGACGACGTCGAGTTCGTGCTCGAGCAGGACAGCGCGCGGATGACGCGGGCACGCCGCAAGACCGGTGCGGAGATCGTCGAGCAGATGATCGGCAAGGCTCAGATCAAGATGACGACCGACGAGGTCATGCGACTCATGCGCGGCGATGACTACGGCACCGGTCTCTGAGCGCCCGGGCGCTGGCGTCGTCATCGACTCCAACGTGCTGCTGGATCTCCTCACGCGAGATCCGGCGTGGCTCGCGTGGTCGAAGGCGCGCATGGCGGAGGCGACCGACCGCGGCGTCGTCGTCTTGAACCCGATCGTCTACGCCGAGGTCTCGGTGACCTTCGACGAGGTCGAGGCGCTCGACGACGCGCTGCCGCAGCAGCTCACGCGCGAGGCGCTCCCGTGGGAGGCCGCGTTTCTCGCCGGCAAGTGCTTTCGCGCCTACCGCCGGCGCGGTGGGACGAAGCACGCGCCGCTGCCGGACTTCTACATCGGCGCGCACGCGGCGGTGACCGGGCGCGCGGTGCTGACGCGTGATCCCGCTCCGTATCGCACCGCATTCCCGGGCCTGAAGGTGATCGCCCCATGAGCGCCGCCGCGACGCTCGGCACGCCGCGACTGCACCTGCGCTCGGTCGACTCGACGAACGCGCGAGCGCAGCGACTCGCCTCGGCCGGCGCGCCGCACGGGACGCTCGTGACCGCGCGCGAGCAGACGGCCGGCCACGGCCGCCAGGGGCGCGCGTGGGTGACGCCGGCCGGCCGCGCGCTCGCCTGCTCGCTCGTGCTGCGCGACCCGCCCGCGCTGCTGCCGATGATCGCTGCAGTCGTGGTCGCAGAGGTCGCGGAGGCGTTCGACCGCGAACAGCGTGCGGCGGCGATCAAGTGGCCGAACGACGTGCTGCTCGGCGGGCGCAAGCTCGCGGGGATCCTCGCCGAGGGGCGGCCGCAGGAGGGCTGGGTCGTGCTGGGGATCGGCATCAACGTGGCAATCGAGCGGGAGGCGTTCCCGCCCGAGCTGCGCGACATTGCGACATCGCTCGGCCGGACCTCAGACGAGGTCGAGCCGCTGCTCGCGGGGCTGCTCGCGTCGTTGGAGCGCCACCTCGCCGCGCCGGCGGCGGACACGATCACCGCCTACCGTGCGCGAGACGCGCTCGCGGGACGCGAGATCTGCTGGGGCACGGCAGTCGGCACGGCGCTCGGGATCGCCGACGACGGACGTCTGCGTGTTCGCGCCGCGTCCTCCGGCGAGGAAGTGCTGCTCGACGCAGGCGAGGTCCATCTGGGGTCGGCAGCGGCGAGCTGAACGGTCGCGCGCCGAGCTAGGCGGGCGCGCGCCGCCACAGTGCGGCAGTGAGCTGCGGGCGGCTACTCCGCCGAGTCGTCGGTCGCATCAGCCGCGGCCTTCGCCGTGCGGCGGCGACGCGGCGCAGCTGGCTTCGCATCGGCGCCGTTCGTGTCCGCCCCGTTCGTGTCGGGGTCGATCGCAGCCTTCGTGGTACGGCGACGCGCCGGTCGCGGCGCGGGATCGGTGCCGTTCGCATCTCCATCCGCAGCCGGCCGTGTCGTCCGCCGGCGCGCGGCAGGCGCTCGCTCCTCGGTGCCGTTCGCATCGGGCTCAGCCGCAGGTCTTGCCGCACGACGGCGCGCAGCAGGCGCTCGCTCCTCGGTGCCGTTCGCATCCGGATCGGCCGTAGGTCTCGGCGCGCGACGGCGCGAGGCAGGCGCTCTGTCGTTCGTCTCGCTCGGGTCGGGATCGGCGATTCTCACGCTTCGAATACGCCGCGGCCGCGAGACGACCTCCTCGGCCGCGAGCGCGTCGGCGACTGCGTCCTCGACGTCGGGACGCACCGCGCGCGGCGGTGGCGGCGGCTCGTCCGCGTCGTCGGAATCGCTGTCGTCGAACGCGTCGCCCTGCGTCGGCTCGTCGTCCACGTCGTTGTCCAGCTCGTCCCCGTCCAGCTCGTCGTCGAGCGCGTCGACGACGGTCGCATCGACGAGCGCCTCCGGACTCGCGCCGTCCTTCGCGCCCTTGCGACGGCGCCGCGTTCCGCGACCGCGGCGGCCCTTCGGGAAGTTCCGCAGCAGCTCGCGCGCGAGCGCCGACGGCTTGCGCGCCATCCGCGTGCGGGCACCGCGCAGCGCCTCCTCGGCCTCGGGCGTGTGCGCGAGCGCTGCTGCCAGCAACGCTGCCGAGAGGCGCCGGTCCTGCTTGCGCGAGGCGTGCACGAGCCGGCGCGCGTTGCGGGCATGCGCGCTGCCGGAGGAGTTGACGAGCAGCCCGAGCAGCCGCTTCGTCTCCGGCCAGCGCTGGACCGCGTACTCCTCGTGCACCTCACGCGTGTACTCGGCCATCCGCCAGATCCAGGCGTTCGCCTGGTCGCGCCGGCCGATGCGCTTCTCCGCGAGCGCCTGCAGCATGATCTTCACGCCTTCGCGGCGCTCGTCCCGCGGCCATGTGGCCATCAGCTCGATCGCCTCGTCGAACGCCTCGGCGTCGCGCGCAGCGGCGATCTCCTGCAGTGCGCGCAGGCGCAGCTGCGCGTTGCGGTTGCGCTGCACGGCGGTGATCAGGAAGCGGCGCTTCAGCTCGCCCTGGCGGTCGAAGTGGAGCATCGCCTTCGCGCGGCGCCAGCCGTTCGGCGCGACGCGCGCACCGGCGAGCGCGGCCCACACGTGCTGCTCGCCGTAGTCGAGGTGCTCGACGGCGATCCGCCACAGCTCGCGCTCGAAGACCTCACGCCGCCGATCGGGATCGGGCGTCACCGGCAGCACGCGGCGCTCGACGCGCACCCGCCGGCCACGGCCGCGGCGGACCGGGCCGACGACGATCGCGCCGCCGCGGTAGACGTCGCGGTCGAGCAGCGAGTGGAGCGTCACGACCGGGTCGTCGTGCTTCGTCGCGGGGTGGACGAAGTCGATCACGATCCCCGCCTCCTTGCCCGGATGGCGGCGCGTGACACGGCCGACGCGCTGCTGGTAGATGCGCTTGGAGGCAGTCGGCGCGAGATGCATGCAGACGGTCGCGCGGGGCGAGTTCCAGCCCTCCGCGAGCAGCTGCGCGTTGATCAGCACGTCGATCGTGCCGCGCTCGTACTCGGCGAGGATCCGCGCCAGCTCGCGCTTCGGCGTCTCGCCGGAGACCGCCTGCGCCTTCATCCCGACGTCGCGGAACGCCTGCGCGACGTTGTAGGCGTGGCGCACGCCGGCCGTGTAGACGACGCCGGGGACACCGTTGAAGCGCGTCTTGTAGAGGTCGGCGATCGCGAGGTTGAACGGCAGCTGGTCGAGCAGCTCGGCGAGCATGTCCTGGTCGAACTCGGTGTCGACCTCGCCGCGGCGCAGCGGCACCTTCGCGATCGTGCGGACGCCCGGGCCAGGCGGGATGCGGATGCAGCGAAGCGGCGAGATGACGCCGCGGCGGGCCGCCTGCGCGAGGTCGAAGCGCGAGGTCTGCGTCGGGAAGAGGTCGGTGACGTGACGCGCGATCAGTGCGCCGGTCGCCGTCATGCCGACGAAGACCGGGCCGCCCCAGGCGCGGATCGAGGCGCTCGTCTTCTCGCCGAGCGCCGTGTGCGCCTCGTCGCAGATGACGATCGAGTAGGCGTCGGAGATCGTGCCTGCGTTGCGGACGAACCACTGGTAGGTCTCGACCGTGACCGGGCCCTTCGGGTTGTCCTTGCCGGCGAGCAGCGGCGCGCAGATGCGGTCACCGTAGCCGCGGTCGCGCAGCTCGCCGTTGAACTGGTCGACGAGGTTGCGGCGGTGGGTGAGGATCAGGACGCCGCCGGTGCGCGAGGCGTCGACGAAGCCGAGCGCGGCTACCGTCTTGCCGGCGCCGGTCGCGTGCTCGAACCAGAAGCGCTTGGCTGCGTTGGGATCTTCGGGCTGCTCCGGCAGCTGGACGTCGTCGTCCTCCGCCCCGTCCTGCCAGTCCTGCGGCTCCTCGTCGGGCTCGCCCTCCTCCTCCAGCTCCTCGTCGAGGTCCTCCTCGCCGGGGATCGCAGCGGAGGCGAGCGGTGCGGGTTCTTCGGGGACAGGCGGCGGCGGCGCGGCGGCCTTGCCGTTGCCCCCACGCGACTGCACCTCGGCCATGAGCGCCGTGAGCGTGCCGGAGAGCGCGTCGACCTGGTGAGGCGAGAGCAGCGTGCCGTCGGCGAGCACCGGCTCGTCCTCGGACAGCACGCGCTCGAGCCCGAGCAGCAGCGAGTACTCGCGCCGCCAGCTGACGGACGGCACCTTGGCACCGTCGTCGAGCTCGACGAACGCAGCGTCGAGCGCGCGACGACGAGCGCTGCCGGGCGCGAGCGCGTCGGCGGCGTCCTCGCCTTCGTGCACGAAGCGCTCGCGCGTAAAGCGCTCTGCGCGCTTCAGCGCACCGGCGTCGGGAAGGGGCGTTGGTTCAGCCATGGGCGGCCTGCAGGCGTTGCCTTGGGATCGACTGTTTCCTCTGTGAAATGAGGGAGTCGCGGTGAACTGCCGAGCGACTCAGGAGATCCGGCGAGTGCCGGGCACGAGGAGAACTTTCACCAGCGCTTCCCCGTTCAACACAGCAGGATATCCGTATTGAAGCAGATAGGGCGGGCGCATCCGCTGATATGCCAAGCTTCGCGCCATGCGCCTCCCTCGTTCTGCGCTTGGCGCCGGTGCACTGCTCGCGGCCGCGATTGCCGCCGGCTGCGGCTCACAGCAGCCGCACGTGCGAGTCCCGACCCCGGCCCAGGCGGCCCAAGAACTGGCGCATTCACCAGCCCCGCTCGCCGCCGTCCATCGCCAGGCCGGCCGGTTGCTGACCGGCGGACCGACGGCATTCGCCGCACAGCTCGCCGCGCTGCGCGGGCGTCCCGTCGTGGTGAACAAGTGGGCATCGTGGTGCGGACCGTGTCGCTACGAGGTCGGCTTCCTCCAGCGTGCGTCGGTGCGCTTCGGCCGGCAGATCGCGTTCCTCGGCGTCGACGGCGGCGACGGTGCGAGCGACGCGCGCGCCTTCCTGCACAAGCACTGGCTGTCGTATCCGAGCTACGCCGATCCACACGAGCAGATCTCGCGCACGATCGACGCACCGAGCAACTACCCGATCACCGTCTACCTCGACCGCCGCGGCAAGGTCGCCTACGTCCATCAGGGCGAGTACCGCGACGAAGCCCAGCTCGTGGCCGACGTCGAGCGCTACGCAGTGCGCTCGTGAGCGTCGACGTCCACCGTGCGACCGGCCCGGCCGAGCTGGAGGCGGCGCTCGCGCTGCGCCACCAGGTCTTCTGCGTCGAACAGGGAGTCCCGAAGCGCGAGGAGATCGACGGGCGCGACGGCGAGGCGCTGCACCTCGTCGCGGTGCGGGAGGAGGACGGTCGCGTGCTCGGCACCTGCCGCCTGCTGTTCGTCGACCGCACCGTGCAGTTCAGCCGCCTCGCGGTCGACGCGAGCGCACGGCGCATGGGGCTCGCGACCCAGCTGCTCGACGCAGCCGACGTCGAGGCGCGGATCCGCAACGCACGGCGGATCGTGCTGCACGCACAGACGTACGCGAAGCAGCTCTACCTCGCCGCCGGCTACGAGGAGCGCGGCCGCGTCTTCGTCGAGGCGGGGATCGAGCACGTGGCGATGGAGAAGCGCCTTGGGTGAGCTGCGCGTCGACCCGCTGACAGGCTTGAAGGCGATCATCGCGGCCGACCGCGCCCACCGTCCGAACTCCGGTCTGTCGGCCGTCGCGGGGCCGCCGCTCGATCCGGCGGGCGACCCGTTCGCCGAGGGCCACGAGGCGCAGACGCCGCCCGAGCTGTTCGCGCTGCGCCCGCACGGCGGAGCGGCGGACACGCCCGGCTGGAGCGTCCGCGTCGTGCCGAACCTCTACCCGGCGCTCGCGGCCGATGCGACGGAGCCCGAGCCGGACGCGCTGCGCGACCTCTTCACCGCACAGGCGGCGCGCGGTGCGCACGAGGTGATCGTGAACGCTCCGCAGTCGGTGACGGCGCTCGCCGAGCTGGAGGCGGCGCAGGTCGTGACAGCAGTCGGCGTCTGGCGCGAGCGGATGCGCGCGCACGCCGACGCGGCCTACGTGCACGTGCTCGTGAACGAGCGCCGCGAGGCGGGCGCGTCGCTGCCGCACACGCACGCGCAGCTCTACGCGCTCGACTTCGTCCCGGCCGCGGTCGCCCGCGAGCGCGAGCGCTTCGGCGCGCACGCGACGCGCACGATGGGCGGCAACCTGCTCGCCGACGTCGTGCAGGAGGAGGTGCGCCGGCAGGAGCGGATCGTCGCGATCGACGACGAGGCGGTGGCAATCGCGCCGTACGCGTCGCGACTGCCCTACCAGCTGATGATCGCGCCGCGCCGTGCCCGCGCGCGCTTCGAGGACGACGGGCCGACCGGCGCCGCGCTGCTGCACGACGTGCTCGGGCGGCTCGCACGACGACTCGGCGCGAACCCGCCGCTGAACCTGTGGGTGCGCACCGCGCCGCGCGGTGCCGAGCACTTCTGCTGGCGGATCGACGTGCTCCCGCGCCTCACCCACCTCGCCGGGCTCGAGCTCGGCACCGGGCTGCACCTCACGATCGTCGCGCCCGAGCAGGCAGCCGCCGAGCTGCGCGAGGCGTAGGGCCAGTAGGCTGCCGCCCGATGCCACCGTCCGATCGCCTCGTCGTCCGCTTCGCCGCGGAGCCACCGCAGGAAGCGCTGCCCTACGGCCGCTGGGCCGACACGCTGCGCGGCCACTTCCTCGCCGCCGTCGCGGAGATCGACGCCGGCGACGAGCAGCTCGGCGAGGCGGGCGAGATCGCCTGGTTCCCCGACCGCACCTACGGCGGGCGCACGTACGTGCCGGCGAGCACGCGCACGAGCGAGGGCTACGAGCTGTTCGGCTACGTCTCGTTCGCCGAGGGAACCGACAGCACGGCACCGGACGACTTCGCCGCCCGCGCCGACTTCACGAGCGAGACCGCCGACGCAAACCCCGAGTGGCAGATCGACCTCAACGAGGAGGTGATCGGCCGCTGGCGTGGCGAAGAGGGCAACAGCGCCGACATGACCTTGATCTGGGGCGCGCCGCTCGTGACCGGCGGCGCCGTCGCGACCGCCGAGCTGGCCGACCTCGTCGTCGACCAGTGCGCGCTCGCAGAGGATCGCTTCACGCTCGTCGCGCCCGACGCCTACCGCGGCGACTACCTCGACGTGAAGCTCTACTCCGCGCGCGGTCAGGAGCTCGCGCGCGAGTCGCTCTACGTCGACGACGAGGACGACGGCGCGGAGGAGTGACCGCGGCGGCCTGGGAGCCGCGGGATCGCCGCCAGCAGCTCGCGCGTGTAGGGATCGCGCGGCGCAGAGAACAGCTCGTCGACCGGGGCCGTCTCGACGAGCTTGCCGCGCTGCATGACGGCAACGCGGTCGCTCATGTGCCGCACGACGGAGAGGTCGTGCGAGATCAGCACGAGCGTCAGCCCCAGCTCGCGTTGGAGTGAGCGCAACAGGCCGAGAATCTGCGCCTGGATCGAGACGTCGAGCGCGGAGACCGGCTCGTCAGCGACGAGCAGCCGTGGGCTCAGCGCGATCGCCCGCGCGATCCCGATCCGCTGCCGCTGGCCGCCGGACAGCGCATGCGGGTGGACGTCGAGCTGCTGCGAGTCGAGCCCGACCTGCTCGAACAGCTCCTGCACGCGGCGGCGGCGTTCGGCGCGGCCCGGCAGCAGCCCGTGGATCGCGAACGGCTCGGCTACGATCGCACCTGCCGTGCGGCGCGGGTTGAGCGACGCCGCGGGATCCTGGAAGACCATCTGACGCTCGCGCCGCAGCGCCTTCAGCTGCACGCCGCGGGCGTGCGTGACGTCCTCGCCGCGGTAGCGGATCGTGCCGCCGGTCGGCGGCTCGAGCGCGAGCAGCAGCCGCGCGAGCGTGCTCTTGCCGCAGCCCGTCTCGCCGACGATCCCGAGCGTCTCGCCCTCGGCGACGGTGAAGCTGACGCCGTCGACGGCACGTACCTGCATGCCGCGTCCGCCTCGGTAGTGCTTCGCGAGCGCCTCGACCTCGACGAGCGGGCCGGTCACGCCGGCTGCTCCTCGGAGGTGGCGAGGCCGGCTGCGACGCGCGCCTGCTCGGGCGTGGCACCGTCCGCAAGCCGGCGCCACAGCTGCTGGCGGGTCGCCGCCGGGAGCAGGCACGCGACGCGGTGCTCGGCGTCCCCGGCGAGCGGCGGGACGACTCGGCGATGCTCCGGCTGCACGTACGCGCAGCGCGGGTGGAAGCGACAGCCGGACGGCGGCGCAACCGGGCTTGGCGGCCGCCCGGGGATTGGCACGAGCTCGGCGCCGCGCGGCGTGTCGAGCTGCGGGATCGAGGTCATCAGTCCCCACGCGTAGGGATGCTGCGGCTCCGCGAACAACTGCGCCGCCGGCGCCTGCTCGACGATCTGCCCGGCGTACATGACGGCTACCTCGTCGGCCACCTCGGCGACGACGGCGAGGTCGTGCGTGATCAGCACGAGCGCCATTCCCAATTCGCGTTGCAGCCGCGCGAGCAACGCAAGGATTCCCGCCTGCACGGTCACGTCGAGCGCCGTCGTCGGCTCGTCGGCGATCAGCACGCGCGGCTCGTTCGCGAGCGCCATCGCGATCATCGCGCGCTGGCGCATCCCGCCCGACAGCTCGTGTGGGAAGGCGTCGAGTCGCTGCTCTGGATCGGGCATCGCGACGAGCTCGAGCAGCTCGCGGGCGCGCACGCGAGCGGCGGCGCGCGAGACGGAGCGATGCGCGCGCACCGCCTCGGCGATCTGCACGCCGACGCGCAGCAGCGGGTGCAGCGCCGACAGCGGGTCCTGGAAGATCATTGCGATCGTGTCGCCGCGCAACGCGCGCAGGCGCCGCGGCGAGGCGCTCAGCAGCTCCTCGCCGTCGAGCAGCACTCGCCCGCCGATGCGCGTGCGCGGCCCGCGCGTGAGGCCGATCGTCGTCATTGCAGCGACGCTCTTGCCGGAGCCGGACTCGCCGACGATCCCGAGCGTGCGGCCGGGCTCGACCGCGAACGAGATGCCCTCGACGGCGCGCACCAGGCCGCCGGCCGTCTCGAACGAGACGTGCAGATCCTCGACCTGCAGGAGCGACGCGGCGACGCCGGTCATGCAGCCGTCCGCACGCGCGGGTCGAGATACGCGTAGGCGACGTCGACGACGACGTTCGCGACGATCACGAAGATCGAGGCGAGCAGGACGGTCCCCTGAATCACCGGATAGTCGGCGTGCGTGATCGCTTCATAGTTGAGACGCCCGATCCCCGGGATGTCGAAGACCGTCTCCGTCAGCACGGCGCCACCCAGCAGCACGCCGACGTCGAGGCCGGCGAGCGTCACGATCGGCGTGATCGCCGCGCGCAGCCCATGACGCAGCACGACGCGGTGCTCGGTCAGTCCCTTCGCCCGCGCGGTCCGCACGTAGTCCTCCTGCAACGCCTCGATCAGCTGACCGCGCAGCAGCCGCGCGTACACGGCGGCGAACGTCCCGGCGAGCACGAGCCACGGCATGATCAGCGACGTGAACCAGTGCCATGGAGCCGACGTCAGCGGCACATAGCTGTTCGCCCCCGGCAGGATCGGCCACCTGCCGATGTCGTCGGAGAAGAGGAACAGCGCGACGAGCCCGAGCCAGTAGACCGGCGCGGAGACGAGCAGCAGCGCGCCGCCCATCGACAGGCGGTCGAGCCACGAGCGCGGCCGCACCGCAGAGATCACGCCGACGGGGATCGCGACGACGATCCAGACGAGCGCGGCGCCGAACGCCAGCGAGACCGTCGCCGGCAGGCGGTCGAGCAGCAGCGAGCCGACCGGCGCATCGCTGTAGTAGCTGTAGCCGAGGTCGCCGTGCAGCACGAGCCGCTTCAGGTAGGTCCAGAACTGGACGGTCAGCGAGCGGTCGAGCCCGAGCGTGCGGCGGATCGTCGCGAGCGTCTCCGGCGAGGCGTTGCGGCCCGCGCGCAGTTGCGCCGGATCGGCCGATGGCAGCACGTAGAAGATCACGAACGTGAGCAGGCTGACGAGCGCCAGCAGGACGACGCCCCACAGCACGCGCCGGACGATGTACCAAGCCATCGCCGGCGCTCACACGCCTCGCGCGGGCACTGCTAGTCGACCGAGCTGTAGGCGAAGTCGCAGTTGCCCTGGTCCCACAGCTCGCGCACGCAGTGGACGTCGTGCGAAGTGATCAGCGGCTGCTTGTCCCACAGCCACGGGATCGCCGCAGACGTCGCGGTGATCATGCGGTCGACGTTTGCCCAGGCGGTCGCGCGCTGGTCGGTCCCGACTACCGTCTCCGCCTTGCTCATCGCCGCGTTGATCTGCGGGTCGTCGAGCTGCGGCCAGTTCGAGTTGTTCTCGGGCGCGATCGCCGCGCCGTTGAAGGCAGCGTCGAGCACCGTCTGCGGATCGGAGAAGTCGCGGATCCAGCCGAGGTTCGGGCAGACCTGCACCTTCGCCTTCGGCAGCGCGCAGAAGCGCGAGTACATGACCGAGGCATCGACGAGCTTGAGGTTCGTCTTGAAGCCGAGGTTGCGCAGCGTCTGGTCGACGATCTGCGCGTCACTGTCGTCCGGCGCGCCGGACAGCCCGACGATCTGGACCGAGCCGCCGCCGGTGTAGCGGCCGCTCGGGTAGCCGGCCGCCTCGAGGTACTTCCGCGCGAGCGTCAGATTGCCCGATGGCGCGTCGAGGAAGTCGTCGCCGAAGCCACGCTGGCCGCCGGCCTGCTCGAAGCCGAGCACGCCCGGATAGATGAAGTGGTTCGCGATGTCGCCGATCACCGCGCCGCCGCGCACGAGCCGCATCTGCGTGCGGTCGAGCGCCGCGGCAACCGCCTTGCGCAAGTTCGCGTCGTCGAACGGAGCGATCTGCGTGTTGAGCGCGATGTAGCGCGAGCCGGCGCCGAGGCTGAACGAGATCTGCTTGCGGTAGCGCTGGTAGGCGAGCTTCACGACCGCCGCGGGCGGCGCGTCGCCGAAGACCATCCGGCTGCCTTGCAGCACCTGGTGAGCTGAGACGGTCGGCGCCCCGCCGATCGTCCAGACGACGTCGTCGACGTAGGCGGGCCGCGTGTCGGTGCTCGCCTTCCAATTCGGGTTGCGCACGAGGTGGAGCTTGCGGCCGGGGACGTAGCCGGTGCCGAGGATCTTGCCCTGCTTGCTCGCCGCAAGCATGTACGGACCGGTGCCGACCTCGTAGTTGGCGTAGTCCGACGGCCCGTGCGCGTCGAACGGGCGCGCATACTCCGGCGGCACGGGTGCGTCGAGCGGCAGCACGGTCGCCTGCGCGAGCAGCGAGGCGGTCGGCTTCGTCAGCTTGAAGACGATCGTGTGGAGGTCGGGCGTCTGCAGCCCCGCGATCGGACCGCCCTTCGCGTTCTCCACACCGACTACGTCGCCGTAGTAGCCGGGCGCGTACGGGTTCGCCACGTGCGGATTGAAGCCGCGCTCGATCGCGTACGCGACGTCCTTCGACGTCACTTCACGATTCACAGGTGGCGAGAAATGCACACCGCTGCGGATCTTCACCGTGAGCGTCTTGCCGTCGGCGGAGATCTGCGGCGGGCCGCTCGCGAGGTCCGGCACGATGTGCTGCGGATCGTTCGGCCGGTAGTTGTAGAGCGTGCGCTGCGTCGCCGACAGCACGGTGAGGTCAAGCGCGCCGTACGTGATCCCCGGATCGAGGTTCTGCACGTCCTCGTTCGTGAGCATCGTGAGCGTCCCACCGCGATGGCCACTCGTCCCGCTGCTGGTGGTATTGGTGCCGCTCGACCCGCAGGCCGCGAGCGCGAGCGCCGCGAGCATGGAGAGGGTGCCCGTCACGAGTGCCCGCCTCAGCGGTCGGCTCATGGTGCGTCCTTTCGGTCGAGGGGAAGTCACCGGCTCGCCTTCGGATCGAGCGCATCGCGCACACCGTCGCCCAGCAAGTTGAACGCCAGCACGGTCAGCAGCAGCGCCGCACCGGGAAAGAGCATGTACCACCACTGCGTGTCGAAGTTCGGCGCGGCGTCGGCGACCATCCAGCCCCAGCTCGCGGTCGGAGGCGAGACGCCGACGCCGAGGAACGACAGCGCAGCCTCGAACAGGATCGTCTGCGGGACCAGCAGGCTCGCGTAGATCGCGATCGGCGCTGCGAGGTTCGGCAGGATCTCGCGGAAGACGATGCGGCGGTTCGAGGCGCCGAGCGAGCGTGCGGCCAGCACGAACTCGCGCTCGCGCAGCGACAGCACCTGACCGCGCACGATCCGCGCGATCGAGGTCCAGCTGACGATCGCGATCACGAGGATGACGGTGCGCAGGCCGGGGCGCACGGTTCCGCCGAAGCAGCCGTTGCCGAGCGAGCAGGCCGAGGCGACGCCGATCCCGAGCAGCAGCACCGGAAACGACAGCACGACGTCGAGCGCGCGCGACAGCAGCGTGTCGACCCAGCCGCGGTAGTAGCCGGCGAGCAGGCCGACCGTGACGCCGATCAGGACGGCGAAAGCGGTCCCGACGATGCCGACGAGCAGCGAGACGCGGGCGCCGTAGACGGTGCGCGCAAGCACGTCACGGCCGAGCTGGTCGACGCCGAAGGGGTGGGCCGCGGTTGGGCCGAGCGGAGTGCCGAAGGAGTCCGTCACGTGCGCGTTCTGCACGTCCGGGCCGGAGACGCCGAGCAGCTTGACGACGAGCGGCGCGAACAGTGCGACGAGCACGAGCACGACGATCACCACGAGCGCGGCGAATGCGAGGCGATCGGAGCGCAACCGTTGCCAGAAGTGGCCGAGCGGCGAGCGCGCGCCGACACCTTCGAAGGCGTGCTCGACCAGTTCCTCCTCACCGAGCAGCCCTGGCGCCCCGACGCTCACCGTCGTCACTCGCTTTCTTCACGGTGAACCTGAAACCAGTTCACCAATGTCACCAATTCCCGACGGTGCGTTGCCGTTTCAACCGGTCCCGCGCCAACTCCCAGTTTCGCCCGCGGCGACCCAACTCCTGTGTGGGAGGTGGAATAGCACAGCTTTGGCAGCGCCTGCGGCAGCCCACTACGCTGTGCAACGGCCCCGATAGCTCAGCCGGATAGAGCGCTCCCCTCCTAAGGGAGAGGCCGCTGGTTCGAATCCAGCTCGGGGCATCGGGGAACGGCCGGCCGGATCGGCTCAGTGGGGGTGGCCGCTGTCGGGGAGTGCGGCGGCGGGGATCGGCGCGGCGAGCAGCGCTGCGAGGCCGGTGGTGAGCGGCACGGAGACGAGTAACGCGATCGCGCCGACCAGCGTGGCGATGATCGGCTCGGCGAGATCGGGGACGTTGAGTCCGTCGGTGGCGTTCGTGCCGCTGACGTAGACGACGAGCAGCAGCGGCAGCGTCGCGCCGACGTAGACGAGTACGAGCGTGTGGGTCGTGGCGACGAGGTGATCGCGTCCGACGCCGAACGCGCCGCGGTAGAGCGCCCCGATCGACATCGTCGGATTGGCGTGACGCAGGGCCATGACGGCGGAGGCTTGAGTGACGGCCATGTCGGCGAGCACGCCGAGCGCGCCGAACATCAATCCGGCGAGCACGACGCCTTGGAGCGAGATCCCGCCGTTGACCTGTGCGAGCGCGATCGAGAACTCGTTCGCGCGGCCGTCGAGCGCTGCCGCATGGACTGCGATCGTGCCGAGGAGGCCTGCGAGCAGGAGGCTGGACGCGATCCCGAGGATCGCTGCGAGACTCGGTGCACGCAGCCCGTAGGTGAGCCCAACCGTGATGAACATCACCGCCAGGGAGCCGACGATCGCGACCGCGAACGCTGGGCGTCCCTCCGAGATCGCTGGGACGACGAAGCGCACGATCAGCAGCAGACTGCCCGCGAAGCCGACGAGCGCGAGCACCCCTCGGCGGCGCGCGAGCACGACCACGAGCAGCGCGAACGCCGCAGCCAGCCACAGCATCGTGCTGCGCCGATCGACGCTGACGAACCCATAGCGCTCCGCGTCGGCCGGGGCGCCGACGGCGCGCTGCACCCGCACCGCCTCGCCCGTCTGGACGGAGGGTGCGACGTTCGCCGGTCCAAGCGTGATCGACTGGGTGCTGCCACGGTCAGATCCTGCACCGATCCGCACGACGATCCGCCGGCAGATCTGCCGGACCGGTCCGGGGCAGCGCACATCGCGCACCGCAGTCACGCTCGCCGCGAGCGTCGCGCCGCCCATCGCCTGTGCCGGACCGTGGTGGCCGGCGCCGTGGGGCCACAGCGCAATCAAGCCGACGACGGTCGACAACGCCAGCACGGCGACCGCGCTCGCCAGCCCACGTCCCCACCGGCTCGCCAGCAGACCCGTGTCGAGACGGGTGCGCAGCCGCGAGAGCTGGGCGGACGCGGGCTGGACCATCGGCGTGGTGCGAAGCGCCTTGCCGCCGCGCTTCGTCGCCCGCGACGCTCGCCGCTGTGTTCGAGCCCGCGCGGCAGCGTCGCGGTCATCCGCCCACGACTCGATGTAGTCGTGATCGTCGTTGTTCGGCGTCGCGTGCATCGGACGCGACTCGTCGCTCATTCGTTCCCGGTTCGCGCGCATCCGCACGACTCCTGCCCGCGAGCTTCCAGCGTGCGCAGCCTCGCGCTACGCTGCCGGCATGTGCGCGGGGTGCGTCATGGCTGCGACGGCGGGTGCAAGCGGGGTGCGCGCCTGGCTGCAGGCGCAGCACCTCACGTGGCTGACGCCGCAACGGATGCGGATGCTGACGATCGCGCTGGTGTTCGTCGCGGTCGCGATCTCCTCGGTCGGACTGAGCGGCTCTAGCGCCCCGGCCGCCACGCATCACCATCCGCACAAGACGCCTTCGCCGGCCGTCGCGGCGCCTCGCTGATCCGTACGCTGCTCGGCGTATGACCTCGTCGTCACGGTCGCTGCATCGCCAGGCGCCGCTGTGGGCGCTCGGCGCCGCCTTCTGGGCGACGGTGGTGCTCGTGCTGGTCGCACGTGCGACGGGAGCCGGCGATGTCGCGGGGCTCGGGACAGGCGCGCTGATCTTCAGCTCGATTCTGATCGAGGCGCTGCCGTTCGTGCTCGTCGGCGCGGTCGCCTCGGCGGTGCTGCACGTCTACGTGCCGAGCAGCGCGTTCGCGCGCTTCGGCAGCCTGCCGCGGGTGCTGCAGGTGCCGGCGGCAGCGGTCGCCGGGTTCGCGTTCCCGGTCTGCGAGTGCGGGTCGGTGCCGGTCGCGCGGGGGTTGATCCGCCGCGGCGTTCATCCGTCTGCGAGCGTCGCGTTCATGCTGTCGGCGCCGATCGTCAACCCGATCGTGCTCGCCTCGACCTGGATCGCCTTCCGCGGCCGCGGGATCGGCGCCGAGATGGTGCTCGCGCGCGCCGGCCTCGGCCTGACGGTTGCGATGCTCGCTGCGTGGGCGATCGCCGGGCGGCGCGGCGGTGCGGAGCAGATCCTGCGCGGGCGGGTCGATGTCGACGCCGAGGAGCACGATCACGACCACCAGGGCGAGCGCACGAGCGCGTTCCTCGCGCACGTGACGTCGGACTTCCTCTACATGGGCCGCTTCCTCGTCGTCGGGGCGGCGCTCTCGGCGATCCTGCAGACGCTCGTGCCGCAGCGGATCCTCGGGGGGATCGCCGGCACGCCGGTGCTTGCCGTGCTTGCGTTGATGGCGCTCGCGTTCATGCTCGCGCTGTGCTCAGAGGCCGACGCGTTCGTCGCCGTCTCGTTCGTCGCCTTCCCGCTCAGCGCGCAGCTCGCGTTCCTCGTCTTCGGTCCGGCGCTCGACGCGAAGCTGACGGTCCTCTACGGCGCTACCTTCCGGGATCGCTTCGCGCTGCGACTGCTGGCGGTCGCAGCGCCGGTCGTGCTCGTCGGCTCGCTCGTGCTCGGAGCGCTGATCTCGTGAAGCTCGATGCCCGCACTGCACGTCTCGTCGTGCTCGCCACGTGGGCTGCACTGTTCTGGTGGCTGCGCCTGACGGGCGAGGTCGCGCGCTTCATCGCGCCGCGCAACTTCTGGGTCGTGACGTTCGCCGCTGTCGTGTTGACGGGACTGCTCGTGCTGGCCGCCGTCACGCAGCGCCAGGCCGAGCGGGAGTGGCTGTCGTTGCGCGAAGCGCTCGGGCTCGTCGCGCTGCTCGCCCCCGTGCTCGTCGTGCTCGTCAGCTCGAACGCACAGCTCGGCTCACTCGCCGCCGCGAACAAGCTCGGCAGTCGCGGGATCGACCTCGCCGCGTTGCCGCACACGGCGCCGGGCGATCCGCACATCACGTTCCTGGCGCTCGACCTCGCGCGGCGCCACGCCGACGTCGCGCGCGCGGACGGCATCGCTCCCGGGCGCCGCGTCACGATGACCGGCTTCGTGCTCGGCGGAGCGGCGATACCGGGGAGGCAGTTCAACCTCGGCCGCTTCTACATCTGGTGCTGCGTCGCCGATGCAGTCGCGCTGCAAGTCAAGGTCGTCCCGCCGGCGACCGGTGCCGCATACCCGAAGGACCAGTGGCTCGACGTCGATGGCCGGCTCGAGCGCCGCGCCGGCAAGCTCGTCGTCGTCGCCACGCGCCTACGGCCCGTCAGCGCGCCGACGAACCCGTACGGCTCATTCAGCTAGCTGCCGGCGGCCTGACGACCGCAGATGGAGCCCAGGTCACGAGCGTCAGCGGCGCGCTGCTGGCGGCGGGAGCCCAGGACACCAGCGTCAGCAGCTCGCTGTGCGCACTGGGTCCAACCGGCCCGAGCGGCGATCGCAGCCGCATGACGTCCGGCGCGCCGTCGAGCACGCCGCCGGTCGGGTCGTCGTCGCCGCCGCGGCGGACGAGGTCGCGGTCGGGTCGGTAGATCTCGTAGATGACGAATGCGCAGAGCACGGCGACCGAGAGGTCTCGCGCCACGACAGCGCGCAGGAATGGATACTGGCCCCAGCCACCGTCCTCGTTGGCGAGGTAGAAGTACATCCGCGGGATCCACAGCCAGGCGTCGATCAGCATCCACGCCATCAGCGGCTTCCAGCGCGGCACGGCGAGCACCGCGAGTGGGATCAGCCACAGCGAGTACTGCGGGCTCCAGACCTTGCTCGTGATCAGGAACGCCGCCACGACCAGGAACGCCAGCTGGGCGAAGCGCGGACGGCGCGGGGCCGACAGGGCGATCGCCATGATCCCCGCGACGCAGCCGAGCAGCACGACCGCGATGAAGTTGTTCAGCTGCGTCGGCGGCTGGTTGAAGGCGAGCGGCCCGTCGAAGCCGCCCCAGTGGGTGTACTGCGCGACCACGTTGTAGAGCGAGTCCGGATCGGCGCCGCGCGTGCGGTTGAGGCGCAGGAACTCGAACCACCCTTGCGGATACAGCAGCGCGATCGGTGCGTTGACGACCACCCAGCTGACCGCGGCGCCGGTCGCAGCGCGGCGCCACTGCTGCAGCTTGCCGGCGCGCAGACAGAGCGCGAGCAGCGGCAGCAGGAGCAGCACCGGGTAGAGCTTCGCCGCCGTGCCGAGGCCGATCAGCACGCCCGCGAGCGCCGGCCGGCGTCGCGACCACGCGAGCATCCCGGCGCTCGCGAAGGCGACGGCCAGCATGTCGAAGTTCGTGAACGCCTGCACGATCACGAGCGGTGAGATCGCGGCGAGCAGGGCGTCCCAGGGCCGGCGCTTGGACATCTTGCGAACCGACCACACGACGATCAGCCAGAAGGCGGCGGCGCACAGCGCGAGGAAGTCGAAGAAGACGAGCACCGTCATCGTCGTGGGCAGCACGCTGCCCGACCCTGCGAGCGCCACGTACTGCTGCGCGAGCCGCGCGTTCGCCCACATCAGCACCCCCGTCAGCACCGGGTACTCCATGTGGCGCACCTGCTGATTCGGCGTTCCCTGGCCGTCGATCCACGAGACCTTGTACGGGAAGGTGCCCGGTTGATCGAGGCGCTCCGCGCCGTACAGCGGGATCGCGTCGGAGTAGCAAGCGTCGCGATACGGGCGGTGGTTGCCCCAGTCCAGCTGCAACGCGTGCGAGCTGTCGCGATAGGTGTGCAAGCACGGCGACTTCTGCACCCACGCGAGCGCGAGCGTCACGACGGCGAGCACGGTGATGACCGTCGCAGGCGCGAGCAGGTGACGCAGGCGGCGGCGCACGGGCGGCCGCAGCGGCGGCGGCAAGTCATCGATCTGCGCGCCGCGCTGCGTGGTGTCCGTCGCCCCCGGTGTGGAATCCAGCGGAACGGGAGCGCGACCTCCCTCTAGCATCGCGCCATCGTAGCGCCGCGCCGGGCGCGCGCGACTAGCGGACGATCGTGAAGGCCACGTGAACGGCCTTGGCGCTGCCCGCGGCGCTCGACGCCGTGATCGTCGCGACGTACTTGCCTGGCTTGAGCGCCCTGTGGCCGATGCGGCCGCTGAAGCGGATGCGGTGCGAGCCCTTCGCCAGGCGCGTGCGCGGCAGGCTGCCGTCGGTGCGCGTGCGGTGACCCTTGCGGTGCGTGATCGTGACCTTCACCGTCGCGCTGGTCGTGAGCGCGACACGGAATGCGGTCGCGTTCTTCGCGACGCGGAAGCTCGGGTGCGACAGCGACACCGACGAGACGCGCGGCTTCGCCGGAGCGGGAGTCGAGCCGGGGGTGGTGGTCGTCGTCCCTGGCGTCGTGGTCGTGCCGGGCGTGGTCGTCGTCCCTGGCGGCGGCGTGGTCGTGGTCGTCGTCGTGCTGCTCGACGGGTCCAGGACGACGACGGTCGCCGTCATCGACTGGTGGATGTTGCAGTGGTACTTGAACGTCCCCGCCGTCTGGAACGTGTGCGCGTACGGCAGCGCGTCGGAGCTGATGACGCCGCTGTCGAACGCAGGCTTCGTGCCGTCCTCCGTCACGGTGTGCGGATTGTTGCCCGCATTCGTCCACGTGACCGTGTCGCCCACGTTGACCGTGATCGTCGGCGTTCCGAAGTTGTTGTCGTGGATCACCACCGCGCCGTCACTCGCACCGGCGAGCGAGGGACCGAACGCCGCGAGCAGCGCAATCGCGAGCGCGAGAACAAGTCCGATCTTCGTGCGGTGGGCGTTCATGCGAGTCCGATCTGCGCGGGGGTGGGCGTCCATCTCGCATTGCAAGACGCCACGCTCGGCTGAACCTTTCCGGCATGCGCAAAGCTGCGCCGGTCAGGCAGATCGGACCTACTGAGGGACGCCGACTAGTACTAGTAGTAGACGTCGATCCCGTTGCCGATGTGAACCCACGCGAAGATCGCGCCGGCATCGGGGATCGGGACGCGCAGGCAACCGTGGCTCGCGTTGTACGTCGGCACGTCGACGTAGCCGTGGATCGCGTAGCCGCGGATGAAGTAGTTCGAGTCGACCATGCCCTTCGCGTTCGTCCCGAACGTCTTCGAGTAGAAGTGGAACGAGCCGAGCACGGTCGGCGTCGAGGGCTTGCCGGAGCTCGTCGTGTACGCGCGCACGACCTTGCCCTTGTCGATCAGCGCGAGCACCTGCCAGTGGAGGTTCGCCTCGACGTGGCGGCCGTGGCGCGGGAAGCGGATGTGGAAGGCGCCGACGCCGCGCAGCACGCGATCGACGAGCGACGGGCCGATCGCGCCGGTGCGCGGCATCCCGTTGACCTTGTGGAAGGCGATCACCGCACGCTGCGTGCCGGGGTCGTAGACGCCGGAGCGCGGGACGGCGTAGCCGACGGCGGCGAGCCGCTGCTGCAGCAGCGCGACGAACGGGCTGCGCGTGCCAGGTCCGGCCTTCGGAGCGACGACGGACAGCGCCGGGGCCGCCTTCTTGATCGCAACCTGCGCGGGGGTGGCCGCATGGACGGCGAAGACGTGCACGACGCCGCTGTGCGGCGAGCTGAAGCGGACGCTGAAGGTCGCGGTGCGCTTCGAGCGCGTCGGCTTCGGGTGCACGGTCGCCTGCTTCAGCAGCTTGTGTCCGCGCCAAACGCGCACGACGAGCTGCTGGTCCGGCACGTAGGGAGCGATCCGCCCGTCGATCCGCACGGTCTTGCCGGTGACGGTGAGCGACTTCCCGCCGACGCGGAAGCTGCCGGCGAGCGTGAGGCTGATGCGGCCCGCAGCGGCCTTTGGTGCCGGCGCGGGGAGTGGTGTGGCCGGTACCGGAGCCGGCGCGGGCGTGGTCGTGGTCGTGGTCGGCGTCACAGCCGCTGCGGCTACCGGCTGGTCGGCGGCGGCCGGCAGCGCGCCGATCGCCAGGGTGGCGAGGAGTGCGAGCGTGACGAGGAGGGCGCGACGGACCACGACGGCCGGGATCCTAGATGAGTGGGCGGGCATTACGCCAACACGACGTCACGGTCCGCCGAGCCGCGCAGGAACGGCAGCGCCGCGAGCAGCACGACGAGATCTGCGCCGATGATCAGCAGCACGGTCTGCCCAGCGGTCCAATGGACCTCGTTGACGGCGAACGCGATCGCGTTGTTGAGCGAGTGGACGGCGATGCACGGCAGCAGCGAGCGCGTCTTCCAGCGCAGGAGGCAGAGCAGGAAGCCGAGCAGCGCGAGCGGCACGAGGAACACGACCGGCGCCGAGGCGACGTGGATCCCGCCGAACACGAGCCCCGTCAGGACGGCGGCGACCCACGGTCCGCGCCAGCTCCGCAGCGCGGTGAAGATGTAGCCGCGAAAGAGGAACTCCTCGGCGATCGGCGCGATCACCGTGACGAGCACGCAGACGGCGACGAGCGCGACGGTGCTCGAGTGGACGCCGAGGTCGTCGGGCAGCTGGTCGCGCTCGTTGATGTGCACGACCGACGCCCACACGCCGCTCAGCACGTAGAACGCGAGCAGCGTCAGCGCCATCCAGCCGAGCGCCGGCCACAGCGGCGTGCGCCGCAAGCCGAACTGCGCGGGCAGCACCGAGCCGAAGTGCCAGGCGAACAGCAGCGGCGCAAGCACGAACGCGGCGTCCTGCACGATCGTCGCCGCGATGTTCACGGCCGGCGTCGGGTGCTGGAGGCTCGCGCCGAAGATGCCGCCGACGATCGCCACGACGAGCCCGCCGACGATCGCGATCGCGAAGGCTGCGAGGAAGGCGGAGGGGGCGCTCCACGCCGGCCAAGGCGGCAACCGATCCCGCGCGTCACCCTCGTGCGGAAGCGAAGGCGGCGGTGGCGGTGGCGGTGGTCCGCCCGGTCCTCGCGGTGGGGGAGGCCCACCCGGTCCTCGCGGCGGCGGGGGGGGCGGAGGCGGAGGCGGCCAGGAGCGTGCGGGCGGCAGGCTGCTCATCGTCACAGCGTAGGGGGCGCGTCGCCGGGGCCGAGTCCCGGCAGCTCGCGCAACGAGTGGATCGTCCGCACGCCCGCAGCCGGCGACTCGACGCCGTCGCGCTGCACGAGCAGCGCCTCGATTCCCGCCCCACCCGCACCGGCGATGTCCAGCTCGGCGCTGTCGCCGACGTGCACCGCCTCGTCCGCGGCCACGCCGGCAAGCTCCAGCCCGCGCACGAAGATCGCCGGGTCCGGCTTCGCAACGCCCAGCTCGGCGGAGGTGACGACGGCGTCGAGCAGCGGCGCGAGGCCGGTGTCGGCGAGCACCCCGTGCAGCGAGACGTCCCAGTTGCTGACGACGACGAGCCGCGCGCCGCCGGCGCGAGCGCGGCGCAGGACGTCCTCGACCTCAGGGAACGGGCGGAAGCGCAGCGCGGCGAGCAGCGCCTCCGTGAGCGGTTCGATCGCCAGCTCGCGGGCGCGCGCGGGCAGCGCGTCGCGCAGCGCCTCGGCCGAGCGGCGCCGCAGCAGGGCCAGACTCGCGTCGGTCGCGCGCGACGTCGTGGTTCGCGCGGTAGAAGGCGATCTCGGCAGCGACCGCCGCGCTCGCCTCGATCGCGTCCAGCTCGACGCCGAAGCGCTCCCACAGCTCGCGCCGCAGCGGCTCGGCCGGCGGCTCCAGCTCCAGCAGCGTCCCGAGCGCGTCGAGCAGGAACGCGCGCGGGAGCGTGCTCACGCGACGAAGCCCCAGCGCGCAAACTGCGCGGTCAACAGCCCGAGCAGCACGGCGCTCATCGCCGATCGTGCGCTCGAGCCGCCCGCGCTCGCCGGCCCAGTACGCGAGCCACATCTGCAGCGGGAACAGCACCGCTACATAGCGCGAGACCGACATCAGCGGCTGCGCGTCGAGCGGGTAGGACAGCGTCATCGCGAGCGCGACGCCGGCGTAGGCGCCGTACGCGAACGGCAGCCGCCGCAGCGCACCGACGAGCGCGACCAGCGCGAAGACTGCGAAGCCGAGCAGCAGCACGTTCTCGCCGGCGCCCGTGCTCGCGCGTCGTCGCTCACGCTGTGCCTGGCGCCGTTCCATGCGGCGCGGACGCCCCCCGTCAAAGCACCGAGCGGCACGAAGTGACGCCCCCACAGCGCCTGCGCGTGGAACGGCGCGAGCCAGTCGCCGAATGCGATCGCGGTGTACGCGAGGTAGACGCCGAGACCGAGTGGGATCAGCGCGAGCCACAGCACCTGTGGCGTGAGCGGATGCCGCGGTCGCAGCCGTGCGAGGCCCCGCCGCCATGCCAGCTCGGGCACCGGGAGGCGGTCGGCACGCGGGCCGTAGAGGAACAGCAGCACGAGCGGCACGAGCAGCAGCAAGCCGCTGTTGCGCGTCAGCGCGGCGAGCCCGCCCGCAATGCCAGCCCACGCCCAGCGTCCTTGCCGCGCCGCCAGCACCGCGCCGACCGACAGCAGCAGGAAGAGCGACTCCGAGTAGACCGCGGAGAAGAAGAGCGCGGTCGGGAAGAACGCGACGATCAGCAGCGTGCCGCGCGCGACCTCCGGCCCCAGCTCGATCGTCGCGAGCCGCTGCAGCAGCACGAGCGCCCCGAGGAAGCAGCCGAGCGAGACGACGACGCCCGCCGACGCCAGCGAGCCCGCGATCCAGCCGACACCATGCATCAGCAGCGGATAGAGCGGATAGAAGGCCGCCCTCGCGACGTCGGCGCGGTCGCCGTAGCCGTCGTCGCGCGATCGTGAGGTACCAGACCGGAGTCCCAGCGAGCGGCCGGCGCGACGCAGCAGGTTCGCCGAAGCGGCGAGAACGGCCGCCGTCAGTCCGTCGGTCGTCGTACCGCCGTGCGAGCCCGGCGCGAGCCCGAACCACAGCACGCCCATCATGCCGGCGATCCAGACGACGAGTCGCGAAGTCCAGAGTGCGCCCCACGGCTCGCGCAACGTCGCGCGCAGGCCGGACTCCGGCGCCGGCGGGTCGATCGGTGGGTACAGCGTGAGCGGCCCGTGGCCGGCGCTGTCGCTACGCTCGCGCTCCATGCTCGGCGATGATCTCATGCGCGCAACTTTCACATTCGGCGCCACCTTCCTCCAGGCCCACTCGCACGAGCTGACCGCCGTCGCTCACCGTCGTCGCGACCGTCGTGCTCGCGATCGTCGTCGACCGCACCGTCTTCCACCGCGGCCACGCGCTCGCCACCGCGGTCACGCGCGACGACCTGACGCCGGCCGTCGACACGCGCCTGCGCTTCCTGCGGCGGCTCGTGACGCTCGCGATCCTGCTGCTCGGCACGATGATCGCGCTGTCGCAGTTCGGCGGCCTCAACCACCTCGCCGCCGGCGTGCTCGCGTCGAGCGCGCTGCTCGCCGCGGTCGTCGGCTTCGCGGCGCGCCAGACGCTCGCGAACCTGATCGCCGGCGTGATGCTGACGATCGCGCAGCCGCTGCGGATCGGCGACCGCGTGACGGTCGAGAGCGAGAGCGGCACCGTCGAGGACGTGCGGCTCAACTACACGGTCGTGCGCCGCGGAGACGCGCGCCGCGTCTTCATCCCGAACGAGCGGCTCGCCTCCGGGATCCTGCGCAACGACACGATCGTCGACCCGCTCGTCGACGCTCGAAGTCGACGCTCTGGCTGCCGCACGCAGTCGACGCCGACCGCACGCTCGCGGCACTCGGCGGCATTGCCGGGGATCCCGTCGCGCGCCTCGCCGAGATCACGTCCGACGGCGTCCGCTACACGCTCGCGCGAGGCGTCGTCGCGCCAGCCGTGCAGGACGCCGAGGCGTCGGCGCTGCGGACCGAGGCGCTGCGCGCACTGCGCGGCGCCGGCCTGCTCGCCGCCTGACCCGTCGTTCGGGGGGTAGCGCGCGGCAGGAGGGACTGCTCCGGGGCCGAAGTCCCCACGGAGCTAGACTTTTCTGCCCGATCCTCGCCGGCTTGCACGCGCCGGCACCATCCGCATGAGCCGTCGAGACCGACACAAGCGCCGCCGCGCGTCAAAGCCGCCCTCTCCGGCGCGGCTTGATCGTCCTCGGGGTGATGCTCGTCACCGGCGTCATCGCCGCCGGGATCGCCGCCGCGGGCTGGGTCGTCAACATCGTGCAGGACGCGCCGAACATCACGCAGCTGCGCCCGCAGCCGCAGGGCAGCATCTCGACCGTCTACGCAGCCGACGGCACGCGCCTCGGCTTCATCTCCGGCGACACGCTGCGCAGCCCGGTGCGCAGCAATCAGATCCCGCTGAACGTGAAGCGCGCGACGGTCGCGATCGAGGATCGCCGCTTCTACCAGCACGGCGGCGTCGACTATGTCGGGATCCTGCGCGCCGCCGTGCGCGAACGTCAGCTCGGACCATGCGGCACAGGGCGGCTCGACGCTGACGATGCAGCTCGTGCGCAACCTCTACGCGCCGGAGAGCCGCTTCCAGAAGACGCTCACGCGCAAGATCCGCGAGATCAAGCTCGCCGACCAGCTCGAGCGCGAGCACTCGAAGAGCTGGATCCTCAACTCCTACCTCAACAACGTGCCGTACGGGACGGTCGGCGGGCAGGAGGCGATCGGCGATCGAGTCGGCAGCGCGCATGTTCTTCGGCAAGCCCGCCTCGAAGCTCAACCTGCCCGAGGCGGCGCTGCTGGCCGGGCTGCCGCAGGCGCCATCGCAGTACAACCCGTTCCAGGACGCGCGCGCGGCGCGCAAGCGGCGCACCGAGGTGCTGAACGCGATGGTGCAAGCGCGCTACATCACGCAGGCCGAGGCCGAACGCGGCGAGCGGCGTCGCCGCTCGGCGTCAAGCACAGCGACTTCTACCGCCAGCGGCGCGAGCAGTTCTTCTTCGACTACGTCAAGCAGCAGCTGGTCAAGCACTACGGCCGCAAGGTCGTCGACCAGGGCGGGCTGAAGGTCTACACGACGATCAACCTGAAGTTCCAGAAGCTCGCGCGCGCGGCGATCCAGTCGCATCTCGGCTACCCCGGCGCCCCCTCCGGCGCGCTCGCGACCGTCGACCCGAGCAACGGCCACATCCTCGCGATGGCGACCTCTGCGCAATACGGCCCGACCGTCTTCAACTACGCGTCGCAGTCGCACCGCCAGCCCGGCTCGACGTTCAAGGTGATCGACCTGATGGCCGCCGTGCGGATGGGGATCGATCCCGACGCGACGTACTACGACTCGCACGAGCTGACGCCCGGCTGGCTGCCGGCGGCGCCGACCTGGCACGTGCAGACCGACAGCCACTCCTATTCCGGCTCGGTCAGCCTGGCGAACGCGCTGCCGCCGTCGGACAACACCGTCTTCGCGCAGCTCGGCGCCGACATCGGCCCGAGCAAGGTCGACCAGGCGGCCCACGACATGGGCATCACCTCACCGCTCAACGGCTACTACGCCGAGGCGATCGGCGGCCTCAAGTACGGCGTCTCCCCGCTCGAGATGGCCGACGCCTACGCGACCGTCGCCGACGGCGGCTGGCGCAACACGGTCGAGGCGATCACGAGGGTCGTGCACCCCGACGGGCACGTCGACCAGCTCGGCAAGCCGGAGCGCAAGAAGGAGTTCACCGACGGCGAGACGGCGAAGGTGCTCGCGCCGATGAAGGCCGTGCTCGACCACGGCACCGCGGCCGGCCAGGGGATCGGCTGCCCGAACGCCGGCAAGACCGGCACGACGAGCTCGAACACCGACGCCTGGTTCGTCGGCGTCACGCCGAAGCTCTCGACGGCCGTCTGGGTCGGCTACCCGAACGAGACGAGGACGCTCGGCAGCTCCGTCTTCGGCGCGACGATCCCGGCGCCGATCTGGCACGACTTCATGACCGCCGCGAAGGGCTCGTTCTGCGGCGACTGGGCGGCGCCGAAGGAGCCGTTCGACGGCACGCCGTTCTTCGGCACGTACGCCGGCAAGAAGAGCGACAAGAGCACGACCGACACGACGACGACCACGACCACGACGCCCGGCGGCGCCACCGTCCCCGGCAGTCCGACGACCCCGGGCGGCAAGAACCCGGATCCGAACGGCTTCGCCCATCCGCCGCAGGGGAAGCCGAAGATCCCCGCGCCGCCGCAGACGCAGACGCCGGCGCCGAAGCCACCAGCGGGCGGCAAGGCGCAGCCCGGGCCGGGCGGCGGTGCCGCGCCGCCGACCGGCTGAGCCGCCAAGGCTTGGTACGGTTAGCCGACGGGGATGTGCCGGCGCGATCCATGCTGCGCCGACATCCGGACCAAAGCTGAGATAGGACCACATTGCCGAAGGAAGAAAAGGTCGAGCTCGAGGGCGAGGTGATCGAGGCCCTCCCGAACGCGATGTTCCGCGTGAAGCTCGACAACGACCATGTCGTCCTCGGCCATGTCGCCGGAAAGATGCGCCGCTTCCGCATCCGCATCCTGCCGGGCGATCGCGTGCGCTGCGAGCTGTCGCCGTACGATCTCGATCGCGCGCGCATCGTCTACCGCCACCGCTAGAGCAGTCCCCCGGTGCGCGAGCTCGCGCTGATCGACGCGCTGGAGACGATCCTCGCGCACGATCAGGAGCGCGTCGTGCGCTGGATCGGCGACGACGCGGCGGTCGTGCGCGCACGACCGTACGCAGTCACGTCGGTCGACACGATGGTCGACGGCGTCCACTTCCGGCTCGCGGACGGACACTGCTCGCTCGCCGACGTCGGCCATCGCGCGCTCGCCGCGGCGCTGTCCGACCTCGCCGCGATGGGCGCCGAGGCGGGCGAGGCGTACCTCGCGCTCGTGCTGCCCAGCGGGCTCGACGAGCGCGGGGTGCTCGAGCTGTTCGGCGCCGCGCAGGCGCTCGCCGGCGCGAGCGGCGACGACGATCGCCGGCGGTGACATCACGCGCGGGCCGGCGCTGATGCTCGCGGTGACGGTCGTCGGCTGGGCCGACGACGCCGAGGCGCTCGTCGGCCGCGACGGCGCGCGTGCTGGCGATCTCGTCGGCGTGACTGGCACGCTCGGCGCCGCCGGCGCGGGCCTTGCCGTGCTCGACGGCCGTGCGAGCGGACCGCCGGAGCTGGCGCGGCGCTTCCTGCCGTCCGCAGCCCCGTCTGGCCGAGGGACGCGCGCTCGCGGCAGCGGGCGCGCACGCGATGATCGACCTCTCCGACGGGATCGCGACCGACGCGCGTCATCTCGCACAGCGCAGCGGCGTGCGGATCGAGCTGGAGCTCGATCGTCTGCCGCTCGCCGCCGGCGTCGCCGAGGTCGCGCTGGCGCTCGGGCAGCAACCCGCCGAGTTCGCGGCAACCGCGGGCGAGGACTTCGAGCTGTGCGTCTGCGTGCCGCCGGCCGCGCGTGCGGCAGCCGACGCAGCGGCGCAGCTCACCTGGATCGGACGTGTGGCGACGGGCCCACCCGCGCTCGAGCTCGGCCCAGCCACGCATCGCTGCGCGGCTTCGAGCACGAGCTCTAGCGAGTGGGCTAGACCGCCGGCAGCTGCAGCTCGTCGAACGCGGCGTCGCCGAGCAGTGCATGTACGTCGGCACGCAGCAGGGCGCTGTGCGCTTCGCGCATGCGAGCCACGAACGCCTCGGCAACGGCGTCGACGTCGACGTCGTACTGGGCGTTCGCGACGCGTGCTTTGAGCTCGGTGAGCTTCACGTTCCTGATCTCATCATCCATGACATACCTGGCTGCGACGTTCCGGCGATCCGGATGGCACGTGCCGTGAAACCCGCTTCCCGGCAGCTGCCCGTCGTGTTGTTCCTATCGGGCAGACCGGCCCGAGACATGAGCAACTTTGCGCAACGTCCAACGACCGGCCAGCGCGCCGCATCGAAGCGTTCGCGCCGACTCCCGGATTCAGGGAATTCAAGACGTCGCGGGCGATTTCGCCGCCGCGCCGAGCGGTCTGACCGACCGCAGCCGGGCGAAGACGACGATCCTCTTCGCCGCGCTGTACAGCGGGTGACATGCAGACAGTACGAGCCGGTCATAGCCGACGTTGCGCGTAATCCAGAGCGCGTTCGGCGAGACGATCCGCACCTGTTGGACCGCGTAGGAGAAGCGGCCGTAGGGCATCTCCATCACGATCGGGTCGCCTGGCTTCAGCGCGTCGACGTTGCGGAACGGGGCGAGGTAGGTCGTGCGGTGGCCGGCGATCGCTACCGTCTCGCGGAGCCCCGGGAACGCGGTAGCCGGGTAGTGGCCCGGCCCCTTGCGCAGGCTCGCGGTGTCGGTCCCCTGAACGACGACCCAGCGCACCCCGATCCTCGGGATCTCGATCCGGCCGATCGGCGAGCCGGTGCTCGCGGTGCGGCGCGCGACGCGCGCGAGGAAGGCGATCCGCTTGCGGTCGGAACGCAACGAGTGGAGCGCCCGCCGCTGCACTGGCGTCGGAGCTGCGCGCTCGATCCGGTCGAGCTGACCGGACAGCTGGTTCTGGTGGATGCGCGCGATCAGCGCGGACAGCGGCTCCTGCCAGGCGAGCGTGACGCCCGCGTCCGCGATCATCAGGGCCCCCGCGACGATCAGCACGGTCGAGCAGGCGCGCAGGACCCGTCGCATCGCTCCAGTATTGCGTGCGCCCGGCCTCCGCGACGCGGCAGTCATCGCCGCAGAGCCGACTTCGTGCCGCCGAGCGACCCTGGCCCGGCGTACGTCGCAGGCCCGCGGACGCTGATCGGCACCGCCCCGGCACCGCCGTCGTCGCGCCCTCTCGCACGCAGGACGATCGCGAGCGTCGCCGCCGCGCACCCGAGCACGACGCACCAGCCGAGCGCGGCGAGCGGCCCGATGCCACCGCCGGCGACGAGCAGCAAGCCCATCCATGCGAGGTCGAGCGGGTCGAGGCCGAATTGACGCGCGTAGACGACGGCGACGAGCACCGGCGGCAGCAGACCGACGACGAACAGCAGCAGCGCGACGCCGCGCGGCAGCGGCACCTCGGGCGCAACCGCGAGCAGCCACAGGTGGAGCGCAGGGACGAGCAGCAGGCACGCGTACGGGTTGGCGATCCAGATCGCCAGCGCTGCGGCACACAACACGAGCAGCGTCGCGGTCGCCGCACCGCCGCTGACAATCGAGCCGCGCACGCCGACGAGCCGCAGCAGCAGCGGGCGCAGCGCGATCCAGCCGAGCGCCAGCACCGCGAGCACGCTTGCGAGCGCAGCGCCACCGATCGCGATCGCGCCGGCCGGCGCGACTTCTGCCGGCGCGGCATCCAGCAAGCCGGCAGCACGCAGGCCAAGCGCGAACAGCGCGGCGAGCACGAACGGCAGCACGCTCGCAGCTACCCAGCGCAGCCACATGCCGACCCGCTCGCGCCGGCGGCGCACGCGCGCGAACGCGTCGATCGCCGCGAGCAGCACGGGCAGCAGGAAGGCGGCGGCGAGCACGCGCATCGGCCAGGCAGGCAGCAGCTTGCGCGCGATCACGATGTACGGACCGGGCGGCGCCACATCGGGCCCGCCGTCGAGCGCGGAGACGCTGCGCAGCGCGGCGCGCCCGAATGCGGTCAGCTGCGTCGGCGAGACGGCCTCGCTGACAGCCGGCGGCCGTTCGCCGCTCGCCGACAGCGTCACCGCAGGGATCCCGTGCGCGGCGAACGGCGCCTGCTCGCCGAGCGCGAGCGGAAAGGCGAGGCGCGCGAACTGGACGGCCGGCGAGTTGGCGCCGGGCCGGATCGCCACGTCGGTGAGCACCGCCGACTCGATCGTGCGTCGCAGCATCAAGCGGGGCGAACGCGCTGCTGCTCGACCATGGAACGACGACCGGCCGCGTCACGCTGCGGCCGGCGAGGTCGCCGAGCACGAGCACGGCATCGATCGACCCGCGTGGCTCGCGCGCGAACTGCGCAGCGGCTGCCGCGCCCGCGCTGCCGCCACTCGCCGAGACGAGCACGAGCGTGCGCTCGAGCGTGCGGCCGCCGAGCACGCGCGCGAGCTCGAGCAGCGCGCCCGTGCCCGACAGCTCCGCCGGCGCGCCGCGACCGAGCGCATCGCGGTGCGCGATCACGACGATGCGGCGGCTCGACGCGCCGGTGCGCTCGCCGACGACCGTCTCCAGGTCCCGCGACCCGTCGGCTGTCTGCCCGCTGCCATGGCGCAGCTCGACACGGAAGCCGGTGGCGCGCAATCCGGCGGCGACGACGCCGGCGACACGGCGGTCGCCGGGCGATCCGGGACGCCGCTGCGGAGCGAGTGCGGCGAGCCGCTGCGTCTCGCGAAGCGCCGCAGCGCCGTCGAACGCGCCCGGCGAGAGCGTGGTCGTGAGCGCGTGCGGCTGATCGCGCACCGAGAAGGCGGCGAGCACGAGCGCGAACAGCAGCGGCAGGAACGCGGCTCGGTAGATCCGCGGGTCGAGCACCCGTCCAGGCTATCGCCGCGTCCCGTCGCGGAACTGCCCGGTCGAGAAAATGCTTGGTACGAGTGCGTTCAGACGACTACGCTTCGCCACGGTATGAGCGAGCGATCCACGCGCATCCTGCTCGTCGACGACGAGCAGTCGATCCAGACGTTGCTCTCCTACCCGTTGCGCAAGGACGGCTACGACGTCGTGCAGGCGGTCGACGGGCGCGAGGCACTGGAGCGCTTCGAGGAGCGGCCGTTCGACCTCGTCGTGCTCGACGTGATGCTGCCGAAGCTCGACGGGCTCGAGGTCTGCCGGCGGCTGCGCAGCCGCAGCGCCGTCCCGATCATCATGCTGACGGCGAAGTCGGAGGAGATCGACAAGGTGGTCGGGCTCGAGATCGGCGCCGACGACTACATCACCAAGCCCTTCTCGATGCGCGAGTTCCGCAGCCGCGTGAAGGCAGCCCTGCGGCGCTCCGAGCTGTCGCGCGCAGCCGACGGCGACGACACGACGCTCGAGCACCACGAGCTGCGGATCGACCCCGACAAGCGTGCGGTCTGGCTGCGCGGCGAGGGAGTCGTGACGACGTTCGTCGAGTTCGAGATCCTGCTGACGCTCGCACGCAGCCCGGGCCGCGTCTTCACGCGCGACATGCTGCTCGCACGCGTCTGGGGCGATTCCGCCTACCGCGACCCGCGCACGATCGACGTCCACATCCGCCACCTGCGCGAGAAGATCGAGCGCGACCCCAAGGAGCCGGACTACCTCTTCACGGTGCGCGGCGTCGGCTATCGCTTCCGCGACACCGACGAGTAGCCGGGGCGGGCTTCGCCTCGCCGTGGGATCCCCGCATGCGCTCGCTTCGCAACCGGCTCGCCTTCCTGTTCTTCGCGATCACGCTCGCGGCGATCGCGGTCCTCTACATGTACATCGCGCCGCAGCTGCAGTCGCGCCTGCGCGACGAGAAGCTCTCGCAGCTGACGGCAGCCGCGAAGAAGACGACGGGCGGACTCGGCCCGACGATCGGCGGCAGCATGCCGGCGCGCGAGGTCGAAGACACCGTGCGCTCCGCCGCCGACGCGGCGAATGCGCGCGTCACGCTGCTGCGCGTCGGCCACGTCGGCGGCGTGCCGGAGCTGACGCCGATCGCCGACTCGAGCGATCCGACGTCCGCGACACTGCTGCTGCCCGCAGCCGACGGCACCGCGCGCAGCGGGCAGATCACGACGGCGACCGAGGTCACGACCGACGGCCCGGTCGCCGAGGTCGCGCTGCCGCTGCGCCCGCACGGGACGCTCGACGCGATCGCCGTCTACTCGACGCCGATGATCGACGTGCAGCGCAACGTCGCAGTCATCCGCAAGCAGATCCTGATCGCGGGGGCGATCGCGCTGACGCTCGCGGTCGCCGCCGGCTGGCTGATCGCGCGCGCGCTGGCGCAGCGCGTGAAGCGGCTGGAGAAGGCTGCCGAGCAGGTCGCGGCGGGCGACTTCTCGCGCCCGATCCCGGTCGACTCCGACGACGAGCTGGGTCAGCTCGCGATCGCCTTCAACGACATGCAGCGCCAGCTCGCGCAGCTCGACCGCGCGCGCAAGCAGTTCATCGCGACCGCCTCGCACGAGCTGCGCACGCCGCTGTTCTCGCTCGGCGGCTTCGTCGAGCTGCTCGAGGACGAGGAGCTCGACGAAGAGACGCGCCGGCGCTTCCTCGCGCAGGTGCGCCTGCAGGTCGACCGGCTCGCGAAGCTGTCCGTCGACCTGCTGGACCTCTCGCGCCTGGAGGCCGGCTCGCTCGAGCTGCGCCCCGAGCCGGTCGACCTTACGGAGCTGGCGCGCTCGGTCAGCTCGGAGTTCGAGCCGGTGCTCGCGCAGCACGACTCGCGGCTCGAGGTGCACCTCCCGAGCCGGCCGGTCGAGGCACTCTGCGATCCTGTGCGCGTTGCCCAGATCATGCGGATCCTCATCGACAACGCGCTCACGCACACGTCGCGTGGCACGAACATCGTCGTCACTGCAGCGCGCGACAACGGCTACGCACAGCTCGCGGTGCGCGACTACGGCCGCGGCATCGCACGCGCGTCGCTGTCGCAGATCTTCGAGCCGTTCTACACGTCCGACGACGCACAGGGCTCCGGCCTCGGGCTCGCGATCGCCAGTGAGCTGGCCGAGCGCATGAAGGGACGTCTCGGCGTCGAGTCGCGCCCCGGGCGCACGGTCTTCACGCTGGAGCTGCCGGCGTGAGGCGCGACCGCGCCGCGCGTGCCGCCGCCGCCCTGCTGGCGCTCGGCCTCGCGCTCCTGCTCACCGGCTGCGGCAGCGGTGGGAGCGTCCCGCTCGGCGACGCGCCGCCACAGGTCCGTGTCGTCGCCACGCGGACGGTGACGAGCCGCATCGAGCTGATCGAGCGGCTGTCGAAGCACCCCTTCGACGCGAGCGCGATCTACTCCCGCGAGGCACCGGGCGTCGTTACGGTCGTCAGCGTCTTCGGCAACGGCAAGATCGACGCCCACAGCGATGCCGGGCTCGGCTCGGGCTTCGTGCTCAGCTCCGACGGGCAGATCGCGACGAACGCGCATGTCGTCACGAACGGCAGCGGCACGCACCTCACGCGTGCGAAGCAGGTCTTCGTCCAGTTCGGCGACGGCAACCGGGTGCCGGCACGGATCCTCGGCACCGACCCCGACGCCGACGTCGCGCTGATCGCGGTCGACCCGACCGGCCTGACGCTGCGCCCGCTGCCACTCGGCACGAGCCAGGGGATCGTCGTCGGCGCGCCGGTCGCGGCGATCGGCAGCCCGTTCGGCGAGCCCCAGTCGCTGTCGGTCGGCGTGATCTCGGCGACGAACCGCTCGATCGAGTCGCTCAACCTCGGCAGCACGGGGGACGGTGGCGGAGCGTTCGCGATCTCCGGCGCGCTCCAGACCGATGCCGCGATCAACCACGGCAACTCCGGCGGCCCGCTCGTCGACGCCGACGGCAGCGTGATCGGGATCAACGCGCAGATCCAGTCGACCGGCGGCGGTGGCGAGGGGGTCGGGTTCGCGATCCCGGTCGACGCGGTCAAGCGCTCGATCGCGCAGCTGCGCGCGCACGGCAGCGTCAGCTACTCCTGGCTCGGCGTCTCGACCGTCGCCGTCTTCCCGCAGCTGTCGCGGCAGTTCGGCCTGCCGGTCGAGCACGGAGCGCTCGTCGAGACGGTCACCTCCGGTGGCCCCGCCGCGAACGCCGGCCTGAAGGCCGGGACGCGCAAGGACGTCGCGTTCCAGGTCTCGCGCTACACGCTCGGCGGTGATGTGATCACCGCGCTGAACGGCACGCCGATCCGCAACGAGGACGACCTCGCGCTGGCAATCGAGCCGCTCACCCCCGGCACCCGCGTGACGCTCGAGCTGTGGCGAGACGGCACGCGCCGCAGCGTCGTCGTGACGCTCGGCCGGAGGCCAGAGTGAAGGTTTCCGGAGTCTTGCGGCAATTCGCTATCGTCCGCGCGCTCCGGCCCCTCTGAGAGCGCGCCCGCCATGCTCCAACCCATCGCCGTCGGTCACAAGACGCTCGCTGACTACTCCAGCATCGTCGGGCGCTCGCTCATCGAGGAGATCCGCGAGCTGGCGGAGCCGCTGCGCGGCAAGCGCATCCTGCACCTGTCGGCCACCGCGTTCGGCGGCGGCGTCTCGGAGATCCTCTACACGCTGATCCCGCTGATGCGCGACGTCGGGCTCGACGTCGAGTGGCACGTGATCTACGGTCGCGAGGAGTTCTTCAACGCGACGAAGGTGATGCACAACGCGCTGCAAGGCAACCCGCACGACCTCACCGAGGAGCAATGGGAGTCGTGGGAGCGCTACAACGAGCTGAACGCGAGCGAGCTGTCACGCGGCTGGGACGTCTGCATCGTCCACGACCCGCAGCCGGCTGCGTTGCACACGCTCGCGCCGGAGAAGGCGCGCCACTGGGTCTGGCGCTGCCACATCGACCTCTCGACGCCGAACCCGCACACGATCGAGCGACTGCTGCCGCACATCAAGACCTATCCGGCCTCGCTCTTCCACATGCAGCAGTACGTGCCGGCCGGGATGGGCGGGCAGATCAACATCGTCCCGCCCGCGATCGACCCGCTCGCGCCGAAGAACATGGCCTTCTCGCCCGAGGACTCCGTCTACATCTGCGAGCAGTTCGGGATCGACGTCGACCGCCCGCTGCTCTGCCAGGTCTCGCGCTTCGACCCGTGGAAGGACCCGCTCGGCGTGATCGACGCCTACCGGATCGTGAAGGAGCAGATCCCGGAGATCCAGCTCGCGCTCGTCGGCTCGATGGCGACCGACGACCCGGAGGGCTGGGACTTCTTCAACGCGACGATCGCCCACGCCGACCGCGACCCGGACATCCACATCCTCAACAACTTCAACAACGTCGGCGCGATCGAGGTCAACGCGTTCCAGTCGCACGCCGACGTGCTGATCCAGAAGTCGACGCGCGAGGGCTTCGGCCTGACCGTCTCGGAGGCGATCTGGAAGGCGCGCCCGTTCATCGGCGGCAACGTCGGCGGGATCCCCCTGCAGGTCGAGGACGGCGTCTCCGGCTACCTCGTCGACAGCTCCGAGGAGTGCGCCGCGCGCGCGATCGAGGTGCTCGCCGACCCGGAGCTCGGCCGGCGCCTCGGCCGCGCCGGCAAGGAGCACGTCCGCCGCCACTTCCTCATGCCGCGCCTGCTGCGCGACTGGCTGGGGATCTTCACCGCACTCGAGGAGTAGCCGCGTGAGCCCGAATGGCGCCCCACTCGTCCTGGTCTCCAATCGCGGCCCGGTGACGTTCGGGCCGGACGGCTCGGTGCAGCGCGGCACCGGCGGGCTCGTCACTGCGCTGACGGGTCTCGCCTCCCACCGTGACGCCGTCTGGATCGCCTCCGCGATGACCGAGGAGGACGTCGCCGCCTCGCAACAGCACGACGGCAAGCCGTTCACGGTCGGGCTGCCCGAAGGCGGCGAGTACCAGGTGCGCCTGGTCGCCTCCGACCCGGCCGCCTACGAGCGCTTCTACAACGTCTTCGCGAACCCGATGCTGTGGTTCATCCAGCACTACCTGTGGGATCTCTCGAACGCGCCGGACATCCGCCGCGAAGAGGTCGAGGCGTTCGAGTTCGGCTACAACGTCGTCAACGAGGACCTCGCGCGCGCCGTGCTCGAGCAGATCGACGGACAGGACGAGCCGGTCGTGATGGTGCACGACTACCACCTCTACACGCTGCCGGCGCTCGTGCGGCGCGAGCGGCCGGACGTCTTCCTGCACCACTTCATCCACATCCCGTGGACGCAGTCGGACGCCTGGCGCGTGCTGCCCTCGACGATCCGCGAGGAGCTCTACCGCGGCCTGCTCGCGAACGACATCATCGGCTTCCACACGCGCTCCTACCGGCGCAACTTCCTCCAGTGCTGCCGCGACCTGATGGACCTCGAGGTCGACTTCGACCGTGGGCTCGTGCACTACGAGGGTCGTGAGGTCTGGGTGCGCGCCTACCCGCTGCCGATCGACGCCGACGCAACGCGCGCGGTCGCGAAGCGCTCGCGCACCGCCGAGTTCGAGCGCGAGCTGCTGCGCCGCCGGCGCGACCACCTGATCCTGCGCGTCGACCGTGCCGACCTGTCGAAGAACGTCCTGCGCGGCTTCACCGCGTTCGACGTCTTCCTCGACCAGCATCCCGAGTTCCGCGAGCACATCACGTTCATCGCGCAGCTGATGCCCTCGCGCACCGACGTGCCCGAGTACGCCGAGTACCTCGAGCGGATCGAGGCGCTCGTCGCGGTCGTCAACCACCGCCACGGCAGCCCCGACTGGATGCCGATCCAGCTGAAGCTGCGCGACGACCTCGAGGAGGCGGTCGCCGCCTACAAGCACTACGACGTGCTGCTCGTCAACGCGATGTTCGACGGCATGAACCTCGTCGCGAAGGAGGGGCCGTTGGTGAACGAGCGCGCCGGCGTCTCGATCCTGTCCGAGAACACCGGGGCACACGAGGAGCTGGGCGAGTTCGCGCTGTCGGTGAATCCGTTCGACATCCAGGAGCTGGCGGACTCGATCCATGCGGCGCTGACGATGTCGGCGGAGGAGCGGGCGCGGCGGCTCGACGGGCTCAAGCAGATCGTGACGCTGCGGGATCCGGGCGACTGGATCGACGAGCAGTTGGCGGACATCCGCAAGAAGGAGCGCGCGGACGGCTGAGGCCGCTGCCGCGCGCTACTCCAGCGCGAACTCCGGCGCCGGCGCCGGCCCCCCGGCCGCCTGGCGGGCGGGTCCTGTCGCATCCGGGCGGGCGCGCACCCGCCTTACGGCGGGCACACGTCCGTCCTCCGCGCCACCCGCCCGATCAGCGTTTCGCCGTGCTCTCGCCAGCACACCCGCCCGATGGGCGTGCCTGCCACGCGCCCTTCTCGGCGTCCCCGGCCTATCGGCCAGCCGCCGCTTCGGCCTCGCCACCCGTTGGCCGCGCGCGGCCGCGGGAGCGCTGTTGCGCTTACCTCTCTCCCCCTCGATGGCCGCCGTTCGGGGTGGCTGGGACACGGGGCCTGTTGGTGGGAGCGCGAGGACGGGTGGCGGCGGGAATCGGGACGGGCTGTCGTTTCCCGCGCGGAGCCAGAGGACGGCGAGTGCGAGGATCGCGATGACCGCAGCTGCGGTCGCGACGTTTCCCCAGCGGATGCGGGCTGAGAGGGGCGGATCGTGGTTTGGGTGCATGGGGGTCCTGAGACCCTCGGGCAGCTGAGCTCGCCCCCGTTGCTATAGTGCTCCGCCGCCCGTCAAGGGCGACTTCTTATGGCTCAGCCCGCAACCATTTACGACCTCATGCTCATGCTCGGCACTGCTGCCGACGACGAGCGACGCGCCAAGATTCGCGCCGACGTCGAGCAGACGATCGTCGACGGCGGTGGCGTGATCGAGGTCAAGCAGGAGTGGGGCGTGCGCAACATGGCGTACGAGATCAACCACATCCGTGACGCGGAGTACCACCTGCTGCAGTTCAGCGGACCGCCTGCGGTCGTCGAGGCGCTTGCCTACAACCTGAAGATCACGGACGGCGTCATCCGTCACCGGATCATCAAGGTCATACCCGGCACGCCTCCGCCGCCGGAGCCAAGCGCGGTCGAGCAGCCGCCTGCCCTTGCAGCGCCTGTCGTCGCCGAGCCGGCAGCAGCGGAGCCCGCCACAACCGAGCCTGCCGCCGCGGAGACCCCCGCAGCCGAGCCGGCGACCGCCGAGCCCGTCGCGGCCGAGGCTGCTCCTGAGGCACCCGCCGCCGCACCCGAGGCGCCTGCCGCCGAGGACCCCGCCGCCGAGGCGCCGGTCTCTGCGTAGCGCGACACGCCGTTCTGCGCTCCTCTCACCTGACGCTGTGACGATTCGCCCACGTTCCGGGGAGCAGGCCTTGCCTGGGCTGCAACGCGGTCTAGACTCGACGCGCTGACGTCTGCCCCCGAAAGGAGCCCCATGGCCGCCACCAACATCAACCGGGTAGTCCTGACCGGAAACCTCACCCGAGACCCCGAGCTGCGCTCGCTGCCAAGCGGCATGTCCGTCTGCAGCATGCGGATCGCGTGCAACACGCGGCGCAAGGGCCAGTCCGGCGAGTGGGAGGACAAGCCCAACTTCTTCGACGTCACCGTGTGGGGCGCGCAGGGCGAGAATTGCGCCCGCTACCTCGCGAAGGGACGGCCGATTGCGGTCGACGGGCGCCTCGAATGGCGCGAGTACCAGACCCAAGATGGGCAGAAGCGTCAAGCAATCGATATCATCGCCGATTCCGTGCAGTTCCTTGGTGGGCGCGACGACGCCGGAACCGGGAACGGCTTTGCCGGGCCCCGCCAAGACACGGCGGGTGGCAGCGACGTCCCGATCGACACAGGGGACTTCCAGTCCGCGCCCGCGTCCGTTCCTGCTGACGACGACATTCCGTTCTGATGCCGAACACTTCAACGAGGTAGAGCCGAGTGGCAAAGCAACGCAGGCGCCCCACGCGACGGCGCGACAAGAAGGGCGGACCGGGCTCCGGCCGGCGCAAGCCGTGCCCGTACTGCAAGGACAAGATCGAGCAAGTCGACTACAAGGACATCGGCGCGCTGCGCCGGTTCGTCTCTGAGCGCGGCAAGATCCGCTCGCGTCGCATCACGGGCGCGTGCCGCCGGCACCAGAGCCAGGTCGCGCGCGCTGTGAAGCGTGCTCGCGAGCTCGCGCTGCTGCCGTACGTCGCCGAGCCGGCCAACGAGCGTGCCGGCGGTGGCCGTCGCGACCGTGACCGCGACCGCGACCGGGAAGACCGGTAGACGATGCCGCAGGCGATCCTCACCCAGGACGTCGCCGACCTCGGCGAGCGCGGCGCAGTCGTCGACGTCTCGCCGGGCTACCTGCGCAACTTCCTGATCCCGCGCAAGCTCGCCGAGCCCGCGACGAAGGGTGCGCTCGTGGCAGCCCAGCAGGCGAAGGCTGCGGCCGAGCGGGCAGTGCGCGAGAAGACGAGTCGCGCACAGGAGAGCGCAGCGGTGCTCAGCAGAACCGTGCTGACGATCGCCCAGCAGGCGGGTGACGACGGTCGTCTGTTCGGCTCTGTCACCGCCCAGGACATCGCAGACGCGATCCGCGACGCCCGTGGCGTCAAGGTGGACAAGCGCAAGGTCCACTTGGAGGAGCCGATCCGTCACATCGGCACGCACATGGTCGTCGTCGAGGTCGACGAGGGCGTCATGGCGACCGTCAAGACGATGGTCGTCGAGCAGAAGTAACCCGGCGTTCGCGCCCCGCGCGGCTCCACCGCGCGGATCTGCTGCAAATTGCGGAGTCCAACAGGCTCCGCTCCGCACCGCTCCGGCGCGCTCGCTAGCGTCGGAGCGCACCGCTCCGTGCTCTGACGATGGCTGTCGCCGAACCCCACCAGCACCCGCTCGCGCCGCCCCACAACCTCGAGGCGGAGCAGTCGGTCCTCGGCGCGATCCTGCTCGCCGACACGACGCTCTACGGGCTCGTCATCAACGAAGGCCTGCGGCCGGAGCATTTCTACCGCGAGCAGCACGCGTCGGTGTACGCGGCGATGCTGGAGCTGTACGAGGAGAGCCGTGAGATCGACGTGCTCACGGTCACCGAGCAGCTGCGCACCGCCGGCAAGCTCGACGGAGTCGGCGGGCCCGCGACGGTCGACGCGCTCGCCGGCGCCGCCCCAGCCGCCGGCAACGTGCGCGAGTACGCGCGCATCGTCCACAACAACGCGCTGCTGCGACGCCTGCTGAGCACGACCCAGCAGATCCAGGCAAACGTCTACAACCACGAGGCGCCGCCGCGCGAGCTGGTCGAGTGGGCCGAGCGCGACATCCTCGAAGTCGCTCACGACGACCGTCAGAAGGACTTCCGCTCCGTCGGCGAGGTGCTCCACGACGAGGTCGACAAGCTCCACCGCCTCTCGATCCAGCAGACCGCCCTCACCGGCACCCCCTCCGGCTTCAAGGACCTCGACGAGATCACCGGCGGCTTCCAGCCCGGCAACCTCATCATCCTCGCCGCGCGACCGTCGATGGGGAAGTGCCTGAGCGGCTCCGCGCTCGTCTACGACCCGGTGACCGGCGGACGGCGCCCGATGATCAGCGTCGTCGAGGCGATCGAGCAAGGGGAGCCGACCTGGGTGGCCTCCGTGGGACCAGACATGAAGCTGCGGGCGGTCCGTGCAAGCGCAGCGGTCCGCAACGGGCGCAAACCGGTGTATTGCCTCACAACGCGCCTCGGCCGGCGGATCGAGGCGACAGCGAACCACCCGCTCCTGACGATCTCGGGCTGGCGCGAGCTGCGCGAGCTGCGGCCTGGCAGCCGCGTCGCCGTGCCGCGCTGGCTGCCACGCACCGGCTCGCCAACGCGCATGGACGATCGGGACCTCGTCCTGCTCGCGGCGCTGATCGCGGATGGCAATCTCACACAGAAGACACCGCGCTTCTGCTTTGGCGCCGACTCCCCGGTCCTCCCAGAGGTGGAGCAAGCCGTCGCTTCCTATGGATTGCGGCTGCAGATGTCTCCGAAGTCACACGGCACGGCAACGATCAGCGCAGGCCGCCCGGCTCGAGGCGCAAACCCCGTCACGGAGCTGTGCAAACGTCACGGGGTCTGGGGCAAGCGCTCTGGCGAGAAGTTCGTGCCGGAGGCGATCTTCGGCCTCGACGACGAGCAGATCGCGCGCTTCCTCAACGTGCTGTACGGCTGCGACGGGCACATCCACGCAGGCGCGCGCTTCAGCCAGATCGGCTACACGACGATCAGCGAGCGACTCGCCCACGACGTGCAGCATCTGCTCCTGCGGCTCGGGATCGTCGCGACGATCCGTCCGCTCAAGCGCGACGTCTACGAAGGCACCTCGACGGTTGCGCGCGAGGTCCGCATCACGGGAATCGATGGCCTCGCGACGTTCTGCAGTCGCGTTGGCGCGTGCGGGAAGGACACGAACGCCGCGCATGTGCTCGCGCGGATCGGCACCGTTCGTCGTACGACGAACGTCGACACGCTCCCCCTCGATGTCTGGCCACGGGTGATCGCGGCGAAGGCCACGAGATCGTGGGCGGAGGTGAGCCGAGCAACGGGACGGCCAAGCACGCACAACTGGCACGTCAGTCGCCGCGGGCTGTCGCGCGACTTGATGGGCGAGCTTGCAGTCGCGACGGCGAGTCCCGAGCTGGCGCAGCTCGCGACGTCCGACGTCTGGTGGGACGAGGTCGCCTCGATCGAGCCGATCGGCGAGCTGGAGACCTACGACATCGAGGTTCCCGACGGACACAACTTCGTCGCGGACGACATCGTGGTGCACAACAGCGCCCTCGTCACGAACATCGCCGAGAACGCGGCGCTCGAGCATGGCAAGCCGGTCGCGCTGTTCTCGCTCGAGATGTCCGAGGCCGAGCTTGCGCAGCGCTTCGTCGCGTCGCAGGCGCGGATCAAGGGCGAGGAGCTGCGCAAGGGGCGGGTCGCGGAGAACCGCTGGCCGAAGATCCTCGAAGCGTGCCAGCGGCTGTCGGACGCGCCGCTGTTCCTCGACGACTCCTCCGACATCGCGATCCTCGAGCTGCGCGCGAAGGCGCGCCGGCTGCACCAGCAGAATCCCGGTGGGCTCGGGCTGATCATCGTCGACTACCTGCAGCTGATGCGGCCGGACGGGCGCGTCGAGAGCCGCGTCGAGCAGGTCGGCCAGATGAGCCGTGGGCTGAAGATCCTCGCGCGCGAGCTGGAGGTGCCGGTGATCGCGCTGTCGCAGCTGAGCCGTGCGGTCGAGTCGCGCACCGACAAGAAGCCGATCCTCTCCGACCTGCGCGAGTCCGGCCAGATCGAGCAGGACGCCGACCTCGTGATGTTCATCTACCGCGAGGAGTACTACGACAAGGAGTCCGAGCGCGAAGGCGAGGCGGACATCATCATCGCCAAGCACCGCAACGGAGCGCTCGGCGACGTCGTGCTGACGTTCCAGAAGGAATACCCGAAGTTCATGAACTTTGCTGGAGACCGCTTCGCAGGGTGACGTCGCGCGCAGATCGTCGCTCGCGACGACCGCAGCGCGAAAACGTAAACTCTCCTCCGCTATGCCAGGCATCGTGATCGTGGGCGCCCAATGGGGCGACGAGGGCAAGGGCAAGATCACCGATCTGCTCGCCGAGCGGGCCGATGCCGTCGTGCGCTTCCAGGGCGGCAACAATGCCGGCCACACGATCGTGCGCCATGGCGTGACGTGGAAGCTGCACCTGATGCCGTCGGGGATCCTCTACCCCGGCAAGCTCTGCATCATCGGCAACGGCGTCGTGATCGACCCGAAGGTGCTGACCGACGAGCTGGACGAGCTGCGGCGGCGCAACGTCGACACGAGCGCACTGCGGATCTCCGCGAACGCGCACATGATCATGCCATACCACATGATGTTCGACGACGCCGGCGAGGCGCGGCTCGGAAAGCTGAAGATCGGCACGACGCGCCGCGGGATCGGCCCGTGCTACGCCGACAAGGCATCGCGCATCGGCATCCGCGTGCAGGACCTGCTCGACGAGAAGATCCTCAAGCAGAAGATCGTCGCCGCGCTCGAGCCGAAGCGGCTCGCGCTGCGCCCCTTCGCACGCGACCCGAAGCTCGACCTGCAGGCGATCACCGAGGAATACCTCTCCTACGGCCATCGCCTGTCCGAGCACATCCAGGACACGGCACGGCTCGTGTGGGACAAGCTCGACGCCGAGCAGGTCGTGATCTTCGAGGGCGCGCAGGGCGCGCTGCTCGACATCGACCACGGCACCTATCCATTTGTGACCTCCTCGAACCCGGTGGCCGCGTCCGCCTGCATCGGCAGCGGCGTCGGGCCGAAGGACATCGACGAGGTCTGGGGCATCTCGAAGGCGTACGGCACGCGCGTCGGCTCGGGGCCGTTCCCGACCGAGCTGAACGACGAGCTCGGCGACATGCTGCGCGAGCGCGGCGGCGAGTTCGGCACGACGACCGGGCGCGCGCGCCGCGTCGGCTGGCTCGACCTCGTCGCGCTGCGCTACGCGGCCCGCATCAACTCGCTGACGGCGCTCGTGCTGACGAAGCTCGACGTGCTGACCGGGCTGGAGACGATCAAGGTCTGCACGCGCTACCGCGGCACCGACGGCGCCGAGTTCGACCACTTCCCGTACCACCAGAGCGTCCTCCACCACGCGACCGGCGAATACGTCGACCTGCCGGGCTGGGGCGAGCCGATCGGCGACATCACGGAGGAGAGCGAGCTGCCGGACAACGCGCGCAGCTACCTCGCGTTCATCGAGGACTTCATCGGCGTGCCGGTCGTGATGATCGGCGTCGGGCCGGGCCGCGAGCAGACGATCTGGACCGCCGCCGGGCGCGACACCGTGCCCGGGCGCTCGATCGTCGCCAGCTAGCCGGCTAGCGCCAGCGCTCCAGCAGATCCTCGTCCCCCACCTCGCGCACCTGCCGCGCGGGGACGCCCATCACGACGGCACGTGGAGCCACGTCGCGCGTGACGACGGCACCGGCGGCGACGAACGCCTCCTCGCCGACCTCGACGCCGGGGACGAGCACGGCACCGCCGCCGATCCGGCAGGCGCGGCGCAGCGTCGCGCCACGCAGCTGCGTTCCAGACGCGCAGCGGCCCATCGTGTCGTCGTTCGTCGTCATCGCGCAGGGACCGACGAAGACGTCGTCCTCGACGAGCGAGAAGGCGGTCAGGTAGACCGCCGTCTGGATCCGAGCGCGTGCGCCGATCGTCACGTCGTTGTCGACGGTGCTGCCGCGTCCGACGACGCTGTCGGCGCCGATCGTCGTGCGCTCGCGCACGAACGCCTGGTCGCCGACGATCGCGCCTTCCCCGATGCTCGCGCCGGCGAACACGACTGCGCCGCAGCAGATCGTTGCCCCAGCGCCGATGCTCAGCGGCTCCACCGCCCCCGCAGCAGCCGAGTGGCGCGCCAGCCGTGGGCGCTTGCCGAGCACGACGCCGTCCTCGATCGTGACGCCGTCGCCGATCACGACGTCGTCGTGGACGACCACGTGCGCGCCGAACGTCACGCCGTCACCGACGCGCGCGCTCGGGCTGAGGACGAGGCCTGGGGAAGCGCTCACGGTCGTGAAGCCTACGCGGCGAGCCCGCGGAGGCGCTGCCGCCGCCGATACGCTCCCGCCATGACGAACGGCGCTCCCCCGACGCTGCGTGCCGCCACGCTCGGGCTCGGGATGATGGGCCGCCACCACGCGCGCATCCTGCAGTCGCTGCCGGGCGTCGAGCTGGCCGGAGCGGTCGACCCGCTCGGCGACCACTATGGAGCCTTGCGCGACGCGACGCTGCTGCGCGCCTCGCTCGACGAGCTGCTCGCCACGACGCAGCTCGACATGGCGGTGATCGCGCTGCCGACGGAGGAGCACCTGCCGGTCGCGCTGGCGCTCGCCGCCGCCGGTGTCCACATGCTGATCGAGAAGCCGCTGGCCGCCTCCGTGGAGGAGTGCGAGCAGATCCTCGCTGCCTGTGATCGGGCTGGCGTGCGGGCTGCAGTCGGCCATGTGGAGCGCTTCAACCCGGCGCTGCTCGCGCTGCGCGAGCGCCTGCTCGCGGGCCAGCTCGGAGAGGTCTTCCTTGTCGCGACGGAGCGCCTCGGGCCGTTTCCAGAGCGCGTGCGCGACGTCGGCGTCGTGAAGGACCTCGCGACGCACGACCTCGACATCGTCAGCTGGGTCGCGGACGCGCCGATCGCGACGGTCGCCGCGCAGACCGCGCATCGCACCGGGCGGCCCCACGAGGATCTCGTGCTCGTGACCGGGCGGCTTGCGAGCGACGTGCCCTTCAACACGATCGTCGACTGGCTGACGCCGACGAAGACGCGTCGCACGCGCGTGCTCGGCGAGCGCGGCATGCTCGTGGCAGAGACGGTCAACGCCGACCTGACGTTCTACGAGAACGGCCAGATCGCCTCCAGCTGGGACAGCGCGCAGGCGCTGCGCGGGGTCTCGGAGGGCAACGCCACACGCTACGCGCTCGCGCGCCATGAGCCGCTGCGAACGGAGCTCGAAGCCTTCCGCGACCTCGTCGCCGGCAACGACGGCGCGCCCGTCGTGACGCTCGCCGAAGGGCTTGCCGCGGTTCGCTCGGCCGAGGCCGTGCTGGCGAGCGCACGCAGCGGCGACAGCGTCCGCATCGCGTCATGAACGTCGTAGTCGTCGCACTCGGGAAGATCGGGCTGCCGCTCGCGGTGCAGGTGGCGCGATCCGGCCACACGGTCGTCGGCTGCGACATCGACGTCGAGGTCTGCGCGCTGGTGAACCGCGCAAAGGAGCCGTTCCCGGGCGAAGAAGGGCTCGCGGCTGCATTGCAAGAGGTCGTCGGCGACGGACGGCTGCGGGCGCAGACGGACACGGCTGCTGCGGTGGCGGACGGCCCAGATCTCGTGATCGCCGTGCCGCCGCTGATCGTCGACGCCGACGCGCGGCCCGACTGGACGCTGCTCGACTCGGTGCTCGCCGACATCGCGGCCGGTTTGCGCGAGGCCGGTGCCGGTGCAACCGCGGACGCCGGCGCGCGCCCACCGATCACCGTGAGCGTCGAGACGACGCTGCCGGTCGGCACGACACGCGGCCGCGTCGCGCCCGCCCTCGCTGCCGGCAGCGGGCTCACGACGGAGCGCGACTTCTTCACGGTCTTCAGCCCTGAGCGCGTCTACAGCGGGCGGATCTTCCGCGACCTCGCGACCTATCCGAAGCTCGTCGGCGGCTGCAGCGAGGCCGGCGAGGCGCGTGGCGTCGAGCTGTACCGCGCATTCATCCCGGCGGGGGCCGAGGTCTGGCCGATGGGGTCGGCCGAGGCGGCAGAGCTGACGAAGCTCGCCGAGACGACCTACCGCGACGTGAACATCGCGCTCGCGAACGAGTTCGCGCGCCATGCCGACGCGATCGGGGTCGACGTCGAGCGCGTGATCGAGGCGGCGAACAGCCAGCCGTTCAGCCACATCCACCGGCCGGGGGTCGCCGTCGGCGGCCACTGCATCCCCGTCTACCCGCACTTCTACCTCGCCGGCGACCCGGACGCGCGCCTGCCGGCGGCCGCGCGCGAGGTCAACACGGGGATGCCGGCGTACGCGGTCGAGCTGCTCGACGAGGCGCTCGGGACGCTCGTCGGTGCGCGCGTGCTGATCCTCGGCGTCGCTTATCGGGGTGGAGTGAAGGAGACCGCCTTCTCCGGCGCGTTCGGCCTGCGCGACGCGCTCACGGCGCGCGGCGCGATCCCGGTCGCCGCGGATCCGCTCTACAACAGCGAGGAGCTCGCGCAGCTCGGCCTCGAGCCGTGGGACGGCAGCTCGCTCGATGGCGCGATCCTGCAAGCCGACCATGCCGAGTACCGCACACTGGGCCCGGCCGAGCTGCCGGGTGCGCGGGCGGTGGTCGACGGTCGCGACGTGCTCGATCCCACACCCTTCCGCACCGCGGGCGTCGCGCTGCAGCGGATCGGCCGGCCTGCGTAGCGCCAGCCGCGCCGGCGATCGCCCCCAGAACGACATCGACCCGCTCAGATGAGCGGGTCGAGCGCGGGTGGTGAGCCCGGACCGTCTGATAAACGCATGTCAAGTGTAGCTGCGCTGTCATCGGACGCAACCTTGCTCTGACCGGCGACACGACGAAGGCGTGGCGGGCGGTGACCCCGCGAGCGCATGATCATTGCGCCTCCTTCGCAACCGGTCGCCGGCCAGCAAGGCTTGGCGGAGGGCGGGAGACTCGAACTCCATCCGAGGGACCACCCCGGACTCGCGTTTATCAAACGGTCGCGCCGCCTTGGCGCTTCACCCTCCGTCCCGGCGGACTCTAGGCAGGCGCGTGCCGAACCGCTACCCACTAGATGTGGCAATTTCAGCCGAGCGCGAGGACGGCCGAGGCGACGCGCTCGCCGGCGCGGCCGTCGCCGTAGAGCTGCGGGCGCTCCGCTGGCGGGGTGCGATCCAGAGCGGCGCGTGCGGCGTCGGCGTCGAGGTCGACGAGCACGTTCCAGCCGGCCTCGACCGTCTCGACCCACTCGGTGCTCGGCCGGAGCGTCACGCATGGAACGCTTGCGAGATATGCCTCCTTCTGCACGCCGCCCGAGTCCGTCACCACCGCGCGGGCATTGCAGAGCAGGGCGGTGAAGTCGAGATAGCCGAGCGGCGCGGCAATCCGCAGATGCGGCGCACCCTCGATCGTCGCGAGCAGGCCGGCGACGGCGAGCCGCTCGCGCGTGCGCGGGTGCAGCGGCAGCACCGTCGGCTCCTCCAGTGCGAGCAGCACATCCACGAGCGCCCGCAGACGTGCCGGGTCGTCCACGTTGCCGGCCCGGTGCGCGGTTGCGAGCAGGTAGCCGCCGGGTTCCGCGTCGTAGGGGTCGAGCACCTCTGTGCGCGCCCGTGCGGCCGGCTGCAGCAGCTGTGCGACGTCGACCATCACGTCGCCGACGAGCGAGACCTCGCCCGCGACCGACTCGCGCGCGAGGTTCTCCACCGCGGTCTGCGAGGAGCACAGCAGCAGCGCGGCGAGGTGGTCGGTCAGCACGCGGTTGACCTCCTCCGGCATCGCGCGGTCGAACGAGCGCATGCCCGCCTCGACGTGCGCGACGGGGATCCCCGCCTGCACGCCGGCGAGCGCGCCGGCGAGCGTCGAGTTCGTGTCGCCGTAGACGAGCACCGCGTCGGGCTGCACCTCGGCGAGCAGCGGCTCCAGCGCGGCGAGCATGCGCGCCGTCTGGGTCGTGTTCGTGCCGCCGCCGATCCCGAGCAGGTGCTCCGGTGCCGGCAGCTCAAGCTCGTCGAAGAAGACCTGCGACAGCTCGGCGTCGTAGTGCTGGCCGGTGTGAACGGTGACCTCCTCGCCGAGCGCGCGCAGGCGCGAGGAGACGGCCGAGGCCTTGATGAACTGCGGACGGTTTCCGATGACCGTGAGGACGCGCATCGCTCGTGCGGCGCTCAGCTCAGCGAGCCAGTTCGGTGCGGATGCGCTCGCGCAGACGGGTCGCCGCCTCGCGCGTGAGCGGTCCGCCGCCGTCGCTCGCGCCGCTCGGCAGCACGTGCCCGTCGATCGACGCGATCGGCTGCACCTCGCGCGTCGTCGAGACGAGGAACGCCTCGTCGGCCGCGAGCAGCTCGTCGAGCGCAACCGGCCGCTCCTCCACCTCCACGAGGTCGAGCACGTGGGCGCGCGTGATCGACGCGAGGATGTGGTCGGACAGCGGCGGCGTGCGCAGGACTCCGTCCTTGCCCCAGAAGATCGAGCAGGTCGGCGCCTCCAGCACCCGCCCGTGCGGCGTCACGAGCAGCGCCTCGTCGGCGTCCTGCTCCTGCGCAAGCCGTGTCGCGAGCATGTTGCCTGCATAGGAGAGCGACTTGACCCCGTCGAGCACGCGCGTCGGCGCGTAGGTGACGGTCGCGAGCCGAATCGCGTCGAGATGCGCGAGCGCCGTCTCCGTCAGCAGCAGGCGACGGCCGCCGCGTGTGATCACGATCCGCAGGCCAGCGTGCTCGGGCGCACCGCCGACGGCCGCGAGCAGCAGCTCGACGTCGGCCCGCACCGCGTCGAGGTCGACCGGCAGCCGCAGGTTCGCAGCGGAGTGCGCGAGCCGCTCTATGTGCGCGTCGAGCGCGAACGGCCGGCCGTCGTAGAGGCGGATCACCTCGAACGCTCCGTCGCCGCGCAGCAGGCCCTCGTCGGTCGCCGGGACGAACGCCTCCGCGGCGGGGCTGACGGTGCCGTCGAGGCATGCGAGCAGTGCAGTCGCCATCTCGGCGGCCACTCTAGAAGGTTGCGCCGACCGAGGCAGCCCGGCAGACTGGCTGTTCAGCCAACCGCGCCCACGTCCGCCCGCCGCTCGCACGAGGAGAACTCCCATGGCCAAGCAACCCCGCTCGCTTTCCGGCAAGGTCGTCGCGATCACCGGCGGTGCCCGTGGCATCGGCCGTGCGACAGCGGCGGCGCTCGTGCACAAGGGCGCGAAGGTGGCGATCGGAGACCTCGACATCGCGCTCGCCGAGCGCACCGCGGAGGAGCTCGGCGGCGGGACGATCGCGCTCGCGCTCGACGTGACCGAGCGCAGCTCGTTCGAGCAGTTCCTCGACGAGACCGAGGCGCGCCTGGGCCCGCTCGACGTGCTCGTCAACAACGCGGGGATCATGCAGCTGAGCCGCTTCGCGGAGGAGTCCGACGCTGCCGCCGCGCGGCAGATCGACATCAACCTCCATGGCGTCATCTTCGGCTCGAAGCTCGCGCTCGCGCGCTTCGTGCCGCGCCGCACGGGCCATCTCGTGAACATCGCCTCGACCGCGGGCAAGGCGGGAGTGCCGGGCGGAGCCACCTACTCGGCGACGAAGCACGCGGTCGTCGGCCTGACCGAGGCGATTCGTGGCGAGGTGCGCGGCACCGGCGTCGAGACGAGCGTCGTGATGCCCGTCCCGGTGAACACCGAGTTGGCGGCGGGGCTGGTGAGCGGGCGCGGGATGACGGCGACGGTCGAGCCAGAGCAGGTGGCCGACGCGATCGTCGAGGCGCTCGAGCATCCGCGCCACGACGTCTACGTGCCGAAGGCGATCTCCGTCGGCGTCCGGCTCGGTGCGCTGATGCCGCGCCGGGCAGCCGAGGCGTTCGGGCGCGCGGCGAAGACCGATCGCATCCTGGCGAACGCCGACAGTGCCGCGCGCGCGGCCTACGAGCAGCGTGCGGCGCACAGCGAGCCGGAGCGGGTCGAGGCGGGGTGAGCGCCGCCGCGGGGGCGGATGGGCCGTGGAGGAATCGAACCTCCAACCTTGGGATTAAGAGTCCCCTGCTCTGCCAGTTGAGCTAACGGCCCGTGGGAAAGCGAGCGCGAATGGTAGCCGGCTCAGCCGGAGGGTGTCGTCGCGACGCCACCCTTGCCGACCGCCTGCTGCACCTGCTGCTTGACGGCCTGCTTCTTGATCGTCGCGAGCTGCGACTTCACGAGCTTCTGCTGGGCCTTCGGTGCGAGCGAGACGGCCTTCGTCGCCGCAAGGTCGCCCTTGCGGACCTGGCCGGCTTCGTAGGCGAGCTGCGCGAGCTGGCCGTAGGTGGCAGCTGAGGGCTCCGCTTGGGTGACGATCTCGAGCGCGTCGGCGGAGTTCGACAGCTGGTTGAGCCCCGTCGGGCCGTAGGCGCGCGACATCAGCACGGCGATGTTCGGGTCGGGATGCTTCGGGTTCAGCGCCAGGTAGCGCTGCCACGCCTTCACAGCCGAGGCCAGCTCGACGCGGCCGGCCGCCGTGAACGCCTGCTTCGTCTGGTCGTAGTCGGCGCCCTGGAAGCGCAAGCGGGTCACGTTCGCCCACGCGGCCACGTTGTTCGGTTGCAGTCGCACGAGCCGTTCAGCGCTCTTCTGCGCGGCGCTGACCTGCACCTTCGTGCTCGTGCTGTTGCCGCTGAAGAGATCGAAGAGGCCGTTGCCACCGGTGCCGGTGCCGATCCCGAACAGCACGAGACCGCCGCCCATGAGGATCGCGAGGCCCGAATAGATGATCTTGACGGTCGTTCTGCGGCCGCGGCTTTGAAGGTCGAACAGCATGGGTCTAGATCTCTTCCTCGTTCTCGTCGCCGTTGTCGAACGGCGGCACGTTCACCACATCTTCGTTGCGGCTCCCCCGCCGTCGATCGGCGATCTGCAACAACAGGATACTGAGGCCGTAGAGCAGCAGCAGCGGAACCATCTCGATCGTCGTCGTGACCGGATCGACGCCGGGCAGCAGTGCGGCGAGGATCGCGATCGCGACGATCGCGAAACGCCAGCTCTGGCGCAGTTTTCGCGCACTGAGCATGCCGACCGCGTTGAACGCCAGCAGCCCGATCGGCAACTGGAACACGAGCCCGGTCGACAGCAGGGCCAACAGCGCGAAGTTGTAGTAGCCCTTCGCCTGGATCAGGACGTCGAAGTTCTGGTCGTTGAAGTTCTGCAGGAACGAGATCGCCGGCGGCAGCACGAGCTCGTAGCCGAACACGACGCCGGCGACGAACAGCAGCGGTGCCAGCAGCATCAGCGGCATCACCATCCGCCGCTCGCGCGGGCTGAACGCCGGCAGCACGAACGCGTAGCCCTGGTAGAGGATCATCGGCAGCGAGAACAGCAGCGCAAAGTAGGCGACGACCGTCAGCGTCGCGGTGAACGGCTCCCCGACACCGGTCGTGATCGGGACGCGCTTCGGCGTCGTCTTCGGCAGCGCCTGCGCGGCTTGGTGCACCTGCGGTGCCGCGCGCGCGAGCGCGGCGCGCGTCGCCGGCGAGAGGCTGCGGTCCTGCTGGAGCGCGGCAAACGCGGCGGCGGCCGCGGTGAGGCCAAGCCCGACCTGCTTCTGCGCCGCGGCAGCCTGCGCAAGCCGCCCGTTGCCGCTGTGCTTCTGCACCGTCGGCGTGCTGTCCTTCAGCGGCTTGTTGAGCACGTTCAGCAGTGCATGGTTCTGCCAGAAGCAGACGGCAAACGCGATCACGAGCGTGACGACGCAGAAGATCAGGCGCGTGCGCAGCTCGTCGAGGTGATCGACGATCGACAGCCGCTCGTGATGCGCGATCGGTTTGAGTGCTGTCGCCATCGACGGGGAGCTTGCGGCGGCTAGCCGCGAGGCTCGGCCGGCGCCTCGGCCGGCGCTGGCGCGGACTGGGCGTCGGGGGGCGCCGGTGGTTCGCTCAGCTCAGCACGGGGTGCTTCGGAGGGCGTGTCCTGCTCGTCGTCGTCCTTGCCCCCGGTGACGGAATCCTTGAACTCCCGCAGCCCGCTGCCGAGCTGCCGGCCGAGTCCGGGCAGTCGTTTCGGCCCGAAGATCAGGAGCACGATGACGAGGACGATGAGGAGCTCTGGCAAGCCGACCTGGGAGAACACGTGAAGCCTCCAGCTGGTAGTCGAGACAGCGTACCGAGTCAGTTGGCGCGCCTATGCGGACGTTGCGCTCAAGTTCCCGCGCCGCAACGCCGATCCAATGCTCGTGAGCCGCTCCACCGATCAACGCTCCATTCGCCGGATCGTGCTGCCAAACGGCAATTCCGTCGATGTGCTGTTCGTCGAGGACGCGACCGACACGCGCGCAGCCGAGCTCGCGCGTCAGCGTGCGGACGGTCTCCACGTCTGCCCGTCCTGCACCTCGCAGCTCGTGATGCCCGTCGCCTGGGGCGAAGCGGGGCGTGCGCACTGGGACGTCACGCTCCACTGCCCCGACTGCGACTGGCTCGGCGGGGGTGTCTTCGAAGAGGACGTGATCGAACGCTTCGACGAGGAGCTCGATCGGGGCACCGAAGCCCTCGTGCGCGATCTCCACCGCCTGATGCGCGCGAACATGGAAGACGAGACCGACCGCTTCTGCACTGCGCTGGCAGCGGACGCGATCTGGCCGATGGACTTCTAGCGTCCGTCGCGGCGACCGGCGCCGCGTCAGGCGCGTCTCACGAATAACGGTCGACGACGCCCTGTGCGACGAGCATCAGTGCGTCGCGCTGCATCGCCGGCAGCTGCGGCAGCTCCGCTTGCGCCTCGGCGACCACGGCGAGCGCGCGAGCGCGAGCGGCTTCCAGGGCGCCAGTCGCGGCGATGCGGTCGCAGAGCGCCTCGGCGTCGGCGGGCGTGCGCAGCGTGCGCAGATCGGTCTCGGCAAGCGCCGGATCCTGCTCACGCGCGAGGATCAACGGCAGCGTGACGGTGCCGTCGAGCAGGTCGGTGCCGCGCTCCTTGCCGGTGCGGCTCACCGGGCCGGAGACGTCGAGCACGTCGTCGAGCAGCTGGAACGCGAGCCCGATGCGACGGCCGAAGGCCGCGAGCATGTCGGCCGGGCCGCCGGTCGCGAGCGCGCCGAGCCGGCAGGCGGCTTCGAACAGGCTGCCGGTCTTCAGCTCGCAGCGATGGAGGTAGCGATCGAGGCTGACTGCCACGTTCCAGGCGTCGGCGCGTTGCAGCAACTCGCCGGCGGACAGCGCCGAGCTGGCAGCCGACAGCGCCCGCACGTCGGCGATCTCCCCGCTTTCGACCAGCTCGGCGAAGGCGCGTGAGAACAGCAGGTCGCCGGTCGCCGTAGCGATCGGGCGCCCGCCCCGCGCGACGACGGTCGGCTCGCCGCGGCGCAGCGTCGCGCCGTCGAGCACGTCGTCGTGCACGAGGCTTGCGCTGTGGATCAGCTCGACGGCGACGGCAGCCCGCACGAGCCGCCCGGACGCCCCACCGTCGAGCGAGCCGGCCGCGAGAAACACCAACAGCGGCCGCAGGCGCTTGCCGCCGGCGGCAATCGTCGCCGTCGCGTGCGTCGCCAGCACCGCACCATGCCCGCCCGCCAGCTCCGTCAGGCGTCGCTCGACACGCTCCATCGCATCGGCCAGCTCGCTGCCCCCGGCGCGCAAGACGGCGTCGGCGGCGGCCCCGCTGCTCACGCCGGAGCCCTCCGGCCTCCCGGGCGGTGCTCCAGCCTCACGCGGCGACCTCGCCGGAGTGGATCGCGATGATCCCCCCGGCGGTGAGCACGTAGCGGATGTCGTGCAGGCCGCAGCGCTCGAAGGTGGTCGCCAGCTCGGCCGGGCCGGGGAAGCGCCGGACGGAGCTGGGCAGGTACGTGTACGCGTCGGAGTCGCCGGCGAAGCGCCCGAGCGCCGGCACGACGCGGTCGAACCAGACGCGGAAGAAGGTCGACAGCGGCGGCCGCGCCGGCGTCGTCATCTCCAGCACGACGACGCGACCGCCCGGGCGCACGACGCGCACCAGCTCGCGCAGGCCCTGCTCGAGGTCGGAGAAGTTGCGCACGCCGAAGCCGACCGTGGCGGCTGCGAACTCGTCGTCGCCGTAGGGCAGTCCGAGCGCGTTGGCCCATTCGAAGCGGACGTTCGGCATCGCGCTCGCCTTCGCGCGCGCCAGTTCGAGCATCTGCGCGGAGAAGTCGCAGCCGACCACCTCGCCGTCGGCGCCGACGCGGCGGGCCAGCTCGAGCGACAGGTCGCCCGTGCCGCAGGCGACGTCGAGCACGCGGTCGCCCGCCTCGACGGAGGCGAGATCTGCAGCACGACGGCGCCAGCGGTGGTGCATGCCTGCGGTCATGACCGAGTTCATGCGGTCGTAGACGCCCGAGATGCGGTCGAACATCGCCCGCACCTGCGGCTCCTCGAGCGTGCCCGTCGCCGCACCCGTCCCGGCCGGGGGAGGGCTTGCCGTCATGCCAGGCCTCCTACTTGAGCTGACTGAGGAACGAGACCAGCGCCTGGAACTTCTGCGGCTGCTGGCGCGCGAGCGCCGCGAACGTCGGCATCGGCGCCGTCGGGTTGCGCAACGTCTGTGCGATTGCCGCAGGCGGCAGCTTGGCGCCGACCTGCGTGAGCTGCGGACCGGGGCCGTCGTTGCCGTTCTCGCCGATCTTGTGGCAGGCGAGGCAACCCGACTGCGCGGCGACGAGCTTGCCCTTGTTCCACTGCGTGAGCGCCGAGCCGGTGAGGCCCTTCGGCGGGCCCATGTCGATCGAGTTCGGCGAGCCGGCGTTGGCTCCCTGGTAGGTCAGGAAGGCCATCGCGGCGATCGTCAGGATGCCGGCCGCCGTCGCGATCGGGCGACGCTCGGGGCGGCGCTCCGGGCTGCGGTCGTAGAACGGCAGCAGGAACAGCAGGATCATGCAGATCGTCGGCACGCCGATCGTCGCGAACGGGACGAACTCCGGCGGCTTGATGACGCGCAGGACCTCGAACAGGAAGAAGAAGTACCACTCCGGGCGCGGCACGTACGTCGTCGTCGTCGGATCGGCCTTCGGCCCCATCTCGGCGCCGAGCACGATCGACATCGTGATGATCACGACGAGCACGATCACGGCCATCGTCGAGTCCTTCATGACCGCGTACGGGAAGAACGGCTTCCCGCGCGACTTCAAGGTCGCGTACTCGCGGAGGTACTGCTCCTTCTCCCGCTGGTTCATACCTCGGCCTCGGTCAGCTCCACGTCCGCGTCCGCCTTCTGCCACGGCGGTGCAGTCGTGCCGAGCTTCGTCACGAGGTAGAGGTGCGCGCCGATCAGCGCGGCGATCAGCCCGGGCACGAGCAGCATGTGGATCGAGTAGAAGCGCGACAGCGTCGTCGCGTTGAACTCCGGTCCGGCGCGCAAGAAGTCCGACAGGTACGGGCCGATCAGCGGCCCGGTCCCGTTGATGTTGACGCCGACGATCGTCGCCCAGTAAGAGCGCTGGTCGAACGGCAGCAGATAGCCGGAGAAGGACATCAGCATCGTGAGGATCAGCAGCACGACGCCGATCACCCAGTTCAGCTCGCGCGGATACTTGTACGCACCGAAGAAGAACGTGCGCCCCATGTGCAGGAAGACGAGGATCACCATCACGCTCGATCCCCACTTGTGCATGCCGCGCACGAACTCGCCGAGGAAGGCGTCGTTCGTGATGTAGCGGACCGACTCGTACGCCCGCGTCGGCGACGGGTCGTAGAACATTGCGAGGAAGACGCCGGTGGCGGCCTGCGACAGGAACGCGAACAGCGTCGCCGAGCCGAGCGTGTAGAACCAGTTCGTGCCCTTCGGGACCTTGCGGAACATCAGCCAGCGCAGGCCGCCGGAGAGCGACGTGCGCTCGTCGATCCAGTCGACGACGTGGATGCCGGCCTCGGCCGCCTGCTCGTGCGGCTTGGCGGGAGCTCCATTGCCATTGCCCGGGCGCTTCGGCTTTGGCTGCAGCGCGGCCGGCAGCGGTGGAGTCGGGAGCTTGAGCTTCGGCACGATCGCTACTTCCGCGGGGTCGAGAAGCGGGCCGGATAGAGGTACTGGCCGATGCCGTCGAGCGGCTCGCCTGGATCGCGCGGGGAGAAGCGGCGCAGCTCGCTGTTGACGCTGTAGCGCGGGCCGACCTGCACCTGGCCGTTGCGGATGCGCGTGTAGAAGCGGTCGAGCGGGCGGACCGGCGGGCCACCGGTGCGCAGGCCGCGGAAGTCGTAGACGCCGCCGTGGCACGGGCAGATGAACTTGCCGGCGGCCTGCGTGAAGCGGACCGGGCAGCCGAGGTGGTTGCAGCGCGTCGAGATCGCGATGATCTGGTTGTACTGGTCCGCCGGCTCGGTGTCGATCGCCGGGTTGCGCTTGCGCACGTACGTCGAGGACTCGCCGGCCTGGCCGATCCCCTGCACGATCGTGATCACGCGCGGGACGTAGGTCTCCTCGTTGAAGTCGCCGACGGCGCCGATCGTCTGCCACGGCATCTTCGTCCGCTCGAACACGGGACCGAGCGCGAAGCCGAGCGCCGGCAGCGCAAACGCGCCCACGGCGACGGCGCCCAGGCCTTGGGCGCCGACGTTCATGAAGCGGCGACGGGTGACGGTCTCACCGTCGAACGCACCGGGCATGCCGCGGTCGGCGGTGTAAGGGGACTTCTGCTGGCGCTTGTCTGACACGAGGTGGGCGTCCTGGGACGGCGATCGCGGTCCGATCGGGGCATGGAACCATACCGGCTCCCGGTCCGATGGCGTCGCACGGGTCGCGCCGCCGACCGCCCTAGTCGCCGGCGGTGCCGCCGCGTCCGATCGCCGCTGCGGTGGCGTTCCAGGCGACGTCGGCCTGCGCCGGATCGCCCTCCGCGTGCGCCCGGGCGCAACGCGAGATCAGCTCCGCGAGCGCCGCCACCGCGTCGAGGTCGCCGAGGTCGGCGAGCCGTGCGAGACCGAGCGCGTAGAGACGGTCGCCGCCGAGCAGCGCAAGGTCGGCGTCGTCGGTGCGCACGATCCGCGCGTCGCCGTAGTGAAGCAGGTAGCCCTCGCGCACGGCGGCGAGCACGAGCGCGCGCTCGCCGCTCGCGTTGCCGTCGACGAGCGGGTCGCGATCCGGCGCCTCGGCAAGCGCGGCGGCGAGCAGCCCGCCCTCCTCGCGCAGGGTGTCGGCGAGTTGCGCGAAGCCGCTCATGCGCCGGCCCAGTGCGCATCGACGTCCGCGAACGCGCCGGCAGCCGCGTCGAGCGTGCGCGCGATCGCGTCGTCGTCGTGCGCGAGCGACGGGAACCACGCCTCGAACTGCGACGGCGGCGCATAGACGCCGCGCGCGAGCAGCCCGCGGCACCAGGTGGCGTAGGCGTCGCGGTCGCAGGCGGCAGCGTCCTCGTAGTCGCGCACCGGCTCCGCGCGGAAGAAGACCGTCAGCAGCCCGGGAACGCTGACGACATGGACCGGGCGCTCACCGGCCGCGGCGCGCAGACCGTCCGCGAGCCGCTCGGTCGTCGCGGCGAGCTGGGTGTACGCAGCAGCGTCGAGCCGGCGCAGCGTCGCGAGCCCGCCGGCGACCGCGAGCGGGTTGCCGGACAGCGTTCCGGCTTGGTAGACGTCGCCGGCGGGCGCAATCCGCTCCATCAGCGCACGCGGGCCACCATAGGCAGCCGCCGGCAGCCCACCGCCGACCACTTTCCCCATGATCGTCAGGTCCGGCAGCACGCCGGCGCGCTCCTGCGCACCGCCGCGGGCGACGCGGAAGCCGCTGATCACCTCGTCGAAGATCAGCAGCGCAGCGGTCGCATCGGCCCGCTCGCGCAGCAGCTCCAGGAAGCCCGGAGCGGGTGGGACGAGGCCCATGTTCGCGGGGTAGGGCTCGGCGACGATCGCCGCCAGCTCGTGCTGCTCGGTCGCAGCACGCAGCGCGTCGGGGTCGTTCCATGGCACGACGACCGTAGCCGCGGCTGCCGCAGCCGGAACGCCCGGGCTCGCCGGGATGCCCTGCGTCGCAAGGCCCGAGCCGGCCTCGGCGAGCAGCCCGTCGACATGACCGTGGTAGGCGCCGGCGAACTTCAGGATCGTCTCGCGGCCGGTCGCCGCGCGCGCGAGCCGCAGCGCGCTCATCGAGGCCTCAGTGCCGGAGGAGGTCATCCGCACCATCTCGACGGACGGGACGCGCTCGGCGATCTCTGCCGCCAGCTCGACCTCGCCGGCCGTCGGCGCGCCGAAGCTCGTGCCGTCGGCTGCGGCGAGCTGCACGGCCGCGACGACCTCGGGATCGGCATGGCCGAGGATCAGCGGGCCCCACGAGCAGACCCAGTCGACGTAGCGGTTGCCGTCGACGTCGACGAGCGTGGCGCCCTCGCCACGGGCGATGAAGAGCGGATCGCGGCCGATCGCGCGCATCGCGCGCACCGGCGAGTTGACGCCGCCGGGCAGCAGCGTCAGGGCACGCGCGTACAGCTCGGCCGACTGTGACGTCGCTCGGCGGTCGCCGCTTGCGGTGACCGGAGAGCGAAACCCCTCAGACACCCGCGTGATCCCGCTCCCAGGCCTTGAACTCGTCGGTGAAGTAGAGCAGCCGGATCTTCTTGAACTCGGTCGAGGAGTAGAGCGTCGAGCGCTCGTGGATCCCGGTCGACTCGGCGATCGAGTCGAGGATCGCGTCGCACTCCTCCTTCGAGCGACCGTGCGCCATCGTGAAGACGGAGTAGGGCCAATCCTCGTACGTCGGGCGCTGGTAGCAGTGCGAGATGCCGCGCACCGCGGCCATCCGCCGGCCGATCTCGAGGATGTCCTCGTCGGGCACCTTCCAGACACCCATGCCGTTGGCGGAGAAGCCGGCGCGGCGGTGGAAGAGGATCGCGGCGACGCGGCGCAAGAGACCGCGCTCCTGCATGCCCGACAGGTGGTCGAGGAACGCCTGCTGCGTCATCCCCAGCTCGGCGGCGGCTGCAGCGTAGGGCTCCTGCACGACCGCCATGTCGCCTTGCAGGGCGCGGATCACGGCGATGTCGCGCTCGTCGTAGGGCTGCGGCTCCAGCTCGATCGGCTCGGTCGCGACTGCGGGAGCGGACAGCGCGTCGGTGCCGCCCTCCATCTCCAGGTCCATGCGGATCTTGAACAGCTTCAGCGTCGGCAGCTGACGCACCGACTCGGCACCGGCCTCGGCCGCGAGCGCTTCGAGCGTCCCCTGCAGGCCGAGCTTCGAGTCGGGCTCGGTGGCGATCGTGAACCACAGGTTGAAGTCGTGGTTGCGCAGGTAGTTGTGCGAGACGCCCGGGTGCGCGTTGATGACGTTCGCCGCGCGATGCGGGTTCTCGGCGTCGACCTTTGCGGCGACGAGCATCGAGGAGTAGCCGAGCGCCCGCGTGTCGAAGATCGGCGTGACCTGGCGGATGATCCGCTCGTCGAGCAAGTGCTGGACGCGCGCCATCACCTCCTGCTCGCTGATCTCGGCCAATTCGGCGACGCGCGCGTAGGGGCGCGGCTCGATCGGGAACTTGCCCTGCATCAGGTTGAGCAGGCGCTTGTCGAGATCCTCGAGCGGGATCGCCGCCCCGTGCTTGCGGCTGCGCAGCTTCGGCGGCGCGGTCGTCTGGTCCGTCAGTCCGTCTCGGAGAGCCATCGGGCGGCGTCCTTCGCGTGGTAGGTGATGACGATGTCCGCGCCTGCGCGGCGGATCGACGTCAACGTCTCGAGCACGATCGCGCGCTCGTCGATCGCACCGGCGGCAGCAGCGGCCTTCACCATCGCATACTCGCCGCCGACGTTGTACGCCACGACCGGCACGTTGAAGGTGTCCTTCACGCGGCGCACGATGTCGAGATAGGGCAGCGCCGGCTTCACGACGACAAGGTCGGCGCCTTCGTCGAGGTCGAGGCGGACCTCGCGCAGCGCCTCGTCGCCGTTGGCGGGATCGAGCTGGTAGCCGCGGCGGTCGCCGCGCGACGGAGCCGAGTCGACGGCGACGCGGAACGGGCCGAAGTAGGCGGAGGCGAACTTCGTCGCGTGCGCCATGATCGCCACGTCGGCGAAGCCGGCCTCGTCAAGCGCGGCGCGGATCGCGCCGACGCGTCCGTCCATCATGTCGCTCGGCGCGACCATGTCGGCGCCGGCGCGCGCGAGCGAGACCGCCGTGCGCGCGAGCAGCGGGAGCGTCGCGTCGTTGTCGACGTCGTCCCCGCGCAGGACGCCGCAATGCCCGTGGCTCGTGTACTCGCAGAGGCAGAGGTCGGGGATCACGAGCAGCTCCGGACACGCCTGCTTGATCGCACGGATCGCGAGTTGCACGACGCCCTCGTCGTCCCACGCGCCCGAGCCTTCCGCGTCCTTCTCGGCGGGGATCCCGAACGGCATCACGGCGGGGATCCCGAGCTCGGCCGCCGCGACCGCCTCGGCGACCGCGTGCTCGATGCTCAGGCGCTCGACTCCGGGCATCGGCGCGATCGGCTCGCGCCGATCCTCGCCGTGCGTGACGAACAGCGGCAGGACGAGGTCGCCCGCGTCGAGCCGCGTCTCGCGCACGAGGCCACGCAGCGCGCCGGTACGGCGCAGCCGCCGCGGGCGTGTGACGGGGAAGACCATAGAACCGAGAATAACGACGTGATGCCGATGCGGCCCCTGATGGCACCGGCGCTCGTCAGGCAAGGACGCAGTCGGTGAAGGGTGCTTCGCACATGAAGCCGGCGAGGACGCCGCATGGCGAGATGCCGGTGCCGTCAGGCGAAGCGACGGAGCGCAAGACGTGCGATGAGCGTGTACGCGACGGCGATCGCGCCGAGGTGCAGCAACGGGACGAGGATGTCAGGCCCGCCGCTGTTCAGCGCTCCATTGAGCCCTTGCAGCGTCGCCTTGAACGGGAACGCTGCTGAGACGACCCGCACGACGGTGAAGAGGCCGCTCGAGACCGCCCCGTTCGGCACGAGCGCGAGGAACGCGATCGGCAGCGACAGCAGGAAGGCGAACAGCGACGCGGCCCGCACCTCGCGCGCGACAGCCCCGAGCGCCACGCCGAGCGCCGCGAACGCGACGCCCCCGGCCGCGAGCACGAGCACCCACAGCGGGAAGCGGCCCCAGTCGAGCTCGATGAAGAAGCCGCCGAGCGCCATCAGCATCGCGAGCGTGACGGCGCAGGCGCACAACGCGGCCAGTCCGATCTTCTCGCCGAGCAGCGCGAAGCGGGAGACGAGGCCGCGCACGAGCCGCGAGAACGCGTGCTCCTCACGCTCGAGCGCAAGCAGACCCGACGCCAGCAGCAACGTGAGGAACATCAGCGAGACCGTCACGGAGATCGCCGCCGCATACGCGTCGAGCGGCGTGCGGCTGCCGCCGACGACCGTCTGCTTGACCGCGACCGGCGTCCCGACCGAGCGCAGCACGTCGTTCGAGACGCCGAGGTTGTCGATCGCGAGCGAGCCGAACTGCTCGACCTGGTGCAGCGGGTCGCGCAGCGGCGAGCCGGACGGCAACGCCGCGATCGCGCCCGCGACGATCGCGCGCGCCCGGCGCAGCCCGAGGATCTGCACGTCGTCGCCGAAGACGTGCAGCTTGCCGCCGTCGCGCAGCAGGTTGATGTAGCGCACCGTCGACTGCTCGAGCTTCGCCGACAGCGCAGCGTTGACGTCCGACATGCGCGCCTTGATGACGGAGGCGACATAGCGCTGCTTGACCGCGTCCTCGCCGTTGTAGACGACCTCGATCGTCGGCTGCTGCGTGCCGGTCGCCAGCTTCTCCGTGATGTCCGCCGGCAGCACGACCGCGGCGAGCACCTTGCCGTCGCGCACCAGCCGCAACCCCTCCGCGCGGCTGTGCGCGAGCACCACGTCGACCGACTTCGAGAACTCCGGCAGGTACTGGTTGGCGTTGAGCGACTGGTTGCCGACCTCGAACGTGCGCGACTGCTTCGGGATCTCGTTGACGAGCGCGATCCGCGGCTTGTCGGGACCGCGCGAGAGCGCGAAGCCGATCAGCAGCGCGATCACGATCGGGTAGACGATCAGCAGGCCGACGAGCAGCGGCGAGCGGCGCAGGATGCGGAGGTCCTTCAGCAGCAGCCAGCGCATCAGTGCCCTTGCTCGCGCAGGAAGCGCACGAACGCAGCCTCGAAGTCGTGCGGGCCGACCGCCTCGTCGTCGGCGCCACCGGCAACCGTCGCCGCCAGCTCCTGCGCCGTGCCGGCGAACAGCAGCTCGCCGTCGGCGAGCACGAGCACACGGTCGGCGTAGCGCTCTGCCTCCTGCACGTCGTGCGTCGAGAAGACGACGGCGGTGCCATGCGCCGCCAGGCCGGCGACGAACTCCCACAGGCGCGCGCGCTGGCGCGGGTCCAACGACGCCGAGGGCTCGTCGAGCAGCAGCACGGGCGGCTCGGCGAGCAGGCCGATCGCGATGTTCACGCGCTGGCGGTTGCCGCCGGAGAGGTCGCCGGTCTCGTCGTCGGCGCGTTCGCGGAGCCCGGTCTGCTCGAGCATCCGCGCGACCGCAGCCTCGGGATCCGGCACCTTCTCCAACCGCGCGAACAGGCGCAGGTTCTCGGCGACCGAGAGCTTCGTGTAGAGCGCCGGCTGCTGCGGCACCCAGCCGACCTCGCGCGGCGGGCGCGAGGCGCTGCCGTCGTCGGCGCGCTGGATCCCAGCCAGAATCGAGAGCATCGTCGTCTTGCCCGCGCCGTTCGGCCCGATCACCGCTACCCGCTCGCCGGGAGCCGCCTCGAAGCTGACGTCGCGCAGCGCGACCCGCTCGCCGTAGCGCTTCGTGAGCCCGGACACCGTGAGCGCGGGCGACGCGGTGTGCGAGGCGACGGTCGATACCACCTGCCTAGGCTACCCCGGGGCGCGGGTCCAGGGTTCGAGTACCACGTGGCGGCGGAGGTGGACGACCGTCTCGCGCAGGATCGCCGCGACCGGCAACGCGACGAGCGCACCGACGATTCCGTACACCTCGGCGCCGAACAGCAGCGCGAAGATGATCAGCAGCGGGTTGATGCGGAGCGAGTGGCCGAAGACCTGCGGCGCGACGATGTGTCCCTCGAGCTGCTGGATCCCGAGGAACAGCAGCGCGACCCAGACCGCGGTGAGCGGGTCGTCGAACAGCGCGACGAGGATCGGCGGCAGCGCGCCGAGGATCGGCCCGACGTACGGGATCAGCTCCATCACGCCGAAGAAGGCGCCGAACGCAAGCGCGTAGCGACCGCCGTCGGGGAAGATCCCCAGCACGCCGAAGACCCACAGCGCGAGCGATGCAGTTGCACCCATGATGATGCTGAACAGCAGCTGGCCGCGCACGTAGCTCGAGACCGCCTTCTGCACACGCGACGGGTAGTCGTCCTCCGGCGAGCCGTCGCCGCTCGGCATCACCGAGCGCACGAGCTTGCCGATGCTCTCGGCGTAGACGAGCATGTAGATCGAGATCACGAGGATCAGGATCAGCGCGAAGCCGGTCTGCACGATCTGCTGGAGCAGGTCGCGCGTGAACGTGACGAGGTCGCCGGAGCCGCGCACGACCTTCCCCTCGATCGTCTGCAACGCGGTCTGACCCTGCTTGCGCACCTGCACGTTCAGGCCACGCGCGTCGAGCCACCGCTGCACGTCGTCGAGCGAGTGCGTCGCGTCGCGCGTGAGCTTCGGCACGTCGCGTTGGAAGCTCTCGACCTGGTGCGCCACCGGGTTGGCCAGCAGGCCGCCGAGGCCGACGAGCACGGCGAGCAATCCGATATACACCGCGAACACGGCTGCGCTGTGCGGCAGCCCGCTGCGCTCGATGAACTTCACCAACGGATTGAGGATGAGCGCGATGACGCCAGCGATGACGAAGATCAGCAGCACGCCGCCGGCGGCCTGCGCAAGCGCCCACAGCGCCAGCAAGCCGATCCCGAGCAGCACGAGCTGGATCCCGCGTGGGACGACGACCGGGGCGGGCACGCCAGGCGGCGGCGTTGGATGGGCGTCCTCCACCACCGGGGCCTCGACGGTGGCGAGCGGTTCGTCGGTGGAGTGCGGATCGTTCACTGCATTGCCTCTCGGTACGCCAAGCAGGAAGAGTACGGAGCCGGGGGGCGCATGACCGGTCCCGTTTCGATCCTGTTCGTCGGCGACCTCGTCGGCAGTGTCGGACGACGACTGCTGCTCGCCCTTCTGCCCGAACTGCGCGAGCGTCATGCGCTCGACTTCGTCGTCGTCAACGGCGAGAACGTAGCTGGCGGCGTCGGCATCACGCCGAAGATCGCCGACGAGCTGTTCGCGCATGGAGTCGACGTGATCACGCTCGGCAACCACACCTACCGCCAGCGCGAGATCTACCCGTACCTCGACCGCGAGGAGCGGATCCTGCGGCCGGCGAACTTCCTCCGCAGTCAGCCGGGCCACGGCAGCTGCGTCGTCGAGCGCAACGGCGTGCGGCTCGGGGTCGTGAACCTGTCCGGCAACCTCTTCATGAAGGCCGGCCGGCCCGCCTTCTCGGAGGTCGACGCCGCACTGCACGGCCTGCGCGACACAGCCGACCACGTGCTCGTCGACATGCACGCGGAGGCGACGAGCGAGAAGGTGGCGATGGGCTGGCACCTCGACGGCCGCGCGACCGCGGTGCTCGGCACGCACACGCACGTGCCGACGGCCGATGCGCGCGTGCTGCCGGGCGGGACCGCCTACATCACCGACGTCGGCATGACCGGTGCGCGCGGCGGCGTGATCGGCGTCAAGCGCGAGCTCGCCGTCCAGGCGCTCGTCACGCAGATGCCGGTGCGCTTCGAGTCCTCCGACGTCGACCCGTGGCTGATGGGCGTGCTCGTGCGCGCGTCGGCGACGCCGCTATGCGCCGACGGGATCGAGCAGCTGCTCGTTCCCGCGCCGCCCGGCTTTCGCTGAGCTGACCGGCTGCTGCTCGCCGTCCGCCGCGGGTGCTCCATAGCGCCCGAGCAGCGCGACCATCACGAGCGGGAAGAACCACGGGATGTAGAGGTAGAACCAGTACACGACGCCGATCTGGAAGGCGAAGATGACGGCCGCAGCCAGCGCGGCGAGCTGCGTGATCGAGCGCCGCTTGGGGAAGAACCCGAGCAGGATCGCAAACGGGAATGCGGCGACCTGCAGCACGTGCTCGAGGATCTTCCAGTCGCCGCCCCACAGGCCCCAGATCGAGAACGGGGCCACACGGTCGGCCTGGCGCTTGATCGTGTGCTCGTAGAAGAGGTGGAGATCGCCGCCGAGCACCACCTGCGCCATGATCACCGCGGCGGTGACGCCGGCACCGATCGCGTACGTGACGAACGTCGCGCGCGGCGAGCGCGGCCGCGGATTCCCGATGCCGGTCGGCGTGCGGACGAACAGCGGCCCGAGCGTCAACGGGACGAACTTCGCCAGTCCGGAGATCACCAGCATCGCGCCTCGCGCCGGCGGTGAGGAGGCGACGAGCAGCGCCAGCACGAGCGTCAGCGAGACGAGCGAGTCGTTGCTGTTCGCGTTCATCGCGTAGAGCGTGAACGGATAGGCAGCCCACGCGTAGACGAGCACGATCCCCAGCGACGCGTTGCGGATCCGCCGGCCGAGCGCGAACAGCCCGAGCATCGTCAGCAGGTCGAACGCGATCGAGGCTGCATGCGCGGCGGAGAGGTTGTCCCACACGCCGTTCCATCCCCAGAGCTGGACGAACGGGATGTAGGCGTAGTAGTTGACCGGCCCGTAGGTGTCGCCGAAGAAGTTGTCGTTCGGCCAGACGCCATAGAGGTGGGTGCCGTGCAGGATCCGGTGCGCGCCGATCACGCCGGCATAGCCGACGTCGACGACGTTCGAGTCGGTCAGGTTGAGGCCGATGCGAAAGCCGACGAGGAACACGAGCCCGACCGCGAGCCACGAGACCGGCACGAGCAACGGCATCGGCTCGTGCCGCTCACCCGGGTCGCGCCACTTGAACCCGATCATCAGCATGCGCACGAACAGGTAGACGATGAACGGGTAGACGAGCGGCGCCGACAGCCCGATGTTCGCGTGGTTGAAGAACGCGAGCGAGATCGAGAAGCCGACGAGCGCGAGCACGTCGGCGAACAGCCACCACGAGCGCCTGCCCCGCCGCCACGGCACGAACGGGGCCACGAACAGCAGGCAGAGCGGCAGCCAGATGTACCAGGAGTTGACGCTGCGGCCGAACGCCCCCTTGTAGCCGCGCGTCATCGTCCACGCGACTTGGTAGCCGGTCCACGCCTCCTGCACGTGTGACGTCGGATCGTCGATCGTCACCTGGGCGAGCTCGCCGCCCTTCTTGCTGGCGAAGACGCTGACTTGCCACTGGCTCGCGCCCTTCATGTACGCGTACGGATACGAGCCGTGGTGGTTGTGCAGCACGCTCGCGATCTTTGGCAGCGACTTCGCAATCGCGGTGGCGCTCTGCGCGCTGAGGCGGTAGCCGGGCGGCGGGATCGAGACGCTCGGCGGGCTGCGCAGCCCGTTCGGCGCGCTGGCGACCGCGGTCGAGGATGTCGTCGAGGACCCCGTCGCCGTTATCGGGTTCGCCGGAACTATCCCGCTTGCGGCCGGCGTGGTCGTCGTCGCAGCGTTGTCGACGGCGAACGCCGGCACCTTGGCGCTCAGGGCGACCGACGGCGACAGCAAGGCGACCGCGGCGAGCAGCACCACGACCCAGCGCAAGCGGCTCATCTGCTGAAGCTCCAGAGCTTCTGACCGACGAACGACAGCGGCGTGGCGGCGACGATCGCCAGCGCCTGCGCGGGCACCTTTTCGAAGCCCGCCTGTTCGACGAGCAGGACCAGCAGGAGGTAGCTGAACAGAAACGCCACGAGGCTCACGGTGAAGAAGCGCGCCGCCTGGAAGCCCGCATGCCCGTCATGGGCAGCGAAGGTCCAGCGACGGTTCCACCAGAAGTTGTTTGCAACGGAGACGAGAAATGCTGCGACCGCTGCGACACGGTAGTGGATTTCAAGGACGTGGACCGAAAACGCGAAGACCGCGATGTTGATGACGTATCCGCCCACGCCGACGATCCCGAAGCGGGCAAACTGCAACCAATTCGGCAGATGAGCCAACCCCCGTCGCACACGACGGCGCAACGGCAGGGCAACGCTGTTGGTCTCCTCCGGCACGAGGACAGGGTACCTGGGTCAGCCCCGTTAGCCCCTATGGAAGGGGACTCAAGCCAAAGTGCTCCAGAACGATCGGCATCACGTCACTGAGCGCCCACTGCTCGTGCGCGTCGCGCCTCTCCGGCCCGGTGCCGCACCACAGCAGCGCGCCTAGCGAGTCGTTGCGATGGAGCGAGCCGTGGCTCCCGCCGCCTACATGCGCGGCGCCACCCCAGTCGACGAACTCGTAGGCGGGCGCGGCCGACAACAGCACGTCGCCTGCGGTCGGGCAGGTGAGCGCCGACCAGACGCGCGCGAGCGCGTCGGGGTAGTCGGGGCTCAGCAGCCGGCCGTCCTCGATCCGTGCGCCGACAGCGGCGAGGTCACCGTCGACGCTCCAGCGCCCGCCGCGCGGGTCGACGAGGTCGCCGCCCGGGGAGAAGTGCAGCTCCCCACGGGCGCTCACGATCACGCCCTCGCGCGCCGCGCGCCGGCGCATCACGAGATCGACGCCGGGCACGGTGGCCGCGAGCGCGGCTGCCTGCTCGACAAGCCGCGCGCGGTCGTCCTCGGCGAGCACGTAGATCATCGCCGAGCGCTGGGCCGGGCTGATCGCGATCGTTCCCACCCCCGCGTTCGCCCCGTTCGGCTGCGCGACATCCCAGTCGGCGAAGGCGGCGTCGAGGCGGATCCGCTCCTCGACTGCGCTGTGCGAGTGGTCGGCGAGCACGATCATCGCGTGCTCTTCGAGGAAGCGCTCGGGGCCGCCGCCGGCGTGCATCAGTCGCTCCAGCTGGCGGTCTGCGGCGGCGATCGAGGTGACCTGCGCGTGCGGGCCGTTGCGGTGCGAGTAGGCGTCGTTGTCGGGCAGCGAGAACAGCAGGAAGTCGAACAGGTCGTGCTCGACGAGGTACGCGCCGACGCAGCCGCTGTGCTGGTCGCGCTGGCCGGGCATCCCGAGCTGGCCGCGGCAGCCGGTGCGGCGGCTCGCGAAGATGTCGGCGTAGAACAGCTCACGGGGGCCGAGCACGGGCTCGCGGAAGACGGTCGCGGTTGCGATCCGCGCAAGCGCCGTCTCGTTCGTCACCTGGTGGCGGTGGCGGCCGCGGTACATCAGGTACGTCGTGCCGGCCGTCCGCACGTCGACGTCGTCGAGCCGCTCGAAGACGGTCTCCACGTCCGGCGAGAGATGCCGGGCGTTCATGTTGTAGACCGTGTCCGTCAGCGAGCGCAGGACTCCATGGCGGCGCGAGGCGCCGAAGCTCGACCCGTACTCGACGTAGCGCGCCTCCTCCCGCGAGTACCAGTTCATGCTCGGGATGTGGTGCCGATCGGGGCCGACGCCGGTCGCGATCGTCGCCGCACAGACGGGCGTGACGGATGGGAACGCGGCAACGCAGTCGTCGACATAGGCGCCGCGCTCCATGATCAGCTTCATCATCGGCGCCTGGCCGAGCGCCACGGCCCGCTCGAGCATCGCCGGCTTGAGCCCGTCGAGGACCGTCAGGACGAGCTTCGGCGGGCGGCTCACCGCAATATGCGCAGGCCCGCGTACTTGCGATCCGCACGCCGCCGCTGCCCGAGCAGCAGCCACACGAGGAACGCGAGCGCGATCAGCGAGACGGGCGGGAGCAGCACCGTCAGCCCGGCGAGCAGCAGTCCGGCGACCTCGGCGTAGACCGGCAGCGTCCCGGCAGCGTCGCGATCGAGGCGCGAGCGGGTGCGACGCAGGAAGCCACGCAATGCAGCCTGCGCGAGTGCAGCGCAGGCGAGTCCGCCGAGCAGGCCGGGCAGGAGGGCGTAGCCGTCGTCCGCGAGCGCACCGCCGAACAGCAGCGCACCGAGACCGAGGCCGAGGCCCGCGATCGCCGCGCCGAGCGCTCCTGTCTCGAGCTTCTCCGCCCCGATCCGCCGCTCCAGCACGACCAGCACGCCGACGCCGATCAACAGCGCGAGCAGGAAGCCCTGGCCCTCCATGAAGGCCGCGTGCGTGTGCGTGAAGTCGATCCCGTCGTTGCTGCGTGCGAGCGCGCAGACGAGCAGGGCGGGCAGGAACGGGCGCAGCCCGACCGCGAGCGCGAGGCCGATGCCGAGGCAGATGTCGAGGAAGAGGGTCATGGTCAGCAGGGTCTTCGGTAGCTTGGTCGCATGACGATAGCCAACCCGGACAGGCATCCGGGCCGTCGTGGCGAAGTCCGCGGCGTGAGGTGCCGCGCATGACCCGCCGCGAGCCGCCGCGCTCGACGACACGCGATCTCGAGCGCTACGCCGGCCTGTTCGCGGAGCGCACGAAGGTCATGAAGTCCTCGGCCATGCGCGACCTGATGGCGCTGACGGACCGCCCCGAGGTGATCTCGCTCGCCGGCGGCCTGCCCGACACGTCGACCTTCCCGCCGGAGACGTATGCCTCGCTGATGGCGACAGTCGCGGAGGAGTCCTGCGCGAAGGCGCTGCAGTACGGGCCGACCGAGGGCTTCGCCTCGGCGGCGCGCTGCATCGCCGAGGTGATGGCGGCCGAGGGGATGGCGGTCGACGAGGGCGAGCTGCTCGTGACGACCGGCGGCCAGCAGGTGATCGACCTCGTCTGCAAGACCCTGATCGACCCAGGCGACGTGATCGTCGCGGAGGCGCCGACGTACCCTGGTGCCGTCCCGACCTTCTCCAGCTATCAGGCCGATGTCGTGCAGATTCCGCTCGACGCAGACGGCATGCGGATCGACGAGCTGGAGGAGACGCTCGATGCGCTCGAGCGCGAGGGGCGCCGTCCGAAGTTCATCTACACCGTGCCGAATTTCCAGAATCCGGGCGGAGTCACGATGTCGCTGCCGCGGCGGCAGCGGCTCGTGCGGATCGCGCGCGAACGCGAGCTGCTCGTGCTGGAGGACAACCCGTACGGGCTGCTGCGCTACGAGGGCGAGCCGCTGCCGCCGCTGCGCAAGCTCGACGGCGGCGAGTTCGTGATCTACCTCGGCACCTTCTCGAAGATCCTCTCGCCGGGATTGCGGCTGGGCTGGGCCGCCGCGCCGCGCCCGGTGCTGCAGAAGATGAACCTCGGCAAGCAGGCAGCGGACCTCTGCAGCTCGTCGATGACGCAGCTGTTCGTGGCCGCGTACTTCGCGGAGGAGAACTGGCGCGCATACGTCGACTCGCTCGTGGGGATCTATCGCAGCCGCCGCGACGCGATGCTCGACGCGTTGAGCGAGCACTTCCCGCGCGAAGCGCAGTGGACGCGGCCGCAAGGCGGGCTGTTCATCTGGGCGACGTTGCCGGACTACATCGACACGACCGACCTGCTCGTGCGCGCGCTGCGCGAGGACGTCGCGTTCGTCCCCGGCCGGGCCGCCTACCTCGACGGCCGGGGCGGCTCCTCGATGCGGCTGAACTTCTCCGGCTCCGACGAACGGCGGATTCGCGAGGGCGTGCGGCGGATCGGCGGCGTGATCGCCGAGCAGGTGGCGTTGTACGGCACGCTCACGGGTGGGGATCCCGCGACATCGCCCGCAGCCGCGGACGCGCCGCCTGCCGAGCGTCCCGCCGGCGAACGGCTCGCGGACGTGCTGCAGATGCCGCGCCGCTGGCGCCGCGACGGGCGCGCCGAGTCCGATCGATGAGCACCGTCGCCGTCCTGAAGGGCGGCCGCTCGCTCGAGCGCGCCGTCTCGCTCACCTCGGCGGCACGCGTCGAGGACGCGCTCGAACGGCTCGGCCACACGGTCGTCGGGCTCGATCTCGGCGGCGACTCCGTCGAACGGCTGCGCGCGCTCCGCCCGGACGCAGCGTTCGTCGCGCTGCATGGACGCGACGGCGAGGACGGGACCGTCCAAGAGCTGCTGGAGATGCTCGGGATCCCGTACACCGGCTCCGGCGTGTCGGCCTGCGTGCGCTGCTGGGATAAGGTGCTCGCGAAGCACCTGCTGCGCGACGAGGGGATCCCGACCCCAGACTTCCACGCCTTCAGCGAGACTGCATTCCGCGAGCTGGGAGCCGCACAGGCACTGCCGGCGATCGGCGAGCAGCTCGCGTTTCCCCTGGTCGTGAAGCCGGCAGCGCAGGGCTCCGCGCTGGGGATCAAGTTCGCGCGCACGGCCGCGGACGTGCCGGGAGCGTTGGTGTCGGCCTTCTCCTACGACCGCAAGGTGCTGCTGGAGCGCTACGTGCCGGGGCGCGACCTCGCCGTCTCGATCATCGAGCAGGACGGCTCGGCGCGCGCGCTGCCGATCGTCGAGGCGGTGCCGAACGAGCAGGGGCGCTACGACTTCGAGGCCCGCTACGAGATCGGCCGCACGCGCTTCGTCTGCCCGGCCGAGCTGCCCGAGGGCGTCGCGGAGCGCACCCAGCAGCTCGCACTCGCCACCTACCGCGCACTCGGCTGCGCCGGCTTCGCGCGTGTCGACCTGATGCTGCACGAGGACACCGGCGAGCTGTTCGTGCTCGAGGCGAACGTCGTGCCGGGACTGACGGAGACGAGCCTGCTGCCGCAGGCAGCCGAGGCAGCCGGGATCTCCTTCGACGACCTGATCTCGCGTCTGCTCGGGCTTGCGCTGGCGCGCGCTCAAGCCTGAGCGTGTCGCTCAGCTCTCGCCGCCGGCGAAGTCCTCCGGGGTCACCTGGTCGAGGAAGTCCTTGAACTTCTCGACGACCTCCTCGGTGTCTTCGACCTCGTGTTCGAACTCGATAGCCGACTCGGCGATGACTTCCTCGGCGGCGAAGATCGGCGCGCCGGCACGGACGGCGAGTGCGAGCGCGTCGCTGGGGCGCGAGTCGATCTCCATCTCCTTGCCGTTGACGGCAAGCGTGATCGACGCGTAGAAGGTGTTCTCCTTCAGCTCCGTGACCGCGACGCGGGTGCAGTTGACGTCCAGCTCGGAGAGGACCTCGGACAGCAGGTCGTGCGTCATCGGCCGCGGGGTGCTGGCGCCCTGGAGCTTCATGAGGATCGCCGCCGCCTCCGGATGCCCGATCCAGATCGGCAGGAACTTGTTTCCGTCAACGGTCTTCAGGAGCACGATCGGCTGCTTGCCGACCATGTCGAAGCTCACGCCGTAGATGACCATCTCCTGCAAGCGCCGCTCCTCGGGCTGGGACGAGGACCAAGTATAGGCGTGGCTAGGAACCCTCTCGGCGAGCCCTGCGGCCACGCGACGGCCCCTTGGCCGACCGGCAGCTCCGTTTGTGAAGCAAGGCTTTTGGTTATCACGGCGGTGTGGCGTCGCACAGACATGCAGGACGGGCGACGGCCTGCGTGATTGCCGCCGGCGTGCTGCTCGGGCTCGCCGGATGCGGCGGCAGCAGCAAGCCGTCGTACTGCTCGGATCGGAGCAAGCTGGAGAGCTCGGTCAAAGATCTCGCCAACGTCAGCCTCAGCGGCGGCGTCAGTGGAGTGGAATCGCAGCTCAAGACGATTGAGAGCGACGCCAACGCCTTGGTCGACTCCGCCCGCAGCGACTTCCCGAGCCAGACGAGCGCGATCGAGTCGTCGGTCAACGCTCTCGCGAGCGGCGTCAAGGCGCTTCCGTCGAGTCCATCCGCGACACAGGTCGCAGTGATCGCCGCCGACGCGACCGGCGTCGTGAGCTCGGTCAAGAGCTTCTCAGAGGCCACCAAGTCCGAGTGCAGCTGAGAGGGGCCGCCTGGTGGGCCTGCTCCCATGTCGAAGCTCACGCCGTAGATGACCATCTCCTGCAAGCGCCGCTCCTCGGGCTGGGACGAGGGACGACAAGGACTTCGCGACGCTGGCGCGGCTAGCCGATCAGCGCAGTCGCGTCGAGCGCAGACGCTGCGGAGCCGCCGCAGAGACCGCGATGAAGCTGGATCGCGGCCGTCTCGGTGAGCCCTGCGATCAGGTCGATCACGACGCGTGCACGCGCATCCGGCGCGTGCCCTTCGTGGAAGAGCCGCTCCTTCGCGCTCGGCGGGAAGAGGCGCTGATCGCCCTTGCCCTTTCCGGGCGCGCTCGCGTCGAAGTACCAGCCGAAGAGATCTTTCACGACGCGTTGCTGGCCGTGCTGCACGACCGCGAGTCCGGGGCGACGGATCACGTAGACCGTCACGAGCATCTTGAGCGCCGTCACCTCCAGCAGGGCGTCGTCGTCGATCCGCAGCTTGACCTTCCCCGTCACCGGGTCATCCTCGAGCGAGAACGCATCGAGATAGTTCGTGATGAGCTTCGAGCCGAACGTGCGCATCGCCGCGCGATGACCGGTCGCATGGGCGTACGGCTCCATCGGCCCGCGCTCACGGTCGAGCACGCCTTGCGCCGCCCCGACGAGCTCGTCGGGCTGATAGCTGGGGAACGCGTCGGGATCGGCGTCCTGAGCATCGACCAGCAGCTGCAGAAAGCGCTTTGATTCAGCTCCGGACTTCACGAGACGGTCGAGCGGCACGAGGCCCGCACGAAAGAAGTCGTCGACATCATGGACTGCGTACGTGAGGTCGTCGGCCCAGTCCATCAGCTCGGCCTCGAAGCTGCGCTCCGGAAGCGTTTCCCGTTCCTCCTCTGGCCACGCGGCCCGAGCGAATCGGAACGATCGCTCGTCAGGTTTGTAGTAGCCCCACTTGCGTGTCCGCTTCCCCTTGTGGACCGCGTCGCTCGGCCAGTGGCGCCATGGGTACTTGAGCAATCCGTCAAGCGTCTGGCGCGTCAAGTCGAGACCTTCCTGGTGAGGTTCGCGAACCGCGAGGCGCGTAACGATCCGGAAGCTTTGGGCATTGCCCTCGAAGCCGTCGGCGATGTTTGCGCGCTCCTCTGCCACCTCATGCAGCGCTTGCTCGGCCACATGACCGAACGGTGGGTGACCGAGATCGTGCGCGAGACAACTCGCCTCGACGGCGTCGGGGTCGAGCGCGTCGACAATCGTCGCTGCTGCACCGACGATCTGCTTCTGCTCGGCGAGCTTCTTGAGACGCTCCGCGTTGCGGCGCCCGACCTGCGCCACCTTGAGCGTGTGGATGAGGCGGTTGTGGAACGTGTGCCCCAGCTCCGGGGCAGTCACCTGCGTGATGTACGCGAGGCGGTGCAGGGCAGCGCTGTAGAGGATGCGGTCGCGGTCACGCTGCTGGCGTGTCCGGTAATCCTCCTTGCCAGCGCGCCGGGGCGCCGTCTCCGCGTCCGATTCCCGATTGGCCAGCCCTGCGCGTCGCTCATCCGTGAGCGGTGTCAGTGGCTTGTCCACAGGGGAAAGCTAGTCAGTCACGGAGCCGAACGCGTCGGTCCGGGCCAACGCTGAAGACACCGTCATCGACAAGCTCGCCGAGCGCGAGGCTCATCGCGCCACCGCTCCACCCGTTGCGCGCTTCGGTCTTGAGGTCGAATGGGCTCCACCAGCGATCCGGCTCCTCACTCGCCAGCGCCACGAGTGCCTCTCGCGCGGCTGCGATCTCGTCGGTGAGGGCGGCAAACGTGGCGTCGGCGGGCATCGCGATCTCCATGCGTCGGAACGGTACGTGGCACCGGATGCCGTTGCGAGCCTGAACGGTGATCTTCGAGCAAGATGCGGAAAATTTCGCTCTAGCTCGGCATAGGCATTCAAGTGGTGACCGGAATTATTATTGGTCATTCGGACGGAAAAAGCACTGGCAAAGAGTCATTTACTCAAATTTGCGATTATGGTCATCGACCTAAATGGCACGACACCCGGACACTAGCTGGAACAGCCCTGCCCGGCTCGGCATCGGTCGGGCCCTGCTGCGCGCGAGCGGACAGCCGCTGACCGCCGCGGGACTCGCCCATGGGACTTTGCGCGACGTCTCGAACACGAAGCGCACAGCCGACGCCATGGTCCGCGATGGCCTGCTTGCGCTGCGGGAGCCCCCGCCGCGCGCGGATGCTGTCTCACCACGCGCCGGGCGTCCCGCGCAATCAGCGTATGCGCTCGCCGAGGGAGCGCAAGCGAAGCTCGAACACGCGCTCGTGGCGGCCACCGCCCCAGGCGCGCTGCGTAGTGGACAGCAGCTCGTCTTTGCAGAGGCAACGGCAGATCAGATCAGCGATGTCTACCACGTGCTCGCCGAGACGCCCACGATCGCACAGGCCACCTGGTCAGCCGTCTGTGACGGCGAGCGCCAAGAAGTGGCGATCGCGTTCGAAGGCGAGGATTCCGCGGCGATGGCAATCGACTTGATGGCGGTGCTCGCAGCCGCAGAGGTGCGCTGCCGTCGCATGTCGATCGCACAGGTGACGGCGATCCCCGAGCTGCTCCGGCGTGTCGATGCCACGACGCGAGCAGCGCAGCGCGCGCAGCTGCGGCGCCAGACGCGGCGGATCGCATGAGCCCTCGGCGTCCGCGCGATGGGCGATCCTGGATTCGAACCAGGGACCTCTTCCTTATCAGAGAAGCGCTCTAACCAACTGAGCTAATCGCCCGCGAGGAGGCGATTCTAGCGGGATGGAGCTGACGGGTCGGCGCGACCGTCAGATCGACTCAGGCAACCGCGCGGACGCCGAGGCGGCGCGCGAGCGCGAGCGCCTCGTCGAGCGAGTCAAATGTCAGCTGGAGACGGTAGCCGTCGCCTTGGGGCGTGACGCGAACGTCGCTCCCGAGTGCGCTCCCGAAGGCATCGGTGAGCTGCTCGATCGCCTCCTCCTGGTCCGGGTGGAGCGCGGCGGCGGCGCGGCGCGGACGGGCGGCCGCGGGCGTGTCACCTGCCGTACGGGCTCGGCGCTCCAGCTCGCGGACCGACCAGCCGGCGGATGCCGCGTCGCGCGCAAGGCGGCGGCGGTCGCCGTGGTCGCCGGCGAGCAGCAGCGCGCGGCCGTGGCCCTCGGTCAGCTCGCCGCGTTCGAGCAGCGCCAGCGTGTCGTCGGGCAGGTCGAGCAGGCGAATCAGGTTCGAGACCGCCACGCGGCTGCGGCCGACGCGGCGGCCGACATCCTCGCGCGTGAGGCCGAGCTCGTCGACCAGCGCGGCGCAAGCGCGCGCCTCCTCGACCGGGTTGAGGTCCTCGCGCGCCATGTTCTCGATCACGGCGATCTCCAACGAGGCTGCATCGTCGTGACGACGCACGATCGCGGGGATCTGCTCGAGGCCCGCGAGCTGCGCGGCGCGCCAGCGCCGCTCACCGGCGATCAGCTCGTAGCGCCCGTCGGGCAGCGGCCGTACGAGGACGGGCTGCAGCACGCCGCGCGTCTCCAACGAGGTCGCGAGCGCTGCGAGCGCCTCGTCGTCGAAGTGGCGGCGCGGCTGATGGGGGCTAGGCGAGACGAGGTCGACGGGGATCTGGCGCAGCTCCTCCAGCTCGTCCTTCGGCACGGTCGAGAGGATCGCGGCGAGGCCACGGCCCATTCCACGGGTCTGCTCAGCCACGGGCGGCTACCTCCTTCGCGAGCTCGAAGTACGCATCCGAGCCGGCACAGTGCGGATCGTGGTGGATCACCGGCCGGCCGAAGCTCGGGGCTTCGCCGATGCGCACGTTGCGGGGGATGACGGTCTGGAAGACGAGCTGGGGGAAGTGCTCGCGCACCTCGCGCTCGACGTCCTGGGCGAGCCGCGTACGACTGTCGTGCATCGTCAGCAGCATCCCGGCGATCGTCAGGCGCGGGTTCAGCTCGCGCTGGATCAGTCCGAGCGTGTCGAGCAAGCCGGCAAGGCCCTCCAGCGCGAAGTACTCGGCCTGCACGGGCACGATCACGCGATCGGCAGCGACGAGTGCGTTGACGGTGAGCGGGCCGAGCGAGGGCGGGCAGTCGAGGATCGTGAAGTCGTAGCGAGCACGGGCGGGCGCGAGCGCGTCGCGCAAGCGACCCTCGGAGCCCTCGATCCGCGGCAGCTCGACGTTCGCGCCCGCGAGATCCGGGCTCGACGGGACGATCGCGAGGTGCTCGATGCTGGTCGGGCGGATCGCCTCGTCAAGCGTCGCGTCACCCGCGAGCACGTCGTAGACGCTCGGCGTCGTGTCCTTCGGGATACCCAGGCCGAGCGTCGCGTTCGCCTGCGCATCCATGTCGACGAGCAGCGTCTCGTAGCCGGCTTCGGCGACGCAGGCGGCGAGGTTGACTGCCGTCGTGGTCTTGCCGACGCCGCCTTTCTGGTTCGCGATCGCGTAGACGGTGCCCATGGCCATGAACCTAGCGTTGAACGCGGTTGGACGGCGCTCCGGTGCCCGCACCCAGCGGACGTTTCGTGGCCATGCCCGGCCGGCGCGGGTAGCGGGTCGGTGTCGCTGCGACCTTGCGCAGGACATGCAGGTGGCGGTGCGCTGCGCGATCGTAGGGGACGACCGCTCGCACCCCCTCGACCACAAGGCCCACTTCGGCGGCAGCACGCGCGGCGGCAGCGTCCTCGTCCTCGTCCCGCCGCCCCTTCCAGGCGACGAGCACTCCACCGAGGCGCAGCAACGGGGCTGCGTACTCGGCGAGCACGGCAAGTGGCGCGAGCGCGCGCGCGGTGACGACATCGCAGCTCTCGCTGCCGGCGCTCCACGACTCGACGCGCTCGGCGACGACCTCGACGTTGCTCAGCTGCGCCGCCTCGGCCGCCACGCGAATGAAGTCGCACTTGCGGCCGTTGCTCTCGACCAGCACGACAGTTGTCGCGGGCAGCGCGACAGCGAGCGCGAGCCCTGGAAACCCAGCGCCGGCGCCGAGATCGGCGATCGTCGCGGCGGAGCGCACCATGTCCAGCTCCAACGCGACCAGCGCGTCCGCGAGGTGGACATCGGCCGCCTGGGCGGGGCTGCGAACGGTCGTCGGAGCGTGCGGGTCGTCGGCGAGCGCCGTCAGCAGCGCCTCGAGTTGCTCGGCGGCGGTAGCCGGGAGCGCGTAGCGCTCGCACAGCGCACGCACGCGGCGCGCTGCCGTCGATCCGCTCACGCGGTGGCGCGCGCCCGAATGCGCGCGATGTAGTCCGAGTAGGTCCCGCACATCGCTTCAAAACGCTCCGTGGCGTGGGCGTCCAGTTCAGGTCCGAGCGCCTCTTCGAGCACAGGCAGCACGTCCTCGACCAGCGCTGGTCCACGCGCCATCCACTGGTAGTACGAGCGCTCACCGTGGTGGTAGGGCCCGTAGAGCTTCGTGCGCGGGAAGGCGGTCATCAGCCAGCGAAAGAGCGCCTCGTGGCGGGTGTGCATGCGAAGCGTGACCTGCGGTTGCTTCCCATCCCCGCCGAACGAGCCCTCGCCGATGAGGATCCCGACAAACAGACCGCGATCGAAGGACGTCAGCTCTGGCATCGAGAAAGAATCTGTTTCACCGTCATGTAAAACGTGAAACACACTGGCCCGTGGGCACCAGCACGCGCGGCTACTTCAGCGGCGCGACGACGAGATGCCGGTCCGGTTCGACACCCTCGCTGTACGTCTCGATGTCCTCACGGTCGCGCAGGTACTCGTGCACGACTCGCCGCTCGACCGCGTTCATGGCGTCGAGCGCAATCGGCTCGCCGCGCTCCAGCGCCTCCTCGGCTGCATCGTCCGCGTCCTGCTGGAGCAGCTCTGCACGGCGATCGCGATAGCCGGCTGCGTCGACGGTCACGCGCTTGCGCCCGTCGGCTCCGCGATAGGCAGCGCGATAGGCGAGGTGCTGGATCGCGTCGATCGTCTGGCCGTGCCGGCCGATCAGCAGCCCGAGGTCCTCGCCGTCGAGGTTCGCTCGCAGCTCCTCGTCCTGCTCGTCGATCTCGACCGTCGCCGTCGTGCCGGTCGCAACGAGGATCCGTTCGAGCAGCTCCCGCACACGCGCAGCCGGCTCGCTGTCCTTCTCCGGACTCATCGCCGGCGTCCGGTGCGCTTCTTCTTCTTGCGCGCAGACGGCGGGGCCGTCGCAGCGCTCGCGCCGTTCGTCGAGGACTTCGCCGCTTCCGGCTCCTTCTTCCCACCGCGGGCGAGCGCCTTCAACGGCGAGCTACTCCCGCCCGAAGACACCGCTGCAGCGGCTCCCGCCGGCGCGGCTGCTCCCGCCGGGACGGGCATCGGACCGACGCTGCGGCGCACGATCAGGCCTTGGACGATCGTCCACATGTTCGTCGTGATCCAGTAGAGCATCAGGCCCGCCGGGAAGCGGATCACGAACGTCACGAACAGCACGGGCAGGCCCAACATGATCAGCCGCTGGTTCTTGTCCATCGTCGCCGAGCTGAGGATCCCCGACGCGATCTGGCTGCCGACATAGAGGATGATCAGGATGACCAGCTCGCTGCCCTTGGCCGGCGCGGTCAGATCCGGGATGAAGAGGAACTGCGCCGAGTGCGCATGGCCGACTACGTCGCCACAGACCTTCGCCGTCTGCTGACAGATGTCCTGACGCAGATCGGTGCGCAGCATGTAGTAGAGCGCGATGAAGAACGGCAGCTGGAAGGCCAGCGGCAGGCAGGAAGCCAAGGGATTGACCTTGTTCTCCTGGTAGAACTTCATCATCTCCTGCTGCTGACGCTGCTTGTCGTCCTTGTACTTCGCCTGGATCTTCTTGATCTCCGGCGCGAGCACTTGGAGCCGACGCATCGATCGCGTCTGCTTGAGCGTCAGCGGCAACAGGACGACACGGACGGTGAGCGTCAGGAAGATGATCGACATCCCCCACCCGGTCCCGACCGTGTCGTGGAAGAAGAGAAGGACCTTCTCGCAGACCGTGATCAGCGGCTCGAGGATGTTCGCGTAGACGACGGGCATAGGGGAAGCTCTCAGGCGCTCGGCGCGGTCGATCGGCGTGGACTGAAGATGCGCTGGTGGTGCACGTGGTCGACACCGCCGTGGCTCCAAGGGTTGCAGCGCAGCAACCGCCAAGCAGCGAGCACCAGCCCGCGGAGTATGCCGAACTCGCGGATTGCCTGCGTGGCGTAGGCCGAGCAGCTCGGGTAGTACTTGCAGCGCTGCGGGATCGCCGGCGAGACGAAGCGCCGGTAGAGCTGGATCGGCGCCACAGCGATGGCGCGCAGGATCCTCATCCGCGCTCGCCGCCCAAGCGCTCCGTCGCGCGGTCGAGCAGTTCGCCGAGCGCGGTCCGCATGCCGTCGAGTCCGTCGCGCTCCGCGATCTCGTGCGCGTCGGAGCGGGCAACCACGACTACATCGTGGCCCGCGGGCGCGCGGGAGCACTCCAACTCGAATGCTTCGCGCAGCAGGCGCTTCACGCGATTGCGTTCGACGGCGCCACCGACCTTCCGCGAGACGGACAGGCCGAGACGCGGCTCGCCCGGCTCGCCACGGGGGAAGCTGTACAAGACAAGGACGCGGTTCGCTTGCGAGCGTCCCTGCCGAAAGACCCGGTCGAACTCCGCGCTGCGGGACAGGCGCCCGCGCTTGCTTCGCCGGGCTGCCGCGCCCGGCCGCGCGCTCATCAGACGGTGAGTCGCTTGCGGCCCTTGGAGCGGCGGCGCTTGAGCGTCATGCGGCCAGCGCGCGTCTGCATGCGGGCGCGGAAGCCGTGCGTACGTGCGCGCTTGCGCTTCTTGGGCTGATACGTGCGTTTCATCTCGGTCTCTTCGCTCTCGATCGCATCGGGAGAAAGGCCAGTATACGCGGGCAGCGCCTCGGGCTCCTTCCGCCCTTGTGCACAGGGTTCTCGACATCCCATCGACAGAGCGTCAGCGCCGGTGGGGAAAGGCCGCACCCAGCTTTTTCTCGCGATTTGCGTGGTCGCTCGCACGGGCCGTCCATGGTCGGCCAGCACACGCGTCGGACGCTGCTATATTCGCCGCCCCCCGGGGCCGGTTGGCCCTCAATCCAGCTACCAATCCCTCCCGACGAGGAGTCGGTCAAACACGCCTGTGCACACCGAGCTCGAGCACACCTGGTCCCAGATCCAAGCCGAGCTCCGGCGCGCCGTCACCGACTCGACGTACCACCTCTGGTTGGAGCCGTTGCGGGCAGAAGGCCGCGACGGCGACGCGCTGCTCGTCAGCGCTCCGGAAGAGATCCGCAGCTGGGTCGCCGACCGCTTTGCGCGCGTCCTGCAGAGCTGCACCGCGACCGTCCTCGGGCCGCAGACGACCGTCAGCGTCGTCCCGGTCGGAGCTGGAGCATCAGCGACCACCCACACGCCTCGCACGGCGCTGGGAGGCGAGAGCGCGCCGGCACCGGCCGACGCCTTCAACCCGAAGTACACCTTCGACCAGTTCATCATCGGCGACGGCAACCGTCTCGCCCACGCGGCGGCACTCGCCGTCGCCGAGCTGCCGGGTCAGGCCTACAACCCGCTGTTCATCTACGGCCCGCCGGGGCTCGGCAAGACGCACCTGCTGCACGCGATCGCGAACTACGTGCGCCACTACGGCGACGGCCTGACGGTTCGCTACACGACGATCGAAGCGTTCACGAACCACTTCATCGCGGCGCTCCACACCAGCTCGATCGAGGCCTTCAAGCGCCGCTACCGCGACACGGACATCCTGCTGATCGACGACGTCCAGTTCCTCGAGAGCAAGGCGAAGACGGAAGAGGAGTTCTTCCACACCTTCAACGCGCTCTACGAGCTGGGCAGCCAGCTCGTCGTCACCTGCGATCGCATGCCGCGCGACATGGGAGCGCTCGCGGAGCGCCTGCGCGAGCGCTTCGAGTCCGGCCTCGTGACCGACATCCGCCCTCCCGACATCGCCACCCGGCTGGCGATCCTGCGCAAGCGCGTGCAGTACGACGGGATCCAGCTCGCCGATCCGGACGCCATCCTGCCGATTGCCGAGCGCATCACGACGAACGTCCGCGCCTTGCAAGGCGCGCTGATCCGCGTCGTCGCGTTCCACTCGCTCACGGGCCGACCGATCGACCGATCGCTCGTCACGCACGTGCTCGACGGCCTCTACCCCGGTGGCACGCGACCGGCGCGAACGCTGGAGGAGATCCAGAACGCGACATCCGAGCGCCTCGGCGTCTCGCCCGAAGCCCTCCGCTCACCTGACCGCAGCGCCCGCGTCGCCTGGGCCCGCCAGGTGGCGATGTACCTCTCACGCGAGCTGACCGATGCGACGCTGCCCGCCATCGGGCGGGCCTTCGGCGGCCGCAACCACACCACGGTCCTGCACGCCTGCCGCCGCGCAAGCGAGCGCATCGCGGCCGACGCCGAGGCTTACGAGCTCGTCCGCGGCCTCACCGCCACCCTGCAGGAGCCTGATGCCGACCGCACCTGCTGACACACTCTCCACACGCACATCTGCGTCTTGTGCACCGGACGCCCGCAACGTGCGGCTGTTTCACCCACTTCTGCACATGACAAGCCTCCCTATGACGACGACTCCCTTCTTCTCGAGGTCTTCATCGTGAAGGTTTCGGCCGCACGCGACGAACTGCTGACCCAGCTGCAAACCGTCAGCCGCGTCGCCTCCACCCGTGGCGCGATCCAAGCGCTCTCCGGCGTCCAGATCGCCGCAGAAGGCGGACGCGTCGAGCTGCGCGCCACCGACATGGAGGTCGGCCTGCGCGTCCCGCTGCCTGCCGAGATCGTCCGCGAGGGCTCCATCGTCCTCCCAGCCCGCCTGCTCGTGGACGTCGTTCGCTCTCTCTCCGGCCCGACGGTGACGCTGGAGCTGCGCGCGGCCGAGCAGGACGTCGAGCTGGTGGCGGGCAATGCCACCTTCCACATCCGCACGCTGCGCGCCGAGGACTTCCCGCCCTTCCCCGAGCCCGAGAGCGACGGTGTCGTGACGGTCCCGGCGAAGGCCTTCGTCGAGACGATCCTGAAGGTCGCGAACTCCGCCTCGCGAGACGAGACGCGCCCGGTCCTGACCGGGATCCTCGTCTCGGCCTCCGACCGCGAGCTGCGCATGGTCGCAACCGACTCCTACCGCCTGAGCGTGAAGGAGACGACGCTCGAACAGCCGCTGCCAAGTGGCTTCGAGGCCAATGTGCCGGCGCGGGCGCTGCAGGAGCTGGCGCGACTCGTCCAGCAGCTCGAAGGCGAGTCGCTCGCGGTCGGCGTGCGCCAGAACCAGATCGTCTTCCAGGTCGCCGGCGTTGTGCTCTCCTCGCGGCTGATCGACGGCCAGTTCCCCAACTACCGCCAGCTGATCCCCGAGACGTTCGAGCACGAGCTGTCGCTCGCCGGCGGCGAGCTGACCGACGTCGTGCGGCGGATCAGCCTGCTGGCGCAGAAGAACGCGCCCCTGCGGCTCTCCTTCCAGCCCGGCGAGCTGACGGTCTCGGCTCAGACGCCGGATGTCGGCGAGGCGCGCGAGGCGCTGCCGGTCGCCTTCCAGGGCGAGCCGTTCGAGATCGGCTTCAACCCCGAGTTCCTGCGCGACGGAGTCGAAGGGATCGAGTCGGGCAACATCGTGCTCAAGCTCATCAGCCCACTGCGTCCCGGGCTGATCCAGGGCGGCGACGACGCCGGCTTCCTCTACCTCATCATGCCGATCCGGCTGAACGTCTAGGGCGCCGCGGGATGCGGGTCACCCGCGTGTCCCTGCGCAACTTCCGCAGCTACGCAGCCGCGGACGTCGAGCTCGGCCCGGGCGTGACGGTCGTGACGGGCCGCAACGGGGCGGGCAAGACGAATCTGCTCGACGCGCTCTACTTCGGTTGCACCGGCCGCTCCGCGCGGACGACGAACGAGCGCGAGCTCGTGCGCTTCGGTGAGCAGGTCACGCGCGTCGAGGTCAGCGACCGAGGCAGCCGACGGTCCGCACGAGTTGAGCGTCGGCTTCGAGCCCGGCGAGCCGAAGCGGATGCTCGTCGACGGAGTCCGCGTCGAACGGCTGCTCGACGCTCCCGGCCGTCCGCTCGTGAGCGTCTTCCTGCCCGACCGCCTGGAGCTGGTCAAAGGCACGCCCTCCCTGCGCCGCGCGCACATGGACCAGGTAGTCGCTGCGCTGTGGCCTGCGCGCACGGCCACCCGCCGCGCTTACGCGCAGGCGCTCGCCCAGCGCAATGCGCTGCTGACGCGCGTGCGCTCCGGCGGTGCCTCCCCCGCCTCGCTGCCCGCTTGGGATCAGGAGCTTGCGCAGCACGGGATAGCGCTGATGGCCGACCGCGCGGCGGCGCTCGACGCGGTCGTGGAGCGCTTCGCCGCCCAGGCCGCGGAGCTGGGCCTCGACGGCGAGCCGGCAGTCGCCTACCGGCCGCGGTCGCGCGCCGCTGACGCCGAGGGGCTCGCGCAGGAGCTGGCCGAGCGCCGCGAGCGCGACCTCGAACGTGGCTTCAGCGGCCATGGACCGCATCGCGACGAGCTCGCGCTGACGCGCGAGGGCCGCGAGCTGCGCGCCTACGGCTCTCAGGGCCAGCAACGACTCGCGCTGCTCGCGCTGCTGCTCGCCGAGCGCGAGGCGATTGCCGCGACGCGCGACGCAGCCCCGCTGATGCTGCTCGACGACGTCATGAGCGAGCTGGACCGCGATCGCCGCGGACGCCTCGTCGCGCTGCTGCGCGCCGGCGGCCAGAGCGTCATCACGACGACCGACCTCGACCACGTCCCAGGCGCCGGCGAGCCCGGCGTCACGCGACTCGCAGTCGCCGACGGCGCGGTCCTCGCGGTTGCGGAAGCTGCATGAGCCGGCGCGCGCCACGCCCCCTGTCGCTGGCGATCGGACCGCTGCAGGATTCGCTCGCACCGGCGACGCTGCTCGCCGACGTGCAACGCGTCTGGGCTGAGATCGCCGGGCCCGCGATCGCGCGCGAAGCGACCCCGACGGCAGCCCGCGGCGGGGTCCTCACGGTCGTCTGCGCCTCGTCGGTGTGGGCGCAGGAACTGGACTTGATGGCTCCCCAACTGCTCGCGCGTCTCAACCCCGCGTTGCGCGAGGGAGAGGTGCAGCGACTGCGTTGCGTGACCGGGACGCGGGAGCCGATGGCGTGAGCGCGGCGAGTTGCCACATAGGGTCTCTGTTTTTAGGTCGTTTTGCAGGCGTTTTCTACTGCGCTCGGGCAGTGGTTATGACGCCTCCTGTGGTATCATTCTCGGCACCAGCATTCCACGCCCCGGCGCGCCTCCCCCGGCGCGGCTCCGGGGCGTTGCAACGTCTTCGGAGGACCGTTGGCCACTGAGAACCCTGGGGCTGACAAGCCCGCCCGTACGTACGACGCACAGGACATCACCGTCCTCGAAGGTCTCGAGGCCGTCCGCAAGCGCCCGGGCATGTACATCGGCTCGACCGGCACGCGTGGCCTCCACCACCTCGTCTACGAGGTGGTGGACAACTCCGTCGACGAGGCGCTCGCGGGTCACTGCACCGCGGTCGACGTCACGATCCACCCGGACAACTCGATCACCGTCGTCGACAACGGGCGCGGCATCCCCGTTGCGATCATGGAGAAGGAGCAGAAGCCGGCCGTCGAGGTCGTGCTGACCGTGCTCCATGCCGGCGGCAAGTTCGGCGACGGTGGCGGTTACAAGGTCTCCGGCGGGCTTCATGGCGTGGGCGTCTCGGTCGTCAACGCACTCTCCGATCAGCTGCACATCGAGGTGCGTCGCGACGGAGCGACCTGGAGCCAGGACTACAGCCGCGGCAAGCCGCTCGGGCAATTGGCGAAGGGCGACGCGACGCAGGAGACCGGCACCTCGATCACGTTCCTCGCCGACGACGAGATCATGGAGTCGCTCGAGTACGACTTCACGACGCTCGAGGAGCGCCTGCGTGAGACGGCATTCCTCACGCGCGGCCTCGCCATCTCGCTGACCGACGAGCGCGGCGAAGGCAAGAAGGTCGCGTTCCAGTACGAGGGCGGCATCGAGGACTTCGTCGCGTACTTGAACGAGAACAAAGAGCCGGCACAGAAGAAGATCATCTACTTCGCCGGCGAGAGCGAAGAAGGCGCCGTCGAGGTTGCGATGCAGTGGAACGGCTCCTACCAGGAGTCGGTCTTCTCGTTCGCGAACAACATCAACACGCACGAGGGCGGCTCCCACCTCTCCGGCTTCCGCTCTGCGCTCACGCGTACGTTGAATCGGTATGCGCGAGAGAAGGGCTTGCTGAAGGAGAAGGACGAGAACCTCTCCGGCGAGGACGTGCGCGAGGGGCTCACCGCGGTCATCTCGGCGAAGCTCGCCGACCCGCAGTTCGAGGGCCAGACCAAGACGAAGCTCGGCAACCCCGGCATGCAGGGATTCGTCGAGTCGGTCGTCAACCAGGGGCTCGCGGAGTTCCTCGAGGAGAACCCGCAGGACGCGCGCTCGGTGATCATGAAGTCGGTCCAGGCTGCGCAGGCGCGCGCCGCGGCGCGCAAGGCGCGCGACCTGACGCGCCGCAAGTCCGCGCTGGAGAACTCGCGCCTGCCGGGCAAGCTCGCCGACTGCTCGGTCAAAGACCCGGCGCTGTCGGAGATCTTCATCGTCGAGGGCGACTCCGCCGGCGGCTCGGCGAAGCAGGGGCGCGACCGCGCGACCCAGGCAGTGCTGCCGCTGCGCGGCAAGATCCTCAACGTCGAGCGCGCGCGGATCGACAAGGTGCTCGCGAACACCGAGGTGCAGGCGCTGATCACCGCGATCGGCACCGGCGTGCGCGAGGAGTTCGACCTCGAGAAGGCGCGCTATCACAAGATCGTGCTGATGACGGACGCCGACGTCGACGGCGCGCACATCCGCACGCTCGTGCTGACGCTGCTGTTCCGCGAGATGCAGCCGCTGATCGAAGCCGGCTACATCTACATCGCAAAGCCGCCGCTCTACCGCCTCAAGGCCGGCAAGTCGGAGCGCTACATCGAGAAGGAGTCGGAGCTGGAGGAGATCCTGCTGTCCGACAAGCTCGAGCGCTTCGAGCTGATCGACCGCTCCGGCAGCGTCCAGGCGAAGCTGACGGAGGCACGCTGGAAGCGCTTCACGCGCCTGCTGAAGCAGTACGCCGGCTGGGCCTCCGCGCTGCGCGCGCTGTCGAGCCACGACGTAGTCGACTTCCTCGAAGAGGCAGGCATCCTGCACGAGGGCATCACCGACGAAGCCGGCCTGATCGCACTGCTGAACAAGGCCGACCGCGACGACGCGCCCTTCACGAGCGAGGTGCTCGACCAGGATCCGCTGGAGATCGTCGTGCGCTCGGTCGAGGCGAAGACGGGCCACGCGCGCATCCGCCGTGTCCGCCGCTCGATGCTGGAGGCGAACGAGTACCGCCAGCTGATCCGCATCTACGAGCAGCTCGTGCAGACGGTCGGCACGCCGCCATTCACGATCAAGCTCGGCGACCACCGCGACGATGCGCTGTCGTTCGAGCAGTTGCGGACCGTCGTGATGGACCTCGCCGGCCGCGGCGCGAAGATCAACCGCTTCAAGGGCCTCGGCGAGATGAATCCCGAACAGCTGCGCGAGACGACGATGGATCCCGCGACCCGCACGCTCGCCCGCGTGACGATGGACGACGCGACGGCAGCCGACCGCGTCTTCTCGATGCTGATGGGCGATCAGGTGGAGCCGCGGCGCGACTTCATCGAGGAGAACGCCCGCCTCGTGACCAACCTGGACGTGTAATTCCATGAGCGCCACAGATCAACTCAGCGGCGGCAACATCGAGCCGCGCGCGCTCGAGGAGGAGATGCGCTCGGCGTATCTCGATTACGCGATGTCCGTCATCGTCGGGCGTGCGCTGCCCGACGTCCGCGACGGCCTGAAGCCCGTCCACCGCCGCGTCCTGTTCGCGATGAACGAGGCGGGCCTGCAGCCGACGCGCCCGCGCGCGAAGTCCTCGCGCATCGTCGGCGACGTGATGGGCAAGTACCACCCGCACGGCGACTCGGCGATCTACGACACGCTCGTCCGTCTCGCGCAGGACTTCTCGATGCGCCACCCGCTCGTCGACGGCCAGGGCAATTTCGGCTCCGTCGACGACGACCCCGCAGCCGCCATGCGCTACACCGAGGCGCGCCTCGCGCGCATCGCGACGGAGATGCTGCGCGACATCGACGCCGACACCGTCGACTTCGGGCCGAACTACGACGGCCAGAACCAGGAGCCGTTCGTGCTCCCGGCGCGCTTCCCGAACCTGCTCGTCAACGGTGCGACCGGCATCGCCGTCGGCATGGCGACGAACATCCCGCCGCACAGCCTGCGCGAGTCGATCGCCGCGACGATCGCCTTCATCGACAACCCGACGATCGACATCGACGGCTTGATGCAGCACCTGCCGGGGCCGGACTTCCCGACCGGCGGCCTGATCCTCGGCACGTCCGGGATCCGCTCGGCGTACGAGACCGGCCGCGGCAAGGTCCGCGTGCAGGCACGCGCGCACATCGAGCCGCTGTCGCAGGGCAAGGAGGCGATCATCGTCACCGAGCTGCCCTACATGGTCAAGAAGGGCGGCGACGGCGGCCTGATCCAGAAGATCGCCGACCTCGTCCACGAGAAGAAGATCCCCGAGATCAGCGACCTCCGCGACGAGTCGGATCGGCGCGGCATGCGGCTCGTGATCGAGCTGAAGCGCGACGCGATGCCGAAGGTCGTGCTGAACAAGCTCTACAAGCACACCTCGATGCAGACGACGTTCGGCGTGAACATGGTCGCGCTCGTCGACAACGTGCCGAAGACGCTGTCGCTGCGCGAAGTGATCGAGCGCTACGTCGAGCACCAGCGCGAAGTGATCGTGCGCCGCACGAAGTACGAGCTGCGCAATGCAGAGGATCGCGCGCACATCCTTGAGGGCCTGCTGATCGCGCTCGCGAACCTGGACGAGGTGATCGCGCTGATCCGCGGCTCGGCCGATCCCGAGTCCGCGCGGATGGGCCTCGTCAACCGCTTCGAGCTGACCGAGCGCCAGGCCGAGGCGATCCTCCAGCTGACGCTGCGCCGCCTGACCGCGCTCGAGGCCGACAAGATCAAGCAGGAGCACGCCGACCTGCAGGAGCGGATCCGCGAGCTGCGCGAGATCCTCGGCGACGAGACGCGCGTGATGGGGATCATCAAGACGGAGCTGCAGGAGATCTCCGACGCCTACGGCAACGACCGCCGCACGCAGATCTCCCACGCCGAGGGCGAGATCGACATCGAGGACCTGATCGCCGACCAGCAGATGGTCATCACGATCACGAACAGCGGCTACATCAAGTCGCTGCCGCTCGCGACCTACCGCCAGCAGCACCGCGGCGGCGTCGGCGTGACCGGGATGGACATGAAGGACGGCGACTACATCGAGCACCTGTTCGTGACCTCGACGCACGACTTCCTGCTGTTCTTCACGAACCGCGGCAAGGTCTACCGCCTGAAGGTCTACGAGCTGCCGGAGGCCTCGCGCACCGCGAAGGGCCGCGCGCTGGTGAACCTGCTGCCGCTGCGCGAGGACGAGCGCGTGCAGTCGGTCCTCTCGACGCGCGACTTCGGCGAGGCGCCCTACCTGCTGTTCGCGACGCGCAAGGGCGTCGTCAAGAAGACCGAGCTGCAGAAGTACAACACGCCGATCAAGGCCGACGGGATCATCGCGATCTCGATTCGCGACGACGACGAGCTGGTCGCCGTGCGGCGGGTCGACGAAGGCGACGAGGTGATGATGATCTCGCGTGCCGGCCTGACGGTCCGCTTCAGCGAGGCCGACGCTCGCTCGATGGGCCGTGACACGAGCGGCGTGCGCGGCATGGACGTCGGCGCGACCGGCGAGATGATCGCGATGGACGTCGCGCGCGACGACCAGGATCTGCTCGTGATCACCGAGAACGGCTACGGCAAGCGCACGCGGATCGACCAGTACCGCAAGACCTCGCGCGGCGCCAAGGGCGTCAAGACGATCAAGCTGACGGAGGCGAAGGGTGGCCTCGCTGGCGCGCTCGTCGTGCGCGATCACCAGGAGCTCGTCTTCATCTCGCAGTCGGGCATGGTCCAGCGCACCGGCGTGCGCGGCATCAGCCAACAGGGCCGCTCGGCCACCGGTGTGCGCGTGATGAACGTGCGCGAGGACGATGTGGTGCGCGCCGTCGCGCTCGTCGTCGAGTCGGAGCCCGACGTGGAGGGCGCCGACGATCAGGTCGAGCTCGACCTCACGCACGGGGACGGCATCGCGAACGGCAATGGAGCGGTCGTGCTGCCCGAGGCGAGCGCCGAGGACGGCGCGGCGGAGCCGGCGGAGCCCGACGAGCCGACGACGAACGGCGACGGCGACCTTGGCGGCGAAGCGCTCTGACCTGAGGGCTCGTCCCCGTCTGTGCGGTCCGCTACTCTGGCGCTACCAGAGAAAGGAGGTGGTCCGTACGTTGACTGACAGTCTTTACGGGATCCTGGAGGTGTCCGGCCGCTAGGTCGGAAGGCTGGCCCCGCGTAGCGGAGTCCACACCGAGACACCGCCTCGACTGGTGCCGGACTGGTCCCGCCGGCCGTGACACAGTCGCCACTCGAGGTCACTGTCCAGCCAAGTAATTCATGAAGGGCGCCCACGTCGAGGGCGCCCTTCGTGCTTAAGCGGCTAAGCCGCGAGGTACTGCATCCACGCTGATGGAATGCGTGGACTGGCGACCTGGATGAAGACGTGCGGGCCGGGCGCGCGGGGGATCCGGCGCGGCGTCATCCCCGCCTGATGCGGCAGCGCATCACCCTTGCGGCGGTTGCACGGTGCGCAGGACGCGACGATGTTCTCCCACGTCGAGTCGCCGCCCTTGGAGCGCGGGATCACGTGGTCGACCGTCAGCGTGCCGCGCGTGCCGCAGTACTGACAGGTCCAGTCGTCGCGGGCGAAGACGGCGCGGCGTGTGATCTTGCGGCGGTGCGTGTCGCGCGGGACCCGCACGTAGGAGACGAGCCGGATGACGACCGGTCGCTGCACGGTCGAGCTGCCGGAGCGCAGCACGCGCTCGGCGTGCTGAAGCACCTCGGCCTTCTCCTTCAACAGCAGCACGACAGCGCGCCGGACCGTGCAGACGTTGATCGGCTCGTACGTGGCGTTGAGGACGAGCACCCGACCAGACTCACGTCCGCGCCGCTGGTGCCCCAGAGGCGACGCGGACCCCGCTTGCGCTGGTGGTACGGTCGTTGCCATGTCTGCTCGGGGCGAAGTGTAGCGGCCCCCAGAGCCCTACCTGCACCGGTCCCCGGCGCCCAGCGTCGGTTCAAGCAGCGGGAAACGAACCGAGCACGCGCAACTGCTCGGCGTGCGAGCGGACCGCGTCGAGCGCCCCGGCGACCGCTGTCTCGTGCGCGCCGCCTTCGAGATCGGCGAAGAACATGTAGCGCCCGAGGCCCTGCTTGCGCGGCCGCGACTCGATCCGCGTGAGGTTCACGCCGCGGAAGGCGAATTCGGACAGGCAGCGCACGAGCCAGCCGGGCGCCTCGGCACCGACGCCCCAGAAGACGATCGCCGTCTTCCACGGTCCCGACTCGCCGGTCGGTGCGTCGGTGGGTGAGGTTCCGATCCACACGAAGCGCGTCTCGTTGCCGGCTGCGTCGTCGACGCCCGCGCTCAGCACCGTGCAGCCGTACAGCTCGGCCGCAAGGCGACTCCCGAGCGCTGCCGTCGTCCGGTCGGCGCGCTCGGCGACCGTCCGCACGGCCTCTGCCGTCGAGCTGGCCGCCAGCACCTGCGCCCGTGGCAGGCGCGTGCGCAGGAACTGCGCAGCCTGCGCGTTCGCGTGCGGGTGGGAGACAACCGTCTCGATTGCGTCGAGGTCGATTGCTGCATGCGCGATCAGGCAGGTGTGGATCGGGTGGATCGCCTCGCCGAGGATCGCCACGTCCTCGGTCTCGACGGCCAGCGCGTCGAGCGTCGCGTTGACGGAGCCCTCGAGCGCGTTCTCGATCGGCACGAAGGCCCGCTCCACGCTCCCGTCGTGCACCGCCATGACGCATTCGTAGATCGTCGGCAGCGCCACCGGCTCGTGCTGTGCCCCGCCGGCGGCGAGCAGTGCCTCGTGCGTGTTCGTCCCTGCGGGGCCGAGGTACGCGACGCGCATCAGGCGCTCGCGCCTCCACCCTCGAGTGCGAGCCGCACGGCTTCCTGCTCTTCCGGCGACAGCTCCAATTCGCCGCGCCCGCCGTCGACGCGCTTCGCGTAGAGCCGTGCCTGGTCGCGGTGGAGGATCGAGGACAGCACGACGCCGGAGCGATGCGCGTCGAGCAGCGCGATCGACGTCGACTGGTGGCCGGACATCTCGCCGTAGGCGTCGTAGCGCACGAGTGCGCGGAAGGCGATCGACCCGTCGAGCCGCTGCTCGGCGGTCGTCATCCGCTCGTACAGCTTCCCTGCAGCGTCCTCGACGTAGTCGTTCAGCACACGGAACTCGCGCTCGAGCTCGGCGGCGTGCGCGACGAGATCGGTCGCGCCGTTGGCGCCGAGCACGGCGCGCTGGTCGCGCCGCACGCGCCGCAGCGCGAACGCGAGCCAGATCGCGAGCAGCAGCGCGATCGCGGCGGCCCCGCAGCCGGCGAGGGCGACGATGCCGGTGGTGCTCGTCAGCTCGTGCACGACGCGAAAGGATAGGCGCGCCGGGCGCTGCAGTCCGCGCGACGCCGGCTCACGACGTGAACAGCACGTGGTACGTCTGCGTGTTGTTGTCGAGCGACTGCTCGCCCGGCACCTTCTCTATCGTCACCTTGATCGTGGAAGGGCCGGCGGTCGACGGCGCACGGGGCAATTGCACGGTGGCGGTGGCCGACTTGCCGGCGGACGTGCCGAGGACGGTCTTCGAGGCCTTGATCGGCGCACCGCTGCCGCCGCTGACCTCGACGTCGACCTTCACGTTCGTCTCGTCGTTCTCGCCGCCGTTCGTGAAGTTGATCGTGAACGTCGGCAGCGGGCTGGCGGGGATCTGGTTCGAGCCGCCGGCAGCGAGCGTCGTCGTGCCGACCGTAACGGAGTCGAGTCCGTGGCCGTGCAGGCCCGGTGCCGGTGCGCCGATCTTGCCGCCGTTCACGCTCGCGCCGATCTGCCCGGCGACGTACGTCGGGCTGATCCAGCTGAGGCTCGGCAGGAACTCCGCCCCAGGCAGCACCTGCTCGCCGGAGCTGCCGTCGTAGCTCGCGCCGATCCCGTTGTCCTTCAGCGCTTTCAGGATCAGCGGCGCTGCACGCTGCGAGTAGACGACGTCGGACGCGTCGAACGCGCGCATCTGGCCGGCGATCTGGTTCACCGCAGTGCTCGCGGCTGCCGTCTTGCCGACCGCCGGCCCGATCAGCCCGGCGACCTTCGCGACTCCGTCCCGGCGCAGCGACAGGACGAGCTGGAAGTCGCGCTGCGCCTCGGACATCTCGCCCGGCACGCTCAGGCGGCCGGCGTGGGCAAGCTCCTCGGCGGCGACCTCGCGCAGCTGGTTCAGCGTCTCGGTGACCTGCTGGCCCTGCTGGCCCGCAGCGCCCGACAGCGCCTGGAAGAACGGCTTGCTGACCGCGCTCTCCGACTCTTGCACGAGCGACCGGACGTTGCGGTTGTAGTCCTTCAGCGCCTGCGTGCGGCGACTGTCGACGCAGCCCTTCACGAGCACGACGAGCAGGATCACTACGACCACGACTGCGCCAGCAGCGATCAGGCGCCGCATCAACAGCGCCTGGTGGTCCATGGGGGGGCGTCGGCCACCTCCGCCACCGGCTCGGGGGATCCGGCGTGTGCGGGGAGCCCTGCTGGGCTCGTCGGCCTCGTCGAAGAACGACAGAATCGTGCTCCTTGCGGGAACGTGAAAGGCGCAGTATGACCTCGTGGTCGGCTGGACGCACGGAAGGGAGCGTCGCGAGAACGTGGAAGACCGCAGGGTGAGCCGCACCGAGGTCCCGACCGAGCGGCTGCCGCAGGCTGCTGCGGAGGCCGAAACGCGGCTGCTGCCCGGCGGCCGCGGCGACGGTCCGCTCGTGCTCGACCGCTACCGCTTGCACGACCAGCTCGGCTCGGGCGCGTTCGGCGTCGTCTGGCGCGCGCGCGACGAGCGACTCGAGCGCGACGTTGCCGTGAAGGCGATCGCGCGCGAGCACGTGGCCTCCGGTCGCGCAGAGCGCGAGGCGCGCGCCGCCGCGAAGCTGTCGCATCCGGCGATCGTGACGCTGTACGAGGCCGGCGCGGACGACGAGGCGACGTACCTCGTCTCCGAGCTCGTCCACGGCGGCACGCTCGCCGAGCTGCTCGCGGAAGGCGCGCTGTCGGACCGCGACGTAGCGGAGGTCGGCGTCGCGCTCTGCCAGGCGCTCGCGCACGCGCACGCGCAGGGCGTCGTGCACCGCGACGTGAAGCCGTCGAACGTGCTCGTCCCGGACGTGCCGCATGCGGGCGGTCCGGTCGCGAAGCTGACCGACTTCGGCATCGCTCGCGTGCTTGCCGGCGGCGGCGAGGACCTGCTGACGCGCACCGGCGACGTCGTCGGCACGCTCGCCTACATGGCGCCGGAGCAGGCCGAGGGCAAGGAGGCCGGGCCGCCCGCCGACCTCTACGCAGCTGCGCTCGTGCTCTACGAGGCGTTCAGCGGCGTCAACCCGATCCGCGGCGGCAGCGCCGTCGCGACGGCGCGCCGGCTCGGCGCGACGCTGCCGGGGCTGCAGCGCCAGCGCCGCGACCTGCCGCCCGTGCTGTGCGACGCGATCGACCGTGCGCTCGCGCCCCGTCCGGGTGACCGCGGCAGCGTCGCGATGCTCCACCGTGCACTGAAGGGCGCGCTCGGTGAGCTGGCGGACGAGCCGGGCACGATCGCCGCGCCGCGGATCGACCGTGTGGCGACTGCCGTCACGCACGTAGCCGACCGCGGTCGCGCCGGCTGGCGCCGTCGCTCGCGCGAGCAGGAGCTGGCCGATGTAGCGGCGGAGCTCGACGCGCTCGGCGACTGGACCGTCGAGGATCGCCGCATCGCTCGCCCGGGCGCCTCCGGACGAGAGCTGGCGTCGGTGCCGCGGCAGCGCCGCCGCCCGGCACCGCTGCTCGCCGGTCACATCGCCCCAGGTCTCGCAGCTGGCGCACTCGTCGCGCTCGCGATCTCTCTGCTCGCGCCGCACCACCCGCCCGTGAACCCGCTGCTTGCCGGCGCGCTTGCGGCTGCCGTCGTCGGGCTGCTGCCGCGGATCGGCTGGATCGTCAGCGCCGCCGTGCTCGCCGGCTGGATCGCCGGGCCCCAGGGTCAGCCCGGCACCGCGCTGTTGCTCGCCTGCGCGCTCGTGCCGATCCCGCTGCTGCTGCCGCTTGCCGGCCGCGCCTGGTCGCTGCCGTTCCTCGCGCCGCTGATGGGCCTGGCGATGCTCGCCGGCGCCTACCCTGCGCTCGCCGGCCAAGGGCGCACGCTGTGGCGTCGTGCAGCGCTCGGCGCGCTCGGCTTCTGGGCGCTGGCGCTCGCCGAGCCGGTGCTGCGCACGACGCTCTACTACGGGCGCGCACGCGGCACGTTGCCGCCCGGCGCGTGGGAGGACTCGCTGTCCGGCACCGTCCAGCACGCGCTGACGCCGCTCGTGCGTTCTGGCGCGCTGGCCGGCGCGGGCCTGTGGGCCGGCGGTGCGGCGATCCTCCCGTGGCTCGTGCGGGGCCGCCACGCGGCGATCGACCTGGTCGCAGCCACCGTCTGGGCCGCCGGAATCGCCGCTGGTTCAGCGACGATCGGCCGCGCGCTGGGCGGCGCGATCCTCCAGCCAGACCCGCGTGGAGCTGCATTTGGAGCGGCAGCTGCCGTGCTGCTCGCCGTCGCTGCGCGCGGTGCCCGCGTCGCGCTCGGCTCGCCGGGCGACTCGGAACGGGAGGCACTGGCGTAGCATGGGTTTGCGCCGTTGCGCAGCACATGAGCGTATTTCGCAGCCTCGAGAGCAAGATCGCCGGCCTGGTCGAGGGCACGTTCAGTCGTGCCTTCCGGTCCGAGGTGCGCCCGGTCGAGATCGCGCGCAAGCTCGCGCGGGAGATGGAGGAGCACCAATCGCACTCCGTCTCGCGCGTCTACGTCCCGAACGAGTACGCCGTCTACCTCTCGCCGGAGGACCACGAGCGCTTCGCCGCCTTCGAGCACGAGCTGATCGACGAGCTGTCCGGCTACCTGCTCGAGCACGCCCGCCGCGAGCGCTTCGCGTTGATGTCGAAGCCGGCGATCGAGCTGCGCGTCGACCGCGAGCTGCGACTCGGCGAGTTCGGCATCCAGGCACGGCTCGTGCAGCCGCCCGCGGACGCTGCGCAGGAGCCCTCGCAGGGCGACGCCGGCCACACGATGGTCTACAGCGCCGCCGAGCGCTTGCAGGAGCCGCTCGAGCAGCGGGCGCGCCAGCGCGGCGCGCGTGCGCTGCTGGTGAGCAGCGGCAAGCGCCTCGTCGTTGGCGCCGGCGGCGCGACGATCGGCCGCAGTCGCTCCTGCGACATCGTGCTCGACGACGCGAACGTCTCGCGCCGTCATGCAGAGGTGCGACCGCGCGGCGGTGGCTGGGCGATCGCCGACCTCGGCTCGACGAACGGCGTCACGGTCAACGACACGCGGATCGAGCAGGCGCAGACGCTGCATCCCGGCGACCGCATCGAGCTGGGCACGGCTCGGCTCACGTTCGAGCTGGAATAGCGCGATGACGACGCTCGAGCCGGTCTCCGTCGCGTTGAAGTTCGGCTTCCTGGCCGTGCTCTACCTGTTCCTGCTGTGGGTCGTGCGCAGCTCGCTGAAGGATCTGCGGCGCGCGCGGGACGCGGGCACCCCGTCCGCCGCGGTGCTCGCGCCGCCGGTGGCCGCGGACGCGACCGGGTTGCACCGCGCCGACGAGAACCCGCTGCCAGATGGCGCGCTCGTCGGCGAGCCACGCCTCGTTGTCGAGCACGCGGCCGGGCATCCCGATGGGATCGCCTACGCGCTTGCGCACGGAGCGACGCTCGGGCGCGGTGACGTCGAGATCCGGTTGGAGGACACGTTCGCGTCGAGTCGTCACGCGCGGATCGAGCGGCAGGGCAGCGTGATCGTGCTGGAAGATCTCGGCTCGACGAACGGGACCTTCCTCAACGAGGAGCAGCTGCAGGGTCCCCAGCCGCTGCATCACGGCGATCGCATCCGCATCGGCGACAGTCAATTCTCGTACCTTCAGGACTAGCACCATGCTGAGGGTCGCCGAGCATTTCGAGAAATCCGACACCGGTCGCGCGCGACGCGTCAACGAGGACGCCTACTTCGCGCGCTCGCCGCTGTTCGTGCTCGCCGACGGGATGGGCGGCGCGCAGGCCGGCGAGGTCGCCTCGCGGCTCGCCGCCGACACGTTCGCCGCCGGCCTGCCCGAAGGGGGCAGCAGCGAGGAGCGGCTCGCCGCGCAGACGCTGGAGGCGAACCGCCGCATCCACGACCACTCGCGCACCGACCGCGACCGCGCCGGCATGGGCACGACGCTCACCGCGGCCTACGTCGACGGCGACGAGGTCGCGCTCGCGCACGTCGGCGACAGCCGTGCCTACCTGCTGCGCGAGGGCGAGCTGACGCGCCTGACGCGCGACCACTCGCTCGTCGACGAGCTCGTGCGGCGTGGCAAGCTGACGGAGGAGGAGGCGGCCGAGCACCCGCAGCGCTCGATCATCACGCGCGCGCTCGGCCCGGAGCCGTTCGTCGAGGTCGACACGCTGACGCACCCGCTGCACGACGGCGACGTGCTGCTGCTGTGCAGCGACGGGCTCACGTCGATGGTCTCCGAGGCCGACGTCGGGGAGATCCTGCGCACCGCGCCAAGCCTCGGCAACGCAGGCCGCGCGCTCGTCGACGCGGCGAACGAAGCGGGCGGCCGCGACAACATCACCGTCGTCCTGCTGCGGCTCGAAGAGGTCGGCGCGCTCGCCACGACCGAGCCAGCGCATGCAGCCGTCACGACGTCCGCACCCGCCGCCACTGCCACCGCGGTCGTGCCGCCGCGCGTCGTCCCCGCCCGCACCGACGGCGAGGACCGCTCGAAGGGGCCGCTGCCGCGTCGTGTGAAGCTGATCGCAGCGACGGTCGCCGTCGCGATCGTGCTCGGCGGCCTCGGCGTGGCCGGTTGGCTCGCCTCGCGCGCGGTCTTCTTCCTCGGCACGAACGGCGCCGGGATGGTGACGGTCTACCGCGGCCTGCCGTGGGACCTGCCGGCCGGCATCCGTCTCTACGAGTCCTACTACGTCTCCGGCGTGCCGGCGGACGAGGTGTCGGTCGCTCAGCGTCACTCGCTGCTCGACCACCGCCTGCGCTCGCAGAACGACGCGCGCAACCTCGCGACCCAGCTGGAGCTCGGGACGCTCTCGCCATGACCGCGCGCAACCGCGAGCTGCTCGGGCTCGTGCCAGCGTCGCTGCTGCTGACGGCAGGCTTCGCGGCAGTCTTCATCCAGCGCGGCTCGCTCTCGAACGGCTCGCTGACGTACGGTGCGATCTTCCTCGGCCTCTGCATCGCGGCGCACGTCTTCCTGCGTGCAGCGCTGCCGTACGCCGACCCGTACCTGTTCCCGCTCGTCGCCGTGCTCGCCTGTTTCGGGTTGGTGATGATCTACCGCATCGACACGGGCCTCGCGCGCCAGCAGGCCCAGTGGTTCGTCGGCGGGCTGCTGCTGTTCGTCGCGACGATCGTCTTCCTGCGCGACTACCGGCGGTTGGAGTCCTACCGCTACGTGATCGCGCTCGCCAGCCTCGCGATCCTCTGCCTGCCGCGCCTCCCCGGGATCGGTGCGCAGGTCAACGGCGCCTACCTCGGCGTGCGGATCCCCGGCGTGTTCGTCTTCCAGCCGACCGAGTTCGCGAAGATCGGGATCGTCGTCTTTCTCGCGAGCTACCTGCGCGACACGCGCCAGGTGCTCGTCACCGGCGCGCGGCGCGTGCTCGGCGTGACGCTGCCGCCGCTGAAGCACTTCGGGCCGCTGCTCGTGATCTGGGGCGTGGCGATGCTGCTGCTCGTCGTGATCCGCGACCTCGGCTCCTCGTTGATGTTCTTCGGCGCGTTCCTGTCGCTGCTGTACGTGGCGACAAGTCGCTTCTCGTTCGTGCTGATCGGGCTGCTGCTGTTCGGGCTCGGCGCCTGGTACTTCGGCACGCACGTCGCGCACGTGCACGACCGCGTCGACGTGTGGCTCGACCCGTTCGACGCGCACCGCTACCCGACCACCGGCTACCAAATCGCCAACTCGCTGTTCGCGCAGGCCGACGGCGGGCTGCTCGGCCGTGGCTTCGGCGAGGCGATGCTCGTCTCGCCCGGTGGGCAGTCGATCCTGCCGGCGCCGCAGACCGACACGATCTACGCGGTGATCGTCAACGAGGTCGGGCTGATCGGCGCGGCAGCCGTGTTGTTGACGTACCTGCTCGTCGTGCAGCGCGGCTTCAAGATCGCCCTGCTCGCGCGCGACTCGTTCTCGACGCTGCTCGCGGTCGGGCTGTCGTCCGTCTTCGCCTTGCAGGTGTTCGTGATCGTCGGCGGTGTCACGAACGTGATCCCGCTGACCGGCGTGACGCTGCCGTTCATCTCCTACGGCGGCTCGTCGCTGCTCGCGAACTTCGTGCTGCTGGCGCTGCTGCTGCTGGTGTCGGATCGCGCGAGGCGGCCGGCATGAGCGTTCCGATCATGCGCCTGTTCGGAGTGATCGTGCTGCTGTTCGTCGTGCTCGTCGGCTGGACGTCGCGCTGGACCGTCTTCGACGCGAAGGCGCTGCGCGACAACGCGCTCAACAAACGGCCGCTGTTCGCGGCGCTGCACGTCAAGCGCGGCTCGATCGTCGCCGACGACGGCTCGCTGCTCGCGCTCAGCGTGCGCGGGCCGCGTGGCACGTACCGCCGCACGTATCCGCCCGGTTCGCTGTTCGGGCACCCGGTCGGCTACGCGAACCTCGCGCTGCAGCAGCTGTCCGGGCTCGAGCGCTTCCGCAACGACGAGCTGTCGGGCCAGGGCAACGAGCTCGACTCGATCGTCACCCAGCTGCAGGGCAAGCGCCAGGCCGGCAACAGCGTCCGCACGACGCTCGACCCGGCAGCACAGCGGATCGCGACGCAGGAGCTGCAGCAGACGGGCAGCCCCGGCTCGGTCGTCGCGCTCGACCCGCGCACCGGCGCGGTGAAGGTGATGGTCTCGACGCCCGGCTACGACCCGAACGGGATCGGCAAGGCCGGCACGTTCAAGCAGCTCAACGCGCGCGGCTCCGGCTCGCCGCTGCTCGACCGCGCGACGCAGGGCACCTACCCGCCCGGCTCGACGTTCAAGGTCGTGACGGCTGCTGCGGCGATCGATTCCGGCCGCTACACGGCCGACTCGCTGATCGACGGTGCCTCGCCGAAGACGATCTCCGGGGTCCCGCTGCAAAACGACCTCAACGAGAGCTTCGGCGAGATCACGCTGACGAAGGCCCTCACGCTCTCCGTCAACACGGTCTTTGCGCAGGTCGGCGTCGCGCTCGGCCGCGACACGATGACGCAGTACATGAAGCGCTTCGGCTTCTACGCGAAGCCGCCGCTCGACTATCCGGCCGACCAGCGGATCGCCAGCGGAGAGCGCGACGCGCATGGGAAGCTGCTGCTGCCGACGAGCCAGGACGTCGACCTCGGCCGCATGGCGATCGGCCAGGACAAGCTCGCCGTCACTCCATTGCAGATGGCGATGGTCGCCTCTGCGGTCGCGAACGGCGGCACGCTGATGGCGCCACACCTCAGCGACCGGATCGTCGACCCCGACGGCCGGACGGTGAAGCGGATCGACCCGGCGGTCGACAGTCAGGTGATGAAGCAGACGACCGCGAGCGCGCTGAGCCAGATGATGCGCCATGTCGTCGAGGAGGGCACCGGCACGGCAGTCCAGCTGCCCGGCATCGACGTCGCCGGCAAGACCGGCACCGCGCAGAAGGGCGCGCCCGGCTCGAACATCACGCAGCCGTGGTTCATCGCCTTCGCCCCCGCGTCCAATCCGCGCATCGCGATTGCCGTCACCGTCGAGAAGTCCCAGGGCGGGTTCGGCGGTACCGTTGCCGCCCCGATCGCGCGCGACGTCCTCCAGTCGCTCCTCCACTGATGCCAGAGATCGTCCCCGACACGCTCATCGACTCGCGCTACAAGGTCCTCACACGGCTCGGCTCGGGTGGCATGGCCGACGTCTTCTGCGCCGAGGATCAGCAGCTCGGCCGCAAGGTGGCGCTGAAGCTGCTGCACGCCCGCTTCGCGCAGGATGCCGACTTCGTCGAGCGCTTTCGCCGCGAGGCGTCCGCTGCCGCCGGCCTTCAGCACCCGAACGTAGTCGGCATCTACGACCGCGGCGAGTGGGACGGCACCTGCTACATCGCGATGGAGTACCTGCCGGGCCGCACGCTGAAGGAGCTGATCGTGCAGGAGGCGCCGCTCGACCCGCTGCGCGCGATCGACGTCACCGTGCAGATCCTCAAGGCCGCGCGGGCGGCGCACCGGCGCGGGATCATCCACCGCGATCTGAAGCCGCACAACGTGCTGATCGACGACGAAGACCGCGTGAAGGTGACGGACTTCGGGATCGCACGCGCCGGCGCCTCCGACATGACGGAGACCGGCTCGATCATGGGCACCGCGCAGTACCTCTCGCCGGAGCAGGCGCAGGGGCACGCGGTCGGGCCGACGTCGGATCTCTACGCAGTCGGCGTGATCCTCTTCGAGCTGCTCACCGGGCACGTGCCGTTCGACGCAGACTCGGCCGTCAGCGTCGCGCTCAAGCACGTCTCCGAGCCGCCGCCGGCACCGAGCGCGTTCGACCCGTCGGTGCCGCCGGAGCTGGAGACGATCGTCCTGTGGGCCCTCGAGAAGGATCCGGTGCGCCGCCCGCAGGACGCTGACGCCTTCGTCAACGCGCTCGAGGAGGCGCGTGACCTCGTGCTCGCGCGCGAAGCGCCCGGCCAGCGCACCACGATGTTCGCGCCGCCGCCGATCGTGCCGTCGACCGGCGCTCACGCGCCGGTGACCGACCTGTACGCGCCGGCTGCTGCGTACGAGGAGCCGCCGCCGTTCCCACCCGAGGGACGCGAGCGCTCTGGCATGCCGTGGTGGGGGTGGCTGCTCGCGTTGCTGGCGCTCGCCGCGGTCGGCTTCGGCATCTACCTGCTGGTGCGCCCGCACGACGTCACCGTGCCCGCCGTCGTCGGTCGCAACGTGCGGCCGGCATCGGCGACGCTGCAGCAGGCGGGCTTCACGCCGCGCGCCGAACGCGTCACGAGCACGCAGCCGGTCGACCGTGTGCTCGCGGAGGTCCCGTCGGGCGGCTCTCGCGCGAAGAAGGGCTCGACCGTCACACTGACCGTCTCCGGCGGTCCGGGCAGCGTCGCCGTCCCGTCCGTCGACGGGCTCACGCAGCAGCAGGCGACCGCGGCGCTGACCGACAAGGGACTGACCGTCGAACGCGTCAGCAAGCAGGCCAACGACACCGTTCCGCTCGGCGACGTGATCCGCAGCTCGCCGGCTGCCGGCACGAGCGTGCCGCGCGCCTCCGGTGTCACGCTCGTCGTCTCCAGCGGTCCGAAGCAAGTTGCAGTGCCGGACGTCGTCGGGCTGTCGCAGAGCGACGCCCGCTCCGCGCTCTCCGCGCAGGGCTTCCAGGTTGCCGTGACCCAGCAGCAGTCGACGACCGCGGCTGCCGGCGACGTGCTGAGCCAGTCACCGAGCGCCGGCACCAAGGTCGAGCCGAGCACGACGGTGAAGATCGTCGTCGCGCAGGCTCCGGCACAGGTGACCGTGCCCGACCTCACGGGTCAGCCAGCGGCCTCCGCGGTCGACACGCTCTCGGCCGCAGGCTTCCAGCCGCGCGAGTCGACACGCACCGTCACCGACGCGAATGACGACGGCAAGGTCCTCGAGCAGCGGCCCGCGCCCGGCGCCAAGGTGCCGAAGGGCGCCCCGGTGCGCCTGATCGTCGGGCAGTTCACGGCGCCGACGACGCCGTCGGGCGACACCGGCACGCCGACGACGGGGAACGCCGGATGAGCGCGCTGCGCGTCGCGGTGCTCGGCGGCGGCCGCTCCTCCGAGCATGACGTCTCGCTCGCCTCGGCGGCCTCCGTGCGCGCCGGGCTGCAGCGCGCCGGCCACGACGTGCTCACGGTCGAGATCGCGCGCGACGGCACGTGGCGGTTCGACGGGTCGGAGCTGACGCTCGCCGCCGGCCGCGGGCTGCTCGATGCCGACGTCGTCTTCCCGGTCCTGCACGGCCCGTTCGGTGAGGACGGCACCGTCCAGGGGCTGCTCGAATGCCTCGACGTCGCGTACGTCGGCGCCGGCGTGCTCGCTTCGGCGCTGTGCATGGACAAGGTCACCTTCAAGGAGCTGATGGCGCGCGGCGGTGTGCCGCAGGTCGACTACCGCGCGGTGCGTCACGCGCAGTGGGTCGCCGGCGGTGCGGACGCGGTGCTGGCGGATCTCGCGAGCCTCGGGCTGCCGGTATTCGTCAAGCCGGCGCGGCTCGGCTCGTCCGTCGGGATCGTGCGCGTCGCTCGTGCCGAGGAGCTCGCGGACGCGCTGGAGACCGCCTTCGCGCACGACCCGCTCGTGATCGTCGAGGCGATGGCGCGCGGGCTGGAGATCGAGTGCGCGGTGCTCGGCAACGACGATCCCGTTGCCTCCGAGCCGGGCGAGATCGTCTTGACGGGCGTCGGCGAGGACGGTTGGTACGACTACGAGGCGAAGTACACGCCGGGTGGGATGGAGCTTGTCGTGCCGGCGCGCATCTCCTCCGCGGCACGCTCGCGCGTGCAGGAGCTTGCGGCCTCGACCTTCATCCACGCAGGCTGCGCCGGCCTCGCGCGCGTCGACTTCTTCGTCGACGGCGAGGAGGTCTTGGTGAACGAGCTGAACACGATGCCCGGCTTCACCGACACGTCCGTCTACGGCCGCCTCTTCGCCGCCTCAGGCGTCCCGTACGAGGAGCTGCTCGACCGCCTCGTGGGGTTGGCCGTCGCGCGCCATGCGCGCGAGGGGGCCTATCAGTTCTGAGCGGCAGCTTGGTTCGCCGTTGCGCGATCGGTGTCGGTACGCCTGGACGCGGGATTGCTCCCCCGCGAACAGGCCAATCGTGGAGCGGTGTCGCGGGCGCTCCGTGCCGTGGGGTCCGCGGGAGCCTGTCGCGGAGGACAACCCGCGTCCGGCTGCATGGGCCGTCTGGCCCATGGCGGGCTTGGGGGATGGGAGTAGTCTCGGCTGATGGATCACACAGTCGGCACTCCCTCGAGTCACCACCATCACACTGATCCGCACAGCGATGTCTCGCAGCCCCATGTCGCCGCGGTGCAGTCGGTAGTGCCTGGCGCTGGACACACGATCCAGATCGACGAGAACGGCGCCGTCGTCACGCTGCGGATCCGCAAGCGCTCGCCTGATGACGAGCCGCATCGGTCGGACGACGTGCAGACTTCCTGACGCTACGCGGCTGCGAGGACCGGCGCGAGGGTTCCGGCGGAGACGTGCGTCTCGGGTGGGGTGAGCGTGACGGTCAGCTCGCCGTCGCGCTCGAGCGTCCAGCGCACGTTCAGCAACGTGAGGCCGATGAGGGCGCCGGTCTCGTTGTAATGCGCGCCGTGGCCCTCCGGCGTCTCAATGCCTCTCTCCGCGGCTTGAGGCTTGCCGACATTCAGGTAGAGAACATCACCATCCGGGTCATAGTGATGATGGTCGAACGTCGTGTCGGCAATGGTGATCTTCATGGTCGCCAGCTCCGTGGCGGGGTCACTTGCACGAGCACTGTGACAACCCATCCTGGAACGTCGTTGAAGTCTACGACGACTCGCAGCCACCGGCGAGGATCCAGGTCGCGTCGGTAGAAGCGCTCGCGGCCCAGGCGCGGGCGTCAGCGGTCGATCGCCAGCTCGCTGATCTCGACGCGGTCGCCGCTGGGTGGCAGCTTCGTGATCCAGAGCAGGACGTAGCGGCTGCGCTGGCCGGCGGTGTCGAGGGGGACGGTCTGCTTGGTGGTGGCGTTCGGGATCGTCGCCACCTGCTTCCAGCCCGCGCTCGGGATCGTCGCGGGGAGCTTCGAGTCGGCCGCGTAGACCGCGGCGGAGAAGCCTGGCGTGGACGTGCGGATGCGCAGCTGCTTGACGACGGCGCCGGGCGACGCATCGACGTAGATGCCGACGCCGGCCTTGCCGAGCACGCCGCCCTGGTAGGTCTCCGTGCGCCAGAACGTCGTCGGGTCGTTGTCGACCGCAAACGCGGTGTCCTCCGCGTGCTCGGTGTGGTCGCCGAGCGGGTCGTAGGAGTGCGCGGCGTCCGAGCGCAGTGGGATCTGCGTCAGCTTCCCGCTGGTGGCCGCCGCCGACGACGTGCCCGTGCCGTGGTGCGCATGGCCGCGCAGCAGGACCGCGCCGGCGACGAGCGCCAGGAACGCGAGCATCACCGCGATCACCGGCCAGGCCGGGCGCCGCACGTGCAACGGCAGTCGCCGCCGCGTGCTGCTCGGCAGCGTGCGCAGCACCGTCGTCGCCTCGCCGGTCGCGCTGCCGTCGCGCGCGACCTCGAGCGCGAGCACTTCCTCGAGGTCGGCGATCAACTCTTCGTCGCTGCGATAGCGCTCGATCAGATCCTTCGCGGTCGCGCGGTCGACGATCGCCGCGAGCGAGGCCGACACCTCCGGCCGGCGCACCTGCACGTCGGGGATCTCCTCCCGCACGTGCTTCATCGCGACCGCCACCTGGTTCTCGCCGCGGAACGGCACCTCGCCGGTGAGCATCTCGTACAGCACGATCCCGAGCGAGTAGAGGTCCGACTGACCGGTCACGTCGTGGCCGAGAGCCTGCTCGGGCGAGACGTAGTCGGTCGTGCCGAGCACGCGCCCGTCGATCGTGAGGCCGTCTTCGTCGAGTGAGCGGGCGATGCCGAAGTCCGTCACCTTCGCGCTGCCCTCGTCGTCGATCAGGACGTTCTGCGGCTTCACGTCGCGGTGGACGATGTGGCGCGCGTGCGCGGCTCCGAGCGCGCGCGCGATCTCGATCGCGTAGGCGACCGCCTCGGAGATCGGCAGCTCGCCCATCCGCCGGATCCGCTGCTTCAGCGTCTCGCCCTCGACGTACTCGAAGACGATGTAGGGCCGCCCGCCGTCCTCTCCGGCGTCGATCACGCCGACGATGTGCGGATGCGAGAGCTGCGCGACCGAGCGTGCCTCACGGCGGAAGCGTTCGAGCTGATCGGAGTCCGTCGCGATCTCGCGGTTCATCAGCTTGATCGCGACCGGCCGCTCCAGCGTCTCGTCGAGCGCGCGGTAGACCGTCGACATCCCGCCCGTGCCAACGCGGGCCTCGAGGCGGTAGCGGTCGTTCAGCAGCGTGCCGAGCAGCGTGCTCATCGGTGCATCATCCATCAAGCTCTATCGTGCGCCGATGCCCGTCATCGGTGCGACTTACTACACGGATCCGCTGTGTCCTTGGTCGTGGGCGCTGGAACCCAGCCTACGCCGACTCCAGGTCGAGTTCGGCGCCCAGATCAGGATCGCTTACGTGATGGGTGGACTTGCGCCGGCGTTTGAGAATCCACAGGCGCAGATCGCCGAATGGCTCGACGCCTGCGACCGCAGCGGGATGCCATTCGACCCGCGTTTGTGGTTGGAGGCGCCACCGAGCGGATCGCACCCGGCGTGCCTTGCCGTGGTCGCCGCGGGTGAGCAAGGCGATCCGGGTCTGTATCTGCGCAGGCTGCGCGAGGGACTGCTGTGCGGACGGCGCAAGCTCGACACGGCCGAGGCGCTCGTCGCCGAGGCACACAGCGTGCCGGGGATAGATGCAGCGCGCCTGCGGCGGGACCTCGACTCCAGTGCGACGGTCGAGCGCCTCGGCGAGCAGCTCGACCGCACGCGTGAGATCGGAGGCGCTGCCGCGCTGCCGACGGTCGCCTTCCGTGGCGACTCCGGCGAGGCGGAGCAGGTCGTGCGCGGCTTCGTGCCCTACGAGCGCTGGCGCGAGGCGGCGCTCGCTGCCGGGGCGGAGCCGACCGGCGCAGCGGCGCCGAGCATCGAGCAAGCGCTCGAACGCTTCGGCACGCTCGCGACCGCGGAGGTCGCCGCAGCCTGTGACCTGCCCGGTCCACGGGCACGCGCCGCGCTCTGGCAGCTCGCGCTCGACTGGCGCGTGCGCGCCGAGAAGCGCTTCACGAGCGCGCTGTGGCAGCTCGCGTGACCGGCGCTCGAGGCTGCCGCGCGCCAGCGGCTCACTCGGGCTGCGGCGGCAGCTCTGGAAGTGCGCTCGCGTCCGCGCGCGCGGCAGCCTCGTTCTCCTGCTTGACCGCCTCCCAGATCTCTTCGCGATAGACCGTCAGCGCCTTCGGCGCGTCGATCCCGATCCGCGCGGTCTGGCCGCTGATCTCCATCAGGGTGACGACAACGTTGTCACCGAGCACGATCTTCTCGCCGGGCCGACGGGTGATGATCAGCATCGAGGGATCCTCCTTGGAACCGGGTGGCCGGCAAGGAGCGTGTCACACGCGTGCGACGGCTGGGGCGCTACGCGGTCGAGGTGCGCAGCAGGCGCACCGCGAACCCGAGCAGCACGGTGCCAGAGATCGCGTCGAGCGTGCGTTGCACGCGTGGGCGCGAGAGGACCCGCTTGAAGCGCGACACCGCGAGCGCGCAGATCGAGAGCCAGCTCATCCCGAGCACCGCGTGGATCACCGCGAACGCGATCGACCAGGCGAGCACCGACCGGTCGGCGCCGATGAACTGCGGCACCGCAGCGACGTAGAAGACCGCGATCTTCGGGTTCAGCAGGTTCGTCGTCAGCCCGAGCAGATAGGCGCTGCGCAGCTCCAGGTCCTGCTCGACCGCCGCCGCCTTCGGCCCGACAACGCTGCGCAACGCGCGCAGCCCGATCCATGCAAGGTACGCGGCGCCCGCCCACTTCAAGCCGTCGTAGAGCGCCGGCGCGTGCGACACGACGGCGGCGATGCCGAGCCCCGTCGCGCACCCCCACAGCACCAGCCCCGTGTGGATGCCGGCGGCCGTCCAGACGCCAGCCCGCCAGCCGTGCTGGGCCGACATCCGGGTGACGACCGCGAAGTCAGGACCCGGTGAGATCACGAGCAGAAGCGCGACGGCGGCAAAGGCGAGAGCGGTGGAGACCATCGACGGCCGCGATTAAACCCGACGCGCCGGCTGTGCGCGATGCGCCGCGCCAGCGGAGCTGAACCGTCAGGCGGCGCGGTCGGCCGAATCCGCCGCGCCGTCAGGCTGCTGCGGGAACAGTGGCGCGCGCAGGGGCGCTTCCGCGATCTGGTTGATGACCTGGTGGCCGTGGCCGTCGGCGACGAGGATCGGGGCGCGGAGGTTGGCGGTGCAGTCGCCCGCCTGCTCGCTCGCGCGGACCGTCACGTAGACGGCGACCGCGTCCGGATCGTCGCCGAGCCCGAGCCGTTCGCGCTCGTCGTCGCCCAGCTCGACCGTGAAGTCGGGGAAGAAGCGGCGCGGGTCCGTCACCGGCAGTGCGAGCGACGGGTCCTCGAGCGAGTGGAGCCACAGGAACGTCGCGTCCTGCTCGCGTGCGATCAGCGTGAAGCGGGTGCCGTCGAGTCCGACGAGGCCGTGCGGGAAGTCGAGCTCGCTTCCGGGGGCGACCTCGATGCGCCCGAAGCGCGTGCTGTCGATCGTGTGGGACAAGCGAGCCTCCTTCAGGCCTATCGCAGGAAGTCCAGCAGCGAGGCCTGGACGATGTTCGCGCCGGCGCGCAGCGCCGCGTTGTAGGCAGCCTGCTGGGTCGAGTAGTCGGTGATCGTCTTCGCGACGTCCGCGTTCACGGTGTCCGACAGCAGGCCCGTCGTGTTCTCCTCGAGCGCCTGCAGACGCGAGTCGGCGATCGAGAGCCGGTTCGTGCGCGCGCCTACGTCGGCGCGCAGCGCGTTGAGCGTGTCCATGTTCGTGTCGAGCCGCTGCAGGTCGGTGCCGCGCAAGGCGGTCGCCGCAGCTGGCGTGCTGCTGCGCAGATCGCTGGCGATGTCGCGCAGCGTGTCGAGCAGCTTGTTGTCGGCCGCTGCCTGGCCGTTGCCGAGCAGCCCGCTGATGTCGGTGTTGATGGGGAGCTGCACGCCCGGGCCGATCTCGCGCGTGATCGTGCCGGTGTTGCCCGTGTAGGCGTCGCTCGCGGTCCCGAGCGTGTACGGCGCGGTCGTCGTGGCGGTGCCGGAGAAGATGTAGTGGCCGGCGTACTGGACGTTCGCCTCCTGCTTGACGGAGTCCGTCAGCTGGTCGATCTCGTCGGCGATCGCCGCGCGCGACTGTGGGCCGGCCGAGTCGGTCGAGCCCTGCACGAGCAGCTCGCGCGCGCGTTGCAGCACGTCGGAGACCTTCGAGAGGGCGGTGTCGGCTGTGTTGAGCCAGGCGGTGCCGTCGCCGACGGTGCGCTGGTACTGCTGCAGGCCGGCCAGCTCGCCGCTGAGGCCGAGCGCGCGGCTCGTGCCGTACGGGTCGTCCGAGGGCTTCGTGATCTGCTTGCCGGAGGACAGCTGCTGCTGCAGCGAGGAGAGCCGCGACTCGTTGTACTGCAGATCGCGCAGCGTCGTGCTCGCGATCATGCCGGTCGTGATCCGCATCGACATCGCTACAGCCCCACCCTGCCGGTGCGGTTGATGAGCGTGTCGAGCATCTCGTCGACCGTCGTCATCGTGCGCGCGGAGGCCTGGTAGCCGCGCTGGAACTTGATCAGGTTCGTCATCTCCTCGTCGAGCGAGACGCCGGAGACGCTCTGGCGGCGGCTGTCGACCGCGTCGACGAGCGACTGTGCGGTCGCCTCGGCGCGGTCGTTCGAGCTGACGTCGGTCCCGACCCGCGCGACGAGCGCGTTGTACATCTGGTCGGTGCTGCCGCCGCGCAGCCCTGCGATCGCCTGAGCCACGTCGTTCTGCCCGGCGGCTGCGGTGCTGCCGGTCTGCACGGTCGCAGCGGTTGCGGCGACCGTGATCGTCGCGGCTGTCGTGCCGGCGGTCGCGAAGAAGGGGGTCGCCGTGTGGAGCGCGTTGACCGCCGAGACGAGGTTCGACGCGACCGCGTCGAGCTGGCTGCGGTAGCTCAGCGCGGGCCCGGCCGCACTCGCCAGCGTCTGCAGCGCACCGAGCTTGCCGCCGGGGCTCGTCAACGTTTGCGGCCACGTGTAGCCGCCGGCGACGGACGGGTCGACGAGCGTCACGCCGCCGAAGTCGATCTTCTGCTCGCCGGTGCCGAGGTCGGTGACGGACACTTGTGCGAGCGAGGAGAGCTTGTCGACGAGCACGTCGCGGCGGTCCATCAGGTCGCTCGGCGTCGCGCCGGTCGAGACCGCGTGGCGGATCGCCACGTTGAGGCCGGCCAGCTCCTGCGCATCGGAGGCGATCTCGCCGCTCGGGCCGGTGATCGCCGTGTACTCCTGACCCGCCTGCGCGGCGACGGTCGTGAGCTGGGCGGAGACGGTCGAGAACATGCTCGTGAGCGTCTGCGCGTTCGCGATCAGCGCCTCGCGAGCCGGCTGGCTCTCGGGCGCGTTCGCCACGTCGCTCCAGGCGTTCCAGAACTTCGCCAGCTGCGCCGAGATGCCGTTGTCGCCCGGCTCGGCGAAGGCGAGCTGCGCCTGTTCGAGCGAGTCGGTGCGGGCGGTCGCGGCGCCGAGGCTCGTCGCCTGCGCGCGATACTGGAGGTCGAGGAAGACGTCGCGGATGCGCGTGATCGCCTGCACGTCGACGCCGGTGCCGATCTGCGCGGCGGCGCCGGTCGTGACCGAGTTCGACGGCACCGTGAGCGCCTGGGTCGCGACGAGCACGGCGTTCTGGCGCGAGTAGCCGGGCGTGTTCGCGTTCGCGATGTTGTGGCCCGTCGTGTCGAGCGCCTCCTGCTGGGAGAGCAGGCCGCGCAGCGACGTCTGCAGGCTCATGAAGGAGGAGATCGGCACGGTGGATCCTGCTCAGGCCTGGAGGTCGAGCTGACGGTGGCCGGCTGTCTCGGCGGACGGACGCTGGCGCGTCCCGCCGGCCTCGTAGCCGCTTGCCGGCGCGGGGTCGACGAGCCGCAGCAGGTGGTCGAGGAAGGCGAGCTCCTGCCGCATCAGCGCTTGGTTGCAGGCGTGCTCGCGCGTGACCGTGGCGAGCAGCCGCTGCAACTCGCCGCTGCGCGCCTGGGCGCGCTGCGCCTGCGGTGCGTCCATCAGCGCGCTGAGCTGCGTGAGCGTGACGCTCGCCGGGGCGACGCCGAGCGCTGCGCCGGCGCGCGCGAGCAGCCGCTCGCGGTCCTCCTCGATGCGCGCGCGGCGCTCGATCTCGGCCTGGAAGGCGGCGACCTGGCGCACGACGGTGTCGACGTCGCGGTCGCGGATCGCCGCGGCCTGCGCGGCGACGATCTCCAGCAGGCGCGTCGCGGAGGCGAGCTGCGCGTCGAGGTGCGCGAGCACGTCGCTCGCGAGCAAGGGGTCGGCGAGCGCCGTGTGTGGGAGCGCGAGTGCGCTCATGAGGCGGTGTCCGCAGCGGTCGGGTCGATCGCGGCAGCGAGCTGCGGGGCGAGGCCGAGCCCGCCGCCGTCCATGATGCTCTGCGTCAGCGCGTTCGGCAGCATCGAGGCGTAGGGCGAGGACTCGTCGCCGAAGGTGCTCTGCGCCGAGTCGGCGAGCTGGCTCGTGAGCTGCTGCACGAGCTGCTGCTCGAAGCCGAGCGCTGCGGTGTAGGCGTCGCGGCGCGCCGGTGGCGCGTTGCGGACGTCGGCCGGCAGCAGCGACTGGTCGATCGGCGGAAGGCCCGTGAAGCTCATCGCTTCACCTGGTTGGCGACTTCGAGCATCTGGTCCTGCATCTGGATCGCCTTGCTCGCGAGCTGGTAGCCGCGCTCGGCGTCCATCATCTCGACCATCGCGTCGCCGACGTCGACGTTCGAGCCTTCGAGCGTGCCCTGCTTGACCGTCGCGCCCGCGGCGGCGCTCGTGGCGCCGCTCGCTGTCGTGACGTTGAAGAGGTTGCCGCCGGTCGCCTGCAGCCCGTCCGGGGCGGGCACGTCGACGAGCGCGAGCTTGCCGAGCGGGGCGCCGGTGCCGACGCGAACCGTGCCGTCGGCGGCGATCGCCACATCGGACGGGGCGGTGCCGGGCGGGACCTTGACCTGCGGCTGCACGAGCAGTCCGTCGGCGGTCGACAGGCGACCCTGTGCGTCGAGGTGGAAGCTGCCGTCGCGCGTGAGCGCGGTGGAGCCGTCGGCGCGCTGGACCTGGAAGAAGCCGGGGCCGGCGATCGCGAGGTCGAGCGGCTCGCCCGTGTTCTGCAACGGACCCTGCTGTTGGCCGCGTCCGACGATCCGTGCCGCTGCGCCGGCGCCGGCCCGGACGGTCGGGCCGGAGGCCGGACCCTGCGCGCTGTAGAGCAGGTCGCGGAAGCCGACGCGCACGTGCTTGTAGCCGGTCGTGGAGACGTTCGCGAGGTCGTTCGAGACGCCGTCGATGCGCTCCTGCTGTGCGGCCATGCCGGCCGCCGCCGAGTAGAGGCCCTCGAGCATCAGCTTCCTCCGTTGGGGGAGGCGACCTGCGTCGCCATCTTGTGCAGCGACTCGTCGATCGTTTGAATCGCCTTCTGGCCGGACTCGAAGGAGCGGAACGAGGCGATCATCTCGACCATCGTGCGCGCCGGGTCGACGCCCGAGCCTTCGAGCGCCCCGACGCGGACGCTGCCCGCGCCGGCGCCGCTGCGCGAGCCGGTGAAGAGGTTGTCGCCCTGCTTCGTCGCACCGGTGACGTTGAAGATGCCGACGTCGGCGGCGCTCACGGCGCCCTGCGCGTCGACCTTCACCGGCTGGCCGCCGGGTCCGAGCACCTCGTTGCCGGAGGCGTCGACGAGCGTGCCCTGGGGGGACGAGCTGAACTGGCCGTTGCGCGTGTACCGCTCGCCTTGCGGGGTGCGGACGGCGAAGTAGCCGTCACCCGCGATCGCGAGGTCGAGCGGCTCGCCGGTCACCTTCAGCGGCTGCGGCGTCAGGTCGGTCGTCATCTGGTTGGCGGTGACGCCGAGCCCGAGCGGGCCGACCGCCTGACCGGTCGCGGAGTTGCTCAGCAACAGGTCGCCGAAGCTGCGCTGTGTCACCGTGTCGGCTTTGTAGCCGGGCGTCGACGCGTTCGCCAGATCGTTCGCGATCTGGTCCTGTCGCATCTGCTCGGCCACCATGCCGGAGGCGGCGATGTAGAGCCCGCGGTCCATGCCCTCCAGGTGGTCGGATGGGGGGGCGAGTTCTTGAGCGGTGGGCCTCTGGCCGGTATCTCAGCACCCCGTCAGGTGCTGCACTTCGATGAAAGGTGCTACACTCATGTCATGCCGACCGCCCGCCCACGCCACTCCATCACCGAGTCCGACGACGTGACCCAGGCCCTGAATGCAGCCGCGCAGCGCTGGCCCGAGGACCGCGAGCGGCCCGGGAAGCTGCTGCTCGGCCTCATCCACGAGGGTCACCGCGCGATCGTCGCGAGCGCCGAACGAGCCGGCGGCGAGCGCCGCGCGGCAATCGAGCGCACCGGCGGCGCGCTCACCGGCACCTACCCTGCCGGCTACCTCGAGCAGCTGCGCGGCGACTGGCCCGCGTGATCGTCCTCGATGCAAGCGTCCTGATCGCACACCTCGACGCACAGGGCGCGCACCACGCACTCGCCACACAGCGGCTGCTCGCCGCGGCCGGCGAGCCGTTCGGCGCGAGCGCGATCACGCTTGCCGAAGTGCTCGTCGCGCCAGCCCGCGCCGGTCGCATCGCTGCCGCGCAGTTCGCGCTGCGGACGCTCGGCGTCGACGAGCTCGCGCTCGGGCCGGATGCGGCGGCGCGGCTCGCCGAGCTGCGGGCCGAGACGGCGCTCAAGCTCCCCGACTGCTGTGTGCTGCTCGCCGCCGAGCATGCGGGCGGATCTGTGCTGACGTTCGACGACCGCCTCGCCCGCGCCGCGGCTCAGCTCGGACTCGCCGCCTGACGCGCGGCCGGTGCGCCGGAGGCGAGGGTAGCCTGCCTCATGCCGATGGACCAGTTGGCGGTGGACCTTGTCCTGTTGCGCTCGGCGGCGCCCGACCTGCCGCTGGTCGTCGGGCGCGTGTTGACCGCTCGCGTGCTCGAGCGCCACGGCGGGCAGGGGATCCTCAACCTCGCCGGAGCGATCGTCACGGCGGAGCTGCCAGAGCAGCTCCAGGCCGGCGATCGGCTGCGGCTCGCGTTGCGCGAGGTGACCTCCGAGCGCGTCGTGCTGCAGCTGATCGAGTCACCACCACCGCTCGCTTCCTCGCCGCTCCCGCCGGCAGAGGCGCTGCTGCCGGGAGGCGGCCGCGTCATCTCGCTGCTGCGCGATGGTGGCGCCGACGGCCAGGGCGCGCCCGCGCACGAGCTGACGCTGCGCTGCGAGCTGCCGACGCTCGGCGTCGTTGACGTGTGGCTCGCGCTCGACGACGAGCACCTGCACGCACGTGTGGCGCTCGCCGACGGGCCGCCGCTCGCGTTGGCGATGAAGGATTCCGGTGCGTTGCGGGCCGCGCTCGGCGCTGCGGCCGGACGCGCGGCCGAGGTCACGATCGTCGCGCGGGCGAATCCGCTCGATCTCTATGTCTGAACCGACTCCGCAACCCGCGAACGGCTCGGAGCCGGGGCCCGCCGAGGTGCGACTGGACCTCGGCCCGGCGGTGCCGGTGGCGCTTCAGCGCGCAGTGACCGCCGCGCTTGCGTGGGTCGACGCGCTCGACCGCGAAGCCGCGGCCGCAGGCGTCAGGCGACCTCGCTGAACAGCAGCGCGTCAGCGCTCAGCTGCTCCTTCAGCAGCTTCTTCAAGTGGCCGTGGATCTGGCAGACGCGGCTCTCGGAGACGCCAAGGATCCCGCCGATCTCGCGCAGCGTGAGGTTCTTGACGTAGAGCAGCACGGCGACCTGACGCTCGCGCGCCGGCAGCTGCTCGAAGGCAGCACGGAAGCGCATCTTCGCCTCGTCGCGGGCCGTGTGGTCCTCGGGATCGGCGAAGCGGTCCTGGCTCACGAGCGTGTCGATCCGCTCGATCGCCGTCTCGTCGTCGCTGAGCACGAGCGTGTTGAGCGAGGTGACGTCGGAGCGGACGATCTCGTCCTCGCGGACGCGCAACTGCTCGACGGACGTGCCGATCGCCTCGGCCAGCTCCTTGCGTGAGGGCCGCCGGCCGTGCATGCCGATGAAGTGCTCGCGGGCCTGGTTGATGTCGCGCTCCCAACGGCGCAGCGAGCGCGGCGCCCAGTCCTGGCGGCGCAGCTCGTCGAGCACGGCGCCGTGGATGCGTGTCCAGGCGAACTGCTCGAGCGTTGCTCCCTTTTCCGGATCAAAGCGCTCGATCGAGCGGATCAGCGCCTCGAGCCCACACGAGATGAAGTCTTCGACTTCACAGCGGGCTGGGATCTCACGCACCTTCTTGTAGACGATGTACTTCACCATCGGGGCGAACGTCAGTACCAGCCGGTCGCGGACCCGGCGGTCGCCGGTCTCCATGTACTGCCGCCACAGCGTGAGCGCCTCGTCAGCCGAAATCCGGCCTTCGCGCTTGATCTCCAGACGCATCTCTCTCTGCCCTTCAGTCGCGGGAACAGCGGTGGGGTGCGCCGCTGGTATCGGACGAGCGCGACGGCGCCTGGATCGCCGCTATGGGGTACCACCGCCAGGACATACGTCCAGAAAAATGGCTATGAGGACATAATCATGCGCGCGCCACCCCCATGGCAGCAGGACTGAGGACCAGGGAAGTTGCTGCAAATCCCAAGGGTCGGGGCCGCCGGATCGCCTGCTGGCTCAGGACTCGCGCTGCGTGGCCGACTACCACGGGCAACTACCACCGTCAGACCCCGCTGGAGGTCTTCTCGCATGGCGCTTCGCCTCACCGGCTCACCCACGACCGCATCGCCGACCACGACGCTCGACGCTTCGAGCGCCGCGCTCGCGTGCTTTGACCGTCGCGATCTCGACGGCTACCGCGCGCTGTTCACGCGGGTCGCGGCGATCGAGGACGTGCACGCGCGCTACACGGCGCGCGTCAAGCTGATCGAGGCTGCGCTGCGTGCAGCGCAGGAGGCCGAGCGTGGGCGCGTGCCGGCGATCTACCTCGCAGCAGCGGGGGCGGCCGTCACGCTGCTGGAGGAGGAGCCGCGCGAGCCGCTGCTGCTCAACTACGCAGGCGTCCTGCTCTACGAGCTGTGGAGCCTCGACGCAGCCGAGGCGCTGTTCACCGCAGCGAAGCGGCTCGACCCCGAGCTGGAGAACGTCGCGCGCAACCTCGGCGAGGTCGCGCGCCGCCGCCGCGCCGGTCGCGCGCTTCCGCTCCCGCGCGCGACGCAGATCGCGCTCGCCGAGCTCGCGAAGCGGGCCCAGAGGATCGCCAAGCGCGCCCGTCCCGCGGAGGGCCTGCGCCTGAGCCTCTGCATGATCGTGAAGGACGAGGAGGAGATGCTGCCGCGCTGCCTCGCTGCCGCTGCTCCTGCAGTCGACGAGATCGTGATCGTCGACACCGGCTCGAGCGACCGCACGATCGAGATCGCCCGCGAGTTCGGCGCGACGGTGATCGAGCGCGAGTGGACCGGCTCTTTCGCCGAAGCTCGCAACGTCTCCTTCGACGCGGCGACCGGTGACTGGCTGCTGTACCTCGACGCCGACGAGGTGCTCGTCGCCGAGGACGTCGAGCGCCTGCGCGCGCTGCGCGGCCAGACCTGGCGCGAGGCCTTCTACCTCACCGAGATCAGCTACACCGGCGAGCTCGGCGACGGCAGCGCCGCGACGCACACCGCGCTGCGCGTCTTCCGTGCGCGCCCGGAGTACCGCTTCAGCGGCCGCTTGCACGAGCAGATCGCCGACACGTTGCCGACGCACCTGCCGGAGCGGATCCAGGCGACCGACATCCGCGTCGAGCACTTCGGCTACCTCGGCGCCGTGCGCGACGCGAAGGAGAAATCTCGCCGCAACATCGAGCTGCTGCTGAGGCAGCGCGACACCGACGACGCGCCGACTCCATTCCTGCACTTCAACCTCGGCTCCGAGTATGGGGCGATCGGTGACTCGCGCGCTGCGCTCGCTGAGTTCGAGCGCGCGTGGGAGCTGATCGTCCTCGATCCCGACGGACGCACGTGGGGCTTCACGCCCGCGCTCGTCAGCCGGCTCGTGCGCGCGCTGCGGATCTGCGGGCGCCACGAGGAGTGCCTCGCGCGCGGCGACGACGGGCTCGCGCGCTACCCGGGCTTCACCGACCTCGTCTTCGAGCAGGCGTCCGCGCTGCTCGCGCTCGGTCGCGTCGAGGAGGCGATCGCGCGCTACGAGCAGTGCCTGGAGATGGGCGACGCGCCGAGCCGCTACACGGCGACGGTCGGGATGGGCACGTTCCTGCCGACGATCGCGATCGCCGAGATCCACCAGTCGCGCGGCGTGCCCGCCGAGGCAGCCGCGCTGCTCGACGCCTGCATCGCCGAGCATTCGGGCTTCTTCGGGCTCGTGCTGCCGTTCGCGGCCGCATTGCTCGCCGACGGCATCCCAGCCGCCGATGTCGTCGCACGAGTGGAGGCGCGTGTCGAGGCGCTGACGCCGACCGTCCGCTTCATGCTTGCGACTGCGCTGTACGAGGCCGGCCAGGCGGAGGCTGCCGAGCAGCAGTACCGCCTGCTGCTCGAGCGCCAGCCGGACAACGGAGCCGCGCACGTAGCGCTCGCCGAGGCGCTGCTGTCGCAGCGCCGCTACGCCGATGCCGCGGCCGAGGCGGCAAGGCTGCCGGACGATCGTCCGCATGCCGCAGCCGCACGCCGCAGCGAGCTGTTTGCGTTGCTCGTCGCCGGCGAGCTGGAGCAGGCGCGTGCCGTGCTTGCACGCGCGTCGGCCGCGGAGCTGCCGCTCGGCGAGCAGGCGCTGTACGCAGCCTGGTGCGATGCGGCCGAGGGCACGAGCGGCGACAGCGTGCTGCCGTTCGACGCAGTCGCCCCGCTCGCGATCACGCTTGAAGCGCTCCTGCGGGTGCAGGAGGTCGACGCCTTTGCGACGCTCGTGCCGTTGCTCGACCGCTGTCCGATCGCGCCGCGCGAGCAGCGCGAGCTGCGCGCCCGCATGTACCTGCGGCGTGGCTTCCTCGCCTCGGCCGGCGAGGAGTGGCTCACCGTCTGCGGCACCGACCCGCAGGACGTGCGCGGGCTCGTCGGGCTCGCGCAGATCGCCGCCGCGAGCGGGATGGACGAGGACGCACTGAACTTCGCGCGGGAAGCTCACGCGCTCGATCCGGGGGATTCCCGTGCCACGCGACTGCTCGAACGGCTTGCGCCGCTCGCGGCGTAGGGGCCCCGCGATGACCGGTGGACGGCGCTCGCTCAAGTTTCGGCGACGCCGGTCGATCTTCCCGGTGGAACCCATCGATTTCGGCGCTCCGCACCGGCCGGGCGGACGCTGGCAGGAGGACTCCCAGATGAGCCTCGACGTCGCACCGATCGGACCTATCAGTGCCAGTGCAGCGCCCGACGCGGCGGCGCGGCGCTCAGCTGCGCGCGCGGCCGAGGACGCCTCGACGGTCTCCTCCGATGCGATTCCCGCGCACCCGCCGGCCGAGGTGCTCGACGCGATCGGGGCTGCCGCGGGCCGGCACGCCGAGCTTGCCGCGCAGGGTCATCAACTGCATTTTGTGCTTGACGATGACGCCGGCGGCGTGAGCGTCGAGCTGCACGACCTCGACGGCAACTTCGTGCGTGCGCTCGCCCCGAGCGAGGCGCTCGACGTAGCGACTGGCGGCCCGGTGGGCTGATGTCGGCGACGCCTCCGATCAACATCGCCGGGATCTCGTCCGGGCTCGACACGACCTCGATCATCAGCCAGCTGATGGCGATCGAGGCGCAGCCACGTCAGCAGCTCGCGAAGCAGCAGACGATCGAGCAGTCGACGCGCTCGGTGCTGCAGAGCTTCCAGTCGCAGCTGAAATCGGTCTCCGCCGCCGCCCAGGCGCTGCACTCGCCGACGCTCTTCACGCAGACGCAAGCCGTCGAGTCGAGCGACCAGACGAAGCTGCTCGCCTCGACCGCGTCGGGCGCCGGCGTCGGCGGCTACCAGGTCGCCATCTCGCAGCTCGCGAACTCCGCGCAGCGGACCTTCAGCTTCACCAGCCCCGCGACCGCAGGCACGCTCACGATCGACGGGCACGCGACGGCGCTTGCTGCCGGCGCCTCGATCCAGGACGTCGTCAGCGCGATCAACTCCGACTCAGGCGCGACCGTCTACGCGGCGGCGACCGACAGCGGCACGCTCGTGCTGTCGAGTCGCACGACCGGCGACACCGGCAGCGGCTTCATCGCCGTCTCCGACGCGACCGGCTCGCTGATCGAGCAGACGGCGAAGGCGAAGCAGGGCAAGAACGCGCTCTTCACCGTCGATGGCGTCGCCGGCTCGTCCTCCTCGAACACCGTCACGAACGCGATTGCCGGCGTCAGCCTGTCGCTGAAGGGCATCACGACGACGAGCGGCCCGGTGACCGTGACCGTCGGCGCGCCTGGTGCCGACGTCGCCGCGATCAAGCAGGCGTTGCAGTCGTTCGTGACCACCTACAACTCGACGGTCGACGCGATCCGCACGAAGCTGACGGAGAAGTCGGTCCCGAACGCGACGACGACGAGCGACCAGCAGAAGGGCCAGCTGTTCGGCGACGACGACCTCTCGAGCGTCCTCGACCAGCTGCGCCAGGCGATCTACACGCCGATCGCCGGTCTGCCCGACGGGATGAACAGCCTCGCCGACCTCGGCATCTCGACCGGCGACCCGTCCTCGGCGGTCTCGCAGGACGCGCTCGACGGCAAGCTGACGCTCGACGCCACGAAGCTGAGCGCAGCGATCGCCGCGAACCCGAACGGCGTGCGCGACCTGCTGACCGGTTCGAGCGGGACGACCCCGACGACCGGCTGGGCGCAGAGCTTCCAGAGCATCGTCGACGCGGCCTCCGCGGTCGGCGGCACGCTCGAGGACCGCATCGACGGCGAGAACGCGACGATCAAGGACATGACGTCGCGCATCGCCGACTGGGACCAGCGGCTCACGCTGCGCCAGCAGACCCTCCAAGCGCAGTTCACGGCGATGGAGACGGCGCTCTCGCAGAGCCAGCAGCAGGGCCAGTGGCTGACGGGCCAGCTCGCCGCGCTCGGCGCGTAGCGGCGGCTCAACCTTCGCCGGTCCGGTCCGATCACCGGGGAGACGGTTCCACCCCGATCCACGGAAGGACCATGAGCACGAACCTCGCCCCATCGCCGCAGGCGTACCGAGAGAGCGCGATCCTGACCGCGCCTCCCGAGCGGCTCGTCGTGATGCTCTACGACGGCGCGCGACGCTTCCTCTCCCAGGCCGCGGCCGCGATGCGCGAAGGCAACGTGCAGGTCTCCCACGATCGGCTGCGCCGTGCCGAAGCGATCATCGACCACCTGCTGCAAACGCTCGACATGACGCAGGGCGAAGTCGCCCAGCGCCTCCAGTCGATCTACGTCTTCTGCCGCCGCATGCTCGCCGACGGGCGAATGAAGCAGGATGCCGAGCAGCTCGACAAGGTCAGCGAGCTGCTCGGCGAGCTGCGCGATGCGTGGGAGCAGCTCGCGCACGCGCCCGACGCAGCACGCGCGACGCTCGAGGCGGCGCGCACGTGACGCAGCCGACCACGGCACCGTACGAGCGCCTGGCCGAGCTGGCGGAGCGCGAGCTCGCGCTCGTCTCCGCCTTCGAGCTGTCGCGGCTCGGCGAGCTCGTCGCGCTCGCCGAGGAGCGCACCGCGCTCGTCGAATCGCTGCCGGAGCGTCCGCCCGCGGACGCCAAGCTCGCGCTCGCGCGCGCCGCTGCACTGCAGCAGCGCACGACCGCGACGCTCGTGCGCCTGCGCGGCGAGCTCGGCCGCACGCTCGGCGAGCTCGATCGCTCGCGCCGGGCCGCGCACGGCTATGGCGCTGGAATCCGCACGCCGCGCGCCCGCCTCGACCGTTCGGGTTGAGTGTCGCTCAAGAACCCGCGGGAACGACCGATCCACCCGAACGGTGAGCCTCTTCGATAGCACCCAGATGGCGCTCGAAGCTGCGATGCGCGGCTCGACGCTCCGCCAGACGTTGCTGACGGACAACCTCGCGAACGTCAACACTCCCGGCTACCAGCGGCGGGACGTCGACTTCCACGCGACGCTGCAAGCAGCCGAGCAGGCGAGCGACTCCGGCGACGCGTTGCAGAACGTGTCCTTCCAACCGAGCACCGACGCGACGCGCACCGTGCGCGCCGACGGCAGCGGCATCGACGCCGACCAGGAGTCGGCCGACCTCGCGAAGAACGCGCTCGAGTACCAGGCGTTCGTGCAGGTCGACGGCGCACGCAACTCGATCCTCCAAACCGCGATGGGCGTCCACTGATGGGCCTCTTCGACGCGATCGACGTCGCCGGCAGCGGCCTCTCGGCCGAGCGGCTGCAGATGGACGTCACTGCAGGCAACCTCGCGAACGCCGAGACGACGCAGGGCGCCAACGGCAAGCCGTTCCAGCGACGCGAGGTCGTCTTGCAGGAGACCGGCCCCAGCAGCTTCGGCGCGATGCTCTCCAGCGCCCAGAACGCGCCCGCCCCCGGCGGTGTGCAGGTCTCCGGCATCGTCACCGACCCGACGCCGCCGCGCCGCGTCTACGACCCGGGCCACCCGGACGCCGACGCGCAGGGCTACGTCTCGCTGCCGAACGTCAACCCGGTCAACGAGATGGTCGACCTGATCAGCGCCTCGCGCGGCTACGAAGCCGACGTGACGGCGATGCAGGCGGCGAAGACGAACTTCACCCAGACGCTCGGGCTGCTGAAGTGATCGCGCCGGTCGACCCGACCGCCGCGCTCGGCGGCGAGTGGCAGATCCAGGGCGTCGGCGGGCTCGGCTCGGCCGGCGGCGTCGCACCCGACGCCGGCATGCCCGCGGTCGACGGCACGGCTGGCTCGGACTCCGGCGGCTTCGGCTCGATGCTCTCGCAGGAGGTCGGCAAGCTCTCGCAGCTGCAGGACAACGCGACCTCGGCCGCGCAGTCGCTCGCCGACGGCACCGCGACGGACCCGGCGACCGTCGTGACGGCAGTCGAGAAGGCCCAGCTCGCGATGCAGCTCGCCGGCCAGATCCGCACGAAGGGTGCGGAGGCGATCGCCGACATCTTCCACACGCAGATCTAGACCCAGAGGTCCACCAGCCATGCCCGTTCGCGCCCTGCTCGCCAACGTCTCGCCCCGCGGTCGCATCGTGCTCGCCGGCTCGGCGATCGGCATCGTCGTGCTGCTCTACCTGTTGATGCAGCTCGCCTCCGCGCCGAGCTACACGACGCTGCTGACCGGGCTCAACCCGGCGCAGACCGGCAAGGTCACGGCAGCGCTCGACCAGAAGGGCATCGGCTACGAGCTGCAGAACAACGGAACGGCGCTGGGGGTCGACAAGGGCAAGACCGCGCAGGCGCGGGTCGCGCTCGCGAGCGCCGGCCTGCCCGGCACCGTCCAGCCCGGCTTCGAGCTGCTCGACAAGCAGAAGCTCGGCACGAGCAACTTCCAGCAGCAGGTCAACTACCAGCGTGCGCTCGAAGGCCAGCTGGCGCAGACGATCGAGCAGATCGACGGGATCAGCGGCGCACAGGTCCAGCTCGTCCTCCCCGACAAGGAGGCGCAGCTGTTCGCCGAGCAGACGAACCCCGCGACCGCTGCCGTGCTGCTGTCCGGCTCGACGTCGGTCGACCCGGGCTCCGTGCGCGGGATCGCGCAGCTCGTCGCCTCCAGCGTCCCTGGTCTCTCGACCAGCAAGGTCACGATCACCGACGGCGGCGGCCAGCTGTTGTGGCCGACCTCCGCGGGCGGCACCGGCGACAGCGGTGGCCTGCTCGCGAAGCAGGCGGCCGAGGGCCGCTACGACGCGACGATGGCCTCCAGCCTGTCGGCGATGCTCTCGCGCACGCTCGGGCCCGACAAGGCGCAGGTGCAGGTGAACGCCGACCTCGACGCCAACCAGGCGACGCAGGAGCAGCTCACCTACGGCAAGAAGGGCATCCCGCTCCAGCAGCGCAAGGAGACCGAGGCGCTGAAGGGCGGCGGTGGCGGTGGTGGCGGCGGTGCGGCCGGCACCGGCGGCAACATTCCCGCATACGCGCAGGCCGGCGCGAGCGGCAACTCGAACTACAAGCATGCGACGACCGACCAGACGCTCGGCGTCGACAAGACCGTCACGCACACGCGCGTCGCGCCCGGCGCGATCAACAGCCAGAAGGTCTCGGTGCTGCTCGACAAGTCGGTGCCCGTGTCGGCGATCCCGCAGATCCAGGCAGCGGTGGCGAACGCGGCAGGGATCCAGGCGAAGCGCGGCGACACGCTGTCGGTCGGCCAGGTCGCCTTCGCGAAGCCGCCGGCGGCAGCCGCCCCGAGCCCGGTCGCGACGTTCGGCGGCTATGCGAAGTACGCGCTGCTCGGCATCGGCGCGCTGTTCTTCCTCTTCTTCGTCACCCGCCAGCTGCGCCGCCGCGAGCAGGAGACGCTCGCCGGCGAGCCGACCTGGCTGCGCGAGATCGAGTCGCCGCGCTCGCTCGCCGAGCTGGAGCGGCTGGAGCGCGACCCGGTCGCGCCGCTGCGGATGCGCGAGCAGCCGGCTCGTCTGCAGGTCGAGGACCTCGTCACGCGCGACCCCGACCGCGTGGCGCAGCAGGTGCGCGCGTGGATGTCGGAGGAAGAGCGGTAGATGGCGATCGAGCTGCCCGCCGCCGACGCGACCGACGCGGACGCCCCGCCCGCGCCGCCGCGGCTGCCGCAACGCACCCCGCCGCGCATCAACGGCCGCCAGAAGGCGGCTGTGCTGCTGATCGCGCTCGGTCCCGAGAAGGCCGCGGAGGTCTTCAAGCACCTGCGCGACGACGAGATCGAGTCGCTCTCGCTCGACATGGCGAAGCAGGGCCAGATCCGGCCCGACGTCTCCTCCTACGTGTTCGAGGAGCTGGCCGCCGTCGTGCAGGCGTACGACTCGCTCGCGACCGGCGGCGTCGACTACGCGCGCGACGTGCTGGAGCGCTCGATCGGCTCCGAGCGTGCCGCCGAGATCATCGGCCGCTTGTCGACGGTGATCGAGATGCGGCCGTTCGAGTTCCTGCGCCGCACGCCGCCCGACCACATAGTCACGTTCCTGCGCGGCGAGGCGCCGCAGACGATCGCGCTCGTCGTCGCGAACCTCCACACGACGCTCGCCGCCGCGGTGCTCTCGCACCTCGCCGAGGAGCAGCAGGCCGACATCGCGATGCGGATCGCGCGGATGGGCGAGACGCCGCCCGACGTCGTGCGCGAGATCGAGAACGTGATGCGCCGGAAGCTGGAGAACGTGGTGCAGCAGGAGTACTCGATCGCCGGCGGCGTCAAGTCGCTCGCCGACATCCTCAACTACACCGACCGCCCGACCGAGCGCAACGTGCTCGACACGCTCACCGAGCAGGACGCCGAGCTGGGCGAGGAGGTTCGGCGCCTGCTGTTCGTCTTCGAGGACATCGCGAAGCTCGACGACCGCTCGATTCAGCTGATCCTGCGCGAGGCCGACCAGAAGGATCTCGCGCTCGCGCTGCGCGGCGTCGACGAGACGGTCAAGGAGCGGATCCTCGGCAACATGTCCGAGCGCGGCGGGGCGATGCTGCGCGAGGAGATGGAGTTTCAGCCGCCGCAGAAGAAGCGTGTCGTCGAGGAGGCGCAGGGCCGGATCGTCGCGATCGTGCGGCGGCTCGAGGACGCGGGCACGCTCGTGATCGGCCGTGGCGGGAACGATGTCGTCGTCTGAGGCGGCTACGGCCGCTGCGCCGTACGCCTTCGAGCAGCTCGAAGCGCCGCCCGAGATCGCGTTGCGCGACCTCGAGGAGCCGCTCGCTGCCGCGCAGGCGGAGGCCGAGCAGATCCGCGCGAGCGCGCGCGTCGCCGGGCAGGCGGAGGGGCTTGCGGAAGGGCGCGAGCAGATCGCCGTCGCGCTGGCGGCGCTGACGGCTGCGGCGGACGCGATCGCCGCCTTGCACGAGCAGACAGCCGATGCGCTCGAACGCGATGCGGTCGAGCTGTCGATCCAGCTTGCCGAGAAGGTCGTCTCCGGGACGATCGCCGTCGAGCCCGAGCGTGTTGCCGACATCGTGCGCGGCGCGCTGCGCCGACTTGCCGAGCGGCGGCGGGTCACCGTGCTGGTCCACCCCGACGACCTCGAGGTCGTGCGTCTGGCGGCCGAGGGATTCGCCGCCGAGCTGGGTGGGATCGAGCACTGCGACGTGCAAGCGGAGCGGCGCATCGGCCGCGGCGGCGCTGTCGTCCGCACCGAGGAGGGCCAGGTCGACGCGTGCGTCGAGACGCAGCTCACGCGTGCGCGCGAGCTGGTCGAGGCGGAGCTGGGCGCGTGAGCGACGAGGGCGCCTTCGGCCGCATGCGCGGCGTCCTGCGCGGCAGCGACCTCGCGCGCCGCAGCGGCCGCGTCAGCGACCTGATCGGGCTCGTCGTCGAGGCGACCGGCCTGCAGGCCGAGGTCGGCGAGGTCTGCCTCGTCAACGGCGACCGCGGCCACCCGCCCGTCCCCGCGGAGGTCGTCGGGTTCCGTGGTCGCCGCACGCTCCTGATGCCGCTCGGCCAGATGGAGGGGATCGGCCCCGCGACTACGGCGCGCGCAACCGGTGGTCCCTTCCGCATCCATGTAGGCGACGAGTTGCTGGGTCGCGTGATCGACGGCCTCGGCCAGCCGCTCGACGGCATGGCGATCGCTCCCGGGCGCCCGCGCTCGACGGTCGCCGCGCCGCCGGAGGCGCTCTCGCGCCCCCGCATCGAGCGACGCGTCGACCTCGGCGTGCGTGCGCTCGACGCGTTGGTGCCGTGCGGCCGCGGCCAGCGGCTCGGGATCTTCGCCGGCTCCGGCGTCGGCAAGTCCTCGCTGCTCGGGATGATCGCGCGCTCGACGACTGCCGACGTGAACGTGATCGCGCTCGTCGGTGAGCGCGGTCGCGAGGTGCGTGAATTCATCGAGCGCGATCTCGGCGACGCGTTGTCGCGCTCGGTCGTGGTCGTTGCGACCTCGGATCAGCCCGCCTTGGTGCGCATCAAGGCCGCGTTCACCGCGACGGCGATCGCCGAGCACTTCCGCGACGCAGGGCAACGACGTCGTGCTTGATGATGGATTCGGTGACGCGCTTCGCGATGGCGCAGCGTGAGGTCGGCCTCGCGATCGGCGAGCCGCCGGCGACGCGCGGCTACACGCCGAGCGTCTTCGCACAATTGCCCCGCCTGCTCGAGCGCTCCGGCACGAGCCCGCGCGGCTCGATCACCGGCCTCTACACGGTGCTGGTCGACGGTGACGACATGAACGAGCCGATCGCCGACGCGGTCCGCTCGATCCTCGACGGCCATGTAGTGCTGACGCGCGAGCTCGCGCACGCCTCGCACTACCCGGCGATCGACGTGCTGCAGAGCGTCTCGCGCCTCGTCGGCGAGGTCGTCTCACCGCAGGTGCGCGCGGCTGGGCAGGAGGTCCGCCGGCTGATGGCCGCACTGCACGAGAAGCAGGACCTGATCGCGATCGGCGCCTACCAACGCGGCACCGACCCGACCGTCGACGCGGCGATCGACCTGCGGCCCCGCATCGAGCGCTTCCTGCGCCAAGCCGTCGACGAGCGCTCGACCGCCGCCGAGGCCGACGCGGCCCTGCTCGACATCGCCGCCGCGATCGCCGAGCACGCCGACGGGGTCACCGCCGAGCCGGTCACCGCCGACCCCGGCACACCGCCCGCGCCTGACGGCCTCGGAACACCCCTCGCCGCCACAGCGATCCCGCCGCTGCATCTTGCGGTGTAGGACGCCGCCACAAGGAAGCGGTTGCACAGCACCCCAATCCGGCTCTAGGCTTTCGTCGTCAGCATGGTTGCGATCGCTTCCATGAGAGAGGCCCGGAACTCCGGGCCTCTCGCCGTTAAGGCTCCCTGCACGTCAGGGCCCCGGACGGGCTCGGAGCCGACTCCCGTCCGGGGCGGTGCGGCGACCTGGCGTGCGGCTACCGCGCCATCCGGTCGATGACCAGGATGGTGTTCGGCTCCGTGCCGGCAGCAGAGAAAGGAGTGACAATCGCCGTGGTACGAGCATGCCTGGAAATGTGTTGCAGCGGGCGCTCTGTTTGCATCAATTCTGTGCAGGCAAGAATTGATCTATAAATAGAAATCTAGACTGGTCATTTTTTGAGGTAGTGACGCTGAACGGGTTTCGTACACCCGTCCAGCAGGTGGAGATCTGGGGGTCGTGACCGACTACGTGGGTCGTGACGTCGTTTCGCTTTCCCCTGGAGCGCATCCGCTCGCTGCGTGAGCGGCGTGAGGACCTTGCCAAGCAAGAGCTGTCAGCTGCGCTCGCGCGGCGGATGAGCTGCGTCGAGCGGCTGACCGCGATGGGCGAGGAGATCAGCGGCGCGTTCGTCGCGCAGCGCGCAGCCGCGGCAGCACCCGCCAGCGCCCACGACCTGCTCGCGCACCAGGCATACCTCGAACGGATGGCCGACGCCCGCGAGGCGAGCGAGCAGGACCTCGGTCGTCACGACGTCGAGGTCGAGCAGCGGCGCGATGTCGCGCGTGAAGCCTCGCGCGACCGCCAGGCGCTCGAACGCCTGAAGGAGCGCCGCCGCACCGACTACGCCCGCGCGATGGCGCGCGCCGAAGCAGTTGCGCTCGACGAGATCGCACTCACGCAACACCGCCGGAGCACGGCATGAGCGTCACCGCGATCGACCCGTCCGCTGCCGCTGCCGCTGCTGCTGCCGCGACACAGCCGCCGATGCTCGGACCCCAGCAGGCAGTCGCGCGGATTGCCGAGCTGCAGCAGATGATCGCCCAAGCGCAGGGGCAGGCAGCGCCGAACGGTGGCGCGAGCTTCCCCGCAGCGCTCGCGAGCGCGTCCCAGCCGAACGCGACAGCGTCGCTCGCCGCGCCGTTCGCCGGCGCTCCGCTCGCGCCGGCCAACACGACCACCGCAGGCGGTGCCAGCACGCAGTACGACGGTCTCGTCACCGCAGCCGCCCAGCGCTACGGCATCGATCCGGCGATCCTGCACGGGCTGATCCAGCAGGAGTCGAGCTTCAACCCGAACTCCACGAGCGGCGCCGGCGCGCAGGGTCTCACGCAGCTGATGCCGGGCACCGCCAGCTCGCTCGGGGTGACGAACCCGCTCGACCCGGCGCAGTCGATCGAAGGCGGCGCCCACTACCTGCGCGAGCAGCTCGACGCCTTCGGCGGCGATGTGACGAAGGCGCTCGCCGCCTACAACGCCGGCCCCGGCGCCGTGCGCCGCTATGGCGGCGTGCCGCCGTACGCCGAGACCCAGAACTACGTGCAGAAGGTGCTCGGCTACGCGAACGCGTACCGGAGCACGCACGGCTCCTCCCCGACCACGACGGCGGTGAGCGCATGAGCTTGATCGACTTCTCCTCTGCAGCAAAGGCGCCGCCGCCGGGACCGAGTGGCGGACGGGCTCGAACCGGCCCGCCGCCCGACGCGTTCGCGTCGCTGCTGGACGACCACCAGGCCCGGACCGCCACTGCGGAAGGCCTCTCCCAAACGGATCGGACCGATCCGCGTGCCTCCGACCCGAGCGACACGCGCACGGCCGAGCGCAACCGCCGGGCGAGTCGCGTCCGCACGCACCATCGTGTCGACGCGATCTCTTCGGACGCGGGCAGCGCGACGGCTGCGACACCGCCGCTGACGCCGCGCGACGCAGCGGACGCAGCAGCCCACCAGGCACGGCAGGACGCATCCGGGGCGCCCACGACGTTCGCAGGCACCACCGCGACCGCAGGCGCCGAGCCGGCGCCGTTCGCCGGGATCGTCGCGCAAGCTGGAGCTGCTGCAGCTCCGCCCTCTGGCGCACTCGGCACAGCGACGGGCACGCCGGCAGCCGGAAGCGCGGCAGCGAACGGCGCCGCAACAAGCCCCGTCGCGAGCGCCGCTGGCGCTACGACCACGGCTGCGAACGCCACGAACGCGAGCGCTGCTTCCGCGACCGCATCGGCCAGCGCGGCGGCTGACACGGCATCGGCCAGCTCCGCGTCTGTGAACGCGGCGGCGACCACGACCCTCCTTCCTGCTGCGCCGAACGCCGCCATCGCCGACGCACCCGCTGCGACTCCCTTTGGGCTTGCCGCAAACGCGTCCGCCGCCGTCGACCAGCAGCACCTCAGGGCGACCCCGCAGCCCGGCCAGGGTGCCGGCGCCCAAGCGATCTTGCCGAGCGCCGCCGCGGCAGTCGCTGCACACGGCGGTGGGGCGTCGAACTCCACGCCCCGCGACACGCCGCAGCAGGACCAGCCACTGACGCCCGGCGCGCCGTCGCTGCCGTCGCTCGCCCCGGCAGCCGTGGCCCCCGACGCCACGCCAGCGGTTCAGGCCGCGCCCGCGAGCGCGCCGACGATCGCGGCTCCGACCGTCGCACCGCTGGCGCCCCCGACCGCGTCCACGACGACCACGCTGCCGAACGCGACGCCGCTCGCAACCGCAGTCCCGCTCGACCGCGCTGCCGAGACGGTGCAGCTCGCGTTGCGCGCTGCAGCGGAGCGGGGCGTCACGCGGGCGCGCATCAGCCTCCATCCGCAGGAGCTGGGCGGCATCGAGGTGCATCTGCGCCATACCGCCGAGGGCCTCGTCGCGCGCGTCGTCGCCGAGCATTCCGGTGCGGCGCACCTGCTCCAGCAGGCCGGCGCCGAGCTGCGCCGCTCGCTTGAAGCGCAAGGCGTCACGCTGCTGCAGCTCGACATCGGCGCGTCCGGTCAGCAGGACGGCCAGACCGCCGCCGGCCAGCAGCAGGGCTTCGGCACCGCCGCCGGCGATGCACGCGGCGCGACCGCGAACGCCAACGGCGGCTCGACCGGCGCGGATGCGAACGCGAGCGCCGCGCAAGCCGATGCCGAAGCCTCCGATCCGGACTCCACCCACCTGACCCTGCCGAACGGCGTGCTCGTCGACGTGCTCGCCTGACCGCAAGGAGCTGAAGCAGATGCCCACGAATCCCCTCACCCCGACCGCCAATACACCAACGACCCCGACGACGCCCGGCGGGGCAACCGCCCCGGCGAACGGCCAGATCCTCGGCAAGGACGACTTCCTGAAGCTGCTGATCGGCCAGATGCAGAACCAGGACCCGATGAACCCGACCGACCCGTCGCAGTACATGGGTCAGCTGACGCAGTTCTCGATCCTCGAGCAGATCACGAACCTCTCGCGGACCTCGTCCGCGAGCGCCTCCAACGACTACGACAACCAGGCGATCGCGCTGCTCGGCAAGACCGTCTCCTACACGAAGCCGGACCTCAGCATCGCGACGGGCGTCGTCCAGCACGTCGACTTCACGAAGAGCGGTCCGACGCTCACGATCGACGGCGCCACGGGGATCCTTCCCGTCGCCGTCACGGGAGTCCAATGAGCGCTCCGCTGCACAACGCTGCGTTGCTGCCGCCCGGGATCACCGGTCCGGCCGCGACGCCACCCGCGAGCGCCCCGAGCGGTGTGCGTGCGCCCGACGCACCGGTCAGCGGTCCGTCGTTCGCGAACGTGCTGCAGGAGCAGACGCAGGGCGTGACGTTCTCGCGCCACGCGCTGCAACGCTTGGAGCGGCGCGGGATCGAGGTCGGTCAGCCGACGCTCGCGCGCCTCTCCGAAGGCGTTGACCGTGCAGCGGGCAAGGGCTCGCGCTCCTCCGCCGTCTTCGTCGACGGCACCGCCTTCGTCGTCTCCGTCCCCAACCGCACCGTCCTCACGGCGGTCGATCCCGCGCACATGCGCGAGCAGGTCTTCACGAACATCGACAGTGCCGTCATCGCCTGAGGCGAGCGGCTGAAACCCACTGCGGCCGGTCCTCCTCGAGGGAGCCGCTCACCCCGAAGGATGTGATGTCCCGATGATGCGAGGCATGTTCTCCGCGATCAGCGGACTGAAGGTCAACCAGACGATGCTCGACGTGACGGCCAACGACCTGGCGAACGTCAACACAGTCGGCTACAAGTCCGCGCGCACCACGTTCCAGGACTCGCTCGCGCAGTTGCAGCGCGGCGCGGCCGGGCCGAACCAGAGCACGGGCGGATCGAACGCCCTGCAGGTCGGCCTCGGCGTGCAGCTCGGCTCCGTCGACAACCTGATGACGAACGGCGCTGCGCAGACGACCGGCAACCCGCTCGACGTCTACATCCAGGGCGGCGGCTGGCTGCGCGTCGCGACCGGTGCTCCGCCGGCCGTCCCGACGAGCTTCGAGTACACGCGTGCGGGCAACCTCACGCTCAACTCGGTCGGCAACCTGACGACGCAGGACGGTCACTACGTGATCGGCGTCAACGCGGTCACCGCCGCTGGCGTCACGACCCCGGGCGCGACGAACAGCTACATCAACGTCCCGCCCGGCTCGACCGACGTGACGATCGGCCAGGACGGCTCCGTCTCCTACGTCGACCAGGCGGCCGCGTCGCCGACGTTCGGTCAGCGCGTCACGGCCGGCTACCTCGGCCTCTCGAAGTTCGCGAACGAGAGCGGCCTGCAGCGTGCCGGTGGCTCGCTGTGGCTGCAGTCCGCGAGCTCCGGGGCGCCGAGCACCGGCACGCCGAACACGCAGGGCTTCGGCCAGACGGTGTCCGGCATGCTCGAGATGTCGAACGTCGACCTCGCCACCCAGTTCACGACCATGATCACCGCCGAGCGAGGGTTCCAGGCGAATTCCCGCGTCATCTCGACTGCGGACGAGATGCTGCAGGACCTGGTGAACCTCAAGCGGTGATCTCCGCGGCCGGCAGAGGCGGGGCGGCGTTCGAGGGAACCGTCGCCCCGTCTCGGTCCGGCAGTCCTGCCGCCCCCGAGGAAGGGAGCACGCCGTGATCGTTCTGCACCGCCTTGGGCACAAGGCCGAGGAGTTCCTGCTCAACCCCGACCTGATCCTGACCGTCGAGGCGAACCCCGACACCGTCGTCACGCTGACGAGCGGCGTCAAGATCGTCGTCGTCGAGTCGCCGCTGCGTGTCGCGCACGAGGTGCGCGCCTGGCGGGCGGGGATCCTCGCCGACGCACTGTCGACTGAAGGAACGCTCGCCCAGGTCGATCACCTGGGCTGATGAAGGCTGCTACTGCTATTGGGATCGCCGGAGGCGTCGGCGCGCTGTTGCTCGCCTCGATGATGGAAGGGACGCAGCCGATGGCGTTCTTCAACATCTCGGCGCTGATCATCGTGCTCGGCGGCACCGGTGGCGCGACGCTCGCAAGCGTCGGCATGAGCACGATGAAGCGCGTCCCTGCGCTCTACAAGCTTGCGTTCGGACCGCCCGAGTGGGACGTCCGCGCACGCGTCGAACTGATCGTCTCGATCGCCGAGCAGGCGCGCCGCGAGGGCCTGCTGGCGCTCGACGCGAAGCTCGGCGAGATCGACGACGAGTTCACGCGCAAGGGCCTCCAGCTCGTCGTCGACGGCACCGACCCGGAGCTCGTGCGCGAGATCCTCGACGCGGAGATCGACGGCATGGCCGCACGCCACGGAGCCGGCGCGACCGCCTTCGAGAAGGCCGGCGGCTACGGCCCGACGATGGGCATCATCGGCACCGTCATGGGGCTCGTGCACGTGCTGCAGAACCTCTCCGCGCCCTCGACGCTCGGGCCCGCGATCTCGACCGCCTTCATCGCGACGCTGCTCGGCGTCGGCTCCGCCAACGTCTTCTTCCTGCCGGTCGCCGCGCGACTGCGTGCGCTGTCCGCCGTCGAGGTCGAGCTGCGCACGCTCACGCTCGACGGCATCCTCGCCGTGCAGGCCGGCGACAACCCACGGGTCGTCGCCGACAAGCTCAGCTCCTTCATCCCGCCGGACGAGCGTGGCGGCGACGACGACGAGGCACCCGCGGCGCGTCCCGCCGCCGCGTCCTCGCCGCCCGCTGCCGCCGAGCCGGCTGCGGCGGAGGCCGCCTAGCCATGTCCGGCTCAGCGGGCAAGGGCCGGCGCCGTCGCGCCGAGGCGGCTCACGAGAACGAGGAGCGCTGGCTGCTCACGTACGCCGACATGATCACGCTGCTGCTGGCGCTGTTCGTCGTGCTGTTCGCGATCTCGTCGGTCAACGTGTCGAAGTTCAAGACCTTGCAGGAGGCGCTGCGCGACGCCTTCTCCGGCCACGTCACCAACGGCGGCCAGGCGATCCTCCAGACGGCCGACAGCGCGACCTCGCACACCCCGCAGTCGGCCGTGCCGAAGATCGTCCCGGCTGTGCCACAGCTCGGCGGCAAGCCGTCGACGCACGCAGCCCGCCAGTCGCTTGCGGCCCGTCGCGAGCAGGACGAGTTCAAGCAGCTCAAGCGCCAGCTCGACGCCTACGCGCGCGCTCACGGCTTCGCCGACAACGTCAAGACCGACATCACGCGCCGCGGGCTCGTCGTGCGGCTGCTGACCGACCACATCCTGTTCGACTCCGGTCGCGCGACGCTGAAGCCGCAGGGCCTGCCGCTGCTCGGCGAGGTCGCCGGCCTGCTGAACGTCGACCACCGCCACCCGATCCTCGTCGAGGGCCACACCGACGACGAGCCGATCAGCACGCATCAGTTCGCCTCCAACTGGGAGCTGTCGACGACCCGCGCAACCGACGTCGTGCGCTACCTGATCGGCCGCGGGCTCGCGCGCACGCGCTTCGGCGCCGCCGGCTACGCCGACCTTCACCCGCTCGCCTCCAACGCGTCGGCCACCGGCCGCGCGCACAACCGCCGCGTCGAGGTCGTGCTGCAACGCCTGCACGCGCTGCCGGCCAACGAGCAGACCGCGTCCGACTCCTCGAAAGGCAGCACCCCGTGAAGAAGAAGAAGGTCCTGATCCCGTTGATCGTCGTCGTGATCGCCGCGCTCGGCGCGAAGTTCGTGCTGGCGAAGCCGGCAGCGCCCGTCAAGCAGAAGATCGACGGCACCGTCTACGTGCTCGCGAAGGACTTCCTGATCAACCTCAGCGACGGCCGCTACGCGAAGCTCAGCGTCGCGCTCGTGCTCGCCCCCGGCCAGTCGACCGGCGCCGCAGCCGGCGGCGAAGGTGGCGGCGCGCCACCGCCGGACGGCTTCGGCACGCTGCCGCAGGAGGCAGCCGTGCGCGACGTCGTGACGGACGTCGTGACCGATCAGAACGGCGACGAGCTGATCAGCGAGCGTGGTCGCACGAAGGTCAAGCAGGAGATCCGCAAGGCCATCACCGACCGCACCGACGTGAAGGTCTCCGAGGTGCTGTTCCCCGATGTAGCGGTCCAGTAGGAGGATGCGCATGAGCCAAGAGCTGGAGCTTCCCCCCTTCGAGCGTCCGCCCGCCGGCGTGCCGGTCGGCATGCAGACGCCGGCGGCCGGTGCGGACGAGCTGACACGCCTGCGCGACGTGCCGGTCGAGCTGGCGGTCGAGATCGGTCGCACGCGCATGACCGTCGGCGCGACGCTCGAGCTGCGCCCAGGCTCGATCGTCGTCCTCGACCGGATGGCCGGCGAACCGGTCGACCTGCTCGTGAACGGCACGCCGATCGCGCGCGGCGAGGTCGTCGTGATCGACGAGGAGTTCGCGCTGCGCGTCACCGACGTGCTCGGCGAACGCGCTGCAACTGCAGTCGATCCGTCCGCTGCGGCCGCGGCCACCACCACCGCGCCGCTCGGCGAGGCGCCGGCCGCCTAGGAGCCCGATGTCCGCGACGCAACCCCAGACCCAGACCAGCTGCCAGCTCGTCATCTGCTCGCTCGGCGCGGAGGAGTACGCGCTGCCGATCGAGCAGGTGCGCGAGATCCTGCGCGCGAGCGTGCCGCGGCCGGTCGCGAGCGACGTCCCCTGGATGCGCGGCGTGATCAGCCTGCGCGGCCGGCTGCTGCCGGTGCACGACCTCGCGACGCGGCTGCGCGTCGGTGCGGCGCCGGGTGCGCGGGCGAAGATCGTCGTCGTCGAGATCGACGGCGCCGACCCCGCCGGGCTTGTGGTCGACGATGTCGTCGAGGTGCTGACGGTCGCCTCGGCGCAGATCGAGGAGGTCGCCGCAACCTCGCTCGACGGTCGCCCGGCTGCCGTCGTGAAGCTCGGCGAACGGCTCGTGCTGCTGCTCGACGGCGCGGTCCTGCTCGCCCCCGACGCCGACGCCGAGCCCGTGGAGGACGGCGACGCGCGCAGTGTCGCGTAGCGCTCCAGCCATGGCCGCCACCGCCCCGCATCCTCGTCTGATCGTGATCGCCGCCTCCACCGGCGGCCCGAGTGCGCTTGCTGAGCTCGTGCCGGCGCTGCCGGCGCCGCTCGGCGCCGGCACGGTGATCGTGCAGCACATGCCGAGCGGCTTCACCAACGGGCTCGCGGCGCGGCTCGACCGCGCGGCGAAGCTGCGCGTGCGGGAGGTCGCCGGCGGCGAGGTGCTCAGCCCCGGCGTCGCACTGCTCGCGCCGGGCGGCGCGCATCTGCGCCTGACGAACCATGGAACCGCCGAGCTGAGCAACGCTCCCGAGATCGGCGGTCTGCGCCCGCGCGCCGACCTGACGATCGCCGACGCGGCTCGCATCTACGGCGAGCGCACCGTGCTCGTCGTGATGACGGGGATGGGCACCGACGCGCTCGCGGGCGCGCAGGAGGTCCATCGCCGCGGCGGCCGCGTGCTCGTCGAGGCCGAGTCGACGTGCACCGTCTACGGCATGGGACGCGCAGTCGTCGAGGCGCAGCTCGCCGACGTGACGTTGCCGTTGTCCGAGCTGCCGGACGCGATCGCCGCGGAGGCAGTCGGATGATCGACGCGAACGAGTACCGCGGGATCTTCCTCGCCGAGGCACGCGAGCACCTGCAGGAGCTGGGGCTCGCGGTCGTGCGGATCGAGGCGGCGCCCGAGGACCGCGAGACGGTCGAGCGGATCTTTCGCATCGCGCACTCGCTCAAGGGCATGAGCGCGGCGATGGGCTTCGACGCGATCGCCACGCTCACGCATGCGATGGAGGACGTGCTCGAGCGGCTGCGCCGCCGCGAGCAAGGTCTCTCGCACGAGGCGGCCGACGTGCTGTCGGCCTGTCTCGACCAGCTCGACGACGCGGTCGAGGCGATCGCCGCCGGCGAGGACGGCCACTTCGAGCCTGCAGTGCTCGTCGCGCGGCTCGACGGGCTCGCACGCGAGCGCACGCCGGCGCAGGAGCTCGCCCGCGAGGGCGACGTCGCGCTGCCGGACGTCGTGCGACTTGCCGCCGAGCGCGACAGCGGCCGCCGCGTCGTCCACCTCGTCGCCGAGCTGGCCGACGGCGCGCCGATGCCCGGTGTGCGTGCGTTCATGCTGTTCGACGCGCTCGCCGCCCATGGCGAGCTGGTCGGCAGCGTCCCGGCGCCCGAAGGCGTCGATCGCTTCGAAGGCCTGCGGATCGAGGCGTGGGTCGCGACGCTGACCGACGACGACGCGGTGCAGGCGACCGCCGCGGCGATCGGCGACGTCGTGCGCGTCACGCTGTCGGACCTGCCGTTGCCGGCACTCGAGCCGGCGCACGCAGCGGCGAGCGAGCGGCTGTCGGCCGCTGCCCGTCATGCGGTGACGGTGCGGGTCGACGCCGAGCGGCTCGATGAGCTGCTGCACCTGATGGGCGAGCTGGTGATCCACCGCACGGCAGTCGAGGCGCTCGCGGCCGAGTTCGACGGCGCCGTGCCCGGCCTCTCCGCCGGCGCTGCAGCGGCTCGCGCGCAGCTCGCAGGCACTGCAGACAGTCGTCACGCGCGTGCGGATGGTGCCGGTCGAGACCGTCTTCCTGCGCTTGCCGCGGCTCGTGCGCGACCTCGCCGCACGCCTCGGCAAGCAGGTCGACTTGCAGCTGGTCGGCCAGGACACCGAGCTGGACCGCACGGTCGTCGACGCGCTCGGCGATCCGCTCGTGCACCTCGTCCGCAACGCGCTCGACCATGGGCTGGAGACGCCCGAGGAGCGTGCTGGCGCCGGCAAGTCGCCGACCGGCACGCTGGAGCTGTCCGCCCGCCATGCCGGGTCGCATGTCGTCATCAGCGTCCGCGACGACGGGCGCGGGATCGACTTCGAGCAGATCGCCCACACCGCCTTCGCGCGCGGGCTGCTCGACGCCGACGCGGCTGCCGAGCTCGATCCCGCCGAGGCGCTCGAGCTGCTGTTCGCGCCGGGCTTCTCGACGACCGTCGCGACGACCGAGGTCTCCGGCCGCGGCGTCGGCATGGACGCCGTGCGCGCCGGTGTGCGCGCGCTCGGTGGCGAGGTCACGCTGACCTCCGAGCCGGGCGCCGGCACGGTCGCGCAGCTGCGCCTGCCGCTGACGCTCGCGTCGATCGCCGCGCTGCTCGTGACCGCCGACGGGCTCCCGTTCGCGATCCCGATCGACCGCGTCGAGCGGACCTTGCGGCTTGCCGACCACCCGCTGCACTCGGTCGGCGGAGCGCCGATGCTCGCGCTCGCCGACGAGGTGCTGCCGTTGCTCGACGCGAGGGACGTGCTCGCGCGCGGCACCCACCACGACGTCCGCACCGACAGCGCGGGTGGCGCACCGCGCGATCATGCGGTGATCGTGCGCGGTCGTGACCGCCGGCTGGCGCTCACCGTCAGCCGCCTGATCGGTCAGCGCGAGCTCGTCACGCGACCGCTGCCGCGCGAGGTCAGTCCTGATGCACCGCTTGCGAGCGGCGCCGTCCTGCCCGACGGAGCGATCGCGCTCGTCGTCGACTGTGACGCGCTCGACGGGCGCGCGAGCGCTCCGTCTCCCCTTGTCCCGCTCGGAGCATGATCGTGTCCCCCGACTTCATCGAACCGGTCTACTCGGAATCGCAGCTCGACGCCCTGCGCGAGCTCGGCTCGATCGCCTCGAGCACGGCAGCGACGGCGCTCGCGCGCCTGCTCGGCCGTGCAGTCGAGCTGCAGGTTCCGCGCGCACTTGCGCTCGGCCTCGCCGACGCGGTCGATGCCGTCGGTTCGCCCGACGCGCCGGTCGCGAGTGTCGTGATGCCGGTCGACGGTGCGGTCGAGGCGGTCGTGCTGCTGCTGTTCCCGGAGGACGACGCGGCTGCCCTGTGCGGACTGCTGGGAGTCGAGCGTGGCAGCGACGTCGGCGACTCGGCGCTTGGCGAGGTCGCGAACATCATCGGAGCATCCGCGCTCGGCGCCTTCTCGAAGATGACCGGCCTGACGCTCGAACCGCGCCCGCCGCAGGTCCTCCACGACATGCTCGGCGCCGTCGTCGCGTCTGCGCTCGCCGAGACGGCGGGTGACGTCGACCTCGCGCTCGTGCTCGACGCGGCGCTCAGCGTCGCTGGCGTCGCCTGCTCCTTCTCCTTCTTGCTGCTGCCCACCGCAGGCGGCGTCGCCGAGCTGCTCGAGCGGCTGGGACTGGGGCGGTGAAGGTCGTGCGCATGGGAGAGCTCGCGGCCAGTGGCGCCGCGGACGAGGAGCTGGTGTCGATGGGACTTGGCTCCTGCGTCGGGCTGGCCTTGATCGATGCGACCTGCGCCGTCGCGGGCCTTGCGCACGTGATGCTGCCGGAGGCGAACGCCGCCTACTCGGCTCCGGCGAAGTTCGCCGATCGTGCAGTGCCGACGCTCGTCGAGAACCTCGAACGGCTCGGCGCGCACCGCGAGCACCTCGCCGCGGTGCTCGTCGGCGGCGCGCAGATGTTCGGTCGTGCCGGACTTGCCGGGCTCGACCTCGGCGCCCGCAACGAGGCAGCCGTGCGCGACGCGCTCGCACGTGAGCAGATCGCCGTCGAGGCGGTCGCGACCGGCGGCAGCCGTGGGCGCACCGTGCGCGTCGAGGTCGGCTGCGCGCGCGTCAGCGTGCGCGAGGCCGGCGGCGACGAACTGGAGCTGTGGCGCACACGCGCCGATATCGGCCAGAGGGCAGAACGATGAGCGAGATCCTCACCAACGACCAGGTAGCCGCGCTCGTCGAGGCGGCACAGCACGGCGAGCTGCCCGAGGAGGGCCATGTCGCCGCCGCGCGTCGTGCTCGGCGCCTGCGCACGGTCGACTTCGCGCGCCCGACGAAGTTCACGACCGAGCACGAGCGACGGATCGTGCGCGCGCTCGACACCTTCTGCCAGACGGCGTCCACGCGCCTGTCGGCCGAGCTGCGCGTGCCGCTCGAGCTGTCGGTCATCGACACCTCGCAGCTTCCATGGTCGAGCGCGCAAGGCCAGGTGCCCGCGGAGTCGGTCGGCGTCTCGCTGACGGTCACGCCGATCGACACGCGAATGCTGCTGACTGCAGAGCTGGGGCTCGTGCTGCTCGCGATCGAGCACCTGCTCGGCGGCGCGCCCGAGCGCCAGCCGCAGGTGCGCAAGCTGAGCGAGATCGACTGGGCGCTGACGCGGCGGATGTTCGCGACGATGACGCAGCAGCTCTCGCTCGTGTGGCAGGACCTCGCCGGCATCGCGCTCGCCCCGCGCGAGGTCGACGAGCACGTCGAGGGAATGCAGATCGCCTCCGTCAGCGACCCGACGCTCACGATCACCTTCGAGGCGCGGATCGAGGGGCACTCCTCGACGCTCTCGCTGCTGGTGCCGTGGACCGCGATCGATCCGGTCGCGGACCTGGTGGCCGGCCGCGAGTCGGTCACGCACGCGACCGACCCGCGCGTGACGGCAGCGATTCGCCGTGCAGTCGCGAGCGCGCCGGTGCTGCTGCGCGCCGAGGTCGCACACGTCGAGCTTGCGGTCGACGAGGTGCTCGCGCTCGCGCCCGGTGACCTCGTGCGGCTCGGCACGCCTGCCGACGCCGGCGTCGCCGTCTACGCCGAGGACGTCCTCATCCATCGCGCGCAACCGGGCCGCAGCGGCCCGCGCCGCGCAGTCCAGATCACCGACCCCGGGGGTTCGCCGTCATGAATGCGCCCGAAGCACTCGTGCGCCTCGGCGCCTCGACCACCGAAGCGATCGCGAAGGTGCTGGAGACGATCGGCAACGAGACGGTGAAGCGCGGCGACGTGACCGTGCTGCCCGGCGACGAGAGCCCGTTCGCGGCACTCGACTTCCCGGCTGTCGCCGTCAGCGTCTCCTACGTCGATGGCGTCACCGGCGGCAACGTGCTGCTGCTGACGCCGCCCGCCGCCCGTGCGCTTGCCGCCACGATGAGCGGCACGCCGGCAGCGGACGACGCCGAGGAGCAGTTGAGCGAGCTGGAGCTGTCGGCCGTCGCCGAGGCGGCAAATCAGATGATGGCTGCCGCCGCGAGCGCGACGAGCGTCGTGCTCGGACAGGATGTGGCGATCGCCCCGCCCGAGACGCGCGTGTTCGCGAGCGCGGAGGAGGCGCAGGCGGCGTACGAGACGACCCCGCAGGCGACCGCCACGACGTTCCACGTCGGCGCGGAGCTGTGCCGGCTCGTGCAGCTCGTGCCTACAGCGTTCGTTGTGCGGATGACGCGTGCGCTCGGCGAGCAGAGCGCCGAGCAGCCCGGCGATGGCGCCGACGGCGACGGCGCCGCGCTCGACCGCCGCGCGCTCGACGAGGCGCTGCGCGACATCCGCGTGCGCGTGTGGGCTGAGCTCGGCCGCACGCATGTCCCGCTCGGCCAGGCCCCCGCTCTTCCGGCTGGCGCCGTCGTCGAGCTGGACCGCAAGGCGGAGGACCCGGTGGACCTGTACGTCAACGGCCTGCGCTTCGGCAGCGGGCGGCTCGTGCTTACCGACGAAGGCGAATGGGCATTGCGTCTGCTCGAAGTCGCGGGCCGTGAGCTCGTCGAACGCGAGCTGGAAGGAGCGGTGACCTGATGGCGCGGATCTTCGTCGTCGACGACGCGGCGTTCATGCGCAAGATGCTGACCGACGCGCTGCTCGCCGGCGGACACGAGATCGTCGGCGAGGCCGGCGACGGAGTCGAGGCGCTCGCGCGCTTCCCCGAGCTGCGTCCCGATCTCACGACGCTCGACATCACGATGCCCGAGAAGGACGGCATCGCGACGCTGCGCGAGCTGATGACGATCGAACCCGACCGCGCGCGTGATCATCGTCTCCGCGCTCGGCCAAGAGGCGAAGGTGCTCGAAGCGATCAAGCTCGGCGCCCGCGACTTCGTCGTCAAGCCCTTCGACGCCGAGCGCCTGCTCGGGGCGGTCGAGAAGGCGCTGACTTAGTATTGCCGGCGAGCTATACTCGTGCGATGGCCAAGGTGATGGTGTCTCTCCCCGACGATCTGCTCGACGCGCTTGACGCGGAGGCGGATCGTCGTCACACGAGCCGCAGTGCTCTGCTGCAGGACGGCGCGCGTCGCGAGCTCGGTCTGCTGCGTCGCGACCGCGAGGACGTGCTTGCGGAGCTTGACGCGTTGAGCGGGTCGTGGAGCGGACCCGTCGATGCCGCCGCGCTCGTACGTGCCGAGCGCTTGCGCGACGGGTGAGTGCCGCCCCTGCTCGCGCGGGCTGGCTCGTTGACGCAAGCGTCGCGCTCAAGTGGTTTCTGCCGGTTGAGCGCGAACCCGACGGTGCGCTAGCGCGGCTCGCAATCGGCACGCTTGCGATGCGCACCACAACGCTTGCTGGATATGAGGTTGGCAACATCCTCATGCGGCATTCGGGTTGGGACCCGAGCCGCGTTGGGAGTGCGCTCGATCTGCTCGCCGAGATCTGCGGTGACCCGGTCGAACTGACGAGCGTGGACCATCGGGCTGCTGCTCGGCTGGCCGTCGAACACGATCTGACGTTCTACGACGCGTCGTACGCGGCGATCGCCCAGCGGCTCGGGCGCCAGGTGCTCTCGGCTGATTCGGACCTGCTCGACCCCGGCCTGGCGGTCGGGCTCCGCGACGTCGTGCACCCCGCCTAAAGCTCGGCAGGCGCCGGCCGATCACCCGGGACGACTCTTCCCTCGGAGTCGTTCCCTCGATGACCAAAGCTTCCCTGCTCCCACGGGCTGCAGCGCTCAGTGCTGCGCTGGTCCTCCCCTTCGCTGCGCCTGCGGGCGCGGCGGGCGCTGCCGCGCCCGCGCGCGTCGGCGAGCACACGCCGATCGACCTCAACGGCGCGAGCAGCTCGGCGACGCACGTCGGCGGCAGCGGCTCGATCGTGCGCACGATCGTCGGGCTGGCGATCGTGATCGGCGTGATCTATGGCGTCGCCTGGATCCTGCGGCAGGTCAAGTCGGGCCGTGAGGCGCGCTCGACCGGCACCGGGCTCGCGTCGCTCGCGAGCGTCCCGCTCGGCTCCGGCCGCTCGGTCCACCTCGTGCGCGCCGGGCGTGACTTCGTGCTCGTCGGCGTCGCCGAGCATGGCGTCACGCCGCTGCGCACGTACAGCGAGCTGGAGGCCCACGCAGCCGGGCTGATCGACGACGAAGGCGAGCCGATCCTCGCGACGCACACGAACGACGACGAGCCGCGCACGCCACGCCGTGCGCGCCTTGCGCTGCCCGCCGGCTTCACGCTTGCGCGGTTCGCGCTGCCGGCACCGAAGCCGGCGACCCACGCGGTGTCGCGCCCCGCCGCGACCAGCACCATCGCTCGACACGCTCCGCTCTTGGACGGTGCGCTCGTGAAGGTCCAGACGGCTCGAGCGCCGTCCAGATCCTGCTGCTCGTCGGCGGGCTGACGCTGATCCCGGCGCTGCTGTTCTGCGTCACCGGCTTCACGCGGATCCTGATCGTCCTCGGCTTCATCCGCACCGCGATCGGCACGCCGACCGCGCCGCCGAACCAGGTGCTCGTCGGGCGTCGCGCTGTTCCTGACGCTGTTCGTGATGGCGCCGACCTTCAACGCGATCAAGCACGACGCGTGGGACCCGCTCCAGGCGCACACGATCATCGCAGGCAGTCGCGGTCAAGCGCGCGGAGGAGCCGCTGCGCGTCTTCATGTTCAAGCAGACGCGCACGAGCGACCTGTCGCTGTTCGTGAAGCTCGCCGACATGAAGAAGGCAGCCGAAGACGCGCGCCGACATCCCGACCTACGTCGCTGATCCCGGCGTTCGTCATCAGCGAGCTGAAGACGGCGTTTCAGATCGGCTTCCTGATCTTCCTGCCGTTCCTCGTGATCGACCTGATCGTCGCCTCGACCTTGATGAGCATGGGCATGGTGATGCTGCCGCCCGTCTTCATCTCGCTGCCGTTCAAGATCCTGCTGTTCGTGCTGGTCGACGGCTGGAGCCTCGTCACCGAGTCGCTCGTGCGGAGCTTCCACTGATGGACCAGGACACCGTCATCAACCTCGCCCAGCAGGCGATGACGCTGGCGATGAAGGTCGGCGGCCCGCTGCTGCTCGTCGGCCTCGCGATCGGCCTGATCGTCTCGGTCTTCCAGGCGGTCACGCAGATCCAGGAGCAGAGCCTCTCGTTCATCCCGAAGATCGTCGGCGTCGGCGTCGTGATCGTCGTCGCCGGGCCGTGGATGCTCAACCAGCTGCTCAGCTACACCGAGAAGCTGTACCGCACATCCCGACGCTGGTCGGTGGCGGATGAACGCACGCTGCTGCGTCACAGTTCGGCGGCGTGCAGACGTCGCCGGCTTCTTCCTCGTGCTCGCGCGCATCAGCGCCGCTGTTCGCTGGTCGCTCCGTTGTTCTCCTCGCAGCAGGTGCCCGGCGCGCGTGCGCACGGTCGTCGCCGTCGCGTTCACGATCGGCCTGACGCCGCTCGCGATGCACGGTCAGCACCTGCCGAACGACGTGATGCCGCTCGCCGCGCTGATCCTCAAGGAGCTGCTCGTCGGGCTCGCCTTCGCGCTCTCGATCGCGCTCCTGTTCGCGGCGATCGAGTCGGCCGGCGCGATCCTCGACTTGCTGATCGGCTTCTCCTTCGGCGCAGTCGTCGACCCGCTCACCGGCAACCAGTCGGCCGTGCTCACGCAGCCTCTACGGGCTCGTCGCGCTCGCCGTCTTCCTCGTGATCGGCGGCGACGCCTGGCTGATCCGCGGCCTCGCGCGCACGTTCGACCTCGTCCCGCTGACCGGCCGCGCCGCAGATCTCCGCGCTCGCGCACGGCGTCACGACGGTCTTCTCGACGATCTTCGCCTCGGCACTCGAAGTCGGCGCGCCGGTGCTGATCGCCGTCGTCATCACCGACGTCGGCGTTCGGCGTCGTCTCGCGCGTCGTCCCGCAGCTCAACGTCTTCGCGCGTCGGTTTCCCGGTCAAGGTCGTCGTCGGCCTGCTCGTCGTCGCCGCCTCGCTGCCGTTCGTCGTCGGCTGGATCTCCGACCAGCTCGGCACGAGCGTCGCGCAAGCGCTCCAGACCGTGAAGGCGGGGTGAGCAGCAGATGGCCGGCTCCGGCGCCGACAAGAGCGAGAAGGCAACCGCGAAGCGCGAGAACGAGGCGCACCAGAAGGGTCAGGTCGCCAAGAGCGCGGACCTCAACGGCGCCGTCGTGCTGATCGCCGGCCTGCTCGGGATCAGCCTGTTCGCGCCGCACGTGATCGGCGTGATGGAGTCGACGCTGCGCGACGGGCTCACGAGCATGCCGCGCCCGCAGGAGCTGATGAGCGGCGCCGGCCTCGGCCATCTCTTCTCGCTGACCGCGCGCAGCGTCGCTGTTCGGCGTCGCCCCGATCGCCGGCGTCTGCATGGCCGCCGGCATCGCCGCGAACGTCGGCCAGGTCGGCATCAAGCCGGCCACGAAGGCGCTGACGCCCGACCCGAAGCGGCTCGACCCGATGAGCGGCGCGAAGAACCTGCTTCGGCACGCGCGCGATCTTCGAGGCGGTCAAGTCGGTCGCGAAGGTCGGCGTCGTCGGCGTGATCGTCGCCTCCACGCTGATCCCGAAGCTGACGCAGCTGTCCGCGACCGTCGGCAGCGACCCGGCGAGCGTCGCCTCGATGCTCGCCGACCTGGTCTTCTCGCTCGCCCAGCGCGCCGGCGCTCGCGTACCTCGCGATCGCCGCGATCGACTACGGCTACCAGCGTTGGCGTCACGCGAAGGGCTTGCGGATGTCGAAGCAAGAGGTGAAGGAGGAGTTGAAGCAGCACGGCCTCCCCGCCGAGGTCAAGAGCGCACTGCGCCGCCGCCAGCTGCAAGCCGCTCGCGCGCGCATGATGGCCGCGATCCCGACCGCCGACGTCGTCGTCGTCAACCCCACCCACTTCGCCGTCGCGCTGAAGTACGACGGCAAGCGCCCCGCGCCCGAGGTCGTCGCGAAGGGGCAGGATCTCGTCGCGCTGCAGATCCGCCGGATCGCCGAGGAGCACGACGTGCCACTTGTCGAGAACAAGCCGCTCGCACGCTCGCTGCACAAGGCGGTCGAGGTCGGTCAGCTCGTGCCCGAGGACCTCTACCAGGCGGTCGCACAGGTGCTCGCCTACGTCTATCGCGTCGCTCGCCGGCGCAGTCAGAGGGTCGCCTGATGAACTCCGCCACCGCCCGCAAGCTGATAGGTCACTCGGACCTGTTCGCCGCAGTCGGCGTCGTGATGATCGTGACGATGCTCGTGATCCCGCTGCCGTCGATGCTGCTGGATCTCTTCATCACGCTGAACATCTCGATCGGCCTCGCGATCGTCGTCGCGACGCTCTACCTCAACAAGCGCGCTCGACTTCGCCTCGTTCCCGTGCGCTGCTGCTGCTGACGACGATGTTCCGGCTCGCGATCAACGTCTCCGTCACGCGCCTGATCCTCACGACCGGCGACGCAGGCAACGTCGTCAAGGCGTTCGGCCAGTTCGTCGTCGGCGGCAATGTCGTCGTCGGGCTCGTGATCTTCCTGATCCTCGATCGTGATCCAGTTCGTCGTCGTCACGAACGGCGCCGGGCGCGTCGCCGAGGTCGGTGCGCGCTTCACGCTCGACGCGATGCCCGGCAAGCAGATGGCGATCGACGCCGACCTCAACGCGGGCCTCATCAGCGACGAGGAGGCGCGCAACCGGCGCAGCGAGATCGCCCGGAGGCGGACTTCTACGGAGCGATGGACGGTGCCTCGAAGTTCGTCAAGGGCGACGCGATGGCGGCCGTGCTGATCATCGCTGATCAACCTGATCGGCGGGATCGTCGATCGGCGTGATGCAGCAGCGCATGCCGTTCAGCGACGCGATCCAGCACTTCTCGCTGCTGACGATCGGCGACGGCCTCGCGGCGCAGATCCCAGCGCTGCTGATCTCGGTCGCGACCGGCATCATCGTCACCCGCGCCGCCTCCGAGAAGGACCTCGGCTCCGACATCGCGAACCAGATCATCGGCCAGCGCAAGGCGCCGCTCGTCGCCGGCGGCGTGATCTGCCTGTTCGCGCTCGTGCCGGGCCTGCCGAAGCTGCCGTTCATCGTGATCGGCGGGATCTTCTTCGCGATCGGCTGGTCGCTGCGCAGATGGCGACGCCCGAGGAACCGAGGACGCGCTCGCGCTCGCGACGCGCGCCGACGCCGAGGGCACCGCGGTCGCTGCAGCCGCGCGACGCGGCGCTCGAGGCGCTGCCGCTCGACCCGCTCGAGCTGGCGATCGGCTTCGGTCTCGTGCGCCTCGTCGACGCCGGCGCGGGCGGCACGCTGCTCTCGCGCGTGTGCGTCATCCGCCGCCAGATCGCGACCGAGCTGGGGATGGTGATCCCGCCGGTGCGGATCCACGACGAGCTTGGGCTCGGACTCGCACGAGTACGTCTTGAAGGTGCGCGGCAGCGAGGTCGCGCGCGGCCGCGTGATGGCCGGCCACCAGCTCGCGATGGACCCGGCGACGCGGTCGGCCAGCTGCCCGGCGGCGTGCCGACGACCGAGCCGGCCTTCGGCCTGCCGGCGACGTGGGTCGCCGAGGGCCAGCGCGCCGAGGCCGAGGCGCTCGGCTACACGGTCGTCGACGGCGAGTCGGTGATCGTCACGCACCTGACCGAGACGATCCGCGCGCACGCGGCCGAGCTGCTGTCGCGCCAGGACGTCAAGCAACTGCTCGACCAGCTGAAGGAGACGAACGCGGCGGTCGTCGAGGAGGTCGTGCCCGACGATGCTGACGCTCGGCGAGATCCAGCGCGTGCTGCAGGCGCTGCTGTCGGAGGGCGTCTCGATCCGCGACCTCGGCTCGATCGTCGAGGCGGTCGGCGACAAGGCGCGGCTCACGCGCGACCCGGCGCTGCTGGCCGAATACGCGCGCCAGGCGCTCGGCCGCACGATCACCGCACCGCACCTCGACGCCGACCAGCGGCTGCGCGCGATCGCGCTCGATCCGGCCGTCGAGCAGGAGGTCGCGGGCGCGATCTCGCAGACGTAGCGACGGCGAGTACCTCGCGATGGAACCGTCGCGCGCGCAGGCTTTGGTCGCTGCACTCCGAACTCAAGTGGAGCATGCCGTCGCGCGTGGGCAGCCGTCCGGTGCTGCTGTGCTCGGCGCGCGTGCGCCGCCACCTGCGGCGGCTCGTCGAGCAGGCGATCCCGCAGCTCGCGGTCTGCTCGTACAACGAGATCGCACCCGGCATCAGTGTGGAGACGATTGGAGTGATCGAGGCATGAGCACGAATCTCGCCGACCCGGCCGTCCAGGCCGCGCTTGACCCGCCCGTCGTGGACGCCCCGGCGACCGCTCCTGCCGTCCCGGCCGGCTTCGCCGCTGATGATCCCGCGCTGCGCACCTACCGCGGGCGGACGCTCGAGGAGCTGCTGCCGAAGATCCGCGACGAGCTCGGCCCCGACGCGATCGTCGTGCGTCAGCGCGACGGCCTGATGGGCGGCATCGGCGGCTTCTTCCAGCAGCGCTTCGTCGAGGTCGAGGCACGCGCCGGCCACCCCCGCATCGATCTCTACGACGAGCCGCCCAGCCACGACGACTTCGCCCGCCAGCTCGCCGAAGCCGAGGAGCAGGCCGAGCCTGTCGTCACGGCTACGCCACGATTCGCTGGAGCGCTTCCGAGCGCACTGTCCGCGCCATGCGAGCCGACTGCGCCAACCGAGCCGACTGCGCCAACCGAGCCGACTGTGCCAACCGAGCCGACTGTGCCAACCGCGCTGCCTGCTCCAATTTCCCCAGCCGCGCGCGCGATTCCCGCTCCGGCATTCGCCGCGGCCCTGCCGGTGACCAACGCGCCCGAGCGCGTCGTCGTGCCCGCCCCGGAGCGCGCAGCATCGTCTGCTCCCGTCGTTGTCGCGCCCGCGAAGCCGCCGGTGCCGAAGCAGAAGCCGGCCGCACGACGCGTTGCCGCGCGCCGCACGACGCGTGCGCCCGAGTCGCACGCGGCGCGCCCGCTCGCGCCTCACGCGCGCGAGCTGGCCGCAGCGCTGGTCGCGCGCGGCCTGAGCGACGACTTCGCGACGGCGCTCGTGGCCGACGCCGTCGCGCATGAGCTGCCGTTTGCGCCAGCCGGCGACCTCCGGGTTGCCGTACAGACGGCGCTCGCGCGCCGGATCCACGTCGCGTCGCCGCGCCACGGCGACGGCCTTTCGATCGCGTTCGCCGGTGCCGGCGGGGCAGGCAAGACCCGCTGTGTCGCGGCACTTGCTGCCGCCTACGCACGCGCCGGTACCCTGTCGGTGCTTTGCCTCACGCTCGCGCCCGAGGACGGCGGAGCCGAGCTGACGCGGCTGCTGGAGCCGCACGGTGTCGAGGTCCATGTCGTCGAGTCGCCGAACGCAGCACGCACGCGGATGCGCCGCGCCCCCGCCGGCGCGCTCGTCGTGCTCGACACGCCCGCCGTCTCGCCTACGGATGCCTCGGGCGTGCGTGCGCTCGCCTCGCGGCTCGCGTCGATCACCCTCGACGAGACCCAGCTCGTCGTGCCAGCGACGCTCAGCGCCGGTGCCACCGGGGAGCTGTACGAGCGACTCGCACCGCTCGCGCCGTGCGGCATCGCGATGACGCACGCCGACGCGACCGACCACATCGGCGCCGTCGTCGAGCTCGCCTGCACGACGGAGCTGCCGCTCGCCTACGTCGGCGCCGGTCGCGCGCTCGACCGCGGCGCGCTGGTGCCGGCCGACCCGCTGCAGCTCGCGGAGCGACTGTTGCGATGAGCTCTCGCCGGAGCCCCTCATCCCGTCCGCCCGCCTTCGCACCCGAGGCGGCCCCACGGCCCGAGCTGCGTCAGGACGTGCTGCTGACGTTGCCCGGCCGCGAGACCTACGGGGCGCGCGTCACGCGCGTCAGCGACGACGAGGTCGTGCTCGTGCTGATGCTCGACGCGCGTGGCCCGCTGACCCCCGGCGACTTCGTTCCGATGGTGCTCGAGTACCCCGGCTCGCGCGGGCTCGTGCGGCTCGAAGGCCATGGAGCGGTCGCCACGCGCGACCTCGTGCGCTTCCGCCTCGACGGCGACGGTGACGTGCTCCAGCGCCGCGACTTCGTGCGCGTGCGCGTCGTGCGCCCACTCGCGCTCGCGCCCGTCCAGCCCGACGACTCGCTCGGCGAGTGGGTCGACACGCTGACCGCCAACCTCAGCGGCAACGGCCTGCTCGCCGCCGGCCCCGAGACGCTCGAGATCGGCGACCCCGTCTGCTTCCGCGTCTCCACGACCAGCGGCGAGCCGCCGGTCGAGGGTCGCGGGCGCGTCGCACGCGTCACCGACGCGGGCCAGCGCGGGATCGCGATCGAGGAGCTCGACGCCGAGGCACGGCGGCGGCTCGTGCGCTTCATCTTCGAATGCGAGCGCCTGGCACGCCAGCGCACGCGCGACGGCGAGCTGTAGGAAGGAGTCTGGGATGGCCGAGGACGAGCAGCCGGAGACCGTCGAGGCGAAACCGGCGAAAGTCGAGAAGGCGAAGCCCGACAAGGCGAAGCCCGCGAAGGCGAAGCAGCAGAAGGGCTCCACGAAGGCCGCCAAGGGCGCAAAAAAGGCCGCCAAGGGAGGCGAGTCGCTGCCGAGCGTCGCGGCCCATCCGCGCGCCGGCGCCCAGGTCGCGCGTGCGAAGTCGTGGGGCGGGCTCGCGGGCTTCTCGCTCACCGCGCTGCTGTCGTGGCGAGCGGGCGTGCCGATGGCCGACCTGCTGCTGCGCGCGATCGTCGCGGGCATCGCCGGCTATGTCGCCACATGGGCCTGCGCGGTCGCCGTTTGGCGCCATCTCGTGATCGCCGAGCTGCGTGCGGTGCGCGTCCACCGCGCGGCGCTCGCCGCACAGCGCGCGATCGCCACGTCGCAGGCTGCCGAGCCGGCCAGCGCGCGCGCACCGGGCGCCTAGCGGTAGACGGCCAGCGCGCCTGGACGCCTGCTCAAGCTCTTCTCCGGTGTGCCGATATACCGGGAGGCAAAGGGGTGACATGGAGTCGCCCCGGGACGTCATCAAGGAGATACACGCATGTCCCTTCGCATCAACACGAACGTCGAGGCTTTCGACGCTCACCGCAACCTCCAGGCCACCAGCAACGCGATGGCCAAGTCGATGCAGCGGCTGTCGTCTGGCCTCCGCATCAACAGCGCTGCAGACGATGCAGCCGGTCTGGCGATCAGCCAGAAGCTGACGGCGCAGATCAACGGCGTCGATCAGGCGGGCCGCAACGTCCAGGACGGCATCTCGCTCGTCCAGACGGCTGAGGGTTCGCTCAACGAGGTCCACTCGATGCTTCAGCGCATCCGTGAGCTGGCCGTGCAGTACTCGAACGGCACGCTGTCGACCTCCGACAAGAACGCGATCACCTCTGAGGTCTCGCAGCTGAGCGCAGAGATCGAGCGCACCGGTCAGACGGCACAGTTCAACAACCTGAGCCTGCTGAACTCGGCGCAGACGATCTCCTTCCAGGTCGGCGCGAACGACGGCGAGGTCATCTCCGTCTCGACCGTCAGCCTCGGTGCTGCGGTCGGCACGATCGACCTGACGTCCTCGACGGTCCTCGCGGACGTCGACGCGGCGATCGATGCGGTCTCCGCACAGCGCGCGACGTTCGGCGCGGTGCAGAACCGCCTCGAGCACACCTACAACAACCTGCAGACCTACGAGGAGAACCTGTCGGCTTCCAACAGCCGGATCCTCGACGTCGACATGGCGTCGGAGATGGTGAACTTCACCAAGAACCAGATCCTCTCGCAGGCCGGCACGTCGATGCTGGCGCAGGCCAACCAGGCGCCCCAGGGCGTTCTGCGGCTCCTGCAGTAACAGCACCCCAAGCCCACCAGTCGAGGGAACCGACACGCGCATGAGGCGGGCGGCAGACGCCGTCCGCCTCAGCGTTTGGTCGGTCGTGCGGCTTCAGCGATCAAGTTGCCGACTTTCGGGCCGATGACGGGGGGCAGATGTCGCTTGCCCTCGCCCTCGCGCGCATCGGTCAGATCGAGCAGTCGCTCGACCCGCCGCAGGTCGCCTCGTCCGCACCGGCGACGACCGCCTCGCCGGTCGCCCTCGCAAGCGCGGCGACAAGCTCCTTCTCGAACGTCCTCCAGGGTGCGATGGCGCCCACGAACGTCGTGTCGTCGTACGGCTCCGGCGGTGCTCCCGCGATCGTCGCTGCCGCCGAGGGTGAGGTCGGTCAGGCCGAGCAGCCGCCCGGCTCGAACGACTCGCCACGGATCGCGATGTACCGCCAGGCGACCGCCGGCAGCGGCGTCGGCCCCTGGTGCGCGTACTTCGCGTCGTGGGCTGCGCGCCAGGCCGGGACGCCGCTCGGCGACCAGGGCCAGGGCTTCGGCTCCGTCGACGCGCTGTCGGCATGGGCGCAGCGGACCGGACGGGCGATCCCCAACGGCCCCGGGGTCACGCCTCAGCCGGGCGATCTGATCCTCTTCCACGAGCATGTCGGCATCGTCGAGTCCGTCCTGCCGGGCGGACAGGTCCAGACGATCGAGGGCAACTCGTCGGATCAGGTCTCCCGGCGCGTGCATGCTCCAAGCGACGCTCTGCAATACGTACGAATGATTTAGCTGATGCGTGTCGAATGAGCACCACGTGAGCATCCTCGAGCACGCTGGCGAGCCGATCGTCGTCTCGCGCAGCGAGCCGCCGGCCGTCGCGCGCCTCGACGCGCCGCCCGCGCTGAGCCTCGTGGTGGTCGATCCACAGGCAGCGGTGCGCGAAGGCTTGCCGCTGCTGCTGCGGACCGAGAACATCGAGGTGATCGCCGCGGCCGGCACCGGCGAGAGCGGTGCGGCGCTGATCGAGCAGTACGACCCCGACGTCGCGCTGGTCGCGCTCGACCTCGCCGACGTCGACGGAGTCGTGCTGCTGCGCCGGCTGCTGCAGCGCGGCACGCGCAGCGCCGTCGTGCTCTACGCCGAGGACGAGACCGGCGACCAGGCAGCCGTCGCCGTCCACGCGGGAGCTGCCGGCGTGATCGCAAAGCGCCGCACGATCGCCGAGCTCGTCACCGCACTGCGCGTGGTCGCGGCCGGCGGCCTGTGGTTCAACGAAGCGCCCGAGCTGTCGCTCAGCCCCGCGCTCGTCGTCTCCAACGCCCGCGCGCGCCGCACCGCAGCGCTCTCGGACGCGGAGCTGCGCGTGCTGGCGCTCGTCGCCGACGGCAGCTCGACGGAGGAGGTAGCGCTGGCGCTGTCGCTCAGCCCGCACACGATCCGGACCCACCTGCGGAACCTGATGCGCAAGCTCGAAGCGTCGAGCCGCGCGCACGCAGTCGCGATCGCGATCCGCGAAGCGGCGATCGAGCTCTGAGATCGGCCCGGCGGGCGCGACGGTCCGTCCGCTCGACGCTCGTGAGAATGGTCTATAGGCTTGCGGCATGCGGTTGCAGACGATTTCGTCTCTCGACCTGCGGCGTGCGCCGAGACAGCGCCGCTCGCGTGATCCGCGCACAGCGCTGTTGTCATTGCTGCTCGCGAGCGGGCTCGCGCTTGGCGCCTGCGGCGGAGGTGACAGCGGCAAGACGCAGGCGGGCGCGCCCGCTGCGACCACCACCGACGCCTCTCCGACGACGACGACGCCGAAGCCATCGGGTCCGACTGTCCACACGATCGACGAGAGCGGCCAGCTGACGCTCGACCACAGCGCCGGGATCGGCAACTACTACGAGAGCGGATCGATGACCGGCACCTTCACCGGCACGATGGCGCTCCACGCGCAGCTCAAGTCGCAGGGTCTCGTCGTCAGCTTCACGGCAAAGATCCCTGGGCATGGTGCTGTCAGTGGCAAGGGGCTCGCGACGATCTCGCTCGGAGGTGGCGGCTCAACGGTCCCGCTGAGGGGAACCGCCTCGATCACCAGCGGCACCGGCGCGTTCGCACACGCACGTGGTCACGGACTGAAGGTCGTCGGCAGGACGGCGCTCGACGGGTCGAAGGCGACCATTCACCTTACGGGCACCGCTACGTATTGAGTTGCGTCCCCGCATCGGGTCCCGGCGACGCTAGCGGAGCGCCGCCGGTCCCCGCTGGATCTCAGCCGGGCAGCTCGTCCTTCGGGCGCTGCGGCACGAGGCCGCGGGTGCTGAGCACCAGCGCGCGGTAGCCGATCGCCGCCACGAGCGCACCGAGCAGCGGGCCGGCGATGTAGACCCACCCATCGGTGTACGTGCCGGAGGCGATCGCCGGGCCGAGCCAGCGCGCCGGGTTGAGGCCGGCGCCGGTGGCCGGGCCGAAGATCATCACGGCGAGGCCGAGCGCGCCGCCGATGCCGATGCCGGCGAACGCAGCCTCGCCGCGTGGGTTGACGGCCAGCGCCATGATCGCCCACATCAGCATGAACGTGCCCATCGCCTCCGCGATCAGGCCGCGCCACGCAGCGCCGCCCTGGATCACGTCGCCGTGGATCGTCGCCGCTCCATAGTTCACGCCCTTGCCGAGGTCGTGGAACAGCAGCGAGACGACGAGTGCTCCGAGGATCGCGCCGATCGCCTGGCAGACGATGTAGACGGCCGCATTCGCGCTCGAGATCTTCTTGATCGACCACAGCGCAACCGTCACCGCAGGGTTGAAGTGTGCGCCCGAGGTCGCGCCGAGCGCGTAGACGAGCACCATCAGGATCAGCGCGTGCAGCAGGCCGAGGCCGGCAAGATCGAGGCCCGGGCCCTTCGGCGAGGAGCCGACGGTGATGACCCCGCAGATGAAGAAGACGAGCAGGAACGTGCCGATGATCTCGGCTACGTAAGCGGCCGGTCCGCGTGGTTCCGGCTTCTCGACTGGGGGTGACGCGGTGCTGGCGGACATGGCTTCCTCCTCAGGAGCAGTCTCGACTGACGGTGGGCTTCCCGCCCGGGTTCGGGTACGACGCCGGGCACCACTTTCCTGCGTGATCTTGCCCGGGTGGGTGGCGCTGCTAACGGGCTGCTACGCCACTGCGAGGCCGTGCGCGTCGCCCGCGAGGCCGAGCGCCGGAAGCGCGACGCGGCCTGCCTCGGTGCTCACGCGGCCGATCCGCGCGGTGCCGGGATGGCGCACGGACAGCAGCTCGATCGCCGCGCTCGGCAGACGCCTCCGGCACGATCGCGACGAAGCCGCAGCCCATGTTGAAGACCTTCTGCATCTCCGCTGCGGCAACCTCGCCGAGCGCCGCGATCAGCTGAAAGACGGGTGGGACGGGCAGCGGCGCGTCGAGCGTGAAGCCGACTCCGTTGTTCGCGCCAAGGCGCAGCAGGTTCAGCACGCCGCCGCCGGTGATGTGCGCGAGGCCGTGCACGGGGATCTCGCTGCGCAGCAGCTCGAGCACCGCGCGCACGTACAGCACCGTCGGCTCCAGCAGCACGTCGGCGACAGAATCGCCGGCCAGCTCGTCGGGGCGCGCGTCGTAGCCGAGGCCGCCGCGGTCGAGCAGCGCGTGGCGCGCGAGCGTCAGCCCGTTCGAGTGGACGCCCGAGGACGGCAGTCCGATGATCGCGTCGCCGGCCGCGCAGTCCTCGCCGGTGACGATCGCGTCGAGCGCGACGGTGCCGAAGCACGCGCCCGTGAGGTCGAAGCCGTTCGGCGAGGGATGACCCTTGATCAGCTCCGGCAGCTGCGCCAGCTCGCCGCCGGGGATCTCGACGCCCGCCTCCTCCGCGCCCGCCTTCAACCCGAGCGCGATGTCGCGCAGCACCGCCGGGTCGGCCTGCTCGACGGCGAGGTAGTCGAGCACCGCGAGCGGCTCGGCGCCGACGCAGATCACGTCGTTGACGTTCATCGCGATGCAGTCGATCCCGACCGTGTCGTAGCGACCGGTCTGCTCGGCGACGATCACCTTCGAGCCGACACCATCGGCGCAGACGGCGATGCCGAGGTTCGGCGCGACGCGCAGCACGTTCGCGTAGTGGCCGGAGCCGAGCACGGAAGCCGACGGGCGGCCCGGATCGATCGTCCGCAGGACGTCCACGAGCGCCTTCACGCCGGCGTCCGCCTCGGCGATGTCGACGCCCGCTTGCGCGTAGTGCTCGCTCACGCTCGGCATTCTCGCCGAAGCAGCGGCAGAGGCGCGGTCAGGCTGCTCGCGTGAGCGTGTAGTCGGCTGTGTTGAAGCGCTTGATGCGGCGGCGCAGCTCGATCGTGCTGCCCGGAAAGATCGCTCCGTTGCGGCCGTTGGAGTCCATGTAGTAGCTCGCGCAGCCGCCGGCGTTCCAGACGGTGCCCTTGAGGCGGCGGTCGACCTCGGCGTTGAACGCTGCCTGCACCTCGGGCCGCACGTCGACGCTGGTCGCGCGCTCGCGTGCCATTGCGTGGAGGGCGCTGATCGCGTAGCGGGTCTGCACCTCGTGCAGCCAGATCGCGGACGAGTGACCGTTGCCGACGTTCGGGCCGAGCAGCATGAAGAGGTTCGGGAAGCCGGAGAACGTAGTGCCGAGGTAGCTCGTCGGGCTGCCCTCCCAGGTCTCCTCCAGCGTGCGCCCGTCGCGGCCCCGCACGAGCTTCGCGATCGGCAGGTCGAGGATCGTGAAGCCGGTGCCGAGCACGAGCGTGTCGGCCGGACGCTCGATCCCGTCGCCCCCGACGACGCCGGTCGGCGTCACCCGCGTGACCGCGTGCGGGACGACCTCGACGTTCGGTCGCGTCAGCGTCGGATACCACTCGTTGCTCAGCAGGATCCGCTTGCAGCCGAGCGTGTAGCGCGGCGTCAGGATCTCGCGCAGCCGCGGGTCCTGCACCGCGCGGTTGAGGTTGCGCTCGCCGAGCCGCTGGAGGATCTTCATCGCGCGTGGGTGGCGTTGCGCGAAGCCGACCAGCTCGGAGCTGAGGTAGATCCCCTCGCGCAGCGCGCGTTGCGCGAGCGGGAAGCGGCGGAAGAGCGCGATCTCCGCGGCGCTGAGCCGCCGGTCGGGCTTCGGCAGGACCCAGTGTGGCGTGCGCTGGAAGAGCGTCACGCTTTTCGCCCGCGGTTGGATCTGCGGCACGAACTGCACGGCCGAGGCGCCCGTGCCGAGCACCGCGACGCGCGCGCCGTCGAGCGAGTGGTCGTGATTCCAGCGCGAGGAGTGGAAGACCTCGCCCTCGAACGTCTCCAGCCCCGGCAGCTCGGGGATGATCGGCTCGCTCCAGGGGCCGGTGGCGGAGACGATCGCCTGCGCGGTGTAGGCGCCGTGGTTCGTCTCGATCAGCCAGCGCTGCGTCGGCTCGTCCCACTGCGCCCCGAGCACCGCCGTGTTCGTGTCGATGCGGATCCCGTCGCCGTGCGTGCGCAGGACGTCGTGCACATACGCGCGGATCTCCGGCTGTGTCGCGTACGTGCGGCTCCAGTCCGGCTTCGGCGCGAACGAGAAGGAGTAGAGCGCGGTTGGCACGTCGCACGCGCAGCCGGGGTACGTGTTGTCGCGCCAGGTGCCGCCCGGCTCGCTCGCGCGCTCGAGCACGACCGTGTCGCCGATGCCAGCGCGGCGCAGCATGATCGCTGCGCCGATCCCGCCCAGCCCGCCGCCGATGATCGCGACGCGGACGTCGCGGTTTGCACCCGAGGGCTGTGCGGTCGCTTGATCCTCGGTTGCGGTGTAGTCTCGCGTGCCGGTTTGAATGATGTTCAAGATCGTATCGTCAGTCGCCAGCCCGGGCCGCAGCTTCCGCCAGCGGGCGCGTCGCGATGCATGAGCTGAGCGCTCGCTCGCGCCGGCTTGCCGCGGGCCTGGCTTCGCGCATCGTCAATCCCGCCGGGCTGAAGTCCGGTGACGCGCTGCGTGCCGTCGTGGCCGGCAAGGTCGTGCTCGTCACCGGCGCTTCCCACGGGATCGGGCGCGCAACCGCTGGTCAGCTCGCGCGTGCCGGCGCGACGGTCCTGCTCGTCGCGCGCACGGCGGAGCTGCTGGAGCAGCTGGCAGCCGAGCTGTGCGCCGCGGGCGGTGACGCGCACGCCTACCCGGCCGATCTCACCGACCTCGACGCGGTCGATGCCTTGGCGCAGCGTCTGCTCGCGGCGCACGGCGCGCCAGACGTCGTCGTCTCGAACGCCGGCAAGTCGATCCGCCGCTCGCTCGACGATTCCTACGAGCGCTTCCACGACTTCACGCGCACGCTCGACATCAACTACCTCGGCCCGGTGCGGCTGCTGCTCGCGCTGCTGCCGGCGATGCGCGAGCGCGGCTCCGGCCATGTCGTCAACGTCTCGACGATCGGCGTGCTCGTGCCGCCGGCGCCGCGCTGGTCGGCCTACACGGCGTCGAAGTCGGCCTTCGACGTGTGGCTGCGCAGCATGGCCGCCGAGACGCACGCCGACGGCGTCACCGCCACCTCGCTCTACATGGCGCTCGTGCACACGCGCATGAGCGCGCCGACCGACGACTTCCGTTTCGTGCCGGGCCTCACGCCCGAGCAGGCGGCCGGGATCGTCTGCCGCGCGATCGTCGAGCGCCCGTCCGCGATCACGCCCTGGTGGGCGACTGCCTCCGCGCTGCTCGGGTTGCTCGCCCGCGGTCCGAGCGAGGCGCTCGTGCGCCGCTACGACCAGATCTTGCCGGGCGCGCGCGGTGCCGCGAAGCGCACGGCCGCCGCGGCGCCTGCCGCCCGCGAGCGCAACGGAGCGAGTGCTCCATGACGCCCTCGCGTGGCTCCGAGCTGCTTGCCACCGTGCGGCTCGCCGCGCCGGCACTGCGTGCGCTTGCCGGCGCGGGTGCGCTGAAGGCGCTCCCGCCCGCGCGCTTCCTGCAGGCAGCCCACGCGGCGCGCACGCTCGGGATGGGCGCTGCCGGTGGCTGCGCCGTCAGCGCCGCGCGCGACCCGAACGGCATCGCGGTGATCGACGAGCGTGGCGCGATCGGCTTCGCCGAGCTCGATCGCCGTGCGCAGCGGATCGCCGCTGGTCTGCGCGCGCAGTTCGGCGTAGGGCCGCAGCGCGGGCTCGCCGTCATGTGCCGCAACCACCGCGGCTTCGTCGAGGCGATGCTGACCGCCTCGCGGCTCGGCGCCGACCTGCTGCTGCTCAACACCGACTTCCCCGGCCCGCAGCTCGCCCAGGCGCTTGGCCCGCACGACGTCGGCGCGCTCGTCCACGACGAGGAGTTCGCTGCCGTGCTCGACACCGCCGGGTACGCCGGCCCGCGCGTGGTGGCGTGGCACGACGGCGAAGCTCGCGACGCCACCACGCTCGACGCACTCGCCCGGCACCACCCCGTCCCTCTCCCACCGCTGCCCACCCCCGGCCGCCTCGTGATCCTCAGCTCCGGCACGACCGGTGCGCCGAAGGGTGCAGCGCGTGCCCCGTCGGCGTCCGCGGCGCTCGGCCCGCTGACCACATTGTTGGAGGAGCTGCGCCCACGTGCGCGCGGGCCGATCCTGATCGGCCCACCTATCTTTCACGGCTTCGGCCTCGCCTTCCTCGGGCTTGCGCTGTTCATCGGCGCGCCGGTCGTGCTGCGCCGCCGCTTCGACGCGGCGACCACGCTCGCCGATGTCGAGGCGCATCGCGTCACGCACATGGTCGGCGTGCCGGTGATGCTGCAGCGGATCCTCGACCTGCCGGCCGACGAGCGCGCGCGTCGCGACACCAGCTCGCTGTGCGCGGTCGGCTCCGCGGCCGCGCCGCTCTCGGCGCAGCTCGCAGGCGAGTTCATGGACGCCTTCGGCGAGCTGCTGTTCGACCTCTACGGCTCGACCGAGACCGGCTTCGCCTCGCTCGCGAACCCTGCCGACCTGCGCGCCGCGCCCGGCACCGTCGGCCGCGCACCGCGCGGGATCACGCTGAAGGTGCTCGACGCGCAGCGGCGCGAGGCGCCGGCCGGCACCGTCGGCCACGTCTTCGTCGGCAGCGGGCTCGTGTTCGACGGCTACACCGGCGGCGGCTCGCGCGAGGTAGTCGACGGGTTGATGAACACCGGCGACCTCGGCCATCTCGACAGCGACGGGCGCCTCTTCATCGACGGCCGCGAGGACGACATGATCGTCTCCGGCGGCGAGAACGTCTTCCCCCAGGAGGTGGCCGACGCGCTCGCCGTCCACCCACACGTCGCCGACGTGGCGGTCTTCGGCGTCGAGGATCCCGATTTCGGCCAGCGCCTGCGCGCCTATGTAGTCCGCGCCCCGGGGACCGACCCCACAGCCGACGATCTCATCGCCCACCTCCGCACCCAGCTCGCCCGCTACAAGCTCCCCCGCGAGATCGTCTTCCTCGACGAGATCCCCCGCAACCCCACCGGCAAGATCCAGCGCGCGCGGCTGCCTCGGTGATTGGGCGCACATGACCCTCGATCCAAATTACGCCGTTGTGGTCATCGCAGTGGTAAGGTGACCACATGAGAGAGATTGGTGTTCGTGAGCTGAAGGCGAGTCTCAGCGAGGTTCTGCGGGGGGTCGAGCGCGGCCAGCAGGTGCGCGTCACCGTGCGAGGGCGGGCCGTCGCCGATCTCGTCCCCGCGGGCGAGCGCAGCGAGACGGCCCAAGTGCGCGAACTCGTCGCCGACGGCAGGATCACGCCTGCGTCGCGCTCGACTCCACGTCGCGCACCACGCATGGTGAGCAGCGGTCGCTCGGCGACCGCCATCGTGCTCGCCGAGCGCGACGAAGAGCGCTAGTTCGTGCTCTACCTCGATGCGAGCGCGTTCGTCAAGCGCTACGTCGAAGAGGAGGGCAGCGACCTCGTGCGAGCGGCGATGGGCGACGAAGGTGCGTGGTTCATGTGCCGGATCGGGTTTGTCGAGACCGCCCGCGCGGTCGGGCTTGGCGGCGGGCGCAGCAGCTCGGCGGCGTTTCGGCGCGAATGGCCAGCCGTCAACGTGGTCGAGGTGACAGCGGCGCTCGCGGAGCACGCCGCCACGCTGGCGCTGGCGCACGAGCTGCGGAGCCTCGATGCGCTGCATCTGGCAGCAGCGCTGCTGCTGCCGGCCGACGATCTCACGGTCGCCACCTGGGACCATCGCCTTCACCGAGCTGCACGTGCGAACGGCCTGCGTGTGCTCCCGGCGAGTCTTTCCTGACGCTCAGGCGGCAGCCGACGTCGTCGCGCGGCGACCGGTGTGGAGCTGGGCGGCGAAGGTCGCGAGGGCGGCGGGGGTGGCGGCGAGCGTTCGCAGGGCGCGGCGGGTGAGGAGTTCGTGGGTGAGGCCGGGATGGTGGGCTGCGTCGTCGAGCAGCACGGTGTCGCAGCGTGCGACGAGCCCGTCGAGACGGGTCGGGGCGATGGCGCCGAGCAGGATGTCGGGCAGCGTCTCGGCTGGGCGGCCCGATCCCTCCAGGCAGGCGAGCACGTGCGGGGCGAGCGCGTCGCGCCCGTCGTCCGGCGCCGCGAGCACGAGCGTCACGTCGTCGGCTGCGTCGAAGGCGGCGATCCAGGCATGCAGCACAGGCTGCCAGCTCGCCGGATGCGCCCAGTCGGGCGCGTAGAGCACGGCGGTGCCGCGCGTCTCGACCTCCGGCGCGACGACGGCGCGGGCCCAACGCGGCGGCGCGCATCTCGGTCAGCTCCATCAGCCGCGCCGACGCGATCTCGCCCGCGTGGTCCCAGCTCATCCGCTCCGCTGCGCGGCGCGCGGCGGAGCCGCGACCTACGCGCTCAGCCTCGTCCGCCGCCGCGGCGCGCAGGGCGCCAGCCAACTCGGCGGGATCGACTTCGAGCACCGACGCACTGCCGGCCGTCGGCCCGACCTGCGTGCGCGCCTCGAACGAGACCTGCCGCGACGGGAGCGCCCAGCCGGCGTCGCGCGGGCAGAACTCGCTCGTCGGGCCGGCCGCCGTGTGGATCACCGGCACGCCGCAGGCCATCGCCTCCAGCGCCGGCAGGCAGAAGCCCTCACCGCGGTAGGGCAGCACGACGACGTCGGCGGCGCGGTACAGCGCGGGAAGCTCGTGCGCCGCCAGGTCGTCCGTCACGTAGAGCACCGGCGCGACGTCGGAGCGTGCGGCAAGCGCTCGCACTGCGCCCCCGGCCGTCTGGCCGCGGTACGAGGTCTCGACGCCGACGTCCTTCACGACGAGCCGGACGTCGTCGCCCGGGCCGAACGCCTGCGCCCACGCGGCGAGCAGGATGTCGATCCCCTTGCGCCAGATCGTCCCGCCGCAGAACAGGAACGTGCAAGCGGCGTCCGGTCCGTCGAACGTCCGTGCCGGGCCGTCCGGCGTGAAGCGCTCGAGCGAGACGCCGTTCGGCACGACGTCGACGATCCCCGGCGGCATCCCGCCGGCGACATAGCCGTCGCGCACGAACGCACTCGGCACCCACACGCGGTCGAGGCGCTCGCGCGCTGCGCGCACCCACGCGAGCGGCGGGGCACCGAACTCCCACGGAAGGATCGCGATCGTTGGCCCGTCGGTGCCGGCGGAGAAGTCCGGCGGCCAGCAGTGCGTGATCGTCGGGCAGGCGACGTCGAGCCGCGCGCTGCGCGCCTCACGCGGCATCACGACGTGGCCCCGCTGCGCAAGCGCAGCGCCGAGCCCGTCGTTCACGTGCGCAAGCGAGTGGATGCCGCCGTGCTCGCCACGAATCACGCAGCTTGGCTGCGCGCTCGTGCGGTCCGTGTCGGCGGGGAGGGACATACTGCTTTCAATGATCGGCGCCTCGCGCCAACGCTTGAGACCCAGGCTCAGCGAGGACGCCGCTGCAGCCGCCGCGCGACGCAGGCGGCAAGCACGATTCGGTAGGCCGCATAGGGCGCGAGCGAGCGGTCGCGCTCGACCTGCCGGATCAGCCACGTCGAGGCGAGCGTCGAGACGAACGAGGCGCCGGTGCCGAGCGCGAACGCAACCCGCAGCTGCGGCTCCAGCCCGCGCCGGCGCAGCCGCCAGCCCTTCAATCCCGTAGCGGCGAGGATCAGTGGCAAGGCGGCGTGGCGTGAGAGCACGTTCGCGTCCTCGCGCGTGAAGCGTCCCAGGCGTGCCGCCGCGAGGGTCGCTCCGTTGCGCGAGACGCCTGGCACGAGCGCACATGCCTGCGCGAGCCCGAGCGCGAGCGCGTCCCACGGACCCGCATCGTCCCGCCGGCGCGCTTGCGGCCGGCGGTCGGCGAGCGCCATCCCGATCGCGCCGATCGCAAGCCCGATCGCGGTGCTCGCGGGCGTCCCGAGTCGCCGCTCGATCGGCCGCTCGAGCAGGAACGCGAGCACGCCCGCGGGGGCGAACGACAGCACGATCAGCTCGATCCGCCGTTGGTCGAGCCCGATCGCAGCTTCCGTGACCTCGTCCCGCAGCCCGATCAGCAGTGCCGCTGCCGTGCCGGCGTGGAGCGCGACCTCGAACGCCTTGCGCAGTTCCGCGTCCAGCTCGCAGTAGGACCAGTCGGCGAGCCACGGCACGAGCGCGATGTGGCCGGAGGAGGAGATCGGCAGCAGCTCGGCCGGTCCGTGCAGGACGCCGAGCGCCAGCGCCTCGCGCAGCGGCAGCGTCGGTCCAGCAGCCCGACGCCGCGCAGGGCCCGCGCTCACGCGGAGACGTCAGCGGCCGGCTCGGGCTCGCCGCCGCTTGCGCCTGGCGCGCCAGCATCCTGCAGCTCGTCGCCACCACGCCGCGAGCGCACGATCGCATAGACGATCCCGACGACGATCAGCACGACGATCACGTAGTCGAAGTAGTGCAGCGCGTCCTTCCACTGCGTCCAGCTCGAGCGCGCCTGCTTGCCGGCGAACGCGAGTCCGAAGCACCAGGGGATCGAGCCGATCGCGGTGAGGATCGTGAAGCGCCAGAAGGGCATCCGCGCAGCACCGGCCGGCAGCGAGATGAACGCGCGCACGAACGGGATCACGCGCCCGACCAGCACCATCGCCGCGCCGTAGCGCTCGAACCAGCGGTCGGACAGCGCGAGCTGCTTCGGCGAGATGTGCAGCTTGCGGCCGTGGCGCTCCAGCAGCTCCAGGCGCCCGAAGTAGCCGAGCGCGTAGGCGGCCCACGAACCGACGACATTGCCGCCGACGCCCGCGACGGTCGCCGCGAGCAGCGAGTACTTGCCGAGGTCGACGTTGAAGCCGGCGAACAGCATCACGACCTCCGAGGGGATCGGAATGCAGGCGCTGCCGAGCGCGGAGAGCAGGAAGACGCCGGCGAGGCCGAGGTCGCCGACGACGCGCGTGGCGAAGTCGGCGAGCGCTCCGGTGACTGAGGCGAGCACGAGCACGAGCCGAGGATACCGGCGCCGTGCTCGGGCGGTTACAGGGCCGCTGTGCGCTGCGCGGTCACGAGCGCGTACGGGCTCGTGATGCGGAAGCGCCGCGGGTCCTCGTTGGCGTAGAAGAGCGCCGCCTTCGCGCGCTCGAGCATGTGCGTCGCGTCGCCGGACTGCTCGAGCACGGCGCGGCCACGAACGCCGAGCGGGTGCTGGAGAAACTCCGCTTCGAAGTACTCGTCGAGCGACGGTGCCGAGACCTGGTGCGTACGGTGCTCGACCGTCACGCTGAAGCCGTGCGGCTCGAGCAGGCCGCTGAGCGCGTTCTCGTCGTACCACGGGAAGCCCGGACGGCTGACACCGCCGAGTGCCCGCCGGACCGCGCCGCCGAGCATGCAGCGCGTACCGGCGATCACGCCGTCGGTCGTCCACGTGCTCAGGACGATCCGGCCGCCGGGTGCGGTCACGCGCGCCATCTCCGCGGCGGCGGCCACGGGATCGGGCGCGAACGTCACGCCGGAGATCGACAGCAGCACGTCCGCGGCGCCATCGTCGACGGGCATCTCGGCTGCGTGGCCCGCGAGGAACGTCGCGTCGAGCCCCCGCTCGGCGGCGTCTGCGCGGGCGATCTCCAGCAGTCGTGGTGCTGGGTCGACGCCAGTCGTGTGCGCGCCGAGCTCCGCCGCCACGAGGGCGCCGTTGCCGGTGCCGCAGCCGAGGTCGACTACACGTTCGCCCGGCGCGATGCCGGCGTGAGCGACGATTTCACGCGCGAACGGCAGCGCGAGCTCGGAAGCGTGCTCGTAGCTGCCGACGCTCCAATCGAGCATCCCTGCAGGTGGGGCGACCACGGTCATTGGCGAATTCCTTCCGTGAGGGGCCGCCAGACTAGCGCGCTCCCGATGTGACGCAGCGGCCAGCGAACGGCACGCCGACAGGCCATCCAGATGGCCTCACCACTCAGGGAAGTGCTGTCGTTTTGTCCTGCTAAACGGAAGTTATGTCGCCTAGCTAGCCGCGGTAGGCCGTCGCGACGACGTAGCCGCGCCCGGCATGGCTGTGCCGCTCCGTCGCGACCTCGAACCCGTGGGGTCCGAGCAGGACCGCGAGCGCGTCGCGGTCGTGCCAGGCGCAGCCGTGCGTTGCACCGTCGGGGATCCATGCACTCAGCACGAGCCGTCCGCGGTCGCTGAGCACGCGCGCGATCTCGTCGGCCGCGGCGGTGGGATGCATCGCGGCGGAGACGCCGAAGACCGACACGAGCACGTCGATGCGGCCGTGGGAGATCGGGAGCGCTTCCGGCTCGCCGAGCAGGAAGCGTGCGTCGAGCATCTGCTCCGCGGCGCGGGCGCGCGCGATGTCGAGCAGACGGAGCGTCGCGTCGACGCCGGTCACGCATGCTCCGGCGGTGCTCGCGAGCAGCGTCGCGTTGCCGGTGGCGCAGCCGAGGTCGAGGATCTGCTCGCCGGCCGCGATGCGCGCCTGCTCGACGACCTGACGCGCGATCGGCAGCTGCGTCGCAGCCGCGTGCACCAGCTCGCCGATGCTCGAATCGAGCTGTGCTGTCTGTGAAGTGCTCAGCGGGGTCATGTTGACCGCACGAACACGCGTTTCTGGGGAAGGATGCGGTACCGCGCAGGAAATTTTTTCCCGCGCGATCTTCAGGTGCTGTGACGCGCCGTCGCAACGACGAAGCGGCTCGTGAGCCGGAAGCCGTCCGGGTCCTCGTTTGCCGCAGCCAACATCGCCACCGCACGCTCGAACGCCGGCTGCGCCTCGCCGCGCGCCTCGAGCACCGCACGTCCGGCGACGCCGAGCGGATGGGTCGAGAACTCGCCGTCGACGTAGGCGTCGAGCGAGGGGGCGCTGAACGCGAACGGGTGCTCCGAAAGCTCGACGGCGAAGCCATGTGCGCCGAACAGGCCGGCGAGCGCGTCGCGGTCGTGCCAGGCGAATGGCGGTCCCGCCGGCGGCGGTGCGCCGACCGCCTTGGCGACGGCCATCCCGAACATCCGCCCGACCTCCGCGATCGCTCCCTCGGGGATCCACGCACTCAGCACGATCCGCCCACTCGGAGCGGTGACGCGCACCATCTCGGCGATCGCTGCCGCGGGATCGGGCGCGAAGATCGCCCCGAAGACGGACATCACGACGTCCGCGTCGCCGTCGGGCAGCGGGATCCCGGCTGCCGTGCCGGCGACGAACGTCGCGTCGAGCCCGCGGGCCGATGCTTCGGCGCGCGCGACCTCCAAAAGGCGCACGGCCGGGTCGACGCCCGTCACGCGCGCGCCCTCGGCTGCTGCGAGCAGCGCCCCGTTGCCGGTGCCGCAGCCGACGTCGACCACATGCTCGCCCGGCGCGATCGCCGCACGCTCGACGACGATCTCCGCGGCCGGGAGCAACGACGCGGCGGTGTCCTCGTAGCGGCCGACGCTCCAGTCAGGCATGCCGGGAGCGGATGTGGGCGGTGTGGTCATGTCGTGACGGTCCTTGTCGCTCAATGGAAACTGAACGTGAACGTTAGCGACTGCTCAACGCCGGCTGATCGGATGGCGTGGCCGGTCAGCTATATGGTTCGGCGCCGCTGTGGCCGTCCCGCTGTTCGACACCGCCTCGCCGATCGTGCCGCTGCGCGCGGCGATCGACGCGCGCATCGCCGCGGTGCTCGACCGCGGCGTCTACATCCTCGGCCCGGAGGTCGAGGCGTTCGAGCAGGAGCTGCGCCGCCTACCTCGGCGTGCGCCATGTCGTCGGGTCGCGAACGGCACCGACGCGCTCACGCTCGCGCTGCAGGCGCTCGGCGTCGGTCCCGGCGACGAGGTCGTCGTGCCGTCCTTCACCTTCTACGCGAGTGCGGAGGCGATCCCGCCGACCGGCGCCGACGCCCGTCTTCTGCGACGTCGACCCCGTCACCGTGCAACGTCACGGCCGAGACGGTGCGTGCGGCGCTGACGCCGCGCACGAAGGCGGTGATCGCCGTCGACCTGTTCGGCAACCCGGCGCCGATCCCCGAGATCGCCGCGCTCGGCCTGCCGGTCGTCGAGGACGCGGCGCAGGCGGCGGGGGCGCGGCTGCACGGGCGCGCTGCCGGCACGCTCGGGACGATCGCCACGTTCTCCTTCTACCCGTCGAAGAACCTCGGCTGCTTCGGCGACGGCGGCGCGATCGCAACCGACGACGACTGCGCTCGCCGACGCGGTCCGCGACGCTGCGCTTCCACGGCTCGCGCGACAAGGTCACGTTCGAGCGGATCGGCTGGAACTCGCGGCTCGACGAGCTGCAGGCGGCGATCCTGCGCGTGCTGCTGCCGCAGCTCGACGGCTGGGCCGAGGGCCGCCGCGCGGCCGGGCGGCACTACGCCGAGGCGGGGCTCGGCGAGCTGGTCGCGCTGCCGGTCGCGACCGACGGCGCGCGAGCCCGCCTGGCACCTGCACGTCGTCCGCCACGCGCGCGCGTCCGAGCTGCAGGCGGCGCTGAACGCAGCCGGGATCGGCGCGCGCGGCTACTACCGCACGCCGCTGCACCGCCAGCAGGCGCTCGCGCCCTGGGCGGCCGGCGTCGACGCTGCCCGTCACCGACGAGCTGGCCCGCACGCACCTCGCGATCCCGATCAGCCCGCTGCTCGACCGCGCCGCCGCCGACGAGGTCGTCGCCGCCGTGCGCGCGACGCTCGGCGGTTGAGACCGGCTCGCGTGCACGCCTCCCGCCGTCCGCGTCCCGCCCGACACTGAATCCCTCATGCGCGTCTGGATCGACCTCACCAACAGCCCGCACGTGCTCGTCATGCGGCCCGTCATCGACGTGCTGCGCGCCGACGGGCACGAGGTCGAGGTGACCGCGCGCGACTTCGCGCAGACGCTCGCGCTGTGCGACCGCTTCGGGATCGACTGCACCGCGATCGGCCACCACCGCGGCGGGAAGCTCGCCGCGAAGGCGCTCGGACTCGCGCAGCGCTCCGGCGCGCTCGTGCGCTGGGCGCGGCGCCGGCGCTTCGACCTCGCGCTCGGCCACGGCTCCAACGACGTCACCGTCGCCGCCGCGCTGCTGCGGATCCCCTGCTCGACGACGTTCGACTACGAGTGGGCGACCGTCCAGCACACCGTCAACTGCCGGCTCGCGCAGGCGGTCGTCGTGCCCGACGCGATCCCGCCGGAGCGGCTTCGCGCGCTACGGCGCGGCGAAGAAGCTCCAGCGCTACGCCGGGCCTGAAGGAGGAGTACTACCTCGCCGACTTCGAGCCCGACGCCGGCGGTGCTCGACGAGCTGGCGCTCGACGCGACCGCAGCCGATCGTCGTCGTGCGCACGCCGCCGGTCGTCTCGCTCTACCACCGCTTCGAGCACGACACGTTCGGCGCGGTGCTGAGCAAGCTGCGCGACGAGCGGCGCGCAGACGGTCGTGCTGCCGCGCACGCCCGAGCAGCGCGCGGAGCTGCGCGCAGGCCGGCGGCTTCACGATCCCCGAGCGCGCGATCGACGCGCAGTCGCTGATCGCCTACGCCGACCTCGTGATCTCCGCCGGCGGCACGATGAACCGCGAGGCGGTCGCGCTCGGCACGCCGGTCTTCACGCAGCTTCGAGGGCAGGCTCGGCGCGGTCGACGAGCAGCTGATCGCCGAGGGCCGCCTGCAGCTCCTGACGCGACCCCGCCGAGGTCGTCGTCGCCAAGCGCGCGGCCGGCGGCGGCGGGCCGGCGGCCGAGCGCATCCGCCGCGACCCGCGCGCCTTCGCGCGCCTGCTGGCGGCGCCGGTCGGCGGAATCTGAGCCCGCGCGTCTGCCGGACGCAAGCCTCCGCTGGGCCGTAGAATCCCCGCGAATGCGCCGGTGGTATCGCTCCGGGGCCTTCCCGGTTCACCGCCACTCCCTCGTGCAGTTGATCGTGGACGGTGGCCTGGTCGCCCTCGCCTACGTGCTCGCGTTCCGCTGCGCTTCGACAGCGGCATCCCGCGTCGCTACGACCTGCTGCGCGATCGAGACGATTCTCTGGGTCGTCCCGCTCTGCATCGTCGTCTTCGCCGCCTTCGGCCTCTACCAGCGGCTGTGGACCTACGTCGGCCAGCGCGACTACGAGGCGCTCGTGCAGGCGGTCTTCGTCGCCGCGGTGCTCGTCGTCGGCGGGATCGCGCGTCGTCCACCCGGTCGAGGTGCGAGGCCCACAACGGCGTGCAGCTCGCGGTCGGCATGCCGACCGGCGTCGCGGCGATGTGGCTGCTGCTGACGCTGTTCCTGATGGGCGGCGTGCGCTTCGTCGCGCACCTCGCTTTCGAGGGCCGCAGCGCGCGGCTTCCGCGTCATGCAAGGGCGCGCGCGACGTGCTGATCGTCGGCGGCGGCGACGGCGGGCGCCTCGTCGTGCGCGAGCTGGTCCGCAACCCGGACCTGCGGCTGCGCCCGGTCGGCTTCGTCGACGACGACCCGCGCAAGCGCGGGATGAAGGACGAGCACGGCCTGAAGGTGCTCGGCACGACCTCCGACGCCGACCTCGCGCGCGTGCTCGACGCGGTCGAGCCCGACGAGGTCATCATCGCGATCCCGTCCGCCCCCGGCACGCTGCGCGCGCGCGTCGTGACCGCCTGCCGCAAGCGCGGGATCCCGGTCCGCACGCTGCCGACCGTCTTCGAGCTGCTGCAGGACGGCGGCGGCGGGATGCAGGTGATGCGCCAGCTGCGCGAGCTGCAGGTCGAGGACGTGCTCGGCCGCGAGCCGGTGCGGATGGAGCTCGACCGCGTCGGCGCCTACCTCGCGAACCAGGTCGTGCTCGTGACCGGCGCCGGCGGCTCGATCGGCGCCGAGCTGTGCCGCCAGATCGCGCGCGTCGGCCCGCGCAAGCTCGTGCTCGTCGACCACGCCGAGGACAACCTCTTCGAGATCGTGCGCGAGCTGGAGGACGAGCGCCACGTGCGCACCGCGGTCCCGGTGCTTGCCGACTGCAAGGAGGAGGAGCGGATGCGCGAGGTCTTCGCCGAGCACCGCCCGGCGGTCGTCTTCCACGCCGCCGCCTACAAGCACGTCGGGATGATGGAGCTGAACCCCGTCGAGGCCGTGCGCAACAACGCGCTCGCGACGCGCCTCGTCGCGCGGATCGCCGGCGAGCTCGGCGTCGAGCACGTTCGTGCTCGTCTCGACCGACAAGGCCGTCAATCCGGCGACCGTGATGGGCGCCTCGAAGGCGCTCGCCGAGTGGGCCGTCGAAGCCGCTGCCGGCGCTGCATCCGCAGACGCGCTACGCGACCGTGCGCTTCGGCAACGTGCTCGGCTCCTCCGGCTCGGTCGTGCCGATCTTCCGCCGCCAGATCGCCGCCGGCGGCCCCGTCACCGTCACCGACGCGCGCATGCAGCGCTACTTCATGACGATCCCCGAGGCGGTGCAGCTGATCATCCGCTCCGGCTCGCTGTCGGACCGCAGCGGCGAGGTGTTCGTGCTGGAGATGGGCGAGCCGGTCTCGATCATCGACCTCGCGCGCGACGATGATCCGCCTGTCCGGGCTCGAGCCCGAGCGCGACATCGCGATCGAGGTCGTCGGCGCGCGCCCCGGCGAGAAGCTCCACGAGGAGCTGTTCAACCCGTACGAGCGTCCGCAGCCGACCCCGGCCGAGAAGATCGTCCGCGCCGACCGAGCGCACCTCGACCCGGCGTGGGTCGAGCAGACGTTCGGCGAGATCAACCTGTTCGTGCTCGAGGGCGACGCCGCCGCGCTTGCGGCGAAGGTCGCCGAGCTGCCGCCGGCGCCCGTACCGGACGCCGCGACCCCGCCGTCCACGAGTAGCCTCGTAGACTGCCCGACTCCCCCGATGTCCTTGACGTTCTTCGCCTTCTCCGTTCACACCTTCATCGACAAGATCGGTGCCTACGCCGGCTTCGCGGCGATCATCGGCCTTGCGGTGTTCGCGCTGCTGCTGTTCTCGCAGGCGCGTGAGCTGCACCGCCTGCGCGAGTGGGGCGCCCAGGCGCACGACCGCATGGGTGAGTTGGAGCAGCGGCTCGCCGCTGCGCTCGAGCTGGCACGCCGCGCCGGCGCCTCGCAGCGCACCGCGGCGTCCGGCCCGGCCGCCCAGGCGGTCCGTGGCGGCCGCCCGCTGCCGCAGCGTCCGGGGGCCCCTGCAGCTCCGGCGCGCGTCACGCCCGTGCCCGCGAGCACGTCTGGTCCCGTGCGCCTGCCGCTGCTGCCGGCTGCGCCCGTCGGCGTCGCCGGTCCTGCGCTCGCGTCCGCGACGCCGTTCATCGCGCTGCCCGACACGCCGCCTGGTGTCGCGGCGCCCGCTGTCGCCCCGGCTGCCCCGGCACCCGCGCTTCCGTCCGCCGGGGAGCTGCCCGCTCAGCCGGCCCCACCGGCGCCTGTCGCGCCTGCCGTCACGCCCGCTGCACAGACAGTCGCTGCGCCGGCACCCGTCGAGACGACGGACTTCCCAGCGCCGACACCCCAGCCCGGCGACACGACGGTCGCCGAGCCGCTCGTGCCGGAGCCGACGGTGGAGTCGCCTGCGGGCAGCAACGGCACCGGCGAGCTGCCGCCGGCCGCGCTGCCGCCGCGTCGCCCCGCCGCGCCCGCTCGGCCCGCAGCTGCACGGCCTGGCGCCCGCCCGCCAGCGCGTCCGCCCGCGCGCCCTGTCCGCTCGGCCTCCGGCCGGCCGGCCGCGCCGCTGCGTGCCAGCACGCCGAGCGCGTCGCCACGTGGCGCCACCGCGACGCCGACGCACCACGCGCGTCGCCGCGTTGCCGCAGTCCTCGCCGTCGGTGCGGCGCTCGTCGTCGCCGTCGTCGCCGTGATCGCGCTCACCTCGGGGGGTGGGAGCAAGAGCGCCGCCACCAACCCGTCGACGCAGAGTGCTCAGACCGGCTCGGCGTCCGGCGGCCACACGAAGGCCTCGCACACGACGAAGTCCTCCGGCAAGGCACTGCCGCCGGCGAAGACGACCGTCGCCGTGCTCAACGGCACCGGCACCCCCGGGCTCGCGAACACCGTCGCGAACACGCTCGCCGGCGACGGCTACCAGCGCGGCCCGGTCGGCAACGCCTCCGACCACCAGCGCTCGGTGACGATCGTCGCCTACACCGGCGGCCACCAGCCCGAGGCGACCGAGGTCGCGAAGTCGCTCGGCGTGCCCAGCGACGCAGTCCAGGCGATCGACGCCGGCACGCAGGCGAGCGCCTGTGGCGGTACCGCTGCATGCTCGCTGATGGTCGTCGTGACCGTCGGCGCCGACCGCCAGCACTGAGCGCCGGCCAGCTCCACGCGATGCCCACGTTCCTCGACCTTCCGCCGCGCAGCACGAAGCCGCGCGAACAGGGCATCACCCACGTGATCGACTGCGGCCTGTCGGTCGCTCAAGCGGAGGGCCTGATCGAGGTCGCCGGCGACTCCGTCGACCTTGTCAAGCTCGGCTGGGGCACGGCAGTCGTGACGGCCAACCTCGATGCGAAGCTCGCCTGCTACCGCGCCCACGGGATCCCCGTGATGCTCGGCGGCACGCTCACCGAGATCTCGATCGCGCAAGGTCGCGTCGACCAGCTGATGGCCTGGTTGCGCGAGCTGGGCCTGCGCCACGTCGAGGTCTCCGACGGCACGATCGAGCTGCCGCACGAGCGCAAGCTCGCGCTGATCGCACAGCTGGCCGGCGAGGGCTTCACGGTTCTGTCGGAGGTCGGCAGCAAGGACGACGCGCGCATCATGGCGCCGTACGTGTGGGTCGAGCAGATCGAACGCGAGCTGGAGGCCGGCGCGTGGAAGGTGATCGCCGAGGCCCGCGAGAGCGGCACGGCCGGGATCTTCCGCGCCGACGGCGAGGTGCGGATGGGGTTGATCGACGAGATCGCGCACGCGATCCCCGTGCAGCGGCTGCTGTTCGAGGCGCCGCGCAAGGAGCAGCAGGTGTGGTTCTTGCGCCGCTTCGGCACTGACGTCAACCTCGGCAACATCGCCCCCCACGACGTCCTCTCGCTGGAGACCCTGCGGCTCGGGCTGCGCGCCGACACGGCGATGCCCGACCCCGTCCCGCCCGCCCTGCCGGCGCGATGATCCTGCTCGCCCGTCACGGCGAGACGGACGACAACGTGCCGCCGCTGCGTTTCCAGGGCCAGCGCGACACCCCGCTCAACGACACCGGCCGTGCACAGGCGCGCGAGCTGGCCGAGCGTGTGGCGGCAGGCCCGCCGATCGTCGCGCTGTGGTGCAGCGACCTCTCGCGAGCGCACGAGACGGCGGAGATCGTCGGCGCGCGGATCGGTCTGACGCCGCAGCCCGACGCACGGCTGCGCGAGGGCAACCGCGGCGCGTGGGAGGGCTACTTGTTCTCTGAGATCGAGCAGGCCGAGCCGGACCTCTATGCGGCCTGGCGCCGCGGCGGATCGACGTTCCGCTTCCCTGGCGGCGAGTCGCTGCTCGATCAGCAGGTGCGCGTGCTCGAGGCGCTCGGAGAGATCGAGGCGGCGGCTGACGCGGCCGGCGAGTCGCCCGCTCTCGTCGTCTGTCATGGCGGCGCGATCCGTGTAGCGCTGTGCCGCGACGACCCGCGTGGGCTCGACGCCTTCCACACGTTCGAGGTCCCGAACGTGGCGCTCGTCCCGTTCGAGGCGCTGGTGCGATCGTGACGCGCGCCGCTCGCATCGCCTTCGGCGTGCTCGTGCTCGCGACGCTCGGCGCGTTCGTCGTCACGCAGAAGCTCAAGAGCGGCTCGCCGCTCGTCGTGCGGCCGCGCATCACTGCCGTGTTCTCGCCGGCTGCCGACGCGCGCGTACGCCAGGCGAAGGTCTCCTTCTTCATCCTCCACAGCGACGACATCACGCTCTCGATCGTCAACGCGCGCGGCGAGATCGTGCGCACGCTCGTCAACGGCAGCAGCCTGCGCGGGCGCCGGCGCACGACGTACAGCTGGGACGGCCACACGGCGGACGGCGGGGTCGCGTCCGACGGGATCTACAAGGCGCGCGTCGCGCTGATCCACGAGGGCCGCACGATCGACCTCGGTCCGACGATCAAGCTCGACACCCGCGCACCACGGCCACGGGTCGTCTCGGTCACGCCGCGCGACGGCGCCGGGCCGGTCTTCCTGCCGCAGCGCGGCGTGCGCGCCGTCACCGTCCACGTCGCCGGGATCGAGGGGCGCCGTGCGCGGCTGCTGATCTACCGCACGGATGTCAGCCCGCCGCGCCGCGTCGGCGCGCAGCTGCTGATCGGAGCCGGCCAGCGCAGCGTCCGGTGGGACGGCACGATCGACGGCAGTCCCGCGCCGGCCGGCACGTACCTGATGGGCCTGTCGGTCGCCGACCGCGCCGGCAACCCCGCTACCTATCCGCCGAAGCTGCCGCCGACGCCACGTGCGGTGCGCGGGCGCGCCGGCGTGACGGTCCGCCACCTCGCAGCAGCCCCGCCGCTGACGCCGGTGCGCGCGGGCCGGCGCGCGACCGTCTTCGTCGACGCGCGCGGCCACGCCTACACGTGGGTCCTGCGCCACGACGGCTCCACGAAGGCGATCGCGCACGGCCACGGCCACGGCGCGCGTCTGCGCGTGCGGATCCCGCGTCAGCAGAGCGGGGTCGACGTGCTCACGCTCGCGACCGACGGCGATCGCACGCAGGTCCCGATCGTCGTGCCCGGCAAAGCGCAGCATTCGGTGCTCGTCGTGCTGCCGGCGCTCACGTGGGAGGGCGAGAACCGCGTCGACGACGACGGCAACGGAATGCCCAACACGCTTGGTGGGGGCGGTCCCGTCTCGCTCGGGCGGCCGTTCGCGGACGGCCTGCCGGTTGGGCTGCAGACACAGCAGGATCCGCTGCTGCGCTTCCTCGACGCGAACCTGCTGCGCTACGACCTCACGACCGACGTTGCGCTCGCGACGGCGACCGGCCCGGCGCTCGACAGCCACCGTGGAGTGATCCTCGCCGGTGACGAGCGCTGGATCACCCCGTCGCTCGCTGCATTGCTGCGCCGCTACGTGCAGCACGGCGGGCGGGTCTGGTCACTCGGGACCGATGCGTTGCGGCGCAGCGTCCGCCTGCGTGACGGTGCGCTCACGCACCCCTCCGCGGCGCATCTCGCCGACACGCTCGGTGCCCGCCCGCGCCAGCCGCTCGTGCACCCGACGACGCCGGCAACGGTGACGATCTACCAGGACGGTCCGCTCGGCCTCTTCCAGCGCACGGGCGGCGCCTTCACGGGCTTCCACGTCTATGAGACGCTCGCGCCCTTCTCCGCACCCGCGAAGCTCGCCGCCGCCGCCGGTCCGACTGCCGGCACGCCGGTCATCGCCGCCTGGCAGCTCGGCAACGGCGTCGGCATCCACACCGGTCTCCCGGAGCTCCCGGCTCACGCGCTCGCCGGCGACCCCGACGCCACGGCGCTCGTCCTGCGGATCTGGTCGCTGCTCGCGACGCGCTGATCAGTTCTGCGACGGATCCACCGGCATCCGCGCGACGAGCGCGTAGGTGCCGCCCATCCGTGTCAGCACGGTTCCCCACAGCTCGTCCGGTTCCGCGCTGAACAGCTCGTCGGGACGCGGCGTCTCGACGATCCAGTCCTCGCGTTCGAGCTCCTCGTCGAGCTGGCCGGGACCCCAGCCGGCATGCCCGGCGAAGACGCGCAGGCGGTGCGTCGCAGCGACCGACTCGGCGAAGTCGGCTTGCGCGGAGAGGAAGCCGATGTCGTCGCTGATCAGCAGTCCGGCTTCGGTCGGGTTCGCGAACGCGGCGAGCACGATCACGCCGCTCGGCTGGACCGGGCCGCCGACGTAGAGCGGCTCGTCGGCGTCGACCAGCTCCTCCAGCTCCGGCGCGCTCTCGGCGACCGTCGCCTCGGCCGGGCGGTTCAGCACGAGCCCCATCGCGCCCTCCTCCGTGTGCTCGGCGACGAGCACGACGGCGCGGGCGAAGTTCGGGTCCTCCAGCGACGGGGAGGCGAGCAGCAGCTTGCCCTTCAGCGAATCCATCGCCTCATTCTGGCGCACCCGGCGCCTCGGATCACCGACCCCGCCCAACCCCGCCCGCCCGGCCGGACGAGTACCGTCCTGCGCCGTGCACGGCTACCTCAAGCGCCTGCTCACGACCACCGCCGCCTACCAGGTCGGCGACGTCGTCTCGAAGCTGTTCGCGGTCGCGCTGCTGCCGATCTACACGCGCCACGTGCACCCGGCGCAGTACGGGGTCGCGGAGCTGTTGATGACGGCGGTGATCCTCGTCAGCATCCTCGTGCGGCTGGGGATCGGCGAGGCGTTCGTGCGCTACCACTACGCCGACGAGGATCAGGAGCGGCGCGACGCGCTCGCGCGACGCGCGGTCGGCTTCCTGCTCGTCGTCTCGACGCTCGGCGCGGGTCTGCTCGCCGCCTTCGCCGGCCCGCTCTCGCAACTCGTGCTCGGCTTCCGCGACACGACGACCTTCCTGATCGCGGTGCTCGGCCTGTGGGCCTTCACGAACCTGGAGCTGGGGTACGGGATGCTGCGCGTCGACGAGCGCGTGCGCGCCTACCTCGCCGCGACGCTCGTGAACGTCTGCCTGACGATCGCGCTGACGGTCTGGCTGGTCATCTTCAAGGACCAGCAGGCGCGCGGCTTGCTGCTCGGCAACTACGCGGCCTCGACCGTCGTGCTGCTCGGCCTGTGGTTCTCGATGCGCGTGCGGCTGCTGCCGCGCCGCGGCGGTGCGAGCCATCCGCAGCTGCACGGACTGCGCCGTCTGCTCGGCTTCGGGCTGCCGACCGTCCCGGCTGACGCGTCCGTCTACGCGCTCAACCTCGTCGACCGCTACTACCTCTTCCACGCGTACGGCGCGGCGACCGCCGGCGTCTACTCGATCGCCGTGAAGCTCGCGGGCGTCACCGCGTTCATCGCGCGCGCCTTTCAGTACTCGTGGCCGCCGCTCGCCTACTCGATCAAGGACGACGCCGAGGCGGCGCGCTTCTACGCGTTCGTCGCGACGTACTACCTGATGGTCACCGGCTGGGCGGTCGCCGGGCTGCTGCTGCTCGGGCGCTGGATGACGCGGCTGCTCGCGGCCCCCGACTTCTATGGAGCGCACACGGCGCTGCCGTGGCTCGCGCTCGGCTGGTCGCTCTACGGGCTGTTCGTGATCTTCGTCGTGATCGCCGGCCGCGCCGAGGTGACGACGCGCAACTTCCCTGCCGCTGCGTGCGGGCTGATCGCGAACGTGCTGCTGCTCGTCGTGCTCGTGAAGCCGCTCGGGATCGCCGGCGCCGGGCTCGCGCTGGCGGGCGCCTACGTCGTGATGCTCACGGTCATGCGGCTGCTGACGCGCAAGCTCTTCCACGTGGCGTTCGAGTGGCAGCGGATCGCCCAGCTCGCACTCGTGCTCGGCGGCGGCGCAGGGGCCGGCGAGTTGCTGCTGCCGACGTCCGGCGCCGTCGGCTTCCTCACGCGCCTCGCCGTCGCGCTCGTGCTGCCGCTGCTGCTCGCGCTGACCGGCTTCTACCGTCCGGACGAGCGCGCCCTGGTGCGCTCGCTGTTCGCGCGGCTGCGCGAGCGACGCGTCGCCACAGGGTCTTAGAGCCGCACGCCGCCACGGTTGTAGTCCGCAGCTGCTTCGCGCAGCCCCTCGCCGCGCTCTGGATGCAGCGTCGCGCGCACGTGCTGCCAGTAGCGCGCCGGGTCGTGGCCCGGCAGCACGTAGGAGGCGAGCGCGCGCAGTGCGTACGTCCAGGCGGTGAGCCAGCGCACGAGCAGCGCGGCGAAGGTCGAGTGGTGCTTGCGCATGTAGTGCTCGCGGTTGCGCGACAACTCGACGATCCGTCGCGTCGGCACCGAGCCGGTCGACAGCTGCTCGTGGTGGATCGCCTCCGCGTCCGGCACGTAGAGCACGGCCCAGCCGGCGGCGCGCAGCCGCTTGCAGAAGTCGACCTCGTCGGAGTAGACGAAGAAGGCAGGGTCCATCCAGCCGATCCGCTGCGCTGCCTCGCGGCGCACGAGCAGCGCCGCCGACTGGGCCCAGTCGACCTCGCGCACATCGGCGCCCTGGCTCTGCACCGTCATGCGCTTGTGCAGGAACAGCGCGCCGTAGAGCGCCGTGCGCGGTGTCGGGAAGCGCCATGCGGAGGGCTGGTGGCGCCCGTCGGGCCGCAGCAGCTTCGTCCCGGCCGCTGCCGCCTCCTCGCGTGCGTCGAGCGCTGCGTGCAGCGCCCGCGTCGCGCCCGGCAGCAGCTCCGAGTCCTCGTTCAGCAACAGGCAGAAGCGCCCACGCGAGCGCTGCATCAGCGCGCTGTCGTTCTCCGCCTTGCCGCGTCGCTGCTCGCGGCGGATCAGCTCGGTCGTGACCGCGTGGGCGCGCGCGACGCCGACCGAGCCGTCGCGCGAGGCGTTGTCGAGCACGAGCACCTCGGTCTCGAACGGCAGCGTCTCCTGCTCGCGCGCGATCGCGTCCAGGCAGCGCTCGAGCAGCGCGCGCTGCTCGGTGTTGACGACGCAGTAGGAGATCTCGATGCTCATGACGGGTGGCTCGTGGATGATGCCGGGATGTCCTCGCAAGCGCTGCGCGTCCAGGTCGTCGACCCGCCCGCCTTCACGCCACCCTACGACCATGCGCTGTGTGCCGCGCTCGCGCGTGCCGGCGCGGACGTGGAGCTGGTGACGAGCCGCTTCGCATACGGGACGGTCCCGCACGACGAGGGCTACGCGATGACGGAGGCGTTCTACCGGATCGCAGCCGGTGGCGCAGGCTCGCGGCTGCGGCGCGCGACGCGACTCGCGCAGCACGTGCCGGACATGCTGCGCTACCGCCGCCATGCGCGTGCCGCGGAGATCGTCCATTTCCAGTGGCTGACGGTGCAGCCGCTTGACGTCCATCTGCTGCCGCGCGGGCGCGCGGGTGGCGGCGCGGCGGCGCGCGGGTCCGGGTCGCGCGGTGGCCCGCCGCTCGTGCTGACCGCGCACGACGTGCTGCCGCGTGAGCCGCGCCCCGGTCAGTTGGACGCCCAGCGGCGGCTCTACGACCGCGTCGACGCGGTCGTGGTGCACTCCGAGCACGGCGCTGCGCGGCTGCGCGACGAGCTCGGGGTGGACCCGGCGAAGGTCCACACGATCCCGCACGGAGCGTTCACGCATCTCGCTGCGCAGCCGGCGCCACGGCCGCTCCCGCCCGAGCTGGGGGCCGTCGTCAAGCCGGTCGTCCTCTGCTTCGGCCTGCTGCGGCCATACAAGGGGATCGACGTGCTGCTCGACGCGTGGCAAGCGATCGAGGACGCGGAGCTGTGGATCGTCGGGCTGCCCAAGATGGACGTTGCGCCGCTGCGCGCCGCGGCGCCGGCGAACGTCCGCTTCGTCCCGCGCTTCGTTGCCGACGACGAGATCCCCGCCTTCTTCGAGCGCGCCGACCTCGTCGTGCTGCCCTACCGCGAGATCGACCAGTCGGGCGTGCTCTTCACCGCGCTCGCGTTCGGGTCACCACTGCTGCTCACCAACGTCGGCGGCTTCCCCGAGGTCGCCGCCACCGGCGCCGCCCGCCTCGTCCCGCCAGGCGACCCCGCCGCCCTCCACCGCGAGATCGCCACGCTCCTCGCCGACCCCACCGCGCGCGATCGGCTGAGCACCGCCGCCCGCACCGCCGCCGCCGGCCCCTACTCCTGGGACGCAATCGCCACCCAGCACCTCACGCTCTACCGCCACCTCCGCGACCGCTGATCCCCGCCGCGAAGTTGGTGCAAATGCACGCGAATCGCGTGTAGACCTTCCACAGGCGCTCGCGCACAATGGAGCGCAATGCGATTCACCAAGCTCATAGGCCTGCTCCCGCATCGGCGACGGTTCCCCGAGTACAACGAGATCGAGCCGATGCCGATCGAGGAGTTGATGCGTCGTCAGGGAGTCAGCGGCGTCCAGGGGCCCGAGTTCTGGAAGCAGTGCCCGTGGGCTGGAGACGATGAGGTCTCCACGGCGATTCGCCGCGCTATCGAATTGCACTCCGAATGACCAGCACGCGGGAGCTGTTGGTCGGCGACACGTCGTTCATCAGTGCATGGGCGCGCGCAGTCGAGCAACCAGAGAAGCCGCGACGCTGGCCGTTGGGCGCGATGCGACGAGTTGAGTCCGCGACGGTGGCGATCAACGTGGTGACGGTCGCCGAGGTGCGGCACGGACACTGGTTCGCTCGGTGGGGGCAGGCACGCATGAGCAGGGCGGAGCGATGGCTGGGCAGCTTCGCGCAGCTTTCGGTTGACGAAGGCATTGCCGATGCCTGGGCGCGTCTCAAAGCCACCGGCGAGCACCGCGGCCATGTGTTCGGTGCGAACGATCTCTGGATCGCCGCTACCGGCTATGTGCGCAACGCGCCGATCGTGACCTGTGACCGCCACTTCCTGCCGATGCGCGAATTCGGCGTGCAGGTCATCTACCTGCCGCGGCGCGCCGCGGCAGGTGACGAACGCTGAGGGCGGATCGGGTCGCTCAGTCGGCCCAGAAGTCCTGCAGCATCTCGCCGTCGCCCTCGTGGCGGGCGCCGAAGGCGAGCAGGGTCATGCCGTCGGGGCCTGCCTCGAACGCGCGCGTGACGGGCGGGGCGACGCGCATCGCGTCGAGCTTGCCGATCTCCTCGATCGCGTCGTCGAGGCGGATGCGGCCGCCGCCGTCGAGCACGATGTAGACCTCCTCGGCCTGCTCGTGCTTGTGCCCGAACGCCTGGCGCTTGCCGGGCTTCAGCTTGTAGAACGCGAAGCCGGTCTGCTCGGCGCCCAGCTCCTCGCGGCCGAAGTGCGCCTCGCCCAGCTCGCCGAGCCCGAACTCGGGCGCCCTGTCCTTCGTCTGCTGCAGGTTCTTGATCGTGTAGTCGCTCATGGCGGGGACGGTACCCGGCCTCGGCGGGGCGCACACGGCCGCCGTCCGCCAGAATCCCGGCGGTGCTCGCCGTCGCGATCGTCTTCTGGGTCTGTGCCGGCCTGATCCTCTACACGCAGCTCGGCTACGGGCTGCTGCTGGCGCTGCTCGCGCGTGCGCTCCCGCCCGCGGGTGCGGGGGACGCGGTTGCGGCTGTGCCCGGCACGGACGCCGCGCTCCCGTCGGTCACGCTCGTGGTCGCGGCGTACGCCGAGGAGACGGTGATCGCGCAGAAGATCGCGAACCTGCGCGCGCTCGACTACCCGCAAGACAAGCTCGAAGTGATCGTCGCCTGCGACGGCTCGCCCGACGCGACCGCGCAACGCGCCCGCGAGGCCGGCGCCGACACCGTGCTCGAACTGCCGCGCGGCGGCAAGATCCGCGCGCAGGACACCGCGGTTCGCCAGGCGAAGGGCGAGCTGGTCGCCTTCTCCGACGCCAACGCTTTCTGGGAGCCCGACGCGCTGCGCCGCCTCGTCGCGCCGTTCGCGACCGACCCGCAGGTCGGCTACGTCTGCGGCCAGGTGCGCTTCGTCAACGACGGCGGCACGAACCAGGAGGGGCTCTACTGGCGCTACGAGATGCACCTGCGTGCGCTCGAGTCGCGCCTGTGCTCCGTCACCGGCGGCAACGGAGCGATCTACGCGACGCGACGCGAGTCCTACGTCGAAGTCGACCCGATCATGGGCCACGACCTGTCGTTCCCGTTCACGATGGTCAAGCGCGGCTGGCGCGCGCTCTACGCGCCCGACGCCCGCGCCAGCGAGAAGATGGTCCCCTCGATCGAGGGCGAGTTCGCGCGCAAGCGGCGGATGATGAGCCACGGCTGGCCGATCGTCCTGCGCGGCGGGATGCTGTCGCCGAAGGGCTACGGGCCGCTCTACGCGCTGATGATCCTCTCGCACCGGGTGCTGCGCTACACGACGCCATTCCTGCACCTGATCGTGCTGTTCACGAGCTTCGCGCTCGTCGACCGCGGCTGGACATATGTCGCCGCCGTGGCGCTGCAGGGTCTGGTGCTGGGAGCCGCCGCGCTCGCGCGCTGGATCCCCGCTCGCCCACTGCTAGTCGCGCGCTACTACGTGCTCACGACCGCCGCGCTCGCGGCCGGCCTGTGGGACTGGCGCCGTCACGGCACGCAGGCCGGCTGGGAGCCGGCGGAGGGCACGCGGTGAGCGCGGTTGCGAAACGTGCGCTCGACCTGCTGATCGGCGGTCTCGGCTGCCTGCTCGGCGCGCCGCTCGTCGCACTCGCGGCAACGGCGATCCGGTTCGAGTCGCGTGGCAATCCGATCTACCGCCAACGGCGCGTCGGCAAGGACGGCAAGGCGTTCGAGATCTTCAAGCTGCGCACGATGGTGAGCGGCGCCGAGTTCACCGGCGCCGGCCTCGCGATCGCGGAGGGCGACAACCGCATCACGCGCGTCGGCGCGTTCCTGCGCCGCACCTCGCTCGACGAGCTGCCGAACCTCTGGAACGTCGTGCGCGGCGAGATGGCGATCGTCGGCCCGCGCCCGACCGTGCAGGTGCAGGTCGACCAGTACACCGAGCGCCAGCTCGGCCGCCTGAAGGTCAAGCCGGGGATCACCGGCTGGGCGCAGGTCAACGGCCGCGCGTCGCTGCCGTGGGCCGAGCGGATCGAGCTGGACCTTTGGTACGTCGAGCATCTCTCGCTCAGGCTCGACCTGAAGATCCTCGCGCGGACCGTGAAGATGGTGCTCAAAGGTGACGGCCTCTACAAGGGCGAAACGGGAGGATGGCGGTCATGAGCAAGTCGATCCTCCTCACCGGCGTCGGCAAGCGCTACGACATCGTCGCCTCCTTCGCCCAGCACGCGACGACGATCGCCGCCGACCCGAACCCGCTCGCGCCGGCGCAGTACGCCGCCCACCACCGCTTCGCCCCGCCGCGGATCGACGATCCCGGCTACGTGCCGGCCCTCGCCGAGGTCTGCGAGCGCTACGACGTCGGCGCGGTGATCCCGCTCACCGATCTCGACATAGAGGTGCTCGCGCAGGCCGGCGTGGACGGCATCCTGCCGTCCTTCACACCGAGCCCCGAGATCGCCCGCGCCACGTACGACAAGTACGAGACGCACCTGCTGCTCCAACGCCTCGGCCTGCCTTCACCGCCGACCGTCCTGCCTGGCGAGGAGCCGCCGAGCTACCCGGTGATGGTGAAGCCGCGCCAGGGCTCCGGCGCGCGCTCGATCCACCTCGCGCACGACGCCGAGGAGGCCGCCTTCTTCGTCCGCTACGTGAAGGAGCCGACGATGGTGCAGCGCGCGATGCAAGGTCCCGAGTTCTCGATCGACACGCTCTCCGACCTCGACGGTCGCTGCCTCAACGCGATCCCGCGCACGATGCTCGAGTCGCGTGGCGGCGAGTCGATCAAGGGCACGGCGATCGCCGACGAGGAGCTGATCGAGCTCGGCCGCCGTGTCGTGGAAGCGCTCGGCGTGCGCGGCACCTGCACCGTCCAGGCGTTCCGCGACGAGCAGATCGGTCTCGGCATCACCGACGTCAACACACGTTTCGGCGGCGCCTTCCCCGCGCCGATGTACGCGGCGCTGCCGGGTCGCACCTATCCCGAGCTGATCGTGCGCATGGCGAACGGCGAGCGCGTCGAGCCGCACGTCGGCGAGTTCCTCGCCGACCGCACGTTCACTCGTTACTACTGGCAGATCGAGCTGGACGAGCAGCTCGTGCCGAGCGGGCGCGAGATCGTGCCGGGCGGTCCGCCGGCGCCGCGCGCGTAGCCTTCTTCGGCTTCCAGCAGTCGTCGATGAAGGCGCCGATCTCGGCGGTGAGTCGCTCCGGCCGGGTGCGCAGCTCGACGATCGAGTTCGCGTTCAGCAGCCGTCCGTTCGGCAGCTCCTCGGCGAGCATCCCGGCATCGGAGAAGGGATGGATCGGGTCGCGCGGGTGGCCGATCACGAGCGCCGGCGCCTCGAACGTGCGGCGCAGCTCGCGATGCGGGGCGATCCGGCCGAAGAACAGGCCCTGGATCACGGCACCGCTCGGGCCGGGGTCCTGCGAGACCCAGTCGAGCATGATCTCCGGCACGAGCGGCAGCGGCCCGCGCGGGACGCGCCGCGCCACGCTCTGCACGAGCTTCATGACCGGCTCGCCGAACGTCAGCGCGACGAGCAGCGGCGTGAAGCCGAGCGCGGCGCCGAGCAGCGCGTTGTCGAGCACCGGCATCTCGATCAGCATCCCGCGCAGCCGCTCCGGCGCGACATCGGCGACCTCGAGCGTCACGTTTGCGCCGAGCGAGGTGCCGCCGAGCACCGCCTGCTCGATCTCGAGGTGGTCGAGCAGGGCGATCACCTGCGTCCCGAAGCGCGTCATCGAGTAGCGCCACATGTCGCGCGGGCGGTCCGACTTGCCGTGCCCGAGCGGGTCCATCACGACGACACGGTTGCCGCGCTCGGCGAGCGCGTGGGCGAGCGGCTCCTGCATCCGCTGCGACAGCAGCAGGCCCGGCAGCAGAACGGTCGTGCGCGGTCCCTCGCCGTAGATCGAGTAGGCGATCCGCTGCCCGTCGTGCTCGAAGGACGCCATCCCTTCGAGGCTACCCGCTCGCCTCCGGTTTCGTGCCGGCGACGACGAAGCCGAGCAACGCCGAGAAGAAGCGCCCGCGTGCGTGGGCGTCGTCGAGCTCGTCCCACCAGGCGATCAGCTCCGCGGGCGTGAAGTGGCCGGCGGCCAGCGCCGCGTCGAGGTGGCCGGAGATGATCCAGCCGAAGAAGTCGTACGGCATCTCGACGGCATGCGGCACGATCGCGAGGTCGACGAGGCCGGCGTCGCGCAGCAGCCGCGGCAGCGAACGTCCGACGCGCCCGTTGCGGACTCCATCGCAGTAGCTCCGCACGATCCGCCGCGTCAGCTCGTGCTCGGCGCCGTCGATCACGAGCGCGTCCCAGTCGAAGTCGAAGACGACGGCCCGCCCGCCCGGGCGCAGCACGCGCACGAGCTCGCCGATCGCAACCGCCGGCTCGCCGTCGACGTGCATCAGCAGCCGCTCGGCACGGCAGCGGTCGACGCACGCGTCCGGCAGGTCGAGCGCGAGCGCGTCGCCGACGCGGAACGTCACCGGCTGCTTGCGCCCCTGTGAGCGTCGCGATGCCTCCGCGACGATCGCGGGGGAGGCGTCGATCCCGAGCACGCGTCCGTCGGGCCCGACGCGGCGCGCGATCGTGCGCACGTCGTCGCCCGCGCCGCAGCCGACCTCGAGCACGTCCATCCCGTGCATGAGCGCGAGCTGCTGGAGCATGATCGGCTTCAACGCGCGGACGGCGGGCAGCGCGTTGCCTGCATCGAAGAAGCGCAGCGCGAACCCTGGATCGGTGGCGGCAAGCGAGGTCATGACAACCACTCCGCGATCAGGCGTCCGCACAGCGCGCCTTGATCCTCTTGCAGGAAGTGCCCGGCGTCGGGCACGACATGCGCGAGCTCGGTGCCGATCGCCTCGGCGAAGCGCTGGCCGGTCTTCAGCGGAATGATCGGATCCTGGTCGGCCCACAGCACGAGCTTCGGGCGCGGGTCGACGGTGAGCGCGTCGAGCACGCGCTGGCCGGTCGCCGCACCCTCGCCGTCCGGCGTGCGTGGGATCAGCAGCGGGAAGGCGCGCGCCCCGGCTTTCGACGCTGCATCGGGGAACGGCGCCTCGTAGGCAGCGATCACCTCGTCGCCGGGGTCGCGGTGGCAGCCACCGCGGACGAGCATGCCGATCGGCAGGTCCTCGGTCCGCTCGACGAAGTCGCGGAACAGCTGCCAGGCGTCGCTCATCTTCTGATGGCCGGTGAAGAGGCCGGTGTCCATCACGACGATGCGATCGATCCGCTCGGCTTGCTCGATCGCGACACGCAGGCCGATCGGGCCGCCCCAGTCGTGCACGACGATCGTCACGCCGGTCAGGTCGAGACGTTCGAGCAGGTCGGTCAGCAGCGCGGTGTGGCGGTCGTAGGAGTACCAGCCGATCTCGACCGGCTTGTCGGAGCGCCCGAAGCCTGCGTGGTCGGGCACGATGCAGCGGAAGCCGGCGTGGAGCAGCGGCGGCAGCGTGTGGCGCCACAGATAGGACCACGTCGGCTCGCCGTGGACGAGCAGCACGGGTGGCCCGTCGCCCTCGTCGAGGTGCGCGAGCCGCAGCCCGTCGACCTCGCGATAGTGGGGCTCGTACGGAAAGTCCGGCAGGTCGGCGAAGCGCTCGTCCGGCGCTCGCACCGCCTCGGTCATGACCCGGTCCATGGTCCGCTCCTGGTCGTGGACCCGCCGCACCATCTCGCCATGCGCAGAGGTCCGCTTTCGTGGGGCGAGCGTAGCCCCCTTTTCGCCCGTCGGCGCTGGTCTACGTCCCAGCCATGACTCCCGCTCAGGGTCTGTTGAACGCGTGAGTTTTCCTGCAAATCAGGGCTAAAAATCGGTGCGCCAATCGTTCGCGCGCCATCCCGTGTGCGCCGCGGATAACCTGCACCGACCCGGCCGCCGACCCAGCACCCACGCCATGGCACCCACCGCATCACAGCCGAGCACGCAGGTCGATCTCGAGCGCACGTGCGTCGACACGATCCGCACGCTTTCGATGGATGCCGTCCAGCACGCCGGCAACGGCCACCCCGGGATGCCGATGGCGATGGCGCCGGTCGCCTACCTGCTGTACGCCGAGACGATGCGCCACAACCCGCGCGACCCGGCCTGGCCCGATCGCGACCGCTTCGTGCTGTCGGCCGGCCACGGCTCGATGCTGCTCTACAGCGCGCTGCACCTGTCCGGGTATTCGCTTTCGCTCGACGACATCAAGGCCTTCCGCCAGTGGGGCTCACTCACGCCCGGCCACCCGGAGGTGCACCACACGGCTGGCGTCGAGACGACGACCGGGCCGCTTGGCCAGGGCTTCGCGAACGCGGTCGGGATGGCGATGGCGGAGCGCTTCCTGCGCGAGCGCTACGGCAGCGAGGTCGTCGACCACCGCGTCTTCGGGATCTGCTCGGACGGCGACCTGATGGAGGGCGTCAGCGCTGAGGCCGCATCGCTCGCGGGCCATCTCGGGCTTGGCCGCCTGACGTTCCTCTACGACGACAACCACATCTCGATCGACGGCGGCACCGACGCTGAGCTTCGACCGAGGACGTCGAGGTGCGCTTCCGTGCCTACGGCTGGCACACGCAGGGCGTCGAGGACGCGAACGACCTCGGCGCGTTGCGCGTCGCGCTTGCCGCCGCGGCAGCCGAGGACTCCCGTCCGTCGCTGATCCGCGTGCGCTCCGTGATCGGCTTTCCGTCGCCGAACAAGGGCGGCACGAGCGGCGCGCACGGCGCGGCGCTCGGCGAGGACGAGGTGCGCGCGACGAAGGTCGTGCTCGGCTGGGATCCCGACCAGCACTTCGTCGTGCCCGACGGCGTCTACGAGCGCTTCAGCGCGGTCGAGCGCGGGGCGGCGCTGCAGGCCGAATGGGAGGGGCGCTTCGCTGCCTGGCGCGCCGCCGACCCGGCGCGCGCGGCGGAGTGGGATGCGGCCCACGCCGGCACGCCGCTGCCCGGCCTCGACGGGGCGCTGCCGAGCTTCGATCCCGGCCGAGAAGGACGCGCTCGCGACGCGCGCGGCGAGCCGCACGACGATGCAGCGCGATCGCGCCTTTCGTGCCGACGATGGTCGGCGGCTCGGCCGATCTCGCCGGCAGCGTGCAAGACCGGCTTCGAGGGCGACGACGACTACAGCGCGGCGCACAGCGGCCGCAACGTCCATTGGGGCGTGCGCGAGCACGCGCATGGCCGCGGCCGTCAACGGGCTCGCGCTGCACGGCGGGATCGTGAAGCCGTACGGCTCGACCTTCCTGCAGTTCGCCGACTACATGCGCCCGGCGATCCGGCTCTCGGCGCTGATGGGCCTCGGGACGGTGTGGGTCTTCTCGCACGACTCGCTCGGGCTCGGCGAGGACGGCCCGACGCACCAGCCGGTCGAGCATCTCGCCGCGCTGCGCGCGATCCCGGGCCTGACCGTGATCCGCCCGGCGACGCGGCCGAGACGGCGCGAGGCGTGGCGCGTCGCGCTCGAGGAGGTGCGCGGCCCGGCGTGCCTGATCCTCAGTCGCCAGAACCTGCCGGTGCTCGACCGCGCGCCCGGCGGCGCCTACCCCGACGCGGCTGGTCTCGCGCGGGGCGCGTACGTGCTTGCCGAGGCGCCGGTCGGCAGCCCCGCCGTCGCGACGATCGTCGGCGACCGGCTCCGAGGTCGCGGCTTGCGCTCGCCGCGCGCGACGAGCTGGCCGGCGAGGGCGTCGTCGTGCGCGTCGTCTCGATGCCGAGCTGGGAGCTGTTCGCCGCGCAGGACGCCGCCTACCGCGACGCGGTCCTGCCGCCCGACCAGCCGAAGGTCTCGGTCGAGGCCGGGCATCTCGCAGGGCTGGGAGCGCTGGGTCGACCACGCGGTCGCGGTCGACCGCTTCGGCGCCTCGGCGCCTGGCGAGGTCGTGCTGCGCGAGCTGGGCATCAGCGTCGAGGCGACGGTCGCCGCGGTGCGCGCGCTGCTCACCTGAGTCGTCGTCGCCCGGAACGCCGAACGGCGGCGCCCGCTGAGGACGCCGCCGCTCGCAGTCGCCACGGGCGACACCCGCAGGCGCCGCCCGTGGTGCGGGGTGGCTACTTCTTCTTCTTGTGGTGCGGGCGCTTGCGCGCGCCGTGCGCCGCGTGGGGCTTCTTGTGCTTCTTCGACGCCGTCACGGTCGGGGCGGGCGGGGTGGGGGTGGTGAAGTCGGCCGTCGCCGTGCAGGCGCCGGTGCGAATGGTGCCGGGACGGGAGAGCAGGTTGGTGTGGGCATTCGGACCGCAGAGCGTCACGGTCACGAGCAGCGTCGGCTCCACGCGGGGGCCGAAGCCGGGCACGACGGAGAGGAAGGCGCCATCAGCCGTCACGTCGAGCGGAGTGTCCCCCAGCTTGACGGCGAGGACCCCCGCGCCGAGCAGCCCGCCCCTCACGGTCACGATGTGACCGTCGGGGAAGGCCATCCCTCCGAAGACGAGCGAGCCCGTGCCGTCGGCAGCGGCGGGTCCGCAGCCGCCGGAACCGTAGAGCACGGGGACCTGGTCGGTCGCCGAGCGAATCGCGCCGGCGCAGAACTCCGGGAGGGTCTTCCGCTTCCCGTTGATCATGAACGTGTCCGTCGCGTTGGAATGCTGCACCGTCCAGTCCGGTCCCCCATAGGGATCGTGGACGTGGAGTGGCTCGAGCGTGGTGTTCGTGATCGGGGCCGCGCTGGCGCTGGCGGCACCGATCAGCGCGAGGCTCGCGACGAGCCCGAGCAGGAGCAGGAGCAGGAGACGGCGTTGCATGGAGGTTCCTTCCTCTGTCTCGGCCCTGGGTGGGCCGTTCGACCTAGTTGCGTGTCTCAACGAGGTCGTCGCGGAGGAGTTTCCAAAAGGGGTGACGGTCGGGCAGCTGCAACGTGCCGCCCACGCACTGCTGCGGGCGACGCCCGGAGGCGCCGCCCGCCATGTACGTCGGGTCCTACTTCTTCTTCTTGTGGTGCGGCTTCTTGTGGTGGTGCGGCAGCTTCACGCCGCGGTGCGTGTGCGAGGCCGCGCCGATCGGGCCGCTGCTCGGCCAGTACATCGTCGCCTCGCAGGGGCCCGTCTTGGTCGTGCCGCCGCTATGCAGCAGGTCGTGGCGCTCGTGCGGGCCACAGAGCGTCGCGGTGATGCGCACGACCGGGATCACGGGGAGGGTCGAGTTGGGGGTGTCTGCGTCACGGTAGAGGCCGGGCAGAACGGCCATGAAGGCGCCGTCGGCAGAGAAGTCGAGCGGCTTCCAGCCGTTGCCGTGCTGGATCGCGACGGACGTCACGCCCCCGCCGATCCAACCACCCGTGTTCGTCTCGTCGTGGCCGCCGACGGTGCCGGAGCTCTCGAACGTCATCGGCAGGCCGCCGCCGCAGCCGGTGCCCTGGGAGAGCTCGTCGAGCGTGGTCGGCGTGAAGGCGTCCGTCTGCCAGTCGACCTGGCCGAGCTTGCCGTTGAGGACGCTGACGCCGGCCATGCACCATGACGGGTACGTCTTGTTGTTCCAGCCGTCGTGGAACGTGGAGCGCCACGTCGCAAACGTGTGGTCGGGGCCGCCGAACGGGTCGGCCGCACGGATCGGCTCGAGCTTGACCGTCCCGGGGAACGGCTTGCCGTACGTGATGCCGGTGTCGGCGCTGGCAGTGGCCGCGACCATCAGGAGCAGGGCTCCGACGATGGCGACGATGCTCACAAGGCGTCGTTGCATGTGATTCCTTTCGCGCGCTGGCCTCGTGCCAGATTGCGTTGACTCGACGTGCATCGACGTGGTGTGCGCGGCGAAGTCTCCAAAACGCCGGCGCGTGGGAGCGAGATTGCGTCAGTGCAGCGTCTCGCCGCGCGCGAGCATCGCGACGAACGTCTCGATCCGCTTCGCGCGTGTCTCGGGGCGCTTTGCGTCCTGGACGCGGTAGAGGACGGCGTAGCGGTTCGCACCGCGCAGCGTGGCGAAGAACTCGGCAGCCGCGGGGTTCGCGTCGAGCGCTGCCCGCAGGTCCTCAGGCACCGTCGCCGTGCGCTGGCCCTCGTACGCGCGCTGCCAGCGACCGTCGGCCTTCGCCGCGTCGACCTCGCGCAGGCCGGCGGGCCGCATCCGACCCTGCTCGATCAACGCGGTCGCCTTGTCGCGATTGATTCGGGACCAGCGGCTGCTGCGCGGCTTGCGCGGCGTGAAGCGCTGCAGGAAGTAGCGGTCGTCGTGACCGGCCTTCTGGCTGTCGACCCAGCCGAAGCAGAGCGCGACCTCGAGTGCCTGCGCATAGGTGACGCTCGTGATCCCGCTGTCCTTCTTCGCGATCTTCAGCCACACGCCGGCCGCGCGCTCGTGCTCGGCTTCGAGCCACACCTCCCAGGCGTCGGGAGAGGCGAACGGCAGGATCGGCAGATCGTCGGCCACTATGCGGCCTCCGCCAGCGGTCGTGCGATGGTCGGCGCGGCGGCGAGGATGGCGCGGTCGTCGGTGACCAGCTCGACGCCTGCCGCCTCGGCGACCGCGACGTACGTCGCGTCGTAGGCGGTCAGTCCGCGCGCGACCCAGCGTGCGACGTCGGCGAGCCGCGGGTCCGCCAGCTCGACGCGGAGCGTGTCGAGCGCAGTCGCCGCGTCGGCGAGCGCCTCGGCCTCCCAGCGCCAGCGACGGCCGATCACGTTCAGCACCTCGAGCATCAGCAGGCGTGGCGCGACAATCTGCAGGCGGCCACCTTCGTAGGCGGTCCGCAGCGCACGCGCAGGGCCCGCATGCCGCGCCCCGGCCGTGTCGAACCACTTGAGCACGACCGAGGCGTCGAGCACCAGCTCCCTCATGCGCGCCGATCCCGCTCGTCGCGGATCAGCGCGGTGGCGTCGCCGGGTGCCGCGTTCGCGGCGAACAGTGCGTCGAGGTGCGTGAGCGCGGAGCGAACCTCGGGCTCGGCGCCCGGCCCGACCGCACGCTGGAGGTCCCAGCGTGCGAGCTCGTTGAAGTACGCACTGCGCGTGAGCCCACGGTCGCGCGCGGTGCGGTCGATGCGTCGCAGGAGGGTGTCGTCGACAGTGATGAGCACCTTTGCCATGCAAGCAGGATATCTCGGATATCTCCAGCCCGCAAGCGAGAGAAATGGCGATGCCGTCGCAGCCTCGACACAGCTCGGCGCCCTCCCGTCGCAAAGCAGCCGCGCACGCTGCGGGGTCGCTCGCCCGGTCCCCCGGATACCGTGCACCGCGTGCGCGTGCTGAGGAGCGACGAGCTGGACGCCGCCGTCGCGCTTGGCGGCGAGGACCTCGTGATCGAGGGCGAGAACCTCGACGTGCTCGCGCGCCTGCCCGACGGTGCCTTCGACGTGATCTACGTCGACCCGCCGTTCAACACTGGCCGCACGCAGCAGCGCCGAACGCTCGCGATGGAGCCGGCCGCCGCCAGGGTCGCCGGCGACCCCGACCCGCGCGCCGCAAGCGACGGCAGCAGCGCGCGCGACGACGGCGACCGCACGGGCTTCGGCGGTCGCCGCTATCGCACGACCCTCCTGCAGGCGCTCGCCTACGAGGACACGTTCGGCGACTACCTCGGCTTCCTCGCGCCGCGGCTCGAGCACGCCCGCCGCCTGCTCGCCCCCCACGGCACGCTCTACTTCCACATCGACTACCGCGAGGCGCACTACTGCAAGCTGCTGCTCGACGAGCTGTTCGGCCGCGACGCCTTCCTCAACGAGATCGTCTGGGCCTACGACTACGGGGCGAAGCCGCGCACGCGCTGGCCGGCGAAGCACGACACGATCCTCGTCTACGTCCGCACGCCCGGCGCGCATCACTTCGACGCCGACGCGGTCGACCGCGAGCCGTACATGGCGCCGGGTCTCGTCACGCCCGAGAAGGCGGCGCGCGGCAAGCTCCCGACCGACGTCTGGTGGCACACGATCGTGCCGACGAACGGCGCCGAGAAGACCGGCTACCCGACGCAGAAGCCGGAGGGGATCGTGCGACGGATGGTCGCCGCCTCCTCGCGCCCCGGCGGCTGGTGCCTCGACTTCTTCGCCGGCTCCGGCACGCTCGGCGCCGTCGCCGCCGGCCTCGGTCGCCGCTACGTGCTGATCGACGAGAACCCCGAGGCGATCGCGGTCATGCGTGCGAGGCTCACGCCTCCCCCTCGATGAGCGGGACGAACCGCACCGCCTCGAGCGTCGTGCGCCGCAGTCCCTCCGGCCCCGCGGCGAAGCGCTCGACGAGGATCAGCTGCTGGCCGCTCGCGCCGACCGGCGTCACGAGCCGCCCGCCGACTGCGAGCTGACGCTCGAGCGCCGGCGGAACGTCGGGCCAGGCAGCCGCGCCGACATTGATCGCATCGAACGGCGCCTCGTCGTCCAGCCCGCGCGAGCCGTCGCCGACGAACAGCGTTACGTTCGTCGCACCCGCCGCGCGCAGATGCTCGACGGCGAGCGCGCCCAGCTGCGGCAGCCGCTCGACCGTCCACACATGCCCGGCGAGCTGCGCGAGCACCGCTGCGTGGTAGCCCGAGCCGGTGCCGACGTCGAGCACGCGGTCGCGGGGCCTCAGCCGCAGCAGCTCCGCCATCCGCGCGACGACGAGCGGCTGAGAGATCGTCTGCCCGTCGCCGATCGGCAAGGCGACGTTGTCGTAGGCGCTCGCTTGCAGCTCCTCGGGCACGAACGCCTCGCGCGGCACCGCCGCGATCGCCGCGAGCACGCGCTCGTCGGCGACGATCGTGCGCAGCTCCCCGAGCAGGCGGTCCAGTGGACCCATGGCGCTGGTGTTCCCACCAGCCCACGGGTCCAAGCCGGGGACGATCAGCCGATGATCGCGCGCACGAGCGGCTCGTATCCGCTCGCGTGCCCGCTTCTGTTCGGGTGGTAGCTTTCTTCGATCGGGTTCGAGAGGCCGTTGAGCCACTCGGAGCTGGAGCAGACGGCGTGACCCGTGAAGGACGGGATCGCGTCGACGAACGTGTCACCAGCCGCCACTGCGCGTTCTCTCGTCACGTTGCGCAAGAGGTCGGCCGTTTCGTTGAGCCGCGTCATCTCTTCCGTCGAGAAGAACGTGCCCGCGTTGCAGTCGACGCCCATGAACAGGCGCGGATAGCCGAGCACGAGCACTCTTGCACTGGGCGAATGCGATCTGATCGCCGCGTAGACGTTGTTGAGGCGGCCCGGCAATGTCGTTCTGATGAACGACTGCGCGTTGTTGATGTTGCTCGAGCACGAGAACGGCCACGGCAGTGCGCACTGCGTGATCACTTCCGAGAAGCCTGCGTCGTTGCCGCCGATCGTGATCGTCACTATCGCGGTCGAGGACGTCAGCGAATTGACCTGGCTGCTGAGCACTTCCGCCGTCTTCGCGCCCGAGCAGGCCGGGAACACGAGGCTCGTGTTCGGCCGCTGCGCGGCGATCAGCTCGGGATACGCGAATAGGCTGCGCTTGCACGTCTGTTCGAAGAACGTGCGCGTGCCGACGCCCGACGAATACGAGTCCCCGAGCGCTACGTACTGTTCGGCGAGTGCGCTCGCGGCTGTGATCAGCAGCACGAACGACGTGAGCAACGCGACGGCCGTGGCCGTGCGTGAGCGATGCGTCATGACCTTCCCCCTGGTCGGTTGGCTAGCCAGCCGACCCTATCCCCGCGCGTAGCTCGATTGCCAGAGCTACGTCTTGATCAGGACCGGGCGGCAGCGCGCGCCCACGCGATGAACAGCAGTTGCAGCGGCAGCCGCGCATACAGCGCCGCGCGTCCGCCGGGCACCGAGTAGCGATCCGGGTGCAGCGCCATGTAGACGTTCGCCGGGAACACGGCGATCAACGTCGCGACGCTCAGCCACCCGCCGAAGCGGCGCGTGCGCGGATGCAGGATCGCCGCCCCGCCGGCGATCTCCGCGACGCCGCTCGCATAGACGAGCGTGCGGTGGGCCGGCAGCCAATGCGGCACGATCGACTCGTACGTGCGCGGAATGACGAAGTGCAGGATGCCTGCGACGATGAAGACGGGGCCGAACAGGCGGGCGCGCATCGGCGCAGCCTAGAAGGCATCGCAATCAGGCGCGCCGCCGGTGGCCGGCGTCGGCAACGAGCAGCCCGCGCTCCGCCAGGGGTGCGGCGCTCAGTCGCCGTCCGGCGGTCGGCGCAACTGCTTGCGCTTCGCCTGCTGCTGCTTCGCGGCGGCAGTGCGCCGCCGCGAGGCGGCGGTCGGTCGCGTCGGCGTGCGCTTGCGCTGGACGACGAGCGCGGCGGCGAGCCGCTCGCGCAGCCGTTCGAGCGCGAGCTCGCGATTGCGCGCCTGACTGCGCGCGTCCTGCGCGACGGCGGTCACGCGCGAGCCGCAGCGGGCGCGGATCCGATCCTTCTGCGCCTCGGTGAGTGCTTCGGAGGCGTCGACCTCGAACACCGCCTCGATCCGCGAGGCGGTCACGTTCGCGTGCTGCCCGCCCGGTCCGGACGAGCGGCTCGCGCGCAGCGTGATCTCTGCGAGCGGCAGCGCGACGCCCCGCGCGATCTCCATCGGATCTTCCATCCGCTGGATGATGGCGTGGGGCGGTGTCGCGTCGGGCTACTTGACGGCGTCCTGCAAGCAGGCGGTGACGTCAGTTGCCGACTTCGCGCTCTTCATGCATGCGTTGACCTTCGGGTCGTCGAGGCTGGCGCCGTTCTGTGCCAAGCAGATGCTGAACTTGGCGACGTCGCTTCCGGCGTCGGCCTTGCACTTCGCGACGATCGCGGAGGCGCCGCCGCTGGCAGCGGAGCCGGAGTCCGACGAGCTCGAGCTGGAGTCGGGGGTCGTGGCAGCAGGAGTGCTCTGCGCGTCCTGCGTCGTCGCTGCGGGTGCCGCGGCCGGGGCCGCGGGCTTGGAGGAGGAGCTGCCGCAGCCGGCGGCCGCGAGGCACGCGACAGCTGCCAGGACAGTGAAGATTCGTTTTGTTCCGTTGATGTGCATCGGGCGAGTGTGCCAGCGCATCGCGTGCCACGATGGAGCGCTGCCAGCGCGCCGTTTCGCCGCGGTGGCGGAGGCTTCAGTCGCGCTCACCGCTGCCCGACGGCGCCGCCGTGCGAGGAATCCGCTGCTCAAGCCACGTGCGCAGCTCCGGCACGAAGGCCGGGTCGATCGTGTGGCCAATGGGGGACTCGCGGTAGAGCACGTCGGCGCCGATGGCGCGCAGGCGCTCGTGCGCCCTGTGCGCGAACTCGACTGGGATGACCGGGTCGAGGCTGCCGTGCCCGATCGCGACCGGGAATCCGTCGCGGCCCTCCAGCACCGGCTCATGGCCGGGCACGTCCGGCAGGAACCCGCTCAGCGCCATGATTCCCGCGGGCGCCGGGCGGTCCGGCCCGAGCCCGAGCGCGAACGACATAGCCGCGCCCTGCGAGAAGCCGCCGAGCACGGTGCGCGACCATGGAACGCCGAGTGCCTGCGGCAGCGCATCGAGCCACGCGGCGAGGCGCGCGTAGGTCGGCACGAACGTCCCCGGGTCGGGAAAGCCGACGCGGTGCACGACGTACCAGTGCGCGCCGGGCTGACCCGGCAGCGTCAGCGGCGCACGCGGCGTGATCCCGACGAGCCGCCGCTGCGGGTCGAGCACGTCGAACAGCGGCTGCAGGTCGTGCTCGCTCGTCCCGCGTCCGTGCAGCAGCACGAGCGCACCCTCCGGCGTCCCGTCTGAGGGGCGCAGCTGATGCGTCAGCAGCTCAAGACCGCCGTCGTCCATCTAGCGACGCCGATGCGCCAAGACCGCGCCGAAGACGGCGCCGACGAGCAGGCAGACGACGATCACGACGATCAGCGGCAGCTCCTGCGTGCCGAACAGCAGGTGGACCTGCACCTTGTCGAGGTTGAAGACCGCGAACAACGTCGCGAGCACCGCGAGCGTCGCGACTGCGCCGAGCCGCAGCGTCTCGCGCCGTGAGCGGCGGGGCCGTGTCTCGCCGCCGCCGGACTGCGCCGGTGTCGAACCTTCTGAGGTCATGGGCGTGCACCTCCGCTCGTGCTGGGTGGCGGCTCGTTCGCCGTGCCGGGTGGCGGCTTGTCGTTCTTCGGCAGCAGGATCGTGTCGGTCAGGCGCGTCACGAGTGCGCGGAAGCTCTGCTCGCGGTAGCCGATCACGAGCGCGAGCACGTCGTAGAAGGTCGCATCCGGCTTCGGTGCGCTGCCGCCCTTCGCTGCCGCGTTCGCCAGCACGACGAAGACGAGACAGCCGAGCACGCCGATGAACGCGCCGAGCACCGGTCGCGTGTAGTGCCAATAGTCGTAGCTGCGAAGCCAGTCACGGTTGTAACGGTAGATGCCCTCGAGCGAGATCAACAACCCGCCGACCGCACCGAACCAGATCGTCGCGACCGGCAGCGTGCCAAGCGTGGCGGGGAAGGCGTGACGGAAGCCGGCGACGTTCTCCCACACGAAGAAGGCGGCGACGAGCACGCCGAGCCACAGCAGCGCGATCACGAACACGCGCACCGGCATGCGGACGCGCGGGTTGGGCACGGCGGGCGCGACGAGAGCGGGGCTCGGCGCCTGCGGTGCGACGGCGGCGGTCACCCGGCGGCTGCGAAAGAGGCCCACGGGCTTGGTCTTCGCCGCACGCCTGGCGGTTCCTTTCGCGGCGCACGCGGGGTAAAGGCTTTACAGTCGGGGAATGGCGCGCCTTGACCCGCAGGCGCTCGTTGAGCACCTGGATCGCCTGTACCGCGCGGCATGGGCGCTGTGCGGATCCCGCGAAGAGGCAGAGGATCTCGTGCAGGAGACCGCTGCGCGCATCCTCGCGCGTCCGCGCAGTCTCCACGGGCAGGACGAGCTGGCCTACCTGATGCGCGCGCTGCGCAACACCTTCCTGCTGTCGCGCCGCACCGCGTCGCGCCGGCCGCAGTACAGCGCGACGCTCGACCAGGTCGACCCGGTCGAGCTGCGCGCCGACGCGCGGCCGGAGGCGGCGCTCGAGACGCGCGAGCTGTTCGCGACGATCGCGACCTTGCCGGAGGACTTCCGCCTCGCGCTCGTCGCCGTCGACGTAGTCGGACTCTCCTATCGCGAGGCCGCCGACATGCTCGACACGCAGGAGGCGACGATCGCCTCGCGGCTGTTCCGCGCACGCGATCGCGTAGCTCGCGCGCTCGCGCCGGAAGCTCCGTCGGAGCAGCGGGAAGGCGCGGGCTCTCCGCGGAGTCTTAGGTGATGGACGAAGCCATGGATCAGGTCGCAGAAGACATCCGGGCCGCATTGGCGGCTGCTGCCGACGGCACGCTCGGCGCTGAGGAGCGCGAGCGCGTGGAGCGCGAGGCTGCTGCCTCGCCCGAGCTCGCACGCCAGCTCGAGCGCCAGCGCGCGGCCGTCGCGGCGCTCCAGGCACGTGACGACGCTGCGCCCGTGGCATTGCGCAGCGCGATCACAGATGCTGTCGAGGCTGCGACGACGAGGCGCCGGCTGGCGTTCACGCTCCCGCGCTCCTCCGCCGGTGTGCTGCGTCCCCGCCCACTGCTCGCTGCCGGCAGCGCCCTCGCCGCTGCAGCCGTCGTGCTTGCGCTCGTGCTGTCCGGCGGCTCCCCGGCCGGCCCGCCGAGCGTCCAGCAGGCTGCGCGCGTCGCGCTGCGTTCGCCGAGCGCAGCCGCGCCGGCTGCGTTGCCCGGCGATCACGAGCTTGCAGCCGCCGTCGGCGGGATCGCCTACCCGACCTGGTCGCGGGTCGGCTGGCATGCGGTCGGCCAGCGCTCCGACACGGTCGACGGCCGCGCGGTCCGCACGGTCTTCTACGCGAACGCGCGCGGCGCGCGGATCGGCTACGCGATCGCCGCCGGCACGGCGCTGCCGGTAACGGGCGGGCGGATCGTCCCGGTCGGCAGTGCGCGGCTGCGCGTGCTGCGGCTCGGCGACGGCTCCCAGGTCGTGACCTGGAAGCGCGACGGGCACACCTGCATCCTCGCCGCCGGGCGCGACGTGCCGACGGCGCGGCTCGTCACGCTCGCGAGCTACGAGACGTAGCGACTACACCTCGCGGTAGACGAGCACGGCACGGCCCAGCACGATCACGTCGCCGTCGTGCAGCTCGGCCTCGGCGACGCGCGTGCCGTTGACGAAGGTGCCGTTCGAGCTGCGGTCGTCGAGGATCCGCACCGTCCCGCGGCGCTGCGTGACGATCGCGTGCCGGCGCGAGACGCTGTGGTCCTCGAGCTGGATCGTCACGCCGAAGCCGCGCCCGAGGTGCGTGATCGGGCGCGTCAACGCGATCGGCTGCTGCTCGCCGTCGTCTTCGATCAGCAGGTAGCGGCCGGGCAGTGTGAGCGCGGCCGCTGCTGCGTCGGCGGTCGGGGGTTGGAGGGCGTCCAGCGCCTCCGTCGGCGCGAGCGCGAGTGCTTGGAGATCGAGCGGTGTGGTCGTCATCGCATCCATCCGAGCGGTTGAAGCTGAAGGGAAGGTCAACGTATGCGAAGAACTCGCAGAGTCAAGGTACGCGTGCCGACATCGACGCCGGTTAAAGATTCCGTGAAGCCTTGCGTCAGCCGGTCTGGCTCGTCGGTCGGATCAGCACCTCGTTGATGCTCACGTGGTCCGGTTGGCCGATCGCGTAGAGGATCGCGTCCGCGATGTCGTTGGGGTCCAGCGGCACCGTGTCGCCCATCCGGGCGTTCATCAGCTCGACGATCTCCGGGCGGTTCTGATCGCGCAGCTCGGTCGCGACGGCGCCCGGCTCGATCAACGTGACGCGAATGCCGGCATGGACGCACTCCTGTCGCAGCGACTCGGAGAACGCGCCGATGCCCCACTTCGTCAGGTTGTAGACGCCGGAGCCGGCGCGCGCGACGCGGCCCGCGACGGAGCTGACGTTGAGGATGTGGCCCGAGCCCTGCGTCTGCATCAACGGCAGCGCCGCGTGCGTGCAGTAGAGGACGCCGAAGACGTTTGCATGGATCATCCGCCGCCACTCCTCCGTCGGCGCGCCGCCGATCGGCCCGAGCAGCATCACGCCGGCGTTGTTGACGAGCACGTCGAGGCGGCCGAGCTCGGCGTGCGTGCCTTCCACGAACGCGCGCGCCTGCTGCTCGTCGCCGACATCGGTCGGGATCGCGATCGCGCGGCCTCCGTCGCTGGCGATTCGCTGCGCGAGTGCATCGATGCGATCGCCGCGCCGTGCGGCAAGCGCCACGGAGGCACCCGCCGCCGCGCACGCGAGCGCGGTCGCCTCGCCGATGCCGGAGGAGGCGCCGGTGACCGCGACGACCTTGCCGGAGAGATCGATGTCCATGTGGAGCCTTTCGGTTGGGGTGGGACGCGGGCGCCGATGGCCCGCGTCCCACCCTCCCATACCCGCAGCTCAGGATCGTGGTGCGTGCTCTGTCGCGGATCGGCAACGGATACGCTTCGCGCCGTGACGTCCCCCCAGAACCTCTACGTGCTCTACGCGGCCTTCAGCGCGCCCGTCGCGCGGCGATTGACCGACGAGCGTCGCGCAGCTGCTGCCGCCGAGGCCGAGGCCGCGCTGCTGTCGACCGGCGCCGAGCTGCGCGGCAGCTACTCGCTCGCGGGCTTCCGTGCCGAGGCCGACCTGCTGCTGTGGCTGATCGGCCCGAGCGCCGACGTGCTGCAGGACGCGCTCGTCGCCTTCCGCCACAGCGAGCTGGGGCGCTCGCTCGACGCTTATTGGACGAACGTCGGCGTGCACCGCGAGGCCGAGTTCTCGAAGACGCACATCCCCGCGTTCCTGGCCGGAGAGGAGCCGCGCAAGTACGTCTGCGTCTATCCGTTCGTGCGCTCGCTCGAGTGGTATCTGCTGCCGCCGCAGGAGCGCTCCGATCAGCTGCGCGAGCACGGCATGATGGGGCGCGACTACCCCGACGTGCGCGCGAACACCGTCTCCGCCTTCGCGCTCGGCGACTACGAGTGGCTGCTCGCCTTCGAGGCCGACGAGCTGACGCGGATCGTCGACCTGATGCGTCACCTGCGCGCCGCCGAGGCACGCCGTCACACGCGCGAGGAGCTGCCGTTCTTCACCGGCATTCGCAAGCCGCTGACCGAGGTCGTCGCGGACCTGCCGTGAGCTGCTGCGGCGGCGCGCGAGGCAGGGCTCAGCGGTAGCGTCTCAGCGCATGCCCGAGGCAGTGATCGTCTCCGCAGTCCGCACGCCGATCGGCCGCTACGGCGGCGCGCTCGCGGGCGTGCGGGCCGACGACCTCGCAGCGATCGCGGTCGGCGAGGCAGTCTCGCGGGCGGGCGTGGATGCGTCGGCGATCGAGGACGTCTACCTCGGCTGCGCGAACCAGGCGGGCGAGGACAATCGCAACGTTGCGCGGATGGCAGCGTTGCTCGCGGGGCTGCCGGACTCGGTGCCGGGCGTGACCGTGAACCGCCTGTGCGCGTCCGGGCTCGCTGCGGTCGTGGCCGCGTGCCACGCGGTGCGTCGCGGGCGAGGGCGACCTGTTCGTCGCCGGTGGCGTCGAGTCGATGACGCGTGCGCCGCTCGTGACCGGCAAGCCCGAGAAGCCGTTCGCGCGCGGCGACCGCGTCTCCTACGACACGACGCTCGGCTGGCGCTTCCCGAACCCGGCGATGGCCGAGCGCTTCCCGCTGGAGACGATGGGCGAGACGGGCGAGAACGTCGCCGAGCGCTGGGACGTCTCGCGCGAGGATCAGGACGCGTTCGCTGCGGCGAGCCAGGCGCGCTGGGCGGCGGCGCAGGAGGCCGGGCCGCTTCGCCGACGAGCTGGTCCCGGTCGGCGAGCTGGTCGCGGACGAGCACCCGCGGCCGGGGACGACGGTGGAGAAGCTCGCGGGGCTGAAGCCCGCCTTCCGCGAGGGCGGCACCGTCACCGCGGGCAACGCGAGCGGGATCAACGACGGCGCTGCCGCGCTGGTCGTCGCGAGCGACACGTTCGCGGCGCGAGCACGGGCTGCCGGTGCTCGGCCGCTTCCTCGCCGGCGGCGTCGCCGGCGTCGACCCGCGCGTGATGGGGATCGGCCCGGTGCCTGCGTCGCGCAAGGCGCTCGCGCGGGCGGGGCTGTCGGCGGCGGACCTCGACCTCGTCGAGCTGAACGAGGCGTTCGCCTCGCAGAGCGTCGCCGTCGATCCGCGAGCTCGGCCTCGACCCGGCGATCGTCAACGTCAACGGCGGCGCGATTGCCCTCGGCCACCCGCTCGGCATGAGCGGCGCCCGCCTCGTCGTCAGCCTGCTCCACGAGGGCCGCCGCCGCGAGCGCCCGCCACGGCCTCGCGACGCTCTGCGTCGGCGTCGGACAGGGCCAGGCAGCGGTCTTCGCGCTGGCTGGCGCTGTGGACTGAGTCTGGCGCTACCCTGGCCGCCATGGCCACGAGCGACTCCCAGCTTCCCGTCGAGGGCTACCGGCTCACCGGCATCTCGCCGCGCGCCTACCAGCACCCGGCCGATCGAGCCGCGACGGCGGCGCTCGCGGCGATCCCGTACCTCGACCGGGTCGTGCGCAAGCTGATCGAGCTGGGCTACGAGCGGGCGCTGCGCCAGAGCGCGCTCGGCGCGTCGGTGCGGCTGTCCGAGCGAGCAGCTCGGCGACGTCTGGCGCGAGCACGCGCTCGCCTACGCGACGCTCGACATGGCCGACGTGCCGCCGCTCTACCTGACGCAGTTCCCGTTCGCGAACGCGGCGCGCGATCGGGGCGAAGCGGCCGATCGTCGTCGTGCAGTCCGAGCTGGTGCGGCTGCTCGACGCGCCCCAGCGGCGCGCCGTCTTCGCGCACGAGGCGGCGCACGTCCTGTCCGACCACCAGCTCTACGGCACGGCGCTGCTGATCCTCACGCGGCTCGCCGCCGCCGCGCGGCTGCCGCTGCCGCTCGTCCCGATCCGCACCGCGCTGCTGGAGTGGAGCCGCGCCGCCGAGCTGAGCTGCGACCGCGCCGCCGCGCTCGTCACGCGCGACCCGCTGTCCGTCTGCCGCACGCTTCATGTCGCTCGCGGGCGGCGCGATGGTCGACCAGCTCGACCTCGACGCGTTCATGCGCCAGGGGCTGGAGTACACCGAGGAGGGCAGCGGCCTCGAGCGCCTGACGCGCCTGCTGCATCGACCTCGGCGTCACGCACCCGCTGCCGGTGCGCCGCACGCACGAGCTGATGAAGTGGGTCCGCTCGGGCGAGTTCGACCGCATCGTCGGCGGCGCCTACCCGCGCCGCGACGAGCCGGCCGACGTGCGCGCCGACGGCGGCGAGGCCGCCTCCTTCTACGCCGAGCGCTTCCGCAAGGCGTTCCGCGAAGCCGGCGACGCAGTCGGCTCGCCGGGCGACCAGCTCGCCGACTGGCTGCGCCGCGGCCGGCCGCGACGACGACGCCGAGTAGGACTCAGTTCAAGCTCGGGTCGTCGGGCGCGACCGCAAGTCCTCGGTCGCACCAGATCGCGGATGTCGCCACTCACGAGCTTCCACCCGCGCATGCTCTGCTGCGGCCACGCAGGCCGCGTCGTAGACGCTCAGGCCGTGCTCGTGCGGCTGTGATCGCGCGGTCGAGCAGCTCTTCGTCGACGGTCGCGATGTTGTCGGACAGGCTGTGCGGACGAGATCCGTGATCCGTCGTGCGGCGGCGGCCGAGCGCCAGACCTTGACGGCGATGTTCGCGACCTCGTACAGCGTGAGATCGAGCGCCGCGAAAGGGCGCCTGCCGGCCGTCTGCGACGAGTTGCCGAGCGTGCGCGTGTCCGTGCTCTCTGTTGTTGCGAGCGGTCAAGCCAGACGTTCGGCGTCGAGCAGCAGGAGGCTCATCGTCCAGCTTGCCGGCTTACGAGGTAGACGCTGTCCGCGTCACGGACTCGGGGTTCTCGAGGAGTCCGAGAACGCGCTCGCCGCGCTCCGCGTCCTCGAGGTCCAGCTCGCGCTCGGCAACCTCTCGCAGAAAGGCGCTGCGGCTCGTTCCGTGCGCCCGCACATGAGCGTCGATGCGCTCCAGCAAGCTGTCGGGGAGGCTGATCGTCACCTTCGCCATGGAAGCAGTATATACCGGTATTGCTCAACAGCCAAGATCGTGCATATGGCAAAGAATCCGCGCAGTTGCTGGCGGACGCGGGCGTCTTGCAGTCCGCCTCTGACCGCTCGTTCATCTGACTCGCATATAAATTTATATCTGGGTAACCTTGTATCGGATGGATGGCCACAAGCGTCTGTACCCGCCCAGCGCACCCGTCTGCCGCGCGCCGAGCGCGAGCAGCAGGTGCTCGACATCGCGCACGCGCGCTTCGCCGCGCACGGCTATGCGGCCGTGACGATGGACGAGGTCGCCGCCGAGCGCGGGCGTCACGAAGCCGCTGCTGTACGCCTACTTCGGCAACAAGGAGCGGCTCTACCTCGCTTGCATGGAGCGCGCGGGCGACGCGATGTTGACCGACCGTCGGCGCGGCCGTCGCGCCGCCGACGGTCCCGCCGACGCGCTGCGCCTCGGCCTGCACGCGTTCTTCGCCTTCGTCGACGAGGACCGCGACGCCTGGCGCGTCCTGTTCGACGAGACGCTGCCCGCCGGCGGCGAGATCGCGCGCGCGGTCGGCGAGTACCGCGAGCGGCTGCTCGCGCTCGTCGCGCAGACGCTTGCTGACGCGCCTGCCGAGCCGACCGCCGCGCCGCGTCACGCGACCGAGATCGAGGCGCTCTCCCGCGCGCTCCTCGGCGCCGCCGAGGCACTCGCGCGCTGGTGGCTGCGGACCGGCGCGATCCCCGCCGCCGACGCCGCCGAGCTGCTGATCACGACGATCGAGCCGGGCCTGCAAGCGCGCGTGAGCACTCGCCCGCGCGCCGCTCGGCCCGCCACCGCACTCCCCACGACATCCCCGGAAGGAGCCGCATGACCCCCGCCTCACCGCCCCGGCGCGTCGCCGTGCTCGGCGGCAACCGGATCCCCTTCGCGCGCTCGAACAGCGTCTACGCGAAGGCCTCCAACCAAGACATGCTCACCGCCGCGCTCGACGGGCTGTCGACCGCTTCGACCTCGCGGGCGAGCGGCTCGGCGAGGTCGTCGCCGGCGCCGTGCTGAAGCACAGCCGCGACTTCAACCTCACGCGCGAGTGCGTGCTCGGCAGCCGCCTCGCGCCCGAGACGCCCGCGTACGACATCCAGCAGGCGTGCGGCACCGGCCTGCAGGCGGCGATCCTCGTCGGCGAACAAGATCGCGCTCGGCCAGATCGAGGTCGGCGTCGCCGGCGGCGTCGACACGACCTCCGACGCGCCGCTCGCCGTCAACGAGGACCTGCGCGCAGATCCTGCTCGACGCCAACCGCCAGAAGTCGCACGCCGGCCGCGCGAAGCCGCTGCTGCGCGCTGCGCCCGCAGCACCTCGTGCCGGCGATCCCGCGCAACGAGGAGCCGCGCACCGGCCTCTCGATGGGCGAGCACCAGGCACGCACCGCGAAGCAGTGGGAGATCACGCGCGAGGCGCAGGACGAGCTGACAGCGCGCAGTCACCAAAATCTCGCAGCCGCCTACGAGCGCGGCTTCCTCGACGACCTCGTCACTCCCTACCTCGGGCTTGAGCGCGACCAGAACCTGCGGTCCGACTCGAGCCTGAGAAGCTCGCGAAGCTGAAGCCGGTCTTCGGCGGCGCCGACGGCACGATGACCGCAGGCAACTCGACGCCGCTGTCCGACGGCGCGGCGGTCGCGCTGCTGGCGAGCGAGGAGTGGGCGCAGGAGCACAAGCACCCAGTGCTCGCCTACCTCGTCGACGGCGAGACGGCGGCCGTCGACTACGTCAACGGTCGCGAGGGGCTGCTGATGGCACCGGCCTACGCAGTCCCGCGAATGCTCGCGCGCAACGGTCTGACGTTGCAGGACTTCGACCTCTACGAGATCCACGAGGCGTTCGCCTCGCAGGTGCTCTGCGACGCTCGCCGCGTGGGAGGACCCGAGCTTCTGCAAGGAGCGCCTCGGCCTCGATGCCCCGCTCGGCACGATCGACCGCGCCAAGCTCAACGTCAACGGCAGCTCGCTCGCCGCCGGGCACCCCTTCGCCGCGACCGGCGCGCGCATCGTCGCCGGCCTCGCCAAGGCGCTCCACGAGCGTGGTGGCGGCCGCGGCCTGATCTCGATCTGCGCAGCCGGCGGCCAAGGCGTCGTCGCAATCTTGGAGGCATAAACGCATGGACCGCTACACCCAGATCGTCAACACCCCGATCGGCAAGATCCTCGCCAAGCAGGTCGGCCTGCCGTCGCCGGTGCCGCTCAAGCGCTTCTCGCCGCGACCGGCCGCCGATCGACGGTCCCGTCGGCAGGTCGGCGGCGCCCCCGGCGGCCGGCTCGGGAAGCCGATCGCGCGGCTGCTGACCGACGCCGAACATCGAGCAGAACGAGCGGGGCGAGCCCTCGCCGGCGCCTCGTCTTCGACGCCACCGGCATCAAGAGCACCGACCAGCTCGACGAGCTCCATGCCTTCTTCCACCCGACGATCCGCCAGCTGAAGCGCTGCGGCCGCGTCGTGATCCTCGGCACGACGCCCCAGCAAGCAGGCACGCCCGGTGAGCAGATCGCCCAGCGCGCACTCGAGGGCTTCACGCGCTCGGTCGCCAAGGAGCTGCGCCGCGGCGCGACCGCACAGCTCGTCTACGTCGAGCCCGGTGCGGAGGACCAGCTCGCCGCGACGTTGCGCTTTCTGCTCTCGCCGCGCTCCGCGTACGTCTCCGGTCAAGTGATCCGCATCAGCGGCGCGGATGCGCCGCCGAAGCTCGACTGGGCCAAGCCGCTCGACGGCAAGGTCGCGCTCGTGACCGGCGCCTCGCGCGGCATCGGCGCAGCGATCGCGGCGACGCTCGCACGCGATGGCGCGCATGTCGTCGGGCTCGACGTGCCGGCGCTCGAGGGCGATCTGCGGCGGTCGCCAAGGGTCTCGGCGGCTCATCGCTCGTCGCCGACATCACGGCGCAGGACGCGCCGAAGCTGATCGCCGACCACCTGCGCAAGGAGCACAAGCAGGTCGACATCGTCGTCCACAACGCCGGCATCACGCGCGACAAGACGCTCGGGCGGATGGATGCCGAGCGCTGGAACGCGGTGATCGCCGTGAACCTCAGCGCGATCGAGCGCGTCACCGACGCGCTGCTCGCCGGCGGCAGACGCGCGCTGCTGAAGGCCGGCGGCCGCGTCGTCTGCGTCTCCTCCATCAGCGGGATCGCCGGCAACGGCGGGCAGACGAACTACGCGACCTCGAAGGCCGGCGTGATCGGCCTCGTCGATGCGTACGCGCCGCTGCTCGCCAAGCGCGGCGCGACGATCAACGCGGTCGCGCCGGGCTTCATCGAGACGCAGATGACGGCAAAGGTGCCGATCGCGATCCGCGAGGCCGGTCGTCGCATGAACTCGCTGTCGCAGGGCGGCCTGCCGATCGACGTGGCCGAGGCGATCGCCTGGTTCGCAAGCCCGGCGTCCGGCGGCCTGAACGGCAACGTCGTGCGCGTCTGCGGACAGAGCCTGCTGGGCGCGTGAGATGAACGCCGCGGTCCTCTACGCAAAGGCGGCGCTGCCGCTCGTCCCGGGCGCGTCGCTGCTGCCGTTCGTCGCGGGGCGTGGGAGGGAGATTCCGCGGATCGAGCGCACGTTGGCGGGCGTCACGGTCGATGCGGGGGAGCTGGCCGACTATGCCCGGGTCTGCGGCTTCGCGCTGCGCGACACGCTGCCCGCGACGTACCTGCACGTCCGGGCGTTCCCGTTGCACATGGCGCTGATGACGGACGGTCGCTTTCCGTTCCCGGCGGTTGGGCTCGTGCACCTTTCGAACCGCATTGCGGTCCATCGGCCGGCGCAGCTTGGTGAGAGGTTTGACCTGCATGTGAGCGCCACTCCGCTTGCGCCTCATACGAAGGGTCAGACGTTCACGCTCGTCACCTTGGCGCGCGTCGGCGACGAGCTCGTGTGGGAAGACCACAGCACGATGCTGCGCCGGGGCGGGGGTGGTGACGCCGGCGCTGACAGCGGCCGCGAGGGGGCTGAACCCGGCGCGGATGGTGAGGAGAGCAGAGTTGTGGGCGTCAGAGACCCACAATGTTGCGCTCCTCCTGTGGAGTGGCGGTTGGGTGGTGACCTCGGGCGGCGCTATGCCTCGGTTTCGGGGGATCGCAATCCGATTCATCTGCACGCCTACACAGCAAAGCTGTTCGGCTTTCCGCGCGCGATCGCGCATGGGATGTGGACGAAGGCTCGGTGCCTTGCCGCACTCGAGGCCGATCTGCCAGACGCCTACACCGTCGACGTGAGCTTTCGCAAGCCGATCTTGCTGCCGAGCACGGTCACGTTCGCCAGCGACGCCGGCAGCTTCGCGGTCCGCTCGGCCAAGAACCCCGACACGATCCACCTCGAAGGGACGATCACTCCATGAGCCTCGCAGAGCGCAGCATGGGCCTGGGCCTGCGGGCCCTCGGCCGCATCGCAGGATCCGACGTCGTCGACAAGCTCGGCGTGCGCAAGCCGGCCGAGCGCGTGCTGTACCGCGCGACGCGCGACGGCTTCAAGGCAGCCGGCGCCGCGAGCCGCAGCTTCACCGTCGTCAGCACGCGTGGAAAGAAGCCGGCGCGCCTCTCCACGACCGCGAGCAGCGGCCTGTTCGACCTCACGCCGAGCGACGAGCAACAGATGCTGCAGGAGTCGTTCAAGGCGTTCGCGACCGAGCAGCTGCGGCCCGCCGCGCTCGACGCCGACACGAAGGCCACCGCGCCCCCGGAGCTGCTCGCGCAGGCCGGCGAGCTGGGACTGACGATGCTCGGCGTGCCGGAGTCGCTCGGTGGCGTCGTCAGCGAGCGCTCGACCGTCACCGCCGTGCTCGCCGCCGAGGCGCTCGCACACGGCGACATGGGCCTCGCGCTCGCCGTGCTCGCTCCCGCGGGCGTCGCCTCCGCGCTGAGCTTGTGGGGCGACGGCGACCAGCAGGCGACCTACCTGCCCGCGTTCGTCAGCGAGGACGTGCCGGCTGCCGCGGCGCTCGCGCTGCAGGAGCCGCGCGCGCTGTTCGACCCGTTCGAGCTGCAGAGCACCGCCCGCAAGGACGGCACCGACTACGTGCTCGACGGCGTCAAGGCGCTCGTCCCGCGCGCCGAGGCTGCCGAGCTGCTGATCGTAGGCGCCCGACTCGAAGGCCACGGCCCCGCGCTGTTCCTCGTCGAGCCGAAGACGGACGGTGTCTTCGCCAAGGCAGCTCCCGCGATGGGCGTGCGCGCCGCGGCGACCGGCGACGTGCTGCTGGAGGGCGTCCGTCTGCCCGGCAGCGCGCTCCTCGGCGACGGCGACCCGGCCGTCTACGCGGCCTGTGTCCGGCGCGCCCGGCTCGGCTGGTGCGCGCTTGCGCTCGGCAGCGCCCAGGCCGTGCTCGACTACGTGATCCCCTACGTCAACGAGCGCGTCGCCTTCGGCGAGCCGATCAGCCACCGCCAGGCCGTTGCGTTCGCAGTCTCCGACATCGCGATCGAGCTGGAGGGGATGCGACTCGCGACGCTGCGCGCGGCAAGCCGGCTCGACGCAGGCAAGGACGCTGCCCGCGAGGTGGCGCTCGCCCGCGCGCTGTGCAGCGAGAAGGGCGCCGCGATCGGCTCGCAGGCAGTCGGCCTGCTCGGCGGTCACGGCTTCGTGAAGGAGTACCCCGTCGAGCGGTGGTACCGCGACCTGCGTACGACCGGCGCCTGCGAGGGCGCCCTGCTCGTCTGAGAACCCGAGAGGAACCCGGCACATGATCAATCTCGAGATCCCCAAGAAGTTCGCCGGCCTCGTCGGCCAGGCACACCAGGTGGCGGAGGAGGTCTACCGCCCGATCTCCCGCAAGTACGACGTCGCCGAGCACGAGTACCCGAAGGAGCTCGACATGCTCGCCGCGCTGATCGACGGCATGAACGAGGGCAGCGACATCGGCGGCGCCGGCGCCGCAGGCGTGCGCCGCACGAGCAACGGCGACGGGACGATCCGCAACGGCTCGAACATGTCGACGGTGCTCGGCATCGTCGAGCTGTGCTGGGGCGACGTCGGGCTGCTGCTGTCGATGCCGCGTCAGGGGCTCGGCAACAGCGCGATCGCCTCGGTCGCGAACGACGAGCAGCTGGAGCGCTTCAAGGGCAAGTGGGCGGCGATGGCGATCACCGAGCCGGAGGCCGGCTCGGACTCCGCGTCGATCCGCACGACGGCGGTCCTCGACGAGGCGACCGGCGAGTACGTGCTCAACGGCGAGAAGATCTACGTCACCTCCGGCGAGCGCGCCGACCTCGTCGTCGTCTGGGCGACGCTCGACCGCAGCGTCGGCCGCGCGGCGATCAAGTCGTTCGTCGTCGAGCGCTCGAACCCGGGCCTGAAGCTCGACCGCCTGGAGCACAAGCTCGGCATCCGCGCCTCCGACACGGCTGCCTTCATCCTCGAGGACTGCCGGGTGCCGAAGGAGAACCTGCTCGGCAACCCCGAGGTCAACGTCGAGCAGGGCTTCGCCGGCGTCATGCAGACGTTCGACAACACGCGGCCGCTCGTCGCCGCGATGGCGGTCGGGCTCACGCGCGCGTGCCTGGAGGAGACGCAGCGGTTGCTCGGCGAAGCCGGCGTCACGGTCGACTGGGACAAGCCGGCGCAGTCGCAGCAGGCGGCTGCAGCCGAGTACCTCGCGATGGACGCCGACTTCGAGGCGGCGCGGCTGCTGACGCTGCAGGCCGCGTGGATGGCCGACAACGGCAAGCCGAACTCGCTGCAGGCCTCGATGGCGAAAGCCAAGGCCGGGCGCACGTGCGTCGACGTCGCGCTGCGCTGCGTGCGGCTGTGCGGCGCGCTCGGCTTGACGGAGGAGCTGCTGCTGGAGAAGTGGGCGCGCGACGCGAAGATCCTCGACCTGTTCGAGGGGACCCAGCAGATCCAGCTGCTGATCGTCGCGCGGCAGCTGCTCGGCAAGTCCTCCGCTGAGCTGAAATAGGCGCTCGCGGCATTCGTGCCGGCGCGCCCGTCCGCGCCGGCGCGCCCGGTGCCGGCCGACGAAGTGGTGCGCGGGCCCGTCGCTTCTTGACCGTGCTGGCGGGCGCTCGCTCGCTAGCGTGCGCGCCCGTGAGTGCGGGGAGCGTGACCACAGCCGCCCGCCCGGTGCGGATCCTCGCAGCGGGCGGGACGATCGGGATGGGCGGCGCGAGCGCGACGCCGCGCTTCGATGCCGAGGCGCTTGTCGCTGCGGTGCCCGGCCTCGCCGAGCGCGACGGGCTCGAGCTGCGCGACCTCCTGAGCATCCCGAGCACGCACCTCTCGCTCGCCGACATGCTGGAGATCTGCCGCGCGGCGCGTGCGGCTGCGCGGGAGGGGGTCGGCGTCGTCGTCACGCACGGAACCGACACGCTGGAGGAGACGGCGATGCTGTGCGACGTCATGCACGACGCGGAGGCGCCGATCGTCTTCACCGGAGCGATCCGCTCTGCCACGTCTGCCGGCGCGGATGGCCCGGCCAACCTGCTCGACGCGGTGGCCGTCGCGGAGAGCGCGGTGGCGACTGGGCTCGGAACGCTCGTGGTCTTCGGCGGCGAGATCCATCACGCGCGCTGTGCGCGCAAGACGGACGTGACCTCCTTGACAGCATTCGGCTCGCCGCAGACCGGTCCGCTCGGGCGCGTCACGGAAGGGCGTCCGGCGATCTGGTCGCGACCGGCCCGCTGGGTGGCGCTCGACCCGCCGGACCTCGAGCGCCGCGTGGCGATCGTGCCCGCGTGGGCCGGCGACGACGGCTCGCTCGCACGTGCCGTCCTCGGCGCCGAGCCCGACGGCGTCGTGATCGTGACGCTCGGTGGCGGGCACCTGCCGCCGGAGCTGCTTGCACTGTGGGCCGGCGCCGCCGAGCAGATCCCCGTCGTCGCCTGCTGCCGGCCCGAACGTGGAGTCGTACTGCACACCACCTACGGCTACGCCGGCTCCGAGCGCGATCTGCGGCGCACGTCGATCGTCCCGGCTGGGTTCCTGTCAGCGCAGGCGGCGCGGATGAAGCTGCTCGCGTGTCTCGCCAGTGGACATTCGATTGATTCCGTGCGCTTTGCGTTCAGGATGGATGACACCTGAGGGACCCGCCAGGGCACAACGCGCCTGAATTCTAATTATCGGAAACGGCATCGTACAGAAGCCCGCCTACGCCGGTTCGTACAAGAACTCTTAGCTACGCGGGCGGTTGATGCGACGATGGATCGTCAATGCCCACTGCCCGGATGGCAGTGGCAGGGGCTTGCTGTCGCCTCTCTGGTCGCTACGAACGAGGTCTTGCCCGAATGCCCATGCGCACTTCGAAATTGCTGGTACGTGTCCTGTCGATCGTCGGTGCCGTCGTGTTGCTGTGTGGCGCGGCCACGGGCGTTGCCGGCGCGGCGGTGGTCCACGCGGTGCGGTACGCGTCGCCGACGGGCACGGCGGGCAACGATGCGTTCAACTGCCAATTCCACTCCGAGTGCGACTTTGCGACTGCGGTTCAGGGCGCACACGACGGTGACGAGGTCATCGTGCTGCCAGGCCAGTACACGGTGAACGCAAAGGTCACCGACACCGCCAACATCGACATTCACGGTGACTTCGGCAGCCCGCCGCCGGAGATCACCGCCGGCTCCACGGTCGGCATCCTGCTGGCGGTCGTCAACTCGAAGTCGACGGTCGAGTACCTCGACATGAACGGTGGAGCGGCGGCCGGCCAGTCGACGATGCTGCTCTTCGCCGGCAGCACGGCCGAACAGATTCAGGCCCGCTCGACCGGTGGCGCCGGCACGTGCGAGATGCTCGCCGGGGTCCTGCGCGACAGCGTCTGCGTCGCGACCGCGCCGACCGGCTTTGCCACCGAGGTCGACGAGTTCGGGACCGGGAACGTCGCGCTGCGCAACGACACGCTCGTCCACACGGTGAATGGCTCCGGCGCGATCCATGTCGTGAACGCGACAGCGAATCCGCTGAACCTCACGATCGCCAACACGATCGTCGCCGAGCCGAATCTGATCCAAGGAATCCTCGCGCAGCAGACGGGGACGGGCCTGAACGCCAACGGCCCGATCAGCGTCACGATTGCGCGCTCGAACGTCGGCGGGCACGCTCCCGCGGACGGGTCGTCCGGCAGCATCTCCTTCACCGAGGTCGGCGGCGATCAGGCTCCGGGCGTCTACGCCCCGCTGTTCGTGAACCCGACCGCGGCGATCGTGAACGGCACCTCCCCGTTCGACTTCCACGAGGCGGCCGGCTCGCCGACGATCAACGCCGGACAGCTCGACTCGAGCGACGGCGACACGCTCGATCTCGACCGGCAAGTGCGGTCGTTCGGCTTGGCGCCCGACATCGGGGCCGACGAGTTCGGCTCGCATTCGCCCTCCGATCCCGGCGGGCCGCCGACGACGACGGTGCCGGTGGTGTCGCCGCCTGGGGTGACGGTGCCGGTGGTGACGCCGGTGGTTGGTGTTCCGGTGGTGAGCAAGGTGTCGTTGAAGGCGTCGAAGTCGTCGAAGTTTGCGGTGAAGCCGAAGGGGCGTTTCAAGAAGAGGAAGCGTGTTCGGTATGGCGCGACGTTGCGCTACACGGTGTCTGTGGCTGCGAGTGTGCGTGGCACGGTGCAGGTGAAGACGAAGGGTCGTTTGGTCGGCAAGAGCTGCAAGAAGCAGTCGAAGTCGAACAAGAAGCGCAAGGCGTGTGTGTTGTACAAGGCTGTGTTGGTGCTTCCGGCGCGTAGCGCGAAGGTTGGTGCGAGTGCGGTTGCGTTTACGGGTGTTGTTGGGAAGAAGAAGTTGAAGGCGGGGAAGTATCGGTTGCAGTTGGTTGCGACGGATGCTGGTAAGCGTGTCTCGAAGCCGGTGTTCGTGACGTTCCAGATCGTGAAGGGGTAGCCGCATGTCACGCTCTCGGCACAGCGTGCGGCGCGCGCTCTCGGTCCTCGCGGTCTCCGCGCTCGCCGGCGTCACCGGCAGCGCGGCCGCAAGCGCTGCAGTGACGCGCTACGCCAGCACGGCCGGCGCTGCGAACGGCGTCTGCACGAATCCGCTCGCGGCCTGCGACCTGCAAGGGGCGATCGCGAGCGCGACCAGCGGTGACACCGTCATCGTCGGAGGCGGGGTCTACCCCACCCTTGCATCAACCGTGCTCGCCGGGGCCGGCCTGCAGCTCGACATCCATGGCGACCCTGCAAGCGCGACGCCGCCGGTGATCAACTCGACGGCGCTCGTCGCACTCGAGCTGGACAACCCGGCATCGAAGGTCAGCTATCTCGACGTGCGTGACACGACGGCTGGGGCGGAGGCGCTGAAGTTCAAGGGCGCCGTCGCGGAGCAGCTGCTCGCGCGCTCGCCTGCCAGTTCGACGACGTTCAGCGACGCGGCCTGTGAGATCACGAACGGGACGTTGCGCGACAGCGTCTGCGTCACGACGGCCGGCACCGCTGCGATCGCCGGCATCGGCCTGCTCGTCAGCGTTCCCGGCGGCGCTGCGTCCGCCGTGCAGGTGCGCAACGTGACGGCGGTCAGTCCCGCGGGCTATGGAGTCGTCGCGGCGTCGTCGAGCGCCGGCAACGCCTCGGTCGTGCTTGCGAACGTGATCGCGCACCAAGGCGGTACGACCGGCGACGACGTCTTCGCCGTCGCGCTCGCGGCGAGCTCGTTCGTCACGACGTCGATCGCGAGCTCGAGCTTTGCCACCGCCGACTCCGCGGGCTCGAATGCCAACGTCACGATCGGCCCTGACAACCTTCAGGCGACGTTCGCGCCGCAATTCGTGAACCCGACGGCAGCCCCGGTCGACGGTCACCCGGCATTCGACTATCACGAGGCGAAGGACTCGCCGACGATCGACAAGGGTGACGATCAGGTGGACGGCAGCAACGGCCCGCTCGATTTCGACCGCCAGGCGCGTGTGCAGGGTGGCATTCCCGACATCGGCGGGGACGAATTCGTGCCGCCGACGGGTCCCGGGGATCCGGGTACGACGACGACGGTGCCGGTGGTGTCGCCGCCTGGGGTGACGGTGCCGGTGGTGACGCCGGTGGTTGGTGTTCCGGTGGTGAGCAAGGTGTCGTTGAAGGCGTCGAAGTCGTCGAAGTTTGCGGTGAAGCCGAAGGGGCGTTTCAAGAAGAGGAAGCGTGTTCGGTATGGCGCGACGTTGCGCTACACGGTGTCTGTGGCTGCGAGTGTGCGTGGCACGGTGCAGGTGAAGACGAAGGGTCGTTTGGTCGGCAAGAGCTGCAAGAAGCAGTCGAAGTCGAACAAGAAGCGCAAGGCGTGTGTGTTGTACAAGGCTGTGTTGGTGCTTCCGGCGCGTAGCGCGAAGGTTGGTGCGAGTGCGGTTGCGTTTACGGGTGTTGTTGGGAAGAAGAAGTTGAAGGCGGGGAAGTATCGGTTGCAGTTGGTTGCGACGGATGCTGGTAAGCGTGTCTCGAAGCCGGTGTTCGTGACGTTCCAGATCGTGAAGGGGTAGCTCGGTTGCCTCTGTTCAATCGCATTCATCAACGAGGTGTGAACAACCTGATGCCCATGAACGGTTCGAAGTCCCTCCGACGTGCCGTGTCGATGCTTGGAGCCACGCTGCTCCTGAGTGGGTTCGCGACCGGCGTCGCGTCCGCCGACGTCCGCTACGCGACGCCAAAGCCGCCCACGAACGAGGACTGCTCGCAGGCCGCACCGTGCGATTTGAAGACCGCAGTCGAGGGTGCGAAGAACGGCGACGAGGTCGTGATCGGGACCGGCGCCTACACGACGCAGACGCGCGTCAAGGACAGCGCCAGCGTGAAGCTGAACATCCACGGCGACTTCGCGAGCCCCCGCCCGGTGATCGACTCGAGCGCGTCGGTCGCGCTCGAGGTCGACAGCAAGGATTCGACGGTCAGCTACCTCGACCTGCGGGACTCTGCAGTGAACGGCTCGGCATTGAGCTTCGGCGGATACGTCGGCGAGCAGATCCTCGCGCGGGCCACCGGCACGGGTGCCAGCGGCTGTGAGGACTACGGCACCATGCTCCGCGACAGCATCTGCGTGGCGACCGCCGCAGGCGGCTCCGGCGTGCTGGCCGACGGGGGGACGTACCTCTTCAACGACACGGCGATCGGGCTCGACAGTGCCGGCGTCGGCGTGCGCGCCGTGACGAACGTCGGGTTCCAGGCTGACGAGTTGATCGCACGTGGCGGCCAGGCGGGCGCGGACATCTCGCTCGAGCCGCCGAGTGCCACGACTTACGCGATCAGCAACTCCGACTACGTGACGCTGCGGCAGCTGCAGGCGGGCATCGCGCTCGATCTCACGAACAACCTGACGACGCAGCCGCTGTTCGCGAACGCGACGACGGCGCCCGTCGGCGCCTACCCGGCGTTCGACTTCCACCAGCTGCCGGGCTCGCCGACGCGCGACGACGAGCACGTCGGCTTCAGTGACACCACCAGGTCGACGTTCCCGGCTGAGCTCGACGTCGATCGGCAGACGCGCGTGATCGGCGCGACGCGCGACATCGGCGCGGACGAGTACGACCCTGCGGCGCCGGACGGCCCGGTCGTCGTGCCGCCGCCGACCACCACGACGACCCCGGTCGTCCCGCCGCCCGTGCTCGATCGCACCGCGCCGCTGTTCAGCAAGCTGGCCTTCTCACCCGCGAAGTTCGCGATCAAGAAGAAGGGCCACAAGGCCAAGAAGGGCGTGAAGTACAGCGCGAAGGTGAAGTACACGCTGTCCGAGCCGGCCGCCGTCGTGATGACGTTCGCGCAGAAGACGACCGGTCGCAAGGTTGGCAAGAGCTGCAAGAAGCAGACGACGTCGAACAAGCATAAGAAGGCCTGCACGCTCTGGAAGACGATCGGCTCCACGCCGCGCAACGCAGCCGCCGGCGCGAGCAGTGTTACGTTCACCGGCAAGGTCGGCAAGAAGACGTTGAAGATCGGCACGTACCGCATTCAACTCGTTGCGACCGACTCTTCGAAGAACAGGTCATTGATCAAGACGCTGAACTTCAAGATCATCGTCGGCTAGACACATTTTGTATGAGACGGCTGGGTCGCGTATGCGGCGCACGCCGTCTCGTACAAGACGCGTTGTCCCCCTGTGGAATTGCGTGTAAGCATCCGTAGCACGCTGCCCGGATGGCAGCGGCGGGGGGTTTGTTCCTCGCTTTATTTTGTGATTGCTGTTGACGGAACGAGGGTCGTATGCCGCTGCGGATGAGGGCTTCGAAGTCGTTGGTGCGTGTCCTGTTGACGCTTGGAGTGATGGTGCTCGCAAGCGTTGCCTTTGCCAGCGCCGCCAGCGCGGCTGCCACGACGCGCTTCGCGTCGCCGACCGGCCTTGCCACCAACGGTCCGGCATGCACGCAGCTGCTGCCGTGCGATCTTCAGAGCGCCCTCAACGACTCAGCGAGCGGCGACACCGTCATCCTCGGTGGAAACGGGACGAATCCAGGCACGTACACGATGGGGACGACGACCGTGTCGAGTCCGGCTGGTGCCAACATCGACGTTCACGGTGACTTCGGCATTTCGACGCCGCCGACGATCGACACGACGGCTGCGATCGGTCTCTCGATCCAGAGCGCGACCTCGACGCTCGAGTACGTCAACATCGTCGATCACCCGGCCGGCGTCGCGCAGGCCGAGGCGCTCTCGTTCGCCGGCAAGACGGTCGACCGCGTCGTTGCGCGCGGGACCGGTCTCGTCGCCCCCACCTGTGGCTTCCGTTCGGGACTGATTCGCAACACCGCGTGCATCGCGACGGCGGCGAACGGGGTTGCGGTACGGATCGACTCGAGCGCGATCGTTCAGACGGTGAAGCTGCGCAACGTGACGGCATACGACATGTTGAGCAGCACAGGCGGCGCGATCTCGGTGCACGACCAGCTCACGAACCCGGGCGCTGCATTGACGGCAAACCTCGACAACGTGATTGCCCACGATCCGCCGACGACGGGTGCAAACCCGGTTCAGCCCTCGGACATCGTGGCGGACACGCTCAACGGCGCCGGCGCCGCGAGTGGGGCGACGGTCGCGGTGAACGTCTCGCACTCGAACTTTGCGAAGACCGGCGCGGGCCTGGCGACGACGATCAACACGTCGGACCCGAGCAACCAGGCAGCTGGCACGTCCGTTCCCGTCTTCTTGAACCCGACCGCGGCTGCGGTCGGCAGCACCCCGGCGTTCGACTTCGTGGAGGCAGCCACCTCGCCGACGATCGACAAGGGCCTGGCGAACGCCGTCGACGACGGTCCGCTCGACCCGAACGGCAACGCTCGTGTGCTCAACGGCACTCCCGACATCGGTGCGTACGAGTTCGATCCGGTGACCGGCGGCGGCGGAGGCACGACGACGACGACGACGACCACGCCGCCGCCGACGACCACGACGACGACCACCACGACTACGACTACGACGACCACCACGCCGACGGGCAGCACGCGCTTCGCGGGCCCCGCCGGCTTGCCGACCAACGCCCCGTGCAAGGTGCAGCTCAGCCCGTGCGACCTCGTGACGGCGATGAACTCCGCGATCAGCGGCGACACGGTGATCCTCGCCGGCGGCAACTACTCGATGGGCACCACCATCGTTACCGACCCGCAGGGCGTCAACATCGACATCCACGGTGACTTCAACAGCCCGGTCGCGCCGGAGATCGATTCGCGCGCAGCAGTTGCGCTGAATATCCTGGGCGCGAACTCGACGCTCGAGTACCTCAACATCGTCGACGCGCCGTTCTCCCCCGCGCAGGCGATTGCGCTCGGGTTTGCCGGTAAGTCTGTCGACCGCGTGACCGCTCGTGGTACCGGCTCGTTCAACGGCGCTTGCTACATGCGCGCTGGCCTGCTCCGCGACAGCACGTGCATCGCGACGGCAGCGGACGGCATGGCGATCCGGCTCGACGCGAGCGGCGTCGCTCAGACGATCAAGCTGCGTAACGTCACGGCGTACAACATGCTGCCCACAACGGCCGGGGCGATCTCCGTGCACGATCAGCTGCTGAACAGCGGTGCGACGCTGACAGCGAACCTCGACAACGTGATCGCGGTCAACCCGCTGCCGGGGGGCACGAACCCCACGCAGCCCGCCGACATCGTCGCCGACACGTTCGTCGGCACGAGCACCACCCTGAGCGGAGCTGCCGTGACGGTCAACATCTCCCACTCGAACTTCAAGAAGCCGAGTGCGCTGACCGGGACGACGATCAACGCGTCGGATCCGAGCAACCAGGCGGCGGCGAACGTCGTGCCCGTGTTCCTGAACCCGACGGCTGCTGCCGTCGGTCCGCTCCCGGCGTATGACTTCCTCGAGTCGGTCAGCTCGCCGACGCGCAACACCGGTGCGTTGAGCGTGGCGAATCCCACGGACGACGGCACGCTCGACCCGATCGGCAACCCGCGCGTGCTCGAAACCGCCCCCGACATGGGTGCCTACGAGTTCGATCCAGCGCTTCCGAATGGCCCACCGGTGGTGACGACCACCACGACGACGACCACGACGCCGACGACGACGACGACGGTGCCGAAGACGACGACGACCACCACGACGACGACGACGACCACGACGGTGCCGAAGACGACGACGACCACCACGACGACGCCGCCCCCGACGACCACGACGCCGCCGGTGACGACGACGACGCCGGTCATCATCGGGCCGCCGGTCCCGCCGTTGATCACCGAGGCCTCGCTCCACCCCGGCTCGTTCGCGGTGACGACGAAGGGGACGCAGAAGTCGCGGATCAACTACGGGGCGCTGCTCAGCTACAAGCTGTCCAAGGCGGCGCACGTGACCGCCGCCGTCGTGCAGCTGACGCCGGGTGGCCGGCACAAGACCGCCAAGGCCGTCTGCAAGCCGGACACGAAGCGGACCCACAAGCAGAAGGCCTGCATCCTCACATACAGCGCGCTGTCGCTGAACGGGAATGCCGGCAGCAACGTGGTGAGCTTCTCGGGCAAGACGGGCGGCAAGACGCTGACGCCCGGCAAGTACCAGCTGCGCCTGACCGCGAAGGACGCGGCCGGCATCAGCTCGACGACCACGACGATCGCGTTCAAGATCGTCAAGGGCTAACGGGCTCGCGCGAACGCGGCGCGACCTGCGCTCACCACCGGCTCGCGGCGCTCAGCCGCGTCGCGAGCCGTAGCGCAGGTCGCGCATCTCGCGCACGTCGTCGGGCACCTGCCGCGGGCCTGGCCCGGCACCCAGCAGCTCCGGCTGGATGCGGTGGCGCACCAGCTCGTCGCCGACCGCATCGACGCGCAGCACCGCGGCGCCCGGCCGCGAGCTGACGATCCGCACCATCCGCGTCTCGCGGAACAACAGGCCGACTCCGTCGTCGGCAGCCCAGCCGCCGGGCAGCATGCCTGAGCGGATCGCAGCGAGCCAGGTCGGCAGCCGCTCCGGCTCGCTGTCGGCGTGGACCGTCAGCGAGCCGGGCAGCAGCCCGAGCCCCTCGATCACCTCCGGTGGCCCGCCCGAGCGTGTCACCCCGCCAGCGAACCAGCACATCGCGCCGGCGCTGAGGCCGGCGAGCACGATCCCGCGCCGCCAGGCTTCGCTCAGCAGCTCGTCGAGCCCGTGCGCGCGCCAGATCGCGAGCAGGTTGCGCATCGAGCCGCCGCCGGCGTAGACGATGTCCTGCTCCAGCACGATCTCGGCGAGCGAGCGCGCCGAGCCGTGGCGGCGGAAGAGCGACAGGTGCGTCGCCGACGCGGAGCGACCGAAGCGGCCGTAGAAGGCGGCGATCTGCGCGGTCGGGTCGCCCGAGGCGGTCGGCAGGAAGAGGATCCGCGGCTCCGGCGTGTCGACGAGCGACAGGACGAAGTCGTCGAGCCCCGGGTTGTCCGGCTCCATCGTGAAGCCACCCCCGCCCATCGCGAGGATCTGCGGCTCGCGCGGGCCGGCCCTCACGCGACTGCCAGGTTCCGCGGCATGTCGCCGAGGTAGCTCGCGGCGAGCGGCGTCTCGACGACCTCGCCGTCGAGCGGCTCGACGCGGTAGGCGCGTGCGCCCGGCCGCGAGCTGACGACGCGACTCAGCTCGCGTCCGACGAAGTGCAAGGCAGCTCCGTCGTCGGCCGCGTAGCCGGGGCGAACGCCGTCGCCGACGAAGCGCCGGTACTCGCCGCGCCGCGCCGGCTCGCCGTCGTAGTGCACGCAGTTCGAGTACGGCAGCAATCCCAGTCCGCGCACGACGGTCGGCGGGCCGTGGAAGGCGGTCACCGCCTCCGAGAACCAGCACAGCGACCCGGCCGACAGCCCGCACAGCACGACCCCGCGCCGCCACGCGGCCTTCAGCGCGCGGTCGAGCCCGTGTGCTCGCCACGCGCCGAGCAGCGAGACGACGCTGCCGCCGCCGACGTAGATGACGTCCTGTTCGAGCAGGTGCTGCTCGACGTCGCCCTCGACCGCTCCGCTGCCGCGGTCGCGCCGGAAGAGCGAGACGTGCGAGGCGTGGCAGGTCTCGGCGAACGTGCGGTAGAAGCGCACGATGTAGTGGTCGGCGTCGCCCGACGCGGTCGGCACGAAGCAGACGCGCGGTCGCTCCGCCCCGCTCAGCGACAGCACGTAGTCGTCGAGCAGCGGGTTGCCGGCCTCCATCGAGAAGCCCCCGCCGCCGAAGGCGACGATCTGCGGTACACGGGAAGTCGGCATGACGCGAGTGTCGCAGCGCGGTGGTCGCCTGTCTTTGCGCAGGCGTCCAAAGCTCGCGGGCCATGCGGACAAGAACGCGCGGCAGGCGATCGGTAGGATTCGCCGCGCTCGCTGTCCGACCGGGCAGCGCTGGGGCGGGTCGCGCCCCGTAGGTCGCCGAAGGAACGAGGTTGGTTTCGATGCGAGGCTTCGCCGTGAAGGCGTTCGTGCGTGCTCTGTCGATCGTGGGCGCTGTCGTGCTCCTGAGCGGTTTCGCGACCGGCGTCGCGGCTGCCGCGACGCGCTACGCGGGGCCGGACGGCACACAGCCCACCTGCAGCGATCCCGCGAACCCCTGCTCACTGCCCGTCGCGATCGCGCAGGCGGTCAGCGGCGACGAGGTCGTCGTGCTGCACGGGCACTACAGCCTCGCGGCCGAGCTGATCGACCCGGGCGGGATCACGCTGAACATCCACGGCGAGTACGGCCAGCCGCGCCCCGTGATCGACTCGACGGCCGTCATCGCGCTCGCGGTGCAGGACGTGCACTCGACGGTCGGCTATCTCGATTTGCGCGACGCGCCGGCGACCGGGCCAGGGACTGCGCTCGCGTTTGCCGGCAGCGTCGCCGAGCAGATTCTCGCGCGTGCGCCCGGACCGTACGGAGCCGGCGCGTGCTATCTGCTGCGCGGGACGTTGCGTGACAGCGTCTGCTCCGCGACGACCGGCTACAGCGTGTTCATCGACGCGGTTGGCACAGCTGACAGCGTGACGCTTCGCAACGTGACGGCGTACAACCAGATCGGGCAGACGGCGATCGAGGCGAACAACAGCGCGTCGAGTCCGGTGCTGAACGTGTCGCTCGTGAACGTGATTGCTCACGCCGTCGCTTCGGTTGGCAGCTCGGACATCTACGCCCAGTCGAACACCGGCGGGCCGGGGCTGACGATGACGATTCAGAACTCGAACTACCACCAAGCACTCGCCCCCAACGGGGCGACGATCGTCACCCCGGATCCGGCCGGCAACCAGATCGACACTCCGCCGCAGCTCGCCGATCCTGCGAACTTCGACTTCCACGAGCTGGCTACGTCGCCGACGGTCAACGCGGGGCTGGCGGATCCCGATCCGGCGCACGTCTTCGACCTCGATCGTGGCATGCGCCTGAGTGGCGGCGCGACGGACATCGGCGCCTACGAAATGCAGGTGCCGGTCGTGATCCCGACCCCGATCATCCCCGGTCCGATCCGTGACGTGGCGCCGGTGCTGAAGCAGGCGACGATCACGAAGCGCTTCGCCGTGAAGCTCGCGCATCAGCGCCGCAAGCACGGCATCCACTATGGAGCCTCGCTGCACTTCTCGCTCTCGAAGGCGGCGAAGCTCACGGGCACGGTCGCGCGCAAGACGACCGGCCGGCTCGTCGGCCACAGCTGCAAGCCGGCGACGGCGAAGAACCACAAGGCGCGCGCGTGCGTGCGTTGGGTGTCGGTCGCTCCGTACGCGGTGAAGGGGAAGCTCGGCACCAACAAGGTCGCCTTCTCCGGCAAGCTCAAGAACCACGCCTTGAAGCCCGGAAGCTACCGGCTGCGGCTCGTCGCGAGCGACCCGGCGAAGCTGCGCTCGCACGTCGCGACCGTCACGTTCACGGTCGTGCGGGGGTAGCGGAGCAGGCTGGTCGGGGTGCGCTGCGCGTACCGCTGCATTTGCAGGGATCGCGGCGGGGAGCTAGCTTCCTCGCCATGGATCGTTGGAGAATCCTCATCTGCGCTCTTGTCGCAGGCATCGCCGGGACGCTGCTCGGTCCGGCTGTCGGAGCGAGCGGCGGCACGCTCACCCACGTGCAGGCGTCGTTGACGTGGAAGCCGCACGGGACCCACGCGACGCAGATACGGGTCACGATCACGCGCAACGGAGCTGTCGCGTTGCACGCAGCGACCGTTGCGAAGGGATCGCTCTGGAAGGTGCTGAACGAACGCCACGCGCCGCCCGTCCATGTCGTCAACTTGACGGGCCGGGCCGAGCCGAACGTGCTCGTCGACCTCTACAGCGGCGGCGCGTACTGCTGCACCGCGACCCGCATCTACCGCTGGACCGGCCACGGATACGCGCGCTCGCCGCTCTACGACTTCGGCCAGTCCGGCTACACCCTGCGCAAGCTCGCGCACGACGGCTCGGCCGAGCTCGTCGGCGCGCTCCCGACGTACGGCATCGTCGACAGCGCCCACTCCGACAGCGGCTATCCAGTGCAGGTATGGCGCCAAGAGGGCACGAAGTTGCGCAATGTCACGCGCCGCTTCCCGGCGCTGCTGCGGCATGACGCACGCAAGTGGCGTGCGCTGCAGACCAAGCAACACGCGCACGGCGACGTCTCGCTCGGATCGCTTGCCGCCTATGTAGCCGACCTCGATCGCCTCGGCCAGGAGGCGAAGGCGAACGTGGCGATCGACGCAGCCGCCGCCGACGACGAGCTCGGCACGTTCACGATCGCGAGCTTCCGCCACGCGAGCGGTCGGCTGCTGCGCGCGCTCGACGCGAAGCATCCGCCGACGTTCCCCGGCGGCTAGCTGCGACGCATCACAGCGCGGGAGCCGCGGCGACCAGTGCTTCGTCGCGAGGCGCAGTCGGGCCGCTGTACGGATAACTGCCCGTGACCAGGAACAGGTAGCCGTACGCCTGCCCGCCGTAGCGCAGCGCCAGTGCGCTTGCATTGCGCAGCCCGCTCGGCATCTGTGCGGTGAACAGCGACGCAAACCAGCCGAGCAGCGCGCACGTGATCAGCAGACCGCCGTACGCCGAGGCCACGATCAGCGCCGGCACGACGAGCACGATGCGGAAGCCGACAGTCCAGCGGTTCTGCGGCTGCGGGCCGCCGTCGATCTGCAGCTCGACCGGGTAGCTGCCAGGCGCTCCCTTGAAACCGGGGAACGGGTTCGCCGTGAGATGCACGTAGGCGTAGACATGCGTCGCATAGCGCAGGTAGGCGGACAGGAAGCGGTGCAGCCCGACCGGAGGGGTGCCGCTGACGAGCGTCGCGACCCAGTTCGCGATGCCCGCCAGCGTTGCAACGATCCCCCACAGGGAGAGCCAGATGAGGTGCGGGATCGCCAGCACCAGGCGGAAGAAGACCGTGAGCCGCGAGCGTTGCAGGTCGTCGTCGACCGCGATGTGGATCGGATCGGTGCGCGTCGGCAGCGTCCCGAGCGCGGTGGCGGGGTCGGCGCTCGGATAGCGGTCGGTGACGATGAAGGCGTAGGCGTAGAGCTGTGCGCTGTAGGCGATCGAGTACGTCGCCGCGTCACGCAGGCCGCGCGGCATCCGCGCCGTAAAGAGGATCGCGAACCAGCCGAGCACCGCAACGACTGCCAGCAGGCCGACCGCGCTGGTGTACCCGTCGCTGCTGTGGGCCGAACCGCCGAGCACGCCCCCGACGAACAGCGCCGGCACCGCGAGGATGACGCGGAAACCGACGGCCCAGCGGTTCTGGCGCTGCGGCGGGTCGATCGTCACCTCGACCGGATAGCCGGGGCTGCCGTCGAACTCCGGCCACGGCTCGGCCGCGAGCGCGATGTAGGCGTACACCTGCACCGTGTAGCGGATGTAGCTGGCGAGGAAGTTGTAGAGCGCCTGCGGCGGCGTGCCCTCGATCAGGGTGGCTACCCAGTTCACGATCGCCACGACGAACGCGGCGACCCCCCACAGCGCGAGCCAGATGAGGTGCGGGATCGCCAGCAGCAGGCGGAAGAAGACGCTGAGCCGCGAGCGCTCGAGATCGTCGGTGACATGCAGGTGGACGGCGGGCGTGGTTGGCATGGGGAGAGTCCTACCCCTGTGCGCGGACGTTCCGGGCTATTGATGGACAGGAATTGCAGCGCGCACGGCCGCCGCAGCTGCCGCGCCGGCGATCTCGACCGGCGCGGTGTCGCGCATCGCGCGAGCGAGCACGAACGCGCCTTCGAGCGACGCGAACAGCGAGATCGCGAGCGTGCGAGCTGTCTCGGGCGCGATTCCGGCGGCAGCGAAGCGCGCTGTCGTTGCGGCGATCCAGCTCGCGAACACGTCGGCCGTCGCCTGCCGCAGCGGCTCGCTCGTGCTCGCCACGTCGAGCGTGACGGCAGCGATCGGGCAAGCGTCGGCGTAGCCGGTCTCGCGCAGGTGCTCGGCGGCGCCGGCGAAGAAGTCCTCGACGGCGGTCGCGACGTCCGCTGCTGGCGCGAAGAACGCCTCGATCAGCTGCAGGTAGAGCCCGCCAGACCAGCGGATCACCTCCTCGCCGAGCTGCTCCTTGCCGCCGGGGAAGAAGTGGTAGACCGACCCGAACTGCGCGTCTGCGGTCGCCGCTATCTGCTTCATGCCGGTGCCTGCATAGCCTTGGCGGCGAAACAGCTCGGCGCTCGCGTCCACGATCCGCTCTCGTGTACTCGACATCTGCGGGACGATAGTCCGGTTCTCGGATAGAGCGATCTATCCAGGCGTGGATTGCCCGACTGCGCGGTCGCGCACACTGTCATCGTGGTTGCGCCGCGCTCACCGCTCGACCTGCCGGCTGGCGCCGTGCTGCTGGTGCTCGCGGCGTTCCATCCGCACTTGCACGCAGCTTCGTTCGACTACCTCGGCGTCGCGCTCGCGGCTGCCGCGAGCTGGGTCGGCGTGCCGGGGCCGGGCGAGCCGGTGCTGATCGCCGCCGGGATCTACGCAGCGCGCGGCCATGTCGACCTGCTCGACGTGCTGCTCGTCGCCTGGGCCGGCGCGACCGCGGGCGGCGTCGCCGGCTGGCTGCTCGGGCGCAGAGGCGGGCGCGCGCTGTGGCTGGCGCCCGGCCCGTTTCAGCACCAGCGGCTGGCGACGATCGTGCGCGGCGAGCGCTTCTTCGAGCGCCACGCGTTCGTCGGCGTCTATCTCGTGCCGTCATGGGTCGTGGGGATCAACGGCATGCGCGCGGCGCGCTTCCTGCCCGCGAACGCCTTCTGGGCGCTTGCCTGGACGCTGCTCGTGGGCGGAGGCGCCTACCTCGTCGGACCTTCGATCGCGGACGTGATCGGCGACATCGGCTTGATCGGCGGCCTCACGCTCGCGGCGCTCGTCGTCGCCGGGATCGCGACGGCGCTGATGCGCCGCCGCCGCGGTGACTCGCGCGCGCCGGAATAGCCTCAGCAGGCGGCGCGCACCAGCAGGCGGCGGATGCCGCGTGCCGTGGTGCGCGGCCGCGCCTTGCCGTAGCGCGCGGTGGCGTCGAGCGTGTAGCGCGCCGTCGCGCGCAGCAGGTGGCCGTTCGGGGCGCGGACCGTGAGCGACAGCCGCACCGCGAGCCGGTGCCCGCGGGTGGTGCGCAGGCGCGTGAGCGCGGCGCTGCTCAGCGTCAGGTGCAGCAGTGGGCGCCCGTGGGCGCGCAGCGAGACGTGGCGCTGGACAGCGAGCGTCGCCGCGCGGTGGTGGCGCGGCGGGATCGCCGCGAGCGTCGCGCTGCCGCGCAGCGCGACTGCGTCGCGGTTCACGAGCCGGGCTGCGAGCGTCGAGGAGCTGCGGCCGAGCCGGAAGGTCGCGTTGCGGACGACGAGCAGCGGAGGGAGCAGCCGCGGTGCGGGGTGCGGGATCGGCTTGGCGGTCGTCGTGGCTTGCGGCTGCGTCGGTGGTGGCTGCGTCGTGGTCGTCGGCTGTGAGGGCGGCTGTTCGAAGCTCGCGGCGGCGATCGTCCCGTTCGCGTTCGTGTCGGTGAGCGTCCAGGCAGCGAGCGCGTCGCCGGCCGCGTCGATCGCGCCGGCCGGCACCGACAGGCTGCTGCCGTCGCTCGTGCTCGCGAGCGGCGTCGGCGTCGCCCAGCCCGCGCCGGCCGGGCTCGTCGCGCGCACGGTGGCGTTGCCGCTGCCGGAGTCGGCCGTCGCGAACAGCGCTGTGCGCTCCGCCAGCTGCACACCGAGCACCGACTCGCTCGCCGGTGGCGTGTAGACGTCCGTCTGCGTGCCCCAGCTGGGATCGTCGAACGTCGCGGCGGCGATCCCGCCTGTCGACGCTGCGTTCCACATCACCGTCGCGCTGTCGTTGGCGTCCTCACCGAGCGCGCTCTGCGGCGTGCAGGCCGGGGCGACGTCGGAGCTGATGTCGGCAGGCACCCACACGCCGCTCGCCCATACGGCTGCCTGCAGCTGAGCGGGGTTGCCGATGAACCAGCTCGCGACCGCGCCGCCGGCTCCGTCGCCAGCGAGCTGCACGGGCGTGATGAAGTCGGTGGTGGAGGAGACGATGTCGGTCGCGGCGCCCCAGCTGCCGCCGCTCGGCGTCGCGCTCAGCGGCGCCTGTTGCACGTGGGAGCTGCCGTCGTCGACCTGCTGTGCGGTCCACGCGACGATCGCGTCACCCGTCGCCGCAAGCGCGATCTGCGGACCGGCGATGCTCTCGACCGAGTCGTTCGCTGCGTCCGAGATGGTCGTCGGTCCGCTCCACGCCCCGCCGCTTTCATGCCGGACGGCGGCGCGCACGACCGTGTTGGAGCTGGCGTCGTCCTGCTCGATCCATGCAGCCACCGCGTCGCCCGCGCCGTCGACGCGCACCTGCGGCGCCGGGCCGGACGACGCCGGACCGACGGACGCGAACGGGTGCGGAGCGCTCCAGGCGCCGGTCTGCGCGTCGAGCTGCGCTGCGCTTGCCGACAGCGTCGTGAGGTCGCTGTCGGCGACCATCCAGACTGCGGTCGCGTTGCCGGCCGCGTCGATCGCGACCGACGGCGACGCGACCGCAGGGCCGCTCGCAACCGTCGCGGGCGCGCTCCACGAGCCGCCCGGCGGGCGGGTCCTCGCCAGCACCGACTCGCCGGGGTCGCCGGGCATCAGCGCAGGCGTGCCGGTCACCCAGACGACGACCGCGGAGCCCGAGGAATCGATTGCCACCGCCGGGCTGCTCGCGCCCGTGGCGGCCGGTGCGAGCGGCGTCGCCGGCAGCAGCCAGCTGCGCGCCGCCGCGGCAGACCCGGCGCCGGCGCCGAGTGCCATGCATGCGACCGCTGCGACCACCGCCGCGCAGGAGCTCCCTCTCCGCGCTGTCATCCGTGCCTGTTGCATCTGTTGTACGCAGCGTAGAGCGTGGCGAGTGCGCGTTCACCATCAGCGCCACCACCACTACCAACTAAGCTGATTGGTGATGGCCGACACCCCAACGCTCCACGTCTGCTCATACGGCACCGGCGGACCGCCGTTCCATCCCTGCCGGCGCGTCGCCGACGCGTTGGAGAAGGGCGGCATCGCGTACGAGACGAACGTCTTCGACCGCAATCGTCCGCTCGGCCTCTTCACCGCCGGCAAGCGGCCGGAGCTGAAGGCGCTCAGCGGGCAGGAGAAGCTGCCCGTGCTGGAGCTGGCCGACGGGACGACCGTCAGCGGCTCGGGCGACATCGTCGCCTGGGCGCGCGCGCACGGCCGCGCGAACTAGCCTCTCGAAGATGCTCCGCACGCTCCGGCGCCCACGCCGCAGGACCGTCGTGCACGGACTGCTCGCCGGCGGCGTCGCGCTCGTGCTGCTCGTCGCCGTGGCGAACGCGGTCGTGCTGCTCGGCGGCTCGGGCAGCGACAGCGTCGCCGGCGCGCCGCATGCCCAGGCGGCGCTGCTGCTCGGGGCGAAGGTCCAGCCCGACGGCACGCTGTCGTCGATGCTCGCCGACCGCGTCACGATCGCCGCGCGCCTCTACCGTGCCGGCAAGGTCGACAAGGTCCTCGCGACGGGCGATCACGGAACCGTCGGCTACGACGAGGTCGACGCGATGAAGCGCGCGCTGCTGTCCGACGGCGTGCCGGAGCGCGACATCTTCACCGACCATGCTGGCTTCGACACCTGGGACAGCGTCGTGCGAGCGCGCAAGGTCTTCGGCGTGCGCACCGCGCTCGTCGTCACGCAGGGCTTCCACCTGCCGCGCGCGGTCTGGCTCGCGCGCCGTGCTGGACTCGACGCGCACGGAGTCGGGGCCGACTTGCAGAGCTACGGTCGCTCGCGGAAGTTCAGCGAGGTGCGCGAGGTGCTGGCGCGTGTGAAGGCGGTCGAGCAGGCAGCGACCGACGCAGCGCCGCGCTTCCTTGGTCCGCGAATCCCGATCACGGGCGACGGCCGCGCGAGCCGTGGCTGATCACGGTGACGCCGACGTGCGTACCCTGCCGGTGATGAGAACAACGGTCGCAACGAACGGCGGCGATGGCCCGGCGATCCGCGTCGCCGGCCTGCGCAAGTCCTTCGGCGACGTCCACGCGCTCGACGGCGTCGACTTCGAGGTCGCGACCGGCACCGTGCTCGGCCTGCTCGGCCCCAACGGCGCCGGCAAGACGACAGCGGTGCGCGTGCTGACGACGTTGCTGAAGCCCGACGCCGGCACGGCCCATGTCGCCGGGCTCGACGTCGTCAAGCGACGCAGCCAAGCTGCGCGAGCAGATCGGCCTCGCCGGCCAGTACGCGGCGGTCGACGAGAACCTCACCGGCGCGGAGAACCTGACGATGGTCGGGCGCCTCTACGGGCAGCCGCGTGCGGCGGCGAAGCAGCGCGCGGCCGAGCTGCTCGACCGCTTCGACCTCGCCGACGCCGGCAAGCGCACCGTCAAGACGTACTCCGGCGGCATGCGCCGCCGGCTCGACCTCGCGGCAGCGCTCGTCGCGCGCCCGCCGGTGCTGTTCCTCGACGAGCCGACGACTGGCCTCGACCCGCGCAGCCGCTTGGCGCTGTGGGACACGATCGAGGGGCTCGTCGCCGACGGCACGACCGTGCTGCTGACGACGCAGTACCTCGACGAGGCCGACCGCCTCGCCGACACGCATCGCCGTGATCGACCACGGCCGCGTGATCGCCGACGGCACCTCCGACGAGCTGAAGGACCGCGTCGGCGGCGAGCGGCTCGAGGTCGAGCTGACCGACGCCGCGCAGGCGCCGCAGATCTCCGCAGCGCTCGCAGCGATGTCCGACGAGGCGCCGCTCACCGAGGAGGGCGTCGTGAAGCTGACGGTGCGCCAGCGCAGCGGTGCGATCGTGGAGGCCGTCCGCCGGCTCGACGAGGCGGGCGTGCAGGTCGACGACATCGCGCTGCGGCGTCCGACGCTCGACGATGTCTTCCTGACGCTCACCGGCCATGCGGCCGAGGAGCGGTCCGAGGACGAGGAGCAGGCGGCATGAGGCGGCTCGTCACCGACACGCTGGTCATCGCCGAGCGCAACCTCATCCGGTTGCCGCGCGCGCCCGACCTGCTGCTCGCGTTCACCGTCCAGCCGGTGATGTTCGTGCTGCTGTTCGTCTACGTCTTCGGCGGCGCGATCTCGACGCCCGGCTACTCGTACGTCGACTACCTGCTGCCGGGCATCATCGTGCAGAACATCGCCTTCGGCGGGTTCGTCACCGCGCTCGGGCTCAACGAGGATCTGCACAAGGGCCTGATCGACCGCTTCCGCTCGCTGCCGATGGCGCGGCCTGCGGTGCTCGCCGGGCGCACGCTCGCGGACATCGTGACGAACACGCTCTCGATGGCCGTGCTGATCGTCACCGGCCTGATCATCGGCTTCACGTTCCACGCCAGCGCGCTCGACATCGCCGGCGGGATCGCGCTGCTGCTGCTGTTCGGCTACGCCTTCTCGTGGATCTTCGCGCTGGTCGGGCTGATGGTCTCCTCGCCCGAGGCGGCCAACTCGCTCGGCTTCATCGCCGTCTTCCCGCTGACGTTCATCTCCTCGGCGTTCGTGCCGGTCGCCTCGATGCCCGCCGCGCTGCGCTGGTTCGCGGACATCAACCCGTTCACGATCGTCGTCGACGCGATGCGCTCGCTGTGGCTCGGCGCCCCCGCCGGCAACTACGTCTGGGGCGCGTTCGCCTGGTCGTTCGCGCTCATCCTCATCTTCGCCCCGATCGCCGTCTGGCGCTACCGCGCAGCGGCGAGCGGGCGGTAGCGTCGCCCGCTACGCGGGGGCGCTGCGGCGCAGCACGAGGCCGAGGACTCCCTCGACCCCCGGATCGTCCGGCGAGCCGGGCGTGAGCGCCCTGCTGCCGATCAGCGGGAGGACGGGACCGAGCGCCTTGCCGACCTCCCAGCGCGCAGGGACGAGGCGATGCAGGCCCGCTTGGGCCGACTGCACGCCCGCCTTGTGCCAGTACGTGCGGTCGGCGAGCTCGAACTCGCCACCGGCGAGCAGGCGGCTCGCCACCGTGTCGTGTGCGAAGCGCCGGTAGAAGAACAGCGGCGTCCCCTCGTAGCGCTGGCCGTACAGGTCGTGCTCGACGCAGACGTCAGCTGCCTCGGCGCCGTAGGGGAACGTGAGGACGAGCGTCCCCCCGGGGCGCAGCACGCGCGCCAGCTCGCGGATCGCTGCGGTGTCGCCGTCGTCCGGGATGTGCTCGATCACGGAGATGCTGACGGCAGCGTCGAAGCTGGCGTCCGGGTAGGGCAGCTGCGTCCCGTCGGCGGCTTCGAGCTGCAGGCGCGAGAACCGCCGGCCGGTCGGGTCGACGGCCGCGACGAGCGTCCGCCAGCGAGCGATCTCCGTCTCCCACAGGTCGGTCGCGACCACCTCGGCCTCCGTGTGCTCGGCCAGCCAGCAGGCCAGCAGCTTCGGCCCGGCGAGGTCGAGCACGCGCTGCGGGCTTGCATCGAGCAGGCGCGCCGCAGCCCAGGGGAGCTCGACGACGCGGTCGACGTCCAGCGGCATCCAGATCCGCGATCGCGCTTCGGCCCCGCCTCGGCGAATGCCGCGCGACCCCAAGCGCACGCTGTACTGGACGAGATCGCGCGCCGAAGGGCGCAGCAAAGGCGGATGTGCGACCACGACGGACTGGAGCTTAGCTGTCCAGTCCCGGCGGGTTCGCCTCGTCGACGAACAGGTCGACCGCAAGCTCCGCGCCCGCCACGTACGCGTACGCGTCGAGGTCGGTGACTCCCGCTTCGAGCAGCACGTCCTCGCACAGGAACGCGTTGCCGGTGCACGCGCGGCTCGGGCGGTTGAGGATCGCGTAGGCGGCGTCGGCGTAGATCTCGGGCCTGCGAGCGCGGGCCATCGCCGCGTCGCCGCCGAGCAGGTTCTGCACCGCGGCGGTCGCGACGAGCGTGCGTGGCCAGAGCGCGTTGGAGGCGATGCCGGCATCGGCCAGCTCGGCCGCGAAGCCGAGCGCGCAGAGCGTCATGCCGTACTTCGCGAGCGTGTAGCCGATGTGCGGGCCGAGCCAGCGCGGCTCGAGGCTGATCGGCGGCGAGAGCGTGAGGATGTGCGGGTTCTGCGCTTTGCGCAGGTGCGGGATGCAGGCGCGGCTGACCGCGAACGTGCCGCGCACGTTGATGTCCTGCATCAGGTCATAGCGCTTCAGCTCGAGCGCCTCGGTGCCGGCGAGGTTGATCGCGCTCGCGTTGTTGACGCAGACGTCGATCCCGCCGAAGCGCTCGACCGCTTTCGTGACTGCGTCGGCCACCTGCTGCTCGTCGCGGATGTCGCCGACGATCGGCAGCGCCTGTCCGCCGGCCGCCTCGATCTCGGCCGCCGCCGTGTAGACGGTGCCTTCGAGCTTCGGGTGCGGCTCGGCGGTCTTCGCGATCAGCGCGACGTTCGCTCCGTCGCGCGCGGCCCGCAGCGCGATCGCGAGGCCGATCCCACGACTGGCGCCGGAGATGAAGAGGGTGCTTCCTTGGAGGCTCATGTGGCGGGAGTCTTACCGAACCCGCCATGGCCGGCGCCGCCCGTCAGAGGCGCATGTCCACCACGACCTCGTAGGCCTCGACCGCCGCGCGCGTCCCGATGTCCTCGCCCGGGCTCATCGTGTTGAAGATCGCGTCGGCCTTGCGCAGGTCCTCCTCGGTCTCGAACAGCGAGATCGCCATGCTGCGGCCGCCGTCCGGATCGATCAGCATCACGAGCCCCTTCGCCGCCACGCCCTCGGGCGGACCCGACGACGCCTCTCCGCGGATCTGCTCGGACGCTCGGCGGATCGCCTCGCCGTCGCCGCCGTCCCATCGTGCCACTCGCGCGTACATCTATCTCCTCCTCTTCGGTGAAAGAGTCGACGCTACGCCGGGGTCCCTGCTTCGTCAACCGCGTCGCTACTGTGGGGCGATGTCCGCGATGCGCACGACGATGGCGACCCAGCCAGCCGAGCTGCGGCGCCTGCTGGCCGACTCCGACCCGCCGCGCGCTGCAGCCGAACGGATCCGCGGCCGCCGCACGTGGCTCGTCGGCGTCGGCACGAGCTGGCATGCGGCGCACCACGGCGCGTGGCTGCTGGGCGCGGATGCGACCGCGCTTCACGCGGCCGACGTCGCGGCGTACGCGCGCCGCTTCGCGGCCGAGGACGCCGTCGTCGCGCTGAGCCACGGCGGCGAGACGGGCGACACGGCGACCGCGCTCGCGAGCGCCCGCGAATCCGGCGCCGCGGTCGTCCACGTGACCGGGATCGGTGCCGGTGGCGACGTCGAGACGGTGCCGGGCGAGACCTCCTACGCCTTCACGGCGAGCCACACCGGAGCGCTGTTGCGGCTTGCGCAGATCGCGGAAGCGCTCGGCGCGCAACAGCTCGGCGACCTTGCACGGGTTCCCGACGCGGTTGCACGCGTGCTCGACGCCGACGCCCCCGTCCCCGCTCCCCCGGCGCGGCTGGTCGAGCTGATCGGCGCCGGCCCGAACGCCTGGACCGCGCAGGAGGGCGCGCTGAAGATCCGCGAGGCCGCCTACGTCGCGGCCGAGGGGCTCGCCTCCGAGCAGTTCCTGCACGGTCCGAGCGTCGCGCTCGACGCGCATGACACGCTGGTCGTGCTCGACGGCGGCGGCCCCGGCGCTGCTCGCACGCAGGCGATCGCCGACGCGGTGGCGGTCAAGGGCACGCGCGTCGTGCGGATCGTCGAGCACGCCCTTTCCGAGCCGCTCTCGATCTTCCCCCTCACCGTCGCCGTCCAGCGCATCGCACTCGACCTCGCGGAGGCCCGCGGCGTCAGCCCCGACCGCTTCCGCTACGAGCAGGACCCCGCCTGGGAGCAGGCGGCCGAGGCGCTGCTCTAGCTCGCCACGACCGGCACCGGCAGCTCGCGACCGTCCTCCGGCGTGACGAGGATCGCGCCCTCGCCGGTCGTGTACGCCTCCTCGCCGTGCTGGACGACGTCCATCCCGATCGCCTCCTCCAGCTCGCTCGCGCGCAGTGGCGTCACGAGGCCGATCAGCTTCAGCAGCGCGTAGGTCGCGACGAACGCGTAGACGGGCGCGGCGAATGCGGCGATCGCCTGCCAGCCGAGCTGGCCGAGGTTGCCGTACGCCCAGCCGTTCGCGACTCCATTCCACTTGTGCTGCGCGAAGAAGCCGATGAAGAGGATCCCTGTGAAGCCCGCCATTCCGTGCGCTGCGAGCACGTCGAGCGTCTCGTCCACGCGCGTGCGCGGTCGCCAGACGATGATCGCGTAGCTCGGCAGCGCGGCGACGGCGCCGAGCGCCATCGCCCAGCCGGGGCTTACATAGCCGGCCGCGGGGGTGATCCCGACGCAGCCGACGATGATCGCCGTCGCCGCGCCGATCGCCGTCACCTTGTGGTCGCGCAGCAGGTCGAGCGCGAACCAGACGACGAGCGTGCAGGCCGGCGTCAGCAGCGTGTTCGTGAACGCGAGCACGCTCGCGTGGCCCGTCGAGAAGCCGCTGCCGCCGTTGAAGCCGAACCAGCCGAACCACAGCAGGCCGGCGCCGAGCAGCACGTACACCGCGTTGTGCGGCAGCAGCGCCTGGCGCCCATAGTCCTTGCGCGCACCGACGACGAGCGCCGCCGCGAGCGCGGAGAAGCCGGAGCCCATCTCGACCGGCACGCCGCCGGCGAAGTCGAGCGTGCCGTGCGCCTGCAGCCAACCGCCGCCGAACGCCCAGTGTGCGAGCACCGCGTAGACGAGCACCGACCACAATCCGGCGAAGACGAGGAACGGCCCGAAGCGCATCCGCTCCACGACCGCGCCGGAGACGAGCGCCGTCGTGACGATGCAGAAGGTCGCCTGGAAGGCCATGAACAGCAGCGAGGGGATGTGGGTCCCCGCGCGCGGCGCGAAGTCGACGCCGCTCAGGAAGGCGTTGCCGAGGCCGCCGACGAATCCGTTTCCGTCGTCGAACGCGAGCGAGTAGCCGACGAGCGCCCACGTGACCATCGCGACGGCGATCGCGGCGATGCACATCATGAACGTGTTGAGCGTGTTCTTCGAGCGCACGAGTCCCGCGTAGAACAGCCCGAGCGCCGGCGTCATCAGCAGCACGAGCGCCGTTGCCGTGAGCATCCAGGCGGTGTCGCCGGCGTCGATTCCCTGCACAAGCGCCACGCCGATCACTTCTTCACCGGCGTGACAGCGCCATGGTCGGTCTCGCCGGTGCGGATGCGGACCGCCTGCTCGAGCGGGACGACGAAGATCTTCCCGTCGCCGACCTCGCCGGTGCGCGCCCCGGCGCAGAGCGCGTCGATCGTCGCTTGCACGAAGTCGTCGGAGACCGCTATCTCGAAGCGGACCTTCTCGGACAAGCCCATCTTCACGGTCGTGCCGCGGTAGGTCTCGACGCGCTCCAGCTCACCGCCATGCCCCTGCACACGGCTGAGCGAGACGCCGCGCACCTCGGCGCGGTAGAGCGCCTCCAGCACGTCGTTCGCCTTCTCCGGTCGGACGATGCCGATCACGAGCTTCACAGTCCGCCTCCCTCCCTGGGCACGTTTCTGGGACGCGGAGCATCGCCGACCGGCTCGCGCGGGCGCGCCGGTTGGATGCAGTGGTAGCGTCCGTCGGGTGGACGAGGACTGGCGCCTGCGTGTGACATTGGGTGGGGCGGACGACGCGGCTTCGCTGCGCGCTCGCCTCCAGGTCGAGGAGCTGTCGGGCGACGTCGCCCACGAGCTGCGTGACGGGGTTGCCGTCAGTCACGACGAGGACGACGTGTTCCTCTACACCGCGACCCACGCGGCGCTGCGTGCCGCCGAGCAGGTCGTGCGCGACGACCTCGCGCAGCATGGCTGGGAGGCAGAGATCACCGCCAGCCGCTGGCATGAGGACGCCGAGGACTGGGAGCCTGCGGACGCGCCGACTGCCACGAGCACGGCGCAGCAGGAAGCCGACCACGCGCAGCTGATTCGCGACGAGGACGCGGCGGCCGCCGCGCAGGGGCACGCCGACTTCGAGGCACGCGCCGTGCTCCCCAGTCACCGCGCAGCGCGCGAGCTGTCCGAGCAGCTCACGCGCGAAGGCGTCCCGCACACCCGCCGCTGGCGCTACGTCCTGATCGGCGCCGCCGATGAGGATGCCGCGCAGCAGTGGGCCGCGCGGCTGCGCAGCGAAGCCCCAGCCGGCACCGAGGTGACGGCCGAGGGCACGTTCGCGCTCGTCGAGCAGAACATGCCGACGCCGTTCAAGGGCATTGCGGCGATGGGCGGCGGGCTGCCGTAGCCCGAGCGGCTCGCGCCGCTCCCTCGTGCGACCGCTCAGCCCTTGCGAATCGGCTGGTCGCCGAAGGAATCCTCCGAGCGCTTCGCCGCGTGGGAGGCCGACTCGCCACCTTCGCTGCGGGTCGTGTCGTCGGCAAGCTCGTCGTCGGCGAGCCCGTGCTCGTGCAACTCGGCCTGCGCTTCGTGCAGCTCCGCCTCGGCGCGCTCACGGCGCGCCTGGTGCTCGGCGACATCGGCACGCGCCGAGCGCTCCTCGGCGGCGTCGCGGTGTGCGCTCGCGAGCTCCTGCCGGCGCGCCTCCAGACGTCGCTCGGTGCGGCGTGTGCGCATCCGGCTCAGCAGCATGGCAAGCACGATCAGCAGCACGACCGCGACAGCGACGATCACGATGATCGCTCCAGTCGACATGGTCCCTCTCCTTTGGTCGGGTCGCTCTGGTGGTACCCGTGAGCCGCGGGCGCCATGCGGAAGATGAGCAGGTGGCCATGCCGTCAGCGAGGACGAGTGGTGGCTACTCGGCTTCGCCGAACTGCCGCAACAGGCTCACGTCGTCGCGGATCGCGTCGTGCTCGACGGCGCGACCGGCCGCGTCGAAGCGGTAGAGGTGACACTGGCGCCATTCGACTTTGCGGCCGGTTGCGGGGATGCCGAGCAGCGTGCCTTCGTGGGTGCCGGACATCGTCCCGATGCAGATGACCGTGTCGCGGTCGCTGGCCAGGTGCTTGATCTCGAAGTGCGCGTCGGGGAAGGCCTCCCAGAGGCGCTCCAGCACCTGACGGTGGCCCTCCGGGCCGGGCGGCGTGCCCGGCAGCGCGTTGTGGTTCACGAAGTCGGGCGCGGTGATCGCGTCGATCCGGTCGAGGTCGCGGCCGTTGAAGGCCTGCTCCCAGAACGCGCGCACGCGCCCCTCGATGTCGCCCGCCGCGCGGGTGAAGGTGATCGCGAGGTCGTCGGCCCACGTCTCGTCGTCGCGCGAGAGCTGCCAGACCCCGGCGAGCGTTGCGCCGTCGTCGCTCAGCTTCGCCTCCAGTCGCTGGGAGAACCCGGGCGCGTCGCGCCACATCCGGAGCGTGTCTCCCTCCATCGCGACGCGGTAGATCCGGAAGACGCCACGCGAGTCGTAGTAGTGCGCGGTCAGCTCCTCGTCCGCGACGCCGATCACGCTGATCGAGTCGGGGAAGTCTGGATGGTCGTTGCTCGACCGCTGAAGGAGGAACCGCTCGCCCTCGAGCCACTCATAGGCCATGCGGCCGTTGACGACCGTCGAAGGGAACATCGGATGAGTCGCCTCAAGCGTCCACTCCCCGACCAAGGAATCGAAGGCCGCCAACTCGGGATTCCGCGCAGTCTGCTCCATGGTCGACGTGATACCCGATCACTGCGACTGCGACCAGGCTTGGAGGCGCTCCGTGCCGCGGGTATCGAGTACGACAAGGTGATCGCGGGCCACGGCAGTCCGATCCCCTTCCTGCGCAATGCGACCGGCGCGACGAAGCTGCCGGCGCTGAAGCTGCCTGACGGGACGGTCATCACCCACTCCCGCGCGATCCTCTCGTGGGTCGCTCAGCACGGAGTGACCAGGGCATCGACTGGGGCGGGCACGGCGGCGCCGCCGGGTGAACCACCAGACGCCTCCGCCCGCGCGAGCGACGTCGCGCGGGCGGAGGGACGCCGGTCTACGAGCGCGGGTCGTCGACCACGAGCTCGACGTTGCGGTCCTGCGAGGTGCCGGTTGCGCCGGCGTTCACCTGCGGGTCGTTCAACGACAGCGTGCGGCTGATCGACGCGAGCTGGTCCGTCGTGAATCCGGTCGCGCTGCCGGCCGCCGGGACTTCGTACGTCGCCGAGTGGTCGAGCAGCGTGCCGAAGATCGACAGCGTCCCGTCGCCGTTGTCCATCAGCTCGACCAGCCGGCTCTGCTGCGGCCAGTCGATCTCCGAGGCGGTGTTGAGCTCCCACCAGTTCGCGCCGGCCGGGCAGCCGCTCGCGGAGCCGCACGCGTACACCTTGTTCTCGTGCGTGTGGCCGGTCACGTACGCGACCACGTGCGTGTGCGTGTTGAACAGCGACTGCACTTCGGCGCCGAGATGGATCGGCGTCGAGCTGCGCGGGTCGGCGTCGCAGCCGGGGTTTCTGTCATGCCCGTGGCTGTCTGCCGTCGTGCATGCCGGTGCGGTCTCGTCGGAGACGTTCGCGGTCAGCGAGCGGATTGGATGGTGGGCGAAGACGACGATCAGCTTGTTCGCCGCTTCGGCCGCGGCGATCTCGTTCGTCAGCCATCTGTATTGCGGGTCGTCGAGATTGCCGTCGGCGGAGAGCGCGATCACGCCGCCCTCGGAGATCGTGTCGAGCACGATGAACCGCACGCCCGGCTTCGGGTCCCACGCGTAGTAGGACGCGACTCCGTTCGAGGCGGTGCTCTGCGCCGCTTCGACGAGGCCGAAGCCGTGCCCGTCTCTCTGCGTCCCGGCTTGGTAGACGGCCTTCAGCTGCGCCTTGTCGACGAATCTGCGGCTCTGGTCCGGGCGGACGAAGAACGTGAGCGATTCGAGGATCGAGCCGAATTCGAGGCTCGGCACGACCGGCTTTATGCAGCCGAGCGCGATCCCCTCGATGAAGGACGTCGCCGACTGGTTGCCCTGCACGAGCCCGTCGTGGTTGCCGTTGGCGATGTAGGTCGGGACCGCGGTCGAGCCGCGTCTGACGCCGACGGGCGTGAACGTCTGCTGCGCGCGGTTCATCAGGCCGCTCCATCTCGGCCAGTCGGCGTAGGTGCCTCTCGGGGCGTTCGGGTCGTAGAAGGTCGACGTGTCGACGGTCTGGTCGCCGAAGTCCTGCACACCCGTGTATATGGGCTCGTTCGGGAGCGTGCCGAACAGCTCCTCCGCCTGGAGCGCGAGCCGCGATATCGAGCTGCATTCCGGGTATCTCGACTTGACGCCGCTGTTGGGGCTGAGCGGCTGGCCGCCCTCGAGCAGCTGGCGCACCCACACGTTCTCGTTGTACTGCTTGTTGTCGGCGTTGTCGCCGGTCGTGATCGCGAGGTCCATCGGCGCTCTCGCGCCACTGCCCTGCGCGACCGGGCTCGCGCCCGTGAATCTGTCGATCTGTCTGATCTCGGTGTCGATGTTGAACGGCCCGAGCGCCTCCTCCGGGCGCCACGCGCCCGAGGCGAGCGAGTCGGCCGCCTCCACGCGTGCCGGCGACTCCTCGTCGGCGAGCTGGAAGTCCGTCAGCTGCGCGAAGTACGCGAGCGATCTGCGACGCGTTTCGCGGCTTGCCTGCGCCTGGCCCGGCAGCAATTCGCGCGTGACGCGCGCCCAGCCCGGACCCTGCGCGACCGTCAGGAATCTCGGCTTTGCCGGATCGAGCGGCGGCCCTGCGACGACCGACCGTTCGACCGTTGTGAAGCCGTCGGGCGACGCTGCCGGCGCCGAGGCCGGCAGGCCTGCGGCCACGGTCGCGACGGCGAGCGCCGCGAGCCCGAGTCTCACCTTCCGATGCATGGTCTCTCCCCCCAGAGATGCCGGCCGCTCGGTGCGGCCGGGGTGTCCGGTCCGTCGGTGAACCGGATCTCACGCCGACGCTAACGACGCGCTGGTGAGCGTGTCAAGGCGTCCGGTCCGCACTCCGGCGGAAGGCCGCCGGCGGGCAACGCAACCAACGGGCGACCGGCGACGCACAGAGCCGAAACTAACTTGAACCGTCGTACGCGGGCGGCGTGATCGCGTTGCTCCACTCGCTCATCGTCCCGCCGTCGTACACGTAGGCGATCCGCCACTGACGGCCAGGCGTGGTCAGGTAAAGGCTTGGGAAGTCCGCTGGCGGATCGGTGTCAGCCGTCGAGCCCCAGTCGGCCCACGAGTCGTTGTCGTTGTCGCGGTACTGCGCGGACACGTAGCGCGGGGTCAGGTCGGGCAGGCCCGGCGGTGCCGTGAAGCGAAACCGGGTGCCGCCGTCCACCGGCACCGCGGACGTCAGAGTCGGCGCGCCGATGTCATCCGCCGCCGATGGCGTGATCGCGTTGCTCCACTCGCTCATCGTCCCGCCGTCGTACACGTAGGCGATCCGCCACTGACGGCCAGGCGTGGTCAGGTAAAGGCTTGGGAAGTCCGCTGGCGGATCGGTGTCAGCCGTCGAGCCCCAGTCGGCCCACGAGTCGTTGTCGTTGTCGCGGTACTGCGCGGACACGTAGCGCGGGGTCAAGTCCTCGATCGGGGCAGGCGGCACCCACTCGAACCGGGTCCCCCCGTCGATCGGCCTTGCCGTGGTGAGCGTGGGCTCTGTGGTCCCTGTGCTGAAGGGTCCGTCTGCATGCGCGAGGGTGTAAGTCTTCTTGAAGACGTGGAGCTTTCCGGTGCTCAGCTTGAGCGCGGGAACGACGAGCTGGGCGGTGAGGTCGACCGGCGCCGTGAGCGTCCACCAGGGGTTCGCGTGCGTGTCGGCGTTGAGCGCCAGGCCTGCCTTGAAGGCCAGCTCAGGCCCGGCGACGCCATAGACCAGGACGTTGATCGTCGGCGTGACGTTGGCGCTCAGGCCGGCCGAGGCGCTCACGGTCGGCGCGGTGTAGCTCCAACTCGGCGTGAAGGACGCGATCGGGCTCGTCCCGTCACCCTTGACGTACTTGACCCCTGCCGTCGCCGTCGCCTGCACCGACATCCCGGTCGTGAAGGACGCCGAGGCGTCCGCGGCGGCGTCGACGGTCACCCTTGCGTTCGGCGTGAGGACGACGGGCACAGGACCAATCTGGAAGGTGACTGGCGTTCCCTTGAACTCGGCGATCGACGTCGACGGCACGGAGCAGTGCACCTCGCCGCTGACACCTGCACTGACCGACGCCTTGGCGGTCGCGTCGCCGGTCAGGTTCGCGTTCTCCAGCCCGTGCAACAAGGACCAGTGCGCCTTGAAGGTGACCGACTTCGAGAGGGTGATCTTGGGGTTGGGGAGCGTCAGCGTGCCGGAGCCGCCGCAGGACGGGCTCAACGCCGCTGCCGCCGCGCGCGCGTTGACATGAGTCGCTGTCTGGTTGCTGGACTGCTCGCCCGTGGTCATCGTCTGGTCGATGTCGCCCTCGGGCAGCACGTCGGTCAGGGCGGCCGGCGTGGTCGACACGACGGTCTCGCCGTTGTCGGCGTGGACCGCCGTGACCTTGCCGAGGAAGCCGTTCGGCGTCGCGGGACCGACCCCGACGGCAAGGAAGTCGCCGGGCTGCACGTTGCTCGTGCCCACAAGCGTGATGTTCCCGTCAGTGCCCGGCACGGGGGCTGCGGTGACGGCGGCGGGGCTGGGTACGGCGACCGGCTCGGTGGTCTGCATCGAGCCTCCGCCGGAGCCCGTGGAGCCTCCGCCCGACCCGGGCGAGCCGGAGCCGCCGCCGGCGCCACCCGGTGCTGGCGAGCTCTTCGTATGAGCTGCCGCGGGGGGCATTGACGATGGCGGCACCGGGGCGGCGAACCTGACGGACCTCGTTGCCGACGCGGCCACCTTGCGCCCGCGCAGCACGACGACGCGGAGCTTCACCTTCCGCGCGGAAGCGGGAACGCTCCATGTGAGCTTGAACGTCCGCCTCGAAACACGGCTCTTGGCGACCGTTCGCCAGCGTCGACCAACGTGCTGCTGGAGTTGCACCGCCAAGCCAGACCGTGCAGGGCGGAACGAGCCCTCGATTGTGACCGCCCGGCCGGCGACCGATGCCGTCGGCCACTTCAGCGCCAGCCGCGGCTTGGCTGCCGCCGACGCGTTCGACGCGCTCGCCACGACAAGCGCGGCTGTTGCGAGCGCGAGCAGCGCAGCGGCCTGCCATCGACGCGACAGCAGGGTCAGAGGCGACGGTGTAGGCACAGAGAGGCTCCTGCGGTAGGGCGACACTCCACCCGCAGGAGTATCAGGCCGCAATCAGTACCTAAGGGAGCGCTTGCACGCAAGCGCCGCGACTCGTACATACGTCCAGATAGGCACGCGAGAGGTTCAGGCCCGAGCCATCGCTGAGAGCGCACTGCGAGCGACCCGACGGCTGGGCTTCCCGCGGGTCGCGGCGGTCACTACTACCGTTCGATCCGATGGATGCCCTCGAGCTTCGCGATCACTGTCTCTCGTTCGCGGGATCTCAGGAGACGTTCCCGTTCGGCTCCGAGACGTCGGTGTTCAAGGTCGCCGGCAGGGTGTTTGCCCTGTCTCAGCTGGCAGCGGACTCGCTCAGGGTGAGCGTGAAGTGCGAGCCGGGCCTCGCCGCAGCGTTGCGCGTCGCGCATGCGGCGGTGCTTCCCGGATACCACCTGAACAAGCGTCATTGGAACACCGTGATCATCGATGGCTCGCTGCCCGACGACGCTGTGCGGGACATGATCGAGGACTCGTACGACTTGGTCGTGAGCACGTTGCCGCGCGCCCGTCGTCTCGCGCTCGGCTGGCACGATGATTCCTGACACCCGGGAGATCCCTCCTGCTCAGGCTGCTCGCCGTCGGTCGAATGTGGTCGGCGGATTCGTCGGCGAGGGTCTCAGCCCCGGTTGTGGTTGACGACCTCGATGTTGTGCCCGTCGGGGTCGAGCACGAACGCGCCGTAGTAGCCCCGGTGGTAGACCGTGCGCTCGCCCGGCGCGCCGTGGTCCTCGTAGCCCGCCGCGAGCGCGGCGGCGTGGAATGCGCGCACGGTGGCGTCCTCGCGCGCGGGAAACGCGAGGTGGACGTGCTTCGTGAGCGGCCGCTCGTCCCGCACGAGCGAGAAGCTGCAGTCCGGGCCGGACAGCTGCACGCGGCCGGGCTCGTCGTGCGTCAGGCGGAGCCCGGCGTGTGGGGCGATCGTCGTGTAGAAGCGCCGGGATGCCTGCGGGTCGCGGACGCGGATCCACAGGTGGTCGACGCGGCCGTCGGGCACGGCATCCTCGCGGTCGCCGTGGACCGCCTCGACGCTGTTGCCGTCGGGGTCGAGCAGGAACCCGCCGTAGTACGTCGGGCCGTACTGCGTGCGCGGCTCCGGCGCGCCGCCGTCACGGTACCCCGCGTCGACGCCCGCCTGCCAGAACGCGTCGACCTGCGCGCGGTCGCGGGCGCGGAAGCCGACGTGGAGCCCGCCGGTCACCGGGTGCTCGCGGTCCGTCGGCCCGATGTCCCAGTCGTCCCACTCGACCAGCTCGGCGTCCGCATGGCTGGGCTCGACACCCAGGACGCTCAACACGATGCGGTAGAAGCGCTCGGAGGCCGCGAGGTCTGAGACGGCGATGCCGACGTGGTCGAACACCCGGCCGAGACTACCGTTCGAGCGCGAACGCTCTCGACGCTGATGTGTGCTTATCACCGGCAGAGCCATTCGGATGCGCTCTGGCAATCCGACGAACGCGCGGCTTCCAGCAAGATGAGTGCTTCCATGTCGAGAAGCTCTGACCGGCAACGCTCACAGGTGAAGGGCCACGACATGCGCGGCCAACGACACCAGGAGACCACGATATGACGCTTCAGCGGATGGACAACGTTCTCATCGTCGTCGACGACCTCGAGGCTGCCAAAGCGTTCTTCGCCGAACTCGGCATGGAGCTGGAAGGCGAGACGACAGGTCGAGGGGCCTTGGGTGGACAGCACCGTCGGGCTCGACGACGTCCGTGCCGACATCGCCATGATGCGGACCCCGGACGGCCACGGCCGGGTTGAGCTGACGAAGTTCCACACGCCGCCGGCGGTCAGAGCCGAGCCGGAGATCGCCCCGGCGAACACGCTGGGCATACGCCGCATCATGTTCGCTGTCGACGACATCGACGACGTCGTCGCCCGCCTGCGCGGCCACGGTGCCGAACTCGTCGGCGAGATCGCGCAGTACGAGGACATCTACCGGCTCTGCTTCCTGCGTGGCCCCGAGGGCATCATCATCGGACTGGCCGAGCAGCTCAGCTGAACCCTCGACAGGTTGCGGGCGGGGGCGGCCACGGACGGTGCTGGCCAACGCCTGTCGTCTACACAGCACGCAGCACGCATTTGCACCGGGCGCGAGGTGCTGCCGCGCCTCCGGCCGGAGGCTCGCGTCCGAAAGACGACCCGCTCGACAGCCGCTGTACCGCAAGCCACCCTCAGACGACCTCTTTATAGCGGAGCGGTTTCTCTATGGAGAGAACTTGGCGTCGCGCAAACCACGCGATGATGGCGCCGGTGGTGGCGCTCTGAGCGGATTCCAGGTCTAGCCCTGGCCCGGTGGGTTCGCGCCCCGCTTCTCCGGAATGAAGACGGAAGGCGAGACCGGCGGGATGCCCTGGGACGGCAGAGTTGGCGGCGCCGGCTTGGGAGTTGGGACGGTGTCGGGCTTAGTCATCAGAACCTCACAGTAGCGCGAGCGCCCAGGTCCAGCAGGCAATCTGGATCACGAGCGTGACAGCAGAGATCGCAAGACACCGCACGAGTCGATCCACACGCTCCCCGTTTCGCTCCCGGGCGTCGCGGAGTCCGAAAGCGAGCCGCAGATGGAGGCGCTCGGGATCGTCGCGGTCAGATGCAAGGTCGTCATAGAGCCGGCGTGCGTCGGACGCGAACTTCAGCTCGTGCGGTAGAGCACGTAGAGCCCGTTGAGCACGGTGACGGCCAGCGCCATCCCTGCGAGCACGACTGGCAGAGCGACGCCGTCGCGGCCCAGCGCCGCCGCGCCGAAGAAGGATGCGGTGAGCGCTGCGGCTGCGAGCAGCGTGCCGGTGCGTTGGCGCAGCTCGGTCACCTGCCGCTCTTGCTGCTCGAGCGCCTTCTGCGCTTGCTCGTAGGTCAGCTCGGCGAGGAGGACAGCGGACACCGGTGAAAGGCTGACGAGCGTGCGCTGTCGCGTCTACACACGCGATAGGTGCATCCCAAACGGTTTGCGCGATGGAGAGAACTTGGCGTCGCGCAAACCAGGCACTCGTCTCCACGCCGGCAATCTCGGCTGCAGACGCGCCTGAGCGCGCTCGCCCGTTCTTCGCGGTCTGGGTGCCAGGAGTGCGAGGCTAGGGTCGTGACCGCAGAAGGCGCACGGCGATCGCGGCCAGTGCACATCCAAGGATGAGTGGCGGCAGACCGAGCACGAGGTACGTGCTGGTGGGGCTGTCCTGGTAGTCAGCCCAAAGGTTGTGAAGGGGGCCGAACGCCACGAAGCCGCACGCCGCCGCCAAGAGCAGCAGCGCCACTGCACCAATCACTCGCATGCGGGAAAAGGATGACACGCGCAGGCTCCGGTGCCACCAGTTCTTGGTCCGACGCGACCGTCGGGACGCGCGTTTATCCGAGCCGGTCTGCCGACGGGCCATTCCCGCCGACGCGAAAGGCGTGGTGTACGGCCGGCCAGTGTTCGCGCAAGAACTGGCTCCAGCAACGGCTGTACCGGTTTGCGCGATGGAGCTAGCCGGGCTCGAACCGGCGACCTCCTGGGTGCGATCCAGGCGCTCTCCCAACTGAGCTATAGCCCCGTGTCCGCGCGAACGCGGCACAGTGACGACGAAGTTTAGCTCCGTGGCGGCGGGGAGGTGTCGCGGGCGGTTTGCGGGCTCGATAGGCTCGGCCTGACCACGGGGACCACGGGGGATGTGCACGGATGAGCTTCCGGACGCGGTTGGCGCTGTTCTTCGTCTTGATCGTCGTTGTTCCGATGATCGCGCTGGTGGTGGTTGCCTCGCGTCTCGTCGCCGACAGCGAGCATGGGAAGGCGCATGCGCGGGTGGACGCGTACGCCGCCATCGCGCGGGACGCCTACCGCGACACCGCCCAGGCCGGCGCGCATGAGGCTCGTGCGCTCGCGTCTGACCGTGTGCTCGCCGCCGCTCTGCGACTTGGCGACGCCGGAGCCACACGAGCGCGGATCCGCGACCTCGCCCACGCGCGCGGGCTGGCGCGCGTGGTCGTCTTCCGGGGCTTCGTGAGCCGAGGGCGGAGCCCGGGTCAGCGTCGCCGCCCCTTCGTCGCCTTTGGTGACCCCAGCGCAGTCTCCGGGGGTTCTGCTCTCCTTCGCGCTGCAAACCAGTCGATCGTCGCAATCGTCGGCGTCTCGACCTCCACCGCAAACCGCTTCGCGCAAATGGTCGCGACGCCCACCACGCGCATCGCGATCATGCGCGGACCGGCCGCGGCAGCGACGATCCTCGCAACGACGCTCCCGCACCAGCCGGCAGCCCACCCCCGCCGCACGCTGCCGGCGCGCGGCACGATCACCCTCGACCAAACCGACTACGCAGTCGCCTCCTTTCATGCAGCCGACCTCGCGGGCCAGGAGGACACGATCTCCGTCCTCACCGACGCGAGCGGCGGCTTGTCCGGCGCGATCACGCGCGGGCGCGAACTCATCCTTGCCCTCCTCGGTGCTTTCCTGCTGCTCGCGCTCGCCGGCGCGCTGCTCGTCTCACGCCAGCTCCAGGGCCAGCTCGGCCGTCTGCTCACCGCAGTCAAGCGCATAGCCGGCGGCGACCTCGCCTACGAGATCCCCGTCCGCGGTGGCGACGAGCTGGCTGCCCTCGGCCGCGAGTTCAGCAGCCTCAGCGGTGAGCTCGCGCAGGTCAAGCGCCTGGCCGTCACCGACGAGCTGACCGGCCTCTTCAACCATCGCCGCTTCCAGGAAGTGATCGCCTCTGAGGCTGCCACCGCCGAGCGCTTCGAGCAGCCGCTGGGCCTGCTGATGCTCGACGTCGACAACTTCAAGCACGTCAACGACACCTACGGCCACCCGCAAGGCGACGTCGTCCTGCGCGAGGTGGCGCGCGTGCTGCGCGAGCAGTCGCGCGAGATCGACGAACCCGCCCGCTACGGCGGCGAGGAGATGGCGGTTGCGCTCCCGCAGACCGACCTCGAGGGTGCGTTCGTGATCGCCGAGCGCGTCCGCGAAGCCGTCGAGGCGCTCGCGATAGCGCGGTTGGACGGTGGCGGATTTATCGGCATCACGGTCAGCTGTGGCGTCGCCTCCTCGATCGACGGTGGCAAGGACGCGCTCATCACCGACGCCGACGCCGCGCTCTACACCGCCAAGCGCACCGGCAAGAACCGCAGCGTCTGCGCGCCCGCGAGAGCGATGAAGCCGCTCCCGATCGACGAGGTGTCGGTCTGACCGGCCGCACGCGTCACCACTCCCTCCGAGGCCAGTAGCATTGGAGCCTCATGGGTCTGCTGGACGACGCGATCCGCGAGCATCTCGACCTCAAGCGCCGCAGTGGCGGCGACCCTGCCGAGATAGCGCGCGCGGAGCAGGAGGCGCTTGCCCCGGTACGCCGCGAGGCGGAGCCGGACGTGCCTGCCGAGGGTGCTGCGCATCACGATGCGCAGCTCGCACCGCAGGAAGCCTCCCCGCCGCAAGACGAGCCGGCAGCGGCTGAGGAGCACCACGACGTCGAGCCCGCCCACGACGAGGCCGACTCGCTCTTCCACGATCCGGCGCCGGAGTCGCACGCGGAGGCGCCCGCGCTCGACCCGCGCCACAGCGACATCGTCCACCAGCCGACCACCGAGTTCCGCGTCGAGGATCACCACGACGACGAGCCCGACGACCCCCACGGGCAGCACGTCGAGGAGGCGGCACCCCACGCCACCGACGACGAGGACGTGCTCGAAGAGACCCCCGACTTCCTGCAGGAGACCCCGGAGCACGACCGGCTCTGGTTCGAGCAGCGCCCGCCGCGCGACTTCGACTTCGACGGCTAGTCCGGCCTCGCCGTCGCCGTGGGGTCGCACCGCTACACGCTGCTCGACGTCTTCACGTCCACGCCGCTGGAGGGCAACGGTCTCGCGGTCGTCCACGATGCGGGCGACCTCGACGAGGTGACGATGCTCGCCTTCGCGCGCGAGATGCGCCTGTCGGAGACGACCTTCGTGCAGCCGTCGCACGTAGCCGGCGCCGACTACCGCAACCGCATCTGGACCGTCGAGCTGGAGCTGCCGTTCGCCGGCCACCCGTCGCTTGGCACGGCAGTCGCCGTCGCACGCGCCCACGGCGTTCAGGGCAGCGCGCGCTACGTGCAGGAGACACACGCCGGACTCCAGCCGATCGACGTGACGATCGACGGCGAGCGCGCAAGCGCGTCGATGCTGCAGGAGCCGCCGGTGCACGGTCCCGAGCTCGACCGCGCTCCGGCGCTCGAAGCGCTCGGCCTCACACGCGACCACGCCGACCCGCAGCTGCCGCCGCAGATCGTGAGCACGGGCGTGCCGCAGCTGATCGTCCCGCTGCGCGACCGCGACGCGCTCACGGCCGCTCGGCCGGACTACGCGGCGCTGCATGCGCTCCAGGCTCCCCACGGCGCGCTCACGGTCTATGCCGTCGTCTGCGATCCGGCGAGCGGCCAGGTCTCCGCGCGCTCGTTCGTGAGCGCAGCGGTCGGCGAGGATCCCGCGACCGGCTCCGCTGCCGGCCCGCTCTGCTCCTACCTCGCGGCGCGCACGGGCGCCACCAGCATCGCGATCGACCAGGGGATCGAGATGGGCCGCCCGAGCCGGCTCACCGCCGCGATCGAGGGCGATCGGCCGCGCGTCAGCGGCGAGGTCGTCGTTGTCGTAGACGGAACCGTTCACCTCTGAGCACAAAAGGACCTTCGTCCATTCCGCATTTCGGCACTTCAGTCGCCGCGCGGGATTGCCGATGAGGGGGATGCCTGGTGGATGCTTTGGCGTCCACGCGGAGGGCACGGATGCTGGTGGCCGCACTTTCGAGCGCGGTCACTGACAGGCAGGGCAAGGACACTGATGGGGGCGCCTCTGGCCGGGGGCGCCCCCATCGCCCTACCCTCAATCGCTCCCCGCGCGACTGCTCAGGCAGCTGGCGCGTGCATCGCCAATTCGCGCAGCGCACGGATCGAGCCGGCGTCGAACGCCGGCGTCGCGATCGCGCGCGGGACGCGCGTCAGCAGCGCATCGACGTTTGCCGGCAGCCGCTCGCGCATCGCTACGTCGATCGGACCGAGCACGGCGATCAGGTGCGCGGTGCCGCTGCCGTCCATCCCCAGCTCGCTCACCAGCCGGGCGAGCGCTTCCGCGGCGGCGGCGGGCGTGAGCCGGCTCGCGTCGATCGCGAGCGTCGCGTCGGCGTCGCTGTCGAACGTCGCGCCGTAGGCGGCGAGCAGCTCCGGGTCGGCGACGAGCTCGTCGGCGTACGCGAGCGTGACGAAGCGGCGCGCGCCCGCGAGCGGGTCGGCCGGCATGCGCCGTGGACGCCCGGTGAGCGTCTCGGCGAGCAGCTCGCGCGCCGGAGCGCACCACGGGTCGGTCGCTGCGGCCCGCGCGGCGAGTGCTGTCGCCGGCCATGTCTCACCGCGCACGAGTGCGTCGTGCGCGTCGGCGAGCGCGCGGCGGGCGTCGGCGCGGTCGGCATCGGTCACGGTCAGCAGCTCGACGAACGGGTCGCCGCCGGCGCTCGCGAGCAGCTCGCGCGCGCTGCGTGTGAACGATGTCCACAGCGGGCCGAGCTCGTCGGCGTAAGGAGCGTCGGCGGTCACGTGGCGCAGGAACCAGCGCTGCAGCGCGAGCGTCTCGCGCAGCGCGGCTGCACGTTCACTGCGCGATCCAGGCGCCCGCTCGTCCTCGTCAGCCGCGGCAGCGAGATCGAGCGGCGCTCGCTCGACGGGCATCCACTCGATCTCGGCGACGCACGCGGCCTGCACGGCGAGCCAGCGGTCGGCCCGCGGGATGTCGGCCGGCAGCGGGTCGACGCCGTCGAGCAGCGTGGCGCGCAGAGCGATCGACGAGCGTCCGATGCAGTCCTCGTGCAAGAGCCGGCCGGCCGGCCGGCCGCGCGGGGGATCGGGTGGCTCGTCTGCGGCGGCTCCGGTCAGCTCGCAGTAGACGAGCCCGACCTCAGGGCGCTCCGCGAGCACGGTGAGCTGGGCGGCGAGTTGCTCCGCCGGCCAGGTGTCGCCGGCCGCGAGCAGCGCGAGCACGTCGCCGCGCGCAACGTCGATCGCTGTCGCGAGTGCAGCTGCGGTGCCGGTGTGCGGGCGCCGCACGAGCTGGACGCGCACGGGCGTGGCCGCTGCATACTGCTCGACGAGCGCTGCGGTGCCGTCGACCGAGCCGTCATCGACGACGATCAGCTCGAGCAGCTCCAGCGGGTGGTTCTGCGCGAGCACGCTGTCGAGCGTCGCGACGATCCGGTCCTCGGCGTCGCGAGCGGTGACGAGCACGCTGACGAGCGGCACCGAGGGTGCTGCATGCGGCGGGATGAGCTGATCGGTCACGGCGTCAGGGGTGGCGGCGGGGAGTGGGACCTCTGAGACCTGATCGGCCGGAAGCTGGAGCAGCTTGAGGCGGTTGGCGTGAAGTTCCACCCACGGGCACTGCGCGGCGGTGTACGGTAGGGAGCGACCGCATGGCGCTGGGGGAACTGACGCCGCGCGGCTACCACGAACACGTCTGTCGTCCCTCCGGGATCCGGTGGCCAGATCGGCTTTGCACACCCGTTCGCTCTTTTCGGCGCGAGAACGCGCTGACGCTTCGCCGCGCGCCCACGGCGAGCCGTCCTACGGCTTCTTGGATCGTGCAGCTGGCCCGCGCTGGGAGCACGTGCGCCGCACGCTCGACTGCTGGTTCCTGGCGCTGCCGGAGGTTGCGCGCCGCGATCTCCGCAACCGCTTCGTGCTGACCTCCGAGCTCGACCACATGGGTGCGCTGTGGGAGCTGTGGGTGCATGCGGCGCACCGCCGCCGCGGCTTCGACGTGACCGTCCACATCGGCACCGACGCGGGTGAGCGCCGGCAGGACTTCGTCGTCGCGCGCGGTGGCGAGCGCTGCTGGGTCGAGGCGACGGTCGTCGGCGGCGACTCGCCGCTCAGCTTCACCGAGCGCAAGCTCGACGCGGCGCTCTGCGACGTGATCGACAGCGTCAGCGCTCCGCGCTTCTCGCTCGGCCTCGCGGTCGCGCGCTACGGCAGCTGCACGCCGGGGCGTCGTCGCGTCGTCCCGCGGATCGAGCGCTGGCTCGGCGAACTCGACCCCGAAGCGCTGTGCGCACGCCAGGCGGCCGGCGCAGCCGCGCCGATACGCCAGCTCGAGTTCGACGACTGGCGGATCGAGCTGGAGGCGATAGCGCGCGACACGCGCCCGCCGGAGGTCGACCGGCGCCTGCTCGGCCCGCGGGCAGCGTGCGCCGACGGCGCCGCGCGCGTGAACGACGTCCGTCCGCTGCGGCGCAAGATCAAGAAGAAGGCCTCGCGCTACGGCGAGCTCGACCGTCCCTACCTGCTCGCGCTGCTCGCGCTCGGCGACCATGTGCAAGAGCGCGACGTAGCCCACGCATTGCTCGGCCGGCCGGACCGCGGCGTCGACCATGCAGTCTGGCGCGGGCCGGGTGGGCCATGCAACAGACGCCTTTCGGGCGTGCTTGTCGCGCGTGGGCTCTCGCACGCGAACCTCGCCGGTGCAACGCCGAAGTTGTGGCGGAACCCGTGGGCGGTGCACGCACTGGCGAGCGATCTGCCCTGGCGCGAGGTCCACGGCGCTGCATCGCCGGCGCGGCCCGCCGCGCAGCTCGCCGCCGCCTAGACGGAGCGTCGCGCCTGAGGCAGGGGCGACCGAATCCTGTTTCGCGGAAGCGGCCGATCGCCGAATCCCTGCTGGAATCTCGTGCGCCGGTGCGGCTATCCGCCTACGGTTGCCACATGTCAGAGGGAGTGTGCTTTGCGCTCGGCGCTCAGGCGCCCGTCCTCGTCGAGGTCGACCGGGAAGGCTTCGTCGAGAGTCGCCACCGCGGCAACCTCGTCGTGCTCGATCGCGACGGCGCCACGCGGCTGGCGCTGGGTGCCGTCGACGTCCCGATCCTGCCACGCAGCTGCGTCAAGCCGTTGCAGGCGACGGCGATGCTGGAGACCGGCGTGGAGCTGGCGGGGGAGCGGCTGGCGCTCGTCTGCTCCAGCCATTCGGGCGAGCCACGCCACGTCGAGCTCGTCCACGAGCTGCTCGCCGCGTTCGATCTGACGGCCGACTGCCTGCGCAACACGCCGGACGCCGGCGAAGGCGACGATCTCGTCGCCGGCCGCGTGCGCGCGAGCTGCTCGGGCAAGCACGCCGGCATGCTGGTCACCTGTGCGTTCAACGGCTGGCCGCTGGACTCCTACCTCTCGCCCGAGCATCCGCTCCAGCTGCGGATCCGCGACACCGTCGAACGCCTCACGGGCGGCGCCGTGGGCGCGACGGTTCGCGTCGACGGCTGTGGTGCCCCGCTCTTCGCCGTGTCGCTGCGGGGTCTCGCGCGCGCCTACGCTGTGCTCGCCCACGCGCCGGAGGCGACGGCGGAGCGGCGCGTCGCGGACGCGATGCGCGCACACCCGTGGGTGGTCGCCGGCAGTGGCCGCGACGCCACGGAGCTGATGGTCGCCGTGCCGGGATCGCTCGCAAAGGACGGTGTCGAGGGACTCTTCGTCGCGGCGCTCGGCGATGGCGGCGCGGTCGCCGTCAAGGTCGAGGACGGCGACGCGGGGCAGCGCGCCGCCACACGCTGTGTGATCGCCGGGTTGCGCAGCCTCGGCGTCGAGGGCGACACGCTGGAGGCGCTGTCCGCCGAGCCCGTGACAGGCGGCGGGCAGGTCGTCGGAAGCGTGCACTCGGTGGTGGCGGCCTGCGCGCCTCGCGTCGAGCGGGATCTGCTCGGCTCGCGCGAGGTCCCCGGCGAGGCCTACTACGGCATCCACACCTTGCGTGCGTGCGAGAACTTCGCGATCACCGCGACGCCCATCTCGGTCCACCCGGAGCTGATCGCGGCCCTGGCGAGCGTCAAGCAGGCCGCGGCGCTGGCGAACTGCGACGTCGGCTCGCTGGCGCCGGAGAAGGCGGCCGCGATCGTCCGCGCCTGCGAGGAGATCCGCGGCGGCGCGTTGCACGACCACTTCGTCGTCGACGTCATCCAGGGCGGCGCCGGGACCTCCACGAACATGAACGCGAACGAGGTGATCGCGAACCGCGCGCTCGAGCTGCTCGGACGTCGCCGCGGCGAGTACGAGCACCTCAGCCCGCTCGACGACGTGAACATGAGCCAGAGCACGAACGACGTGTACCCGGCCTCGGTGGACGTCGCGCTGCACACGGTCGCGCAAGGGCTCCTGCAGGCGATGACGACGCTGCGGCTGGCGTTCGCGGAGCGCGCCGAAGCCCATCGCGACGTGCTGAAGCTGGGTCGCACCCAGCTCCAGGATGCGGTGCCGATGACGTTCGGCCAGGAGCTGCGCGGCTACGCCGTCACGATCGGCGAGGACGAGCTGCGCCTCCACGAGGCGTGCGAGCTGTTGCGGGAGGTGAACCTCGGGGGGACGGCGATCGGCACGGGGCTCAACGCCCCGTCCGGGTACGCCGAGCTCGTCTGCGCGCACCTGGCCGAGCTCACCGGCATCCCGCTGGTCACCTCGCCGGATCTCGTCGAGGCGACCTCGGACATGGGCGCGTTCGTCCAGCTGTCGAGCGTGCTCAAGCGCATCGCGATCAAGCTGTCGAAGATCTGCAACGACCTCCGCCTGCTCTCCTCAGGACCCGACGCCGGCTTCGGGGAGATCAACCTGCCGAGGGTGCAGGCGGGCTCGAGCATCATGCCCGCGAAGGTCAACCCCGTCATCCCGGAGGTCGTCAGCCAGGTCGCCTACGAGGTCATCGGCAACGACGTGACCGTCTCCTTCGCCGCCGAGGGCGGCCAGCTCCAGCTCAACGCGTTCGGGCCGATCATCGCCCACAGCATCCTGACGAGCCTGCAGCACCTGCGCAGCGCGTGCCTCACGCTCGCGGAGCGCTGCGTCGTCGGCATCACCGTGAACCGCGAGTCGCTGCGCGCGTCGGTCGAGCACTCGGTCGGCTTGATCGCGGCGCTCGCGCCCTACATCGGCCACGCCACGTGCGCGGCGATCGCCGTCGAGGCGCTGGCGACGGGGCGCAGCATCTACGAGCTGACGCTCGAGCGGGGCCTGCTCGAACCGGCGCAGCTCGACGAGATCCTGTCCGCGGAGCGGCAGGTCGCGCCGCTCACTGCTCGAAGCGATCCCGAGCGTGCGGCTTGACGACCCGCGATGCGATGAGCGGCGACTCCCCGTTTGCCGTCATCGGGTCGGGCGCGCGCAGCGTCCTCACGCGGACCTGCTCGTAGACGATCGAGCTGCGCACGTGGACGATCTGCTCTCGATGCGACATCAGGTCGATGACCAGCTGCTGCAGCTGGGGGGCATCGGCGACGGCCACGTGGACGAGGAAGTCGTCCTCGCCGCTCACGTGGTAGAGCGCCTGTGTCGGTGTCATCGCGAGCGCGATGTCGACGAAGCGCCCGAAGGCTGCGCGCGTGTGCGGTCGGACGCGCACCGAGAGGATCGCCTGCAGCCCGAGCCCGACCGCCTCTGGCGGCACGTCGGCATGGAAGCCGGTGAGGATCCCGCGCTCGCGCAGTCGCCGGACCCGCGCGAGACAGGTCGAGGGCGCCAGGCCGACCGCGGCGGCGAGCTGCTTGTTGGAGATCGTCGCGTCGTCCTGGAGCAGCTCCAGGATCGTCCAGTCGAGCGCGTCCGGCTCGAAGCGGTCCATCACTCCTCCGCGGTCAGGACGTTGACGGTGCGACGCCATTGGCGCTCGGTCAGCTGGGAGGCCTTGCGTGCGTCCTTCGCGCGGATCGCCTCGATGATCTGCGCGTGCTCGGCGCACGACTTGTCGAACGGGGCCAGCTGCGAGAAGTACACGACCTCGAGCCGCTGCGCATGAGTGCTCAGCCGCTCGATGCTCTCGCGCAGGTACCGGTTGTCGGCGCCTGCCACGACGATCGCGTGGAACGCGGCGTCGCAGCGCCGGGCCAGCATCGCGTCGGCGCTGTTGACCGCGGCGCAGAAGAGCTCGTTGGCGCCGGTGAGCGCGTCGAGATCCGCCTCGGTCGCCCTCGTCGTCATCTGCTCCGCGGCGAGCGCGTGCAGCACCGCCAGCGGGCTGTAGATGGCCGGGGCGTCGCTGCGCTTGATCTCGGTGACGCGCGTGCTGCGACCCGGCTGCGTCTCGATCGTCCCCAGCTGCTCGAGCTGCTGGATGGCCTCGCGCACCGGCGTCCGGCTGACGCCGAAGAGCTCTGCGATCTCGAGGTCCCGGATGACCTCCCCGGGGGCCAGGGTGCCGTCGATGATCCATTCGAGCAGGCGTTCGTAGATCACTTCGCGCGCGTTCTGGCGAACGATGCGCTCGACCTTGACAGGAATTGACATGCAATATATTGTACGCGACATGCAGACGTCAGGCAAGTGCGAACCTCGCAATGCCAATCGGAGGGAGCCCGGTCGCTCTCGCCGCGCTGTAGCAGCCGCCGCCGCGGTCGCCGCCCTGGCCACGATCGTGGCCGGGTGTGGCGGCGGCTCCAGCGCGACCAGCGGAAGCACCGGGAGCACGAACCGCGCACTGACGATCGACGTCGCCCAGGCGCCGGCGACGATCGATCCGGGAACCGTCTGCGCCGTGTATGACAGTGGCTTGGTGGGGGCCCTGTACGGCCGCCTCACCCAGTACGCCGAGAAGCCCGGTCCGGACGGGACGACGCAGGCCGACACGAGCAAGGTCGTCCCCTGGATGGCCCAGTCCTGGACCCTCACCAAGGGCCAGACCGTCTACACGTTCCACCTGCGCCCGGGCATGCGCTTCCCGAGCGGCGGCGCGGTCGACGCCAAGGCCGTCAAGTACACCTTCGACCGCCTGATCAAGATGAACCAGTGCGGAGCGCTCTTCGCGCTGGACGAGCAGTTCGACCCGCCGCTGATCAAGTCCGTGACCGCCGTCGACCCGACGACCGTCGTCATCAAGCTCGACCATGCCGATCCGAGCGCACTGCAGGCCTGGGCGCAGCCCAGCGTCGGCATCGTCGACCCGGCCGTCGTCGAGCAGCACGGCGGCGTGCAAGCGAACAAGACGAACGAGTGGATGGCCTCGCACGCCGCCGGCTACGGCCCCTACCTGCTGCAGAGCTACGAGCCGAATCACAAGGCCGTGCTCAAGGCCAACCCGGGCTTCTTCGAGAAGCCCAAGCAGCACGACATCGTCATCAACTACGTCTCGTCGGACAGCACGCGGCTGCTCGACGCACGCTCCGGCGCCGCGGACATGGTCCTCGGCCTCTCCAAGCAGGCGGTTGCCAGCCTCAAGAGCAACTCCTGCTGTCGCATCGTCGTCAACAAGTCGGCGAGCTGGGAGACGGTCGGACTGCCGAACTCCAAGCCCCCGTTCGACAACAAGCTGTTCCGCCAAGCGCTCGTTTCCTCGGTGCCCTACCAGGACATCCTCGACAAGGTGGCCTTCGGATACGGCCAGCTCTACTACGGTCCGTGGCCGCCTGCCTTCCCGGCCTTCAACGCCGGCATCGAGCGTCCGATCGCCTACGACACCGCGAAGGCGCGTGCGCTCCTGAAGCAGTCGGGCGTCCACCTGCCCGTCTCGATCACGCTCTCGCTCGCCGAGGGCAACGCCAACGAGCGGCAGATCGCGACGATCCTGCAGGACTCGTGGGGACAGCTCGGGGTCAAGACGAAGGTCCAGGTCCTCTCCGAGGCGTCGTTCGAAGAGGCGGCGCAAGGCCATCGGCTCCAAGCGTTCCTGCGGTACGACGGGCCGGCGCTGCTCACGCCTGACTTCCTGTGGAACTACGACGCGCGGTGCAAGGTCAGCTTCAACCTGTCGGCGATCTGCATCCCCGCCGCGGACAAGCTGATCGATCGCCTCCAGCGGTCGACCGATCAAGCGGAGCGTCAGCGTCTGGCGGACCAGGTCGCTGGCATGTGGATCGCGGACCATCCGCGCATCCAGGTCTACGGAGATCTGCTGCCGGTCGTGATGAGCCACGACGTCGGTGAGTACTACTTCTCGCCTGGTGACCTGTTCTACCCGGCGAAGTGGAGCTTGAAGGGCTCCGAGTGAGGGGAGCGCGGGTCCACGTGGCCGCACCTGCCCCGGCGGGCGCGGCGGGCCAAGTCGGGCGAGCCGGGCTCCCGCGCACCGCGCGCGCGGGGGCCCGTCTGCTTTGGCGACCGGGGCTGCGCTACGGCGTGGTGGTGTTCGCCGTCATCGTCCTGCTGGCGACGCTCGGTCCGCTCGTGTGGCATCAGCCGGTCCAGAAGGTCGACGTGCGAGCGGCGCTCGAGGCGCCGTCCACCGCGCATCCGATGGGGACCGACCAGGTCGGCCGCGACGTGCTGGCGCGCTTCGATCGCGGTGCCGGCATCTCGCTGCTGGTCGGCGTGATCGCGGTGCTGGCGAGCACGCTCGGCGGCACCGCGCTCGGTCTCGTCGCCGGGACGGCGCGGCCGTGGGCCGACAACGTGCTCATGCGCATCGCCGACTGCTTCCTCGCGTTCCCGCCGATCATCCTCGCGATGGCGGTGACGGTCGGCCTCGGCACCGGGCTGCCCGCCGCCACGATCGGCGTGACCTGCGCGATCATCCCGTACACCGCCCGGCTGGTGCGCAGCGACGTCCTGCGCTTGCGCTCGCGCGCGTTCGTGGAAGCCGCGCAGGCGCTCGGCGCCTCGCGCCGGCGCATCGTGCTGCGCCACCTGCTGCCGAACCTGAGCGCGACGATCCTCGCGCAGGCGTCGATCTCGTTCGGCTACTCGGTCCTCGCGGTCGCGGGCTTGAGCTTCATCGGCCTCGGCGCGCAGATCCCGACGCCCGAGTGGGGCGCGATGCTGACCGAGGGCTTCCAGTACGTGCTCACCGGCGCGTGGTGGATCGGTGTCTTCCCGGGCCTCGGGCTGCTGCTCGCGGTGAGCGCGGCGAACTCGCTCGCCGACGGCATCCGCGTACAGCTCGAGCCGCGCAACGCGCGGAGTGAGGCGACGTGATGGGGCGCCGCTTCGCGATGCGGCTGCTCGGATCGCTCGGCGCGATCTTCGGCGCGTCGATCATCTCGTTCGTGTTCCTGCGCGTCGCGCCGGGCGACCCCGTCCGCCTGATCATCGGGCCGCAGGCCTCGCCCGCGGCGATCGCGGGCCTCAGGCGGGAGCTGCGGCTCGACCAGCCGCTGGTCGTGCAGTACTGGCACTACATCACGGACTTCGTGCGCGGCGACTGGGGCTTCTCCTTCTCGAACGGGCAGCAGGTCTCGACGCTGATCTCCGACCGGCTGCCGGCGAGCATCGAGCTCGCGGTCGCGGCGTTCCTGATCGCCGTCACGACGGCGGTCGTGCTGTCGGTCGCCGCGACCTACCGGCCACGCCGCGGCAGCGAGCGCGCGGTGCGCGCCTTCACCTCCTTCGGCCTCGGCACGCCCGCCTTCTGGCTGGCGCTGCTGCTGCTGATCGTCTTCTTCGTCAACCTGCACGTGCTGCCGGGACCCGAGGGCCAGCTCTCGCGCGACGTAGCGACGCCGCCCAACGTCACCGGCTTCGTCGTGATCGACGCCCTGCTGGAGGGCGACTGGACGGCGCTCGGCAACGCGCTCGAGCATCTCGTGCTGCCCGCGATCGCGCTCGCTGCAGCTCCGGCGGCGCTCCTCACGCGCATGCTCTACAGCAACATGGCGGAGGTCTCGCGCGAGCCGTTCCTGCTCACGGTTCGCAGCAAGGGCGTGAATCGCTGGCGGACGTCTGTCCGCCACACGCTCCCGAACGGGGTCCTGCCGACGCTCACGGCCGCCGGCCCCGTGTTCGCCGAGCTGCTCGGCGGCAGCGTCTTCATCGAGACGGTCTTCAACTGGCCCGGTGTCGGCCAGCTCGCCGTCCAGTCGATCTCGCGGCAGGACTACAGCGTCGTGCAGGCGCTCGTGCTGCTCAGCGCCGCGACGTACGTCGTGCTCAACCTGCTGATCGACTATCTGGCGGGGGTCATCGACCCACGCGTCCGCGCTCCCTCCGCGGTGCAGTGATGAGCGCCGACGCGAACGGCGCACCCGTCCTGGCGGTCTCCGACCTGCGGATGGAGTACGCGACGTCGGACACCCCGGTCACGGCTGTCCGCTCGGTCAGCTTCGACCTGGCGCGCGGCGAACGGCTCGGGATCGTCGGCGAGTCCGGCTGTGGGAAGTCCTCCGTCGCGCTCGCGCTCATGCAGCTCGTCGAGCCGCCCGGCCGCGTCACGCACGGCAGCGTCGTCCTCAACGGCCGCGACCTCGTCGCGCTCGGCGAGCGCGCGCTCGACCGCGTGCGCGGCAACGAGATCTCGCTGATCTTCCAGGACCCGATGAGCGCGCTCGATCCCGTCAAGCGCATCGGCGACCAGCTCGTCGAGGCGCTGCGCGTCCATCACGACGGCCTCTCGCGCCGCGCGGCTCGCAAGCAGGCAGCCGAGCTGCTCGGCGAGGTCGAGATCACGCGCCCGTCTGAGCGCTGCGACCAGTTCCCGCACGAGTTCTCGGGCGGGATGCGCCAGCGTGTCGTGATCGCCCTCGCGCTCGCGAACGAGCCCGCCGTCGTGATCGCCGACGAGCCGACGACCGCGCTCGACGTGACGACCGAGGCGCAGATCCTGACGCTGCTCGACAAGCTCGTCGCCGAGCGAGGCACGTCGGTGATCCTCATCACGCACAACTTCGACGTCGTCGCGGAGTTCTGCGACACGGTCGACGTCATGTACGCCGGTCGTGTGGTGGAGCACGGGCGGACCGAGGACCTCTTCCGCCATGCGGCGCACCCCTACACGCAAGCGCTCCTGCGCTGCGTGCCGCGCGCCGGGCAGGATCCGAGCGAGGCGCTCGTTTCGATCCCCGGCGCGCCACCGGACCTGCGGTCGATCGCCGCCGGCTGTGCGTTCGCGCCGCGCTGCCCGATCGCGCGCGATCGCTGCGCGTACGAGGAGCCGGCGATCGAGCCGGCGCTGCGGACGCGTGCCGCCTGCCACTACGCCGAAGGGCGCCCGCTCCCATGACCGCGACCGGAGACCTGATCCGGACCGACGCGCTCGTCAAGACGTTCGCCTCCCCACGCCACCTGCGCGGCGGCGCCCGCACGCTGACGGCGGTCGACCACGTCTCGATCGCCATCCGTCCCGGCGAGACGTTCGGCCTGGTCGGCGAGTCGGGCTCCGGCAAGTCGACGCTCGCGCGCTGCATCCTGCGCCTGACCGAGCCGACGAGCGGCGAGGTGCACTTCCGCGGCACTCCGCTCGGCTCGTTGGGCGCGAACGCGCTGCGCGACCTGCGCCAGGAGATGCAGATCGTCTTCCAGGACCCGTTCGCGTCGCTGGATCCGCGCATGACGGCCCGCCAGAGCGTCGAGGAGCCGCTGGCGATCCACGACGTCGGTGACCGTGCGGGCCGGCGCGCCCGCGCGATGGAGATGCTCGACCTCGTCGGGCTGCCGGCCGGCTCGCACGAGCGGCGCCCGCACGAGTTCTCGGGCGGGCAGCGCCAGCGCATCGCGATCGCGCGTGCGCTCGCGCTCGAACCGGTCTTCGTCGCGCTCGACGAGCCGGTGACGGCGCTCGACGTGTCCGTCCAGGCGCAGGTGCTCAACCTCCTCCGGACGCTGCAGGCCGAGCTCGGTCTGACGTACCTGTTCGTCGTGCACGACCTCGTCCTCGCCGAGTACTTCTGCGACCGGCTCGCGGTCATGTACGCCGGCGCGATCGTCGAGCTGGGCTCGCGCAGCGCGATCTTCCGCGAGCCGATGCATCCGTACAGCACGGTGCTGCTCGAGGCGGCGCCCGACCCGACGCCGCGACGCGGTGCCCCACGCGAGCGGCGCACGGTCGTCGTGGGTGACGGGGAGCTTCCGAGCAGCGGATGCCCGTTCCGGCCGCGCTGTCCCGTGGGTCGCGACCGGGAGCTGTGCGCCTCGACCCGGCCGGCGTTGACCGAGCACGCCAGCGGCCACTTCGCGGCGTGTCACTTCCCCGACGAGGCGGCGTCGCTCCCGCGCCGCGACGGCAGCCGCCCCGGCGCCGCGAGCAGCGTGCGCTGAGGGGGAGGACGGTCTCATGCCGAAGCTCATCGGGGTGGACGTCGGCGGGACCTTCAGCGATCTCGTCTTCGCCGACGAGGAGACCGGCGAGATCCTCATCGCGAAGGAGCCGACGACGCCGCACGCCCCCGAGGAGGGGGTGCTCGACGCGATAGCGGCGGCGGTGCCGGCGGACCGCGTCAGCGAGGCGGCGTACTTCCTGCACGGCACGACGGTCGGGCTCAACGCGCTCGTCACGCGGACCGGCGGCCCGGTCGGACTGCTGGCGACTCGCGGCTTCGTCGACGTGCTCGAGCTGCGCCGCGGCGACCGTGGCGATCCGTACGACCTCTTCTGGAAGCAGCCCGAGCCGTTCGTGCCGCGCCAACTGCGCCTGCCGGTCAGCGAGCGGATCCTCGTCGACGGGACGGTGCACGAGCCGGTGGTGCTCGACGACGTCCGCGCGGCGCTCGAGCTGCTGCGCGCGCACGGCGTCGTGAGCGTCGCGGTCGCGTTCCTGCACGCCTACGCGAACCCCGCCCACGAGCTGGCCGTCGCGCAGGCGCTGCGCGACGGCGGCTTCGAGGGCGAGATCTCGCTCTCGCATCTCGTCTCCGGCGAGTACCGCGAGTACGAGCGCACGACGACGACGGTGCTCGATGCGTACGTCCGCCCGCGCATGACGGTCTACCTGAACGCGCTCGAAGAGCGGCTTGCACAAGCAGGCTTCGGCGGCAGCTGCCTGATCACGCGCTCGGGCGGCGGGGCGATGACCTTCCCCGAGGGGCGGGAGCGGCCGTTCGAGACGATCCTCTCCGGTCCGGTCGCGGGTGCACAGGCCGCCGCCGAGCTGGCCAAGGACCTCGGCTTGGCGCACGTCATCACCGCCGACGTCGGCGGGACCACGTTCGACACGTGCCTGATCGAGGACGGCCGCGCGCAGCTCATGTACGAGGGGCAGGTGCTCGACCTGCCGGTCCAGGCCCCCTGGGTCGACGTCCGCTCGATCGGCGCGGGCGGCGGCTCGCTCGCGTGGGTCGATCGGGGCGGCCTGCTGCGGGTCGGTCCCGACAGCGCCGGGGCCGACCCCGGGCCGGCCTGCTACGGACGCGGCGGCACCGAGGCGACGGTCACGGACGCTGCGTTCCTGCTCGGGATGCTCGGGGAGGGATCGCTGGCGAGCGGTCTGCGGCTCGACGCCGGCGCAGCCCGGGCGGCGCTCGCGCCGCCGGCCGCGAAGCTGGGCATCACGCTCGACGAGGTGGCGCAGGGGATCATCCGGATCGCCGCGGCCAACATGGCCAACGCGCTGCGTGAGATCACCGTCGAGCAGGGCATCGACCCGCGGCGCTGCACGCTTGTGCCGTTCGGCGGCGCGGGCCCGCTGTTCGGCACGCTGCTCGCGCGCGACCTCGACACGACGCAGGTCGTGGTGCCGCCGTTCGCCGGCAATTTCTCCGCGTGGGGCCTGCTCGTCGCCGACCTTGCGCAGACGGCCGCACGCACGCGGATCATGCGCTTGACCGACGCGGCGCTCGCCGACGCCAACTACATGCTCGACGAGCTGTTCGCGGCGCTCGTCGGCCGCGCCGGTGCGCCGGGCGACGGCGTGGCGACGCGGGAGGTCGCGCTCGACATGCGCTACGCCGGGCAGGAGCACACGATCACGATCGCGCCGGCGGCGCAGGACGGCCGGATCGTCGGATCGGACGCCGAGGTCCGGGGCGCCTTCCACGACGCCTACCGCAAGGCGTTCGGTCATGCGATGGACGAGGAGCTGGAGATCGTCACCGTGCGCGTGGCGCTGCGCGCCCGGCTGGCGCGCCCGCACGCCGAGCCGCCGTGCGCGGCCGCGGCGGGATCCGGCGCCACGGCCTCCGTGTCCGCGTACTCGTTCACCCGCGAGGACCGCATCGACTTCGCGCTCGTCGAGCGGGCGAGCATCGAGCCCGGACGGGGCGTGGACGGCCCCGCGATCCTCCTGGAGCCGACGGCGACCACGTATCTCGACGCTGGGTTCAGCGCGAGCGCCGACCCGTCGGGTGCCCTCTTCATCCATGACAGCACCGGTCGCACACCCCAGCAGAGAATGGAGCACCCTTGAGTCAGACCCAGGCAGTGATCGTGCCAGCCGGCGAGGCCCGCGCCGTGACGTTGAGCGCGGGGCAGCGCGCGCAGATCATCGACGTCGAGGGGGGCCAGGTGGCCGACACGTTCGTCTTCTGCGCCGAGGATCCAACCGAGCACCTGTCCGCGCAGCACACGCGGGTGGAGGTCAGTCGGCTGTTCCCCGCGCTCGGCCAGCCCTTCTTCACGAACGTCCGCCGGCCGATCGTCGTGTTCGAGGAGGACACGAGCCCGGGGATCCACGACATGCTCTGCGCAGCGTGCGATCCCGGTCGCTACGCCCTGATGGGCGTGGAGGGCTGGCACGCGTCGTGCCAGGAGAACCTTGCGCGCGCGATGGCCGAGCACGGCTATCCGTCGGTGCCGGTGCCGCAGCCGGTCAACCTGTTCATGAACACGCCGGTGATCGACGCGGAGGGGACGATCGGCTGGTTCCCGGCGCCGTCCCGGGCCGGCGACTACGTTGCCCTCAGGGCCGTGATCGACTGCGTCCTCTGCGTGTCCTCCTGCCCGCAGGACATGAACGACATCAACGGCCGGCAGGTGTCGCCGCTGGCGATCGAGCTCGCATGACGGTCGGCGTGCGACGCGGCGAGGTCGTGCTCACCCGCGCCGGCGCCGGCGTCGGTGCGGGCGGCCGTTCGGTCGATGCCGACCCGGTCACGACGGAGATCGTCCGCCAGGCCCTGAACTCGGCGGCCGAGCAGATGAAGCGCGCGCTCGTGCGCACCGCGTTCTCGCCGATCATCTACGAGGTCCTCGACTTCGCCGTCGCGCTCTACGACCGTCGCATCCGGCTGCTCGCGCAGGCGCCGAGCCTGCCGATCTTCATGGGCACGATGGGCTTCTGCGTCGAGGCCGCGGTCACGGCGGTCGGCGGCGAGGAGGTGCTCGAGCCGGGCGACATCCTGCTCTACAACATCCCCTACGGCTCCGGCACGCACCCCCAGGACGCGGCGATGGTCATGCCCTGCTTCCTGCCGGCCGGCCAGCTCGTCGGCTACGCGACGTGCAAGGCGCACTGGGCCGACATCGGCGCCAAGAGCCCCTACTGCACCGACACCGTCGACGTCCATCAGGAGGGGACGCTGTTCCCCGGGGTCAAGCTCTTCCAGCGCGGAGAGCTGGTCGCCGACGTCCATCGAATCGTGCTCGCGAACTCGCGTGTGCCGAAGATGGTCGCCGGCGACCTGAGCGCCGAGGTCGTCGCGGTGCGGCGCGGAGCGGACGAGCTGGTGCGGATCGTCGAGCGCAACGGCTTGCAGAGCTTCGAGGAGTCGGTCGAGCGCATGTTCGACCACGGCGAGGCGATCGTCCGCAGCTACTTCGAGGGCATCCCCGACGGCCGCTACTCCGCGTTCGGCGAGATGGACGACAACGGCGTCTCCGACGAGCCGCTGCCGTTCGAGGTCGTCGTCGAGGTCGAGGGGTCGAGCGTTCGCATCGACTACTCCCGCGCGCCCGACGCGCAGCCCGGACCGGTCAACTGCCCGCTGCCCGACACGGTCTCCGCGAGCCGCATCGCGATCACGATGCTCGCCGCCCACAACGAGCCGCCCAACGAAGGCCACCTGCGACCGATCGAGGTGCTCACGCGTGCCGGCTCGCTCTTCCACCCGCTGCCGCCGTCGCCGTGCTTCCTCTGCGGGTGGGCGACGCTCCAGGCGATCGAGGTCATCTACCACGCGCTCGCCGACGCGATGCCGACCGCCGTGCCCGCCGGGAGCGGCTGCGACCTCCTCTACCTCGACTGGTCGGGCATCCGCGAGCAGACCGGCGAGCCGTGGGTCGACGGGTTCGTGCATCCCGTGGGCCAGGGCGCGCACCACGCGGGTGACGGTGCGAGCAGCCTGATGCAGGTCTCCGAGGCCTCGGCGCGCACCCCGCCGGTCGAAGTCTCCGAGGCGCGCAACCCGTGGGTGTTCGAGCGCGTGGAGCTGGCGCAGGACTCCGGCGGTCCCGGTCGGCACCGCGGCGGACTGGGCGTCGACCTCACGATGCGCACGCGCGAGCCCGCGGTGCTCACGACCGTGATCGAGCGCACCCGCAATCCGCCCTGGGGGCTCGCCGGTGGGCTGGTGGGCCGTGCCAACAGCGCGACGCTCACGCTGCCGGACGGGGCGACGCGCGCGCTCACGAAGCTGACGCGGATCGACGTCCCGGCCGGCTCGGTGGTCGAGGTCCACTCGGGCGGCGGGGGCGGCTACGGGCCGTGCGCCGAGCGGGAGGTCGAGGCCGTCCTGCACGACGTGCGCCAAGGCTACGTCAGCGAAGCTCAGGCGAAGGCGCGCTATCCGCACGCGTTCGCGCCGGCGGGCGTCCCCGCCTCGCCATGAGCGGCGCACCGCGCGAGGCCGTCGTCGCGCTGCGCGATCGCCGCAGGCGCGAGCTGGAGCGCTTGGTGGCGATCCCCTCGATCAGCCTCCCGGGCTTTCCGCGCGAGCCGGTTCGCGCCGCCGCCGAGACGACCGCGGAGTTGCTGCGGGAGGCCGGGCTGGCGCACGTCGAGCTGCTCGACGTGCCGGGCGGATCGCCGGCGGTGTGGGCGGAGCATCCCGCGCCGCCGGGCGCGCCCACGGTGCTGCTCTACGCCCACTACGACGTCCAGCCGGCGGATCGCGAGGGTTGGACGACTCCGCCGTTTCACCCGGTGCAGCGCGGCGGGCGGCTCTACGGACGCGGGACGGCCGACGACAAGTGCGGGATCGTCATCCACGCGAGCACGTTGTGCGCCTACGGCGGAGATCCCCCGGTCGGCGTGAAGGTCCTCGTCGAAGGCGACGAGGAGGGCGGCGGCGACGCGTTCACGTCGTTCGTGGCGGCGAACGCGCAGCGACTCGCTGCGGACGTCGTCGTCGTCGCCGACGCCGGCAACCGCCGTCTCGGCGAGCCGGTGCTGACGACGTCGCTGCGTGGGCTCGTGGAGCTGGACCTCACGGTTCGCACGCTCCGCGGCGCCGTCCACTCGGGCGCCCACGGCGGCGCCGCGCCGGATGCGCTGATGGCGCTGGCGCAGATCCTCGCCAGCTTCCACGATCGCGCCGGGAACGTCGCGGTGGACGGGCTGACGCACGAGCGCTGGAGCGGCGCGGCGGTCGACGAGCAGGAGCTGCGTGCCGCCGCCGGCGTGCTCGACGACGTGGCGCTGCTCGGCGACGGCCCGCTCGCCGAGCGGCTGCTGAGCCGTCCCGCGATCACGTGCGTCGGGCTCGATGCGCCGGCGGTCGAGGGATCCGTCAGCGCGATCGTGCCGGCGGTCCGTGCGCGCATCAGCGCGCGCGTGGCCCCGGGGCAGGACCCGCTCGCGGCGCTCCAGGCGATCGTGACGCACATCCGCCGCGCGACGCCATGGGGGGCCGAGCTCGACGTGACGCGCGCGAGCGCGCATCGTGGCCTGGCCGTCGCGCCCGGCGGTCCGGTGAGCGCCATGGCCGCGCGGGCGTTGGAGGTTGCCTACGGCACGCCGGCGGTCATCGCCGGCGACGGCGTGACGATCCCACTGTGCGCGCAGATCGCGGAGAGCCTGCCGAACGCGGAGATCGTCCTCTGGGGGGCGTTCGACGGAACCTCGAACATCCACGGCATCGACGAGTCGGTCGACCTGGCCGAGCTGGAGCGGGCCACGCTCGCGCAAGTCGAGCTGCTGCACGAGCTGGGCGCCGCGGCGCGCTGAGGGCGCTCACCGACGGTCGAGCAGCGCGCGGATCGCCTGCTCGAAGCCGGCGACGTGGGCTCGGGCAGCTTGCCGGGCGCGCTCGCCGTCGCCGTCGACGATCGCGTTGAGCAGCTCCTCGTGCTCGGCGATGTGGTGCCAGACGTCCGGGAGCCGGTCGACGAAGAGGTACCAGAGCCGCAGCGCGAGGGTGTGGTACTCCTCGAGCGTCTCGGCGAGATAGCCGTTGTGCGCACACGCGTAGATCGCCCGGTGGATCTCGCCGTCGAGCTGCATGAGCGCGTCGACGTCCTTGCCGGCGCCGTCGAGCTCGGCGAGCAGGCCGCGCAGCCGCTGCCGGTCGGCGTCGGTGGCGTGCTCGGCGGCGCGTTGCGCTGCATGGCCCTCGAGCTGGAGCCGGACGTCGAAGATCAGCCCGAGGTCGGTGATGTTGATCTCGGTCGCGAACGTCCCGCGGCGCGGGTAGACGGCCACGAGCCGCTGCGACTCCAGCCGGCGGATCGCATCGCGCAGCGGCGTGCGGCCGACGCCGAGCTGCCGCATCAGCTGCTCCTCGCCGATCGGTGCTCCCGGCTGGATCTGCAACGTGACGAGCAGGTCGCGCAGCGCGACGTAGGCCTGGTCGGCGAGTGAGGGCTTGACGCTGTCCGGCATCGGGCGATAGCCTAGTACACGGTTGATATTTCAGTTCACGATCAGATCGATATCACGTGGGACTCATCGACTCGACATTTCTCCATCCGCTGACGGCGGTCGATCCCGAGATCGGCGCCGTCGTTGACGCGGAGCGGCTGCGGCAGGAGCGCACGCTCGAGCTGATCGCCTCCGAGAACTTCGCCCCGGTCGCGGTGCTCGAGGCACAGGGCTCGGTGCTCACGAACAAGTACGCCGAGGGCTATCCGGGCAAGCGCTACTACGGCGGCTGCGAGCACGTCGATGTCGCCGAGCAGCTCGCGATCGACCGCGCGATGGCGCTCTACGGCGCCGAGTACGCGAACGTCCAGCCCCACTCGGGCGCTCAGGCGAACGCCGCCGCGATGCACGCGCTGCTCGACGTCGGCGACCGGATCCTCGGCCTCGACCTCGCGCACGGCGGGCACCTCACGCACGGGATGCGCCTGAACTTCTCCGGGCGCCTCTACGAGGTCACCGCCTACCACGTCCGCGAGGCCGACGGCCGCGTCGACATGGAGGAGGTGGCACGGCTCGCGCACGAGCGGCGGCCAAAGCTGATCGTCGCCGGCTGGTCGGCCTATCCGCGCCAGCTCGACTTCGCGGCGTTCCGGGAGATCGCCGACGACGTCGGCGCCTACCTGATGGTCGACATGGCGCACTTCGCCGGGCTCGTCGCGGCGGGGCTGCACCCGAACCCGGTCGAGCATGCGCACGTCGTCACGACGACGACCCACAAGACCCTCGGCGGCCCCCGCGGCGGCGCGATCCTCGCGCAGGCCGACCTCGCCAAGCGGCTGAGCAGCGCGGTGTTCCCCGGCCAGCAGGGCGGCCCGCTCCAGCACGTCATCGCGGCGAAGGCGGTGACGTTCAAGCTGGCCGCCGGCGAGCCCTTCCGTGAGCGCCAGCAGCGCTGCCTCGACGGCGCGCGCGCACTCGCGGCGCGGTTGACGGAGCCCGACGTCGCGGCAAACGGCGTGCGCGTCGTGACCGGGGGCACCGACGTCCACCTCGTGCTCGTCGACCTGCGCGAGTCCCAGCTCGACGGGCAACAGGCCGAGGACCGGCTGCACGCGCTCGGCATCACGGTCAACCGCAACGCCGTGCCGTTCGACCCGCGGCCCCCGATGGTGACCTCCGGGCTGCGCATCGGCACGCCGGCGCTGGCGACCCGCGGCTTCGGTCCCGAGGACTTCGCGGAGGTCGCCGACGTCATCGCCGAAGCGCTCAAGCAGCGCCACGACCCGGCTGCGCTCGGCGCGCGCGTGAGCGCGCTCGCCGAGCGTCACCCGCTCTACCCGCGCGCGGGCTGATGCACGAGCATCCCGATCTGCTGTGGCGCAACCCCGAGCCGAAGGGCTCCTACGAGGTCGTCGTCGTCGGAGCCGGCGGCCACGGCCTCGCGACCGCCTACTACCTCGCCAAGGAGCACGGCATCACCGACGTCGCGGTGCTGGAGCGCGGCTGGCTCGGCGGCGGCAACATGGCCCGCAACACGGCGATCATCCGCTCGAACTACCTGTGGGACGAGAGTGCCGCGATCTACGAGCACGCGCTCCAGCTGTGGGAGGGCCTCACGGACGAGCTCGACTACGACCTCCTGCTCAGCCAGCGCGGCGTCCTCAATCTCGCGCACACGCTCCAGGACGTCCGCGACGGCGTGCGCCGCGTCGAGGCGAACCGGCTGAACGGGATCGACGCCTGCTGGCTCGGGCCCGGCGAGGTGCGCGAGGTCTGCTCGATCGTCAACGTCTCCCCCGGCGCGCGCTACCCGGTGCTCGGCGCGACGTACCAGCCGCGTGGAGGGATCGCGAAGCACGACCACGTCGCCTGGGCCTATGCGCGCGGCGCCGACGCGCGCGGCGTCGAGCTGATCCAGGACTGCGAGGTCACCGGGATCGACGTGCGCGCCGGTCGCGTCACCGGCGTGCAGACGAGCCGCGGCCCGATCGCCGCAGGTCGCGTCGCCCTGTGCGCGGCAGGGCACAGCTCCCTGCTCGCGGCCATGGCGGGCCTGCGGCTGCCGATCCAGAGCCACCCGCTGCAGGCGCTCGTCTCCGAGCTGCTCGAGCCGGTGCATCCCTGCGTCGTGATGTCGAACGCCGTCCACGTCTACGTCAGCCAGGCGCACAAGGGCGAGCTGGTGCTCGGTGCGGGTGTCGACGCCTACAACTCCTACGCTCAGCGCGGCTCGTTCCATGTAGTCGAGCGTCAGATGGCCGCCGCGCTCGAGCTGTTCCCGAGCTTCGCGCGCGCCCACGTCCTGCGCACCTGGGCGGGGGTCGTCGACGTCTCCCCGGACGCGTCACCGATTGTTGGCTGCACGCCGGTCGACGGCCTGTACCTCAACTGCGGCTGGGGCACCGGCGGCTTCAAGGCGACGCCCGCAGCCGGCTGGACGTTCGCCCACACGATCGCCCACGACCGCCCGCACCCGCTCAACGAGCCGTTCTCGCTCGAGCGCTTCGAGACCGGCGCGTTGATCGACGAGCACGGCGCGGCCGCCGTCGCGCACTGACGGGAGGCCGGATGCTGCTGATCGTCTGTCCATGGTGCGGCCCGCGGGAGGAGACCGAGTTCCACTACGGCGGCCAGGCCGACATCGCCTATCCCGCCGACCCGGCCGCGCTCGACGACGCGAGCTGGGCCGCATACCTGTTCGTGCGCGAGAACCCGAAGGGGCCGTTCGCCGAGCGCTGGTGTCACAGCGCCGGATGCCGGCGCTGGTTCGACCTCGTCCGCGACACGGTCAGCGACGAGATGCGCCCGCGGGAGGCGCGATCGTGACGCGGCTGTCCACGGGAGGCCGGGTCGATCGCGCCGCGCCGCTGCCGTTCCGCTTCGGCGGCGAGGAGCACGTCGGCCTGCGCGGCGACACGCTCGCGTCGGCGCTGCTGGCCAACGGCGTGCAGCGCGTCGCCACGAGCATCGCGTACGGCCGCCCGCGTGGGATCGTGGCCGCGGGGCCCGAGGAGCCGAACGCAGTCGTCCGGGTCCTCGGCCGCTGTCCGGAGCTGCTGAGCGCCACGACGGTGGAGCTGTACGCGGGCCTGCACGCCGAACCGGGATCGGGCCTGGGCGCCCTGGGGACCGAGACCGACGATGCGCGCTACGACCGGCAGCACGCCCACTGTGACGTGCTCGTCGTGGGCGCCGGTCCGGCTGGTCTGAGCGCGGCGCTCGCGTGCGCGCGCGCAGGCGCGCGAACCATGGTGATCGACGAGCAGCCGGAGCCTGGCGGCGCGCTGCTCGGCACGCGCGAGTCGCTCGACGGCCAGCCCGCGGACGTGTGGATCGCCGCCGCCGTCGCCGAGCTGCGTGCGCTGCCCGGCGTGCGGCTGCTCACCCGCACGACTGCGTTCGGGGCGTTCGGCGACGACCTCGTGCTCGCGCTCGAGCGCCGCACCGATCATCTCGGCGCCGACGCCCCGACCGGCGTCGCCCGCCAACGCGTCTGGCACCTGCGAGCGCGGCAGCTGATCCTCGCCACCGGCGCCCACGAGCGGTCGATCGTCTTCGCCGACAACGACCGCCCCGGGGTGATGCTGGCCGGCGCGGCGCGCACGTACGTGAACCGCTATGGAGTCGCACCTGGAGCGCGGTCGGTCGTCTTCACCACGAACGACAGCGCCTACGAGGCGGCGCTCGACCTCGCGGACGCCGGCGTCGAGGTCGCAGCAGTCGCGGATGCCCGGGCGGAGGTGCCGACCGGGTTGAGCGAGCGCTGCGCCCGCCGCGGCATCGACGTGCGGCGCGCGTCCGTCGTCAGTGGCACCCGCGGCGGGGATCGCCTGACGGGAGCTACCGTCTCGCGACGCGACCGGCCCGGCGCCGGGGACGAGCTGGACTGCGATTTGCTGCTCGTGTCCGGGGGCTGGAACCCCGTCGTCGCGCTTCACAGCCAGGCCGGCGGGCGGCTGCGCTTCGACGAGGAGATCGCGGCGTTCGTGCCCACGTCCTGTGAGAAGGCTCGCCGGGTCGTGGGTGCGGCGCGAGGCCTCGGCACGACCGCGGCATGCCTCGCCGACGGTGCACGCGGCGGCGTCGCGGCGGCACGCGCCGCCGGGTTCGCTGCCGAGGCGCCCCGCGTGCCCACTGCGGAGGCGTGCTGCACGCTCGCTGTCGAGCCGGTGTGGGTCGTGCCGGACGTGCCCGACGAGGCGGCATTCGTCGACCTCCATCGCGACGTGACGCTCGCCGACGTGCGGCGTGCGGTCGGCACCGGCATGCGCTCGGTCGAGCACGTCAAGCGCTACACGACGCTCGGGACCGGCTACGACCAGGGCAAGCTTGCGGGCGTGCTCGGCGTCGCTGCGGTCGCCGCGGTGCTCGGCGAGCCGCTCGCCGACGTCGGGACGACGACGTCCCGGCCTCCCTACACGCCGGTCGCGTTCGCGGCGCTCGCCGGGCGCGACCGCGGCCACCTGCACGACCCGGTGCGCGTCACGCCGATCCACCCCTGGCATGCAGCGCACGGCGCGGCCTTCGAGAACGTCGGGCAGTGGAAGCGCCCGTGGTACTACCCGCGCGCCGGCGAGGAGATGGACGCGGCGGTCGCCCGCGAGTGCCGGGCCGCGCGCACGGGCGTCGCGATGATGGACGCCTCGACGCTCGGCAAGATCGACGTGCAGGGCCCCGATGCGGCCGTCTTCCTCGACCGCATGTACACGAACATGATGAGCACGGTGCCCGTCGGCTCGATCCGCTACGGCCTGATGTGCCGCGCCGACGGGATGGTCTTCGACGACGGCACCGCGATCCGCCTCGCCGAGCACCGCTACCTCATCACGACGACGACCGGCAACGCGGCCGCCGTGCTCGACTGGCTGGAGGAGTGGCTGCAGACGGAGTGGCCCGAGCTGCGCGTGCACCTCACGTCGGTGACCGACCACTGGGCGACGGTCGCGCTCGTCGGCCCGCGCTCGCGCGACGTGCTCGCCCGGCTCACGCCGCCGGACCTCGACCTGTCGGCCGAGCAGCTCCCGTTCATGGCATGGCGCGACACCTGCGTGGCGGACAGCGCCGCGCGCGTCTGCCGGATCAGCTTCTCGGGCGAGCTGGCGTACGAGGTCAACGTGCCGGCGTGGCACGGGCTCGCGCTCTGGGAAGGCTTGATGGCGGCTGGCGCGGCAGACGGCATCACGCCGTACGGGACCGAGACGATGCACGTGCTGCGCGCCGAGAAGGGCTACGTGATCGTCGGGCAGGACACCGACGGCACGGTCACGCCGCAGGATCTCGGCATGGACTGGATCGTCTCGAAGAAGAAGGCGCACTTCGTCGGCAAGCGATCGTTCTCGCGGCCCGACACGATCCGGCCCGACCGCAAGCAGCTCGTCGGGCTGCTGCCGGTCGATCCCGAGCTGCGACTCGCGGAGGGGACGCAGCTCGTGCAGAGCGATCACCTGCGCCTCCCCGTCGAGATGATCGGCCACGTCACGTCGAGCTATCGCAGCGAAGCGCTCGGCCGCACGTTCGCGCTCGCGCTCCTGCGGGGCGGACATGCCCGCCATGGCGAGATGGCGCACGCGGCGGTCGGCGATCGCGCCGTGCCGGTGACGATCACCGAGCCGCTCTTCTACGACAAGGAAGGCGCGCGGCGCGATGGCTGAGCTGGCGCGCGTCAGTCCGCTCGCCGCGTTCGCCGAGCGCTTCGCGGCCGCCGCGGTGCCGGGGGTCGTCCGCTTCGCCGAGCTGCCGTTCACCGTCCAGCTCACGCTGCGCCTCGACCCGGCGACGCCGGCAGCCGACGCGGTCGAGCGCGTGCTGGGCGGGGCGCTGCCGCTCGCGCCGAGCACGACGGCGGTCCACGGCGAGCACGAGGTCCTCTGGATGGGGCCCGACGAGTGGCTGATCGCGGCGCCCGCCGGCTCGGATGCGCTCGAGCCGGAGCTGCGTGCCGCGCTCGACGGTCACCATGCAGCGGTCGTGGACGTCTCCGGCCAGCGGACGCAGGTCGAGGTCGCCGGGTCGGCGGTGACCGAGATCCTCAGCCGCGGATGCGCGCTCGACCTCCATCCGTCCGTCTTCCCGGTCGGGCGCTGTGCGCAGACGCTGCTCGGACGCAACGCCGTGATCCTCGTCGCGCGCGGCGGCGAGCCTGTCTACGGGCTCTTCGTGCGCGCGTCGTTCGCCGAGTACGCGGCGGAGTGGCTGCTCGACGCGAGCGTCGAGGAGCGGGCTGCGTGAGCATCAGCGTCTTCGACCTCTTCAAGGTCGGGATCGGCCCGTCGAGCTCGCACACCGTCGGGCCGATGCGCGCCGCCGGCATGTTCGCGGCCGCGCTCGACCGGGCCGGGGCGCTGGAGGCGGTGGCGGGAGTCCGCGTCGAGCTGTACGGCTCGCTCGCGGCCACCGGCGAGGCCCATGGGACGCCGGGCGCGCTGCTGCTCGGGCTCAGCGGCGAGCAGCCGGACCGCGTCGATCCCGACGCGGCGCAGGCGCTCGTCTCGCGCATCCGCGCGGAGTCGCGGCTGATCCTGCTGGGACGCCAGACGATCCCCTTCTCCGAAGCCGGCGATCTCGTGATGAAGGCCGGGTCCCGGCTCGATCGCCACGTCAACGGCATGCGCTTCAGCGCGCGCGACGCTGACGGCGTCGAGCTGCTGCGACGCGACTACTTCTCCGTCGGGGGCGGCTTCGTCGTCGAGGAGGCCGGCGAGGACTCGCCGTCCACCGAGGTGGGCGCGCCGCCGCGCTATCCGTTCCACAGCGGCCGCGATCTGCTGGCCCTCTGCGCCGAGACCGGGCTGCCGATGAGCGAGCTGGTGCTCGCCAACGAGCTGCGCTCGCGCTCCGCCGGCGAGGTCCGGCAGGGCCTGTTGGAGATCTGGGCGGCGATGCAAGCGTGCGTGGAGCGTGGCTGCACCGGCGAAGGGGTGCTGCCGGGCGGTCTCGCCGTCCGTCGCCGGGCGCCGGCGCTGCGGCGCTCGCTCGAAGCGCACACCGACCCCACGGATCCGCTGCGCGCGATGGAGTGGGTCACGCTCTTCGCGCTCGCGGTCAACGAGGAGAACGCGGCCGGCGGGCGCGTCGTGACGGCGCCGACGAACGGCGCCGCCGGCATCGTCCCTGCCGTCCTGCACTACTACGCGCGCTTCGTGCCCGGCGCCGACGACGACGGCGTCGTGCGCTTCCTGCTCACCGCGGCTGCGATCGGCGTGCTGTTCAAGGAGAACGCCTCGATCTCGGGCGCTGAGGTCGGCTGCCAGGGCGAGGTCGGCTCCGCGAGCGCGATGGCGGCGGCTGGCTTGGCAGAGGTGCTCGGCGGCACGCCGGCACAGGTCGAGAACGCCGCCGAGATCGCGCTCGAGCACCACCTCGGCCTCACGTGCGACCCGGTCCGCGGGCTCGTCCAGATCCCCTGCATCGAACGGAACGCGATGGCCTCCAACCAGGCGATCGCCGGCGTCCGGCTCGCCCTGCGCGGCGACGGCGACCACCGCGTCTCGCTCGACGAGGCGATCGAGACGATGCGCCAGACGGGCGCGGACATGATGGACAAGTACAAGGAGACGGCGCGCGGCGGGCTGGCCGTGAACGTGGTCGAGTGCTGAACGGCGACCGGTCGCCGATCACAGCTATGTGGGGTGGTGCTCGCGCGGGTCACTCGCGATGCTCTCCGCGACGATTTCGTCATCACGACCTTCCCGGACGACTGACATGCGCGCCGACTACGACAGCAAGGCGAACGCCATCTCGATCACGCTCGCGCCGGTCGAGCACGCCGAGCGTGCCGATCAGGTCCACGAGCGGGCAATCGTTGCGCTGCACGACGGCCATCCGGTCGAGCTGCAGTTGCTCTATCCGGACCTCGGGATCGAGGAGCCGATCGCGGCCGTCTCGGGTCGCTACGACCTCGACCGCGGCGCACTCGAAGCCGCCGCTCGTTCCGCGCTCGCCGTGCCGGATCGCGTCGTCGTGCTCGACGTGCTCGCCCCGGCGGCCTGATTGCTGCGGCAAGCTCGCGTTCTCGGCGTTCCCACCTGGAGACGGGATCGCTGGGGAGCACGGCGCGTACGCGGAATGTGACCTGCGCGGCTACGTCGCCGTACGCTCGACTTCGCTCCGTCACGTCTGTGACGCTTCACGGCCTCGTCGTCGAAGACGGCACGGACTTCGAGTCGTCCGCCGAGCGCGCGTACGTAGCGCTCCAGGCTCGTGACGCGGATGTCGTCCTTGATCTTGCTGATCGCCTCGCGGTTGGCGGAGGTGATCGGACGGCGAGCGAGGATGTCCTGCTTGGTCTTGATGGTCTTCGGGTCGTCAACGGATGCATTCCGGTTCCGACCATCGCCGGTGCATCGGTGTGCCTCTACGGCGCGCCGAGCAACTCGCAAGCACCCTTGGATTCTGACCTGGGCGGCTCTCGCCTACGTGGCCTCGCCCGTCTCGTCTGTGAGGTTCACGGCCTCGTCGTCGAAGACGGCACGGACTTCGAGTCGTCCGCCGAGCGCGCGTACGTAGCGCTCCAGGGTCGTGACGCGGATGTCGTCCTTGATCTTGCTGATCGCCTCGCGGTTGGCGGAGGTGATCGGACGGCGAGCGAGGATGTCCTGCTTGGTCTTGATGGTCATCGGGTCGTCAGCGGAGATTCCGGTTCCGTGGACACTCCCGCGCTGTGTCAGGAGACGATCTCGCCCGCCCAGCGCCGGATCTCCTCGACCAGGCTGAGGACGGCGGGACGGTCGATCGCGGGTTCGTCGTCGTCCGCGTAGCGGAACTCGACGGCCCACGGGCTCAGCTCGATTGCTGCGGCAAGCGATTTGGGAGCGGCGATCGCGTTGTCTTCCAGGAGCCCGACGAGATAGTCGATCGCGTGGGTTCGGTCGTAGCGGACCTCGCGAGCTGAGAGCACCGCCTTGAGCGACTTCTCGACCGTCTGCTGCGCGTGAAAGCCGATGATCGCGTCGGGAATGTCGGCGTCGTCGAGGACGTGCCGCACGAGCGTGAGGTCACCGTCGGCGCGTCTGAGCAGGACCCGCGCGAGGTCCTGGCGGCTACGCGGCGGCAAACTCGCGGCCCTCGGTCAACGCCGCGTGCACGACCGTGCCCTCAACGCCGCCCCAGTCCTCCGCGTACGCCTCGCTCACGACCAGCACGTCCACCGGCACCCGTAACGAATGCAGCTCACGCGTGAGCCGAACCATCTCGGCGTGCCGGTTCGGCACGTCTCGCTCGATCACGAGAAAGTCGAGGTCGCTGTCCGGTCCCGCGTCGCCGCGTGCGTGGGAGCCGAACAACAGCACGCGAGCGGGTGCGCGTGCTGCTGCTGCGAGCCGCTGGCCTGCAAGCTCGATCACGTCGCTGGAGATCATGGCCGAACCGTACCGGACGACATCCTCAGCGCCTACCCGGCGAGCCCATCCAATGGAGGCGGGGGGAATCGAACCCCCAACTCCGCCTTGCAAAGGCGGCGTGTTCCCGTTAGCACTACGCCCCCGGGGGTACCGCGAACTCTAGCCGTCATCCGCCGGTGCGGGAGTACGCTCACAGGTGATGGCATCGACCGCTTCGCGACGCTCCTCCTCGCTGCTGCTGCGCGAGACGCGCCCGCCGCTGGCCGCGGGGATCGCGGCGGCGGCCTCCGCAGTGGCGCTGACGACGCTGCTGATCTTCCCGCTGCGCACGGTCGTCCCGGCTGTCTCGACCGGTGTCGTCTACCTGCTCGCGGTGCTGCTCGTCTCGACCTGGTTCGGGCTCTGGCTCGGCCTTGCGACGGCCGTCGCGTCTGCACTCGCGTTCAACTGGTTCCACATCCCGCCGACCCACCAGTTCACGATCGCCGACGCGGAGAACTGGGTGGCGCTTGCGGTCTTCCTTGCCGCTGCGGTGATCGTCTCCACGCTCGCGGAGCTTGCGCGCGTGCGCGCGCACGAGGCCGAGCAGCGTCGCCGCGAGGCCGACCTGTCCGCCGAGCTGGCGCGCCTGCTGCTCGGGGGACCGGACGTCGGCGCCGCGCTCGCGCCCGCCGCGGAGCGACTCGTGCACGCGCTCGATCTGCCGTCCGCGACGATCGTGCTCACGCCGCGCGATGACAGCGGCGACGCGCACGCTGCAGGCATGGCGGGCAACCCGCTGCGGATCCCATTGCACGCTGGCGCGCACCAGATCGCCACGCTCACGCTCGCCGCACCCCCGTCTGACGCCGCGCGCGCACGCCTGCGCGAGCGCATCGTGCCGAGCCTCGAGGCTCTGCTCGCCGCCGCGCTCGACCGCGAGGCACTGCAAAGAGAGGTCGTCGAGGCGAGCGCCCTGCGCCGCAGCGACGACATCAAGACCGCGCTCCTGCGTGCTGTCTCGCACGACCTCCGCTCACCGCTCACCGCAATCGCCGCCGCCGGTGAGGCGCTCGCCTCGGCGCGCCTCACCGACACCGAGCGCGACGAGCTGGCGGCCGGCGTTGTCGGCGAGGCGTCGCGCCTCTCGCAGCTCGTCGACAAGCTGCTGGACCTCTCCCGTCTGCAAGGTGGCGCCGCCGCGCCGAAGCCCGACTGGTGCTCGCTCGACGAGGTCCTGCGTGCGGCGATCGACATCACGCCGCACATCCCAGGTTTCAACGTGGCGATCGATCCGCAGCTGCCGCTGATCCGTGCCGACGCGGTCCAGCTCGAGCGCGCCTTCGCGAACCTGTTGGAGAACGCTGCACGGCACGGCGGCGAGCACCCGATCGCCGTCCGCGCCCGCGCGGTCGGCCACCGGCTGCTCGTGCGGGTCGTCGACCGCGGGCCGGGCATCGCGGGCCCCGAGCGCGAGCGTGTCTTCGAGGCGTTCTACCGCGCGCCGGGCGTCGCCGACGACGGCCACACCGGCTCCGGCCTCGGGCTCGCGATCGTGCGCGGCTTCGTCGAGGCGAACGGCGGACAGGTGTGGGTCGAGTCGCTGCCAGGCCAAGGTGCGACGTTTGTCGTCGAGCTGCCGTTGGAGGAGGAGCCGGTCGCGCAAGCGGGCGCGATCGAGCAGGCGGCCGTGCCCGCTGCCGTCAGCCCGCGAAAGGCCGGCGCACGGTGAGCGGCCCTGGCGGTCGCGTGCTCGTCGTCGACGACGAGCTGCAGATCCTGCGCGCGCTGAAGGTGATCCTGCGCGAGGCCGGCTACGAGCCGATCGCCGTCGCGACCGCCGAGGAAGCGCTCGACGCTGCCGCGACGCGCCCGCCCGACGCGGCGATCATCGACCTCGTGCTGCCCGACGGCGACGGCATCGAGGTCTGCAAGCAGCTGCGCAGCTGGAGCGAGATGCCGATCCTCGTGCTCTCCGCGATCGGCGAGGAGGAGCAGAAAGTCCGCGCGCTGGAGGCCGGCGCCGACGACTACGTGACGAAGCCGTTCGGCGCGCGCGAGCTGGTCGCGCGGCTCGGTGCTGCGTTGCGGCGCGCGGGCCGCGCCGCCGACGAGCCGACGATCGCCGTCGAAGGGCTGGAGCTGGACCTCGCGGCGCGCGTCGTGCGGCGTGACGGCGAGGCGGTCCACCTCACGCCGATCGAGTACGACCTGCTGCGCGTGCTCGCGCGCAATCGCGGCCGGCTGATGACGCACCGCGCGCTGCTGAGCGAGGTGTGGGGCCCGGCGTACGTCGACGACATCCGCACGCTGCGCACGCACATCGCGAACCTGCGCCAGAAGATCGAGCCGCCCGACGGCGGCCCGCGCTACATCCGCACCGACTCGGGAGTCGGCTACCGCTTCGCCGGCTGAGACGACCCGCGCCGGAAGCGGGTTGGCGCCAGGCCCGCGATCTGGTGTGATGCTTCCGGCAGATGCTCGCCACGGTCGCGCACGTCCTGCTCGGACTCGTCCTGCTCGCAAGCGCGGGGGCGAAGCTCGCGGCGCCGCGGCGGACGCGGGCAGCGCTCGTGACGTTCGGCCTGCGCAGCGAACGAGCGCGCAGCATCGCGTGGAGCGCGGCCGTCGTGGCGGAGACGGCGCTCGGGGTTGGCGTCGCGCTCGGCTCGCACGTCGCGGCCTGGGCGGCGGCGGCGCTGATGCTCGGCTTCGCAGCAGCGCTCGCCCGCGCGCTGCAACGCGGCCACGCCGGCCAGCCCTGCGGCTGCCTCGGCCCGCGCTCGCGCGTCAGCCGCGCGGCGCTCGTTCGCACGGTCGCGCTCGCTGCGGCCTTCGCGCTGCTCCCGCTCGTGCCGAGCCACCATGGCCCGAGCACCGAGGGCTGGCTCGCGGTCGGCCTCGGCCTCGCGTTCGCCGCGCTTGCCGGCCTCGCGCTGCTCGTGCTCGCGCTCGCGCGTGAGGTGGGGGAGCTGCGGCTCGCGCTCGGGCCGCAGTCGGCGCTCGAGATCGCCGGGGAAGGACCGCCGCCGGGCGAGCGCGTCGCCACGATCGAGCGCTTCGCGCCCACGCCGACCACGCGCTTCGCGCTCGCCGTCTTCTCCTCCGACGGCTGCCCGATGTGCCAGGCGCTGGAGCCGGCGGTGCGCTCGCTCGCGCGCGATCCGCTGCTCGCGCTCGAAGTCTTCGACGAGCACGACGACGCCGACGTCTGGCGCAAGCTCGCGATCCCCGGCAGCCCGTACGCGGTCGTGCTCGCGCTCGACGGCACGGTCCTCGCCCAGGGCACGTTCAACACTGCCCGCCAGCTCGAGTCGCTCGTCGCGACGGCCGAGGCGCGCCAGAGCGAGAGCCTCCATGCGTGAGCAGCCCGGCGCTGAGGACCGGCGCGCGAGTGCAGCAGCGGGGCCGCGCGAGGACGGAGCTGCCGCGCACCCGCGGCGCCTCAGCGACGCGCTCGCCGAAGGCACGTCGCGACGCGGATTCCTCGCGCGCACGAGCGCATGGCTGGTCGCCGCGACGGTCGGCACCGCGGCGCTGCCGGACGGCGCCGAGGCGAGCCATCCCTACAACTTCTGCGGCCACACCTACACGACGGGCAACTGCCCGCACCCGACCGGACTCCCGCGCGTCGACACGCACGGCTACCCGCTGCGCGCCCGCGACGGCAAGCCGGTCGACGACCTCGGGCGCGTGATCGACGAGCACGGCCACCCGCTCGACGTCCACGGCAAGCCCTTGCGCGACCCCGACGGCAGGTTGCTCGCGCCTGCGCCGCGCAGCCGTGTCTGCCTCGACGCGGTGCCGGCTCGCTTCCACATCCGCACGCACCGCGACGGCTCGTGGTACCGCTGCTGCGGCGGCAAGGTCCGCCGGCTGATGGACTGCTGCTCGACGAGCCGCGTCCGCGTCAACGGCGACGCCGCACTCGTCGGCTACTGCGCACCAGGGCGCTTCGTCTTCTGCGTCCACTACTACCAGACGCACGTCCCGTGCTGAGCGCCGCGATCCTAGTCGCGACGGCATTCGTCGCGGGCGTGACGGGCGCCTGGTCGCCGTGTGGCTTCTCGATGGTCGAGACGCTCGGCAGTGCGGCGCCGCGCGTCGGCGCGCGTGTCGTGAGGACGAGCAGCGCTACGTTCGCGCTCGGCGCGCTCGCCGGCGGTGCGCTCACGTTCACCGCGCTCGGCGCGCTCGGGCGACTGCTCGACGCCGGCGGCCACACGCTCGCGTTGGTCGCCGCCGTCGCGATCGCGACGCTCGCCGCGCTCGGCGAGGCGCTCGGCGTGCGGATCGTCCCGCAGATCCGCCGCCAGGTGCCGGAGCCGTGGCGCCGCACGCTGCCGCTGCCGCTCGCGGCCGGGCTCTACGGCGTGCTGCTCGGGCTCGGCTTCACGACCTTCGTGCTCACCCTCGCCGTCTGGGCGCTCGCGGGGATCGCCGTCGCGATCGGCTCGCCCGGCGCCGGTCTCGCGATCGGGATCGGCTTCGGCCTCGGCCGCGCGCTGCCCGTCGTCGTGATGGCGCCGCGCTACGCGACGCTCGGCAGCCGGCTGGAGACGCGGATGGCGGAGCAGCCCGCGCTGCTGCGGCGCCTGCGGCTCGCCGACGCAGCGCTGCTCGCCGCGCTCGCCGTCGCGTTCGTCACGACCGGCAGCGCGAGCGCGACACAGCCGGTGGGAGTGCGCGCGTCAGCGGCAAGCGCCGCGCAGGCGGCCGCCGGTGAAGACGTCGGCGTGACGAGCGCCGTGGCGCCCGCGGCGGCGGCTCGCGCCACGACCCCGGTCGCCGGCGGCGCGACCGACCCGTCGTTCGCGGCGGGCGTGCTCGCGTGGCAGGGCCTCGGTGGCCACGCGGTGCTGCAGCGCGGCGGGACGAGCACGCAGATCCCGTCGCAGGACGTAGCGCTCGGCGGCCCGTATCTCGCGGTGCGGATCGGCAACCAGATCACCGTCACCGACGCGATCACACAGGCAGTCGTCGCCCAGCACGCGACCCGCGACGCCACCCAGCTCGCCGTCTCCGCCCGCTGGCTCGTCTGGCGCGACGCGATCGCCCACGGTGGGGATCATCTCTACGCCGCCGAGCTGCCCGCGCTGAGCCACGTCCGCCTGATCGCCGGCGCCGGCGGCGGCAAGCGCATCAGCCGACCGGCGCTGTCCGGCAACCGCCTCGTCTACGCGATCGGGACGACGCGCGGCAGCCGCATCGTCGCGCGCAATCTCGCGAGCGGCGCGCAGCGCACGGTCCTGCGCTCGACGCTTGCGCAGCTCGGCCAGCCGGCGTTGCGCAACAACCGGCTGCTCTACGTCCAGGTGACCTACTGCACGCAACGCCTGCGGCTCGTCGCGCTTCACGGCCCTCACCGCCACCCGCGCACGCTGCTGACGCTCGGCTCGACGGCACACCGCGACCGCGGTCGAGACCCCGGCTACTCGACGGTCGGCAGCAAGCCGAGCTACTGCCCGCGCGGCACGCCCCACCGCACCGACACGATCCTTTGGAGCACCGCGCTCGCACCCGGCGTCGCCTACGTGACGCTGCTGAAGCCAAGCGCCGACGGCCCGGACGGCGCGACGCTCGTGCGCGTTCGCGCGTAGATCACCCCGCAATGCGCTAAATCTATATTGTCGAGTATTGAGCCCGTCTCTGCCCGCGGGTGACGTCCACTCCGGGGAAGGCGCGCGCCATCTCGAAACTGTTGAACGACGTGCGTGACGTCCTGGCCGCTCTCGCCGGTACGGCCGCGCTCGTGTACGCCAGCGGAGGCCTCGTGATCGCCGTCCGGATGTTCGTCCATGGCCTTCCGCCGTCCGTCGTCGTCGGTCAGCTGCCGCGCGACTGGCTCGTGTCGATCGGCTTCGGCGAGGTCGTCCTGCCCGCGCTTGCGGTTGCGGCGCTGTACGGGATCGCCCGGCTGGTGCGTGGCACCGGTCTCCACCCGTCCACGTTCACGCGGATCGACGAGGCCACAGCCGGAGAGAACGTTCGCTGGTTCGCGCTGCTTGCGCTCGGCACGCTGCTGTTGGCGACGATCCCGATCGTGGTGATGGTCGGCCGGTCGCATCTCGGCCCGGTGCGCACGCTCCTGTTGGCGGGCGCCGCCGTTGCGATCGCAGGGCTCAGCACGTTCGCTGCACTCAACGCACGCGCTCGCATCGCTCGGCGCTACAACACCGCGTCGAAGTACAACCACCCCACCGCGTTGCTGACGATGGTCGTGGTGGTCGCCTGCTGGGCCGTGCCGAGCGCGATCATGGCTCAGGCAGCGGCGCCGCTGCTCGACGCGCAGGTGTGCACCAAGGGCGGCATCCACTACAAGGGCTGGTTCCTCGGCGAGTCCGGCAGCAGTGTCTACATCGGCGAGAACGTCTACCCGCATCGCGTCGTCGCCGTCGCCCACGACGAGATCGCGGCGACCTTCACGGGTCATCGGGCGACTGCGGTGGGATGCCGCAGGCCGGTGGGCGTGAGCAAGGGCTGAGCCCGCTCGCCGGTCTTCACGAAACCTTGATGCCCTAGCCCGGATTCTTGACCCGGCCTGGGCGGTGGCGGTCGCAGACTGGTCGTCATGGACGTGATTGCCATCCTGCTCGGGCTCGCCGCCTTCGGCCTCCTGCTCGGCGCGATCGAGCTGCTGGACCGGGTATGAGCGGCGCCGACCTCTTCGGGCTGGTCGCGGCAGCGCTCGTCAGCGCGTACCTGCTCTACGCGCTCGTGCGCGGGGAGCGGCTCTGACCATGGCCCAAGGCTGGCTTCAGATCTCGCTGTTCGTCGTCGTCCTGTTCGCGCTCGCACTGCCGCTCGGCGGCTACATGGCGCGCGTCTTCAGCGGCGAGCGCGTGTTCCTGACGCCCGTCCTGCGCCCGCTCGAACGGCTCACCTACCGCGTCCTGCGCACCGATCCCACGGACGAGCAGGACTGGAAGCGCTACGCGCGCTCGCTGCTCGTCTTCTCCGGCCTCTTCTGGCTCGCGCTCTACGCGATCCTGCGCACGCAGACGCTCCACCCGTTCAACCCGCAGGGCTTCCACTCAGGCACGTGGGACGTCACCTTCAACACCGCCTCGTCGTTCGTCACGAACACAAACTGGCAGTACTACGGCGGCGAGACGACGATGAGCTTCTTCAGCCAGATGGCCGGGCTGGCGGTGCAGAATTTCGTCAGCGCCGCGGTCGGCATCACGGTCGTGATCGCGCTGATCCGTGGGATCTCCGGCCGCAGTGGCCGCTCCATCGGCAACTTCTGGCAGGACCTCGTGCGCACGCTGCTCTACGTCCTGCTGCCGATCTCGCTGGTCGGCGCGCTCGTGCTCGTCTCCCAAGGCGTGATCCAGAGCTTCTCCGCGTCGCAGATCGCCCACACGCTCGCCGGCGGGACGCAGACGCTGCCGTTCGGGCCGGTCGCCTCGCAGGAGGCGATCAAGGAGCTCGGAACGAACGGCGGCGGCTTCTTCAACGCGAACTCCGCCTACCCGTTCGAGAATCCGAACGCCTTGACGAACTTCGTCGAGCTGCTGCTGATCCTGATCATCCCGGCGGGGCTGACGTTCACGTTCGGCCGGATGATCGGCAACCGCCGCCAGGGGATCGCGATCCTCGCGACGATGTCGATCCTGTTCGCCGGCGGCGTCGCCGTCGTCTACGCCGCCGAGCAGCATGGAACGCCCGCGCAGCACCTTGCGCACGTCACGACGCACGCGCTCGCCGGCTCGTCCGGCGGCAACATGGAGGGCAAGGAGCAGCGCTTCGGGATCGCCGACTCGTCGCTGTGGACCGCGGTCACGACCGTCACCTCGACCGGCGCGGTGAACGCCTCGTTCGAGTCGCTCAGCGGGCTCGGCGGCGCGGTGCCGTTCGCGAACCTCGGCATGAGCGAGGTCGTCTTCGGCGGCGTCGGCACCGGGCTCTACTCGATGCTGATCTTCGTCCTGCTGGCGGTCTTCATCGGCGGGCTGATGGTCGGGCGCACGCCCGAGTACCTCGGCAAGAAGATCGGTGCGCGCGACATCAAGCTCGTCTCGCTCGCTGCGCTCTTCACGCCGCTGACGGTGCTGATCACGAGCGCGGTAGCCGTCGCCTCGCCTGGCGGGCGCGCGTCGATCGCCGCGCCTGGGCCGCAGGGCTTCTCCGAGTCGCTCTACGCCTACCTGTCGCAGGCGAACAACAACGGCTCGGCGTTCGCCGGCTACACCGGCTACGTGCAGCCGAATGCCGGCAACCTCGGCGCCCATGGCATCGCGCTGGCGGACATCATGGGCGGGCTCGCGATGGTGTTCGCGCGCTTCGCGCCGATCCTGCTCGCGCTCGCGCTCGCCGGTGCGCTCGCTGGCCGCCGCGTCGCGCCGCCCGGCCCGGGCACGATGCGGACCGACACGCCGACGTTCGTCGTGCTGCTGATCGGCGTGATCGTGCTCGTCGGGGCGTTGACGTTCTTCCCGGCGATCCTGCTCGGCCCGGTCGTCCAATCGCTCTCGACCCAGCTCTACTGAGATGCGCCGCGATCTCACCACCTCGGCCCTCGCGATCCTCGTCCTGACGGTCCTGCTCGGGATCGGCTACCCGCTCGTCGTCACCGGACTCGCGCAGGGACTCTTTCCCGGTGCGGCGAATGGCTCGCAGATCGTGCGCGGCGGGAAGCTCGTCGGCTCGAAGCTGATCGGGCAGGACTTCGGCGGCAAGCCGCAGTGGTTCCAGGAGCGCCCGTCGACCGCGACGAGCTACGACGCAGCCGCCTCGGCCTTCACCAACCTCGGCCCGAACGACCGGCGGGCGCGCGACGCGTTCGCCGCGAGCCTCGCGAGCTATCTCAAGCGCGAGCGACCGTACACCCCCGGACTCGCGAGCCGGCAGGTGCCGATCGACGCCGTCACCAGCTCCGCCTCCGGCGTCGACCCGCAGATCTCTCCGGCCAACGCGCGCATCCAAGCGCACCGGATCGCTGCCGTCCGCCAGCTCCCACTCGCGCGCGTGGATGCGCTGATCGCGACGCACACCGACGGCCGCTTCCTCGGGCTGCTCGGCGAGCCGGGCGTGAACGTGCTTGAGCTGAACCTTGACCTCGCGAGCGCACGATGACCCCACGCGACGAGCAACGCTCCAGCTTCGACCGTTCGATCCTGCTGCCCGCCCTGCTCGACTCACTGCGCAAGCTCGACCCGCGCGTGCAGGTGCGCAACCCGGTGATGTTCGTCGTCGAGGTCGGCGCCGCGATCACGACGGTCGCGTATGCGATCCAGCTCGGCGGCGGCAAGCCGCTCGGCGGCGGCGACGAGCCCGCCTGGTTCACGTTCACCGTCGCGCTGTGGCTGTGGCTCACCGTCGTCTTCGCGAACGTCGCCGAGGCGCTCGCCGAGGGCCGCGGCCGCGCGCAGGCCGCGTCGTTGCGTGCGATGCGCAGCGACACGGTCGCGCGGATGCAGGACGGCGGCACGAAGCCGGCGTCCGAGCTGGCGCGCGGCGACGTGGTCGTCGTGACGGCCGGCGAGCAGATCCCCGGCGACGGCACCGTGATCCAAGGGATCGCGTCGGTCGACGAGTCGGCGATCACCGGCGAGTCCGCACCCGTGATCCGCGAGGCCGGCGGCGACCGCTCTGCCGTCACCGGCGGCACGCGCGTGCTGAGCGACGAGATCGTCGTCGAGATCACGCAGGAGCCGGGCCAGTCGTTCCTCGACCGCATGATCGCTTTGGTCGAGGGTGCCGCGCGGCGCAAGACGCCGAACGAGATCGCGCTCGGGATCCTGCTGTCCACGCTGACGCTCGTGTTCCTGCTCGTCGTCGTCTCGCTGCGCCCGTTCGCGCTCTACTCGTCCACCACGCTGTCCGTCACGACGCTGATCGCGCTGCTCGTCGCGCTGATCCCGACGACGATCGGCGCGCTGCTGTCCGCAATCGGCATCGCCGGCATGGACCGGCTCGTGCGCCGCAACGTGCTCGCACTCTCCGGCCGTGCGGTCGAGGCGTCCGGCGACGTCGACGTGCTGCTGCTCGACAAGACCGGCACGATCACGCTCGGCAACCGCCAGGCCGCCGAGTTCATCCCGCTGCCCGGCGTCGAGCGCCAGCAGCTCGCCGAGGCCGCGCAGCTCTCCTCGCTCGCCGACGAGACGCCCGAGGGCCGCTCGATCGTCGTGCTCGCGAAGCAGTACGGGATCCGCGAGCACGCGTTCGCGAGCCACGAGGCTACGTTCGTCCCGTTCACCGCGCAGACGCGCATGAGCGGCGTCGACTACGACGGCAGCCGCCTGCGCAAGGGAGCCGGCGACGCGATCGTCGCGTGGGTGCAGGCCGAGGGCGGTCAGGTGCCTCCGCAGCTGCAGCACGAGCTCGACCGGATCGCGCGCGAGGGCGGCACGCCGCTCGCGGTCGCGAAGGACAACCAGGCGCTCGGCGTCGTCTACCTCAAGGATGTCGTCAAGGAGGGCATGCGCGAGCGCTTCGACCATCTGCGCGCGATGGGTATCCGGACCGTGATGGTGACCGGGGACAACCCGCTGACCGCTGCGAAGATCGCCGAGGAGGCCGGCGTCGACGACTTCCTCGCGCAGGCGACGCCCGAGCGCAAGCTCGCGCTGATCAAGGAGCAGCAGGACGGCGGCCGGATGGTCGCGATGACCGGCGACGGCACGAACGACGCGCCCGCGCTCGCGCAGGCCGACGTCGGCGTCGCGATGAACACCGGCACCCAGGCGGCGCGCGAGGCGGGGAACATGGTCGACCTCGACTCGAACCCGACGAAGCTGATCGAGATCGTCGAGGTCGGCAAGCAGCTGCTGATCACGCGCGGTGCGCTCACGACATTCTCGATCGCGAACGACGTGGCGAAGTACTTCGCGATCTTGCCGGCGATGTTCGCCGCCACGTACGCAACAGCGGGCGCCGGTGGAAAGGGCCCGCTCGACCAGCTCAACCTGATGCACCTCGGCTCGCCGCGCAGCGCGATCATCTCCGCGATCGTCTTCAACGCGCTCGTGATCCCCGCGCTCGTGCCGCTCGCGCTGCGCGGCGTGCGCTACCGCCCGGCCGGCGCGACCGTGCTGCTGCGCCGCAACCTGCTGATCTACGGCCTCGGCGGCCTGATCGCCCCGTTCGTCGGGATCAAGCTGATCGACCTGTTGATCCACAACCTGCTCGGGGCGTGAGCCGGCGATGGAGGCCACCGCGCAGCACGGGCGGCTGAAGGTCTTCCTCGGCATGGCCGCGGGCGTCGGCAAGACGTACCGGATGCTGCAGGAGGGACAGGCCGAGGCCGAGGCGGGGCGCGACGTCGTGATCGGCTACCTCGAGCCGCACGGCCGCGAGGAGACGGTCGCGCAAGCGCACGGGCTGGAGGTCGTCGCCCGTCGTCGCGTGACGTACCGCGACGCGGAGCTGGAGGAGATGGACCTGCCGGCGATCCTGCGGCGCGCGCCCGAGCTGTGCCTGATCGACGAGCTCGCGCACACGAACGCGCCGGGCGTCGAGCACGACAAGCGCTTCGAGCGACGTCGCCGACGTGCTCGCGGCCGGGATCGACGTCTTCTCGACCGTCAACGTCCAGCACCTCGAGTCGCTCAACGACCAGGTAGCCGAGCTGACCGGCACGCGCGTGCGCGAGACGGTCCCCGACGAGGTGCTCGGCGAGGCCGACGCGCTCGTGCTGATCGACCTCACGCCAGAGGCCCTGATCGAGCGACTGCGCGCCGGCAAGGTCTACCCGCTCGATCGGGTCGAGACTGCGCTGCAGAGCTTCTTCCGCATCGAGCACCTGTCCTCGCTGCGCGAGGTCGCGCTGCGCCAGGTCGCCGAAGAGGTCGAGGCGCGGCGGGTCGCTCGGCACGCACACGGTGCGCCGCCGCACGCGACGACGAACGGATCGTCGCGAGCACGGTCCCGCAGGCGATCGGCGAGCGGCTGCTCGCGCTCGTGACGCCGCGGCCGGAGTCGCAGCGCGTCGTGCGGCGCGCGTGGCGCTCGGCGCAGCGGCTCGGCGCCGAGCTGGACCTGCTGTGGGTCCGGACCGGCAGCGGCAACGGCTCCGCCGCGCCGCGCGCCGAGGAGGCCGAGCAGCTCGACGCGCTGCGGCGGCTCGCGGTCGTGCTCGGCGCGCACCTGCTCGTCGAGCAGGGCGACGACGTCGCTGCGACGGTGCGGCGCGTCGCGCGCGAGCGCGGCACGACGTACGTGCTGATCGGGACGCCCGCGCATCGCAGCATGCTCCAGCGCGCGCGCGGACCGTCGCTGCCGAGCCGGCTGCTCGACGCGCTGCCAGGGATCGACGTGCGGATCGTCGCCGACCGCACGCGCCGCGAGGGAATCGAGCCGAAGGACGACGACGGAGGTGCGCGATGACAGGCATGGTCGTGACGGCAGATGCCGGGCTCGCACTCGTGCTGGGCGCTGCGGATGGTGCGCTCAGGCTCGCGCTCGTGCTGGGTGCGGCGGACGGCGCGCTCGGGCTTGCGCTCACGCTCGTCGTGGTCGGGCTCGTCGCCGTGCTCGCCTGGCTCGCGCGCGGCCGCCGCGCCCGCCGCGCGGCGCCGGTGCCCGGCCCCCGCCGGATCCTCTTCCCATTCCTCGCGCGCACGCTGTCGCAGCCCGCGCTCGAGGCTGCGCTGCGGCTCGCGCGCGCCGAGGGTGGCACGCTCGTGCCCGTCTACCTCGCCGAGGTCCCGCTGCACCTGCCGCTCGACGTGGCGCTGCCGCGCCAGAGCGCGACGGCGCTCGAGCTGCTGGAGGCGGTCGAGCAGCGTGCGCACCACTGCGGGGTCGCGGTCGACGCGCGGATCGAGCGCGGGCGCGACGCGCGCCACGCGCTGCGCGAGATGCTCGACCACGAGCGCTGCGAGCGGATCGTGCTGGCTGCCGCGACGCACGCGGGCGGCAACGGCTTCAGCCCGCAGGAGACCGCATGGGTGCTGACGCACGCGTCCGGCGAGGTCGTCGTGCTGCGGCCTGGGCGCACGAATGGCGCGCTGGCGCCAGGTCGCGTCGACCGCACCGCATCGCCTGTCGCCTGACCGTGTTCTTTCCTTGCAACGGCGCACCCGTCCCTGCGGTCGCGGGGGCCTAAGCTGTTCTGGTCGCCGTTCGCCTGTCGCAATGATTCCCGTCGCACGACATCGTCCCAACCGTCTGCTCGCTTCCTCGCTTGCCCGCGTCGCGCTGCTCGCGTGCGCGCTGCTCGTGCTGGCTGCCGGCACGGCGGACGCGCGCACGCCGTCGCCGCACATCGCCTTCGTGCGCTGTTCCTCGACCCCGTATCCCTGCTCCGCGCACACGACCGTCACGCGCACCGGCCACGTGCTCGTCGGCGCGAAGCACCTGAGCCGCAGGTCGCGCGTCGTCTTCGTGGTGCGATCCTCGAAGACCGGCAAGCGTGTGGTGCATGGAGTCAGCGGCGTCCTGCGCACGAAGACGCGGATCGTCGTGCGCGTCCCCGGCAACGCGGTCAGCGGCGTCATCCGCGTCGTCAACCCTGGGCGCCACCTCTCCAATGGCGTTCGCGTGACGGTCCGCAAGCCACCGCCGCCGCGTCACCGTGGTCCGTGGCCAACCGGCACGGCGAGCGTCTACGACGGCAACGGCATGTGGATCTGGTACCTCGGCAAGTCCGAAGGCGGCGACGTAGCGAGCATCGCAGCGCGGGCGAAGGCGCATGGCGTCAGCACCGTCTTCGTGAAGAGCGCCGACGGCAGCGACCCGTGGTCGCAGTTCTCCGCAGCGAACGTAGCTGCGCTGAAGGCCGTCGGCCTGCACGTCTGCGGCTGGCAGTTCGTCTACGGCAAGGACCCGATCGGCGAGGCGAACGCCGGCGCGGTCGCGGCGCTCAACGGCGCCGACTGCTTCGTGATCGACGCCGAGTCCGCCTACGAAGGCAAGTACAAGCAGGCGCAGCAGTACATGACAGAGCTGCGCGCGCAGGTCGGGCCGACCTACCCGATCGGCCTCACGAGCTTCCCCTACGTCGACTACCACCCGAGCCTGCCGTACTCGGTCTTCCTCTCGCCCGGCAACGCGTCGTTCAACCTTCCGCAGGTGTATTGGAAGACGATCGGCACCTCGGTCGACACCGCGCTCGCGCACACCTACGAATGGAACTCGCCCTACCAGGCGCCGATCTACCCGCTCGGGCAGACGTACGACGGTGCGCCGGCGAAGGACGTCGTGCGCTTCCGCCAGCTGTCCGCCGCTTACGGCGCGCGCGGCTTGAGCTGGTGGGACTGGCAAGAGACGCCGGACGCGCTGTGGACCGCGGTCGGCGCGCCGCTCGACCCGTTGCCGGTGCCCACGACGCCGCTCGGCCCGACGCTGAAGGCCGGCGCCGGGGGCAAGATCGGCAGTCGCGGCGACCTCGTCCTGTGGGCGCAGGAGCACCTCGCCGGCGCCGGTGAGCTCGTCACGCTCGACGGAGCGTTCGGCGCGAGCACGACGGACGCCGTGCGCGCCTTCCAAGCGACCGTCGGCCTGCCGCAGACGGGCGTGATCGACGTCGCCACCTGGCCGGCGCTGCTGCGCACGCAGCCGCTCGTGCCGGACTGGACGGCGCCGAAGTCGACTGCTGCAAAGGCCGCGACCGCGGCGTCCGCTGCCAAGTACGTCGTCCCGGCGAGCGGGCAGCCGACCTCCGCCGCGCTGCCGGCGACGCGCGACGAAGTCCCGTCGCAGCCGCAGGGCTGACGGCCGCGGCGATAGCCTCCGCAGCATGCTCGTCCGCGACGCCGGCGACCACTGGCAGATCGTCCTGCAGCCCGACCATGCCGACCTCTCCGGCCAGCTCGCGCGTGCATGGGGCGGCGCGGGATTCGCGCGACCGGAGCCGTTTGAATCTGTCGTGCGCGCGGCGACCCGCCACGACGACGGCTGGGCCGTCTGGGAGCGGCGCCCGCGGCTCGACGCCGACGGTGCGCCGCAGAGCTTCCTCGCCGTGCCGGTGCCGGTCCACCTCGCCTTCTACCGCGCTGCGGTCGAGGTCGTCTGCGAGGAGGACGCGTACGCCGGGCTGCTCGTCTCGATGCACATGAGCGGGCTCTACCGCGGGCGCTATGGAGTGCTGCGTGCGTTCAGCGCGCCGATGCAGCTCACCGGCGCTGCGCGCGGGCAGGCCGAGACGTTCGCCGAAGAGGAGGAGGAGCGCCAGGCGCGGCTCGTCGAACAGGTCGGCGTGGAGGAGACGCAGCGCTGGACGAACTACGCGCTGCTGCAGATCTTCGACGTGCTGTCGCTGTACTTCGGCCTCGTCGACCTCGACGCGGGAGTCGGCGGCAGCTTCGACGACGTGCCGGCCGCCGGCGGCGAGCGCGTGACGATCGCGATCGAGCCGCTCGGCCCGCGCCGCGTCCGGCTCGACCCGTTTCCGTTCGCCGAGAGTCCGACCGAGCTGACGCTTGCGCGCCGGCTCGTGCCGAAGCGCGCGTGGGCCGACGACGACGACTTCCGGCGAGACTTCGACGCGGCGCCCGTCGAGACGCTGCAAATCCGCGCCGAGCGCTGAACCAGCGTTGCGCGCTCCGCGGCGCGCGCTATGCTGCGCGCGCTTGTAATGCGGAACCCGGTGCGAATCCGGGGCTGACGCGCAGCGGTGTGGGTGACGAGCGGATTGCTGGTCCACTGGGCTTTCGAGCCTGGGAAGGAAATCCGCGAGGTTGAACCCGAGCCCGAAGACGCGTTGCAGGTGGTTCGGAGGCATGCCTCGCGTTTAGGCGGCCGGTGCGCCGCCTCGTAGGTGTGCGTGTCGCCGCCCCGTTTTGCAGGAGTAGGCGACATGAAGAAAGCACTTCGCCACCGCTGGCTGGCAGCAGCGGTCGTACTGGCGAGCATCGGCGCATTCGTCCCCGGCGCCCAAGCAGCGACGACGGAAGCGCAGGCGAGTGCCGCTGCGCAGCAGGGAGCCGTATGGCTGCGGTCGTTGCAGGACGTCGACGGGTCGCTCGGCTCGTTCGGCGGCGACTGGGCGCTCACGGCGCTCGCCGCCGCCGGCGTGAACGCTGCGGACGTGCGCGTCGACGCACTCGACCCAAGCGCGCAGGACTACTACCGCGCGCTGTGGACGACGAACGGCCCCGGCGGTCAGGCGACCGACTTCGAGCGCGGGATCCTCACCGCCTCGGCAGCCGGGCTCGAGCCTGCGCGGCTCGACGCCTCGACGAACTTCGTCGCCGCGCTCGCCGCGCAGTTCGACGGCCACCAGCTCGGCGGCACGGGCGTGACGAACGCCGACATCTTCGGGCTGCTCGCGCTCGCCGCGGCCGGCGCGCCGCATGTCGTGACCGACACGCTCGCCGGCACGTTGCGCGCGCAGCAGGGTGCGGACGGTGGCTGGAACTTCGCCTCCCCGTCCGTCAGCTCCGACGTCGACATGACCGGCGCCGGCATCGCGGCCCTCTGCAGCGCCGGCGTGAGCGCGCAGGACCCGGCGGTGCTCGCCGCGCTCGACTTCGTGCGCGCCCACCAGGACGCTGCGAGCGGCGGCTTCACCGCCGGCTTCCTCGGCCTCAACACGAACACGACGGCGTGGGTGCTCAGCGGACTGCGCGCCTGCGGCATCGATCCGACTACCTGGACGACGGCTCAGGGCAAGACGCCGCTCGACTTCCTGCTCGCGCAGCAGAACGCCGACGGCAGCTTCCAGTGGCAGGCAGCCGACGGCGACGAGAACCTCGACGCGACGCAGGACGCGGTGCGCGCGCTCGCCGGCGCTGCGTTCACCGCACCCGCTCCCGCGCGGGAGGACGGCACGAGCCCCGCGGTCCGCCCGGCACCCAATGTCGCTGCCGGCACGCACGTGCCGATGACGCTCGTGATCGACAGCGGCGGCCAGGTGACCGGCGGCAGTGCGGTGCGGATGTGCGAGGTCAGCGCCGCGGTCGGCGCGAGCGTCGCCGACCTGCTGCGCGCTGCGCTCGTTGCGTCCGCGCCAGCGTACTGCGTCAGCGACCTCGCGCTCGACGGGAGCAAGATCGTGCGGGTCAACGGAGTCGTAGCCGGGGACGGTGGAGCCTGGACGGTCCACCGCGACGGCGGAGCGAGCGAGGGCGACGCGAGCGGTCCGGTCGGGCTCGGGAGCCTCGTCCAGCTCACGTTGACCGGCGCCGCCGCCGGCGGGTCGGGTGGCGGCGCCCTGACGACCCCGCCGGTCGTCGTCCCGCCGCTCGAGCCGGCGATCCCGAAGGCACCCGCGCCGCTGCGGCTGAAGTTGCGCGTCGGCGTGCGCACCCACGTGACGCACGGTCGCGCCACGATCGCGCTCGCCTGCCCGCGCGGCAGCGGGCCGGGCGGCTGCGACGCAGTCGTGCGCGTGGAACTGCGGCTGCCTGCGGGGCACCCGCAGCGAATGCGGCTGCACACCGTCGGGCGCGCGTCGGCGCATCTGCGCGCCGGCACGACTCGGCGCGTCACGGTCGCGCTGAGCAAGCGCGCGCTGCGGATCCTGCACTCGCAGCGTGCGCCGGTGGCGACGCTCGTGGCCTCGATGCGCGATCCGCGCATCGGAGCGATCACGAGCGCGCGCGCCACGTCGGTCTTGTTCTGAGGCGGCCCGGGGGCTTCGCTCCCGCGCCGCCCCCGGACGTCTCGACGCTGGCTTCACCATCAACCAACCAGGAGGACGCACCATGTTCCGACGTACCGGCGCGCTGCTCGCGCTCTGCCTCACCACCGTCCTGCTCGCTTGCGCCCCGGCGCTCGCGGGTACGCCCGCGGCGGTCTCCGTCCGCGTCGAGGGCGCCACCACGACGCTGCTCGGCCTGACGAACCTCACGACGACGACGACCGCCACCCCGGCGCCCGGCAACTGCCCGGGCACGACGGCCGCGGGCGCGCTCCAGCAAGGCACCTCCGGCAACTGGGACCACAACGCGTTCGTCACGACGATCCTCGGCGAGACGCACAGCTGGACGATGGGCGACCCGCGCTACTGGGCCTTCTGGCTCAACGACACCTACGCCTCGCAGGGGATCTGCACGCAGGAGCTGAGCGCCGGCGACAAGGTGCTGATGCTCGTCGACTCGGCTACCTCGCCGAGCTTCACGCCGACCGTCTTCCCGCTCGAGTTCACGAGCATCCCGGCGTCGGTCACGCAGAGCGTGCCGGTGACGGTGACGATCGACAAGTACAGCACCGCCGGTGTCGGCTCGGCGGCGAGCGGCGTGACGGTGACGGGCGCCAGCTCGACCGCGACGACGAACGCCTCGGGGCAGGCGTCGCTGACGTTCAACACGCTCGGGACGTTCAACGTCAAGGGCAAGAAGACGGGCTTCGCGCCGACCCCGAGCGTGCCCGTGTGCGTGCACGTGGCCGGCGGGAGCTGCTGAGCGACGATGCACCGTCCGCTCGCCCCACTCGCTGCGCTCGTGCTCGCGATGCTGGTCGCCGCGCCTTCCGCAGGCGTGTCGGCAGCCGTCGTGAGCGTGCGCGTCGAGGGGGCGAGCAGGACGCTGTTCGAGGGTCCGCTGTCGACCGACGGCCATGCCGTGCAGGCGACCTCCGACGTTCGCGCCCACCGCTGCGACGGGCGCAACGCCGGAGCGCACGCAGTCGCCGGTCCGACGCCGACCGCCGCCGCGGCCGACGCGATGGCGCTCAGCGGCACGACGCTCGACGGCCAGTGGTTCACCGGCTACGACGACTACTTCGTCTCGCGCCTCGGACCCGACGCGCAGACCCCCTCGGCCTCGTGGGGGATTCTCGTCGACGGCGCCTTCACCGGCGTCGGGGGCTGCCAGGTCCGGCTGCTCGGCGGCGACGAGCTGCTGTGGGCCTATGACGCGTTCAGCAGCCGGCCGTTCCTGCAACTGGTCGCCGCCGGGGCTCCCGTGGTCGCACCCGACGCGTCCCTGCTCGTCCACGTCACGCAGTCCAGCGGCGGCTCGGAGGGTGGTGGGGCGCCGACGCCCGTGCCCGCCGCAGGCGTCAGCGTCGCTCCCGTCACGACTGCCGCGAATGGCGTCGAGACGACGCACCCGAGCGACCCTGCGACCGTCGTCACGGCAGCGGACGGCACGGCGACGCTGACGTTCCACGCGACCGGCTGGCAGCGCGTGAAGGCGACCGCGCCCGGCTTCGTGCGCTCGAATCGCCTCGACGTCTGCGTGCCGGCCGGGCCCACAACCGATTGCGGGCCGCCACCGGCCGACGCGCAGTTGCGGATCGCTCCGGCACCGCCGCTCGATCCCGGCCCGGAGCCGGAAGCCGGCGCTCCGCCTCCGGCGGCCGACCCGGCGAGCGCCGGCCGGCTCGATCGCACAGTCCGCTACCTCCAGAACGTGCAGAACCGCGACGGCGGCTTCGGCGGCCGCCGCGGCCTTGCCTCCGACCCCGGCTTCAGCGCGTGGGTCGCGCTGGGGCTCGCTGCCGCCGGCGTCAACCCGCAGGACCAGGCACAGCCAGGTGGCGCCGACGTGTACAGCTACCTGACGGCACACGCAGGCGAGCTGAGCGCGACGACCGACTACGAGCGCGTGCTGCTCGTCGCGCACGCGGCAGGCATGCCATTGCGGCGCTTCGGCGCCGTCGATCCTGTCGCCGCGCTGCTTGCGCGTCAGCTCCCCGACGGCTCGTTCGCGCATGGGCTCGGCGACGGCACCGGCGGCGTGAACGACACGATCTTCGCGCTGCTCGCGCTGAGCCAGGTCGGTGAGCCGGCGACGGGCGTCGCGGTGCAACGTGGAGCCGACTGGCTGCTCGGCGCCCAGCGCGCCGACGGCGGCTGGCCCGGCTCCTCGCTCAGCTCGCCCGCCGACGCGGACGTGACCGGCGCCGCGTTGCAGGCGCTCGTCGCTGCTGGTCGTCGTGATGCTGGTGCCGAGCAGCGCGCGCTCGCGTTCCTGCACACGCTGCAGAACGCCGACGGTGGGTTCGGCGAGGAGCGCGCCGGAGCCACCTCGAACGCAGCCTCGACCGCATGGGTGGTCCAAGGGTTGTGGGCGGTCGGCGCCGACCCGTCCGCGTGGATGACGATCAGCGGCGCCGATCCGCTCGCCTACCTCGCCTCGCTCCAGCAGCCCGACGGAGCGATCTGCTGGCGGATCGACGACTGCACGAGCAATCCGATCTGGATGACCGCCTACGCGGCGCCCGCGTTCGCCGGACGACCGCTGCCGATCGCCCCGGTCGCGCGTGCTGTCCGCAGCTCGGCCGCGCCCGCAGCGGAGGGCGTCGTCGCGGGCGGCGGCGGCAGCGGCGCACCGCTGTTCAGCCGGCCGCAGCCGCAGAGTCGCGGGCACGCAGCCGGGGGCGTTCGCGGAACGCGCGCAGTCGCGACAGCACGCTCGCAGCCGACGCGTCAGGCGACGCGGAGTGGCGGCGCCAGTCGCGTGCGGAGCACGGCCGGGTCGACGGCGCCTGCCACGCAGCGCGGGCCGGCGACCGGCGGCCCGGCACCCTCCGCGCGCAGTGCCACCGGCGCGGGAGCGGGCGCTGACGTCTCGGGCCGGCTGATCGGTGCCGCTGCCGGCGCCGGCAGCACGGAGGCGCGCGTCGCGCCCGGCCTGCGCAGCGCGCGGGATGACGCACCGCCGGGCGTCGTGGTCGCCGTCGCGCTTGCGATCGTCCTCGCGCTCACGCTCGGCACCCAGCTGGAGCGCCGCCGTCCCGAGGTCGCAGCATGATCGGCGCGGCGTTGCTCCAGCGCGATCTCGGCGAGGCGCTCGCGCAGCTCGTCGCACTGCTCCAGATCCCGGTGCTGCTGCTCGCGATCGCCGCGCTGCTCGGCGTCGCGCTCGAACTGGGACGCTTCGCGACCGAGCTGTCGCTGCGGCGCAGACGCCGGCGCGAGCAGCCGCTGCGTGCGCTCGCGCTCACCGCGGTGCGCGAGCCCGGCCGCGCCGCGCAGCTCGCCATGCACGCGCCGACCGTGTTCGCCGCGCAGGCGCTGCGGCAGATCGCCGCCGCGCTGGTGGCCGGGCGCCCGGACGCGGTCGAGCACGCGCTCGCCGACTACGAGCTGGCGGCCGAGCGCCGGCTCGACCGCACGCGGCTGCTCGTGCGCGCGGGTCCCGCGATCGGGCTGACGGGGACGCTGATCCCGCTCGCTCCCGGGCTCGCCGCACTCGGGCGCGGCGACGTCGGCTCGCTGGCCGCGAACCTGCGCACTGCCTTCGCGGCGACGGTGATCGGCCTGCTCGTCGGGACGGTCGCCTTCGCGCTCACGCTCGTGCGCACGCGGCTCTACAGCGAGGACCTCAGCGCACTCGAACGTGCGGTCGCCCTGCGCGCCACGACGGGCGACGCGTCGTGAGACGCACCGGCCTCGGCCGTCACGGCCGCCTCGACGCTGCAGCCGGCGACCCGCTCGACGGGCTCGTGAACCTGTTCGACGTCGGCATCGTGCTCGCCGTCGCGTTCCTCGTGGCGGGCCTCGGCCTGACCGTGAATCCGCGCACCGGCCGGATCGAGCGCCGCGCGCCCGCCCGGCCGGCGGTCACCACGCGCACGACGACGGGCGTCACGCGCACCCTGCCGAGCCCCACCCGCGCGCCGGTCGTGACGGGCCATGGTCAGCCGGTCGGCACCGTCTACCGACTGCCCGACGGACGGCTCGTCTACGTCACCGGCGCGCGACGCCGCACGCTCACTGCCGTGCCGTAGGCGGCGACCTCGCTCATGATGTCGCCGATCTCGTTGCAGTCGAAGCGCATGGCGATGACGGCGTTCGCGCCGCGCTCGACCGCTGCTTGCTTCAGTCGGTCGACCGCGTGGTTGCGGCTCTCCGACAGCAGCTTCGTGTAGCCCTTCACCTCGCCGCCCGCGATCGTGCGGAACGAGGCGCCGATGTTCGAGAAGGCGTTGCGGGCACGCACGATCAGCCCGAACACCTCGCCGTAGACCTCGACGACCTCGTAGCCCGGGAGGTCGTTCATGGTGGTGATGATGATGTCGTCGCTCATGGCGCGGACTCTGGCACGCAAAGCGGCGGGACCGACCCGGTTCCGCCGCCCACGTGCAGAGGTCTAAGCCGCGGCGACGCCGGCGAGCAGCTCGCCGGCGAGGCGGTCGGTCGCGTCGCTCGTGCCGCCGAGCAGGCGGCGCGAGAGCTGCGCGCGGCGGAAGAACAGCGGTGCGTCGTGCTCCCAGGTCGCGCCGATCCCTCCGTGCACGGAGATCAGCTCGCGTGCTGCGAAGTCCAGCGCGCCGCCGCCGCTCACGCGCGCGGCACTCGCCGCGGTCGCGAACTCGTCGGGCTTGTCGGCGTACGCCCAGCCCGCGTAGTAGAGCAGCGAGCGCGTGTTCTCCTGGCGCCGCAGCACCTCCGTCAACGCGTGCTTGACCGCCTGGTAGGAGCCGATCGCGCGACCGAACGTGTAGCGCTCCTTCGCGTACGTGACGGAGCGCTCGAGGCACTCCTCGACCGCGCCGAGCGACTCGGCGGCGATCAGCGCGTGCGCGAGGAACCATGCGGAGCGCAGCTCCTCCACGCCGGCGGCGAGCACGCGCCCGCAGGCGTTCTCCAGCGTCACGTGGCCGAGCGGACGGGTCGCGTCGTAGACGGACGTCGCCTCGATCGAGACGCCGTCGGCGGTGCTGCCGATCGCGACCGCGACCGGCCGGCCACCGCCCTCGGTCCCGACGACGACGAGCACGTCGGCACCGGGCGCGTCCGGCACCCAGGCGACCGTGCCGGTCACCTTCGCGAGCCCGTCGGCGTCGTGCACGACGGTCGGCGCTGCAGCACGGCGGTGGCCGCTGCGCGGCTCGACCGTCCAAGCAGGATCCAGGTCGTCGCCCGGCCGTGCCGGCACATAGGCAGCCCGCGACTCGCCGCTCGCGAGCTTGCCGAGCGTCTCGTCGTCGAGGCCGCCCGCTCCCGCGAGCGCCGTTGCGGGCAGGTGCCCAAGCAGCGGCACGCTCGCGAGCACGCGCCCGCACTCGGCAAGCACGAGCATCGCGTCAAGCGCGCCGAGGCCCGCTCCGCCGTGTGCGTCGTCAATCAGCAGCCCAGTCCAGCCGGCTTGCTGGGCGGTGCTCCAGAGGTCGGGAAGCGTCCCGCCCTCCAGCGCCTCGCGCGCCGCCTCGACCGTCTTCACGCGGCCGAGCGCGTTGCGCGCAGCCTCGCGCAGCAGGACCTGCTCGTCGGAGAGGTCGAAGTTCATGCTCCCACCTCCTGACGCTCTTTCGCGCGCAGCTCGGAGAAGGGGATCCCCTTGTCCAGCCGCGGCTCGGGTGGCAGGCCGAGCACGCGCTCGCCGACCGTGTTGCGAAGGATCTCCTCGGTCCCGCCGGCAGACTTCAGACCCGGCAGGAAGGAGATCAGGTACGACCACTCACCCTCGGGCTCCAACGCCTCCGGCCCGAGCACGTCGGCGATCAGGTCGCCGGCGGCGATCGCTCCATTGACTGCGGTGACCTTGCCGAGCCCGGCCTCCGGGCCGGGGATCTGACCGCGCGAGATGGCGGTCAGCAGCCGGTAGCCGGTGAAGCGCAGCGCGAGCAGCTCGGCTGCGAGCTCGCCGAAGCGCGCCCGTACCTCCGGGTCCTTCGCCGCAGCCTCGTCGGCCGCGACCGCGCCGGCGAAGCGGTCGGCGCGGTAGCCCATGCCCTCGCTGCCGGCGCCGATCGTCAGGCGCTCGAACATCAGCGTCGTGAGCGCGACGCCCCAGCCGCCGTTGACCGCACCGACTTCGCTGCCCGGCTCGAGCGCCACGTCGTCGAAGAAGACCTCGTTGAACTCGGGCTCGCCGGAGATCTGGCGCAGCGGGCGAATCGTCACGCCCTCCGCGTCCATCGGCACGACGAACATCGTCAGGCCCTTGTGCTTGTGCGCCTCGGGATCGGTGCGCGCGAGCAGCAGTCCGTAGGCGGCGAACTGCGCGTTCGTCGTCCAGACCTTCTGGCCGCTGAGTCGCCACGAGCCGTCGTCCTGGCGCTTGGCGCGCGCCTGGATGCCCGCGAGGTCGGAGCCTGCGGCGGGCTCGGAGAACAGCTGGCACCAGACCTCGTCGCCGTGCAGCATGGGGGCGAGGTAGCGCTGCTTCTGCTCGTCGGAACCGTGTGCGATGAGCGTCGGCCCGAGCATCCCGACGCCGATCGTGTCGAGGATTCCCGGCACGCCGGCCTGCGAGATCTCCTGGTTGAGGATCACCTGCTCGATCGGCCCGCGGCCCTGACCTCCATGCTCGGCCGGCCACGTGATGCCGACATAGCCGCCCTCGGCGAGCTTGCGCTGCCATCCACGGTGGGCTTCGACGGCCTCCGGGTCGTCGCCGCGCCCGCGCGTCTTCGGGGCGTCCGAAGCGTTCTGCCCAAGCCACTCGCGTACCTGCACCCGGTACGCGGCCTGCTCGGGCGTGTCATTCAGGTCCACGCTGCTCCTCTCTGGCTGACTGGCCAATCAACTCCTGCTCACCACGATACCGCGCCGGGGGCGAGACGTGGCCGCCGAACGCCTCCATCCCGCGTGCCCCGCATCTGCGCTTTCTACGGGATCGTGATCTTCATGTACTTCGAGGACCATGGACCCCCGCATTTTCACGTGACGTACGCCGAATACAAGGCAAAGGTGGCGATCGACACGCTTGAAGTGGTGAAAGGAACATTGCCGCCACGAGCCTTGCGCCTGGTGCAAAAATGGGCAGTGCAGCATGAAGCCGCTCTGTTGGAGAACTGGTGTCGCGCGAGTCGTGACGAGTCGCTTAAACCGATCCCACCGCTGATATGAACGTTGCCGAGATCACCAATGTCCGACCCCTCCAGGACCACTGGCTCCGCCTGTCCTTCGATGACGGCTTGATCGGCGAGATCGACATGGAGTCCGTGCTCGCGCGCGGCGGGGTCTTCCAGCCGATCCACGACAACCGTGCGATCTTCGAGCAGGTCCGCGTCGAGCACGGCACGATCGCGTGGCCGGGCGAGGTCGATCTCTGCCCCGACGTCCTCCGCGGCCGCTTTGAGGCCAACCCGCCGTGGGCCGGCGAGCGGCGCGTGATCCGCAAGGCCAGCGCGGCCGTCTGAGTCAGTCGTCGCCCTTCTCCGTGATCGCGCCGTAGATCCCGATCGCGAACAGCACGAGCACGCCGAGCGAGACGATCGTCAGGAAGCTCACGCCGTTGTGGACGGCGTCGAACAGCGTCAGGAACGCGAAGAACGCAGTGAACAGCGCGAGCACGCCGATCACGACCTGGCGGTTCATCTCAGCGCCGCGTGCGCCGAGGGGGGGTCCGTTTGCGAAGGCGCACGATGCGGTGCACCGTGAGCAACCCGAACAGGAAGCCGCCGAGCTGTGCGATGTACGCCGCCCAGCCGCCCCCGCTCGTCGAGGCGGCGAACAGTGCCTCCACTACGAACCAGGCGCCGGCCAGCAGCCAGGCCGGCAGCTCTGCGAGCCTGAAGAAGAACGGCACCACCACGAGCGCTACGACCTTCGCGCGCGGGTACAGCATGAGGTAGCCGCCGAGCACGGCAGCTACCGCTCCGGTCGCGCCGACCGTCGCTGCGCTCGAGCCGGGCTCGAGCGCGAGCTGCAGCCGGTTTGCCACGACCCCGCCGAGCAGGCACAGCAACGCGTAGCGCCAGCGCGCCATCGAATCCTCGACCGTCGTGCCGAAGATCCACAGGATCAGCGCGCTGAAGACGAGCTGGAGTGTCCCGCCGTGCAGGAGCACCGCTGCGGCGAGCGGCCCATGGTGCCCGAAGCCGAAGGCGACGACGAGGTTGATCGCGATCAGCAGGATCGTGACGACCGGCAGCCGATCGGTCGGGATGTTGTCCTTGAGCGGGAGCACGGGGCGGGGAGGACCCTCGCGCGGAGCTTCGCAGTCGCGCGCTGGGTGGGAGCCGATCGACTCAGTCGAGGTACGTGACGACATCCTCGGCGGGGGCGCGCTCGGGCGGCGCCTTCTCCTGGCGCAGCGGCCCGAGGTGGACGAGTGCGATCGCGCGCTCGTCGGCCGGCAGGCCGAGCGCGGCGCGGCCTGCGTCGCTGCGCAGCACCGCCGGCGTGCGCCAGTAGGCGGCGAGCCCGCGCGCGTGTGCGCCGAGCAGCAGCGCGTACGTCGCGCAGCCGGCAGCGAGCAGATCCTCCTCGTCGGAGACCGCGTCCTCGCCCGGCTGAATCACGGAGACGCAGACGAGCGTCGGCGCGCGGTCGAGCTTCGCCGCAGCCTCGGGTCCCGCAGCCTCCTTCAAGGCGGCGAGCGCGCGCGGCCCGAGCACGCGGAAGCGCCACGGGTTCGTCAGGTGGTGGTTCGGCGCCCAGCGCGCGAGCTCGAGCAGCTCGTCGAGCGTCGCGCGGTCGACCGGCTCGGCGCCGTAGGCCTTGTGCGTCCGCCGCGTGCGGATCGCCGTCTCGACGTCCATGGCGCTGAAGGCCGCCGCTCGGCGCTACGCCGCGAGCGGGCCGTCGCCCGGCTGGTCCTGCGGGACGTGCTGGTCGGCGTGGTAGGAGCTGCGCACGAGCGGGCCGGCGGCGATGTGGTCGAAGCCGAGCGCGTAGGCGGCCTCTTCGAGCGCCTTGAACTCGTCCGGGTGCCAGTAGCGCACGATCGGCAGGTGGCGCTCGGTCGGGCGCAGGTACTGGCCGACGGTCAGCACCTGCACGCCGTGCTCGCGCAGGATCGCGAACGTCTCGACCATCTCCGTCGTGCGTCTCGCCGAGCCCGACCATCAGGCCCGACTTCGTCACGACCTCCTTGCCGCCCATCGCCTTCGCGTTCTTCAGCACGCGGCAGGAGCGCAGGAACTCGCTGCCGCGCCGCGCGACCGGGTACAGCCGCGGCACGACCTCGACGTTGTGGTTGAAGACGTCGGGCCGCTCGGCGATCACCTTCGCGAGCGGCATCTCCTGGCCGCGGAAGTCCGGCGTCAGCACCTCGACCTTGCAGTTCGGCGCCTGGCGGCGGATCTGGCGGATCACGCCGACGAAGGCGCTCGCACCGTAGTCCGGCAGGTCGTCGCGGTCGACGGACGTGATGACCGCGTGACGCAAGCCCATCTTCGCGACCGAGCGCGCGACGCGCGCGGGCTCGAGCGGGTCGTTCCAGGTCGGCTTGCCCGTGTTGACGTTGCAGAAGCCGCAGCGGCGCGTGCACGTGTCGCCGAGGATCATGAACGTCGCGGTGCCGCGCTCCCAGCACTCGCCGACGTTCGGGCAGGCGGCCTCCTGGCAGACCGTGTGGAGGTTCTCCTCCTTGATCATGCCCGTCAGCTCGCGGTACTTCGGCCCGCCCGGCGCGGGGACCTTGAACCACGGAGGCTTGCGCTCGCGGAACGGCCGCACCTCCGGGCCGAGGACCTTCAGCACGTCCATCCCGCCGGGGTTCGCGCGGGAGCGGGTCTGGTGCTTGCGCTCGTCTGTCGCGCTCATACGGCCTTGAAGGCTAGCGGGCGAGCACTGCGACACCGAGTGCGGTGACGTCGACCTCGACGGGGGTTCGTGCGAAACGCTCGGCGAAGCGGGCGATCGCGTGGTCGGCGAAGCGCGCAAGCGCCGGCGACGGCTCGCGTGCGAGGTGCAGCGGCTCGCCTGCCGGCGGACGCGTGCGCACAGTGTCGCCGCGCTCGTCGGCGATCGACGTCATCCGCACGTCGTCGAGCCCGCACGCCACCGCCCACTCGAACGGGCGCATGTCGTTGTCGATGTTCACCGCGAAGCCGTGGGTCGTCACGCCGCGCGAGACGTGGACGCCGATCGACGCGATCTTGCGCTCCTCGACCCAGACGCCGGTGTACTCGATCCCGTCCTGTGGCCGGTTGCGCGCGGTCAGTCCCTCGTCAGCGAGCGCGGCGATCAGCGCCGCCTCGATCGAGCGCAGGTAGGCGACCGTGTCGTCAATCCGCATGATCGGATAGCCGACGAGCTGGCCCGGCCCGTGGTAGGTCAGCTGACCGCCGCGCCGCACCGGCACGATCTCGATCCCCTGCTGCGCGTACCACTCGGGCGCGAACGGCAGGTCGCCGTGCTGCGAGCGTCGCCCGCGCGTGTAGACGGGCGGGTGCTCGAGCACCAGCAGCACGTCCGGCAGCTCGCCGGCCTGGCGACGAACGCGCACCGCTTCCTGGAACGCGAGCGCGTCGCGGTAGTCGACGAGCCCGAGCCGGCAGACCCACAGCTCAGGACGCGGTGCGGTGGTTTCGCTCATGCCTTCATGATGACGCTAGCCTGCTCGGACGATGATCCACGAACGTTCGGTGCGCTCATACGCACGCCATGTCCCGCTCGTGCTCGTGCTCGCCGTGGTGGCGCTCGCGAGCGCGGCGCAGCAGGCGTTCGCCGCGGCAGGCGGCGGCTCCTCCGGCTTCGGCGGTGGTGGCGGTGGCGGTGGCGGCCACTACGGTGGCGGCGGAGGCGGCTACTACGGCGGCGGTGCTGGCGGCGGTGGTGGCATCGGCTTGCTGCTGATCATCGTGATCGTCGTTGCTGTGATCGGCCTGATGGGAGCGGTCCGCACGTCGCGCACGCGCGCGCGCCGCCGCGAGCACGAACGGCGCGTCACGCTCGCCGCCGCCGAGGCGGCTGGCGACGATCCGGTGTTCGCGCCTGACGCCGTGCGCGAAGCCGCGGAGGAGCTGTTCCGTGCGGCGCAATCCGCCTGGGACGCGTGCGACGACGCACGCCTCGCCGAGCTGCTCAGTCCCGACCTGCTGACCGAGTGGCGCCGCCGCCTCGCTGACTTCACGGCCAGGGACTGGCGCAACCGCGTCGAGGTGTTGGAGGTCTGCGAGATCGCCTACCTCGGCCTCGTCAACCGCGAGGGTGAGGACGACGACCGCGTGACGGTGCGGATCGTCGCAACGCTGCACGACCATGTCGAAGGACCGCTCGGCGAACGGATCACCCGCAACGGCTCCGGAACCGAGACGGTCAGCCTGATCGAGTACTGGACGCTCGCCCGTCGCGACGGCCACTGGATCGTCGCCTCGATCGAGCACGACGCCGAGGGTGCGCACGTGCTCGACGAGGAGATCGTCGCGACTCCCGCGAGCGATGACGCGCGCCTGCACGACGCGGCCGTCGTCGAGCTCGCGGCCGGCGAGAAGCTGCCGGCCGGCGTCGCGACCGCCGAGGTCGCCGACCTCGACTACGCGGGCGACGCGCGCGCGGCCGCACTGGACCTGTCGCTCGTCGACGGGCGCTGGAGCCCGGCGGTGCTGGAGGCGGCAGCCCGGCGCGCCGTGGCGGCCTGGGCCGAGGCGGTTGACGGTGCCGACAGCGATCTGCTCGACGTGGCGACGCCCGCTGCCGCCTCTGCGCTCCTGCATCCTGGCGATCCGTCAGAGCGCACGCGGCTCGTGATCCGCGGGCCGCGCGTGCGCCGCCTGCAGATCGCCGCGCTCGACGCGGCGCAGACGCCGCCGACGATGACCGTCGAGGTCGAGGTGAGCGGCCGCCGCTACGTCGAGGATCGCGACACCGCAGCAGTCCTGTCCGGCAGCAAGCAGCGCGAGACCGCGGTCACCGAGCGCTGGACGCTCGCGCTCTCGGGACCTGACGACCGCCCGTGGCAGGTCGTGGACGCGACAGCCGGCTGAGGTTCCCGCGTACGCCCGGCCTCGCCGGCGTACCCTGAATCCGATGGAGCGCGTATGGGCCAGCCGGCTGCGGTGGCGCTTGCGGGGCGCCTGGCTCGCCCCGCTGCTCGTGCTGCTCACGTTCGGCGACGCGCTGTTGGTCCACGCACTGCCGCTCGGCGGCGATCGCACGGACCTCGTCGCCGCATTGCTGCTCGCGAGCTTCTTCAACCTGCTCGCGCTCGTCGTGCTCGCGCCGCTTGGCGGGATCGCGCTGCGGCGCGCGCGACCCGACGTGCCGACGGTCGTCGCGCGTGATCGTGCCGGCGTCGCGCTCGTCGTCTGCGTGACAGCTGCATTGCTCGTCTTCGGTCTGCTCCACCACGGGACGGTCGTGCGCAACCGCCACGCGCTCGCGGAAGCGCTCACGCGCGGCGAGGCCTGGATCGGCACGCACGCGCCGCCGGCGATGCGCCGCCATGTCGGAGCCGCCGACGCAGTCGCGATCGTCGACGGCTCGATCTACCGCACCTGCGTCCCCGGCGCTCGTCCCGGCCGCGCCTGGTGCGTCGTCGTCCGCACGACCGTTCCGTTTCCCGGCGGGATCCGCTTCGACGGCGGCGAGCCGAACGCGGTCTTCCAGCAGGGCCGGGGGTGACGCGTCAGGGCGCGTCGTCGGCCTCGCCGCGCCGCCGCAGGTTCCCGACGAGCAGCGAGATCACGGTCACGAGGTAGATCTGGCCGAGCAGCATCTCCAGCACCGACACCGCGCGCCCGCCGCGGGTCGCCGGCGAGAGGTCGCCGTAGCCGGTCGTCGTCATCGTCGTGAAGCTGAAGTAGACGTGTTGGCTCTCGGTGCCGTCGGTGTGTTGCGCGAAGTAATCACCGTGGCCGAGCTTTGCCGAGACGGCGATCGTGAGTGAGAAGAAGATCCCAAGCAGCAGGTACACCGCGAGCGCGCCGGCGACCGCCTGCACGGTCACGCCTTTCTGTCCCAGCAGTCGCGCGACTCCATGCACCAGCTGATAGAGCGTGACGATCACGATCACGCCGGCGAGCGCGGACGCGGTCCACTTCGGAATCCAGTCGAACAGCACACCGAGCCCGACGCCCACCGTGATGAGCACGAGGCCGATTGCCGCGCTCTCGCGCACCGTGCGATCGCCCGTCCGGCTCGTCGCGACGACGACGAGCAACATCAGTCCAGCCAGTCCGAGCCCGACGACGCGGCTCCACGGCTGCTCCGGCGCGACGATCAGGAACACGACCATCGCAACGGCGACCGCGAGCACGATCCCGTAGCGGTGGCGACCAGCGGTGCTCAGTCCGAGCGACGGCGCCATATTCCAAAGCATCGCGCCATCGGCGGCGGCACGCGCGCGAGCGCTTCAGAGCGCCAGCGCGAGGGGTGCTTCGAGCAGGGCGCGGATGCGGGCGAGGAACTGGGCGGCGTCGGCGCCGTAGAGGATGCGGTGGTCGCAGGCGAGCGTGAGCGCCATGCGCTTGCCGGGGACTGCATGACCGTGCTCGACGACCGGGACGTCACGCAGCGCGCCGACTGCGAGGATGCCGGCCTGGCCCGCGTTGATGATCGCGGTGAACTCGGTGACGCCGAACATGCCGAGGTTCGAGACGGTGAACGTTCCGCCTGACAGCTCCGGCGGCGTGATCTGGCCGGCACGAACGCGGGCGGCGAGCGCCCGCGCCTCGCGCGCGATCTCGCCGAGCGACTTCTGATCCGCGTCGAACACGGTGGGGACGATGAGCGCGTCCTGCGCCGCGACAGCCACGCCGACGTTGACGCGCGCGTACAGCTCGAACGCGCCGTCCTTGTATGCGCCGTTCGCGCGCGGGAACTCGCGCAGCGCCAGCGCCGAGGCCTTCACGACCATGTCGTTGAACGACGGCGCTGGCGCCTCCTCGGTCGCGAGCGCCTTCATCTGCGCACGCAGCGACACCGCCGCCGCCATGTCGACCTCGGTCGTGACCTGGAAGTCCGGCACGGTTGCCTTCGCCTCGGCCATCCGCCGCGCGATCGTCTGCTGCGTCTTCGACAGCGCGACCGTCGTCGCGTCGCCCTTGCCCGAGCCACCGGAGCCTGCGGCGACCGGTCCCGGAGTCGGCGCTGCGGCAGCGGGAGCAGCGGGAGCCGCAGCCGGCTCACCCGTGGCGCGCGCCTCCACGTCCGCCTTCACGATCCGTCCCCCCGGCCCGGAGCCCGCGACCTCGGCCAGGTCGACACCCTGCTGGCGCGCAAGCCTTCGAGCGATCGGCGACGCCTTGATCCGTCCGTTCGCCGCGGTCTCGCCGCCCACGGCTGGCTGCGAGGGGGCGGGAGGGGGTACGGAAGCGGCGGTCGATTCGGCGGGAGCCGAGCCGGGAGCGGCGGACGCCGATCCGGTGGGTGGCGGTGAGGACGGACGTGCGCCGGCCGTAAGGCCGGTGTGCGCCCGGGTGGGCGGGACGGATTCGACAGGACCCGCCGGCGGCGCGGCCTGGGCCTCGGACGCCGAGTCGCGGGCGCCACCGATCCGCGCGATCAGGCCACCGATCGGCAGCGTCGCGCCCTCCTCGGCGACGATCTCCAGCGCGCCGGACGCGTCGGCCTCGTACGTCATGTTCGCCTTGTCCGTCTCGATCTCGACGAGCTCGTCGCCGCGCTCCACCGAATCACCGGAAGCACGAAGCCAGCGGAGGATCGTTCCCTCCTCCATCGAGTCGGACAGGCGGGGCATGACGACGTCGGGCACGGCGGGATCCTTTCAGCGACCGAGCGTCGAGAGCGCCGCAGCGACGATCTGGGGCTCGTGGGGGAAGGCGATCTGCTCCAGCGGCTTCGAGTACGGCATCGGCACGTCTGCCCCGGTCACGCGCACGACCGGCGCGTCGAGGTCGTCGAACGCCTGCTCCTGGATCAGCGCTGACAGGTTCGCGCCGACGCCGCCGTGCGGCCAGCCCTCCTCGGCGATCACGCAGCGGTTCGTCTTGCGCACCGACGCGAGGATCGTGTCGAGGTCGAGCGGGCGCAGCGTGCGCGGGTCGATCACCTCGGCGGCGACGTCGTGCTCGTCCGCGAGCACCTGCGCGGCGCGCTCGGCCGTCACCGCCATCCGCGAGATCCCGACGATCGTGACGTCGTCCCCGGAGCGCCGCACAGCCGCCTCGCCGAAGCGCACGACATGGTCGCCGTCGTCCGGCACGTCGCCGCGCTGCCCGTAGAGGTACTCGTGCTCGATGAAGATCACCGGGTTGTCGTCGCGGATCGCCGCCTTCAACAGCCCCTTCGCGTCAGCCGCGGTCGAAGGCGTCGCCACCAGCAGGCCGGGCACGTGCAGGAACAGCGCCTCGAAGCTGTGGCTGTGTGTCGGCCCGAGCTGGTGACCCGCGCCCTGTGGCATCCGCACGACGAGCGGCACCGTCACCTGGCCGCCGAACATGTAGCGGATATGCGCCGCGTGGTTGACGATCTGGTCGTAGGCGAGCAGCGAGAAGTTGATCGTCATCAGCTCGACGACCGGTCGCAGGCCCGTCATCGCCGCACCGACGCCCATCCCGACGATCGTGTTCTCGGAGATCGGCGTGTCGCGCACGCGCGCCTCGCCGAACTCCTCCAGCAGCCCGGCCGTCACCTTGAACGCGCCGTTGAACACCCCGACGTCCTCGCCCATCAGGAAGACGCGCTCGTCGCGCGCCATCTCCTCGCGCAGCGCCTGGTTCAACGCCTCGCGGTAGCGGACGACGGCCATCAGGCGCCCTGCGCTTCGTCGGCCGGCCCGGGACCAGACGACTCGTGCGCGCCCGCCGCATGCCGGTCGTACTGCTCGCGCGCCGGCACGTCGGCGGGATCCATCGAACGCTCGGACTCGCCGCGGTGCACGCCCGGCGTGCGCTCGTCGACCGAGTACCAGCCGCGCACCTGATCGCCGAGCACGTAGACGTCGTCGTAGAGCGACTCGGGCGGCGGGAACGGCGAGGCGTCCGCGAACGCGACAGCCTCGTCCACGCGCGCGACCGCCGCCTCGTCCAACGCGCGCACCGCGTCCTCGTCCAGCACACCGTCGGCAACGAGCCGCGCCGCGAACAGCTCGATCGGGTCGCGCTTGCGCCACTCGGCCACCTGCTCCTTCGTGCGGTACTCCTCCGGGTCGGCCATCGAATGGCCGCGGAAGCGGTACGTCACCGCCTCGACCAGCACCGGCTGGCGCTCGTCGCGCGCACGCCCGAGCGCTTCCGCGATCGCGCGGTGCGTGTCGAGCACGTCCATCCCGTCGCAGCGCATGCCCGGCACGCCATAGCTCTCGCCCTTGCGCTGCAGATCGGTGACTGCAGAGTGACGCTCCAGCGACGTGCCCATCCCGAACTGGTTGTTCGAGACCATGAAGACGACCGGCAGCTTCCACAGCGCTGCGAGGTTCATCGTCTCGCCGAACGTGCCCTGGTTCGAGGCGCCGTCGCCGAACATGCAGAGCGTCGCCTCGTCGCTGCCGCGCAGGTCGGCCGAGAGGCCGAAGCCGGCGGCGATCGGCAGGTTGCCGCCGACGATCCCGTAGCCGCCCATGAAGCGGCGTTCGAGGTCGAACATGTGCATCGAGCCGCCGCGCCCGCGCGAGCAGCCGTCCTCGCGGCCGAACAGCTCCGCCATCACCGCGTCGGGACTGGTGCCGCGCGCGATCGCGTGGCCGTGTGAACGGTACGTCGAGATCAGGTAGTCCGTGTCACGCAGCGCGCGTGCAGCGCCGACGATCGTCGCCTCCTCGCCGATCGCGAGGTGCAGGAAGCCGCCGACCTTCGCCTTCGCGTACATCTCGCCCGCGCGCTCCTCGAAGCGACGGATCAGCATCATCGTCGCGAGCCACTCGCGCGCGGCGTCAGGGGACGGCAGGGGAAGCTGGGCCTCGTCGACGTCCGGCGTGCGCTTCGCTGCCGCCCTGCTTGCCATGGCCGCACCATAGCGGAGCGTCGGCGCGAATTTAGTGCGACGGTCTACTGGTTCTGCGCTTCCCTCCAGGCGGTGAGGAACTCCTCTGCTTCGAGCTGGCCGAGATCCTCGCGCAACGCTCGCGCGAGACGGCTCGCCTGCGGCGCCGGCAAGTCCCACAGCAACACGACCTCGCCGGTGTCGACGGCGACGACTTCGATCCGGTCGATGCGCCCGGGACCGGCCAGCCACGCGGGCGCCCGGTTCGGGCGCGTGACGAGCAGGCGGTAGGCGCGGCCGGCTTTCACGGCGGGCTCGGCGCCTCCGTGAGCGCGGCTTCGAGTGCTGCCGCCGCCGCGTCGATCCCGTCGCTGCCGTGGAAGACGGTCGTGCCGATCCGCAACGCGGGCACGTCACGCACGCCGGCGCCGGCGGCAGCTGCCGTTGCCGCATCCAGCTCGGCCGCAACCGATGCGCGCCCGAGCGCCTGCAGCACCGCACGCGGATGCATCTCGCAAGCAGCGGCGGCGATCAGGATCGTGTCGGGATCGCCGAGGTCGCGCCCGCCCGCGAAACCCTGGCGGAAGGCAGCGAGCGAGAAGGCGACGGCGCGGCCGATCTGCTTCGCGTACGTCGCGGCGATCATTGCCACCCGCACATCGCCCGGCCAGCCGGCGGGCCAGCGCAGCGGCTGCACGTGGCGGATGGTGACTTCGCGCTCGACCGCATCGCGGCGCGTGGCGCCATCGTCGCGCTCGGCGGCACCGGGCAACGCGCTCGCGTCGACCGGCATCCACTCCGGCACGACCGGCAGCGTCGCCATCACGCGCTCGGCGGCGAGGTACGCCTCGGGACTCCCGAGGTCGAAGTAGAAGACGGGCTGCACACGCTCGCCGGGCTGCGCGTCGTCGGTGCGCGCAGCCGTCTCGTCGTCTCCGAGGCCGTGATGCGTCAGTCGCAGCGCGTCCCCGGACATGGCGCGTCTACCCGTGGATCAGCCAGCCGTCGGCGGCGCGGGCAGCCTCCATGACTCCCTCGCTCAGCGTCGGGTGGCCGTGGATGATGCGTGCGACCTCGGGGTAGCCGCCTTCGAGCGCACGCGCGTTGACGAGCTCCTGGATCAGCTCGGTCGCCTTCGCGCCGATCACGTGACCGCCGAGCAGCTCGCCGTACTTCTTGTCACCGACGATCTTGATCAGCCCGGTGCGGTCGCCGTAGACCGTGCCCGCGCCGACCGCCCCGTACGGGACCTTGCCGACGACGACGTCGTAGCCGGCGTCCTTCGCCTGCTGCTCGGTCAGCCCGAAGCTCGCGACGTTCGGCGCGCAGAACGTCGCACGCGGGATGTCGACGTAGGCGATCGGATGGGTCGTCTGGCCGGCTGCGTCCTCGACGGCGATGATGCCCTCGTCGGAGGCCTTGTGCGCGAGCGCCGGACCGTGCACGAGGTCGCCGATCGCCCACACGCCCTTCGCCGACGTGCGCAGCGCGCCGTCGACCTCGATCAGCCCGTTCTCGGCGAGCTTCACGCCCGCCTCCTCGAGCCCGAGGCCCTCGACGTCCGGCCCGCGGCCGGCGGCGATCACGAGGTAGTCGGCTTCGCCCGGCTCGCCGCCGTAGGTGAATGTCACCTTGTCCTTCGCGGATTTGACGTTCTCGACGAACGTCTTCGTGAAGACCTCCATCCCCTGCTTCTTCAGCCCGCGCTCGGCGAGCTTGGAGATGTCGGCGTCCTCGGTCGGCAGTACGCGGTCGAGCGCCTCGAACAGCTGCACCGCGACGCCGAGGCGCGCGTAGGCGGAGGCGATCTCCGAGCCGGACGCGCCGGCGCCGACGACCGCGAGGCGCTTCGGCAGCTCGGGCAGTGCCCACGCCTCCTCGGTGCCGATCACGCGGCCGCTGAACGTCGTGCCGGGGATCGGCTTCTTCAGCGAGCCGGTCGCGAGGATCACTGCCTTCGCGTCGTACTCGGTGCCGTCCTTGGCGGAGCCGACGCGGACGTTGCCGCCGGCCGTGACCGCGCCGAAGCCCTCGATCACGTCGATCTTGTTCTTCTTGAACATGCCGCTCACGCCGCCGGTGAGCGTCGCGATGACCTTCTTGCGCCGCTCGCTCACCTTCGCGAAATCGATCGAGTGACCAGTCACGGTGATGCCGAACTCGCCGGCCTCCTCGATCTCACTGACGATGTCGGCGGTGCGCAGCACGGCTTTGGCGGGAATGCAGGCGTAGTTGAGGCATCGGCCGCCGATCTGGTCCTTCTCGACGACAGCGGTCTTCAGGCCCAGCTGGGCGGCGCGTACCGCCGCCACATAGCCGCCGGGTCCGGAGCCGATGACGATGCAGTCATAAGCGGATTCGGGCATAGCCGCGAGTCTATGCGACGGTCTGGCGCGGACGCAGTCCGCCCCGATCCCGACTCCCCGATCAGGCCGGAACGTGCGCGCTGAGTGCCGCTTTGAAGCTCTCCGGCAGCGGCGTCGAGCTGCCCGCCTTGTAGTCGTAGCCGACGACGACGCCATAGCCTTCGGCGAGCAGTCGCTCGTCGTTCACGGCATGCATCGCGAACTCCAGCTTGACGCTCGAGCGCGCGACCTCGGCCGGACGCACGCACGTGCGGATCTCCTCGTCGAAGAAGGCGGGTGCGCGGTAGTTGATCTTGCACTCGGCGAAGATCAGGCCGAAGCCCTTGCGTGTCGTCGGGTCGTCGCCGAGCACGCTCTGGATGAACTTGATCCGTGCCTGCTCGAAGAAGGTGAGAAAGGCGACGTTGTTGAGGTGACGCATCGCGTCGAGGTCGCCGAACCGCACGCGGTCGACGTGCGTGTACGCCCACTCGCTCATCGCGGCACCCGGCGCTCCGGCATCTGGATCCGCGCCATCACGCGGATCAGCTTCCAGAACAGCCAGCCGCCGAGGCCGATCACGACGAGGCACAGCGCGGCTGCCCACAGGTTCGAGGCGACGAGCAGGGAGAGCGCAGCGATGATCACCTGGAACGCGAGCAGCGCCTCGAAGCCGAGCACCGCCCAGTAGCGCACGCGCCACATGCCGCCGGCCGCGACGAGCAGGATCGCCGTGAGCACGAGCGCGCCGCCGAGCGTGCCGCGCCCGCCGATCCGCGCGCCGGTGAGGTAGCCGACGATGACGAGGATCGCGAGCGCCGCCGCGACGAGCGAGGCGATCGTGATGACGGCCGGCCGCTCGTCGTCCGCGAGCGGCTCGAGCTTCGCGCGCAGCTCGGCGTTGCGCAGCTCGGTGCGGCTGGGGCCTGCGCCCGGCTTCGCACCAGCACGCGGCTCGCTGTCCGCGCCGCTCGGGCGTGCGCCGGCGCCGGGCGCGCTGCGCGGCTTGCGGCTACGGCGTGCCAACGCCGGCCTCCTGTGGCAGCACGCCGCGCAGCTCGCGCGCCGTCGCCTCCGGATCGCTCGCCCCGGTCAGCGCGCGCACGACGACGACGCGGGTCGCGCCGACGGCGAGGACCGGGCCGATCGTGCTGGGCTCGATCCCGCCGATCGCGAACCACGGGACCGGCCGCGGCGTGCTCGCCGCGTGCTGCACCAGTTCGAGCCCGACCGCCGGACGTCCCGGCTTCGTCGGCGTCGCGTGCACCGGCCCGACCGCGAAGTAGTCGACGTCCGCGGCTGCTGCTGCGTCGACCTGCGCGGGGGTGTGCGTCGAGCGGCCGATCAGGACGTCCGCGCCGACGAGCGCGCGCGTCGCCTCGACGCTCATGTCGTCCTGCCCGACGTGGATGCCGTCGGCTCGGGTGGCCGCAACGAGATCCGGCCGGTCGTTCAGCACGAACAGCGCTCCGTGTGCGTCACAGGCCGCGCGAAACACGCGCGCTGCGCGCAGGATCGTGTCGTCGTCGCCGTCCTTCTCGCGCAGCTGCACGATCTCGGCGCCGCCGCGCAAGGCAGCGTCGAGGAACGCCGCGAGGTCGCGCCCGTCGCCGCGACTGTCGCAGACGAGGTACAGCCGCGCACTCGCGAGCCGCTTGCGTCGTTCGTCGCCGAGTCGATCCATCGCATGGATCTAAGCAGCCGCGGGCCGGACCGGCTCCCACCGCACCATCGGCCTGGTATCCACAAAGGATGAGCGCGACGGGCAGCACCTCAGAGGCGGCGAGGTTCGTCGAGCAGTTCGACGCCGGCTGGCGCCGCGGCGGCCCAGGCTTCGTCGACCATTTCCTCGCGCTCACCGACGAGGAGGTGCTGCTGACGCAGCCGCTGCTGCCGGCGGCTCGCGGCCATGCAGGCTTCCGCGGAATGTTCGAGCCGCTGTTCGCCGCGATGCCGGACCTCCACGGCGAGGTCCGCGACTGGAGCGAGCAGGCCGATGGCGTCACGATCGAGCTGGCGGTGCACGGCACGCTCGACGGTTACCCGGTCGAGTTCGTCACGCGCGACCGGATCGTCCTGCGCGACGGTCGCATGCTCGAGCGTCACGCCAAGTTCTCGATGCGCCCTCTGCTGCTTGCCGCACTGCGCCGCCCGCGCGCCGGGCTGCCGCTGCTGCTCGCGCCGCTGCGGCGGCGCTGACTCGAGCGCTTCACGCGCGCGGAAGGCCGAGCGAAGCGCGCAGGTCCTTCACAAGCGCTGCGAGGTTCAGTGGGTCGGTCGGCGACGGCTCGAAACCGAAGTGCACGTAGAACGCCTGCGCCTTCGCATGCAGGGCGTGGACTGCCAGTCCGCGAAGCCCCAGTCCCTCGGCGGCGCTGACCGCGCGCAGAGACGCATCGCGCAGCAGCCGCACCCCGAGCCCGCGTCCCTGCACCGAGCGATCGACGGCGAGGCGCGCGAGCAGCACGACGGGGATCGCGTGATGGCCCATTCCCTTCGCGAGCCGCGGAGTCGCGTCATCCTGCTCGATCTCGGTCACTGTCAGCGCGTGGTAGCCGACGACCCGCCCCTGCTCGGCGTCGTTGAGCACGTAGGTGCGTGCAGATCCGACGCCACGCGCGAGGCGCGCGTGTTCGCACAACCACGTATCGAGCGACGGCTCGCCGCAGGAGAACCCGTCGAGTGTGTGACCGGAGCCGAGCGGCTCCGGTCCGCTGAAGCGCGTCACTACTCGGGCAGTTGTCGGTGGAACAGGTCGACCAGCCCGGGGATGACCCGCGCGGGCCGGTCGAGCCAGGCGTTGAAGGCCTCCCAGTTCTCGTCGGACAGCTTGAAGTGGGTGCGGTCGGCGAGCAGCATCTCCGCGCGCAGTCGCGCGGTGCTCACGACGAACTCGGACAGGGACTCGCCGGCCTCCGCGGCTGCTTTGCGCAGCACCATGTCCTCGTGCGCGGAGATCCGCAGGTTCAGGCGATGGGTCTTCGGCTCGGCCATGGCTGGCATTGTACAGACTTCGTACTCACATATGTTTATTGCAGTCATGCTCACCCGATGTCGGCGGCGAGCAAGATTCGCCCCCCTCAGCGCGCTACCATCGATCCCACGGGAGCCCCACCAGCGGGCTGAGAGGGCGGCACTCCGGCCGCCGACCGTCAGAACCTGATCCGGGTAATGCCGGCGCAGGGAGGAGGGTCGTGCCACCACAGCAGCAGGATCGATCGTTCGACGTGGCCGTCATCGGCGGTGGCGTGATCGGGCTCGCCGTCGCGTGGCGCGCGCAGCAGCGCGGGTTGCGCACCGTCGTGCTCGAGCGCGACATGCTCGCCGGTGGCGCGACGCACGTAGCTGCCGGGATGCTCGCGCCTACCAGCGAGGCGCGCACGGCCGAGCGCGCGTTGCTGGACTTGAGTCGCGCGAGCGCCGCGCGCTACCCGGCCTTCGTCGAGGAGCTTGCCGCGGCGTCGGACCTCGACCCCGGCTACCGCACCTGCGGAACGCTCGCCGTCGCGCGCGATCGCGACGAGGCGGAGGCGCTCGACCGCGAGCTTGCCGAGCGTGAGGCGCTCGGCCTTCCGGTCGAGCGGCTGCTGGCGAGCGAGGCGCGCCGCCGCGAGCCTGCGCTCGCGCCGACGCTGCGGCTCGCGCTTGCGATCCCTGGCGACCATGCGATCGACCCGCGCGCGCTCACCGCTGCGCTGGCTGTCGCGTTCGAGCGCGCGGGCGGCGTCGTGCGCGAGCACGCAGCGGTCGCACGCGTCCTCGTCTCGGCGGATGGGGAACGGGTCGAGGGCGTCGAGCTGGCGGGCGGCGAGCGGATCGCCGCGGACCATGTCGTGATCGCGGCCGGCGCCTGGACGGCAGCGCTCGCCGGCCTGCCCGAGCACGCGCGCATCCCGCTGCGCCCCGTCAAGGGTCAGATCCTGCGCCTGCGCGATCCCGCCGGCCCCGGTCTGCTGAGCCACGTCGTGCGGATGCAGCCCGGTTACCTCGTCCCGCGCGGCGACGGGCGCTACGTGCTCGGCGCGACGATGGAGGAGCAGGGCTTCGACACGCGCGTCACCGCCGGCGGTGTCTTCGAGCTGCTGCGCGACGCGGCCGAGCTGGTGCCCGGGATCGGCGAGCTGGCGATCGAGGAGTTGCAGGCCGGCCTGCGTCCGGCGACGCCCGACAACGCGCCCGTGCTCGGCGGCGGCGCGCTCGCCGGCCTGCACTGGGCTGCCGGTCACTTCCGCCACGGGATCCTGCTCGCGCCGATCACGGCCGAGCTGCTTGTCGCCTCGCTCGCCGGCGACCCGCTCCCGCCGCTCGCCACCCCCTTCGCGCCTGGCCGCTTCGCGCGCGAGGAGGCGGTGGCGCGGTGATCGTCCAGCTGAACGGCGAGCAGCGCGAGCTGGCCGACGGTGCCACCGTCGCCGACGTCGTCGCCGTGCTCGGCATCGCGCCCGACGCGCGTGGCGTCGCGGTCGCGGTCGAGCGCGAGGTCGTGCGACGAGGCGAATGGGACGCGACCGTGCTCGCAGCGGGCGCCCGCGTCGAGGTCCTGACCGCGATCCAGGGGGGCTGAGCGATGAGCGCCATGACCGACACCGATCCGCTGAGCATCGCCGGCCGAACGTTCGGCTCGCGTCTGCTGCTCGGCACGGGCGGCTTTCCGAGCTTGGAGACGATGGCGACCGCGCTGCGCGCGAGCGGCTCGGAGATCGTCACCGTCGCGTTGCGGCGCGTCGACCCGGCGCAACGCGGCTCGATCATGGACGTGCTCGGCGAGGCCGGCGTCCAGGTGCTGCCGAACACGGCCGGCTGCTTCACCGCGCGCGACGCGATCACGACGGCGCAGCTCGCACGCGAGGCGTTCGAGACCGACTGGATCAAGCTCGAGGTGATCGGCGACGACCGCACGCTGCTGCCCGACGCACCCGAGCTGCTCGCAGCAGCCGAGGCGCTCGTCGACGACGGCTTCGTCGTGCTCCCGTACACGACCGACGACCCCGTCTTGGCGCGCCGCCTGGAGGACGCCGGCTGCGCCGCGATCATGCCGCTCGGCTCGCCGATCGGCTCCGGGATGGGGATCCGCAACCCGTACAACGTCGCGATCATCCGTGAGCGGACGGAGCTGCCGGTGATCCTCGACGCCGGCGTCGGGACCGCCTCCGACGCGACGCTCGCGATGGAGCTGGGCTGCGACGCGGTGATGGCGGCGAGCGCGATCTCACGCGCGCACGATCCGGTCGCGATGGCGCGCGCGATGCGCAAGGCGGTCGAGGCCGGCCGGCTCGCGCGCGGTGCCGGTCGGATCCCCCGTCGCCTCTACGCGGAGGCCTCGACGCCCGACGCCGGGCTGCCCGACTTCGAGTCGCATGCGGCAGCGCCGACACCGACGTCAGCTCCGGCCGATGGCTGAGCGCGACGCCGGCGGAGCGGCTGGCGAGCGCGCGGGCGACGCCCCGCGAGCGGCCGAGGTGCGCCCCGCGACGACGGCGCCCAGCGCGGTCGACGCGCTCGCCGACGCCTGGGAGGCCGCATGGTGCGGCCGCGACGCCGACGCGTTCGCGTCGCTCTGCGACCCGAAGGTCCAGTACGAGGATCCGCTGACGCCGGCGCCGCTCGTCGGCCCCGACGAGCTGGCCGCGCACGCCGAGCGGCTGTGGCAGGGCCTGCCCGACGTGCGGCTGGAGCGCGCCGGCGAGCGCCTCACCGACGGCCGCTTCCTGTCCGCTCCGTGCAAGCTCGCCGGCACGCACCGCGGCCCGCTCGACAGCCTGCCCGCGTCCGGCCGCTTCCTCGTCGTGCATTGCGTCGTCTACGGCGAGCTGCAGGGCGGGCGCTTCCTGCGCGTGCGGACGTTCTTCGACCTCTACGACGCCGCAGTCCAGCTCGGCGTCCTGCCGACGCGCGGCACGCTGAGCGAGAAGGCGCTGCTGATGGTGCGCGGCTTCGGGCTGCGCGCTCGCGGCGGGTCGTAGCCGCGCTCAGCGCGGCTCAGCGCAGCGTCACGCGCATGGGCGCGTGATCGGACAGCGCGCCGTGGTCGAGCACCTCGGGTGGCGCTGCGACCGACCGGCCGTGCGCAAAGACATGGTCGACGTCGTTCCCGCCCGCGTGCGCGAAGCCAGCGAGCTGCGGGTCGCGCAGGTTGAGGTCGCCACCGAGCACGAGCGGTGCGCCGCCGGCCCAGCGGCTCGCCGTCGCGCGTGCGAGCGCGAGGTCGCGCCGCGCGTGGGCGTCGTCGTGGACGGTCGCATGGAGGTTCGCGAACCAGCGACCGTCGCCGTCGCGGACCGCGTGCACGACGCGGCGCTCCGGCCACAGGCAGAGGCGGCGCACGGCGTGGGCCGTGATCTCCCCGCGCACGAGGATCGCGTTCGCGCCGCCGCTCGACCGCATCGTCCTTGGCCAGCGCTGTCCAAGCACGCGCCGCAACGGCAGCAGCTGGTTGCGCGAGGTGAGCGCTCGGGCCGCCTGCGCGCCGGTCGCCGCCGCCAGCGCGTCCGGCCACCACGGCGGCACCTCCTGCAGCAGCGCGACGTCCCACTCCCAGCTTGCGAGGCGCGTGGCGAACACGTCGAACTGGTCCGCATTTCGTGGCGGGACGGTGCGTCCGTGAAACAGATTCCAGGTGATCACACGGATGTGCATCTTGTGCCCGTATCCTTCCCTGCTTGACGCGCCACTTTCTCACCGGGGCAGAGCTGAGCCGCGACGAGCTGCTGATGCTGATCGATCGCGCGCTCGCGCTGAAGGCCGAGCCGTTCCTCTCGAACGTGCTCGCGCGCCGCAGCGTCGCGTTGATCTTCGAGCAGCCCTCGACGCGCACGCGGCTGTCGTTCGAGGCCGGCATCGCCGAGCTTGGCGGCCACCCGATCGTCCTGCGTCCCGACGACATGCAGCTGAGTCGTGGCGAGTCGGTCCGCGACACGGCGCTCGTGCTGTCGCGCCATGTCGCCGCGATCGGGATCCGCACGCGGCCCGATGCGGTGGTGGAGGAGCTTGCTGAGCACGCGACGGTTCCGGTCGTGAACATGCTCACCGCCGGCCACCACCCCTGCCAGGCGCTTGCCGACCTGATGACGTTGCGCGAGACGTTCGGACGGCTCGACGGGCTCGTCGTCGCGTACGTCGGCGACGGCAACAACGTAGCTCGCTCGCTCGCGATACTGGGACGACTCGCCGGCGTCGAGGTGCGAGTCGCCTCGCCGGACGACTACCGGCTCGACCCGGTCGCGGACGCGGTGCTGCTCGACGATCCGGCCGAGGCGGCCTCCGGTGCGCACGCGCTCTACACCGATGTGTGGGTCAGCATGGGTGACGAGGCGACGGCCGAGCAGCGCCGCAGCGCGCTCGCGCCGTACCTCATCGACGAGGCGCTGCTCGCGCACGCGGCGGCTGACGCGATCGTGCTCCATTGCCTTCCGGCGCATCCCGGCGAGGAGATCGCCGCCGACGTGCTCTACGGCTCCCGCCAGCGGATCTGGGACCAGGCCGAAAACCGGCGCCATGCCCAGAAGGCCCTGCTGGAGCTGCTGCTGCGATAGCCTCGCGCGAACCAGTTCCATTCGTCCAGCCCGAGGAGCATCAATGCCGCAGCCGAAGTCCACCGCCACGTCTGGCGCCGCCAAGGGGCGCGCCGCTGCGGCGAAGCCCAAGGCCGCGGCTGCGAAGAAGCCGGCAGCGAAGAAGCCGGCAGCCGCCGCGAAGAAGCCCACCGCGAGCGCGACGCGCTCCCGCGCCGCTGCCGCGAAGCCGGCGGCGAGCAAGACCGCTGCGGCGCGCAAGCCTGCCGCAGCCAAGACCGCCGCGAAGCCGGCGGCGAGCAAGGCTCCTGCGGCGCGCAAGCCGGCTGCGAAGAGCGCCGCTGCGAAGCCGGCAGCTGCCAAGCCCGCCAGCAAGCCGGTCGCGAAGCGCGCCGCCGCGAAGCCGGCAGCTGCGAAGGCCGCGCGCAAGCCCGCTACGAGCGCGACGCGCTCTCGCGCCGCCGCGAAGCCGGCCGCCAAGACGACGGCAAGCCGCGCGAGCGCTGCGAAGACGACGGCCGCCGCGCGCAAGCCGGCTGCCAAGACGGCGTCGGCGAAGACGACCGCGAGCCGCGCGACCGCTGCGAAGACGACGGCGGCGGCGCGCAAGCCGGCTGCCGCGAAGACGACGGCAAGCCGTGCGAGCGCTGCGAAGCCCAAGCCGGCGGCGACGCGCAAGCCGGCGACGAAAACGACCGCCACGAAGCCGTCAGCTGCGAAGCCGGCGCCGTCGAAGGCCGGCGCGAAGCGCGAGAGCGATCCGCTGGCGCAGCTCGTCGGCGCGCTGCGCGACCAGCTGGCCGACCGCGTCTTCGAGCCGCTCGACCTCGTGCTGCTCGCCGGCGAGCGGATCCAGGAGGCGATGGACGAGGCGGTCGAGCGCGGTCGCATGACGCGCGGCGACGCGAACGACCTCGTCGGCGAACTCGTGCGCCGTGGCCGCGAACAGACCGACGACGTGCTCGGCAACCTCGACCAGCTGCTTGGCAAGGGCCTCGTGCAGATCGAGCAGCTGTCGAAGAAGGCGACCCGCGCGCGGCGCGCCGACTCGGTCGACCGCCTGATGCGCAGCGCCGACCGCGCCCGTCGCGCAGTCGGCGTCGGGCCGGACTTCCCGATCCTCGGCTACGACGACCTGTCGGCCGCAAAGGTCACCGAGCGCCTCGCCGACCTCAAGGCTGCCGAGCTGCGCAAGGTCCGCACGTACGAGGTCAAGCACGCGAACCGCAAGTCGGTCCTCGCGGCGATCGACAAGTCGCTGAAGAAGTAGCGCGCCGATCGCGCGGCGCGCTGCGGGCTCAGTCCGGCGGCGCGCCGTCGTAGTGCGGCAGTCCGTCGTCCGGCACCGGCGCCCAGGCCGGTGCCGAGGAGCACCACATGTGCCACTCGGCGCGCACGCCGGGGTCGCCGTCGAGAATCCCGAGCCGCACGCCGACGCGGTCGCTCAGCTCCGGCTGGCTGCTGTAGAGGTGACTCCCGCACACGCCGCAGAAGGACTTCCAGAAGCCGTCCGGCGGCTTCCACGTCCGCACCGTCTCGGCGCCCGCGACGACCGCAAAGCCGCTCGCCGGCACGCGTGCGTTGAGCGACGAGCCGGTCCCCGTCCGCCGCTGGCAGCGCGTGCAGTGGCAGTAGCCGGTCGTCTCGAACGGCTCCGTGATCGCAATCTGCACTGCGCCGCACAGGCAGCTGCCGGTCAGTGGCGTCTCGGGTGAGGGGAGCGCGGACACGCCAGATCACGGTAGCGCACCGCACCGGATCGAAAAGATGTCGGGCTCGGCGTAAGAGCAGCGCCGGTCGCGGCAGAGAAGGAGCATGGACGCACACGACAACGCAGGCCAGCCGCCTGAGCGCTGGGCGCTCTACGAGCAGCACGCACGGGCAATCCAGCGCTACGCAGCGCGGCGCGTCGAGCCCGACGCGATCGACGACGTCGTCGCGGAGACGTTCGCGATCGCGTGGCGACGGCTGCCGCGCGATGGCGATCCGCTTCCGTGGCTGTATGGAGTCGCACGGCGCGTCGTGCACGGCCATCGCCGCAGCCACTCGCGTCGGAAGGCGCTGCTGCTGCGCTTCGCCAGTCAGCGCGGCGGCGGCGCCTCGGCGCCCGACCCAGCCGAGTTGATCGTCGGCGACACGCGTGTCGCGCAGGCGTTCGCCGCGCTCACGCCGATCGAGCGCGAGGCGCTGCGGCTCCATGTCTGGGAGGAGCTTGCGGATGCGGACGCCGCCCGCGCCGCGGGCTGCTCGACCGGCACGTTCGCTGTCCGGCTCTCACGCGCGAAGGCACGACTTGCCGCCGGCTTGGAGCGCTCCGATGCACCAAAAAGCGCAGCGGAACCCACCGATATGAATCTCACGACCCTCGAGGTGTGCCATGACAGTTGACACGACGACAGCAATCGAACGCCTGCGGGCGCTCGATCCCGCCGACGGGCTCGGTCCCCGGGCGATCCCATCGCATCGAGAGGTGCTCGCGGTGCGCCGGCGCCGCTCGCTGCGCCGCGCCACGCGGTTCGGATCAGCCGGCGCCGTGCTGGCGATCTGCGGAGCGCTCGCGATCGGGCTCCCCGGCACGCCGCCGCGCGTGGACATCGTCGGGCAGGCAGCGGCGGCACTCGGCGGTCCTGAGGTGCTGCACATGGTGACGCGTGCCGAGCTCAACGGTCATCAGGCATCCGGCACGGCCGAGTCGTGGCATGCGCCGGGCGGTGCGAGTCGCACCCTGCTGCGGGATGCCGACGGGACGGCGATCGGCGAGGTGGCCGACGCGGACGGCTTGTCGCAGTCGTGGAATGCGAAGGACAACGTCCTGTACCGGTTCTCTGGCGGGCATCCACTCGCCGACGACGCGGAGATCCTCGGGCAGGCCGAGGCCGGCCGCGCCGACACGACGCTGCTGCCCGACACGACGGTGCGCGGCATCCCTGTCCATGTGGTGCGCGTCGCGCCGACGCACGCCGGAGAGGATGCAGTCCCGCAACGGACCTACTTCATCGACGAGCAGACGAGCTTGCCTGTCCGGATCGCGTTCGGCGACAATTTCACCGACGTGCTCAAGGCGGAGAAGATCCCGCTTGACAAGGTCCCCGCGTCGCTGCTGGAGATGTCGCCGCACCCGGACGCCCGCGTGGTCGACTACGGCGACCTGAAGCACGGCGGCTGAGCCGGCGCCGGCTGGGCGGAGCGGTCAGGCCGGCTGCTCCGCCCCGACCTCCGCGAGCAGCGCGCTGAAGTCGAGCGTCGCGCCGGTCAGCTCGCCGAGCAGCTCCTCGGCGCTGAGTTGCTGACCGTCGCGCCACAGCGTGCGCAGCAGGTCGCCGGCCTCGCGCTGCTCGAACCACAGCTCGCCGTAGCGCTCGCGCAGCAGCGCGCGCAGGTGCGTCTCCAGCGCCCAGGCGCGCAAGTAGCAGGCGACGTAGAAGCCGGGGTCGAGGTCGGACAGGTACGTCTCCTGCGGCCACGCGACGCGCGCGCCGGCGCCGAGCAGGCGCGCGTATGCAGCGCGGGCGACGGCATCGGACGGCGGCGTCGCGTCGCCGTGCAGCGCCAGCTCGTAGTCGAGCTTCGCTGCGTAGCGCCGCAAATAGATCAGCCGCGTTGCGCGCGCGTGCTGGGCGAGCGCGCTGTCCGGATCCTCGACGCCGAGCCGTCGCCGCAGCCACGCCGGGTCCTCGACGAGATGGTCGAACAGGAACGCGAACGCCTCCGTCACTGCATTGTCGCCGAGGTGGCGGTACTCGAACGCGAGCGCGGGGTCGACGTGGGCGTAGTGCTCGACGTGCCCGCCCTCGTGCAGCAGCGCCGTGTAGTCGTCGCGCCCGCCGACGGGCGGGACGACGAGCCGCACGTCGCCCGGCACGCGCACTGCAACGCAGAATGCGCGCGGCGACTTCGCCGGGCGTGACTCGACGTCGAGCTGGACGTTCGGCTGCGCGTCAGGGTCGATCCCGAGCCCGGCGAGCGTCTCGCGGAAGCTGCCGAGCAGCCGATCGGCCGGGAACGCGGGGTCGGCTTCGGCGAAGCGGAACAGCCACGGCAGGTCGGCACGCGCCAGCTCGTCGAGCCCGCCGACGCCGACCGTCCGCTGCACGACCGGCTCGACCACCGACGCGTATGGCTCCTCGGTCGCTGCAGTGAACGCCCGCGTCGCCCGCGCGAGCGCGTCGAGATCGAAGCCCTTCAGCTCCTCGCACAGCGCGCGATAGCTCGGCCAGCCCAGCTCGCTGGTGAGCGCGCGCGTGCGGTCGAGCATCTCCCGATACAACGGGTTCAGGGACTGCTCGGTCGCCTCCAATCGCGCCGCTTCGATCGCTGCACGCCGTGTGCGGTCCGGCTCGTTCGCCTGCACGACCGACGCCGCGCGAAAACCGATCGATTCGCCGTCGACCGAGATCCGCATGCCCGCCTCGCACTGCGCCAAGCGCTCCTCGACGTCGGCCGTCGCGAGCCCGATGCAGCCCTCGACCGCGAAGTCGAGCAGCATCCGCAACCGCCGCGCGTCGTCGCTGCCGGCGGCCGCGGCGTCCACCCGCGTGCGCAGCGCAGCGACGCTCTCGCGCGAGAACAGCGAGGCGTGCCGCGCATAGATCGACTCGACGTCGAACGACTCCTTCAAGCCGGCGTAGTGCGCGTGGTACTCCTCGCCCAACTCGGCGGTGAACGCCTCGGCGTCGAGTCGGTACGCAGCGAGGTCCATGGGCGTGCGATGCTAGCCGCCATGAGCACTCCGACGACCCGCCCCAAGAAGCCAGCCCGCGACAGCGAGCTCGAGCTGACGATCGACTCGCTCGCGTTCGGCGGCAACGGAGTCGCGCGCCACGATGGCTACGTCGTCTTCGTCCAGGGCGGAATTCCCGGCGATCGCGTGCGCGCCCGCATCACGCGCCCGAAGCGCGACTACGCCGAAGCGATAGCGGTCGAGCTGCTCGAGCCGAGCCCCGAGCGGATCCCTGCGCACGCGCCGCACCCGGGCGTGCCGTGGCAGGTGCTGCCATACGAGCGTCAGCTGGAGATCAAGGCCGGTCAGGTCGAGGACGCGCTGCGCCGCATCGGCAAGCTCGATGGCTTCGAGATGGAGGAGATCATCCCCGCGGAGCAGCAGTGGCGCTACCGCAACAGACTCGAATACTCCTTCGGCACCGAACCGGACGGCACGCTCGTCTACGGCTTCCACGCACCCGGCGAGTGGGAACGGATCGTGCCGCTGGAGGACTGTCTGCTCGCCTCCGAGCTGAGCAACACGGGGAGCCGCCAGGTGCTCGAATGGTGCCGCTCCCAGGGCCTCGTCGCCTACGACCGCAAGACGCGCCAGGGCTTTCTGCGCAACCTCGTCGTGCGCGAGGGGCGTCGCAGCGGCCAGATCCAGGTGCGGCTCGTGACGATGCCGGGCGAGCTCGACACCGAGTCGTTCGCTGCAGCTGTCGAGTGCGAGGGCCTGCTGTGGACGCAGTTCGACGGCCTCGGCGAGACGACCGCGAGAGGCGACACGGAGCTCGTCGCCGGCAGCGACTTCTACGAGGAGCGGCTCGGCGACCTGACGTTCCGCATCTCACCGCACGCCTTCTTCCAGACGAACACGGAGATGGCCGAGCGGCTCTACGCGATCGCCGCCGAGTACGCGGCGCTGAAGGGCTTCGAGCGCGTCTACGACCTCTACTGCGGGATCGGCACGATCGGCCTGACGCTCGCGCCGCGCGCCGCCGAGCTGTGGGGGCTGGAGCTGGTCGAGCCGGCGATCGCCGACGCGATCTCGAACGCGAAGCTCAACGAGATCGACAACGCGCACTTCTTCGCCGGCGACGTGCGGCTGGCGATGCGCGAGCTGGTCGAGAAGTCCGGCTCGCCCGACATCGTCATCCTCGACCCGCCGCGCGCCGGGCTCTCGCAGAAGGTCGTGCGGCGCGTGATCGAGGCGAACCCGAAGAAGATCGTCTACGTCTCCTGCAACCCGACGACGCTCGCCCCGAACGCAGCCCAGCTCGTCGAAGCCGGCTACGTCCTGCGCAAGGTCCGCCCCGTCGACATGTTCCCGCAGACGCCGCACATAGAGTGCGTGGCGCTGCTGGAGCGCGTCGGTGGCGGCAGCGCCCCTGCGGCTTAGCGTCGAGCGGCGCTAGCGACGGACGCGTTCAAGCGCGTCGCGTACGTCCTCCGCGTTCATCGCCGGCACGGGTCCCTCGGGCACGATCACGGCGAAGCCGTCCCGCATCTCCACATGCGCCGAAACGTCAGTCTCGGCCGAAGCCGCGGGTCGACCGTCGTTGTCGAAATGCATGCCTGCGAGGCTACCGCTGGACGCAGCGTGTTGACACGCATCGCTTGCTGGCAGACTCTTTCCATGGCTGCTCCGACCCTCGCCGAGCTGACGATCGCCGACGAGCCGGCTACGTGGGCGGCGCTTGGGTTTGCGGTCGAAGGGGATGTCTGCCGGATCGGTTCGGTGCGGGTGCGGCTGGCGGGTGGGGACGCGGGGGAGAAGATCGTGCGGTGGGCGTTGCGCGATCTTGCGAGCACGGAGCTGGATGGGCTGGTGACGGAGCGGGCTGAGGACGACGCTGCGGCGCTGGTGGGTGAGCCGCCCGCGCACGACAACGGCGTCGTCGCGATCGACCATGTCGTCGCGATCTCGCCGGCGCTCGAGCGCACGATCCCGGCGCTCCAGGCCGCCGGGCTCGACCTGCGCCGCGTGCGCGAGGAGCCGACGCCGGCGGGCGCGCCGCGGCAGGCCTTCTTCCACCTCGGTGTCGCGATCCTCGAGGTGATCCAGGAGCCGGAGGACGTCGCGCAGCGTGCCGGGGGCCGTGACCGGCCGTCGATCTTCTGGGGCCTCGCGCTCGTCGTCGAGGACATCGACGCGGCAGCCGCGCGCCTTGGCGAGCACGCTGGCGAAGTGCGTGACGCGGTCCAGCCAGGTCGGCGGATCGCGCCGCTGCGCCGTTCTGCGGGACTCGCCCTGCCGGTTGCGCTGATGACGCCACGTCCGCCGAGAGCCGTCGCGCCCGCCGCCACGGAGTGACAGACTCCCGCCCGATGGCAGCGACCAGCCAGCGCGGAGCAGTGCTCGTCACCGGCGCGTCGAGTGGGATCGGCGAGGCGACTGCGCGCCGGCTCGCGGGCGCCGGCTTCCAGGTCTTCGCCGGCGTGCGCAAGCAGGCGGACGCGGACAAGCTGCGCAGCGATCCGAGCGGCCGGATCGTCCCGGTCACGCTCGACGTGACCGATGCCGGTCAGATCGCCGCTGCGCGCGCCGGGATCGAGGCCGCCGTCGGCGAGCGCGGCCTCGCAGGGCTCGTCAACAACGCGGGCATCGCCGTCCCCGCGCCCGTCGAGTTCGTCCCGATCGAGGACTTCCGCCGCCAGATCGACGTGAATCTGATCGGTCAGGTCGCGATCACGCAGGCCTTCCTGCCGCTGATCCGCGCCGGCAAGGGCCGGATCGTCTTCATCGGCTCGATCGGGGGGATCGTCGCGCTGCCGATGGCAAGCGGCTACATCGCCTCGAAGTTCGCGCTCGAGGGCCTCGCCGACTCGCTGCGACGCGAGCTGCGGGCGTGGAAGATCCATGTGGCGATCCTCGAGCCCGGGACGATTGCGACGCCGATTTGGAACAAGGGCAGCGACGAGGGGGACGCGCTGATCGCGCGCGTCGGCGAGGGCGTCGAGCGGCTCTACGGCCCGCTGATCGCGGCGCTGCGCAGCGCGACCGCGCAGGGCGCGAACGGCCTGCCGCCCGACGCGGTCGCGAAGGACGTCGAGCACGCGCTCACCGCGGCCAAGCCGCGCACGCGCTACCTCGTCGGGCGTGAGGCGAAGCTGCGCGCGCGCATCAACTCGTTGCTGCCCGACCGCGTGATGGACGCCCTCATCGCTCGCGCGATGAAGGCGTCCTGACGCTGCGCGCGGCGCGGGCCGCGCGTCCGGCTACATCCCCTTGACGATCCCGATCACGTGTCCCTCGGGGTCCGCGAACAGCGCGATGCTCGGGCCCTCCGGGACGTCCATCGGCGGCATGACGGTCTTGCCGCCGGCGGCCTCGACCTCCTGCAGCTTCGCTGCGAGGTCGTCGACCTCGACGTAGAACGTCACGTGGCCCGGCGTGCCCTCGGGCGCCGCGCCGATGCCGCCGGCGATGCCGTCGTCGCCGACCGGGCGGACCATCGCGTACTCGTCCATCACGTGCTCCGGCTGCCAGTCGAAGACCTTGCCGTAGAAGTTGGCGAGCGCCTTGTGGTCCTTGCCGGCGACCTCGAAGTGAATGACGGGGTTACCCATGTCTCCCTGCTCCTTATTGCTGTGGTTGAAAGATCTAGGCGGCGGTGTCGGCGTCGCCGCGGTCGAGCCACGGGTCGCGCCCGGCGTCGCCGCCGACCGCGGCCGTGGCGAGCCGCTCGAGGTAGTGCGCCCAGCCGACGCCGTGCGGCTCGCGCGAGACGTCGGGCAGATCGCGGTGGACCAGCGTCACGAGCGTGCCCTCGCCGTCGGGCACGAGCGTCACCTCGACGGTCGAGCTGCCCGGCTGCACCGGGCTCGTCTCGCTCTGCCAGCCCCACGTGAAGACGACGCGGCTGTGCGGCTCGACCGCGACATAGCGGCCGCGCGCGAGATCCTCGCCGGTCACGTCGACCTCGAACATGCCACCGGCGCGCGGGTCGAGCGTCGCGCGCAGGCCCATCCACTGCGTCATCAGCGCGGGGTCGGTGAAGAACGGAAAGACGGTGTCGGGGCGCGCCTCGATGCGCACCGCGCACTCGACGCCGTCCTGGATGATTGGGCTCATCGCCGCTCCTCTCTCTCCGCCTGCTCAGCGGCGGCCTTCAGTCGTACGAGTCCGTTGGTCCAAAAGCGGTCAAGAAAGCCACGCACCTCGTCGAGTCCCTCCGGTCGCGCGCTGTACATCCGCCGCGTGCCGTCGCGCCGTTCGGTCACGAGGCCGGCGCCCTTCAGCACCGTCAAGTGCTGCGAGATCGCCGGTCGCGTGACGTCGAAGCGCGCGGCGATCTCGCCGGCGCTCAGCTCTTGCTCGGAGACGAGCTCGAGGATCCGGCGGCGGCGGGGTTCGGCGATGGCGCGGAGGGCTGCTTCCATGGCTCGGGAAGTATAAGCAGTTGCTTACGTAAGTTGCAACTTAACTTTTGAGAACCTCGGGATTCACGACGTGGATGGGCGATCCAGCCGCGTATGCGGCGATCTGGTCGAAGATGTCGGCGAACTGCAGCTCGTACTCCTCGTGGGTCACATACCCGATGTGCGGCGTCGCGATGACGTTGTCGAGCGCCAACAGCGGATCGGCCGGGTCGGTGAGCGGCTCGGTCTCGAAGACGTCGACCGCGGCCATCCCGGGCCGTCCCGCGCGCAATGCAGCGACGAGCGCGCCGGGCTCGACGAGGCCGGCGCGGCTCGTGTTGACGAACAGCGCGGTCGTCTTCATCTGCGCGAGGTCGGCGGCGGTCACGATCCCGCGCGTCGCGTCCTTCAGCCGCAGGTGCACCGACAGCACGTCGCATGCACCGAAGAACGCCTCGCGACTGTCCGCGACCGGGAACCCGTCTGCGCGCGCCTGCTCGCGCGAGGACTCGCTCGCCCACACGAGCACGTCCATCGCGAACGCGCGCCCGTACTGCGCGATCACCTTGCCGAGGCGCCCGTAGCCGTAGACCCCGAGCGTCTTGCCGCGCAGCGTCGTGCCGAGACCTGCCTGCCAGTCGCCGGCTTTGAGCGAGGCGACCTGCTGCGGCAGCTGGCGCACCGCTGCGAGCACGAGCCCCCACGTCAGCTCGGCTGCCGCATAGGACGGCGTGTCGCCGTGCATGTTCGAGGAGACGACGATCCCGAGCCGCGTGCAGGCGTCGACGTCGATGTGCGGGTAGACGCTGCGCTGGCTGATCAGCCGCAAGTTCGGCAGCCGTTCGAGCAGATCCGCGCGGATCTGCGTGCGCTCGCGGATCAGCACGAGCGCCTCCGCGTCATGCAGGCGCTCGGCCAGCGTGTCGACATCCTGCACGTGGTCGTTCCAGATCGTGACGTCGTGGCCGGCGAGCGTCGCGAAGCAGTCGAGCGTGCGCAGCGTGTCGAAGGTGTCATCGAGGATGGAGATCTTCATCGGCCCTTCCTAGCAGGCGGTGGCCGTTCGCGCACGGCGGGCGCCGTAGACTCCGCCGCAATGCGCGCTGCCACGATCCGCGACGGCGAAGTGCTCGTCCAAGAGCATCCCGACCCGGCGCCCGGTGCAGGTGAAGTTGTCGTACGGGTGCGCGCTGCCGGCCTCAACGGAGCCGACATGATGCAGCGTCGCGGGCTCTACCCGGCCCCTCCCGGCTCGTCGGCCGACATCCCCGGCCTGGAGCTGGCCGGCGAGGTCGTCGGCCGCGGGCCCGGCGCCGAGCGCTTCGCCGAGGGCGACCGCGTGATGGCGATCGTCGGCGGTGGCGGTCAGGCGGAGCTGGCGGTCGTGCACGAGCGTCAGCTGATGCCGGTCCCGGAGGCGCTCGACTGGCCGGCCGCGGGCGGCTTCCCGGAGGTCTTCACGACCGCGCACGACGCGCTCTTCACGCAGGCCGGCCTGCGCGCCGGCGAGCGGCTGCTCGTGCATGGCGGCGCCGGTGGCGTCGGCACGGCGGCGATCCAGCTCGGCGCGAGCGCCGGCGCACACGTCACCGCGACGGTCCGCAACGCAGGGCTGCGCGACCAGGTGGCCGCGTTTGGCGCCGAGGCGATCGAGCCGGAGGGCTTCGAGCAGCACGGGCCGTTCGACGTGATCCTCGAGCTGGTCGGCGCGCCGAACCTGGCGCCGAACCTCACCGCGCTCGCGACCGGTGGGCGGATCGTCGTGATCGGCGTCAGCGGCGGCGCGAAGGCCGAGCTGAACCTGCTTGCGCTGATGGGCAAGCGCGCGCGCATCATGGCCTCGACGCTGCGCGCACGGCCGCTGGAGGAGAAGGCCGCGACCGCACGGGCGCTCGAACGCCACGTGCTGCCACTCGTCGCATCGGGTGCGCTGCGTGTGCCGATCGCGCAGACGTACGCGCTCGACGACGCGGCTGCCGCCTACGACCGCTTCGCGGCCGGCAGCAAGCTCGGCAAGATCGTGCTGCTGCCCTGAGCGGCAGTCGGCGTCAGTACGGCGGCAGGTCGCCGTACCACGTGCCGAGCGCCTGGAAGGCGCGCCAGAAGGAGCGCTTCGCGCCCTCCTCGTCCAATGCCTCGTCGATGTTCGGCACGTAGAGCCCGTCGATCGACGGGGTGAAGCTCTGGATCGTCCCGGGCACCGCGGCGAGCTGCCGCGCGAGCGGGACGTCGAGGTCGTTGACGACCTCCAGTGCGTCCTCGCCCATCACGACGACGATCTTCGGCTGCACGATCGCCAGCTCCTCGATCACCCGCTCGATGCAGGCGGGATCGGCGAGCGACGGGTCAGGCAGCGGGCACTTCACGCAGAGCGTCCCGTAGACCGTCAGCGGATCGATCTGCAAGCGCTTGAGCGACTTCATCAGCGCGCCGCCGGCGCGACCGTAGAAGGCGACGCCCTCCTCGATCTCCGAGGGCAGGGCGTGGTGCTTGATCATGAAGACGTCGGCTTGCGGGTGGCCGGAGCCGAGCACCGGCATCAGGTTGCCGCGCGGGCAGTGCTCGCACTCCTGCAGCTCGTGCGTCAGCTGGTTGAGCTCGCGGATCGCGCGCTCGAGGTACTTCTCGCGAATCTCGTCGTCGGTCACAGGCATGCTGGGGGGAAGATTGGACGCGTCCCCGGCATGTCCCTGCTCGTGCATCAGGACTTGCGTGCCGCCCGCCGCACTCGCCGGTCGCGCGAGGCCTTGCGCGCGGTAGCGGGTGTCGCTTTCGTCTGCAGGAACTTGAGCGCCTGCACGTACAGCAGGCTCGCCGGCGTGCGGACGATGTCGGCGACTCGCAGCGACTCCATGAACTCGGCGGCGCCGTCGAAGTCCGGCATGCGGATTCGCACCGATCCGAGGCCCTGCGCTACGTGCGCGTCGGAGCCGGCGCCTGCGGGGATGCGGTACTTCGCGGCGAAGCGCGCCGCCTCCTCGTTGAACGCCTGGATCGCCACGCGTGGGTTGAAGACCTCGATCGCGTCGACGTCGTCGAGCACGCCGAGCAGGTGCTCGTAGTCGGGCACCGCGTGCATGCGGTCGAACGGATGCGGGACGTAGACGACGCCGCCCTGGCGCTTGATCTCGGCGATCGTCGCCTCGAGCGTCAGCCCGCGCGGGATCAGCTCCGTCAGGAAGAGGCCGATCACCTCGCCCTGATCGGCGGTCTTGACCTCCTCGCCGACGATCACCTTGATCCCGTTCGCCTTCGCTTGCGCTTCGAGCGCGCCGGAGATCTCGTTGTGGTCGGTCACGGCGATTGCACCGAGTCCACGCGCCTTCGCGGTCGCGAGCAGCACCTCGACCGGCGTCGCGCAGTCGTTCGAGTGGTCGGTGTGCATGTGCAGGTCGACGTCGATGAGCTGGCGCCGCGCGACCTGGGCGCGCAGCTTGCGGTCGCCGCGGCCGTCGTGGCGGCGTGCGACGAGCCCGCGGTAGACGTCCTCCAGCTCGTCCACGACGCGCGTCCAGGCGAGCCGCTCGCGCAGCTCGCGCGCGCCACCGTGCAGCTTCGTGCGCAGCTGCGGCTCCGCGACGAGGCGTGAGAGCTGCGCTGCGAGCGTCTCGACGTCGCCCGGCTCGAACAGCAGCCCGCGTTCGCCGTCGCCGACCAGCTCCTCGTAGACGGGCAGGTGCGCGACGACCGGCACGCAGCCTGCGGCGAGCGCGCGCACGAGCCCGCCGGGCGCCGGCAGCAGGCCGCTCGACGCGCGCACGGCGATGTCGGCGCGCGTGAGCAGCGCGTCCTCGTCGCAGTCGTCGGGACCGATGAACGCGATCCGCTCGCGCAGCTCGCGCCGCAGCGGGCCGGTCGGCTGCGTCGCGCGTGGCGACCAGACGGTCGCGTGCCAGGCGTGGTCGAGCGGCAGGCGCCGCAGCGCGCGCAGGAAGGCGCGCAGCGCTGGGCGGTCCTCGTCGTCGACGAGCACGATCTCGACGGGATCGTCGATGGCGCGCGCTGGCGTGTCCGCTGCCGGCACGTCGGCGCCCGGCACGATCACTCGGTAGTCGGCCGGGAACCAGCGCTGCAACAGCTCGCGTGTCGCGTCGTAGCTCGCGATGCGCGCGTCGAGGCGACCGAGGAACAGCTCGACGACGCGGCGCGCGACCTGCGTCGAGAGGACGCGTTCGGTCGGGGCGTGGAAGCTGCCGACGTTGAGCGCGCGCGAGTGGCGCAGCGCGGCGCTCGCGGTGCTTGGCGCGAACGGCTCGTGCAGGTGGACGAGGTCGAGCGGTGCGATCGACAGCGCCTGCTCGATCGTGCGTGCCACGTCGATCGGCAGCGAGGTCGCGCGCCGCCGCGAAGGCGAGAACGGCAGCACCTCGCCGACGCCGAGCACGCGCGGCTTCCCCTCGTCGGTGCCGTCGAGCAGCGCCTCCGGCCGCTCGCGCGCCGCGTGGATCGCCTTGCGCGACTCGCGCACGAGCGCGCTCGACTGCGAGGGAGCGATCACGAGCACGCGATGGCCACGTGCCGCCAGCTCGTCGGCGCAGCGGGCGACCGCGCGGTTGACTTCGTGCTGCGTCTCCCAGGCGTACGGCGTTACCTGGGCGATCGCGAGTCGCTCGGCGGGCACGCCAGCAGGATAGACAGGCGCTGGAGGCTAGGAGCTGCGCTTCGCGGCGAGCCGGCGTTCGAGGTTCGCCCGCACGGACGGCCACTCGTCGTCGATCACGCTGTAGTAGACCGAGTCGCGCAGCGTCCCGTTCGGCCGGATCATGTGCTTGCGGAAGATCCCCTCGAACTGCGCCGGCAGCGCCTCCATCGCCGCGCGCGAGCGCTCGTTCAGGACGTCGGTCCGCAGCTCGACGCGGATGCAGCCGAGCGTCTCGAAGGCGTGCGCGAGCATCAGCAGCTTCGCCTCGACGTTGACGCCCGTCTGCCACGCGGACGGCGTCAGCCACGTCCAGCCGACGTGCACGCCGCGGTGCTCGGGGCGCGGCTCCATGTAGCGCGTCGATCCGACGACATCACCGCTTGCACGTTCGATCGTCGCGAACGGCGCCTGGCTTCCGTCCGCGAGCGCAGCGCGCGCGAGATCGAACCAGACGTCGAACTCTGCGTCGAACCACTCCTCGAACGTTTCGATCGGCTCCCCGCTCAGCGGCTGCAGCCGCCACACCTCGGCATGGTTGGCCGCCACGCGCATCGGCTCGCGGTGGCGCTCTGCGAGCGGCTCCAGCACGACGAGATCCCCGGACAGTCTGGTCGACAGGCCATCCGCCGGCGCGGCGCTCATCGCGTGCCGACCGCGACGAGGACCGCGCCGTCGAGCACGATGTCGTCGCCTTCCCTCCGCGCGGCTGCAGTCCCCGAGGCGATCGCACGCGCACGGATCTCCTCGCGGACCTGCTCGTCGAGCGCGGCGAGCGCCTGCGCGAGCGGGCCGGCGAGCTGCGGGACGGTCTCCCACCACGCGTCGGTCGAGGGGAGCCGCATCGGCGCCGGGACCTGCTCGGCGCGCACCTCATCGAGGCCGGCCTGCTCGAACGCAGCGGTCAGCAGCCGCGGATCGTCGAGCGAGAACGGTCCCGGCACGCCGGGGGGCGGGAACGGCGCGCCGCCGAACTGAGCGGAGACTGCGTCGAGCAGAAGTCCGAGCCACGGGTTCGCGGCGCGGGCGGCCCAGGTCACGACGACGAGCTTGCCGCCCGGTCTCAGCACGCGCGCCGCCTCGCGAACGGCGTCCCCCAGGACCGGCACGAACATGAAGCCATGACGGCTGAGGACCGCGTCGAACGACGCGTCGGGTGCGTCGATCGCGAGCAGGTCGGAGAGGAGCGTGCTGACCTGTGGCAGTCCTGCTGCACGCCGCGTAGCTGCGGCGACCATCTCCGGCGCGCCGTCGGACAGCACGACGCTGCCGCTCTCGCCGACGAGCTGCGCCGCAGCAAGGCCGGCGCCGCCGGGTCCGGCCGCAAGGTCGAGCACTGCGGAGCCGGGCCCGATCTCGGCAAGCTCGAGCATCCGTGCGGTGACGCCGGCCATGTGGACTTCGACGAATGCTGCGTTGCGCTCCCAGGCGGACGCGACGGCGTCCCACATCTCGATCCCAGCCATCAGCTGCGCTCCCTCGTGAGGGTGAATCCGAATGTGATCATCGACGCAGCCTAAGCCCCGCGCACGGCCCGGTCGAGCGCTGCTGTGCGGGCCGCCATCTCGGCGGCCCGTTTGAGCAACCCGGTGGGCATGACGCCCACCGGCAGACGCTGGTTAGGCGCCGGCAGCTTCTGCGGGAGCGGGCGCGCCGGCCGGCTTCGTGCCGGGCTTGCGCTGGTGCGCTGCTATGAAGTCGTCGGTCGCCTTGCGCGCCTCGTCGTCGGGGCGCTGGTTGTGCGGCGACTTCATCAGGTAGGAGCTGGGCCCGTCGAGCTGGCCGCCGACTCCGTGGTTCAGCGCGAGCTTGCAGCAGCGCACTGCGTCGATCACGATGCCTGCGGAGTTCGGCGAGTCCCACACCTCGAGCTTCATCTCGCACATCAGCGGCACGTCGCCGAAGGCGCGTCCCTCGAGGCGGATGTGCGCCCACTTGCGGTCCGTCAGCCACGGCACGTAGTCCGACGGGCCGACATGGACGTCGTCGGCCGGCAGGTCGACGCCGGCGACCGAGGTCACGGCGTTCGTCTTCGAGATCTTCTTCGACTCCAGCCGCTCGCGCTCGAGCATGTTGAAGAAGTCCATGTTGCCGCCGACGTTGAGCTGCGAGGTGTGCTCGAGCTTCACGCCGCGCTCGTAGAAGAGCCGAGCGAGCGCGCGGTGCGTGATCGTCGCGCCGACCTGCGACTTGATGTCGTCGCCGACGATCGGGAGACCGGCCTGCTTGAAGCGGTCGTCCCAGTAGTCCTCACGCGCGATGAAGACGGGGATGCAGTTGACGAAGCCGCAGCCGGCCTCGAGCACCTGCTCGACGTACCACTTCGTCGCCTGCTCGGAACCGACCGGCAGGTAGGAGACGACGACGTCGGTCTTCGTGTCCTTGAGGATCTTGACGATGTCGGCCGTCTGGCCCGGCGCCTTCTCGATCTTCTGCGAGAGGTACTTGCCGAGGCCGTCGTGCGTCATCCCGCGGTAGACGGGGACGTCGAGCTTCGGGACGTCGGAGAACTTGATCGTGTTGTTCTGCCCGGCCCAGATCGCCTCGGAGAGGTCCTTGCCGACCTTCTCCTTGTCGATGTCGAACGCAGCGGTGAACTCGACGTCGCGGACGTGGTAGCCGCCGAGGTCGACGTGCATGAGGCCGGGGACGTCGGCGTTCGGATCCGCGTCCTTGTAGTACTGGATGCCCTGCACGAACGACGAGGCGCAGTTGCCGACGCCGATGATGGCGACGCGCACCTTCTCGGCCTGGTAGCGGCTCGTGCCGTTGGTTGCAGCGTGTCCGTTGGTCTTGCTCACGGTGAAAGATTCCTCCTGGGGGATGCCGGGGAAAAGGACCCCGCGGCCGCCCCGTGGTTACAGGTTGGGGAGTTAGACAGCCAGGCGCGAGAGCTCGCGCCGGACGTGGAAGATGCGCTGGAACATCGTGATCACGGACAGCGTCGCGAGCACGTAGACGGCTGCCTCGAGCAGCTCGAAGTCGCCGAGGCCCGCGCCCTTCGCGAACACGAGCCCGACGGACAGGATCACGACGCGCACCGCGCGGCTCGCGATCCCGACCTTGCATTCGACGCCGAGCGCCTCGGCGCGCGCACGCGTGTAGGACACCATCAGCGAGCCGAGCACGGCGATCACGACTGCCGCCACGGCCACCTGGTTGCCGCGCGCGGCGAAGTAGGCGGCGATCGCCGTCAGGACGATTCCCTCCTCGATGCGGTCGAGCGTCGAGTCGAGGAAGGCGCCGAACGGCGTGCCCTTGCCCGACATGCGCGAGTAGCGCCCGTCGAGCGTGTCCATCACGGAGCCGAGGATGAACGCGACGCCGGCGAGGAAGAACAGCCGCTGCGTCACGAGCACGGCAGCTACGACATTGCCGACGAGGCCGGTCAGCGAGATCGCGTTCGGCGTCAGGCGCGAGTCGATCAGGCGGTTGCGCATCGCTGCCGACAGCTCCTGGCCGGAGCGGCCGCCGTTGGCGCGGCGCCGTCCGCCGTTGCGGGGTGCCCGCCCGCCGGTGCGTTCGGAGGAGTGCGGGTCGCCGGTCTGCGCCGTCGTCATGCCGTCGCCTCGGCGTCGGCGGTGCGCGCACGCGCGCGTGTGCCGAACGACCAGGCGTGCGGCCGGACGCGCGCAAGCAGGTACTTCGACGTCAGCGCCGAGAAGCCGGCTGTGAAGGCGCCGAGGAAGGCGTCGGTGAAGTAGTGGTTGCCGGTCGCGACGACGACGAACGTGACGAGGAACGGGTAGAGCGCCCACAGCACCTTCAGCGGGCGCGGCTTCACGAGTCGCGCGAGCGGCCAGCCGACCATCAGTGCGAAGCAGACGTGCATCGAGGGCACTGCGGCGTAGAGGTTCAGCAGTGCGCTGACGGGCTCGTTCTCGACGTGGACGCCGGTGAAGGCGGCTACCGAGTCGCTGAAGCCCCACTCCGGCATCAACCGTGGCGGCGCGGTCGGGTAGAGCGTGTAGCCGACGAGCGCGAGCGCCATCGCGATCATGAACATGTTGCGCACGAAGTAGAAGGCCGAGTTGCGCAGCGTGTAGATGAAGACGAGCGAGCCGATCGTGATGATGAAGTGCGAGTTGAGGTACATCCAGTCGGCGCCGTGGATCAGCCAGTGCTTGTTCGACGCCCACGCCTGCACGCTCGGCTCGGCGAAGACGTGGAGGCTGTGCTCGAGGTTGATGATCTTCGTCGCGTTCCAGGCGGCGGTGCCGACCCGGCTGTCGACCGTGCCACGGACGATTTGGTACGCGTAGTAGGCCGCTGCGAACAGCAGCAGCTGGCGCGCCGCATCGACCCATCCACGAGGCAGCATCCGGCGTTCGATGTGGCGAAGGCCGCGAACCATGGGGATCCAGCATCCTACCCTGGATGTCAGGCGTTCAGAGGATGCGCGCCGCGGAATGGGGGTAATCCCACCGCCGCTTTATCGCCATTACGCGAACTTTGTCGCCATTTCGGTCTACGGCGTCGTATCTGCGCAGGCAGCCGATCGGGCTCCGATCCGCGTCAGCGAGAAGCGTGCGTCGAGCCGCACGAGCCCGGCGCGGCGGGCGGTGACGCGGGTCCAGCCGCCGGCCGGCGCGACGCATGCGTCGCCGTGTGCGATCGCCCAGTAGGGCGTCCAGCGCACGCGCACGCGCACGCTCGCGGGGCGGGGGAAGATGAGTGTGAGGGCGTCGGTATCGACGGTGGTCACGCGTGCCGGCGGGTCGGCGAGCGGCGCCGGGTCGCGCACCGCGTAGACGCGCCAGTGAGCGCTGCTCCAGACCTCGCGCAGATATGGAAGCCCGCCCCGGATCAGCCGCGCCTCCGCCTGCGCCGAGTAGTCGAGCCCGACGTCCGGCAGCGCGACCCAGCGGACGGCCAGACCGTGCAGCCACGCCCGGTAGCGCGCCGACGTGACTGTCCCCGTGTAGAAGAGCGCGTTGTCCTGCACGTCGAGCTGGCGCTCCCAGCCGCGCGCGAGGGGATGCCCGGCCGCAACATGCCGCGCCTCCCAATGGCGCCGCGTGAAGGGGATCTCGACGCGTCCCGGCGGGCCGCCGGCGCGGACGAGGAACGACCGCAGCGGCGCGTAGTAGGCGGCGCCGACGCTCGCGTCGCCGCTCGCGGTGCGCACGTCGCTGACGGCGGGATTCCACTGCCACCACAGCAGCGGCAGCGCGAGCAGCGCGAGCACCATCATCCGCCGTTGCCACAGCACGAGCGCGAGCAGCGGCCCGGCGGCGAGCGTGCCGAGCCGCATGACGTTGCCACCGACCGGCGTCGCGAGCGCGTACGCGGCGAGGCAGCCGGCCGCGTAGAGCGCGACACCGACCCGCAACGTGCGTTCCTCGCGCGGCAGCACGGCGAGCGCGACCGCGGCGAATGCGAGCACCGGCCAGAACGACGAGAACGCGAACGGCTCGGTGCCGCCCTCGGGGAACGCGACGGCGAACAGTGCGACCGGCGCGAGTGCGGCGGCCGCGAGCGCGAGCCCGATGGCTCGCCGAGTCGCGATCGCGTGTGCGGCACCCGCGAGCGCGAGGAACAAGGCGGCGACGGGACTCGCGAGCGGGGTCGCGACGGCGAGCACGACCGCGAGTGCGCGGCGCTCGCGCTGCAGCGCGAGCAGTGCCCCGAGCGCGGGTACGAGCCCGAGCGCGAACGTGATCCGGCCGGTGAACAGACAGGTCGCCGCGCCCGCGCCGAACCACAGTGCGCCGATCCACGCACGCGAGCCGTAGCGGGCGTGCGCGATCCGCTCGAACAGGAGGGCAGCGGCGATCACCGCGAGCGCCCCCGTCAGCCGCGACCCAAGCAGCCAGCCGAGCGGCGGGAACAGCACGCTGTAGCCGGGCAGGTGGTGGCCGCCGTACCACTGCAGATCCCACACACTGAAGCCCGCGTGGCCGAACAGCCAGGCGCGGTAGTCGGCCGCGGCGAGGTCGAGGCTCGGCGGCTCCCACACGAGATAGAGGACGGCGAGCGCCGCCGCGAGCACGACGGGCGCGAGGCGTCGCGGGTCTGCGCGCAGGCGGGCCATGGGCGCCGCGGAGGCTAGTGCAGCGCGAACGGGCTCGCGCCCGCGCTGCGTGTGCTGCGGTGGCCGGGCAGTCGGGCTCGCGCCCGCCCGCTCAGCCGGCGGAGGCGAAGTCGACCGTGTAGACGGCCGCGCGCGTGCCGAACTCGGCGCCGACCGCACGGCCGAGGCCGACGCGGCGCAGGCTGCCGTCCAGCAGCACGCGCCGGTGCTCGGGCGAGTGCATCCAAGCCCGCACGACACGCGACGCCTCGGTGTGCGGACGTGCCGGCGTCAGCCAGCCGAGCACCTCGCCAAGCGCGTGCGCACGGCCTGCTGCATGGGCGACACGGCGCGTCCAAGGGCCGTGCGAGAAGGAGCTGTGATGCGCCATCAGGTGGGAGTAGCGGCTCGCTACGCGGTCCATCCGCCGGTCGGCGAACAGCGACGGCAGATGGTGGGCCGCTCGCACGTGGTTGAGCGAGCGCAGCACGGCCCTGCCGTGTGGGCCCAGCCGAACGGACGCGCTCTGCGCGACCGGTCCGGGGGGCGGTGTGAAGGCGCCGGCTACGGCAGCACAGATCACACAGCTCGCCAGCGCGGCGAGCGCAAGTGTCAGAAGTCGTCGGGTCACCGTCTCGTGGAGATTCGGAGACGAAGCGCGCGCGCTGGGCGTGCACTGCGACCCTTTTCAGCTTTCGCGCAGGAAAGTTGCAAGGTTTTCGGTCACGTCGGGACGATCGAGCCAGGGCCAATGCCCTGCGCCTTCGATGTGCTCCACCCGCGCATTTGGAAGCCTGGCGGCATAGGCGTCCCCGAAATGTGGCGAGATGTACGGATCGAGCGCGCCCCAAACTACCAGCGCCGGCGAACGGATACCTGAAAGCTCGTTAACGTCGCGCCCCAGGCGCGATTCCGGCGCGCTGCGGTACAGCCGCAGGATCGCGCGCTGCGTGCCCTGGTCGAAGTGCGCCAGCACCCCGTCGACGAAGTCCGGCGGGACCGGCCCGGCGAACGCAGGCTTCAGCAGGCGCTCCATCAGCCGGCGGCTCGACAGGCCCATCGCCAGCTCCCCGATCACCGGTGCTCGCCAGATCCGTGCGACCCAGTGCCAGCGGTAGCCCGGCAGCAGCGGCACCGCGTTGCAGATCACGAGCCGCTCGATCCGCTCGGGATGGGCGCACGCGAACGCGAGCGCCGCCGCGCCCCAGTCGTGCACGACGAGCTTCACCCGCTCGGGGCGGGCGGGGACCACGTCGTCGAGGAAGCGCTCGACGAACGCTGCGATCCCCTCGATCGAGTAGTCGAGGTGGCCGCCCTTGCCCGAGCGGCCGAAGCCGGGCAGGTCGGGCGCGAGCCCGCCCGTGCGCTCGAGCAAGGGGACCCAGTCGTCGCTGCTCGTCGGGACGCCATGGACGTAGAGCACCGGGGCGTCCCCGGCTGGTGTCGGTGCGGAGCGCCAGAAGACGGGCTGGCCGTCGATCTCCCCGCTGTGCTCCTCGACGTGCACGCGGTCGCGAGGATACTGTGCGCGGCCGTGAGCACCCCTCGCCTTCGCGTGATCGCGTGAGCCCCGGGGCGACGATCCCGCCGTCGCAGTGGCGCCCTCCCGCCGCCCGTCGCGTGCGCGCGATCCGCGACCGGCTGCGCGAGGTCTACGGCGTGCCGATCATGGCGCCGCACGCGCAGCCGCTCGACGAGCTGATCCTGACGGTCCTCTCGCAGAGCACGAACGACCGCAACCGCGATGTCGCCTACACCCGCCTGCGCGAGCGCTTCCCGTCGTGGGAGGAGGTCCTGCATGCACCGCTGGAGGAGGTCGAGGAGGCGATCCGCCCGGGCGGGATCTCGAAGGTCAAGTCGGCGCGCATCCAGGCGATCCTCGCCGCGATCGACGAGCATCCCCGCGGCCTCGACCTGAGCTGGCTGCGCGACACGCCGGTCCCCGAGGGACAGGCATACCTGTGCGCGCTGCCCGGCGTCGGGCGCAAGACGGCAGCGTGCGTGCTGCTGTTCGCCTTCGGGCTGCACGACGTGCCGGTCGACACGCACGTCTCGCGCGTCGGGATGCGGCTGCGGCTGCTGCGCCCGGGCGCCCCGTTCGAGGAGCTGCACGACGCGATGCTCGCGCTGACCGCGCCCGGCGAGGAGCTCGAGCTGCACGTGAACCTGCTGCGCCACGGGCGCCGCACGTGTCACGCGCGCACGCCCGACTGCGCGAACTGCGCGTTGCGGCGGATGTGCCCCAGCCGTCGCGAATAGTCGCGATCGCGCGATCCTCGACAACGGCCCAAGATCTTCTATACTCCCGCTTAGATTTCTTTCACTGAGCATCAGGAGCACGAAGGAGCAAGGAACCGTATGGGCAAGACGATCGGTATCGACCTCGGCACGACGAATTCGTGCATGGCCGTCCTCGAGGGGGGCGAGCCGACGGTGATCGAGAACGCCGAGGGTGGGCGCACGACGCCCTCCGTTGTCGCGTTCGCGCAGAGCGGCGAGCGGCTCGTCGGCACCGTCGCCAAGCGCCAAGCCGTCACGAACCCGACGAACACCGTCTTCTCGATCAAGCGCTTCATGGGCCGCAAGGAGGCCGAGGTGCGCGAGGAGGAGTCGATCGTCCCCTACAAGGTCGTGGCAGGCCCGGGTGGCGACGCGCGCGTGGAGGCCGGCGGCAAGCAGTACAGCCCGCCCGAGATCAGCGCGATGATCCTGCAGAAGCTGAAGGCCGACGCCGAGGCCTACCTCGGCGAGACGGTCGACAGCGCGGTCATCACCGTCCCGGCGTACTTCAACGACGACCAGCGCCAGGCGACGAAGGACGCAGGCAAGGTCGCCGGCCTCGACGTCAAGCGGATCATCAACGAGCCGACCGCTGCGTCGCTCGCGTACGGGCTCGACAAGGAGTCCGACCAGACGATCCTCGTCTTCGACCTCGGCGGCGGCACGTTCGACGTGTCGGTGCTGGAGATCGGCGACGGCGTCTTCGAGGTCAAGTCGACCGCGGGTGACAACCACCTCGGCGGCGACAACTTCGACAAGGCGATCGTCGACTGGCTCGTCGCGGAGTTCAAGAAGGGCCAGGCGATCGACCTGTCAGCCGACCCGATGGCGCTCCAGCGCCTCTACGAGGCGGCGGAGAAGGCGAAGATCGAGCTCTCCACGACGCAGGAGACGCAGATCAACCTGCCCTTCATCACCGCCGACCAGAGCGGCCCGAAGCACCTCGACACGCGGCTCTCGCGGGCGAAGCTCAACGAGCTGACCGCAGCGCTGATCGACCGCACGGTCGCACCGGTGCGCCAGGCGCTCGACGACGCGAAGGACAAGGGCGCGAAGACGATCGACCATGTCGTGATGGTCGGCGGCATGACGCGCATGCCCTCGGTCCAGGAGAAGGTCAAGGAGCTGACCGGCAAGGACCCGCACCGTGGCGTGAACCCGGACGAGGTCGTCGCAGTCGGCGCCGCGATCCAGGCAGGCGTGCTCGCCGGTGACGTGAAGGACGTGCTGCTGCTCGACGTGACACCGCTGACGCTCGGGATCGAGACGAAGGGCGGCGTGATGACGAAGCTGATCGAGCGCAACACGACGATCCCGACGCGCAAGTCGGAGGTCTTCTCGACCGCCGACGACAACCAGCCGTCGGTCGAGATCCACGTGCTGCAGGGCGAGCGCGAGATGGCGCAGTACAACAAGTCGCTCGGCAAGTTCCAGCTCACCGGCATCCCGCCGGCGCCGCGTGGCATCCCGCAGGTCGAGGTCGCCTTCGACATCGACGCGAACGGCATCCTGTCGGTCTCGGCGAAGGACCTCGGCACCGGCAAGGAGCAGAAGATCGAGATCAAGTCCGGCTCCGGGCTGTCCGACGACGAGATCAAGCAGATGGTCGGCGACGCCGAGGCGCACGCCGAGGACGACAAGCGCCAGCGTGAGCTGGCCGAGGCGCGCAACGAGGGCGAGAACGCCGCCTACCAGGCCGAGCGTCAGTTGAAGGATCTCGGCGACGACGTCGACGCCTCCTCGAAGGAGGAGATCGAGACGGCGATCAAGGCGGTCCGCGACAGCCTCGAGTCCGAGGACCCGGCTGACATCACGGCGAAGACCGAGGCGCTCCAGTCGGCCTTCCACAAGGTCTCCGAGGCGCTCTACCAGCGCGCGCAGGAGGCCCAGGAGGCCAACGCGGACGCCGACGGCGCGAGCCCGAATGGGGCCAGCGCGTCCGACGACGCCTCCGCGGAGGAGGACGTCGTCGACGCCGAGGTCGTGGACGAGGGCAAGTGACGATGGAGCCCGAGCAGCAGCACCAGGAGCACGGAGGTCCGGCGTCGGCAACGACGCCGGCCGCCGCGGCCGCGGCCGAGCCTGACCCGAGCACCACCGCCTCCGAGGAGGCGGTGGCGACCGACGGCGTGCACGTCGCGACCGAGGAGCACGACGGCAGCGAGGTCCAGCAGGACCTCGACGAGCTCGTCGCGCGCGCCGAGAAGGCCGACGAGTACCTCGCGCTCGCCCAGCGCACCCAGGCCGACTTCGAGAACTTCCGCAAGCGGATGACGCGTGATGTAGCCGCTGCGGAGGCGCGCGGCGTCGGCCGCCTCGCACGCGAACTGCTGCCCGCGCTCGACAACCTCGGGCGTGCGCTCGCGGCTGCTGACGCGTCCGGCACGAGCGAGGACGCCGGGGACCATCTCGCAGCCGGCGTGCGGCTCGTGCACGCCGACCTGATCGCTGCGCTCCAGCGTGCGGGGATCGAGGCCTTTTCGCCGCAAGGCGAGCGCTTCGACCCGCAGGAGCACGAGGCGATGGCGCAGCACCCCGTCGAGGGGGCCGAGCCCGGCACGGTCGTCGAGGTCTACCAGCAGGGCTTCCGCTACGACGGCAACGTCCTGCGACCGGCCCGTGTCGTGGTAGCAGCGTAGGAGAGGCGACATCCGATGGCCGCCACGAAGCCCGACCTCTACAAGCTGCTCGGCGTCAACAAGAACGCCTCCGACGAGGAGCTGAAGAAGGCGTATCGCAAGCTGGCGCGGCAGTACCACCCCGATCGCAATCCCGGCGACGCGAAGGCGGAGGAGCGCTTCAAGGAGATCTCCGCCGCCTACGACGTGCTGTCCGACGCGGAGAAGAAGAAGGCCTACGACCAGGGCACCGGGCCGTTCGCTGCCGGCGGCGCCGGCTTCGACCCGAGCGCGTTCGGCGGCAACTTCAGCGACATCCTCTCGAATCTCTTCGGCGGCGGTGGGGGCGCCGGCGGTGGTGCGGCGGGGCGCGGTGGGCCGGCGGGTGGCGCAGCTCGCGGACGGCCGCGCGCGCAGCGCGGCCGCGACCTCGAGACCGAGGTCTCGCTGACGTTCGAAGAGGCGGTCGACGGCGCGCAGGTGTCGCTCGCCGTGCCGACCTCGACGCCCTGCGAGACGTGCCACGGCACCGGCGCGAAGCCCGGCACGAAGCCGAAGGTCTGCCCCGTCTGCCAGGGCCGCGGCGTCGAGTCGCAAGGCCAGGGCTTCTTCTCGATCACGCAGCCGTGCTCGCGCTGCAGCGGCAGCGGCACGATCATCGAGACGCCCTGCCCGACCTGCAATGGAAGCGGCGCGCGGCGCACGATCAAGCGCTTGCGCGTGAACATCCCCGCCGGCGTGCACGAGGGCAGCCGCGTGCGGATCGTCGGCAAGGGCGAGCCGGGGCCGAACGGCGGCCCGCCCGGAGATCTCTTCGTGATCACGCGCGTCGCCGACTCGCCGGTCTTCAAGCATGTCAGCGACCACCTCGAGGTCGAGGTGCCGCTGACGGTCGTCGAGGCGCTCGCGGGCGCGACCGTCGAGGTGCCGACCTTGCACGGCTCCAAGCGGTTGCGCGTCGCGCCGGGCACGAAGCACGGCACCGTCCAGCGGCTGCGCGGCGAGGGTGCGCCGAAGCTCGGCGGCAAGGGCCGCGGCGACATCCACTACCGCTTCACGATCGAGCTGCCGACGACGCTCACGCCCGAGCAGCATCAGGCGGTCGAGCAGCTCGCGCGGGTGATGAACGGCAACCCGCGCGAGCGGCTCTTCAGCAAGGGCGAAGGGACGGTTGCATGAAATGCGACCGGGTCAACGACGGCCGGATGTCGGCGGCGAGTTCAGAACGCGGGGCTGGATGCCCCGCGGAGGTGACCCCATGAGTCCGCGGCGCGTGACGGCGCACATCGAGCTGACCGACGACCGCGGCGTCTTCATGATCTCGGTCGCCGCCGAGCTGGCCGACATGCACCCGCAGACGCTGCGGATGTACGAGCAGCGCGGCCTGATCGCGCCGAAGCGCTCGCCGAAGGGCACGCGCCTCTACTCGCGTGCCGACGTCGAGCGGCTGCGCCGGATTCAGGAGATGACGGCGGACGTCGGCATGAACCTCGCCGGCGTCGAGCGCGTCTTCGAGCTCGAGGAGCAGCTCGCGGCGATGAGCGCGAAGCTGCAGCGGCTCGAGCGCCGTGCGCGCTCGCTGTCCGAGGAGGTCGAGCGGCTCGAGCAGCTGCGTCGCTCGCTGCGCGCCGAGATCGTTCCGTACGTGCGTGGCGGTGCCGTCGTGCTCGCCCACCGCACGCCGCAGCCGCCGCGCCACCGCATCCCCGTCGAACGACCCGGAGCCAACGATTGATGCAGCTCGACCGCTTCACGATCAAGTCCCAAGAGGCGATCCAGGCGGCGCTGCAACTCGCCGAGGCGCGCCAGAACCCGCAGGCGACGCCCGAGCATCTGCTGTCCGTCCTGCTCGAGCAGCAGGAGGGGCTCGTCGTCCCGGTGCTGCGCAAGGTCGGCGCCGACCCTGCAGCGATCCGCAGCGCGAACGCAGCTGCGCTCGAGGCGCTGCCGACGATGACCGGCCCGAGCGGCGGCAGCGGCCCCTCCGAGGAGCTCGTGCAGGTGCTGCGCGCCGCCGAGCACGAGATGCGCCAGCTGACGGACGAGTACGTCTCGACCGAGCACTTGCTGCTGTCGCTCTCCGGCCACAACTCGAAGGCCGGCGAGACGCTGCGCGGCGCCGGCGCGAGCCACGACACGCTGCTGCAGGCGATCTCCGAGGTGCGCGGCTCGCATCGCGTCACCGACATGAACCCGGAGGACAAGTTCCAGGCGCTCGAGAAGTACGGCCGCGACCTGACGGCCGCTGCCGCCGACGGCAAGCTCGACCCCGTGATCGGGCGCGACGACGAGATCCGCCGCGTGATCCAGGTGCTCTCGCGCCGCACGAAGAACAACCCGGTGCTGATCGGCGAGCCGGGCGTCGGCAAGACGGCGATCGCCGAGGGGCTCGCGCAGCGGATCGTCTCCGGCGACGTGCCCGAGGGGTTGCGCGACCGCCGCGTCGTCTCGCTCGACGTCGGCGCGCTCGTCGCCGGCGCGAAGTACCGGGGCGAGTTCGAGGATCGCTTGAAGGCAGTGCTGAAGGAGATCGCCGACGCCGACGGCACGGTCGTCCTGTTCATCGACGAGCTGCACACGATCGTCGGCGCCGGCTCGGCCGAGGGCTCCGTCGACGCAGCGAACCTGTTGAAGCCGATGCTCGCGCGCGGCGAGCTGCGTGCCGTCGGCGCCACGACGCTCGACGAGTACCGCAAGCACATCGAGAAGGACGCGGCGCTCGAGCGGCGCTTTCAGCCGGTCTTCGTCGGCGAGCCATCCGTGCAGGACACGATCGCGATCCTGCGCGGGCTGAAGGAGCGCTACGAGGTCCACCACGGAGTCGACATCCAGGACTCGGCGATCATCGCCGCCGCGACGCTCTCGCACCGCTACATCGCCGACCGCTTCCTGCCCGACAAGGCGATCGACCTGATCGACGAGGCGGCCTCGAAGCTGCGGATCGAGATCGACTCGAAGCCGACCGAGATCGACGAGATCGACCGTCGCATCATGCAGCTGGAGATCGAGCGCGAGGCGCTCGCGAAGGAGTCCGACGAGTCCTCCGTCGCGCGTCGTGAGGCGATCGAGCGCGAGATCGCCGAGCTGCGCGAGCGCTCGGCCGGCATGAACGCCCAGTGGCAACGCGAGAAGGATGCGATCGGCTCGATCACCGCCGTGCGCGAGCGGCTCGAGCAGGCGCGCGTCGAGGCCGAGCGGGCCGAGCGGGAGGCCGACCTGCAGCGTGCAGCCGAGCTGCGCTACGGCGAGATCCCGGCGCTCGAGAAGCAGCTCGCGGAGGCCGAGGCGAGCAGCGCCGGCGAAGACGGCGGCGTGCAGTACCTGAAGGAGAAGGTCGATGCCGAGGACGTAGCCGAGGTCGTCGGCAAGTGGACCGGCATCCCCGTCTCGCGGCTGCTGGAGGGCGAGGTCGAGAAGCTCGTGCAGATGGAGGCCCGCCTGCACCAGCGCGTGATCGGCCAGGACGAGGCGGTTGCGGCGGTCGCGAACGCGCTGCGGCGCTCGCGCGCCGGCTTGCAGGACCCCGACCGCCCGATCGGCACGTTCCTGTTCCTCGGCCCGACCGGCGTCGGCAAGACCGAGCTGGCGCGTGCGCTCGCCGAGTTCATGTTCGACTCGCAGGACGCGATGATCCGCATCGACATGTCGGAGTACATGGAGAAGCACTCCGTGTCGCGGCTCGTCGGCGCCCCGCCCGGCTACGTCGGCTACGAGGAGGGCGGTCAGCTGACAGAGGCGGTTCGCCGCCGGCCCTATGGCGTCGTGCTGCTCGACGAGATCGAGAAGGCGCACCCCGACGTCTTCAACGTGCTGTTGCAGGTGATGGACGACGGGCGCCTGACCGACGGCCAGGGCCGCACCGTCGACTTCAAGAACGTGGTGCTGATCATGACCTCCAACATTCCGGGCGGGACCGCCGGCGCGGAGGCGCACTTCCGCCCCGAGTTCATCAATCGCCTCGACGACATCGTCGAGTTCGCACCGCTCACGCGCGAGCAGCTCGGGCAGGTCGTCGACCTGCAGGTCGAGCGGCTGGTCCGGCGCCTGCGCGAGCGGGAGATCGAGATCGAGCTGACCGACGACGCGCGCACGCTGCTCGGCAACCTCGGCTACGACCCGACGTACGGCGCGCGCCCGCTCAAGCGCGTGATCCAGAAGCGGCTGGTCGACAAGCTCGCGCTCGCGCTGCTCGAGGGCGAGTTCGCTGCAGGCGACGTAGTCGAGGTCGACGCATCCGACGGCGAGCTGACGTTCGCGCGCGCCGCGCGAGCGACCTCGCCCGCCGCCGCATAGCCGCTCAGTCGTCGCCGTTGGAAGGTTGCTGCGACGTCGGCGGCCTCTTCACGTCGAAGCCGATCAGCAGCCGTGGCGTGGTGATCGCCTTGTAGCGCTTGCTCGCGTCGACCTGGAACGTCCAGCGGCCGTACGTGTACGTGAATGGGAACAGCGCGATCGGGCCGGTCTTGAGGATCCCGCAAGGGCCCTCCGTCGTGCCGATCCGCCGCGTCGTCTTCCGCTTCCCGTCCGGCTGCAGGTAGTGCACGTAGACGCCGTGCTTCGGCCCGAGGCCAAGCACGCGCCAGCGCACGCGCAGCGTCGCCGGGTTGCCGGTGCGCGGAGTGAACGTCGCCGCCAGCGGCATCATCTGAAACGTCGCACTTGCGACATGCGGGCCGTCGGTGACCGACAGCGTCATCGGCCGCAGGCCCTTCGTTCCGTGGTAGGTCGGCGCTGTGAAGTGGGCGATGATGCGCCCGTTCTTGTCGACGCGACCGCTGCCGAGCGGGCGCGTGCCGGCGAGCTTCGCCGTCCACGACGCCTTCGGCGTGAAGCCCTTGCCGGTCAGCGTGCCGGTCCCGCCGCTGAGGTAGCAGCCGGGGTCGAGCTTGACCTTCGCCTTCGCGTCGGCGGCGGCCGGTGCTGCGACCGCGACCGCGGCGACGAGCGCGAGCAGGGGGAGTGGGCGGGGGCACCACATACGCACCATCATGTCTCAAGAACAGTCGTGCGCGCCAGTCGATGCGATGGTCGGAGGTGCGCGAAGCGTTCGGTTGGGATAGAAACCAGGAAGAGTCGTCCACCGCAACAGGATGGGGAGCGCGCCATGCCGACCTACATCATGCTGTCGAAGCTGACGCCCGAGGGCACACAGACGATCAAGAACAACCCGACGCGGATCCGCGAGGTCAACAAGGAGATCGAGCAACTCGGCGCGACCGTCAAGGCGCAGTGGGCGACGCTTGGCCGCTTCGACTTCGTCAACGTCGTCGAAGCGCCGGACGAGAAGACGATCGCTCGCGTCTCGCTCGAGCTCGGCTCGCGCGGCACCGTCCAGTACGAGACGCTGACGGCCATTCCCATCGACGACTTCATCGGGTCGCTCTAGCTGCGATGACGCCGAAGGTCCTCGTCATCGGCTCGGGCGGGCGCGAGCATGCGATCGTGCGCGCGCTGCTGCGCTCGCCGCAGGCGCCGGAGGTGCTGTGCGCGCCCGGCAACGCGGGCATTGCCGCCGACGCGCGCTGCGTCGCGGTCGGCGTCGAGGACATCGAGGGACTGATCGCGCTCGCGCGCGACGAGGCTGTGGCGTTGACGGTCGTCGGGCCAGAGGTGCCGCTCGTCGCGGGTGTCGTCGACGCGTTCGAGGCTGCGGGCCTGCGCTGCTTCGGCCCGCGTGCCGCGGTGGCGCGACTGGAGGGCTCGAAGGCCTTCTCGAAGGAAGTCATGGAGGCAGCCGGCGTCCCGACCGCAGCGCACGAGGTCGTCACGACGGTCGAGCAGGGGATGGCGGCGATCGCGTCCTATCCGGCGGTGATCAAGGCCGACGGGCTCGCCGCCGGCAAGGGAGTCGTGATCGCGACGGACGAAGCAGAGGCACGCGCGACCCTGGAAGCCTTCCTCGTCGAGCACCGCCACGGGACCGAGCAGGTGGTGATCGAGGAGTTCCTCGAAGGCGAGGAGTGCTCGCTGCTTGCGCTCTGCGACGGCGAGCGCGCGATCCCGCTCGCGCCGGCTCAGGACTACAAGCGGATCTTCGACGGCGACGAGGGACCGAACACCGGCGGCATGGGCTCCTACTCGCCGGTGCCGGGCGTCGACGACACACGTGCGGCGGCGCTGTGCGCGCAGGTCCACCAGCCGGTGCTCGACGAGCTGCGCCGTCGCGGAATGCAGTTCCACGGGATTCTCTACGCAGGCTTGATGCTGAGCGCCGACGGCGTGCGCGTGATCGAGTTCAACGTCCGCTTCGGCGACCCCGAGACGCAGGCGGTGCTGCCGCGGTTGCGCTCCGACCTGCTCGACGCGCTCACGCGCGCGTGCGAGCCGGGCGGGCTCGCCGGGGTGGAGCTGAAGTGGGCGCCGGAGGTGGCGGTCACGCTCGTGCTCGCGAGCGCCGGCTACCCGGAGGCGCCGCGCACCGGCGACGCGATCGGCGGCCTCGACACGCTGCCGGCCGGCGTCGAGGTCACGCATGCAGGCACGAAGCGCGACGCCGATGGCGGGCTCGTCACCGCCGGCGGCCGCGTCCTCAACGTGACGGCGCTCGGCGCCGACACGGCGGCTGCGCGCGCCGCCGCATATGCTGCGGCGGACATGATCGCCTTTGACGGACGCCAGCTTCGCCGCGACATCGCGCTGCGCGCCGTCCCGTCCACAGGAGCCGCACGATGACCGAAGCGCAGATGTCGCCCGCGACCGTAGCCGCCGTCGAGCAGGAGCTGGAGCAGCTCGACGTCGAAGCGCCGCTCGTCGGCATCGTGATGGGCTCGCAGAGTGACATGGAGGCGATGGAGAAGGCCGCCAAGGAGCTGACCGAGCGCGGGATCGACCATGAGGTCCGCGTCATGTCGGCGCACCGCGATCCCGACAAGGTCGCCGACTACGCGAAGAACGCGAAGCTGCGCGGGCTGAAGGTCATCATCGCGGGCGCCGGCCTTTCGGCAGCGCTGCCCGGCGTCGTCGCCGCGCACACCGAGCTGCCGGTGATCGGCGTCCCGCTCACGAGCCGCATGTCGATCGCGGGCGGGCTTGACGCGCTGCTCTCGATCGCGCAGATGCCGCCCGGCGTGCCGGTGGCGTGCGTCGGCGTCGACAACGCGAAGAACGCAGCCGTGCTTGCCGCGCGCATCCTCGCGGTGTAGCGATGATCGACCGCTACACCCGCCCGGAGCTGGGCGCGATCTGGAGCGACGAGGCGCGCATGACCGCCTGGCGCGACGTCGAGGTCGCCGCCTGCGAGGCGATGGAGGGGCCCGAGCCGGAGGAGCTGACCGCGATCCGCGCCGCGACGTTCACCGTCGAGGCGGTCGACGAGCGCGAGCAGACGACCGACCACGACGTTGCCGCGTTCGTCGACGTGCTGTCGGAGTCGGCAGGTCCGGCGGGTCGCTGGATCCACTACGGCCTCACCTCCTCCGACGTGCTCGACACCGCGCTCGCGCTCCAGCTCAAGCGTGCCAGTGACGTCATCCTGCCCGGCTCGCGCCGGCTGGTCGACGCGCTCGTCGCGCGCGCGCGGGAGCACCGCACGACGCTCTGCGTCGGGCGCACGCACGGAGTCCACGCCGAACCTACGTCGTTCGGGATCAAGCTCGCCGGCTTCGCGTTCGAGGCGCACCGCAACGCGAAGCGGCTCGAACGCGCCTTCTCGGCCGCCGCGGTCGGCGCGATCTCCGGTGCGGTCGGCACCTACTCGGCGACCTCGCCTGAGTTCGAGGAACAGGTGCTCGGGCGGCTCGGGCTCGCGCGCGAGCCGGTCTCGACGCAGGTCGTCGCGCGCGACCGCCACGCGCAGCTGTTGCAGGCGATCGCGCTTGCCGGCGCCGGGCTGGAGCGCTTCGCGACCGAGATCCGCCACCTCCAGCGGACGGAGGTGCGAGAGGTCGAGGAGCCGTTCCGCGCGGGCCAGAAGGGCTCGAGCGCGATGCCGCACAAGCGCAACCCGATCAAGTCCGAGCAGATCTCCGGACTCGCACGCGTGCTGCGCGGCAACGCGCAGGCCGGCGTCGAGAACGTGGCGCTGTGGCACGAGCGCGACATCTCGCACAGCTCCGTCGAGCGTGTCGTCCTGCCCGACTCGACGATCCTGATCGACTATTTGCAGCAGCGCGCGATCGCGCTTGTCGAGGGGATGACGGTCCACACCGATCGCATGCGCGAGAACCTCGAATTGACATGCGGCGCGCTGTTCTCCCAGCGCGTCCTGCTCGCGCTGATCGAGCAGACCGGGATGGTGCGCGACGACGCCTACCGGATCGTCCAGCAACTCGCCCAGCAGGCATGGGACACGCGCACGCCTTTGCGCGAACTGCTCGCCGCCGAGCCCGCAGCCGCAGCGCTCGACCTCGACGAGATCTTCGACTACGGCCATTACATCCGTCACGCCGACGCGATTTTCGCGCGGCTCGACGAGATCGCCTGACCGCCGCGCGGCGGGTCGCCGTGCACGCTGTTCACGAGACCTCGCTGCGTCAGCCCTCGCTGCTAGCATCGCGCCACGTGAGCACCCTCGCCGACCTGCCCCTTCTCGCCGCTGGCAAGGTCCGTGAGCTGTACGACCTCGGCGACCGCCTGCTGCTCGTCGCCTCCGACCGGATCTCGACGTACGACGTGGTCCACCCGACGCCGATCCCGGACAAGGGCAAGGTCCTGACTGCACTGTCGGTCTTCTGGTTCGAGCGCCTCGCGGCGGTCGTGCCGAACCACTTCGTCTCCGCGACCGAGGGCGTGCCGGACGAGGTCCGCGGCCGCGCGCTTGTCGTGCAGAAGCTGGAGATGCTGCCGGTCGAGTGCGTCGTGCGCGGCTACATCACCGGCTCCGGCTGGAAGGACTACCAGTCCTCCGGCGCCGTCTCCGGGATTGCGCTCGCGCCCGGCCTGCAGGAGTCCGAGCAGCTGCCCGCGCCGATCTACACGCCGAGCACGAAGGCGGAGGTCGGCCACGACGAGCCGATCGACTTCGAGCAGACGGTCGAGCTGCTCGGCGACCGCGGCTTCGCCGAGCAGGTGCGCGACGTCTCGATCGAGCTGTACGCGCAGGCCGCTGCCCATGCGCGCTCGCGTGGCGTGATCCTCGCGGACACGAAGTTCGAGCTCGGCCGCGACGCCGGCGGCACGCTCGTGCTCGGCGACGAGGTGCTGACGCCCGACTCCTCGCGCTACTGGCCGGTCGACGGCTACGAGGTCGGGCACGGCCAGCCGAGCTTCGACAAGCAGATCGTGCGCGACTGGGCGTCGGGGACCGGCTGGGACAAGAACCCACCGGCGCCGGCGATCCCCGACGAGGTGGTCGCCCGCACGCGTGCGAAGTACATCGAGGCCTACGAGCTGATCACGGGCGAGCCGTTCGCCGCATGGCTGGAGCGGACCGCGCCATGACGCGGATGCGCGTGCTCGTGCGGCCAAAGGCCGGGATCCTCGACCCGCAGGGTCAGGCGGTCGAGCGGGCGCTGCCTGCACTCGGCTTCGACGGCGTCGACCACGTCCATGTCGGCCGCCTGATCGAGCTCGACGTAGCCGACCCGGCCCGCTTGCCGGAGATGTGCGAGAAGCTGCTCGTGAACCCGCTGATCGAGGACTACGAGATCCTCGAAGCGTCGTGAAGTTCGGGGTTCTTCGCTTCCCCGGCAGTTGTGACGAGGTCGACGCGCAGCTCGCCTGCGAGCGCGTCGGCGAAGCGGTGCTCCTGTGGCACGGCGACCATGACCTGCAGGGCGTCGACGCGATCGTCGTGCCCGGCGGCTTCTCCTACGGCGACTACCTGCGCGTCGGCGCGATCGCGCGCTTCGCGCCGATGATGGAGTCGGTGATCGCGTTCGCGAACGACGGCGGGATCGTGCTCGGGATCTGCAACGGCTTTCAGGTGCTGTGCGAGGCGGGGCTGCTGCCCGGCGCGCTGCTGCCGAACGCAGCCTTGCGCTTCGTCTGCCGCCAGGTCGATCTTGTCGTCGAGCACACCGACACGCCGTTCACGAACGCGTGCGAGCCGGGTGCGACGCTGTCGATCCCGGTCAAGCACACGACCGGCTGCTGGTACGCGCCGCCTGCATTGCACGAGCAGGTAGAAGCGAACGGCCAGGTGCTGCTGCGCTACGCAGCCGGCCAGAACCCGAACGGCTCGCTCGCCGATGTCGCGGGCGTGCGCAACGAGGCGGGCAACGTCTTCGGCCTGATGCCGCACCCCGAGCACGCGGTCGACCCGCTGACCGGCTCGGTCGACGGGCTCACGTTGTTCGCCTCGATCCGCGACCACCTCGCTGCGCGTGTCGCCGCCTGAGGCCATGGCTGCCGCCGCTGTCGCTCCCCACCGCGCGCTCGGCCTGACCGACGCCGAGTTCGCGCTGATCGTCGAGAAGCTCGGCCGCGAGCCGAACGAGGTCGAGCTGGCGATGTTCTCGCTGATGTGGTCCGAGCACTGCGCCTACAAGCATTCGAAGAAGCTGCTCGGCCAGCTGCCGACCGAGGGTCCGTACCTGCTGATGGGGCCGGGCGAGAACGCTGGAGCGGTCGACGTCGGCGGCGGCCTCGCGATCGCCTTCAAGGTCGAGTCGCACAACCACCCGAGCGCCGTCGAGCCGTTCCAGGGCGCCGCGACCGGCGTCGGCGGGATCCTGCGCGACGTCTTCGCCGTCGGCGCGCGGCCGATCGCCGTGCTCGACTCGCTGCGCTTCGGCGAGCTCGACTCCGAGCGCTCGCGCTACCTGCTCGAGCGCGCCGTCGCGGGGATCGGCCACTACGGCAACTCGATCGGCGTGCCGACGATCGGCGGCGAGCTGTACTTCGAGGGTCCCTACGAGCAGAACTGCCTGATCAACGCGATGGCGCTCGGGGTCGCCGAGCACGACCGCCTGATCCGCGCAGCGGCGAACGGCCCCGGCAACGTGCTCGTGCTGTTCGGCGCGCTGACCGGCCGCGACGGCATCGGCGGCGCCTCCGTGCTCGCGAGCGCGGAGCTGGGCGACGGCGATGCCGACAAGCGCCCGACCGTGCAGATCGGCGACCCGTTCGCGGAGAAGAAGCTGCTGGAGTGCTCGCTGGAGCTGCTGGAGCGTGGCCTGCTGGTTTCGCTGCAGGATCTCGGCGCCGCCGGACTGACGTCGTCCTCCTCGGAGATGGCGTCGAAGGGCGAGCTCGGGCTCGACATCCACGTCGACCGCGTGCCGCTGCGCGAGCCCGGGATGGAGCCGTTCGAGATCATGGTCTCCGAGTCGCAGGAGCGGATGCTGTGCGTCGTCGAGCCCTCGCAGCTCGCCGCGGTGGTTGCCGTCTGCGAGAAGTGGGAGACGACCGCGACGGCGATCGGCGAGGTCACCGACAACGGTCGCCTGCGCGTGCTGAGCGGCGGCGAGGTCGTCGGCGACATGCCGGTGCCCGCGCTCGTCGACGACTGCCCGCTCTACGACCTCGCGCCGGCGAAGCCGGAGGCGCCGATCTACCCGGCGCCGAAGCGCACGCTCGACTCGGACGATCCGCAGGAGATGCTGCTCGCGCTGCTGCGCTCCGCGAACATCGCCTCGCGCCGGCCGATCTTCGAGCAGTACGACTGCCTCGTGCAGTCGCGCACCGTGCGCCGCCCCGACGAGGCCGATGCCGCTGTCCTGTTGCTGCCCGACGGCGGCGCGATCGGCGTCTCGATCGACGGCTCCGGCCGCCGCGTCGCGTGCGACCCCTACCGCGGCACGGTCGAAGCCGTCTTCGAGTGCGCCGCGAACCTCGCCTGCGTCGGCGCCGAGCCGCTCGGCCTGACGAACTGCCTGAATTTCGGCAACCCCGAGAAGCCGCACATCGCGTGGCAGCTGACCGAGTCGGTACGCGGGCTGGCGGATGCCTGCCGCGCGCTCGACGTGCCGGTCGTCGGCGGCAACGTCTCGCTCTACAACGAGGGTCCGGACGGGCCGATCTACCCGACGCCAGTCGTCGGGATGGTCGGCCGGATGCCCGACGCGGAACGCGCCGGTCGGCTCGGCTTCGCGCAGGCAGGCGACGCGATCGCCTTCGTCGGACCGTTCGAGCCGTCGCTGCCCGGCTCCGAGCTGGCGAAGCTGCGCGGCGACGCGCTGCCCGACGGCCTGCCGGAGCTGGACCCGGTGGCGCTGCGCGCGACGCTGGAGGCTGTGCGCGACTCGGTCCGCAGCGGCGAGATCCGCAGCGCGCACGACGTAGCCGAGGGCGGCTTCGCGACCGCGCTCGCGGAGTGCTGCCTCGCCGGCGACCATGGCGCGCAGATCGACTTCACGGGTGCCGGCGACGGCGAGGCGCTGCTGCGGCGGCTGTTCGGCGAGAGCCCCGGCGGCTTCCTGCTGTCCGGCCCGCGCCCGGTGCTCGCGGCGCTCGCGCGCGAGGTCCCGACGACGTTCGTCGGTGAGGTCGGGGCGGCCGACGACGCCCTCTCGCTGGCGCTCGACGGCGGCGCTGTGCTGCGCTGGACGCTCGATGAGCTGCGCGCCGCGCGCGACAACGGCCTCGCCGAACGGATCGGGTGAGCGCGCCAGTCGGCGCCACCCGCCTGCGCTGGTACTCTCCTTCCCCTCGGGCGCGGCATTCGCCATGCCCCATGCTGGAGGACGCTTCGCCTCCTCGATGACCGACGAACTCACCGATCGCGACGGACCGCGGGACGAGTGCGGAGTGTTCGGGATCTACGCCCCCGATCACGACGTCGCGCGTCTCGCCTACTTTGCGCTGTACGCGCTGCAGCACCGCGGCCAGGAGTCGGCGGGCATCGCGACGACCGACATCGGCGGCAACATCATGACGCTGCGCGACCTCGGGCTCGTCTCGCAGGTGTTCGACGAGCAGAAGCTGCGCGCGCTGCCCGGGCGACATGGCGCTCGGCCACGTGCGCTACTCCACCACCGGCTCCTCCGCGTGGGAGAACGCCCAGCCGGTCTACCGCTCCGACAGCCGCGAGGTGGCGCTCGCGCACAACGGCAACCTCACGAACGCGGTCGAGCTGCACGCCGAGCTGCGCGAGCAGGGAGTCGCCTTCCGCTCGACGTCCGACTCGGAGATCATCGCCGCGCTGCTCTCGACGCACCCAGCCGAGAAGATCGAGGACGCGGTCGCCGACGTGCTGCCGCGCCTGCAGGGCGCCTTCTCGACCGTCGTGATGACGCGCGAGAAGATCGTCGCCTTCCGCGACCCGCTACGGGCTGCGCCCGCTCGCGCTCGGGATGCTCGGCGACCGCTACTGCGTCGCGAGCGAGTCGTGCGCGCTCGACATCATCGGCGCGAAGCTGCTGCGCGAGGTCGAGCCCGGGCGAGGTCGTGACGATCGACGCCGGCGGCATCTCGACGCGGATCGCGGTCGAAGGCCGACCGCCGCGCCTTCTGCGTCTTCGAGTACATCTACTTCGCGCGACCCGACTCGCGCATCGGCGGCACCGTGCTGCAGGGCGCGCGCGGGCGGATGGGCGAGATCCTCGCGCGCGAGGCGCCGGTCGACGCCGACCTCGTGATCGCCGTGCCGGACTCCGGCACCCCGGCCGCGCGTGGCTACGCGCGCGCGACCGGGATCCCGCAGGACGACGGCTTCGTCAAGAACCGCTATGTCGCGCGCACGTTCATCCAGCCGGGCCAGGAGCTGCGCAAGCACGGCCTGCGGCTGAAGTTCAACCCGATGCCGGAGATCGTCAGCGGCAAGCGGCTCGTCGTCGTCGACGACTCGATCGTGCGCGGCAACACGACCCGCCAGATCGTGCAGATGCTGCGCGACGCGGGCGCGAGCGAGGTCCACCTGCGGATCACCGCGCCGCCGATCCGCCACCCCTGCCACTACGGCATCGACATGTCGACGCGCGAGGAGATGATCGCGCACAACCGCGACGCCTGCGGAGATCGCCGCCGAGCTGGGCGCCGACTCGCTCCACTACCTCTCGCTCGAGGGCGTCTACGAGGCCGTCGGCTCGACGCGCGAGACGCACTGCGACGCCTGCTTCAGCGGCGAGTACCCGCTGCCGGGCACGCCCGGCGGGCAGGACAAGCACGCCTTCGAGCGCCCGCTTCCGCTCGTGCGTGCGTAGCGCAGTTCCAGCTCGCGCACAGGGCTCGCACGCGTGTCGCTCGCCAGCCCGGACCCCGCCGCCCGCGCCGATATCGTCGGGGCGATGGCCCCACTGATGGATCCGCGCGAGGCGCTCCACACGCACTTCGGCTTCGACGCACTTCCGCCCCGGGCAGGCGGAGGCGGTCGACGCCGCGCTGGCCGACCGCGACACGCTCGTCGTGATGCCGACCGGCTCCGGCAAGTCGCTCTGCTACCAGCTGCCGGCGCTGATGCGCGAGGACCTGACGATCGTCGTCTCGCCGCTCGTCTCGCTGATGCAGGACCAGGTCGACGGCCTGCGGCGGATCGCGCCCGAGCGCGTCGCGCTCGTGAACGCGCAGCAGACCGCTGCCGAGAACCGTGTAGTGATGGAGCGCGCCGCCGCCGGCGAGCTGCGGCTGCTCTACGTCGCGCCCGAGCGCTTCGCCTCGCCCGGCTTCGTCGAGCAGGTCCAGCGCGCGCGACTCGGGCTGTTCGTCGTCGACGAGGCGCACTGCGTCTCGCAGTGGGGCCACGACTTCCGCCCCGACTACTTCCGCCTCGCCGACGCGGCGCGCTACCTGAAGGTCGCGCGCGATCGTCGCGCTGACGGCGACCGCGACGCCGCAGGTCGCGACGCGACATCGTCGCAGCGGCTGCGGCTCGAGCAACCGGTGAAGGTGACGACCGGCTTCGACCGCCCGAACCTCTCGTTCGCCGTCGTGCCGTGCAAGACGACGGCCGACAAGCACCGCCGCATCGCCGCTGCGCTCGGCGAGGACGGGCGTGCTGCCGGCGATCGTCTACGGCGGCACGCGCAACGGCTGCGAGCAGCTCGCGAAGACGCTCGAGCGCGTCGCTCGGCGAGGACGTGCTCGTCTACCACGCCGGCACTCGAGCGCGAGCGCCGCGCCGCCGTGCAGCGTCGCTTCATGGACGGCGGCGCGCGCGTCGTCGTCGCGACGAACGCGTTCGGGATGGGCGTCGACAAGGCCGACGTGCGGACCGTCTGCCACGAGACCGTCCCGCAGTCGGTCGAGGCCTACTACCAGGAGGCCGGGCGTGCCGGGCGCGACGGCCAGCCGGCGCGCTGCCTGCTGTTCGCCGAGGCGCGCGACAAGGGCCTGCACGTCTTCTTCATCCAGCGCAGCGGAGGTCGAGGACGCAGCCTTCGCCGAGGTCGCGCGTGCGATCCACCGCGACGCGGGCGAGAGCGGGCGCTACGACGTCGGAGCTGCGCGACCTCGCCGCGCGCGCCGGCGGGAACGCGAACGACGACCAGGCGCGTGCGATCGTCGGCCACCTCGCGCGTGCGGGGATGGTGCAGCCGGCGCCCTCGCCGCCCGATCGCGCGGTCGGGCGGATGACCGGCACGTGGGACCGCGCGGCGCTCGCCGCCTGCCGCGAGTCGGCCGGCGAGGCGCAGCGCGTGCGCTGGCGCCACTACCGCTCGATCTGGGCGTTCGTCGAGCAGCGCCGCTGCCGCCGCGCAGCGCTGCTGCGCCACTTCGGCGACCCGACTGCGCCGTTCACCGAACCGGGCGTTCCATGCTGCGACGTCTGCGATCCGTCGATCGTTCCGGCGGCGCCTCCTGCGCCGGCGGCGCGGGAGCGGTCCGCACGCGCGGGTCGGGCGGCCGGCGGCGCGCCGTGCGGCCGGCGGCGTAGCGGCGAGCGCGGGTGGGGCTCCAGACGGCGAGTTCGACGACGCGATCATGCCGTCGTCGAAGCGGCCGACCCGGCGGTCGGTCGCACGCGCGCGGTCGAGATCCTCCGCGGCGGGCGCTCGAAGGTGATCGAGAAGTACAGCTACGACGGCCTGCCGCCCTACGGCACCTATGCGCACCTGCGCAGCGACGAGGTGCTCGAGCGCGTCGACGCGCTGCTCGCCGACGGCACGCTGCGCTCCACCGGCGGGCGCTTCCCGAAGCTGGCAGCCGCGTGAGCCTACCCCATCGCGGTGCTCGCCTCGGGCGCCGGCTCGAACCTCCAGGCGATCCTCGACACGGTCCACGGCAAGGACGGGATCGAGGTCGTCGGCGTCGGCTCGAACGTCGCCGACGCGCCGGCGCTCGCGCGTGCTGCCGCGCTGGCGATCCCGACCGCCGCCTTCCCGCTCGCCGAGCACGCCGACCGTGCAGCGCGCGACCAAGCGCTCGCCGATTGGATCGACGCGCGCGGCGCACGGCTCGTCGTGCTCGCCGGCTACATGCAGCTGCTGACGCCCGGCTTCCTTGCGCGCTTTCCCGCACGCGGTCGTGAACGTGCACCCGGCGCTGCTGCCCGCCTTTCCCGGCCTGCATGCGGTCGAGCAGGCGCTCGACCATGGCGTGCGCGTCTTCGGCGTGACCGTCCACTTCGTCGACGAGGGCGTCGACACCGGCCCGATCGTGCTGCAGCGCGCGGTCGAGCTGCCGCACGCACGCACGCCCGAAGAGGTGCTCGCCCAGCTGCATCCGCTCGAGCACGCATTGCTGCCGGAGGCGATCCGGCTGCTTGCGCGCGGAGCGGTGCGGATCGACCCGGCGAACCCGCGGCGCGCGCTGGTCGACCCCTGAATCAGGCGGCGCTCGGCGCGACTCCGCGCGCGTCGGCGTCTTCGCTTATCCTCGCCTGCACATGCCGGAGGGAACCGAGATCGCGCGCACTGCGCCGACGGCACCCGCCCAGGTCGAGATCCGCCGGGCGCTGCTGTCCGTCTCCGACAAGACCGGGATCGTCGAATTCGCGCGCGGGCTGCCGAGCTGGGCGTCGAGCTCGTCTCGACCGGCGGCACGGCAGGCGCGCTCGCCGACGCCGGCATCCCGCACCGCTCGATCACCGACTTCACCGGCTTTCCGGAGATCATGGACGGGCGCGTCAAGACGCTGCACCCGAAGCTCTACGCGGGCCTGCTCGCGGTCCGCGACAACCCCGGTCACCTCGCTGCCGCCGAGGACGCGGAGGTCGAGATGGTCGACCTCGTGTGCGTGAACCTCTACCCGTTCGAGCAGACCGTCGCGCGCCGCGGCGTCGCCGACTCCGAGGTGATCGAGAACATCGACATCGGCGGGCCGACGATGATCCGCGCCGCCGCGAAGAACTTCGCCTTCGCCGCCCCGGTCGTCTCGCCGGCGAGCTACGACGCGGTGCTCGCCGAACTGCGCGACGCCGACGGGCGCGCTGTCGATGGCGACGCGCGAGAGCCTCGCCGCCGAGGCGTTCGCGTACACCGCGCGCTACGACACGGCGATCCAGCGCTGGTTCGCGGAGAAGCGCGACGACTTCCCGTCGCTGCGCGTGCGCGCGTACGAGAAGGTCACCGACCTCTCCTACGGCGAGAACCCGCACCAGCGCGCCGCCTACTACGCGCAGGTCGGCTCGCCGACGCACCTGCTCTCGAACGTCCGCCAGCTCGGCGGCAAGCCGCTGTCGTTCAACAACCTGCTCGACCTCAACGCGGCGCGCCTGCTCACGCGCGAGTTCGGCGGTCCCGCCGTGCGTGATCGTCAAGCACAACAACCCGTGCGGCGTCGCGCAGGGCGACACGCCGCTGGAGGCGTACGAGCGCGCGTATCGCGTGCGACCCGATGTCGGCGTTCGGCGGCGTCATCTGCATCAACCGCCCGGTCGACGGACCGCTCGCGCAGGCGCTCGTGCAGCAGTTCGTCGAGGTGCTGTTCGCGCCCGGCTACGACGAAGCCGCGCTCGCGACGCTCGCGACGAAGCCGAACCTGCGGATCCTTCAAGACGACGAGCAGCAGCCGCTGCATCTCGCCGAGCCGGACATCAAGCAGGTAGCCGGCGGGCTGCTCGTGCAGGACCGCGACCTCGACACGCAGGAACGCGCCGAGATGACGGTCGCGACGCAGCGCCAGCCGAGCGATCGCGAGTGGGGCGACCTGCTGTTCGCCTGGCGCGTCTGCAAGCACGTGCGCTCGAACGCGATCGTGCTCGTGAAGGACGGCGCCTCGGTCGGCGTCGGCGCCGGGCAGATGAGCCGCGTCGACGCGGTCCGGATCTCGGTCGAGAAGGCGCGCGACGGCTCGCTTGCGGGCGCGGTGCTCGCGTCCGATGCCTACTTCCCCTTCGCCGACGGCCCGCAGCTCGCGATCGACGCGGGCGTGACAGCGATCGTCCAGCCCGGCGGATCCGTGCGCGACCCCGAGGTGATCGCCGCCGCCGACGCAGCGGGCATCGCGATGGTCTTCACGAGCCGGCGCCACTTCAAGCACTGATTTCCGGGCCCGGGGGGACGGCGGGTCCTACAGCGCCATCGCGCCGCTGCCGATAGGTCGGGTGTGATGCTGGGAGTGATCATTGCGGCCCTTGTCGTGGGCCTGCTCGTGCTGAACGCGGTGCGCCGCGAGCGGCGCGCGCTTGCGGCGCTCGCTGAGCAGATGAGCGGGCGCGACCGTGCAGCATTCGAAGCGGCGCCGATCGGGATGGCGCTGTCCGACCTCGACGGCCGCTTCATCCAGGTCAACGACGCGCTCTGCGCGATCACCGGCTACACGCGCGAGGAGCTGGCGGAGATGGCCTTCGCGGACCTCAGCCACCCCGCCGACGTCGGTCGCGACGCGGAGATGATGCACAGCCTGCTGTCCGGTGAGCAGAGCGCCTACTGGATGGAGAAGCGCTACGTCGACGTCGTCGGCCAGGTCGTGTGGGTTGCCGTCCATGCAACGCTCGTACGCGCTGTCGACGGCAGTCCCCAGCACTTCCTCGGCCAGATCCAGGACGTCAGCGAGCGCGTTCGCTATGAGGCGCAGCTGCAGCACATGGCAGACCACGATCCGCTCACCGGACTGTTGAATCGTCGCTCGTTCGAGCGTGAGCTCGACAAGCACATCGCACGCGTGGAGCGGTACGGCCCCGAAGGGGCGGCGCTCGTGCTGGACATCGATCGCTTCAAGCACATCAACGACACGCTCGGACACAACATCGGTGACGAGTTGATCGTCAAGGTCGCGCAGACGTTGCGCGCGCGCTTGCGCGACAGCGACGTGCTCGCGCGACTCGGCGGCGACGAATTCGCGGTGCTGCTGCCGCGCGGCGGGGCGGACGAGGCGTCGCATGTCGCCGAGGCGATCCTCGCTGCGGTGCGCGCGCAATCGGTGCTGACGGCGGCCGGGCGTCGCCGGCCGATCACGGCGAGCATCGGCGTCGCGTTGTTCGGGCAGACCGAGCGGGTGACGGCCGAAGAGGTGCTCGTCAACGCCGATCTCGCGATGTACGACGCGAAGGAGGCTGGCCGCGACCGCTTCGGCATCTATTCACACGAGCGCGGCACGTCGCGCATGAAGGCGCGCATCACGTGGGCCGAACGGATTCGCGAGGCGCTCGAGGAGGATCGCTTCACGCTCTACGCGCAGCCGATCGTCGAGCTCTCGAGTGGCGTGGTGCGCCAGCACGAGCTGCTGCTGCGGATGCTCGACCAGCAGGGCGACGTGATCCCGCCAGCTGCGTTCCTCGGCGTGGCCGAGCGTTTCGACCTGATGCAGGAGCTCGATCGTTGGGTCGTCTCGCATGCGATTCGCTACATGGGCGAGCAGCGCCGCGCCGGTCGCGACCTCGTCTTCGAGGTCAACATCTCTGGCAGTTCGACGGGTGATCCCGATCTCTTGACGGTCATCGAGGATGAGCTGCGCGAGAGCGAGATCGATCCCGTCAATCTTGTGCTCGAGGTGACAGAGACGGCAGCTGTTGCAAACATCCCGCGTGCTCAGCAGTTTGCTGCGCGCTTGGCTGAGCTGGGGTGTCGTTTCGCGCTTGACGACTTCGGCGCCGGCTTCGGCTCGTTCTACTACCTGAAGCATCTGCCGTTCGATCTGCTGAAGATCGACGGCGAGTTCGTGCGCTCGTGCACCACGAACCAGACGGATCAGCTGCTGATTCGCGCTGCAGTCGACATCGCCCGTGGGCTGGGGAAACGGACGATTGCAGAGTATGTCGGGGATGACGAGACAGTTGAGCTGCTCCGGCGTCTGGGAGTCGACTATGCGCAGGGATTCCACATCGGCCTGCCGGCGCCGCTTGCGCAGAGGCTTGAGCACGATTGCGTCGGTTTGTAAGAGTTTCTTTACCAATAAGCGCTTCATAACAGATGGGCGCCACGTTTCTTGACAACGCAATAAGCAGGGGTTCAACGCAGCGCCAAACGTTGCTAGCCTTTGAGTCTCCCCCAAGCTCACTCAGGAGCAATGTTCATGGCAGACCTCGTCGGGCAAATTCAACGTGACATCGAGCAACGGCTGCGCGAGCTGCGCCCGCTGCTCGAAGAGAAGGACCGGCTCGAGGCGGTGCTTGCTGCGCTGACGAACGGCCACGGGCGCAGCCCGGTCGCTGCCAGTGTCGCTCGCGCGCCACGGACGCCGCGTGCCGCTGCGGCTCCGGCTGAGCGCGCGCCGTACGCCGGTGGCAAGAGCCGCCGTGCTCCGCGTGGCGCGAACCGCGAAGCGATCCTCGAGGTCGTGCGCGAACGTCCGGGCGTCTCGGCAGCGGAGGTCGCGGAGGCGACGAAGATCGCCAAGCCGACCGTGCACACGACGATCTCGCAGCTCAAGCGCAAGGGCATCCTGGCTCCAGAGGGCGCCAACGGCGTCAAGCTCGCGAAGGCTTCCTAGCCGACGCGAAGCGGCCCAGGACGCGCCGAATGCGCGTCCTGGGACTCGAACCCAGCCCGCCGGATTAAAAGTCCGGTGCTCTACCCGATGAGCTAGACGCGCAGCTGCATCGTCTCATGTTCGTGTCACACCGTGTACCGAGGACGCCCAAGATCCATCCCCCTGCCCCCATGGTGTAGCGGTTAGCACGCCAGCCTTTCACGCTGGTAGCGGGGGTTCGATTCCCCCTGGGGGTACTGACCGGAACGGTGGTCGAACCCACGGGCAGCGCGAGGGCCGGGTGGATCACGTCACGAGATCCACCCGGCCCTCGTCGCCGACGCAACCTGGCGCGCGCGTTCGCGTTAACGTCACGACCCGATCTCCGAAGGTGCCCGGTCGCGGGGTGCCAGGAAGCCAGCTCGCTTGCCGAAGAGGACTCTCGCCAGTCGCCGCCTGCCGGCATTGCTCGTACGCGTGCTCGTCGTTGCGTTCACGCTCGTCGGGTCGATCACGACTGCGTCGGCGGTGGGTGCAGCGTCCGTAGCGGGGCCGCGTGTGCCGCGCTGTTCGGCGCATCGCGGCGACACGTTGCTGTCTTCGCGGCTGGTGCGCGTGTACGAAGTGAAGCAACGCACGTACGGATGCCTGCGCCGGTCTCGTCGTGTGCGTCCGCTGGCCGGCGTCTTCCGGCGGCGTTCGCTCGCGGGCAGCTGGGTCGCGCGGATCGATTACAGGTTCCCGGAGCACGGCGAGGAGACCCGCTCGCTCGTCGCGACGGATCTGCGCACGGGGCGCACGAACCGCGAGCAGCTCGCCGTCGAGCCTCACGACCCCGATCCCGACGCGATCGTGGTAAGCACGCACGGGACGCTCGCGTGGCTGGAGCGCGACACGATTCCGGCGTTCGGGAGCAGCGGCGAGTTCGCCGCGCCTCCGCCTGACGACGACGCGCCGACGGCGGGGGACGTCGACGGCGATGGCGTCGCTGACCGCGTCACGTTGCTGAAGCACGGTGTCGCGATCGCGCCGGGCCAGGTGGACGGGACGTTTGGTCCGCGCCGGAGGTTGAGCGTCCCCGATGGGGAGACCGCGGGCGTGGCGGTCGGCGACCTCGATCGTGACGGGCATGCGGACGTCGTCGTGGCAGTGAACTTCGCCCGCGACGCGAGCGACGAGCCCGCCTCTCGTGTCTGGGTGTTCCGGGGGCGTGGCGGGTTCGCGTTCGCGCCAGCGGTCGGCACGCCGCCAGATAGCCGTGATGTGCTCGACGCGCCGCGGATCGTGAATGCCGCGGGCGACGGGGTACCGGCGGTGGTCGACGCGCCCCGTGGACGAGCGGTGGTGTTCTGCGGCAACGGCGATGGGACGCTGGCCGCACCGGTCGAGTTCGGCGGGCACGACGACGATCTGTCCGACATCGTGGTCGCGGACCTGAACCACGACGGCATCTCTGATGTCGTCGGGATCGAGAACGGCGACGGCGGCGGCGTCGAGGTGATGCTCGGCCGCGGCGGCGGACGCTTTGCGCGACCGGTCCTCATCCGTGCCGGTCTGCTGTCAGCGCTCGCGCTCGGCGACGTTGACGGCGACGGGAATTCCGACATCGTCACGGCCATCCAGGTCGGCTCAGGGCGGCGTGCACTGGTCTTCGAGGGACACGGCGACGGGACGTTCAAAGCACCGAACGGGGCACGCGATGCCGTCGGAGCCGGGTCGATCGCGCTCGCCGACGTCACCGGCGACGACAAGCTCGACGTCCTCACCGAGGGCGCATCCGCCGTCGTGGCGCTCCCCAACCGCGGCGACGGCAGCTTTGTGCCCGCTCGCGCCGGGCACGACATCGACCTCAAGGCACTCCACGCACGCAGCTCGCACCAGCTCCTCGGCGCGACCAGGATCGATCGCGGATCGCTGCGCTTCCACGGCGCGAAGCTCACCTGGACGGTCGCCGGGAAGCACGCGTCAGCGCGCGTGCGCTGAATCGTCAGCCGCGACATCTGACTGCGGGTCAGCCTGCTACGTACAGAAACCCGCCCGCTGCACGCGCGCGCCCGGGAGGCAGCGCGATCGAAGTAAGCGGCAGCAGTGTGGCCTGGTTCGCATTTTGGGTCGCTGGGAGTACTCACAGAAAGCCCCGTAACCGCGGGACTTCTGCGTTTCTTGGAGCGGTCGCGCTGGTCTTCCCGCCGTTTTGTGCATGGCCGTGTCCGAGCTATCCGATCGTCAGCCTCGACGCCTCCTAAAGGAGAGCGTCGAGGCTGACACCGCAGGGCGGCCGTGTCCACAACTGGGCACGCCCGTACCGTTGTAGGCCGCACCCTGCTCCGCTTGCGCCGGAACGGCCTCACACACTTGCACCAGCGCAAACGTTCGTTCGCGCTGGTGAGAAGGAGGACGAGGCGTGACGCTGGTCACGACGGGCTTGGGATGCTCGGTCGAGCGCGAGCGGACGCGAGCGACGAGCTGGGCACGCTCGGGCCCGGGACGGCCGCATGGCCGCCGACGTCGAGCGCGAGCGAACGCGAGCGTTCCGTCCGAGGCGCAGGCCACAATGCTTGATCCCCTGATGGCGATGAGAGGAGCGAACGAGAAATGCCAAGCTGACCGACACGCGAACCCGGTTACGTGCTACGGCACCACCCCGATCCGGCTTAGGAAAGGACGCGGGTATGGACACCGCTACAGCGTCGGCAATCGGAACTGGAGGAGCGACCGCTCTGTATTGGCTGCGGCCCGTGCTCTGCACGGCCGTGGTGTGTGCGACAGCGCGCCAGCCGATCGCCGAGTTCCGATGCAAGGACGGAAGGCGTCTTCGGCTGGACGTGCAGGTGCGATTCCAATCTCCGAGTGCGGTCCCTAGCGCCGTGACTCCGGAGCGCGAGCCGCTCGAGAACCAATCACCGGGCTCACCGCCCAGGCTGACGGTTCTCTCAGACGAGCGCCGCGCTGCTGGCTCGCCGCACAAGCCATGAAGTAGGCCGAGAGCGCGCCGACGTCGCTTCGTCGAGCTCGATGCTCTCGATCTAACGAATCTTTTCGGCGGGGCCGCCTCCTTTCACGGGGGCGGCCCCGTCTTGTCTCGGTATCAGTCGACTGGTGGGTCGACTACTAGGAGGCTTTGGCGAAACTCGTTGCGCCCTGTGGTGACGGGGCGTAGCGAGCGCTGATTTCTTGGTCGGACCCCACGGATTCGCGGCGGCTACCCCAGCCCGGTGAAGGCGGTTTGCGGCGTTTGCGGGATGGGGTCGCGGACGGGTGTCCGTAGCGGTGAACGACACGGTTGCGAATCGCCGATGCTGCCACGCGATCTGTATGCAACCGCTCGGCGCTGGTCACGCCAGCGCTCTGCGCAGCGTGAGGGCCCGCGTTGGCAGATGTGACGCGCCTACAGCGGACGACGTGCGACGATGGGGCGGAATGATCGCGGAGTTTTCCCTCTACAGCTCGACGCCATGAGTAGTGAGGTTGCGGCGGCCCTGATAGCTGGCGGCGTCTCCGTTGTCGTGTCGATCATCGCGGCGGTGGGGTCCTTTCGCTTGCAGGAGAGACGGCTCCGCGAGGAGATGCGGACAGAGTTCATGGCCGAGGGGGCAATTCGAGAGCTGCTGCTCCTCGATCGATGGAAGCGACGAAGCTTCGACGTCATCAAGAAGCACATCCGGGGGTTTGGCGATGACGAGCTCCGTCAGCTCCTCATACGGGCGGGTGCCGTGTGCTTCGAGGCTAGAAGCGGCGAGGAGATGTGGGGCCTTCGGACACGCAACGGGGATCGACTGGACTGACACTTGTCCGTCGTCGGCTCAAGCCCCGGCGCAGGGCTGGTCGGCTGACGGGGCCAGCGGCGATCATGCCCGGGGCGCTGCGCGCGCGTCTCGGCGGGACCCGCCTGTGCACAGCGTGCACACCAGCCCATTGCCCGGCGTTCCCTGGCATCCCGGCGAACGGCCGGATTCCCCGCCAGCACGGGAAATCCGGGTACGGCGGACAACGCTCAGCGCGCCAGGTCCCGCGCGTTTCGCTAGTCCGTCTGGACGTCAAGGAACCACTGAAGCTTTCCGGGAACCTGCTCATACCGGGTCTCGAGCGGGTATGCCCAGGGCGGTGAGCCAGTCGAGAACGTTCGTGGAACTAGCCTGAACTCCTGACGCGCATACCAACGACGACCACACGCCTCGCACGTCCGGCGGTCGCCCGGTTGCCTGGGTGACGGGAGTTCGCATCGATGCAGCGGAGGCGAGGGCGGATCCGCATCCGAGGTCGACAGGCCATCGCGTGAGCGCAGTGCGGCGCGTACGAACTGCACGATGGCGCCCAGAACAAGCAGGACGAACAGCCAGAACAGGAGCCCACCAGCCACGTCGGCCCATGTGGCGTGTTCTGCGGTCGTCGACGCGAGCACGGCCGCTGGGACGTGCGTCGAGGCCCTCGCAGTCTCGGGCGCGACCGCGATCGGAAGGACTACCGCCAGCTCAATCGCAACGGCGTGCCTCCATGAAGATCGCCTCGACTGCAGATTGGGGACGCTCAAGACGCGACCTCCACTGGGCTAGCTGCCGACTAACGCAACAATCTAACACCCAACGCCGCGGTTCGGATCTGAGTGAATTCGCGCCCGGATTGGCCGAACGCGAACACGCGGGTGCATGGGTGGCGGCACTGCCGCCCCGCTCGGCCCCGGTACCATCCGCACAGGGACGGGCGGTTAGCTCAGCTGGTAGAGCGCTTGCCTTACAAGCAAGAGGTCGCTGGTTCGAGACCAGCACCGCCCATCCGCCGGTCGTCAGCCGGCACGAGAGAGCGCGGCGACTGCCGCCGGGACGCCCTCGGCGGCTGTCGCGTACTGCGGCGTCCAGTTGAGCTCGCGCTTGATGCGCGCGTTGCTCGAGCGCGCCGAACGGGTTGCCGCAGCTACCGGGTCGCGGCCAGCGGCGAGGCGTGCGAGCCAGACCGGGACGTGGCGCGGACGCCCGATCCCCAGTGCGCCGGTGATCGTGGCGACGAAGTCGGCGAGGCGGATCGGCTCGTCGTCGACCACATGGTAGGTCGACCCGGCGGGCGCCGACTCGATCGCATCGCACAACGCCCGCGCCACATCGGCAACGTGAACGACGTCCCACCAGTTCTGTCCGCGCCCGACGACGGCGAAGCGGCCCGGCTGGCGCAAGCGGTGGACGAGCTCGTGCGCGAACCAGCCGCCGGGCCCGTAGACGTGGGAGGGACGCACGACGACGACGGGCAGTCCGGACGCGCGCAGCAGCCGCTCGCCCTCCTGCTTGGAGCGGCCGTAAGCAGTCCCGACCGGCAGGGCCGTCTCCTCGTCGAGCAGCGCGCCGTGGGCGTCGCCGGTCACGACGGTCGAAGCGAAGACGACCTTCGGCGACCCGGCTGCGGCGCACGCGTCCAGCAGCCGCGCCGTGCCGGCTACGTTCACCGCCTCGATTCGCGCCGCGTCGCGCTGGGTAGCGATCTCGGCGGCGAGATGCAGCACGCAGTCGGGTCGCGCCGCAGCGAGCGCAGCCACGAGTGTCGCGGGCTCACCGGCGAGGTCGGCGCGGACCTCCTCGCAGCTCGGCGGTGCGGAGCCGGCTCGACGCACGAGCGCCGTCACGGCATGACCGCGCGCGGTCAGCTCGCGGCAGGCAAACCCGCCGAGGAAGCCACTCGCTCCGGTGACCAAGATCCGCACGACAGCGAGGCTAGCGACGTTCGTGTGCAGGAGTGTGATCAACTCCGCCCATGAGCACCGATACGACGATCACGGATGTCCGCGCGGAGATTGCTGCGCTCATCACTGCGTTCTTTGCCGCAGTCTCCTTCGAGGAGGGCGAGCGCCCGCGCTACGAACGGATTCACGACCACTTCATCGACGGAGGCTGGCTGATCAAGAACAGCGGCGCGACGCCGGAGAGCTGCTCGGTCGAAGAGTTCATCCGACCGCGGCAGCAAACGGTCGACGCGGGCGAGTTGACGTCCTTCTACGAAGGGGAGACCGCCGAGATCACGGAGATCTTCGGGAACGTTGCGCATCGCCTCAGCCCCTACGAGAAGCGAGGCACGGCGAAGGGCGAGTCGTTTGCGGGACGCGGGGTCATCTCGACGCAGTTCATCCGCACGCCGAGCGGATGGAAGATCAGCTCGATGGCCTGGGACGACGAACGCCCGGGGCTCGCGCTTCCCGACCGCTACCGCTGAGGCCCGCTCAGAAGACCGGCGACTCGGTGTACTTGCCGAAGACCTGCTGGAGCGCTTCGACGATCTCGCCCTCGCTCGTGTGCGCGCGGGCTGCGTCGAGCAGCGCGGGCATCAGGTTCGCCTCCGGGCGCGCGGCGCACTCGCGGATTGTCGCGAGCGCTTGCTCGACCGCGCCACTGTCGCGCCGCGCGCGCACACCCTGGAGGCGGTCGATCTGCTTGCGCTCGAGCGCCGGGTCGATCCGCAGCAGCGGTGTCTGCGCGTCGTCGCCCTCGGTAAACGAGTTGACGCCGACGACGAGCCGCTCGCCCGCGTCGATCTCGCACTGCAGGCGGAATGCAGCGTCGGCGATCTCGCGCTGCGGGTAGTTGCGCTTGACCGCCTCGACCATCCCGCCCAGCTCGTCGATCTTCGCGAAGTACTCGTACGCCTTCGCTTCCATCTCGTCGGTGAGCGCCTCGACGAAGTAGCTGCCGCCGAGTGGGTCGATCGTGTTTGCGACGCCGGTCTCGTGGGCGATGATCTGCTGGGTGCGCAGCGCGATCCGGACCGCGTCCTCGGTCGGCAGCGCGAGCGCCTCGTCGTAGCTGTTCGTGTGCAGTGACTGCGTGCCGCCAAGCACCCCCGCCAAAGCCTCGATCGCCGTGCGGACGATGTTGTTGAGCGGTTGCTGCGCGGTCAGCGAGACGCCTGCCGTCTGCGTGTGGAAGCGCATGAGCCACGAGCGCGGATCCTTCGCGCCGAACGTCTCCTTCAGCTCACGCGCCCAGATGCGACGGGCCGCGCGGTACTTCGCGATCTCCTCGAAGAAGTCGATCTGCGCGTTGAAGAAGAAGCTCAGCCGCGGCGCGAAGTCGTCGACATCGAGCCCGCGCTCGACCGCCTGCTCGACGTACGTCAGCCCGTCCTTCAAGGTGAACGCAAGCTCCTGCGCCGCAGTCGAGCCGGCCTCGCGGATGTGGTACCCGCTGATCGAGACGGGGTGCCAGCGCGGCATTGCGCCCGCGCACCACTCGATCATGTCGCCGACGAGTCGCATCGCCGGGTCGATCGGGAAGCACCACTCCTTCTGCGCGATGTACTCCTTGAGGATGTCCGTCTGGATCGTGCCGGCGAGCTGCTCCGGACCCACGCCCTGGCGCTCGGCCGCGACGACGTAGAAGGCGAGCATGATCGCCGCCGGCGCGTTGATCGTCATCGAGACGGAGACGTCGCCGAGCGGGATCCCGCCGAACAGCGTCTCCATGTCGTCGAGCGTGTCGATCGCGACGCCCTCACGCCCGACCTCGCCGAGCGAGCGCACGTGGTCGGAGTCGTGGCCCATCAACGACGGCATGTCGAAGGCGGTGCTCAGCCCGGTCTGCCCGTGGTCGAGCAGGTAGTGGAAGCGCTCGTTCGTCTCCTCGGCGGTGCCGAAGCCGGCGAACTGTCGCATCGTCCACAGCCGCCCGCGGTACATCGACGGATAGACGCCGCGCGTGAACGGCGGCTCGCCCGGCAGCCCGATCGACGCTGCATCGTCGGCGGGCAGGTCGGCCTCGGTGTAGAGCGGCTTCACGGGCTCGCCGGAGAGCGTCGTGAACGACGCCTTGCGCTCCCCCGCGTCCGACGGTCGTACGCGACTCGTGGCCATGGCGCGAGTATCGCAGCTCGGCGTGCGAGCGCTCAGGCGGTCAAGCCGCTGGGGACGCCGCGCTCGCGCACGATCATCTCGAGCGGCTCGCGCGGGCTGAGCGTCGGCATCTGGCGGACCGTCATCGTGCGGCCTGGGAACAGCTCGAGGCGGAAGCGCTGCAGCAGCAGCGTCACGACCGTCTTGACCTCCAGCTGGCCGAAGCGCATCCCGATGCACGTGCGCGAGCCGCCGCCGAACGGGATGTAGGCGCCTTTCGGCAGCGCGGCCTTCGCCTCCGGCACGAAGCGCTCGGGCACGAACGCCTCCGGCTCGGGGAAGATCTCCGGCAGCCGGTGGCTCGCCCACGAGGAGTAGTTCACGTATGCCCCGCCAGGCACCTCGTGGCCGCCGAACTCGAAGGACTCGACGGAACGGCGTGGGCCGACCCATGCAGCCGGGTAGAGCCGCAGCGTCTCGTCGAGCACCATCTCCAGCTCCGGCAGATCGCTCGTCAGCTCGGCCGCCGTCGGGACGCGCCCGGCGAGCACGCGGTCCTGCTCCTCCAACAGCTTCGCGAGCGCCGCCGGGTGGCGGGCGAGCTCGTACAGCAGGAAGGAGATCGTCGAGGTCGAGGTGTCGTGACCGGCGAACAGGAGCGTCATCACCTGGTCGCGTACCTCGCGGGCGCTGAGCTGTGAGCCGTCCTCGTCGTCACGCGCCTCCAGCAGCATCGAGAGGACGTCGATCCGCTCGGAGATCGGCCCGCCCACCCCGCGCCGGCGCCGTTCGATCTCCTCGTAGATGATCGTGTCGAGCGCCTTGCGTGAAGCCTGCATGCGGTTCCAGGGCGTGTGCGGGCCGCGGATCACGCGCATGGCGAAGTCGGTGCCGTAAAAGCTCAGCGCACGCTCGAAGTCGATTGCCGCCTGCGTGCCACGACCCTCCTCGTCAGGGTCGAGTCCGAACAGCGCGCGCATCGCGACGCGCATCGTCAGCCGGCGTGCCCAGTGGTAGACGTCGACGATCGCGCCCGGGCGCCACGGCTCGAGCGCGCGCTGCGCCTCCTCGACCATCGTGCCGGCGGTTGCGGCGATCCGCTCGCGATGGAAGGCCGGCAGCATGATCCGTCGTGCGCGGCGGTGGTAGTCGCCGTCGATCGTCAGCAGCCCGTCGCCGAGCAGCGGGACCAGGTCGCCCAGGCTGCCCTCGCGCCAGCGGAAGTTGCTCGCGTGCGAGACGGTCATGTAGTGGTTCGCCTCGGGACCGAGCATCATCACGACACGCCCGTGGAACACGCGCAGGCTGAAGACCGGGCCGTACTCGTGGTAGGCGTGCAGCAGGATCGGCAGTGGGTCGCGCACGAAGCGGTACGTGCGCTCCAAGCTGAAGTCCGTCGGTCCGGGCGGGTACGGGACGGTTGCGACACGCTCTGCGTAGAGGTCCCCGAGGATGCGGCGAAATGGGTTGCTCGACAGTGGTTCGGGTGTGGCAATGCTCATGAAGGCAGCGTACTGGCCGTGCAGCCAGCTGGCGACAGGGTGCCGCACGTGCGCTCAGCCTGACGTTAATGTCGAACTGCACCGGATACAGCTGTAGGAGGGGGAAAGATGGACCGCAAGATGCTCAGCGCGGTGGTTGCCGCGCTTGCGCTCGCGCTCGCGAGCTGTGGGGGATCGAGCAAGCCACTCAGCAGAGCTGACTTCGCGAAGCAGGCGAACACGATCTGCAAGAGACGGCAAGCGTTGATCGCGACAGCGCAGAGACAGCACAGAAACGACTTCAGAGGCGCGGTCAAGCAGGCGCTTCCGGGCTTCACCAAAAGCCTCGACGAGCTCGCGTCGCTCAAGGCGCCCACGGAAGACAAGGCGAGACTCGCAGAAATCATCTCGATCGAACGCGAGCAGCTGGCGCGCATACAGGCGGCGATGGCCGGCCGCAGACAGACCCAGGAAACAACAGCCGACATACACAAGCAGGCGAATCTGAAGCGCGAGCTGGGCTTGACGTCCTGCGTCTGAGAGCGCGCTCCACCTGCTTCCACCGGCGCGACGGCGGCGACCCGCCCCGTCGCGTCGACCCATGCCATACTTCCAGCCCCTGTCTGGGGGCGTAGCTCAGTTGGTTAGAGCGCCGGCCTGTCACGCCGGAGGTCGCGGGTTCGAGTCCCGTCGCTCCCGCCTTCGGCACCACCCCGGGGGTGGTGCCGCCGCTGGGGCTCAGCGGCCGTGAAGTACTGAGCGAATGGCGCGCGGGGCTTGACGGCGACGATTGCGCCGCCCTGCTCCCAGATGCGCTCGAACAGCGAGGCGAGCAGCTTGCGGCGCTCGGCGGGCGATGGCTCGATCTCCCAGAAGCGGCCGAAGTCGGCGAGCAGCGCGAGTGCTTGCTCAAGCTGGGGGTCCGTGGGTGGTCCGACTCGTTCGAGTTCGTCTTCCAGCGCCTGGCGGCGCATGACGTACTGCGGCTTGCTCAGGTCGCCCATGACGTAGAGGCCTTGGAGGCGTTGGAGCTGGGAAGTCAGCTCGCGGCGGCGGGGCAGACGACCGATTCAAAGTGCCCGTCGAAGAGCGCGTCGACCAGCCGCGCGGGTGGGCTCGGGTCGGTGCCGACGATGCCCGACAGCAGTGCGCTGGCGTCGATGACGAGCCGTGTCACGCCTCGCGCCGGGCGTCATGAACGGCTCTGACGCCCAAGGCGATGGCCTCGTCCTCGGGGAGATTGAAGCGGCCCCGGATGCGTCGCACGGCGCTCATCCCGAGCTTGCGGTGCGCGAGATCCTCCAGCAGCTCGCGATCCGCCTTGCCGGGCTCCTCCGCGCGCAGCTCTTCGAGCAGGTCGGGATCGAAGTCGATCGTGACGGGCTGCTTGGCCATGGCGGGAGCGTAGCGCCCGCCGCGGCGCTCTCCAACAGTGAATGCCTGTGCTCCGTGGTCACCTGGAGCCCAGGGCGTCATCAGAGGTTCGGCCTTCGACGTGACGCGTTCCCGCTAGGCCGACGCCAACGCCGGCAGCTCGCGGGGCGCTCGGCGTGCGGCGCCGAGTGCGAGCGCAGCCGCGCCCGTCGCCGCGGAGGCGGCGGAGACGAGCAGGCTCGCGCTGATCCCCTGCGACGCGGCGAGTGCACCTGCCCCGCCGCTCGCCTCGAAAACGGCGATGCCGACCGCGACGCCGGTGACGGCGCCGATCTGGCGGGCGGTGTTGAGGACGCCCGAGGCCTTGCCGATGTCCGCCTCCGGCACGGCAGCGAGACCGGCCGCGACGAGGTTCGGCAGCACGAGTCCGATCCCGGTGCCGGTCGCGACGAGGCCGGGCGCGAGCGTCAGCACCGTCGCGCTCGGGTCACCGACGAGCGCCAGGCTCAGCAGGCCGCCGGCCGTCAGCAGCATCCCACCGGCGGCGACCGGGAGTGCGCCGCGGCGGCGTCCGAGGGCGGCCGCGAAGGGCGAGACGAGCATCGGCATCGCCGTCCAGAAGAGCGCGTGGAGGCCGACCGTCACGGGCCGCTCGCCGCGCACCGTCGAGAAGAACTGCACGACCATCACGAAGCCGGAGAACATCGCGAACGCGAGCAGCAGGTTTGCCCCGCTGGCGATCGTGAAGCGTCGCGCCGCGAACAACCGCAGCGGGAGCATCGCGTGCTCGCTGCGCGCCTCCCACGCGAGGAAGGCAGCGAGCAGGACCACGGCGACGAGGTAGCTCACGAGCGTGGCGGCGGAGGTCCAGCCGACGTCGTTCGCGCGCACGGTCGCGGAGACGAGCGCAAGCAAGCCGGCGCTGACGAGCAGCAGGCCGCCAAGGTCGAGCGCCTCGCGGCGACCGCGGCTCTCGGCGAGCATGCGCGGGGCGAGTGCGGCGACGACGATGCCGACGGGAACATTGACCCAGAAGATCCAGTGCCACGAGAGCGCGTCGGTCAGCACGCCGCCGGCGATCGGTCCGGCGGCGACGCCGACGCCGGCGATCGACGACCACAGGCCGAGTGCCTTCGTGCGCCGCTCGGGCGCGAAGCCGGCGCTGAGGAGGGTGAGGGTGAGCGGGGCGATGATCGCGCCGCCGATCCCCTCCAGCGCACGAGCGGCGATCAGCACGCCGATGTTGGGGGCGAGCGCGCCGGCGGCCGAGGAGGCGGTGAAGAGGACGACGCCGGCGACGAACATGCGACGGCGCCCGTAGCGCTCGCCGAGCGCGACGGCGGAGAGCATCAGGACGGCGAACGCGAGGATGTAGGCGTCGAGCACCCACTCGAGCGTCGTCAGCGATCCACCGAGTGAGGCTTGGATCGAGGGGAGCGTGGCCGCGACGATCAGGTTGTCGAGCACGACCATGAAGAACGCTGCGCCGGTGATCGCGAGGATCCAACGCTCCGGGCGGGTCATGCGGGTCTGGACGGTGGAAGTCTTCACGGTATCCCTTCGCGATAGATCGGACTGTTCGATGGGCATCGTATAGAACTGTTCGACAGTTTGCAAACAATGGTTCGATGCCCTACGATCGCTGATGCGATGACCGCCACGCTCGAGTTCGCGACACTTCCGGCCCCGCGCCGCGAGGACATCCGGCTCGAGTCGGTGCTGCAGGCGCTCAGCGATCCCGCGCGCCTGTCGATCGTCCGCACGCTCGGCGACACCCCCGGCAGCGAGCGCTCCTGCGGGGCCTTCGGTCTCACGGTCAGCAAGTCGACCGCTTCGCACCACTTCCGGGTGCTGCGCGAGGCGGGCGTCGTGCATCAGCGCGTCGAAGGCCGCATGCGCCTGACCAAGCTTCGCCGCGACGATCTCGACGCGCGCTTCCCGGGGTTGCTGGACAGCGTGCTTGCTGCTGGGCGCTAGGAGAGATCCAGCTCGACGTCAACGCCGACTCCACGCAGTCCGCCCGCTTCGCCGTTGGGTCAGATTCTTCTCACAACCCGAAGGTCGCGGGTTCGAATCCCGCCCCCGCTATATCGCTGACGGTGACTTGGAAGCCCTCCGCCTGGAGGGCTTTCGTGTTCTCGAAGGCTTGCGCGACCGCCTCCGTGACCGTAGCGGAGACCTCGATGCGGCCTTCTGCCTTGTCGAAGGCGATCTTGAGGTCGAACGCCTCGAAGGTCTGGCGCTGGACCTCGCGGGGCGCGTTACGGAGCTGCTCGGCGAGGTCGGGGATGCGCGCGAGGCGTTGTGAGAGCTGGTCGGCTTCGGCGTCCTCCTGCTCGGCGGGGATCTCGGCGAGTCCGGCTTCGTAGATGGCCTTGTCGGCTTTCAGCTCGGTGATGCGGGCGGTGACGAGTTCGGCCTCGACGCCGGCTTCGAGCGCCTCGACCTGTGCCTTGATGCGGCGGTCGGCGTCGGCGACTTGCTGGCGCAGGCGGGTGGCGGTGAGCTTGCCGTCGCGGGCGCGTTCGCGGGTGCTGGCGCGGAGCTGCTTCTCCAGCTTATCGAGGCGCATCGGCCCGAAGATCCGCTGCTCGAAGAACCTGAGCACGACGGGCAGGAGCGCGTCTTCGCGCAGGTAGATCCACTTCTGGCCGGCGTGGGCCTCGACTGCGGCGTTGTCGCCGTAGCCGGCTGCGTAGGAGCAGGCGTAGTAGTGGTGGCCCTTGCGGGCCTTGCCGTGCATCGAGAGCGCCTGGTGGCCTGTCGCGCAGTGGGCCATGCCTGCGAAGAGGTAGCGGCCGTTGCCCTTGACCGCCTGCCGACTCGGGCGGCCCTGCTGGAAGCGCGCTTGGGACTTCGCGAACAGGTCGTCGGAGATGAGCGGCAGGTGCGCGTCTTCGCTGACGACCCATTCCTCCTTCGCGCGGAGCTTCGGGCCGCGTCCTGACTCGCGGGCGGTCGCGAAGTCGAGGCGGTTCCAGACGATCCGGCCGGTGTAGACGGGGTTGAGCAGCATCGCCCGGATCGTGTTCGCCGACCAATGGCCGCGCAGATTGCGCTTCGGATCGACGTGCGCGGGTGGCGGCGGGCCACTCGGGCGGTTCAGGTGCTCGGCGATGGCCTTGAAGCCGAGGCCGCGATCGGCGTGCAAGTGGAAGATCTCCGCGACCACGACAGCCTGCTTCGGGATCGGGACGAGCCGGACACGCGCCTTCGAGCGATCGCCCTTGTGGTCCTCAGGCATAGCCTCTTCCTCGCGGCGATAGCCATACGGCGCGCGTCCGCCCATCCGGAAGCCCTGCTCGGACCCCTCGCGCATCCCCCGCTTGGTCTCGCGGCGCAGCTTCGAGCGCTCGAACTCGTCCCAGAGCTGTTGCATCCCGATGAACAGCGACCCCTCCGGCGTCGAAGGATCGCCCGCGCCAGTCGCGTAGTGGATCGCCACGCCGACCCGCTGCAGCTCGCGCTCGAACAGCGCAGCGTGCAGCCGGTCACGGGCGAGGCGAGAGGTCGAGTAGATGAGCACGGCATCGAAACGCCGGCCCTCGACGTCCTTGGCCTCGTGCGCGAGCGCGCCCCAACCGGGACGGTCCTGCTTGGCACCCGACTCCTGGTCGGTGAACTCGCAGACGATCGCGCCGCCAAGCTCCGCGGCCTTGCGCTCGCACGCCTTCCGCTGGCTCGGGAACGAGAGCGCCGGGTCCTGCTTGTCAGTGGTCGAGAGCCGACCGTAGAACGCGAAGCGCATCACCACGTCACCGCCACGAGCTGCGGCTCCACATTGGCGACCATCTCCCGCGCCTGAGCGGCATCGACCGCGACACCAGCGTCGAGCAGGTGCCCGACTGCTGTCGCTACGGCCTCGCATCGGCCACGTCGCAGCACGACGAGCATCGGACCGCCCGAGGCGGTGAGGTCGAGCAGCCAGGCGGTGGCGGTGGGAGCAGGTACTTGCGTACTAGTGTCAATCATCACAATCGGAATGGAATCAGGCGACGCTCCACGGCACAATTTCGGTGCCCCAGGGCGTCGACTGGGTCGCATCTCGTGGCGGGCTGTGGCGTTTGGGCTCGTGGCGATCACGCCCGGTCCTCCGTCGAGCGTGACGGCGGTGACGGCTCGTCGGCCTGGGCCGGGAGGTAGCGGTCCCAGGCGTCGGCGAACTGCTCGCGCTTGTAGCCCTTCCGCGTCGTCCCGCCGACCCGGACGGTCAGCGGCTTGATGCGGAACGGGCGCAGGAGCTTCGAGAGGTCGGTCGGCGTGAGGCCGGGATCGCGGCGACGGCTGCCCCAGGCGATCCACGGCCAGTCCTCGCGGCGCTTCAGCTCCGCGCACAGCTCTTCGCTGAAGAGGCGGTCGGCGCGCTGCTCCTCGAACACCGTCTGGATGTGCCCGAGCAGCTCGACCGCGATCGGCTCGTCGTCCGTCTCGGGCTTCGTCGCGAGCGCCAGTGCCGCCTCCTGCATCCGTACGGGCCACTCCCCGCCGGCCGCCTCGGCGATTGCGAACAGCGGCTCGAACACCTCCTGCGCGCGGTCGTTCAGCTCCTGCGGCAGCTCCGGACGCGCTTCCGAGAGCTGGTCGATCTGCCCGCCGAGAACATCCGCGAGCCGATCGCGCAGCTCGTAGAGCCCCTCTTGGTGAAACCGCGGGCGCCACTTCTCCACGACGTCCGCGGACGACTTGCGCTCGAGGCGGATCGGCACCGTCCGGTCGCGCGTCGTCGGGTGGATCACCGTGCGGTACGGATCGTCGATCCCGGCGAGCGCCTTCGGGCAGAACGTGTCGAACCCGCGGGGGTCGTGATTGCGGCCCTCGCAGCGGACGACGGTCGCGTTCGGGCCTCGGCGGTAGCCCGCGTTGATGATCGAGCGCATCGCGCCGGCCGACTCCGGGTCGCCGGTGAACTGCGCGTCGATCTCGTCGAGCAGCAGCGTCGGCTTGTGCGCGTCCACGAGCCGGAACAGCGCCGCGGCGGTGATGTTCGAGGCGCCCTGCGACCTGGCCGTGAGGCTCGCGAGCACCTCGAGCAGCGTCGACTTGCCGCAGCGCGGCAGCGGGCTGTGGATGTTCGGGTACGGCGTCGCGTAGGCCGCCTCGATCGCGTGCGTGTGCGCGATCCAGAGCGTCAGGAACGCCGGTTCGGCCGCCGTCGAGAAGACGACGAATCGGGTGAGCTGGTCGTGGACTTCGTTGAGGATTCCGTCGAGCGACATGAGGTCGTCCTTTCATCGATCGTGAGCAATGCGGCGAGCGCAGCGAGCTGACGATCGGCGAGCAGCTGATGCCGCTCGTCGCTGGCTTCAAGCACGCGGACCGTGGTCGCAATCTGCGGTCCGGCCTGCTCACTCGGGTCTGTCTTCGTCAGTGATGCGCTCACGGCGCGGACGATCCAGCGAGGCTTCGCCGCTCAGGCCGGCGTGACAGGAATCCTCACTTGCTTGTCACGCTGCGATCGGCGACAGTGCGCCGGTCATGGACTACGGAGAGCTTCAAACGTTGCGGAGCAGGGTGCGCGACCTCCTCGGTGAGCTGCAAGATCTGCCGGGGTTCGCCACGCGGCGGGCGCAGCTGCCCGAGCCCCCGAAGGCATTCCGCGAGGTGCCGTGGCGTGTTGTCCTTGCGCAGATCGACGGGGCGACCCGCGATGCGGCCCTCTGGATGAAGCCCCACGATCCGACAGCCGGCGAGGAGTCCTACGCCAAGGCTGTCAGCGACTTCGCGCGAGACTTCGTCTTCGGCGCCGAGTGGTCATCTCGTGCACTGCATTTCGCTTTGCAGCGGGATCAGCTGGTCGGGCTTCCGCCTGGCAAGCCTGACCCCTGGTATAGAGCCGATCGTGCGCTGAGCATCGAGGTTCAAGCTGGCGAGCCCATCTCGGCCTCGCTTCGCGAGCACCTCAGGACATTCCTCGACCAGCTGGCTCCGGTCACACCTCAAGAGCCGGAGCTGAAGGACACCACGAAGGCACGGCTGCACGACGAGGCGGCGCGCTCCCCGCGGATGGTTCGCCATATCGAGGCGGTCGAAGAGTACGAGCGGCAGTACGTCGCCCCGCCAGGATCAAGATCGCAACCGTCCAGCTTCGACACGAATGCACGACACGCGCTCGAGGGGATCCGGCTGCGTCTCGCGGGCACACCACTGTCCGACATGCATCGTCAGGGTCTCCGACGCCTGAGGCGGCATCTGAACGCCGCAGTCAACGGCGAATACGACGCACCGATGCCGCTCGAACCCACTGATGCGGCGGAGCGCGGGCTCGTCCGGCGTCGTGAGAAGGACGCACTCGCTGCTTCCACGGCGAGTTCCCGGATCAGGAAGGCCGGGGAGCGCCGCGGAAGGTCTGGCTCGACCGAGTGAGCGTCTACGTCACAGCCGTCACAACGCATCGTCAGTCGCGAAGCCATCTCGCCTCGTGACGTCACTGTGACGTCACGCTTTCTGACGCGATCTCCCGTGGACGCTGGGATGTGACGGCCGTGACCGTCTCTCCGATCCGCTGGCCTCTTCGCAGCCGGCATTCCGTAGACCAGCGCGATGACAGCGCTGTGACATTCCGATGCAAGTGCGATGACAGTGGACGCCGCATCGCGCCCTTAGCTACAGGTCTCGCGTCAGGTCGGCAAGCGTGGTCTCGAGCGCTTGGGCGATGCGCTTGGCGGTGGGGAGTGTCGGAGCGTGCCAGCCGAGTTCAATCTCGCCGAGGTAGCGCGGGTCCATAGTGCTGGCTTTGCCCTTGCGTCCGGTGATCGTGATGCGCCCGGCGACGACGTCGAGGCTCTCGCTGCGCGCATTGCGACGAGCGCGCAGGGTGGCACCGAACGCCTTGGCGATCGGATCAGGTGACTTCTCGTTGCGTCGAGGCACGGCTTCCTTCGCGCGAGCGGACCATGACACGGGAGTCGATCCGCCATGGCTGTGTCGACCACTGAACATATCTATGTATACGACCTGTGTCGAGGTCCCGGATCCAGTTTCTCGGCCTCGGCGATCAGCTCCGAGAGCTGTGCGCTGAGCCCAGCGGCCAGCTTGAGCAGCACGCGGAGCGTCGGGTTGATCTCGCCCCGCTCGATCGCGCCAACGTAGTTGCGGTGGAGGTCAGCTCGTTCGCCCAGCGTCTCCTGGGAGAAACCACGCTGGGTACGCGTGTAGCGGACGACGTGACCGAACGCGCTGTGACGGGGAGAGTGAGCCGGCGTGTCGCTCCACCACGGCTCGCCGGACGGGCGATCAGTGTCGGATGCCGGCATCGGCTCAGAATCGTTCCAGGTACGGTGATCCTGCATCGGAGATATCCCTTCGGTGCCGGGCCGGGGGCGTCTTCAGCGCCGCCCGGCCGCTCTGTGAGGTCAGATAGTGAGGCCAAGGCGCCTGTGGAGGGGCTTCGCAAGCTCGCTGCCGTGGGTGGGCGGTTCGCCTGCTGGCACGTCCTTTGCGCGGCTTAGGAGCGAAGGAAACCAGACATGTTCCCGCTTCACAATTCCTGTCAATCAGCGCTTCGCTCGATCGATGAGCTGTAGGGTGCGGCTGTGGAGAGACTCCGCGTGCACAGAACCAGGCCGAGCGATGACTGACATCGATCTCGACTCCGAGGAGATTCACAACCTCCAGAACGCGCTGACCGAGGCAGTCAGGGCTACTGAGGAGGGCGTCCATCGGTTCGTTGAACCCGCGAGCGGCACGCTGCGCGTTGCTCTAAGTCGACGCCCGCATCTGATCTTCGGGCGGCGTGGCTCTGGTAAGACGAGTTTGCTGCGGAAGGCCATCGCGGAACATAACCTCGACCGGCGTCCGAGTGCCTTCGTCGATCTCGAACCCTTCAAGGGCCACACGTACCCTGATGTTCTGATCAGTGTCCTGATTGAGTTCTTCCGCAGCTTGCAGCTCTGGCTGGATGAGGCAGCGGTGGCGCCGGCCAACCGCACTAAGGTATGGAAGCGCTGGTTCTCGAAGCCACGGCGGAAACCACTGGCGCGGGCTGTTGCCGAAGAGATCAGCGCCGAGATCGGAACAATCCTCATCGACCTTGAGGTTCTCCTGCACTCGCAGGACGACGCCGAGATTCAGCGCCGGTCCCAGATATCATCAAGAGATGCCCTGGAATCAAGTGCGTCGCTGTCCGTCTCGGGTCCGCCGCAGGTTCCGATCAGGGCGAGCCTGTCTGCGAGCGAGTCGTCCTCGGAGGAGCGCACTGACGAGATGTTCGAAAAGCTGCGCCGATCCAAGGCCAACTATCTTCATCGCCGCATACTCGAGTACCAGAGGCTCCTGAAGCGGGTCGTCGCCCTGTCTGAGGCGGACGGGCTCTTGATTCTCGACGACCTGTACTACATCAGGCGGGCGGATCAACCTCTGGTAGTCGACTACTTTCATCGACTGACGAAGAATCAAGGACTCTGGCTTAAGGTCGGCACGATCCGCCATCGGTCGAGCTGGTACGTTCGTGGTGATCCTGCGGTGGGTACAAAGCTTGGCGATGATGCCGATGAGATCAATCTCGATATTACGCTTGAGAAGTACCGCACTGCGAAGGCGTTCCTCACTCGCATCTTTGGCGAGATCGCTGATGAATCGAACATCGAGCCTGGTGATCTGCTGACCGAAGGCGCAGTCGACCGACTGGTGCTCGCCTCTGGCGGGGTGGCGCGCGACTTTCTCTCAATCGCGAATAAGGGCATCAGCGTAGCCCGTGAGCGAGGGGAGACGTACCGTGGAATCAAGGTCAACACCGAGGATGTGAATCAGGCTTGCGGCGAGCACGAGGGCACCAAGCGCGAGGAGCTTGCGAAGGACGCGAGTGGTGACGAGGGTCCGCTGATTGGAGAGTTCGAGCGCGTTCGCAGCTTCTGCCTTGAGTCCAAGAACGTAAACTGCTTTTTGGTCGAGAAGGACTCACCGCGCATGGGCTACAGACATATCCAGGAACTAGTCGACTTGCGACTGCTCCATCTCGTCAAGTCTCGCGTAACCGTCAAGGATCGCCCCGGAAAGATCTTCGAGGCGTACCTGCTTGATCTCAGTCAGTACACCGGTGAGCGCAAGAAGCGCGACCTGAAGATCCTTGAGTTCTGGAAGACTGGAGCCGAGGACGAGTTGCGGCGGACTGCACTCATCTACGAACCGTCGTAGTGGCGAACGAATAGCACCTGCTAGGCGCCGGGCAATGTTCGTCGGATCCACGCGTCGTCGGATCCGTCCTTGTTGCAGTCAGTAGTCAATCCTGCGCGGTCGTCAGTGAGACCGCGAGAGTCCGTCGACCAATCGCTGGCGTAGAATCCTGCGCGGCGCAGCGAAGTGCGGATTCGCTTCTGTTCGTCACGTTCGACGACACGGAGCAAGGCCGAGCTGCTCACGAATGTGAGCCTCGCTCGCTCGCGCTAAGGCACACTAGTCCTCACGCCGCGCTGCTGTAGGTGACGTTCTCGCGGATGCGGCTGCCGAGAGCGTCGGCGATGTCTTGGAGGCGTTCAAGGCCGACGCCGGCGTAGGCGGTGGCCTCCCACCGTTGGACTTGTTGCTCGGCGACGTCGAGTCGGTCCGCGAGGGCGCGTTGGGTGAGGTTGGCGGCGATGCGGGCCTCGATGAGTGCGGTGGGAAGCTCGCGCAGGGAGTCGAGGTCGCGGCCGGTGATGGTGCCGTCGCGGAGCTGTTCGTAGTGCTCGAGTTGGGCGCGCAGCTGGTCGGCCTCGCTGGCGAGCGCGTCGCGCATCGCCTGGTGGATGCGCGGGTCGACGCCGGCGCTCGGAGTGCGGGCGTTGTGGGCGGCAAGGTCGTCGTCGAAGCGGTTGAGCTGTGCCTTGGTGATGCGGTATTGACGCTCGTTGGTGATCACGAGAGGGCTCCGAGGTCGATGGCAATGGATGCCCTTGGGCTGGCCGGTGTCGCGGTCGCGTTGGAAGTAGTCGAGGAAGGTGGTGCCCGCCGGTTCGGCGGCGGTCTCAGCGGGGAACAGCTCGCCGCCGTAGCGGGCCTTCTGCGCAGCGCGGCGGTTGCTGAAGTCGAGCAGTTCGCGATCCAGGAGTCCGGCGTCGACGCCCGCCACTTCCCAACAGGCGTCGAAGTCGCCCGGTGTCTCCTTCGCGGTCACAAGGCTGCCATCGAGGTAGGCCGCTCGACAGCCGGCGCTCTTGAGCGAGCGCAGCGCACCGACAAGTCCTTCGAGCAGCTTTCGGCGGCGGGTGTTGGTGGCGTAGCGGGTCACGATCTCGTCCCAGCTGGCAGGGTGGATCCCAGGCGGTAGGTTGCCGTCGCCGTCGAAAGCTGGGATCACAACACAATCTTAGCGTTGTGTTGATGCTCAGGCAAGTGCGGCTGTCGTCCATCGCGCCAACGGCCGTCCCCCCGGCACCAGCCGCACCCCGTCACCGCCCGCCACGAAGCGCGCCACCTACATGCTTTCAGCGTAACCGAGCAGATGTGCTTCATGGGGCTGGTTCTCGTGGACGATGCGGCCCCGATCGGTGCCTCTGCGACAAGATCACCGACCGGGTTGTGCTCAATGGCGGTGCGCAGCTGAGCGAGCATGTTCTGAGCCGCGGCCAGAGAGAGGTCAGGCCAGCCGGGCGAGCACGGATTCTGCGAGGCGCACTGGGCTCTGGGTGCCGAAGTGCCTGCGTGTGGTGGCAGGTGAAGGCAGGTCGGGATCATTGACCATGTCAGTCCTGTTCGGCCAGCGCTTGCGGCGGAGGCGCCAGAGGCAGAGCGCGGTGACCATCTCCGCTTCGCTCCACGGGCGTACGCGTCGGTCTCCGTAGGCCGGATCCAGGCCCGCGGCCCGTACGGCATCGCGCCAGGTGCCGAACAGTCGTCGGGCGGTGTTCGGGCACGGCATGGTGGGGTTGCCGTCAGCGTCGCGGAAGCGTGGAGCTCGTCCGGTCCGATCGTGGAAGCGACGGATCGCGTCGATCGCCATCTCCTTCGTCCACCCCTCGGTGGTCGGAGTGACGCGGCTCTGCCGGCCCACGAGCGCCGGGCAATAGCCCGCCGACACCCCGGTGAGCTGCTCGATGCGCGGATAGGTCAGGCCTTGCGCACGCAAGGCGCGTACCTTTGCGACCTGAGCGTCCGTATACCGAGCGCACTGGTGGTTCATGCCCCGCGGCGCCACGCGCGGTGACGCTCCGCGTTGGGCCGCCGCGAGTGCGCGACCTGCGATGGGATCATCGGCCAGAGAGGTCAACTCGAGGTGAGCGTCGGTGCCGACGCTCGCTTGGTCGGCGAGTACATCGAGGGAATCACCCGCAGCGTCAGTCAGTGCGTCCAGGGACGTCACTCGGCTGCGTCTATCGCGAATGTGCAGCGCCTTGAAGCGAGCCGTGCGCAACAGATATCCGCCGATCGGACCGGGTTCGAGCTGGTTGGCCTTCTCGGCCAAGACGATCCACGCGTCTTGGAGTGCGTCTTCGGCATCTTGGCGGGTGATGCCGCGTACCTGCGACAACAGGCTCCGGATCAAGCCTTGGCGGTCTGGCTCATCGAGTGTGACGTTGATAGAGCCAGCAGTGTCCGCACGCTCTCGCGACGCGACTGCAGTACCCATGGCTGTTCCTCCTTTGAAGGAGTGGCGGGCTAGGGGCGCGCTCCAAGCGCCGACGGTCGGCATTGTTTCGGCGCGCTGAGTCGACGCCTAGCAAACCACCGCCGCCGGTCGAACCGGGCAGAGAAGCTAGGTAGGCTGGGGGACAGCCGCGGAAATTCCGAGCTGCTCAGGCGGGGAGCGTCGAGGTCGCGCGCTCGAGGTCGCCGCGGTCGGTGATCCGCTCGACGAGGAAGCCCGTCTGATCACCGGCACGGAGTGTCCGAAGCTCGATCTCGGTCAGCGGTCGGTAGAGGATGCGGTAGTCGCCGCGGCGTAGGCGCAGCCAGGGGGCGCGGCCGACGAGCGGCTTGACGTCGAGGTTTGGCGGTTGGGGCTCGGCGGCGAGGTCCTGTTCGAGGAGGTTGAGTAGGCGCCGGCGGTTGGCGTGATCGATGCGGCGCAGGTCCTTCAGCGCGCGCTTCGACAGCTCGATGTGGTTCATCGCTCGGGCGCTGCGGGTGGGTCAGCGGTCGTCCGCGTCGAGGAGGCGTCGTGCCTCGGCGAGCGAGGTGGTCTCGCCGCGGGCCAGTTCGCGGTCGGCGGCGGCCATGCCCTTGACGAACTCGGGGGCGTTGGCGAGCACGAAGTCCTCGAACTGCGCGGAGTCCACGGGGAGCATGTAGGCGACGGGACGGCCGCGCCGTGTGATCATCGCGGGCTCCTTCGTCTCGTCCAGCTCGTTGATGATGGCGCTGGCATTGCGGCCCAGCTCGCGCACGCCGATGGTGCTCATGACGGTCTCCGAGTGTTGTACGACTCCATGTACGTACCTGGAGGATAGCGCCGCCACGCGCTCGGCGCGAATCTGCTCATCAGGCGGCTGCGGTTGCGGGCATTCGCGAGCCCGGCAAGCGCGCCGTAGATACGATTCGAGTCCCGTCACCTCCCGCCACGAAGCGCGCCCCCGCTATGGACCTGCGACCGCGGTTCATCCACGAATCTCGATGTGGTGCCGAACGTGGGTTTGACCCCCGTCGCTCCCGCTCTTGACGCCCCGGAACTTCAGTCGGGGTTCCGGGGATTTCGCTCGAACGGTCGGGCGAGCAGCTTGCGGCGCTCGGCGGGGGCGTCCTCGATCTCCCAGAAGCGCGCGAAAGTCGTCCTTAGGCACGGTCGGCTCGTGCCGGCCGCGGATCTCGGCTGACCTCGGCGCACTTGTCGTCGCTGCGACCATGAAATCCGGATGCTATAAATCCGGATTATGCGAGTCGTAGATTCAGTCGAGTCCGCCGTCCACATCTGCCTCGTGCTTGCGGGCGCGCCGGATGGCGCCGGCCTCACCGCCGCCCGTCTCGCCGAGTACCACGCGCTCTCGCCGACGTCGGTCGCCAAGCAGCTGCAGCAGCTGGCCGCGATAGGGATCGTGCGCGGCGCGCCCGGCCGCGGCGGCGGCTATCGCCTCGCGCGACCGGCGTCGAAGATCAGCGTGCTTTCGATCGTCGAGGCGATCGAGGGGACGGAGCCGGGCTTCCGCTGCAGGGAGGTCCGTCGCCGCGGACCGTGCGCGGGCGGCGGCATGCGCTACTCCCCCGTGTGCGCGGTCGCGGGCCTGATGCACCGTGCGGAGGCCGCGTGGCGCGCTGAGCTGGAGCGCACGACGCTCGCTGGGCTGGCGCGCGGGATCGCTCGCGAGGTCGATCCCGAGATCGCGCGCCGCTGGGCCGCATGGATGGCGCAGGCGGCGCAATGAGCGTCGGCGACCTGGTGATCGCCGGCGGCGGCTTCGCGGGCGTGTGGGCGGCGGCTGGCGCGGTGGCGGCGCTCGAGCACCACGGCGCGGAGGCAACGATCACGCTGCTCGCGCGCGACCCGTGGCTGACGATCCGTCCCCGCCTGTACGAGCGCTCGCCTGAGGGCGTGCAGGTGGCGCTCGACGACGTGCTCGAGCAGCTCGGCGTCCGTCTCGACGTCGCCGCGGTCACTGGGGTCGATCTCGCGCGCCGTGCGCTGCTGGCGGGCGGCCGCGAGCTGCCCTTCGACGCACTCGTGCTGGCGCTTGGCAGCCGCGTCGCGCCCCTGCCGCCGGCCGATCCCGGGGCGCAGGTCCACGACGCTGACGCGCCTGCTGACGCCGAGCGGCTGTGGCGGCGCCTCGATGCGCTCGCGGGCACGCTGCCGGCCGTCGCAGTCATTGGCGGCGGCCTGACGGGGATCGAGCTGGCGTGCGAGATCGCCAGCGAGATCGACGGCGCGCGTGTCTCGTTGCTCGATGCCTCGCCAACCTTCGCAGCCGGCTACGAGCCGGCTGCGCGTGCCGAGATCCTCGCAGCGCTCGACCGCCTCGGCGTGGAGTTGCGCTGCGGCGTGCGCGTCGGGGCGGTCCTCGAGCGAGCCGTGCGGCTCGTCGATGGAAGCCTGCTCGCTGCCGATGTCGCGGTCTGGAGCGCGGGGATGGAGGCGGCGCCGATTGCCCTCGAACCGCCCGTCGGGCGCGACCGGCTGAGCCGCGTCGTCGTCGATGCCGAGCTCGCGCTGCGCTCGCACGCGGGCGTCTACGCGGCCGGCGACCTGGCCGCCGTCCCGCTCGCCGGTCCTGGCCATGCGCCGATGTCCTGCCAGCTGGCGATCGACACCGGCAAGGTGGCCGGTCGCAACGCCGTGGCGCACCTGCTCGGCCGCCCGGCCGAGCAGTTCGCATACGACGACTACGTGACGTGCCTCGACCTCGGCGCCGCCGGTGCGGTCTTCACGCGCGGATGGGAGCGGCGCCTAGAGTGCGCCGGTGCGGAGGCCAAGCGACGCAAGCGGGCGATCAATCGCTCACGCATCTACCCGCCGACCGATCGCAGCGAGCTGCTGGCCGCGGCGTCGCCCTGACGGCTGGTCCATGGAGGACCGGGGCGGGAGCGGGCGGGCCTCGCACGTCTCGTGGCTTGGCCCATCACGCCGGAATTCCGGTCGGGGTTCCGGGGATTTCGCGGTCGATTTCTTGGATCTCCGCGACCGTCTGGAAGTACCGTGCGAACGGCGTCTTCGGCTTGACGGCGATGATCGTGCCGTCGTTCTGCCAGATGCGCTCGAACAGTTGGGCGAGCAGCTTGCGGCGCTCGGCGGGCGCGTCCTCGATCTCCCAGAAGCGCGCGAAGTCGTCGAGCAACTGCTCGGCGTTGGCGATGCCTGGATCGACGGGCGGTCCGATCCGCTCGACCTCTTGCTCCATCGCTTGGCGGCGCATCATGTACTGGCCCTTGGTGAGGTCGCCCATCACGTAGAGGTCTTGGAGGCGGTCGAGCTGGGCGAGCAGGTCGCGGCGTCGCTCGGGCTGGTCTCCGGCCTGCTCGCGGGCGGCGGCGTTGATTGCGTCGATGACCATTCCGCGCAGGTCGCTGTCGGGTTGGAAGTCGCGCAGCCACTCCACGAGCTGGTCCTCCAGCGGCTTGGCGGGCACCATCATCTGTGTGCAGTCACCGCCGCGGCGCCGTGTCCCGCACCGGTAGCGACGATGCTGGTCGCGCCCGCCGCGGGCGCCCTGCATCCGCGCGCCGCAGCGCTCGCAGTAGAGGAGCTTGCGCAGCAGGTAGTCCTCCGACGGGCGGCCGGGGCGGTCGACGCGGGTGCGCCAGCCGCGGACGGAGTAGTACTCGTCGAAGGCGGCGGGCCTCGACCTGATTGCGCGCGAAGCGCGACGTGTGGAACACGAGCACCACGTCGAAGCGTCGCTCCGCGGCGTCGGCCATCAGCCGCTGGAAATCTTCGCGGCCCTCGGCCTTGCGCCAGCCGGAATGGAAGTCTTGATCGCCTGACGCTGCGCGTCCGGCGAGAAGCCCTGGCCCTGCTCCTCGGTCGACTCGCGCACGTACATCGCCGCGGGCAAGGCTCGCTGCGGGTCGTCGGCCGTCGGTGGCATCGACCGACGGCGACCGTCGTGGGCAGGCGTCGCCCGCCCTGTTGCCGGGCTCGTCATCGCTGTTTCCTCCTAGCGTCGTCGCCGCTTGCGAGTGCCGACTCGCCGATCGGTGGGCGTACCGGCTGGCGACGCGCCCTCGGCGAGATCGTGACCTCGCCGCAACCCGGCGGGCGCGCGCTCGCCTCCCATCGAACAAGAATGGTCGTGGGTGCTTCCTGCGCTTGGTCGTAGAGCGTGAAGATGCCTCGCACGATCGGAACGCGGGTCGTGTTGTTGCCAGTCCTGATCATCAAGTGCTTGGCTCCCCTAGAGCACGACCGATAACCATCCGTGATGTCGGGAGCTTCGCCGCCTGACGCGCGTCGGGTGGACGACTCTCGTCGTTGTGGTGATCGTCTGCGCTGTGTTTGTCATCAGGGACAGGGCAGCAACGCCCTCGACCCACCTGCCGAGTGCGCGAGCACGGTCATGCAGTCCGATTGACCCACAGACGCTCGGTCGATGCGCGTCTCGGCAGCTCCAGCAGTCGCTCGATCTCCTCGACCGAGGGCACGCGCGTTGAGTTGACGTCGTAGACGCCGGGGCCGGTCTCGTTCAGATAGGCGCCCACCTATGCGAGCCGGCCGCGCAGCTGTCTCCGAGTGAGGTACGTGGGTGGCTCCAAAACGAGAGACCGCCGTTTCAGCGCTTTTGGACCGCTTTGCGGTTTGTCGATTGCGTACCGGTTTCGAACTCAGTAAAGTCGCTTATGTCAATGCGCCCGTAGCTCAATGGTAAAGGGGGTCATCGGAAGCCGGGGCATTCATGAAATCCGGCCGATCGTCGGCTTGCTAGGCATTCGCGGCGACCTGGAGAGTGACGCCTGCGGGCGGCGCGCACGACCAAATGCCCAAGGGGGACGGAGACTTACGAAGAGCACCGGCTTATCACGCCGGAGGCTGCGGGTTCGAATCCCGTCGGGCGTACTCATGCAGAACGCGGGCTCCGGGCTGTCGTTGCGGCGCAGTGTCAATGCATCCACAATTACGTGAGGGGGAGCGGATGACCGAGACTGCGGGACTTCCGAGCGCGGCGCCGCGCGTGCCGGCGGCAGATCCGCAGGACACCGAGCCGCTCTGGATCGTCGAGCTGACGGCGCGTGAGCGCGACGAGGCGGCCGCAGCGATCGACGAGCGCTTCCTGCGCCCAGTGCTCAACGCCGGCATCGAGCCCGGCACGACCGACTTCTTCAACGCCGGCGAGGTCGCCGAGGGGGTGCTTCCCGAGCGAGCGCGGGCGGCGTTGTCGGCGGTGCGTCGCGGCGTGGTGCCAGCTGTGCTGCTGCGCGGACTGCCGGTCGACCCCGACCCGGGCCTCACGCCGACGAGGCCCGGCGAGCTTTCGCTGTTCCCGCAGCGCGGTTACGCTTGGATTTCGATCGCGGTCCGCCGCCTCGGCGACGAGTTCGCCTACGCGATGGAGAAGAGAGGCGCGCTCGTGCACAGCATCTTCCCAACCGCCGCCGGTGCGGAGACGCAGTCGAACGCGTCGTTCAAGGTCGATCTCGGCCTGCACACGGAGAACGCCTTCCATCCGATCCGGCCGGACTGGGTCGCGCTGTACTGCGTGCGAACATCGCCAGAGTCACCCGCCACGCGGCTCGTGTTCCTCAACGAGGTCATCGCTCAATTGACCGACGACGAGATCGCTGTGCTGCGCGCGCCGCGCTTTACGATACGCGTGGTCGACAGTCACCTGGCGGAGGGTGAGGCGGACATCGCGCGGCCGGTCGCGCCGCTCGGCGGATCGCCACGCGATCCCGTGCTCCGCTGGCACGAAACGCTCATCGCGAACGACGACGTCGCCGCGCGCGCGATGCGCGCGTTTCGCTCCGCTGCCCAGCGCGCCACGCGCTACGTGTCGCTCGACGAGGGCGACCTGCTCGTATTCGCCAACGAGTTCACTCTGCACGGGCGCGACAGCTTCGACGCGCAGCTCGACGGGACCGATCGCTGGCTGCTGCGCGGTTACGCGCTGCGAGATCTGACGAAGACGCGACCGTTCGTGACGCCGGCGCGACCGCGGGTGACTCGGATCGACCTCAGCGCCCATGCAATCGATTGACGCCGACTCGCCGCGGGCCTGGGTCGGAACGGCGTGCCCGCTGGAGGCCCGGACGTTTGCTGCGGAGGTGCCACACGCGGTGGGCGAGCGGGTCGTGCTGCTCGGCTGGGCGGAGCGCGTGCACCCGGGCAGACGGCTCGTGCACGTGCGCGACCGCAGCGGCGTCGTGCAGGGCGTCGTTCGCCAGGAGGTCGGATCGCTCGACGAGCTGACGCCGGAGAGCGCCGTGCGCGCCCTCGGCAGCGTGCGCGGGATGCGCGACGGCGTGCCGCAGCTCGAGTTCGAGCAGTTGGAGGTACTCGCCCGGGCAGCCGCGCCGCTGCCGCTGACGCGCGATGTGCAGCCCACCGCCGAGCAGCGGCTTGACCACCGCTACCTCGACCTGCGCTCGCGCGAGCGCTTCCTCGTGTTCGCGGTGCAGTCGACGCTGGAGCGGGCGATCCGCGCGCACTGCGCGGCGCACGGCTTCGTCGAGATCCATTCGCCGAAGCTCAGCGGCGGTGGCAGCGAGTCGGGCGCGACGACGTTCGCGGTTCCATACTTCGGCGCCGAGGCGACGCTCGTGCAATCGCCCCAGTTCTACATGCAGATGGCGATGGCGGCCGGCTTCGATCGGGTGCTGGAGATCGGACCGGTCTTCCGCAACGAGGCGGGCGTCACGCCGCGCCACGCGACCGAGTTCACGATCGCCCACTTCGAGCTGTCGTGGATTGCCTCCCACGACGACCTGATGGAGTTCGAGCAGGAGCTGCTGCGCTTCGCGCTGGCGACGGTCGCAGAGATGCACGGCGAGGAGATCGAGGCCGTCTTCGGGGTGCCGGTCGAGCCCGTGCCGGAGCGGATCCCGCGCGTCTCGCTGGCCCACGCGAATGAGCTGTCGGGCGGCTCGCTCGTCGGCGATAGCGGCTCGCACCTGCTGGGCAGGGCGGAGCAGGCGTTGTCGAAGCACGCGCAGCGCGAGCACGGCACGAGCTTCGTCTTCCTGACGGACTATCCGTCCGCGGCGCGGCCCTTCTACATGATGTGCGACGGGGCGACCTCGCGCGGCTTCGACCTGCTGTGGCGCGGCATCGAGCTGACCTCAGGTGGGCAGCGCGAGCACCGTTACGAGCGACTGCGGGAGCAGGTGGTGGACGCGGGCTTGAGCGAGGAGACGATCTCGTCCTATCTGGAGCCGTACTTCCTCGACATGTTTCGCCATGGCTGTCCGCCGCACGGCGGCTTCGGGATCGGCATCAACCGGCTGCTGATGGCGTTGCTCGGCCTGCCGTCGATTCGCGAGGCGAGCTACGTCTTCCGCGGCCCGGGGCGGTTCGTCCCATGAGCTGCTACGCCCCCCCACTCGGGCGCGAGTTCCGCGGGCGCGGACCCGCGCAGCGGCGCCTGCTCGAGTGGCTGCGTCCACGCGTCGACTGTCCGCTGGACGCGGCCGTCGCGCAGCGCTCACCGGCGGGTCCTTGGGTGGTCAAGCTGCACGCCCCGAACCACGTGGCGACGTGCGTGGACTTGCTGCAGGCGGAGCCGTGGGTCGAGCGCGTGGTCGCGCGGCCGCAGCACCTGTACGTGCGCGTGACGACCAAGCGGCTTTGTGCGTGGGTCGTGGAAGGGTTTGCCGCCGATCGCCGCCCGGTGGCGACGGACGAGGGCGCCGGCCGCTCGGTGCTCGTGCGCGGCGTCGACGTCGACGCGCTGCGCGAGATCGCGGCGCCGCGGCCGCTGCGGCTGTTCCGCGAGACGGTGATCGCACGGTCTGTGGCTGCGCTGCTGGCGTCGCGCGGCTACGACGTCAAACTGGAGCTGCTGCCGCCGGGTGGCGAGGCGCCCACCGACGCGCACGGCGAGTGCATGTACACGGTTGTCGTCGGCGAAGAGATCGCGCAGCTGACGGAGGCCGACCGCGGTGAGGATGTTGTGCGCCTGCCGGTCGGCGAGGTCGACGTGCGGCACGGCCCGCTGCGCGCGCGCAACGGCGGCAGCGTGAGCGCCGACGACGTCGTGGCGGAGATCGGCCGAGCGGCACCGGGCGGCGAGCAAGAGGCGCGCGCCTACGGGGAAGCCGTATTGGCGCTACTGCTGGTCGCGACTCCGCGCACCCGGCGGATCGATCTCGACGACGGAGCCGTGCGGCGAGAGACGATGACGTTCGCGGGCCTGGTCGACGTCCTGCGTTTGAGCGCGGGACGCGACGTGACGCACGCAGCGGGGCGCAGGCCGGAGGGCGGCGAGGCGGTGCGCAATCTGGCGGCCGAGCTGGACCTGATCGCGACCAATGTCGGCCGCGGCACGACCGCGCTCGATCCTGCGCTTGTGGCCCGCTCGCTGCGCTCGATCGCCGATCGCGTCGAGTGCCTGTGCCGGGCCGGGGCGACGCCGTCGGGAGATCCACTGTGGAGCGCGACGCGACAGGCGACCAGCAGTGCGCTGGCGCTCGCGGGGATCGACGTGGGAGAGGCGCGCCTGCTTGACCTGAGGTGCGCCGCGAGCGGATCGCCCGCGGCGTGATCGAGGTGCTGAGGCGCCGGTATGCGTCACGCGGCGCGTCCGGTGACTTGAGGAGCACCATTTGAGGGTTCGCTCCATCCTCGCGCCGGCCGTTCCCGCGATCGTGCTCCGCTGCCCGCCACGGCGTCCACGCACGTCACCGTCAACCCGAAGACCGTCATCCATGGGACGGCGCTCCCCGTCTGGTACGCGTCGCGCTTCGATCAGATCCACTTCAAACTCTATGCGACGGTCGACCAGGGGGCGGGCAAGCACGAGATCGATTTGCGCGCGAGGAACCCGACCAACGAGGAGCTGCTCGCGGCCGCGCGCTGGACACGCACGCACGATCCCTCGGAGGGCTACCGCATGGTGCTTGGGCCGGTGCTCACGGCGCTGGGAGTCGACGATGCGCCCCTCAGCTCTTAGCAAGCGGCTCGATGAGGGGCTGCTCGCGTTCGCTTGGGACGAGTGGGCGCAGATGGGCATGCTTGCGCTGCCGCATCGTCGCAGCCGCTGGGCGCAGGATCCGGAGGCGCTCGTCGTGTTCACCCTGGAGGTCGCGCGCGATGATCCCCGGCTGTTCGACGAGCTGCTCGACTGGCTGCTCGTCAACGAGGCGCTGCTGAGCGTTCGCCGGCTGCGGGCGATGTGCGCCGGTCCAGAGGACGAGCGGCTGCTCGCCGGCGCGCTCGGCTGGTTGGCACGGCATCGCCCTCGTGCACGGCTGACGTCGCGGGCTGTCCCAGCGCCTGTGGGCGGTCCGGAGCTGCTGTTCCACGACCTGACGGTGGGCGTGCGCGATCCCGAGCCGGCATTCGAGGCCGTCGGGCTGTTGCGCCCCGAGGCGAAGCCGACGGGAAAGGCCGTCGGTCCGGACCTGCGAGCCAGGATCAACCTTGCGTTCCGGCTGCGCGAGCTGCTCGGGGTCGGTGCGCGCGCGGAGGTCGTCCGCTTCCTGCTGACTGTCGAAGCGCCCGCGGTGAGCGCGCAGGCGGTCGCGCGCTCCGCCGGGTTCGCCAAGCGCAACGTGCACGACGCGCTCGCTGCCTTGCACGCCGCCGGCGTCGTCGCGCTGTGGACGGTCGGGAACGAGCAGCGCTACGAGATCGATCGCTCGACCTGGATGCAACTGCTCGCAATCGACAGCGGAGGCCTGCCGCAGGAGCGCGCCTGGCCGCAGCTGCTCGCTGGCCTGCGAACGGTGCGGCGCTAGCTGCACGCCCCCGGCATCGACGAGCTGTCGGACTACCTGCGCGCCAGCCAGACACGGGACCTGCTGGAGGAGGTGCGGCGCGACTTCGAGCATGCGGCCGTACCGGTTGGACGCCGTCCCGCAGAGGGCGCATGGAACGACCTCGAGGCGCTCGTCGACCGCGTCCTGCTCGAGCTCTCAACCGGCGACCCCGACTCAGGCGGCCGCTGAGCGACCGCCGAGCCGGCCGACATTGGCGGGTTCGATTCCCGGCGCTCTCGTCGTCCCTCCGAATTGCCGTCCGCGCTGTGACGCTCAGCGTCCGCGGCGTTGGCCGACGACCAGCCTTCCGTCGTCGGTTACGAGCAGGCAGAGCCGCGTCGAGGGGCAGGAGACGTCGGTGACGCGCCAGACCGGGGCGCGTCTCCAGGTCGATCCGGGGCCGGTGGGCTGGGTGGACACGACCAGGCGTCCGTAGACGTGGTCGATGCCGACGCACAGCGACTTCGAGGCGCATGAGAGGGTGGTCAGCCTGAGGCCGCGGCCGAGGGTGGTGCGGTGCCACGCCTTCCGGCCGCCGGTGGGGCGGTGGGTGGTGATCGCGTGTCCGGCGTAGGCGTTGTCGATCGCGGCGCAGAACGTCTTGGATGGGCAGGAGACGTCGTCGAGGGCGGGCGTCAAGCTTCCGTTCCTGGCACTCGGGGCCTCGACGTAGGTGTGCTTCCAGCGTCGTCCGGTGTCGGTCGACGTCGAGATCGTGCCGGCCTGCGCGCCGGCCCCGACGCAGAGTGAGCGGGACGGGCACGAGAACGCGTTGAAGCCGTCACCGCCACGGACGTCTCCCACTTCGTCCTCGTGCCAGATCGGCGCGGCAGCGGCCGGGTTGTGGGAGATCGCGAGGTTCGACTCGGTCCCGTAGACGGCGGTGATGCACAGACGGCGCGATGCGCACGAGATCGCCGTCAGCTGGCTGTTCTGGTCGCAGCCGTCGCAGGATGAGTACAGCGCGAGGTCGGTCAGCTTCCAGTTGGCATGCCCGCTCGCTGGCCGGGTCGATGTCGCCACGTAGCTGTCGGTGCCGACCGCTGCGCAGAAGCCGGTCGCGGCACACGAGATGTCGCTCGCGCCGAAGCCGGTGTTCACGACGCTCGATTGCCAGCTCGTCGGGCGTGTCGGGTGCGTGGAGCTGCAATGCGTTGCCGGCGTCGTCCATCAGGACACACAGGCGGCTGGAGGCGCACGCGACGCGGGTGAGCTTCGCCTGGCGGGCTGCTCCGCTCCCGAGCTGAGGGGTGAGCCTCCAGTTGGGGTGCGCTGAGCCCGGCGCCAGCGATGTCGCGATGCTGCCGCGGTGGTCTCCGGCGACGCACAGCGACACGGACGGGCAGGCGACGGACGCGAAGCCGTCGGGATCGACGCCCTTCGTCGCCCTCCACGCATGGGCGCCGCCGCCCGGATCCGTGGCAGCGAACAGCCCTCCCTCGTTGTCGGCCGCGACGCACATGCCGCTCGGCGCGCAGGAGACGGCGTCCAGCTGGAGGCTGCCGTCGTTCTCGACGCCGAAGGCGAAGCGGGGACTGTCCAGGACGGTGGTCTTCCACGCCGGGGCTGCAGCGAACGGGTTCGACGACGTGACGACGTTCCCGCCGGCTGCCACGACGCACGACGAGGTCGATGCACAGGCCACCGCGTCGGGGTCTTCGGCGCCGGGGTCGGCGACGGGGTCGGTGTCGCGGAGTGGCGCGGTCGTCGCCGTCCATGCCGATGCGTCACCGGTGGGGTTGTTCGATGCGAAGATCGTCCCGGCGCCCAAGACCAGGCACGATGACGCCGAGGGGCACGAGACCCCGCCGAGCCAACCCCCGAAGAGCGAACCGGGTTCGCTCAGCGTGCGCAGCGTCCACGGCGGGCTCGCACCGGACGGGTCGACCGTGGTCGCGATCTCGTTGCCCTTCCCGTTCGTGGCGACGCACAGCGACGTCGTCGGGCACGAGATCGCGCCAGCCGACCCCGCGTCGCTGAACGGATTGCCGAGCTTGCGCCACGCTCCGGCGTCGCCGGTCGGAGTCGTCGAGACCCAGACATCGCCCGCGCCCGTGAGCGCGACGCACAACGACGCCGATGGACACGAAACCCCGGTGAAATAGCTCCCCGGATCCACGACGACTCCATGCCAGGAGTCAGTCGATCCAGGAGCGGTCGAGGTCTCGATCAACCCATCGGAGCCGACACTGACGCACAGTCCCGTCGACGGGCACGACACGCCGTCGAACGTGGCTGGATGGGCGAGCGTCGTCGCGTGATCGACACGCTCGGGCGCCGACCACCGGAACGAAGCGCTCGCCATCGCCGCCGGCACGCCAGGCCAAGTAAAGGCCGCCAGGACCACCACCACGGCAACGATCGTGCGCCAACGACTGCGGACCTGATGCGACATGCGAGTTGTGCCTCCCTGGCACCGCGACCCGGCACCATCCGCGAACTGTCGCAGATGAAACGGAGAATCCCAGGGGAAGTTGCGGCCGATCGACCCGCCCAGAGTGTCCGAGGGCTTCGACGTCAAACTCGAAGCTCGATCAGTGTCAGAGGCGGGAGCGACGGGCAAGCCGCCGACGCCGTGCTCGTGTCGTGCGACCTCTCGGGGCTGACGGGCGCACACTACGCACGAGCGAGCGCCGCCGGGCTGCGTGTGATTTGGGGTCGCGCTCGACGAGATCGGCCGCGACGCACTGAAGGCGTAGAGCTCCAAGCAGTCGCCTCATCGGCGCCACACCTTTTTCAGGCGCGTGGACGTTGCGCGGCAAGCCGGTCGCTACAAGCAGGCGCTCGTGAGCTTGGTGCTCGTCGTGGCGCCGCCCCTGAAGAAGTACGTCGTGTCGATCACCGTGCGGCGGTGGCAGCGGCCGGCCTCGACGTAGCCGCGCCGCTTGCCGTGGAGCACCCGGGTCGCCGAGAGGCCGAAGTCGAGCTTCGTGACGTCGATGTCGCTGCCGAGGACCGTCTGGAATTCAGGGGGCTCCCGCTCGCGGATCAGGATCGTGTGGCGGCCGTGCACGTAGATGATCGGGTCCGACCACGTAACGTTGATCGCAGCCGGCTGCAGGAGGCTGAAGTTCGCAGTGAAGCTCTTGCCGCCGGGACCGTTGAAGATCGCCAGCCGGCCGGTGGCGGAGATGCCCAGGGCGACGGCACGGCCGCTGGCGGTGCCGTCGCCGATCTGCGACCCCGTCGGACAGACGTGCAGGTTGCCGTGCGCCGCGAGCAGCTCGCTCACGCTGCACGAGGGGAACAGCGCCCCGTTGAGGCGAGCGCCGGTGTGGATCATGAAGTCGATGCCCTGGAGCACGAAGTCTCCGCCCACCGGGTTGCTCGAGAAGACCACGTGCAACCGCAGGCGCACCGGCGTGCCGGGCGGGATCGGCTGGCGGCTGGGCGTGACGTGGCCGGTCATCGTGACGACGGGCACCGGGACCGGCGCCTGTGCGGCACGCGCGTCGAAGGCCAGCAACACGACGGCCGCAGCGCCGGCGATGGTCGTGAGAGCGATCCGATTTCCTATTTCCCGAATCATGGTGTGACCGACTCTATGAGTCTGCTAGTACAGCGTCAAGAGCGACGCCGCACGTCGTCAACCACCCCGCAGTTGCCTCGGCGATCATCGGACCCCGCACGACGGAGGGTGCAAGCCCGTTCGGCCGCCGTCCTGGCAAGATGGCGGCATGGAACGTGTGCTTGGAATCGGTGGACACTTCATGCGGGCCGCCGACCCGGTGGCTCTGGGCGCGTGGTATCGCGATTGCCTAGGCCTGGACGCCGATGAGCATGGCGTCTGGCGTCAGGGAGCCGGACCGACGGTGTTCGCGACGTTCGAGTCCGAGACCGACTACTTCGGGTCCCGTGCCCAGCAGACCATGCTGAACTTCCGGGTTCGCGACCTGGATGCGATGCTCGCGCAGTTGCGCGCCAAGGGAGCGGACGTGGCTGAGGAGACGCAGGACATGGAGGGTGTCGGTCGCTTCGGCTGGGTCACCGATCCCGAGGGCAATCGGGTCGAGCTGTGGCAGCCCGCTTGACGTGCCTCGTCACTCGGTCCGCGTGAACTGGAAGATGGCGACCGCCATCATCGCGAGGCCCAGTGCCAGCACGATCCCCACCTCGACGAGCGAGGGCACGCGCCAGCCCCACCAGGTGACGCCGGGGTCGAGCGTGCGCCGGGCGGCCTCGGAGACGTCGAGGTGGTCGAAGACCAGCCGCCGCATCGGGTCGACTGCGTAGGTCAGGGGGTTGAGGCGGTTGAGCAGCTCCAGCCAGGTGGGCAGGCCCGAGACGGGGTAGAGCGCGCCGGACAGGAAGAGCAGCGGCATCACGAGCATCTGCATCACGCTCGTGAACGTCTGGATCTGCTTGACGCGGGTGGCGACCATCACGCCGAAGGCGGTGACCGTGAAGGCGATCAGCAGCATCAGGCCGAAGAGGCCGAGCAGCAGCACGGGGTCGTAGGGCACGTCGACGAAGCCGGCGAGCGCCAGCAGGATCACGCCCTGGAGCGACGCGACCGTCGCGCCGCCGAGGCACTTGCCGACGACGATCGACGACCGCCGGACCGGCGCGACCAGCATCTCCCGCAGGAACCCGAACTCGCGGTCCATCACCAGCGACACCGCGTTGAACATCGCGCTGAAGACCAGCGCCATGCAGAGGATCCCGGGGAAGATGAACGTCTTCGAGGTCGACGCCGCCGGTCGACGCGGCCGCGAGCGTCTGCAGCCCGGCCCCGAGCACGAACAGGAACAGCAGCGGCTGGATCAGCATCGTCGCGATCCGCATGCGGTCGGTGGTGAAGCGGATCAGGTCGCGCCGCCAGACGATCCGCGCCGCGCGGACCTCCGAGCGCCAGGAGCGCTCGGGCACCCGGACGGCGACGACGTTCGCAGACGCGGCGCTCATCGCCCCGCCCCCGACAACACGCGCATCGTCGCGCGGCTGAGGTCCGACGCGCCGGTCGTCTCCGCGTCCCGGATCGTCGAGCCCGTGTAGCGCATGAAGACGTCGTCCAGTGTCGGCCGCGACACCGCGACCGACGTGATCGCGGGGTGGGCGGGATCCCATTCCGCGAACAGCCGCGGCACGAACGCCTCGCCGGAGGCGACGTGGAACGTCACCGCGCCCTCGGCGATCGCCGCCTCGATGCCGAACTGCTCCCGCAGCGCCGCTCAGCGCCGCCTCGTCGTCGGCGGTGCCCAGCACCACGCGGTCGGCCCCGACGCTCGCCTTGAGCGCCTCGGGCGTGTCCAGCACGACGATCTCCCCGCGGTCGATGATCGCGATGCGGTCGCACAGCTCCGCCTCGTCCATGTAGTGCGTGGTCATGAAGATCGTCGTGCCCTCGGACTCCTTCAGCGCGCGGATGTAGCGCCAGATCGAGCTGCGGGTCTGGGGGTCGAGGCCGATCGTCGGCTCGTCGAGGAACAGCACGCGCGGCGAGTGCATGAGGCCGCGTGCGATCTCCAGGCGCCGTCGCATGCCGCCGGAGAAGGTCTGGACCGGCTGGTCGCGGCGGTCGCCAGAGGTCGACCATCTCGAGCATCTGGCGCATCCGCGCCGGGACGACCCCGGCGTCGATGCCGTACAGCTCGGCGTGCAGGCGGAGGTTCTGCTCGGCGGTGAGGTAGCCGTCGAGCGTCTGGTCCTGGAAGACGAGGCCGATGTGCCGGCGGACGTCGTCGCGCTCGGCGGCGACGTCGAAGCCGCTCACGCGGGCGGTGCCGGAGGTGGGCCGCGCGAGCGTGCAGAGCATGTTGATCGTCGTGCTCTTGCCGGCGCCGTTGGGGCCGAGGAAGCCGAAGACCTCGCCGCGAGCGACGGTGAACGAGACGCCGCGGACGGCCTCGACCTCGCCGTAGGTCTTGGTGAGCTCGTCGACCTCGATGGTGGGTGATGTGGAGGTGTTCATGGCGCGGCACGATAACACTACAGTCACTGTAATTCTACTGTCGCTATAGTGCTATACTCATGACAGGAGACGTCCCCCAGGGCCTGCGCGAACGCAAGAAGCGCGCCACGCGCGAGGCGATCGCCGCCACCGCGCGGCGCCTGTTCGCCGAGCGCGGCTTCGACGCAGTCACGGTCGCCGAGATCGCCGTCGCCGCCGACGTCTCCGAGAAGACGGTCTTCAACCACTTCGCCGCCAAGGAGGACCTCGTCTTCGCCGGCGGCGACTCACGGCTGGCCCAGCTGCAGGCGGACATCGCCGAGCGCCCGCCTGGCACTTCGGTGCTCGACGTCTTCCGCGCCAGCTCCGAGGCGATGCTCGACGTCGTCGCCGCGGGCGAGACCGAGGACAGCCTCGTCGTCCCGCGCATCGTGCGCGACAGCCCCGCGCTGCAGGAGCGGCTCGCGGCGGGGTGGGAGCGCGAGGCCGAAACCCTTGTCGCCGCCATCGCCGAGGCGACCGGAGCGGACGCCGACGACCTCGTCCCGGCGGTCGTCGCCCGCACGCTGGCCTGGACGCTCGTCACGATCTTCCGCGCCACGTTCGACGGGCTGCTGGCCGGCGAGGACCCGAAGCGGCTGGCCGCCCGCCTGCGGCCACAGTCGGCACGCGCCTACGACCGGCTCGCGGCCGGTCTCGGGGACTACGGGGTCGCCCGGCCCGGCACGTCTATCTCCGGGCTTTAAGCTCAACACCGATGAGCGGTCCCGACAGCCACGACCTGATCCGCGTGCACGGCGCGCGCGTGAACAACCTCCAGGACGTCAGCATCGAGATCCCGAAGCGCCGGCTGACGGTGTTCACCGGCGTCTCCGGCTCGGGCAAGAGCTCGCTTGTGTTCGGCACGATCGCCGCCGAGTCGCAGCGGCTGATCAACGAGACCTACAGCGCCTTCGTGCAGGGCTTCATGCCGACGCTGGCGCGGCCCGAGGTCGACGTCCTCGACGGGCTGACGACCGCGATCAGCGTCGACCAGGAGCGGATGGGTGCCGACGCCCGCTCCACCGTCGGCACCGCCACCGACTCGGGCGCGATGCTGCGCATCCTCTTCAGCCGACTCGGGAAGCCGCACATCGGCCCGCCCGGTGCGTTCGCCTTCAACGTCCCCTCGGTCCGCGCGAGCGGTGCGATCACCGTCGAACGCGGGGCCGGCAAGACCCACACCAAGAAGGCGACGTTCAACCGGCTCGGCGGCATGTGCCCACGCTGCGAGGGCCGGGGCTCGGTCACCGACTTCGACCTGTCTGTGCTGTACGACGACACCAAGTCGCTCAACGAGGGCGCGCTCACGATCCCCGGCTACAGCATGGACGGCTGGTATGGCCGCATCTTCCGCGGCTGCGGCTTCTTCGACCCGGGCAAGCCGATCCGCACGTTCAACAAGCGAGAAGCTCCACGACCTCCTCTACAAGGAGCCGACCAAGATCCAGGTCGAAGGGATCAACCTCACGTACGAGGGGCTGATCCCGAAGATCCAGAAGTCGATGCTGTCCAAGGACCTCGACGCGTTGCAGCCGCACGTCCGGGCGTTCGTGGAGCGGGCGATGACCTTCACCGTCTGCCCCGAGTGCGGCGGCAGCCGGCTCAGCGAGGCTGCTCGATCGTCAAAGGTCGAGGGGATCAACATCGCCGACGCCTGCGCGATGCAGATCAGCGACCTCGCCGAATGGATCCGCGGCCTCGCCGAGCCGTCGGTGGCGCCGCTGCTTGCGGCGCTCCAGCAGACGCTCGACTCGTTCGTGGAGATCGGGCTGGGCTACCTCTCGCTCGACCGGCCGTCGGGCACGCTGTCGGGCGGCGAGGCACAGCGCACCAAGATGGTCCGCCACCTCGGCTCCTCGCTCACCGACGTGACGTACGTCTTCGACGAGCCCACCATCGGCCTGCACCCCCACGACATCCAGCGGATGAACGATCTGCTGCTGCGGCTGCGAGACAAGGGCAACACCGTGCTCGTCGTGGAGCACGAGCCGTTGACGATCGCGATCGCCGACCACGTGGTCGACCTCGGCCCCGGCGCCGGTGCGGCGGGCGGCAGCGTCTGCTTCGAGGGCACCGTCGAGGGGCTGCGGGCCAGTGGCACGCTGACCGGGCGCCACCTCGACGACCGCGCCTCCACGAAGACGTCGGTGCGGACACGGTCGGGCGTGCTGGAGGTGCGCGGCGCCAGCGCCCACAACCTGCAGGACGTCGATGTCGACATACCGCTCGGCGTGCTGGTGGTGGTGACCGGCGTGTCCGGGTCGGGAAAGAGCTCGCTGATCCACGGCGGACTCATCCCCGCCCACCCGGACGGAGTGGTGTCGATCGACCAGGTAGCGATCCGCGGCTCGCGACGGAGCAACCCGGCGACGTACACCGGGCTGCTCGACCCGATCCGCAAGGCGTTCGCGAAGGCCAACGGCGTGAAGCCGGCGCTGTTCAGCGCCAACTCCGAGGGCGCCTGCCCCACCTGCAATGGCGCCGGCGTCATCTACACCGACCTGGCGATGATGGCCGGCGTCGCCATCACCTGCGAGGACTGCGAGGGGAAGCGCTTCCAAGCCGAGGTCTTGGAGTACGAGCTCGGTGGGAAGGACATCAGCGAGGTGCTCGCAATGCCGGTCACCGAGGCCGAGGTGTTTTTCGGCGCCGGTACCGACGAGGCGAAGACGCCGGCAGCGCACAAGATCCTCATCCGACTCATCGATGTCGGACTCGGTTACCTCAGCCTCGGCCAGCCGCTCACGACGCTGTCCGGCGGCGAGCGGCAGCGGCTCAAGCTGGCCACCCAGCTGGGGAAACCATCCCACCCACTCGGCGTCTACGTCCTCGACGAGCCGACTGCCGGCCTTCACCTCGCCGACGTCGAGCAGCTGCTCGGCTTGCTCGACCGGCTCGTCGACTCCGGCAAGTCGGTGATCGTCATCGAGCACCACCAGGCCGTCATGGCGCACGCCGACTGGATCGTCGACCTCGGCCCCGGCGCCGGCCACGACGGCGGCCGGATCGTCTTCGAAGGCACGCCCGCCGACCTGATCACCGCCCGCCCATCCCTCACCGGCGAGCACCTCGCGGCCTACGCCGCCACCTGAACGAGGCCCGAAACTCCGCGGCACAAGCCGGCGCCAAAACCCTGTAGTGATCTGATCGTGGCAGGCGTATGCTCGCAGAGGCGACGGGCCGCGACCCGCTAGGAGCGAGCAGCCCTGCAACGCACCGCACATCGTGCCCCCGATCTCCCGACGGCGCAGGACGCTGTGCCGCCCCGGTCGGTGGCGACGCCGGCCAGCAACGCGGCCGACCGCTCCGCGCGTTCGTTGAAGGACACCGCGTCGACGGGCGTGACCGAGCTCGACGCCGCTCTGGGCGGCCTCTTCTGGGGAGACAACGTCGTCTGGGAGCTCGAGGAGGGCGGCTCGTCACTGGCCCCGTTCGTCACCGCGCTGATGCGCGCCCGCGAGCAGTTCAGCAGGGTCCTGTTCGTGAAGCTCGAGGGCGACCCCGAGCAGCTCCGAGCGATCTATCCCGACGTTGACGTCCTCGATGCGCGCTCGGGGTCCTCGATCGAGAATGCCGGCGAGCTGCTGATCGCCGTGCGCGAACGCCTCCAGCAAGCGCCGCGGACGCTGGTGGTGTTCGACTCGCTGGATGCGCTGAGCGATCGCTGGGGGCACCCCATCGCGCAGCGGTTCTTCACACGCGCGTGTCCGCTGGTGCTCGGCCTCTGGTCGGTCGGGTACTGGTCGCTCACCCCTGGGCGCCATTCCGCGCAATTGCGCCAAGCCGTCGACGCCGCGACCCAATGCGTCGTCGTTCTCACCGCCGGTCGATTGCGGATCGCGAAGGCCGAGGGGCGCCCACAGGGCGTGCAGGGCAGCGTCTTCCATGTCCGCAGCAACGGTCAGAGAACAGAGCTCGAGCCCGCGCCGACAGCCGCGCGGCTCGGAGCGGCGCTGCGTGCCGTCCGCATCCAGCGCCATTTGAGCCAGGGCGAGCTCGCGCGGTTGGCGGGCGTGTCCGCCAGCGCGATCTCACAGGCCGAGCGGGGACGCCGCGGTCTCGCGCTCGACACCCTGCTCGATCTCACGTCACGGCTGGACATGACGATCGACGAGCTGCTCCGCGGCGAGATCGCGCTCGGCTATCGGCTGGCGCGCCGGACCCGGCGCGACGATGCAGCGGCCCGCCTGGCCCCCCTGCTCGACGACCGCCGGGTTGGGCTCCGAGCCCGCCTCTCATGTCTGTCGCCCGGCCAGAGCGTACGCGCGCGGGAGGCGCACGAGGGCGTCGAGCTGGTCGCGGTCGCCGCGGGCTTGGTGCAGGTCGTCCTCCCTACCGGGCGTCCGGTCCTCCGGCAGGGCGAAGCGTTGCTGGTCGAGTGGAGCGGGGTGACGGGCTGGTGCAATGTCGGGGATCACGACGCGCTGGTGTTCTGGGTCCTGCGCGACGAGCTGGGGCCCCTGCGCCCGCCGTCGGCGCGCGTCCGCCGCCAGACGTAGCTCACGGCCGGGGGAGGCGCCGGAGCTTGGGCGTCAACGGAAGCACGGGCGTTCGCCTGCGCGGGTCGGCGGGCGGCACGGAGGTGACGAGGTCCGGCTCGTCGCGGGTCCTCTGCGCGTGGTCGATCGCCGCCGCCAGCCCAGATGGCGTGGACGCCAGCATCGGCTTCGAGAAGATGCGCCGTGCCTCGCGCTCGCACGCCGGGCACGCGATCGACTCGGGCGCGGTGCCGATCGCGCGCGTCACCTCGAACGCACCGTGCTGGTCGCAGCGGTACTCGTAGATCGCCATCGATATGTCAGTTCGCAGCGCTGGGCACCTGAACGCCCTGCGTCACCTGGTGCGGCCTCGCGCTCGACGGGGCGACGTCGAAGTCGAAGATCCGCCTCGGGATGTAGACGGTCGCGCACGAGTTCGGGATGTCCACCACGCCGGAGAACCGTCCCTCGATCGGCGCGGAGCCCAGGATCATGTACGCCTGGATGTCGGTGTAGCCGAACTTCATCAGGTAGTCGATCGCGTGGTGACAGGCGCGCGCATAGGACAGCTGAGCGTCCAGGTAGTGCTGCCGACCGGCGAAGTCCACCGACACGCCGGAGAAGGCGATCCACTCGGAGTACTGCGGATCGCGCAAGCCCGGCATGAAGATCGCGTTCTCGGTGACGCCGTATGTCGCCATGCCGCCCTTGATGAGATCGACGTGCAGGTCCATGAACCCGCCCATCTCGATCGCGCCGCAGAACGTGATCTCTCCGTCGCCCTGGGAGAAGTGCAGGTCGCCGAACGACAGCTTCGCGCCCTCGACGAAGACGGGATAGAAGACCCGCGTCCCGGCGGTGAAGTTCTTGATGTCCTGGTTTCCGCCGTTCTCACGCGGCGGGGCGGTCCGCGCGGCCTCGCTCGCGACGCGGTCGAATTCGCCGCCGTTGAGCGTTCCGAGGATCGCGCTGTCCGGCAGCGGCGGCAACGCCAGTGGCGGGACGCGATCGGGGTCGGTCGCGATCAGGTCGGTCTCGCGCTTCGTCCACTTCGCGAGCAGCTCCGCCGACGGGGCGGTGCCCATCAGGCCCGGGTGGTGGATGCCCACGTACGAGCATTCCGGGATGTGGCGCGAGGTGGCGACGTCGCCCTCGAAGTCCCAGATCACCTTGTAGGCGTCGGGGAAGCGCTCGGTCAGGAAGCCGCCGCCGTTCTGCGTGGCGAAGACGCCGGTGTAGCCCCAGCCCATCCCGGAGAACGGACCTTCGTCCTCCTGATCGCAGGCGTCGATGTCGAGGATGTCGACGACGAGCAGGTCGCCGGGCTCGGCGCCCTCCACGTGGAACGGCCCGCTGAGCACGTGAACACCGGGAAGCGGTGCATTGCGAACGTCGTCCGCGGAGTCGTCGTTGTGGATGGCGCCGTCGAACCACTCGCGGCAGTCGGCGCGGAACACGTCGCCCGGCTTGACGCTGACGGCCGCAGGGATGTCGGGGTGCCAGCGGTTGTGCCCGACGTGCTGCTGATCGGTGAACTTCTTCGTGTTGTCCAGCGGGAAGAGATTCTGCGGCATTCCAAACCATCTCCTCGACGGTTGTCGTGAGCGACTGGCGGTTTAGACCTGCGGGGACGTCACGCCCCCTTGGCCGTAGGCGGTCGGGGCGGCTGGCGTGGGACTCCACCGCGGCTTGAAGATCGCGAAGAAGACGAGGAAGCTGGCCACCGAGACGGCCCCGATGACGACCGCGAAGGTCGTCGTGAGAGCTGAGGGGATGTTGAGCAGGACCATCGCCGGGACGAGCCCGGTGTAGATCCCCTGCGCAGCGGTCCAAGCGCCGGTGAAGACCGTCATCTGCGTCTTGCCGAGACCGAGCACCAGGAAGAAGAAGAACCACAGCACGGCCCAGCTCGCCCACAGGACCCCCAGGAGATCGCCGAGAGCATTGGCGTTGGAGGTGAGGGCGCTGTAGTTCGCGAAGTTCCACCACGAGTAGACGACGGCGGCCACGGCGACGAACAGGGAGAACCAGCCGAGGCCGGTGCCATCCAAGTTGAAGGCGTTGTTCATCGCCACGTACAAGTACGTGAAGCCGAAGAGGAACAAGCCCGACGCGCCGACGATCGTCGCCTGATCTCCGTGGGCGCTGAAGATCAGGTAGAGCGGCGTGATCACCTGCAGCAGCCCCACGAACAGGTTCATCGGGATCATCGCCTTGCCTCTGACGAGCCCGCACAGCGCCAGCCCGTTGACGAACAGGACTGCGCCTACGTAAAGAAGTCCAACGGCACCCACGAATGCAGAGTCGAGGACGATCGCGTGCGGGGTCAAGGCTGCTGAAGCAGCGCTTCAGCCCTCGCCCGGCTCGACTCGCTTTGACAGCAGCGCTCCACCGTGGACCTACCGCTCCGCCGCGCCGAGGCTGCCGTGCACCATGTAGCCGCTTCGCTCTCGGTAGCCGGGTGCGAACAGCGAGGTCACGACCCCGTGCTCGGCGGTCAGCTCGTCGATCAGCGGCCAGACCTCGGCAACCTTCTGCGGGCGGTCGATGTAGACCGTGTACGTCGGCCGATGGCTGGTCGCGCGACCGAGCCGGTCGCCGTACGGTCGCTCGTCGCTCGAGAATCCCCAATCGCCCAGGATCGTCGTCGCGCCTGCGGCGCCGGCCTCCCGCAGGCACCGGACGAGCTCGCTGTGGAGTGCCCGCCCGTTGACCTGAGCGCTGCGCCGTGTGTACACGCGGATCGTCTGCCAGGCGGCCAGTGCGTCGAGTCCAGCGCGCGCGACGTCCGGCAGCGGCTCCAGCGGCTTGCCGTCGTGCTTGAGCTGCGCGATCGGCTCGAGCGTGACGATCGGCTCGTGAAAGATCTCCGCCAGCCGGGGGAGGGACCGCTGCAGGCGCTCGCGGCCACCCACGGAGATGATCGTCATCGGCGCGCTCGCATTGGTTGAGAAGAGCCGGGCGCGGCGGCGCCTGCCCCGCACCAGCCCGTCGACTCCCGGCAGCACGGTCGCTCCGCTCGCTCCGCAGCGGCGGAGCAGTGCCATAGCCTCGCGGTACGCGGGCTGCCGACCCGCCCGCTCGCCCGCGGTGCAGCAGATCGTGAGCTTCGCCGCCTTCCCGGGACCGTCGGGGAACGCGGCTCGCGCGACGTCATCTCCGGATGCGAGGCGCGCTTGCTCGAGCGTCACGAGGCCCCGCGGCACCGCTCGATCGACGTCGTCGAGCACGGCTCGGATCCGCTCGCGCGCGGCGACGGCGACGGCGAGCAGCGGCAGGTCCGTGGAGACGTCCGGGAAGCGCTCGGCGTGGATGCGCCGGTTGATCCCGAACCCTTCGATGCCGCGCAGCAAGGTCGCCGTGGTCAGGCGATGCTCGGCGAAGCAAGCCATCAACGCGTCGCTCGCGAGCGACGCCCCGGCGGTCAGCGACTCGCCGAAGTACACGGACAGCTTGAAGGCGTCGGCGATCATCCGATCGCCCCACCGATCAGCCAGCCGAGCCCGGTGGCGGCGACGCCGGCGAGCATCGATCCCAGCAGGTAGGCCCACATCAGCGTCCACTCGCCGTCCTCGCCGAGCCGCTCCGCCTCGACCATCCACGTCGAGAACGTCGTGTAGCCGCCGAGCAGGCCCGTCCCGAAGACCAGCAGCGCGTCGCCGGTCACCGACAGGCCGGTGAGCAGCCCCAGCAGGAAGCCGCCCGTCAGGTTGACGACGAACGTGCCGAATGGGAAGTCGCTTGGTCGGCGCGTCGCGATCAGGCTGCCGACCCGGAAGCGTGCCCAGCTGCCGATCGCGCCGAAGACGCCGACTCCGACCCAGGCCAGCGTGCTGCTCATCCGTATCGGCGTCTTCGCGCCACCACGGTGGCGGCGACCGCGGCGGCCATCCCCCCGGCGAGGCTGGTGGCGCTGTAGCCGACGGCCATCAGCGCGTGGCCGTCTCGCGCGAGCCCGATCGTCTCGACCTGAAACGTCGAGAACGTCGTGAGCGCGCCGCACAGCCCGGTCCCCAGCAGGAAGCGCCAATAGCGCGTGGGCGCCACCAGCTCGGTGAGGCGCGTCGTCAGCCAGGCGAGCAGCAGCGCGCCGAACAGGTTGACCGAGAACGTCGCCCACGGCCACGTGCCGCGGCCATGCGGCAGCGCCGCCGCCACTGCCGCCCGCGCGAGCGCGCCGGTCGCGCCCCCGGCGAGGATCGAGATGACGCGCAGCTGCTCCGGGCTCAGGCGGGCTGGAGCGCGGCACCTCGTGCGCGTTCGCGCTGCGGCTGCAGCAGAGCTGTCGTGCGAGCTAGCTGGCCTTGACGGTATAGGCGTGCGCTCCGGCACCGGCGAGCTTGCCGCCCTCCACGATCAGGTACTCCTCGCGGATCGGGCGGCCCTCCAGGAAGCACTCGAGGATCTCGCGCGTACCGGCGGCGTAGCGCGCCTGCGCCGACAGGCTCGAGCCGGAGATGTGCGGCGTCATGCCGTGCCAGGGCATCGTGCGCCACGGATGGTCCGGCGGGGCCGGCTGGGGGTACCAGACGTCGCCGGCGTAGCCCGCCAGCCGGCCGCTCTCGCACGCCCGCACGACCGCGTCGCGATCGCAGATCTTGCCGCGCGCGGTGTTCACGAGGTAGGCCCCGCGCTTCATCTGGCCGATCAGCTCGTCGTCGAACAGGCCCTCGGTCCCGGGATGCAACGGGGCGTTGATCGTCACGACGTCGCAGACACGCACGAGCGACGCGGTCGTCTCGTGGTAGGTGAGGCCCAGCTCGCGCTCGACCTCGGCCGGCAGGCGATGCTGGTCGGTGTAGTGCAGCCCGACGTCGAACGGCTTCAGCCGCCGCAGCACGGCCGAGCCGATGCGCCCGGCGCCGACCGTCCCGACCTGCATGCCCTCCAGGTCGTAGGAGCGCGCGACGCAGTCGGCGATGTTCCAGCCGCCGTCGAGCACCCACCGATAGGACGGCAGGTAGTTGCGCACGAGCGTGAGGATCATCATCACGACATGCTCGGAGACGCTGATGCTGTTGCTGTATGTGACCTCGGCGACCGTGACGCCGTGCTCGATCGCGGCATCGAGATCTACATGATCTGAGCCGATCCCGGCCGTCACCGCCAACTTCAGCCGCGGCGCCTTTGCGATCCGCTCCGCCGTCAGGTACGCCGGCCAGAACGGCTGCGAGATCACCACGTCCGCGTCCGGCAGCTCGTGCTCGAAGACCGAGTCGGGCCCATCCTTGTCCGACGTCACGATCAGCCGGTGCCCGGCGTCTTCGAGGAAGCTGCGCAACCCAAGCTCACCCGACACGCATCCGAGCAGCTCGCCCGGCGTGAAGTCGATCCGCTCGGGCGTCGGCGTCGTCATGCCGCCGGGGTAGTGCGCGACGTGCGGGATCGCGTCGCGTGAATAGGCCGGCGGGTATCCGTCGACGGGGTCGTCGTACAGCACGCAGAGGACGTTCACCATGTCGTCTCCTCCTTCTTCATCGTGCGGGCTCCGAGCTTACGCCTCCTCTTTCGGCGCGAACAGGCCTGCCGCGATCCCTGGCGCACCGGAATCGAGGGCGTCATGCTCCGGCGGTTGCGGGCGCTCCTCCTCGCCTGCGGCGGGCGTCGCTCCGGCGCCCTCCAGGAACGGCCGGATCACGTCGAGCGGGAGTGGGAAGACGATCGTCGAGTTGTGGTTGACGCCGACCTCGGTGAGGGTCTGGAGGTAGCGCAGCTGCAGCGCAGCGGGGTTCGGGCTGATGAGCTCGGCGGCGTCGCGGAGTCGCTGGGCGGCTTGGAACTCGCCCTCGGCGTGGATCACCTTCGCGCGGCGCTCGCGCTCGGCCTCTGCCTGACGCGCCATCGCGCGCTGCATCCCGGCGGGGATCTCGACGTCCTTGATCTCGACGGCCGTGACCTTCACGCCCCACGGGTCGGTCTGCTCGTCGATGATCTGCTGGAGCGCCTCGTTGAGTCGCTCGCGCTCGGCGAGCAGCATGTCGAGGTCGGCCTTGCCGAGGACGGACCGCAATGTGGTCTGAGCGATCTGCGAGGTCGCCGCGAGGTAGTGCTCGACCTTCACGACGGCGCTGTTCGCGTCGACGACGCGGAAGTAGGTGACCGCATTGACCTTCGCCGTGACGTTGTCGCGCGTGATGAGGTCCTGCGGAGGGATGTCGAGCACGATCGTGCGCAGGTCGACGCGGACCATGCGGTCGATCATCGGGATCAGGAGGATCAGGCCCGGACCCTTCTGTCCGATCAGCCGTCCCAGGCGGAACACGACAGCGCGCTCGTACTCGCGGAGGATCCGGACCGAGCACGCAGCCGCCGTCGCGAGCACGGCGACCAGGACGATCAGGAACACCAGCACGGCAGTCATTGCTCCACCTCCCACACCTCGGCCCGCCGCACGGACAGCGTCAGGCCCTGGACGCGATCGACGACGACCGGCTCGCCTTCGGCGGGCGGCTGCTCGTCTTCCTCTGCCCACGACCGTCGCGCCCGCCACAGCTCGCCGTCGATCACGACATGGCCCAGCGGATCGAGCGGCCGGCGCACGACGCCGACGTGGCCGACGAGCTCGTCGGCGCCGCAGCGCGCACGCCGGCGACTGGCGGCGAGCGCCTTGCGCATGGCGAAGCCGCCGACCGCGAGGGCTGCCGCCGCGATCGGCAGGACGAGGCCGAGCGCGAGCCAGAGACTGCCGCCCGACTGGACGACCGCAAGCGCGATCCCCGCGACGAGCGCGGCGATCCCGGCCGTCCCCAGCACGCCGTACGTCGGCAGATGCGCCTCGACTACCAAGAGCCCGAGGCCCACGAACAGCAGCGCAAGGGTGACGACTGTCATCGACCTTCTTTCCTTCTCCGTCGAGTGTACTCCGGTCCTGGCAGCGGTCAGGCGGCGGGGGCGGGACGGCCGGCAGCCGGCGCTTCGTCACGAGCGCCAGGATCGCCAGCAGCGGCACGACGATCGCGATCGCGACGCCCCACCCGACCATGGCGCCGAGGTGCTCGCGCACCGCCCGTTCAGCTGCATAGAGCGCGCCCGGCGCCAACCACACGAGCAGGACGCCGACGAGCAGCGTCGAGACCGACACCGCCAGCCACCAGCCCAACGCGCTCACCCACCCCCACCCGCTCGCTGCGTCGGCCCAATCCTCGTTGCTGATCGTGCCGCCGACGCGCGAGAGCAGGCCGGGAGCAGGCTGGGAATCGCGTGAGCAGGGGTATGCGGTCCGGCGCGGATGGGAACACCCATCGGGTATGGATCGAGCCAGCCGCACGCTCATCTGTCTCGGAACGCTCTGCGCACTGGCGCTCGTCGCGCTCCTGGCGGCCGCACCGGCGTCCGGGCAGCGCTTCGATGCGCACGTCGACAACCCGTGGTTCCCGCTCGCGCCCGGGACGACCTACGTCTACGAAGGCAGCAAGGACGGCAAGGCGGCACGCGACGTCTACGCCGTCACGCATCGCACGAAGCGCATCGACGGCGCCCGCTGCGTCGTGGTCCACGACCGCCTCTATCTCCGCGGCCGGCTCGCCGAGCGCACGACGGACTATTACGCGCAGGACCGGCGTGGCACCGTCTGGTACTTCGGCGAGGACACCGCCGAGCTTGACATGCACGGTCGCGTCACGAGCACTGAGGGCACCTGGCATGCCGGCGTCGACGGCGCGCGCGCCGGCATCTACATGCCGGCGCATCCGCGCGTGGGCGAGCGCCACCGGCAAGAGTTCTACCGCGGCCACGCGGAGGATCGCTTCCAGGTGGTCTCCAGCAGCGCAGACGTCGACGTCCCGTACGGCAGCTTCACCCGCGCGCTGCGCACGAAGGAGTGGACACCGCTCGAGCCGGGCGTGCTCGACGCCAAGTTCTACGTGCGCGGGATCGGCCAGGTCGCCGAGCGCACGGTCCGCGGCGGCAGCGAGCGAGCCGTGCTGGTCAGCGTCATTCGAGCTCGGCCGTCAGCTCGCCGGACGGGTGGCGCGCCAGGGCGCTGCGCGTCCGCAGCTCGTTGCGCCGCGCGACGGCCACGATGAGCGAGTCGAGCAGCGCGAGGTGTGCGAGCCGCGTCGCCAGCGGTTCGAGATGCAGGGCCACCGCGCGCGTCCCGACGACGATCGCGTGATCCACCAGCTCGGTCAGCGGGGACTTCGCGAAGCTCGTGACGGCCACCGTCGTCGCGCCGCCCTCGACCGCGGCTCGCGTGGCGCCGAGCGTCTCGCGTGAGGCACCGGTGTCCGACAGCGCGAGGCACACGTCCTCGACGTTCAGCAGCCGCGCTCGCACGTGCAGGTCATGGACGTCGGTCGGCGCTTCCGTGTGGAGGCCGATCGCGGTGAAGCGAGAGGCGGCGTCCTGACACAGCGCGGCCGAGCTGCCGACGCCGACGACGAGCACGCGTTGTGCCCGGTCGAGCGCGTCGACGGTCGCGTCGAAGAGGTCAGGACCGACGAGCGCCGCTGCGTCGCGCACGGCCGCGGCGCCCGCCGCAGTCACCTGGGCGAGCGCCGCGAGGCGCGGGTCGCGGGTCGCGTACACGGGCGTGATCGCGGGCACGGTTCCGGCGAGCTCCTCGGCCAAGGCGACCTTCAGGTCGTGAAATCCCTTGAAGCCGAGCGTCTGGGTGCATCGCACGACCGTGGCGCCCGACGTCGAAGCCAACTCGGCCAGCTCGGCCACCGAGCTGAAGATGACGCGCGCGGGCTGCTGCACGAGCAGCTGCGCGACGCGCGCCTCTGCGGCCTGCAGCGGCGGCAGGCGCCCGCCGACGTGCGCGAGCAGGACCGCCCGCCCGCGTTCGGGCGATCCGTCCGCGACGACGTCGGGCCACTGCATCAGGCGCGCGGGGGCCGCTCCGCGAGCACGTAGTTCGCCGAGATCGTCACGCTCGTGACGCCGTGGTCCTCCATCCAGCTGCCGTTCGCGTCTCGCACCGCCTGCGCCGTGTCGGGCCCCATCTCCTCGATCGCGCGGCGGATCCCCGTCCCCTCCGCGATCGCCCACCAGTCGGCAGGGCCAGAGAGCGGGACCGGCACGTCCTCCGCCTCGAAGCGACGGATGCGGAGGTCGCCGGCCGCCAGCAGGCCGCAGAGCGTCCCGCCATCGCTCACCTGCCGGCGCTCCCACGGCATGCCGATGTCCAGGTCGGGTCGGTGACGCGCCGTCTCCCGGCGGAACTCCGTCCACATCGGCTCGAAGAACTGCTCGCCGATCGTGGCCACGACCAGCCGTCCGCCGGGTGCGAGCACCCGCCACAGCTCCCGGCCGACCGCGGTCACGTCCTGGGCGAAGAACATCGCGAACGAGCATGCGACCGCATCGAACTGGCCGTCGGAGAACGGCAGCGCGTGCATGTCCCCGAGCTCGAACGACACCTGGTCGGCGACCCCGTGCTCGGCCGCCTTCTCCCGCGCCACCGCCAGCATGCCCTCGGCGACGTCCACGCCGGTCACCGAGCCGCCGGGAGTCACGAGCGCGGGAGCGCGCACCGACAATATGCCAGGCCCGCAGCCGACGTCGAGGACCGCATCGTCGGGCTGGAGCGCCAGCAGCTCGAGCGTATGGTCGATGACACGCCCCCACCCGGGCGACGCTGCGTCGTAGCCGCGCGCGGCCGACGTGTACGTCTCCGGTGGGTTGAACAGCTCCAGATCCTCGAACCCCGCGATACTTGCCATCCCTTCCCCCTTATGCCGTGGCTCCGAGAAGCCGATCGATTGCGTTGATGACGGGCGTGCCGAGCTCGACGTCGCGCTCCGAGTCGAACTCGAACCACGGTCCGTCGACGGGCACTGCGGCGATGGCCGCGCGGTGCTCGTGCACGAGCAGCCGCAGCGCGGCCGTCATGTCGACGCGCCGGCCGGCCTCCGTGGACTGCAGTCGCCGCAGCACGCCGCCGAAGCGGGTCCAGGCCGCCGGCGTCCAGCGCATCAGCCCGATGTACTGACCTTCGATGCGCTCGTCCCGGCGCGGACGTCCGCCGATGTCGACGACATGGCCGTCGTCGTCGAGTGCGAAGGTCTCGGCATCCTCGGTCCAATCGGCGAAGCGACGCTGCCACAGCGCCTGCCAGTCACGGTCGTAGGCGAGCGCCAGCGACGCCGGGGATGCAGCCAGACGCAGCCCAGTCGCCGGCGAGAAGGCGATGTCGCCGTAGCTCACGAGCGTCTCGTCCGCGGCCAGCCAGTCGTCAGCCCGGCACAGCGACGCGACCATCGTCGTCGCCTCCCAGTCGAGGTTGTGGAGCACCTCGACGCCGCGTCCGTGCAGGGAGTCGACCTGCCAGCCTCCGACGACGCCGATCCGCTCCGCGCCGCTGCTCCTGAGCGCGGCGACCTGGCGGTCGAGCAGCGTCCCGCCGCTGACGCTCAGCAGGCATTTCGGGCCGGTGCGCGTGAACGCAGGCATCCGCGAGCCGCGTCCGGCAGCGAGGATCAGGCCCTGCACGTCAGGCGCTTCCTGACCGCGCCGCGCGCAGCTCGGTGTGCGCGGTGACGGGGAGCGCCTCGCTCGACACCGGACGGACGAGCCGGTTTGCCGCATCGAGCTCGAGCACGGGCGCCGCGAGCCAGCGCCGGAAGCGATCCTCGCCGACGCCGATCGCCGCCGGCAGCTCGAGCTCGAGCGCCCGCAGCGACATGTGCGAGTTCGCTCCGCCGAACGCGGTGATCAAGCCGGCGATCTTGTGCGTGAAGATCCAGTCCCAGCCCGGGTCGGCCGAGGCGATCATCGCGATGCAGCCGTCGAGCGCATCGCCGCGGATGACGTCGGCAGGCGGCGCGATCACGCGGGCGTGCGTCATGAAGTTGGGCTCGTCCTCCATCGTGACGAAGCTGCCGAAATCGGCGTCGTCGCGCAGCAGAGCGGGCGTGCAGAGCGTCTCCGTGACGCGGTGGCGCTCCCGTCCGCGGCGGATCGCGTCGGCCAGATCGGCGTGGAGGTCCTGCGGCTCGGTGGCCAGCTCCCGCAGCACGGGCACGGGCACGTATGACATGTCGTCGACGTCGAATCCGAGCTGCTCCCCGAGCTGCCGCACGTCGACGAGCACCTGGCTGACGAGCCGCGAGAAGTCGAGCTTCGAGCGCTCCCGCGCCGCGACTGCCGTGCGGATGAAGTCCACGAGCGCGCCGGGCTCGCAGTCCAGCTCGTGCGACGCGATCAGCCGGCCGATCTCTGACAGCTGCCGCCGGGTGGGCGCGAAGCGCGCGTGGGTCGCGCTCGCCTCGACGCGGTGCGAGGAGTCGAAGTAGCGCTCGAACGACTCGTCGTAGCGGGCCGAGCGGATGTCGTAGGTGCCGGGCCGCAGGTGCCCGTAGCGGTTCAGAAAGCCATCTCGGTCGAGCGTCGAGAGGTCGCGCCGCAGGTCCTTCGTCACCTCGTTGGCGCCGCCCACGAGCGCGGCGCCCTCCTCGTCGGTGAGGATCTCGTGGCGCACGAGGCTGTTCACGAGGCCGACCGCCACGAAGGCGGCCCGGGCCAGGCCGGCGAACGGAAGGGTGCCGAGCCGGCGGCAGTCCTCCAGCTGGCTGGCGATCCGGCGCAACGGAGACCCCGCGGCCCCGTCCGGCGTCACCCGCGCGAGCGTTGCGGCAACATCGAGATCCCGCGCGAAGGGACCGTCGTCGGCCATCATGCGCACGGTCAGCGCTCGCAGGGCGTCGACGAGGTCGGCCGCCTCCCGCGTCGAGAGCACGCCCTCCTCGACGAGGCCGGCTGCCTTCTCGGGGACGTCGAAGTCGTAGGCGGTCAGCGCGATCGCGGACTCGATCTTGTCGTGCAGGTGGGGCTGCGCGCGCAGGACCGAGACGTAGTGCGCGACGAGGCGCTCGGCCGCTGCTTGGTCGAACGCGGCGGGCACGAACGAGCTGAAGCTCGTCCGCGCGTCGATGTACGGCAGCCCGCAGAAGTCCACGAGCAACGGCACCCCGCGCAGGTCGCGGTAGCCGTAGCGGACGCGGCTCTCGGCCCACAGCTCGTCGGTTATCAGGCAGCGGTAGAGCGACAGTGCCAGTGGCCGTGGCCGCAGGCCAATCATCTCGGCGGGGTTCCAGTCCGGCATCACGCCGAAGCACCCGAACGGCCCGAGTGCCGGCGGCCGCTCGCGCGAGAGGCGGCGGAACTGGCCCCGGCACTCCGCGATCGCAGCTCGATGGACGCCTGCGTCGATGCCCTCGACGCTCGCTGCGAGCGGGCGCACTTGGAAGAGGACGACCGGGCCCTGCTCCGAGACCCCGAACTCGAGCTCGAACGGACCGTCGACGAGCTGCTCGAGCTCGTCCACGAGCGCCAGCAAGCCCGCGAGTCGCGGCGTGGGCGGCGGAGCGGTCGGGGCTTGGTCGTAGGCGAGGCAGTACCAGGTGCGCGTCCCGTCGCGACCGGCGGTGACCGCGTCGGTGTGGGCGCCCTCGGAGTACGTGACGACGCGGTACGGGCCGCCGCCGCTGGGCTCGCACGACGACGCCACGCCGCTCGCGACCACGTGATCGAGCTCGGGCTGCACGAGCACCTGGTCGGCGTCGGAGCGGCCGTGGAACGAGGCGATGACCTGCTCGATGGCGAGCTTCAGCTCCTGTGCTCCGCTGACATGCAGCCGGGAGAGATAGTGCCCGGCGTTCGACATCGTCGCGGTGTCCTCGTCGAGGCTGCTGCTGCGGACGATGAGCGCTCCGCGTGCCCAGTCGTGGGCCTGCAACCGGTCGAGCACGGCGTCCTGGTCGGACCGCCACTCGCTCACGGTGAAGTAGTCGAGCGGCAGCACGACGCCGTCACGGAGCCGGCCCGAGAGCTGCGCGAGCGTCTCCGCCTTCGTGCCGAACCTGAACCCGGCCGACACGTCAAGGCTCCTTGACCTCGGCGAGCCAGCACCGGGTCGTGTACGGCACTGCGAGACGGCGCCCGTCCTGCGCCTGCGCTACGAGCGCCCCGATCTCGTCGATGATGCGCTCCAGCTGATCGCCCGCCTGACGCGCCAGGGTGGCGTGCGAGTGCCACCCCTCAATCCACTCGTCTGCGTCGACCTCGCGGCGCACGGTGGCCTCGAGGTACCGCGGCGCGTGGAAGCGGCCCGAGGCCGCGAGATCGCTCGACGGATCGCTCCGTCGATAGCCGTAGTCGTAGCCCGGGATGCGTGAGGCGATCACCGCCTCGATCGCCGCCTGCAGCGGGTCCGTGTCGAGCTCGCGGTGGTTCCAGAGCAACGCGATCCAGCCCGGTCGATCCAGGATCCGGGCCGCCTCCGCGAGGGCGTGCCCGCGCTCGACTACGTTGAACGACGAGCCGAACGTCACGAGCGGGTACGCGCCGTCGGGGCGACCGGTCTCCTCGGCGCGCGCCTCGAACCAGTCGACGGGCGCGTCTGCGAGGCGCTCGCGACCTACCGTGCGCATCGCCGCGTTGGGCTCGACCGCGTCGACCGCGAGGCCGTGGCCGACCAGATGGACGCTCAGGTGCCCCGTGCCGGCGCCTATGTCACAGACCCGATCGCCTGCTGCGACACCGGCGATCGCCATGAGATCATTGATTACCGCGTCCGCGTACGGCGGCCGTCCGCTGTATGACTGAGCCAGGGAAGTGTAATCCCAGGTCAACGACTTCATTACATGCTCCCCCTTGTCCCCTGCTAGTGCCGGGGCGGTAGGCTAGCGACGATCGTTAAGCTGTGTCAAGCAAGTCGTTCACGTAACTAACGATTCATCCGAGGGCAAATCTAGGTAATGATTGATTCATTGGGGGTGGAGAATGCATGGCCGGCGATCGCCGTCGGCGGTCGCCGCGACTCGCCGCTCGGACCGGTTCCGGGCTCCTATCTGCGCGCGATCGCGTCGGCCGGCGGTCGTCCGGTGGTGCTCGCGCCGAGCCGGCAGGGAGTCCGGGCGGCCGGGGAGCTGCTGGGCTCCTGCGCAGGTCTCCTGCTTACCGGAGGCGGCGACGTCTCGCCCGAGCTCTACCTCGGCCAGCCGGGGGGCGGCCGTGACGCGGTCGATCCCCTGCGCGACGCGTTCGAGCTGGCGCTCCTGGCCGGCGCAGCAGCGCGCGCGCTGCCGGTCCTGGCCATCTGCCACGGCATGCAGCTGCTGAACGTCGCCTCGGGCGGATCGCTGCGCCAGCAGCTCCAGCCTGCCCTCGCCCCTCGTCACGGCACGCGACGGGCGTGGACCCAGCACGCGGTTCGTCTGCGGCCGGGAAGCCGCCTGGCGACGGCCGTGGGGGCGGGGGAGCTGGGTGCCTGCTCGTCGCATCATCAGCAGGCAGTCGAGCTGCTCGGCGCCGGCCTCGTCGAGACCGGTTGGAGCGACGACGGCCTCGTCGAGGCGATCGAGGAGGCGGGCTCGCGCTGGATCGTCGGCGTGCAGTGGCATCCCGAGGACACCGCGGCATGCGACGCCGAGCAGCAGCGGATCTTCGACGCGTTCGTCGAGGCCGCGCGAGCGGGCGCCGCCGCCGGAGAAGCCGTGGGCGGACGATGACGCCGCGGGCGATCTGGCTGACCGGGCTCTCCTCGACGGGCAAGAGCTCGGTCGCGGGGGAGCTGCGCGCGCTGCTGCTGGGGCGAGGCGTCGCACCGCTGCGTCTCGATGGCGACGTGCTGCGCGCGGCGCTTCCCTGGCCGACCGGCTACGGGCGGGAGGAGCGCCTCGACCTCGCCCGCTTCTACGGCCGGCTCGCGTGCGAGTTCGTGGAGCAGGGACATGTCGTGATCTGCTCGACCGTCTCGCTGTTCCACGAGGTGCAGGCCTGGAATCGGCAGCACATCCCCGGCTACTTCGAGGTCTGGCTGCGCGCGCCGGCGACCGAGCTGGAGCGGCGCGATCGCGGCCGTCGGGTCTACACGGGCGCCCGCGGCGCGGTCGTCGGCCGTCAGGTCGTCCCGGAGTTCCCGCGCGCGCCAGATCTGATCATCGACAACCATGGGACGACGACGTCGGCAGCAGCCGCGCGCCGCATCCTCGACTGCGTCGATGCGTGACCTGCTCACGAGCGGGCCGGGGAGCTTCTTCCGCGGCAACCTGCACTGCCACTCGGACCGCTCGGACGGTGCCTTGGCCCCGGCCGAGCTGGCGCGCACCTATCGGGAGGCCGGCTACGACTTCGTCGTGATCACCGATCACTTCGAGGAGCGCTTCGGCTGGCCGGTCACCGACACGCGGTCGCTGCGCACCGGCGACTTCACGACGATCGTCGGCGCCGAGCTCAGCTCGGCCGACTGGTCCGATCCGTCCGTGTACTGGGTCGCCGCCGTCGGCCTGCCGCCGGACTTCGCCCCACCGCCTCCGGACGACCACGCGGAGGCGATCGTGCGGGCCTCCGCTTGCGGCGCGTTCGTGTGCCTGCTGCACCCCGGGCTGAACAACCTGCGGCCCGAGGTCGTGGACCATCTCCCCGGGTTCGACGCAGTCCAGGCCGTGGAGATCTACACCCACCAGTCGTCGATCTACCGGCCCGACACCGCGATCGCGGCTCCGTTCCTCGACACGCTGCTCGAGGACGGGCGCCGTCTCGGCGTCGTCGCCGCAGACGATGCGCACTTCCGCGACGGGCCGGACGCCTTCGGCGCCTGGGTCGAGGTCTTCGCGCGGGAGCGCGATCCGGATGCCCTGCTCGCCGCGCTCGAGGCGGGGACCTACTACTCGACGCAGGGTCCGGCGATCGCCGGACTGACGCTCGACGGCGACGAGCTGCGCGTCACCTGCTCGCCCTGCTCACGCATCCTGCTCACGGGCGCGGGACGTTCGTGGCGGCGCTGGCGCTGGCGGCTCAGCTCGCCCGGCGCGCCGCTGCTGACCGAGGCGGTCTTCGCGATCTCCGACTTCCGCGGAAGCTTCTGCCGCGTGACCGCCGTCGACGCCGACGGGCGCCGCGCGTGGAGCAATCCGATCTGGACGTGAGCGCGGCTCAGAGCGGGAGCGGGCTCACCGGCGCGGCGTCGAGGCCGAGCAGCGCGCGCAGGCGTGCGTCGCTCAAGCTTGGGACGGTGAGGTCGGCGTCCACGTGCAAACCGCAGGCCGACGGCACGATCACGACGACGAGGCCGGCGCTTCGCGCTGCCCGCGCCCCGAGCGCCGAGTCCTCGAAGGCGACCGCGTCGCATGGAGCGACGGCGAGCCGCCGGCACGCTTCGAGGTACACGTCCGGATCCGGCTTGTCGCGCTCCGTCTCCTCGGCGGTCACGATCGCCGAGAACGCCGCGCGCAGTCCGAGCTGATCGAGGACGGCGAGGACGATGTCGCGCGGCCCGTTGCTCGCGACTCCCAGCGGCATGTGGGATGACAGCTCGGCGACCAGCTCACGAGCGCCGGGCAGCGCCTCCGGAGGGTGTGCGGCGAAGCTCTCGTCCAGCGCGGCTCGCAGCTCTTGCGCGCTCACCTGCTCGCCGAGATCCTGACTCACCAAGGATGTGGCACGCGAGACCGACGCGCCCAGCAGGCGCTCCAGCCGGATGTCGTCGAGCGAGCAGCCGTGGCGGGCGGCGACCTTCGCATAGGCGCGCTCCCAGCAGTGCGCGGAGTCGACCAGCAGGCCGTCGCAGTCGAAAACCGCAGCGTGCGGCTTTCGCCAGACTTCCTGTGAATTATCGGTTACCAGCCTTGAGGTCACTGTGAATCTCATCGTACAGTCGACCGCGACGGACGCACGCCGCTACCCACCGTCCCACATAACTATGTCAACAGATCTTCCCCCGGCCGACCTCGGTGCCGCACGCGAGGTGCAGGCGCGCATCCATGCTCACCTCTCGGGCTTGCAGACGGCCGAGGTGCGCGTAGCGCGCGTCGTGCTGGAGCAGCCCAACGTCGTCATCTACAAATCGGCGAGCGAGGTCGGCCAGATGGCCTCGACCTCCAGCGCGACGGTGATCCGCTGCGTCCAGAAGATGGGCTTCAAGGGCTTCCACGACCTCAAGCTCGCGCTCGCCAACGAGCTGGCGGTCTTCGAGCAGGCCCACACGGAGGAGGAGCGCGCGGCGGGCGACCCGCGCACCGCGGTGCTCGTCGAGATCACCCGCGCTGGCGCCGAGAGCGTGCGCGACGCGGGGGCGCTCGTCGACCCCGACGCGTTCGATGCCGTGGTCTCCGCGATCGCCGACGCCCGCCGCGTGCTGTTCTTCGGCGTCGGCACCTCGGCCCCGCTGTGCCAGGACGCCGCGTACCGCTTCTCGGCGATCGGGGTGCTTGCCGAAGCGCCGGCCGACGTCCACGTCCAACACGTTCAGGCGCGACTGCTCAGCGATCGGGACGTTGCGGTGATCGTCAGCCACACCGGGTCCACCCGCGAGACGCTCGCCGTTGCCGCCGCCGCGCGCGGCACCGGGGCCACGACGGTGGCGATCACCAGCTTCGCCGTCTCGCCGCTCACCGAGTGCGTCGACCACACGATCGTGGCCGGCAGCCGCGAGCTTGCGCTCCGGCTCGAGGCGATGGCCAGCCGCCTGGCCCATCTTGCGCTGCTCGATGCGCTGCTCGTCGCAGTCGCCAGCCGCGACGAGAGCCGCTCGGCCAGCGCCCTGGAGCACTACACCGACGTCCTCGGGGAGCACCGGCTGTGAAGCTCGGAGTGCTCGCCGACCTGCATTGGAGCGTCGCGCCGGATGCGTCGGCCCACTGGCACGCTCCCTACGACTTCGACGGGCTGGCGGCACGCTGTGCCGCGACCGTCGACGCCTTGGCCGCACATGGGTGCGACGTGCTCGTGATCGCCGGCGATCTCACGCACGACGGCGACCAGGCGTCGTGCGAAGCCGCCTTGGACTGCATCCTGCGCGCCTCGCCGATTCCGGTGGCGGTCGTCGAAGGCAACCACGACGTGCAGCTCGATCGGTCCCTCGTCGCGCGCCGGACCGACGTTCGCGACGCGTGGCGGCGCGCGAAGGCCGTCGCCCACGAGCAGCTCGTGGGGCTCCGCGCCCTCGGGGTCGACCGCGACGGCCGCGGGGCCTGGGCCCGCGCAAGCTCGGCCGGCGGCAGCCTCGCGACGGTCCTCGTCAGCCACTTCCCGCTCGTTCCGTACGCCAATCGACTGGCCGCCGCCGCGTTGCCCTGCCCTGGAGAGCTCGCGGATCGCGGCCTGTGGCTCGAGCTGTTCGCCGGGACGCGCGTCCCGACGGTCGTGCTCAGCGGGCACGTGCACGTTCGCGACACGAGCTGCCGCGACAGCGTGCTGCAGATCTGCGTTCCCGCGCTCGTCGAGCGGCCGCACGAGGCCGCAGTCGTCGAGGTCGATCCGCTCGGGCAGGTCGTGCGCTGCACGCGGATCCGCAGCGGCGGCCCCGTGTCCGGTCGCGGCGCGGAGCGCTGGCTGCTCGCACCTTCCGAGGAGCGCTGGAGCTTCGCCGACGGGTCGTGGACCCGGCGCGAGGTCGGCGCCGCCCGTCGCCACGTGCTCGCGGAGGCATGACGATGAGCGTTGAGCTGCTGCCCGACGCCTCCGTGCTCGCCCCCGGCGCTCGCCGTCGCCCTCGCCGCGACGGCGGCACGCTGTCGTGCGTTGGCGTGGCGGTTGCCTTCGGGCCGACCGTCGTCCTGGACGACGTCTCGCTCGACCTGCGGGCAGGCGAGGTTCACGTCCTCATCGGACCCAACGGCGCGGGCAAGACGACGCTGGCCAACGTGATCAGCGGCCATGTCGTCGCCCAGTCGGGAAGCATCGCCTTGAACGGGCGGCCCTTGACCGGACGACCGCCCGCGCGGGCCCGTCGCGGTCTCGGGCGCAAGTTCCAGATCCCGCGCGTGTTCCCTCGGCTGACGGTCCGTGAGCAGCTCGAGCTTGTCGCTCCGCGGGCCGATCTCGGCCCGCTCCGAGCCCAGCTCGACGAAGTCGGCTCGATCCCGGGGGAGGAGCTGAGCCATGGCTGGAAGCAATGGGTCGAGCTTCCAGATGGTCCTGCTGCAACAGCCATCCGTGATCGTGCTGGACGAACCGACGGCCGGCATGCCCCGCAGCGATCGCGGCCGCCTCGCGGAGGAGCTCGGAGCAGTCCCACATGGGACGTTCCTCGTGGTCGAGCACGACCTCGACTTCGTCGCGCGTATCGCCGACCGCGTCTCGTTCATGCACAACGGACGTGTCGTGCGGACCGGCACGTTTGACGAGGTAACCGACGATCCGGTCGTTCGATCGGCGTACCTGGGGACGAGCGCGGCATGACGACCGGGCTTGCAGATCGCCATGCCGCCACCGGCGATCTCGCCGCAGCCGCAGCCGCAGCCGCAGCCGCGCCCGCGCTCGAGTTCGAGCTCGACGTGCTGCGCGACGGCGCGCCGGTCGTGCGCGCGAGCCGCCTGCGCCTCGCCCCGGGCAGCGCGGTGGCGCTCGTCGGTCGCAACGGAGTCGGCAAGACCAGCCTCATCAACGGCATCATGGGACTGCTGGCGACGCGCGGGCGCCTGCGGAGCTTCGCCGTCGAGATGACCTCGTGGCCCGCCCATCGACGTGCCGTGCACGGCCTCGCCCTCGTCCCCCAGGGCCGGCGCCTGTTCCCGGATCTGACGGTCGCCGAGAACCTGCGCGCCGCGCAGGTCAGCCCGCGCGCGGATGGTCCGCGCTTCGACGTCATGGAGCTCTTCCCGGGCCTGCGCGAGCTCGAGTGCAGGCAGGCCGGGGTGCTCTCCGGCGGCCAGCAGCAGCAGGTGGCGATCGCGCGCGCCCTGCTGCGGCGACCGAAGGTCCTGCTGCTGGACGAGCCCACCGAGGGGCTCGCTCCGAGCATCGTCGACGAAGTCGTCACGGCGCTCGACGCGCTGCGCGAGGGCGGCTTGACGCTGCTGCTCGCCGAGCAGCGGATCGACGTGGTCAACCGGCTGTGCGACGAGGTCGCGCTGATGCGGGGCGGCGAGATCGTCGCCACCGGCGCTTCGGGCTCCTCCGAGATTCGCGAACTCCTGTTCGCGCTCTGAAACCGAAACGCAATCCACGAGAGGGAGATCCATGGCCGACCAGCACCCCACCCGACGGGACGTCCTCAAGCGCGCTGGCACCGCGGCGCTCGGCACGACGGCGGTCGGCAGCCTCCTGTCGGCGTGCGGAACCACCGTGGCGTCGAAGTCCACGAGCACCGCGGGCGCGACCACTGGCGCCAGCGACGCGATCAAGGTGGGAGTGCTGTTCTCGCTGTCCGGGAACCTGTCGATCGCCGAGACGTCGATGAAGAACGCGACGATGCTCGCGATCGACGAGATCAACGCGAAGGGCGGCGTCGGCGGGCGCAAGCTCCAGCCCGTCGTCGAGGACTATGCGTCGGACTTCGGCGTCGTCGTGCAGAAGGCGCGCAAGCTCGTCGAGCAGGACAAGGTCGCAGCGACGATCGGCTGCTACGCGTCCGCATCGCGCAAGGCAGTGCTCCCGGTCTTCGAGCAGGGCAACGGGGTGCTGCTCTACCCGACGTTCTACGAGGGCCTCGAGTGCTCGGCCAACGTGATCTATACGTCGCTGGTTGCCGCGCAACATCTGACGGACACCACGGACTGGATGGTCAAGCACGCAGGCAAGCGCATCTACATGGTCGGCTCGGACTACGTAGGCCCGCAGACCTACAACGCGATCGTCAAGAAGCTGGCCGAAGCGCAGGGCGCGACCGTCGTCGCCAACCGCTTCTTCCCGCTCGACCAGACGGAGTTCGGCTCGGCCCTGAGCGCGATCCAAGACGCCAAGCCGGACCTGATCTGGAACACGATCGTGGGGGCCGGCATCCCCGCGTTCCTCAAGCAGTACCAGGCAGCCGGCTTCACGCCCGCGAAGACGCCGATCTTCTCCGGCATCTGCACCGAGCAGGAACTGGCGGCCGTCGGCGGCGCGGCGGCGAAGGGCCACTACTTCCCGGCCTCCTACTTCGAGACGATGGACACGCCGGACAACGCGTCGTTCATCAAGCGCTATCAGGCGAAGTACGGCTCCAAGCAGCCGACGAACATGCCGATGCAGGCCTCCTACACGTCCGTGCTGCTGCTCGCGGCCGCGATCGAGAAGGCCGGCGAGGCGACCCCGGAGGCGATCCTGAAGGCGTTCCCCGGCGTCAGCGCGAAGGCGCCCGGCGAGGGCACGGTGACGGTGCGGGACAACCACCACACCACCCACACCGTCTCGCTCGGGCAGGCCAACGACAAGGCGCTCTACGACGTGATTCAGACGTTTGCGCCGCGCGAGCCCGACCCGTTCCCGCCGAGCATCGTGCCGGCGTCGAAGATCCCGACCTGCCCGCGGCGCGAGACCAGCTGAGACCGGGGGAGACGAGCGCGATGCTGGTCCAGATCATCGCCCAGGGGCTCAGCGTGGGGGCAGTCCTCGCGCTGAGCGCGCTGGGGCTGACCGTCATCTACGGGGTGATGGGCGTCGTCAACCTCGCGCATGGCGAGTTCGTGATGCTCGGCGCCTACAGCATGGCGATCCTGAGCGGACCGCTCGGCCCGTGGCTGGCGATCGCCCTGTCTCCCCTGATCGTCGGCGCGATCGGCCTCGTCGTCGATCGCGGCCTGATCCGGTGGCTGTATCACGACCCCGTGAAGTCGATGCTCGGGACGTTCGGGCTCGGCATCGTGATCCGCCAGCTCGTCCTCATCGCCGAGGGTCCGGGGCTGCGCTACGTCGACCTTCCGATCAGATCGTCGGTCACCGTCCTCGGCGAGCAGCTCCCGGTCTGGCGGCTCGTGCTGATCGTGCTCGCTGCCGTGACCGGGATCGTCGTCGCCCTCTGGCTGAGCCGGTCCGCCGTCGGCCTGAAGGTCCGCATCGCGACGGTCGACTCCGACGTCGCCAGCTCGCTGGGGACGAACGTCTCGCGCGTCAACGCGCTCGCGTTCGCCCTCGGGACGGCCCTCGCCGGGCTCGCGGGGGCGCTCGTCGCCCCGCTCAACTCGGTCTATCCGGGCATGGGCGTCACCTACCTCGTCGGTGCGTTCCTCGTCGTCATCCTCGCCGGGCTTGGGAGCATCCGCAACGCGTTGCTGTGGGCCGCCGGCGTTGGCGTCGTCACCTCCGCGGTGGCTGTGCCCCAGGACGACGTGCTTGCCCAGATCGTCGTCTGGTCGCTCGCGCTCGTGATCGTCGCGACGCGCCGTCAAACCGTCGTCGCCAGCCGCGTGTGATGCGCTCCCGCACGAGCAAGCTCGGCTTCTCCGCGACGGCCACCACGGCGCTGCTCGCGATCGCGCTGGTGCCCGCCGTCCTGTCGGACTTCAGCGTCGGCCTGATCGCGCAATGGCTGCCGCTCGTCGTACTGGCGATCTCGCTCGACCTGCTGTGGGGCGAGAACCGCATCATCTCCTTCGGCCACGGTGCCTTCTTCGCCGGAGGCGGCTATGCCGCGGGTCTCCTGCTGCGCGGTCCGCAATCCGACACGACCGGCGCCAACTACGCGCTGCTCGGCCAGAGCAGCGGACGCTCCGGCTTCGACTCCGTGGTCGGCGCGCTCAGCTCGCCGCAGGTCCACGGGATACCCGTGCTCGCGTTCGTCGTGCCGGTCGTCCTCTGCGGCCTGGCCGGCCTGCTCGTGGGGCTCGTGATCTTCCGCATCGGCTCGGTCGAGATCTACGCGCCGCTCGTGACGCTCGGCGTGGGAGTGATCGCCGCGACGGTGTTCCTCAAGCTCTCGGCGATCGGCGGCAGCAACGGCCTGTCCGGCATCCCGTCCTACACGCGAGGCTTCGGCGGGGGATCCGGGCCGGTGTACTGGTTCAACGCGATCTGGCTCGTCGCGATCTACGCCGTCTACGCCATGTTTCGCCGCTCGCGCGCCGGACGCCGCTGGCGCGCGGCGGGCGACGACCCGATCCGCCTCGACGCGCTCGGCGTCGACACGCGTCGCCTGCGCGCGGTCGGGTTCGCGGCGAGCGCCGCGCTCGCAGGCCTCGCGGGCGCCCTCTACGTCGGCGTCTCCGGCTTCATGTCGGCCGACACCGCGGGGGTCGTCTTCTCCGTCCAAGCGCTCATCTGGCTGGCAGTCGGCGGTCCCGGCAGTCTGTTCGCGCCGCTCGTCGGAGTGCTCGCGATCCAGTTCGGCCAGCACGAGCTCAGCGAGCAATTGCAAGACACCTGGCAGCTGCTGCTCGGCGTCCTGCTCATCGTCGTCGTGCTCGGCGCCCCGCGAGGCCTGACCGGGCTCGCCGGCGCCGGCGCGAGCGCCGTCCAACGCCTGTTCGGCCGTGCCTACCACCCAGGAGCCGCCCCATGAGACCTGTGAGCACCCAGCTGCGAATCGTCTGCACGAACGACTTCCTCTGCTCTGTCGTGCCGATGCCGACCAGCTACGGACGCCTCCCCGGCGGCGATGCGTTGAAGCGGACCGTCGACCGGCTGCGCGAGGGCCAGCCGACGATCTGGGCCGACGCGGGCGACTTCAGCCAGGGCGGGCCGCTCTCGACGACGAGCGGGGGCGTGCTGAACTTCCGCGCCGCCGCCGAGCTGGGGATCGAGGTCGCCACGCTCGGCAACCACGAGTTCGACTGGGGCCTCGCCCACCTCGAGGAGGAGCGCACCACGCTCGGCTTCCCCGTCGTCTGCGCCAACGTCGAGGCCGGCGTCCCGGCGGCGACGCTGCTCCAGACCGAGGCCGGCGCCGTCGGCTTCATCGGACTGACGCATCCGCAGGTCGCTGCCTTTACGCCGCACGCGCCCGAGGCGGACAGCGACCTCGCGCGGATCGTCGCTCACCAGGCACGGATGCTGCGGAACAGTGGCGTGATCGCGGTCGTGGTCCTCTTCCATTTCGGCGTCGACTGGTCCGTCGCGCCCGACGGGACGCACCTGCCGGACCCGGCGCCCGTGCTCGAGCTCACCGGCGCCTGGCGGGACTCGGTCGATGCAGTCGTGCTCGGGCACACGCTCGGGCGCTGGGCCGGCGTGATCGACGGCGTTCCCCACGCCCAACCGTGGGCGTTCGGAGCGGAGGTCGGCGTCATCGACCTCGACCTGCGCTCGGGACAGCACCATGTCGAGTTGGTGCGCGTCGAGGCCGAGGAGACCAACGCGTGGACGGGATCCGGACGCGCGGCGATCGAGCAGGCGGCCTCTGATGTCATAGCCCACATCCCGGCGCCGCTCACGATCGACTTCGGCGCCGACGTCTCCCTCGCCGACTTCGCCGCCGACGCGCTGCGCGAGGCGACCGGCGCCACCGCCGCGGTCGTGCCCGTCGTCGGCATGCACCAGCCTGCGGTCGAAGGCGTGCTGTACCGGTGGCCGGCCGGCCCGGTCACGGAGGCCGACCTCTCGCGCTTCTGGCCCTGGACCGACGACCGCTCGCTGATCGCCGAGGTCACCGCCGCCGAGCTCGACGCCATCCGCTCGTTCGTGGCGCCGGAGCCGTGGCTGGCCTGGGGCACGAGCGCCGCGCCGGCGATGCTCCGGCTCCGCCACACGATCGCGGTCCCGCGCGACTACGTCGACTGGGCGACCATCCAGATCGGCCAGCTCGTCGGACGCGAGCTCGACTGGCGCCCGCTCAACGTCCGGCTGCGCGACGCACTGCGCACGTCGCTCGCCGTCGCATCATCGGAAGAGCGGGAGCTGTCCGCGGCGCCCGTGGCGCAGGTCGGCTAAGCGCAGACGTCGCGGTAGAGGTCGACCCCTGAATCGCGCCGCGAGCGCGTCGGTGCCTCGCGACCGTCAAGATCCGCCGCGGTCATGGCTCCTCGCTCCCGGCCTTCGCAGCCGCACCTCGCCGTCCGTCACCCGCATCGCCGGCTGGCGCGCCTGCGGGGGCGGCGCGCCGGGCTGGTTGCGCTGGTGGCGGTGCTCGGACCGGGCTTGCTGGCCGGGCTGTCCGACGACGACCCGGCCGGGATCACGACCTACTCGATCCTCGGCGCCGACTTCGGCTACCGGCTGCTGTGGGTGCTCGCGCTTTCGACCGCGGCGCTGATCGTCTTCCACGAGCTGGCTGCACGCACCGGGGTCGTGACGGGCAAGGGCTTGATGCGGCTCGTGCGCGAGCGCTATGGCGGGCGGGCGGCGACGGGCGCGCTGATCGCGCTGGCGGTCGCGAACGTCGGCACGATCTGCGCGGAGTTCGCCGGGGTCGCGGCGGGGATGGAGGTGTTGACGGGGGCGAGTCGCTACCTGACCGTGCCGTTCGCGGCGCTCGCCGTCAGCGTGCTCGTGCTGCGTGGCTCGTTTGGCCGCGTCGAGCACGTGCTGCTCGCGCTGAGCGGGATCTTCGTCGCCTACATCCTCTCCGGCGTGCTCGCGCACCCCGACTGGGGCGCGACCGCGAAGGGACTCGTCGTTCCCAGCCTGCCGGGAACGCGCCACGGGATCCTCGTCGTCGTCGCGACGCTCGGCACGACGCTCGCGCCGTGGGGGCTCGCGTTCATCCAGTCGTACGCGGTCGACAAGCGGCTGAAGGTGAAGGACCTCGGCTACGAGCGCATCGATGTCGTCAGCGGCGCGGTGCTGACGGGCGTCATCGGCGTCTTCATCGTCGTCGCGTGTGCCGCGACGCTGCACGTCAGCGGCCACCACATCGTCGACGCGCGCGACGCGGCGCTCGCACTGCGTCCGCTTGCCGGCAGCGCCGCGCAGACGCTGTTCGGGCTCGGGCTCGTCGGCGCCGGGCTGCTGGCCGCCGCGATCGTGCCGCTGTCGACCGCCTACTCGGTGGCAGAGGCATTCGAGCAGCCGGCCGACCTGAACGACTCCTTCCGGCAGGCGCCGCTGTTCTATGGAGCCTACGGCGGCAGCGTCCTGCTGGCGATCACGTTCGTGTTGATCCCCGGGGCGCCGCTGATCCCGATCCTGTTCCTCTCGCAGGCCCTCAACGCGGTGCTGCTGCTCGCGATCCTTCCATTTCTGCGCGCGCTTGCGCGCGACGCCGAGCTGATGGGGAGCCACCGGCTCGGGCGCTTCGATTCGTTCGTCACCGCTGCAGTGATCGCGCTCGTCGCGGTGTCCGTGATCGCGCTTGGCGTGCTCACCGTCGTCTGAGCTCGCGTGAGCCGGCGCGGCCGCCGTTCGACCTCGTGGCGCCGTGGAGGTACGCTTGTCTGGTCCAGACGGACAGACGCGCGCACCGCGTCAGAGGACCGAGAGGGACGATGGGCAGCGAGACCGATTTCCAGCCGGGCGAGATCTTCGGGATGGCCGAGCGCGCCGAGGGCGCGGCGTCGATCCTCGTGCTGACCGGCGAGCTGGACCTCGGCACCGTCGGGCAGGTGCAGGAGCGCCTCGACGCGCTGCGCGGCGAGCGGCGCGCCGTCACGCTGAACCTCGACGGGCTCACGTTCATGGACTCGACCGGGATCCGCTTGCTGCTGAAGGCCTCGGAGGAGGCATCGCGCGAGGACTGGGTCTTCCAGGTCACACGCGGCTCGGAGCCGGTGCGTCGCGTGCTGTCGGCTGCGCGGGTCGAGGAGCGTCTGCCGTACGCCGACCCAGAGCGGGTGTGAGCGAGGCGGAGGGTCCGCGTCCGCGGTCGCCGGCCGCGGCGTTCGACCATGTTGCGGGCCTGACCGGCGTCTCCGACGCTGCGCGGTCCGTGCTCGCACCGGCGCGCTGGTCGCGCTGGCTGGTCCCCGCGCTTGCCGTGGCGCTGGCAGTGGGAGTGCTCGACCTGATGACCGCCCGCTTTGCGGTGCTCGCGGCGCTGCTCGTGCTGCCGCCGCTGCTGTGTGCGCTCGTCGGACGGTGGGCTGACACCGCGGCCGTCGGGGCGCTGAGCGTCGCGCTGTCCGTCGTCGTGGTGCTCTCGACGAATGCGAACAGCGCCGCCGAGGTGATAGCCGTCGGGATCGTCCTGCTCGGCGGCCTGCTCGCGATCCTGATCGCGCTGCTGCGCGCGGCGACCGAGGTCAGCTTCGCGCGCGTGTGGCTGCTGGGCGCCGTCGCGGACGTCAGCAACGAGGCGCTCGGGCTCGACGACGGAGTTGCCCGGTTGCTGGGCATCCTCACGCCGGCCTTCGCCGACGTCGCGCTCGTCGACACGACGCTCGGTGGCTCGCATCACCGCCTCGGCGCGCGCGCGAGCGGCGCCGGTGCCGATGCCATCGAGCGGGCGCTGCTGCGCGACCCGGCAGCTGCAGCCGACGTGCTCACGGGTGCGACGGGATCGATCGTCGTGCCACTGCGGGCACGCGGCGAAGCGATCGGCGTGCTGTCGGTCTTCCTGACGGCCTCGCGCCGCACCTATTCGAGGAGCGATCTCGCGTTCGCCGAGATCTTCGCCGGGCGCGTCGCCGTCGTGTTCGACAACATCGGGCTGACGAGCGAGCTGAGTGCCGCCGAGCGCCAGCTCGAGCTCGCGCTCGACGGCCTTGCCGAGGCCGTCACCGTGACGGATGCCGCGGGCCGCTCGGTGTACGCGAACAACGCGGCGGTGGAGCTGCTGCGGCTCGACAGCGCTCAGCAGCTGATCGACGCCACCCCGGGCGAGATGATGGACCTGTTCGAGGTCAGCGACGAGGACGGCAATCCGGTCGGGCTGGAGCAGCTGCCCGGCTTCCGTGTGCGCGCCGGCGAGCCGGACCCGGAGCCGCTGCTCGTCCGCAACGTCGTGAAGGCGACCGGCGAGGAGCGCTGGCTGCTGAACAAGGCGACGACGATCACCGACGCCGCAGGCCGGATCGTGCGCGTCGTCAACGTGATCGAGGATCTGACGGTCGTGAAGCGCACCGAGCTCGAGCAGCGGCTGCTCGCGGCAGCCAGCGACGCGCTTGCGTCCTCGCTCGACTACGAGCAGACGCTGCAGCGCGTCGCCGACGTCGCGGTGCCGATGCTTGCCGACTGGTGCGGCGTCGAGCTTCCGGGGTCCGACGGCGTCGTCCGCTCCGTCGCCGCCGCTCATGGCACGCAGGTGCGCGACGCAGCCCACCTCGAGCAGCTGCGTGCCAGCGGCGTCGCGTCGCTCGTCGTCCCGCTGACTGCCGGGAGCGAGATGCTGGGGACCCTCACGCTCGTGCGGACCGACCCGCGGCGGCGTTTCGACGCGCGCGACCGCCAGCTCGCCGAGGAGCTCGGCCGGCGCGCCGGCACCGCAGTCCTCAACGCGCGGCTCTACACCGAGCGCTCGGCGATCGCGGCAACGTTGCAGCGCGGCCTGCGGCCGCCTGAGCTGCGTGCGAGCGCGGGCTTCGAGGTCGCGACCCACTATCGTGCCGCAGGCGAGTTCGACGAGGTCGGGGGCGACTTCTACGACGCGTTCCCGGCCGAGGACGGCTGGATGGTCGTGATCGGCGACGTCACCGGACACGGTGCGGGCGCGGCGGCACTGACCGCGCTCGCCCGCTACACGTTGCGCAGCGCCGGTCAGCTCACGGGCGACCCGGCACGCGCGGCGCAGCAGCTCAACGCGACGCTGCGCGACCTGCCGCGGCTGTCGCTCTGCAGCGCCGTCTGCGCCTACCTGCGTGCCGATCCGGTGGCGATGGTGACGCTCGCGAATTGCGGTCACCCACGACCGCTGCTGCTGCGCGACGCGGCGATCCGCGAGCTCGGCGAGCCGGGGCCGATCGCCGGCGCGTTCGACGACGGCGAGTGGGCGCGCACGAGCGTGGAGCTGCGCGCGGGCGACACGCTCCTGCTCTGCACCGACGGGGTCGTCGACATGGTCGGCGGCGACGGGCGCTTCGGCGAGGAGCGCCTGCACGCAGCCTTGCGCGCCGCGCCGTCGGACCCGCACGCGCTGATCGCGCACATCGCTGCCGAGCTGGACGCCTTCCAGCAGGGCGATCAGCGCGACGACACGGCGCTCGTCGCGCTGCGCTACCTGGGCGTGTAGTGCGTGCGCCTCACGCGGCGGTTGCCCGTAGGGGAGTCGATCTCGCCATCACGGCTGAAGCAGCACCTTGATCGCGCCATCCTGCTTCTTCTGGAACATCTCGTAGGCGTGGGGCGCCTGCGCGAGCGGCGGCTTGTGCGTCGCGAGATCCTCGACGCCGAGCGGGTCGGCGTCATTGGTGACGAGCGGCATCAGGTCGTGGATCCAGCGCTTGACGTTCGCCTGGCCCATCCGCAACTGGATCTGCTTGTCGAACAGGTCCATCATCGGCATCGGGTCGAGCATTCCGCCGTAGACGCCGCTGAGTGAGATCGTGCCGCCGCGACGGACCGCGTCGATCGCAGTGTGCAAGACGGAGAGCCGGTCGACGCCGGCCTTCTCGGCAAGCTTCGCGGCGAGCGGGTCGGGCAGCATCCCGGCCACGTCCTGGGCGAGCTTGCCGAGTCGCGCACCATGCGCCTCCATCCCGACCGCGTCGATCACCGCATCGGGGCCCCGTCCCTCCGTCAGCGTGCGCAACACCTCGGCGATCTCCGGGTGTGCGCGCAGGTCGAGCGTCTCGACGCCGTGGCGGTGCGCCAGCTCGAGACGGTCGGGCACGAGGTCGATCCCGAAGACGCGCTCGGCACCGCGGTGCAACGCGATCCGACAGCACATCTGGCCGATCGGGCCGAGCCCGAAGACGGCGACGCTGCCGCCTGTCGGGATCGACGCGTACTTGACCGCCTGCCATGCGGTCGGGAGCACGTCGGAGAGGTAGACGAAGCGCTCGTCGGGCGGTCCCTGTGGCACCTTGATCGGCCCGAACTGCGCCTGCGGGACGCGCAGCAGCTCGGCCTGCCCGCCGGGCACCTGGCCGTAGAGCTTCGTGTAGCCGAACAGCGAGGCGCCCTTGCCCTGCGCGTGGACCTGCGTCGTCTCGCATTGCGAGAAGAGCTTCTGGTCGCACATGTAGCAATGCCCGCAGGAGATGTTGAACGGCACGACCACACGGTCGCCGACCATGATCTGGTGCACGTCGTTGCCGACCGCCTCGACGATCCCCATCGGCTCGTGGCCGAGGATGTCGCCCTCGTCCATGAACGCTCCGAGCACCTCGTAGAGGTGCAAGTCTGAGCCGCAGATGCCCGACGAGGTGACGCGCACGATCGCGTCCGTCGGCTCTTGGATCGTGGGATCCGGGACTGCGTCGACGCGCACGTCGCGCTTGCCGTGGTACGTGACCGCCTTCATCGCTCCGCCTCTCGTTCGCATCGCCCCGCGCTGCGCAGGCCCTGCTCCATCCGTCCCCAAGACCGCCGCGCGCGAGACCGCGCCGGTTCGCGCGCCGACCCTCCGGCGTCAGCGCGCTGCGAAGCGGTCGCGCCCGACGCGCTCGATACGGCCCTGCAGCAGCGCGCTGCCGAGTGCCCGGCGGAAGCGCCCCGGACCCCAGTAGCGGGCGCCGACGAGCCGCGCGAGGGCCTGGCGCTCGAGCGGCGCGTGCTGGTCGCCGAGCGTGTGCACGATCGCCGCGATCTCGCGATCGAGTGGAACGTCGGGCGTGGGGATCGAGGCCCACATGCCGGGCGAGGTGCGGACCTGGCCAGGGCCGGGGCGGTAGCGGCCTGGCTCGCGACGGCGGCGCGGACGCGCCTGTGGCGCAGGCTTCGCGTCCTCGTCCTGGGGCTGCTCGGCGTCCTCCGCCGTCAGCGGCGTCGCGATCTGCTCCAAGGGCTTGCCGCTCCGCCTTCACGCCCCACAGCAGCTCGGCGATCCCGCCGATCGCCATCACGACGGCGCCGATGTAGAAGCCGAGCGCCACCTGGTTGACGTCGCCGGAGTCGATGAAGCGACCGAACAGGATCGGTCCGCTGATCCCGCCGACCGCCGTCCCGATCGCGTAGAAGAACGCGATCGCCAGCGCACGCGTCTCCATCGGGAAGATCTCGCTCACCGTCAGGTAGGCCGAGCTGGCGCCGGCGGAGGCGATGAAGAACGTCACGACGATCAGTGCCATGAACGAGCCGATCGCCAACGATCCACCGGCGAACAGCACCGCGGTCAGGACCAGCATCGCCGCCGAGCCGAGGTAGCAGAAGGAGATCATCGGCTTGCGCCCGACCGTGTCGAACAGCCGCCCGAGCGTCAGCGGCCCGAGGAAGTTGCCGATCGCGAAGACCGCGTACCAGTACGGCACGCTGCCGGAGGAGACGTGGAAGTACTTGCCGATCAGCGTCCCGAGGTCGAACGTGACTGCGTTGTAGAGGAACGCCTGGCCGACGAACAGCGCGAGCCCGAGCATCGTGCGGTGCGGGTACTCCTTCAGCGCCGTGCGCCCGATCGTGCGGAACGGGATCTTCTTGCGCTGACGCACGGTGATCGGCTCGCCCGGCTCGTCGCTCAGCGGCTGCCCGGTCTCCGTCTCGACCGCCTGCTCGATGTCGCCGACGATCCGCTCCGCCTGCTCGTCGCGGCCGTGGATGAACAGCCAGCGCGGGCTCTCCGGCACGTTGCGGCGGACGAACAGGATCATGAAGCCGAGCACGACGCCGACGCCGAACGCGAGCCGCCAGCCGAGGTCGGTCGCGAACACGTTCGTGTTGAGGAAGAACAACGCGGCAAACGAGCCGAGCGCGGCGCCGAGCCAGTAGCTGCCGTTGATGATCAGGTCGACGCGGCCGCGCACGCGCGCCGGGATCAGCTCGTCGATCGCCGAGTTGATCGCCGCATACTCGCCGCCGATCCCCGCGCCCGTGAAGAAGCGCGCCATGAACAGGTACCAGGGCGCGAACGAGAAGGCGGTCGCCGCGGTCGCGACGAGATAGACGCCGAGCGTGATCAGGAACAGCTTCTTGCGGCCGAAGCGGTCGGTCAGCTGGCCGAAGAAGAGTGCGCCGATGCAGGCGCCGCCAACGTAGAACGCCGCAGCCGTGCCGATCTGGCTCGCGTCGAGCTTGATGCCGCTGCCAGGCTCGGTGAGTCGCGACGCGATCGCGCCGACGATCGTCACCTCGAGCCCGTCGAGGATCCAGACCGTCCCGAGGCCGATCACGATCAGCCAGTGGAAGCGCGCCCACGGCAGCCGGTCGAGCCGGGCCGGGATGCGCGTCTCAACGGTCCCGAGCTGCGCTGACTCCTCCATCAGCGCCACGGATACCCGAGGGCCGCCTGTCGTATGCACGAGGCGAGCGCGGCATCCGCGCGCTGCGCTCGCGCCTCACCAGGCGGAGCGGGCGTAGTCCTTCAGGAAGCAGCCGTAGAGATCCTCGCCCGCCTCACCCCGGACGATCGGGTCGTACACGCGCGCGGCGCCGTCGACGAGGTCGAGCGGCGCGTGGAAGCCCTCGTCGGCGAGTCGCAGCTTCTGCGGGTGCGGGCGCTCGTCGGTGATCCAGCCGGTGTCGACGCTCGTCATCAGGATCCCGTCGCTCAGCAGCTCCTCGGCGCTCGTGCGCGTGAGCATGTTCAGCGCAGCCTTCGCCATGTTCGTGTGCGGGTGGCCGGGGCCCTTGTAGCCGCGGCTGAACTGTCCCTCCATCGCCGAGACGTTGACGATGTACGTGCGGCGGGCGGGTGAGGCGGCCAGCGCCGGGCGCAGGCGACCGACGAGGATGAACGGCGCGGTCATGTTGCAGAGCTGCACCTCGAGCAGCTCGAGCGGGTCGACTTCGTCGACGACCTGGCTCCAGCTGTTGACGGGGTGGAGGTCCGGCACGAGACCGCCGGCGTCGATCGCGCTGCCGGCGGCGATCCTTTCGAGCGAGGCCGAGCCAGCCGTCAGTGCGAGCGCCGTGAGCGCCTGGGGAGTCGGCGTCCAGTGCGGCGCGGCGGGCGCTCCCGCGAGCGCGGCGGGCTGCGCGCTGCCGCCGCTGCGTTCGAGCGTCGTCAGCTCCGGCAGCTGACCGCTCGGCAGCTCGGCGCGCTCCGCCTCGACGAGCGGCGCGTACGCCTCGGCCGAGCGGCGGACCGTCTGCGCCGCGTTGTTGATGAGGATGTCGAGCGGCCCGCGCTCGCGCACCGAGTCGGCGAGCGCGACGACCTGGCCGGGGTCGCGCAGGTCGGTGCCGACGATCCGCAGGCGCTCGAGCCACTCGGCGCTGTCGGGCATCGCCGTGAAGCGGCGGACCGCGTCGTTCGGGAAGCGCGTCGTGATCGTCGTGTGGGCTCCGTCGCGCAGCAGTCGCAGCGCGATGTACATGCCGATCTTCGCGCGCCCGCCGGTGAGGAGCGCGCGGCGGCCGGTGAGGTCGGTGCGCGCGTCGCGGCGACCATGGTGCAGCTCGGCGCAGGGCGGGCAGAGCTGGTGGTAGAAGGCGTCGACCTGCGTGTAGCGGGTCTTGCAGACGTAGCAGGCGCGCGGTTGCAGGAGCGTGCCGGCGCTCGCCCCGCGGGTGGTCGAGACGAGCGGGATGCCGCGCGTCTCGTCGTCGATCCGCCCAGGTGCCCCGGTCGCGGTCGCAGCGGTCACCGCCTCGTCGTTCGCGAGGATCTCCTGACGCCGTGCGACGCGCCGCCGTTGCTTGACCGTCTTGTAGAGCTTCGCCGTCGCGCGCTGGATCGCCACGGCGTCGGGATGCTCCAGCGGCAGCGCATCGACCTCCGCCAGCACCTGCAGCGCAGCGTCGAGCTGCGCCGGGTCGATCCCCGTCGCGGTCTCATGTGTCGCGTCGTGCTCGGGCTGCTCGCTCATGCGTCGCCGAAGACTTTACGCAAGCGCCTCGCGCGCGCCCGCGCGGGTCCGCCTTGCTCAGGCGTCTGCGGCCGCGAGCTGCTCCAGTGCGGCGATCGTCGCGCGCTGCTGCTCGAGCCCGAGCTCGAGCATCGTGCGGCCGACGTCGCTCAGGCCCTCGGGCGGCTGGTCGGCGCCCACGCGTTCGAGCGCGGCGAGCCGTTTGCGGGCCGCGTCCGCGAGCGAGGTCAGCTTCTCGACGCGTTCGTCCGGCGTCAGGTGCGCGACGAAGAACAGCTTCGCGAGCGGCTGCGCGATGAAGAGGTCGTAGGAGAGGTCGTCGTCCTCGTCGGTCGGCCCGCGCAGCCAGGCGAGGAATGCCTCGCGCCCCTCGTCCGTCGTGGCGTAGACGCGGCGCGGGCGCCCGGCGGTGCTGGGCTCCTCCGTGCTCGTCGTCAGCCCGCGCCGCTCCAGCCGCGTCAGCAGCGGGTAGAGCACTCCGTCGTTGATCTGGTGCTCGCGCGCGAGCCCGGGCCCAAGCCGTTCCTTGAGCGCGTAGCCGTGGCGCGGGCGGTTCAGCAGCACGCCGAGCACTACGTACTCGAGCCGGCTCAGCGGCCGGGGGCCGCGCGCTGGCGTCACGCGGCGGTCGGCGACAGCGCTGCGGGCAGTCGCTCGCGGTCGAGCTCGGAGGTCGCGAGCGCGGCGAGCGCGTCGCCGTACAGCTCGCGCTTGATCGCGTGGACGATCGTGCGCCCCTTGCCGGCGAGCGCCTGAGCGCGCGCGATCGCCGTCTCGAGCACCTCGTGCTCGGCGACCGCCGCGTCGACGATCCCGCTCGCGAGCGCATCCTCGCCGCCGTAGCGACGCCCGGTCAGCATCGCCTCATGCGCGGTCGCGGGCGACAGCCGCCGCTGGATCATCGTCGCCATCCCTGCCGTGAACGGCAGCTGGAAGTCGACCTCCGGCAGGCAGAAGTAGCCGCGGTCGGCGCGCATCACGCGCTGATCGCATGCGAGTGCGAGCATCGCGCCGCCGCCGAACGCATGACCGTTCATCGCCGCGACCGTGGTCGTGGGGAAGGTCAGCAGGCGCGCGAAGAGGTCGTGGACGCGGCGCATCACCGCATCCTGCTCCGCGATCGAGGCAGATTGCATCCACAGCAGGTCGATGCCGTAGGAGAAGACCTTGTCGGTGCCGGTCAGCACGAGCGCAGTCGCGCCCTCGCGCGCCTCGACGTCGTCGAGGGCGGACCCGAGCGCATCGAGCATCGGCGGGTTGAACGCGTTCTCGGCTGCGTCCATGCGCAGTACGACGACGTCACCCTGGGCGGTTTGCTCGATCACTGTGACTCTCCTCTGACAACAGGCTTGCGTATACCTAGACTATAGGTATGCTACGCCTGTCGCTGCGTCCCCGCGCCGGTTAACGACTGAGGCCCGCCATGAAGGCGGGCCTCAGTTGCAACAGGACTGCTGCGAGCGCTAGGCGCTTACAGCGTCTGGACGTTGATCGCCTTCGGACCCTTCGGCCCGGGCTCGGACTCGTAGGAGACCTTGGCACCCTCGGCGAGCGAGCGGTAGCCGTCGCCGACGATCGAGCTGTGGTGGACGAAGAGGTCCTTCGACTCGTCATCGGGGGTGATGAAGCCGAAGCCCTTGTCGTCGCTGAACCACTTCACGGTTCCGGTAGCCATTGCTGTTCCTCCACGTACGTGTGCGGCGAACGCGGAGGGTGCGGATGCAACAACTACGAGCGCTGACACTGATTTGCCGGTTTCGTGCCGGCCTTGAAGATCGCACCGTAGCAGGAGGATCCATGTCGTGTCGCCATCTGGCTGCACCGCTCGCGGGCGCCGCCCGATCTGCTCTGATTGTGCAGATGGGCTCCGCGGACGACGACGGCCTGGCGATCTCGTACAAGGCACTGCGGCGAGGCGTGCGCGTTCGCTCGGTCGACGGCACCGAGGTCGGGACCGTCGCGCGCGTGCAGGACAACGTGCGCGAGAGCATCTTCGACGGCATCGTCGTGCAGACGCGACACGGCAAGCGCTTCGTGGACGCGCCCGAGGTCGCCCACATCGCGGAGCGCGCGGTGACGCTGTCGATCTCGCCGGAGGAGGTCGCCGCGCTTCCCGTTCCGCGCCCGCCGATGCTCGAGCGGATCGAGCAGATGCCGCTCGTTCGCCGCGCGCGCCGGCGCCTCGGCGGATAGGCTGATCGGCGATGTCCGACGCCGCCGTCCTGACCGAGCAGCGCGACGGGGTCCTGCTCGTCACGCTCAACCGGCCCGAGCAGCGCAATGCGGTGAATCCCGCGGTGGCGCAGGGGATCGCGGCCGCGCTCGACCAGCTCGACGCGACTCCGGAGCTGCGCGTCGGCGTGCTCACGGGCGCTGGCAAGGGCTTCTGCGCGGGGATGGATCTGAAGGCGTTCGTGCGCGGCGAGCGGCCGTACGTGGACGGGCGCGGCTTCGCCGGGATCGTCGAGCGCCCGCCGGACAAGCCGCTGATCGCCGCGATCGAGGGCTTCGCCGTGGCCGGCGGCTTCGAGATCGCGCTCGCCTGCGACCTGATCGTCGCTGCGCGTGGAGCGAAGCTCGGGATCCCCGAGGTCAAGCGCGGGCTGGTCGCGGCCGGCGGTGCGTTGCTGCGGATGCCGCGACGGATCCCCTACCACCTTGCGATGGAGCTGGCGCTCACCGGCGACCCGATCGGCTCCGAGCGTGCGGCCGAGGTCGGGCTCGTGAACCGGCTCACGGAGCCGGGCGGTGCGGTCGAGGGCGCGCTCGCGCTTGCACGCGAAGTTGCAGCGAACGGCCCGCTCGCGCTCGCCGCGACGAAGCGGATCGTCGTCGAGGCGCTCGGCTGGGCGCCCCATGAGCAGTGGGCGCGGCAGGCCGAGATCACGCTCCCCGTGATGACCTCCGAGGACGCGCGCGAGGGCTCCGTCGCGTTCGCGGAGAAGCGTCAGCCGGTCTGGCGCGGGCGCTGAGCGCCCCAGCGCTCGTCGTTCGCCTTCGCTGCGCCTGACCGGCGCCAGCCCGGCGCGCAGCAGAACCCCCCGTCCGGGGGTTGATCTCGGACCTCGGAACACTTGTATACTAGTCGTCATGCGTATTGCGCTGAACGATCGGGTTACAGGGGTCTCCGCGGGAGACCAGGTCTATGTCGCCCTGCGCGGCGCGATCGTCAGCGCCGAGCTGGAGCCTGGCCGGCAGCTGTCGGAGAACGAGCTGGCCGAGCGACTCGGCGTCAGCCGCACGCCCGTGCGCGAGGCGCTCGGGCGCCTGCGCGACGAGAGGCTCGTCGCGATCGTGCCGCAGCTCGGCACGTTCGTCACGCTCATCAGCCCCGCCGCCGTCGAGGACGCAGCCTTCATCCGCGAGGCGCTCGAGTGCGCCGCGATCCGGCTCGCGACCGACCGCATGACCGACGCCGGCCTCGCCGAGCTGCAGGCGAACCTCGCGGCGCAGGCGCGTGCCGAAGCCGAGCACGACGCAGCAGCCTTCGACGCGCTCGACGAAGCGCTCCATCGCCTGCTCGCCGAGCTGAGCGGTCACGAGATCGCCTGGTCGCTGAGCCGCCGTGCGAACGGCCACCTCGACCGCGTCCGCGGACTGAGCCTGCCGGAGCCCGGCTATCTCGGCGAGATGGTCTCCGAGCACCGCGCGCTCGTCGCGGCGATCGCCGACGGCGACGCCGACCGTGCCGAGGGCGCGCTGCGCCACCACCTGAGGATGGTCCTGTCCAACTTGCCGCAGATCCAGGCAGCTCATCCGGAGTACTTCGAGGAGGCGTGATGGCGGTCGCAACCCCACCCAAGCCCATGTCCGGCCTCGCGCCGGACGTGCGCCGCGAGCTGTACGAGACGATGGTGCTGAGCCGCGTCTTCGAGACCGAGGCCGAGCGCCAGTACAAGGCGGCCCACATCGGCGGCTACTGCCACCTCTCCTCCGGCCAGGAGGCGACGACCGTCGGCGTCGTGCACGCACTCGAACCCGACGACCTGCTCGTCACCGGCTACCGCTCGCACGGCTTCGCGCTCGCGCGCGGGACCTCGCCGGATGCCGTGATGGCCGAGCTGTTCGGCCGCGAGGACGGCTGCGCGCACGGTCGCGGCGGCTCGATGCACCTGCTCGACGTCGCCCGCGGCTACTACGGTGGCTGGGGCATCGTCGCCGGCCAGCTGCCGGTCGCGACCGGCCTCGCGCTCGCGCTCGTGCGCCAGAAGCGCCAGCAGGCCGTGCTCTGCGAGCTCGGTGACGGCGCCGTGAACATGGGTGCCTGGCACGAGTCGCTCAACCTCGCTGCGCTGTGGCGCCTGCCGGTCGTCTTCCTCGTCGTCAACAACGAGTACGGGATGGGCACGTCCGTCGAGCGCGCCTCCGCCGAGCCGGAGCTGTACCGCCGTGCTGCCGCCTACCGGATGCACGGCGAGCGCGTCGACGGCAACGACCTCGACGCGGTCTCCGAGGCCGCGACGCGCCTGCTGCGCGCCGCGCGCGAGGAGCGGATGCCGGCGGTGCTGGAGGCGACCACGTATCGCTACCGCGGCCATTCGGTAGCCGACGCCGGCCTTGCCTACCGCACGAAGCAGGAGATCGCCGAGCACCAGAAGCACGACCCGATCGTGCGCGTGCGCGAGCAGCTGCTGGCCGACGGCGTCGAAGCCGCCGAGCTGGACGCGGTCGACGCCGCTGCCGATGCGCGCGTCGCCGCTGCCGTCGACTTCGCGCTCGCGAGCGCCGAGCCGAGCGTGGGTGCGCTGGCCTCCGGGATGCACGCAGCCGGCAGCGCCGAGCAGTTCGCGCGGATGCGGCCGGGCAGCGCGTTCGGCGAGCTGGCGCTGACGTTCGACGCGGGGCTCGGGTCATGAGCGCGGTGGCCGACACGCCGGCGACGACCGGCACGGAGGTCATGACGTACCGCGAGGCGCTGCGCCTCGCGATGCGCGAGGAGCTTGCGCGCGACGAGCGCGTCTTCGTGATGGGCGAGGAGGTCGGCGTCTTCGACGGCTCCTACAAGGTCACGGCCGGCCTGATGGCCGAGTTCGGCGAGGACCGTGTGCGCGACACGCCGATCTCCGAGGAGGGCTTCGTCGGTGCCGGCGTCGGCGCCGCGATGCTCGGCGAGCGCCCGATCGTCGAGATCATGACGCTGAACTTCCTGCTCGTCGCGATGGACCAGGTGATCAACCACGCGGCGAAGGTCGGCGCGATGTTCGGCGGCGAGGTGCGCTGTCCGCTCGTGATCCGCACGCCGAACGGAGCCGGCAACCAGCTGACCGCTCAGCACTCGCAGTCGTTCGACGGCTGGTTCGCCAGTACGCCGGGCTTGAAGGTCGTCACGCCCGCGTCGCCGGCCGATGCGAAGGGGCTGTTGAAGGCGGCGATCCGCGACGACGACCCGGTGCTCGTGATCGAGAACCTGCCGATCTACAAGCAGAAGGGCGAGGTCCCGCTCGACCCCGACTTCGTCGTGCCGATCGGGCTGGCGAACGTCGCGCGCTCCGGCGACGACGTGACGCTGATCGCGCACTCGTTTGCGACCGTTCGCGCACTGGAAGCCGCAGAGCAGCTCGCCGAGACGCACGGCATCTCCGCCGAGGTCGTCGACCTCCGCTCGCTGCGCCCGCTCGACGTCGAGACGGTCGCGGCGTCGGTGTCGAAGACGAACCACGCGGTCTGCGTCGAGGAGGGCTGGCCCAGCTACGGCGTCACCGCCGAGATCGCCGCCCGCATCCAGCACGCCTGCTTCGACGACCTCGACGCGCCGGTCGAGCGCGTCGGGATGGCCGAGGTTCCGCTGCCCTACGCGAAGAACCTCGAGCTGGCGGCGATGCCGAGCGGCGACCGGATCGTCGGCGCCGTGCTCGCGACCCTTGGACGCTCGCGATGATCGAGGTCACGATGCCGCGCCTCTCCGACTCGATGGAGGAGGGGACGATCCTCAAGTGGCTCGCCGCCGACGGCGCCGCCGTCAAGCGCGGTGACGAGCTGGCCGAGATCGAGACCGACAAGGCAGCGATGACGTACGAAGCAGACGGCGACGGCGTCCTCCACCACGTAGCCGCCGAGGGCGACGCACTGCCCGTCGGCGCCGTGATCGCGCGGCTGCTGGGCGACGGCGAGTCGGCGCCTGCGAACGGCGCCCCCGCGAGCGCACCCGCCGCCACCGCACCTGCCTCTGCCGCCGAGGGTTCCGGCGATGCCGCTCCCGCCACGGGCGCCGCCACCGCTCTCGCCCCTTCGATGCCTGCTGTGGGCGGGCCTCCCGCAGATGCCGCGCGCGTCAAAGCCTCGCCGCTTGCGCGACGGATCGCACGCGAACTGGGCGTCGACCTGCACGGTCTCGCCGGCAGCGGCGCGCAGGGACGCATCGTGCGCGCCGACGTCGAACGCGCGGCCGCTGACGGCGCTGGCGCGCCGGCTGGCAGCCCGGCACCCGCGAGCGCGAACGGCGCATCCGCGGCGGCTGCGACCCCGGCCGGCGCGCCGAAGGGCGAGGTCGAGGTCGTCCAGCTCAGCTCCGTCCAGAAGACGATCGCACGCCGGATGGCCGAGGCGAAGGCGACGATCCCGGACTTCCAGGTCCGCACCGAGGTCGACGTGACCGAGCTGCTGAAGCTGCGCGCGGCGATGAAGGCGCAGCGCGACGTCGCCCCGTCCGTGAACGACTTCGTCGTCAAGGCCTGCGGCCTCGCGCTGCGCGAGCACCCGCGCGCGAACGGCGCCTACAAGGACGGCGCGTTCGAGCTGTACGGCCGCGTCAACGTCGGCGTCGCCGTCGCCGCCGAGGGGACGCTGATCGTCCCGACGATCTTCGACGCCGACTCCAAGCCGGTCACGCAGATCTCCAGCGAGACGCGCGCGCTCGCCGGCAAGGTCCGCGAGGGCACGATCACGCCGCCCGAGCTGGCCGGCGGCACGTTCACCGTCTCGAACCTCGGCATGTTCGGCGTCACCTCGTTCACCGCGGTCGTCAACCCCGGCCAGGCGGCGATCCTCGCGGTCGGCGCCGCGGTGAAGCGCCTCGCCCTCGGCGACGGCGGCACGCCGGTCGAGCGCCAACTGATGGACATCTCCCTCTCCTGCGACCACCGCATCCTCTACGGCGCCGACGCCGCCCAGTTCCTCGCCCGCATCCGCGCGCTGCTCGAGATCCCGCTCGCGCTGATCGCCTAGGAGGGTTTGGCGAAACCCCCGCGGCGTCTGGCGGCGTGCGACACGGCGCGGATGCGGCGTCCTCGGTCGGCGCAAGAGCGCTGCTCTTGCTGCCTCCCTGCGTCCTGCCCCGCTTGGTCGCACACTCGCCACCCACTCACGCGGGTTTCGCCAAACCCTCCTAGTCGGCGACTCCGGCCGCAACAGCCGGAATCGCTGACGTCATCCCGCCGGGGGCTGGTCGGCCCACCAGTCGCGCTGACCCTCCACGTCCTCGCGCGGGTTCTCGCCGAGGTTGGGCGCACCGAAGACGAGGAGCTCGAGGCCCTGCGGCCCGCCCTCGTAGCCTCGCCACGTGCCGGGTGGGACGCGAACCACGTCCCACTCCTCGAGCTCGACGATCTCGTCGTCGAGCTTCATCCGCCCGCTCCCGCGCACGACCACGTAGATCTCCTCCTGCTGCTTGTGCGTGTGGCCGTAGGGGAAGCGAGTGTCGGGCGGGATGCGCTGGTAGCACAGGCCACACTGCTCGAGCCCGAGCGCCTTGCTTGCGTGGCGAAACTCCAGGCCCGGCGCGCCGTCGAAGTTGGACCCGAGATCCTCCAGGTCCTCCTTGAGGTTCTTGAGCGTGAACGGCACGGCCGCGATCGTACTGCCCCATGCCAGTCGGGATTGCGGTCGCGGGAAGGCACGCGGCGCGCGGAACGGCTAAGAAGAACCCTGCACACACGCGGAAGGCGACGGAGGGAAGCGGGATGGGCGAGACGGTCGGATTCATCGGGCTCGGGATCATGGGCGGGCCGATGGCTGGGCACCTGGTCGCGGCCGGCTACGACGTGCTGGTGCACAACCGAACGCAGGAGAAGCAGGCAGCGCTCGTCGCGCAGGGCGCACGTGTCGCCGACAGCCCGGCTGCGGTCGCGCGCGAGGCAAGCGTCGTCATCACGATGCTCACCGACGACGCAGCGGTGCGGCACGTGCTCGCAGGCGAAAACGGAGTCTTCGCCGGGGCGCAGCCAGGTCTGTTGACGATCGACATGAGCACGATCGCGCCGGCGACGAGCCGCGACCTCGCCGCGATCGCCGCGCCGCTCGGCATCCGCACGCTCGACGCGCCCGTCAGCGGCGGCGACGTCGGCGCGCGCGAGGCGACGCTGTCGATCATGGTGGGCGGCGACGCGGCCGACGTCGAGCGCGCGCGGCCCGTCCTCGACGTGCTCGGCTCACGCGTGACGCATGTCGGCCCGGCCGGCGCCGGTCAGGTCGTCAAGACGTGCAACAACCTGCTCGTCGGGATCACCTTCGCGGGCGTCGCCGAGGCGCTCGTGCTCGGCTCGAAGCTCGGCGTCGATCCGGCGAAGATCCTCGACGTGCTGTCCGGCGGGATGGCCGCGAACCGCGTGATGGAGATGCGCCGCAGGAACTTCCTCGAGCACGACTTCGCGCCGGGCTTCAAGGTCGACCTCCACCACAAGGACCTCAACATCGCGATCGCGAGCGGCGACGAGGCGGACGTGCCGTTGCCGCTCACCGCGGTCGTGCAGCAGATGATGCGCCAGCTGCGCGCTGCAGGCCACGGCGACGAGGACGACTCGGCGCTGCTGCGCGTCGTCGAGGCCGCAGCCGGCCACCGCATCGGCCCGCCGCCGCCGAGCGCGTAGCCGCGCCGGGACTTTCCGCCCGCTCTCTGGGTCCTGCGACCGCCGGGTAGGGTCGGGGGACCAGATCCACCAGATTCCAGAGGAGGCGGGCGGATGGTGCGCATGGTCGGGATGGCACTGTTGACCGCGACGCTCGCGCTCGGTGGTGCACAGGCTTCCGGCGCGGAGCCCGTCAGCGTCTACCCGAGCCCATGGACGCGCGTCGCCTCGCCGCGCACCCAGATCAGCATCCGCGGCATCGCGCCCGGCGCGATCGGCCCGCTGCAGATCACGGGCTCGCGCAGCGGCCGCCACGCCGGCAAGCTCCAGGCGCATTCGGACGGGCGCGGCGCGAGCTTCGTGCCGGCCGTGCCGTTCCTCTCGGGAGAGGTCGTCAGCGTCCACACGACGCTCGACGTCCGCGGCGCCCACGACGGCGACTACCACCTCGGCATCGCGACGACCGGGATGCAGCTCGGCCGCCCGGCGATCCTCTCGCCGAAGCTGCGGGGGCCTGGCGTCCAGCGGTTCGCCTCGCGGCCCGACCTCGTCCCCGCGAAGCTCACCGCCTCCGCCGCCAGGCCCGGGCTCGCACCCGGTGACCTGTTCGTCGGCAAGCTCGCGCTCCGCCGCGGCACCGGTCAGAACGGCCCGATGGTGCTCGATCCACGCGGCAAGCTGATCTGGTTCCAGCCGCTCAGCGGCCGCGACCTCGCGCTCGACGTGCGCGTGCAGCGCTACCAAGGTCAGCCCGTGCTGACGTGGTGGCAGGGGTGGGTCGGTCGCGGCGTCGGCGCCGGCAAGGGCGTGATCCTCGACCGCTCCTACGGCCAGATCGCGACGGTCAAGGCCGGCAACGGCTACAAGGCCGACCCGCACGAGTTTCAGCTGACAGCGCGCGACACCGCTCTCGTGCTCGCCGAGGCGCCGGTCGTGTGGGACATCTCCTCGATCCACGGAGCGCGGCGCGCGAACGTGCTCGACTCGATCGTGCAGGAGATCGACGTCAAGACCGGCCTCGTGCTGTTCGAGTGGCACAGCCTCGACCATGTGGGGGTCTCTGATTCCTACGCCCGGCCGGTGCGCAAGAACGGCCACGTCTACGACTACTTCCACGTCAACTCGGTGGCGCAGATGCCGTCCGGTGACTTCGTCGTCTCGGGGCGCAACAGCTGGACGATCTACAAGCTCGACGGCCGCAGCGGCGCCGTCGAGTGGCGCCTCGGCGGCAAGCACAGCAGCTTCAAGCAGCGGCGCGGGGCGACGTTCGCCTGGCAGCACGATGCGCGCGTCCAGCCGGACGGCACGATCACGTTGTTCGACAACGGGGCAGCGCCGCCGGTCCACTCGCAGTCCGAAGGCGTCGGCATCCACCTCGACACGCACCGGATGCGCGCGTGGCGCACGCGCAAGTACCGCCACACGCCGAAGCTGCTCGCCGGGAGCCAGGGCGACGCGCAGGCGCTGCCGAACGGCAACGTGCTCGTCGGCTGGGGCGCGCAGCCGTTCGCCACGGAGTTCGACCGCCACGGCAACCAGCTCGTCGACTACCGCTTCCCGGCCGGCGACGAGTCCTACCGCGCCTATCGCTTCCCGTGGGATCCGCAGCCGGCCGGGCTGCCGGCGGTCGCCGCGAGCCGTCAGCGCGACGGCACGACCAAGGTCTTCGCCAGCTGGAACGGCGCAGCGAACGTCGCGCGCTGGGTCGTCTTCGCGGGCGTGAGCCCGACGTCGCTTGCGCCGGTCACGTCGGCGCCGCGGCGCGACTTCGAGACGACGATCTCGCTCCGCACCGCTGCGCCGTTCGTCGCGGTGCAGGCGAAGAGTGCGGCCGGGGCGGTGCTCGCGAGGTCGCCGGCGGTGGCGGTCAGCCCGCCGGGGTGAGCCGCAGCGGCAGCTCGCGCAAGCCGTAGACGCCCTGCACGCCCTCGAACACCGGCTCGCCGTCGAGCACGAGCGTCTCGACGTGGGTTGCGAGAAACGTCAGCGCCTCCTGCAGCTCGGCCCGCGCGAGGTTCGCGCCGAGGCAGTAGTGGATCCCGGCGCCGAACGTGAGCGGCTTGCCGGTGTCGCGCTCGGCCGTGATGTCGAACGCGTCGGCTCGGCGGTCGCTCCATCGCTGCCGCCGTCGCGGTTCGCCGTGAACGAGCAGATCAGCAGGATCGTGTCCTGCGGGAACGTCACGCCGCGGTACTCGACCTCCTCCAACAGGATCCGCGCCGTGAAGGGCGTGATCGGCTCGTAGCGCAGCGCCTCCTCGACGGCGGCCGAGGCGAGCGACGGGTCGGCGTGCAGCGCAGCCCACTGGTCGGGGTGCGCGGCGAGCAGCCGGATCGCATGCGCGAGCTGGCTCTGCGTCGTGTCGACGCCGCCGATCAGCACGTTCAGCACGAGGTTCACCAGCTCGACGTCGGACAGCCGGTCGCCCTCCTGCTCGGCAGCGATCAGCTGCGAGACGAGGTCGTCGCTCGGCGTCGTGCGGCGCGTCGCCAGCAGCTCGTCGAGGTAGGCGTACAGCTCCGTCACCGCCTGCTCGATGCGCGGGCGCTCGGCCATCAGCGTCGGCGCGTCGAACTGTCGCTGGATCCAGTTCGACCACTCGTGCAGGCGCGGCGCGTCGGCCAGTGGCGCGCCCATCACGGTCGCGATCGTCAGCGACGGGTACGGCTTCGCGAAGGCGGAGACGAACTCGCAGGCGATCGCGTCGCTGCCGTTGCGGCCCGCGAGCACTCCGGCCCACAGCTCGCCGAGGTACTGCTGCATCGCCGGGCGCCAGCGCTCCGCGGCGCGCGGGGTGAAGGCCGGGTTCACGAGCCCCCGCAGGCGCGCATGGTCGCGGCCGCTGATGTGCAGGATGTTGCGGCGCATCTCCTCGTAGCAGCGGGCCGTCCGTCGATCCCGAAGATCTCGGCGATCTTCATCCCCGGGAACTCGGCGCTGCGACTGCGCAGGAAGAACGATGCAGCCTCGCGCTCGAGCACCGCGAAGCCGAGTGGCGTCGCCGCGAGCCAGCCCTGGGCGAGCAGCTCGCGCATCTCCGCGTGGAAGCGCGGACCGTGCAGCTCGGCGTCGGTGTAGTCGAACGCGGGGAGGTCGAGATCGGTGACGAGTGGCATCAGGCTGGCTCCGCGGCCAGCGTATCCGTGGGCGCGCCGGACTGTCGCGTACGCTGCGCGAATGGACGAACTGCTGAAGCTCGCTGCCGACGCCGGCGTCGAGGTCTCGGCGGCCGAGGAGGCGCTCGAAGAGGGCGCGCACCAGCGTGCGCGCGACGCGCTCGACCGCGCCGACGACGCGCTCGCAGCGTTGCGCGAGCGCTGGCCGTCGATGGCGCCGGCAGCGCGCGGCGTGATCGCTCCCGCTGCCACCGCGGTGCGCCGCCGCCGTGACGCGGTAGCCGCCCGCATCCCCGCCGCGCGTCCGCTCACCGACGCGATCGCCGAGCTCGATCCCGAGCAGGAGCAGGACCCGGAGCAGGCCTCGCCGGCGCAGAGCTGAGCTGGGCAAAGCGCGCCGTGTCACACGGTCGCGTTTTGGACTTCTGATTTCCGGACACCTTACCGACAGAGGTTCAGCGGTCTTAGGAGGACGTGATGCGGCATGGTGTCCTGCGCACGCCAGTGCTCGCGCTCGGGTTGACGACGAGCGCGCTGATGCTCGCAAGCTGCGGAAGCGGCGGTGGCGGAAGCAGCAGCACGACGAGCAGCAACGGAACGAGTGGCAGCACGAAGAGCGGCACGATCGCTCTGCTGTTGCCGGAGAACAAGACGGCACGCTACGAATCGCAAGACAAGCCGTTGTTCGAGCAGCGGCTGAAGGCGCTCTGCCCGAACTGCAAGGTGATCTACTCGAACGCCGAGCAGGACGCCTCGAAGCAGCAGTCACAAGCCGAAGCGGCAATCACGAATGGCGCGAAGGTCCTCGTCATCGACGCGGTCGACGGCAAGGCGGCGGCCTCGATAGTCGCGCGAGCGAAGCAGTCGGGGATCGGCGTGGTCGCGTACGACCGTCCGATCGAAAAGGCCGACGTCAACTACTTCATCTCCTTCGACAACAAGAAGGTCGGGCAGCTGCAGGCGACGTCGCTCGTCGACAAGCTGAAGGCCGACAAGAGCTCCGGCTCGCTCGTGATGATCAACGGAGCGCCGACCGACCCGAACGCAGCTCAGTTCAAAGCCGGCGCGCACAGCGTGCTCGACACGAGCGGCTTCAAGATCGCAAAGGAGTACGACACGCCCGATTGGAGCCCGGACAAGGCGCAGTCGGAGATGGACCAGGCGATCACGTCGCTCGGCAAGGGCGGCTTCGTCGGCACCTATGCGGCCAACGACGGCACGGCCGGTGGCGCGATCGCGTCGATGAAGTCCTCGGGCGTGAGCCCGGCCACGAAGCCGACGACCGGTCAGGACGCCGAGCTCGCGGGCATCCAGCGGATCGTTGCCGGCACGCAGTACATGACGGTCTACAAGGCGATCAAGCCCGAGGCGCAGCAGGCGGCGCAGCTCGCGGTCGACACGCTCAACGGCAAGACGACGAGCAGCATCGTCAACCAGCAGACGGACAACGGTGGCAGCAAGCAGGTGCCGTCGGTGATTCTCACGCCGGTCGCCGTGACGCAGAAGAACATCCAGGACACGATCATCAAGGACGGCTTCTGGACGGTCAACCAGATCTGTACCTCGGCCTATGCCAGCGCCTGCGCGAAGATCGGGCTGACGAAGGCTGGCTAGGAGATGACCGCGACCGCGACTGACGCCCCGCTGCTGGAGCTGCGGGGCGTCAGCAAGCGCTTCGGCGCCGTCCAGGCGCTGAGCGGGATCGACCTCGACCTGCGTGCCGGGGAGGTCGTCGGGCTCGTCGGCGACAACGGAGCCGGCAAGTCGACGCTCGTCAAGGTCATCTCAGGGATCCATACCGCCGAGGAGGGCGAGTACCGCTTCGCCGGCAGCTCGCAGCATGTAGGCGGACCGCAGGACGCGACGGCGCTCGGGGTTGCGACCGTCTACCAGGACCTCGCGCTGTGCGACAACCTCGACGTCGTCGCGAACCTGTTCGTCGGCCGCGAGCGCGTCGCGAGCGGGCCGGGCCGACTGTCCCGGACGCTGGACGAGGCGGCGATGGAGAAGCAAGCGGCCGAGCTGCTGGCGACGCTCACGGTCACGATCCCGAGCTTGCGCTCGGAGGTCGGGCTGATGTCCGGCGGGCAGCGGCAGTCGATCGCGATCGCCCGCTCGCTGATCGGCGAGGCGAAGCTCGTGCTGCTCGACGAGCCGACCGCGGCGCTCGGCGTCGCGCAGACGGCGCAGGTGCTCGAGCTGATCAAGCGGCTGCGCGAGCAGGGGCTCGCGGTGCTCGTGATCTCGCACAACCTCGCCGACGTCTTCGAGGTCTGCGACCGCATCTTCGTGCTGCGGCTCGGGCGTCGTGCCGGCGTCTACGAGATCGGCGAGACGACGCGCGAGGAGATCGTCGGCGTGATCACCGGTGCGGAGTTCGGCGAGCGAGACGAGGCGGTATGAGCACCACGGCTGCAACGCCCGGTCCCGACGCAGCAGGCTCAGCGACCGAGGAGCGCCCAGAGGGACGCTTCGGCGTGCTGCAGCGGGTTGCGCAGGGGGAGCTCGGCTCGCTGCGCGTCGTGCTCGCGCTCGTCGTCATCTGGACCGTCTTCACGCTCGCGAACGACCGCTTCCTGACGGCAACGAACCTCGTCAACCTGTCGCTGCAGATCGCGGCGACGGGGATGATCTCCGTCGGCGTCGTGATGGTGCTGCTGCTGGGCGAGATCGACCTGTCGGTCGGGATCGTCTCGGGCCTCTGCGCCGGCATCATGGCGGTGCTGAACACCGAGCACGCCTGGGTCGCGGTGCTCGCGATCGCAGCCGGCGTGCTCGGCGGGGTGGCGATCGGGCTCTTCCAGGGCAGTGTCGTGACGCGCTTCGGGATCCCGTCGTTCGTCGTCACGCTTGCCGGCTTGATCGGCTGGCAGGGCGTGCTGCTGTGGGTGCTCGGCAACACCGGCACCGTGAACATCACCGACCCGACGATCGTCGGCCTCGCCGGCACGTTCTACTCCGGCGCGACCGCCTGGATCCTCGCCGGACTCGTCGTCGCCGTCTTCGCGGTGGCGACGCTGAGCGCGCGCCGTCGCCGGCTCGCGGCCGGGCTCGTCGCGGCGACGCCGCAGGTCGTCGCCGGGCGGATCGTCGCGGTCGCGGTCGTGACGTTCGGGGTCGTGGCAGTGCTGACCGAGGATCGCGGCGTGCCGCTCGCGCTCTTGATCCTGCTCACGTTCGTCGTCGTGTTCGACTACATCGTGCGGCGCACGCGCTATGGCCGCCACGTGCTCGCGGTCGGCGGCAACGCCGAGGCGGCGCGGCGCGCGGGCATCCGCGTCGACCGCATCCGCATCTCGGTGTTCGTGATCTCCGGCGCGATGGCTGCGTGCGGCGGGATCCTCGCCGCCTCGCGGCTGCTTGCGGTCAACCAGTCCTCCGGCGGCAGCGACCTGCTGCTGCTCGCGATCGCCGGCCCGGTGATCGCGGGGACCTCGCTGTTCGGCGGGCGCGGCACCGTCTGGAGCGCGCTGCTCGGCGGACTCATCATCGGCTCGATCTCGAACGGGATGGACCTGCTCGCACTGTCCTCGTCGGTCAAGTACATGGTCACCGGCGGGGTGCTGCTCGCGGCGGTCGTCGTCGACGCGGCTGCGCGGCAGCGGCGTCAGCGCGCCGGCCGGGTCTGACTGCAGCCCGCGTCGGGCCTGCGCTACGTGTCGAGTGGCATGAAGATCGCGAGCTGGCGCGCGTGCGCGAGGAGCGTTCCGTCTTGCAGGAAGAGCGCTGCGTCCTCCTCCATCAGCCCGCCCTTCGCTGCGGTGCTGCGATACCAGCCGAGCACCGCCTCGGCCGGCAGTCCGCCAGCCGGGATGTCGGCGCGCACGTGGATCGTCAGGTCGATCGTCGGCGCGATCGCCGGACGGCCGAGCGGCTGGAAGCCCGGCGGCCACCAGACGTCGGTGCAGAGCGCGACGAAGGCAGCGTCGATCGGCCGCGGCTCCGGCAACGCGATCCAGCCGCCCGTCTCGGGCGCTTCGCCGGGCGGCAACGCCTTCGCGCTGAAGGGGATCCCGCCGAAGCGCGGCGCTACGCGCACGCGCTGGAACATCGGCGGCATCGACGCGACGTGGCCGAGCCAGTGCGAGCCGTCGCTGCGGCGGTACTCCTCGGGCGGGATCGAATCCGCGTCGAGCGCAGGCGGGGGTGGGGCTGGCGGGGGCGTCGGCGACCACGTGCCCGCCGCCGGGAGGTCTGGGACCGCGAGCGCTGCGAGGCCGGCGATCACCTCCTTGCCCTGCTGGCGAGCGGTCACGCGCACATTCGAGACGCGCCGGCCGACGCGCACGAGCTCGACCTCGACCTCCATCGAGCCGGACGGGACCGGGCGCAGGAAGTGACAGGTGAGCGAGCGCAGCTGGCGCTCGCCGGCAGGGTCGGCGTGCGCTTGGATCGCGCGCACGAGGATCGCCGCGAGGTAGCCGCCGTTGGCGGCGATCGGGGTCGACCAGCCCGCGTCGATCTGTGCGACGTAGCTGCCCTCGCCGGTCTGCTCGATGCCCGTCGCGTGCTCGAACGTGCCGACCGCGGCTGGATCCGGCTGCGTCACGCGGCCGCACGCTAGCACTACGATCGCCGGCCGAGTGGCAGGCGCGCGTGCGCCTTCGAGCGAGTGACGAAAGGCGGACGCACGATGACTGAGGAGACGCTGGTCACGACCGAGCGGCGCGGGCACGTGCTGCTGATCGGCCTGAACCGGGCGGCGAAGCGCAACGCCTTCAACCTCGCGATGCTGTCGCAGCTCGCGCTTGCCTACGGCGAGCTGGAGCGGGACCCGGAGCTGCGCTGCGGCGTGCTGTTCGCCGAGGGCGACCACTTCACCGGCGGGCTCGACCTCGCCGATGTTGCGCCGGCCGTGATCGACGGTGGCGGGCTGCCGGTACCTGAGGGCGGGCGCCAGCCGTGGCGGCTCGACGGCGAGCCGTGGACGACGCCGGTCATGATCGCGGTGCAGGGCTGGTGCATGACGCTCGGGATCGAGCTGCTGCTGGCCGCTGACGTGCGAATCGCGTCGGCTGACACGAAGTTCGCGCAGCTCGAGGTGCAGCGCGGGATCTATCCGTTTGCCGGCGCGACGATCCGCTTCCCGCGCGAGGCCGGCTGGGGCAACGCGATGCGCTGGCTGCTGACCGGGGACACGTTCGACGCGGCCGAGGCGCTGCGGATGGGGCTCGTGCAGGAGGTCGTCGCGCCCGGCGAGCAGCTCGCGCGAGCGGTCGAGCTGGCAGAGCGGGTCGCGACCGTCGCCGCCCCGCTCGGCGTCCGCGCAACGCTCGCCTCCGCCCACCGCGCCGTCGTCGAAGGCGAGCGCGCCGCCGCCACGAGCCTCCAAGCCGACGCCGGCCCGCTGTTCGGCAGCGAGGACGGCGCCGAGGGCATGCGCTCCTTCCTCGAGCGCCGCCAGGCGCGGTTCGTGGGGCGCTGATCCGGCAAAGGACCGCTCTTGCGTCCTCCCGGTCGCCGAGCTAGCCTTCAACGCGGATAAAGCAATGACTGCATAGGTCATATGCAACGAAGGGCCCGGCTCGGCCGGGCCCTTCGTCGTAGAAGGTGCTCCGGGCGGGCTCGGAGTCGACTCCCGCCCGGAGCGTTACCGCTATCGCCGTGTCAGCCGGTCGATGACCAGCAGCGCGACGAGCAGCGTGGTGGATAAAGCAACAACCGCCTGGGTCATTGCCGCTCCTCGTTCCGGGTTTGAGCCCGGTTCCCGCGGAGTCGGTCGACTCCGTGCCGTTCCGTGAGACGAGGCGCGACCACCACCTCGCCAGTCGTACTCGACAACAGACGCCGCATGGGTGAAACGGCAGCGATTGTTGCGAAGGTGCGTGAGTCGTGCGCGTGCTCTGCGGAATCCGGCGCTGAGTTCTTAGATTCGAAGACAAACGCCGCCGGCGTGTCAGCCTGCGCACAGCAGCGCAACTCGCGTCGCTCTGCCCGGTTCCAAGACGTACGCCATTGAACGAAATCGGAGGTCCCCCAATGCGGCGACTTGCTGCAATCGGAGTGACGACGCTTGCGTTGATCGCAAGCACGATCGCGCTCACGGCAGGAACGACGCTCGCTGCGGGCGCGCCGACTGTGACCACCGGCGCGGCATCCGCGGTGAACGACACGCAGGCGTCCGTCGCCGGCACCGTCAACCCGCAAGGCCAGCTCACGAGCTACGCGTTCCAGTACGGGACGTCGACCGCCTACGGCCAGCAGACCTCGCTGACCTCGGCCGGCTCGGGCACCGCCGACGTGCCGGTGACGGTGAGCCTCTCCGCGCTGACGCCGGGGACCGTCTACCACTACCGCGTGATCGCGACGAACGCGACGAACACGACGATCGGGTCCGATCAGACGTTCACGACGACCGGCACCGCGCCGCCCGCCCCGCCGAAGCCGAGCGTGACGACCGGCAGCGCCACCGTCGCCGGCACGATCGCCACGTTCAGCGGCTCGGTGAATCCGAACAGCGTCGCCACGTCCTACTACTTCGAATTCGGGACGACGACCGCCTACGGCCAGCAGACGCCGCCGCAGGACGCCGGCGCCGGCTCGCAATCGGTCTCCGTCGCGGCGACGACGGCAGGGCTGAAGACGAACGCGAGCTACCACTACCGGCTCGTCGCGGTCGGGCCGCTCGGCGCGATCGCGCTCGGCAACGACGCTACGTTCTCGACCGCCGGCGTGACGCGTCTCGGGATCTTCGGCAAGACCTCGTTCGCGAACCAGAACGGCGTCGGCGGCGTCTTCGTCGGCTGCGGGGGGACCGCGACCTGCCATGGAGGGATGACGTTCTCGCGCAGCGGGCAGACGCTCGCGTCGCGGACTGCGTTCACGATCGGCGCGAGCAACGGCGGCCTGATCCACATCAACCTCAACGCGCTCGGCAAGTCGCTGTTGAAGAAGCGCGGCGTGATGAACGTCACGACGACGCTCACGAGCACGAGCGGCCAGAAGACGACCGGAACGCTCAGTCTGGTCCGCTTTTCGTCCAAGGGTTTCAAGGGATGATCCGCAGGGGCGCTTCGCACGTATGACGCTTCGCGTCCCCCCGACGCACCCCCCCGACTGGATCCCGTCTCGGCCCGGCGAATGCCGGGGCGGGATCCGGTCTCCTCTCCCTCCACCGTCCACTCGGAGGGCTTGACAGACCTTGTGAGTGAGTGCATACTCACTCTCCTATGAATGCAGCTGCACGCCAACTGTCGACCGCCGCAGAGCGCCGCGAGGTGCTCGTCGAGGCTGCCGTCGGCTGCTTTGCCGAACACGGTTTCCACGGCACGCCGACGACCGAGATCGCAAAGGCTGCGGGCATCTCGCAGGCGTACCTGTTCCGGCTGTTCCCGACGAAGGCCGAGCTCTACGTGGCTGCGGTCGAACGCTGCTACGCGCGTCTCGGCGAGACGATGCGGACCGCGGCCGAGCAGGCCGGCGCGCAGGGCGAGACCGCGCTCGAGCGCATGGGGCAGGCCTACGGCGCACTGCTGCAGGACCGCACGACCTTGCAGGCGACGCTCCAGGCGTTCGCCGCTGCGGCCGGCGACGATCCGGCGATCCGCGAGGCGGTGCAGCGCGGCTTCGGCGACCTCTATGCGCTTGCCAAGGACTCGGCGGCAGCGACGCCGACCCCGAGCGCCTGCGCGAGTTCTTCGCGAAGGGGATGCTGATGACCGTGCTCGCCGGGATGGACGCGCCCGCCGTCGACGCAGCCTGGGCGCACGAGCTGCTCGGCGACGGCGAGCACCACATCGGCTGACGGCGTCTCTTTTTTTGCCATGCAAGTGAGTAACCAATCACACACATCATTCGAAGGAAAGGAGAGCGCCCGATGACCCGCTCCCGCCAGGTCTGGACCTCGATCGTGACGAGCTTCGCGCTCTTCATGGTCACGCTCGACAACCTCGTCGTGACGACGGCACTGCCGTCGATCCGCGTCGACCTGCACGCGACGATCGCGCAGCTCGGCTGGACCGTCAACGCCTACACGCTCGCGTTCGCCGTGCTGCTGCTCCCCGCTGCCGCGCTCGGCGACCGCCTCGGCCGCCGCCGCACGTTCGCCGCGGGCCTCGGCCTCTTCACGCTCGCCTCGGCAGCCTCCGCGCTCGCACCGAGCACCGGTGCGTTGATCGCTGCGCGTGCGTTGCAGGGCGCCGGTGCCGCTGCCGTCATGCCGCTCTCGCTGACGCTGCTGTCAGAGGCCTTCCCGGCCGGCAAGCGCGGGCTTGCGCTCGGCATCTGGTCCGGCGTCAGCGGCCTCGGCGTCGCGCTCGGCCCGCTCGCCGGCGGTGCCGTCGTGCAGGGCATCTCGTGGCACTGGATCTTCTGGATCAACGTCCCCGTCGGACTCGTGCTGATCCCGCTCGCCGCCCGGCGGCTGACGGAGTCGCGCGGGCCGGGGCGTCGCCTCGACCTGCCGGGCCTCGCGCTCGCCGGGAGTGGCTTGCTCGGGCTCGTGTTCGGGATCGTGAAGGCGGCGAGCCTCGGTTGGACGAGCCCGACCGTGCTCGCGAGCACGATCGGCGGACTCGTGCTGCTGGGCGGCTTCGTCGCCTGGGAGCTGCGCGCGCCGGAGCCGATGCTGCCGATGCGCTTCTTCCGCAATCGCGCCTTCAGCGCGACGAGTGGCGTCTCGATCGCGATGTACTTCGGCACGTTCGGCTCGATCTTCCTGCTCGCGCAGTTCTTCCAGACGGTGCAGCACTACTCGCCGCTGGAGGCGGGGATCCGCACGTTGCCGTGGACCGGCGTCACGATGCTGGTCGCGCCGATCGCCGGCGTGCTGTCGGACCGGATCGGCTCACGCCCGCTGATGACGCTCGGGCTGAGCCTGCAAGCCGGCGCGATGGCATGGCTCGCACTCGTCTCGACCCCGACCGTTCCCTACGCCCAGCTCGTGATCCCGTTCGTGATGGCGGGCTCGGGCATGGCGATGGTGTTCGCGCCGGCTGCGAACGCCGTGCTGTCGTCGGTTCGCACGCAAGAGGCCGGCCAGGCCTCGGGCGCCTCGAACACGATGCGCGAGATCGGCGGCGTGCTCGGGATCTCCGTGCTGTCGACGGTCTTCGCCAGCGCGGGCTCCTACGCCTCGCCGGAGGCCTTCACGCACGGCATGACGCGGGCGGTGTGGGTCGGCGCCGCGGTCCTCGCGGCGGGCGCGATCTGCGCGCTGTTCGTCCCCGGCCACGCGCGCCAGGAAGAGCTGGCGGCGCGTAGCCGGATGACGAGCGAGGCGGTTCCGGCTTAGCCTCGATCCACCGTCCTGACGTGAGTGGCGGGTTCGGTGGGTTGTCGGGGGCGCTTGGTGTGGTGATCGGGCTGTGGAGCGGCTTGATCGGTGGTCTGAGGGCTCGGTGGGCCGTGGAGCGGGCGGCGCGGCCGGGTTGTGGGCAGGCCGAGGCCGATGGTGCTGCGTGGTTGGTCGTCGGCGGGAGTCCGGCCTGGGGTCAGCCGGGCGGCGGCAACGCGCGAATTCGTGTGAGCGCCGTTTGGAAGTCGTGCGCCCAGGGCCAGCGGGCCGGCATCCGTAGCATCGTCCGGCGGCCGCTGCGGGTGAGTCGAGCGGGGATCGTCAGTAGTCGTTGGCGCAGCGTCCGGGCCACGCCCGCGTTGGCAACGGCCCGCTGATCATCGAACACCACGACCGTCGAGTCGTTCACCATGCCGGTGACCTCCTGAGCAGGACCGCGACAGGCGCAATCTGTCGCTACAAAGCCCTGCTTGGGAGGTCACTCCACCCGATCACCCAGATGGAACGGTGGATCGAGGCTAAGCGGGCGAGAGGATCGACGCGGTCTCGGCCATGAAGTGCACGCCGCAGAAGACGATCGTCTCGGCGTCGGCCGCCTGACGGCTCAGCCCCAGCGAGTCGCCGACGTAGTCGGCTACCTCCTGGATCTCTGGCAGCTGATGGTTGTGCGCGAGGATCACGGCGCCGCGGTCGCGCGCGAGCGCGCGCACCTCGTCCCGCAGCATCGGGATGTTCTCGAGCGTCAGCGGAGCCGACGAGGAGGACTCGGCCTGGCCCAGCATCGGAAGGTTCATGAGAGCGGTTCGAGGAGGACAGAGAGATCTAGTGCGGTGGCGCTGTGCGTCAGCGCACCCACCGATATGAAGTCTACGCCGCTCTCGGCGACGTCTCGGATCGTTGCCGGCGTGAAGCCGCCGCTGGCCTCGAGCTCGGCCCGTCCAGCCACATGCCGGACCGCCTCTCCCAGCTCCCCGGGGGTCATGTTGTCGAGCAGAATACGGAACCCGCTCGTGAGCCCGAGCTCGGCCGCGGCCGAGAGCGCCTCGTCGACCTCACTCAGCGTGCTGCACTCGACCTCGACCAGCAGGTCCGGCGCATGTGCGTGCGCCCGGCGTACCGCGGGCCCGACACCGCCCGCCATCGCTGCGTGGTTCTCCTTGATCAGGATCGCGTCGTAGAGGCCGATGCGGTAGTTCCTCCCTCCTCCGGCCACGACCGCCTGCTTCTGCAGCAGCCGCAACCCCGGGACGGTCTTGCGTGTGTCGAGGATCGTCGCCCGCGTACCGGCGACCGCCTGTACGCAGCGGGCCGTCAGCGTCGCCACGCCCGACAGCTGCTGCAGGAAGTTGAGCGCGGTGCGCTCGGCCGCGAGCAGCGCCGCGGCGGTTCCGGTCACCTCGAGCACCGGGCCGTTCTCGCGCCAGACCCCCTCGGGGCCGGTCTGTGTCAGCACCATGGCGGGCTCGACCGCACTGAACACCGCAGCCGCCACATCGAGCCCGAAGACGACACCGGGCGCCTTCTGCGTGATCCGCGCGATCGCATGTGTTCCCGGATCAACCGTGGCGGCGGTGGTGATGTCGCCGGCACCGATGTCCTCGGCGAGCGCGCGCGCGACCAGTGCCTCTAGTTCCTGCTGCTGCACAGCGGGCAGGTTACTTCTTCTTGTGTGTGGCCCTCTTCTTGGGCTTCGGCTTGACCTTGACCTTCGGCTTCGACGCCCAACACCATCGCGGACAGAAGCGTCATCACCTGCCGCCCCGGGTTCGCAGCCCCCGGCCGATCCCCAAGATCGACCGTCTGATCGACCAGCTCCTCGATCCCGAGCCGCTGCGCGAGCAGGCCCGGCAGCATCACACCAGCGTTCGCGACCACACGCTGATCATCGAACGCCTGAGCATCGCGCGGCGGGTCTCGATCCCGCGCCAGGATCGCACGCTGCGCGTGCGGGGCGCTCGGGGAATCGGCCCGCCGCTCTTGGCGGGCCACCGACCCGACTCGGGAGGCCCTGTGAACACCGTTCTCTTCGTCGTGCGGCGCGCGTCCGACGACGACATCGGCGATCGCTACACGTTCGTCGACCGACTGGTCGCCGAACAGGCCGCGGCGATGTGCTCCGCGTGCACGAGGTCGACTGCGTGCTGGCGCGCACGATCGGCCCGAACACCTCGCCGTAGACCTCGACGACCTCGTAGCCGGGCAGGTCGTTCATGGTGGTGACGATGACGTCGTTGTCGTTCATGGCGCCGGACTCTGGCACGCCCAGCGGCGCGACGCCACCGTCACCACGACCGCGTTCAGCTCCCCGCAGCCGGGAAGCGCATCGCCCACGCCTCGGGCTCCACGCGCGTGCCGTTCACGATGTACGCGATCGTGTGGTACCAGCCAGCCGTCGCCATCAGCTCGATCAGCTCCGGCGGCGACCACTGCTTCGCCAGTCGTGCGTACAGCTCGTCCGAGATCGTGCTCGTGTGGTGCAGCTCGTCCGCGAGCGCGAACACGAGGCCCTCGCGCTCGCTCCAGCAGGAATCGCTCGCGCTGCCGTGGACGGTCGAGGCGATCTGCTCGTCGGTGAACTCGAGCCGCGTGCCGAAGATCGCCGCGTGCACGCCCCACTCGTACTCGGCGCAGGTCAGCGCGCACGTGCGGTGGATCATCACCTCGCGCTCGCGCGGGGCGATCAGTGCCTTCGGGCCGAGCAGGCCGGAGCCGAGCGGCCACATGCGCCCGGCGAGCTGCTCGTGGACCATGAACGTGCGGAACAGCTTCAGCGGCTCGAGCTCGACGCCGGGACCCATCCAGCGCTGCAGCTGCTCGGCCGTCTCGTCGCTGTAGGGCGGCTCGATCGGCGCGATCCGTGGCTGCTCTGACGTGGTCGACATCGTCTACCCTCCTGCTTCGGAATACGGAGCACGACGGTAGCGCTTCGATATCGAAAGCACAACCGATCGGCATGCCGACACCACATCCCGGGAAGCCCGTCCGCGGCTCTCGCCACGGCGAGCCGATCATGGCGTTGCTCGACTTGCTCGGCCGCCGCTGGGCGCTGCGGGTGATCTGGGAGTTGCGCGCGGACGCGCTCACCTTCCGCGAGCTGCAGGCACGCTGTGGCGGCGTCTCCTCGAGCGTGCTCGCGCAGCGGCTGGCCGAGCTGCGCGAGGCGGACGTCGTCGAGCGCGACGGCGAGGGCTACCGCCTCACCCACGAGGGGCGGGCGCTGCTCGACGCCTATCCGCCGCTGAACGCGTGGGCGCAGCGCTGGTCAGCGCGCACCGCCGGCGCGCGCTGACCAGCGCGGCGAGACGTTCACGAACCCGAAGACCCTCGCGCAGGCCTGCGCCGAGATCACCCGCCTCAAGGCCCGCCGCCCGATGGGCCGTATCGACCGCCGTCGCGAGGACCTCGGGCTCAGCCGCGAGATGGCGACCGGACGCGCGCGGGTACGCCTGGCACTACCGCGCCGAGAGCCAGGGCAAGGAGCCGAACCACTACCGGGGCGCGGTCCAATCAGCCCGACGGCCCCCTGACCATCGCTGACCCCGAGCGCAAGGCGATCGTGCGCGTCGACACGGGCACGATCCTCGGCATCTTCAAACAGGGCTACGTCGTCCACGACTTCAAGACGTGGCTGCTGGACAACGTCGCCACGATCCTCGACGACGACCTCTCGATCGTTCCGCCCCCACCTCATCGCCGCCGCCTCCCACGACGCCTCGCTGGCGACGACATACACCCGCGCGGTCACGAACGTCGTGTGCGACAACACCATGAGCGCCGCGCTGCGCGAGGGCGTCCGTCACGGCCAGCGCATCAAGGTCAAGCACTCCTCACGCTCGCTCGGTCGACTGACCGAGGCTCGCCAGGCGCTCGGCATCGTTCACACGATCGCCGAAGACTTCGCTCGCCAGGTCGCCGCGACGAAGGTCAGCGACGGCGCCTGGACGCGCTTCCTGGACTCCTCGTCCAGCTCCTGCCCGAGCCAGGCCGCTCACGGACGATGGCCGAGAACAGGCGCGAGGTGCTCCAGCGCCTCTACCGCCACGACGAGCGTGTCGCGCCGTGGGCCGGCACGGCCTGGGGCGTCGTGCAGGCCGTGAACACGATGACCCACCACGAGGCGGTGGTCTGAGGGCTCGGTGGGCCGTGGAGCGGGCGGCGCGGCCGGGTTGTGGGCAGGCCGAGGCCGATGGTGCTGCGTTGTTGGTCGTCGGCGGGAGTCCGGCCTGGGGTCAGCTGGGCGGCGGCAACGCGCGAATTCGTGTGAGCGCCGTTTGGAAGTCGTGCGCCCAGGGCTAGCGGGCCGGCATCCGTAGCATCGTCCGGCGGCCGCTGCGGGTGAGTCGAGCGGGGATCGTCAGTAGTCGTTGGCGCAGCGTCCGGGCCACGCCCGCGTTGGCAACGGCCCGCTGATCATCGAACACCACGACCGTCGAGTCGTTCACCATGCCGGTGACCTCCTGAGCAGGACCGCGACAGGCGCAATCTGTCGCTACAAAGCCCTGCTTGGGAGGTCACTCCACCCGATCACCCAAATGGAACGGTGGATCGAGGCTTAGTAGGAGTAGGGGTCCATCGGCGTCGTGGTCGTCGTCGTGGGCGCGGGGGCTTTCGCCTTCGCGCTCGCGACGGCTGCCGCGTGCCACGTGCCGACGTCCTTGATGCCTTCGCCGTTGGCGTCGCCCTTCTTCTTGTCGCCGGCGAACGAGTAGACCGGGCGGCCCTTGTAGGTGACCTGCCAGGAGCCCTCGGGCCGCTTGATCGTCGAGAGGTGGGCGGCGCCGGTCGGCTTCCAGCCCTTCTTGATCTTCAGCGGCGGCCAGTTCTTCAGGCACTCCTTCTTGCAGGTGAACTTGCCGTGCGTCTCGTTGCTCAGCGTGTAGAGCGTGTGGCCCTTCGTCGTGACGAGGACCGTCTTCTCGAGGGTCGCGTTCGCTGCCGTCTTGACGTGCAGGGTCTTGGTGGCGGACGCGAACGTCGGCACGGCGATCAGCGCAACGAGCGCGAGCATCGCGAGCACGACGCCAACGGCGCGCCGACGGGGACTACGGGGACGGGATCGCATCTGTCTCCTTCGAAGATTTCATGGGACTACGAGCTAAAGACGCCGGAACCTCGCCCGGCCTTCCCGCGAGCGTCAGCGCGCGTCGACCGTCAGCGATGCGCCGAAGGCACGCTCGAACAGATCGCCCTGGCGCTCGGCACCCCAGCGGGCGACCGACGTGTCGCCCGTCGCGTCGAGCTCCAGCACGACACCGTCGTCGCCGCGGCGCAGACGCGCTGCCTTGACGACCTGGTCGCGGTTGCGCTCGAGCTGCTCCGCGATCCGCAGCAGGGCGGCGCCCCGCAGCAGCAGCAGCTGCTCGTCGCCGGGCTCGCAGAGTGCCGCGAACGCGCCGAGCTGCGGCGTGCCCTTGCGGTGGTAGCGCGCCATCAGTGCGATCAGCGCCACCTCACGGGGCGTGAAGCCCGGCAGGCCGGAGCCGAGGATCAGGTAGCTCGAGTGCTTGTGATGGTCGTCGTAGGCGACCGCGAGCCCTACGTCGTGCAGCAAGGCAGCCGCCTCGACCAGCTCCGGCTCGCCCGGCTCCGGCAGCCCGGCGCCCGGCAGCGCCTCCAGCAGCTGGTGCGCGAGCGCGGCGATGTGCTCCGCGTGCACGAGGTCGACTGCCGTGCTGGCGCGCGAGGTTGCGCACGCTCGTCGCGCGCACGCTCGGCACGAGCGGCGGGTCGGCGGGGGCCAGCAGCCCGGCGAGGAAGATCCCCTCGCGCAGGCCGGCCTCCGTCACCTCGATCCCGTCCGCACCGCTGACCTCCAGCGCGGCCGACAGCACGACGGCTGCCGCGAGGATCACTTCGCCGCGGCCGCGCTTGATGCCGGGGATGCGGTCGCGCTCTTCGGCCGGGCGGCGTGCCAGCTCGGCGATCAGCACGTCGAGCGCCGCGGCGCTCAGCACGTGGCCCTGCACGCTCTCGAGCGGCAGCTCGGCGGCGCGGACCGCGGCGGTCGCGAGGTTGCGGACGCTGCCGCCGAGGCCGATCAGCCGGCCCCCGGTGTCGCCGAGCCATGGAGCGGTCGCCAGCTCCGCGTGCGCGTGCGCGCGCAGGCGCTCGATCGCCTCGGGCTTCGCGGGTCCGTCCTCGGCGAGGAAGCGCTCGCTTGCGCGCACCGCGCCGAGCGGCCACGAGGCGACACGGCCCGCACGCCGGTCGTGCACCTCGACGAGCTCCAGGCTGCCGCCGCCGAGGTCGAGCACGACGCCATCCTCCAGCGCTGTCGAGTTGACGGCGGCGACATAGGAGCACCACGCCTCCTCCGCCTGCGAGAGCACGCGGATCGGCAGCCCGGTCGCCTTGCGGGCGCGCTTGACGAACGCACCGCCGTTCGGCGCGTCGCGGATCGCGCTCGTCGCGACCGCCTCGACGTGGTCGACGTGGATCCCGCTCGTCGCGCAGAAGGCGGCGAACACGCGCAGCGTCTCGAGCGCGTGCGCCATCCGCGGCTGCGACAGCGAGCCGTCGGCGTCCAGCTCGCCGCCGATCCGCACCATCTCCGTCAGCTCGTCGGTGCGCTTCCACCAGCCGCCATCGCCCGTCGAGAAGACGACGAGCCGGAAGCTGTTGGATCCGAGGTCGAGGACGGCGGTGCGCCGGTCGCTCATGCCTCGGTGAGCTCTGCCCGCGCGAGGTGCGCGCGCATCAGCTCCGCCTGCACGTCGCGCGGCTGCCCGTCCGGCGGCACGCGCCGATGGGTCCAGCTGCCGTCGGCGGCCAGCTCCCACGCGTTCTCCGTGTCGGCGAGGCAGCGCTCGAGCATGTCGAGCAGCTCTGCGCGTGCATCGGGATCGTCGACCGGGACGACGAGCTCGACGCGCGAGTCGAGGTTGCGCGGCATCAGGTCCGCGGAGCCGACGAAGACGGCCGTTTCATCCCCACGCGCGAATGCATAGACGCGCGAGTGCTCGAGGAAGCGGCCGACGATCGACACGACGCGGATGTTCTCCGAGACGCCGGACACACCCGGCCGCAGGCAGCAGGCGCCGCGCACGTTGAGGTCGACCGGCACGCCCGCCTGCGAGGCGCGGTACAGCGCGCGAATGCAGGACGGGTCGACGAGCGAGTTCATCTTCATCGTGATGCGCGACGGCTTGCCGGCCGCGTGCGCGTCGATCGTCGCGTCGATCTGGCCGATGATCCGCTCGCGCAGGTTCAGCGGTGCGACGAGCACGCGCCGGTAGTGCTCCGGCCGCGAGTAGCCGGTCAGCTGGTTGAACAGCTCGGCGATCTCGCCGGTCAGGGCCGGGTCGGCCGTGAAGAGGCCGAAGTCGGTGTAGAGGTGCGCGGTGCCGGCGTGGTAGTTGCCGGTGCCGACATGCGCGTAGTGGCGCACGCCGTCGCCCTCGCGCCGCACCACCAGCACGGCCTTCGCGTGCGTCTTGAGGCCCGGCATGCCGAAGGTCACGTGCACGCCGGCTTCCTCCAGCTCGCGCGCCCACGTGATGTTCGCGCGCTCGTCGAAGCGCGCCTTCAGCTCGACGAGGCAGACCGCCTGCTTGCCGCGCTCGGCAGCGCGGATCAGCGCCGGCACGAGCGGCGAGTCGTCGCTCGTGCGGTACACCGTCTGCTTGATCGCGAGCACGTGCGGGTCGTTGACTGCGCGCGCGACGAACTGCTCGACGGTCGCGAACGAGTCGTACGGATGGTGGACGAGCAGGTCGCGCTGGCGCAGCAGCGCGAACAGGTCCGGGACCGGCTTGCCGTCGCGCACGAACGGCGCCGGCATCAGCGGCGTCCACGGCTGCTGGCGCAGCTCGCGGAAGCCGGGCAGCTTGACGATCTGCCACAGGTCGCTGAGGTCGAGCAGTCCTTCGACCTCGTAGACGTCGCGCTCGGCGATCCCGAGGTCGGAGACGAGCCAGGCGCGCATCGCCGGGTCGGTCCCGGCGGCCAGCTCGAGTCGCACGACCTCGCCGAAGCGGCGCCGGCGCAGCTGCGCCTCGACCGCCTCGAGCAGGTCGTCGGCCTCGTCGGAGACGGCGAAGTCGGCGTCGCGCGTGACGCGGAAGACGGTGTGCGCGACGATCTCCATGCCGCGGAACAGCTCGCCGAGGTGCTCGGCGATCGCCGACTCCATCGGCACGAGCGTGCGTCCGTCGCCGAGCGGGATGAAGCGCGGCAGCCCCTCGCGCGGCACCTTCACGCGCGCGAAGCGGGTCTGGTCGGTCGCCGGGTCGCGCACGAGCACGCCGAGGCTCAGCGACAGGTTCGAGATGTAGGGGAAGGGCTGCGCCGGCCCGACCGCGAGCGGCGTCAGCGCGGGGAAGACCTCGCGGTGGAAGCGCACGTCGAGCGCCTCGCGCTCGTCGTCGGCGAGCGCCGATGGCTCGACGACGCGGATGCCGTGCTTCGCGAGTGCCGGGCGCAGCTGGCGCTGCCAGCAGCTCGTGAGGCGGGCGCCCTGCGCGCGCGCGCTGTCGCCGATCTGGTCGAGCAGCTCGCCGGGCGCCAGCCCGTCGGCGCTCGCCGAGTCGATCCCGGCGTCGGCCTGGTCGTGCACGCCGGCGACGCGCACCATGAAGAACTCGTCGAGGTTCGAGCTGTAGATCGCGCAGAACTTCACGCGCTCGAGCAGCTGGCGCTCGCGATCCTCGACGAGTTGCAGCACGCGATCGTTGAAGTCGAGCCACGACAGCTCGCGGTTGAGGAACAGCGAGGGTCGCTGACGGCGGTCGCGGCCTCGGCTTCGGTCGGGCGCAGCCGTGCGACCGCCTCCTCGAGCGGTCCCAGCAGGCGCAGGTCCGGGTAGGCGGCGCGCAGCTCGTCGAGCGTCGCGTGGTAGTGGCGCAGCTTCTCCGGCCGCATCCGGCCGCCGGCGGCGCGCGTGGCGCGCGCGAGCTTGTCGGCGGCGATCACGGCGCCGACCTCGCGGCCGGCGGCGATGCCGCGGGCGCGCAGCTCGGCCTTGCGCTCCGGGTAAGCTCGCGATCGCCGAGTCCTCCGTCAGCGCCACGACGCGGCGGGCGATCTCCTCGCCGCAGCGGGCGGCGATGACCGCGGGATCGAGCCCGGTGTCCTCGATCACGTCGTGCAGCACCGCGCTCGCGACGGTCTGCTCGTCGTAGCCTGCGTCGTGCAGCAGCCGCGCGGTGATCGCCGGGTGCTCGACGTCGGCGACCGCATTGCCGTTCGTGCTGTTGCGGTAGGCCTCGACGGCGAGCCGCCACGCCCCCGCCACGAGCGGCGACTGCTGCGCGAAGGCCGGCAGATCGTCGAGTGGCTCGGGTGGGTGGGTGGTCGAGGTCATGCAGCGATTGTGGGCCGCGCGGCGGTCAGCGCTGTTATCGCGGTGTTAACGCGGGTGTAGGGAACCGCGCTTGCGGGAATGGTTGACAGCGCAACGATCTCCCCGTAGAATACCTAGCGTGTCAGTAGGTATTGAAAAGGGAATCACCGCGGAGACGAGTCATGACAGATACCAGCATTCCCATCCAACACGACATCGATACGACGCTCGACCCGCTCCAGCTGCTGATGCGCGAGGCGCGACGCTGGTCGCTGCTCACGCCGGCGGAGGAGATCGAGCTCGCCAAGCGCGTCGAGCGCGGCGACCTCGCCGCGAAGGACCGGATGGTCAACGCGAACCTGCGGCTCGTGATGTCGATCGCCCGCCGCTATCAGGGGCAGGGCCTCGGCATGGGCGACCTCGTCCAGGAGGGGACGCTCGGCTTGATCCGCGCCGTCGAGAAGTTCGACTGGCGCAAGGGCTTCCGCTTCTCGACGTACGCGACGCTGTGGATCCGCCAGTCGATCCAGCGCGGGCTCGAGAACTCGAGCCGCACGATCCGCCTGCCCGTCCATGTCGGCCAGCGCGCCCGCAAGGTGGCGCGCGTGCGCCGTGAGCTGACCGCCACGTTCGGCCGCGACGCGACCGACGAGGAGATCGCCGAGGCGACCGGCTTCCCGGTCGAGCAGGTGATCGAGGCCGGCGCAGCCGACCGCGAGCCGACGAGCCTCGACCTGCCGGTCGGGGAGGACGGCGAGACGGCGCTCGGCGCGCTGATCCCGGCCGACGACCCCGAGCCGCACGAGGAGGTCGAGGACACGCTGCGCCACGAGGCGGTCCAGCGCGCGATCGAGACGCTGCCCGACAACGAGCGCACGGTCATCCACCTGCGCTTCGGCACGGCCGGCGAGCCGCCGCAGACGCTGACCGAGGTCGGCAAGCGGCTCGGCCTCAGCTCGACGCGAGCCCGCGAGATCGAGGAGCAGGCGCTCCGCCGTCTCTCGCACGAGGAGTCGCTCGAGGCGCTTCGCGAGGCCGCCTAAACCCCCACAGTCCCCCGCTGCGACCGCGCTTCCCATAGGCGCGGTCGCGGCCTGTCGTGGTCGCTGCGGCTCAGCGCGAGGCGGTGACGCGGCGAGCGCGAACGACCGGTGCCGGTCGCTGGGCTGGCAGCAGGCTCCGCACCGCCGCTGCCACCACACCCGGGTGCACGTACGGCGCCATGTGTCCGCCGCTCACCATCGCGAGCCGTGCGTGCGGCAGCGTCGCGGCGAGCCGGCGGCCGACCTGCGGCTTGACGAACTGGTCCGACGCGCCCTGGATCACGACGGCGGGTGTCTCAATCGTCGCAAGCCGCTTGTCGATGCCGGCGACGACGCCCTGGGCGTGGAGCATCTCGCCAGCGTAGGCGTCGAGGTCGTCCTGCTGCATGTTGATCGACAGCACCCGCCGCTTGTGCGCCGGCGCGACCGGGTCGGGGTCGAACGCCTCCTGCTCGCGCTGCGTCGCGGACGCGGTGCGCAGCACCTGCGAGAACGTCGCAGTCGCGAGCGGTTGCACGACCGGCCACGAGAGCACCTGGAGGAAGCGCGCCTGCACGCGGCCGAAGGCGTTGGGGTGCTGGCCGACCGCCGCGGCATCCACGAGCACGAGTCCGCGCACGAGCTGCGGGTAGCGCTCCACGAACGCAAGCGCGATCGTGCCACCATACGAATGGCCGACGAGCACGACCGGCCGGTTGCCGAGGCGCTCGATCAGTTCGCGCAGCGTCAGGAGCTGCTCGTCCATCGAGTGGTAGCCGCCGCTCGAATAGCCGTAACCCGGGCGATCGAGCGCGACCGTCCGCCGTCCCGGCAGCAATGCAGTCACGCGGTCGAAATCATCCGCCGTCCCCGGCAATCCATGGATCAGCACGACAGCCGGGCCCGAGCCGGCGCGCTCCAGCAGCCGCAGCCGCACATCCCCGACCCGCACAAACGTCCCCGTAGGCCGAGGCTGCGCCGGCAGCCGCCCCCACGTCCAGTTCAGCACGACCACGGCAAGCAGCAGCACGGCTCCCACCCCGAGCACGATCCGGCCAACCGAGCGACGTCGCGAGCGCACGATGAACCGGACGCTAGGCGATCACCGAACCGGACACGCCGGTCACAGTTGGTGCGTGTCTTACGCGGGGTTTGGCGACGCGTCGCGCGAAGGCGTGGCTGGTTCGCCTGAGACCGTGCGCGGACGCCGTGACGCGAGTGCGGGGCGGGGCGCGGCTGCGGCGAGGGCGGTGCCGATGCCGAGCAGCGCCCACGTCAGCGGGTCTTCGAGGAAGGCCGCGTAGACGAGCGTGTGGAACAGCAGCGCGATGAACGCTGCGCCGACTGCGGCGCGCGTCGGCGACAGCGCGGCGCCGCGCAGCAGGCGCGCCAAGGCGAACGCGAGCAGCGCGAGATATGCGAGCAGGCCGAGCACGCCCTGCTCGGCAGCGACCGTGATCGGGATCGTGTGCGAGGCGGTCGTCGAGCTGCTGCTCGTCGGGTGCTCGTGCAGCGCGTACTCGCGCTCGAACGAGCCGCTGCCGTAGCCGCCGATCGGCCGCTGCTCGAACAGTCGCCCGCCACCGCTCACGAGCGTCGAGCGTCCGCTCGACGAGCTGCTGAGGTTGTGGAAGTCGACCCCGAACGTGTGCGGCGTCACGAGCACGACGGCGATCCCCACGACCGCCACAGCGACCGCCGGCAGCAGCGTGCGGCGCGCCCCCCAGCGCAGCACCGCGAGCGTCGCGAGCCCGACGAGCAGCGCGCCGAGGCTCGACTGCGACAGCGTCAGCACGAGCCCGCCCCACAGCCCCGCCAGCGCCAGCGCGGCAAGCCCGACGGTCCGCGCACGCGCCGCGTACAGCAGCGTCGCGGCGAGCAGCAGCATCGCGATCACGAGGAAGCGGCCGTAGATGTTCGGGTCGAAGAAGACCGAGTTCGTGCGGAAGTACGCGTGCAGGTCGTTCGAGGCGATCAGCTTCGGGTTCAGGAACAGGTGCTTCGTCGCGAACTCGACGCCGCCGATCGCCGAGAAGACGAGCGCGAGGGCGATCAGCAGGCCGAAGCACAGCTGCAGCAGTCGCGGCGTCCAGTCGACGTGCGCGAGCAGCACGAACAGCAGCGCGAACGGCACGAGGAAGAACGCGATCTGCTGCAGCGCCTTGTCGAAGTCGCTCGAATAGCAGGCCTGCACGCCGTAGAGCAGGACGGCGAGCGCCAGCAGCCGCTCGAGCCAGCCGGGACTCGACGCAGGCCGCCCGTCGTCGCCCTCGCCCGGCGCGCCGTCGCCCGTCGCCCGTTCGCGCAGCGCCGGCACGATCGACGCCAGCACGCCCGCGGCGATCACGAGGTAGAGCGGCACGAGCAGGTTCGAGGTCGTCCCGCTGACCTGGATCGGGACGCGGAACGGCAGCGCCGCGAGCGCCATCAGCGGCAGCACGAACGGCTGGCGCGCCATCAGCGCAGCGAGCGCGCAGAGCGCGCCGAGCGCAAGCAGGCCGGCGACGACGGCGGCAAGCGGATGGTCACGCGCGACCGCCAGCTGCGGCGAGTCCCAGATGTCCGCCACCAGCAGCACCGGCGCGAGCAGCAGCGCGCCAGCCATCGCGAGCGCGCGGGAGCGCGCGTCACGCACGACGAGCGCGACGGCCACGAGCAGCACCGCAGCGACGGCGCCTGCCTTCGGGACGGGACCGACGAGTGCGAGGACGGGGACCATCAGCGGAGCCAGTCTAGATGGTTGATTCCACGATCTCGCGGCGCGTCGTGCGCGCTGGGCGGCGCTGGACACCACCCGGCGCCTCGCCGATGCCACCAGCATCGGCTTCGACACCGTGCGTCGCCCAGCATCCACCCATCACACCCGTCACATCCACGAATCTCGTGGAATCAACCATCCAGACCCCGGAAAGGTGGGATCGCCCCTCGATCCTCTAGCCTGTTGCGCCATGCGGCTTCGACCCCCCTCGGCCCTTGCGCTGCTCGCTGTCCTCGTGCTCGCCGTCGCCGGCTGCGGCGGCTCCGGCACGACGGTTGGTGGAGGCGCGGCGGCGAAGCCGGCAGCGAGCGCGCAGACGGGCGGCGGCTCCAGCCCCGCCTCGTTCGACCCGCGCAACGCGCCGCTCGGCTGCATCCTCTCGAAGGGCCTGCAGGCCGAGAAGGACGCGAAGCAGCCGGACAAGCTCAACATCCTGCCGGCGACGACCGGCGCGTCGATCGCGTTCGCTGCGACCCCCGCCGAAGCGCAGGATCGGCAGATCGCGAACGACGCACCCGGCGCCGAGGTGATCGGCCCGTCGCTGCTGACGGTCGGCGACCTCTCCGAAGTGGACCTGAGCAAGGTCGAGACGTGCTTGCAGGCCCAGGGCAGCAAGTACTAGCCCGCTGATGTCCGTCCGCACCAAGCGCATCCTCCTGCTCGTCGTCTGGATCGTCCCGATCGCGGGCGTCGTCTGGTGGGCGACGAAGCAGCAGGCGCCGAGCTTCCCCGACACGACGAAGGGCGTGCTCGAGCTCGTCGGCGGCGTCGCGCTCTACGCGCTCGCGACGCTGATGCGCGCCGAGCGCTGGGACCGGATCCTGCATCGTGCCGGCATCCACGCGAAGCGCGCCGACGTCTACGCGCTCGTGCCGGTCGGCTACATGGGCAACAACGTGCTGCCGGCGCGCGGCGGCGAGCTGCTGCGGACCTTCCTGCTCGGCGCGCGCACGAATGCGACGAAGCGCACGATTCTCGGGACGATCCTCGCCGAGCGAGTGCTCGACGCGGTGGCGCTCGGCGTGATCCTCGTCGCGCTCGCCTTCGGCCTGCTGCGCAAGCTGCCGTCGCCGAGCGAGACGGTCGTTCTCGCGGGCGTCGCGCTCGTCGTGCTGCTCGCGATCGGCCTTGCGCTCGCCGCGCTGCGCTACGGCGACAAGCTGCGGGCCGTGCTGCGCGCGCTCGTGCCGCTCGCGCAGCCCTCGCGCCAGCTGCTGAGCGCCTCCGGCGTCGCGCTGCTGCTCGTCTCGCTCGCGATCTGGTGCGTCGAGGCGAGCGTCTACATCGCCGTCGCGGGCGCGGTCCACATCCACTTGAGCTTGCAGGACGGGCTGGCGGTCGTCGCGTTCACGAACGCTGCCTCGCTGATCCCCGCCGCTCCCGGCTACATCGGCACGTACGACGCAGCCGTGATCTTCGCCACGCGCGCCGTCAGCACGGCCTCGAAGCAGGCGGTGCTGTCCTACCTGCTGCTGCTGCGCTTCGTCCTGTTCGTCCCGATCACGCTCGTCGGCTTCGTGCTGCTCGTCGTCCGCTACGGCGGACTCGCGCGCGTGCGCGCGGCGCGCGCCTCGGCCCTCGCCGAGGGTGCGACGGCGGTCGCCTGAGCGATGGCTGCCTCGACCGCCCAACTCGGCGCGCCGAACTGGCTCGCGACCTTGCGCGAGCGGCTCACGCCCGCGCGCCCGGAGCGTGTCGCGAACAGCCGCGTCTATCCGCTGCTCGTCGTCGTCGCGCTTGCGCTCGCCGCGCTCTCGCTGCTGTATCCGTCGACGCCGACGTACGACCCGTGGTCGTGGATCATCTGGGGTCGCGAGATCGTCCACTTCGACCTGCAGACGACCGGCGGACCGTCGTGGAAGCCGTTGCCGGTGCTGTTCACGATGGTCTTCTCGCTGTTCGGCAGCGCAGCGCCGGACCTGTGGGTCTGGATCGCGCGCGCCGGTGCGATCCTCGCCGTCGTCTTCGCCTACCGCGTCGCGGCGCGGCTCACACCCGGCGCGTTCGTCGCGCGCTTCGCCGCCGGCACGGTCGCCGCTGTCGCGCTCGTGATCAGCTCGCAGTTCGTCCGCTCGATGGCGCTCGCCGACTCCGAGGGGCTGCTCGTCGCGTTCGTGCTGTGGGGCGTCGAGCGCCACCTCGACGGTCGTCACCGCCAGGCGCTCGTGCTCGGCTTCCTCGCTGCCCTGCTGCGCCCGGAGGTCTGGCCCTTCCTCGGGCTCTACGGAGCCTGGCTGTGGCTGATCGACCGCGACGCGCTGAAGCTGATCGCGATCGTCTTCGTGCTGATTCCGGTGCTGTGGTTCCTGCCGGAGGTGTGGGGCTCGGGCAACGTCTGGCGCGCCGCCGACCGTGCCCGGATCCCGCAGCCGAACAGCCCGGCGTTCGCGAAGCACCCGTTCGTGAAGGTCTTCCAGAAGACCTGGCCGCTCGTGATCACGCCGGTGAAGGCCGGCGCGCTGTTCGCGATCGTGCTCGCCGCCTGGGACTGGCTGCGCCACCGCCGCCAGGGCGCCGTGCTGGCCGTCGCGCTGCTCGCGCTCGCGTGGATCACGCTGATCGCGGCGATGACGCAGGCCGGCTTCTCCGGCAACCCGCGCTACATCATCCTCGGCACGAGCATGCTCGCGGTGATCGGCGGCGTCGGCTTCGGCCGCGTCGTGCAGATCGTTGCCGACGTCTCCGGCCGGGTCGCGCCGGCGGCAGCGCTCGCCGCAGGGCTCGCGACCGTCGCGGTGCTCGCGGTCGGGACGGCGCACTGGGCCGTGCCGCGCTTCCGCAACTTCACGAAGGTCAACCACGCGCTGCGCTACCAGGCGGAGTTGCGGATCGACCTCGAGAAGTCGATCGCGAAGGCCGGCGGCGCGAAGGCCATCAACGCCTGCGGGCTGACGGCGACCGGCAAGTTCCAGGTGCCGATGATCGCGTGGTATCTCGACCACCACACGCTCGGCGTCGGCGTCGTACCGGCTCCGCAGGGCGTGATCGTGCGCTCGCGTGCGACCGGCGGTGCGCCAGTTGCGCCGGTCGATCCCTACCCGCCGAGCTACCGCAAGATCGTGCGCCTGCGCACGACGACGCTGCTCTCGACCTGCCCGCTGCCGCCGGGCTCCACACCGGGCGCCTAGCGCCCGGCTATCCTCCGCCGCCGATGACCTCGGTTGCCGTCCCCCGCACCCGTCGCCGGATCAATCTGCGCGCCTCCGACGCGGTGCTCGCCGTCGCTGCGCTCGTCGTCCTGACGCTGATCTCGATCTACGTGCGCACGCGCGTGATCTCCGGCTCGTTCTGGATGGACGAGGGGCTCTCGGTCGGGATCTCCTCCTACAAGCTCACCGACATCCCAGGCATCCTGCGCCAGGACGGCTCGCCGCCGCTGTACTACCTGCTGCTGCACCTGTGGATGAGCGTCGCCGGGCGGGACGAGACCGCAGTCCACTGGCTGTCGCTGATCTTCTCGCTGCTGAGCATCCCCGCCGCGATGTGGGCCGGCTGGTCACTGTGGGGCAAGCGCGCCGGCTTCCTCGGCGCCGCGCTGTGCGCGATGAACCCGTTCCTCACCGCCTATGGCGAGGAGGCGCGGATGTACTCGCTGATGGCGCTGCTCGCGCTGCTCGCCTCGGCCTGCTACGTGCACGCGTTCGTCTATCGCCGACGTGCGTTCGTGCCTGCATTCGCGCTCTTGCAGACGCTGATGCTCTACACGCACGGCTGGGGGATCTTCTACGGCATCGGCGCCGCGGTCGCACTCGTGCCGATCGTGCGCGCGACCGCGAGCGAGGACCGCAAGCGCCTGCTGCTCGACGCGCTCGCCGGCTTCGGCGCTGCGGCGATCCTCTACCTGCCGTGGCTGCCGACGCTGCTCTACCAGGCGGCGCACACGGCGGCACCGTGGGACAACAAGCCGCGCTTCGGCGCGCCGATCCAGATCTCGCGCGGGCTGATGGGCGGCGATCGAGCGTCGATCGCGCTGCTGCTCGCCGGCGGCTTCGGCCTCGCCACCTCGTTGAAGCGCCACCACGAGCGTGACGATCGCGAGCGGCTCTCGATCTGGGTGCTGATCGCGATCCCGATCGTGACGCTCGCCGTCGCGTGGACGCTGTCGCAGTTCTCGCCCGCGTGGGTGACGCGCTACTTCGCTGCGGTGCTCGGCCCGCTGCTGCTCGTGCTCGCGCTCGGGCTCGCGCGCGCCCGCACGCTCGGGCTCGTCGCGCTGCTGTTCATTGTCATCTTCTGGGCCAACCCGAACTCGTACGTGACCGGCTACAAGAGCGACGTGCGCGACATCAGCGCGCAGGTCGCGTCGCAGATGAAGCCGGGCGATCTCGTGCTCGTCGGCCAGCCCGAGCAGACGCCGCTCGTCTGGTACTACATGCCCGCCGGGATGCGCTACTCGAGCACGATCGGCCTGGTCGACGACCCGCGGCACATGAACTGGGTCGACGCGCTCGACCAGTTGAAGGCTGCCAACCCCAGGACGGTGCTGCCAGCGCTGCTTGCTAAGCTGGCGCCCGGTCAGAAGGTCCTGTTCGTGCGCCCGCTCACCGAGGGGATCGTGAACTGGAAAGCCCCCTGGACCCAGCTCGTACGGCGCCGTTCGGCCCAGTGGGGTGCCATCCTGGCTGGTGACACGACGTTGCGTCAGGTCACGAACGCGCCGGCGTTCTACCGCGGCGCCTCGACCGTCGGCAACAGTGCAGTGCTGTACGAGAAGGTCTCCGCGCAACCGCCCCAAGCCCCCTGATCGAAGGCTGCAGCGAATCCCCCATGACTGAGAACGCGACCTCCGCCCCCAAGGACCCCCGCCCCTTCGTCGTGCTCGGCGGCGGCCCCGCCGGTCTGACGGCCGGCTACCTGCTCGCGAAGCGCGGCGAGCCCGTGATCGTGCTCGAGTCGACCGACATGGTCGGCGGCATCGCGCGCACCGAGGTGCGCGACGGCTACCGCTTCGACCTCGGCGGCCACCGCTTCTTCACGAAGGTGAAGGAGGTGGACGACCTCTGGCACGAGATCATGAAGGAGGAGTTCCTCCTGCGCCCGCGCCTGTCGCGGATCTACTGGCGGCGGAAGTTCCTCAACTACCCGCTCGAGGGCATGGACGTCATCAAGAAGCTCGGCCCGGTCAACCTCTTCATGGCGGGCACCTCCTACGTGTGGGCCGCGACGAAGATGAAGCTGCGCCCGAACCAGCGCGAGGACACGCTCGAGCAGTGGGTCTCCAACCGCTTCGGCAAGTGGCTCTTCAACCAGTTCTTCAAGACCTACACCGAGAAGGTGTGGGGCGTCTCGACGTCCGAGCTGCGCGCCGACTGGGCTGCGCAGCGGATCAAGGGGCTGTCGTTCTTCTCGGCCGCGAAAGCCGCCTTCCTCGGCAACAAGGGCAACAAGATCAAGTCGCTGATCGACCAGTTCCACTACCCGCGCTTCGGCCCGGGGCAGATGTGGGAGCAGATGCGCGACGACATCCACGCGCACGGCGGCGAGGTGCGGATGAACGCGCCGGTCACGAAGCTCGAGTTCGAGGACGGCAAGATCGTCCGCGTGGTCGCCGGCGGCGAGACGATCGAGGCGCGCGCGGTGATCTCCTCGCTGCCCCTCACCGTCACGACGAAGATCGCCTCGCCGGAGCTGCCGGTCGAGGTGCGCGACGCAGGGCGCGGCCTGCGCTACCGCGACTTCCTCACCGTCTCGCTGGTGATCGACGGGGAGGACCTCTTCCCCGACAACTGGATCTACATCCACGAGCCGGACGTCGAAGTCGGCCGCATCCAGAACTTCCGCTCGTGGAGCCCGTGGATGGTCCCGAACGACCATGAGGCGAGCGTCGGGATGGAGTACTTCTGCTTCGCCGGCGACGAGCTGTGGAACATGGAGGACGAGAAGCTCGTCGAGCTGGCGACGCGCGAGCTCGCGCAGATCGGCCTCTGCGAGCCGTCGAAGGTCAAGCGCGGCTTCGCGGTGCGCGTCAACAAGGCATATCCGGTCTACGACTCCGAGTACGCCGACCGCATCGAAGTCATCCGCGGCTGGCTCGACCCGATCCCGAACTTCATCCAGGTCGGGCGCAACGGCCTGCACCGGTACAACAACTCGGACCACTCGATGCTGACCGCGATGCGGGCAGTCGAGAACCTCTGCGACGCCGCCGGGCACGACATCTGGGCCGTCAACGCCGACAGCGTGTACCACGAGGAGGATCACGGGGACGAGGAGAAGAACCCGTACCCGTACAAGGACGCGCCGCCTGCCACCGAAGCGGAGCGCGCCGCCGTCGCGTCGGACGGCTAACTGGTCTGTCACATCCACCTGCTGAGCGCGTTAGGCTCGGCAGATGGTCCGCCTCGTCGCGCTGATCGCCGTGGTGGCGCTCTCCGCGATGCCCGCGGCGGCGCTCGCGGCAGCAACCAATCCGTTCGTTCCTGCCCCGCAGGAACAGCAAGCGCCGGCTGAAGCGCCGACGCCGGCGGAACCGACGCCGGCCCCGGCGCCCGCGCCTACGCAGCAGACGAACAGCGGGGCGGTCAACCAGAGTCAACTGCTTGCGCTCGTGGGCGGCGTCGCCGTCGTGATCGCCGTCATCTGGATCGTGATCGTGCGCGACGCGCGCAGAGTCGCAGGCTCGCACTCGCGCACGCGCACGCGCACCGCGCGCGGCGATCCGGACGCGCAGCGGACGAAGGGGCGCTCGTCGAGACACCGCAAGCCGAGTCCCGCCGAGCGCAAGCGCCGCAAGCGCAGCCGCTCGCGCTAGCTCCCGTCGCATCAGGCGCTGTGGGCGGGCGTGACAAACTCTCCTGTGTCACACCCGAACGTCGCGTCATGTCCGCATGCCGCGACGACATGACTGAGCACATGACTTGACACAGGAGACACCATGTCAGCCAACAGCTTCGACGCGAAAGCGTCGCTGTCGGTCGGAGATCGCAGCTTCGAGATCTTCCGGCTCGACGCGCTCCAGGCGCGTTATGACGTCGCGCGCCTGCCCTTCTCGCTGAAGATCCTGCTCGAGAACCTGCTGCGCAACGAGGACGGCGAGTCGATCCGCGCGCAGGACATCGAGGCGCTCGCGCGCTGGGACGCGAACGCCCAGCCGAGCCAGGAGATCGCGTTCACGCCCGCGCGCGTCGTGATGCAGGACTTCACCGGCGTGCCAGCCGTCGTCGACCTCGCCGCGATGCGCGACGCGATGGCCGCGATGGGCGGCGACCCGGCGAAGATCAACCCGCTCGTGCCCGCGGAGCTGGTGATCGACCACTCTGTGCAGGTCGACGAGTTCGGCACGCGCTACGCCTTCGACGCGAACGCGAAGCTCGAGTTCGAGCGCAACAAGGAGCGCTACGCGTTCCTGCGCTGGGGCCAGGGCGCACTGGAGGGCTTCGCCGTCGTCCCGCCGGACACCGGGATCGTCCACCAGGTCAACCTCGAGTACCTCGCGCGTGTCGTGTTCGTCGATGACGCGAGCGGCTCCGGCCTACCCTGACACGCTCGTCGGCACCGACTCGCACACGACGATGGTCAACGGCCTCGGCGTGCTCGGCTGGGGCGTCGGTGGGATCGAGGCGGAGGCGGCGATGCTCGGCCAGCCGATGTCGATGCTGATCCCGCAGGTGATCGGCTTCGAGCTGACCGGCGAGCTGCCGGAGGGCGCGACGGCGACCGACCTCGTGCTGACCGTCACCGAGCAGCTGCGCGCGCGCGGCGTCGTCGGCAAGTTCGTCGAGTTCTTCGGCGCCGGCGTCTCACGCCTGCCGCTGGCCGACCGCGCGACGATCGGCAACATGTCGCCGGAGTTCGGCTCGACCTGCGCGATCTTCCCGATCGACGCGGAGACGCTGCGCTACCTCGCCTTCACCGGCCGCCCGCAGGAGCAGATCGACCTCGTCGAGGCGTACGCGAAGGCGCAGGGGCTGTGGCACGACGCCGACAGCGAAGCGCCGACGTACAGCGAGACGCTGACGCTCGACCTCGGCGACGTGGTCCCGAGCATCGCCGGACCGAAGCGCCCGCAGGACCGGATCGCGTTGAGCGACGCCCAGCCTGCATTCCGCAAGGCGCTCGCCGGCTACGTGCCGGAGCAGAACGGCGAGGACGACGCGCTCGCCGGCAGCTTCCCGGCCAGCGATCCGACCGCCGCGCAGGAGCCCGCCAACGGCGAGGGCCAGCGCGACGGCGCCGGTGAGGCCGCCGGCGCCGGCGGTGGCGTCGCCGCTCCCGCACGCCACTCGACGCTCACGCCGGTCACGCTCGCCGACGGCACCGAGACGACGCTCGACCACGGCCATGTCGTGATCGCTGCGATCACGAGCTGCACGAACACGTCGAACCCGTCCGTGATGCTCGGCGCCGGCCTGCTCGCGCGCAACGCGGTGGCGCGTGGCCTGACGGTGAAGCCGTGGGTCAAGACGTCGCTCGCGCCCGGCTCGAAGGTCGTGACGGAGTACTACGACCGCGCCGGCCTCACCGAGCCGCTCGAGACGCTCGGCTTCAACCTCGTCGGCTACGGCTGCACGACATGCATCGGCAACTCCGGTCCGCTGCCGGAGGCGGTCTCGGCCGCGGTGAGCGAGGCCGACCTCGCGGTCTGCTCGGTGCTGTCGGGCAACCGCAACTTCGAGGGGCGGATCAACCCCGACGTGAAGATGAACTACCTCGCGTCGCCGCCGCTCGTCGTCGCCTATGCGCTCGCGGGGACGATGGACATCGATCTGCAGCACGACCCGCTCGGCGAGGACAAGGACGGCGAGCCGGTCTACCTGAAGGACATCTGGCCCTCCTCGGCCGAGGTCGCCCAGACGATCGAGCAGGCGGTCCAGTCGGACATGTTCCGCAAGAGCTACGACGGCGTCTACGCGGGCGACGAGCGCTGGAACTCGCTCGAGACGCCGACCGGCGACCGCTTCGCGTGGGACGAGTCCTCGACGTACGTGCGCAACCCGCCGTACTTCGAGCAGCTGCCGCGCGAGCCGCAGCCGGTCACCGACATCGAAGGCGCGCGCGTGCTCGCGCTGCTCGGCGACAGCGTCACGACCGACCACATCTCGCCGGCCGGCTCGATCAAGCGCGACGGCCCGGCGGGCGAGTACCTGCGGGAGCACGGGGTCGATCCGAAGGACTTCAACTCCTACGGCGCGCGGCGCGGCAACCACGAGGTGATGATGCGCGGCACGTTCGCGAACATCCGCCTGCGGAACCTGCTGGCGGCTGGCACGGAGGGCGGCGTGACGCTGCACCTCGGGCCGGACGGCGAGGAGGCGATGTCGATCTACGACGCGGCGATGCGCTACGCGCAGGAGGGCGTCCCGCTCGTCGTGCTCGGCGGCAAGGAGTACGGCTCCGGCTCCTCGCGCGACTGGGCGGCGAAGGGCACGAGCCTGCTCGGCGTGCGCGCCGTGATCGCCGAGAGCTTCGAGCGGATCCACCGCTCGAACCTGATCGGGATGGGCGTGCTTCCGTTGCAGTTCGCCGACGGCGAGTCGGTCGGCTCGCTCGGTCTCAGCGGGCGCGAGACGTTCGCGATCAGCGGCATTGCGAGCGCGGACGGCTCCGCGGTTCCGCGTGAGTTGACGGTTCACGCCGACGACAAGCAGTTCACCGTCACGGTGCGGATCGACACGCCGAAGGAGCAGCGCTACTACCGCCACGGCGGGATCCTGCCGTACGTGCTGCGGGATCTGCTGAGCTGACGCGTACGCGCTCCGGCGCAACGCGAAATTGGGCGTGACCAGTCAAACTGCGTAGATGCGCGGAGGCTGGTCACGCCGTTTCGCCCTGGTCGCCTCCGTGCTCGGACTTGCGCTGACGGCGATCTCCTCGACGGCGAGCGCCCAGCTGGCGACGACTCCATGCTCGTCGGATCGCAGCGACCACTCGCAGTGCGGGCGGCTCGACGTGCCGCTCGACCGCAGCGGCGCCGTCCCCGGCACTGTCTCGTTGCGACTGCGTCTCCAGCCGCCCACGAGTGGGGCGGTGACCGGCACCGTGCTGGCACTTGCGGGCGGGCCGGGTCAGGCCGCCACGCCGTTCCTCGACACGTTCGCCGGCGCGCTCGGCGCAGTGCTGAACACCCGCCAGCTCGTGACGTTCGACCAACGCGGCACGGGCGACTCGGGCAAGCTCCTCTGCAGCTCGAGGGGCGCGAAGACGCAGGCCGACGCAGTCTCCTCCTGTGCCACGCAGCTCGGCGCCGCGCGCTCGGACTACACGACTGCAGCCTCGGTCGAGGACGTCGAGTCGGTGCGGGCCGCGCTCGGCGTCGACCGGATGATCATCTGGGGCACGTCGTACGGGACGAAGGTCGCGCTCGCCTACGCTGCCGCCTATCCGCAGCACGTCGAGCGGCTCGTGCTCGACTCGACCGTGCTGCCGACCGGCGTCGACCCCTTCTCGCGCACGACGATCGCGACGATCCCCCGCGTGCTGCGCACGCTCTGCGCGCACACGTGCCGCTTCACGCACGATCCGGCACGCGAGCTGGCGACGCTCGTCCACCAGCTCACGCCCCGTCCGCTGCGCGGCACCGCGCTCGATTCGCACGGTCACCGCCGGCATGTGAGGGTGACGCGCAGCGACCTCTTGAACGTGCTCGTCGCAGGCGACCTCAACCCGGCGCTGCGTGCTCCCTTCCCGGCTGCGGTGCACGCGGCACTGCACGGCGACACGACGCCGCTGATGCGCCTGTTCGTCGGTGGCGGAGGCGGGTCCGGTGGGCAAAGCGCGGGCGACAGTGACGCGCTCTACCTCGCGACGTCCTGCGAGGACGGCAGCGTCCCGTGGCCGACCGGCACGCCGGTCGCTCAGCGACGCGCCGCAGTCGACATCGCAGCAGGAGCGATTCCCAACGCTGCCTTCGCACCGTTCGACCGCGACACCGCGCGCCTGTTCGGCAACGCCGATCTTTGCCGCGGCTGGCCGGAGGCGCCGATCGTCCAACCGCAGCCGCCGTTGCCTGCGACGCCGACGCTGCTGATGTCCGGCGACGACGATCTGCGCACGCCGCGCAGCGACGCGGTCGCGCTCGCCGGTCACCTCTCGGGCGCACAGCTGCTCGAGGTGCCGGACGTCGGCCACAGCGTGTTGATATCGGACTTCAGCGACTGCTCGCAGAAGGCCGTGCTCGCGTTCCTTGCCGGCGGCGCGGCGGGCCACTGCCTCGCCCACAAGCGTCCGCTGCCCGCGCTTGCGCTGCCGCCGCTGCGGTTGAGCACGCTGCGCAAGCTCCATGGCGCCGGCTCGGCGAAGGCTGGCCGCACCGTAGCCGCGGTCGTGCTGACGCTCGGCGACCTCAGCGACGAGATCGTCGCCTCGCTGCTCAGCGGCAGCCGCTCGCCCTGGTTCGGCGCGCTGCGTTCCGGTAGCGCGAAGGGCGACGCCAAGGGGTTGCACCTCCACGGCTACTCGTACGTGCCTGGGGTGACGGTCACTGGGGTGATCTTCAACGGCAAGCACACGTCCTCGACTTTGACGATCGGCGGGTCGGCCGCGGCCCGCGGACGGTTGAAGATCTCGGCGAAGCTCGTGACCGGGAAGCTTGGTGGGAAGCGCGTGCGCGTGACGGTGAAGGAGCTGGGGCGCAAGCCGCTGTCGGGCGTTGCTGCGGCCGCGGCGGCACTGACGCGGGCTCCTGGATTGGGCGGCGAAGGTTCGATTCCAACGTTGACGCTGCCCTCACAGCTGTGGCGGTCGGCCAGTCGCTAGGCTGCGCCGTCATGCCTATTCCACCGCTGCTTCGCACACTTCTGACCACGCCCGGCCCGTCCGGCTACGAGAGCGCCGCCGCTGCTGCGTGGCGCGACGGAGCCGCCGCGTTCGCCGACGTAAGCGTCGACAACATCGGCTCCTCGGTCGCCCGCGTGAAGGGCACGGCCGGCGGGCCGCTGCTCGCGATCGTCGGTCACATCGACGAGATCGGCGTCCACGTGACGCACATCGACGACGACGGGTTCCTGCGCTTCGGCGGCGTCGGCGGCTGGGATCCGACGAACCTGGTCGGGCAGCGCGTGACGCTGCTCACGCGTGAGGGCGAGGTTCCCGCCGCGATCGGCAAGAAGCCGATCCATCTGATGAAGGACGAGGACCGCAAGCGCGTCGCGGAGCTGAAGGACCTCCACCTCGACATCGGGGCGAAGGACGGCGAGGACGCCCGGTCCCGCGTGCGAATCGGCGACGTCGGCGTGATCGCCGGCGAGCCCGTCGAGCTGCCGAACAACCGCGTGATGTCGCGCTCGATGGACAACCGTATCGGTTGCTACGTGGCGTTGGAGGCCGCGCGGCTCGTGGCCGAGGCCGGCGGCGCGCCGGGCGATGTCGCGGCGGTGGCTGCGGTGCAGGAGGAGATCACGTTCGCGGGTTCGAAGACGACTGCGTTCTCTTTGAAGCCCGATCTCGCTATCGCGGTCGACGTGACCTTTGCGACCGATCAGCCGGGCATCGAGCTCGGCGAGCTGACGAAGCACCCGCTCGGCTCCGGTCCCTCGATCATGCGTGGCTCGACGATCCACCCGCGGCTGTTTGAGATGCTGCACGAGACGGCAGAGGCTGAGGGGATCCCGTTCACGGTCGCCTCCTCGGCGCGTTACACGGGGACCGACGCCGATGCGATCCATCTCGCACGTGCTGGCATCCCGACTGCGCTGATTTCCGTGCCGCTGCGGTACATGCATTCGCCGGTGGAGATGTGCCAGCTGGATGACATAGTAAACACCGCAAAGCTGATCGCGGCGTTTGCGCTGCGAGCATTACTGGATACGTTCTTCCTGCGCTGAGGATGCGCTGGCAAGGATCAGGGGAGGGTCTGCATATTTACTAGCTCCCCGAACTGCGATGACGCTATGACGCTAGCGTAACGGCAATGGTGGGTCCGTTGGAGATGGTCAGTAGTCCGCTAGAAGCTCCAAGTATTCATCGCAGTTATCCTTCCGCATAGGTGAGACATGGCACACCTCTTTCGCTCAGCTGATGCGCTCCGTCCCCTTCCATCGGTGAAGCAGATAGAGGAGCGAGAAAGCCGAGGGTAGCCCAGCTCGGCTGGGCTACCCTCGGAACTGCAGTCTTGCTAAACGACTAGTTAGGCGATTAGTCTAACCGTTATTCTTGTCGTGCCGCCTAGCACCGTAAGGGATTCGCTGCTACCGGAGAGCGTGCCTTCGCTGCATCCAAATTCACCGCTTGATCTTATAGTGCCACTGACTGCTACTGAGGTAAGGGCTCCTCCACCTTCTCGAGCAAAAGACCCTATGTTCGGCTGGGCAACCGTAGTGGTGTATAGGCAGAAGACGTTTGTACCGAAAACTGTCGCTCCCACCCTGAACTTAGCGCCAATCACGTTCGTGTTAATGGCCGTTATGCCCGGTAGGGGCCCTTCGAAAGACCTGTACCGAACGTGCCATGGCAACGTTTCTGATAGTGCTCTGGCCGTGCCGCCTGTGCAGGTTTCTTCTCTAACTATCACTCTCGTGATGTAGCCAATTAGAGATTCGTTTGTCTTCACGATGGTTCTTGAGTGCAAGGTGCCTTCGAGCGTGACGCGGCAGGTAACGCTAGCTCCAAAGCCTCTAAATATCATCTGCGCCCACGATGCTCTAATCGACTGGCTGCTGGATTCGAGTCTCGTTGCCGAGGCGGTGCTGACGCTGGCTGCCAGGAGGATTGTCGCTCCGAGCATGCCAAGCAGAATTTTACTGCGCTTCCTCATTTGTGACTCCTTAAATAGGCCACGTACTTGTGGCTAATGGCTTGTCGTACAACTACTCGTGGGACAATCGTGAACCTCCCCGATCGCGTTCATGCGGCCGTCGGGGCTGGCTCGGTCAGCTCAAGCTTAGGCAATAACCCTAGCCATCCCCCGAGGCGTGAATCCAAAGCATACCAGCCCTTTTTCGGCCTGTCGATGCACAGATTACTACCCTAGAAAGAAGCTGTCAAGTAGTTTCCAGGCGCCAGGTGTCCCGATAAGCCGCTGACGCAGCGCTGCGCAGTTCCGCCTTGCATTTGTAGCCGACAGCGTTTACGGTAGCTACATTGTTCTACCGGAAAAAGGGTCGGTGGTGTGGGTGAGAGCAGGAAGCCGCTCGGCTATTCGCTGGGCCATGGCCATGGTCGTCGCGAGTCTTGGGTTGGGGTATTCGGCCAGCGGCGCGTTTGGGGCTTTGCCGGACGGGCGCCGGATCGAGCTGGTGTCACCGAGCGATAAGAACGGTGGCGACATCGTCGGTGATGGTCAGAGCACCATAGCCGCCGCGGGCGGTGATGGTGTCGTCTACGCATCACGGGCGGGATTCGCCGGCACCATGGGCTCCGGGCAATTCGGCTTGACAGCGTATCTCGCTCGCCGCGATGCTCGCGGGTGGACCACTCATGGCATTACACCCAACCCCGCCCTCGACTCCCTGCAGATCTTCGTGGGTGCCACTGCTCTGCCATGGTTTTCTGACGACCTGTCGAGCGTGGTCCTCGCAGCCTATGACCTTCCGGCGGTGGGGGACGACATCGACAAGGGCAGCAACATATACCGGGAGGAAACAGGGAATGGCGGTTTGTGGACGGTTAGTGTAACGGAGGCCGACCCGATTGGCCGGTTCGAGTTCTCGGCCGGTCAGAGATGGGGGGTCGCGAGAGACGACTCGCACGTTGGCATTGTGAGTTCAACGCGGCTGACGCTCGATGCGGCCGCGGGTGTGACTAACGCCTATGACTGGAGCAATGGCAGTTTGCATCTCGCCGGTGTGTTGCCGGATGGATCGGTACCCACTGCCGGCTCGGACATCCAGCCACAGAATTACCGCGAGACGGTCTCAAGTGACGGATCTCGGATCGCGTTCATTTCGCCGCCAACTGGCGATAGTCAGTTATATCTCCGCGTTGACGGATCTCGCACGGCCTGGGTTTCGCAATCTGAGGCCACGCCTGTCCCCCCGCCTGTTCCACCTCCATCACCTCCAACAAACGTGCACCTTCAGGGCGTCTCTCCTGATGGGCGACACGTGCTCTTTACGACGGACTCGCGTCTGTTGGACGCGGACACCAACGATGGTCCGGACTTATATCTCTATACCGACAGCGCAAACCCCGCTGTTGATGCCAACTTACAATTGATCTCAAGCAGCGGGCAAATCGACAACGCAGTCAGCGGGACACCAGTCGTCGGAATGAGTGATGATGCGAGCAGGATCTACTTCCACGACGCCAACAGCTCTAGCTTGTTCCTCTGGGATCAAGGGACGGTCCGCCTGGTGACCGGCGACCTTAGTCGATGGACCCCGGGCCCTACCGGGCAGAGCCTGTCCAACACCGATTCGGATCCAGGGTTTGCCCGGGTCTCGGCAAACGGTGAACGGTTGGCATTCCTGAGCGACAGTACGCGCAACAACGATCAAGTGCACGCACTGACTGGCGAACTCACCGGGCGGCACATCGAGATGTATCTGTACGACGCATCATCTGACACTCTCAAGTGCGTCTCATGTGTAAAGTCGGGAGTGGCGGGATCTGATGCCGCAGTGGTGCCGGCAGCGACTCGCGGCACTGCAAGCATCTTTCTTTCAGGATCGCGGCCACGTTTCCTGTCGTCAGATGGGAGCCGTGTCTTCTTTGCCACAGCTGATGCACTCACTCCGGAGGACACGAACGGCCTCAGCGATGTGTACGAATACGATGCCGCCCGTGGTGCGCTCGCGCTGCTTTCTGCGGGGCGTGGGAGCGACGGAGCGTGGTTCGCCGATGCCAGCGCATCCGGCGATGATGTGTTCTTCGTCACAGCCGAACGGCTGACTGGGTGGGATCGCGACAATTCGGTGGACCTCTATGACGCACGTGTGGGCGGCAGTGGACTTGAGCCACCAGCCCCGCCGGTGTCGTGCGTTGCGGATGAGTGTCAAGGTGCACTTGGCATCGCGCCACAGTATCCCCCGGTGGGTTCTGTGACCTTCGAGGCAGTCAACCGAGGGTCTCGAACCTCGGGTGTCCGGGTGGGGCGTTTGCATGCGGTGTTCGGCTTCGTCGCAGGTCTCTCCGTGCGCCTTCCTGGTCGGGGCAGGGTCTCCTGGTCTGGCCACGGTGTACGCGGTGGTTCACGAAGCCTGGCAAGAGCTGGGGTCTACAGGGTCAGGATAGTTTTGTCTGCTCGGGCTCGCGCGACGTTAGTGCGCAGAGGCAGCTATCGGACCAGGGTGAGGTTGCTGTTTGCTTTATCCGGTCACGCGCGATCCTCGGCTTCGGTGTTGTTGAGCTTCAGGAACACGTCGGCGACGAAGGGACATGGCCGGGCATGAGCACGAAGAAGAAAATGGCCGGTCGTGCTGCGCGCCGCATGGCGGCACTTGTGGCACTCGTATTGCTCCTCGGTGCGGTGCCAAGCGCTGCTGCTGGCCCGGCGATCGCGATGCATGTGGATGCTCCTGATACGGTGACGGCAGGCGGAGTGGCGCGGATCCTTCTGGTTGTCCAGAACGTGGGCGACACAGCTCTGGTCGGCGACATGACGATCACCGATACATTTCCGGCGGGTTTGACGCCGACAGACCCAGTAGATAAGGGTTCAAATCCCCTGAGTGCATGTACGACTGTTCAACAGGTTGATACGTGTACGACTTCAATGGACGGGTTGCCTCCCGGAGGGGAGGGGTACTTCACGATCTTTGCACCGGTGGACGCGGCGGCGACGGGCACACTTGTGAACTCAGTGGAGGTTGCGGGCGCCGGGGCCTCGCAGGACCTGACTCAGCAGCAGTCGATGACTCTCGGATTGCCAGAACCGTTCGCCTTCAAGGATCTTGATCTGAGTGTGGAGGATGGCACTGCTTGGCCGGCGGCGCAGGCGGCATCCGTGCCATCCTCAATTACCGCCCAGGTTGGTTTTCCAACCTTTGCCAAGCAATTCTTTGGAGTAGTCGCAGAGACAGTTCCCGTGGAGCAGTTTAAGGACATCTTCACCCACCTGCCCGCGGGCTTGCTCGGCAACCCGACCATGGCGGCACGTTGCACGTCGGCTCAGTTGGCAGCGATCTCGCCCGACGCACCACACGGTGAGATTCCGCAGTGTCCGGCGGATAGCCAGGTCGGGCTCGTGCGTCTGGCAAACTCCGACCTCGTACCCCTGTACAATCTGGTGCCACCCATCGGATCTCCAGCGGCGTTTGGGTTCGAGTACCAGAGCATTGCCGTTGTATTGGTGGCAAAGGTCCGCGCTGATAACTCAATCGACATCGTCGCACGTGACGCAGTCACTTCTGTGCCGATTGCGGCAGTCGATGTCACGTTTTGGGGCGTTCCGGGCGATAGCTCGCACGACAGCGTGCGAGGGGTGTGCCTCGACGGCTACCAGGGCAACAACGGCCAATCGTGTCCATTGAAGAATCCGTCGCGATTGCCGTTCTTGCGCTTGCCGACCTCGTGCTCCGGCCCCCTTGCCTGGAGTGGGGACGCGACGAGCTTCCAGCATCCGGATGCCTTCGTCCACAACCAGACCGTCACGCCGGGGATGACGGGTTGCGATCTCGTGCCCTTCGACGCAGCACTGAAGCTGACGCCGACGACCCGAGTCCCGCACGCACCCACCGGGCTGGACGCGACGTTCACGCTGCCACAAGCCGTTGGCCCGGAGGGCCTGGCACAGGCCGACTTGCGGAGCGTTACCGTGAAGCTGCCGGCAGGAATGACCATCAACCCATCATCGGCGACAGGTCTCCAGGCGTGCTCCGATGCCCAGTTGCGGCTTGGGGTGGAGGGAGTGGCGAGCTGTCCAGATGGCTCGAAGCTCGGAACCGTAGCGGTCACCACTCCGCTTTTGGATCACCCGATCAATGGTTCGATCTTCTTGCGGACCCAGAACTCGGATGATCCCGTCTCGGGTGAGCTGTTCAGGATCGCGATCGAGATCCGCTCGGACGACGACGGGATTGACATCAAGCAGCCATCTGCGATCAAGGCTGACCCCTTGACGGGCCAATTGACGAGTACATTTGATCAAGTTCCTCAGTTACCAATCAGCTCGCTGAACCTGCACTTTAAGAACGGACCACGCGCACCCTTGGTATCGCCGTCGACCTGCGATGCGGCAAGCAACACGAGTGATGTGCAGATGGCTTCTTGGAGCGGGAAGACGATCCTTTCGCAGGACAGTTTCGCCCTGAGCGGAGACGGAAACGGCTCGCCTTGTCCTGGCCTTGGGTTCTCGCCGTCACTCAGTGCGGGGACGCAGAACCCTGCCGCTGGGAAGGACAGCCCGTTCTTGCTCACCTTGACCCGCGGTGATGACGATCAGCAGTTCAAGTCGCTGACAGTCAAGACACCCACCGGGTTGCTCGGGCGGATCAAGACGGCCCAGCTCTGCTCCGACGGTGTTGCGACCGCCGGCGCCTGTGGAGACGCTTCCCGAATCGGAAGTGCGACGGTTGGCGCTGGCGCCGGGACGAACCCGTTCTTCATCACCGACGGACGCGTGTATCTCACCGGTCCCTACAGGGGTGCTCCCTATGGTCTGTCGGTCGTCGTGCGAGCCCTGGCGGGTCCGTTTGACCTGGGAACGGTTGTTGTGCGGGCTGCCATCTTTGTCGACAAGCACACGGCAGCGCTGAAGGTGGTTTCGGATCCGTTCCCGACGATCCTTAAGGGCGTGCCGCTGAACATCCGGGAGTTGCACCTCGGCATCGACAAGCCGCACTTTACGATCAATCCCACCAGCTGTGCTGTGAAGAAGGTCAGCGCGACGGTGGGATCGACCGCAGGCGCTAGCGCCCAGGTCTCCTCGCGGTTCCAAGTGGGGAACTGCGCGAGCCTCAAGTTCGCGCCGAAGATCAGCCTGAGCGTCGGAGCGAAGCACCACACGAGGAACGGGACGTCGACTCCGTTCTCGACGACGCTCACGCAAACGCCTGGGCAGTCGAACCTGAAGACGGTCAGCGTGGACCTTCCGGGTACGCTGAACGCCTTGCTCCCGGTCGTGAACCAGGCGTGCAAGCTGGCCGAGTTCGACGCCGGGCACTGTACGAGCAAGGCGCGGGTCGGCTCTGCGGTGGCGGTGACGCCGCTGCTCAAGGATCCGCTCAAGGGTTCGGCATACTTCGTGAAGAACCCGAAGCGACTGATTCCGGATCTGATGATCGCGTTGCGCGGTCAGGTCAACCTGGACCTCACGGGCAAGGTGACGATCCCTGGTGGACGGCGGCTTGCAACCAAGTTCGACACGATCCCGGATGCACCGATCACGAAGTTCACCCTGAAGCTCGTCTCGGGCAAGAATGGTCCGCTCGGTGTCGTCTCGAACCTGTGCACGACAAAGGCGAGGGCGGCAACGGCGACGGTTGGGATGCGCGGCCAGAACGGTGCGCTTGTCCAGATCAAGCCGCGGCTGCGCATCAGCGGGTGCGCAAAGCACTGACCATGGTGTAAGCCCCGAGGGGGAGACGTAGTAGTAAGTTGCAAGACCTGGCCGGGCTCGTGACGCGCCCGGCCAGGTCTGCCCTACCTCCAGAACTTCGAGGTGGCCACGCTTAGCTAGGCCATGTGTGTCATCGCTGGTTCTCGCCCACGCTGGCAGCGACAGCGTCGGCGAGCGTCGACTCCCACAGATGCCCATTGGCCTCGAGCGTCTGTGTCTCCCCCCACGCCGCGGCCCGGCGTGACAGGCGGCGACGTGCTTTCGGATCAAGCACCAGCTCATGCAGTGCGTCGTACCACTGGTCATCTTGCACGAGGCGCCCACCTTGCTTCTCACCGAGCTCCGCGTACGGTCCTATCGGTGAGGCGAGCCAGGGCACGCTTACTGCCGCATACTCTTTTGCCTTGATGTTTGAGCGAGCGCGGTTGAACGGCGTGTCGGCAATCGGGGCAATGCCGATGTCGAGTTGGGCGACGTGTTGGCTCAGCTCGGCGTACGGCACCCATTTTATATGTCGGTAGCGGTCGCCTTTAAGTCCGAGGCCACAGCCTATGCTGACGATCGTGACGTTCGGATGCGCGTCGAGCAAGCGTTGCATCGGCTCGCGAAGCCGCAGTCGCTCAATATCTGTCTGATGCTCGACGTTGGCCACCCAGCCGATCACGACGGGGTCGGATTTGCCGACGCGCCGCGCGCGAGGGATGGCCTGTATGGAGCGCACGTAGTTCTCTACAACCCGCACGTCAGCGCCGCTTGCCTCGCGATAGATGGCGGCGAGCGCGCGACTCGGAGTAGTGACGATGTCGGCGCAGCGCATCAGCGTCACCATCAGCCCGAAGACCCGGTGCCCGTTGAGGCCGCTGAAGTACTTGGCGCCTGCTCGTCCTCTGACGTCAATTGCCCGCACGTCATCGTCGTTATCCCAGACAAGCCCGACACTAGAGTCGGAAAGCATGCGCGCCGTGCGAAGGAAGTCGTTACCGTGGAGGCGCCAAGCGTATACAACGTCATAGTTCAGCAAACCGCGCGCGTTGCGCAGGTCGGACATGGCGAACGTGCTCACGCTATGCCCGCGGCGGCCAAGCTCCTCCATCGGCATCCGCACGCGGTACGCAGCATTGACCGATGTGTCCGGCATGATTGCAGCGATACGCATCTCGACATACTGCCAGCCTTTCGCACATCCATCAAGTTGCTAGGCGCCATCCGAGACGCAGCCTGCAGTTCAGACCGGCCGGCCTTTCACAGGGCCGGCCGGTCTTGCGCTCAGCAGGAGTGCAAGCCGAGCTTGCCGGCGAGCGGTGCGGCGATGTGCGTCTCCCGGACCTGGCGAGCCTGAGCGGAGCGGTCGCCCGAACTCTGGCTGATCATCGCATCGAACTCGGCCGATCGCGCGGCGACGAACTTCGTGTAGGTGTCCTGCAGCGTGGTGGGCGGATGGAGCGCCTTAAGATCGGCGATCATGCCGTGCAGCGCGTCCGCGACGGCGGCTCTGCCTCTGGCCTGCGACTCGTGATGCGCTGCCGCCTCTTTGACGCTCGCGAAGAACTGCGTCTGCGCTTTGTGACAGGCCGTGTCGGCTTGCTTCACGAACTCCGCTCTGCTCAGCGGCTTCGCGCCTCCCCCACAACCCAAGGCGACGATCACGAGCCCACCGACAGCTACGTCGGCCACTACCTTCCGAACCATCGTTTCCCCCTCCTGGATGGTGCCTAGATGCCAACACTATCGCTGCTCGCAGCGCTGGTGCGGCAGCGCGCGGCCGCTTTCGGCGCATGGTCGCGTAGGGTGGAACGCCTATGGCTTTCCTTCTTCTGTTCGACATCGACGGCACGCTCCTCCATGGCGCGACCGACGCGCATCGTGACGCGGTTCATGCCGCTCTGCACGAGGTCCACGGACTCGCCGACCCGGGGCGCCAGGACGGCCTCGACCCCGCTGGCCGCACCGATGGCGAGATCGCGCGGCTGATTCTGCTCGGAAACGGCGTCTCGGCTCGCCAGATCGACGAGCGCGCCGCTGATGTGGCGATTGCGTGCTGTGAGGCGTATGCGCGACTCTGCCCCGAGGACCTTTCGCACACCGTTCTCCCCGGTGTTCCGGAGCTGCTCGACTCGCTCGCCGCGCGTGACGATGTGCGGCTCGCACTGCTCACCGGCAACTACGAGCCGGTCGCGCGAATGAAGTTGCGCAGCGCCGGCATCGGCCACTGGTTTGAGGCCTGCCAGGGCGGGTTCGGATCTGACAGCGAGGATCGCACCGATCTGCCGGCGATCGCCCGCCGGCGCGCTGGCGCCGCCGGTGCTCCGCATCCGCCCGAGCGCACGATCGTGATCGGTGACACCCCGCGCGACATCGCGTGTGCGCGTGCTGATGGGGTTCGGTGCGTGGCGGTTGCGACGGGACGCTTTGTGCCTGAGCAGCTGCGCGGGGCGGACGTGGTTGCGCGTCACGCTCGGGAGCTTGGCGACTTGATCCCATCGTTCTTGTGCTGATCCCGAAGAGATGCAGCACGGCACGTGCTGCATCCGGGGGCTTCATTGGCTAGCTTCCGAGCCATCTCTAATACCGCGCCTATGACAAGCGAAAGGGGGCGGTTCTCGCTGGAACCGCCCCCTTTCCTACTAGACCTTCTCTATGCGATTAGTCTTACTGTAATGGCTGTGACGCTGGAGCTAGTTCCTCCGAGGACGCCTCTTGGGCAAACTCCGCCGGACGCGGATCTTATTTCCCCACCAACGGTCACGCTTGTCAACGTGCCAGCCGTGAGTTCGAATCTACCCGTAGCTGGTTCCGCCGCGCTCGTCGTGTATAGGCACGAGACTTCGGTTCCGAGAACTCTTGCCTGAATTAGGAATTCGGCGCCAATAACGTTTGTGTTTACGGACGTTATGTTCGGTAGCGTACCGCTGAACGAAGAGTACTGGACGTGCCACGGAAGTCTCGCCGTTAGAGTTCTGGCTCTACCACCGGTGCACGACGCTTCGCCAACCGTCGCTCTAGCAATATAGCCGATTAGGCTACCAGGGGTCTTGATGATGGTTCTAGAATGGAGCGTACCTTCGAGTGTCACCGGGCAGCTGACCGAAACGCCAACAGCCGGAGCTCTAAAGGTCATCGCTCTCCAAACGGCCGTTATGGATTGGCCGCTGACTTGGAGTCTCGCTGCGGAGGCTGTGCCGACTGCGGCGGCGAGCAAGACGGCCGCGCCGAGGGCTGCAAGCAGGAGTTTGCTGCGATTACGCATATTAGTTGCTCCCATTGAGTGAGACCACCGGGTAATCCCGGCGGGTGTTTAAGCAGGATCGAACATCCTTCCTGAGTTAGGCCAGCTTGTCCCCCCTTCTATTGCGGGTGCCCGACCTCGCCAGATGCCCTGCAGCGAGATCGCCCCGATTTGTCGCGACCGGTGCCCTTCTGCCCCTTGATCCGACCTTTGATAGCAACTCACAAGGGTCGAAGCACCCTAGGCGACGATCGAAATCATAGGGCGTGCCTCCGGGCGTTGTCAAGACCCGCAGTCGGTTGCTTTTGGAGCCATGCGCGTTTACGATGCGCGAGTGCATCGGCCTTCCGAAAAGAGGATCAGGGTGTTGGCAAGAGCAATGAGGCGTGCAGTCTGGGTGCGAGTGGGTGCCGTAGCGGTGGCGAGCTTGGGGTTCGTCTGGTCGGCTTCTGCGACCGCTGGACTTCCTGATGGGCGCGGTTACGAGATCGTTTCGCCGGCCGACAAGAACGGGGGAGACATCGTCGGCGATGGTGGCACGACCGTGTCGTCGGTGAACGGGGACGGAGTCGTGTATGACTCCCGAGCATCGTTCGCGGGCACGCGGGGCTCCGGTTCCCTTGGTCAGACCGCTTACCTGGCGCGTCGCCGTTCCACGGGCTGGCTGACTCACGCGATCACGCCGACGCCCGCTCGCGACTCGCTCCAGGTGCTTTTCGGGCCTACCTTGATGTCGTGGTATTCGGACGACCTCAGTAGCGTCGTGCTCGGTGCATACGATCTCCCTGGGGTGTCGGACGATGTGCCGAGCGCTGTGAATCTCTACAAGGAGGACACAGCAACGGGGGGGCTTCAGACGCTTACAAAATCTCAGGTCGATCCGATCTCGGCGTTCGACTTTCTTCCCGGTGCCGTGTGGGGCGTGTCACGCGACGATTCTCATGCCGCTCTGGTGACATCGACTCAGCTGCTGCCGGACGCTGCGCCCGGTGTGCCCAATGCCTATGACTGGAGCAACGGCGCCTTGCGCCTCGCTGGCATCCTGCCGAACGGATCTGTTCCCGCCGAAGGCTCTGACGTGCAGCCGCAGGTTTACCGCGACACGGTGTCCGCCGATGGGTCACGAGTGGCCTTCATCTCGCCGCCGAGCGGTGAGCCGCAGCTGTACATGCGGATCGATGGCTCGCGGACCGTGTGGATCTCGCAGTCGGAGGCGACGGTTCCTCCTCCTCCACCGCCGCTGGATGTGGCGCAGGATGTGACGCTTCAGGCGGTTTCGGCAGACGGTCAGCACGTCCTGTTTACAACGAGTTCTCGACTTCTGGATACAGATGGCAATGACGGGGCCGATCTCTACATGTACACGGACAGTCCCAATCCGTCCTCTGACTCCAACCTCCAGATGATCTCTGATAGCGGTGCGGTCGACGCCGCTTTCGATGGAGGCGGCGCGGTAGTCGGCATGAGCGATGACGCGCACACCGTCTACTTCCAAGAGGGCACGGACAACAAGCTGTTCGTGTGGCAGCAGGGAAGTCTCCACCTCATCAGCTCTGACGTACCGCGCAAAGGGTCGGGCGACGACGGATCGCAGCTTGGGGTTGGCAACGCTAATCCAGGCGGAGCGCGGGTTTCCGTTGACGGAACCAAGCTCGCGTTCCTGACGAATGCAACTATCGCGAACGACCATGTACATGCACTGACGGGCCAAGTGACGAATCATCACATCGAGATGTACGTCTACGACGCCTCGCGCGACGCGCTTACCTGCGTATCGTGCCCGACCGGCGCGGTTCTTGCCGCATCTGATACCACAGTTGTGCCGAACGCAGCACGCACCACGACAAATCTTTTCCTCACTGGTCTGCGGCCGCGGTTCTTGTCGGCCGACGGCTCGAAAGTCTTTTTCTCGACCGCAGATGCACTGGTGGCAAACGATACAAATGGCATCACCGACGTCTATGAGTACGACACTGCCAATCTGACGCTGTCGCTCCTGTCACCAGGAAGCGGCGTCGACGGGACCTGGTTCGCGGAGGCGAGCACCTCCGGACATGATGTGTTCCTGGTCACGCGCCAGCAACTCGTGCACGCCGACCATGATGGGCTGATCGACCTCTACGATGCACGGGTCGGTGGAGGCTTGCCGGATCCGCCAGCTGCGCCGACGCCTTGCGTAGCTGACGAGTGTCAGGGTGGTCTGGGCGGACCGCCGGGATTGCAGGCCATAGGCTCTGTCACGTTCACCAGCATCGGTGGTCCCGGACAGAACGTGGTGCCGCAGGTACGCGTTGCGCGCTCTGGAAGTATCGCTGGGGCGAGTGGAGCGTTGACGGTACGCGTGCCCACCGGGGGCAGGCTCTCGTGGTCGGGAGTTGGGACCCGGACTGCTTCGCGCCGCTTCGCAAAGGCGGGATCGGCAAGGATCAAGCTCACGCTTACCGCTCACGCCAAACGACTCCTGGCCAAGAAGGGGATCTACCGAGCGACCGTCAAGTTGGTGTTTACCTCGACGAGCAGCTCCAAAACCACCGCGCGTATCGCACTTACGTTCAAGACGTCGAAGAAGGGGCACGGCCACTAATGACTTTGCGAACGATCGGACGCATCGTGAGGCGTGTGGGTGCGCTCTCGGCGCTGCTTACGTTGGTGGCTGCAGCTCCGGGTCACGCCGCGGGACCGGCTATCTCAATGCATGTCAGTGGGCCCGACGCCGTCAACGAAGGAGTTTTGACCAGGATCCTCGTCGTGGTGCAGAACACCGGCGACGCTCCGCTGAGCGGGGATCTGACGCTCGCGGACACCTTTCCGACCGGTCTGGGTATCGCTGACGCGAGTGTCTCCACGACATCGGGTGCGCCCGCAACCACGTGCACCACGGTGGCGCAGACGGACAGCTGCTCGGCGCCGGTCGATGGGATTCTGCCGGGTGGCCAGGTGTACTTTACGATCTTCTCCCCGGTAGCTCCTGACGCTGCTGGGACGTTGGTCAACACGCTCGAGGTAACGGGCGGCGGCGCACCACAAGATCTCACTGCTCAAGAGTCGATGGTCGTTGGGCCCGCAGCGCCCTTTGCGTTCAAGACCTTTGCGACGGCCCTCGATGACACGAACGGCCTGCCGGTGACCCAGGCCGGCGCGGATCCGTCCGCCATTACCGCGACGCTCGAATTTCCTACGGTGGCGTCCGATGTTCTTACAGTCTTTCCCACGACCGCGGCGGTTGAGCAGTTCAAAACCGTGCTCACTCACCTTCCCGTGGGTCTGGTTGGAAATGCAGTGTCGACGCCAGTCAGGTGCACAGGGGCACAATTGGCGAACTCGGCAGACGAATCAGCAGATCGGGAGATTCCCGCCTGTCCTCTGGAGAGCCAGGTTGGGATCGTGCGGATCGCAGACAGCGATCTGGTTCCCATCTACAACATGGTGCCCCCGATTGGCTCGCCTGCGGCGTTTGGCTTCCAGTATCAAAGCGTTCCGGTGGTGCTGCTCGCAAAGGTGCGACCAGACGACAACGGAATCGACATCGTTGCACGCGATGCCTCGTCCTCGGTGCCCATTCCGGGCGTTGAAGTGACGTTTTGGGGAGTGCCGGCCGACAGTTCACACGACAACGTGCGCGGTTTGTGTCTCGACGGTCTGATTGGGAACAACGGAAGCGTTTGTCCGTCACACGCCCCTCGAACTGCCTTCTTGCGCTTGCCGACGTCATGCACGGGGAACCCCTTGCCGTGGAGCGCAGACGCCACGAGCTTTGTGCACCCCGACACGCAGGTGCACGCCCAGACCACCTCGCCAGCGCTCGGTGGCTGTGATCTGGCTCCCTTTGATCCCGCGCTTACGTTGACGCCAACGAACCAGGTGCCGCACGCGCCGACGGGGTTGGACGCCAGGCTGACCTTGCCGCAGGGCGCTACGCCGGACGGCATCGCTGAGGCAGACCTGCGGGCCGTGAGCACACAGCTGCCGGACGGAATGACCATCAATCCGTCGTCCGCAACGGGACTCCAAGCTTGCTCCGATGCCCAGCTTCGTTTGGGTGTGGATGGGGTTGCGAGCTGTCCAGATGCGTCGAAGATCGGGACGGTGTCCGTGACGACTCCGCTGCTGGACCATCCGCTCGCGGGGTCGATCTTCCTGCGCACGCAGAATTCCGACGACCCGGATTCGGGGCAGTTGTTTCGAATCGCGATCGAGATTCGCTCTGATGATGACGGCATCGACATCAAGCAGCCCGCGTCAATCGCGGCGAACCCGAACAGCGGTCGCTTGACTGCTACCTTCGATCAGATTCCCCAGCTGCCGATCTCGTCCTTGGAGCTGCACTTCAAGAGCGGTCCGCGCGCTCCGCTGGCCACGCCCTCTACGTGCGATGCGGCGAGCAATCTCAGCAACATCGCAATGACGTCGTGGAGCAACAAGACCGTGGCTTCGCAGGACAGCTTCGGGTTGAGTGGCGACGGCAAGGGTGGGCCATGCGCGGCATCCACGTTCGCGCCTGCGTTCAGCGCTGGTACGCAGAACCCGGTGGCCGGAAAGAGCACCCCGTTCCTCTTCTCGCTGAGTCGCGAAGATGGAGATCAGGCTCTGGGGTCGGTGACGGTGGAGACGCCGAAAGGGCTCCTGGGTCGCATCAAGAACGCGGAGCTGTGCTCGGATGCAGCGGCAAGCGCGGGGATCTGCGGAGCCGCTTCCCAGGTTGGGACCGCGACGGTGGGTGCAGGGGTAGGACCGAACCCGTTCTTCATCACGAACGGGCGTGTCTACCTCACAGGCCCCTACAAGGGCGCGCCCTACGGCCTGTCGGTCGTGGTGCGAGCGCTTGCCGGGCCGTTCGATCTCGGGACGGTTGTGGTGCGGACCGCAATCTTCGTGGACAAGCACACGGCTGCATTGCGGGTGGTCTCCGATCCGTTCCCGACGATCCTGAAGGGCGTGCCGCTGAACCTGCGGGACGTGCGGCTGAGCATTGACAAGCCGAACTTCATCATCAACCCGACCAACTGCACTGCAGCGCATGTCGACGGAACCGCGACGTCCACGCAGGGTGCGACGGCGGCTTTGGTTTCACGCTTCCAGGTGGGAGAGTGCAAGAACCTGAAGTTCGCGCCAAAGATCAGCCTGAGCGTTGGCGCCACTCACCGCACCAAGAACGGCACCTCGACTCCCTTCTCGACGACGCTCACCCAGACGGCGGGCCAGTCGAATCTGCGGACGGTCAGCGTGACGCTGCCCGGCACGCTCAATGCACTGCTGCCGGTCGTCAACCGTGCTTGCAAGCTGACGGAGTTCAACGCTGGGCATTGCACCAGCCGCGCGAAGGTCGGATCGGCGGTCGCTGTGACGCCGCTCCTGAAGGATCCGCTGAAGGGCTCGGTGTACTTCGTCAAGAACCCGGCACGCGTGATCCCCGACCTGATGGTCGCCTTGCGAGGACAGGTCAATCTCGACCTGACTGGCAAGGTCAGGATCCCCGGTGGGAAGCGGCTGGCCACGAGCTTCGACACCATCCCTGACGCTCCGATCACGAAGTTCACGCTGAAGCTCGTCTCCGGCAAGAACGGTCCTGTCGGGGTTGTGTCGAACCTTTGCACCGCCAAGGCAAAGGCCGCTGCTGCTGCGATCTCCATCCTCGGTCAAAACGGTGCGCGCGTCACGTCTACGCCGCGGCTGCACATCCACGGTTGCGCCAAGGCCAAGCGGAAGAAGAACTAGGCGGACATCGTCGCTCCGAAGCGCCGAGCGAAGAGGCATTGAAAGTGTGGCCGGCCGACGACGGGCCGGCCACACTTTTACGTCACACGAAGCGCTTTGTCAGGCCGTGGAGGGGTGTGCCTCGTGCGACCATGGGCAGCCGAACTCAGCAGATCCGCAACCCGAGCTTCCCCTTCAGCGCCGTTGCCGCGTGCGTAGCCTTCTCCTGGCGAGCATCGACGTTCGAGGCTCCCGCGGCGCGGCTGATCATTGCGTCGACCTCGTCGGAGCGTGCCGCAGTGAACTTGGCGTATGTCGTCTCCAGGTCCTTCGGTGCATGAATCGCTTCGAGGCCGCTCACCATGTCATGCAGGTCCTGCTTGAAGGCAGCACGGAACGCGGCGGCTGACTCTGCGTGCGCGGAACCCTTCTTGAGATTGGCGGCAAACTTGGCACTCGCATGCTGACAGACAGCATCAGCACGCTTGACGAACTCCGCTCTCGTCAATGGCTTCGAGCCTCCGCAGCCCACGGCCGCGATCACAAGCCCGCCGACGACGGCGTTGCTCAGTGTCCTCCGGGCCATCTTCCCCCTCCTAGATGGTGTCTTCTGGCCGTACGACACTAGCGTCTACCGGCCAAGCGTGCTCCACCTCGCGCGCGCCCCCAAGTGTCACGGAAGTAGACACGTACCCGCGTCGTGACAGGACCGGCGCGCTGCTACTTCGGCGTCGGGAACTGCGCCCGCATCAGCGCGTCCCAGGCCCGGTCCGGCATCAGCCGCCGGCTGGGGATCGTCAGCTTCGCTGACGGCGTGATCGTCACACGCGTGGGGGCACGGCGGCGGCGGATCGAGCGTTCGATCACCTTCGCGACCTTGTCGGGACCGGCGCCGAGCATCTTCATCGGACCCTCGTACGCGCCCTGCGTGACCGACCCGACCGTTGCGTTGAAGTGCGCGTACGGGTCGCCTGACGTGGACCCATCGGGCGCCGGCGCGGCACCCTCCGGCCCACCGGCTACGGCGGCCATGCTCGCTCCGGCCGCATTGCCGAACTCCGTCACGATCAAGCCCGGCTCCAGCAAGATCACGTCGATGCCGAACCCGCGCAGCTCGAACCGCAGGGCGTCGCTGAACGCCTCGATCGCGAACTTCGTAGCGTGGTACCAGCCGCCGCCCGGGAACACGAGCTTGCCGCCCATCGACCCCAGGTTCACGATCTTGCCCCAGCGCTGATCACGCATCTTCGGCAGCACGAGCTGCGTCAGCCGGGCGAGCCCGAAGACGTTCGTCTCGAACTGGCGCCGCACGGCCTCCAACGGCACCGTCTCGATCGCACCGCTTTGCGAATAGCCCGCATTGTTGATCAGGACGCCGACCGCGCCGTGCGTCTCCTCGATCGTCCGCACGGCCGCGACCATCGAGTCCTCGTCGGTCACGTCGAGCGCGAGCGTGCGGCAACCGGAAGCCTCGAGGTCGGCGATCGTCTCCGGCCGTCGCGCCGTCGCGTAGACGGTCCAGCCATTCGCAGCGAGCCGCTTGGCGGTCGCGCGGCCGATGCCGGACGAGCAGCCGGTGATCAGGACTGCCTTGGAGACGTCTCCCATCACGTCGGACCCTAGCGCGCCTCGCCCCCGAGGCGCGCCGTCCGGCTCTTGCCGGCAACAGCTGGCCTCGACGAACACGCGCGTCGCTCGCGCTGGCGACAGGAGATCAGGCAACTAGAGTCACTCTAAGCGAACCGCCGCCAGCGCTTGTCAGGCTGCCGCTGCCGCTCAGTCTCCCTCTCGCGCAGGTCCCGCCGGTAGCCGATCTTATTTCGCCGGAGAGACTCACGCCAGTCAAGCTCCCTCCGGCTTCGCGGCCGGAGGTCTCGATGCCCGGTTCGGTTGTCGAGGTGAGGTATAGGCAGGAGACTTCGATGCCCAAAATTCTTACGAGAATTAGGAATTCCCCACCGATGACCCGACTCGTGATGCTGGTTATGTTGGGTAGGGTGCCCGCGAAGGAGGCGTATCGCATGTGCCACGGAAGTCTGGCGGTTAGCATTCTGGCAGTGCCGCCTCTGCACGTTCTTTCTTCCATCGTCGCTCTCGTGATGTAGCCGACTAGAGCTTCGCTCGTCTTCGCAAAAGTGCCGGAATGAAAGCTGCCTTCGAGCGTAGCTGAGCAACTCAGACTAATTCCCGCAGCCGGAAGGCTGAGAACTGCCGGATTCCAAGATGCTCGAAACGTGCCGCTGCTCACGGCCAACTTTGTTGCCGGCGCAGAGCTCGCAACCACTGCGAGCGTCAGCGCCGAACAGGCAAGGGCAAGCAGGCGATGCGTTCGCTTTCTCATGATGTGCCACTCCTTGAAGAGGTGTCGACTGGACGAGGCGTGCCGCAGCGCGACGGGCGTGCTCGCACAGCGTCGGCGCTCACTGTCCCGTGCGACTATCTGATGCAAGATGAAAGAAGCAGCGCGCAGGCGCAAGTTTAGAGAACTAATTAGCCACGTGTCAAGCCGGCGGTCAGTCCGCCGGAGGCCGGGTCAGCCCCGCACGAGCTTCTTGTACTGAATCCGATGCGGCCGATCCGCCTCGGCGCCCAGCCGCTCGTGGCGCTCGGCCTCGTAGGCCTCGAAGTTGCCCTCGAACCAGCGCACCTGTGAGTCGCTCTCGAACGCGAGCACGTGCGTCGCGATGCGGTCGAGGAACCAGCGATCGTGGGAGATGACGACGGCGCAGCCGGCGAACCGCAGCAGCGCCTCCTCCAACGCGCGCAGCGTGTCGGTGTCGAGGTCGTTCGTCGGCTCGTCGAGCAGCAGCAGGTTGCCGCCGGAGCGCAGCACCTTGGCGAGGTGGACACGGTTGCGCTCGCCGCCGGACAGCACGCCGACCTTGCGCTGCTGGTCGGTGCCCTTGAAGTTGAATCCACTCGTGTACGCGCGCGAATTCATCTTCTGGTCGCCGACGGAGATCTGGTCGTCGCCGCCGGAGATCTCCTCCCACACGCTCTTCTCCGGGTCCAACGCGTCACGCGACTGGTCGACGTACGCCAGCTCGACCGTCTCGCCGACCTTCAACGTCCCGGCGTCCGGCTGCTCCTGTCCGGTGATCATCTTGAACAACGTGGTCTTGCCCGCGCCGTTGGGGCCGATCACGCCGACGATGCCGCCGCGCGGCAGCTTGAACGTCAGGTCCTCGATCAGGAGCTTCTCGCCGAACCCCTTGCGCAGCCCGGCGGCCTCCACCACCACGTCACCAAGCCGCGGCCCGGCCGGGATGTGGATCTGCACCTGGTCGAGCTTCACGTTGCGGTCCTCGGCGAGCAGCGCCTCGTACGCGTTCAAGCGCGCCTTCGGCTTCGCGCGGCGCGCGCTCGCGTTCATCCGCACCCACTCGAGCTCTTTCGCGATCGTCCGCGCCCGCGTCTTGTCGGAGCGCTCCTCTTGCTCGAGCCGCTGCTGCTTCTGCACGAGCCAGCCGCTGTAGTTGCCCTCGTAGGGGATCCCGCGCCCGCGGTCCAGCTCGAGGATCCAGCCGGCCACGTTGTCGAGGAAGTAGCGATCGTGGGTGATTGCGACAATCGTGCCCTTGTAGTCGCGCAGATGCGTCTCCAGCCACGCGACCGACTCGGCGTCGAGGTGGTTCGTCGGCTCGTCGAGCAGCAACAGGTCGGGTGCGCGCAGCAGCAGCCGGCAGAGCGCGACACGGCGGCGCTCGCCGCCGGACAGCTTGCTCACGTCGGCGTCGCCGGGCGGCAGTCGCAGTGCGTCCATCGCCGTGTCGAGCACCTGGTCGAGGCTCCACGCGTCGGCTGCGTCGATCTGCTCCTGCAGGCGCGCGAACTCGTCGGCGGTCTCTTCGGAGTAGTTCGCTGCCAGCTCGTTGAAGCGGTCCAGCAGGCCGCGCAGCTCGGTGACGCCGTCCTCGACGTTGCCGCGCACGTCCTTGCTCTCGTCGAGCTGCGGCTCTTGCTCCAGCAGGCCGACCGTCGCGTTCGGCGCAAGCTGCGCCTCGCCGCTGAACTCCTTGTCGACGCCCGCCATGATCCGCAGCAGCGTCGACTTGCCCGAGCCGTTGTAGCCGAGCACGCCGATCTTCGCCCCCGGCATGAAGGAGAGCGAGACCTCCTTCAGCACCTCCTTGTCCGGCGGGAACAGCCGGGTGAGGCGGTGCATCGTGAAGATGTATTGGCCGGACATCGGCGTCGGAGGATAGACGGCTTGCCGCCGCCGCCCTCCGCCGGGTCAGCGCACCCGCGCGCTCGCCCGCTTGCCGGCGGCGCGCCAGACGAGCGTGTTGCCGCGGAAGCGCAGCGAGCGGCGGTCGATCTGCGCCGCGTGCACGAGTTCGCGCGACTGTTTGCCATGCGGGATGTAGAGATCGGCTGCGCTGGTCCACGGGTGGAACGTCCCGTCGCCCTTGTTGACGAGCACGGCAACCTCTCGCGTGTCCTGTTCGCCGACCACGATGTCGAGCTTGCCGTCGCTGTCGAGGTCCGCCAGCGACACGACCCGCGCGCTGTCGAAGGTCGTGCTGTAGACGTGCGTGTTGCCGAACGTGCCGTCCCCGCGTCCGTGGAGCACCTCGATGCTGTGGGTGTTGACCACGAGGACCGCGTCGGGCACGGTGTCGCCGTCGACGTCGCCGACCGCGAACGCGCTGACGAAGCCCTTCCCGTCCGTCGGCTGCGCGAATGCGCCACCGCCGCGGCCGAGCATCGCGCTGAAGCGGTTGCCATCGTCGAGGAACAGGAAGTCGGCGATGCCGTCGCGATTCACGTCGGCGAGCTGCGGTTGAGCGTCGAGCAGCTCGACGGCGTGCCGCATCGGCTTGCTGAACGCGGTCGCGAACGTCCCGTCGCCGTTGTCGCGCAGCAGCGTGAGGAAGCCGTTCGCGTCGAGCGCAAGGTCCGGGATGCCGTCGCCGGTCGCGTCGCCGATGGACACTGCCGTGCACGGGTGCGCGACGTGGAGCGGCGTGGCGGGCGCGAACGCGAAGCCGCCGCGGCCGAGCGCGATGCTCGCGGCCCGCGGTCCACACAGCACGACGTCCGGGTGACCGTCGCGGTTCAGGTCGCCGACGGCTACATGCTCCGCACCACCGGCGAGCGCGAGGGCCCTGAGGGGTCCGAACGTGCCGTCCGCACGGCCCGGGACGACCGTTGCGCCGGTCTCCGTCGGTGCCACGAGATCGACGGCACCGTCTCCGTCGAGGTCCGCTGCTGCGAGCGTGCGACCTGGCCCGATGTCGCCCCCAGGCGCGGAGGCGACGCGTGTCGCCCTCGAGAGTGTGCCGTGGGCGAGGTCGCGCAACGTCCACACCCCCGCATCACCGAGGACTGCGAGGCTTGCCGGGCCGGTGCCGGCGATCGGCACGATTCCCTCGGGGAAGTCGGGGATCCGGTAGCTGGGCGCCAGGTCCGGCGCGAGCCACGCGAGCGCGCCGTGCGGACTGACGACCACGGTGTCGGACGCGTCGACGGAATCATCGGTCGCTGCGCGCACGCGATGAGTGCGCAGATCCTCCGCGCGGATCTCGTTGCTCGAGCCGCTGGCGTCGTTCGACGACTCGATCCAGGCGACCCACGTGCCGTCGAGCGTCATGTGCGAGACCCCGAGCTCGAAGACGTCGTCCTCGGGGGCCTCGTTCTCGGTCAGGAGGGTGGTGCGCCCGCTGCGTCGCAGGCAGCCGTAGAAACGACCATTGATGCTGAAGACGCGCGCCCGGTGCGTGGACGCCAACGTGTGGGCGTGCTTTGCCGAGCAGGGTGGCTTGCGCGCCGCCGCCGTGCCGGGCGCGAATGCGCAGCAGCAGACAATCAGGGCGGCGAGCGCGAGCAGCAGCGGCAGGCGCCGGCGGACGGCAAGCTTCTTCGGCATTCGCATGTGTCTCCTGGCGCCCCGCGACCGGGCGTCCTTCGGGTGGTGTCGCGGACGATAACGCTCCCCGATCGCCGCAGTTGCGGCCGACCCGAGCGTTGCGCTCCCGCTACCCTCGGGAAGGCCATGCCCACCGTCTTCGACATCGAGCAGGGGATCCTGCTGCTCGAGCTGGAGCCGCCGTTCGACAAGCGCGCGGTGCAGCTCGCGCGCCGCCGGATGGCGAAGCGCTGGCATCCCGATATCGCACCGCCGGGGCGCCAGCATGAGCACCAGCGCCACCTGCAGGCGATCAACGAGGCGGCCGACCAGCTCGAGAGCCTCGCCGAGACCTCGCGCGGCGGCAAGGTCTCCGCGAATGCCGTCAAGGTCTCGGCCGCGGCCGCCCGCAAGCGCCGCGCCGAGGAGGGCGCGCGCGCCTATGCGAACTCGCAGCGCGCCGCCGAGCAGGCGGAGGACCGCACGAAGCACGACCCGTTCGGCTCGCGCGTGCCCGACCACTCGGTCGTCCACCGCTACGCGCGCTGCCTCGCCTACCCCGAGTGGGGCGTCGGCAGCGTCACCGGCATCTACTTCTCCGGCGAGGGCGACGACGTGCAGCAGTGGGCGCGCGTGCGCTTCCAGCCGGGCGTGCGGACGGTGCCGGCCGGCTCGTTGCAGTTCGTCGACTTCTCGAAGCCGGACCCGGGGGCCGATCGCGTCCAGCGCTTCATGACTGCTGCGCAGCACGCGCTCGCCGAGGGCAACCCGCAGCTCGCCGCGCAGCGCCTCGTCTACGCGCGCGACGCCGACCCGCGCAACCCGGTCGTGCTGCGCCAGCTCACCGTCGCCTTCTGGCAGAGCGGCAACCTCGCCGCGGCCGGACGCGCGGTGCGCGACTGGGCGCGGGTCGACGGCGAGCGTCCGACCGCGCATCGCTTCGCCGCACGCATCTACGAGGACATGCGCGCGTTCGACCTCGCGCGCGACGCGGCCGAGCGCGAGACCGACCGCGCCCCGCGCGACGCCTCCGCCTGGGAGCGGCTCGGCCGGCTGCGGATGCGGCTCGGCGACCGCGACGGTGCGCGCGAGGCGCTCGAGCACGCGGTCGAGCTGACGCCGTCGGTTGCCGCGCTGCTCGACCTGGCGCTCGTCCACCAGCTGTCGGGCGACGTCGGCGCCGAGGTCTCGGCCTGCGAGGCGGCGACGCAGCTGATGCCGGAGTCCGGTGCCGCCTGGTCGCGCTACGCCCACGCGCTCGCCCGCACCGACCGCGTGACCGACGCGATCGCCGCCTGCGAGCGCGCGCTCGACCTCGCCCCGGACGCCGAGGTCGGCCAGCTCGTCGAGCGCCTGCGCGCGCTCGCTCCGCGCGTGCTGACTGCAGAGAGCGCCGCCTGAGCAATGGCAGGGCGGCGCCGCACGGACGCGGGGCCCCGGATCGGCAGCCCCGCGCACGCGCTTGGTGCCGGTCAGGTGACTAGGGTCACCGTTATTCTTGTCGTGTTGCCTAGCACGGTGGGCGGCGCGCTCGTGCCACTCAGATTTATGTCTTCGCAGATAGGGTTACTTCCGGGGAATTTCACTATTCTCCCACCGGCAGTCACAGATGTGAGAACCCCCGCTGCTTCGCGGTTAAGTCTAAAGTTTACGGGTTCAGATGCGCTGGATTGGTATAGACAACAGACGGTCGAGCCGAGGACGGTCGCGCAGAGCTGAGTGCTGAATCTAATGATCCGAACATTTATGGCCGTTATGTTCGGTAGGCCTCCCTCGAACGATACGTATTGAGTGTGCCAGGGGAGGGTTTCCGTTAGCATTCTTGCTCTCCCCCCCGTGCACTGCGCTTCGCCGACTATCGCTCTTGTGACGTACCCGACTAGGTTTCCGGCTGTCTTGACAATGGTTCTGGAATGCATGGTGCCTTCGAGCGTCACAGGGCAGCTGATTGTGACTCCGAACGTACCGCTAAAGACCAATCTGGCCCAGGTAACTCTGAACGTTTCGCTGCTGAACGCAAGTCTCGTAGCTGACGCCGTGCTGATTGCGACGGCGAGCACGAAGACTGCGCCGATGACGCCAAGGGACATTCTGGCGTGGTACCGCATCCGCTAACTCCTTGATCTCGCGCTGAATCATGCAGCTCAATCAGCGCTGGATGTCTGCGATATAGCGCGCGCTACCTCATTGAGGATAGGAGCTGAAAACTGAAGTGTCAAGCTGTCCTCCTGGCGCCTCGCCATTGGTGTTTGCCGGCGGGCAGGACGACACGCGCGGAGTCGGGCCGCTCGTCGAGCAGGCACTCGGATCGCTCGAACCCCTCGCGCTGCGGTGGTTCGCGCGCTTTCGCGGTGCCGGCGCCTCGATGCGCGCGCCGACGCCCCGTACGAGCGCGCTTGCATCGCGCAGAGCCCGTTGACTAGACTGGAGCCTGCTTTGGGGGAAGCGGCGCAGCGGCGTCGCGACGTATCCGCTGCACCAGTAAGTCAATTGGATAGACGAACGGCCTTCTAAGCCGTGGATCCGGGTTCGAGCCCCGGCTGGTGCATCGCTTTGATCGATGGGGGACGACTGATGCGCGAGGGCGGCGAGGCAGCGGTGCAAGCTGGGAATCTGCTCGACGACCTCGACGCGACGCTGCGGTCGCTCGACGGCGAGCACAGCGCATTCCCGATCGCGCCGATCATGAAGGCCGGCGACCCGGCCGACGTGACCGTGATCGTGCGCGACGAGGACGAGGCGCCGGCGGTCGTGCGCGCGCTCGAGGCCGACCCGGCCGTCGCCTCCGTCATGCGCGAACGCCAGCGCTATGCGCTGCGCTTCAGCGACGAGCGGATCGCCGAGCTGGGCGCGAGCCTGGAGTCCGGCGCCTCCGCCGGCATGGCGACCGGCGACCTGCTGGCCGACGAGCCCTACGTAGTCGACTTCTGCGACCCGAACGCGACGAAGGCGCTCCACATCGGCCACCTGCGCAACATCGCGCTCGGCCACGCGATCGCGAGCGCGCTGCGTGCAGCCGGCGCGCGCGTCGCCTGCCAGAGCCACATCGGCGACGCCGGGCGCAGCATGGGCGAGGCGATGGCCGGCTACCTGCGCTACGCGGCCGGCTCGACCCCGCACGACACCGGCGAGAAGAGCGACCACTTCGTCGGGCGTCTCTACACGCGCTACGTGCAGGAGACGGCGGTGCCCGTAGACGACGTCAATCCGGAGGACGTGGCGGTCGCGCGCGAGACCGACGTCCACGACGACCTCGCGCAGGAGCTGCTCACACGCCTGGAGCAGGGAGACCCGAACGCGCACACGCTGTGGCGGACGCTGCGCCGCTGGGCGATCGACGGGCAGGAGCAGACGCTCGCGCGACTCGGCGTGCGCTTCGATCGGGTCCTGTTCGACTCCGACTCCACGCCCCACATCGACGCGTTCGTCGAGCGAGCGCTCGCGGCCGGCGTGCTCACGCGCGCGGAGTCCGGCGCGCTTGGCTACGCGACCGGCCAGGAGGAGTACGCCTGGCTGCCGCTCAGCCGTGCCGACGGCTTCCCGACGCAGAACCTGCGCGGCCTCGTGATGTGGCACCGGCTGATGCACGACATTCCGGATCACAAGCTCGTGCATCTGTCCGGGCTGGAGTGGCGCACGCACACGATCCACGTCGAGGAGATGCTGGAGCGGCTCGCGCCCGGCGTGCCGGTCTATCCCACGACGCACGTGCGTCACGGCATGGTCACGATCGAGGGCGGCGTCGTCAGCTCCAGCGCCGGCGGTGCGCTGTTGATCGACGGCCTGCTCGACACGCTCGTCGCGCGCGACGAGCTGCGGATGCTCGCGCTGCCGGGACGCCACGCCTGCGGCGCCGGCGACCTCGGGGCGATCGCGTTGCTCGCGTCGTTCCTCAACCGCCCGACGGTCAAGTCGCTCGTGTTCGACGCCGACCATGTGCTCGACGTGGAGGCGAACGTCGGCTGGTGGCTCGCGCAGGCGTGGGCGCGCGCGAACGACCCTGTCTATGACGGCGCACCCGACCCGGACCCGCGTGACGTGGACTACCGCTTCGCCGTGATGCAGTCGCAGCTGCACCGCCGCCTGCTCGCGCGCTCGTTGCAGAAGCTCGACCTGCTCGACCAGCTGCGCTTCCTCGTGCACCTGAGCGAGTGGTACCTCGGCGCGCAGCCGAGCGCGCGCACCGGGCGCGTCGTGCGTACGATCCTGCGCGACGGCCTTGCCGCGCTCGGGCTGATCCAGCTGGAGGAGCGACCATGAGCGACGAGACGACCGGCCTTGCTGCAAACGAGCTCGACACGTTCGGGCCGGGCTTCATCGAGATCTCCGACCAGCTCGGCCGCTACGACACGACCGAGGGGGACGCGCGCGAGGCGGTTGCGCTGCTCGGGCTGGCGCCCGGCGCAAAGGTGCTCGACGCAGCCTGCGGCTTCGGCCGCTTCGCCGCCGCGCTGCTCGCGCTCGGCTGCGAGGTCGTCGGCGTCGACATCTCGCCGGCGGCGATCGCCGAGGCGCGGCGGCGTTGTCCCGGGCCGGAGTACGTAGTCGGCGACCTCTCACAGCCGCTTGCGCTCGGCCCGTTCGACGCGATCGTCAACGTCTTCTCCAGCTTCGGCTACGGAGCGTCGGTCGAGGAGGACCAGCGCGTGCTCGACGGCTGGCATCGCATGCTGAAGCCGGGCGGGCTGCTGCTGATGGAGCTGTCCGACCTCGAGCGCTCGCGCGCACGGCTCGGCGGGATCGGCGTGACCGTGCAGCGCGTCACGAATGGCGTCGCGGAGACGTTGCGCTGCGATCCCGAGACGCACGTGCTGCACATCCGCTACGAGCTGGGCGAGCACGAACTGGAAATCGAGACGCGCCTCTACGACGCCGACGACCTCGTGCGCCGCCTCGGCGCCGCCGGCTTCCGCGAGATCCGCCGCCACGGCGGCTTCGACGGCCATCCGAAGCAGCCCGAGGACCGGCTCGTGCTGGTCGCGAGCGCATGAGCGGCGAGCGGCTCGGCGTCATCGTCGACGCCTACTCGACCGGCGCCGCGCTCGCGCCGCGCTTCACCTCCGCGGGCGTCCGCACGCTCCACGTCCAGAGCCGGCCGGTGCCGCCGAGCTTCTACCAGCGCTCCTTCCGGCCCGAGCACTTCGTCGCCAACGTGGTCCACGAGGACGACCTCGACGCGACGCTGGCCGCGCTCGCGCCGCACGGCGAGATCGCCTTCGTGCTGGCCGGCGCCGAGACCGGCGTCCCGCTCGCCGACGCGCTCGCCGAGCGGCTCGGGCTTCCCGGCAACGGCAGCGCGCTGAGCCATGCGCGCCGCGACAAGCACGCGATGGCCGAGGCGGTGCGAGCCGCGGGCCTGAACGCGGTGCAGCAGCTGCGCACCGGCGACGCGGCCGAGGCAGTCGCGTGGGCGCGAGCGCGCGCGGACTGGCCGGTCGTCGTGAAGCCGCTCGACAGTGCCGGCACGGAGGGTGTCTTCTTCTGCGAGGAAGCCGAGGAGATCGAGGCGGCGTTCGCCGCGACGGCCGGGCGCCCGAACGCGCTCGGCGGATCCAACGACGAGCTGCTCGTGCAGGAGCTGCTGCGCGGCCCGCAGGTCTTTACCGACTCGATCAGCTGGGACGGCGTCCACCACGTGAGCGAGACGTGGCGCTCGACGAAGCGGCTCGTCCACGGCACCTGCGACATGTACGACTTCGAGGATCTGCTGGAGCCGCGGGGCGAGGAGCAGGACCTCGTCGCCGCCTACGTCCGCGGCGTGCTCGACGCGCTCGGGATCCGCTACGGCTCCGCGCACACCGAGCTGGTGCTGACCGAGCGCGGGCCGGTGCTGATCGAGTGCGGCGCGCGGATGCAGGGGACGATCCTCGACCGTGTCGTCGACCGCTGCACGCCGTCGCACGTGACGGTCACGGTCGACGCGTACCTCGACCCGGCGTCGGTCGCGCGCCGTGCCGCCAGCCCGGCGCCGCTGCGCGAGCACGCGCGCGTCGTCACGCTGATCTCCCAGCACGAGGGGCGGATCGTCGCCGTCCGCCACGACGAGCTGGAGCGGCTGCCGTCCTATGCAGGCGCCGTCGCGATGCTCGGCCCCGGCGACCGCATCGCCCGCACGTTCGACCTCTTCACCTCACCCGGAACGGTCTACCTCGTCCATCCCGACGAGGCGCGCCTGCGCGAGGACTACACGCGCCTGCGCGAGCTGGAGGAGACCGGCCGGCTGTTCGAGGTCGAGGAGCTCGTCGGCTCCTGAATCTGTCGCCTGGGGAGGCGCAAGACGACCGCCGGCGCGCCTGCCGTGGCGCGCCGGCGGTGAGGCGCCGAGCTTGTGAGGTCAGGCGTACGCGAGCGCGGTTGGCACGGAGGCGAGCCGCGTGCGCAGCGCCTCGACGACGCGCGTCGCGCCGCTGGAGCCCTCCCACGAGTGCTCGTCGAGGAACGCCTGCACGGTTGCGCCGTCGGGCGCGGTGACGACGCGCGCGACCAGCTCCTTCGCGAGCGCGTCGATGCCGGCGATCAGGCGCTCGGTCTCCCAGTGGATCCGGGCGTCGTCGTCGATCGTGATGTAGCCGCCACGCTCGAGGAAGCTCAGCTCGACGAACGCAGCGCCTGCATCGCCCCACAGCCACGGGCCGCGCCGCAGGTAGTGGAGCAGCTCGCCCATGAATATCGCCGCGACCGCGTCGGCGCCGCCGTCGACCAGCTCCAGCCATTCCGGCGTCACCGCCATCAGCAGGCCGAAGGCGTCCGATATCGCCTCCTGCAATGCCATCCACGGCTCGTGGCCGACCTCGATCGAGCCGACCTTGCCCATGCCGGGGATCGTCACGCCATGCGCGATGTCGTGGCCGCGCAGCCAGCTCAGCAGCAGGGGCGCCGGGTCGGCGTCCTCGGCGACGCGCGGGCCGTCGAGCAGCACGTCGCCGAGCCGCTCGCTGATCTGCGTGAAGCGCAGCCGGTAGGCGTTGCGGAAGAGGATCGTCTTCTTCTGCTGCGTCTCGCGGTCGGCGACGCCCTCGTCCTCCGGCAGGAAGTACGCGAAGTGCTTCGGGAAGGTGTTCGCCTCGCCGCCGCAGGCGATCAGGTCGACGATCTGTATCGGGTAGACGCCGGCGACGTTGAGGCCCGGCAGGCCGAGGCGCGCTTCGACCGTCGCGAGCGCCTGTTCGGCGCGCGCGTCGATGTCCGCCATCAATTGATCGCTCTGCTCGTGCTGCGTCGCGACGACGACGCCATGGAGCGGGATTCTCGACTTCTGGCGCCACGTGCAGATCGGCCCGCACAGCACGGTCAGCGGCTGCGGGGCCGACAGTTCCGCCTCACGCCGGGCGACCGCCTCTGGCGATGTTCCGTTTATAAGTGCGTCGGCGCGCAGTCGAATGATGTCCTTCGCCTCCGCGGGCACGGATGCCGCGTCGGCGAGGTCGTTCATCAGCTGCGCCGAGGACGACGCGAGCTGTTGCGACGCCTCCGCCGAGATCGGTGAGCCGTCGCGAGCCTGGATGCTGCGGAGCGCGTCGCCGAGCTTCGCGAGCTGGAGCGCTGCGGGCACGAGCGCCTGCAGTTCGTCGGGTACTGCAGGGTCCAGCGGCGCGTACTCGACCGTGTGCGTGTCGCCCTCGGGCCAAAGTATCGGTGCACCATCGGTGATCATCGGAGTTCCCCCTCCTCGTCGTTCAGTGCGTGTACCGGCGTGCGTCGCTACCGTGGCCAGGGGGACGTTCATCCCCGCCTTGCGGCCACGGGGAGCTCTCTTCGGTACCGCGCTTGTGAGGCGCCTCCGATGTCGAACGGCTCGATCACGAGTGTGCGTGGATGCATGATTGACGGCGTCGTCGCACGCCGGGTGGCGCCGAGACGACTGTGGGCTCGCGACTCCCCCGAGTCCCTGCGAGCTGCCATCGATTCTAGCCGCGCTGCTGCGTCAGCGCAATGGCTTCCCGGTCAGTTCGCGGGCGTCGCTGCGCCGAGGAAGGCGGCGATCTCGACCCAGGCCTCGGCGCTCGCAGCTGCATCGGCCGCGGGCGTGCCGCCGAAGTCGAGCCGCGTCGGCATGCCCGGCGGCCGCTGCGTCAGGACCATGTGCCCGGCGTCGGGGTAGGCGAGGTGGCGCACATCGCCAGCGCGCCCGTGGGCAGCGAGTCGCGCGACGAGTCGCTCGCTCATCTCTGTCGCCGGCCACATCTGGTCGTCGCCGCCGGAGACGAGCAGGATCGGCCCGGTCGCCTGCTCGATCGGGAGCAGCCCCGGGTCGTCCTCGCTCACCGCGGCGAGCGGGGCGTCGAAGGCAGGGCGGATCGCCATGCCCGCAGCCGAGAAGGTCGGCATCGCGCCGGGGACGCCCGCGACGAAGGGGACCGGCTCGCCCTTGTGGGTCCAGGACGAACGGGTGCCCGACGGCGGCTGGTCGGGCCGGTCGTTGTCGAGGCCGTACCAGGCGGCGCAGCTCGGCGTGGCGGCGGCGACGCGGCCGACGAGCGCGGGGAAACGCGTCGCGCACAGCAGCGCGAGCTCGGCGCCCTTCGAGACGCCGAAGACACTGACGCGGCCGCCGGCGGCGGGGTGGGTGGCGAGCAGCTGGAGGCCGCGTTCGACGTAGTCGAGCGGGATCTCGAGCAGCCGATCCGGCAGCGCGGGCGCGCCGAAGTAGGCGAGCGCCGCCGTCACGACCCCAGTTGCCGCCAGCCGCTCGCCGAGCTCATCCGGCACGCCGCCGCTCGAGCCGCCGAGCACGAGCAGCACGCCGTGCGGGTCCTCTGGCTCGTACAGCGTGCCGACGAGCCCGTCGGTCAGCGGGGTGCGCTTCATGGCGTGGCGTCCTCTCGGTCGGCGATCCGGGCGAGGCCGAGTCTAGGTCGCGCCGCCGCGACGACCTGGCCTAGTTTCCTGGGCGCTACCCGCCCGTCCGGCGTGCGTCGTAGCCTGCCGGCCGCATGCGCCTGATCGTCGCTCGCTGTGAGGTCCGCTACACGGGCCGTCTGGACGCGCTCCTGCCGGAGGCGCTGCGGCTGCTGGTGATCAAGTCGGATGGTTCGGTGATGGTCCACGCCGACCACGGCGGATTCAAACCGAGCAATTGGATGGTCGCGCCCACGGTGATCGAGGAGACACACGGCTCGCTCGTCGTGCGCAAGCATGCGAACGGCACGGAGGACCGGCTCGACATCCGCATCGTCGAGGTGCTCTCCGACGTGACGCATGACATGGGCGAGGCCGCAGCGCTGGAGAAGGACGGCGTCGAGCGCCACCTGCAGGAGCTGCTCGCCGAGCAGCCGCAGTGGTGCGGCGAGGGCTTCCGGCTCGTGCGGCGCGAGTGGCCGACGGACATCGGGCCGGTCGACCTGATGTGCCGCGACGACGAGGACGGCTGGATCGCCGTCGAGATCAAGCGCGTCGGCACGATCGACGCGGTCGAGCAGCTGACGCGCTACCTCGAACGGATCCGGCTCGACCCGGCGATGGCCGACTGTCGCGGCGTGCTCGCCGCCCAGTCGATCAAGCCACAGGCGCGCGTGCTCGCGGAGAGCCGCGGCATCGCCTGCGCCGAGGTCGACCTCGGCGTCCTGCGCGGCGAGCGCGCGCCGGACCTGACGCTGTTCGGCTGAGCGGGCGGCGGCGTCAGCCGCTCTCGCCCCAGACGGTGGCGAGCAGCGTGCGCGACCCGCCGTGGTCGCGGTGCTCGCCCAGGTAGATGCCCTGCCATGTCCCGAGCGCGAGCCGTCCCGCCGCGATCGGGAGCGTGAGCGAGCTGCCGAGCAGGCTCGCCTTCACGTGCGCGGGCATGTCGTCGTCGCCCTCGAGCGTGTGCGTCCAGAACGGCGCGCGCTCGGGCACCGCGCGGTCGAACCAGCTCGCGAAGTCCTCGCGCACGTCGGGGCTCGCGTTCTCGTTCAGCGTCAGCGACGCTGACGTGTGCTGGATCAGGACGTGCAGCAAGCCGACGTCCAACTCCCCGACCTCCGGCAGCGCGTCGAGCAGCTCGCCGGTCACGAGATGGAAGCCGCGGGGGCGTGGGGTGAGCTGAATCGCGCGCTGAAGCCACATCGCGCCAGAACGCTAGCGCGGGAGCGCGGCCTCGCGCGGCCGGCTGCGCTCAGTCCGGCAGCCGCGCGACGTTCATGTCGACGCGGGTGCCGCGGAACGGCACGCCCTCGGCCTCGAGCAGTGCACGCTGGCGCTCGCCGCGGGCGAGCGACCCGTCGGCGCGGACGATCCGGTGCCATGGAACCGATGCGTCGGTGCACGCGGACAGCACGGCGCCCGCGACTCGCGGAGCGCCTGGCGACACGTCGCCGTAGCTGCGCACGAAGCCCTCCGGCGTCGCGCGCACGCGCGCGAGCACACGCTTGGCGAGGTCGTTGCTGGGGACGCCCATCGGGCGCAGGATAGAGGCAGCGGAGGACCGCGCGGGCCTTTGCCCCGCACTATCTCTACCAATTCAGTCGAGAATGGGCTACGATGCCTTCATGGCAAAGGGTCTTAAGTCGATCGAGAAAGTTGGGATTGAAGGGAGCCCGCGCCGCAACCGCCGCGCGCTCGTCATGCAGCCCCCGACCGCGCGCGTCGTCGTGACGCGCAGCCCGATCCCGACGGCAACCGGACTGGCAGAGCGCCTCGGCCTCCTGGAACGCGACCCACACGGCGAGGAACCGAGCGCCGGCTCGCTCCACGAGGGCGACAACGTCACCGCCTTGTGGGCGCGCAGCCGTGGGCGCGCGACGCGACTCGTCGGCCTCACCGCCGTCCCGACCTTTCAGGCCGTGATCGCGCTCCCCGGCAGCGGCATCGTCGAAGCGGCGCAGCTCGCGGGTCGCCGGCTTGCGCTGCCGCTGCGCGACCATGTCGGCGTTGGCGTCGGCGCCGATCTTCCACGCGCCGCTGCATGTCGCGGCTTCCATGCCGCAACCGCGCTCGCCGGCCTGTTCGCCGACGAAGTCGCCTACGTCGATCTGGCGCTCGACAGGACCGGCGCGACTGCATCGCGCGCGGGCGAGCCCTACGCAGCCGAGCTGACGGCGCTCCTGCGTGGCGACGTCGACGCGATCTATGTAGCCGGCGCGGCCGGGGCAGCCGCAGCGGCACGCATCGGCGCGCTCACGGTCGTCGACCTCGGCACCCAGCTCGATCCGATGGTGCGCGCGGGAGCCACTGTGCCCGCGACGCTCACGGCCGACGCACGCCTCGTCGAGGAACGGCCGCAGCTCGTCGCGCGCGTGCTTGCGTCGCTGCTCGATGCCGGCGCTTGGGCACGCCACGAGCCGGACGCAGCGACGCGGCTCGTCGCCGAGGAGGTCGGCGCCACGCCTGCCGCCGTCATCGCAGCCCACGGCCCGCGTCTGCACGAGCGCTTCCTGCCCGACCTCGCCGACGACAAGCTCGCCGTCCTGCGCGCCCAGCGCGACTTCCTGCGCACCCACGGCTTCCTCGCCGGCGACGTCGACCTCGCAGCCTGGATCGACCCGGCGCCGCTTGCGGCGGCGCACGAGCTGCTCGCGGGCTAGCGTTCTCCGGGGAGTTTCACCGGGTACATCCCGACCGGCCGCGAGAGGTCGAGCGCGGTCGAGACGATGCGGTTCTGCTCCATCGCGTGGGCGGCCGGGTAGCCCTCGGCCGTCGAGGCGCGCTCGGGGCGGCCGATGTAGCCGAACTTGATGCTGCGCGGGAGGATCTGCATGAGGCGCGGCGACATGTGGGCGCGCGCGCCCATGTTGCGCGGCTCCTCCTGCAGCCAGACGACCTCCTCGAGCTTCGGGTAGCTGTTGATCAGCTCGAGCAGCTGCTCCTGCGGGAACGGGTAGAGCAGCTCGACGCGGCCGATCGCGACGCCTGGGTTGTCCTTGCGCATCTCGCTGCCGGCGAGGTCGTAGTAGACCTTGCCGGTGCAGAGGATCAGCCGCGTGACCTTGTCGGCCTCCACGCGCGGCTCCGGCAGCACGGGGTAGAACTGGGTGTCGGCCAGGTGCTCGATGCGGTTCGTCGCCTGCGGCAGCCGCAGCAGGCTCTTCGGCGTCATCACGACGAGCGGGCGCTGCTTCGCGATCTTCGCCTGGCGGCGCAGCAGGTGGAAGTACTGCGCTGGCGTCGACGGGTAGGCGACGCGGATGTTGCCCTCGGCGGCGAGCTGCAGGAAGCGCTCGAGCCGCGCGGAGGAGTGCTCCGGGCCGGAGCCCTCGTAGGCGTGCGGCAGCAGCAGCGTCAGGCGCGCGCTCTGGCCCCACTTCGCGAGGCCGGAGACGATGAACTGGTCGACGATCACCTGCGCTCCGTTGAGGAAGTCGCCGAACTGCGCCTCCCACAGCACGAGCGTCTCGGGTCCCTCCTGCGAGTAGCCGTACTCGAAGCCGAGCGCGGCGACCTCGGACAGCGGGCTGTTGTGCAGCTCCATCGGCGCGGTCGCGCCCGGCAGGTGCTGGATCGGCGAGTACTCCTGGCCGGTCTGCGGGTCGTGCAGGACGAGGTGGCGCTGGCTGAAGGTGCCACGCTCGGCGTCCTGGCCGGTGAGGCGGATCGGCGTGCCCTCGGTCAGCAGCGAGGCGAACGCGAGCTGCTCGGCGTGCGCCCACGTGATCCCGCCTTCGGTGCCCATCGCCTCGCGCCGCTGCTCGAGCGGACGCACGAGCTTCGGGTGGACGGTGAAGCCCTCCGGCACGCGCAGCAGCGCCTCGTTCAGCTCGTGCAAGCGGCTGGCCTCGACGGCGGTCGCTACATCCGGCGAGGGCGAGCGGTCGAGCTGGTACTCGCCGGTGGCCTGCTCGACCGGGTCCGCGGAGGCGGACAGGCGCGCCTTCAGCTGCTGGTGCTCTTCGGTCAGCCGCTGCCAGACCTCGTCGGTCAGCGCGTCGACCTCGTCCTGCGCGACGACGCCGGCTTCGAGCAGCTGGCGTGCGTAGAGCGTCGGGGCGGTCGGGTGCTTCTTGATCGCGCTGTACATCTCCGGCTGCGTGTAGGCCGGCTCGTCGGCCTCGTTGTGGCCGAACCGGCGGTAGCCGATCAGGTCGATGACCACGTCGTGGCCGAACTCCTGCCGGTAGGCGAACGCGAGCCGCACGGCGGCGATGCAGGCGGGCACGTCGTCGGCGTTGACGTGGATGATCGGGACGTCGAAGCCCTTCGCGAGGTCGGAGGCCCAGCGCGTCGAGCGGGCGTCGTCCGGGTCGGTCGTGAAGCCGACCTGGTTGTTCTGGATCAGGTGGAACGTGCCGCCGACCGTGTAGCCGTCGAGCGCCTGCAGGTTGAGCGTCTCGGCGACGACGCCCTGGCCGGGGAATGCAGCGTCGCCGTGCAGGACGATCGGGAAGGCGGCGTTCGTGTCCTGCTGCGCGTGCGGGCCCTGACGCGACGTCTGCGCGGCGCGCGTCGCGCCGGTCGCGACCGGGCCGACGAACTCGAGGTGGCTCGGGTTCGACTCCAGCCGCACGATCAGCGATTGGCCGTTCGGCAGCTTGTGCGTGCCGCGCGCTCCGTGGTGGTACTTCACGTCGCCCGTGCCGCCCTGCGGGATCGAGGTGATCACGTCGAGCGTCGAGACGCCCTCGAACTCGGCGAAGATCGAGCCGTAGGAGCGGCCGAGGTTGTGCGCGAGCACGTTGAGGCGGCCGCGATGGGCCATCCCGAGCACGACCTCGCGGGCGCTCTGCGAGCCGGCGAGCCGGATCAGCTCGTCGATCATCGGGACCGTCATGTCGAGGCCCTCGATCGAGAACTGCTTCTGCCCGAGGTAGGCCTTGTGCATGAAGCGCTCGAGCGCGTCGACCTCGATCAGGCGCTTCAGCAGCGCCTTGCTCTCGTCGCTGGTGAGCGGCGCGCGGAAGGCGCCGGTCTCGATCTGCTCGCGCAGCCACATCCGCTGGCGGTGGCTGGAGATGTGCTCGATCTCGTAGGCGATCGTGCCGCAGTAGGTCTCGCGCAGGTGCGGGAGCGCGTCGGCGAAGGTGGCGCCGGGCACGAACATCCGCAGGATCCGCGCGGGGATCTGCGCCATCAGCTCGGGCGTCAGCTTCAGCGGCTCGGGGTCGAGCGCCGGGTCGCCGGGCGGCTCGGAGCCGAGCGGGTCCAGGCGCGCGGCGAGGTGGCCGTGCGTGCGGAAGGCCTTCAGCAGCGAGACGGCGGCCTGCACCGCCTGCAGGAGGTCCTCGCTCGGCGGCGCCGTCGCAGCGGCGGCGGGCGCGGACGCGGTGCTGTCGCGCAGCGCTGCGGCAGCAGCGGCTGGAGCGGGAGGCGGCGGCAGCGCCGGCAGTGCCACGCCGAGGTCGGCGAAGACCTGCTCGTAGAAGGACTCCTCGCCTCCCAGGAAGCGCTCGATCGCTTGCAGGAAGCGGCCCGACTCGGCGCCTTGGATGATGCGGTGGTCGTACGTCGAGGTCATCGACATGACCTTCTCCGCACCGATCATCTCGGCGATCGCGCCGAGTCCGACCGGGTAGGCGATCGAGCCGGTCGCGACGATCGTGCCCTGGCCGGTCATCAGCCGCGGGACGGAGGCGATCGTGCCGATCCCGCCCGGGTTCGTCAGCGTGACGTTGCCGCCGCTGAGGTCGTCGGCGGTCAGCGTGTTCGTGCGCGCCTTCTCGACGAGCGCGTCGTAGGCGGCGAGGAAGCCCTTGAAGTCGAGCGTGTCGGCGCCGCGGATCACCGGCACCATCAGCGTGCGCGAGCCGTCCTTCTTCTCCACGTCGACGGCGAGGCCGAGGTTGACGGCGCCGTCCTCGACACGGTGCGGCTTGCCGTCGATCTCCGCGAAGTGGTGTGCCATCACCGGCTGTGCGTGGGCCGCCTTCGCGATCGCGTAGGCGATCAGGTGCGTGAAGGAGACCTTCTGCCCGGCGGCCTTCAGCTGCGCGCGGCGCGCGGCGAGCGTGGTGACCGTGAGCGTGCGGAACGAGGTGGCGGTCGGGATCGAGCGGCTCTCGTCCATGTAGCGCGCGAGCATCGCGGCGCTGCCCTTCAGCAGGGTCGCGCCGGCGGGCTTCGCGGCGGCGCCGGCCAGGGCGGCGGGGCTCGCGCCGCCGTTGGCTGCGGCGAGCACGTCGGCCTTCGTGACGCGGCCACCGCTGCCGGTGCCGCTGACATGGTCGAGCGCAACCCCGTGGACTGCGGCTGCGCGGCGCGCGACGGGGGAGGCGTTGCTGCCGTCGTCAGCAGGGCCGGTGGGCGCAGCAGTGGGTGCGGCCGGCGCGGCGGCGCTCGGACCACCGTTCGTCGCTGCGCCGGCGGCGGGCGCTGCGCTGTCAGTCGTCATGCGCGCGAGGACCTGGCCGACGGTGACCGTCTCGCCAGCCTGCGCGAGCAGCTCCGTGACCGTCCCGCTCGCGGGCGCGGGCACCTCGGCGTCGACCTTGTCGGTCGAGATCTCGACGAGCGTCTCGTCGGCTGCGATCGTCTCGCCGGGCTGGCGGTGCCACTCGAGCACGACACCCTCGTTCACCGACTCGCCCATCTGCGGCATCGTCACGTCGAGCGTCGTCGCCTCGCCGGTCGTGGCTGGTGGCGCGGGTGCGTCCGGGTCGGCGGGTGCGTCGCCGTCGCTCGGCGTCGCCGCGTCGCTCGGCGCGATCTCGGCAAGCACGTTGCCGACCGCAACCGTCTCGCCCTCGGCAGCGACGATCTTCACGACCGTGCCGGAGACCGGTGCGGGCACCTCGGCGTCGACCTTGTCGGTCGAGATCTCGACGAGCGTCTCGTCGGCGGCGATCGTCTCGCCCTCGGCCTTGTGCCACTCGAGCACGGTGCCTTCGGTGACCGAGTCACCCATCTGAGGCATCAGGATCTGGACGGTGGTGTCAACAGACATCCTGTCGCTTGACAATAGCGATTTGCGTTTGCTGTCGATGTCCGCTGTCACTCCCCCGTGATCGGCCGCTCAGACGTGAGCTGCACGGGCTCGCCGGCGCTCTTCGATCACAAAACCGGCCGTACCCGCGAACGGGCCGATCCCACCGATCACGGCAACCGTCACCGCCAGCCAGAACGGGACGATGCGGCGCCGCGCGGCGACGATAACGAGCAGCGACATGACGATCCAGAGGATCCCGTGCGCCCAGCCGAGGACCATCGTCTCCGGCGCGAAGCCGGGCAGCAGCCAGAACACCAGCAGCAGCAGGTAGACGGTCGAGTGGACGAACGACAGCGTCCGCAGCGCGGCGAACTGCTTGCTCATGCGAGCAGCGAGGCCATCCGGCGCACGACCTCGTCGGCCTCCTGCGGCCACTGCGCGACGTCGGCCGGCCACCACGCGTGCGCGTCGTGCTCGTCGTCCGGCACGGCTTCGGCGCCGGGCGCGAGCCAGGCCATCCCGACGAGGAAGACGAGCCCGTTCGGCGTGCCGGCGAGCGCCTCGATGCTCAAGCGCTCCGGCGCGACCGACCACTCCTCCTGCAGCTCGCGCACCATCGCGTCGACCGGCTCCTCGCCGACCTCGACGGCGCCCGCGGCGCCGAGCGTCCAGCGCCCGGTCCACGACGCGAGCCAGGCAGCGCGGCGGCCGGCGAGCCAGCGTCCGTCGGCGTCGCGCACGACGCACAGTACGGAGATCGAGCGCGTCGCCTCGTTGCCGACGAGTCGCAGCGCCCAGCGTGCCGGCTGCAATTCGAGTCGCAGGCCCTCCGCGTGCTGCTCGAAGCCGGCGAGCCGGCCGGCGAGCCCGTCGTGGCTCGGCGACCCGCGCTCGCGCAGCGCCGCGAGCGCCGCGTCGGCAGCCGCTACATCGTCGGGCGTCGGGCTCGAACGGCTGCTCGTGCCAGGCTGCCGTCACCTGGTGCGGAGCCCACGGTCCGCGCGCGAGCAGGAGGCGGTTGGCGGCGGTCATGTGGACAGGTTAAGCGACCGTGCGTGCGAGACTCGCCGTGATGGCATCGCGCGTGCGCAACCACTGGGGCTGGGGCTACGAGGACGAGCAGCTGCCGTTCGAGGAGGTGCGCGCAGCTGCCGGCGGGCTCGCGCAGCACCTCGGCTTCGGCGCGAGCGAGCCGGAGCGGCCGGTTGCGCTCGACGCGATCGCGCTGCCGGCGCCGCGGCTCGCGCCGCCTCCGTCGCTTGCGGAGATCTGCTCGACCGACCACGGCACCCGCGTGCGCCACGCCTACGGGCGCGCCTACCGCGACGTCGTGCGCGGCTTCCGCGGCCGCATCGACCACGCGCCGGACGTCGTCGCGCGCCCGCGCGAGGAGCGCGAGGTCGAGCAGCTGCTCGAATGGGCTGCAGCTGCGAATGCGGCGGTGATCCCGTTCGGCGGCGGGACGAGCGTCGTCGGCGGTGTCGAGGCGCGCGTCGGCGGCGGCTTCGACGGAGCCCTCACGCTCGACCTGACCGCGCTCGACCGCGTGCTCGAGGTCGACACGGTCTCGCGCGCGGCGCGGATCCAAGCCGGCGTGCTCGGCCCCGACCTCGAGGCGCAGCTCGCGCCGCACGCGCTGACGCTGCGCCACTTCCCGCAGTCCTTCCAGCTCTCGACGCTCGGCGGCTGGATCGCGACGCGCGCCGGCGGCCACTTCGCGACCGGCGCCGACGCACATCGACGACCTCGTCGAGTCGGTGCGCGCGATCACGCCGGTCGGCGTGTGGGAGTCGCGGCGGCTGCCCGGCTCCGGCGCCGGGCCGAGCCCCGACCGCCTGCTGCTCGGCTCCGAGGGGACGCTCGGCGTGATCACCGAGGCGTGGGTGCGCGTGCGCCCGCGGCCGGTCCTCCGCGCTGGTCGTGCGGTCCAGCTTCAGCGACTTCGCCGCCGGCGCGCAGGCCGTGCGGGCGCTCGTGCAGTCGGGGCTGCAGCCGGAGAACTGCCGCCTGCTCGACGCGCGCGAGGCTGCGCTTGACGTTCGCCGGCGACGGCTCGAGCGCGCTGCTCGTGCTCGGCTTCGAGTCGGCCGAGCACGAGGTGGAGGAGCGGATGACGGCGGCGCTCGCGATCTGCGCGCAGCTCGGCGGGACGTGGGAGGCACGCGGCGAAGGCGCACGCGGCGGGGCGGTCGGCAGCTGGCGCGAGGCGTTCCTGCGTGCGCCGTACCTGCGCGACACGCTCGTCGCGATGGGCGTGCTGTCGGAGACGTTCGAGACGGCGATCACGTGGGAGCGCTTCGACGGCTTCTGCGCAGACGTGCGCGCGGCTGTGCGTGCTGCGGTGCGCGACGCCTGCGGCGCGGAGGGGATCGTCACCTGCCGCATCACGCACGCCTACCCCGACGGCGCGGCTCCCTACTTCACCGTGCTCGCTCCGGCGCGCCGCGGCGAGGAGGTCGACCAGTGGGACGCGATCAAGCGCGCGGCCGGCGACGCGGTGCTCGCCGGCGGCGGCACGATCACGCACCACCACGCGGTCGGGCGCGATCACCGGCCTTGGTACGACGCGCAGCGCCCGGCGCCGTTCGCGGCAGCGCTGCGGGGCGCGAAGGCAGCCGTCGACCCGGCGGGAATCCTCAATCCCGGGGTACTGTTCGGGCAGTGAGCGAGACGTCGAGCACCTATCCGTCGGTCGCGATCCTCGGACCCGGCGGCGTCGGCGGCCTGCTGGCCGGCGCGCTCGCGCGCCTCGGCGCGGACGTGACGATCGTCGCACGCGAGCAGACGGCGGAGGCGATTGCGCGAGACGGCATGCATGTCGAGAGCGTCAAGCTCGGCGACTTCACGACGCGTCCGGCTGCAGTGACGCGGCTGACCAAGCCGGTCGACGTGCTGCTCGTCGCGACGAAGGCCTCGGGACTGGAGGACGCGCTCGCGCGCGTGGAATCCGAGCCGGGCGTCGTCGTGCCGCTGCTCAACGGGCTCGACCACGTAGCCGTGCTGCGCGAGCGCTTCGGCGCGCACGCGGTCGGTCGGGACGATCCGCGTCGAGTCCGACCGCGCCGCGCCCGGCCGCGTCGTGCAGACGAGCGACTTCCTGCTCGTCGAACTTGCCTCCGACGATCCGGCGTCGCGTCCGCAGCTCGCTGCGCTCGCTGCGCTGTTGAACGACGCCGGGGTGCTCCGCACGCGTGCGTGAGGGCGAGGCGAAGATCCTCTGGGGCAAGCTCGTTCGCCTCAACGCGCTTGCGTGCACGACGGCGGCCTTCCAGCAGCCGCTCGGCGCGATCCGCGCGGACGCCGAGGGCCGCGCGGCGCTGGCGGGCTGCGTCGAGGAGGGTGCGGCGGTCGCGCGCGCCGAAGGCGCCGAGATCGAAGCGGCGCGCGTTCACGGCGAGTTGGACAGGTTCACGACGACTTCACGACGTCGATGCAGCGCGACGTAGCCGCCGGCCGCGAGCCGGAGCTCGACGCGATCGCCGGCGCCGTCATCCGCGCCGGCGCCCGCCACGGGATCCCGTGCCCGACGATCGCAGCGCTCGCCGCACGGATCGCCGAGCGCGCAGGCGTGCCGGTTCCGGCTGTCGTCTAGCGCTTCCTGCTCGCGTGCCGGTTCCAACCGGGGCCTAGCGCTTCCGCTCGCGCGTCGCGTGTCGCCATCGTCGGACTGCGCGTCGCCGGCTGCCGGCTCCGCCGGAGCGAGCGCGGCACGCGTGTCGTCGAGCGCGGCCAGCTCGGCTTGCAGTCGCGCGACCACCGCAGCGTCGATCCAGCGCGAGTCGGGTGCGGTGCTCGACGTCCGCTCCGCGTAGCGCGCCAGCAGCTCCTCGCAAGCGTCTCGCTGGGCGGTCAGCTGGGCGAGCAGGCGCTCGCGATCGCGCTCGCGAGCGAACGCGAGCCGCAGGTGCAGCTCGGAGCGCACCGGCTCCGGCGCCGTCACCGTCGTGCTGAGCCAGGTGTCGAGCGCGGCGGCGCCGGCGGGCGTCGCGCTGTAGACGACGCGCGGACTGCGGCGCGTTCCACGCGCCCGCGCGACGCCGGTGACGAAGCCCGCCCGCTCGAGCTGGTCGAGCGCGGGGTAGACCGCACTCGGGTTGAGCCGCCATGCCGGGCCGACGCGCTCCTCGAGTCGCTGGGCGAGGTCATAGCCATACCCGCGCCGTTCGAGGACCAGCGCGAGCACGGCATATTGCAGGGACATCGCGCGGCCGCCCTCCTTGTTCGCCGTCCCGACGGGATTCTGGCGACGGTAGTCGAGGAACGCTCACTGGTGTCGCAGATCGCACTAAATATGTGGCAAAAGCCACACACGTATTCAGTTCAGAACGTTTGCGCATAGCCTTGACCCTGCGCGTCATTGCGCCAAGCATTGCTGCGATGACAGCTTCGTCAGCCCCTTGCCCACCCCCTACCCGGCGGCCATCCTTCCCCCGATGCCCGCCAGGTCATTCCGCGCACGCCCCCATCCCGGTGCGCGGAGCTGCTGGTTCGGCGGCGCGTTTCGCGTCGGCCGAGCGTTGCTAGCTACGGGCAGGAGGCGTCGTGCGAGCTGGAATGCGGCCCTGGCGGGGTTCTGCCTCGCCAGGGCCGCTCATCTCGTGCCAGCTGCGCTGCAGCACCCCTAGGGCATGAGCAGCCGACAGGCCAACGGGACTGCGGAGCGTCGCTCCGCTCTGCCGGACGCGGACGTCATCGACACGCGTGTCGTGAAGGCGCTCGCTCACCCGACGCGGGTGCGGATCCTCGGAGTCCTGCGCGAGCGCGAGCTGATCAGCCCGGTCGAGCTGTCGCACGAGCTGGGCGTCCCGCTCGGCACCGTCGGGTACCACGTGCGACGACTCGAGCAGCTCGGCTTCCTCGAGCTGGCGACGCGCACGCAGCGGCGCGGCGCGGTCGAGCATCACTACCGCGCACGCGCAGCGCTCGATCTGCCGGCGGCGGGTCGCTGCGGGCGCGCCGGCGGGCCACGGCCGGAGCCTCGGCTGCGACAGATGGACTCTTGGAGGCGGCGGGCGACGCGCTCGCGCGCGGCGGCTTCGACGCCGTCGAGGCGCTTGCCGAGCGGCGTGCGCTGACGCTCGACACGCGCGGTCGCGCTGCGCTGCTCGCTGCGCGCGAGCGCTGGTGCGCGGCGCTCGACGCGGATCGAGGAGGCGAGCGCTCGCCGGCTCGCGGGCGCAAGCTCGGCGGCCGCCCATCGCTGCACCGTCGCCGTGCTGCTGTTCGAGGTGACGGCAACGGGCGACGCGGCCGCCGGCTGAAGCAGTCGGCGCGCTCGCGCAACCGTCTGCCGTCAGCTGAGCGCGCCGCGCTCGATCCGGTCGCCGCCGACCGTCGTCGTCGCGACCGCCTCGACGACGTCCTCCTCGGCGACCTCGCGGCCCTCGTCGTGCTGGCCGTCGCAGAGCACGCGGAAGTTGCCGGTCACGCCGCTGTCGGCCTGGATCGTGATGCCGGGGAGGACCTCCTCGCCCTCCTCGAAGCCGAGCCGCTCGAGGTCGAAGTGCGCGAGCCCGATCCCGTGCGCGGTGTGCGTCGGGTTCTCGCGGTCGTGCGAGGCGATCGCCTGAGCGAAGCGCTCGAGGCTCTTCGCGATCTTCGACGTGTCGGCCATCTCCCGCGCAGCGTAGCGCGGGAGTGGCCGCGCGTGAGCGCCTACGAGCGCTCGATCAGCTCGATCCGGTAGCCGTCCGGGTCGCGCACGAAGCAGAGGCGCGAGCCGCCCTCGCGGATCGTGTACGGCGGACGTTCCGGCTCGATCCCCTGCTCGGCGAGGCGCGCGAGCGTCCCGTCGAGGTCGTCGGCGGAGATCGCGATGTGGCCGTAGCCGGTGCCGATCTCGTACGGCTCGGTCCGCCCGACGTTGTACGTCAGCTCCAGCCGTGGGCTGTCGCCGTCGCCCGGCATGTTCATGAAGACGTTGACTGCCTCGTCGCGGATCGGGATGCGCCCGACCTCCTCGAACCCGAGCGCGTTGTAGAACGCGACGGAGCGGTCGATCTCGAGGATCCGGTAGCAGGTGTGGATGAGGGGCATGGCTCGTTCCTTGTGGTCGGGCTAGAACTGGGTGCGGTCGCTGCGGTGCGCCGAGAAAGGATGTTGGAAGCGCCGCTGGAAGGATGGCGTGAGCGGGGGCGCGAAGGCCGGCGCGAGCGTGACGCCCCAGCGCCCCCGCCAGGCGTCCCATGCGGCAGGCGCGCCGCCGGCCTGCGGCAGCAGCCGCACGCAGCGCCGCCGGCAGCCGGCCGCGGAGTTGCCGACCCACGCGCGCTGCCCGCCGAAGCTCCCCTCCGGCAGCGTGCCGCTCGTGTCGCGGCAGAAGCGGGAGCAGCGGCGCGGGTAGGCGGCATGGTCGCCGCGCGCGAGGTAGACCGTCACGCGCCCGCCGACGATGCTCGGCACGCCTGCGTCGTAGCGCCAGACGTCGCTGTGCGCGGCGAAGTGCACCTCGCGCACGCGCGTGCGCGAGGCGCGGTTCACGATCACGGTGACGCCCTCCCAGTCGCCCTCGTGCTCGTCGAACGAGAAGGCGTTGTAACGCAGGAACCACCAGTAGTCGATCGCGATCCGTGCGCCCGCGTGGACGACGTGCGCATAGATCACCGAGCGGCCGTCCTCGTCGCAGTCGAACAGCGTGGGCACGGACTTCGCGCAGCTCGCGAGCCCGGGGGCGGTCGCGTCGCGGCCGTCGGCGCGCGTGCCGCGCAGGTCGAGGTGGTCGATCGCAGGCGTCAGCTGCGCGAGGCTCGTGAGCGGCGTGCAGGCGCCGAGCGCCGGGCAGACGGCATGCCCCGGCTCGGCGAGGAAGCGATCGACGTCGGTCGGGCGCCAGCGCTCCTTCGCGTCGAACAGCAGGCGCGGGCGGAACTTCAGCGCGAGCGCGGTGTCACCGGCCTGCGTCGCCGCGGCGCCGGCAGCAGCCGGGGCGAGCAGCGCGAGCGCTGCGCAGATCGCCAGCCGCTCATGATCGCTCTCGCTCGCCGCCTCATCGCCACGCTCGATCTTCGCATGCTCGCCGCGTGGCGCCCAATGGGTAGAGAACCGCTTTCAAAATGACGACGGCCGTCTGGCAGTGTCTCGCGGCGCCGGTTCGCCACCCGCGATGCTCGCCGATGCGCTGCATCGACTGCGCTCGCGTGCGGCGCCCGTCATCCACGATCCAGCACCATCCAGCTCGCCCTCATTTTGAAAGAGGTTCTAAGCTCGGGCGCATGATCATCGAACGCTCCATGGCCGAGAGCTGGCTCTCGAACACGTACCTCGTCGCCGACGAGCCCGGTGGCTCGGCGGTGCTGATCGACGCCGGCGGGCCGATCGCTCCGCTGCTCGACGTGCTCGACGCGCAGCACCTCACGCTCACGCACGTGCTGCTGACGCACCACCACCACGACCACATAGCCGAGCTGGACGCCGTGCTCGCGCGCGCATCCGGGCACGCCGGTGCTGATCCACGCGCTCGAGCGCGAGCTCGTGCCGGCCTCGACCGGCGAGCTCGTGCCCGGCGAGCAGCTCGCCGTCGGCGGCCTGCGGATCGACTCGCTGCACACGCCCGGCCACACGGCCGGGATGATCTCGCTGCTCGTCCACCACGGCGACGAGACGGCAGTCTTCACCGGCGACACGCTCTTCAAGGGCTCCGTCGGCGGCGTGCGCGCACCCGGTCACACGACGTACGCGGACCTCAAGTCCTCGATCATGGACACGCTGCTCGCGCTGCCGCCGGACACGCCGATCCATCCCGGCCACACCGAGCCGACGACGGTCGCCGACGAGCTCGAGTCCAACCGCTTCGTGCGGATCTGGCGCGGGCTCGACCCGGAGGGCTCCGGCTCCTGCACCGCGCTCGGCGAGCCGGCGACGCTGATCCTGCTCGGCGACGACTACGACGGCGGCCACAAGGCCTGGATCCGCTGGCCCGACGGCTCCGACGACATCGTCCCCGGCTCGCGCGTCGAGACCGGCTAGCTACTCGGACGTTGGGCGGCGCCAGCGCCAGGGCCGCCGCAACAACTCGCGGCGGCGAGCACGCCGACGGAGCTGAAACGCCTCTTCCTCGGCCTCCGTGCGTCCGCTGTACTTCCCGACGAACGGGCTCGGTCGCAGGGGTTGTGGCATGCCGTCAGGGCCGGGCGGGGGGATTTCGGTGATCAAGCCCATTGGTGCGAATCCTACGTGCCAACAATCAACGCGACAACCCACGCCATCGCCTCCGCGATCAGACAGATCGCGCCCACGCGGACGAGCAGCGTGGACAGGCGGAGTCGATGGCGATTGACTGCTGCGTTTCCGTCCAGACGAAGTGCCAGATCGCGCTGCATCAGATGCAGACTCAGTGGTTCCGTCCCAGGCGGCTCGAGGTAGGCGAAGATGAGCGTCCGCGGCGACATTGCGCGCTCCGATGCTCGCCTCGGCCACAGCACACCCAAGGAACAGATCCCGAGCCCGATGAGGAACGCTATTGCGGCCCACGTCGCGATGCCGATCGCATGGCGATCCAGGACGCGACTGCCGAAGAAAGAGGTCATGATCGCCGCTGTGGCGACAAGCCCGCCGGCGCGCGCTCGCAGTTCGATGACCTCGTGCTCTTGGATTTCGATCATTCGGCGAGCCTCGTCGAGCGCGAGCGCGTAGCCCTCGTGTGGAGCCTCCGTCGGCGGCATGCGACCAACCTACGCGGGGATGGCGCACACGACTCGCGTGGTCTGTGCCAATGCTCCCACGGGCGCTGCGCGCGCGCGACACATGCGCTCTGACGGGCCAGCCTCCCCCGCCGCTTCGCCACGTCCCTAGGATCTAGTGCGCGATGGCACGCGACAAGATCCCCACCTCCCGCGTGCGTCGCACCGCGAAGATCGGCGGACTCGCGGCCGGGCAGGCGGTGCGACAGGCCGGCACGCGCGCAGCGAACGTCACGCGCTCCGACGACGACGCGCGCGCTGCGCTCGAGCGCCGCCACCTGGAGGCGGCCGAGCAGATCGTCGCGGCGCTCGGGACGATGAAGGGCGCCGCGATGAAGCTCGGCCAGGTGCTGTCGTTCCTCGACGTCGGGCTCGTGCCCGAGGAGCACCGCGAGGAGTTCCAGGCGAAGCTCGCCGCGCTGCGCGACGCCGCGCCGAAGGTTGGCTTCAAGGACATGCGCAAGGTGATCGAGCACGAGCTCGAGGACGATCTCGGCGAGATCTTCGCGAGCTTCGACGAGGAGCCGATCGCGGCCGCGTCGATCGGTCAGGTTTATCGTGCGACGCTGCACGACGGGCGCGACGTTGCGGTGAAAGTTCAGTACCCCGGCGTCGCCGCTGCGGTCCGTGCGGACATGCAGAACCTCGGGCTGATCATGCGGCTCGTGAAGCGGCTCACGCCGGGACTCGACGTGAAGGCGGTTACCGATGAGATCCGCTTGCGGATCGACGAGGAGCTCGACTACGAGCTGGAGGCTCAGAACCAGCGCTCGCTCGCACGGATCTTCCGCGGTCACCCCTTCATGGTCGTGCCGGACGTCGTCACGCGTCTCTCGCGTGAGCGCGTGATCGTCTCCGAGTTCGTCGAGGGGACCGGCTTCGAGGCACTGAAGTTGCTGCCCCAGGGGGAGCGCGACCGCATCGGTGAGATCGTCTTCCGCTTCTTCTTCGGCTGCCTCTACCGCCACCACCAGTTCTCGGGCGACCCTCACCCCGGCAACTTCCTGCTGCTCGACGACGGGCGGATCGCGTTCCTGGACTTCGGCCTCTTCAAGCGGATGCGCGACGAAGATGTCGCGAACGAGCTGGCCTGCCAGCGCGCGGTCACGGCTGGAGACGCCGTGGGCGTGCATGAGCTGCTCGGCCGGCTCGGGTTCCTGCCCCAGCCCGAACGCGTGAAGCCCGAGACGCTGCTCGCCTACCTGCAGGACACGATCGGCTGGTACGCGAACGACGCGGAGCTCGCAGCTGACCCCTGAGATCGCCACACGCGTGATGATCGAGTCCTCCGACATGCGCTCCAGTCACTTTCGCGAGATGCGCCACCAGGACATTCGCCCCGAGCACTTGTTCGGCTTGCGGATGGAGATGCTGACGCTCGCCGTGCTCGGCCAGCTGCGCGCCCGCGCGAACTGGCACAGAATCGCGCGCGAGTGGACCTACGGCGACGCGGCGGTGACCGAGCTGGGGCGCCTGGAGGAGGAGTTCTACGGGCGTGTCGCAGCGTGAGCGGCGTGCTGCGCTGCTGCAGCTCGCGGCGCTCGTCGTCGCGGTCGGCGCGCTGTTCGCCGTCGTCGCGCTGACGGGCGACCTCTCGGCAGCGAGGCTGCGCGATGCGATCCACGGCTGGGGCGTGCTCGCGCCGCTCGCGTTCGTCGTCGTCTCGGCAGCACTGACGGTCGCCTGCTTCCCCGGGCCACTGCTCGCGGCGGCGAGCGGGCTGCTGTTCGGCACCGCGCTCGGCACGGCGACCGCGATCGTCGCCGCAACGGTCGGCGCCTCCGCCGCCTTCCTCGTGGCGCGGCGCTTCGGTGCCGGCGCAGTCGAGCAGCTCTCGGGCAAGCGGCTGCACGCAGCGCAGGGCTGGATCGAGCGCCGCGGCTTCCTCGCGGTCCTCTACGCGCGGATCCTGCCGGCAGTCCCCTTCAGTCTCGTCAACTACGCGGCCGGCCTCACGCGCATCCGCCTCGCCACGTTCGCCGGCGCCACCGCGATCGGCTGCGCCCCGCGCGCGTTCGCCTACGCAGCGCTCGGCGGCAACATCGACAACCTCGATTCCCCTGAGGCGATCGCGGCCGTCGTGGTCCTGGTCATCATGGGCGCCGCCGGGCTGGTGCTCGTGGCGCGGGACGTGCGAGCGGGTCGGGCTCGGTAGCAGGGGCCTACTGGCGGGTCCGGGGGTGGCGTTCCGTTCGTCTTGCGGTGTTGGCGGGCTTGGCGTGCGTTGACAAACAGCGGGCATCGAGGGGGCGAGCGGAGGGGGTGGCGGCTTTCGTGGCCGGGGCGTTGCGAGACGTTTGGCGGGTCGCGTGGTTCGCGTCGACTTTGCGTTGGAGGTGCCTCAGATCCGCGCACGGGATAGAGGAGCGCACATCTGTGGGTCTCAGAGACCCACAAACCTGCGCTCCTCGATCAGCCACCGGTCAACTGCGCACGCAAAACCACGGAGTGCGCAGAAACGCCTGAGCCCGGCACCTCGCCCCCTTCGATGCCCTGTTTGCCAGCGACCCCCAAGCCCGCCAACACCGCAAGACGAGCGGAGCACCACCCACCCGCGCACGCGCGAGACCCGTCAGCCCGCCAACGCTCAGATCGTCTGGATCTGCAACAAGCTCGTCGTACCGGGCCGCCCGCTCGGCAGCCCGGCCGTGATGCCGACGCGGTCGCCGGGCTTGACCCAGCCAAGCTCGACCGCGCGCCGCGCGGCGTCGCGGATCAGTTCCTCGGTGATCTCGTGGCGGCGCATCGAGCCTGCCGTGACGCCCCAGATCAGTCCGCAGCGCCGAACCGTCTCGCGCCCGGGGGAGAGCGCGTAGATCGGCACGTTCGGGCGGTTCGCGGAGATCAGGCGCGCCGAGCGGCCCGACAGCGTCGGCACGATCAGCGCGGCGAGGTCGAGCTCGCGCGCGGCCTCGCAGGCGCTGTGCGCGACGGTGTACGCAGGATCCCGGGTGTCGCGGCGCACGCGCTGCTCGTTCCAGCGCTCATAGGGCAGCTCGCGCTCGGTGCGCTCGGCGATCGTCGCCATCATCTGCACGACGCCGATCGGGTGCGCGCCGACGGCGGTCTCCTGCGAGAGCATCACCGCGTCGGTGCCATCGAGGATCGCGTTCGCGACGTCCGTCACCTCGGCGCGAGTCGGGCGCGTGGAGGTGACCATCGAGTCGAGCATCTGCGTCGCGGTGATCGACGGGCGCGCGAGCTGGCCGGCGAGCGCGAGCAGCCGCTTCTGCACGACCGGCACGTCCTCGATCGGCAGCTCGATCCCGAGGTCGCCGCGGGCGACCATCACGCAGTCGGCCGCGCGGATGATCTCGACCGCGTTCTCGACGCCCTGCGGCTTCTCGATCTTCGCGATCAACGGGACGCGCGTGTGCTTGCGCACTTCGAGCACGTCGCTCGGGTCGCGCACGAACGACAGCGCGACCATGTCGACGCCGATCGTCTCGCCGAAGGCCAGCAGCTCGAGGTCCTCGTGCGGCACGGCCGGCAGGCCCTTCGTCGAGCCGGGGATGTTCAAGCCCTGGCGTGACGCGAGCGCTCCGCCGATCTCGACGGCCGTGAGCACCTCGTCGCCGCGCACCGCGCGCACGCGCAGGCGGATGCGTCCGTCGGCGAGGTAGAGCACGTCGTTCTCGGCGACCGCATCGGGCAGCCCGGCCCAGCTGATCGTCAGGCGCGTCTCGTCGCCCGGCTCGTCGCTGCCGCAGACGAGGGCGATCTCGTCGCCGGGGCGGAGGTCGATCAGGTCGTCGCGCAGCGGTCCGATTCGCAGCTTCGGTCCTGGCAGGTCCTGCAGGATCGCAACCGGGCGCCCCGCGCGACTCGCAGCGTCGCGTACGAGCGCTACGTTTTCGGCGTGCTCTTCACGTGAGCCATGGGAGAAGTTGAGCCGCGCGACGTCGAGGCCGGCTTCGACCATGCGAGCGAGGATCTCCGCGTCGCGGCAGGCAGGTCCGATGGTGGCAACGATCTTCGTGCGGCGCATTGCGCGCCACGGTATCGAGGAGGAGTGCCAGACGCGTGCCGGGGGCAAAAAGAACCCCCAAAGGAACGGCATGTTTGCCCAGGTTGACTTCCACGAATGGAGGGTCTACGGTGAGCATATCGACTGATCGGTATGAGACGGGTCGCGTCTCAGGAGGAGGGTCGCAAATGCAACGTGCGCTCGTGGCTGTGTTGCTTGCTCTGCTGGTGCCGTTGGGCCTCGCTGCGTGTGGGTCCTCGGGCAGCAAGTCCAGCTCCAATTCAGGCTCGACGGGCTCGTCCAGCTCAGCGAGCAAGAAACCGATCACGCTCGGCTTCGCGATCGGCCAGACCGGCTTCATGACCGCCTACGACGGTCCGCCGAAGGTCGCCGCCAGCATGGCGATGGCCGACATCAACAAGGCGGGCGGCGTCAGCGGGCGCAAGCTCCAGCTCGTCTCCGCCGACACGAAGTCGAAGGCCGAGCTCGCCGGTGACGCGGCGACGCAGGTGCTCTCCGACGGCGCCGACATCGTCGTCACGAGTTGCGACTTCGACCTCGGCTCGCCGGCCGCGATCGTCGCGCAGAACGCCGGCAAGCTCGCCTTCTCGACCTGCGCCGCCTCGGCCGCGTTCGGTCCCGCCGGCATCGGCCCGCTCGCGTACACGATGGCGACCGCGGCGAACGCCGAGGGCGCGACGATGGCCGAGTACGGCTTCAACGGCAAGCACTACAAGAGCGCCTACGTGATCGTGGACAACACGCTCGAGTTCACGAAGCAGTCGACGTTCGGCTTCGCGAACCGCTGGAAGCAGCTCGGCGGGACGCTTGCCGGGCAGGACACGTTCAAGCAGGAGGACCAGTCGATCCAGGCGCAGATCACGCGCTTCAAGGGGCTTTCGACGAAGCCGGACTTCATCTACCTGGCGAGCTACATGCCGGGTGAGGCGAAGGCGATCAAGCAGATCCGCAACGCAGGCATCAAGACGCCGATCTTCGCCGACGAGGACGTCGACGGCGACTACTGGAAGGGCGCCGTCCCGCACCTCGACAACGTCACGTACACGACGTACACGTCGATCTACGGCGACGACCCGGACGCGAAGGTCAACGAGCTGGTCCAGCGCTACACGGCGAAGGCCGGCAAGAAGCCCGACACGGGCCTCTTCCTGACCGGCTACGCGCTCGTGCAGGCGGTCGCGAAGGCGATTGACGAGTCCGGCGGCTCGACCGACGGCAAGACGCTGGCCCCGAAGCTGGACACGTTCAAGGAAGAGCCGTTCGTGCTGCCGACTACGTTCACGCCGGCGCTGCACATCACGCTCGACCGCACCCAGCGGATCATGACGATCAAGGACGGCAAGACCACGTTCGTGCGCACGTGGAAGCCGTCCGTCGTGCCGCTCGCCGCGGTGAAGAAGTGAGCCAGGGGCTCGAGGCCGCGGGCATCCGCGTGCACTTCGACGGGGTCAAGGCGGTCGACGGGGTCGACTTGCACTTGGCCAGCGGAGAGCTCGTCGGCCTCATCGGCCCCAACGGTGCCGGCAAGACGACGCTGCTCAACGTGCTCACGGGCTTCCAGGCTCCCACGGCTGGAAGCGTGAGCATCGACGGGCAGGACGTCACCGGCGAAGCACCCGCGCGACTCGCCCGTCGAGGGGTCGCGCGGACGTTCCAGGGCAGTCATTCGTTCGGGGACCTGACCGTCTTCGAGAACGTCGAGGTGGCGGGCGTCGGCATCGGCGCCTCCCGCCGCGACGCCCGCCGCCGCGCTGAAGAGGCGCTCGACCGCATGGGCTTGACGCCGCGTCGCCATCAGCTCGCCCGTGCCCTGCCAACCGGCGACGAGCGCCGGTTGCAGGTCGCGCGGGCGATCGCGATGCGCCCGCAGCTGCTGTTCCTCGACGAGCCGGCGGCCGGCCTCGACGAGCGCGAGAGCGACGAGCTGACGTCCGCGATCCAGGAGCTGCCGGCCTCGATCGGCTGCGGCGTGCTGATCATCGAGCACGACATGCGCGTGATCATGCGCCTCTGCGAGCGCATCCACGTCTTGAACTTCGGTCTGCCGCTGAGCGTCGGGGCACCCGCCGAGATCCAAGCCGACCCGGCCGTCGTCGAGGCCTACCTCGGGAGCTGACGTGCTGAAGCTCGACAACGTCTCCGTGCGCTACGGCCGCGTCGAGGCGGTCGCGCAGATCTCGCTCGAGGTCGGCGCCGGTGAGGCGATCGGACTGATCGGCCCCAACGGAGCCGGCAAGACGACGATCCTGTCCGCGATCGCCGGCCTGCTGAAGCCCGCCGCCGGCACGATCGAGTTCGACGGCATCTCGGTCGGCCGCGAGGCGCCTGAGCTGCTCGTGCGCCGCGGGCTCGCGCTTGTGCCCGAGGGCCGGCAGATCTTCGCGACGCTGACCGTCGAGGAGAACCTGCGGCTGCCGACGTTCGCACGCGCGGGCATCGACAGGGACGCAGCGATCGAGCGCGAGCTCGAGCGCTTCCCGATCCTGCGCACGTACTTCAAGCAGCACGCAGGCCGCCTGTCGGGCGGCGAGCAGCAGCAGCTCGCGATCTCGCGCGCGCTGCTGACCGGGCCGCGTCTGCTGATGCTCGACGAGCCGTCGCTCGGCCTCGCGCCGAAGATGGTCGACGTCGTCTTCGAAGCGCTGCAACGGCTGCGCGACGAGGGCGTCACCGTCCTGCTCGTCGAGCAGAACGCGACGCGCACGATCGCCTTCGCCGATCGCTCCTACGTCGTCAGCTCGGGGCGCGTCGTCGCCAGCGGCACGCGCGAGCAGCTGCAGGATTCCGACACCGTCCGCGAGTCCTACCTGGGGATCGGCATCGGAGCGGCCGGCGCATGACCACCTTCCTCCAACACGTAGTCGTCGCGGCAAGCCTCGGCAGCCATCAGGGCGGAGGCGTGACGAACTTCCTCCAGCATGTCGTCGACGCGCTCAGCCTCGGGAGCCTCTACGCGCTTCTGGCGCTCGGCGTCGCCTTGATCTTCGGGATCATGAACCTGCTGAACTTCGCCTACGGCGAGCTGATCATGATCGGCGCCTACTCGCTGTACGCGATGCGCGACGCGCCGTTCGTGATCCAGATTCTCGGCTGCCTCGCCGTCGTGATCCTCGCCTCGGTGCTGCTGGAGCGGCTCGCCTTCCGGCCTGTGCGCGGTGCCGACCCGGCCGTCCTGCTCGTCACCTCGTTCGCGCTCAGCTTCGTGCTGCAGAGCCTCGCGATCATCGTCTTCGGCTCGCGTGCGAAGGGCATCGCGCTGCCGGACTGGCTGTCGGCGCCCACCTCGATCGGGAGCTTGCAGATCGACACGCTCAGCATCATCACCGTCGCGACCGCCGCGGTCGTGCTCGCGTCGCTCGCATTCTTCCTGCAACGCACGCCGATGGGCGTGCAGATGCGCGCAGCTGCGGAGAACTTCCGCACCGCACGGCTCGTCGGCGTGCGCGCGAACCGCGTGATCGTGATGGCGTTCGTGCTGAGTGGCCTGCTCGCCGCGCTCGCGGCGATCCTGATCGTGGCGCAGGGCGGCGAGGCGACGCCGACGATGGGCAGCGCGCCCGTGCTCGTCGCCTTCGTCGCGACGATCATCGGCGGGATGGGCAGCCTGTCCGGCGCCGTCCTCGGCGGCTTCTTCCTCGGGATCCTGACGGTCGTCCTGCAGGTCGAGCTGCCGCTGTCGCTGCGGCCCTACCGCGATGCCTTCGTCTACAGCGCGGTCCTCTTCGTCCTGCTCGTCCGGCCCGGCGGCCTCGTCGCGGTCAAGACCGCGTTCCAGCGCGTATGAGCACGGCACGCCTCAAATCGGTCTGGGTCGGCGCTTGGCCGGCGGTCTCGCTCTGCCTGTTGCTCCTGCTCGTGCGGCTCGTGACGGCCGGCGGCTCGCAGGTGCTGCAGCGCCACGTCACCGAGATGCTCGTGAACGTCGTGCTCGTCGTCGGCCTCTACGTCTTCGCCGGCAACTCTGGCGTCCTGTCGTTCGGGCAGATGAGCTTCATGGCGATCGGCGCGTACACGACGGCGATCATCACGATCCCCGTCATCCAGAAGCAGTTCCTGCTGCCGGACCTGCCGCACTTCCTCGCGAGCGCGCACTACAGCGGCCTCGTCGCGGCACTGATCGCCGGGCTGGTGGCGGCCGTCGTCGCTGCAGTGATCGCGGCGCCGATCTGCCGGCTGTCGGGGCTCGCGTCGTCGCTCGCGATGTTCGCGGTGCTCGTGATCGTCCACGAGGTGGCGCGCAACTGGGATGCAGTCACGCGCGGCAGCCGCACGATGATCGGCGTGCCGACGACGATCGGCGTCGACCAGGCGCTGCCGTGGGCGATGGCCGCGATCGTCGGCGTCTGGGTCTACCAGCGATCGCGCTTCGGGCTGCGCCTGCGCGCGACGCGCGAGGACGAGTTCGCCGCGCGCTCGATCGGCATCTCGATCGCCCGCGAGCGCGCGTACGCGTTTGTCCTCAGCGGCTTCGTCGTCGGCATCGGCGGCTACCTCTACGCGCAGTACCAAGGTGCCTTCACGCCCGACGCGTTCTACACGCACGTGACGTTCCTGACGATCGCGATGCTCGTGATCGGCGGCACGAAGAGCCTCTCGGGCGCGACGATCGGCGCGGTTGTCGTCTCGCTGCTGACGAACGTCCTCAACTCGATCGAAGATGGCGCGAACCTCGGGCCGATCCACTTCGCCGGGCGCGACGGCTTGAGCGATGCAGCACTGGCGATCTTCATCATCGTCGTGCTGACGCTGCGCCCGCTCGGGATCACCGGCGGTCGCGAGCTGATGTGGCAGCTGCCGGCGCGCTTGCGCCGGTCCGGGCGCGACGGCGGCGAGCCAGCCCTCGTGGAAGCCGCAGTCGAGGCCGATCGCGGCGTGTGAGCCCGCTGCCGTCAGCCTCAGGTGGCGTGGTGCGCGTAGGCGACGAGCGTCTCCTCGATGTCGTCCATCGAGACGCCCGGCTTCGAGACGAGCGCCTGGATCACGAGGCCGTTCAGCAGGCCGTCGAAGCGCCACGGCAGCGGCACGGTGGGGGAGCCGTTGGTGCCCATCCCTTCGAGCGCGAACGCGATCAGCTCGTACCATGGAACGAGCCGGCGGCTGATCGCGTCGCTGACGGAGGGCTCGCGCACCGCCTCGCCGTAGGCGGCGATCCAGACGCGCCAGCGCTGCTCGCTGTCGGGATCGCGCGGGAGCGCGGCGGACAGCAGCGCACGGACGCGTCCCTCGCCTGGCGGCATCTGCTTGATGGCTTCCGCCGTGATGCCCTGCGTGATCTCCGAAGCGAACAGCAGGCTCTGCACGAGCATGTCGGCGCGGTTCGCGAAGTAGTGGTTGAGCATCCCGGTGCTGACGCCGGCCTCCTCGGCAACGGAGCGCATCGTCGTCCCGGCGAAGCCCACGCGAGCGATCACGGTCGTTGCAGCGCGGCAGATCTGCTCTTTGCGGATCGGGCCCATGCCGACCTTGGGCATCGTCAGTCCTCCTCGGTTGCTCGCGCCGGAGCCTATCCGGATTCGCGGTTGCATATCGACCGATCGATTCGCCTTGACGGTCGCTCGCACAGCGTATAGCATTCCATACCGACTGATCGATATGGAAACGATCTCCGCCCCCACCACACCCTCCGCCGGCTCGATAACCACCCGGTACGTCGAGCGGACACCAGGCTCCGCCGCCCTCATGACGCGCGCCGGACGCGTCATGCCGGCAGGCAGCACGCGCACGTTCGGCTTCTTCCGTCCGTATCCGGTCGTCTTCGAGCGTGGCGCGGGATCGCTCCTCTGGGACGTCGACGGCAACCGCTACATCGACTTCGCGTACAACGGCCTCAGCCTGATCCACGGTCATGCGTACGGCCCTGCCGCCGACGCGGTCCGCGCGGCGCTCGCCCGCGGCAGCGCCTGGCCCGGAGCCTCCCGTGAGCAGGTCGCATTCGCCGAGCTGTTGGTCGAGCGGATCGCCGCCGCCGAGCAGGTGCGCTTCGCGAACACCGGCACCGAGGCGACGATGCTCGGCGTCAAGCTCGCCCGCCACGCGACGGGCAAGCCGCTCGTGCTGAAGGCCTGGGACGCCTACCACGGCTCCTTCGACGACCTCGAGGCCGGCCTCGGCGGCCGCGGCGAGCTGCCCGGCCGCACGCTGCTCGCGCACTTCGACGACCTCGACTCGTTCGAGCAGAAGCTCGCCGCGCACAAGGGCGAGGTCGCCGCCGTCGTGTTCGAGCCGATCATGTACACCGATCACGTGATCGCGCCGTCGTCCGGCTTCCTGCCCGCGCTCGTCGAGCTCGCGCACCGCTACGACGCGCTCGTCGTGCTCGACGACTGCCTGATGTTCCGGCTCGCTCCGGGCGGCTCGGCCGAGCGCTACGGCTTCCGGCCCGACATCACCTGCCTCGGCAAGTGGATCGGCGGCGGCCTGCCGGCCGGCGCGATCGCCGCGAGCGAGGAGCTGATGCGCGCGTTCGACCCGACTCGCACCGGCACGCTCTACCACGGTGGCTCGTTCAACGGCAACCCGCTCGGCTGCGCTGCCGGCCGTGTCGCCGTCGAGCATCTGACGCACGAGCGGATCGCCGAGATGGACCGGGTGGCCGGTCGCCTGGCCGGCGCCGTGCGCGCCCACGCCGAGGCTGTCGGCGTCCCGCTGCGGGTGTCCGGCGACGGCTCGGCGCTTGGCGTGTACGTGCTCGACCGCGTCGGCGGCGAGCCGCATCCCGGCCGCACCGCGCTGCTGCACCTCGCTGCGGTCAACCGCGGCGTCTACCTCGGTGCCGGCGGCGAGATGGCGATGGCGACGAGCCTCGACGCCGCGCTGGCGGACGAGGCGGCGGCAGGCCTGGGTGGGGCGCTCGCCGACCTGGCCGAGGAGCTCGACTCGCTGGAGGCGACATGAGCCAGATCGAACGCTATCCCTCGTCGTTCGCAAGCTTCAGCGAGGCGGTCGCCGTCGAGGGACCGGGCCGCTGGATCCAGATCGCCGGACAGGTCGGGATGGACGACGACGGCAAGGTCGAGGGCGACATGGCCCAGCAGACCCACCGCACGATCGACCACCTCGAGCGGATCGTCCGGCGCGCGGGCGGTGAGCTGTCCGACATCGTGCGCATCACCGTCTACCTCACCGGACTCGAGGACTACGCGGACTTCAGCCGCGTGCGCGCCGAGCGCTTCGGCGAGCACCTGCCGGCCAGCGCTGCGGTGCAGGTGGCCGGGCTCCTGCTCGGCGCCGCGATCGAGATCGACGCCGTCGCGTTCGTCCCAAGCCCATGACCTCGCTCGCGGACACCACTGTCGGTTCCGCGGCCGAGACGATCATCTGGCGACCGGACGCCGAGCGCGCCGCCGCCGCCAACGTCACGCGCCTGGCGGCCAGCGCCGGCGCCACCGGCGTCGAGGACCTGCGCCGTCGCGCGCTCGATCCCGAATGGTTCTGGGACGCGGTCGTGCGCGACCTGGGCATCGTCTTCGACACACCGTACGAGCACGTCCGCGAGCTCACCGAGCACCCTGCCGACACGAACTGGTTCGCCGGCGGCACGCTCAACCTCGCGACGACGTGCGTCGATCGGCAGGCCGACGCAGACCCCCGAGGCGTCGCGCTGCTGTGGGAGGCGGAGTCGGGCCAACGTCGCGAGCTGACTCGCGGCGAGCTCCGGATACAGGTCGACGCGGCCGCGAGGGCGCTGCGCGCCCTTGGTGTCGAGACGCTGGACCGCGTCGGCCTGTTCCTTCCACTTGCCCCCGAAGCCGTGATCGCGTTCTACGCGTGCGCGAAGCTCGGCGCGATCGCCGTGCCGATCTTCTCCGGCTTCGCCGCCGAGGCGGTCGCGACGCGGCTGGTCGACGGCGGCGTTCGTTTCCTCGTGACCGCGGATTGCGCGCAGCGTGCCGGACGCGCCGTGTGCATGAAGCGGATCGCAGACCAAGCGGCGGCGCAGGCAGGCACGATCGAGCACATGCTCGTCGTGCGCCGCGCTCCCGGCGCGCCCGAAGTTCCCTGGTCCCCCGGGCGCGACGTCGGGTGGGACGAGGCGGTCGTGCCCAGCGAGTCCCCCCTCGCAGGCGCCTCGCTCCCACCCGACCACCCCCTGCTGCTGATCTACACGAGCGGCAGCACCGGCAAGCCGAAGGGCGCCGTGCTCACGCATGCGGGCATCGCCACGATGGTCGGCCGCGACGCGGCGTACCACCTCGACCTCAAGCCCGAGGACACGCTCTGCTGGATCACCGACCTCGGCTGGATCATGGGCACCTGGTCGATCGTCGCGGCTGGCACGACCGGCGCGCGCCTGTGCCTCTGCGAGGGCGCCGCGACCAGCCCGACGCCGGACCGTCTCTGGCAGCTCGTCGAGCGCGAGGGCGTGACCGCGCTCGGCGTCAGTCCGAGCCTCGTGCGCGCGTTGATGGCGAAAGGCGTCGCGCCGCCGGCTGAGCTGCTGAAGAACCTGCGCGTGCTCGGTGCGACCGGGGAGCCGATGAACCCCGAGGCCTACAAGTGGCTGTCGGCCGAGGTCGGTGGCGACCGCCTGCCGATCATCAACATCTCCGGCGGGACCGAGATCTGCGGCGCGCTGCTCGCGCCGCTGCCGACGCAGGCGCTGTCGAGCTGCTCGCTCGGCGGTCCGGCGCTCGGGATGGATTGCGTCGTGCTCGACGACGACGGCAACGAGGTGGCGCCCGGCGTCGTCGGCGAGCTGGCTGTCCGCGCCCCCTGGCCGGGCATGACGCGCGGGCTCTGGAACGACCGCGAGCGCTTCATCGAGACGTACTGGTCGCGCTGGGACGGCGTCTGGGCTCACGGTGACTGGGCTCACGTGAGCGATGACGGGCAGTGGTTCCTGCACGGCCGCTCCGACGACACGCTGAACATCGCCGGTCAGCGGATCGGCCCGTCCGAGGTCGAGGGCGCGCTCGTCGACACCGGCCTCGTCGCCGATGCAGCAGCGGTCGGCGTCCCGCACGCGCTGAAGGGCGAGGGCATCTGGGCCTTCGTCGTCGCCGCTGCGGGCGAGCCGCCCGATCCCGCAGCGCTCTCCGAGGCCGTCGGCGCGCGCGTCGGCAAGCCGTTCCGGCCGGAGCGCATCGTCTTCGTCAGTGACCTCCCACGGACACGCACAGGTAAGATCCTGCGCCGCGTGATCCGGTCGACGGTGCTGGGGAAGGATCCTGGTGACCTCTCCTCGCTCGAGGATCCCGCGAGCATCGATGCCATCAAGGAGGGCCTGGAATGAGCGAGGCTGCGACCCCGTGCGCGGTCAAGTTGACCTGTGACGTCGGCGGGACGTTCACCGACGTCGTTGTCAGCGACGCGAACGGCCGGCTCGCGATCGGCAAGTCGCTGACGACCTACGGCCGCCTCGGCGAGGGCCTGCTGACCGGCATCGGCGTCGCCGCCGAGCGGCTCGGCACGAACGCGCAGGAGCTGCTGCACCGCGGCGAGCTGTTCGTCTACTCGACGACGCAGGCGACGAACGCGATCCTCACCGGCACCACGGCGAAGACCGCACTCCTCTGCACGCGCGGCTTCCCGGACATCCTCGTGCGGCGCGAGGGCGGCTCGATGCACCCCTACGACTTCAACCGTCCCTATCCGGAGCCGTACATCCCCAAGCGCCTCACGTTCGAGATCACCGAACGGATCGGCGCCGAAGGCGACGTCGTCCTGGCGTTGGACGAGCAGCAGGCCTGCGCCGTGTTGCGTCAGCTCGCCGCGATCGAGATCGAGGCCGTCGCCGTCTGCCTGCTGTGGTGCACCGCGAACGCAGCGCACGAGCAGCGCCTCGGCGAGTTGATCGAGGAGGAGCTGCCTGGCATCCCGTACACGCTCTCGCACCGCCTCAACCCGATCGTGCGCGAGTACCGCCGCGCCTCGTGCACGGCGATCGACGCGTCGCTGAAGCCACTGATGCAGCGCCATCTCCACGACGTCGAGCAGGACCTGCGCGCGGCCGGCTTCGCCGGCGAGCTGGTCGCCGCCACCTCGATCGGTGGGGTGCTGCCGATGGCCGGCCTGATCGAGCGTCCCGTCTACGCGGCAAAGTCCGGCCCGTCGCTCGCGCCGGTCGCCGGCGCGCATCGTCTCGCCGGAGCTGGAGCGCGACGAGGTGATCGTCTGCGACACCGGCGGCACGAGCTTCGACGTCAGCCTGATCCGCGGCGACCACGTCGTCTTCACGCGCGAGACGTGGCTCGGCGAGCCGTTCGCCGGCCACCTGACCGGCCTCTCCTCCGTCGACGTGCGCTCGATCGGCGCCGGCGGCGGCTCGATCGCCTGGCTCGACCCGGGCGGACTGCTGCGCGTCGGCCCGCAGAGCGCGGGCTCCACGCCCGGCCCGGCGTGCTACGGCAACGGCGGCGAGCTCCCGACCGTCACCGACGCCGCGGTCGCGCTCGGCTGGATCGACCCCGACCGCTTCCTCGGCGGCACGATGGCGCTCGACGTCGAGGCGGCGCGCCGCGCGGTCGCGACCGTCGCCGACGCGATGGCCGTGACCGTCGAACGGGCTGCCTCCGCGATCATGACCGTCGCGAACGAGCACATGGTCTCGGCGATCAAGGAGCTGACCGTCAACCAGGGGATCGACCCGCGCCGCGCGGGGATCGTCGCCGGTGGCGGCGCGGCTGGCCTCGGCGTCGCCGAGATCGCCCGCGCGCTCGGCTGCAAGCGCGTGCTCGTGCCGCGCACCGCCGGCGCGTTGAGCGCCTTCGGCGGCCAGCACTCCGACATCGTCGTCGAGGCCGGCCGCAGCATCACGACCGGCAGCGGCACGTGGGATTCCTCCGCCGTCGTCGACGCCTTCGCCGCAGTCGAGGACGAGCTTGCTGGCGTCGCCGCCGGACTGGCGCGCCGACGGCGTGACCGAGACGCGTGTCGTGCGCTCGGTCGAGGCGCGCTACGCCCATCAGGTCTGGACGCTCGACATCGACGTCGAGCGTGCAGAGCTGGACGATCTTGCAACGCTGGAGCACGTCCTGGTCGACCGCTTCCACGCGGCTCACGAGCGGATCTTCGCCGTCTCTGAGCCAGGTCAGCGGATCGAGGTCGTGCACGGCTCCGCGCGCTTGATCGCCGAGCCGCACAAGCCGGCCGCGGACGCGGTCCCGGTGACGGACACGAACCACGCAGGCCCCACGACGCGCTCGATCCACATCGAGTCGCAGGGAGCGGTCGACGCGCCCGTCCACACCGGCGGCTCACTGCCGGCGGGCTCGAAGGTGCCCGGCCCCGCGTTGCTCGTCGAGCCGACGACGACGATCGTCGTCCCGCCCGACTGCGTGTTGCACGTGACCGCTTCCGGCAACTACCTGATCGAGGTGCCATGACCGCTGTCGCCGCCGATCAGCAAGGCCAGGCTGCCGAGATGGACCCGGTGCTCGCTGCGGTGCTCGCGAACCGCTTCGAGTCGATCGTGCGCGAGATGATGAACACGCTCTTCCGCACCGGCCGCTCCTCGGTGCTGAACATGGCACGCGACTTCTCCTGCTGCATCGTCGCGCAGAACGACGAGCTGCTCGCTGCAGCCGAGGGGCTGCAGGCGCACGTGCTCGGCGCCGGCCTGCAGATCGCCTCGATGCGCAAGCTGCACGACGACCTCGCGCCGGGCGACGCGTTCCTGCACAACGATCCGTACCTCGGCAACACGCACACGGCCGACCACACGCTGCTCGTGCCCGTCTTCGCCGGCGACGAGCACCTCTTCACGGTCGCCGCGAAGGCCCACCAGGCCGACTGCGGCAACTCCGCGCCGAGCACGTACATGCCCTACTCGCGGGACGTCTACGAGGAGGGTGGGCTCGTCTTCCCGTGCGTGCGCGTCCAACGCAACTACGAGAGCGTCGAGGACATCATCCGCATGTGCCGCGCGCGCATCCGCGTGCCGGAGGTCTGGTACGGCGACTACCTCGCGTCGCTCGGCGCCGTCCGCATCGGCGAGCGCCGCGTCGGCGAGCTGATCGAGCAGTACAGCGCCGAGACGCTCAAGTCGTTCGTGTCGTGGTGGCTCGACTACTCCGAGCGCCGCATGGAGCAGGCGATCGCCGAGCTGCCCGCGTGTCATTTGACCGCCGGCGGCGTCCACGACGCGATGCCCGGACTGCCCGAGGGCGTCCCGGTGACAGTCGCGATCGACGTGCGCCCCGACGAGGGCCGCATCACGGTCGACCTGCGCGACAACGTCGACTGCGTCGATGCCGGCATCAACCTGTCGGAGAGCTGCACGCGCGCCGGCGCGATCATCGGCGTCGTCAACTGCCTGCCCGCAGACGTGCCGCACAACGCAGGCAGCTTCCGCCGCATCGACATCCTCATGCGCGAGGGCTCGATCGCCGGTGGGCTGAGGTTCCCGCACTCCGCCTCGATGTCGACGACGAACATCCTCAACCGCGTCATCAACGCGATCCAGGTCGGCTTCACGAAGATCGGCGAAGGCCATGGGCTGGCCGAGGGCGCCGGTGCGGTCGGCGTCGGCTACGCGGTCGTCTCCGGCGAGGATCGCCGCAGCGGCGACGAGTTCGTCAACGAGCTCGTGCTCGGCAACAACGGCGGTCCCGGCGGGCCGATGTGCGACGGCTGGATCACGTACGCGATGCCGGACTGCGCGAAGACGATCTACATCGACTCGATCGAGGTGCTCGAGCGCAAGTACCCGCTGCGCTTCCAGTGCCTGCGGCTGCTGCCCGACAGCGGTGGCGCCGGGCGTTTCCGCGGCGCGCCGGCGAGCGAGCTGATCTACGGCCCGACGACGGCGCCGATGCAAGTTTTCTACTTCGCCGACTTCGCCGAGCACGCCCCTGCGGGCGTGTTGGGCGGCCTTCCCGGCGCGGCTGCGTCCGCGTCACGGATCGAGGCCGACGGCAGCTTCACGCCGCTCGCGCCGATCGGCGACACGACGCTCGCGCCTGGCGAGTTCATCCGCGGCTTCGAAGCCGGCGGTGGCGGCTACGGCAACCCGCGCGAGCGTGAACCGGAGCGCGTGCTCAGGGACGTGCTCGAAGGCTGGGTGAGCTTGGAGGCTGCTCATGAGATCTACGGTGTGGTGTTCACAGGTTCGGTGGCGGACGAGACGCTCGGGGTCGATAGCTCGGCAACGCGGGCATTGCGCGCCACGTAGCGTGCGCCGGGGTGAGTGAGATGGCCTTTGCTCTCGCACTTGCCTTCGACACGGACGAGCCGGAGTTCGTCCGCGGCTTCGAGCTCGGTCGCCTGTGGGAGCAGCTGCAGGCCGATCCCGAGCGGGACGTCAATCAGCTGGTCCACATCTCGAACGCCGAGATGGTGCTGCGCCTCGCGGAGTCGTGCGGTCGCGACGTGTCGGGCGAAGAGCGCGACGGCACGTGGATGATGGTGCGCTTCGGCGCCGCGGTTCGCGCCACTCGGTAGCGCTCTTCGCTCCGCTCGTTCGTGTCGACTTTGCACCGGTTCAGCGCCACAGTCCGCGTGGTCGCCAGAGGAGTGCAGGGTTGTGGGTCTGTGAGACCCACAGAGGTGCGCTCCTCGATCGCGCCCTGGTCTATCGTGCAGCGCGAACCGTGGAGTGCGCAGATTCTGCGGAGCGACAGCCCCGCTCCTCGCCCCCTCGATAGACGCCGTTCGGCGAGCGTTCGCTCCCCAATGCACGCTTCGAGCGGAGCTATCGAGCGTCACGTAGCGCTCTCCGTCAGTCCTCCCACTCGACCACGAGTGGCGCGTGGTCGGAGGGCTTCGTGCCCTTGCGATACGGACGCTCGATCCCGCAGCGCGTGACGCGCTCGGCGAGCGACGGGCTGAGCAGTGCAAGGTCGATCCGCAGGCCAAGACCTTTGTGGAAGTGGCCGGCGCGGTAGTCCCACCAGGTGAAGCCGGGCTCGTCGGGGTGGAGCTGGCGGAAGGCGTCGCGGAGGCCGGCGCCTTGGAGCGCGCTCAGCGCGGCGCGCTCCGCCTCGGTGACGTGCGTCGAGCCGAGGAAGGCGGCGGGGTCGTAGACGTCGAGGTCGGTGAGGGCGACGTTCATGTCGCCCGCGAGCACGAGCTGCGCTCCGGCGTCGCTCAGCACCGTGACGCGCTCCGCTGCAGCCGCAAGGAACGTGAGCTTCGCGTCGTACCACTCGCTGTCGACCTCCCGTCCGTTCGGCACGTACGTGCTGATGAAGCGCAGCCCGCCGTCGCCCACGGTCGCCTCGATCCAGCGCGCTTCCTCCGGCAGCGGGTTGCCCGGCAGCTCGCACACTGGATCCGCGAGCGCGAGGCCGTTGTGCGCGAGCAGCGCAACGCCCGCCCAGCGCCCGCCGCTGTGGTCGACCGCGCGATACCCAGCGGCGGCCAGCGCTTCGTGCGGGAAGGCATCCGGCGCGCACTTCGTCTCCTGCAGGCAGACGACGTCCGGCGCGTGCTCGGCGAGGAACTCGAGCACGCGCGGCAGCCGCACGTTCAGCGAGTTGACGTTCCAGGTGACGACGCGCACCGGCGGGAGCCTAGTACGCGGTCGTGCGCGCGCGCGGGCGCGGGACCGCCTTGCAGCGCGCGTCGCCGCCTCGCGTCCACAGCAGCTGGTCGACCTGCTGGGGCGTGAGGTCGCGGCGCTCACCGCAGATCAGCTCGGCTACATGCACAGCCCCGGCGCGCATCTCGACCTCCTCCGGCGAGTCGTGCTTGATGAGCTCCTCGCGCTCGATCCGCGCCGCGAGCGCGGGGTCGAAGCGGAGGATCCCGTCGAGTCGCAGCACGTGCGGGATCAGGTTGTCGGCGAACAGCGTGAGGCGGTGGAGGTCCGTGAAGTCCGCGACGCCGGCGAGGTGGAGGTCGGCCGCGGCGAGTTGCGCGCGCTTGAAGAACGGGATCGTGCGGCCGTCATACGGAGAGGAGTCGGCGAAGCAGTCCCACGCGGCGAGTCGTTCGACGAGCGCGATGGCGGAGATCGTCCGCGTCGCCTCGGCCCTGGCGCCTCCGGTTGCGACGCCGTCGCTCCGGGCCGCCGCCTCACCGCTCGCGGCTGCCGCGCCGCCGATGTGCGCCGCCTCCACGACGCCGAGGAAGCGCCCGCCGTGCTCGTCCGCGACGTGCGCGCCGAGGTCGCTCAGCGAGCGGGCGAAGAGCGCAATCAGCTCGTGCTGCGGATCCTGCCGGAGGACCGCTGCGATCGTCCGTGCGTCGATCCTGCGCAGCTCCTCCGCACTCCACGGCCCGTGTGCGTCGAAGCGCTCGCGCAGCCCAAGGGCGATCGTGAAGTAGCCCGAGCGTCCTTCTCGCTTGCGCAGCGTCGGGAACCAGCCCGAGCCGAAGTTGATCGCGTCGAGCGTCAGGAAGAACGCGGCCCGCAGCTCTGCCGGGCCGTCGACCACGTGGACTGCGGGATCGAGCCCCGGCAGCTCCTCGGCCGCCGGCAGCGCCGCCGCGTATGCGGGGATCGCGGCCTCGTCGACGGTCACGTGGGTCGCACGCTCCGCGACCCACGCACACCCGTCCCGGATCTCGTCGACGAGCGCCACGCGTCCGGTCAGGCGCCGGCCGCGCTCAAGGCGGCGTCCGGCTGACGCTCCAGCGACAGCGCGCCCGACTCGTGGTCGAGCAGCCAGCGCTTGACGTCGAGGCCGTAGGCGAAGCCGCCGAGCCCGCCGCCGGTGCGCAGGATCCGATGGCAGGGGACGAACAGCGCTGTCGGGTTGCGCCCACAGGCGGTGCCGGCGGCGCGCACGGCGGCTGGTCGCTCGCAGCGGGCGGCGAGCTGCATGTAGGTCTCCGGCGCGCCTGCCGGGATCGTCCGCAGCTCGGCCCAGGCACGTTCGAGGAACGGACTCGCCTCCTGCGCGATCGGAACCGTGTCGATCGCCGCGAGGTCGCCGGCCACGTAGTCGCGGACGGCGGCGCTGAAGGCGCCGAGGTCGCGCTTCTTCGTGACGCTCGTCGGACGAAGGCTCGGACCGATCAGCGGCAGCAGGTTGCCGGCCGCGTCGGTCCAGCCGCTCGCGAGCACCGCGTCGTCGGTGGCGACGATCGTGAACGGTCCGGGTGGGGTGGGGATCGTTGTCGTGTACATCAGGCGTCTCCTTCGTTCAGGCTTGCCCACAGGTGTTGGACGGCATAGGCGCGCCAGGGGCGCCAGCGCTCGGCCTGGGCGGTTATGGCTTTGAGGTCGGTCGGGTGGCCGGCGCGTGCGATCGCGTGGTGGATGCCGAGGTCGGTCGCGGGAAAGGCGTCGGGGTCGCCGAGCGCGCGCATCGCGATGTACTCGGCAGTCCAAGGGCCGATGCCGCGCAGCGCGAGCAGCTTCGTGCGCGTGTCCTGGCGGTCGGCGCCGGGGTCGAGGCTCACGTCGCCGCATGCGAGCGCGCGGCAGAGGTCGACGAGCGCGCGAGCACGGCTCTTCGTCAGCCCGAGCGTCGCCGGGTCGGCCGCAGCGATCGCTGCGGCGGTCGGGAACGCGTGCGCGAGCGTGCGGTCCGGCGTGGGCAGCGGCTCGCCCAGCGTCGCAGCGATCCGGCCGGCAAGCGTGCGCGCCCCGGCGACCGAGACCTGCTGGCCGAGCACCGCGCGCACCGCCAGCTCGTCGCCGTCGACTGCGCCGGGCACGCGGCGGCCGGGTGCGCGCCGCACGAACGGCCCGAGCAGCGGATCTCCGCCGAGCGCTTCGGCGATCGCGACCGGATCGGCGTCGAGGTCGAGCAGCCGCCGGCAGCGCTGCACGGCGGCGCCGAGGTCGCGCAGGTCGGCGAGCTGCAGCTCGCAGCGGATGTGGTCGTCCGCGGGCGAGAGCGCGACGACGCCGGGGCCATGGGGGAGCCGCAGGATCCGGCGGTACGCGCCGTCCACTTGCTCCTCGACGCCCGGTACCGCGCGCGTGCCGAGGAATGCGAGCAAGCCGGCGCTGTCGAACGGCGCGCGATAGCGCAGCCGCAGCGTCAGGCTCGTGCCGCCGGCTGGCGCGCGTGCAGAGCCGTTCGCGCTCTGTTCACTGCCGCGCCGCCCATTCGTGCCGATCGCGCGCGCGTGTCCGTTGCGCACCGCCGCGCCGCGCCGCAGCTCCGTCGGCGTCGTCGCAAAGACCTCGCGGACCGTCTCGTTGAACTGGCGAATGCTCGGGAAGCCGGCGGCGAAGGCGATGTCGGTGAACGGCAGTGCGGTCGTCTCGATCAGGATTCGCGCCGTCTGCGCACGCTGGGCGCGGGCGAGCGCGAGCGGGCCGGCACCGAGCTCGGCGACGAGCTGGCGGTTGAGGTGGCGCTCGCTGTAGCCGAGGCGCCGGGCGAGCCCGGCGACGCCGTCGCGGTCGACGCTGCCGTCCGCGATCAGCCGCATCGCGCGGCCGACCACGTCGGCCCGCACGTTCCACTCGGGCGAGCCCGGGGAGGCATCCGGCCGGCAGCGCTTGCAGGCGCGAAAGCCGGCCCGCTGTGCTGCCGCGGCGCTGCGCAGAAAGCGCACGTTCGTCCGCTTCGGCGTCACCGCCGGGCAGCTCGGCCGGCAGTAGATCCCGGTCGACGTGACGGCGGTCACGAACCAGCCGTCGAAGCGCGCGTCCCGGCTCCGTACCGCCCGATAGCACTGCTCGAATTCCTCAACCATGGCGACCATGATGCCGCCTCGGGCGGTCGGCGACTAGTGGAAATCGGACGCGGATGTGGCACTGCGCGTCAGTCATCGCTTGCACGCGTCGAAATGTCGGCGCGCGGCGCCTGCAACTGCGGATAGCCGCGTTTTACTATTTCCTTTATGATTTCTAGTGCGCGCACCGGCAATGCCGGCCGCGGGGCGGGGTGTTCATGGGCTCGCGCGTCGGCATGTACTCAACTACGTCGAGGGGTTCAGATCATGCCACGATACGTGAGGATCTCGTTGTGCTGCCTGGTTGCGATTGTCGCACTTGGCGCTGGCGTCAGCTCGGCCTCCGCCACCAGACTTGCGCTCAGTAGCAATACGATAAGAGTTGTTTGGACGGACTTCGAAAAGACGGCGACCGGCATCGGTACGATGAGATGCCCGGTCACGCTCGAAGGAACTCTCCATTCAAGAACGATCGTCAAAGTGGTTGAATCGCTAATCGGCTACGTCACCAGAGCGACAATCGATAAATCGAGATGCAGCGGCGGCTTTTCGAGATTCCTAACAGAAACGCTTCCGTGGCACATACGCTACGCCTCCTTTGAGGGCGCTCTACCGAGCATAAGCGCGTTTAACACAACGGTTATCGGCGTCTCCCTACTAGACCTTGTCAACTTTTTCGGTACGGATATCTCCTGCCTATATAGGAGCTCCACGGTCGAACCGGTCAATCTCAGATGGCGTCGTGACGCCGGAGGCCTGCTGACTACCGTCCTCGTGAGTGGCAGAATAAGATCGCTCAGCGGTGGTCTTTGTCCCGAAGAGGTGCTCTCGGGCAAGAGCGCTACACCCACCGTCCTAGGAAGCTCGACTGGGATAACCATGACGCTAGTGGCATGACGCAACGGCGGAGGGGCGGTCGCCCTGCGATCACCCGACGAAGGCACCGCCCTCCTGCACCACCTCGCCATCGGCACTCAACCGCCCACCGGAGCGCAGGTCGCAGATGAGGTCCCAGTGGACTGCGCTCTCGTTCACGCCGCCGGTCTCGGCGTAGGAACGCCCGAGCGCGAGGTGGACGGTGCCGCCGATCTTCTCGTCGAACAGGATCGCGCCGATCGGACGGTCGATTCCGCGGTTCGTGCCGATGCCGATCTCGCCGAGGCGGCGGGCGCCGGCGTCGGTTGCGAGCACCTGCTCCAAGTGCTTCTGGCCGCGTGCGGCTCGCGCCTTGACAACCTCACCGTCGCGGAAGGTCAGCTCGACGTCCTCCACGAGTACGCCGGCAGGGCTCGACGGCACGGTGAAGCGGATCGTTCCGTTCGCGGACGTCTCGTGCGGGCCGGTGAAGACCTCACCGCTCGGCATGTTGCGCTTGCCGTCGGAGTTCGTCCACGTGCGGCCACCGACCCGCAGCGTCAAGTCGGTCCCGTCGGCCTCGATCCGCAGCTCCCGCGTGCCGGCAAGGCGGGAGATCAGCTCGGCCTGGAACGCGCCGAGCGAGCGCCACGCAGCCGCCGGATCTTCACGGTCGAGGAACAGCGCGCCGCGCACGAACGCGGCGAAGCGCTCGGAGCTCATCCCCGCCTGCTGCGCACCCGCGACCGTGGGCCACAACGACGCACACCAGCGCTTCGAGACACGCAGCTCGCCAAGCTCGGCGCGTGCTCGGGCGGCACGCGCCATCCGTGCAGGGTCGACGTCCGCCAGCGCGCGCGTGTTCTCCGGCGCCTGGATCGCAAGGAACGCGTCGGCGCTCACCACCTCCGCGCGCTCGGCCGGCGCGAAGCCGTCGAGTTGCAAGTCGTGCGCATGCTCGTAGAAGTCCGCCTCGATTCCAGGCAGCGCCACTCGCAACAGCGGCCACGCCTCACGCGCCAGCAGTGCCCGATGCAGTGCGCGCAGCAGCGGCGCGGCAAGCGTGGTCGAGCGCACGAGCACCTGCTGGCCGGGCTGCACCTCCAGGCAGTAGTCGCACAGCAGCGCGGCGAACGCGTCCGGGTCTGGGCCGGCGAGGGCCGGCTCGGCGCTCGCGGCGGGAGGCGCGGCGTGCGGGTCGCCGCTCATGGAGCCTCCACGTCCGGGAACCACTCAGCCAGATGCGACCGCAGCGCCTCGCGAATCCACGCCCGCTCCGCCTGCGAGGCGACGCGAAAGCGCGCGAGCAGCTCCTTCTGGCGCTCGACCGGCACGCCCGCGATCACCCAGCGGACGGCAAGCCGCTCAAACAGGAACTCGACAGCCCGCTGCCACGCGTCCTCCTGCGACAACGGCGACCCTCCCCGCACCGTCACATACTCGCGCCGCGTCGCCGGCGTCAACGCACCGCGCAACGTCAGCACGTTGCCGTCCGCATCCGCGTAGTCGGAGCTAGGCGCGGTCAGCTTCTCGCGCTGTCGGCTGCGGCGACCCATGCACGCACAGTCTGCCGCGCCGCGTCAGCGAGCGCCGCTAGGTCGTGGCCGCAGCCCGCTCCAGCTGCGCCGCGACATCGCCCCGCAACGGCTCCGCGTGGCCGCACCAGGCGGTAGCGGGCGCCAAAGCGGCGAGCTTGCGCATCGAGGCGCGCGCCTGCTCGGTGTCGGCGTTGAACGCGCGGTGCGGCACGCGCGGCGCGCCCGGCGTCCCCGTCTGCGGGTCGAGCGTGTAGAAGCAGTCGCTGACGAGCGCGAGCCGGTCGGACTCGCGCCACAGCCCGATCAGTCCCGGCGCGTGGCCCGGCAGGTCAACCACGCGGAAGCCGCACACGTCGTCTCCCTCCTGCACGGTGCCGGTGATCGACACCGGCCCGCCGTCCCAGATCGGCAGCATGCGCGAGAGCAACAGCTTGCCGTGACGGTCGAGTGCGCTCAGGTCGAAGTAGTGCGCACCGCCGTCGCCCTCCGCGTCGGCGACCTCGGCGGGGTGGCAGTAGACCGGGGCGCCCAGTCCCGGCGCCGCACCGCGATGGTCGGCGTGGCCGTGGCCGAGCACGACGCGCGTGATCCCGCCCATTCGTGCGCCGATCGCCGCAAGCGCCGGCGTCATCGTGCGGATGCCCGCGTCGAACAGACAGACGCCATCGCCGTCCCGGAGCAGGTAAACGTTCATCACCTTGCGTGGGAAGCCACCGCGCACGACCCACACGCCGTCGGCGATCGGTTCGGCGTCGCCAGCCGCGAAGCGCCGCACGAAGCGCGTGCGCGCGTTCGTCAACGCGGTCAGCCCGCGCTCGGCGCCCGAGTCGCGCGGCGGCACGGCGCCGATCTGCCGGGCGATCGTCATCCCGTCGACGTACGCCTCGTTGCCGGCGATCAATCCGTCGGCGACCTGCACGACGTCGCAGCCCTCCAGCTCCAGCCGGCCGCCGGTCGGCTCGAATCCCTGCCAGGCGCCCGGTCCCGCGAACGTGCCGGTGAGTCGCCAGCGCACCGCGCAGCGGTCGCCCTCGGTCGTCGTCTCCAGCACCTCGGTGGTCGCGTCGGGCACGGCAGCAAACAACTCGGTGAACCATTCGCGCACGCCGTCCGGCGCGACGAGGTCCGCTTGGCCGTGCAGACGGTCCACGCCGCCAGGACGCCAACAAGCGGCCATCGCCGCGGGATCGCGCTCGGCGAGCGCGGCGAAGTAGTGCCGCGCGACCGTCTCGGTCGCATCGACGTCGGCTGCGGATCCCTTCGACTGTGCGGCTGGTGACACGGCGCTGCTCCCTCCTCAGATGCTCGACAGCATCAGCCTACGCCGCTGCTGCGACTATGGTCGTCATTCCATGTCCGAACCGGGTCGAAAGCGGGAGCTGGGCCGCGGGGAGCGCGTGCTGGGAGGGCTGTGGCGCCTGCGCCTGCCGCTCCCCTGGCCGGGTGTTCCGCATTGCAACGCGTGGGCGATCGCCTCCGAGGGCGGGATCGTGCTCGTCGACACGGGGATGCACGAACCCGGTTCGTTCGCCCAGCTGGAGCGCGCGATGGCGATGGTCGGGCTGAAGGTCGAGGACGTGCGGCTCGTCGTCTGCACGCACGCGCACTCCGACCACTACGGCCAGGCCGGCCCGATCGTCGACCGTGCCGGGTGTGAGCTGTGGATGCACCCGAACCACCAGCATGCGACGCAGCGGCTCGACGAGCCCGAGCACGCGCTGCAGCGGCGCCTGGAGGTCGGGCGTCAGAGCGGCGTGCCGGAGTTCGTGCTGCGCCGCTACGCGGAGGTCGCGAAGGAGCAGGTGCCGGGGATCGCGCGGGTCGTCGACCCCGACCTCGCGCTGCTGCCGGGGATCGAGATCGCGACCGACCTCGGCAGCTGGAACGTCGTCGAGACACCCGGCCACGCGCCTTCGCACGTCTGCCTCTACCAGCCGGAGCGCCGCATCCTGATCTCCGGCGACCATCTGCTCGGGCGCATCTCGCTGTTCTACGACTACGGCTGGACACCCGACCCGGTCGGCGAGTTCCTGCGCTCGCTCGACGCGATCGAGGCGCTCGACCCCTCGCCGCGCCTCTGCCTCGCCGGCCACGCGCGGCCGTTCACCGACGTGCAGGCGCACATCGAAGCGAACCGCGAGCTCGTCGCGCAGCGCGTGGCGGCGACCGCCGTCGCGATCGAGCACGAGCCGCTGACCGCCTACGAGGTCGTGCCGCACGTGCACGGGCCGGACGCGGTCCATGCGGCCGCCTGGCTGCTGACCGAGACGCTCTGCTATCTCGGGCATCTCGAGCGGATCGGCGCCGCCAGGCGTGAGCCAGGTGACCCGGAGCGCTGGGTCTCCGTCTAAACTCGGTCTCCATGCGGATCGACGAGATCATCGCGGCGGGCGGGGATCCGGTCTTCTCGTTCGAGTTCTTCCCGCCCAAGACCGACGAGGGCGAGCGCAACCTGTTCGACGCGCTCGAAGCGCTGCGCCCGCTCGAGCCCTCGTTCGTGTCCGTCACCTGGGGCGCGGGTGGATCGACGCGCGAGAAGACGATCGGGATCGTCTCGCGGATCCGTGAGACGCACGGGCTCGAGGCGATGGCGCACTTCACCTGCGTCGGCGCGACGACCGACGACCTCCATGCTGCGCTGCGTCAGATGCGCGACGCGGGAATCGAGAACGTCCTGACGCTGCGCGGCGACCCGCCGCAGGGGCAGGACACGTTCGTCGCGACCCAGGGCGGCCTCTCCTATGCGACCGAGCTGACGCAGCTCGCCGCCGCGGACTACGACTTCTGCCTCGTGGGCGCCTGCTATCCGGAGATCCATCCGGAGGCGGCCGATCTCGACAGCGATCTCGCGCACCTGCGCGAGAAGGTCGCCGCCGGCGTGCGCGTGCTGATCACGCAGCTGTTCTTCGACAACGACGCGTACTTCCGCTTCGTCGAGCAGGCGCGCGGTGCCGGCATCGAGGTGCCGATCGTGCCGGGGATCATGCCGATCACGAACGCCGAGCAGATCAAGCGCTTCACCTCGATGTGCGGTGCGAGCATCCCCGAGCCGCTGCTCGCGGCGCTCGACCAGCGCCGCGACGATCCCGACGCGGTCGCCGACCTCGGCGTCTCTTACGCGACGCTCCAATGCGCCGAGCTGCTCGCCCGCGGCGCACCCGGCATCCACTTCTACACGCTCAATCGCTCCCCTGCGACGCGCGCGATCCTCTCCGCCCTGCGCCTCCAGCGCCCGTGGGAGCCGCGCGAGGGCCACGAGCCGGCGCTCGGCGCGCTCGCTGGCTGAGCGGCTCGATCAGATGCGGATCGACCCGATCCGTGCCGCGATCTCGCGGGCCGTCGGGTTGTCGTGCTCGGGCTTCGTGACGAGGTCGCTCGCCGCAGCCTGAGCCCGCTGCACGAGTCGCGTCGTCGTGTCGACCGCGAACTGCTCGCGGATGCCGACCTCGCCGGCGAGGTGCATCCAGGCATCGAGGTTCACATCTGCGATGTGGGTCGCGCCGTCGATGCGCATCGCCAAGCGGGTCGTCAGGTCGTCGTACATCGTCGTGGCGACGAGGTCGTAGAGTGGCGCGAGCGTCGGCGCGCCGGTGTCGTAGAGCAGCGAGTAGTTCTTGCCGTGCGCGTCGCAGTTCCCGATCAGCCAGTTGAAGACGAGCGCCTCCCACAGGCGCGGCAACGCCTGCGCCGGCACGGCAGTCGCGTCCCGCAGCAACTCGACGACGTCGCGAACGCCCGGTCCGCCCTCGCTCTGGTACTTGCGATCGGAGGGAATCCCCAGCGCCTGGCAGACGTCCTCCTGGTGCAGTCGCCGGATTGGATCGCTGCTCAGGTCGCGGTCGTAGCGGTCGACGACGAGGTAGGGGAGCCCCGATGCCGTGACGGCTTTTGCGACCCGTGCAGTCGGCAGCTTCGTCGCATCGGCGAGCTTCATGCAGAACGCTTCGTTGTCCACGAGGCCCGGGAAGGCGGCCGGCTCGGGCTTGAGGATGTGCGTCGTCGGCGTCGGACCCAGCGGCAACGCGAGCCGCTCACCCTCGATGATGATCGGCGACTTCGGTTGGGCGCCCGCCAGCGACAGGCGCACGCCGTCTTCCGGCGCGGCGCCGAGCGGGCGCTGTGGCAAGGCGTGCAGGATCGCGTCGAGGTCGTCGCGCGTCAGCGCGCGCATCCGCGGCTTCACGGGCATCGGGCGATCCGGATCGAGCAGCGTGATCGCCCCGGCGCAGTCGCTGCCGATCTCGACGAGCAGCCCGTAGTCGTTCCCCGGGGAGATGCCGAGCGCACGCGCGAGCGTCTCGCGACCGTCGCCCTCGGGCAAGAGGCCGCCGAACACCGCACGACAGGTCCCGTGCGGATACGCATCCGTCTGGAGCGGCATCGCGTGCGACACCGGCGGCCCGTCGTAGCCCTCGTCGTAGCGGAACTGGAGGTTGCCGTTGTCCTTGCGGACCAGCCGGCCCGCGCGCCGGCCGGCGAGCTGGACGATCAGCTCGCTCATCGTCCGCGCGGCCGGAGGTCGAGGTCGAGGCCGACTGCGCGAGCTGTCTCGAGCACGATCTCCAAGCGAACGGTGGCCTTTCCGCGCTCCAGCTCGCCGACGACGCGGCGATTGACGCCGATCACGTCGGCGAGTGCGCTCTGGCTCAATCCCAGCTCACGTCGATGCGCGCGAATTGCCAGGCCGACCTCCTGAGCGTTCCGGACGATCATGGTACCGATCGGTATCTATGCATCATCATTGACCGAAATGATACCAATTGGTACCAAGTCTTCCGTTCATCTGGATATGTGATCGATCGGTGTCTAGGGCTGCTACGCCGCGGTGCTGTCGAGCGCCAGCGCGTGCGCGACCATCGGGCGGCCGTCGAGCATGTACTGGACGTCGATCGTGTCGTTGCGGCGGTAGGTGCCGATCCCCCAGGCGCCGAGGAACCAGCGCCAGAAGCCAAGCTTGCCCGTCTGCACGAGCTGCTCGCGGAACAGCAGCGCCCTGCCGCTTCCGGCTACGTCGTAGTCGACGCCCTCCTGCTGGCGCACGCCGTTGACGAACACCTCGAACGGCGGCTGCACGGCCGGGGGAAGCTGCACGCGCGAGCGCTCCATCGCGTCGCCAGCGTACTCTGCGGCCGATGGCCGACGCGAGCCCGCCGCTCGACTACCGCATTCGCCGCTCTGACCGTGCACGCCGCGTGCGCGTGCGCGTCGACCCCGCCCACGGGATCGAGGTCGTGCTGCCGCGGCGGGCGCCGGAGCGTGCGGCTGCGGCTGCGGTGCGGGAGCTGCGGCCGTGGATCGAGCGGCGCGTCGCCGAGCTGGCGCTCACCGCCGCTGCGGTCGCCGCGCGCGGCGCGACGGTTCCCTACCTCGACGCGACGCTCGCGCTCGTGCCCGAGCCGGGGCGCACGCGGGTCCACCGGCGTGGCGAGCTGCTGCTCGTTCCGGAAGGCGACCACCGTCCGGCGCTCGAGCGCTGGTATCGCCGCCAGGCGCGCGCCGAGATCGCACCGCGGCTCGATCGCGCCACCGCGCTCGCCGGCACGCGCTACGACGGCCTGACGATCCGCAACCAGCGCACGCGCTGGGCGAGCTGCTCGTCGAAGGGCGCGATGTCGTTCAACTGGCGGCTGCTGCTCGCGCCCGAAGCGGTGCTCGACTACGTCGTCTGGCACGAGGTCTGCCACCTCGAGGTGATGGACCACTCGCCGCGCTTCTGGGCATTGCTCGCGGCGCGTTCGCCCGACTACCGCACGTACGCTGCATGGCTGCGCCGCAACGGCCCGGCGCTCGTGCTGTGAGCGGGAGCACGATCGCCGTGCCGCGCGTCGCCGTCGTCGGCCACGTCGAGTGGCTCGACTTCGCCGTCGTCGACCACGTGCCGGCGGCAGGGGAGATCGTCAGCGCGTCCGAGCACTTCGCCGCGGCAGCAGGCGGCGGAGCGGTCGCTGCCGTGCAGCTGCGCAAGCTCGCTGGCGCGACGCTGTTCCTCACGGCGCTCGGGGACGACGCGCTCGGCGAGCGAGCCGGGCAGGAGCTGCGCGAACGGCATGGCGTCGAGCTGCACGCGGCGACGCGCCCGCGCGAGCAGCGCCGAGCGCTCACGCATCTCGACGCGCACGCCGAGCGCACGATCACCGTGCTCGGCGAGCGACTCGTCCCGCATGGCGACGACGAGCTGCCGTGGGAGCGGCTCGCCGCGCTCGACGGCGTCTACTTCACCGGCGGCGACGCAGCGGCTGCTCGCGCTGCCCGCACGGCCCGCGTGCTCGTCGCCAGCGCCCGCGCGCACGAGCCGCTGCACGAGGCCGGCATCGCGCCCGACGTGCTCGTCGCCAGCGCGACCGACGCGAAGGAGCGCGCCGGCGCCGCCGCGCTCGACCCGCCGCCCAAGCTGCTCGTGCTGACCGAGGGCGCTCGCGGTGGCCGCTGGGAGCGCGCTGACGGCACGCACGGCAGCTGGCCGACCGCTCCGCTCCCCGGCGACCCGGTCGACGCCTACGGCTGCGGCGACTCGTTCGCCGCCGGCCTCACCTACGGCCTCGCCGCGAAGCTCCCGCTCGACGACGCACTCGCCCTCGCCGCCCGCTGCGGCGCCCACTGCCTCACGGGCCGCGGCCCCTACGCAGCCCAGCTCACCGGCGCCGGCTGAGCGCACCGGCGGCTGCGTCGCGGTTGCGCACAGCTCCGGCCGCGTGGCTCAGCCGGTGACGTCGGCGGGCCGCGCGACCGTCACCTGGTCGGCGATCTGCGTGAAATCGTCGACGTTGTGCGTGAGCAGTGTCGCACCGTGCACGCGTGCGGTCGCAGCGATCAGGAGATCGGCTTGCCGGCGGCGCGGCTGCGCTCCACGCCGCACGACGAGTGCGGCGAGCGCTCCCCACTCGCGCGCGACCCGAGCGTCGACGGGGAGGGGAGAGAACGCTGACTCGATCGTTGCAAGGCGCGTCGCACGCCGGGCGCGCTCCTCGTCATCGCGTGCCAGCAGCAGGCCGAAGTGCAGCTCGCCGAGCGACACGGTGCTGATCGCGACCTCGAGCCCTTCGGGCGCGTCGTCGGCAATCAGCACCGACGTGTCGAGAATCGCGCGCGTCACTGTGTCGCGAACGGGTCCACGAGGCCGAGGTCGAGCCGCTCGAGATCCTCGGCGAGTCCGACCGGGGTCGCCGTGTCCCAGATGTGGCGGACCTTCGCGGCCGGAATCCACGCATCGTGCTCCAGTGGCCCGAGCTGCGCGACGGGACGCCCCGACACGGTGATCGTCAGCTCCTCCCCGGACTCGGCTCGGCGCAGCACCTCGGCTACGTGGTTGCGCAGCTCTTTTTGGGGGATGGTCGCCATGCCGCCCAAGGTAGCAGGACTGCTACCGCTCGTCCAGGAGCAGCCGCCGCAACGCGGCGACTGCGCTCTCGCCGTCCTCCTGCTCCACCACCGCGCGGCTCGTGCGGCCGATCCAAGCCTCGGCCGAGCCGTCGCCGCGCACGTCGATGCCGGCGCGAACGCGCGGCAGCAACCGCTGCGGGCCGCTCAGCTCGGCGCGGGCGACGACCTGGGCGACCGGCTCGATCCGGCGCACGTGCAGGTCGACCGCCTCACGCGGCGGGCGCGCCGCGACCTCGGCGACGCGCGCGTCGAGCACGTCGAGCGCCGCGTCGACCGACGCGAAGCGCGCGTGCGTGACGCGCGGCCCGTCGCGGATCGTGAGGCGATAGGACGCAGCCATCGGCGGGCGCGATCCTACTCGCGCCCGCGGGTGACGAGGCGGCGGCACGCACTGCAGCGCGCCGCGGGACAGGCGAGCGGGTGAGCGCCCGCTAGGAGCGCAGCCCGACCGGCACGAAGTCGCGCTGGCGGGCGCCGGTGTAGATCTGGCGCGGGCGCGCGATCTTCTGCTCGCCGTCTTCGATCATCTCCAGCCACTGCGCGATCCAGCCGATCGTGCGGCCGATCGCGAACAGCACCGGGAACATCTCGACCGGCATCCCGAGCGCCTCGTAGATCAGGCCCGAGTAGAAGTCGACGTTCGGGTAGAGCTTGCGCGAGACGAAGTAGTCGTCCTCGCAGCGCGATCTTCTCCAGCTCGAGCGCGATGTCGAGCAGCGGGTTCGTCCCCGTCACCTCGAAGACGTCGTTCGCCGCACCCTTGATGATCTTCGCGCGCGGGTCGTAGTTCTTGTAGACGCGGTGGCCGAAGCCCATCAGGCGCTCGTTGCCGGCCTTCACGCCCTCGATGAAGTCGGGGATGTTCTCGACCCGCTCGATCCGGTGCAGCATCCGCAGCACCTGCTCGTTCGCGCCGCCGTGCAGCGGCCCGTACAGCGCGCCGATGCCCGCCGCGACCGCCGAGTAGGGGTCGACCTGCGAGGAGCCGACGCTGCGCACCGCGCTCGTCGAGCAGTTCTGCTCGTGGTCGGCGTGGAGGATGAAGAGGACGTCGAGCGCGCGCTCGATGCGCGGGTCCGGCTGGTACTTCAGCTCGGCGATCTTGAACAGCATCCCGAGGAAGTTGCCGGCATAGCTGAGGTCGTTGTCGGGATAGACGTACGGCATCCCGCGGTTGTGCCGGTAGGCGAACGCGGCGAGCGTCGGCATCTTCGCGATCAGGCGGATGATCTGCGCGTAGCGCGCCACCGGGTCCTTGATCTGCGCAGCCTCGGGGTAGAACGTCGAGAGCGCGCCGACGGACGCGAGCAGCATCCCCATCGGGTGGGCGTCGTAGCGGAAGCCCTGCATGAACTCCTTGACGTTCTCGTGCACGAACGTGTGCGTCGTGATCTCGTGCGTCCAGGCGTCGAGCTGCGGCTGCGTCGGCAGCTCGCCGTGGATCAGCAGGTACGCGACCTCGAGGTAGGTGGACTGCTCCGCGAGCTGCTCGATCGGGTAGCCGCGGTACTCGAGGATGCCCTTGTCGCCGTCGATGAACGTGACGGACGAGCGGCACGACGCGGTGTTCATGAACGCCGGGTCGTACGTCATCAGCCCGAAGTCCTCGTCGTCGATCTTGATCTGACGCAGGTCGAGGCTGCGGATCGTGCCGTCCGCGATCGGGACCTCGTACTGGCGTCCGGTGCGGTTGTCGGTGATCGACAGGCTGCTTCCGGCCTGGGCTACTGCGCCGTTCGCGTCCTGTGCTGCGGTCTCCGTGCTCATGTCTCTCTCCGGTCTTCTGCTGCTCGTGCTCGCACCCCTGTTGTACCGGATCGGGGGCGCCGGCCTGTGTACGGCCGACGACAACCGTGCCCGTTCGGGCACCCGGTCAACCGTGGGCGGGCTCGCGCGGGGCGCGCTCAGCTGGTCGAGACGGCGGCGGCCATCGCGGCCACCATCAGCAGGAACGTCACGAGCATGACGGCGCGTCCTGCGCGATCGTTGCTCGGGAAGTCCGGGCGCGTCACGCCGATGAACGCCGACCAGCACCGCCCAGCCGGCGAGCACGCCGCCGCGACGTAGAAGGCAGTCTTCGAGCGTGTGCTCAATCGTGGCGAGCAAGGTCAGCATCGCGGCGAGCCTATCCGATCGCGCCGGCCGGCGCGCGAGCCTTCGTAGCGGCTCTCGGTCGCCTCGCGCTGGCCCTGGTAGTGGCTGCCGAGCGCCTCGCTGCCATACGGTCGCAGCGCCGGCGCGTCGAGCGTCATGAAGGACAGCTGGGCGATCAGCAGGCCCGGGTAGAGCTTGATCGGGACGCGCGTGAGGTTGTTCAGCTCCAGCGTCAGCGTGCCCTTCCAGCCCGGGTCGCAGAAGCCGGCGGTCGCGTGCACGATCAGCCCGAGGCGCCCGAGCGAGGACTTGCCCTCGATCCGCGCGACGATGTCGTCCGGCAGCTCGACCCACTCCAGTGTGCGGCCGAGGCAGAACTCGCCGGGGTGGATCACGAACGGGTCGCCGTCCGGGATCTTCACCTCCTCGGTGAGGTTGCCGGGCGGCTCGCGCAGGTCGATCGACGCGACGCGGTGGTTGTGGAAGACGCGGAACGTGTCGCCGAGCCGCAGGTCGACGCTCGCCGGCTGGACGAGCTGCGCATCCCACGGATCGATGCGGATCTTGCCCTCCTCGACGAGGCGCGTGATCGTGCCGTCGGACAGCACGGAGGTGACGGGCGGCGTCATCGGCGCGAAGTCTGCCACTCGCGGCGGATTTCCGCGACGCGACGGGTAGCTGCGGTCGCGCTCAGCGCTCGAACGTGCGCGCGCGGGCGACCGTCGTGCGCATCCGCTTCGGCGGCGCCGGCAGCGGCTCGCCGTGCGGTCCGCGGTGGCGCGGACGGCGGGGATGACGCGGCAACGGCCGGTGCGGGTGCACCTTCGTGCCCCCGCTGCCGTTCGGCTGCTCGGCCTCCTCCGGGGTCTGCTTGATCGCCCACCAGACGAGGTAGAGCAGCATCCCCAGCGGGATCTTCAGCGCGAGCATCAGCCACACGAAGCCCCAGCTCCATAGTCCGCCGATGCTACCCCTGTGCGGGGCGCCTGTCACGCCTCGTGTCGGTCAGGCGCGCAGCTCGACCGGCGTGTCGGCGAAGTGCGTGATCCGCTGCAGCTCGGCGACGCGCGCGGTGATCTCCTCGCGCGTGAGGCGCCGGACGCGCTCGGTGCCGAACTCCTCGACGTTGTAGGAGGCGATCGCGGTGCCGTACGCCATCGCGCGGCAGAGCGTCTCGCGCGAGAGGTCCTCGCCGCCGTGCGCCGCGATGTAGCCGACGAAGCCGCCGGCGAACGAGTCGCCCGCGCCGGTCGGGTCGAGCACGGTCTCCAGCGGGAAGGCGGGCAGGCCGAAGAAGCCCTCCTCGGTGAGCAGCGCGGCGCCGTACTCGCCCTGCTTGGCGACGATCGACCTTCGGGCCGAGCGCGCGCAGCTCGCGCGCCGCCTGCACGAGGTTCGGCTTGCCGGTGAGCTGCGGATCTCGGCGTCGTTGAGCATCACGCAGTCGACCTGCTCGATCGTCTTCAGCAGCGAGTCGCGCGCGATGTCGATCCACAGGTTCATCGAGTCGAGCGCGACGAAGCTTCGCGTCCGGGCACTGCTCGCGCACCTCGCGCTGGAGGTCCGGCTGGATGTTCGCGAGGAACAGCACGTCGCAGGCGCGCGAAGCGTCCGACAGCTTCGGCTGGAAGTCGCCGAAGACGTTGAGCTGCGTGTCGTCGGTGTGCGCCGTGTTGAGGTCGAAGTCGTAGTGCCCGCGCCAGAAGAACGTCTTGCCGCCGGGGACGTGCTCGATGTCGTCGGTGACGACGCCGCGGCCGTGCAGGACGCCGTACTCGTCCTCGCCGAAGTCGTCGCCGACCGGGCCCACGACGCGCACGTCGGTGAAGAACGAGGAGGCGAGCGAGAAGTGCACGGCCGAGCCGCCGAGCATCTTCTCGCGGCTGCCGAAGGGCGTGGTGACGGCGTCAAAAGCGATCGAGCCGACGACGGTGAGCGACATCGTGGGTTGGCGTCTTTCCGGTTGGGTTGCGGGACGCGGGGAAGCGTAGCGGCGGGGCGCGGGGCGCGGCTGGGATAGCCTCCCGGCCCATGCGCGCGATCCAACTGCAGGAGTTCGGCGGACCAGAGGTGCTCCAGCTCGTCGAGCTGCCGACGCCGACGGCCGGCGACGGCATGGTGCTGATCGAGGTCAACCGTGCCGGGCTGAACTTCGCCGACACGCACCAGCGCACGAACTCCTACCTCGCGAAGGCGACGCTGCCGCTCGTGCCGGGCTCCGAGGTCGCGGGCATCCGCGCCGACACCGGCCAGCGCGTCGTCGCGCTTTGACCGGCGGCGGCGGCTACGCCGAGTACGCGCTCGCGCCGGAGCCGCTGACGTTTCCGATCCCCGACGGGGTCGACGACGGCACCGCGCTCGCGCTGCTGCTGCAAGGCCTCACCGCCTGGCACCTCTACAAGACGTGCGCGCGGATCGCGCCCGGCGAGTCGGTCGTCGTGCATCGCGGCAGCCGGCGGCGTCGGCTCGCTCGCGGTGCAGCTCGGCAAGCCGCTCGGCGCCGGTCGCGTGATCGCCGTCGCCTCGACCGAGGAGAAGCGCGCGCTGGCGCTGGAGCTCGGCGCCGACGCGGCGATCGACGCCAACACCGAGGGGATGACCGAGCGGATCCTCGAGGCGAACGACGGCCGTCAGGTCGATGCCGTCTTCGAGATGGCCGGCGGCGCCGCCTTCGACGCCTCGCTCGACGCGCTTGCGCCGTTCGGCCGGCTCGTCGCCTACGGCATCGCCTCCGGCGCGCCGAACGAGGTGCAGACCGGTGCGCTGATGCGCAAGTCGCGCGCGGTCGTCGGCTTCTGGTTCATGCACTGCATCGGCAACCCGACAGATGGTCGACGAGGCGCTCGCGGATCTGTTCGGCCGCGCCGCCCGCGGCGAGCTGCGCGTCGTCGTCGGCGGGACGTATCCGCTGGCGCAGGCAGCGCAGGCGCAGATCGACCTCGCCGAGCGCCGCACGACCGGCAAGCTGCTGCTCGATCCGCGGGCATAGCGCGCGGGTGCACGTGCACCGCAGCCCCTGCTGGCGCGCATCCCTCTAATCTCACGTCATGTGACGACCTTCGCCGACCTCGGACTGTCCGCACCGCTGCTCGAAGCGCTGCGCGACGTCGGCTACGAGAACCCGAGCCCGATCCAGGAGCAGGGCATCCCGCCGCTGCTCGCCGGCTCGGACGTGATCGGCCAGGCGCAGACCGGCTCCGGCAAGACCGCTGCGTTCGGATTGCCACTGATCCAGGGCATCGACCCGGACGAGCGCGAGGTCCAGGGCCTCGTCCTGACGCCGACGCGCGAGCTCTGCATCCAGGTCACGCAGGCGCTGCGCGCGTACGGCGCGCGCAAGGGAGTCGACGTGGTGGCCGTCTTCGGCGGCGCCCCGATCCGCTCCCAGCAGGCGCAGCTGCGCGCCGGCGGGCACATCGTCGTCGGCACCGTCGGCCGCGTGAAGGACCTGATCTCGCGCCACTCGCTCGTGCTGCACTCGTGCCGCTTCGTCGTGCTCGACGAGGCCGACGAGATGCTCGACCTCGGGTTCCTCGAGGACGTCGAGAAGATCCTCTCGCTGACGCCCGGCTCGCGCCAGACGGCGCTGTTCTCCGCGACGATGCCGCCGGAGATCCGCGCGCTGTCGGAGCGCTACCTCTACGACCCCGTGCTCGTGAAGGTGAAGGCGGCGACGCTGACGGTCGAGAGCGTCGAGCAGTTCGCGATCGAGGCGAAGGGGCCGGAGAAGAACGACCTGCTCGTGCGCGTGCTGGAGGCCGAGAAGCCCGATCAGGCGATCGTCTTCGTGCGCACGAAGATCCGCTGCGACCAGCTCTACCGCACGCTGCGCGACCGCGGGCTGAACGTGAAGGCGCTGCACGGCGACATGAGCCAGGGCTCGCGCGATGGCGTGATGCTCGCGTTCAAGAGCGGGCGGCTGCCGATCCTGGTGGCGACCGACGTCGCCGCGCGCGGGCTCGACATCTCCTCCGTCACGCACGTGATCAACTTCGACGTGCCGACCTCGCCGGACGTCTACGTCCACCGCATCGGCCGCACCGGCCGCGTCGGGCGCTCGGGCCGCGCGATCACGTTCTACGAGGCGCGCCAGAAGCGCGACATGGAAGCGATCGAGGTGCACACCTCGACGCCGACCGCTCCCTGGACGCCGGGCGCGAAGGTCGCCGCGCTGAAGATCGAGGCGAAGCCGCGGCGCCACTCGAAGCCCGAGGTGGGCAGCACGAACGGTGCGCCGAACGGCGCCGATCCAGGTGAGCGCACGAAGCTGCTCGTGTCCGGCGGCCGCGCAAACGGGATCGAGCCGAAGGACCTGATCCGCGCGATCACCGCCGCGACCGGCCTCGACGGCGAGTCCGTCCGCAACGTCCGCGTGCTCGACCGCTTCGCCTTCCTCGACGTCCCCGCCGCCGACGCCTCCCGCGTCGTCGACGAGGTCGACGGCACCGAGGTCGCAGGCCACCGCCTGCGCCTCGAGCCCGTCCGCGGCTGAGCTGCCGCGCGAGGCTCTATGCCGCGACCAGCTCAGCGCTGGTGACCGGCTCCGGAATCGGCTCCCCATCCGCACGCAGCCCGTCGAGATGCAGCGCGATCGCGCCGCGCATCAGCTCGATCGTCTCCTCGCGCGTATCGCCGGTGACGACACAGCCGGGCAGGTCTGGCACGTACGCCGCGTAGTTGCGCTCAGCGCGCTCGACGACGACGAGGTACTCGCGGCTCATGCGCGCTCGTCCCAACCGGCCTGGCGGCGGATGCTCTTGAGCATCCACGGTGGAACGTCATGGCTCGGATGCCCGGCGAAGGTGACCCTGCCAGGCTTGACGGGATGCTTGAACTGCCGGTGGCTGCCTCGGGTCACGACGATCACCCATCCGTCCGCGTGGAGCTGCTTGAGGATCTCACGATACTTCACGTTCCTCAGCCTGCCGCCAAGCAGACAGAAAGCCATGGGACGGGCGGCGATTGTTGCGGAGGCGTCGCAGTCCCTCCGCGGATCTGCGACAGACTGCGGCCGCCCGAGTCTCATCGGTATCGTCGCAAGCCACCCGACCTTCAGGAGGCGCCGATGTCCCAGGCCACGCTGCACACCTCACACGGCGCAATCGCGCTTGAGTTCTTCGACGACGACGCGCCCAAGACCGTCGCGAACTTCCGCGAGCTGGCTGGGAAGGGCTTCTACGACGGGCTCGCCTTCCACCGCATCATCCCCGACTTCATGATCCAGGGCGGCTGCCCGCTCGGCACCGGCACCGGCGGCCCCGGCTACACGTTCGTGGACGAGATCAACGACCACAAGATCGTCCGTGGCACGCTCGCGATGGCGAATGCCGGACCGAACACGAACGGCTCGCAGTTCTTCCTCGTCACCGCTGACGCCACCCCGTGGCTCGACGGCAAGCACACCGCCTTCGGCCGCGTCGTCGACGGGATGGACGCGGTCGTCGCGATCGAGGCCGTCGAGACCGGCCCTGGTGACCAGCCGGTCGAGCCGGTCGTGATCGAGCGCGTGGAGCTGAAGGACTAGAAGGCTGGCTGCTCAGGACGCGCCGGGAATGCCCGGCGCGCCCTCGTCCGGCCAGTGGCCGTGCGCGTCGAAGTAGGTGCGGGCGTCGGCCTCGCGATCGCGGTCGACGTCGCCGTCGACGCCGACGCCGACGCGGTGGAGGATGTTGAGCAGCGCGATGCTGAAGCCGGCGCCGATCACGGCTGCGGCGCCGTCCCAGCTCGACGGGTCGATCGCGAGCGCGAGGATGCCCCCGAGCACGACGACCGCCGGGAGCGCGTAGCGGACCGCGAGCAGCACCGGGCTCGGCGCGGAGTGCGCGGGCCCGGCCGGCTGCGGTTGTGCCTGCATCTTCCCGCGAGCATCGCATCCCTTCCCGGCCGGTTGGGTGACGATCCGCACACACGGCTTGGCGCGTCGGCAGTGGACGGAACGTCCGTGAGTCAAGCCCGGCAGGTGGGCCGCCGATGACCGGGCAATGGCTTCCCTCGCCAGGCGCCTGTCGTTCCTCGTCGCCCTCGTTGCGGCACTGACCGTCGCTGACGGGTTCGCGTCGGCGACCGCGCATCCGGCGCATCCCACCGCACCCGCCCGCGCAACAGCCGTCGGCATCGGCGAGCGCGAGTTCCGCCTCGCGGTCTACCGCGCGAGCGCTCCCGCCGGCGTCGTGCGCTTCAACGTCACGAACTACGGCGAGGACAAGCACGACCTCGTGATCCGCGATCGCCACGGCCGCAAGCTCGCGACCTCGGGCGTGGTCCTCTCGGGCGGCCGCATCGTCGTCGCCACCCACCTGCGCCCCGGGACGTACCGCCTGCGCTGCGAGCTCGCCGACCACGCGCGCCGCGGCATGCGCACGACGATCCGGATCGTCCGCTGATGGCGGCGCACAAACACGCCAAGCATCACAAGCCCCACGCCCAGCGCGACTGGACGGAGGCGCACGTGCGCCGTCTGCTGTGGCGCGCCGGCTTCGGCGCGACCCCCGCGGAGGCGACCCGCTGGGCGCATCGCGGGCGCAAGGCGACGCTCGACTGGGTGATGAACGGCTCGCCCGGCGGCACGCGCCTGCGCGGCCGCGCGCCGCACGTCGACCACCGCAAGCTCGACCCCGTCAACCAGTGGGGCGACGACGTCCTCTGGTGGCTTGACCGGATGATCCGCAGCACGCATCCGCTCGTCGAGAAGATGACGCTGTTCTGGCACGACCACTTCGCGACGGCGGACGAGGAGACGCCGCTGATGCTCGCGCAGAACAAGCTGCTGCGCCGCCACGCGCTCGGCAACTTCCGCCAGCTGCTCGGGGACGTCACGCGCGACCCGGCGATGCAGCTGTTCCTGTCACTCGCCGACTCGACGAAAGAGGCGCCGAACGAGAACTACGCGCGCGAGCTGATGGAGCTGTTCACGCTCGGCTCGGGCTACACGGAGCGCGACGTGCGCGAGGCTGCCCGCGCGCTGACCGGCTACCGCTCGAAGTGGGGCGACCGCGGCCTCGTCTCGATCCATTTCGACCCGGAGCTGCACGACGATGGAGTCAAGCGCGTGCTCGGTCGTCGCGGTCGTCTCGGCGCCGGCGACGTGCTCGACCTCGTCTGCGCGCATCCGCGCCACGCGCCGTTCCTCGTCGAGAAGCTCTGGAGCTTCTTCGTCGCGACGCCCCCGAGCCGCGCCACGGTCCGCTCGCTCACCGGCATCTACCGCCGCTCGAAGGGCGAGATCAAGCCCGTCGTGCGCGCGATCCTCGAGCACCCGGCGCTGTACAAGCACCTCGGCGCGCCCGACATGGTCAAGTCGCCCGTCGTCTATGTCGCCGGGGCGATGCGAACGACCGGGACGTCCATCACCGGCGGCTATCCCGTCTGGCTGCTCGACACGATGGGACAGCTGCCCTTCTCGCCGCCGTCCGTCGCCGGCTGGGACTGGGGTCCCGCGTGGATGTCGACGAACGCGATCCGCCAGCGCTTCGACTTCGCCAACTACGTGATCGAGAACGGCCCCGCGAAGGTCCGCAAGGGCAGCGTGAAGGCGACGTTGCCGCCGCGCAAGGCGTTCGAGCGCGCGCACAACGCGGTCGGCGCGCCGGCGATCTCGCCCCGCGAGCAGCGCGTCCTCACGCACATGGCCGGCAGCTGGTTCCGCGACATCCCTGCGAGCTGGCGCGACAAGGCCGACTACCGCGCCGAGTCGCTCCAGCGCGCGCTGCGCCACCTGCTGCTCGCCGGCCCCGACTCCCAGCTCTGCTGATGGCGCGCCACTCGATCCACAAGGGCTGCGACGACTTCCGCCAGACCGGCGCGGCCACGCGCGAGCGCTGGCTGATGCCGCAGCTGACGCGCCGTCAGGCGCTTGCGGGTGCGCTCGGCGGAGCGCTGGCGATCTGGGCCGAGCAGGCGATGGGGTTCGGGCGCGTGCTGGAAGCTGCTGAGGCGGAGGCCGCAGCGCTGCCGAACGCGCCCGGTGCTCGTGACGGTCTTCCTGCCCGGCGGCTGCGACCTGCTCGACACGCTCGCGCCGGTCGGCCAGTACGGCCGCTACGCGGACCTGCGACCAGGCACGAAGATCGCCCAGCCTGTCCTGCTCGACGGCACCGGCTTCGGGCTCCATCCGTCGCTGACGCAGGGACTCGGCGGCGGCGTGAAGGGCCTCTACGACGCGGGCAAGGTCGGCTTCCTGCCGGGGATCGACTACGCGAACCCCGACCTCTCGCACTTCCACTCGCGCCACTTCTGGGAGACCGGCCTCGTGACCGAGCGCGCAGCGCCCGGCTGGCTCGGGCGCTGGCTCGACCGCCACGGCTCGCGCGAGAACCCGCTGCAGGGGCTGACGCTCGGTTCGACGCTGTCGCCGGTGCTGGCGACCGGCGCGGCACCGGTCGCGGCGCTCGAATCGCCGGGCGACGTAGGCCTCAACAGCTGGGGGGTCGACGACAAGTCGCGCGACCGGATGCTCGCCGCCTGGCAGCAGCTGTCCGCCGGCCATGGCTCCGCCGGGCCGGCGTCGGTGCGCAACGCGGCGCGCCTGGCGAAGCGCGTCGGCGACCGGCTCGCGCCCTACGGCGAACGCAACGGCGTCGACCCGCTCGCGCCGAAGGTCGACTACCCGAAGGACGACAACTTCGGCCAGCGGCTCTCGCACCTTGCGGCGCTGATCGCCCAGCCGCTCGGGATCCGCCTCGCCTCCGTCGATGCCGACGGCCAGTTCGACACGCACGACGACCAGCCGAAGGACCTCGCCGACGGGCTGCTGTCGGCCTCGCAGTCGCTCGCCGCCTTCCAGGCAGACCTCGAAGCGCGCGGCATCGCCGACCGCGTGCTGACGCTCGTGTGGTCGGAGTTCGGCCGCCGTCCGCAGGGCAACGAGTCGGCCGGCACCGACCATGGCGCCGGCGGGATCGGCTGGGTGCAGGGGACGCATGCAGCGGGCGGGATCCTGACCGACTACCCGAGCCTCACCGAGCTCGACCGCGACGACAACTTCAAGGTCACGGTCGACTTCCGCAAGGTCTACGCCTCGCTGATCGAGGGCTGGCTGCGGACCGACGCGTCCGAGGTGATCCCGAACGCCGGCGCCTACGGGCGGCTCGCGCTCGTGCGCTGAGGCCCACCGCAGTGGGTGGTCAGGCGACAGTCCTGGCCAGCCGGCCAACTCGCGTGCCCGGCTGCGGTAGCCTTGACCGAGGTTCAGCGCACGCATCGAGCAAAGGGAGCGACCATGGCGAGTGTCGAGCAGGTGTCGGTACCGACGGCGACCGAGAACGGCACCGGCATCCCCGTCGAGAACCCGGCCACCGGTGAGGTGATCGCGACGGTTCCGACGCTTTCCGCCCAGGACGTCAAGGAGCTTGCAGCGCGCGCCCGCGCTGCCCAGCCCGCCTGGGAGGCGCTCGGCTTCGAGGAGCGCGGCAAGGTGCTGCTGCGCGCGCAGAAGTGGGTCACCGACAACGCCGAGCGGATCATCGCGACGATCGTCTCGGAGACCGGCAAGACCTACGAGGACGCCCAGCTCGCGGAGATCATGTACGCCGCCGCCGCGTTCGGCTTCTGGGCGAAGGAGGCTCCCGGCTTCCTCGCCGACGAGCCGATGAAGTCGGCCAACCTGCTCGTGAAGGGCAAGAAGCTCTCGTCCGCTACCGCCCGGTCGGGCTCGTCGGCGTGATCGGCCCGTGGAACTTCCCGCTGACGAACTCCTTCGGCGACTGCATCCCGGCGCTCGCCGCCGGCAACGCGGTGATCCTCAAGCCGAGCGAGGTCACGCCGCTGACTTCGCTGCTGATGGCCGAGGGGCTGCGCGAATGCGGCCTGCCGGAGCACGTCTTCCAGGTCGCGACCGGCGATGGCTCGACCGGCACCGCGCTCGTCGACGAGGTCGACTTCATCATGTTCACCGGCTCCACCCGGACCGGCAAGAAGGTCATGGAGCGAGCGGCGAAGACGCTGACGCCGGTCGGGCTGGAGCTCGGCGGCAAGGACCCGATGATCGTGCTCGCCGACGCCGACCTCGAGCGCGCGGCGAACGCAGCCTCGTTCTACTCGATGAACAACGGTGGCCAGGTCTGCATCTCGGTCGAGCGCGTCTACGTCGAGGCGCCGGTCTACGACGAGTTCGTCGCGAAGGTCACCGACAAGGTGCGCGCGCTGCGCCAGGGCAAGCCCGGTGCGCCGGGCGTCGTCGACGTCGGCGCCGTCACGTTCGGCCCGCAGCTCGACATCATCGAGTCGCACGTCAAGGACGCGGTCGAGAAGGGCGCGCGCGTGCTCGTCGGCGGCAAGCGTGGCCGAGGGCGCCGGGCGCTACTACGAGCCGACCGTGCTCGTCGACGTCGACCACACGATGGCGTGCATGACGGAGGAGACGTTCGGGCCGACGCTGCCGATCATGAAGGTCGGCGACGCCGAGGAGGCGCTGCGGCTCGCGAACGACTCGCCGTACGGCCTGCAGGCGTCCGTCTGGACGAAGGACGTGCGCAAGGGCGAGCAGCTCGCCCGCCGCGTCGAGGCCGGCGCGGTCTGCGTCAACGACGCGCAGGTCAACTACACGGCGCTCGAGCTGCCGATGGGCGGCTGGAAGTCCTCCGGCCTCGGCACGCGCCACGGCGCCGGCGGAATCCGCAAGTACACGCAACAGCAGACGCTGCTCGTGACCCGCTTCGCCGGCAAGAAGGACCCGCACATGTTCCCGTACAGCGCGCGCAAGACGCGGCTGCTGGGGCGCTTGACGAGGTTCCTCTACGGCCGCGGCAAGCGCGCTTAACGAGGCACGCAGCTCGGGATCTCGAGCGCCCGCCAGGCGGCGATCTCGATCCGCACGATCGGTTCGAGCTGCGTCTGCAGCGTGCGGAAGCCGGCGATCGCGTCCTCGCCGTGGGCGATCGCGGTGGCGTGCTGCGTGATCAGCGTCAGCTCCTGCGTGCGTGCGTGGAGTGCATCGGTGTAGCTCGTGCGCAGGTCCGAGGGTGCCTTCAACGCTCGCAGCTCGGCGAGCGCTGGACGCATCTTCGCGGCGCCGGTGGTGAGAAAGCGCCCGCCTTGGTCCGCGCTGTCGGGCACGACGATGCGGTCGGTCGCGGTGGCGCTGTGGACGCAGATCCGGCTCGCCTGCGTGCGCAGCGCTCCGGCGCTGAGGCTGCCGTCGCTGCCGCATGCGCCGAGCGCGAGCACGGCAAGCAGGCAGAGAACGGCGATCGCGGCGCGGCGCATCCGGGGCCGGATGCTAGCTAGCTCGGCCGCCGGCGCCAGCGGGACGCCGAGCAGCGTCTCCAGCTCCCGCACCGTCTCCGCCGTGCTCGTGTGGTGCACGGTCGCCATCCCCAGCTCGGCTGCCGGCGTGAGGTTGAACGGCAGGTCGTCGACGAACACGCACGCCTCTGGCGCGACGCCGGTGCGCTCGGCGCCGAGCGCGTAGATCGCCGGCGCAGGCTTGCGGATCCCGACCTCGCCGGAGATCACGACGCCGTCGAACAGCTCCGCGAGCATCGCGCGGTCGTAGCGGCGCGTGCCCCACGAGTTCGAGACGAGGCCGGTGCGGATCCCCGCAGCGCGTGCAGCGGCGACCGCGGCGATCATCTCCGCGTCGGGGCCGACATGCGCGAACAGGCGGTCGATCAGCCGCTCGTGCGCGACGCCGAGGCGTGCACCGAGGCGCTCCGCGAAGTCCGGCTCCTCGACCCGTCCCTCCTCGAACGCGATCAGCAGCTCGCGCGTCTCGCGGTCGCTGCGGAAGCGGGTGATCAGCTCCTCCGGCGCGAGCCCCTCGTCCTCGCAGAAGCGCCCGAAGGAAGTGAAGAGGTTCGTCGTCAGCACGCCGCCCCAGTCGACGAGCAGGGCGGTGCGCGGTGCGGTCGTCTCAGTCTCACTCGCCATGCGCGACACCCCAGGCGTAGTCGGCAAGCGCCGGCACGCCGGCGTCGAGCAGCTGGAAGAACGGGTCGTCGGTCGTGCCGGCGAGCAGCCGCTTGTACGAGCCCTCCAAGAAGATCGCCGCCTTCCACAAGCGCGAGCGTCGCGTACCACGGCACGTCGCGCATCGAGCGGCCGGATTGCTCCTCGTAGCGCGCGATCAGCTCGGCGCGCGAGGGAAAGCCCGGCTGCGTCGTGACGGCGCCGAGCGTGAAGATCGTGCCGGCGTCCCCCTCCTGCGCGTACGTGGCGGTCAGGTAGCCGACGTCGGCGAGCGGGTCGCCGATCGTCGCGCAGCTCCCAGTCGAAGATCGAGGTCAGGCGCGCGGGCGCGCCCGGCGCGAACATCGTGTTGCCGAGGCGATAGTCGCCGTGGACGATCGTCGCCTCGCCGGACTCCGGGCAGTGCGCGGCGAGCCACGCGGTGACGCGGTCGAGCGTCGTCGATCTCGCGCGTCTTGTTGTGCTCCCACAGCCCGCTGAAGCGGCGCAGCTGGCGTTCGAGGTAGCCCGTCGGCTTGCCGTAGCCCTCCAGTCCGCAGGCGCGCCAGTCGACCGCGTGGATCTCGACGAGCGCGTCGATCAGCTCGTCGCCGATCCGCTGACGCTGCTCCAGCGAGTCGAGCGCAGGCGACACCTGCGTCGTGATCACGTCGCCCTGCACCATCTCCATCACGTAGAAGGGCGCGCCGATGACCGCCTCGTCGTCGCACGTCGCGAGCACGCGCGGGGTGCGCACGGCCGCTTGCTCGACGGCGGTGAGCAGGCGCGCCTCGCGCAGCACGTCGTGGGCGGAGGGCGGCAACGGCGGGCGCGGCGGGCGGCGCAGCACGAGCTGCGTCTCGCCGCGCGTGATCAGGTACGTGACGTTCGAGTGGCCCTCGCCGACCGGCTCTGCCTCGATCGGCTCGCCGCCGCCGAGACCGTGTGCGTCGAGGAAGGCGGCGAGTGGCTCGCGCACGAGCAGCGGCGCCAGCTCCAGCTTCGCCGCCTCGGCGTGCGTGTCGACGATCGCGCTCGCGCTGCTCACCCCGCGAACGCTATGGCACGCGGGGTGGGAGCGGCGCCGCCGTCGGTTCAGGCGGCGTGCAGCAGCCCGTGGTCGCGCACGATCGCGTCGAAGCCGCGCAGGTCGATCTGCGCGCTGTCACCGACGAGTCCGACGACCGTCGCGCCGGTGGCGCACTCGACTGCGGTCAGCAGCGTCGCGAGGCGGTCTCGTCTACGGCGCGCGACTGCGGCGTCGCTCCACGACCAGGCGGCGTCCTGTGCGTCGATCAGCACCGTGACACGGTCGGGGTGATAGGCGTGCGCGGCGGCGATCAGCTCGCTGTCGTGCCCTTCGGGTCCAGCGATGAGGAGGATCTCGTTGTGTCTCATGCCGGCACTCTCGCTCCTGGTCGTAAAGCAGGTTTAATGCGCTGGGAACGACTATCTAAAACCGGTTTGACGTGGCGAGTTGCGGCGCGCACTAGCCTCAAGGGGCGATGCCCGAGCTGCCCGAGGTCGAGATCACGGCGCGCCTGCTGGGCGAGGCGCTCGCCGGCGCGCAGGTCGAGTCGACGCTCGCACCGGGCTTGAACGCGCTGAAGACGTTCGACCCGCCGCTGCACGCGCTCGACGGCATGCGCGTGATCGACGTCTCACGGCGCGGCAAGCACCTGCTCGTCAGCTTCGATGCAGGGCTCGTGCTGCTCGTCCACCTGATGTCGGCCGGGCGGCTGCAGCTGTACGACAAGCGCGCCGGCCTGCGCGACCGCAGCTCGCGCGTGCTGATCCGCTTCGGCGACGGGCGCGAGCTGCGGCTGCGCGAGTTCGGCACGAAGCAGGCGGCATGGGCGAAGCTGCTGCCCGCCGAGAACGTCGAGGCGGAGGAGGCGCTCGCGACGCTCGGCCCCGAGGCCTGGCCCGACCCGCCGCCGTTCGGTCCGCTGCTCGCCCAGCCGCGACCGTTGCACACGCTGCTGCGCGACCAGCGCACGATCGCCGGGATCGGCCGCTCGTGGGTCGACGAGATCCTGCACGAAGCGCGCCTGTCGCCGTTCAAGCGCGGGGCGGACCTGTCGGACGACGAGGCAGTCGCGCTGCGCGACGCGACGATCCTGCGGCTCGGCGAGGCGCTCAGCGTGTACGAGGACACGCTCGCGCTGCCGCTGCCGGACAAGCTCCCGCTGCCACTGCGCGTCCACCGCCAGCAGGGGCAGCCGTGCCCGCGCTGCGGCACGCAGCTCGAAGCGGTCCACTACGAGGACTACGTGATCGCGTACTGCCCGGCATGCCAGACCGACGGGCGCGTGCTGAAGGACCGGCGCCTGTCGCGGTTGCTGAAGTAGCCTCCCGCGGCGAGAGCAGCTCGACCAGACGCGAGAGGGAAGGCAGACGATGATCGAAGCCGGTGAGCAGGCCCCGCAGTTCACGATCCCGGACCAGGACGGCGAGCCCGTCTCGCTGGCCGACTACGCGGGGAAGACGGTCGTCCTCTACTTCTACCCGAAGGCCGACACGCCCGGCTGCACGGTGCAGGCCTGCAGCGTCCGCGACCACCTGCCGAACTACGCCGAAGCCGGCGCCGTCGTGATCGGCATCTCGCCCGACCCGGTGAAGGCCGTGAAGAAGTTCGTCGACAAGCAAGCGCTCGACTTCACCCTGCTCGCGGACGAGGACCACGCGGTCTGCGAGGCCTACGGGGTTTGGGCGGAAAAGAGCATGTACGGGAAGACCTATTGGGGCGCCCTCCGTGCGACCTTCGTCATCGATGGCTCGGGCACCGTCGTCCACGTGATCCCGAAGGTCACGCCGAAGACGCATGACGACGAGGTCTTGGCGGTGCTGGAGCAGTTGGCGGCGGCATAGTCAGCTTGACCGATCTTTTCCTTCAAGTAGGTAAGGAGGATAAGGTCCTTGCCACACATCAACATCTGTGCCACGCTACTTGGAAATGGCACGTTCTTCGCGAGCAGTCCCACTTCGCATCGGCCCCCAGGGCCGTGTCGTCATCCCCGCCGAGCTGCGGCGCGAGCTGGAGATCGAGCCGGGGGAGACGCTGATGGCGCATGTCGAGTCACATCGGCTCGTGTTCGAGCGGCGGGAGCAGATCCTCGAGCGGCTGCGCGGCGAGTTGCGCGGAACGCTCCAGCCTGGAGCGAGTGCTGTCGACGAGCTGATCGCCGAGCGCCGTGCGGAAGCGCTCCGCGAGGCTGCGGAGCATGAGCGCCGCGCCTGAGGCCGTCCTCGACGCTTCGGCGCTCATCGCCCTGCTGTGGGAGGAGCCCGGAGCTGAGGCGGTCGAGTCCCTGTTGGGAGGGGCGGTCATGTCGGCCGTCAACTGGGCGGAGGTTCTCCAGCGTTACCGCGCGCATGGCGTCGCGACTGCTGGCACGCGCGAGAGCGTGGAGGCGCTTGGGGTCGTCGTCGAAGACTTCTCGTCCGAGGACGCCGAGACGGTCGCCGAGCTGTGGGCGCCCACGCGCGATGCCGGCCTCTCGCTGGCGGACCGGGCCTGTCTTGCGCTTGCTCGCCGCCACGGGGTCGCCGCGCACACCGCCGATCGCGCTTGGCGGAAGGTCGATGCCGGCGTCGACGTCGTACTGATCCGCTGAGGATCGGAGCCCTGCGCTTCGACGCGCTCCACACGAGCGCTGACGCCCGGCTTCCACCACGCCCTCCGTGGCTCCGCTGGGCAGGATCTCCGCGAGCGGCGGCCGCTTCCCCGGCGGCCGCTGCCGCTTGGGCGCCCTACTCAAAACATCAGTAGCCTCAGGCGCTCCCACCGTTCGCCGATCCATGGGAGCACCATGCAGCCGAGATCCCTGCGCGCCGTTGCCGTTCTGACGTTGCTGACAGCGCTCGTCGTCGTGCCGGTGGTGGCTCGCGCGGACACGATCCGCGTGCAGAGCACGTCCGACACCGTCGATGCGGGGCTGGTCGACGCGCTGCTGAAGCCGATGTACGCGCAGGTGCAGCCGGGCGACACGCTGCAGTACACCGCAGTCGGCACCGGCAAAGCGCTCGACAACGCGGAGCACGGGCTGGCGGATGTCGTGATCACGCATGCGCCCTCGCTCGAGCGGCAGTTCGTCACCGACGGCTACTCGCTCGAGCCGGCCGGGCGCGCGATCTTCTACTCCGACTACGTGATCGTCGGACCGCAGGACGACCCTGCTGACGTGCACACGCTCGCGCCGCACGACGCAGTCGCCGCCTTCGAGGCGATCGCCGCTGCCGGCGGCGCCGTGACGCCCACGGCGACGTTCGTCTCGCGCGGCGACAACTCCGGCACGAACGTGCAGGAGCAGCTGATGTGGGGCCTCACCAACCCCGCCGCCGTCGTGACGCAGCCCGCGAGCAACGCGAACGGCGCGGCCGGACGCTCCGAGCCCGGCAGCGGCGCCTTGTACCCGGCGTGGTACGCGAAGACGAACAAGGGCCAGGCCGCGAACCTCGAGGACGCCGACGCATGCAGCTCCGGCACCTACCCGAACGGTGGCTGCTACACGATCGTCGACCGCGGGACGTTCAACAAGCTCGTCAACGGCGGGCTCGTCACGCACATGGCGATCCTCAGCCAGAGCAATACGGCCGCCGCGCGCGGCGGCAAGGATCTGCTGATCAATCCGTTCAGCGTCTACATCGTGAATCCGGCGAAGGTCGCGCCGCTCACGACGGTCGACGTCCCTGCCGCGCAGCGCTTCGTCGCCTTCCTCACCTCGACGCAGTTCCAGGACGCAGTCGACACGTACCCGACGACGACCGACCCGGCGTTCCGCTCCGACGCGTTCCCGTCGGTGACGCTCACCAATCCGCTCGCCGCGACCGCAAGCGCAGGCTCGCAGCTGACGCTCAGCCTCGCGTTTGCGAACCACCAACCGGGGACGCCGGCCGTGAACGGGATGCCCGTCCAGCTCCAGCAGTCGACCGACGGCGGCTCGACGTGGGCCGACGCCGGCGGGTCGCGGGCGACGGCAGCTGACGGGACCGTGACGTTCCAGCCGACGATCGCGCGCACGACCGCGTACCGCGTGAGCCTGCCGCTGTTCCAGGCGACGAGCTGGAACGCCTTCAGCCCGAGCACGCAGCAGCTCGGCGTCGTCAGCGTCGCGGCGATCCCGCTGCCGACGCCGATCGACCACGCGCCGGCGCTCCACAAGCTCTCACTCGGCCGCACGCGGCTGACGGTGACGATGAGCGAGTCCGGCACGTTGAAGGCGACGATCGCCAAGCGCACGATTCACCACGTCCGCCGCCACGGCCATCTGCGCCGCGTGGTGACATACCCGGTCGTGCGCACCGTCACCGTTCACGTCACAAAGGCCGGCGTCGTCCACCTGCGCTGGAAGCGCAAGCTGCCAGCCGGCAGCTACCGCATCGTGCTGCGGGCGACGGATGCGAAGGGGCATGTCCGCCGCCAGCCCGGCACGCGCAGACTTACGTGAGGGAGACGGCGCGTGCGGTCGTGCTGCTCGCCGTGGGCGCACTCGCGCTCACGGCGACGGCACCCGCAGGCGCGGCCGGCGGGGGCGTTGCGACCCTGGTCAACGGGCGTTCTGGCCGGCACCTGTCCTACGCGCTGCTGCAGGCCAAGGCCGACGTGGGGCGCGTGCCTGCGACCCTGCACGAGCCCGACGGCAGCACGCAGCGGGAGCCGCACGAGGGCGTGTCCGCGAAGCAGCTCGTGCGACTGGCTGGGATCGACCCGGGACACGTCGAGCAGATCGAAATCGACCGGCCGAACACGACGGGATCCGTCATCCTCTCTCGCGATGAGATCGACCCCGGGTTCGCTGGCGACCCCTTGCCTGGATTGCAGCAGGCGACGTTCGACGCCACCGCGAACGAGAACCAGGTTCGCTTCTTCCGGCCGCTGCGCCCGGATGCCGACGGACGACCGGACGTGAACGCGCTCGACGAGCTCGACTCGCCGCGCGGCGCCGACCTCGTCGTCCACGTGACCACGAGAGGCCGGCTGCTCGACGTCAGCGCCACCCCGGTGCCCGCTCAGACGTCGGTCGCGACGCCGGTGCAGTTCACCGCTTCGGTGACGCCTCCCGTCGGCGGGGCGACCTATGAGTGGGACTTCGGTGACGGACAGACCGCCACCGGTGGTGCGGCGATCGAGCACGCCTATGCGACCGACGGGAGCTACCAGGCGGTCGTCACGGCGCTCACCGACGACGGCAGCGGCGCGGCGCTCGCGGACGTGCTGGTCGGCGCCCCGAGCGGGGGTGGCGGTGCCCTGGGAATCGGTCCGAGCGCGCCGGCCCTGAGCGCGGGTGGCGGCGGTGCTGCGGGCGGCGGTGGCGGTGCGACGCGCGCCGGCGGGGGGAGCGGCCACCGTGACGCTGCAGCGTTCGGGTCGGCGCGCGCAGCCGATCCGGTCGCCGCGCGCACCACTGCCACGACCGCGCCAGGCGCGACCCGCGCGTCGAGGATCGGTGCGCCAGGGACGGGCGCGTCGCCGACCGGCGGGCCGAGGGCCAGATCGGGCTCGCGCTCACGCCGCCGCGGTGCACACACCACGACGAGCGGGAGCGCTCGCCAGCCGCAGACCACGAGCCCGACAGCGCAGGCCCCCACGGCCCGCGTCGCCGGCGTCGTGCTCGCCGCCGATGGCGTTCCGGTCAACGCCACGCCCAGCCTCGTCCCGCAGCAGGACCGCGGCGCCCGGCGCGAGAGTGCCGCCGCCGCAGCGCGCGCGTCGGCCTCCTCGTCGCAGCCACTCAGCTGGTGGCTGCTCGCCGGGCTCGGGCTCGGCCTGCTCGTCGGCTTCGGCGCGGTCCGCGAGTCCGGGCTGCAGCCGTTCCCGCGGCGACTGGGTGCTTCGTGATCGTGCTCGCCGGCATCGAGGACGTCGTCTTCGACATCGCGAAGGCGTTGCGGATCCCCGTTCTCGTGCTCGCGCTGTTCGCGCTCGCGGTCGTGCTCGTCGAGCTGGGCGCGCTCGGAGTCGAGCTGCTGCGGCGCCGGCGCCACAACCCTGCGGCGCTCGAACAGGCGGCGCGCAACGCAGCCACCGCATTGCGCGGCGGCGACCGGGCGGCGGCGGGTGCCGCGTTGCGCGCCGTCGTCTCCGGCGAGCGGATGCAGCACGCGCTCGACCGGATCCTTCGCCACGCGACGACGCCCGGCGGTGCGAACCCGCTGGCGAAAGCGCTCGCCGACTACGACCTCGAATCGCTGCGTCGCCTGGAGCGCACGCGCCTGCTCGTGCGCGCCGGCCCGGCACTCGGGCTGATGGGCACGCTGATCCCGCTCTCGCCTGCGCTCGCCGGCCTCGCGAGCGGCAACGTCACGCAGCTCACCGACAACCTGCGCGTCGCGTTCAGCGTGACCGTGCTCGGCCTGATGATCGGCGCCGTCGCGTTCGGGATCTCGCTCGTGCGCGACCGCCTCTACGCGCAGGATCTGTCCGACCTGGAGTTCCTCGCGGCGAGCGTCGAGGCCGTGGGAGCGTCCGCCGCGCCGCCTGTGTCGTCGGAGGTGGTCGCGTGATCCGCGTCACGCCGCGCGCGCAGCGTCACGCCGACCGCGCCGGCGACCCACTCGACGGGCTCGTGAACATGTTCGACCTCGGGATCGTGCTCGCCGTCGCGTTCCTGCTCGCTACGTTGCAGTCGGTCCACCTGACCGACCTGCTGACGAAGAAGAGCGTCACGCTCGTGCGCCAGACCGCTTCCGGGCAGGCGATCATCGTCAAGCGCGGCGACCAGCTGAAGGCGCTCCAGCTCAGCCAGCAGCACGCTGCCGGCAGCGGCCAGCGCGTCGGCTCGGTCTACCGCCTGCCCGACGGCCGTCTCGTCTACGTCCGCCGACCGTGAGCCGCCGTGCACCAGCTGCTTGACGGCGTGCGGCAGGCGTTCGAGCTGATCGTCCACGGCGACTCCGCGCTCGTGGCGACGACGCTGCGGACGCTGCGCGTCGGGCTGGAGTCGACTGCGCTCGCGACGCTGCTCGGGCTGCCGGCCGGCTGCGTGCTCGGGCTCGCGCGCTTCCGTGGCCGCGGCCTGCTGCTCGGCGTCTTCAACGCGGGGATCCGCACGCCGCCGGTTGCGCTCGGCGTGCTGCTGTGGCTGTTGCTGTGGCCCGACTCGCGCTGGGGTGGCGGGCTGCTGTCCGGCCTCGGCTGGATCTACACGCTGAATGCGGTGATCCTCGCGCAGACGCTGCTCGTGCTGCCGATCGTCGCCGCGCTCACCGCGATTGCCGTGCAGCGCGTCGATGACGGCCTGCTCGACCAGGCGCGGGCGTTCGGCGCGCCGGCATGGCGGCGCGGGACGCTTGCGCTGCGCGAGGCGCGCGTCGGCGTGCTCGCCGCGCTGATCGCCGCGTTCGGCACGGCGATCGCCTCGGTCGGCGCGATCCTCGTCGTCGGCTCCTCGCTCGGCAGCGCGACGCTCGCGACCGCGGCGTTGAGCGAGTGGAACAGCGGCGGCCAGGACGCCCGCTCGGTCGCGTATGGCACCGTCCTGTTCGGGATGTTCCTCGTGCTCGCCGCTGTTCTCACCACGATCCAGCACGGTCGCAGCGGATGGATTCCGGGTCGCGCGTCCTGAGCGGGGAGCGGCAAGCAGCCGCGCCGGGCGACGTCGTGCTGAGCGCCGAGGCGCTCGTAGTCGGCCGCGGCGAACGGGTCCTGCTCGACCCGCTCGACCTGGAGCTGCGCCGTGGCGAGGTCGTTGCGGTGCTCGGTCCGAATGGCGTCGGCAAGTCGACGTTGCTCGCCGTGCTCGCCGGGATCCTGCCGCCGCTGGGCGGGAGCGTCTCGCGCGATGGCCGCGTTGCGGCTGCGTTGCAGGCGCCCGCGCTCGCGCGCCGCAGCGTGCGCGCGAACGTCGAGGCGGCGCTTGCCTGGTGGGGCGTGCCGCGTGCCGAGCGGCGGCCGCGCACGGAGGCGGCGCTCGCGCGCCTGCACGCCGAGCGGCTCGCGGAGCGGCCGGCCGGCGAGCTGTCGGGCGGCGAAGCACGCCGCGTCCATCTCGCGCGTGCGCTCGCCCTCGACGCCGACGTGCTGCTGCTCGACGAGCCGTTCGCCGGGCTCGACCCGCCGACGCGCGCGGAGTTGCTGCACGACGCTGCCGCTGCATTGCGCGATCCGGCGCGCGCGACGCTGCTCGTGCTGCACGACCGCGCCGAGGCGTGGGCGCTCGCCGACCGGTTGCTCGTGCTGCTCGACGGCCGGCTTGCCGCGCAGGGTCCGCCCGCGCAGGTGCTGGACGCGCCGCCGACCGCTGCCGTCGCCGCCTTCCTCGGCTTCAGCGGGCGGATCGAGGAGCGCGACGGGACGATCCGCTGCCTGCGCCCGGTACAGGTCGCGCTCGACATCGATGGCGAGCTGGCCGGGATCGTGCGGCGTCTCGTTCCGGAGGAGGACGGGGTCCTCTGCGAGATCGAGGTCGACGGCGGCCGCGTGCAGGCGCGTGCCCCGCATCCCGGCCCGCGCGAGGGCGACATGGTGCGGCTGCGAGCGGAGCCGGGCGTGCGCTTCGCGCCCGAGCAAGGCGGCGCAGTGCCCGCTGCGCCGGGCCCGCCGCCCGCCCCCGACTCGCCGCTCGCGGGGGAGCACTGACCGTGCATTTTCTGATCGAGATGCTCTCGCAGGCACTCCATCGCATCGCTCACGGCGATGCTGCAGTGCTCGCGACTACGTGGCGGACGCTGCGGCTCGCGGTCCTCTCGACGGCGATCGCGCTCGTCCTCGGCCTGCCGCTCGGGCTGCTGCTCGCCGATGCGCGCACGCGCGGGCGCCGGGCTGCGCGCGTCGTCGCGAACGCAGGGCTCGGGCTGCCGCCGGTCGTGCTCGGCGTCTATCTCGCGCTCGTGCTGTTGCCGGGCGCACCGCTTGGCGGGCTCGCGTGGACGAACACGCTCGCGGGGATCGTGCTCGCGCAGACGCTGCTCGCGCTGCCGCTCGTCGTGGCGCTGACGGCCGCCGCCGTGCACGGCCTGCCGGCCGGGCTGCTCGACCAGGCGCGCGCATACGGCGCGGGGCGCGTCGCGCTTGCGCTGTTCGCACTGCGCGAGGCGCGCGTCGGCGTGCTCGCCGCCGTGATCGCCGCGCTCGGCTCGGCAGTCGCCGAGGTCGGCGCCGTCGTGATCGTCGGCGGCAACATCCGCGACCAGACGAACACGCTCGCCTCGACCGTCCTGCTCGACCTGTCCGCCGGCGACCCGGCCGGCGCCACCGCCGACGTGCTCGTCCTGCTCGCCGTCGTGCTCGCCCTCGGCCTCACGCTGACGCTCGTCCAGCAGCGCGGGGGCCGCGTCCCGCGGCGCGCGCCGAGGAGCGCCGGGCGATGAGCGCGGCACCGATCGATCGCCGAACGCTGCTGCGCGGCGGCGCTGCTGCATTGCTCGGGCTCGGCGCGACGGGCGTGCTGGCGGCGTGCGGGGAGGACGCGCGCGAGTCGGGGCCGGAGGCGCTCGCGGTCGCGCGGCGCAGCATCGCGATCGACTACGCCTCCTACTACGCGCCGATCGCCGACCTGCGCCGGCTCGCCGGGCAACGCGCCCGCGCGCGTGGCGCTGCGATCACGTTCAGCGCGGACGCGGCGGCCGCGAGCGCGCAGCTCGCGACGCTGCGCCGCTGGACGGGACCGCGCGGCGGCTTCCACGCGCTCGTCGTCGCACCGTTCGACGCGGCAGCCGTCGCGCCGATCGCCGACGCGGCGCTGAAGCGCGGCGTCAAGATCGTCTCGCTCGGAGCATCGCTGCCGCACGAGACCGCGCACATCGGGATCGACGCCGACCGCGCCGGCCGCCTGCTCGCGCGCGACGCAGCGCGCTGGGCGCAGCGCACGCTCGGCGGAGGCGCGCAGGTGCTGCTCGTGCGCCCACCCGCACACCCCGCCGTGCCCGGTCCGTTCGCCTCGCTCGCGCCCCGCGCCGAGCGTGCGCTGCTCGACGAGCTGGCGCAGCGCGCACCGGCGCTCGATGCAGTCGCCGCGACCGAGGGACAGGGCAGCGCCGACACGCAGGCTGCCGTCGCCCGCGCACTGCGCAACTACCCGCATGTGCGGGTCGTGCTGTGCTGGGGCGACGCAGCCGCGAGCGGGGCCGCACGAGCACTCGCTCGGCACGCGCCCACGTCCGAGCACGCCCGCCTGTACGTCGGCGGCATCGCCGTGCCGGGGATCGCCACGCGCGCGACGCTCGCAACGCTCCGCTCCGGTGGGATCCTCCGCGGCCTCGTCGCGCCGCGCCTGCGCGACGTGGCCGACGCGCTCGTCGACCTCCCGTACGGGCTGCTGCACGGCCGCGCGCCGCACGACGTCAGCGTCCCGCTGCAAGCGCTCAGCGCCGCCACTCCGCAGCCGATTGCGGCGTACGCGAGCGACTACGCGGGCAGCTGACCGTATGCTGCGCCGGTGCGGACGAAGAAGCAGCTGCTCATCGGCGAGTGGGCGGTGCTCGCGCGACTCTGCGAGGCGCCCGCCCACGGCTACGCGATCGCCGCCGCGATGGCGCCGGACGGCGACGTCGGCACGATCTGGTCGCTCCCGCAGCCGCTGACCTACCGTGCGCTGACGGTGCTGCAACAGCTCGAGCTGGTCGAGCTGAACGCGGTGGTGCCCGGCACCCGCGCACCGAGCAAGCGCGAGCTGAAGGCGACGACGAAGGCGAAGCGGATGGTGACTTCATGGCTCGAAACGCCGGAGCCGCACGTCCGCGACCTGCGCTCCGGGCTGATCCTCAAGCTGCACTTCCTGCGCCGGCGCCATCGCTCGACCGTCGGGTTGCTGTCGGCACAGCGCGAGCTGCTTGCCGCGACTGTCGCGGCACTCGACGCGCGCCTCACCACCGCGCAGGGCGAGCCTGAGGCGCTGCTGATCCGCTGGCGCTGGACGATCGCGACCGCCGCACTGCAGTTCGTCGAGCAGACGCTCGTGCAGGAGCGCCGCAGCTCCGGCGCGCAACGCTGACGCGCCACGTTCTCACGGTTTCCGGTCTTTCTTAACCTCACCGTGTGCATGGGGAGGGCGCATCGGCTCGCTGCCTGCCGCGGGGTGCACCGCTCCCGGGGTTGGTCCAGATGCTGGTGTTTCGCGGGTCGCCGCTGTGGACGCTCGAGCGGCTGCGAGCCCACTATGGAGCGCGCTTCGCGATACGCCCGATCGGGATGCCACCGCTCGTCTTCCTCGCCGACCCGGACGACGCGCGCGCCGTCTTCACGGCACCTGCCGACGTGCTCCACCCAGGCGACGGCGGCAGGGCGATCGAGCCGATCGTCGGGTCGCGCTCGTTCGTGCTCGCCGACGGCGACGCGCACCGTCGCGGCCGCAAGCTGCTGCGGACGCTGTTCTCGCCGGAGACCGCCCGGCGTCATGCCGCAGTCGTGCGCGCCGTCACCGAGGAGGAGATCGCGAGCTGGCCGCGCGGAAGGACGGTGGCGCTGCATCCGTTGCTGCGCGCGCTGACGCTGCGCGTGATCCTGCGGCTCGTGTTCGGCGTCGAGAGTCCGCGCGTACGCGAGTTGCACGCTCGCCTGCTCACGCTGCTGGACGTGACGTCGACCGCCGTGCTGACCGTCCCGCTGCAGCGGCGACTGCCCGGCGGGCGCGCCGTCTGGCGGCGCTTCCTGCACGAGCGCAGACGCGTCGACGAGTTGATCCACGCGCTCGTCGCTGGCCACGTGGTGGTGGGCGACGCTCCATTGCTCGATCTGCTTCACGGCGCGCGCGACGACAATGGCTGCCCGCTCTCGACCGGGCACATGCGCGACACGATCATGTCGGTCGTGCTCGCAGGCCATGAGACGACAGCCGGGCAGCTCGCGTGGGCCTTCCAGCTGCTCGCGCACGACCAGGGGGCGCAGCTCCGTCTCGCCGAAGAGCTCGACGACGGCGCCGGTCCTGCGACGCCGTATCTCACCGCAACGACGCAGGAGGTGCTGCGTCATCGTTGCGTCCTCCTGTTCGCGGTGCCGCGCACGGTGATCGCGCCGATCGAGATCGGTGGCTGGACCTACCGCTCGCCCGCGCAGCTGCTGGTGTGCACGTACCTGCTCCACCACGACCCGGCGCTGCACGCCGAGCCGCAGCGCTTCCGGCCCGAGCGCTTCCTCGGCAGCGCGCCGGAGCGCACGAGCTGGTTGCCGTGGGGCGGTGGGCGGCGGCGCTGTCCGGGACGCCATCTTGCGCTCGTCGAGCTGGAGACGGTGCTGGCGGAGGTGGTGCGCCGTGTGACGGTCGAGCCCGTCGGCGCAAGGATCGAGCGCGCGAGCTGGCGCAGCGTGATCGTCACGCCCTACCACGGCTCGCGCGTGGTGCTGCGCGACCGCAGGAGCTGTCGCCGACGCGGGCCGCCGCCGGCGGGAGGCGTTGCGTCAGCGCTCGGCGAGCGCTACTGAAGGCCCTCGCGCGCCTCGCGCACGAGCGTCACTGCCTCGGGGAAGACGACGGCCATGACGCTGCGGATCTGGTGCGCCTGCTCCTCCGTCGTCCCCTGGATGTTCACGCGGTTGATCGCCGCGACCGTCAGGTCGACCGCCAGCTTGATCGCGTTGTCGGCCCAGGCGAGCTTCTGCGCTCCCTGCATGTTCTCGGCCATCTCCGCCATCCGGCGCTGCAGCTCGTCCGGGTCGCCGAACAGTCCGCCAAATCCCTCCATCACCGCATCGTACCCATCAGAGGGCCGGTTCCATCGCGGTGCCGGCGCCTTCGCCGGTCGGCGCCGCGACACCGCCTCGCAGCACGCCGGTGTCGCGCGTAAGCCGCTGCGCGAGCGTCACCGGCACGATCGTCACGGCGATCACGAACAGCACGACGACATTGACCTGCGGCAGGTTCTGGCCGAGCCGGATGTTGCCGAAGATCCACAGCGGCAGCGTGTTCTGCGCGCCTGCCGTGAACGTAGTCACGATCACCTCGTCGAACGACAGCGCGAACGCGAGCAGCCCGCCGGCGACCAGCGCGGTTGCGATCACCGGCAGCGTCACGTAGCGGAACGTCTGCCAGCCGTCGGCGCCGAGGTCCATCGAGGCCTCGACGAGCGAGCCCTGCGTGCGCCGCAGCCGCGCGAGCAGGTTGTTGTAGACGGTGACGATGCAGAATGTAGCGTGGCCGATCACGATCGTCGTCAGCGAGAAGTTGACGTCCCCGAACGTGAAGAACGAGTTCAGCGCCATGCCGGTGATGATCCCCGGCAGCGCGAGCGGCAGCAGGATCACGAACGAGACCGCCTCGCGCCCGAAGAACTTGAAGCGGTGCACCGCGAACGCGGCCATCGAGCCGAGCAGCACGCGCGATCCCCGTAGCGATCAAGGCCAGCGCGGATCGACAGCGAGAAGGCGTCGCGCATCTCCTGGTTGTGCCACGTCGAGGAGAACCACTTCGTCGAGAGCCCGTGCAGCGGCCAGCTCTGCACGTTCGACGGGTTGAACGCGTAGAGGATGATCAGCGCGATCGGGAACAGCAGGAAGAAGACGATCGCCACCGCCCAGATCCCGAGCGCGATGCGCGAGCCGCGACCGGCCGTCATCAGATCGCCTCGAACGCGCCCATGCGGCGCGCGATCAGCAGGTAGGCGCCCATCACGAGCAGCGGGATCGTCGCGAAGGCCGCGGCGAACGGCACGTTGTTCGAGATCCCGACGCTGCGGTAGACGACGTTGCCGATGAAGTCCGAGCCGGCGCCGCCGACGAGCGTCGGCGTGATGAAGTCGCCGAGCGTCAGCGAGAAGGTGAAGATCGAGCCGGCGACGACGCCCGGCAGCACGAGCGGGAGCATGATGCGGCGGACCGTCGTCCAGCGAGCGCGCGCCGAGGTCGGCCGACGCCTCCAGGAACGAGTCCGGCACGCGCTCGAACGCGCTCCACACCGGCAGGATCATGAACGGCAGCCAGATGTAGCTGAAGACGATCCAGATCGCCCAGTTCGAGTAGGCGACGTTGATCGAGCCGAGCCCGAGGCCGTGCAGCGCCCAATTGAGGATTCCCTCCTTTGCGAGGATCAGTCGCCACGAGTACACGCGCACGAGGTAGCTCGACCACAGCGGCACGAGCACGATCACGAACAGCACGGTCTGCAAGCGCTTCGGCGCGAGCCGCGCGGCGAAGTACGCGAACGGCAGTGCGAGCAGCGCGTCCGTCACGGTGACGGCAGCGGCGATCCCGATCGTCCGCAGCGCGATCGTGCGGTACGTCGGGTCGTCGACGATCGTCTTGAAGTTCTCGAGCGTCCAGTCGTGGACGAGCTTGCCGCTGAACGAGTCGACCTGCCAGAAGGCGGAGACGAACAGGATCACGAGCGCGGCGAGGTACAGCAGCACGAACCACGCGCCGGGCGCGCTGAGCAGCAGCACTGCGCGCAGCCAGCCGCGGCGGAAGAGAGCGGCCGAGGCCCGCATGCGGGTGGACCGGAAGCCCGATCCACCCGCACCGTTCGCGGACCCGGCGGTGGCGCCGGTACTGCTCATGACCGAGTTAGCCCTTGACCTCGGTCCACTTCTGCTGCCACGCGGTGTAGTCGGTGCAGTCCTTCTTCCCGTTGCCGCAGTCCTGGGTCGGCGTCTTCCAGAACTTGATCGAGTTGAAGTACGACGCCGGAGCGTTCGCGTGGTACTGCGCGCAGGCACCCGCCTGGATCTTGTCCATGTACGGGCAGGCCTTCGTGTTCGCGGGCGTCTCGCCGAACGAGAGCGCCTGCTCGCCTGCACCTGCGGCTCGGAGATCCACTTCATCCAGGCGTAGGCGCAGTTCGGGTGCTGGGCGTGCGCGGACAGCATCCAGGTGTCGGCCCAACCCGTCGCCCCCTCGCTCGGGATCAGATCCTTCACGGGGGCCTTCGCGGCCTGCAGCGTGTTCGTCTGGTAGGGCCACGAGGCACCGATCACCGCGTCGCCGTTCTTGAACAGGTCGACCTCGTCGGAGGCGAGCGCCCAGTACTTCTTGATCAGCGGGCGCTGCTGCTTCAGCAGGTTCGTCGCCGCGTCGAGCTGCGCCGGGGTCAGCTCGTACGGGTCGGTGATGCCGAGCGACGGCTGGTGCTTGGACAGGTAGAGCGCCGCGTCGGCGATCTGGATCGGGTTGTCTGGCACCGTGATCTCGCCCTTGTACTGCGGGCTGTAGATCGCCGCCCAGCTCGTCGGCGCGGGTGAGACCTTCGTCGTGCTGTAGAGCAGCGTGTTCGGACCCCACTGCAGCGAGATGCCGTAGTGCTTGCCGTCGACCGTGTTGTGCGGCCGGCGACTTCAGCTGCGGGATGAAGTCCTTCCAGCCGGGGATCAGGTTCGACGTTCACCGGCGCTACGTCGCCGCCGCGGATCAGCCGCAGGCTCGCGTCGCCGGAGGCCGAGACGAGGTCGTACTGCGACCCGCCGCCCTGACGCATGAGCGTGACCATCTCGTCCGAGGATCCGGCGTACTTCGCGTTCACCTGGCAACCGGTCTGCTGCTCGAACGGCTTCACCCACGACTTGTCGGTGTAGCCCTCCCAGTCGATCACGTTGAGCTTGCCCTCGCCCTTGCCGATGCTCGTCGGCAGCTTCGCGCTGCTCGACGAGCTGCTCGAGCCGCCGCAGGCGACCAGTCCCATCAGTGCGAACGTGACGAGCACCACCCCGATCAAGCTGGGTTGTGGGCGCGTGCGGCGCCGCTTCTCGTACCTCATCTCCACTCCTCCTCCTACGACCGATTGGTGACGGCGTCGCGACCGACGCCGGCGTCGACCGGGTTGACGTGCTCTGCACCCCACGCGAGCCGGACGCGGCGACCGCGCTCGGTCGCTCCTGCCTGCTCGGCGGGGTCGAGGTTCTGGCGCAGCGCGACGAGCGTCTCGCCGCGGTCGAGGTCCACGACGTAGCGCGTCACCGAGCCGAGGTAGACGACCTCGCGCACGACGCCGGGCTCGGCGGCAGTGCCGCTCGGTACGGGCTCGGTCTCGTCGGTGAGCATGCGGACCTTCTCGGGCCGCACCGTGAAGCGCTGGCCGTCGCGCTCGACGATGTTCGAGGTGCCGACGAAGCCGGCGACGAACTCGTTCACGGGTCGCTCGTAGATCTCCTTCGGCGTGCCGATCTGCTCGATCCGCCCGGTCGAGAAGACGGCGATCCGGTCGCTCATCGTGAGCGCCTCGTCCTGGTCGTGCGTGACGTAGATGAAGGTGATGTCGCTGCTCAGGTCGCGCTGGATCCGCTTCAGCTCCAGCTGCATGTCCTGGCGCAGCTTCAGGTCGAGTGCGCCGAGCGGCTCGTCGAGCAGCAGCACGCGCGGCCGGTTCACGAGCGCACGCGCGAGCGCGACGCGCTGGCGCTGGCCGCCCGACAGCTGGATCGGCTTGCGGGCGCCGAGCTGCGGCAGCTGCACCATCTCGAGCGCCTCGGCTGCGCGCGCGGCGCGCTCCTTGCGCGAGGCGCCCTTCACCATCAGGCCGTAGGCGACGTTCTCCGCGACCGTCATGTGCGGGAACAGCGCGTAGTCCTGGAAGACGGTGTTGATCTCGCGCTGGTAGGGCGGCTGACGCGTGACGTCGACGCCTGCAAGCTCGACCGCGCCGGAATCGGCCTGCTCGAAGCCGGCGACGAGCCGCAACGTCGTCGTCTTGCCGGAGCCGGACGGTCCGAGCATCGTGAAGAACTCGCCGGGCCAGACCTCGAGGTCGAGCCGTTCCAAAGCGACAACGTCGCCGTACGTCTTGCGCAACCCGATCGCGCGGACGGCGGGCGTGCCGCTGCGCGCCGCGTCCTCGTGGATGGCGTCCGGATCGGGCATGCGGTTCTCCTCTGCTCCCATCGTGATACCCCTGATGGACTGACAAGCAGTCCCAAGGGGCGCACACGATAATCGCCGTAGGACGGGTTGGCCTTGGCCCTGGCGGCACAGCGGGTGCGCGCCTGTTGGACGAAGAAGCCCCGCTTCAGTCGGCGAATTCGACGCTGACGCCGTGCGGCTGCAGCGCGGCGAGGAAGGCAGCGGCGTCGTAGGCCTGCGCGGGTGCAAGCACGCCTGCGCGGTCGTAGCCGTCGGCTGCCATCAATGCGGCGCCATGGACTGCCGTGACCGCGGTGATGCCATAGACGTCACCGCCGCGCACGATCGCGCGGCGCGTGCGCCCGTCCTCGCCGTGCGCGAGCGCGACGATCGTGAAGCGCGCTGCACGGCGGCGCTGCTCGCTCGGCCCCTCTGGCACGCGCGCGAGCAGCGGCTCGCGCAGCGCCTTCAGCGGGCTGCGCAGCGCGAGCGCGAAGGTCGGCGCGAGCAGCGGCATCAGCGGGGCGGCCGCGGCGCTGCCGGCGACGGTCGCGACCGTCAGCAGCGTCGTGACGCGGCGCGTGCGGACATGGTGGGGCACCGTCAGCACCTCGCCGGAGGGATAGGGGATCACCGGCTGCGAGCCGACCGGCTCGGGGAACGCGAAGCGTGCGCGGCCGGTCCGCAGCGGCGCGCGGCGCCAACCGCCGTCCTCGTAGACGGTGCCGCCGGCGGCGAGCATGTCGAGCGTCGTGCGCAACGTGCCGCGCGTCGGCTGGACGTCCTGCGTCGCGTAGGCGAGCACGAGCTCGCGCAGCGGCTCGACGCCTTGCGCGACGAGGTTGGCGACGAGGTCGCCGGGGACGTAGTCGAAGCCCATCGCCGGCACGAGCGCGACGCCGGCGGTGCGCGCTGCTGCATCGAAGCGCTCGCGCACGAGCTGGATGTAGGGCTGCTCGCCGGTCGTGTCGACGTAGTGCGTGCCGCTCTCGACCGCTGCGCGCACGACCGGCTCGCCGTAGCGCATGAACGGGCCGGCGCAGTCGATCACCGCAGCGCAGTCGGCGAGCAGTGCGCGCAGACCGGCAGCGTCGTCGAGCGCGACGGCGCGCGTCGTGACGCTCGCGCCGCCACCGCCGTTTCCGTCCCGTGCGGGCGGGCTCGCCTCGACCGCCTCGGCGAGTCGCGCGAGCTTCCCCGCGCTGCGGCCGGCGAGCACCGCATCGAGACCGCGGCGGCGCAGCTCGTGCGCGACGAGCGTGCCGGTGTAGCCGGTCGCTCCATAGACGGCGATTGGTCCCGCTGCCATCGCTCGCTCAGCCGCCGCGGTGGTGGAAGTAGAAGTCCGGCAGCGCCGCGCGCGTGATCTGCGTGGCGAGCTGCGCCACCAGCTCGGCGTCGCCGGTGCGTGCGGCGATGTCGTCGAGCGTGACGATCCCCGTCAGCTGGCCGCCGTCGAGGATCGGCAGGCGACGGATCCCGTGCTGCACCAGCAGCTCCGCGGCAGCGCGCACGTCCATCGCCGGATCGCCTGTCACGACGGGGCTGGAGGCGTGGTCGACCGCATGATCGCTTGCGCTGCGACCGTCCGCGAGCACGCCGATCGCGAGGTCGCGGTCGGTGATGATCCCGACCGCTGCGCCGTCGCGCACGAGCACCACCGAGCCGACGTTGCGCTCGCGCATCAGCGCCGCGACCTCCTGCACCGAGCTGGCCGGGTCGGCCGTCACGACCGATGCCGTCATCACGTCGCGGATCTCCATTGCTCCCGAGTCTAGATCGGCGAGGCGTGAGACGGCGCGGGCCTCTCAGCACTAGCATGTGCGCGACATGGCGACGGAAGAGCAGCTGCAGGCCGAGAGGCGCGAGCGCCCGCGGATGGCCATCGTCGCCGCTGCTGCAGCTGTCCTGACGTTGCTCGCGACGCTCGTCGGCTTCCTCTCCGGCAGCGCGCCGCGGAACCTGCCGGGGTCGTTGATCTACTTCCACGACCACCAGGTCGTGATCGCGCTCGGTGCGCTCTGCTCCGTCGTCAGCTCGATCGCCATCGCGTTCGTGCTCGCGTTCCTCTACCGCGCAGCGTTGAACCGCAACCCGACGGCGCCGTCGCAGGTGCGCTACCTGATCTGGATCGGCGGGGGTGCGGCGGCGATCTTCTTCGCGGCGGCACAGGTCGTGCTGTCGGTGAAGATCGCGCACTTCGTCTCGCACGGGACGCAGACTTACGACGAGGCGAAGACCGCTGCCGACTACGGGGCGCTCGGGATTCTCGGCCCGGTCGCACAGCTCGTGCTCGCCGCGGCGATCGTGATCGTCTCGATCAACGCGATGCGCGTCGGCTTGCTGCCCCGCTTCCTCGGCTATGTAGGGATCATCTCCGCAGTCCTGTTCGTGATCCCGCTCGTGCGCGTGCCGATCGTGCAGGTCTACTGGCTCGGCGCGCTCGCCGCGCTCTTCATGGGCCGCGTGCCGAAGCCGATCCCGCCCGCGTGGGAGAGCGGCGAGTCGATGCCGTGGCCGAGCACCGCGGAGCTGCGCGAGCAGCGCGTCCGCGACGCCGACGCGCGGCGGGGCGGCGCCGTCACGGCGGGCGACGTGGTCGCGCCGCAGGACAGCGACGCCGACGTCGCGAGCGGCGCCGGCGCTGTGCGCCGTAAGCGCAAGAAGCGCCGCTGAGCACGCCCGGTCCGGAAACGGACCGGCATCGAATTGGCCATTCGGACGGCGGGTACCTGTGGAGTGCCCATCTCACCGAGGAGGTCACCATGGGAGCCACGCAGATTCCCGGTCGCCACGCGCACAATGGCGAGACCGCACCTCCGGCCGTACCGCCGCGCGAACGCGAGGCTGCCACTGCCGGGGCGTCCTTCTCGATCGCCGACCCGGGTCCGCTCGGGCTCGCGGCGTTCGCACTCACGACGTTCGTGCTGTCGATGTTCAACGCCGACCTCGTCGCAAAGGGCGGCGAGCCGGTCGTGCTCGGCCTGGCGTTCGCGTACGGCGGTCTTGCGCAGATCCTCGCCGGGATGTGGGAGTTCCGCACCGGCAACACGTTCGGTGCAGTCGCGTTCACGTCGTTCGGCGCCTTCTGGCTGTCGTTCTTCGTCTACGTGCAATTCCTCGCCGACAAGGTCCCGCCGGCCGACGCTGGTCACGCAATCGGGCTCTACCTGATCGGCTGGGGGATCTTCACGACCTACATGCTTGTCGCCTCGCTGCGCACGACGGCGGCGGTCGCGCTCGTTTTCGCGCTGCTTGCGCCGACGTTCTTCCTGCTCGGCATCGGCAACTCCGGCGACCACGCGGAGATCGTCAAGATCGGCGGCTGGTTCGGCCTCGCGACGGCTGCAGCCGCCTGGTACGCGTCGTTCGCGGCGGTCACGAACTCGACGTTCGGCCGTGTCGTGCTGCCGGTCATGCCGCTCAAGCGCCCGGCGGTGGAGTAGAAGTACGCGGACGGCGGCGGCGGACGAGAGGAACGAGATGGCTGAGAGCACGACCACCGAGGGCGGGACGGCACTCGAGCACAAACTCGAGGCGATGCTCGAGATCGAGCGCTTCGACGCGCCCGCCGAGTTCCGCTCCCAGGCACTGCTGAGTGATCCCGCCGTCTACGCCGAGGCGGAGCGCGACCCGCAGGCGTGGTGGGCGAAGCAGGCCGAGGCGCTCGACTGGTTCGAGCGCTGGGACACCGTCCTCGACGACGCGAATCCGCCGTTCTACAAGTGGTTCACGGGTGGCAAGCTGAACGCCTCCTACAACTGCCTCGACCGGCACGTGCTCGCCGGTCGCGGCGAGCGCGTCGCCTACCACTGGCGCGGCGAGCAGGGCGAGGAGCGCGACGTCACCTACGCCGAGCTTCACCGCGACGTGCAGCGCTTCGCGAACGCCTTGAAGACGCTCGGCGTCGGCAAGGGCGACGTCGTCGGGATCTACCTGCCGATGATCCCCGAGGTCGTCGTCGCGATGCTCGCGTGCGCGCGGATCGGCGCACCGCACAACGTAGTCTTCGGTGGCTTCAGTGCCGAGTCGGTGAAGGAGCGGATGGAGTTCTCCGAGGCGAAGGCGCTGATCACGGTCGACGGCGCGCGGCGCAAGGGCAAGACCGCGCCGATCAAGACGACGGTCGACGAGCACATGAACGACCTCGCGTCGCTGGAGACGATCGTCGTCGTGCGTCACACCGGTATCGAGTGCGAGATGCGCGACGGGCGCGACGTCTTCTACGACGAGGTGCTCGTCGCCGCCGACCCTGAGTGCCCGGCCGAGCCGCTCGACGCCGAGCACCCGCTCTACATCCTCTACACGTCCGGCTCGACCGCGAAGCCGAAGGGGATCCTGCACACGACCGGCGGGTACTTGACAGGCGTCGCGGCGACGCACAAGTACGTCTTCGACTTGAAACCAGAGCGTGACGTGTACTGGTGCGCGGCCGACGTCGGCTGGGTTACCGGCCACTCCTACATCGTCTACGGCCCACTCTGCAACGGAGCGACGTCGGTGATGTGGGAGGGCGCGCCCGACTATCCCCACCAGGGCATCTGGTGGGAGCTGATCGAGCGCTACAAGGCGACGATCCTCTACGCGGCGCCGACCGCGATCCGCACGTTCATCAAGTGGGGTGCCGACATCCCGGCGAAGTTCGACTTCGAGCTCGCTGCGGCTGCTCGGCTCCGTCGGCGAGCCGATCAACCCGAAGGCGTGGCTGTGGTACCACACGGTGATCGGCGGCGAGCGCTGTCCGATCGTCGACACGTGGTGGCAGACGGAGACCGGCGCGATCATGATCACGCCGCTGCCGGGGATCACGGCGACGAAGCCGGGCTCGGCGACGACGCCGTTCCCGGGTGTGTCGGCCGAGGTCGTCGGCGAGAGCGACGGCGAGCCGATCGAGAACGGGCAGGGGCTGTTGATCCTCACGCAGCCGTGGCCGTCGATGCTGCGCGGGCTCTACAAGGAGGACGACCGCTTCGTCGAGACGTACTTCGCGCGCTTCGGCAACGAGACGTACCTCGTCGGCGACGCGGCGCGGCGCGATCGCGACGGCTACATCTGGGTGATCGGGCGGATCGACGATGTCGTCAACGTCTCCGGCCACCGCCTCTCGACGGCCGAGGTCGAGTCGGCGATCGTCGCGCACGAGAAGGTAGCCGAGGCTGCGGTGATCGGCCAGCACGACGAGGAGACCGGCCAGTCGATCTGCGCGTTCGTGACGCTGAAGGGCGACACCGACCCGAGTGACGAACTGGTGCAGGGGATCATCGAGCGTCGTCGCCGAGCGGATCGGCAAGTTCGCCCGCCCGAAGCGGATCGTCTGGGCCGACGACCTGCCGAAGACGCGCTCCGGAAAGATCATGCGCCGCCTGCTGCGCGACATCGCCGAGGGCCGCGCGCTCGGCGACGTCACGACGCTGCGCGACCCCGACGTGATGGGGCAGCTGGAGGCGAAGATCCAAGAAGCGCAGGCACAGGAGAGCTAGGGGTAGGCTGGCCGCATGAGCTGGCCAGGGGAGACGCGCTTCGCCTCCTACGAGGAGGCGCGCGCGGCGCACCGTTGGGACGTGCCGGCGCGCTACAACATCGCGCGCGACGTCTGTGACAAGCACCCGCCGGACAAGCTCGCGATGGTGCACGAGGACTTCCGCGGAAACGTGCGCGAGGTGCTGTGGGGCGATCTGCAGGAGGCTTCCAACCGCTTCGCGAACGTGCTGCGCGCGGCCGGCGTCTCGCGGGGCGACCGTGTTGCGATGTTGCTGCCGCCGACGCCCGAGACGGCTGCCGCGTTCCTCGGCACGTGGAAGGCCGGCGCGATCCTGCTGTCGATGTCGGTCCTCTACGGCGATGAGGGGATCCGCCACCGGCTGAGCGACTCGCGCGCGAAGGTGCTCGTCACGAACGCCGAGAACGCGGGCCGCGTGGCGCCCGGCGAGGTCGAGCAGGTGCTCGTGCTCGACGACGCGCTGCTGGCGAGCGGCTCGCCGGACTTCGCGTGTGCGGACACGTCGTGCGAGGACCCCGCACAGCTCTACTACACGTCCGGCACGACCGGTCTTGCGAAGGGGATCGTCCACGCGCATCGCTACCTGCTCGCGCACAACGAGTTCGAGCTCTGCCACGAGGTGCAGGAGGGCGAGCGCTTCCAAGGGATGGGCGAGTGGGCCTGGGCTGCAGGGATCGCGCCGCTGCTCGGCCCGTGGCGGCTCGGCGCGGTGCAGTACGTCTACCAGCGCGAGGGTGGCTTCGACCCGCACGAGCAGCTCGCGTTCCTCTCGCGCCACGAGGTCACGAACGTCTTCACGACGCCGACGGCGATGCGCTCGATGATGGCGATCGAGGACGCGGGGACGCGCTATCCGCAGCGCTTCCGGCGCGTCTGCAGCGCTGGCGAGCCGCTGAACCCGGAGGCGATCCGCTGGTTCCGCGAGCAGTACGGCGTGACGGTGCTCGACTTCTACGGGCTCTCGGAGTCCTATCCGCTCGTCGCGAACTACCCCTTCATGGAGGTGCGCGAGGGCTCGATGGGACGCGCGACGCCAGGCTGGGACGTCGAGATCCTCGACGAGGACGAGCGGCCGGTCGCGCGCGGCGAGCGGGGCGAGATCTGTCTGCGAGCGCGCACGAACCCGCACTATCCGCTCGGCTACTGGGAGAAGCCGGAGGCGACGGTCGAGACGTTCGACGGCAAGTGGTTCCACACGAAGGACGCAGCGCGCCAGGACGCGGACGGCTACTACTGGTACGAGGGCCGCGCCGACGACGTGATCATCTCGGCGGGCTACCGGATCGGCCCGTTCGAGGTCGAGTCCGCGTGCCTCGAGCATCCCGCGGTCGCGGAGGCGGCGGTCGTCGCCTCACCCGACGAGCGCCGTGGTGCTGTCGTGAAGGCGTTCGTCGTGCTCGCCGACGGCCACGCGCCGGACGACGCGCTGGCCGACGAGATCAAGGCCCACGTCCGCGACCACCTGTCCGCCTACGCCTACCCCCGCCGCGTCGAGTTCGTCACCGAGCTGCCAAAGACCCTCACCGGCAAGATCCGCCGGATCGAGCTGCGCCAGCAGGAGGCGGAGCGGGGGCGGGGCAGCGAGGCGTAGCGCGCGTCAGACGGCGATGCGACTCACGTCGCAGGTCGTCGGCTCGGGCACGGGACGCCCGGTCGAGCGCAGCAGGTCGACGTGTGCTGCAACGGCCTCGCGGGCGTTGCGCTCGACCTCCTGGCGATCGTCGCCAGCAGCGGCGCAGCCGGGAAGGTCGGGGACGTACGCCCACCAACCATCCGCATTGCGCTCGTAAATCGCGAGGAACTCAGTCATCGCAGCTCCTTGATGCCGCTTGCGCGCCGTATCGCTGACAGCGTACCGGTCGCAACCTGCTTGCGGGGAACGCCGGGGACCGTGACGATGTTCGGGTTCTCGGGGTGGGTCCATTGGCGATGGCTCCCGACCGTGCGCTCATGCGTCCAGCCGTGGGCGCGCAGGAGCTTCTCGATCTCGCGGACGGTCTTCGGCATTGCGGCGAGCGTAAAGACGCGCGCCGCCCGCGCAAGGCAAATCGGAAGGTTGTTGCATTCCCGCGCGCGACCTTGCGCGGATTCAGCGCGCGTCGCGCTTTGCCTGGGTGCGCATCTCGGAGAGGATGCGTTCGAGGCGGGGTTCGGCTTCGCTGTCGACGTGCGTCATCGCGGCGCCGACTGCAGGGTGGACGGCGGCGATCTGGGCGTGCAGCTCGTGCGCGACGGCGCGGTAGCTCGGGTGGCCCTCGCGGCCGGAGCGCAGCTCGATCAGCTGCATCGCCGCGCGCGCGTTCATGTCGAGCACGTAGCGGATGCGGTACCCGAGGCAGACTGCATAGGGCGCCGCGTCGTGGTGGCCGGCGGCTGCGAGGCGGTCGTACTCGGCGCGCGAGATCTCGAGCGCGCGGCGGTAGGCGTCGCCCTCGCCGGCGCGCTCGACCTCCTCGGGCACCTCCGCCCCCAACCGCGGCGACAGCGCCTGCCACTGGCACGTCAGCAACCGGTGGCGCTGGAGGTCCCGGAACGCTCCGTAGTCGGAGACGATCTCGAAGCGGTAGCGCAGCGCCTCGAAGCCGCGTCCCGGCCGGTGGCGGCGGTTCTCGCGCGCGCCGACGAGGTCGCGCATGAGCGCTTCGCGCTGTGCGCCGTCGAGCGCCCTGACAGCCGCGTGCGCCCGCTCCTCCGAGACCTCGCTCGCTTCGAACAGCAGCGCGGCGAGCAGATCGTCCTCCGTGCCGTCGACGTGCAGCAGCCGCACCGAGGCTCCTGCTGCATCCTCCGCTTCGCTCGCGGCGAGCCCGAGCCGCTCCGCCCATGCGCTCCCCGCCTCCACGCGCGTGCGCAGGAAGTCGACCCACGCACCGCCGCGGTCGGGCCGCTCGACGCGCGTCACGAAGCTCGGGATCGTCGCCTGCACGGCTTCGAGGATCATCCGCCCGCAGCGCTGCGCCTCCGGCAAGGGGTGGGCGAGGAGGTGCAGGATCAGCTGCTCGTACGTCTGGCCGGTCGCGAAGATCCCCATGTGCGAGAGCGAGGCGGCCGGCAGCAGGCCGCGCAGCAGGTCGAGCGCCTTCGCCTTCACGGCGCGCGCATGCGCGGCCTCGGGCTCGCCGTCGCCGCGCGGAAACTGCTCCGCTGTCCACGCGGTCACGCGCGGAAGTGCGGCGGCATACGTGTCGAACACCGCGTCCATCGCGCGCTCGTACTCCGGCCCCAGTGCGGGATCGCGGTAATAGCGGTACCCACCACCCGGCATCGGCGCGTCGTAGGCGATGTAACGCGTGGACTGCTCAAGGTACGCGCCGAGCCGCGGTCGTTGCAGCACCTTCGTCAGCACGTTCGAGACCCACTCGCAGGCGACATGCGCGCCACCGAGCTGCGCGACCGAGTCGTCGCCATAGCCGAGGAAGATCCGCTCGTAGAGCTGCGCCGCGCGCTCGCCCTCGCCCGGCTCCCAGGCACCGCCGCCCTGCTCCGGCAGGCTGTCGGCGAACTCGTCGAGGAACAGACGCCGCAGCGTCCCCGGGTAACGCGAATAGCGGGCGAACAATGCGCCCTTCACGGTCTCCGGCAGGTTCACGAGCGCGAACACGGGCGCGTCGAGGTCGCTGAAATGTGGTGCCAGGCGCGCGCGCTCGGCTTCGGTGAATGTCTCGCTCGGGTGGCTCATGGGGGTCGGAGAAGCTAGCGCAGCGTCCGGTCGGTACGGCAGGCGCGCGTGTGCCTGCGCAGGATTGGCACGGACCGTGACAGACATTTGCGTTGCGCGTCCATACGGTCGGCGGCGTGGCCAAGGACCGCTCAAACAGCCGAATGCTCGGGGCCGATGCTCGCGTCGTGTATGCACGTTCGAGCAGCTTCCCGATCGAGTACGCGATCACGCTTCAGGTCGTGCACGAAAGGAACGTGGCACACGATTTCTCTCTTTGACAACGCACACGACTTCGAGGAGCATCACGCGCATGCATACGTCGGCGATCGCAAGCAGGCACCAGTGGTCATCGAAGGTGAAACGAACACCGTGATGGCCTATGCGCTCAAGACGTTGACCGCCTCGTGGAGAGAGATCCGCGACGCTTGGGAGAGGACGAGATGACAGCCGTTCGCGAGCAGCAGAACAGTCCTGCCTGGGACCACTGCACGGATCTGTTCATGGAGATGTCGCTGAACGACGATCCCGCTGTCTATCCGGCAAAGCTCCACTTCATTCCGGTCGACGCGGTCAATCTGGCTGAAAGCGTGATCGAGCATCTCGACGAGGGTTACACCTCGATCGTCGTGCGCGAGGACGCTGGCCGGTGCACGATCACGCCGGAGCCGCAGTCGCGCCTGCGTCGGCGCATCGATCGCTCGCGTGGCAGGATCCGCGTCCGCGTCGAATTGTGCCGCGCCGAGGGGCGGTCGCTGACCTGGCGCAGCGCCACGTCGCGCGAGGCGTTCGCGCGCGAGCTCGTGCCGATCGCCTCGTCGTAGCCGGCGCTACGGGCGGGAGGACGGCGCGGGCATCAGCCGCTCGCCGCCTCGAGCCGTGCCGGCGCGCCCGCGGCGACCAACGCGGCGGGCATCACGATCGACCCGTCCTCCTGCTGACCGTTCTCCAGCAGCGCGATCAGCGTGCGCCCGACGGCGACCGCGGTGCCGTTCAACGTGTGGACCGTCGCGGGCTTCTTCATCTCCTTGTCGCGGTAGCGCACGTCGAGGCGGCGGGCCTGGAAGTCGGTCGTGTTCGAGCAGGACGTCAGCTCGCGATAGCGCTCCTGCCCGGGCAGCCAGGCCTCGCAGTCGTACTTCTTCGCGGCCGGAGCGCCGAGGTCGTTCACGGCGATGTTGACGACGCGGTAGGGGATCTCGAGCGCCTGCAGGATCCCCTCCTCGATCGCGAGCAGCCGCTCGTGCTCGTCGCGCGAATCCTCCGGCGCGACGAAGCTGAACATCTCGACCTTGTCGAACTGGTGGACGCGGAAGATCCCGCGCGTGTCGCGCCCGGCGGCGCCGGCCTCGCGGCGGAAGCAGGGGGAGAAGCCCGCGTAGCGGAGCGGCAGCGTCTCGCCGTCGAGGATCTCGCCCGCGTGGAGCGAGGCGAGCGCGACCTCGGAGGTGCCGACGAGGTAGAGGTCGTCCTCCGGCAGGTGGTAGATCTGCTGCTCGGTGTCCGGCAGCTGGCCGGTGCCGTAGAGCGCCTGCTCGCGCACGAGCACGGGCGGGATCACCGGCTCGAAGCCCTCGCCGACCAGCCGCTCCATCGCCCAGCGCACGAGCACGAGCTCCAGCATCACGAGGTCGCCCTTGAGGTAGGCGAAGCGGGCGCCGGACAGCCGTGCGCCGCGCTCCATGTCGATCCGCTCGCCGGCCAGCTCCAGGTGGTCGCGGCCGGTCTTGGTTGCGTCACCGACCTCGCGGATCACGGTGTCCTCGGGAGCTGCGTCCTCCAGCGGCAGGTTCGGCAGCGTCAGCAGCAGAGCGTCGCGCTCACGTGCGATCGCGGCCTGCGCGTCGGACAGCGAGCGGCCACGCTCGGCGAGCGTGCGCATCTGCGCGTGCTGTTCCGGCGTGGGCGCGCCGCGCAGGCTGCGCGTCGTCTCGTTCTGCTCGGCTTGGAGCGTCTCCAGCTGGGTCGTCAGCTCGCGCCAGCGCTCGTCATGCTCGAGCAGCGCGTCGATCGCCTGCACGTCGGCGTCGCCACGACGCGCGAGCGCGGCACGGACGCCGTCCGGGTCGGCGCGGATCAGCCTGAGGTCGAGCACGCCCCGGCGGCCCTTTGCGCTAGCCCGTCGAGGTGCAGTGGAAGCTGTTCGCTGCGCTGCCGTCGCCGGGGGGCCGCGACGTCGCCTTCGCGCCTGCGTACTTGGCGAGGAAGGCGGCAACCTGCTGCGCGTCGGAGCCGACGACGATGTTCTGCGGCATGATCGCGCCGGAGAAGCCACCGTTCTCGATCGCGTAGATCACGCGCTCGACGCACTCGGCACGCACGTTGAAGTTCGGCCCGTCGGTGCGCTCGCGCGTGCGGATGTTCGCTGCGGAGCCGTGCGTGCCGGCGGCGCTCAGCGTGTGGCAGCCGGCGCAGCGCTGCTGGAACAGGACGGCGCCCGCATGCGCCGGGTCCGTGGTGGCGACATGGATCTTCTGCTCGCCACAGGCGGCGAGTGGGATCGCCAGCGCGAGCGCGGCAACCGCCAGCAGGATCGACTTGGACCGGGGGGACATGCGGCCGCGGATCATACGGAAGAACGGGGCGGCGCGGCCCGCATCCCTTCGCGCACGCGCGCGAGAAAGCGTGCACGGGCACCATTTGCGCAGGAACGCACCGGGTAGCGGCGAATCCTGCCCCAACCCCGGCGCTGGCCGAGACGATCTTCTCGATCGTCCTCAACGGCGGCAACCATGAGGGCCGGCGCCGGGGCCCTCCTTCGTGAGGACGTGATCGGCGCGGGATGCGGGGCTTGCCAGTCGGCGTGGCCGGTGCGTGCGGGCTCGGCGGAGCGGTGCGCCTCGGACCCTGCGCCTGCTAGAACGGGCTGCGCATGGCGGACGACTCGCACGATCTCGACCCCGAGCGCTACCGCACCGTCTTCGGCCACTTCGCGACCGGCGTCGCGGTCATCACCTGCGCAGGCCCGTCCGGCACCGGCGGCATGACCGCGAACGCAGTCTGCTCGGTCTCCCTGGATCCGCTGCTGCTGCTCGTCTGCTTCGAGCAGAGTGCCCGGACGCTGCCGCTCGTGCGCGACGCCGGCCGCTTCGCCGTGAACATCCTGCGTGCGGGAAGTGAGGACGTGGCACGCGTCTTCGCCTCGAAGGTCCCCGAGGCCGAGAAGCTCCGCGACATCGCCCACCGCCACGAGGCCGGCATGCCGATCCTCGACGCGGCGCTGGCGTGGCTCGTCTGCGATGTTGATCAGCTGATTCCGGCGGGGGATCATGAGATCGCGATCGGCGCGGTGACGGCGATGGAGGTCGACGAGGGCGAGCCGTTGCTGTGGTACGGCGGCTCCTACCGCGCGCTCACGCGGTAGCTCGGGACGTCAGAAGATCCCCGACGTCGTCGCCGCCCGCACCGCCAGCGCCACCACCACGAAGCACGACACCGCCATCACTCCCATCTCGCGCCTGACGATCGAGAGGACGATGATGCGCTGCTCGTCAGTCGGCAGCTCGCCGACGTCCTGAGCCGAGTCGAGGTCGTGCCCGGCGAGCACCGTGTCGGCGGAGCTGATGCGGAGCTGCTCGGCGACGAAGGACACGACCAACGGCAGCACGCCGTACAAGACGTGCAGGCCCCCGCCGGGGGTCTTGCCGAGCGCGAGCAGCAGCCCGCCGAGCACGACTTGCAGGACGATCGCTGCCTGTCCCGCGCGCAGGATCTGCCAGAACAGCGGGCTCGGTTCGACGCGGCGCCAGTGCCAGGCACCCACGGCTCCGGCCCCCAGATTCAGGAGGATCAAGAGCGACCCGACGATGATGTGGACGGTTGTCATTTGCGTCTTTCGGCACGATGAGATAGAGGCGTTTCGCACTAAGTAACAGGTTGTTACAAAGTGCGGGGCACCGGTGATATAACCACGGCGCTGTGCTGACCAGCTACGGACCCGCCATCGTCTTCCTCGCCATCGGCGTGATCGTCGCTGCTGCCTTCGGCACAGCGCCGCTGCTGCTCGGCCCGCGCCGCTCGACCGACTCGCGCGAGACGCAGCTCACCCCCTACGAGTGCGGCCTCCCGTCCGAGGTCACGAGCAGCTTCCGCTTCGGGATCAGCTTCTACCTGATCGCGATGCTCTTCATCCTGTTCGACATCGAGGTCGTCTTCCTCTACCCGATCGCCGTCCAGCTGAAGGCGTTCGGCTCCTTCGCGCTCGTCGAGACGGTCGTCTTCATCGCGCTGCTGACGGTCGCCTTCGTCTACGTCTGGCGCCGGGGAGCCCTGCAATGGACGTAAAGCGCGAGAAGCTCGGCAACGGCGGCGTGGGCCTCGGCGGTCCGGCAGCGGGAGCCGCGGGCACGACAGCCGCGGCCACAGCCGACCCGAGCACCGACTTCCGCGTCCAGCAGCTGCGCGCCCGCGACATGCTGCGCGGCGACATCTCCGACGAGGAGCTCCAGCGCTACGTCGAGGAGCGCGTCCTCACGACCACGCTCGACAAGGCGGTCGCCTGGGCTCGCGGCAACTCGCTCTTCCCCGCGACCTTCGGCCTCGCCTGCTGCGCGATGGAGATGATGTCGATCGTCGGCTCGCGCCTCGACATCGCGCGCTTCGGCTTCGAGGCCTTCCGCGCCTCCCCCCGCCAGGCCGACCTGCTGATCCTCTCCGGCCGCGTCTCGATCAAGATGGCGCCCGTCATCCGGCGCATCTACGACCAGATGCTCGAGCCGCGCTGGGCGATCGCGATGGGCGCCTGCTGCTCCTCGATGGGCGTCTTCAACAACTACGCGATCGTCCCGGCCGACAAGTTCATGCCGATCGACGTGCACGTCCCCGGCTGCCCGCCGCGCCCTGAGGCGCTGATGCACGGGATCCTCAAGCTGCGCTCGCAGATCCAGGGCGACCCGCCCGCCGGCTGGCGGGAGCGCTACGGGGCCTACGGGACCGAGGAGGTCGTCGGCGACGCCGACCGGCCCGGGGTGAACGCGATCAACGTGTTCCAGAGCGGGGAAACGCAACGTGCCTGACGCGACTGGTCTCGAGCTGATCGCTCAGGACCTGCGCGCGAGTCATCCCGACGCAGTCCTGAACACCAGCTTCTTCCGCGAGCAGCCGACGATCGAGGTCGTGCCGGCGAAGCTCCACGACGCGGCGACAGCGTTGCACGCGCGCGGCTACACCTTCCTCTCCAGCTGTCACGGAGTCGACTACTATCCCGACGAGCCGCGCCTCGGCGTCCACTACCAGCTGCTCGACATGCCGAACGTCGACCGCATCTGCCTGAAGGTGCGCGTCACGCTCGCCGACCCGCACGTGCCGTCGGTGTGCGACATCTGGCCCGGCGCGAACCACCCCGAGCGCGAGGTCTACGACATGTTCGGCGTCGTCTTCGACGGCCACCCGGACCTGCGCCGCATCCTGATGCCGGAGGACTACGAGGGCCACCCGCAGCGCCGCGACTTCCCGATCGGCGGCGAGCCCGTGATCTTCACCTACAACGAGGACAAGATCCCCGGGTGGACGCGATGAGCGAGCCCGTGCTGTCGGACTACCGCAAGCAGGAGGAGTCGGTCACGCTCTCCGCGACGCCCGCAGGCCAGGGGCTGGAGCAGGAGCTGATGACGATCAACATGGGCCCGCACCACCCCTCGACGCACGGGGTGCTGCGCCTGATCGTCACGCTCGAAGGCGAGATCGTCCGCGACGTCAAGCCGATCATCGGCTACCTCCACACCGGCATCGAGAAGACGGCCGAGGACAAGGCGTACTGGAAGGTGATCCCCGTCATCGAGCGGATGGACTACCTCTCCTACTACTTCAACGCGATGGCCTTCTGCGGCGCGGTCGAGACGCTGCTGGAGTGCGAGGTGCCGGCGCGCGGCCAGTACCTGCGCGTGATCCACCTGGAGCTGAACCGCATCATGTCCCACCTCGTGTGGCTCGGCACCAGCGCACTGGATCTCGGTGCGATCTCCGTCTGGTGGTACTGCTTCCGCGAGCGCGAGGCATTGCTCGACCTCTTCGAGATGTCCTCCGGCCAGCGCATGCACACGCGCTACTTCCAGGTCGGCGGCGTGATCGAGGACGTGCCGGCCGGTTGGCTGAAGCGCGTCAGCGCCTTCACGAAGGAGATGCGCACGCGCGCCGACCAGTACGCGGCGCTGCTCGACAAGAACGAGATCCTGCTCCAGCGCCTGCGCAACACGTGCGTCCTGTCGGAGGAGACGCTGCTCGGGCTCGGCGTCACCGGTCCGCTGCTGCGCGCCGCCGGCAACCCGTGGGACCTGCGCAAGGCTGCGCCGTACTCCTCCTACGACCACTTCGACTTCAAGATCCCGGTCGGCACGAAGGGCGACAACTACGACCGCTACCGCGTCCGCCACGCAGAGATCTACGAGTCCTGCGACATCATCGACCAGGCGATCGCGGGCCTGCCCGAGGGGCCGTTCATCACGACCGACCGCAAGGTCGCGCTGCCGCCGCGCCACGAGCTGGCGACCTCGATGGAGGCGCTGATCCACCACTTCAAGCTCGTCACCGAGGGCTTCCGCGTGCCGCCGGGCGAGGTCTACTACCCGATCGAGTCGCCGCGCGGCGAGCTGGGCTGCTTCGTGCGCTCCGACGGCTCCTCGAAGCCCGCGCGCGTGCACATGCGCGACCCCTCGTTCGTGAACCTGCAGGCGACCGCGCCGGGCGGCAAGGACGGCTACATCGCCGACCTCGTCGCGCTGCTCGCGATGCTGGATCCCGTCATTGGCGGAGTCGACCGATGACGGCGACGTCGCCCGCTATGGCCACGGCTCGCGCATCCCCGGCTGGGACGACGCGGTCGACCTGACGAAGGACCCGGCCGGGATCCCCGATCCTGCGACGACGGACGTCCCCGAAGCACTGCGCGCGCAGATCGAGGCGGCGATGGCGAAGTACCCCGACTTCCGCTCCGCTGCGATCCCCGCACTGCACGCTGCGCAGGACATGCACGGCTGGTGCTCGCCCGAGGCGATCGAGCAGGTCGCGTGCGTGATGCGCTTGACGCCCGCCTACCTCACCGCCGTCGCGACCTTCTACGACATGCTCGAGACGCGCCCGGTCGGGCGCCACACGGTCTACGTCTGCACGAACATCTCCTGCTCGCTGCGCGGCGCGGACGAGCTCTACGCGGCGGTGCAGGCGGCGGCCGGCGACGATCCCGACTTCAACGTGCGCGCGTTCGAGTGCCTCGGCGCCTGCGACATCGCGCCGATGGCGTCGGTCAACGGCGAGTACGTCGGCCCGCTGGAGCTGGCCGACGCGGCGATCTCGCGCAGCTCGTCGCGAGGATCCTGCAGCGCCGGGCGCGAGGTCGCTGACCCGCGCGCACAAGCAGCTGGCGGCAAGCGCGCGTGCGCGTGACCCGGAGCGGCGAACGCATCACCCGAGGCCGAGCAAGCCTGCCGCCCCCGACCGCATCGACGAGCCGGGCCTCGACACACGCTCGCCGTCTACGAGAGCGCGCGGCGGCTACGCGTCGCTCGAGCGCGCTCTCAGATGCCGCGCGAAGACGTCCTGCAGAACCTGCTCGACTCCGGCCTGCGCGGCCGCGGCGGCGCGGGCTTCGCGATGGGCAAGAAGGCCTCGTTCCTGCCGAAGGGGACGATCGACAAGTACCTCGTCTGCAACGCCGACGAGTCCGAGCCCGGCACCTTCAAGGACCGCGAGCTGATGCAGAAGTCGCCGCACATGCTCGTCGAGGGGATGATCATCGCCGCCTACGCGGCGGACGTGAACCGCTCCTTCATCTACATCCGCGGCGAGTACCAGCAGCAGGCGGACGATCCTCGAAGCGGCGATCGCCGAAGCCGAGGCGGCTGGCTACCTCGGCGAGCGGATCCTCGGCTCCGAGCTGTCGCTCAGCCTCGTGCTGCACCGCGGCGCCGGCGCCTACATCTGCGGCGAGGAGACGGGCCTGCTCGACTCGCTCGAAGGCAAGCGCGGCAACCCGCGCCTGAAGCCGCCGTTCCCGGCCAACCAGGGCCTCTACCAGGGCCCGACGCTGATCAACAACGTCGAGACGCTCGCGACCGTGCCGCACATCATCGCGATGGGCGGGCAGGAGTACGCGAAGCTCGGCACCGAGACCTCGACCGGCACGAAGCTCGTCTCCGTCTCCGGCAACGTCCAGCGTCCCGGCAACTACGAGATCGAGCTGGGGACGCCCTCGCGCGAGATCATCTTCGGCCTCGCCGGCGGTCCGCGAGCCCGGCCGCGAGGTGAAGTTCTGGTTCCCCGGCGGCTCCTCCTCGCCGGTGCTGCTGCCGGAGGACCTCGACCTGCCTTACGACTTCGACTCGATGGCGAAGGCCGGCTCGATGCTCGGCTCCGGCGCGATCATCGTCGTGGACGACACGATCCCCGTCGTCGACGTCGCGCTGAAGCTCGCGAAGTTCTACCGCCACGAGTCGTGCGGCAAGTGCACGCCCTGTCGCGAGGGCACGAACTGGACGGTGAAGATGCTCGAGCGGATCGAGGCCGGCGAAGCGACGCCGATGGACCTCGACATCATCGCCTCGGTCCAGGACCAGATCATCGGCAACTGCCTGTGCGTGCTCGGCGACGCGATGGCGATGCCGCTCGGCTCGATGGTGAAGAAGTTCCGCGGCGAGTTCGAGCAGCACATCGAGCTTCGCCGCTCGCAGGCCGGGCTGGGCGTGCCGGTCGCGGCCGGGGTGGCTGTCTGATGCCGCGCCCCGAGGTCCGCACGATCACGTTCTCGCTCGACGGTCGCGAGGTCGAGCGCGCCCGAGGGCATCGATGCTCGTCGACGGCGCGAAGCTACGGCGACGTCGAGATCCCCGTCTTCTGTTATGAGCCGAAGCTCGGCCAGCCGGTCGGCGCCTGCCGCATGTGCCTCGTCGAGATCGAGGGGATCCCGAAGCTGCAGACCGCCTGCTCGACGCCCGTCAAGGACGGCATGGTCGTGCACACGCAGACCGATCGCGTGAAGGAGGCGCAGAACTCCGTAGTCGAGTTCCTGCTCGTCAACCACCCGCTCGACTGCCCCGTCTGCGACAAGGGCGGCGAGTGCCCGCTGCAGGACATCACGTTCGGCTGGGGCCGCGGGATCTCGCGGATGGTCGAGCCGAAGCGCCACTTCAAGAAGCCGCTGGAGCTGTCGCCGCTGATCGCGATCGACCGCGAGCGCTGCATCCTCTGCTACCGCTGCGTGCGCTTCTCGCAGGAGGTCAGCGAGGACTACCAGCTGATCCTCCACGAGCGTGGCGCGCACTCCTACGTCGGCACGTTCGACGGCCACCCGTACGTCGCGCCGTTCTCCGGCAACATCGTCGAGCTGTGCCCGGTCGGCGCGTTGACGTCGACCGCCTACCGCTTCCGCGCGCGCCCGTGGGACATCGAGGGCGCCGGCTCGGTCTGCACGCTCTGCCCGTCGCAGTGCAACGTCGAGTTCACGGTGCGTGACGAGCGCGTCCTGCGCGTGCTCGGGCGCGACCACGAGGGCGTCGACGACGGCTGGCTGTGCGACAAGGGCCGCTTCGCCTACCAGTCGATCCACAGCGAGCAGCGGATCATCGCAGCCGCTCGTGCGCGACGGCGACGAGCTGCGCCCGGCCTCGTGGGAGCGTGCGCTGGAGCGCTGCTGCCGGAGCGTTGGGCAAGGCGCGCGGCTCGGCTGCCGCGTTGGTCGGCGGCCAGAGCACGAACGAGGAAGGCTTCCTGCTCGCGCGGCTGCTGCGCGACGGGCTCGACTCGCCGCACGTCGACTCGCGCGCCGGTGCGCCGGTGCCGCTCGACTTGCAGCGCGCGCTCGCCGCTCCTGCGTTGCAGGCGACCGTCCCGGACCTCGAGTTCGCGCACACCGTGCTCGTGCTCGGCTGCGAGCCGGTCGACGACGCGCCGATCCTCGACCTGCGGATCCGCAAGGGCGTGCGCCGCCGCGGCGTCCAGCTCGCGGTCGCGGGCCCGCGGCCCAGCTCGCTCGACCCGAACGCGAAGCTGTGGCTGCGCTACGCGCCCGGCGGCGAGCACGCCTTCGTGGCGGCGCTGGAGGCTGCGCTTGGCGGCACCGGCGATGTCGACGCACTCGCCGGCGCGGCCGACGCCGACCCGAAGGCGATCCGCGCGCTCGCCGCGCTGCTCAGCGGACGGCGGCGAGGATGTCGTGATCCTCTGGGGCGAGCGCGCTTGGCGCCGCAGCGCTGCCGTCGCTGCTGAACGTCGCCGCGCGGCTTGAAGCTCGGCGAGCACGACGGCGCTGGCCTGCTGGAGGTGCCGGCCGGCACGAACGGCCGCGGCCTGCGCGAGGCCGGCGTCCAGCCGAACGCCGGCGCCGGCCTGTCCGATCCGCCGGCCGTCGGCACGGCGTCGCGCGCCGCGAGCGCGGGCGACGCCGCTCCCGCGGCCGCCGCGGCCCGCTGGCAAGTCCGCGCGCGAGATCGCCGAGGCCGCTGCCGCCGGCGAGCTGACCGCGCTCTACCTGCTGCACGCCGACCCGGTCCGCGAGCACGCCGACAGCCGGCTGTGGACGCGCGCGCTCGCCCGCGCCACCGACCGTCATCGCGCACAGCGTCGATCCTCACCGACGCGCTGCGCGAGCACGCGACGGTCGTCTTCCCGGCCGAGTCCTACGCCGAGAAGGAAGGCACGATCGTCCACCCCGACGGCCGCATCCAGCGCCTGCGCCCAGGCGATCGGCCGCCCCGGCTCCGTGCGCGCCGGCTGGCAGGTGCTCGCCGAGCTCGAGCGCTGCGCGTGAGCCGGCACCGACCATGCGACGTCCTCACCGGTCCGAGCGTGACGCGCGCAGCTCGTCGAAGCCGTCCCCTTCTATGCAGGCCTCACGCTGGAGGAGATCGGCGGGCGCGGCGTGCGCTGGCAGGAGCGGGACGCGGCGAGCGCGGCTCCCGCCGCGCCGGCGGCGCCGTTCGACGTCGGCCGCGCCGACGCCGGTTGCCGAGCCCGAACGGCGTCCTGCGGCTCGGCACGCTACCGCTCGATCTGGGCGTCGCCCGAGGTCGAGGCCTCGCCCGCGCTGAAGTTCCTCGCCGCGCGCCAGCAGCTGGAGCTTTCGCCCGCCGACGCCGACCGCCTCGGCCTCGAGCAACGGCGACCGCGTCACGGTCGCCACGGACGGCGCCGAGCTGACCGCAACCGTCGCGCTGCGCGGCAACGTCCCCGCCGGCACGGTCTTCCTCGGCGAGGCGTCCGCGGAGAACTCGGTCACCGAGCTGCTGTCCGACGCGCCGCAGCTTGTGAAGGTCACGCCCGCGAGCGAGCGCACGCAGGTGCCCGCATGACCACCGTCCTCGCGACCGTCGGCTACGCCGAGGCCTGGTGGATCCAGATCCTCAAGTCGCTGATCATCTTCATCGTCGGCTTCAGCATGGTCCCGCTCGCGCTGATGATGGACCGCAAGCTGCTCGGCCGCTTCCAGGGCCGCACCGGCCCGAACCGCGTCGGCCCGTTCGGCGCGCTGCAGCCGATGGCGGACATCTTCAAGCTGATCTCGAAGGAGCAGTTCCGGCCGCGCACGTCGATCGGCTTCCTGTTCGCCGCTCGCGCCGGCGATCTCCGTCGTGACCGCCTGCGTCTCGTTCGCGATCATCCCGTTCGGCAACACGGTCGACATCTTCGGCACGCAGGTCGGCCTCTACGGGATCGACCCGAGCGATCGGCGTGCTGTTCGCCTTCGCCTTCAGCGCGATCTCCGTCTACGGGCTGATGCTCGGCGGCTGGGCGTCCGGCTCGAAGTACAGTTTCCTCGGCGCGATGCGCTCCGCGGCGCAGCTGATCTCCTACGAGGTCTCGATGGGCCTGTCGCTGATCGGCGTCGTGATCATGGCCGGCACGCTCTCGCTGACCGGGATCGTCGAGCCGCCCAGGACGATCACGGGCATCTGGTACATCGCCCCGCAGTTCGTCGGCTTCGTCGTCTTCATGGTCGCCGCGTTCGCGGAGACGAGCCGCCCGCCGTTCGACCTGCCCGAGGCCGACGCCGAGCTCGTCGCCGGCTACAACACCGAGTACGGCGGCGGCCGCTTCGCCTCCTACTACGCGGCCGAGTACTTCCACATGATCATCGCCTCCGGCATCGCCGTGACGATGTTCTTCGGCGGCTGGCTGCTGCCGTTCGGGTTGAACCCGCCGACGTGGGTCGACCCGATCGTCGTGCTGGTGAAGATCTCGCTCGTCATCGCGATCTTCGTGTGGGTGCGCGCGACGCTGCCGCGCCTGCGCTACGACCAGCTGATGTCGCTCGGCTGGAAGGTCCTGCTGCCGCTCGCGACGGCTGAACGCCCTTGTGACCGCAATCCTGGTGGTGACCACTGATGAACGTCGAGCGACTGGACTCCCGGCGACGACGTCATCGCCGTGCAGCGCGGGCCGGAGCCCGGCGGCGCCGGCGGCCTCTACCGCGCCTTCGGCGAGACGCTGCGCGGGCTGAAGACGACGTTCGCGCGGATCCTCGAGGGCCCGCTCGACCTACCAGTACCCCGAGGAGAAGGTGCCCGTCTACCCGCGCTTCCGCGGGCGCCACAAGCTGCACAAGTTCGAGGACAGCGGGCTGGAGAAGTGCGTCGGCTGCTCGCTCTGCGCCGCCGCCTGCCCGGCCGACTGCATCCGCGTCGTCGCGGCCGAGAACACGCCGGAGGAGCGCGTCTCCGCCGGCGAGCGCTACGCGGCCGTCTACGAGATCAACATGTCGCGCTGCATCTTCTGCGGCTACTGCGAGGTCGCGTGCCCGTTCGACGCGATCACGATGGGCCACGACTTCGAGCTGTCCGACTACAACCGCGCACGACCTGATCTTCACGAAGGAGATGCTCCTCGCCGAGCCGCTCGAGCGCACGCCGCTGCGGACCGAGGACGAGTAGCGCACACGATGTCCTCAGTCGTCTTCTTCATCGCGGCGATCGGCGCCATCGCGGGAGCGATCGGCGTCGATCGCGCTGCGCAACCCCTTCTACAGCGTGCTCGCGCTCGTCGGCCACCTGCTGTCGCTCGCGGCGCTGTTCCTGCTGCTGCGCGCGGAGTTCATCGCCGCCGCGCAGGTCGTCGTCTATGCCGGCGCGGTGATGGTGCTCTACCTGTTCGTCGTCTCCTACATCGGCGGCGGGGCGCAGCAGCATCGGGCCCGGCGGCGCGGGCCTGCGCGGCGTCGCGGCGCTGTTCGCTGCTCGCGCTGTTCGTCGAGCTGTCGATCGCCGTGCTCGGCTCCGGCCTGAAGGCGATCGACGGCGACGGCGCGCCGTACGTGACGCGGCTTCGGCTCGCCGGCGGCGATCGGCACAGGCGCTGCTGACGAAGTTCCTGCTTCCCGTTCGAGGTCGCCTCGCTGCTGCTGCTCGTCGCGGCCGTCGGCGCGGTCATGCTTGCGCGCCGTCGCGCGCGGCACGACGCTCGACGACAGCCGACGCGACGTCGCGCACGATCACGCCGCGCTCGCTCTTCACCGGCACGATGGCCGAGGCGATCGGCGTCGTGCGCGCGCCGGCCGAGCCGGCGGCACCGGCACCCGCTCCCGCGCAGCCGGTTCACGCCGGCGACGACGAAAAGGCAGGCTGGTAGCGCGATGGCGATCTCCTGGTACCTGTCGTCTCCGCGCTGATCTTCTGCATCGGCGCCGGCGGCGTGCTCGTGCGCCGCAACCCGCTCGTGATCCTGCTCTGCCTGGAGCTGATGCTGAACGCGGCGAACCTCGCGCTGATCGCGTTCGCGCGGATGCACGGCAACGCCGACGGCCAGATCTTCGCGCTGATCGTGATGGTCGTCGCCGCGTGTGAGGTGACGGTCGGCCTCGGGCTGATCGTCGCGATCTTCCGCCGCAAGCTGCCGATCGACGTCGACGAGTTGAGGGAGTTGCAAGGGTGAGCACCACCACGTACGGCTGGCTCGTGCTCGCCTTCCCGCTCGCGGGGGCGATCGTCAACGGCCTCGGCTACAAGAAGCTCGGGCGCGGCGCGGCCGGCTGGATCGGCACGCTCGCGATCGGGCTCGCGTTCGTCTCCGCGGTCGCGCGCTGCATCTCGCTGCAGGGCCACGCGAGCGACCACCGCCAGCTCGTCTCCTCGCTGTGGGACTACGCCGTCGACGGCAGGCATCGACGCGAAGCTGTCGATCCTCGTCGACCCGCTGTCGGTCTACATGATCCTCGTCGTGACGGGCGTCTCGACGCTGATCCACCTCTACAGCGTCAGCTACATGAAGAGCGACCGCGGCAACGCGCGCTACTTCGCGTACCTCAACTTCTTCGTCTTCTCGATGCTCGTGCTGGTGCTCGCCGGCAACTTCCTGCTGCTGATCGTCGGCTGGGCGTTCGTCGGCGCCGCCTCGTACCTGCTGATCTCCTTCTGGTACCGCCGCGGCACGGCGACGAAGGCCGGCATCAAGGCGTTCGTGATCAACGTAGTCGGCGACGTCGGGCTCGTGCTCGGGACGTTCTTCATCCTCCGCCACAGCGGCGACGCTCGACTTCCTCGGCACGTTCGCGAAGGTCGACCACGGCGCCTTCGCCGGCCACCACGGCTGCGCTCGTCGCCGGCTGCCTGCTGCTGCTCGTCGGCGCGTTCGCGAAGTCCGCGCAGATCCCGCTGCACACCTGGCTGCCGGACGCGATGGAGGGCCCGACGCCCGTCTCCTCGCTGATCCACGCGGCGACGATGGTGACGGCCGGCGTCTACCTGATCGCGCGCATGCACCCGCTGTTCGAGCACGCGCAGGCGGCCGCCGACGTCGGCGCGATCGTCGGCTGCGTGACGCTGCTCGTCGCCGGCACGATCGGCGCTCGTGATGACCGACATCAAGCGCGTGATCGCGTACTCGACGATGTCGCAGATCGGCTACATGATCATGGCCGTCTCCGCCGGCGCCTACGCGGCCGGCCTCTTCCACCTGATGACGCACGCCTTCTTCAAGGCGCTGCTGTTCATGGCCGCCGGCTCGATCATCGGCGCGATGGCCGGCACGCAGTCGCTCGACAAGATGAGCGGCTTCCGCAAGGCGATGCCGTTCACGTTCGGCTGCTTCGTCGTCGGCGGGCTCGCGCTGAGCGGCATCCCGCCGTTCTCCGGCTTCTTCTCGAAGGACGAGATCCTCGCGACGATCGGCGCGCGCGGCGGCTGGTACGACGTGCTCTATGTCGTCGGCTACGTCGGCGCGTTCCTGACCGCCGTCTACACGTGGCGGATGATCTTCCGCGCCTTCTGGGGCGAGCCGTGCGCCGAGGCGCGCGAGCTGGAGCACGGCCACCTCGCGCACGCCGAGCAGCCGACGAACCCGGCGAACGGCGAGGTCGAGGACAACGAAGTCGGCTTCCCCGGTCCCGAGCACGCGATCGCCGAGCGGGCGCTGCCGATGAAGGTCGCGATGGGCGCGCTCGCCGTGCTGCGCGACGGTCGGCGGGCTGATCCAGGTGCCGTTCGTCGACAGCGTCGTGACGAACTTCCTCGCGCCGACGTTCGCCGACTCGCGCTTCAAGGACCTCGAGCCGAGCAACGGGCTGATCGTCTTCGGCCTGATCCTCGGCACCGTTGTCGGGATGGCCGGCATCGCGCTCGCCTACCGCGTCTGGGTGCTTCGAAGCCTGGGCTCCGCAGCCGCCTGGCGCGAGCGCTTCGCGCCGCCCTACCGCGTCTTCGTCAACAAGTGGTGGTTCGACGAGGCGATCGACCTGCTCGTCGTGCGGCCGTGGGCTGCGTTCGGCAACTTCGCCCGCACGACGTTCGAGCGGGTTGTCGTCGACGGCACGCTCGTCGGCGGCACGACCGGCGTCGTGCGCGCCGGCTCGCAGGCCGTGCGCGCGTTGCAGACCGGCTTCCTGCGCTACTACGCCGCGCTGCTGATGCTCGGTGGCGGTGCCGTCGTCCTCTACTTCCTGATCCAGAGCAGCTAAATGACCCTCTCCATTCTCATCTGGCTGCCGCTCGCCGTCGCGCTGCTCGGCGCGATCGCCGGCGCGAAGCTCGCGCCGAAGCTGTCGCGTGCTCGGCTCGCTCGCCACGCTCGGCGTCGCGATCTCGTTCCTCGTCCGCTTCAAGACCGGCGGCGACCGTTCCCGCAGTTCGTCGACCGACCGCACGTGGATCTCCGCGCTCGGGATCGACTACAACGCTCGGTCTCGACGGGCTCAATGTAGTGCTCGTGCTGCTCGCGACGTTGCTGTTCGCCGCCGCCACGATCGGCGCGAACCTCAAGCAGTGGGAGCGCTCGAACCTCTTCTACCTGCACCTCGGGCTCGCCGAGACGGCCGTGCTCGGCGCCTTCTGCGCGCAGGACCTGATCCTGTTCGTCGCGTTCTTCGACCTGATGCTGATCCCCTTCTACTTCCTGACCGGGATCTGGGGCAGCGGCGAGCGCGACGCGCGCGTGCGCGCGACGACGAAGCTCGTGATCTACACGATGGTCGGCTCGCTGCTGATGCTCGCGGCCGCGGTCGCGACCGGCGTGCTCGCCTCCAGCCAGCAGCGGCACCGACGCTCACGTTCGCGTCTCGCCGCGCTTGCAGCAGACTGCCGCTCTCGACCGGCTCGCAGGACTGGATCTTCCTCTGCTTCGCCGCCGCGTTCCTCGTGAAGATGCCGGCCTTCCCGCTGCACGGCTGGCTGCCCGACGGGTACCGCGCGATGCCGCTGCCGGCGCTCGGTGTCTTCTCCGGGATCCTCTCGAAGGTCGCCGCCTACGGCTTCCTGCGCGATCGTGCTGCCGATCTTCCCGGCACGCCTCGCACGCACTTCCAGACGCTGCTGCTGCTGATCGCGCTCGCGTCGATCCTCTACGGCTCGGTGATGGCGTTCTCGACGACGAACGCGCGCCTTGTCGTCGGCTTCTCGTCGGTCGCGCAGATGGGCTTCATCACGCTCGGGATCTTCGCGCTGAACCAGGACCGGGCGTGCAGGGCGCGCTGCTTGCAGATGGTCAACCACGCGCTCGTGACGGTGCCGCTGTTCTTCATCGTCGGCCTGCTGTCGGCGCGCGCCGGCGGCAGTCGAGGACCTGCGCGAGATGGGCGGGATCGCGTTCCGCGCGCCGGTGCTCGCGTCGCTGTTCCTGATCGTCGCGCTCGCGACGCTCGCGATGCCCGGCTCGGCGAACTTCGTCGGCGAGTTCCTGATCCTGCTCGGCGTCTTCAAGGCGAAGGTCGTGTTCGCGTTCGTCGCCTCGATCGGCGTCGTGCTCGCTGCGGTCTACGTGCTGCGCGCGTTCATCCGCGCGATGCACAACCGCGTCGGCGCCGGGCGTCGACTCGCGCGAGGTCAGCTTCGGCGACCTCGCCGTGCTCGTGCCGGTGTCGCTCGTGATCCTCGCGCTCGCGCTCTACCCGCAGTTCGGCGCTCAAGCGCTCCGAGCCGACGAGCGAAGGCGAGCGTCGCGGACGCATGCAGATCAGTCGACCGCGGTCGCCTCGACCGGAGGCACGCCATGAGCGCACCTGCTCAGCTCGCCGCGGCCGCCGGACGCGAAGGCGCCGCACATCGACTACGCCGGCCTCTCGCCCTTCATCGCGCTCACCGGCGGCGCGCTGCTCGTGCTGCTGATCGGCCTGCTGCCCGGCGCGCTGGGTCCGCCACGCGGTGCCGCTCGCGGCGATCGCCACGCTCGGCGCGCGCTCGGGCTCGGGTTCTGGCGCGTTCGGCAGCGAGGCTTCGCTCGTCTCGGGCGCGCTCGCGCTCGACGACCTCACGCTCGTGCTGCTGTTCGTCTTCTGCGTCGCCGGCATCGCGACCGTGCTGCTCGCCTGGCGCGACAGCGCCGCGCAGGCAGGCCAGCCACGGCGAGTTCTTCTCGCTGCATGCTGTTCTCGATCCTCGGGATGGCGATCCTCGTCGCGTCGCAGAACCTCGTCACGCTGTTCCTCGGCTTCGAGCTGCTGTCGATCCCGCTCTACGTGCTGTGCGCGACAGAGCTGCAGCGCGCGCGGCTCGCTCGAGTCGGGGCTCAAGTACCTCGTCGTCGGCTCGGTCGGCTCGGCGACGCTGCTCTACGGGCTCGCGCTGATCTACGGAGCGACCGGCTCGACCGACTTCGGCGGGATCGAGCACGCGCTGCTCGACGGGCCGAAGCGTTGGCGGCGACGTGCTGCTCCTGTCGGGCGTCTGCGCTGACGCTCGTCGGCCTCGCCTTCAAGGCCTCCGTCGCGCCGTTCCACCAGTGGACGCCGGACGTCTACGAGGGCGCCCCGACGCCCGTCACCGCGTTCATGGCAGTCGCGACGAAGGCTGCGGCGCTCGGCGTGCTGCTGCGGCTCTTCGACGATCGTCCAGCTCGGCGGCAGCGGCGTCTCTGCGCCGGCGATCGCGGCGCTTGCGGCGATCGACGATCCTCGATCGGCAACGTCGGCGCGCTCGGGCAGACCTCGCTGAAGCGGATGCTCGCCTACTCGGGCGTCGCGCAGGCCGGCTACATGCTCGCGGGCGTCGTCGTGCCTCGCGCTGGGCGCGAAGGCGACGGTCTTCTACATCGTCGTCTACCTCGTGATGAACCTCGCGGCGTTCGCCGTGATCGTCGCGCGCGAGCGCGCCAGCGCGGATGGCGACGAGATCGACGCCTTCGCCGGCCTCGGCCGCACGCAGCCGCTGGCTCGCCTGGCCGCTGACGATCGCGATGCTCGCGCTCGCCGGCATCCCCGCGACCGCCGGCTTCGTCGGCAAGCTCTACCTGATCGACGCGCTCGTCGACGGCAACTACGCCTGGCTCGCGATCGTGCTCGTCGTCGGCTCGATGATCTCGCTCGGCTACTACCTGCGCGTCGTCGCGGTGATGTGGATGCGCGAGGCGCCCGCACCGGCCCCCGGCTGTCGCGGCCGGCGATCGCCGGCGGCTCGCAGGAGGCCGACGCGCTGGAGCGCGGGCACATCGAGGTGCGCTTCGTCGCGTGGGCCTGCGCGGCCGCGACGATCGTGCTGGGGATCGTCCCGGGTCCGCTTTTCCATCTCGCGGGCGAGATCTCCCAGGTCATCCTGCCCGGCTGAGCCGGCGGGCGCTCGATGAGCACGGTCTGGATCGCCGTTCTCTGGGTGCACCTGCTGGCGATGGCGTTCTTCGTCGGCGGTCAGCTGTTCCTCGCGGCGGTCGTCGTGCCGGCGCTGCGCGGTGAGCAGACGCGGCCGGCGCTGCGGGCGGTCGCGCGGCGCTTCGGCTTCGGCACGCTCGTCGCGATCGGCGTGCTGCTGGTGACCGGCGCCGCGCTCGCGTCCCACCTGCACCTGTGGGGCGATCCGACGCTGCACGCAAAGCTCGCGCTCGTCGTGGTCGTGGCCATGCTGATCGACTGGCACCGCCGCCGGCCGCAGCTGCACGCGTTGGAGGGGCTGATCTTCCTCGGCTCGCTCGCGATCGTGTGGATGGGTTTGGTGTTGGCGAACTGAGCCGTGCGGTGCGGCGCCGGGCGGGGCCGCCGCTCCGCCCCGCTCTGCTTGTGGCGCTTGCGGGTGGCGCTCTGTCCGGTGGCGCTTCGCGCCGCGTTCGCTGGGGCTCGACGCCGCCGCCGAACGGCCGGCTACGAGGGGGCGAGCGGCGGGGGCTTGGGCTCTGTCGTGTGTGGCGCCTTGCGGTTTCGCGTCGGATCGCGCGAGCGGCGTGTGTCTTTCCCCACTATGGATGGTGCCCGGCCTGGACTCTGGTTGCTGATGGTCGTATATCGACCGCGAGAGACCACAGTTCACTTTTGGCCGGTGTGATCCCCGACATGTGGGGTGCGGCGTGGGACTGTGCAGGTCCGACCCGGCATGTCGGGGTCAAACGTGCACAGTTCGCGCTCAGTCCCGCAAACCGTGAGGCGCCACGCCGGCCGGAGCTCAAGCCCCCGCCGCTCGCCCCCTCGTAGCCGGCCGTTCGGCGGCGGCGTCGAGCCCCGGCGAACGCGGCGCGAAGCGCCACCCGACAGAGCGCCACTCGCACGGTTTGCACCCACCAACAGCAGGGCAAAGTTAGCCAACACACTGCAGCGCCGCCCCGAGACCCCGACGGGCGACGGAGGAGGAGGTTGCGATGATCGGTGCACTGCTGTTCGGCTTGGTCGCGGGCTTCATCGGCCGGGCGCTCGTCCCCAACGACGCTTTCGCAGGGATGCACGGGCCGCGTTCGTGGCTGATCTCGGTCGTCCTCGGCCTTGTCGGCGCGTTCGTCGGTTACCTGTTCTTCACGCGCCTGCTCGGCATCGGCGACGACGACGCGTTCGACTGGGGCGGGATCCTCAGCGCGGTGATCGGCGTGATCGTCGTGCTGCTGCTCGCGGGTGCGGTGCTCCGTCGGACCGGAACCGGCGGCGGGGGGACGACGCCGCACGCCGCGTAGCGAGCCTGCTGCGGCATAGGCGCGCGCGGCGCGGCAGACTTGTGCCGATGTCCGCGCGCCACGACCACGCCGCTTGCCGGGCGCGTCGATGAGCGAGGCCGAGACTGCTGGCCTGCCGCTCGTGCTGGTCCCCGGGCTGGCGGCGAGCGCGCGGCTCTACGGCGATCAGCTCCCGGCGCTCTGGCGCCACGGTCCGGTCCATGTAGCCGACCACACGCGCGACGACGAGATCGCCGCGGTCGCGCAGCGCATCCTCGCGAGCGCGCCACCGCGCTTCGCGCTCGCCGGCCTCTCGATGGGCGGCTACATCGCATTCGAGCTGTTGCGCCAGGCACCTGAGCGAATTGCGCGGCTCGCCTTGCTCGACACCTCGGCGCGGCCAGACCGTCCGGAGCAGACCGAGCGCCGGCTCGCGCAGATCGCGCTCGCCGAAGCCGGCCGCTACGGCGAGGTCCCCGACGCGCTCTTCCCGCTGCTCGTCCACCCCTCGCGCGAGCACGACGCCGAGCTGCGCGCGCTCGTGCGCCTGATGGCGGAGGAGGTCGGCGCGGCCGGCTTCGTTCGCCAGCAGCGCGCGATCATCGGTCGCCCGGACTCGCGGCCGGAGCTGGCGGCGATCCGCTGCCCGACGCTCGTGCTCGTCGGCGACGGCGACCGGCTGACGCCGCCCGAGCACGCCACCGAGATGGCAGCGGGCATCGACGGCGCGCAGCTCGTCGTCGTGCCGGAGTGCGGGCACCTCTCGACGCTCGAGCGTCCGGCCGCGGTGACGGACGCGCTCGTCGACTGGCTCACGCGCTGACCAGCGGGCGCCTGCCGCGGGGGCGCGGCACACTGTGTGGATGCCCGCTCGCCTGCCCGATGGTGCCCCTGCGCCGACTGACGGCGCGCTGCCCGAGGCGGCGCTTGCGGAGCTGGGCGAGCGGCCGTTCGGCGTCTATGTCCACGTGCCGTTCTGCGCGGCGCGCTGCGGCTACTGCGACTTCAACACGTACACCGCGCAGGAGCTGTCCGGCGGGGGAGCGCGGGCGTCGTACGCGTCGGCGGCGATCGAGGAGCTGCGGCTGGCGAAGCGCGTGCTCGGTCCGGACGCGCCGCGCGTCGAGACGGTCTTCTTCGGCGGCGGCACGCCGACGCTGCTGCCGGCCGAGGACCTCGCCGCGATCCTGAGCGCGATCGACGCGACGTTCGGCCTCGCGGCCGGCGCCGAGGTCACGACCGAGGCGAATCCCGAGAGCGTCGACCCGGCTTCGCTCGCTGCCCTGCGCGAGGCCGGCTTCACGCGCCTCTCGGTGGGGATGCAGAGCGCCGCCCCGCATGTGCTCGCGACGCTCGACCGCGTCCACACGCCCGGCCGCGCTGCTGCCGCCGTCGCGGAGGCGCGCGCCGCCGGCTTCGCGCACGTAAGCCTCGACCTGATCTTCGGCACCCCAGGCGAGAGCGACGACGACTGGGCCGCGTCGCTCGACACAGCGCTCGCCGCCGCGCCGGACCACCTCAGCACGTACGCGCTCACGATCGAGCCGGGCACGCGGATGCACGCGCAGGTGCGTCGCGGCGAGCTGCCCGCACCGGACGAGGACGCGCTCGCGGACCGCTACGAGCTGGCCGACAGACGGCTGAGCGCGGCCGGCCTGCGCTGGTACGAGGTCGCGAGCTGGGCGGCGGACGCCGCCTCCCGCTGCCATCACAACCTCGGCTACTGGCGCGGCGGCGACTGGTGGGGGGTCGGCCCGGGCGCGCACAGCCATGTCGGCGGCGTGCGTTGGTGGAACGTGCTGCACCCCTCGACGTACGCGACGCGCCTCGCGGCCGGCGCCTCGCCGGCTCACGGCCGCGAGTTGCTCGACGCGCCGACGCGCCGCTTCGAGCGGATCATGCTCGAGCTGCGGCTCGTCGAGGGCCTCGACACGGCGCTGCTCGACGAGCGCGGTCGTGTGGCCGCCAGGCAGGCCGCCGACGACGGCCTCGTCGATCCCGAGACGCTCGCCGCCGGCCGCGTGCGCCTCACGTTGCGTGGCCGCCTGCTCGCCGACGCGGTCGTGCGTGAGCTGAGCGGCTGAGCCCGAGAGCGCCGCGCGGCACCGCGCGCAGCTATGTTTCGGAGCTAGCGAAACAGCACATGACTTCGATTCCTCCAGCAAGCGAAAGGGAGCTCCCGATGGCGTACGACGTTCCGGCTCTGCCGTATGCATACGACGCACTCGAGCCGCACATCGACGAGGCGACGATGCGCGTGCACCACGACAAGCACCACCAGGCGTACGTCGACAAGGCGAACGCGGCGCTGGAGGGAACGGAGTGGGCTGAGAAGCCGGTGCAGGACGTGCTGAAGGCGCTCGGCAGCCTGCCCGCCGACAAGCAGGGTCCGGTCCGCAACAACGCAGGCGGCCACTACAACCACTCGCTCTTCTGGGAGAGCATGTCGCCGAACGGCGGCGGCGCTCCCGACGGCGCGCTCGGTGAGGCGATCACCGCAGCGTTCGGCTCCTTCGCCGACTTCCAGACGAAGGTCAAGGACACCGGCGTCGGCCAGTTCGGCTCCGGCTGGTCGTGGCTCGTGCACGACGGCAGCGGCCTCGCGGTCGTCGGCTCGCCGAACCAGGACAACCCGATCAGCAACGGCGCGACGCCGCTGCTCGGCGTCGACGTGTGGGAGCACGCCTACTACCTGAAGTACCAGAACCGCCGTCCCGACTACATCGACGCGTGGTGGAACGTCGTCGACTGGGGCAAGGTTGCGGAGCGCTTCGCGGCAGTCTGAGTCTGAGATGCAGCTCGCGAGGGACGCCCGCCGCTATGGCAGCGGCGTGCGCCCCTCGTCGAGCATCTCCCGCAGGTGCCGCAGGGCTCCAGCCGTGCGTGACTTGACGGTCCCGATCGGGATCGAGAGCATCAGCGCGATCTGACGCTGGCTGAGGCCGAAGTGGAAGCGCATCCGCACGACCTCCTGCTCGTCGTGCGACAGCCGCTCGAGCAGTTCGTCGAGCATCAGGCGGTCGATCACCTCGACCGCCGCTTCGCGCGGCTCGCCCCTCCGCAGACGTCGAGCGTCGGGTCGAACGGCTCCGGCACGCGCCGGCGCAGGTGATCGATCGCTCGGGTGCGCGCGATCGTCGACAGCCAGGTGCTCAGCGATGCGCGCGTCGGGTCGTACGACGGCGAGCGCTGCCAGGCCTCGAGCAGCACCTGTTGGAAGACGTCCTCGACTGCCATGCGATCGGCGATCGTCTTGCGCAACAACGCCAACGCCGAAGGACCGTATTCGGCGTAGAGCGCGCGCACGGCGTCCGGATCGCGGCGGCGCAAGCCGGCTGCGATGCGGATCTCGGCAGAAGACGGGGTCGAGCGGCGCATCACGAAGTGACTCCACTGTGCCAGGCTCGGCGCGGGGCGCAGGTATGGCGACGGTAGGAGTTTCCTGCGTAGGCGATCAGCTCTTCGCAGGGCGAATCGCCGAGAATCCCCTTAGTACTGAACGTTTCCGTCTAAGTAACGGTCGATCGGCACGCTGGATCCGCAAGCACGCGACCGATCCGGGACACGAGCGACAAGATGCCAGGATCGAGATCTGTGGCGCCGAGGGCCGCCGGAACGGCCGCGGCGAGGGCAGAGCTGAGCACGATCGCGTCGGCCGCTGCGAGGCGGTCGAGACCGATGTGCTCCTCTTGCACGTCGAGCCCGAGCGCGCGTGCGGCCTCCCGCAGGAGCGCCGCGCGCGTCACGCCGGGGAGCAGGCGGCCGTCGGTCGGGGGCGTCACGAGCGTGCCGCCCTCGAGCGCGAGGACGTTGCCCCATGCGGCCTCGAGCACGCTGCCGTCGCCGTCGAGCAGCAGCGGGGTGTGGCCGCCGAGGGCGTGTGCGAGCGCGTCGAGCAGCCGGCGGTCGCGCCACTTGTGGGCGCCGAGCCCGCCCGGCAGCGTCACGGGCGCGAGCGCGACCGGCAGCGGGCGCGCGCGCATGCTGCCGGGCTCGACCGCCACGTCGACGGCGCCGCGTTCGGTTGGACGTGCGACGACGCGCAGGGCCGAGCGCCCCGCCGGATTCGCGGCGTCGGTGGCGCTGGCTGCAGCCGCCGCGAGGCGCGCGGGCAGGTCGTCTGGCAGCGGGGCGTCGTAGAGCAGCCCGACGCTCGTCGCGAGGCGCGCGAGATGCGCCGTCGCGCGCAGCGCCTCGCCGTCGACCACGAGCAGCGTCTCGAAGACGCCACGCGCCGGGTCGGGGCGATGGCGATCCGTGCTCAGCGCGACGGGCGGGCGCACGCCGCGGCGCGGCGGGAGCCGTGCGGGAGTCGTGTCGTCCTGCAAGCGCTGCCCGCCGGCCACCGCCGGATCCGCTGCTCGCTGTGGCTCCTCGATCCGCCCGCCGATCGCGGCGACGAGCGGACGGGCCTTCACGAGGCACTCCTCCAGCTCGTGCAGCGGGTCCGAGTCGGCGACGATCCCGCCACCGGCACCGAGCCACAAGCGCCCGTCGCGCGCCTCGAACGTGCGGATCGCGACGCTCAGCTCGAGCCCCGCGAGCGGGCTTGCGAAGCCGATCGCTCCGGTGTACGCCTCGCGGCCGGTCGCCTCCAGCTCGCCGATCACGTGCAGCGCCTGCACCTTCGGCGCGCCCGTCACGGATCCGGGCGGGAACGTAGCGCGCAGCAGCGCTCCGTCGTTCGCATCCTCCCGCAGGCGCCCGCGCACGCGCGAGACGAGGTGCCAGACGCCGGGGTGTGGCTCGGCCTCCGGTGCAGGCGCCGCGACGATCGAGCCGTACTCGCAGACGCGCCCGAGGTCGTTGCGCATCAGGTCGACGATCATCACGTGCTCGGCGTGGTCCTTGGCGGACGCGAGCAGCGCTCCGCGCGCGGCGTCGGCATCGGTGTCCGCCTGCGTCGCGCGCGCGACGGTGCCCTTGATCGGCGCGGTCGTGACGTCGCGGCCGCGGCGCCGCAGGAACAGCTCCGGCGAGAGCGAGGCGATCCCGCCCGACGCGGTTGGGAAGGCTGCTCCGTAGTCGGGCTGCAGGCGGATGCTCGCCTGTGCGAACAGCTCGGCGACATCGCCTGCCCATGCGGCTTCGAGCCGCAGGCAGACGTTCGCCTGGAATATCTCCCCGGCCGCGATCCGCTCGCGACACGCGGCGACGGCTGCCACATGGCCGCCGGCGCCAGCGCCGGTGAGGCGGAAGGTCGGCGCGACGTGGGTCGGCACCGTCACAGCCGTCGCCGCCGCGAAACGCCGCTGCAGCTCCTCCCGCCGCCCGTCGAGCGCCATCGCGCGCTCGGGCGTCACGAGCGCCTCGAACCACCAGGCGCCCGCTGCGTCCTGGTGCAGGACGTGGTCGTAGTAGGCGAGCTGGAAGGGCGCGAGGGGGACCGGGCGGGGCGGGGGAGGCGCGAGCTGCTCGACGCGCGCACCGAGCCCGTAGCCGAGCCAGCCGAACCAGCCGCCGCCGACCGCGCTTTCGATCGCCGCGTCGTCGTCAGCGGCAACCTCCGGCAGCGCATCGAGCAGCGCGAACGGATCCTCCTCCGGCGCCGCGACCCGCAACGGGCTCGCACCGACGAGCGCACCGCCGCCGGCCCACGCGCCGACGAGCGCGAACGGCAACGGCTCGTCCAGGAGCGCACGCAGCACGTCCTCGGGCGCGAGCGCGCAGGCGAGCGGCACGCGGAGCAGACGGGCGGCAGCCATCGCGCCCGAGGATACGGCCCCACGCCGGGCCGCCGAGTCGACGCCGCGCCGCCTACCGCACCGGGCTGAACTCGTCGACCATCTCCAGCATCTTGCGGTGGTAGGCGATCCCGGCCTGCAGCGCGCGCTTGCCCGGTCCGTCGGGGTGGTCCGTCACCGCGGCGAGGTAGCTCTCCAGCTCGGCGAGCTTCGCTTCGTACCATGCGCGGCGCGCGATCAGGATCGGCTCCGGGTCGGCGCCGGCGAAGATCTTCAGCATCGCCTCGTCGCGCATCTGCGGCGCCGCTGTCAGCGGCGACTGCGCCCACGCGCGCAGCGCAGCGTGACCTTCGTCGGTGAGCGCGTAGCGCTTGCGCCGTCGTCCGCCGGCCTCCTGCTGCTCGGACAGGAAGCCGCCGCCGGCGAGCCGCGCCGGCTCGTCATAGGCTGTCGTGTGCGGGACCGGCCAGAAGTTCTCCGTCGACTTCTCGATCGCCTGCTTGATGTCGTACGGCGTCGCCTTCGCCGAGGTGGTCGACGATCGCCAGCACGGCATACGAGTTTCCGGTCAAACGAAGTGGGTTGCGTTTCATGGTTCGGTCCGTATAGTACCGATCGTACTGTCCGCAGGGAACCTCGACAGGAGGCCGACATGCCGGCAAGCGACCACGACCAGCCCATCATCGCGGCTTCGTCGGACTACGACGCGGTGATCGTCGGCGCCAGCATCGCCGGCTGCGCTACGGCGATCCAGCTCGGTCGCGCGGGCGCGCGCGTCGCGTTGGTCGACAAGCTGACCGACCCGAGCGCCTTCAAGCGGATGTGCACGCACTTCATCCAGTCCTCCGCCGTCCCGACGCTCGAGCGGCTCGCAACTGCTCGACAAGATGATGGAGCGTGGGGCGGTGCGCTCCGGCTTCCGCGCCTGGACACGCTGGGGCTGGATCGTCACGCCCGAGGGCGAGCCGCGCGGCGTCAACCTGCGGCGCGAGCTGTTCGACCCACTGATCCGCGAGACGGCAGCCGCCGCCCCCGGCGTCGAGCTGATGCTCGGCATGACCGCCGAGCGCGTGCTGCGCGACGGCGAGGCGGTCAACGGCGTCGTCCTGCGCGACCGCGGCGGCAGCGAGACGACGCTGCGCAGCCGCCTGCTCGTCGGCGCCGACGGTCGCGACTCGCGCATCGTCGAGCTCGCCGGCGTGCCCGAGCGCAAGACGCCGCACCGGCGGATCGCGTACGGGATGTACGTGGAGGGCGCCGACCTCCCGCACTCCGCCGGATGCGGCGATCTGGATGCTCGACCCGAACTGGGCGGCGGTCTTCCCGACCGACGGCGGCTTGACCTTCTACGCGGCGATGCCGACGATCGACCAGCTGCCGCGCTTCAAGGAGGACCCCGAGCGCGCGCTGCGGGAGACCCATGAAGCGCTGCCCGACGGGCCGCCGATCCGCGAGGGGCGTCGCGTCGGCCCGGTCAACGGGAAGATCGACATGACGAACCGGATCCGCGAGCAGGTCATGCCGGGGCTCGCGCTCGTCGGTGACGCAGCGCTCGCGATCGACCCGTTGTGGGGCGTCGGCTGCGGCTGGGCGCTGCAGTCGGCCGAGTGGCTTGCGGACAGCGTCACGCCGGCGCTGCTGCGCGCCGAGCCGCTCGACGCAGGGCTCGCGCGCTATCGCAAGCGCCACCGTCGCGGTCTGGCCGGCCACACGTTCCTGATGAAGGACTACGCGACGGGGCGGAAGCTGAACGCCGCGCGAGCGCATGCTGTTCTCCGCTGCGTCACGCGACGAGCTGCTCGCGCGGCGCTTCGACGCGTTCGGGACGCGGCGGATCGGGCCGGCGCGGATGTTCGCGACCGCGGTCCCGCGCTCGATCGTGGTGAACACGCGCCATGCGCTGCGCCAGCGCGGCGCGCCGCCGGCAAGCGGCAGCCCGGCCGAGACGGTGCAGGCATGAGCTCCATCCAGCGGACGCGCGTCGCGGTCGGCGGCGTGCAGGTGCGCGCGCTGCTGACGGGCCCGGGGGACGCGCGCGACGCGGTCGTCTTCGTCCACGGCAACCCCGGCTCGTGCGACGACTGGGAGGCGCTGCTCGGTGCATTGCCGGACGGGCTGCGCGGCGTCGCGCTCGATCTGCCGGATTTCGGCGAGACGATCGCGCCGGCCGGCTTCGAGCACACGCCGCTCGGCTACGCGACGTTCCTGGGGCAGGGTCTCGCCGCGCTGGGGATCGAGCGCGCGCATCTCGTGCTGCACGACTTCGGCGGCCCGATCGGGCTCGTGTGGGCGGCGATGAACGCGGACGCGCTCGCGAGCGTCACGTTGATCGACACCGGCGTCATGCCCGGCTATCGCTGGCACACGCTTGCGCGCGTGTGGCGCACGCCGGTGCTCGGCGAGCTGTTCCAGGCGACGGCGACGCGGCGGGCGTTCCGCTGGCTCGTCAACCGCCAGGAGCCGCGCGGGCTGCCGCGCGCGTTCCTCGACCAGATGTACGACCACTACGACCGTCGCACCCGCCGTGCCGTGCTGAAGCTCTACCGCGCGACCGACGACCCGGGCGCCGCAGCCGAGGGCTTCAGCGCGCTGATGGCGCCGCGCGACATTCCCGCCTTGGTGATCTGGGGCGAGGGCGACGCGTACCTGCCGTCGGCGATGGCGCAACACCAGCGGGCTCCGTTCCCGTCGGCCGACGTGCACGTGCTGGCCGACAGCGGCCACTGGCCGTTCGCCGACGCGCCGGAGACGGTCGAGCGGCTGCTCGTCGACTTCTACGTGCGCGTGGCCGGAGCCGGGTCTGCGCCGAGGCCAGCTCCCGCGCCGGAGCCGGGCGTCGCGCCAAGCTGAGCGCTGCCGCTACTGCGGTGGCGCCGGACTGCCGGGCGCGGCAAAGCTGCGCTCGAGCGCGGCCCAGCCGGTGTCGCGGGCATACGCGGCATGCTCGGCCGCGCCACCGCCGCGCACGCCGAACAGCCGCTTCGCACGCAGCAGGTAGATCACGATCGCCACGTTGACGATCAGCGCGAAGAGCTTCAGGAAGGTGATGCGCGTGCTGAGCTCGTAGATCTCCAAGGGCAGCAGTGCGACCGTCGCGACGAACGTCAGGTACTCCGCCCAGCGGCGCGCGAACCACAGGCCGACGGCCTCGACGCCCTCCAGCACCGCGTACGCGAGCACGACGGCACCGGCGAGCCGCAGCTGGGAGGAGCGCAGCGCGAGCAGTCGCTCGATCTCGTGCACGAAGCCCTTGTGCGTGTCGTGGACGGGGCCGCCGAGGCTCCCTTGCAGATCGGCGAGGACACGGTAGAAGTGGTCGCGCAGCGTCGACTCGTGCGCGGCGATCAGCAGGATCGCGATGCCGAGGATCCCCAGCACGAAGAAGTGAAACGCGCGGTCGATCGCGATCAGCCGCAGCACGAAGCGGTCACGCAGCGGGCGGCCGCGCAGCGGCAGCTCGACCTCGTCGCGCTCGGGTGGGTGCTGGCGCGTGGGATGCTCGGGCAGTTTGAGCGGCAGCCAGCTGTCGCAGCGCAGGCAGCGGTGCCAGCGGATGTTGTGGTCGCCGTCGCGCACGACGAGCGCGTCGGCGGGGCGGAGCTCCTTTGCGTCTGTGCCGAGCAGCTCGTGCCCGCGCAGCCCGCAGGCGATCAGCTCGTAGTGGAACTTCGGGCGGAAGCGCTCGGGGCGCTGGGTACCCGGCAGGTGGTGCTCGGCGTGCTCGTCCTGCGCGGACGGCGCCTCAGGCGGCAATGCGCTCCGGGACGGGCAGCGGGACGATCGGCCACGCGCGCTCGATCCGCTCGTTGCGTCCCTGGCCGCGGAAGTACTCCTCCAGCGAGGCTGCCTGATCGGCCGCCCACATGATCTGCTGGCCGTGCAGCGTCCGCAGGTCGGTGTCGCGCAGCTCGACGAACGCCTCGCCGAGGCGCCAGGCGACGCGCGCGGCGGCGAGTGCGTCGTCGTTGGCCGCGTGGGCCTGGTCGAGCGGGACGCGGTAGTGCTCGCAGACGGCGCCGAGCGTGCGCTTGCCGCGGCGGAAGCGGTCGAGCTGCTTGTCCAGCACGAACGGGTCGACGACGAGCATCTGCTCGGCGCCGCCGACGCGGGTCGTGAGCGGGATGATCTCGTGGCGGCGGGCTTCGCGGTCGAGCGTCGTGAGGTCGAAGCGCGCGTTGAAGGCGATGATCGGGACGCCTTGGGCGATCTGGGCTGCCAGCAGCGTGACGATCTGCTCGATCGCCTCGGCTGGCGGACGGCCCTCGGCGCGGGCCTGCGCGGTCGTGATGCCGTGCACGGCGGTCGCGCCGGCGGGGATCTCGATGCCGGGATCGACCAGCCAGGCGTGGCTCTCGACCGGCGCGCCGCCACCGGCAAGGCTGATCGCGGCGGTCACGATCCGGTCGGACTCGTTGTCGATGCCGGTCGTCTCGAGATCGAACGCGGCGAGGCGTTGCGTATGCCAGCTCATGGCGCGAAGGTAAAGCCGCGCCCGGACGGTTCCTCGCGAAACTCGCGAAACGGAGCTGACGGGACGAAGCTCGAACTCTAGCCGTGACGTCTGGCGTCGAATCCGCAGCCTGCATGAGCAGCGCTACGGCCGCAATGCGTAGGCAATCCGACTGTCCGAATCGCTCGCGAGACTTCCGACTCGCATGGCAGATGGCATGTGGATGCGGCTGGCCGATGTCCCGATGCCGCGGCGACTCTGGTGGTGGACGCTGCTGACGCTGGCACTCCGCCGTAGCAGTCGAAGCAACCGGAAGGCGGCAGAGAAGCTAGGACGCGACATGGCGGAGATCGTCTTCGAGCGCTGGCAACAGACAGATGCCACGACCACAGCGATGCTCGACCTCACGCAGAAGCTCGTGCGGCTGACGTGGGCGATAGTGGCACTGACGCTCGTCGTGCTCGGCGCAACCCTCTATCTCGGGCTGCGCTGAAGGCCACTAGAACCAAGAAACCCCGACCGGGTCCAATCCTGACGTCGGGGCTCTCATGAGTTCTTGGCGGCAGCCGTTGGATCGATCCTTCAGTTTCAACGAGCTGTACCCGGCTGTCGCTGTAACGGCGCGTTCAGGACAGGCAGTTCGCCGGGTGCCTTGACGCACTCGGCTTCGGCCAACAACTCCGAAGTGCTGAGGTTGAGCGCCGTGGCCAGTCGACGCAGGCTGCCGTAGCTCGGGTTGCGCTTGCCGTCTCGACGTTGGAGATTCAGCGCTGATGCAACTCCGAGCGCAGCGACAGCTGCTCCTGCGCCAGCCCCAGCTCTTGCCGGCGTGCCTTGACGGCCAGGCGCAAGGGCGAGCTGAAAGCCGGTGCGGCGGGCACCGGGCCAGCCTTCCGGCCCCTGGGCCCGCCGGCAATGACATCCGAGTAGACCGATTTTTTGACATTTCAGTAGAGTCGAATGACATCGAAGTAGAGCGATGTCCGCTGATCGGAGAAGGAGCCCCGCCTTGCCGACCATCCCCCGCCGTCTGCTGCTGATCCTGGTCGGCTGTGTGCTCGTCTTCGCGCTGCCCGTGGCACCGGCCACCGCCGCGCCTGGCGACCTTGATCCAACGTTCGGCAGCGGCGGCATGGTGGATATCAGCGGGTTTGGAACACCTACCCGCGCTGGCGGCATGACGCTTCAGAGTGACGGCAAGATCGTGACCGTTGGCGAAACCGTCAGTGAGGATTGGGCGATCAGCCGCTTCAATAGCGATGGCACGCCGGATACGTCGTTCTCAGGTGATGGCTTGCAAACGCTGGACATGGGCGGCAGCGACTCGGCGGCTGATGTCGCCATCCAGTCCGATGGCAAGCTGGTGGTCGTCGGCTGGGCGTCCGTCGCTGGCCGCGACGTGTTCGGCGTGGCTCGCTTTAAGGCAGACGGTGACCTCGACAGCTCGTTCTCAGGCGACGGCATTCAGACCACGGACTTCGCCGGGACTGGCGCTTCGACCAGCGCCGTGGCACTACAGAGTGACGGCAAAATTGTGGTTGCGGGCGTGGCCAATGGCGACTATGCCCTGGCTCGCTACAACGCCGATGGATCGCTGGACACAACCTTCGGCAACGGCGGCACAAAGACGACCAACTTGGGGTTTGAGCACCAGGGTGCAACGGCGGTGGCGGTTCAGCCCGACGGCAAGCTGGTGGTCACTGGCCTGGCCGCCGAGATCACTACCGACCAACCGGATGACTTCCTGGTGATGCGCTATACCGCAGATGGTGCCCTGGATCCCAGTTTCTCCGGCGACGGGGTGCAGATCACGACGTGGGACGACGACAGTGATGCCTTGGATGTGGCACTCCAGCCCGACGGCAAGATTGCGGTCCTCGGCGATGCCTTCTCCAACGCCACCGGGGGCTTTGACTTCGGTGTGACGCGCTACCTGTCGGACGGGACGCCAGACATCAGCTTCGGTGATGACGGCCAGACCTCCGTCAACTTCGGCGATGGAAGCGACGACTTTCCGACCGCCGTGGCGCTCCAAGCGGACGGCCGCATCGTGATCGCCGGCGGCGCACTGATGGGCATTGGTCACGACTTTGCTCTGGCCCGCCTCAACCCCGACGGCTCACTGGATGCAGACTTCGGCGGCGATGGCAAGGTGACCACCGTCTTCGCTGGCAGTGCTCATGCCTACGGAGTCGCCATCCAAGCGGACGGTCAGATAGTCGCCGCCGGCAACCTGATTCCTACCGTTTCCGGCCCCGACCAATTGGTGATGGCACGCTACGAAGCTGGCGGCACGCCGCCAGCGCCGCAGCCGCCGGTCAACACCGCCCTGCCACAGATCACAGGCAATCCGGCAGTGGGTTCGACGCTGAGCGCCTCGACCGGTTACTGGTCGGGGGATGATCCGATCAGTTTCAGCTACCAGTGGCTGCGAGACGGTCAGCCGATCGCTGGGTCGACCGATGCGACGTACACGGTCAGCCTGGTTGACCAGGGGCACCAGCTCGCCGCTCAGGTCACGGCCACGAACGCGAGCGGCAACGCCAGCGCCACCAGCGCGGCCCTGAGCATCTCTGCGGCCAATCCGTCGACCGGCGGCGGCTCTCAGTCAAGCGGCGGACAGCCGTCCAGTGGTGGCAGCGGGTCGCCGTCTGTCAGAGGCAGCGCACCATCGGTCGGGCGAGTCAGTGTGCGAGGCGGGGCCGTGCTTGTCCAGCTTCGCTGCTCGCTTGGCAGCGGCTGTCCTGGCGTGAGCGCAACCTTGAGCGTGCAGGAGAAGCTGCGCGACGGGAAGCTCGTCGGCGTCAGTGCGGCGAAGATGCGCAGCAAGGTCGTGGTCATCGGGAAGGCCACTGCCAGACTGGCCCCTGGCCAGAGCAAGCAGCTGGTGGTGAAGCTGAACCGCAGCGGCAAGGCGCTGCTGAAGAGGTTGGGAAGGCTCAAGGCGACGCTGCGCGTCGCGCAGGGTGGGCGGCACACTCAGGTAAGGGCGGTACGGCTACAGCTGTGATGTGGGAACAGCGTGCGTGGCTCGGGGTTAGTAGTTGGGCGTGTAGTCCGGATCCGTCGTCTTCCCAGCGACAGGTGATGCCTGCTCGGCCGCTTGGCAGGCTTCGAGGCATTGTGCGACCGGCACCTGGAAGTGGAGCCGCTTGACGAGCTGGCCTGCCTTGTTCCAGAGGACCAGCTCACCCCGAGGGTGAAAGGAGCAGCAGGTTCGCCTTCTCCGGCTGCGCGCCGAAGAGGGCGATCAGGTGTCGCCCGATGCCTTCCGGCGGGAGCGGGTGCGGATGCAGGCCGAAATCTCAGCCGCCGAGCAGTCATTGCATGAGACGGAGCACGGCTGCAGCTCGACACCGCGCAGCTTCGGGATGGCCCTGGAGCTGGCCGGCGACATCGCTGGCGTCTACGAGGCGGCCGACGAGGACATCCGGCGCGGCTATAACCAGGCGTTCTTCCGGCGCATCGACGTCTTGCCAGACTGGGACGACGAGGGACAGGCGGTCAGCGTCACCGGAGCCGAGCTGACCGAGCCCTACGCCGTATTGCTGGCTGACGACCTAGTGGAAGGCGTGCTGACCGAGGCAGAAGCCCTGCGAGTGGGCGCAGAAACCAGCAGAAGACGGCCCTGGCGAGCCGTCTTCTGCTGGGTGTTCGTACTTCGTCAAACTGGCGGAGGGGGAGGGATTCGAACCCTCGGACGACGTTGCCGCCGTCAACGGTTTTCAAGACCGTCGCATTCAACCGCTCTGCCACCCCTCCGGGGGTGAGGACGATGCTAATGGCTGACGGTAGGCATGCGCTGCCGTGCGGCGCGCGCTCGCCCGCCGCTCCGTGTGCGGGCCGGAGCCTCTAGACTGGGCTCCTGCTCCGGCAAGGAGAGGTGGCCGAGTGGCTGAAGGCACTCGCCTGCTAAGCGAGTATGGGGGTCAAACTCCATCGCGGGTTCGAATCCCGCCCTCTCCGTACGCCGGGCCGCCCACCCGGCGGGCCGCCATCCGCGACCGCCGGCTACAATCCCCGGCTCGCACTGCGCCCGTAGCTCAGCTGGATAGAGCGTCGGTCTACGGAACCGAAGGTCAGAGGTTCGAATCCTCTCGGGCGCATCTTGGAAAGCCTTGCGGTGGCGGGGCTTTCGGCGTTTTCGGGGTCCGCTGGTGTTGCGCTGCCGGCCAGGGAGTACCAGCAGGGAGTACCAACTGCTGGCAGCTCAGACCCGACCGAGCAGCTCGCACGCCGCCCGGACGGTGAGCGCAGGCGGGTTGAGCCCTGCGTGGTCGAGCAGGTCGCGGTCGCCGGTGACGATGGCCCGAGCCCCGGCGGTCTGCGCGAGCGCGACGAGGTAGTCGTCGGTCGGGTCTCGAAGGATGCTCGGCGGGTCGCGAGGATCACGGAGCTGGATGCTGGCGCGGGTGATCTCACGAACAGCGCGCTCGGCGTCGGCGGGGTCGACGCGATCAGCGAAGTAGCGACGGGTCAAAGCCGCGCGTGACCTCGCGAAGCAGCAGCGGGCAGACGACCGCTTCGTACTGCTCGTCCAAGAGCGCGTCGAGCAGGCGCCCGGGCGGGCTGGCGTCAGTGCCGACGATGCCTGAGAGGATCGCGCTTGCGTCGAGAACGAGCCGGGTCAAGGCTCGCGACGAGCGTCATCAACGGCTCTGACGCCGAGCGCGATGGCCTCGTCCTCGGGGAGATTGAAGCGCGCACGGATGCGGCGGATCGCGCTCTGCCCCAGCTTGCGCTGCGCGAGGCTCTCCAGCAGCTCGCTGTCGGGCTTCGCCGGCTCCTCTGCGCGCAGCTCGGTGTTGGCGCCGACCATCGTGATGGGCTGCTTGCTCATCCGAGGAGCGTAGCGCGGAGGCGGGGCGATCCAATGACTCGCCGATGAAACGACATCTGCCGAGTGCGGGTTCCGCTGCGCCACCGATTTCAGGACGTCTCCGGCCTTCCTAGGAAGCGTCGGTATGCCACTCGGATTGACCGCAGGACTCTATGCGGTCTTCGAGGGCGTCGCGGTCGGCGCTGCCGCACGCAAGTAGTCCACCGACGCGCCAGCAATGATGTCGACTGCGATGCGAGTGGTGCAGGTGCCAGTCCTTCGAAGGCCAGCCTCGGAAGGAACCGTCGTCTTGGAGGCCTTGATGGAACCTTGGCGAGCCGGACCAGTTGACCGGCAAGAATGGCCTCGTTTCGCGTCAGCGCTCGCGGCTGGCTCTCCTCATCGATCCTGCGGATCCGGGCAAAGAGCATCACCGACTGGAGCAGTTCCTCCAAGACTTTCAAAGCCTCACGCGCGAATGGCTCGTCGTTCCGAGCGCCAGCGAGCGTCTCCTCGTCCACGACCCGCGAGGAGTAGCCACAAGCTTCGAGTCCTTGGGCTCTATGCCCAAAAAGGTCAGGATCGGCACGTAGGCGCTAAGCCTCCTCGTGGTGCTCTGCCCCGGGCAGGCCTGGGGGAACTGATTGAGGAGGGTCAGTCGAGGGACAACCTCCAGGTGCTCCAGGATGGCCTTCGGGGGTTCGTCTGTCTTCGGCCACGATGTGAGGACTTCGTCGGAAGCGTGCTCGAATACTTTCGGCCACCAACGATCTAGATCTTGGATAATCTTGCGCCCAATGATGGCACAGCGGGAAAACCCGAGCGGCAAGTCGCGCTTGAGTCTGCGGAAGGAAATCGGCTTTGGGAAACACGCAGAGGGCGACGCTGTCGTGCTTGCCGCCCGATGGGCAGATGACGGGCGCCTCGGTGCAATCATCAACGGGGACCTATACGTGATGACGATAGAGGACGACGAGGTCCCGTCTGAACCAGTGCTCAAGACCGTCGAGACGTTCGCATGGTCTCCTGATGGGCGTGCAATAGTCGCGGGAGAAAGAGACGGACGCGCTGTCACGTACATCGATTGCGCGACGGGACGGTCGCGGGCTTTCGACGTTGATGAGCTTGGCGGGCTGATGGCAGTGGATTGGGATCCCAGCAGTGACCGCATTGCCATCCTGCAGTCGCCACAACGTCGTCACGCCGACGACCCGACAGCTCGCGCCCTATACGAGTGTCGCTGTGCCTCGAATGGCGAGCTGGTGTGGTGGACGTGTGCGCCGAGGGTCGACAACGGGTACGTCGACACGCCTACAGCGCTAAAATGGTCGCCCGACGGGACGATGCTTGCCGGATCAACATGCGAGTGCACGATAGTGGTTCTCGATGCGCGTGATGGACGCATCCTCACCCATCTCGAAGGACATTCAAACCTCGTTCAAGACATCGCGTGGTCGCCCGACAGCAAGGTGCTTGTCTCGGCTTCGTTCGACGCCACCGTGCACGTATGGAATGTTGAGGATCCTGCCGCGCGCCAGCAGCCGAGCCTTGTCGTGGAGGCTCATTCCGCTGGCGTTGTATCCTGTGCGTTCTCGGAGGATGGCGCGGCTCTGCTGACCACCGACGAAAACGGCGGGGCTCGTGTCTGGGAGGTGCCCCAGTGGAACACGCTGGCAGAATTTAGCCTCAACGCCAATGAGTACCACTATTTTGCGAATCCCGGCCCGGCACTCAATAGGACATCAACGCTTCTCGCGAGCCCCGCAAGCGGGGCGACGGGTATCTCTCTCTACGAGATAGACTTGTCGACCTCGCACGAGCGCGAGGTGCCTCTGGAGACAAACGAACGATACGTGAACGCGACGGTCCTGCTCGTGGGTGACTCAGGCGTCGGGAAGAGCGGGCTGGGGCTGGTGCTATCAGATCAGCCGTTTGAGCCCACGGAGTCCACGCATGCCAGGCATATTTGGACGTTCGGCTCCGAGGAAATCGAGCTGGACGGCTACCGGGAGACGCGGGAGGTCTTCCTCTGGGATCTGGCAGGTCAGCCGGGTTATCGATTGATTCATCAACTCTATCTCGCTCAAGCGGCCGTAGCGCTTGTGGTCTTCGACGCCCGGAGCGAGCTTGATCCTTTCGCGGGCGTGCCTTACTGGGCGCGTGCTCTGCGACAGGCCCAACAGCGCCGGTCGTCCGAGAGTCCGGCCTTCAGTAGCTTCCTCGTTGCTGCGCGCATCGATCGAGGCGGGCCTGCAGTAAACCAGCGACGGATCGACGAGGTCATTGCAGACGGTGAGTTCGGTGGATATTTTGCCACGAGCGCGAAGGTCGGAACAGGCATTGCAGAGCTGCATGAGGCCATCGCACACGCCGTGCCATGGGAGTTCCTCCCTCGGGTGATCTCAAGCAATCTGCTTCTAAGTATTAAGCGATTTGTTGTTGCGGAGAAAGAAGCCGGACGACTGCTTTCAACGCCCCAGGATTTGATGGCGTCCTTCGCGCAGGCTGTTGTGTTGGATCGCAACGGCGATCGCGTGACCGGAAAAGATCTCCTCAGTAGGGCGGTCAAGGGCGGACACGGCGATCAGGCGAACCCCCTGGCGCTGTTCGAGACGTGCGTTGGCCGCCTTGAGTCCCAAGCGCTAGTGCGCCGTTTGAGCTTCGGCGGCTTGGTCCTTTTACAGCCCGAACTGCTCGACGCGTACGCCGCTCGCATCCTTGAGGCGGCGCGGACTGAGCCGGGTGGGCTGGGAAGCATTGCCGAGGATGACGTCGCCAGGCTCGTGCAAGCCGAGGATCGCGCTCCCGCGCTTTCGAGCGAGCGGCGCGACTTGCTTACCATCGCGACGGTCGAAGAGTTGCTGCGTCAGGAGATCGGGTTGCGTGAGCACACCGAGTCCGGGCCGCAGCTCGTCTTCCCTTCGGAGCTAACACGCGATTGGCCGGAGGCGCCCGAGCTTCCCGAGGGTCAGGGTCGTCTACCGGTTCTCGGGAGCCGTAGCTCATGCCTACGCAACGCTGGTCGTTCGATTGTCGCGCAGCGGTCGGTTCTCGATCGTCGAGATGTGGCGGACGGCAGTTCAGCTTGCAGGTTCGAGGGGCGAGGTCTGCGGCCTCGTGCTCCGCGGCAACGAAGGTGCAGGAGAACTCGGGCTCTACTTCGGCTCTCAAGCCAGCGACGAGATGAGAGCTTCGTTCGACGACTACGTCGAAGCTCATCTGGACCGGCGAGCGGTGCCGGGTTCGGTACTTCGCGTGGAGCAGTTCTTCTGCCACAGCGATGACTGCGGTGTGAGCCTCAGTGAGGATCAGGTGAGTGCACGACGGGAACGGGGCCACCGGCACGCTATCTGCCCTGTCTGCGAAAGTCGGGTGTCGCTGGCCGGGCTCCGCGAACTCCACGGAGCAGTGAGCGACAGCGTCGTGAACGAGATGGACCGATCGGCGGATGCGAAACGAGTAGAAGATGTCAACGCTACGGTCGTGGGTGGAAAGTCCGTCGCGGGGGAGTTCGATGTCTTCCTGTGCCACAACACCGAGGACAAGGACGAGGTCAAGTCCGTTGGTCGCATGCTTAAGGAGCGCTATGGCCTTCGTCCGTGGCTCGACGAGTGGGAGCTGCGGCCTGGTTTGCCGTGGCAGCCGGAGCTTCGAGCGGTCGCTCGACCGGATCCGCAGTGCAGCTGTCTTCATCGGTCCGAGCGGCCTTGGCCCGTGGCAGCGCCAGGAGATCGACGCACTCCTTCGCGCTTTCGTGGATCGGGGTGCGCCGGTGATTCCGGTCTTGATGTCGAACGCGCCGACGAAACCAAGCTTGCCTGTCTTTCTACGGGGTTTCATGTGGGTCGACTATCGTCGAAGCGAACCTCCGCCCCTGAGCCAACTGGTCTGGGGAATCAGCGGTACGCGTCCTGAGGACAATCAGCGCTAGTCCACGTCTCGACGCCTCCCGGCGGCGAAGACGACCCGTTCGCTTCGCATTGCTGTGATCCTCCGTAGGCGAGCCAGAAATCGCCCCGCCATAATCGCCCCCATGGACACCCGCCGCACCAGTCCGGTCGAGCTGCTGTGGGACCTCGTGTTCGTGTTCGCCGTCACGCAGGTGGCGGCGCTGCTCGCTCAGGACCTCTCGTGGGCGGGGTTCGGCAAAGGGATGCTCGTGCTTGCGCTCGTGTGGTGGGCGTGGTCGGCGTTCGTGTGGGCGGCGAACGCCGAGCAGGAGGACTCGCGGGCGTTGCGCGCGGTGCTGCTGCTCGCGACCGTCCTGATCTTCCTCACCGGCCTCGCCGTGCCGCACGCGTTCGGCGATCGCGCGACGCTGTTCGCGATCGCTTACGCGGGCGTGCGCTTCCTGCACCTTGCGCTGTACGTCCACGCCTCGCGCCGTGGTCGCGCGTCGTGGTCGGCGATCGCCGGCTTCGCGGTCACCGTCGGGATCGGCATGGCGATCCTGATCGCCGGCTCGTTCCTGCCGACCGGCCCGCGCGCGATCGCCTGGACGGCCGCCGTCGCGATCGACTACGCGGGGCCGGCCTGGCTCACGCGCGAGCGTCTGCGCGGCCTGCAGCAGGTAGCGGTCGCGCACTTCGCCGAGCGCTACAGCCTGTTCGTCATCATCTGCCTCGGCGAGTCGATCGTCGCGACCGGCCTGAGCGCCGACACGCGCGCGCTGGATGCGAACCTCGCGCTCGGCGCCACGCTCGCCATCCTCGCCACGATCGGCCTCTGGTGGACCTACTTCGACCGCTTCGCGCAGATCGCGGAGCGCCGGCTGCTCGAGCACGACGACCCCGTGCTCGCCGCTGCCGACGGCTACAGCTACCTCCACCTCGTGATCGTCGCCGGGATCATCGTCTTCGCCGTCGGCACGAAGCTCGCGATCGGCGACCTGAGCAGCCCGCTGTCCGACGCTGGTCGTCTCGTGCTCACGGGCGGTGTCGCGCTCTACCTGCTCGGGACTGCCGCCTTCCGGCTGCGCATGACCGGCGCTGCGGGCTCCATCAAGCCTGCCGCCGCCGCTGCGCTCGCCGCGATCTTCGTCCTCGGCGGTGACCTCTCGGCGCTCTGGCTGCTGGCTGCCGTCACGCTCGTGCTCGCTGCCGTCTGCGCGCTCGAGACGCGCGAGCCGGCTTAGCGCTTCACGATCGCGAACGTGATCGTGCGCGGCTTGCTCGCGTTGCGCGCGCGGTCGGTGACGACCAGCGTGACGCGGTAGCTCCCCGGCGCGAGCGCCTTGCGGCCGATGCGCCCGGAGAACGCGAACGCGTTCGACCCCCGCTTCACGGAGCGCTGCGTCAGCGTGCCTGCGTGCACGTAGCGGTTGCACGCGCGCCGTCGGCGGTTCGCGTGCGATGGCTTCTTGCAGGCGCGGCCGACGCGGCGACCGGACGCGACGCGATCGACCTGGAAGCGCGCGCTTCCAGCCTCTGACACCGCAAAGTGGAACGTCGTGCCGATCGGGCTCAGCCGTGCACGGCGCTTCGCGGCGGTGGCGGCCCCGGAGCCAACGAACGCCGCCTTCGCCTTCGCCCGTGGGCCGACCCGGAACCGCTTGTGCGTCAGCGTCAGCTTCTCGATCCGCGGCTTCACCGTGTCGCGCACGCCGACGCTCGCCGATCGCGACGAGCTGTTGCCGACCGCATCCGTCGCCGTGAGCGTGACCGGGAACGCTCCCGCAGTGCCGAACGCATGCGAGACCGAGCCGCCGCTCGCGCTCGCGCCGTCGCCAAAGCTCCAGCCGAGCGCGACCGGGCTCCAGACGTCGCTCGCGCTTCCTGCGAAGCCGGCGCGCGCGCCCTGCGCGACGGAGCCCGGTGCAGTGAAGCTGTCGATTCGCGGTCCTGCCGCGTCGAAGCCTGCAGCTTTGTACACAGGCGTCGCACCGCTGCCGACGTCGAGCACGGCTACCCCGTCGCCGGCTGCGTCGACCGCGACGGTTGCGGTGCGCACCGGCGGCGGCGCGATCTCCTGCTCGGGAGCGAACGTCGCGCTTCCTGGTGGCCGCACTGCGGCCTTCTCGCCGGAGATGACCGTGGGCGAGAACTGGGAGGCGTGCCACGCGACGAGCGCCGCGCCAGTCGCGCTCACGGCCATGCTCGTGAGGTTGAGCGACGGGATCGGCGCCGACAGGCGCTGTGGGTCGCCGATGCAGTCGGTTGGCGTCGCGGTGCAGGCGAGCACGCGCGGGTCGGCATCCACCTGGAGATCCCACACCAGCGTGATCGCCCCGTTGCCGGCGACTCCGACGAACGCGTTGCTGGCGTTGCCTCCGGCGCCGATGTTCACCGGTGCGCCGAGCGCGCCGCCGGGCTCGCGCACGCGCAGCGCGATGTTCGCGCCAGTCGCCACCGCGACCGCGGCCCGCCCTGAGTCGCCGACGGCGAACCGCGGGGGGTTGAAGCTCCCGTCGAAATCGGCCGGGTTCCCGAAGGCGCCGGTCGGGCCGTCGCGGAAGAACACGGTCTCCGCCACGAAGATGCTCTGCGACACGACGTTGGGGACGACGAGCGCGGCTCCGCTTCCGGCCACCTGCACGCTCGCGACCGATGCGGCTTGCGTGGACGAGGGACCACCCGAGGACAGCAGCGTCTGACTGCCACCGACAAAGCCGGCCGGGCTGATCCGCGCGACCTTGACATCCCAGTTGTTCGTCGCCGAGGGACTGGGGCTGGGGTTCGAGTTCTCGGCCCACGCGAGCGTGGCGGCGCCGGATGCGTCGATGCCGACGCGCGCGGCCGTGACGTTGAAGGATCCGGGAACGGCGACCGGCGCACCCCACGTCCCGCTCGGCGAGCGCAGCGCAAAGAACGCGGTGCCGGCGTCAACCCACGCGAGGATCGCGTGCCCGTCGTCGGCGAGCGCGAGCGACGACGAGAACCCCAGCGTCGTCGAGCCGGCCGGCGGGAACGTGCTCGGCGCGCCGACGGAGCCGCCGGGCGGGCGGGCGGCGACGCGGAAGGCGAGCTTGCCGGCGCCGAGGTCGACGCGGTCGGCGAACAGCACGTCACCGCCGGCGTTCATCACCGGCACGATCTGGCTGGTCGAGGCCGGCAGCGGATCGAACGGCGCCAGCCACGTCGGGGCGGCGAGCGCGGCGCCCGCGGGTGCGAGCAACACGATCGCTGCAGCGCATGCCGCACGGCTCACGATGCTTGCGGCGACGCTGCGACCCACGCGGCTAGCTTACGGGACGGTGCAACAGGGCGCCGGATTTCCGCTGCGTCCAGGACCGACACGTGCCGTTTGCCCGGTGCGGCGGCGTGGCAGCATGAGGACATGACCACCTCCACGAACCCCATCCCGGACGTCCCGCTGCGCGGCGGCGTCGAGATCCCGCAGCTCGGCTTCGGTGTCTTCCAAGTCCCACCACAGGACACCGCCGAGGTTGCGACGCGCGCGCTGCTCGCCGGCTACCGCCACATCGACACGGCAGCCGCCTACCGCAACGAGGCGGGCGTCGGGCAGGCGCTCCACGCAGCCGGCCTCGCGCGCGAGGACGTCTTCGTCACGACGAAGTGCTGGAACGACGACCACGGCTTCGAGCCGGCCAAGCGCGCATTGCGTGCGAGCCTCGAACGGCTGGAGATGGAGCACGTGGACCTCTACCTGATCCACTGGCCGGTGCCGGTGCACGACCGGTACGTCGAGACGTGGCAGGCGCTCGTCGAGCTACAGGCGGAAGGGCTCACGCGCGCGATCGGCGTCTCGAACTTCCAGCCCGCGCACCTCGAGCGGATCATCGACGCGACCGGCGTGACGCCGGCCGTCAACCAGGTCGAGCTGCACCCGCGCTTCCAGCAGACCGGCCTGCGCCGCACGCACGCCGACCTCGGGATCGTCACCGAGGCCTGGAGCCCGCTCGCGCAGGGCCAGGTGCTTGAGGACCCGGCGATCGTCGAGATCGCCGACGCGACCGGCAAGACGCCCGGTCAGGTCGTGATCCGCTGGCACCTGCAGCTCGGCAACGTCGTGATCCCGAAGTCGGTCACGCCGGCGCGGATCGAGCAGAACATCGACGTCTTCGACTTCCACCTCAGCGAGACGCAGATGGCGGCGATCGACGCGCTCGACGCAGGCCAGCGGATCGGGCCGGATCCGGAGACGTTCGTGCGGCCGTAGGCGCGGCGGAGATGCTGCCGGCGACGCCGACGCACTAGGGTCCGCGGCGTGCGCAAGTCGGTCGCCTCCTTGTTCGCGGTGCTGTCGCTCGTCGTCGTCGTCGCCGGCTGCGGCGCGGGCTCGTCGACGCAGACGAGCGACCGGTCGGCCGACGGCGCGCGGGCCGTCATGCACGAGTTCGTCGCCGATCTCGCCGCCGGGAAGCTCGATGCAGCGTGCGATCTGGCGACGCCCGAAGGCAAGGCCGACCTCGGCAACGGTGACGCGTCGAGGTGCGCCTCGGGGCTCGCCGTCGCACTCGGCGTGATCGGCAAGCCGCAGCTCGAGGACTGCCAGCGCAAGCTCGCCGGTGCACGGATCACCGTCGTCGGGACCACGGCGACCGTCCCGAGCCTCGGCACCGGCCAGTCGACGAAGCTCCTCTACGCCCACGGGCACTGGCGCGTCGGAGCGAGCTGAGCCCCCGTTGCCGATGCGCCCCGGCCCCGACACGACACCCCTCATGCGAGCACGCGCCCGCACCCGCAGCAGCCGCCGCCGTGCGATCCGCCGCCGCCGGATCGTCGCGATCACGCTCGTGCTGGCGGTCGTCCTCGCGCTTGCAGCAGTCGTCGTCGTGCACGCGTTGCAGCTCGACACGCAGGGCGCACAGGTAACGCGCATCGTCGTCGCAAGCCACGCGGTTCACTCGCGCCGCCATGTCACGGTCGTCGTCCCGTCCGGGCCGCAACCGAGCACCGCCCGGCCGCTGCTCGTCTTCCTGCACGGCCGCGGCGGCGACGACCGCAGCTCGGACGACGACGCCTTCTTCGCGGCGCTGCATCGCCTCGGCGCGACCGCGCCGGTCGTCGCGTTCCCAGACGGCGGCGGCTCCTCCTACTGGCACGACCGCGCGACCGGCGCGTGGGCTCGCTACGTCACGCGCGAGGTGATCCCCGCCGTCGCGAAGCGCTTCCACGCCGATCCGCGCCGTGCAGCGATCGGCGGGATCTCGATGGGCGGCTTCGGCGCGCTCGACATCGCTGCGCACGCGCCCGGCCGTTTCTGCGCCGTCGGCGCGCACTCGCCGGCGATCTGGCAGACCGGCGGCGAGAGCGCTGCGGGCGCGTTCGACGACGCGACCGACTTCGCACGCCACGACCTCGTCAAGCAGGCGCGCATGGATCCTGGCGCGTTCAACGCCCAGCCGATGCGGATCGACGCCGGCACGCGCGACCCGTTCCTGCCCGGCGACCGCGCGTTCGTCGCTGCACTCCGTGCTCGCGGCGTGAAGGTCGCGCTTCACACCGCGCCCGGCGGGCACGACAACGCCTACTGGTCGGCGCACTGGCGCGACTACCTCGGCTTCTACGCCGGCGCGCTGCGCCGCTGCGGCAGGTAAGCGCCTGCCAGCGCGCCTGGACAGTGCGTCGCGGGCGTGTTTGCGGTCGCCGTCTTCGCGGCCGAGGAGTGAACGGAGTATGGGCCGATGCAGTTGCAGTGATTGACCCGCCGTCATCGCTCGACGATCTGGAAGGTGCTCAAGCGTCACGGCGCACCTGCGCGTGCCCGCCTGCGTGGAGGGCCGAGTCGGTCGTTGCCGAGCAAGTCGTGCGTGACCATCGCGCGCTGAACTTTCGGAACTCGCCCGCGCCGCGGGGCGCTCTGCGCACAATGCAGAAAACAACCTGAACACAGTGATCGCCGCGGATGGACCCCGCAGCGATCACAACGCAACTCCCGCCGGTGCACCTAAGACGACAACCAGTCAGGAGGTCGCGCATGAGCGCGTTCCCGCACTCGCGCCGAGTCTCGCAGCCAGGCGAGCCGAGCGCAAGCAACGACCCGGCCGATCGGAGGCTCGCATGAGCCGCGAGCAAGATCTCGCTCGGCTGATCGAGCGTGCAGGCAAGACCCGTGCGTACGGCGGTCCTGTCGCCCGCCCGACCGTGGCGGCGTTTCAGGACATCAAGGTGACCGAGAAGGCGGCCTTCCGCGCCGACCCTGCCGCGTTCGCCGCCGTTGACGCCGGACAATCCGTCGGCCGATACGAGGCGCCCGGGAACGTCGACTCCCGGTTTGTCTACCGCACCGAGGCTGAGAACGCCGCGAACGCGGCGGCCGTGGCGGAGCGCTGGAAACTGCTGCTCAAAGGCGTCGAGCCGCGCTTCATCAGTCTGATGGACCACAACTGGGGCACGGCAGGGCTGCTCGTCGAGGGCGTGGCGCGTCTGCTCGGCGCCCCGTTGCAGCGCGCGTACCCGTATGTGGTCGCCGAAGCGCCGTTCACTCGCGTTGCCGCGGCGATCCGCCAGATGCGCGCGACCGCGATCGTCGCCACTGCCGCCGAGCTGCTCGACATGGAGGCGCACCTGCGCCGCTACGGGAGCTTCGTCGAGACCTGCGCGTCGGTCAAGCGGCTCCTGCTGGTCGGCGAGCCGACGACCTCGGCGATGCGCACCCGTCTCGGTCGGGCGTGGGACGCGACGGCGGTCGTCGCGACCTACGGCTCGTTGGAGACCGGGACGATCGCGACGGGGTGCGAGCACGGCGCCTTGCACGTGTTCGACGAGCGCTTCGTGTGCGAGCTGCGGCTCACCGGCGACCTGATGCCGCTCGAGGCCGGTGCGGGCGGCGAGCTGATCGTCACGCCGCTCTGCACGGAGGGGGCGGTGCTGTTGCGCTACGCGACCGATGACGCCGTCTGCGCCGACCACTGCGACTGTGGCATGCCCGGCGTGGCGTTGTACGCCGCTGGCCGCAAGGACGACACCGTCATCGGCCCGGACGACGAGCGTGTCGGGCCCGAGGTGATCGAGGAGCTCGCGTTCGACACCGGTGCCCAGGACTACGAGCTGCAGGTTGACGACGCGCGGCGCCTCACCGGCATGCGGCTCCTGCGCCTTCCCGGCGACGAAGTCCAGGTCGACGACGTGCGTCGGCTGCTGCGCGTTCCCGTCACGGTGGTCGACATGCTGCCGTCGGTCGTCGAGGCGGCGAGCGTCGTGAAGCGTTGGCCGCTGCAGCGCGAAAGCGGCGTGCAACGCGTCGATGACTCGCGCTGATGGGCGCCCCGTGCCCTTCGCACCAGAAAACTTCATGAACTCGCGCGGGCGCGGGCGCAAGCAGCGATCCTTGCGACGTGCCGCTCGAAGGCGATGCCAAGCAACTGGAGGATTTCTTCGCGACCTACGCGAGCGAAGAGCGCAAGCTCTACGAGCAGACGATCGAGAATCTGCTGTTGCTCGGACGAACCGCCTGTCTGGTCGACGAGCCTTTCAACGTCGAGACGCTGCGGCAGGCGACGGGGCGTGCCGGTGCCTTCGGCTACGACCAGCTCGGACGCACGGCGACGTGGATCGAGCCAGCGCGCCTGGCACTCGCTTGCCATTGGGTCGAAGAGCACGGCGACGGCGATCGCATCCTCAGCTTGCGCGCGACGCCGACCGCGAACAACCATTTCACGGCGCTGAGGCTCGTGACGATCGACCCGGCGCCGCGCACGATCAATTGCGTCGTGATGCCGGAAACGGAGCTGCGGGAGACGTGGCTGCGCCAGCTCGTGAGCCCGCTGATCGGACCGCGTTTCGGCCGCGTGCAGATCACGGTCGTTGAAACGGAGCGGCACGTCGCGCCGCTGGCGCATCCGCTGCGAGGGCTCGGCGAGAGGATCGAATATGCCCTCCGCGTCGATCTGCGCGACGATGCACCGCGCCAGCAGACGGACCTCACGCGCGATCCCCGTGCCCGCATCGGCCGCTCGGTCGGCGCGACGCTTGCGCATGCGACGGGAGGGATCGCGGCGGTCCACGATCTCGATGACCCGGCACTCGTCGAGATGGTCGCGACGGTCGAGGATGCCGAGGGCGTGCACCTGCTCGCAAGACCGCTGCTGCGCGAGGAGCCCGCGCTCGCGCGTGGGGCGCGTCTCCTGAACCAGGCGCGTCGTGACCGCACACGCGTGCTGTGCGAGATGGCGTACGCGCTCCCCCATGCTCCCCATCCGGCGGATACCCGAGCGATCGTGGACTTCGTCCCGCGCGAGTCCGGTGTGACTGCCGAGAACCTCTGCCTCTTGCTCGCCGTGCTCGACGCCGCCGGTGTCCCGGTCGTCGTGGCCCCCTGATCGATACGTCCCCCGGAGGTACCCACGTGAACGATGCAATCCAGATGGCGGAGATCGCGCTCGATTCCGCGAGGATCGCCGCTTCGAAAGGGGACGAAGCGGCCGCCGATGCCTCGCTCGAGCAGGTCTTCGAGCTCGGATCGTCGACGCAGATCGCGCATGCGCGCATCGAGCAGGCGTTGCGGTGCGGCCCGCGTGACGGCGGCCACGCCGTCGAGCTGCTGCGCGAGGCGGGGGTCGTCGCGACGAGCATGCGGGACTGCGATCTGTTGCTCGAGCTCGGCGCTGCCTGGCGCAAGCTCGATCATCCGCTGTGCGCGATGCGTGCCTACCGGCAGCTGCTCGACCGCGTCGGCGCGCCGACGGTGGCGACGTCGCGCCGTCTGCCGAAGGACGGTGAGCCGCTCGACGCGCGCACTCGCTTCTTCATCGCGTTCGCGTACTACGAGCTGGGGGCCGTCTCGTTTGGGACCGGCTCGCTGGGGGACGCGGCGTCGTACTTCGAGGCGGCGCGGGTGCTGAACGATCCGAACGTCTCGCCGTTCGCCGCGCTGGCGCTGGCGCGCAAGATCGGCGCACGGGGACGCACCGCGGGCCGTGCGAGGAACCTCACGCGCACGCCTCGCATCGAGTGGCTGCTGCGCGAGGCGATCCGCTACGACCATCCCGAGGCGTCCGTCGAGGCCGCGCTCGAACTCGGACGCTTGTTTCTCCGCCATCGCCAGCTCACACGCGCGCATGCGTGGTTCACGCGCGTTCGCGACGAGGGCGGGAACAAACGCTGGGCGGAGGACGCGCGTGCCGGGCTCGCGGCGGCCGAGCGTCTCGACGAGCCGGAGCCGGCGACGTCGGTCGCCGCGCCGCCGCCACCCCCGCCGGAGAGCCACGCCCGCCGGGTGTTGATTCTCGGCGCGGGGACCGGCGGCCAATACATGTACGAGAGCCTGCAGCTGGGCGCCTCCGCGCACCGCTACGACGTGGTCGGCTTTCTCGACGACAACTACCCACCCGGTGTGCGACTCCCGAACGGGAAGCGCGTGCTCGGGCCGCTGAGCGAGCTCGGATGCGTGCTGCGCGAGGAGGAGCACCGGCCGGACATCGTCTGGCTCGCGATGCCGACGGCGCCGCCGGCGAAGAAGCGTGCCGCGACGATGGTCTGCGCCGACCTCGGCGTCCAGCTGCAGACGCTGCCGACGATGCACGAGCTCGTGCGCGAGGAGAGTCTCGTCCTGCAACGTCGCGATGTGCGCCCCGACGACCTGCTCGGCAGCGAGATCGCCTACGTCGACGAGGACGCCGGCTCGTGGCTGCGTGCGAAGCGCGTCATGATCGTCGGCGGCGGACGGCCGATCGGCATCGAACTGGCGCGGAAGGCGGCCGACGGCGGCGCCGACTGTGTCGTCCTCGTCGATCGCGACGACGATGCGCTCCAGGTCACCGCGCTCGACCTGCGCTCACGCAGGTACGACAAGGTCTACACCTACCAGTCAAGCGTGGTCGCCGCGGACGCGCTCGTGCAGACGGCGGTCCGCCACCAGTGCGACGTCATGTTCCACGCTGGCAGCAGCTGGTCGGGTGCCGAGCACGATCTCGACCGCCAGCGGCGGATCCTCCGAGGTCTGCTCGCCCTGGCCGAGCGGCTGCCCGAGATCCACTGTCTCAAGCGCTTCGTCTGGGTCTCCGACGCAAGCGTTGCCTTGGCGAACACGCCGACGCGGGCGCTGGCGGCGGTCGCCGAGGCGATCGCGGTGAGCGGCCTCGACGATGACGAGCCCCTCGTGCGCTGCGCAGTGCGTGCGCCAGCGGTCTACACCGCTCCCGGATCGGTCATCGCCAGGCTCGACCAGCTCGCCCAGCGCGGCTCGGCGCTGCGCGTCCCCCCGGCTCCTGCCACCTGCCGCATGGCGCATGCGTACAGAGCGGCTGAGCTGATCCTCCACGCAGCGAACCTCGCGGCGTCGTGCGAGGTCTTCGCGCTCGATTGCGGAGACGACATATCGTTCGCCGAGCTGGCGGACCTGATCCTGCGCCTGCGGGGCGTGATGCCGCACGAGGAAGTCGCGATCGAGGAGGACGCCTCGCTCGTCGTCGACGAGGCGCCGCGACCAGGCGGCATCGAAACCTCCGCCGAGGGTGTCCTGTCGCTCGGTCGTGTCCACAGCGCTCCGGACCTGCGCGCGTGCGTGCAACGGATGACGGATGGCGAGCAGATCGACGTGTCGCAGCTCGTGCGCGATTGGGGCGGCGACACTCCCGAGGCGCTGCCGACGCCCATCTCGCAGCGGCGGGAGCCGGATGCTGGCGAGCTGCCGGTCGGCCCCTAGGCCGCGCCGGCGCGGATCGCATCGGTCACGCGCGCGAGCTGCTTGGGCTGGAGCTTCGACGATGTCGGCAGCGTCAAGCCGGTCGCGCTCAGGTGCTCCGCGACCGGACAGGGCTCGGCTGCGCAGCCCGCGTGTGCCGCGGTCAGGTGCAGCGGCGTGAACATCCGCCGTGACTGGATCTGCTGGAGTTCGAGCTGCTCGTGCAGTTGTGCTGCGCCACGGCCGTAGAGGGCGGGATCGACATGGATCGTGTAGAGCCAGTACGTCGCTCTCGCCCAAGGCGCCTCTCGCGGGAGGGCGATGCCCGGGACCTCTTCGAGTTCGCGCGCGTAGTGGGCGGCGATCGCTCGCTTGGCGAGCAGGAATTCGCCGAGCCGTGCCAGCTGGGCGAGGCCGAGCGCTGCCGGCGCGCTCGGCATCAGATAGTTGAAGCCGACCTCGTCATGGTCGTAGCCCGCGCTCGCGATCTTCGCCTGGTTGGCGAGCCGGCGCATGCGCTCGGCGACCTCGGCGTCGCCGGTCAGGAGCATCCCGCCGCCACCGCTCGTGACGATCTTGTTGGCGTTGAAGCTCAGGCACACGACGTCCGCGGAGGCGCCGATCGGCTTTCCGTGCAGCTCGGCGCCGAGCGCCTCGGCTGCGTCTTGCACGATCGGGATCCCGTACTGAGCGACGACGTCCCGCAGCGCGTCGACGTCGGTCGGATGCCCGAGCAGGTCGACGGGCACGATCGCCCCGATCCGGCGTCCGCTGGCGCGGTGGGTCGCACCGTCCGAGGTCGTGCACTCGCGCGTCAGCCACTGCTGGAGACGCGCGACATCGAGTTGCCAGTAGTCCGGCTCGGAGTCGAACGCGATCGGTGTGGCGCCGGCGTAGCGGATCGCGTTCGCGGGCGCGACGAACGTGAGCGCCGGCAGCAGCACCGCGTCCCCGGGGCGTACGCCGACGGCGAGCAGACCGAGGTGGAGCGCCGAGGTCCCGCTGTTGACTGCGACGGCGGGGCGTCCGCCGAGCAGCTCGCCAACCGCGCGCTCGAACGCCTTGGCCGAGGGACCCGCGGCGATCACTGGGTCCTCCAGCGCCTTCCACACCAGCTGGCGGGCGGTGTCATCGATGTCCGGCTCGGCGAGCGGCAGGAGGCCGGAAGCTGGTTCATCGTCCGTGGGCGGACTGTCGGGCAGGATGGGCAAGCGGGAGAGTATGGCGAAGAAGCTGGTCGAGCAGAAAAGATGTCTGAGCAATTCGACCATTTTCCTGTCCGGGGTGCCCGTGTCCCGGCATCAGCTGAGCGCAAGCTCGTGCGCCGGGACGCGCGACGGGCTCACGGCACACACCGCTTCCCGGATCGTCGACCGGTCGCCTTGTAGCTACAATCTCACGCATGCCAAAGGCCGCACAGCAGCTCACCACCGAGCAGGTACGCGAGCACGGGCGCGACTGCATCGCGGTGCGCGTGCGGATGCTGAGCCGCACGATCACGCGCCTGTACGACGACGCGCTGCGCCCGTACGGGCTCACCGTCTCGCAGCTGAACATGCTCGCCGCGATCGGGCGGCGTCAGCCGGCTGCGGCCGGCAAGGTGGCGGAGCTGCTGTCGATGGAGATCTCGACGCTGAGCCGCAACGCGCGCCTGATGGAGCGCGAGGGCTGGGTCGAGATCACGCCCGCCGAGCGCGGCAACGGCCGCATGCTTGCGGTGACGCCTGCCGGCTTGCGCAAGCTCGCCGAGGTGGAGCCCGCGTGGGAGCAGGCGCAGCGCGAGGCGCGCACGCTGCTGGGCGACGACGGTGCCGACCAGCTGATGGCGCTCGCCGACGGCCTCTGGGCCGCGCGCGCCTGAGGACGGCCCGGCTACGCGTCCGCGGGCGCCCGGCTGGTACATTCCCCACACCGTAGTCTTGTATCTACAATTTAGACCAAAAGAGGAGCAAGACAATGGAGCGCCGCTGGAAGGTCCTGGTCGTCGTCTCGGTCGCCGTGCTGATGGTGAGCCTCGACCTGTTCATCGTGAACGTGGCCTTCCCGGACATCGCGCGCAGCTTCCATGGGGCAAGCGTCGCGACCGTCTCGTGGGTCTTGAACGCGTACGCGATCGTCGTCGCCGCGCTGATGGTCCCCGCCGGACGCCTCGCCGACCGCCACGGCCACCGTCGCTACTTCCTCGTCGGGCTCGTCGTGTTCCTCGCGAGCTCGGCGCTGTGCGGGATCGCTCCGTCCGTCGGCGCGCTGATCGCCGCGCGCGTGTTGCAGGCGACCGGCGCCGCGCTGCTGCTGCCGACCTCGCTCGCGCTGCTGCTGCCGGAGTTCCCGCCCGCGAAGCGCTCGATGGCGATCGGCGTCTGGTCCGCGATCGCCGGCATCGCCGCTGCAGCCGGCCCGCCGCTCGGTGGCGTGCTCGTGCAGGCGAGCTGGCGCTGGGTCTTCTTCGTCAACATCCCGATCGGCCTCGTCGCGCTCGCCTATGCGCTCCCGTTGCTGCGCGAGAGCCGCGACGAGGCGCAGGAACGGCCCGACCTCGGCGGCGCCGCGATCCTCACCGTCGCCGTCGGGCTGCTCGCGCTCGGGCTCGTGAAGGCGCCCGAGTGGGGCTGGGGGAGCGGGCGCACCGTCGCTGCATTGGCGGTCTCCGGTGGCGGCCTCGCAATCTTCTGGCAGCGCTGCCGCACGCACAGCTCACCAGTGCTGGATCCCGCAATGCTGCGCGTGCGGTCGTTCACGATGGCGAACACCGCGGTGCTGCTGTTCTCTGCAGCGTTCGCGGCGATGATCCTCGCCGACGTGCTGTTCCTGCGCGGCGTGTGGCATCGCTCGGTGCTGATCGCCGGCCTCTCGCTCGCGCCCGGTCCCTTCACCGCAGCGCTGTTCGCCGCACCGGCCGGCCGGATCGTGAACCGCGTGGGCCAGGCGCGGCTCGGCGCGATCGGCGTCGGGCTGTTCGGGCTTGGGTGTGCGTGGTGGGTGTGGCAGATCGGCGTCGAGCCGCATTACGCGAGCGAGATGCTGCCGGGGCTGATGCTCGGTGGGCTGGGCGTCGGGCTGACGCTGCCGTCGTTGGCGAGCGCTGCCGCGTCGTCGCTGCCGCCGGCGCGCTTCGCGACGGGGTCGGCCGTCTACACGATGGCGCGCCAGCTCGGCTACGTGCTGGGGGTGTCGATCCTGGTGGCGGTGCTGGGGACGGTGAGCGCGGCGGACCCCGTGCGCTCGTTCGATCGCGGCTGGGCCTTTTGCGCGATCGTCTCGGCGCTGGGGGTCGTGGCGGCGATGGCGGTTGGGGAGGTGCGGCAGCCGGCGGCTATGCCTGCGCCGGCCATCAAGGCTGAGGCCATGGCATTGACCACGCCCGGACCATGATCAACGTAATGACCATCTCCGTCCGGTAGACCTGACGCGATGCGATCATCGAAACTGTGTCGGAAGACTGTGCCATGAGGTTTCCCTTGGCAAGAGCCGGGTCATAGGAGGAGCGTGATGCGCGAGAAGAGAAGCTCGAAGGCCTCACAACCACCGCAGACGCATCAGGTGAAGACCTACGAGCCGAAGCGGCAGACAGACGCACAGAGTCGTCAGCTGATTCGCAACGCCGTTACCAGCGCGGGGGCGGACACCGCTGGACGTGCGCTGCGGCCGGCGATCTAACAACCGGGCGACGCGTCCGGTGCCTCGCCGTCCGTGATCTGCGGCACGTCGTCGAGCATCTCTGCTGTCGGTGAACCATGCGCTCGCTCTTCCTCGCGCGGCACTCGTGTGCCGACCCTGCGGACCCGGCTAGGCCCGCGCCGGCTCAGGCTCCGGGGGCTGTGCATCGGGAGCCGGCCGCGGCGCAGTCGTGGCGGCAGCACGCGCGCTCGGCCCGCTTTCCACGACGATCCGGCACGGCCGCTTCGCGAGCAGGTAGGAGGCGGTCGCTCCGAGCGCGCGCTCTGACGGCGGCGCGTGGGAGGTCCCGAGGTAGATGATCTCCGATTTGCTGCGGATCGCCTCCTCGACCAGTGCGGCGCCGGGGTTGCGCGTTCGCAGCAGCCGTGTCTGCACCTTTACGCCGCAGCGGCGCCCGGCGACGCGCGCCGCCTCCAGCACGCCGAGCCCGACGCGCTCCTCCTCGTCGAGGCGCGCGTCGACCGGCAGATGCGACGGCACGTGGATGACGTAGACGCAGTCGACCGTCGCGTCGGGGCCGACGAGGCGCGCCGCGGCTCGCAACGTGCGCCCGTCGACGTCGGTGCTGAACAGCGGGACGAGCGCGGAGCCGTACTCGAGCTCCTTGAACCATGAGGGCGGCTGGCGGTGCTCGAGGCGGTAGGTCTTGCGCGGGTCGAGCCCCTGCTGGCGGCGGTAGGCGAAGTAGCCGATCAGGCCGATCGCCAACCAGCCGGCGCCGATGTAGCGCGCGTCGCCGTGCAGCGCGATCAGCGAGACCCAGGTAGCGAACGTGCCAATCCCGCCGATCACCGCGCTGACCGGGATCTCGTAGCCGCGCACACGCACGTTGAAGCCGAGCTTGTACGGCCGTTCGACGTCGGGCTTGCGGATCCGCAGGATCACGACTGAGGCGTGCGCGATCGTGAATGACATCATCGCGCCGAAGCTGTAGACGTTGCCGAGGAAGCTGTTGGAGCCCTGCAGCAGCAGCAGCGCGGCGACGGCGGAGAAGACGATGATCGTGAAGTACGGCGTGCGGTAGCGCGGGTGCAGCTTCGCGAAGATCCGCGGCAGCTGGCGGTGCTCGGCGAGCGACCACGACAGTCGTGAGATGCCGATCATGCCGGCGTTCGTCGCGATGATGAGGATCGTCGCGGCGAGGATCGCCACGTAGTAGGAGAGCGCGGTCGTGATGCCGTGCGGGAGGTGCAGCGCGGCGATGATCCCGAGCACGGGGTCGCTCTGGTAGGTCGTGCCGAGCTGCGTGGCGTAGGTAGCGCCGTGCTTGACGACCGGCAGCGCCGAGATGCCGACGACCGTCATGCCCGCATAGATCCCGAGCACCGCGACGAGCAGCAAGTTCACCGTCTTTGGCACCTGCGTGCCGGGGTCGCGCGCCTCCTCGGCCATGTTCGAGACGGTCTCGATGCCGGTGTAGGCGAGCATCGAGATCGAGACGGCGAACAGCAGCTGGCTGAGCGTGGGCGCTACGCCGAAGTGCACCTGCTGGACGAGCAGCGCCGGGTGCAGCGCGAAGACCGCGCCGACGATCACGAGCAGCACTTGCGTGAAGAGGTCGGCGATCGCGAGCCCGATGTTGAGCTTGGCGGACTCGCCGAGCCCGCGCACGTTCACGGCGGCGAGCAGCGCGACGACGACCATTCCGCCGAAGATGTCGCCCGGGTTGTGGCCGAGCGGCGCCCAGAAGGCGCTGAGGTAGTGCGGCACGAAGAAGGCCGAGATCGCGATCGTGATGATGTAATCGAGCGACAGCGCCCAGCCGGCGACGAACGATGCGACCTCGTTGATCGCATGGCGCGCGAAGCTCGACGAGCCGCCGGCCTCCGGGTACATCGCGGAGGCCTCGGCATACGTCTTCGCGGTGAGCGCGAAGAGGCCGCCGGCGAACATGAAGACGACGGGCGTGAGGCCGAGCGCGTAGGCGGCGACGAGCCCGAGCGAGTAGTAGATCGAGGAGCCGAGGTTGCCGTAGGCGGTCGCGAACATGCCGGCGACCCCGACCGTGCGGCGAAGCCCCTGCGACTCGACCCGTGCCATTCGACCGCCCAGCCTCGCGCGTGGGGCGTTAAGAAAACGTCAAGATCGCGGCGTGCGGCATGGAGATCGTGTGGAGACGGCCGTGAGCGTCCAGGTCGGGCGATGCGCGCGAAAGCTGCGAGCTGTGTCTGCCGACAAGGGAGTCAGTACGCCGGAATGGCGCATCCCACCGCTGGCAAGGAGCCGAAACGGTGTAGTCCCCTGGTCGCGAGGCAAGGAGCAGCCCGACGATGTCCATCTTCAGCCGTCCTTTCTCCGCAACCGCTGTCGCTCGCGTCGCAGCCGGGGCGGTTGCGCTGCTCGCGCTGCCGGCGCCAGGCGCGCTCGCGGCGCATGCCGTGCACGCGGCCAAGCACCACCGGGGCGGCGGAGCCCCGCAAGCCGGCGTCGTGCTGAGCGCGACGCACCACCGCCTCCAGCTCGTTGACGCGCAGCACCGCGTGAGCGACGCACACGTGCGCTCCTCACACGGGTTGCACCGTGGCGCAGTCGTCACGATTTCCCACGCTCGGGCGCGGGTGACCCGGCACGTGAAGACGGTCATGTTCCTGGGGCGTGTGGTGCGCAGCAGCTCGCGGCACGGAGTGGTCCTGAAGCTGGCCGACGGCTCGAGGTGCAAGGTCACGACGAAGCACCGGCATGGTGCGGAGGTGACCGCGGCACTCGACGAGCTCGCGCCCGGGCAGGCGGTGCTCGTGACGGTCTCGTCCGATGCCCGCGGTGATGTCGCGCTGGCGATCAAGCTCGTGGACGGCAAGAAGGACATCGGCGACAGCGAGAAGTCCGCAAGCGGGACCGTGACCGACGACAGCGGCGGCGGCAGGTTCGGGATCGCCACCGACGACGGCACCGCCTTGCCGTTCCGTGATCCCCATGGTCTGTTCGAGGCCTCCGGGGCAGGGGAGTGCGATTCGGTCGACGTGACGTACCACGCAGCGCCGCACGGTGGAGGGCTCGTGGCGGACACACTGGAGGTGACCGGGTCGAGCCAGGATGACTCGTGCGCCGACCAGCAGGGTGCGGCCGGCGACGACCCGAACGGTGACCCGAGTGGCGATGGCGGCGACAACCCCAACGAGATCGACGGCATCGTCACCGCAATCGCCCCGGACGACTCGTCACTGACGGTCGATCAGGAGGACGGGAGCGACCTCGTCCTGATTCCCGTCGCCGATCCGTCAGAGCTCGTCGGCCTGAGGGTCGGCGACGACGTCGCCGTCATTGTTGACGGCAACGGCGTCGCGACTGAGGTGGATGTGGCGGACGACTCTGGCGACTCGCCCTCAGATTCGGGATAGCCGGCTGAGGGTTCGCCGGCGCCGCCGGCTGAGCCCATGATCTACCGCGGGCAGCCTGCTATGTCGAGTGCTCTCGCCGCGCGAATCGCCGCGTACGACGCAGCTGCGCTCCGTTCATTAATCACCGTTTGGTCCGTGCCATTTCTGATCGCAGCGAGCAATCGTTCTGTCATCAGCAAGCGTGTTCTCTCGGCGTCCGTGTAGCGACGGTAGACAATTTTGAGATTCGAAGGTGGCGTCAGTGCAACCAGTTCGTTGACGCTCTTGCCCTCGAGTGCCAGCGCCCGTGGCGCATAGCGCAGCGTCCGCTGTCTTACGCTCCCGCGTGCTGCGCTAAACTCGCGTGTCACCTTCTCTCCGCGATTTTGATACTCGGCGCAGATGGCTTCGGCTCGTCTGATGAGTTCTGCGTGGGTCAGCGGTCTGGTCGTTCCGCAGGCGGCCATGACGCTGATGAGCACGGCCGCGAGCACGACTCCTGTTCTTTTGAGCATAGGCCCCTCTCCTTGCTTGGACCCAATCTACCAGTTTCTGCGCCCTGTTGCGCACCACATGATGGCGACCTCTTAGGCAGGTCGTGGCAAAGCACCGTGGCAGAAGCCATTGTCGAGATCGATGCATTACAGTTCGCGGGGCACGTGGCATATGGCTGCGCCAAAACGAGATGTTCGCGCGTCGTGGCTCTCCCACTGGCTCACATGATGATCACTTAGCCCCGCTACGGCCACGGAGCTGTGACAACCGCCGCCTCCCGGCTGGTCGCAACGCTGTGGGCAGGGGACAGAACCCGCTGGATCAGACGGCTCGAGAACATCACCCAGTCCTTTGTGCCGACAGCGGCGAGTCGCATATCTGCGTGCTCGCCGCTGTCGCGTCAGATGACTATTATGGCTTTAGACGTATAATTCTTACGGCGCCGCCCGTGGAGTTTTCGACAGCAAAGCTTCCCTTGAGTGTGGGTGCCGTCGGACAGTTAAATGGTCCTCTGATTCTATTTATAATCGGATACTTCTGGTCGGTAGTTAGGATAGTCTGTAGGCCGACTGTGTAGGTGGTGCTATCAGTGGTTTCGCCAACCTTTGTCGTCGGTTGGGAGCCGCCTATAGCAGTGTTACCATATAGGCATGTCGCGGCTGAACTTTCTATTTGGTATTCGCCGCCCACGAGAACGAGTAGAACAGAGGTTACCGCACTGGGTAGCGTTCCCGCTATGGAGGCATACCGGATGTGCCATGGAAGATTTACAGTTAGTGCTACGGCTACTCCACCGTTGCAGGCTTCAACACCGACGCGGGTGATGTAGCCGATTAGTGTACCTGAAACCTTTTCTATTAGACCGTTATGCATCGTGCCTTCCAAGCTCACTCTGCATTCGACTGTCCCAAACATAAAAATATTCGGTTCGAACGTAAGTCTTCCTAGAGATCTCAGGACAATCCGCGATCCGCCTGTGTTTATTCTGGCCGCCATCGCGGAGCTAACAATAGTTGCGAGGACGACGATGGCAAGCAGCGATGTGATCAGGATCCTTCTTCGATTCAACAAGACAAACTCCTCGTTGTGATGTATCTGAATATGCACACTTCTTGGCTCGGGGCCGAGGTAGTGAAATGTTGCAAACTACGCGAGCATAGCTCGCGCCATGAGCTGCCCCGAGTAGAACCATGGCCTTTAGGCTCGATGATCACCTCCATAGTTGGCGACGTAGAGCAATAAGGCTGCCGAACTCAGTCGCGGTGCGTCAGGCCCACTGCTCGCGACAGCCAACGCAAAGATAGCACACCTTATTTCGGTGTGTCAAGTCTCACCTTTCGCGCCGCGAGTCGCGATGCCTTTTTGGTTGCTCTTCCGTGGGCGCGCCGCCTTTCCGGACTAGCAGCCTGAACCAGGAGCGCGTTGGCTTTTGCAAGCCGCACCGAAATCTGGTTAGATGCGTCGCAACGCGCTCCGAGTAGGAGGGCGCTGGGCTGGAGAGGATGTGGGAATGCGGAGCGATTGGAGTGACGAAGCAACCGCCGGCATGAACAGGCGCCTTGCACACGTTGCGGTAGCGCTGACGGTGGCTAGCGTGGCGTGGGCCCTGATCGCGGCACTGATAGCGCCGGGCGCCAGGGGGGACCACCCGGCCGTGGTTGGTGGAGCGCCGTCGCGCGTAAGTGCGACCCAGGCGCGCGTCGAGGGTCGCGTCACTCCGGGTGGCTTGCCCACATCGTTTTACATTGAATACGGCGAGACAACCGCATACGGGCAATCGGTGCCATCGGCGCATGATGGCGACGCTGGCGGGGGGGTAACCGTTGTGCCGATTGCAGCGACGCTTACGGGCCTCGCGCCGAACACAGCCTACCATTACCGGATCGTCGCGGCCAACTCCGATGGAACCACTACGAGCGGCGATCACGTCTTTCATACCGCCACAATGACTCCAGCCCCCGGTGTGGGCGTAGACGGAGAGCGCACACTTGAGCTCGTGAGCGCAGCCGACAAAAACCAAAACATCGTAAGCTACGGCAAGTTTTCGACCGACAACACCCGAGTTCTCTATACTGTTGCTGGGGGAACGCCGGAGTCTACGTCAGGCGCTACATCTTGGCTGCTCGCACAACGGACTAGTGCAGGTTGGGTGTCGCGCAACGTTTTGCCGCCGGATAGTGATTTGGGCGACGGAAGCGACTATCACAACCCATTCATCACGAGCCTCGACCTCTCAAGTTCGGTTGCCGGGATTTGGGCGAGCATCAACGGGCATCGCCCTTCTCCCGTAACCGCGGTCAAGCTCGATGAGCATGGCAACCAACGAATTTTGCAGCTTTTCCCGGACGTGGGCCAAAATGAGATTTCAACCTCACCTCAGATTGCAAGCTCAGACGATTTATCTCATATTTTCTTGAACTCGCCAAACCCGCTCGTCGCCGGCCATGTCTCGGGGACGGACAACGTGTATGACTTCGGTGGAGCCACACCAGTGCTTGTAAGCCGTCTCCCCGATGGGTCTGTGCCAGCGTGTGGCGTGCGTGCCAATGGAGCGATCAGCGGCTTCGCCCAGCGCGACTTGCTGAGTTCCACTTCCCAGCATTGGGCATCTGAGGACGGCTCAAAGGTGTTCTTCGAGGCAGTGCCCGGTAGCGACTGCGGAGCGGCGCGCGAGCTCTATCTCCGTGATCTCGCTACCGACACTACAACGCTGATTTCAGGGCCAGTGATAGCTGGTGGTGATGCAGGGGTCGGCTCTGCCGGGCCCGGGCTTCTCCAGGCCGCACCTGATGCTTCCTGGGTGATTTATCGCAGCTCAACGCAGCTCGATGCTGCTGATACCAATGGTGATCCTGACATCTATCGCTACGACACTGGCTCAGGCGAAAACTCTTGTTTAACTTGCATGGTAGCTGACGCGAACGTGGGCGTCACAAATGATCGTGCTATGGCATCGCAAAACGGAGCTTACGTCTACTTCGAGTCAGACAACGCGCTCACGCCCGACGCAGCACCGGGTCCTGGGATGTACGCCGTTCACGCCGGTGCAATAAACTACGTTGCGCCGTTTTTCGGCGGGCTCGCACCAGCCACAGCAGGTGGAAGCGATCTGACGCCGGACGGGACAGTACTTGTCTTTGGGGATGAGCAGGACGGCGTGACGGGCGATGACATCGCCAGCTCTGCGTGCGGGCGCAATTGTCGCGAGTATTACCGATATGACGCTCGTGATGGCACCGTGATGTGTATTTCCTGTCCATCTGGTACCCCATCAAGTAGCGTATTTACCCAGCTTGCCCCGCTGCGCGGCGGAGACACCGACATCGGCCATGCGTTGAGCGGCGACGGCAGCACGTTTGTATTTAGGACCACTGAGGCGCTTGTGCCACAAGATACGAACTCAGATGCTGACTTGTATGAGTGGCGGGATGGGCATTTAGGTCTCATCACAGATGGTCGCACTGTGGGGCAGTTTGTCGTCTTAGGTGATGTCTCGGCCGATGGGCGAGATGTGTTGTTTACAAGCACCGGGAAGCAGCGTCCCGACGTTCCCGATGATGCCACGCAGCTCTATGATGCGCGGCTTGGGGGCGGCTTCGCTCCGGCGCCTGCAAGTGCTGTATGCGATTCGGATCAGTGTCAGGGCGCGCCGTCGCCGCCGCCATCGCTTAGTGATCCGGGCAGTCTGCTGGTGAGTGGGAACCAGGCCGCGAGGTCTCGAAGCGGTGCGTTCGCAGTGGGGAGAGTCTCCGGCGCACAGGCCGCCGCGTTTGGTCGAACGGGCCGCTTGCGGTTGCGAGTGCGTGTGGGCAGTGCCGGCAAGGTGACGGTGTCTGCGACTGCTCGGTTTGGCGGACGGATGAGAGCCGCTGGCGGCGCAGTCGGAGTCGCAGCCAAAGCGCAAGCCATTAGCTTGGATTTGCGGCTGTCGCATGCGGCATTGGTGCAGCTGATCGCCAGAAAGCGGCTCTCTGTGACGGTGACGATTCGGTTCTCCCGATCTCGCGTTGCGAAGCATTTTGGTTTGAAGCTCAAAGCGCATGGAGCGAAGCATGTACGTTAAGGCGACCGCGAAAGAGAGCATGATCAAGATGCTGAGAAGCTTAAGAACCCGCTGTGGTGTGCATGGGCACCGATGCGCAGCGCTTCTCGTGCTGACGGGCTTGTTGGTCGTGGTCCCGACATCGGCCGCCTCAGCGGGCACCATATGGGAGGTGGACTCTCATCACGGACCACAGCATATGGTGCCAGGTGCGACGGGCCAGTATGTTGTCGCGGTCCGAAATGTGGGTGATGCGAATTCGGGTGGAACGTGTCCCGATGCTGATTGCGTGACAGTTGTCGACACCCTGCCTGCGGGGGTTGTCGCAACCAACGTGTCGGTGTATGTGGGGGATCCGTTCGGCAATAGCTGGGACTGTGCAGGTGTTGGCACTGGTACGGTGACTTGTACGATCAGCGGGGCGGCCTCGATCTGGGCGCCCGGACAGATTTTTGTGCAGGGAGGTGTCGGTCCGCCAATCACGATCACCGTTAGCGTTCCGCCGGATGCAAGTGGAACAGGCGACAACACCGTGACGGTCAGTGGTGGGGGAGCCGCCGATCCTGCTTCCAGTGTTGATCCGACCGTGTTTGCGCCGATCCCGGCGGGGTTTGGCATCGTGCCGGGCAGCTTCAGTGCAGATGCATTTGATGGGGATAGCGGAAGCGCTCAGCCGGTGCGCCAGGTGGGTGCACATCCGTTTGAGTTGCGAACTAGCTTCGATATGAACCTTAAGTTCACCGATGACCCTTTGCGCGGGGGCCAGTTCACGGAGCCTGATGGCCAGGTGCGCAATGTGGCGGCTCGGCTGCCGCGAGGCATGATTGGTAACCCACAGGCTGCGCCGATGTGTGATGCGGCGCTGTTTTCACAGGTGCTTGTGAACGTCGGTACGATGTGCCCCGCGGATTCACAGGTGGGTATTGTCAGTGCGGTAGTAAATGATGGCAATGTGGCAAATCCCTATTTGAACCGCCTGCCGCTTTACAACCTCGTTCCCCCACCGGGCGCGGTTGCGGCGTTTGGATTCTCGCTCGACGGAATTCCAACGTGGATCACGGCAGCTCTGGATCCAAGCGACTATTCGATCGTCGCGACCGTGCATGACACCACCACGATCGCTCCGGTGCGAAGCGTGAGCGTCCGCCTGTGGGGTGTGCCCGCTGATGCGGCGCATGATGCTCTGCGATTTAACCCAAATGACCCGACCGGAGGCATTTTCCCGTTCGGTACATCCAGCAGTGCGCCAAAAGCGCCCTTCTTGACGCTTTCGTCGCAATGCGACACGGCAGAGGCGATGCACGTCTCCGTAAATTCCTGGCAGCACTCCGATGCGTTCGACTCGGCAGATGGTGCGTCGTCAATAGGAACAGGCTGCGAGAAACAGCGGTTCGACGCGTCGATCCACGTCGCGCCGACGACGAGCCGGGCTAGCTCGCCCACGGGGCTCTCGTTCGACCTGAGCATTCCGCAGAACGAGGCACCTGGGGCGCTTGGCACGCCGCCGCTCAGGACGGCGACTGTGACGCTGCCTGAAGGCATGACTGTCTCCCCCTCGTCGGCCGACGGACTGGCGGCATGCACGACAACACAGATCTCCCTGCACACGAACGCTGAGCCTGCGTGCCCAGACGCGTCAAAGATTGGCACCGTTATTCTCAATACCCCGCTTCTGCACGATCCCGTCAACGGCGTGGTGTATCTGGCGGCGCAGAACGACAACCCATTTGGGTCGATGCTTGCGCTGTATATCGTGGTTGAGGATCGTGGGCGAGGATTGTTGATCAAGCTCCCGGGCCGGGTCAAAGCCGATCCGGTCACAGGGCAGGTGACTACTGTGGTTGATGACATTCCGCCGCTCCCGTTCTCGAACATGCACCTGCAGTTCAAGAGTGGGCCACGCGCGCCGCTCACCACCCCAGCGACATGCGGGGTCAAGACGGCGACAGCCGTGCTTACGCCATGGAACGCCTCGCTGCCGCCAATCCAGGCAGCTGGAGCCTTCACCGTTTCCGGAGATGGCGCCGGCGGGCCATGCGGTGCCCAAGGATTCCATCCTGGTTTGAAAGCTGGCACGGTGAACCCTCGTGCGGGCAAGGACTCGCCCCTGGTGACGACCATCACGCGCCCAGACGGCGACCAGGAGCTCAGCAAGATCGCGCTGTCACTCCCGACGGGGCTCCTTGGCCGAATCTCGTCGGCGGTGCTTTGTCCTGAGGGGGCAGCGAATGCCGGCACGTGTGGCGAGGGCTCGCTGATCGGCACGGCACTCGTCGCGGCTGGCCCGGGCGCAAGTCCTTTCTACATCTCGGATGGAAGAGTGTTCCTGACAGGCCCGTACCATGGGGCGCCATTCGGCCTCTCGATCATGGTGCACGCGAAGGCAGGACCACTTGATCTCGGGAACGTCATCGTGCGCGGACAACTCCAGGTCGATCGCACGACGGCCGCCGTGCGAATCGTCACGGATGCGCTGCCTACCATTTTGCAAGGCATCCCGCTGCAGTTGCGGTTGGCGAGTGTGACCGTTGGCAAACCGGGATTTATGTTCAACCCCACGAGCTGTGCGTCGAAGCAGATCACAGGCCAGATCACGTCGACTGCGGGAGTCACAGCGGATGTCAGTAGCCACTTCCAGGTTGCAGACTGTGGCGACCTGGCCTTCAGCCCGCACATCTCGCTGACGGTTGGGGCTCGCCACCACACGCGTGCAGGCGTTTCGACCCCGCTGACCACGACTGTGACAATCGGCAAGGGGCAGGCCAATCTGCGGTCCGCGAGTGTCGCGTTCCCGGGTACGCTCAACGCGTTGCTTCCCGTGGTGAACCAGGCCTGCAAGCTCACAGAGTTCCGTGCCGGGCACTGCGGCTCTAAGGCCCGCGTCGGGTCGGCGGTTGCGTTCACGCCAGTCCTCCGCGATCCATTGCGTGGCTCGGTGTACTTCGTCAAAAACCCAGCACGCATTCTTCCAGACCTGATGATCGCGCTCCGTGGCCAGGTAGATCTGGATGTCACAGCTAAGGTCTCGATCCCAGGCGGAAAGCGGCTGGGCGCTCGCTTTGACACCATCCCCGATGCGCCCATTACCAAGTTCAGTCTGCGGATTGTAAGCGGGCGCAACGGTCCGCTTGGGACTACTACGAATCTGTGCTCAAGCAAGGGCAAACAAGGGCTTGCGAGCATTGCATTCCGCGCTCAGAATGGCGCTTTCGTTACGCGCAAGCAGCGGCTGCGCGTCAACGGCTGTCCGAGCGCCAGGAGGTAGCCCAGCCCTAAGACACTGGGGCGGTGCCGCAAGAGCGCCGCCCCGTGCGTCTACAGCGCGACATCGAGGGCAAGATCGATCCGGCCGCGATGCAGTACACGTCAACGGCGTAAGTCCGGCTCGGCTCGAAATGCAGCAGGAACTTCACGGCGGTAGGTAGTCGTCGTGGCGCACAACCCGACGAGGCGGTTCCCGTCGAGGCCGAAAGCTCTGTGGGAGAGACGCTGCTGCGTTCCTCGTTGCACAGCGGAGTATATCTCTAGGATTGGGATCGTCTGATCGTTGGTCAGAAGTGGGCTTGTGTCCGATAGGGCGGTCTCGCGGAACATCATCCGGCAGCACACAGACGGCGGTGGTCCTGGTGTAGGCAGGGCAACTCGAGCTTGAGGTCTGACATCCGAAGCTGGCGAAAACGCTTAGAGCCCATGTCATGCGCTGGATGTGCTCAGCTATCGGGGCATAGAGGGCCATGAGATCTCATGGCCATGCGAGAGTCGCCCGCACCTGCTTCTTGCTTTCACACAAAACTCAATAACACCGCGTTGTGATGGCCACCGAAATGACGCGGCTCTGACTTGCACCGTTAGCCAGATCTGCGCCTGGGGTACGCGTTAGTTATCCAGAGCATTGCTTTCTGCTTTAGACCAGGGCGAGGAGTTTCTTGCACTCCTCCGCCCTGTTCGATCATCCGTCCCTACGGCTTTAGCCGAACGAGTCTTACAGCACTGCCGACTGCGTTTTCAACAGCGAAACTGCCTCTAAGAGTTGGCGCCATAGGACAGTTGAATGGTCCTCTGATTCTATTGACAGTTGGGTATCTTTGATCGCTGGTTAGCAACGTCTCTAGGCCGAGGGTATAAGTAACGCCGCTGGTTGTTTCACTGACTTTCGTGGTGGGCAGCGAGCCACCTATCGCTGCGTTGCCGTATAGACACGTTGCAGCTGCACTTTCAAATTGAAATTCAAAACCCACTAACATCACTAGGAGCGATGTTACGGCGCTTGGTAGCGTTCCAGCTATCGCGGCGTAGCGGATATGCCACGGAAGATTTTCTGTTAGTGTGGCAAAAACCCCGCCGGAACAGGATTCAAAGCTTGCTCGGGTAATATAGCCGAGTAGTATGCCTGAGACCTTTTCTAATAGACCGTTGTGCAACGTACCTTCCAAGCTCAGTCTGCATTCAAGCATGCCGAAGCCGAAGATGTTGGGTTCAAATGTCATTTTGCCTAGGGATCTCAGAACGATGCGAGATCCGCTTGTGCTTATTCTGGCGGCGACAGCAGAGCTTACAAAACTAGCAAGCGCTATGACTGCGATGAGTGAGGCTAACACGTAGTGGGTCGGCTTGAACAAGGTAGCTCCTTCATGATGAGTGGCTGGAATACGATGAAGGGGAGGCAAGATGCGGCGAAGGGGCCAGGTAGCTGCGCCCAGGCGCACTGGGGCCCAAACCAAGGGCAGTGGGTCCAATGGGCAAACCTCCATGTCGGAGAGCGTGAACGAGTGCCATAACGCAGTCGCTGTCTCCGCCGGTTGACTGAGGCGGCGCGTTGAGTATAACAGCCCAGTTTAGGGTGTAAAGCTTTTCCGCGAGAAAGCTAGTCTAAAGGCCGTTCGGGTCGATCGCAAAGTGTCAGAGCGGCTCATGCCGATGTCTCGGCTCCTTGTGGATTTCGACGAACGCTTGACGGCATGCAGGCGCGAGCTGTTCTGCGCTATGAGCCGCACGACGTTGCGGTGGCTGTTCTGACGATCGTCGGCGCCGGTGCCGACGCGGCTATAGCGAATATGCCGTTAGGAGCGAGCCTGGGACAGGCTGCGATGTAGTTGCTGGCAGGACGGAAAGGAACGTCAGGGTCTGCGGCGCTTTCGCGAGGAAGCGTTAGGCGTCCATGGCTGAAACACGTGTTTACGCGGGCTTCGGTTGCGCGTCCACCGAAAGCGGCCACCGGAGCAGGATCAAGCCGAGCTAGTCACCCGCTCGGGTTTGAAGTGGGAGCCACGATAGTAGGCATGGATCTGTGCTTGAGCAGAGTGCGGACCTGCGCATCGGTCGATGCGACCGGGACTCTGATCGTGCCTAGGATGATCTGACGGCCGAGACCTGAGGCCGCCGTGAAAGCGTCGCTTGGCGTGCGACCATTGGGTATCACGGATACCCCTCCGTTTGCGAGGTCCAGCGTGTATGGGCGACGGCCAAAGGTGCCCTCGTGGAGGTCGATGAGCGCTTGGTGGAATGCGGGTGCGAAGTTCCACATAATGGCTGTGAGGCCGCTGAGGGCGCGGTGCCCATCGCCCGATTTGTCGCCAACGACGTCGATGAACATAGCGTCGAAGCCGGGCTCTCCACGGCCTTCGAGTGCATTTTGGGTTGCCTGCATCACGCCGAAGGTCGATTTGTCGCCTAAGCCGAGAACCATTTGTGCGTGGCGTGCGATAAGTCGTTCGGCGCTGTGTTGGCTGTCCAGCTGGTCGTCGGCATTAGCTCCCACCCGGCTGTAGAGGATCTTGACGTGCGGGTCGAACCTGCGAGCGCCGGCGATGAACCCTCCGGCCGTGCGGTACCACGAGGGATCATCGGAGGCGACCACGATCCCTACGGTGCGGACGTAGCTCGCGCGGGCTGCGATGTATCCGGCGAGGTAGCCGCCCTCCTGTGTTGCGACCTCGACATCGCCCACGCGACCGGGTTGAATGCGTTCAGGACTTCCAAAGATCAGCTCGGGGACTCTTGTCTTTGCGGCGGCTGCTGTTGCGTCAGTGGCGTACCCCCGCCCATGAGCGATCACGAGCTGAGCGCCGTGCGTCGAAAGGCTCTCCAGCCGTGATGCGATGTCGGCAGAGCCAAGGTTGTCGGCGACCTCGAGCTGTACGTGCGTGGCGTGCGCGACGGCGCGGGCAGCGATGATCCCCTGCTGGTTCCAGCCTATGGCGCTCGCAGGTCCTGGGGTTGCGATCGCGATCCTGCTGATCTTGCGCGAGTTACTGCTCGTCCCGCATCCAACGAGGGTGGCGAGCGCCAGAGCGCAGGCCACCACAAGCGCGGCTCGGCTCGCTGCCGGAATGGTCATGCGTCCCCCTGTCATGTCGTCGTCCTGCGCCCCCGAGCGCCAGGTGCCTCGCGGCCCCTCCGTGCATGCACGCTGGTTCTGGTCCGATTCGATACAATAGATTACGGTGTAGCGGGCTGACGCGCTAGCCCAAGACTCGACGAGATGGGGGACTGGAAATCGTGAGCGGCTCACGAGGCTCGTTTGTGTTTGCAAGCGTCTTGGTGCTGTGCGCGCTTCTCGCAAGCACCGGCTGCGGTGGAACGAGAGCGGTCAGGCAGAGCGCGGCGCGAGCATCGACGTCTGCAGCTGTCCACCCGCAAACGGTTGATAGGCGGCTGCTGAAGGCACGGGCGCTGTTCCGAGACAATTGCGGCGGATGTCATACCCTTGCTGATGCAGGCGCGAACGGCAGAGGCGCGGGGGAAGACGCCCTGCTTGACCAGATACGGCCCAACAGCTCAAGCATCAGAAACTACATGGAACACCGCTTTGGCCAGATGCCGAGCTTCCGCGGGCGCCTCACGTCACGGGAGATTGCGATGGTAGCCACCTACGTGGCGACGGTGGACGGCTGTGGCAGTCGATCGGCGACATCGTGCACCGGACCATGAGTTGCCGAGTGTATGGAGCCCGACCGCACCAACTTGACACCCTAGAGACGCAAATATAGAGTATTGCTAGGATCCGAGGGGTCCGGGGGAATGATGTGGAAGCTCGTGGCGTTGGGGATCGCGCGAGTGAAGGACGCAGCGTGCGCGAGCTTGATCGATAGCGGGTGTCCACGCCCTCTCAGGTACGAATCCGCGCGCGAGCGCGGGGGAGGTAGGACACAGGATGAAAGCGCGTACACGCACGCTCGCGATCATCGTCGCGATGACGACTGGCGCCTTGCTCGCGAGTGGGGGCCTGGCGCAAGCAGCATTCCCGAACTTCTCCGACTGCCCGACAACGGCGCCCGGGGTAGTGGGCTGCATCGACATTCAGGGCGTGAGCGGCAGCCTCGAAATAAAAGGCTTCACCGTCCCTCTCGGCGACTCGCTCGAGATCCGCGGTGGGCTCGTCGACGGGACGCCCGACAGACTGGTCGCCCCCACAGGCACAAACGGTTTCTTTACGAGACCGGTGCAAATTCCAGGCGGGCTCTTGGGGATCGACTTCCCGATTCCGGGGAACGCAGTTACTGGCACCGCGCAGCTCGCCGGGCCGACATCCGCCATTGGATTGTCGCTGGGCGAAGTTAGCACTGTGAGCATCCCGGTAAAGCTGAAACTCGACAATCCGATACTCGGACCGAATTGCTACATCGGCACGAACAGCAACCCGGTGAGAATCAACCTGACGACGGGCACCACGAGCCCCCCGCCGCCGAATAGACCGATCACTGGCAGCCTGGGGACGGGGTCCTTCGAAGGCAACGTGTTGAAGATCATGGGAAGCGTGAGCGTCGAAAACTCGTTCTCGATTCCCGGCGCCTCGGGCTGTGGTCTGGGTCTCGGCTTGGTCAACGCGCTCGTGAATGCGAAGCTGAAGCTGCCCTCCGCCGGTGGCAACAACACGATGCAGGTGACGAACAACATTGGGATAGAGATAATGCCCTGAGCGATGCTGGGGGCGGTGCCGTGAGGTGCCGCCCCGCGGGTCTACAGCGCGAAGAGCAACGTCAAGATCGACCCGGCCGCGATGCAGTAAACGCCAAATGGCGGCAGCCGGTTTGTCTCGAAGAAGCGCAGCAGGAACTTCACGGCGAAGTAGGTGGTCACTGCGGCGCACAATCCGCCGACCAGGGCGCCCTCTCCGTCGTGGCCGAACAGCTCGGGAGTTTCAGACTGCTGCGGAGCCGATGATCGGTGTTACGATCAGGCCGCCACCCATCGTTACGCCTGAGCGGGAGATGCCGGGGATCAGTGCCGCGGGTTGCGTGGTCCTGACTGCATCGGCCTGATGCCACGACAGCCCTGGGACCCGCTCGTCCTCGTCACCGCGTGAGGTTACCTAGTCCTCTGGCGTATGAGTCAGGCCCCGCCACCAGGAGCGCCATCATTCACTTCTGGTCGCGTAGGTCCTACGCGCGCGCCGCGGTAGCTCAACACGCGAATGTCTTGCGCTTCCGGTCGATTCGATTCGTCTTGTTACCCGGCTGTTTGCGCAGCGTGCGCTGTCGCGCAGGAGGTGGCGAGGAGCACATGCTCCTCGCCGCCTGAAGGAGGATGACTAGGGTTTTAGGCGTATGATTCTAACGGGACTGCCTGCCGCGTTTTCAACGGCGAAGCTCCCTCTGAGCGTCGGCGCAAGGGGACAGTTAAAGGCGCCTCTCGTTCTTATTATTCTCGGATACTTCTGGTCGCCGGTTAGGAGCGTCTCTAGCCCGAGGGTATACGTAGCGCTGTCAGTGGTATCGCCGATTTTAGTTGTTGGCAGGGATGCGCCCACTGCGGCTTCGCCGTATAGACATGTCGCTGCCGCGCTTTCAAGGAAGAATTCCCCAACAAGTACGGCTAGGAGCGATGTTACGGCGCTGGGTAGTGTTCCGGCTATTGAGGCGTAGCGAATGTGCCAGGGGAGGAATGTTCCTAGTGCGCTGATGGTCCCGCCGGTGCAGGATTCGAAGCCGACGCGGGTGATGTAGCCGACTAGTGTGCCTGAGATTTTGTCCAGTAGGCCGTTGTGTAATGTGCCTTCCAGACTCAGTCGGCATTCGACAGTTCCAAAGCCGAAGAGATTGGGTTCCCACACAATTCGTCCTAGAGATCTCAGAGCAATACGAGAGCCGGCTGTGTTGATTCTTGCCGCGACGGCAGAGGTTATTACGCTTGCAAGCAAAGTGACCGATATAAACGTCGTCAGTAAGAAGCGATTCTGCCCAGACAAGGTGACTCCTTGGGAAGTGAACAGCTAGCCATAAATGGGAGGCCGAGGCCTTGTGGTGATGATGGTGCAAATAGTTGGCCTAGGGCAAACGAGAGCCCGTGACTAGCGGCGAATCAATCTGATGGCCACCTCCAATATCGGCGACGTGAACCAGGTCGCTACCGCAAGCGCGATTGCTTGTCCCCGCGATGGATCGCAGCAGCGGTGTGGTAGCATAACAGACCAGTTTATTGTGTGTCAACCCAAACCGGTATTGTTAGGCACAGTACTGGGTGATTGCCGCTCGTGGAGTATCTGGATCGGCCCGCGATGATCTGAGACACAGAAGCAGGAGCTGGCTCCCGACGCCCTTAGGACTGGGGCGCGGATCTGCGGTTGAGCCGACCGCCGTAGGTGTTCCCCTGGAGGTCGGCGAGCGCTTGGCGGTATGCGGATGCGAAGATCCACATGATGGCTTTGAGGCCGTTGAGGGCGCGGTGGCCATCATCGCACTTGTCGGCGACGACGGCGATGCAGAGCGCATCCCAAACATCAGCTCGGCGACTCTGTCCGGCGGCAGCCGCCGCTGTGTCAGCGGCGTACGTGCGTCTATGAGCGATCATGAGCTGAGCGCCGTGCGTCTAAAGCGCAAAAACCAGCGTCAAGATCGACCCAGCCGCAATGCAATACACGCCAAAAGGCGTCAGCCGGTTCGTCTCAAAGAACTTCAGCAGGAACTTTACGGCGAAGTAGGTAGTCACTGCCGCGCACAGCCCGCCGACCAACGCCGGCCCACGCACGCCATCGCCGTCATGCCCGAACAGCTCTGGCAGCTTCAGCACCGCTGCCGCGCCGATGATCGGTGTCGCGAGCAAAAAGGCGTACCGCGCTGCATCCTCGTTCGACAGCCCGACCATCAGTCCGCCGCCCATCGTGACGCCTGAGCGGGAGATGCCGGGGATGAGTGCCGCTGCTTGCGCGGTCCCGACCGCAGCCGCTTGGCGCCACGACAACCGAGCGATCCGCTCGTCTCCGTCGCCGCGCCAGTCGTCCGGCGTGGGTGCGCGGCGGCGCCAGCGCTCGAAGACGAGCAGCAGCACGCCGTTCAAGATCAAGAAGGCAGCCGCAGTCTGCGGCGAGGCGAACAGCTTGCGCAGCGGGTGCTCGAGCGCGAGCCCCAACACACCCGCCGGCACTGTGCCGGCGACAAGCAGCCACCCGAGCCGCGCGTCGACGTCGCCTTCGGGGATCGTGCGAGCGCGCACCGAGCGCCCGAGTCCGCGCAGGATCCGCGTCCAGTCGCGCAGGAAGAAGAAGAACAGCACGACCGCCGTCGCGAGGTGCGTTGCGACCAGGAACGTCAGGAAGAACGTGTCGTTCTGGTGGATGTCCCAGCCGAACAGTTTCGGCGTCACGACCGCGTGGCCGAGCGAGGAGATCGGGAACGGCTCCGCGACGCCCTGCAGCAGGCCCAGCACCACAGCCTGGAAATAGGAGATCGGATCGTGCATGGGCGCGGAAACCTATTCGGGCTCGGGGCGGAAGATCCTCGCACGCACGCGACCACGCACGCGTGCGTGCAACAGCCTCACCGCAGGATCCCCGTGTGCCCGATCGAATACCGCCCCGGCTGCGGCCACACGCACAGCCCGTGTGGCCCGCTGCCGACCTTGATCCGTCGCAGCAGCCGCCCGGTCCGTGTCGAAAGCGCGTAGACCACGCCGTTGTAGCGCCCGCTCAGCCACAGCACGCGTCCGTCCGCCGACAGCCCGCCCATGTCCGGCGAGCCCCCGCCGGGGATGTGCCACACACGCACGACTCGCCGCGTCCGGAACGACACGAGGCTGATCGTCCCCTCGCCGCGGTTCGTCACGTACAGCGTGCGCGCGTCGCGCGACGGATACAGCCCGTGCGCCCCGCGCCCGGTCGGCATGAAGCGGATCTTCCGCATTCGGTGCGCGTCGATCAGCCAGACGCCGTTCGTCGTCATGTCGGCCACGTAGAACGTCCGCCCGTCCGGCGACAGCTTCACGTCCTGAGGCTTCGCGCCCGGCTTCAGCTCGATCGACTTCAGCACCCGCTCGTGCACGAGGTCGACGACGACCATCCGCCCGGCGAACTCGCACGACACGAGCGCCGTGCGACCGCTCGCCGTGTAGTCCATGTGATCCACCCCGGCACACTGCGGCAGCCCGAGCGCCTTGCGCAGCTTCATCGTGTGCGGCTCGCGGAAGTCTAGCTCGCGATGCGCCTCCGCCACCACGATCGCGCGCTTCCCGTCCGCGGTGAAGTAGAGGTTGTACGGATCGAGCACCCCCACCGGCTTGCCATGCCGGCCCGTGCGCGGGTCGATCGGCGTGAGGCTGTTGCCCTGGTCGTTCGTCACCCACAGCGTCTTCAGGTCCCAGCTCGGGGTGATGTGCTGCGGCAGCTTGCCCGTCGCGAAGTGGTCGATCATCTTGCCGCTGTGCTGGTCGATCACGTCGACCGTGGCCGACTCGGAGTTCGGCACGTAGACGAGCGAGCGCGCATGCTTCGCTGCGCCGGTGAGCGCGCCGGGGCGATCGGCTGCGTAGACGTTGTGCGGATCGAGCAGGGGCGGGATCGTGCCCTGGTGGACCGGGCTGGCGGCGGGTGCCGCGTGGTGCACGTGAGCGCGGGCGTGATGCGTCCTGGGGGCGGGGACCGTCCGGTTGGCCGTCGGTGCCGGGCTCGTCGAGCCGCAGCCGGTCGCGGCGGCGAGCGCGGCGCCGGCGAGCAGCGCCAGGGGGAGCGCTGGCCGCCTCATCGTGGCTCCAGCGTCCAGATCTCGCCCTGGACCGTCCCGGCCGCGTCCTTGCCGCCGACCACGACGATCCGCCCGCCGACCACCGTCGCCGACAGATCCGACAGTCCCACCGGCAGCCGTCCGGCCGGCCGGACCCGCCCACTGACGGGGTCGATCGCGAGGATCGCGCGGCGCTGGCTGCCGAGCGCGTCGGCGCGACCGCCGAGCACGTAGAAGGTCCCGTTCAAAGCGACCCCGGCGGTGTGCGCGAGCGGCGTTGGCAGGTGACCGATCACGCGTGCGCGGTGGGTCGCCGGGTCGACGCTGACGATCTCGTCGCGTGCCGTCGTGCCGTTCGTGCCGCCGGCGACGAGGATCCGGCCCCCGATCGCCGCAGCAGCTGCATAGCGCACCGGATATGGGAGCGTCGCTGCATTGCGGACCGTGCCTGCGCCCGCGCGCGGCGTGAACGCCAGCACGGAGCGCAGCGGCGTTGACGTCGTGTAGCCGCCGATCACATAGATCCGCTTGCCCAGCGTCACCGCCTCGGTATCCGACATCGCGACCGGCAGCCGCCCGGCGACGCGCGTCGCGCCGTTCGCGCTCACCTCCGTCACCGCGGAGATCGGCCCAGACGCGGTGCCACCGCCGAACAGGTACATCCGCCCGCCGAGCGCCGCGCCGCCGGCATCGTGGAACGCCTGCGGCAGCGAGCCGATCCGCCGCGAAGGACCCGGAAGCACCCGCACGACGCTCGCCACCGACGCGTCGCCCGCGTCGAGGCCGCCGCCCGCAAGCACCATCCCGCCGCCGCCGGCCGCGAGCGCCGCCACGCCGGGCAGCTGCACCGGAGCCCGGAGCGGTGCCGTGGCGACGACGTGGAGCGGGCGCATCGGCGCTCGTGCGGCGGGCTGTGCCGTGTGCCGACGATGCGCCGCAGCCGTGGCCGTGGAAACCGCCGAGGCACCGGAGGCGTCGCTGTTGCCACAGCCTCCAAGCATCCCCGCACCGCCCACCACAGCAGCGATCCCGAACACACCCACGACCCCACCACCGCGCGCCATCCTCCGGGCATCCCACCGCCCCGGAAGAAATGCCAATCCGCGCGCCATCCGTTGCAGGATGTCACGCGAGTGCAGCGACTGGGGCTCGGAGTTCAGGTTGGTTTCAGGGTCCGAGGAGTGCGAGCGGAACGACGGCGATCCCGTCTTCGCGCCGATAGGCCATCGGGCCGGTGGTGATGACGACCTGGTCGAGCACGCGGTCTCCGAGCTTCTGCTTCAGCCACGTGAGGTGCTTGAGATCTTTGTCAGAGACGTTCCTGGCCAGCTTGACTTCGATCGCCACGACGCTGCCGTCGGCGCGCTCGACGATGAGGTCGATCTCCTGGCGCCCGCGAGCAGTCCGCAGATGCTTGACTTGCGCCTCGTTGTGCGTTGCGCAGACGCGCACCGACAGCGTTGCGAGGCTTTCGAACAGGGCACCGAGCAGCGTGCCGTCGCGCGCGACATCCGGTCCGGAGCTGCGGCCGGCCAGCAACGTCGAGGCTTGAACGCCGAGCAGTTGCGCGGCGAGCGCCGGATCGGCGAGCTGATGCTTGGGTGCGTGGCCGAGCTCGCTGAGCCGATTGTTGCTCGGGATCCACGCCGGCACCTCGTCGAGTACCCACACGCGCGTGAGGGCATCGCGGTATGCCTGTGTCGCGGTCTTCGAGGGCTTGTGCTCGTGGCCGGCGCTCGCGGCATCGCGGATCGTCTCGAACGACGCGGTCATCGAAGACGCCGCCGCATAGGCGGCCATCCAGCGTCGCAGCGCGGCGGGGTTGCGGATGAGGACGCCTGCGTCGCCAGGAACGTCGCGGTCGACGACGCGATCGACGTAGCCCTCCAGCTGGCGGCGCCGGGAGCGGCTGGAGAGCGAGTGCAGGCCGGGCAATCCCGAAGCCAGCACCGCTTCGGTGTAGTCAGTCAGGGCGAAGTCCGTCGTTCCGGTGAGGGGGGCGCGCTCGCCGGTGAGCAGCTCCGCGAGGCTGACACTCGGCGAGCATTGCCCACGCTCGCCGAGTGCCAGCGGGCGCATGCGGACGGTCACGATGCGCCCGGCACCCGAGTGCGTCGGCGGTGGATCGGGAACTGCGGATCCGGTGAGCAGGAAGCTCCCAGGCGGCGCTCCGTCGTCGACTGCGCGGCGGACGAGGTCCCATACCTCCGACAGTCGCTGCCACTCGTCGAGGAGGACCGGCCGCTCCCCTTCGAGCAGGCGGGCTGGGTCGGCCCTTGCGACCGCAAGCTCGGCGGGATCGTCAAGACGATGCACCGTCTTGGCGCGCTGCAGCGCTGTCCGGGTCTTCCCGACGCCCTTGGGACCTTCGACGGCGATAGCCGCCAAGTCGCGGAACAGCTCGTCAATCTCATCATCGACGATGCGGCGTCGATATGGCGAAAGAAAGCTCATCTGGGAGCCTAAGATACCAGAACGGCATGTTCAAAAGGTCGTTTACGGCAGACTGAAAGATCCCGAGACGGCAACGGCTTGCTCGCTAAATGCCGGCCGCCGCCGAACCGCCTGGCGCCTACGCGCTCACGGCCTCGCGAAGCCCTGCCTCCTCATCGCATGAATGACCGAAAAACAGTGCTTTACGTGGCGAAGCATTGGCCATTTGCAGCGCAAAACTGCGTGCCTGTGTCGCTGTGACGATCTCGTTCGCCGTCGTCAGGCAGTGATCCGCACGTTCCGCCGAAACGCGCTGCTGAGTGGAAGCTCGCGCGCGAGCACATGCGGTGACCCTGGGACGCATCAGCTGAGGCGCCGTTGGGCAGGATCGGACTCATGACGAACACCTCGCAGACCTCCCCCTCATCACGGACGCAGCGACGCCGGGGGGCTTCGCTCGGAAGCGAGCTCGAGCGCCACAGGCTCGAGCAGCGCGTGGCACGCGTGCGCAAAGTCATCGGCGCGCTGCGGGAGCGCGCCGACGCCCACGACGGCAGTGCACCTCGACCCCTGGCCGCTGCGCTCGACGACTTCGGTCGCGAGCTCGCCCAGCTCGAACGGCGGCTGCGCGAGGTGAGCCAGCGGTAACCCCGGGGGAGTGCCGCCGGGGTGCCGTGATAGAACACGCCGCATGGCTCGCCTTACCCGTTGGGTGCTCGCGCACCGCAAGCTCGTCGTCGCCTTCTGGATCCTGCTGACGCTCGTCGGCATGGGCACCGCCGGCAAGGCGACGAAGGCGATGAACCAGAAGTTCTCCGTCCCCGGCCGTGAGGGCTGGGAGACGAACGTCACGATCTCGAAGCTCTACAAGGGCACCGGCGGCAACGCAGCGCCGCTCGTCCCGGTCGTGACGCTGCCGGCTGGGAAGTCGGTCGCCGATCCTGGCGTGCGGGCGCAGCTCGCTGGTGTCGAGACGCGTCTCGCCGGTGCGCTCCCGGGCGCGCGCGTCGCCGGCTACGGCTCGACCGGCGACAAGGCGTTCGTCTCGAAGGACGGCCGCACCGCCTTCGCGATCGTCTTTCCGCTGCCCGATCCCGACCAGCCGTTCGGCGACAACCCGAAGGCCGAAAAGGCGGCGCACGAGGCACTCGCGGGCGCGACGGTCGGCGGTGCGCCGGTGCGCCTCTCCGGCTTCGACGCGCTCAACGCGCAGAGCGGCGACTCCGGCGGCCCGGGCGTGCTGCTCGAGGCGCTGCTCGGCGGGGTCGGGGCGCTGATCGTGCTCGGCTTCGTGTTCGGCTCGCTGCTCGCGTTCGTGCCGCTGCTGATGGCGATCCCGGCGATCATGACGTCGTTCCTGGCGGTCTACGGGCTCACGCGCGTGACCGGCGTCTCGCCGATCGTGCAGTTCCTGATCGCGCTGATCGGGCTCGGTGTCGCGATCGACTACGCGTTGCTGATCGCGATCCGCTGGCGCGAGGAGCGCTCGCACGGGCTCGAGGGCGACGAGGCGATCGTGCGCGCCATGGAGACCGCCGGCCGCGCCGTCGTCTTCTCCGGCACCACCGTCGCCATCGGCCTGCTCGCGCTGATCGCGCTGCCGCTGCCGTTCCTGCGCAGCGTCGGCTACGGCGGGATGCTGATCCCGCTGATGAGCGTCGCCGTCGCGCTGACGCTGCTGCCGGTCGTGCTGCACTCGGCCGGGCGGCGGCTCGACTGGCCCCACCGCCGCACCGACGACGCTGCCTCCGGCGGCTGGACGCGCTGGGCGCGCGGCGTTGTGAAGCACCGTGTGGTCGCGGCCGGCGTCGCGCTGCTCGTGCTTGCTGCACTGCTCGTCTCGGCGCTGACGATGCATCCCGGCTTGCCGAACGCGAACACGATCGCGCAGGCCGGCGAGGCGAAGCAGGGGCTCGGGCAGCTGGAGCGCTCGGGCATCGGCTCCGGTGCGCTGCTGCCGGACGAAGTGCTCGTGCGCGGCGATGCCTCGCCGGACGCAGTGGCGGCTTCGCTGCGAGGGATCCCGGGCGTGCATGGAGCGGTCGCGCCGGTCGCCGCGGGCTGGCGGGCCGGTGGCAGCGCGATCGTGCTCGGCATCCCGACGCCCGACGGTTCCTCGGGGCCGGGCCGCGACCTGATCGACCAGGTTCGCTCGACCGCGCATGCGCAGGGCTCCCAGGTCGCCGTCGGTGGCCAGCCGTCGCAGAACAAGGACTTCATCGACGCCGTCTACGGCAACTTCCCGCTGATGATCGCGCTGGTCGGGATCATCACGTTCCTGTTGCTGGCGCGCGCGTTCCGCTCGCTGCTGCTGCCGCTGAAGGCGGTCATCCTGAACGTCATCAGCGTCGCTGCCGCGTGGGGCGTGCTGACGCTCGTGTGGCAGCACGGGCACGGCTCGGAGGTGCTGTGGGAGATCCCCGCGACCGGCTCGATCACGTCGTGGATCCCGCTGATGGTCTTCGCGTTCCTGTTCGGGCTCTCGATGGACTACGAGGTCTTCATCCTCGCGCGCATGCGTGAGGAGTACGACCGCACAGGTGACACGAACGAGGCAGTGGTGACCGGCATCGGCCGCACCGGCCGGCTCGTCACGAGCGCCGCGCTGATCCTCTTCCTCGCGTTCATGTCGCTCGCGTCGAGCCCGGGGACCGACATCAAGGTCCTCGCGACCGGCCTCGCCGCCGGCATCCTGCTCGACGCGACCGTGATCCGAGCCCTGCTCGTCCCCGCCGTCGTCTCGCTGTTCGGCCGCTGGAACTGGGTCTTGCCGCCCGGCCCGGCCAAGCTGCTCCGCGTCGCGCCATCTGTGCCGCCGCGCGGGCGCGTGGCGACCGAGACGGAGTAGCGCGGGCTCAGTCCTCGTCGCCTGGCGCTACCGCGACTTCGTCACGCAGCGCGGCACTCGGCTCGTAACGGACGCTTCGTCCGCGGCCTCGCTGGGCCAGCAGGCCCGCATCGCGCAGGCGGCGAAGGTCCCCGCTTGCGGTGACGGCAGCGATGTCGGCTTCGGTGGCGTAGCGGCCGCGGTCGGTGCCGCCGGCGAGCGCCTGCTCGAGTGCGATCACGAGCCGATCGGGCCAGCCATGCTCCTCGACGAGCTGCTCGAGGCGATCCCATCGCACGGCGGCCTGCTCGAGCTGGGCGAGCCGCCGCCGCGCCTGGTCGATGTGCGCATCGATGCAGAAGGCGATCCAGCTCTGCGCGCTGCGCGTGGGGTCGTACCGGTCCCCTTGCACCTCGCGGAGGACGGCGTAGTAGTCGGCCGTGTGCGTGCTGAGGTACTCCTCGATCGACGCGAACTCTGGTGCGACCGCTCCGTCGCGGGCGAGCACGAGCGACTGCACGATGCGGGCGACACGGCCGTTGCCGTCGCGGAAGGGATGTACCGCGACGACATGCAGGTGCGCCATTGCTGCACGGACCGCGACATGAGCGTCGAGGTCACCCTCCTGCAGCCACGTGACGACCTTGTCCATCAGCGCCGGGATCTGCGCGGGATCTGGGCCCTCGTAGACGATCCGGCCGTCAGCGCCCGTGACGCCGATCGGCCCCTCGCGCCAGCGGCCTGGGCGCTTGTCGCGCTGGAAGCGGCACGCGTCGAAGTGCAGGTCGAGGATGACGCGGTCGAGCCAGCGGAACGACGGGTCGTCCGCCATTGCGCCGACGTGATCCATCGCGCGTGCGTAACAGGCGATCGCCATGCGGTTCTCGTCGCGGGGATCTGCCGGCGTGATCCCATGGACGAGCGCGAGCGCCTCGTCGTGAGGGACGCGGAAGCCCTCGATCGACGTCGAGCTCTCGACAGCGATCGCCTGCGCGAGACGGCGGATCGTGCCGATCCAGGCAGTCGGCCGCGCGACCTCGCGGTGGAGCCTGCGATGGAGGTCGTCGAACTCGCGGAGGCGCTTTGCGAGTGCTGGGGTGATGGGCGGGGTGGCGTAGATCACCCTCCGAGGATATCACTGAATATACGAATATTCGTATAAACATATATTTAGTGTCCGTACCGAGACCAACTGACTAGACGTACAGGTACCACTTAGATCGGGTTGATCCCGCTGCTTGGCTGTGGAACCGTCGTGCAGATGCTGAAGCCATCCCGAATCACAGAACGTTCCTTTGTTCGCGGAGCCCGAGACGGGCTCCGCGGTGTTCTCGCCATGGGGCGCTACGACGCCGCTCCTCCGATCTTCCGGAGGCGCGTCGGATCGCCCGCGACCGATCGCCTCGCGCGTTACCGCGACATGGAGGCGTTCGGCGTCGACAGGAACAACGGGCGTCAGGGTGTCGTCCACGAGTAGCGACCTCGAGGGCACTGCGCGTGAGCAGATCGCGCGCGAGGACGTCCTCGACGGGCGGCTCGTGACCGACCGTCGGCGTCGTGGCGCGCCACGCGATGTCGGCCCGGGAGGCGCTGAGACGTCGGAGGATTTCGGGTCGGCCGACGGGGTCGAGTAGCGCGGTCGGTCGTCGCACGCTTTCTCGGAGACCGACGATTGATCGACTAGACGACTAGACGACTAATCGTCTGATTTGGAAATATTGTTCCGAACACCGATACACTGCTCGCATGAGTGAGCCGCTGATGCGCGCGTCGGTGCCGGACCAAGTCTTTGCGCGGTTGCGTGAGGCGATCCTGTCGGGGCGGTATGAGCCGGGGGAGCGGCTGCCGACGCAGCGGGCGCTCGCCGCCGACCTGCAGGTGAACATCGCGACGGTGCGCGAGGCGCTGAAGCGCCTGGAGCAACTGCGGCTCGTCGAGGTCCGCCACGGCGACGCGATGCGCGTGCTCGACTGGCGGCGCTCCGGCGGCCTGGAAGCGCTCGCGCTGCTCGGCTCGATGGACGAGGACGTCGTGCGGCCGCTGTTCGAGGCGCGCCGGCTGCTGCTGATCGAGGCCGCGCGGCTCGCGGCTGGGCGCCGCAGCGACGAACAGGCGGCGGCGATCGCCGAGCTGGCCGGCGCCGTCGCGACGGCGCCTGACGACGCGACGGCGCTGCTCGTCGACTGGACCTTCATGGCCGCGGTCGTGGAAGCTGCGGACAACCTCGTCTTCCAGCTGATCATGAACTCGGTCCGCGAGCTGTACCTGCCGCACGCGACGACCTTCACCGCGCTGGTTGCCCGCCGCGCCGAGCTTGCGCCGATCTACGGGCGCGTCGCGAACGCGGTCGAAGCGCGCGACGCCGACGCCGCTGCGGCCACGATCGGCGAGTTGGCCGCCGCGCAGGAGGAGCACATGCTGGAGGGCTCGAAGCCGTGAGCAGCGCACTCGACACGTTCCTCGCGGGCGCGCCACAGCCGCAGCGCAGCGCGATCCGTGCGCTGATCGCGCTCGCCCGCCGCCCGCGCGGGGCGAAGCTCGTAGCGCGCGTCGCTCCCGCCGAGCAGATCGCAAACGCGCTGCTCGCGATGGACCGCTACGACGACGACGCGACCAGCCGCGCGCTCGGCTGGGACGCCGACGCGGTCGTCGCGCGCGGGCGCGAGCTGCGCCGCGCAGAGGGACGACCGTGAGCCGCCGTCGCCCACCCCGCACCCTCGACGCCGACGTCTGCATCATCGGCGCCGGCGCCGGCGGGGCGGTTGCCGCGGCCGAGCTGGCGGAGGGCGGCGCGCGCGTGATCGTGCTCGAGCAAGGCCCGCGCCATGACGCCGACGACTTCAGCGCGCGGCCCCCGGAGATGCTCGCGCGGCTCTACCGCGACGGCAGCCAGACGACGACGCTCGGCAATCCGCCGATCCTGCTGCCGCTCGGCCGCGGCATCGGTGGCACGACGCTCGTGAACTCCGGCACGTGCTTCCGCACGCCGCCCCATGTGCTCGCGAAATGGCAAGACGAGTATGGGCTCGACGCGCTCACGACCGAGACGCTCGACCCCTGCTTCGAGCGCGTCGAACAGACGCTCTCCGTCAACGAGGTGACGCCCGAGCTGGCCGGCAACAACGCTGCAGTCGCGCGCCGAGGCGCCGAGGCACTCGGCTGGTCCCACGGCTACCTGAAGCGCAACGCCAAGGGCTGCGTCGGCTCCGGCGTCTGTGCGTTCGGCTGCCCGACGTCGGCGAAGCAGCACGTTGGCATCACTTACATCCCGCGCGCGGAGCAGGCCGGCGCGCAGATCGTCACCGGCGCGGACGTGCAGCGGATCATCGTCGAGCGCGGTCGCGCCCGCTCGGTCGAAGCCCGCGTCGCGAGCGCGCACGACGGCGGCCACGGCTCTGGCAACGGCAGGGGCCGCACACCACTCACCCGCGGCGAGCGTCTCATCGTCAACGCACCCCACGTCATCGTCGCCGCCGGCACGATCCACACCCCGCTGCTGCTCGCCCGCAGCGGCCTCGGCGCAACCTCCGGCCAGCTCGGCCAGAACCTCGCGCTGCACCCGGCGACCGGCGCCTACGCGCTGATGGACGAGCTGGTCGACATGGCGAAGGGCGTCCCGCAGAGCTTCTACGTCGACGAGTTCGCGTCCGAGGGGATCATCTTCGAGGGCGTCGCCGGCCCGCCGTCGTATGTCGCGATGTCGCTGCCGCTCACCGGCGCCCGCCACACCGAGGCGATGGCCAACTACCGCAACCTCGCGATGTTCGGCCTGATGGTCAGCGACAGCTCGCGCGGCAGCGTCCGGCAGCTCGCCGGCCGCCCGCTGATCCGCTATGACCTCGACCGAGCCGATCTCGCGCGCTTCCGCACTGGCCTCGCGCACATGCGGGAGCTGTTCCAAGCAGCCGGGGCGCGCGAGGTCTACCTGCCGCTCCCGCATGGAGCGCAACCTGAAACAGCTCGCCCGAGCGACCTCAAGCTGATGGCCTTCCACCCGCTCGGCACCGCCCGCGCCGACGCGCGTCCGGCGCATGGAGTCGTTGACGGCGACCTGAACGTCCACGGAATCGACGGCCTCCACATCGCCGACGGCTCCGTCGTGCCGAGCGCGCTCGGCGTGAATCCGCAGATGACCATCATGGCGCTCGCCACCCGGCTGGCCTTCGGGCTGCTCGACCGGGGCGTCGCAGGCGCCACCACCGAAGAGGAGATCCCGTGTCCTTCCTGATCGATCCCGCGCTGCTCTACGCAGGCGGACGCACCTACAAGGCCATCGTCCCGGAGGACAAGCGGACGCCCGCGAACGACGCGAAGCTGATGACCGGCTACATGGCGCTGTTCTGGGGCGTCAGCGTCGGGCTCTACCTCGACCAGCGCTGGACGCGCCCGGTCTGGAAGGCCTGCAAGGCCGAGTCCGGCCGCGACTGGATGCTCAACTCCGGGGTCTTCCGCTTCGACTGGCGCAAGACAAGTCCCCGCACGCACAAGGTCTCGACGGCGATCTTCGCGACGTACCCGGTCTGGCTGTGGCTGGGGATGCGCCGCAGCGCGAAGTAGGGACTCCCACGCGCCGAGTCAGTAGAGTGTGAGCGATCGCACACTCTGCTCGGTGCCGGTCGGAGAGGCTGGACTGGCCAGCTAGCCAAACCGCTCGAAGGAGGGCCCTGTGCAGTCCGTCATGCTGCGCGTGGACGCGCTGATCCGCCGCCGTCGCACGCTCGTCTTCATCGTCTGGGGCCTGCTCGTCGCGGTCGCCCTGCCGCTCTCGATGCACCAGGCCGACCACCTCACCGGTGGCGGCTTCAACGTCCCGGGCTCGCAGTCCTCCGCGGTGCAACGGCAGCTGAAGCGCGACTTCGCGCACGCGCAGAACACGACGCTCGCCGCCGTGCTCGTCCCGCGCTCCGGCGCGACCGTCGCGCAGGAGCGTGCAGCGCTGACCCAGCTCGACGGCGCCGCTGGCAAGGTCGCCGACGTCGCGCTCACGCCAGCCGCGCGAGAGCAGGCGGCGCAGCAGCTCGCCCGCAACGGAGCACGCCCGCTGATCGTGCCCCTCGCCACGGCGACCGCCAGCGACGACGCGGCGATCGACATCGCCGTGAAGCTGCGCGACAAGCTCGGCCTCAAGGGCCACATCACGACGCCCACCACGCCAGTCGCGACCCACCTCGTCGGCGAGGGCGCCCTGTGGGCCGGGATGCAGGACCTCACGAAGAAGGACCTCGCGACCGCCGAGGGCGGCGGCTTCCCGATCGTCCTGCTGATCCTGCTCGCGGTCTTCGGCTCGCTCGTCGCGGCATTGCTGCCGCTGTCGCTCGGGATCGTCTCGGTCGGCGTCACCGGCGCGCTGATCTACCTGCTCTCGCAAGCCACGGAGATGAGCGTCTTCGTCACGAACATGGCGTCGATGATCGGGATCGGCGTCGCGGTCGACTACTCGCTCTTCATCCTCTCGCGCTACCGCCAGGAGATCACCGCCGGCCGTGAGCCCGAGCAGGCGCGTGCGATCGCGATGGCGACCTCCGGCGTCGCGGTGACCTTCTCCGGCCTCGCCGTGATCGTCTCGCTCGCCGGGCTGCTCGTCGTGAACGTGACGGCGATCCGCTCGATGGCGCTCGGCGCGATGATGGTCGTCGCGGTTGCGGTGCTCGCCGCGACTACATTGCTGCCGGCGCTGATCTCGGTCGCCGGCCGCCGCGCGTACGAGCCCGGCCGCGTCGCCGGCGTGACCGCCTGGATCGCGCGCGCCTGGCAGCGCCGCGGTGGACGAGGCGAGGAGCGCGCCGAGCGCCCCGAGTTCTGGGGTCGCTGGACCGCAGCGGTGATGCGCCGGCCGGTCGCCGGGATCCTCGCCGCCGGCGGGATCCTGCTCGTGCTCGCGATCCCCGCGTTGCAGTTGCACATGGGCAACGGAGCGCTGTGGCAGTTTCCGAATGACAACGAGGTCCGCGTCGGCGTCGAGGCGGCGACGAAGCTCACCGGCCCCGGCGCGGGCGGTCCCGTCGCCGTCGTCGCGCCGCGCGCGCAGCTCGCGCGGGTGAACGGCGTGCTGCGCGGCGAGCACGAGGTGCTGCGCGTCGCCACGCCCGTCAGCTCGCAGGACGGAGCGCAGGTGCTCGTGCGCGCCACGTTGCGCAGCGACCCCGAGTCGCCGCGCGCGGGCGATGTCGTCAAGCGCCTCCGCAGCGAGCTGCCGCCGGGCACCGTCGTCGGCGGCACGCCCGCGTTCACGCGCGACATCCTCGACCGCGTCGAGGGCTCGCTGCCGCTGATCGCGCTCGTCGTGCTCGGGCTCTCCTACATCGTGCTGCTGCTGTTGCTCCGCTCGATCGTGCTGCCGCTGAAGGCGATCCTGATGAACCTGCTGTCGGTCGGGGCCGCGTATGGCGTGCTCGTGATCGTCTTCCAGTGGGGTTGGGTCGACGGCTTCCTCGGCTTCCAGTCGCCGGGGCAGATCGACGTGCTGACGCCACCGCTCGTGCTCGCGATCGTCTTCGGCCTGTCGATGGACTACGAGGTCTTCCTGCTCAGCCGCATCCGCGAGCGCTGGGCGGCGACCGGCGACCCGCGCGGTGCGGTCGCGGAGGGCTTGCAGGCGAGCGCGAGAACGATCACGAGCGCTGCGCTGATCATGTCGGCCGTGTTCGCGGTCTTCGTCGGCACGGGCGTCCCGTCGATCAAGCAGCTCGGGCTCGGCTGCGCCGTGGCGATCGCGCTCGACGCGACGCTCGTGCGGCTCGTGCTCGTGCCCGCTGCGATGGAGCTGCTCGGCAAGTGGAACTGGTGGCTGCCGAGCCGCCTCGCCCGCGCGCTGCCGAACGTTGCGGTCGAGCAGGCGCCGGTGACGGCGTCGGTTCCGGTCGCCGCCTCCTCCGCCTGATGGTAGGCTCGGCTGGTCGTCCGGGGGGAGCTGGGCGGCCAGACCGAGGGGGACTGCGATGGGCGGTGGCAACACGCGTGACGGTGTCGTGCGCCGGCGGCTCGTGCCGGCCGGATCGCTGCTGCTCGCGCTCGCGCTGCTCAGTTTGATCGCCGCCGGCTGCGGTGGCTCGAAGGGCGCCAGCTCGAGCACCACAAGAGCGACGCACACGACGCGCACGACGGCAGCGCCGAGTGCGCAGGTGATGGCAGCCGGCCAGAAGGTCTTCGCGAAGCGGTGCGCGCTCTGCCACACGATCGCCGGCAAGATCGCGCACCCGACGTTCATAGAGTCGCCGATCCCGAACCTCGACGAAGTGAAGCTGAAGCTCGCCTACGTGATGGCACGCGTGAGAAGCGGCGGCTTCGACATGGAGGCCTTCGACGGTCAGCTCAAGCCGGCGCAGATCAGCGCCGTCGCCGCCTACGTGACGTCGGTTGCCGGCCGCAACATCGGCGCGAGCGAGGGCAGCGGCGACGTGACGCTCGGCGAGAGCGTCTTCACCAGCAACTGCCAGCGCTGCCACAGCATCGCCGGCAAGGCGGCGACCGGCAGACCGGAGTTTCCCGGCACGGACTTCACCGCGGTGCGCCCGAGCGAGAGCATGGTCATCGCGCGCATCACGAAGGGGATAAGAGAAGAGATGCCGTCGTTCAAGAAGAAGCTGACGAAGGCGCAGATGCACGCGGTCGCCGCGTACGTCTCCTCGGCTGCCGGGCGCTGACGGCGCGCGCGCGTGCGCGCGTGCAGCCGACTCAGGCGACGAGCGTCGGCATGCGCGAGGCAACGATGACGCGACTGCCGGCGAAGACGTAGCCGTCGCGGCCGCCGGCCTTCGCCGCGTACATCGCAGCGTCCGCGGCGGCGACGATCGCATCCGGGCTCAGCTCGGCACAGCTGTCGATCATCACCGCGCCGACGCTGATCGTCACGCCGGAGTCGGCGCCCTTCGTCGGGTCGGCCTCCAGGCGGACCGTCTCGACGAGGCTGTGGGCTACCGCTTCGGCGCCGGCACGATCGGCCTTCGGCAGCAGGATCGCGAACTCGTCGCCGCCGATGCGGGCCAGCACGTCGGTCCCGCGCAAGCGGCCGCGCAGCACCTCGGCGACGCCGGAGATCAGATCGTCGCCCGCGCGGTGGCCGCGCGTGTCGTTGACGTGCTTGAAGCCGTCGATGTCGAGCACGATCACCGCACCCTCGGCGCCATAGCGATGGGCGTGCGCCACGTGGCGGGCGAGCTCCTGCTCGAAGCGGCGGCGGTTCGGCAGGCCGCTGAGCGGGTCGTGGTCGGCCATGTGCTGGAGCTGCGCCTCGACGCGCTTGTGCTCGCTGATGTCGAGTGCCTGCACGAGCAGCCGCGGGGCTTTGCCGCCGCGGCTGGCGAGCAGCGCCGCGTGGATCGAAGTCATGATCGGCGCCTTGGTGGTGACGTTGAGCAACCGCAGCTCGGTCGCAAGCTCGTTCGTCACCCCATGGCGGAGCTGCGCGAAGGCGATGCGCAGCAGCGGCATGTCGTCGGTGTGGACGAGCAGCGCGAGTGGCAACCCGCCCAGCCGCTCCGGCTCGCAGCCGACGGTGCGGGCGAGCGCGGCGTTCGCCTCGACGACCACGTCGTTCCCGTCGAGCACGAGGTTGCCGATCGGCGCGGTCTCGAAGATCGTCCGCAGGTCGGCGCGCGCGCGGTCCTCCGGGCGGCGGCGCAAGCGGAATGCGACGACGAGCACGGCGGCCAGCAGGAGCGTGAGGAGCAGGGCGATCATGCCCTCGGTGATCGGTCCTGGCAGGGGGAACTTGACAGCCGGCGACGGTTGTGCGGCATGCCTGGCGCGTCGGCGAAGCTAGCATCAGCGCGCGTGATCGCCACCGGCTCGCCGCTCGAGCGCCTCCAGCAGCAGACGGGTTGCCAGTTCGACGCGCTCACGCAGGCGCGGGCACGCACCGCGCAGCGCCTCGCCGAACGTGGCGCATTGCTCGCCGACGTAGCGGTCGACGCGAACGCGACGGTCGTGCTGATGGGCTCGTGGGGGCGGCATGAGCTGACGGGCGGCTCCGACGACGACTACGTCGTGCTCGTGCGCGGGGTCGAGCAGGCGCCGGGCGCACCGCCGCCGCAGCCGTCGGTCGAGGCTGTAGCCGCCTGCTTCGAGCGCCCGCCGAGCGGGAAGGGCCCGTTCGCGGGCGTCGTCCACTCGGCCGACCTGCTGCGCGTCGGGCTCGAGGACGACACGAACGCGAACCTCACGCGGCGGATGCTGCTCGTGCTCGAGTCGGTCGCCGCCTGCAATCCGCAGGTGCTCGCGGGCGTACGCCGCGACGTGATCCACGACTACCTCTCCGACGCCTTGAAGGATCGCCGCCCGCCGCGCTTCCTGCTCAACGACCTCGTGCGCTACTGGCGCACGATCGGCGTCGACTTCGTCGCGAAGGACCGCGAGCGCGGTGGCCGCGGCTGGGGGCTGCGCAACGCGAAGCTGCGGACGTCGCGCAAGCTGCTGTTCGCGAGCGGCCTGCTGCCGGTCCTGCGCTGTCACGAGCACGCGGCGCACGAGATCGCCGCGTTCCTGGAAGCGCAGTTCGCGCTGCCGCCGGCCGATCGCGTCGCCGACGCGTTCTTGCACTACGACGCGTCAGCCGAAGGCGCCGCCGCGCTCGCCGCCTACGACGCCTTCCTCGCGCTGATCGACGATCCCGCCACCCGCGCCGAGCTGCACGCGATCGACAGCCGCAGCGCAGCCGACGCCTCACCCAGCTTCGCCGAGGTCGCCCGCCTCGGCGCGACGATCGAGCAGAGCCTGCTCGCGCTGCTGTTCGGGCCCCAACTCGCGCGGACTACACAACGGTTCACGATTTTCTGAGGCAGATGGATCGCCGTCTGTGGCAAGGAAGCAGGCCGCGAAGCCTGCAATCGCAGGCGAGTCGGCCGATGACGCCGCCACGGGCGGCGAGGCGCCGCGTCAGGAGATCGGGAGAGGGGCCTCGAGGATCCACGGAACTCCCGTGCAGCGCTCCAGCACCGGCGCGAACGCCTCGGCGTCGCCCGGGCGCAGTGGCACGTGCGAGCCGCTCGGCGTGATCGAGCTGAGGTGGACCTCGACGAGGCGGTCGCCGAACGCGTCGAGCAGATCGTGCGCGAGTCCCATGCTCGGGTCGTGCAGCTGTGCGTGCGCAATGTCGAAGCAGAAGCGCGCGGAGGGCAGCGCCGCGAAGAAGCGCGACAGCTCGTCGGGCGTGCGCGCGTCGGGCTTGCGCGTGTCCATGTTCTCCAGCCACAGGCGCGAGCCGAGCGCGGCGAACGCCGCAGGGTCGCCGAGGGTCTCGGGGTGCATGACGATCCCGTCGATCTGCTCGGGCAGAGTCGCGAGCGCGGAGGCGAGCGCGACCGGCGTGCCGTCCCAGCCCTTCGACGGCCCGTGGACCGAGACGTGCGCGAAGTCGAGCGGCTCGACGCCGGCGAGGAACGCGACGAGCCCCGGCAGCTCCTCCGCTGACAGCGCGGACAGCTCGACTACATCGTGCGACAGCGCCTCCGCCGCGGCGATCAGCCGCGGCCAGTCGCCGCGTGCGCCCGTCATGTAGCCGGTCGACGCGCCCACGAGGCCCCGGTTCGACGCGATCAGCTCATCGATCTCACTCACGGGAAGGGCCTGTTCGAGGGTCGCGGACACGTGAGCAACCGTACCCGGCGGGTGGGACAGAACCGTCCCACCCGCCGGACCCTGACGCTCTGCTTCTCAGCGCACGGCCGGGACGGTCATGAAGGCGTGGCCGAACGGCGGATAGTGGTGGTTGTAGCTGTAGAAGGAGACGTCGGCGCGGTAGCGGCCCGGGCAGAAGCGCCCCGGCTTGCCGTTGCTCGGCAGCGGATCGGCGAGCACGGTGTGGCGGGTCCCGCGGCGGATCACCGCCTCCACGGATTCAGGCGTCGTCTCGTCGAGCCGGCCGTGGCAGCTCGGGCCCCCGGGGCCGCGAACGCGCAGCCGGTAGCCCTCGTTCGGGCCGGTGGTGATCGGCGCGCGGAAGGTCACGCCGAATGCGGTGCTGAGGCGGAAGCGCTCGACGCGCCCGGTCGTCACCTCGACCGGTGTGGAGGGGTGCTTGCGCGCGCGCAGCGAGGCGGCAGACTGGTGCACGTAGACCGGCGCGAGCAGGTTCGGCACGACGATCGTGCAGCCGTGGAGCTGCGCGCCGGGGAGCGTCATGCGGGCGGCGCGGCCGGCGCCGCAGCCGCTGTCGAACGTCAGCGCGATGCGCGGCTTCGCCGTTGTCACGAGCACGAGCCCACGCACCACCGCGAGGAAGTAGCCGTGGTCGATCGGGAGATCCTGCGGCGTGCTGCTGCCGACGTTCGTGAAGCTGGCATGGACGAGGTCGGAGCCGAACGAGCCGAACACGAACGTGCGCTGCTGGTAGTCCGAGCACTGGTTGCCGCAGTTCCCGCCGACGAAGTCGGTGATCGTCCCGTCCCAGCCGAACAGCGAGGGCGGCGCGCCGTTGGTCACGCCCTGGCAGCGGTCAGCATGCAACGGCGCAGCGGAAAAGACGCCCTGCTTGTCGACGTTCCCCAGCACCCCGCCGACGACGCGGCCGGCGCCGATGCAGCTGACGCCGCTGGCGCTGTCGGTGAACGTGCGCAGCCCCCATGGCGGACCGCCGTCCGGGTCGGGAGCGCCGACGGCGCGCAGCTGCACGCTGCCGGCGGCCGGCGCGATGTCGTCCGCCTTCACCGCCGTCACCCCGAGCGCCAGCACGGCCAGCGCCCCCACGATCGTGCTCATGCTCATCCGTCGCCGCACCATGTCCTCCCGTCGGTTCGCTCGCGTGCTGTCAACGAGCAGGCCGGGGCAAAGTTCCCAAGACCCCGCGCGAGCCAATCGACGGGTGGGGCTATCGGAATCCGCAAATCCTGTCGATCAAGGGAATACGTTGGCGTATTCCCGGTGGTGAACCGGGCTTTTCCCTTGCGAGCACTCGTCCTCCACAGCGATCCCGTCGTCGCAGCCGAGCTTCTCGGAGCGTTGCGGTCGGCCAACGGCGCGATCGGGCCGATCGCCGCCGAGCTTTTGAGCGATCCCGACACGCTGGCGGCGGCGCTCGCGCGCGGTGACGTCGATGGCGTCGTCTGCGGCTTCGTCGTGCCGGAAGAACTCGCCGTGGTGGTCGCTGCGGTCGACGCTGCCGGCGTCGCGCTCGTGCTGACCGATCCGGCAGCCTGCCGCCCTGACGAGACGCGCGCCTCGCACGAGCCGGAGCCGCATCGCGTCCCCGAGGCGCTCGCGCGCGAGCACGCGCTCGCGGAGGACCGCCGCGCCGCGCGGCGCGCCCAGCGCCTGCTCGCCGGCCAGCAGGCGATCGCCTGCCACCTCGCTGCCGATTTGCCGGCGGTCGAGCTGTTGCGCGAGGCGCTCACGATGCTCGCCGCGATGTTCGATGCAGCGAACGGCGTCGCCTGGGAGCGGGTCGGCGACGAGCTGCACGCCCGCCACCGGCACGGGTCGGCGCCGGCGGACGGACCGCTGCGCCTGCGGCTCGACGACACGAGCGTCGCAGCACGCGCCGCAACCGCGTGCGCTGCGGTCGCGGACGGTGCGCAGCTGGCGATCCCGCTCGTCGCCGGCGGCGTCTGCGAGGGCGTGCTCGCCTTGCAGCTCGCGCCCGGCGCGCGACCCGACGCGCGGCTCGTCACCGACGTCGGCGCGCTCACGAGCCAGGTCGCATTGCATCTGCGCCACCGCCGCGGCGCCGCGCTGCTCGACCTGCACGAGCGCGCGCTCGCGGCGACGAACAACGGCATCGTGATCGCCGAGCTGGAGCACGGCCGCTGGGTCACGAGCTACGTCAACGGAGCCTTCGAGCAGCTCACCGGCTACGGCGCCGACGACGTGCTCGGCGGCGATCTGTCGCTGCTGCAGGGGCCCGGCACGGACCCCGAGGCGGTAGCCGAGATGTCGGCTGCGCTGCGCGTCGGCGAGGAGTCGTGGGTCACGCTGCGCAACTACCGCCGCGACGGCTCGGAGTTCTGGAACGAGGTCTTCCTCACGCCCGTCGCGGACGACGACGGGGTCGCGCGGCGCTACATCGGCGTCTTGCACGACGTCACCGCGCGCGTGACGGCCGCCGTCGAGCTGGCCGAGGCCGAGGCGCGCTATCGCACGCTGATCGAGACGATCCCTGCCGTCACCTACGTAGCCGACTGGGACGAGCTGGGCTCGTTCGCCTACGTCAGCCCGCAGGTCGAGGAGCTGCTCGGCTACCCCGCGGAGCGCTGGCTCGGCTCCACGGGCACGTGGGAGCAGCAGATCCACCCCGACGACCGCGACCGCGTGCTCGCCGAGACGCGCTACGCCTACCGCGAGCAGAAGGCGTTCGACTGCGAGTACCGGATGCTCGCCGCCGACGGCCGCGTGGTGTGGCTGTGGGAGCGCGACACGGTGATCCGCGACGACCACGGCGAGCCGCGGCTGACGCAGGGGATCATCACCGACGTCACCGCGACGCGGATCGCCGAGGCGGCGCTCGCGGAGAGCGAGGAACGCAACCGCGGGGTCGTGCAGGCGCTCGAGGAGGGGCTGCTCGTCTACGGCTCCGACGGGCGCGCGATCAGCTGCAACGCAGCAGCGGGGCGGATCGTCGGGCTGTCGGAGAGCGAGCTGATCGGCGCGCGCGGCGGCGAGTGGCCGATCGAGATCGCGTTCGAAGACGGCACGCCGCTGACGGTCGAGAACGCACCCTCGCGGCGCGCGTTCGAGACGGGCGTGGCGCAGCGCGACGTCATCGTCCGCTTCACGCACCGCGACGGCGGGCAGCTGTGGGTATCGGTCAGCAGCCACCCGCTCCTGCGCGAGGGCGAGTCGCGCCCCTATGGCGTCGTCTCGGCCTTCTCCGACATCACCGAGCGCCGTCGTGCGCAGGAGCAGATCGCCTTCCTCGCCTACCACGACAGCCTCACGAAGCTGCCGAACCGCGCACTGCTCGACGAGCATCTCGCGCTCGCGCTCGCGCGTGCGCGGCGCAACGCGCAGTCGGTCGCACTGCTCTACGTCGACCTCGACGACTTCAAGGCGGTCAACGACAGTCTCGGCCACGCGGCAGGCGACGAGCTGCTGCGACGGATCGCCGTGCGGCTGCGCGGGGTCGTGCGCACGACCGACCTGCTCGCGCGCCAGGGCGGCGACGAGTTCCTGATCCTCCTGACCGACCTCGACGTCGACCCGCGCCTCAGCGCCGAGACGGTCGCGAAGCAGGTCGAGGCTGCATTGCTGGAGCCGTTCTCGATCGCCGACGCGGAGTTCGAGATCGGCTCCTCGATCGGCATCAGCATCTACCCGGCCGACGCGTCCGACGCCGACACGCTGCTGCGCCATGCGGACGCCGCGATGTACGAGGTCAAGCAGGCAGGTCGCGGCGGGATCGCGAGCTACGGCGGCGACTCGCGTCACACGCTCGCGCGCCTGTCGCTCACGACGAAGCTGCGGCGCGCGTTGCAGCGCGACGACTTCGTCGTCCACTACCAGCCGATCGTCGTGCCGGAGACGGGTGAGCTTGCTGCATTCGAGGCACTCGTCCGCTGGCAGGACGCCGAGCGCGGGATGATCGGCCCGAACGACTTCATCCCGCTGGCGGAGGACGCCGGCCTGATCGAGGCGATCGGCGGCTGGGTGCTGAACGCGGTCTGCGTCCAACTGCGGACGTGGGCGGATGCCGGCCTCGACGCGCACGTGCACGTGAACATCTCGCCGCGTCAGCTGCGCCGCAACGACTTCCCGGCGACGGTGCGCGAGGCGTTGGAGGCCGAGCGGCTGGCGCCGAGCTCGCTGACGCTGGAGATCACCGAGTACGCGGCGATGCTCGACGCCGAGCGCAGCAAGCCGGTCGTCCACGCGTTGCACCAGCTCGGCGTGCGGCTCGCGATCGACGACTTCGGCGCCGGCCACTCGTCGCTGTCACGCCTGCGCGACGTGCCGGTCGAGGTGCTGAAGATCGACCAGCTGTTCCTGCGGGGCGTGCCCGACGACCCGCAGACGGCAGCGATGCTGACCGCGATCCTCGAGCTGGGCACGGCGCTTGGGATGACGACGATCGCCGAGGGCGTCACGAGCGAGGCGCAGCGGCGCTTCCTGGTGGCGCGTGGGTGCCCGCTCGCGCAGGGCTTCCACTTCGCCAAGCCGCTCGACGTCGAGGCCGCGACGGTGCGGCTGCGGGCGGCGGTCGAGGCTGCGGCGAGCGGTCGCGCGTAGGGGTTGCGCGGGGCTGCGCGCTGGTCGGCGGCTCAGCCGCCGAGGCCGGGGGGCGCGAGCTCCTTGATGCTCGCGCCGACGCCGCTGCTCGCGCTCGTGAGCGCACTCACCGCGCTCGCGCCGCTCGCGAGCTGGGCGGGGTTGAACGAGCCGCCCTTCAGTGAGGAACCGAGCCCGCCGAGGCTCGTGCCGAGGTTGGCCACCTTGTCGGCGAGCGGGCGAAGCCGGTCGTCGGACAGCGCGTCCTTGTGCGCTTCCTTCAGCTCATGGACGATGAAGAGCCCGGCCGCGCCAGCCTTCGCAAACGCACGGATCCGCCCATTCGCGCCCGACTTGAATGTGCCGGCCTTCGCGGGCTTGTAGATGTAGCGATGGAAGGCACCGATCGCGAGCCCGGTGTGCAGCACGAACTTCGTCTTCGCGAAGTGCACGTTGGGGACCTTGCGCGTCGTCACCTGCCCGTTCGCACCGGTCGTCGTGACCGTCTTGCTGCCGCAGGCTGCGAGCGGCAGCGCGACGGCTGTGAGCGTGAGGAGGATGGCGAGGGGGCGACGCATGCGGGCGGGAACGGTAGCAGCGGCCGCGGCAGGACTCCCAGCGCGCTCGCGCACAAGCGCCTACAATCTCCGACGCTGCCCTCCTAGCTCAGTTGGTAGAGCACTTCCATGGTAAGGAAGGGGTCATCGGTTCGAGTCCGATGGAGGGCTTGGGGAAGCTGCTGCAAATCGCCACGTATCGCATATCGATACGTGATTCAGCAGCCGCGATGCGCCCTGGTCGACGTACTGGCAGACGAGCGCGACGCTGATCCTCCGTGGTGGCTGTCGGTTCCCGCGACTCTGGCGAATATCTTGGGCCTGTGAGAGCTGGAGGAATTCGATCGGAGCGCGGAGCACCCATCCGGCGCAGGCGGTGGGGGAGGCCGATGCTGGTGATGCCGTTCAAGCTCGACGCCTTGACCTGGGCGCTCACGGCGGTTCCCGGCGTGGCAGGGTGGGCGCTGGATTGGTCGCCGTGGGTAACGCTGGGCATTGGTGCAGTGACGTACGAGGTATGCGGGTGGGCGCGCGCGGATTCCCCCGCGACATTCAGGAAGCACCGCTCTGGTTGAGTAGGACTCTGGGTTTCGTTGGCGGCTTGGCTGTCGCCTTTGTCGCCGGGGATCCTGCTGTGCCGTCTTCCGCCTGGGGGCTTGTGACGATCGGCATTGGAGCCGGGTGGATCCTCGTTCTCCACGGATGGGCATTGTTCGAGGCAGGCGGTCGAGAGTGATCGACCGCTCTGTGGTCTGGTTCGGGCGCCAGCCGGCCGCGATCGTTGTCGGGGCGAGCTATGCGGTGGCGTTGTTGGCTGCAGTAGCGCTCTCGCACCGACTGGCCCAGGCCGTGTTCATCGCGTGTCCGTGCGTTGTGGCGATCTACAGCGGGAGTCGCCGCGCGGGAGGCTGGGACGTCTTCACGATCGCCGTAGCTCCGGCTGCCGGAAGCATGCTCGCGTTCGAGATCCTGGGCATCCCGCGGGCGCTGGTCGGTTGGCCGCTCGCAGCGGTTGCACTGCTGGCGCTCGCGACCTACGACAGAGATCGATCAGCGGCGCCACCCAAGCCAAACGAATCCGTGTAGCGGCGAGCGCCTGCACAGTGGCGGCGAGCCATCTGGGGGTTCCGCATCGTGGAAAGCGAGGCGCCTGCAGGCGACGAGCCCGATTTGAGCTATCCGGCCAGAGCCGTGGAGTGATGGGAAACGGCGGCGAGCCAGCCGGTGAAGCTGTTGTTCAGGTGTCCCACCGGATCGACGATGAAGAAGATCAGGACGAGGAGCGCGCTGAGAACGGTGAGGACGATCCGGGTCGTCGTGATCTTGGGGGCGAGGCCGATGCCGACGGCAACCCCGACCGTTCCGAGGCCCGCGAGGGTGTAGAGGAACGCGATGCTTTCGATCGCGAGCCGCTGCCGTCCGCGGATGCATTGTCCGATCTCGTTGTTGCAGTCACTGCTCGGGGCTGCCCAAGCGTGGGCAGCGGCCGCCACGAGACATATTCCGATCGCGAGCAGCAGCAGCGAGAGCAGGACGGACGACAGCCGTCGACGTATCGCCTGAGGCGCGTCGCTCTCCGCCGTCGCTGTGTTGGTGTGTGCCGGTTGCATGCGCGTGTCCGGCGTGAAGCTTAGGCATCAGCCCGGGCGTGAGAAGTTCGACGCTATCTCCGCATCACGCCCACCGTTGAGGAGCGATCCCTCCCAGTCGGCTCACCTCCAAGTCCGATTTTCACTAGTCCCCCGCTGCAACGGCGGGCACGATTCGAATGCGGATGCGCACAGACGAATCGATCCTCCACGTCGGCCCTCGCTTTCGCGTGACCGACCGCGAGCAGGCACTCGCCTGGCTTGCCACGTACAACCTCGGGACGCTGATCACCACCGGCGCCGACGGGTGGCCGAGGGCGTCGGCGTCGCCGCTGATCGTGCGCGACGACGACGCCGGCAAGCCGCACGTCTTCGCGCACCTGGACGGTCGCAATCTGCAAGTTGAGCACCTGCGCGAGGGCCGGCAGCTGCTGTATGTCGCACAGGGACCGCGCTCATACGTCTCGCCCGCATGGATCCCGCGTCGTCCGGCCGCACCGACCTACCTCCACATCACCGTGCACGTCCGCGGTCGTGCGGCGATGCTCGACGAGGAACGCACGGCCTGGCTGCTGGTCGAGACGGTCGACACGGTCGAAGGCCGCCGATCCGAGCCCTGGAGCTACGACGGCGGAGACCGCTTCCTCACGAACTCGGCCAAGGCCGTCGCCGGCTTCGAGATCGTCGTCGACGGGATCGAAGCCGCCTACAAGCTCAATCAAAACCGCAGCCCCCAGGAGCGCGCCTTGATCGCCACGCAGCTCGACGCCAGCGACAACCCCGACGACCGTACGATCGCCGCACTGCTGCGGGCGATCGACCCAAGCGCATGCTGAAGCTCTACGACTACGACGCCTCGTGCAACTGCTACAAGGTGCGGCTGCTGCTCGCGCACCTCGGTCGTCCCTACGAGCGCGTGCCGATCGACATCTTCGACGGCGACACGCTCACCGACGCGTTCGGGCGCATGAACCCGTTGCGCACGACGCCGGTGTTGGAGACCGACGACGGTCGCTTCCTGGCCGAGTCGGCAGCGATCCTCTGGTGGCTCGCGGAGGGCACGCCGCTGCTGCCCGCCGACCCGTTCGAGCGCGCGGAGGTGCTGCGCTGGCTCGTGTTCGAGCAGACGGACGTGATCCCAGCGATCGCCGGCCTGCGCTTCCGCCTGCAGACCGGGCGGCTGACGGCCGGCGAGCCGGCAGCGCAGGCGCGCTATGCAGCCGGCGTCGAGCTGCTCGGGCTGCTCGACGCGCAGCTCGGCGGGCGCGACTTCTTCGTCGGCGACGCGTACTCGATCGCCGACGTGGCCCTCTACGGCTACCTCCACGTCGCGCACGAAGCGGGCTACGCGACCGCCGACTACTCCGACCTCGCCACGTGGCTCACGCGCGTGTCGAAGCAGCCCCGCTACGTGAACGACGTCGCGCCCTACCCGCCGAACGCGCGACCGGGAGCCGGACGTTCGACGTACGCGTGACGACGGCGCTGGCCCGGAGCCGGTTCCGCGCGTGACCACGTCATCCCTACGAGGTGATGCACCGCCGCGGCCTGTGGGGCACGCTGGTGGAGATGAGCGATCCACCGACCACGAGGCGCGGTGCGGCCCACGCCTCGTCGGCGCTTCCGTTCGCGCCTCGGGCGACGCATCTGATGATGCTCGAGTTCGGAAATCGCGAGGACTTCGACGATCCCCGCCGCGAGTGGCGCCGCCTGTTCTCGGAGCTGCTCGGGACGTTCATGCTCGTGCTGGTCGCGGCCGGCGGCGGGATCCTGCACGCGCAGGGGAAGATCAGCCTGCCGGCTGCGGTGGTCGCCCCGGGCCTGATGGTGCTCGCGATCATCTTGTTCGGCGCGATCTCCGGCGCGCATCTGAACCCTGCCGTGTCGATCGCATTCGCGCTGCGCGGCGACTGGGCGACGCGATCGCCTACGCGGCGGGATCGGGCGTGCTCGGCGAAGGGGATCGGGAGGCTCAGGAGCAGCTTGCCCACGAGATCGACAGCGGCACGATCGTCGCGCCCGGTCTGGGGGACAAGGACTCGCCGATCTAGTCCTTCTGCTGCGCTCTGCTCGCCGTCGCGGCACGGCTCGCGGTTGGTCAGGCGCGCTCGCGCATGGATAGATTGCCTGCCGTGCCCACGGGTGAGATCACGCTCGACGATCCGCGCGCCGACGACGTGCGTGCGTTGCTGGAGCGCCACCACGCGTTCGCGAACGTCCACACCCCGCCCGAGCACGTGCACGCGCTCGACGTCGATGCGCTGCTGGATCCCGCCGTCGCGTTCTTCAGCTTCCGCCGCGACGGGACGGCGCTCGGGATCGCGGCGCTCCGGCAGCTAGATCCGCAACACGCGGAGGTCAAGTCGATGCACACGGCCGCTGAGGCGCGCGGCCTCGGGATCGGCGGCGCGTTGGTCGATCATCTGATCGCCGTCGCGCGCGAGCGGGGGTTCCGCCGCGTGAGCCTGGAGACCGGATCGGCGGCTGCGTTCGCGCCCGCCCACGCGCTGTACGCGAGCCGGGGCTTCGAGCCCTGTGAGCCGTTTGGCGACTATCGCCCGACTCCGCACAGCTGCTTCATGACGCTCGTTGAGGCCGCACCGACGTGACGTCAGCGGTGCGCTCCGCGCGCCCCGCTCCGACGGCCATCTGCGCTACGCGGTCGATGAGGGCCTGGGCCAGTGCTGAATCGACCGTCGAGCTATTCTGAGACGGAGAAGGGGGAAAGTCGGGGCATCGCAGCGTCACGCGCAGAAAGGGGAGCTCGCCTCGCTTTCGCAACGCCATCACGCGACTCAGGGGGACAGCATCGACGATGTGCACCTCACTCCGCCTTACAGTGGCTTCGCTCACGGCAGCACTGCTGCTCGCCACCGCGACAGGCACTGCCTCGGCCAACAGACTGTTGGTCAGCAGCACCGGCTTCAGAATCGTTTGGAGACCGATCGCCTTCGAAGGGGTAGAAGTAGAAGTTCCCGTCAGATGCAACATCACCGTCGAAGGTACGCTGCATTCGACCACGCTCGTCAAGACATCGGGTGCGCTAATCGGCTACGTGACGAGAGCCATGACCCCGCACCCGTGCAATGCGTTCGAAAGTGAGTTGTGGATTTACAATGGCACCGAAAACCCGCTAGGGCAAGGCGTCGCCGCGACCTCGCTGCCCTGGCATGTCACCTACCGCGCGTTCGCCGGCACGCTACCGAGAATAACGAAGGTTCTGGTGCTATTCAGAGGCATAAAGTTCTCGATGCACTCGACCACCAGCGGCTGCCTAGCGGTCTACGGCGGCCCTGAAGAAAGCATCGTCGGCGAAGCCACCGTGGAAGCGGGCGGCGTGATCACCGGCTTCGCCTTTGAAATGGGCAACAGGATAAGAAGGAAGGAATTCACTGCTGGATGCCCGGCATTCGCAACGTTTAGGGAAACCGGTCAAGTAACGCAACTAGGCAGCGCTACCACGATCACGGTGAGACTAACCTAGGTGACAAGCAAACCGCGGGAGCCGCCTCCATGGGGGCGGCTCCCGTCAGTGCCGGAGGAGCGCGATCGATGCGAAGCGCAGCAGGCTCGCGTCGATCTCCGAGACAGGTCGATCGAGCACGTCCGCGAGCGCCGCGCTGTCGCGCGTGCCGTCGAGCAGCAACAGCAGCGCCGGCTCGAGCTCGCCTTCGAGCAGGACGTTCGTGTGCAGCAGTGAGCTGACGACGACGGAGCCGGCGGCGCACTGGGCGCGGGCGAGGGCGCTTGCGCGAGGACGCTCGCCGGGGGTTGCGCTCACCGCTGGCGGCGAGCCGTGCAGCACGACGACGCGCGCGAGGTACGCCTGCAGCAGCACGTCCTGCAGCCGCGCCGCGACGACCGACTCCGGCGCGTCGGGACCGGCGGCGGGGACCGCGTGTGCGAGCAGTTCGGCAAACGCGACCGCGGCGGGCGTGGCGTCCGCCAGCGCGTGCATCGCCGCGCGCACGTGCGGCTCCGATGTCGTCATGGAGAAGCCGTCCGGGGTGGCGAACGTCTCCTCCGGGCCGCCGTCGTCCTCGGCCTGCGCCGCCGAGGACACCGCGAACCCCGCCACCGCCACCTCGTCGAGCGCTCGCCGCACCGGCACCTCGCCATGACACAGCAGCGTCTGGCGGAACATCCGGTTCCTGAAGAAGTCGAGGTACTGCTCGCGCACGACGGCCTCGTCGGGCAGCCCGGCCATCAGCTCGCCGGCGCTCGCCGGCACGTCGCGCAGCTGGCTCTCGGACAGCTCCGCCTCGGCGAGGAAGCGCAGCCCGTGGCCGGCCGCATGAGAGACGAACTCATGGAAGTAGAAGGGCGTGCTGATCTCGGCGAGATCGTCGTGGAACAGCAGCGCCTCGCTCACGCCGAGCATCCGCTCGAGGTGCTCGCGCAGCACGCGCGCGTACGGTGACGGGTCGTCGATTGCGACGATCGTCTGCATCAGCGCGTGCGCGCCGGCGAGTCGCTCGCGCGGCTCGACGACATCCCGCAGGTGGTAGCGGAGCATGTCACGCGCCATGTCGCGCAGGTAGCTCCCCGGGTAGGCGTTGTAGCTGACGAACGCGATCCCGGCCGGCGCGAGACACGCGCGCACGCGCGCGAGCAGCGCGACGCGCGCCTCCGGTGGGATCCACGAGTACACCCCGTGCGCGATCACGTAGTCGAACGCGCCGAGTTCTTCGGGCAGCGCTCCGAACTCTCCGCACAGCAGCTCGACGTTCTCCAACCCGGCCGCGCGTGCCAGCGCGGCGCCTCGTGCAATCGCTCCCGCCGCCGCGTCGACGGCGACGACCCGCGCGCCCGGCAGCGTCTGCGCGATCGACAGCGCGTTGCCGCCGTCGCCGCAGCCCAGTTCGAGCACGCGGCAGTCCGCTGCCGGCGCCGCCTCGAGGCCGAACAGCCGCCCGACGACCTCGAGCCGCGACGGGTGGGTCGCCGCGTAGGCGTAGCCGGGGTAGGTCAGCTCGTCGTACGCGCGGCCGGCCGGGGCCGGGGAAGCGGCCGGGGAGGAGGGCGGCACGTCCCGGCGTCGCTGCCGCGTCAGGCCTTGTTGTTCACGGTGACGCTCACCGTCTGCACGGGCTTGCCGTTGGACCCGATGAACGTCTCGGTGATCTTGTGGACCGCGAACGTCACCTGCTCAACTGGCGAGCCGCCCTTCGACGTACCGTCCTGCAGGCTGGAGATGAGCACGTCGGTGAGCTTGTAGACGAGGAAGTCGTGCTGCTTGCCCTTCGACTTCTTCGTGAAGCTGACCTCCGCAAGCTTGAGGTGCTTGCCGGTGGCCGCGTTCTTGAACAGCAGCGGCGATGCCTTGTCGATCTTCTTCGTGATCGAGAAGCTCTGAATCGAGACCTTGCCGGCGCCACCGCCGCCGCCCGTCGACCCCTGCCCGCCCCCGCTGCCCGAGGACAGCTGGAACGCGCTCACCTCGATCTCGTCCTTGTGGTCATGGTCCTTCGACTCGCCCTTGATGCCGTCGAGCTTCAGGAACGTCTTGCTGCCGCCGCCGAAGCCGAACGACGTCCCGCCGACGAGTGACTTGCCGGGAGCGCCCTGCGGACCCTGGGCGCCACCGGGACCCTGCGGACCCTGCGGTCCGGACTGATTCCAGGTGATCGTCGTCTCGTAGTTCAAACACGCATGCTGTTCGTCCGGTCCGCCAGTTGGCAGCGTCGCTGGGCCGCCAGTCGGGTCGATCACGCGCAGCGTGCCGTAGTGCTCCTCGGCGAGATTGGGATTCGTCACGTAGCACCCCGTGATCGTCCCGTCCCCACCCGGGATCGCGGCGATCCCGAGCGCCGTGCCCGCACCGAGCGCCGCGACCGTCGGCAGCGCGATCATCATTCCGGCGCGTCGCGAGTTGCGAATGCGCTGCACCGCACGCGCGATGCCGGTTGCCTCGTCCTGGCTCATGCCCCACTCCCAACGCTCGGAAATCGAGTCGAACCCAACCAGAGACCCGGTGCACTGTCAAGACGCGCGTGGACGCTCGTCTGGAGCCCGATCCGGCCGCCGCCGTCGACTATCCTCCGTCGACCCGTTCGGGCCCTCGTGGGCTCTGTCCCCATGGCCCTGCGTCGCCCGCCAATCCGCCTGCTCCACCGCTTCGCGATCGCGCTCGGCGTCGCTGCGCTGTCCGTCGCCGCAGCGGCATCCGTCGCCGCCGCGCGCGGGCTGCGCACGAGCGTCCCCGGCGAGGTCGTCGTCGGCTACCGGCCGGCGACGCCGCCCGCCGCGCAGGCGGCAGCTGCACGTGCCGCCGGCGCCGATGCGCGGACCAGCAGCGGCGGCCCGTCGATCCATGTCCTGCACGTAGCCCCAGACCATGTAGCCGCCGCGATCGCGGCGCTGCGTCGTCGCCACGACGTCGCCTACGCGGTGCCGAACGCGATCGCGCACGCCGCAGCGGTGGCGCCGCCGCCGGCCGGCTTGCCGAACGACCCCGGCGTCCCAGGATTCCCCGGCGGGCTCGCCGCGCTGCAGTGGAACTTCTACGGCCCTGCCGGCGTGAACGCGCTGCAGGCGTGGGCCGACGTCGCAGCGGCGGGGAGGCCGGGGGGCAAGGGTGTCCGCATCGCGCTGCTCGACACCGGCGTCGCCTACCAGCGCTACAAGGGCTTTCGCGCCTCACCGGACTTCGCGGGGACGAAGTTCGTCGCCGGTCACGACTTCGTCGCCGACACCTCGCACGCGGTCGATCGCAACCGCGACGGCCACGGCACGCACGTGGCCGGCACGCTCGCGGAGACGACGAGCAACGGCATCGGCGTCTCCGGGCTCGCCTGGGGGGCGACGATCGTGCCCGTGCGGGTGCTCGACCAGCAAGGCGACGGCGACGCAGTCACGATCGCCGCGGGGATCCGCTATGCGGTCCGTCATGGAGCGAAGGTCATCAACATGAGCCTCGAGTTCCTGGGCGTGCGGCGTGCCGAGATCCCCGAGATCACGAGCGCGATCCGTGACGCGAATCGCAAGGGCGTCGTGATGGTCGCCAGCTCGGGCAACGAGGGGCAGGCGACGATCGCCTACCCGGCGCGCGACGGGACGGTCATCTCCGTCGGCGCGACGACCGACGACGGCTGCCTCGCGGACTTCTCCAACGACGGAGCCGGTCTCGACGTCGTCGCGCCCGGCGGCGGCGACGACTCGAACCTCCCGAGCGATCCGAACTGCAAGGCCGGCCACCACGGGCTCGACGTCTATCAGGAGACCTACACGAAGGCCTATCGCAGCTTCGGGCTGCCGTCGCACTTCGTCGGCACCTCGATGGCGGCGCCGCACGTCTCCGCGACGGCCGCGCTCGTGATCGCGAGCGGCGTGCTCGGCGTGCGCCCGACGCCGGCTCAGATCGTCTGTCGCATCAAGGCGACCGCAAAGCCGCTCGGGATCGCGGGTCCGAACCGCACGTACGGCTACGGGCTCGTCGACGCCGGCGCAGCGACCTCGCCGGCGGTGCTGACCCCGCAGTGCCTCACCGCGCGGTGAGCGCGGTGCGCTACGCGATCCGCAGCTCTTCGCCAGCTGCGGCTATCACGTCGCCGCGCCCGAGCTGACGCCCGCGGCGCGCCTCCGGCTCGCCGTTGACGAGCACGCCGCCGCTCGCCAGCAGCTCCTTCGCCTCCGAGCCGGAGTCGACGACGCCTGCGTGCTTCAGCAGCTGGCCAAGGCGGATGACGTCGCCGCGGATCTCGATCTCGCGCATGGGAGGGACGATACGGCTCGCGCGCGTGGAATGGCTGGCGCGCGTGCGACTGCGTGCGCGCGCTCAGCGCGCCGCGTCGGGCAGCAGCGCCTGCACGAGCGTCTCCTCGAGCCAGGCCGCATAGCGGTCGGCCGACCAGCCACGGTGCTCGGTCAGCAGGCCGTGCACCTCGGCGCTGCCGATCGTCCAGATCGTGTCGACCGCCTCGTCGCGCCCGACCCGCAGCGGGCCGTTCGCGAGCACGGCGTCGACGAACGTCGAGAGGTTGTCCCAACGCTGCTCGCGCAGCGAGGCGCTGAGGTCGTTGAGCAAGGGAATGCTGCGCGCCGCGCCGGCGAACACGTCGACGAGCGGACGACCACGCTCGTGGCGCAGTGACGCGTCGAGTGCGTAGCCACGCAACTGCTCGCGCTGGTCGGTCATCGCCATGATCGCCAGCGGGCCGGGCTGTTCGATCACCGGCACGCTCTCGTCGCCGCGGATCGACGCGCGCACGACCTCGCCCAGCAGGCGTGGCTTGTTGTCGAAGACCGCATAGATCGTCTCGGCGGCGGTGCCGGCGCGCTCGGCGATCGCTGCGATCGTCGCGCCGCCGTAGCCGCGCTCGGAGAACAGCTCGTAGGCCGCCTGCAAGATCCGCTCGCGCGTCTGCTGAGCCTGCTCCTTGCGACGTGGCGAGCGGTACGTCCGCCGCGTCTTGACAGCGTCGGCCATTTCGGTACTGTACCGAAGATTCCAATACAGTCCTGCTAAGTCTAAAATCAGGACCAACACGAGCGGGCATGGTCCTGCCCCCGCTCACCACGCCCTCCGCAACCTCTCCTGGAGAAGTCAATGTTCAATCGTCCTCTCGCCGCGCTTGTCGGCGGAGCACTGGCGGCCTGTGTCCTGGCCGCTCCGGCCGGCGCGGCGCCGACCTGGAAGCCCGTCACCCCGCCGCAAGACAACCTGACGCAGGTAGGCCTCGCTCGTACCGCTGATGGCACGCTGCACCTCGCGTGGCCGACGCCGACCGGCGCCGGTGCCGACCTGATGACGTCGACGATCGCCAAGACCGGCGCGCCCGGCGCCGCAAGCCCGATCACGCAGGGCTGGACGGAGCTCGGTCAGCCCGCGCTGCTCGCGACGGGCAACGAGCTGCACGTCTACTTCGCCGGCAATCACGGTGACAACCCGGACGACCCGCTCACGGGTCTCGACCACGCGACGGCTCCGTCGAGCGGCAGCGGCTGGACGATCGGCACGAGGGTCGACCCGACTGGTTCGCCGGCGTACGTCAGCGACATCGCGGCAATCGAGCCGGGCGGCGTCCCGCTCGAGTCCTACTCCGGCCAGGGTGGGGTGTTCGTGCACGTCGGTCTCGACCCGGCCGCGGGTCCGTTCGGCGAGTACGAGCAGTCGCAGCTCGGCGCCTGCTGCGGCTCGGACGCGAACCTCGCCCTCGACGCGAAGAGCGGCGCCGTCACGCTCGCATGGGCCTCGAACGCGCCGGGTCACGAGGGCATCTACGTCCAGGCGGTGAACCCCGCGAACGGTCAGTTCGGCGGGTCGCGCGTGCTGCTGTCCGGCACCGCGCACGTCAACAAGACGACCTCGCGCGTCGGGCTCGTCGCGCGTCCCGGTGGCGGCACGTATTCGATCTACCCGATCGGCACTGCGTTCCACAAGCAGGTGCGCGTCTGGAAGGTCGGCGGCGGCTCGGCGACGGTCGCCACGAGCGGCAACGACCACAGCGAGGCGACGCTCGCCACGACGCCCGACGGGCGTCTGTGGGCCGTCTACGAGGAGACGTTCAACGGCAGCAAGAACGTAGTCGAGGCGCGCCGCTCGAACCGTGCCGGCAGCGTCTGGGGCGCGGTCGTGACGATGAACCCGCCGCATGGCGTCGGCGACCTCAACCACCTCGAGGCGAACGGGCAGAAGAGCCCGGTCGACGTGCTCGCGCACTACACCTCGGCTGGCTCGGACAGGGCGCGCACGTACGCGACGCAGCTGCTCCCCGGCATCACGGTCACCGTGAAGGTCTCGAAGAGCGGCAAGGTCTCGGTCAAGACGCTCGACGCCGGCGACAAGCTCGGCGGCGTGAAGATCGCCTGGGGCTCGCACGCCAAGACGACGAGCAAGAAGAAGGCGACGCTGACGTTCACCGCCAAGCTCGGGTCGAAGGCGTCGAAGCTGACACTGACCGCCACGAAGAAGGGCTACACGCCGGCGAAGACCAGCGTGAAGCTCCCGGCGAGCGGGAAGTAGTCGCGATGAAGAAGGTTCTGCTGACGCTCGCGGTGGCTGCTGCCACCGCGAGCGTTCCGGCCACCGCGGGCGCGGATGCGCGGACGTTCACGGTCAACACGACGGCTGAGCCGTCGGGTCTGACGAACTGCCCGCCGTTCGGCGGGATTCCCTGCACCCTGCGGACGGCCATCCAGCAGAACGAGAACGACCATGGCGGCGACACGATCGTGGTGCCGCCTGGTCACTACAAGTTGTCGGCCGGCACGCTCGACGTGCGCATGCCCGTCACGATCGAGGGGCAGGGAGCAGCCGGCGAGACGGTCATCGACGCGAACGGCACGGGCGGGATCTTCCGCCTCTTCGGCGGCGCCGCGAGCTTGAGCCATCTGACGATCACCGGCGCTGAAGGCGCGCCGGCGATCGCCGCTTTCGACGTGCTGCCGCTGACGCTCGACGACGTGGTCGTGCGCGACAACGACGAGGCGATCGACGGCGATGTGGCCGGGCTCGAGCTCGGCGGGTCGAACGGCACCGACGCGTCGATCACGAACAGCAGCTTCATCCGCAACGTGGGCGGTGAAGCCGGCGCGATCGACGTCGGGCCCTCCCCGAACAACCACCTGAGGATCACCGACAGCGAGCTGCGCGACAACGCAGCGCGCGACCTGGTCGGATCGGGCGGCGGCGCGCTGCTCGTGCAGCGCGGCAGCGTCGACATCGCGCGTTCGCGCTTCGGCTGGAACAGCGCGCCGCAGGGCGGCGCGATCTCGATAGCGCCGCTTGGTGACGTCGTCGTCTCGGCGAGCGACTCGACCTTCGACGACGACCGTGCGACGCTCGGCGCCGGCGGCGCGGTCTTCGTCGACCCGGCGATGACGCCGGGTGCGACGCGCGCGTTCAAGGCGCGCTCCGACACCTTCTTCGGCGATGCTGCAGTCGCCGATGGCGGCGCGTTCGGCGGCGCGACCTCTGACATTTCGCTGCGCACGAGCGTGCTGGCCGGCAACTCGGCAGCTGCGTGCGACGGCGGGATCGCCTCGCTCGGCGAGAACGTCGCCGACGACACGTCGTGCGCGCTTGGTGCGCTCGGCGATCGCGAGGGCGTCGACCCGCGGCTTGGGCCGGTGACGGACAACGGCGGTCCGACCCTGACGGCAGCGCCGTTGGCCGACAGCCCGCTGCTCGACGTGGTCGACAGCGCTACCTGCTCGGCAACCGACGAGCGCGGCATCGCGCGCCCGCAGGGCGCCGGCTGCGACATCGGCGCGGTCGAACGTGTTGACGACGGGACATCCGGCGGCGGTGGCGGCACCGGTGGCGGTGGGACTGGCGGCGGCAGCGGTGGAGATCCCGGGACCGGCTCGGTCTCGCCGGGCGGCACGACTCCCGCCCAGGGCGCGACGACCGCGGCGTCCAAGCCGGCTCTCCCTGCGCTCGTCCTCAGCGCACTGCACGTCGGCTTCGCGCCGACCGGGAGCAGCGTGACGCTGAGCTGGAAGGCGACCCAAGCGGGTCGTGTCCGCTTCACCGTCGAGCGCAAGCAGCATGGCCATTGGCGTGCGAAGGCGCACTTCACGCTGCGCGCCCAGCGCGGCGCGAACCGCCAGGCGTTCCCGAAGTCGGTCCTGCGCAAGCTCGCCCCGGGCAGCTACCGGCTCGAGCTCACGACCACCGGCAGCCGTGCGCATCCGCACGTCGCGTTCCACTACGCACCGAAACACAGGGCATGAGAGCGCGGAGGATCCTGCCGCTCGCCGCCGTCCTCCTCGCCGGCGTTCCGGCAGCAGCCGGGGCGCGGACGATCACGGTCTCGACGACGTCGGACACCGCTGCGCACCAGCAGTGCCCGGCAACGCCTGAGGCGCCATGCACGCTGCGCGAGGCGCTTGCGACGAGCGACAACGAGCTCGGTGGCGACACGATCGTGCTCCCGCGCGGCGTCACGTCCCTCACCTCGGCGCTGCATGCCTACTACCCCGTCACGATCACGGGCCAGGGCAGCGCGGGCGAGACGGTCGTCGATGCGAACGGTCACGCCGGCGTGTTCGGCTTCGACACGCAGCTCGGCCGCCAGGCCTTCACGCTCGCGCACCTGACGATCCAGAAATCGGTCGGCGCGTCGGCGATCACGACCAGCAACGTCGAGCCGTTGACGCTGAACGACGTGATCGTGCGCGGCAATCGCGTCCTCGTGCCCGGCAAGGGCGGGAGCGACCCGTCCGGAAGCGGCGGTGGGCTGACGGTCGAGAGCGGCACCGTCTCGATCGTCGACAGCGTCTTCACCGACAACGCGGCAGGCTTCGCCGGCGGCGCGATCTACATGCTCGGCGGCGAGCTGACGATGCGTGACAGCGAGCTGCGTGGCAACGCGACGTCGAACAGCGGCGGTGGCGGCGCGATCGCGCTGGACAACGCCAGCAGCGCCGTGATCCAGCGCAGCCGCTTGAGCGGGAACACCGCCCGGCGCGGCGCGGCCGTGGCGACGCTCGGTGGACCCAAGTTCCTGTCGATCACCGACTCGACGCTGGACGGGAACACGGCGACCGATCGCGGCGGCGCGATCGACATCGCCGACGGCCCCGCGCTCACGACGACCGTGGTCGCCTACGGCGACACGTTCGTCGACAACTCCGCGCCGGCCGGCGCTGGCCTCGGCGGCGCGCTGGCGCGGCTCGCGCTGCGCAACAGCGTGCTCGCGCGCAACCACGGAGGCGACTGCGCAGCGGTGCTGCCGCTGGCGTCCGCGGGCCACAACGTCGCCGACGACGGCTCGTGCGGACTCCATGGCGCGGGCGACCGTCAGAGCATCGACCCGAAGCTCGGCACGGTGACGGACAACGGCGGGCCGACCTCCACGGCGATGCCGCTGTCCGGCAGCCCGCTGCTCGACGCGGCCGACGCCAAGAGCTGCTCGCCGACCGACCAGCGCGGCATCGCGCGCTCGCAGGGTCCGGGCTGCGACGTCGGTGCGGTCGAGCGGGTGCTCGATCCCCGCACGGGAGCGGAGGTGGGTCCTGCGACGACGCCCGCGCCGGGCGCGACGACGCTGCCGGCGCCGGCGCCCCAGGCGTTCGTGAGCAAGCTCGGCCTCGCACACCACATCGTGCGGACCCAGGCGGTGCTCACGTGGATGGCGACGCAGGCCGGCTCGGTCCGCTTCGCCGTGAAGGTCAAGCACGGCACGCACTGGGTCACGAAGACGCACTTCTCGCTCAAGAGCACGGCCGGCCACAACCGCGGCCCCATCCCGCGCACGACGTTGGAGCGCCTGCACGCCGGCAGCTATCGCATCGAGGCCCCGTCGGGCTCGCGCACGAGCTTCGTCTACGCACCACCAGCCACGAAGGGGAAGCGATGAGAGCACGGACGATCCTTCCGACACTCGCAGTGGCGCTCGCTCAACGAGGCTTTGGCGAAGAACGCACTCGACGGCGGGGGCGACACGATCGTGCTGCCGGCGGGGACCTACACCTACTCGCACATCTTCCAGATCCACGATCCGGTCACGATCAGCGGTCAGGGAGCACCCGGCGAGACGGTCATCGACGCCGCCGGTCAGGCCGGCGCGTTCGTCGTCGGTCCGATCGCTTCGCCAGTCACGCTTGCAAACCTGACGGTGCGTGGCGTGAACGATGGAACGGCGATCGTCTCCAACGGCGTCTCCCCGCTGGTCCTGAGCAACGTCGTCGTGCGCGACAACGTGGGAGCCCCCGATGCGTTTGGTGGAGGACTGGTGGTCGACAGCGGGTCCGCCTCGATCCGCGGGAGCGTCTTCAGCGGAAACCGCGTCGCCGGGACCGGCGGAGGCGGAGCGGTCGCCGTGCTCTCAGGCAGCGACGTCACGATTCAGGACAGCGAGCTGAGCGGGAATTCGGCCGATCCGAACGTCGGCCACGGTGGCGCGCTCACGGTCGAGGGCAGCGGAAAGCTGACGATGACGCGGAGCCTCGTGAGCGCCAATGTCGCACAGCGCGGCGCCGGGTTCGCGATGGCATCGACGGGGGGCGGAAGCGCAACGATCTCCGACTCGACGTTCGACGGGAACCGGGCCGCCTCGGGCTTCGGCTCGGCCGTCGAGGCGATCACGAGCTTCAGCACCAGCACGGTGCTCGAAGGCGACACGCTGATCGACAACCCGCGTGGCGGTTCTGGCGCCGGCGTGACGGTGAACGGCAATGGCGGGCACGTGACGCTGCAGAACAGCGTCGTGCTCGATCCGCGGGGGACGGCCTGCCCGACTGCCAGCGACGCCGTCTCGCGCGGTCACAACGTGATCGGTGACGCGAGCTGCGGGTTCACCGGCGCGGGCGACCGGCAGGGCGTCGATCCGCTGCTCGGGCCGCTGGCTGCCAACGGTGGGCCGACGTTGACTGCGCTGCCGCTCACGGGCAGCCCGCTGATCGACGCGGCGGACGCTGCCGCGTGCTCGGCGACGGATCAGCGCGGGGTCGCGCGTCCGCAGGGCGCGGGCTGCGACATCGGCGCGGTCGAGGTTGCGGTGCCCTTGGTGCCGCCGCCTGGAGGCGGGGGCCCCGGCCCTGGCCCAGGGCCGAAGCCGGTACCACAGGGGATCCGCATCAGCAAGCTGCATGTCGCGCCGCACACGGTGGTCACGAAGGCGACGGTGACGTGGACGGCGTCGAAGGCGAGCAAGGTGAAGTTCACCGTGAAGGTGAAGCGGCACAACCACTGGGTGGCGGTGAAGAAGGCGAGCTTCACGGTGAAGGGCAAGGCCGGGAAGAGGAATCGCCACGGGATTCCGAGCAAGCTGCTGCAGCGCTTGCACACCGGTGGCTACCGGCTCGAGGCGGTGGCGCTCGCCAAGCCGGCGCTGAAGCCGGTCCACACGACGTTCCGCTACGCGCCGAGCACGAACGGCAAGTGATGCGGGTCCGCGCGATCCTGTTGACGCTGACCCTCGCGCTCGTCGCAGCCGCGGCGCCGGCGGCCGGAGCGCAGACGATCACGCCGACGACGACGGAGGACTTGCCGGCGGACGCGTTCCCGCTCTGCCCAGCGTTTGGTGCGCTGCAGTGCACACTGCGCGCAGCGCTTGTCCGCAACGACATCGACGGCGGCAACGACACGATCGTCCTGCCGGCCGGCCACTACGCGCTCAGCTCGCCGCTCTCGGAGCAGCAGCCCGTCACGATCGAAGGTCAGGGAGCTGCCGGCGACACGGTGATCGACGCGGCCGGTCAGCCGGGAGCGTTCGTCTTCGCCCCGGCGCTTGCCCAGAAGCCGTTCACGCTCACGCACCTGACGGTGCAGGGGGCGCGCGGCGGACCGGGAATCGTGTCCAACGGCGCCGAGCCGCTGACGCTCGACGACGTGGTGGTGCGCGACAACGTGAACGCGCCCAACCAGCGCGGCGGTGGGCTGCTCGTCAACGGCGGCGCGATCGCGATCCGCGCAAGCGTGATCGCCGACAACGCAGTCATCGGTGACGACGGTGGCGCGGCGATCGCGCTCGAGAACACCCAAGCGACGATCGTCGCCAGCGAGCTGCGTGGCAATCAGACCCCTACGAACAACGGAAACGGCACGGTCTTGGTCGACGGCACGACCACGTTGGGAATCGCCGGCAGCCGTCTGACGGGCAACCACGCTTATCACGGCGGAGGCGTCTACGTGTCCGCGCTCGCGACCGGGCTGGTCACGATCGCCAATTCGACGTTCGACAGAAACGTCTCGGCGAGCGACGACGGGGCCGGGATCGCGATCTCCGACGCATCGACCGCAAAGGTCCTCGCCAGCAATGACACGTTCATCGGCAACGGCGACGCCGATGCCGGCGCCGCAGGCCCGACGTTCCTCGCCGCCGGACAGCTGAGGCTGCAGGACAGCGCAGTCGTCAATGCAGGCAGTGCCTGTGGACAGAGCGGCTCGGTCACCTCGCTCGGGCACAACGTCATCGATGACGCCTCCTGCGGGCTCGCGGGCGCGGGCGACCGTCAGTCCATCGACCCGCGGCTCGGGCCGGTGGCTGGCAACGGCGGCCCGACGTTCAGCGCGCTGCCGTCGGCGGACAGCCCGTTGCTCGATGCGGGCGATCCGTCGGCCTGCCCGCCGACCGACCAGCGCGGCGTCGCGCGTCCGCAGGGCGCTGGCTGCGACATCGGCGCGGTCGAGCGCACGCCTGGCGCGCCGGGCGCGGTGACCGGCGGCGCGAACGGCCTCACCGTGACCGGGACGGTCGATCCAGGCGGGCAGCCCACGACGGTGACCGTCGAGTACGGCCGCACCGCCTCCTACGGCAACACGCGGCAGCTTCCCGCAGTCGCCGGCTGGCCGGCGCACGCGGTGAGCGTGACGCTGACGAAGATCGCGCCGGCCACGCTCGTGCACTACCGCGTGCTCGCGGCGAACGGCTCAGGCCACGCGATCGGCGGCGACCGCGTCCTGCGCGCTCCCGGCATCGTCGTGAGTCATCTGAAGATCTCGCCGCACACCGTGCGCACGAAGGCGACGCTGCGCTGGAGCGCGACGAGCGCGAGCAAGGTGCGCTTCACGGTCGAGGTCAAGCGCCGTGTGAAGCACAAGCTGCGCTGGGTCGCGACGGCCCGCTTCACGTTCTCGGGCAAGGCCGGGAGCAAGAACCGTCGCGGCGTGCCGCGCTCGGTGCTGCGCCATCTCCATGCAGGCAGCCACCGGCTGTCGGCGGCAGCGATCGCGCACCCGGCGGTCACGCCGTCGCGCACGACGTTCCGCTACGCGCCGCCGCGCCACTAGCGCGCGCGGCGCGGCGCGCTCAGACCTCGTCGCGCGTCACGACGAGCTTCACCGGCGCCTCCATCAAGGCGTCGGGCGCGTCGTTCCAGCTGACCGTCTTCGTCGTCACAAGCGACGGGTCGATGCGCTTCTGCGCGATCAGCTCGAGCACCTCCGGCATCACCGCGCGCGCGGAGACGCGGCTGTGGTGGAAGGTCGCGCCGGTCGAGTACATCTCCAGCAGCGGCATGCGCGTGTACTCGGCGTAGAAGATCCCGGCCGCCGTGCAGGTGCCGCCGGGCTCGGTCGAGCGCAAAGCGAGCGCGAGCCCGTCGGGGTGTGCGCTCGTGTCGACGGTGATCGGATACGGCCCGAGCCGCCGCGGGAAGTGCGCCTCGTACGGCCCGGGTTGCGCCTTGCCGTTCGCCTCGATCGGGTTCGCGCCGAGCGTGCGCGCCAGCTCCAGCCGCGCCGGGTCGTGGTCGACGAAGTCGACGCGCCCCGCGCCGAGCGCGACGGCGATCGCGCAGGCGTACAGCGAGATGCTGCGCGCACCCTCGCCGCCGACGACGAGCACGTCCGCGCCAGGTCGATCGGCCAGCAGCGGAGCGACCGTGCGCCAAGCGTCAGGGATGTTGTCGCTGACGCTCGCGACGCTTGCGAGGTCGACGCCCGCTGGCAGCGGCACGAGCATGAAGTCCGGGAACGGGATCCGCACGCGGTCGCTCAACGCGCCACCCCATGCGCCGCCCAGCTGCCCGAGTCCGTACATCGACATCGGCGGCGCGCTGAGGCACGACTCGGTCAGCCCGCGCAGGCAGCGCGCGCAGGTGCCGCAGCAGATTTGGAACGGGACCGCGAAGCGCTGGCCGATCTCGACGCCCTCCACGTCGTCACCGATGTCCGTCACCTCCGCGACGAATTCGTGGCCCATCGGGAACGGCCCGACGAATGGAGCTCCACCCGTCACGATCGCCGCGTCGAGGTCGCAGGTGGCGACTGCCAGCGGGCGCACGAGCACGTCGCCGGGCGCCTGCAGCTGCGGCTCCGGTGCCTCGCGCCACTCGACCCTCCCGCGTTCCACGAACGTTGCCTCGAGCATCGGTGTCACCTTCCGTCGGGTTTCGCAGGAGCTGTCGATTCGGTACCGTACCGGTCGGTCGATTACCGCGGGACTCAGGTTAAACGGAGACGTATTGGCGTGGTCGCACGCCAGCTGGAGACGTTCGCATGAAGAAGCTGCTGCTCGCAACCGTGCTGCTCGCTGCCTTCGCCATACCGGCCGCCGGCGCAAGCGCTGCACCGCATGTGATCGTCTGGTCCGGCGGGCTCACGCCGGGCACGCCGGCGACCGGCTTCGAGCTGCTCGCGAACGGCAAGGGCCACCGGCTCCGCGCTGACGCGAACGGCAAGCTCCACGTCGTCGGTGCGTTCTCGCCGACCGCGAAGCAGCTCGCGGCGATTCGCGCTGCGGCCGAGCACGTCCTGAAGTCCGCACCCCCGATCACGCACGCGCCCGCGCTCGACGGCGGCTACGTCAACGTGCTCGTGCAAGACGGTGCGAAGCAGAGCGCGGCGACGGAGACCGGCGCCGAGTCCGGGGCTGTCGGGACGTTGCTGAACAGCATCAACGCAGCAGTCCCGCGCAGCTCCCACCTGACGCCCGCCTCGCACCCTGGGACACCGCCCACGATCGGGGAGTGCAACCCGGGTCAGCAGGCGACCGACATCGTCCGCACGGTGCCGCTCGCCAAGGCGCTCGCGGCCGGCATCGTCACGCAGCTGAAGCCCAAGGGCCTGATCAAGGGCGACTCGGTGGCGGTCGACGCGAAGTTCAAGCCGATCGTCGCACCGGTCACGATCACGCTCCACCTCGAGATCAACCACGCAGCCGACGACGGCACGGACTGGGCCGATCTCGTGAAGGGCAAGCTCGACGCGGCCTACGCGGGCCGCTCGGTCGACGGGCAGCCGGTCGACTTCAAGTTCGACGTCGTCAATCGCGGGCCGGGTGCGCCGCCGCGCGGCTGCTACCACGAGATCAACATGCACCTCGAGAACGACGTCCGCTCGGCCGTCAGCGATCTCGGGCCGGCGCCGCAGACGGGCGACTGGAGCGCGGCGCAGTCGTCCGGGTGGGCCCATGAGGTCGGTCACCTGCTCGGCATCGACGACCACTACGACGACTGGTTCCACGTCGACAGCACCGGCGCCGACGTCAAGCTGCCACAGCGCGGCCTCGAGGGCGCTGCGCTGCAGGCGGCGCTCGGGCCGAGCATCAGGGCATCCGACGGGCACATGTTCTCGCGCCCGTGGCCGGGGACCAAGGGCGACGTGATGGCGTACGACAAGGGCAAGCTGCGCCAGCGCGACCTCGCCGAGATCGTCTCGCACGCCGACATCCTCGTCACGGACGTCCCCGGCGACATCCTCGAGAACAAGAACGTGCGCGACCAGAACATGGTCGTCGGCGCGCCGTTCGCGCTGCGCGTCCCGAAAGGCGGCACCGCGCACGTCGACGGGATGGTCGCCTACTGCATGGACGACACGCGCACCCCGCCGGGGTACCTCGGCGACAACGCCGGCTTCGACGTAGCCGGCCGCGCCGGCGACCTCGGCGGCGCGGGGATGACCGCGCTCCAGCGCGTGATCGACATCGTCGCCGCGCGCGAGCCCGGCCCGTTGGAGGAGACGCCCGGCGCCAACGACGCGATCTGGCGTGTCACCGACGACGTCACCGTCGACCCCGCCGAGGACGCCAACATCAATGCGATCCTCGCGGCGGCCGGCGTTCCGCTGGACCGCAACGCGCAGCTGTTCGCGGCGCCGCACTTCGTCGATCCCGCCGCCGCGAACCCCGCGCCTGTCGCGTTCTCCTCGCCGGCCGGTGCGCCGGTGCCGGCACCGCCGCTGGCGGTCGAGGGCGTCGAGCACGCGCCGAAGCTCGCCGGTCTGCGCGCCGCCGCGCGGCGACCGCACGCGCCGCGCGCCCACCACAAGGCAGTGCTGTCGGCCTGGCTGACGCTGAGCGGCGCCGCCGACCGCGTCACGCTGTCGCTCACGCACAAGCACGGGCATCACCGCACGATCACGCTCGCGCACACGCGCGCGACGACGCTGCGTGAGGGTAGGTCGCTCGTCTCGCTTGTCGTCAGCCGGCTGAAGCCGGGCAGCTACCGACTCGTCGCGCGCGGCGCGCACAGCGGCGAGCGCCACGCGACGGTGAAAGTCGTGCGTGTCCGCCATCGCTGAGCGGCGCGCGTGGCGCGCGCTGCTCGCGACGGTCGCCGCATGCGCGCTGCTACCGGCCGCCAGCGCCGCTGCCGCGCCGCACCTCGTCGTCTGGTCGGGTGGCCTGACGCCGGGCCAGGCGGCCGTCGGCGTCGAGCTGCGGGCCGACGGCTCCGGGCAGCGTCTGAGCGCCGACGCGAAGGGCAAGCTCGACGTCAAGGGTAAGTTCGCACCGCGCGGCAAGCGGCTCGTGGCAATCCAGGCGGCCGCCGAGCAGGTGCTGGCGCACGCGCCGACCGTCACGCACGCAGCGAACGTCGAGGACGGCAGCTACGTGACGGTCGTCGTGCAGGACGGCGCTCGTCGCCGCTTCGTCGCCGACACGAACGCCGACTCCTCGCAGGTGCGCACGTTGCTGAAGCGACTCGACGCGACGCTGCCGCACGGCTCGCGCGTCACGCCAGCCCTTGTCACGGTTGCGGGTGCTGCTGCCGGCCCGCGCGCTCGCGCAGCCGTCGGTCGCTCGCCGTCCCCGGCCACCGCCGACTGCCCCGAGGTCGGCAAGCACGCGACCGAGGTGACGAAGTTCGTCTCGCTCGAAGACGCGGTGCGCGACGGGATCGTCACGAACCTGCAGTCCAAGGGTGTCGCCGGCGGCGACGCGATCGCCGTCGACGCCGAGTCGGGCGACGTCGAGGCTCCCGCGTCCATCACGATCCACGCCGAGATCTCGACGAACATTCCCGGCGCCGACCTCAACGCGATCACGAAGTCCGTCCAGGACGCAGCCAATCAGAACAGCCCGACGCAGTACGTGATCGACGGGCAGCCCGTGAACATGCACTACGACTTTCGCGCGCGTGCGGAAGGCAGCGCGCCGTCGTCTTGCAACCACCAGATCCTCGTCACCGATGACAAGAACGCCAACGGCTCGGCCGCGCGCGCCGCAGTGATCGGCTACGGCGGGGGCACGGATCGCGCCATGGTGATCCCGCGCGAGTCGCTCTACGCGCTGTCGCACGAGATCGGCCACTTGATGGATCTTCCGGATCCCTACACCGACGAGTTCGTGCCGAGCAGCGGAGGCGCGAGCATCCCGCTGCCACAGAACGGGCTCGAAGGCGACGCATTGCAGGCCGCGCTCCCGGATGGCGTCAACGCGTCGGAGGGGCAGGTCGTCGCGAGCATCGACCCTGACATCGAGCCGAGCAACCAGATGGGCTTCCCGGGGCGGGGCGGCGAGTACACCGAGGACGACCTCCGGGGCATCTTGGAGAGGGCCAACATCCACATCCACGCCGACCCCGGCACGATCGTGATCGACAAGCTGCTCGGCGACCAGAACTTCGCAGTCGGCGCTCCGTTCGACATGGACGTGCCGAACGACGGCTCGGCGCACGCGGACGGGATCGTCGCCTACTGCATCGACTTGCTCAACCACGACACGCCGGCGCCTGGCGTGAACCACTTCGACGTCCTGCCGACGGCGGGCCGGATCGGTGGCGAGGCGATGAGCGCGTTGCAGCGCGTGCTCGATGTCGTCGCCGCGCGCCAGCCGGGTCCGCTGGAGGAGACGCCGGGTGCGAACCTCGCGATCTGGCGCGTCACGGACGACGCCCCCGTCGCGGCCGACGGCGACCCGGCGACGGTGTCGATCCTCGCCGCTGCCGGCATTCCGCTCGACCCGGCCGACAAGACGTTCGCCGCGTCCCACTTCGCCGATCCCGCGGCGGGGATCCCGCACCCGGTCGCCTTTGCCTCCCCGGCCAGTGCAATGCCGCTGGCGCCGGCGCCACGGCCAAAGCTGCCGCGCCTCGCGCTCGCGCATGGCTCGAAGCTCGCCGGGCTGCGCGTCGGGCCGCGCCGCCTACGCGCGCCGCGCGGGCACCGAGCGGCAGTCGTCGTCGCGCAGGTGACGCTCGCGGGTGCGCCCGATCGCGTCGCGCTGACGCTGACGCAGGGTCACCACGGCCGTACGGTCACCGTCGTCCGCACGCGCTCGCGCAGGATCGCGCGCGGGCTGACGCCGCTCGTGCTGTTCAAGCGGCGCTTGAAGCCCGGCCACTACCTGCTCGTCGCAAGCGGCGCGCACAGCGGCTCGCGGCACGCGAGCGTCACCGTCACGCGCGCCCGCAAGCGCTAGTCGGGCCGCGCGATCGGCACTTTTCCCCGTGCAATGCGCGGCGGGCTACCGATGTTGCCGGTGCGTGGACGGACGAGACTCGGTGGCGCCCACCGTCCAATGCCACGTCAGGAGTGGTCATGCCCGCAGTACTGCTCGTCTACGCCAGCACGCACGGCCACACACAGAAGATCGCGACGCACATCGCGGAGACGCTGCGGGAAGACGGGGCGCTCGTCGACTTGAAGGTCGTCAGCTCTGCCAACGACATCGGTCCGTCGGGCTACGACGGCGTGATCCTCGGCGGCTCGGTGCACGAAGGCGAGCACCAAGCGGACCTGATCGCGTGGGCCAAGTGGCACGCGGCTGCCTTGAACCGTGCCCTCGTCGTTCTTCTCGATTTGCCTCACCGCTGCCGAGAGCACGGTCGCGGCGCGCAGGACCTCGAAGGGCTACATCGCCGACTTCGCCGACGAGACCGGCTGGGAGCCCGAGTCGGCAGTCTCGTTCGCCGGCTCGCTGCAGTACGCCGACTACGACGACGTCACGCAGCTGCTGATGCGCCTGCTGATGCGTCGCGGCCCGATCGACACGAGCCGCGACTACGACTTCACCGACTGGCAGGCGGTCGAGCGCTTCGGCCATGCCTTCGCCGGAACGCTCGCCGGCCACCTCATCGCCTAGCGCCTACCGCCGGCTCTGCGTCACCTGCGTCGTCAGGTTCACCTTCAGGGCACCGGAGCCGATCTTCGTCGGGCGCACGGTGAAGCGAAGGCTGCCGTGCCGCAAGCCGGTCAGCTTCACGACGAGGAACGTAGCGCCCCGTCGCGTCGTCAGCTTCAGCTTGCGCACACGCGCGGTCGCAACCGTCTTGCGGTGGCTGACGATGCGGATCTTTCCGATCGTGAAGGCGTCGAGCGGGCTGCTCCAGGACAGCGTGAGCTGCGCCGAGTGCGCCGTGCTCGCGAGCGCGACCGCGTGGTTCTTGTGTTGCGCGACCTTCGAGAACGGGTCGGCGAACGCAGTTGGCGGCGACTGACACGTCAGCGTCGTGCCGATCTGGTTCATCGCTGCCTGCAGGTTGCTCGAGTCGGTCTGCGGGAAGTACCTGCCGTGCGTGTCGCCGGCGATCTGCTTCAGCCGCTGGCCGTCTGCGCCGCTGATCGCGGTCCCGAAGCCGATCACATAGGTCGGCGGGCCACCACGGTGCCCGTTGGTGTACGCGTCGGCGTCGTGCGCGCCGTCGGTGAGGAAGATGCGCGCCTTTGCCCCGGGGTTGTCGGCGGTGCCCTGCGCAAACGCTGCGTTGTAGTCGGTGATGCCGTTGTCGGCGTTGATCTTCTGCTGCAGCGCCGCCAGCATCGCCGCGCCGTTCGGCCCGATCGCCTCCGGTGGGAAGACCGTGTCGGCGGCGGGTGGCTGACCGGGGAAGGAGCCGAAGGTGCCGCCGAACTCGGCAGCGCCGAGGATCGTCTTCTCGTTGCCGGGGGTGTCGATCAGCAGCTGGAGAGCAGCGATCCGCAGCTTGTTGGGATCGGTGAACGACATCGAACCGGAGTCGTCGATGATCGCCTCGATGTTCGAGACCGGCGTGCAGGACGCGGCCGCGAGGGCGGACGGTCGCGCGGGCGCCGCTGAGGCGACGGTCAGCGCTGCGAGAAGTGCGGCGGCGCTGGCGGCGCTGGCAAGCGCAGCGAGTCGGCCTGAAATCATGGGCGTTCTTCCTCCGGTTTGTGGAGGCAGCACGGAATCACGCTGGCGCGGTCCCGTCAAGGCGGAACTCGGCAGGTGTTGGAGTGGGGCGGCGAGACGCCAGGCGCAGCCGCTGCCTACCAGCTGTCGATCATCGTGCGCCGCCGCCCGCTGGGCGGTGCACCGGCGGGTGCAACCGTTTGCAGCGTCGCCACGATCCGCGCACGCGTCTCGGCTGGGTCGATCACGTCGTCGATCTCGTAGTACGTCGCCATGTTCAGCGCGGTGCTCTGGGCGCGCACCGCGGCGACGAGCTCCTGCACGCGCTGCTCGCGCGCGGCGGCATCTTCGATCGCGTCCAGCTCGCCGCGCAGCGCGAGCCGCACGGCTCCCTCGACCCCCATCGCGCCGAACTCGCCGGTCGGCCAGGCGACCGTGAGCGCGGGGGCATGCAGGTCGCCGCCGGCCATCGCCTGCGCGCCGAGGCCGAAGGCGCGCCGCACGACGACGCAGAGAATCGGGATCGACGCGGTCGCGGCAGCGGTGAAGAGGCGCGAGGTGTGCCGCACCGCCGCCGTCGCCTCCGAGTCCGGCCCGACCATGAAGCCGGGCGTGTCGACGAGCGACAGCAGCGGCAGGCCGAACGCGTCGCACAGCTGCACGAAGCGCGCGGCTTTGCCGGCCCCGTCGCTGTCGATCGCGCCGCTGAGGTGGCGCGGGTCGTTCGCGATCACGCCGACGGCGCGGCCCTCGACGCGCGCGAGCGCCGTCAGCATTGTGCGGCCGTAGTCGCGGCGCAGCTCCAGCACCGAGCCCTCGTCGGCGAGCAGCTCCAGCAGCCGGCGGACGTCGTGCGTGCGCTTCGGATCCTCGGGGACGACGTCGCGCAAGAGCCGCTGGTCGGCTGCCTGCCACTCCTTCGCCGGCCCTTGGAAGTAGGAGAGGAAGCGCTGGGCTGTCGCGACTGCGCCGGCCTCGTCGGCGGCCAGCACGTCGATCACCCCGTTGCGCGTCTGGACATCGGTCGGGCCCACCTGCTCCGGCGTGAAGCTGCCGAGCCCGCCGCCCTCGATCATCGCCGGCCCGCCCATCCCGATGCTCGCCTCTGGCGTCGCGATCACGACGTCGCAGCAGCCGAGCAGTGCTGCGTTGCCGGCAAAGCAGCGGCCGGAGACGATCCCGACGCGCGGCACGAGCCCGGACAGCCGCGCGAACGAGCGGAAGGTCGGGACGACGAGGTGGAACAGCTCGCTGCTCTCGCTGTCGCCCGGGCGCCCGCCGCCGCCCTCGGCGAACAGCACGACCGGCAGCCGGTGACGCTCGGCCAGCTCCAGCATGCGGTCGGCCTTGCGGTGGCTGCGGATCCCCTGCGTGCCGGCGAGCACCGTGTAGTCGTAGGCGAGGACCGCGGTGCGGGAGCGCTCGTCGCCGTGCTCGTGCGCGTTGACCGTGCCGATGCCGGTCACGATCCCGTCGGCCGCCGTCTTCTCGATCAGCTCGTCCAGCTCGCGTCGCGCCCGTTGCGCGGCGAGCGCCAGCCCGCCGTACTCCTCGAACGAGCCGTCGTCGCAGAGGTCCGCGACGTTCTCACGCGCGGTGCGCAGGCCGGTGCCGTGGCGCTTCTCGACCGCCGCCGCCCGCGCCCGGTCGCCCGCGCGGCGACGCCGGTCGAGCGCCTCGGCGAGGTCGGAGCGGATCGCAGCGGGGTCGGCGGTGGCGCGCTCGCTCGGCGTCGCGTCCGCCCGCGGCGCGTCACCTGCGGTCCTGCGGTTCTCCGAGTCGTCCACGCGGAAGAGCGCCTGGTCGGCCTCGACCTGATCCCCGACCGCGACGGCCAGGTCGCGGACGACGCCCGCAGCCGGTGCGATCACCTCGTGATGCATCTTCATCGACTCCACGACGACGACCGCGGCGCCGGCGACGACGCGCGCGCCGTCGGCGGCGACGACCTCGACGACGACGCCCGTGAGCGGCGAGGCGACCTGCACGCGCGGGACTGTAACCGCTCCGCCCGCGGCGGCTCGCCAGTCGCCGCGGGCGGGCGCGCCATTCGCCATCTGCGGCGCTTCCAATCAGATATCTGCCGATATGCTAATCGTGTATGTGCCAAAGCACTAATCATGCATTTGCCAGCTTTCTAACCATGTATCTGCCGTTCTGCTAACCTGATATCTGCCAGATTGCTGGTCGTACATCTGCCAGTTGCATTTCCTGGTTCTGTATTGATTTCCACCGCGTATGACTGATTTCTACTCGCGCCACGCACTGTCGCTCGCAGCCGAGGCATTGGCCTTTAGCCCGGTGGTCTTCGTGATGGGTGCGCGGCAGGTCGGCAAGAGCACGCTCGCGCAGCGGTTGGCAGCGGGTGCAGGGATCACCGAGTCGCTGAGCTTGGACGACAAGTCGGTCCGCGATCTCGCGCTCGTGGACCCGACGTCGTTCGTCGCCGACCTCGCCGGGCCGGTGCTGATCGACGAGGTCCAACGCGCCCCCGAGCTGCTGCTCGCGATCAAGGCGGACATCGACCGCGCGCGGCGACCCGGGCGGTTCCTCATGACGGGCTCCGCGAACATCCTCACGGCGCCGAAGGTCCACGACGCGCTGACGGGCCGGGTCGCGCTCGTCACGCTGTGGCCGCTCGCGCAGTCGGAGATCGAAGGTGGGCAGCGCAATGTCGTCGACGCGTTGCTCGCCAGGGACGTGCCGCGAATTTCGGATGCGCCCGTCGGCCGTTCGGCGTTCGTCCAGCGGGTCGTCGCCGGTGGCTATCCACAGGCGCATCTCGCCACCCCGCGTCAGCGGCATCGGTTCTTCACGGATTACCTGACGAGCACCTTGCAGCGCGACCTGCGCGAGCTGGCCGACGTGCGCAAGGCGCACGAGGTTCCACGGCTGCTTCGCATGTTGGCAGCGCGCGTGGGCGGGATCCACGTGACGCGCAACGTCGCGTCGGCGCTCGAGCTGCAGTGTCGAGACCGTCCAGGCGTACCTGAAGCTGCTGGAGACGGTGTTCCTCCTGCACGTCGTGCCGGCGTGGCGGCCGGGGATCGGGAACCGCGAGATCCATGCGCCGAAGGTCTACTTCGCCGACAGCGGCCTGCTTGCGAGCACGCTGGGCGCGGACGAGCGGCGCGTCGCCGCCGACGACCAGTTCACGGGGCGGCTGTTCGAGAACTTCGTCGCGATGGAGATCGCGCGACATGTGGACTGGGCGGAGACGGTCGTGACCCAGTACCACTACCGCGATCGCGGCGACGAGGTTGACATCGTGCTCGAAGCGAACTCCGGCGAGATCGTCGCGATCGAGGTCAAGGCGAGTGCGACCGTCGGCCGGCGTGACGCGCGCGTGCTGGAAAAGCTGCGCAACGCATGCGGCGAACGCTTCCGTGTCGGGATCGTGATCCACACCGGCGCGCGAACGCTGCCGCTCGGCGACCGCCTCTGGGCAGTGCCGGTCAGCGGCCTGTGGAGCTGACGCTCGCACACGGGCGCGCCGACCCAGCCGCGGTTCCGGCTCAGGCCGGTGTTGCGATCCGCTGCGCGGCGAGCCGCGCGAGCCTCGCGCGGTGGCGACCCGCGCCGCCGAGCAGCGCTGCGTCGAGCTGGCCGCGCTTGTAGAGCCAGTGGACGTCGGCCTCCCAGGTGAAGCCGATCCCTCCATGCGCCTGGATCGCGCTCGCGCCGACGCTGCGGCCCGCGTCGGCGGCGGCAGCAGCGGCGAGCGCTGCCGCCTCGGGCAGGCGCGCCGGGTCGGCGCCGGCGGCCCAGGCGGCGAACAGCGCGGTCGAGCGGACGCTCTCGGTGTCGAGCAGCATCTGCGCGCAGCGGTGCGCGACTGCCTGGAAGGCGCCGACGGGGACGCCGAACTGCTTGCGGTCCTTCACGTACTCGAGCGTCATGTCGAGTCCGCGCTGGCAGACGCCGACGACCTCGGCCGCGATCGCGGCGCGGATGATGTCGGCGGCCTGCGCGCCTCCCGACCCATTGCCGAGCGGCTCGCCGTCGTCGTCGGTTGCCGCGACCGTCGCGTAGCGCCGCGTCGGGTCGATCGTCTCCAGCCGCGTGACGTCGGCGTTGGTCGCGTCGAGCAGCCGCGCGCCGTCGCCGTTCGCGTCGAGCAGCACGATCACCGATGCGCCGACCGCGTCCGCCGCCAGCTCGCGCGTCCCGATCCCCGCGGTCGCCTCGCCGGACGCCAGCGCCGGCAGCCAGCGCGCACGCTGCGCGTCGGTTCCCGCGGCCTGGATCGCTGCGGCAGCCGCAGCCGTCGAGAGGAATGGCGTCGCGGCGCAGGCGTAGCCGAGCTGCTCCAGCAGCACTGCCAGCTCGACCGCACCGAGCCCGCCGCCGCCGTGCTCCTCCGCGACGGCGATCCCCGGCCAGCCGAGGCTGCCCAGCTCGGTCCACAGGGCGTCGTCATACGCGCTGGCTTCGGCCGCCTCGCGCACCTTCGCCATCGGCGAGCGCGCTGCGAGCAGCTCTTGCGCTACAGCGCGGATGTCCTTCTGGTCCTGCGTCAGGTCGAAATGCATCAGCGCATCCTCGGCAGGCCGAGCACGCGCTCGGCGACGATGTTCTTCAAGACCTCGGTCGTGCCGCCCTCGATCGTGTTGCCGCGTGCGCGCAGCAGCTCGTAGGCCCACTTGTCGCCGCTGCGCAGCGCGCTCGGCCCGAGCAGGTCGGCGGCGAACTGCGTCAGCTGCTGGTTCGTGTCCGACCACATCCACTTCGTCAGCGAGCCCTCGGGGCCGGGCTGGCCGTACGTCTCGATCGCGGTCAGGCCGCGGTAGGCGGTGAGGCGCAGGATCTCCGCCTTCAGGTGGAGTGCGCCGAGCTTGTCGGCGACGACCGGGTCATCGAGCAGCCCGCGCGTGCCGGCCTCGGCGATCAGCTGGTCGAGCAGCTGGCGCAGCCGCACCTGCAGGAAGAAGGCGAGCCCGGCGCGCTCGTTCATCAACGTCGTGAGCGCGACCTTCCAGCCGTTGCCGACGCCGCCGAGGACGTTTGAGTCCGGCACGCGCGCACCGTCGATGAACAGCTCGTTGAACTCCGCCTCGCCGGTGATCTGGCGCAGCGGCACGACCTGCACGCCCGGCTGCTCCATGTCCATCAGGAAGTACGTCAGGCCCTGGTGCTTCTTCGGCGCCTCCGCGTCGGTGCGCGCGACGAGCATGCACCACTTCGAGTACTGCGCCCCGCTCGTCCAGACCTTCTGGCCGGTGATGACCCACTCGTCGCCGTCCTTCACGGCGCGCGTCTTCAGCGCGGCGAGGTCGGAGCCGGCATCGGGCTCGCTGAAGCCCTGGCACCAGATCTCCTCGGCGGTGAGGATCGGGCCGAGGTAGCGCTCCTTCTGCTCGTCGCTGCCCCACAGCATGATCGTGGGGCCGGCGAGCAGCAGGCCGAGGACGTTGGCCGGCAGCGGCGCGTCGGCACGCGCGAGCTCCTCGTAGAAGATCGCGGACTGCGTCAGCGTCGCACCACGCCCGCCGTACTCCGGCGGCCAGTGGACGGCTGCCCAGCCACCCTCGGCCAGCCGCCGCTGATAGTCGCGGCGCCAGGCGTAGTGGCCGTCCTCGTCGCCGGCCGGCTCCTCGCCGGGCTCGTTCGCGGCGAACCACGCGCGCAGCTCGTCGCGGAAGGCGGTCTCCTGCTCGGTGAAGGTCAGGTCCATCGCAGTGCTCCCCGTGTGGCGCCCGTGTCGCAGCGCAGCGTAGCGCCGCGCGCGCGGCTGCGCTCAGCGCTCGCGCACGTCCAGCACGACCTTGCCGGTCGCGCGGCGCTCATCGATGCAGTGCAGCGCCTCGGCGGCGCGTTCGAGCGGGAAACGTTGGCCGATCGGGGGGTTCACGAAGCCTGCGGCGATCAGGCCGTCGACCTGCGTGCTGACCTCGCGCGTGAAGTCCGGCTTGCTCATCGCGTAGGCGCCCCAGCCGGCGCCGATCACCTCGGTGTTGCCGAGCAGCAGCCGGTTGACCTTGACCTCTGGGATCGAGCCGCCGGTGAAGCCGACGACGACGACGCGGCCACCCTCGCGCAGCGAGCGGATGGTGTCGGTGAAGCGGTCGCCGCCGACCGGGTCGAGCACGAGGTCGGCGCCGCCGAGGGCCTTCACCTCGTCCTTCCAGGCGCCGTCGGAGCGGACGACCTCGTCGGCGCCGGCCGCGCGTGCGACCTGCTCCTTCTCGTCGGTCGAGACGACGGCGATCGTGCGCGCGCCGAGTCCTTTCGCGACCTGCAGCGCTGCGGTGCCGACGCCGCCGGCCGCTCCATGGACGAGCACGGTCTCGTCGGCTCGCAGCCGTCCGCGCGTGCTCAGCGAGAAGAACGCTGTGTGGTAGTTGAGGATCAGCGCGGCGCCCTGCGCGAAGTCGAGCGTGTCGGGCAGCTTCGCGCAGAAGTACGCGGGCGCGACCGCGACCTCCGCCCAGCCGCCGAGGAAGCAGAACGCAGCTACGCGGTCGCCCGCCTGCACGTGCGAGCCGGCCGGCGCACTGCGCACGATCCCACCGACCTCGCTGCCGGGAACGAACGGCAGCGGCGCCTTGAACTGGTACTCCCCGCGCGTCTGCAAGACCTCGGGGAACGACACTCCCGCTACATGCACGTCGACGACGACCGAGTCGTCCGGCGCGAGCGGATGCGGCCCCTCCGGCTCCGGCAGATCCTCACGCAGCCGCAGCGCGGAGTCCGGCCCGGTGAGGTCGACAATCTGAACGGCGCGCATCGTGTGCGGACTCTAGTGCGATCGCACGCACCGCGGCGCCTCTCTGCGGAGGGCACAGAAAGTAATAGCGGATTACAATATGTTACTGGGAACCGTAATCCGAGATGATTTTCGATAAGATCACTCAGTGGCGAAAAATCCCTACAGGCCCGGAGTGGGCACCCGCCCGCCGTATCTTGCAGGCCGCGAGGCACAGCTGCAACGGTTCGCACGGCTGCTCGAGGACTACCCCGAGAAGCGGGGGAACCTGCGGATTACTGGGCTGCGTGGCGTCGGCAAGACGGTGCTGCTCAAGGAGTTCGAGCGCATGGCGCGGGGGGAGGGATGGGTGGTCGTCCGCCGGGATCTCAGCGCCCGTCTCGACGGCGAAGAGGCGTTCGCGGTCGCGATAGCCGACTACCTGCGCGATGCGGTAGAGCAGCTCTCCGTCGTCGCCAAGCTCAAGCACCGAATCGTGGACGGCGCTCGCGAGGCGATCCAGCAGGTTGCGCTCGATGTCGGCGACGGCCTGACTGTGAGGCTTGGGCGGGGCGAGACAACACCTACCTCGATCCTCGAAGATCGACTGCGAGTAGCGCTTACGGACGTCGGGAAGCTCGCGCGAGGGCGTGGGGTCGCGCTCCTCTTCGACGAGGCGCACACGCTCCACGACACGCCGCGCAAGCGCCAGTTCCCGCTCGGCGCGCTGCTGTCGGCGCTCGTCGCGGCGCAGGATGACGACGACGATCCGCTGCCGGTCATGCTCGTCCTCTGCGGACTCCCGCCGCTCGTCGGCAACATCCATGGCGCGCGGAGCAACGCCGAGCGGTTGTTTAAGGGCGAGCAGATCGCGAATCTGTCGGCCGAGCGCACGGACTCGGTTCTCAGCGCCGCGGCCCTGGCGCTCGTCAGGCCGGCACATGACTCTGGTGAGATCAACTTCAGCGACGATGCGGCTGAAGCCATCGCTCGTGATGTCGACGGCTACCCGTTCTTCATCCAGTCGGTTGGCGAGATGCTCTGGGATCTCGCGGACATCGAGCATCGGGACGTGATCGACCTCGAGCTCTACAGGATGCATCGCACGCTGATTCAGCAAACGCTCGACGCGGAGTTCTTCGAGCCTCGCTACCGCGACGCCCGGCGTGCTGACCAGGTGACGCTGCGTGTCGCCGCGAGCCTGGGTGGTGAGCGATTCGAGAAGCGTGCGCTCGATTCTGCGCAGCACCGCAGCGCAGGGGCAATCTCACAAAGCCTTCGCCGCTTGATCGAGGACAACCTCGTCTATCGCGACGATCACGGCGTCTACGCCTACACCGCCCCGCTGTTCGGCGACTTCCTGCGCCGTCGGCATCCGCGTCTCGCGGACGACGAATAGCTCGGCTCAGACGGCGGCCGGCAGCCCGTTCGCGCTCGCGACGACCCCTGCGTCGTGCAGCCGTCCGATCTCGCCCGCGCTCAGCCCGAGCACGTCGGCGAGGATCTCCTCGGTGTGCTCGCCGAGCTGGGGGGCGCGGCGGACGGGGATCCTCGGCATCGAGGAGAAGTCGAGCGGCGAGCCGGGCATCGGGTAGCTGCCGACGCCGGGGTGCTCGACCTCTTCGAACATCGGGTTCGCGGTCGAGCGCGCGGGTCCTCGTCGACCAGCTGGCGGAACGTCTGGTACGGACCCCACGAGACGCCGGTGCCGGCGAACGTCTCGCGAATCGTCGCGAGGTCGCGCGCGGCGAACCACGGCCGCAGCAGCGCGGCGAGCAGGTCGCGCGCCTCGTAGCGGCCGGTCTCGGTCGCGAGGTCGTGGCCGGTCACCTGCTCGATTCGCTCGCACGCCTCGCCGATCGCCGTCGCGTCGCGCAGCGCGCCCCACTGGCGCGCGGTCAGCGCGACGACCATCACGCGCCGGCTCGTCGCGCGTCTCGAAGTCGTGGCCGAACGCGCCGTAGAGGTAGTTGCCGTCCTTCGGCTGGTCGTGCCCGCCGAGCTGCGCCTCGGCGATCCGGCCGAGGTTGCCGACCATCGCGAACGCGACGTCGGAGAGCGCGAGCTTCACGAGCGTTCCTTCGCCGGTGCGCGTGCGGCGGCGCTCGGCGGCGAGCAGGCCGACGGCGGCGAGCGTGCCCATCGCGACATCCCATGCCGGCAGCACGCTGTTGAGCGGCTCGGCGAGGTTGCGCGGGCCGGTCGCCCAGGGGAAGCCGGTCGCCGGGTTGACGGTGTAGTCGACCTCGCTGGTGCCGTCCGGGTTGCCGGTCGAGCGCGACCATGATCAGGTCGTTGCGGCGGCTCTGTGAGTCGCTCGTGAGTCGAGCCAGCCGCGGGCAGGGAAGTTCGTCAGGAAGAGGCCGGCGTCCTCGCCCGGCGCGGCGATCAGCGCCGTCGCCAGCTCGCGGCCCGCGCCGGACTGCAGGTCGAGCTGGATCGAGCGCTTGCCCTTGTTGAGCCCGGCCCAGAAGAGGCTCTGGCCGTCGGTCGCCAAGCGGCCAGCGGCCGTGGTCGAGTCCGCCGCCGATCTGGTCGAAGCGGATCACGTCGGCGCCGAGCTGCGCGAGCGTCATCCCGCCGAGCGGCGCGGCGACGAACGCCGAGCCCTCGACGACGCGCAGGCCGGACAGGATCCCGTCTGGCGTGCTCACGCCACCACCGCGACGAAGCGCCAGTCGAGCACCGCACCACCGTCGCTGCCGTCCTCGCGCCGTGCCTGCACGCGCGAGCGCAGGTGGACGAGCCCGCCGCCGGACGCGAGCGGCTCGATCCGCTCCAGCTCCAGCGTGCTCGTGAGCGTGTCGCCTTCGAAGACCGGTCCGAGGTGGTCGCAGCCGTGCCAGGCGACGATCGTCACGAGGCTCGGGAGCGCGCGCGTCGCCTGCGCGGCAGCGAGCCCGATCGTGTGGCCGCCATAGACGAGCCGGCGGCCGCTCGCATTCGCGCCCGCGTCGTGGTGGGCGGCGGCGATGTTGAGCGAGAGGCGCGCGAGCTCGGGCGCCGAGCTGACGACGTCGCCACCGGCGATCCGCCAGGTCGCGCCGGGCGTGAGGTCGGCGAGGTGGGGGCCGGGGACTGCGGTGCGGAAGGCGTCGAGTCGCCAGTTGGCGACGGGCGCGGCGAGTGCGTCGGCCTCGTGCGCGCCCGCGGCCGGCTCGCTCGCACCGATGCTCGCCAGGTCGTCGGCGTGTCCCGTCTCGCCCTCGGGGTCGCGCAGCGGCAGCATCGCGCAGCGGTGGAAGTCGAGCACCGGGCGCTCGTCCTGGTCGACGGTGCGGATCCGCAGGACCGCCAAGCCGGTCGCCGGGCGCCCTGGCTTCGCGCTCGTCTGGCGCAGCGCGACGACCTCGGTCGTGGTCCGCAGCGTGTCGCCGAGCAGCGGCGCGCGCCGCAGCACGAGGCCGCGGTAGAAGAGGTTCGCGATCACGCGCTGCGTCAGCAGCGTCGACTGGCCGATCGCGATGTCGCAGACGAGCGCAGGGTGGGCAAGCGGCGCGTCCGCGCCCGTCACCTCGCGGCACAGCTCGACGTCGAGCGCGAGTCGCAGCCGCCCGCCGAGGATCGCTTGATGCGCGGCGGCGAGGCCGGAGGTCAGCGTGACGCCGGGCGCCTCGTCGGCGAGCTGGCCGACGTGGAGGTCGTCGAAGTAGGGGCCAGCTACGTCGAGCATGGCCGAGTCGCTGAGCAGGTCGGCTCTCACGCGCCGGCTCCCGCGGGTGATTCCGTTCCGCTCGCGTCGTCGTCGCGGCTGTCGCCGGCCTCGGCGCGCGCGAGCACACGCAGCGCAGCAACCCGGACCGCCTCGTCCAGCATCTGTCCGTCAAGCGCCACCGCGCCCTGCCCGCCTTCGCGCTCCGCCGTCGCGAGCGCCTCGATCACTGCGCGCGCGTGCGTGACCGCTGCGTCATCCGGCGTGAAGCACGCGATGAGAGGCGCGACCTGCGACGGATGGATCGCCCACTTGCCGTCGAAGCCCGCATCGCTTGCGCGCCGCGCGGCAGTCTCGAATGCGTCGTCGGGCCGCAGCCCGAGGAACGGCCCGTCGATCGCGAGCAGTCCGTGTGCGCGCGCGGCGACGAGCACCGCCTCGCGCGCGGGATCCCAGCTCGCCGGATCGGCGGCCCCCTGGGCGCTGCGCCCGAGCGAGGCGGCGAGGTCCGCGTAGCCGACGATCATCGCTTCCAGTCGCGGCGAAGCGCCCGCGACCGCGTGCACGTTCGCGAGACCGGCGGCGGTCTCGATCAGCGCCTGCACGCGCAGCGGCACAGCCCGGCCGGCGGCGGTCTCGGCCCCGTCGAGCAGCCGCTCGACGAACGCAACGTCGCCCGCGCTCTCGACCTTCGGCACCACCACGGAGCGCGCCGCCGCGCTCGCACCGGCCAGCGCAACGAGGTCGGCATGGCACCACGGCGTGCGCGGCGCATTCACGCGGACGCTGACGGTCGTCCCGCCCCAGTCGAGCGATCCCAGGGCTTCGACCACGGCCGCGCGCGCCGCGTCCTTCGCCCCGGCGGCCACGGCGTCTTCGAGGTCGATGACGATCTCATCGGCACCGAGCCCCGGCGCCTTCGCAAGCTTCTCCGGCGCCGATCCCGGCACGACAAGGCAGGCACGGCGGGCAGCGGGGGCGCGGGGGAACATCGACATCCGCTCCGACGGTACGGTGCCCGCGGGACCCGCTCCCCCGGCGCGTGTCAAAGACCCTCCTCATGGGGGGATGACTACCCCGAGGATGCGGGTTATGCGGAACAAAGATGGCGACGCGACTTATGAGGTCGTTTCGCTGTCTGCCAAGTTCGCTCCCGCGAGGTGAGTCACTTCGCTTTGCTAACTCATGACACCGACTTCAGGTAAAAGGCGCTAAGCTGAGCCGATCCCAGTCCGTTCTCCTGATACCGCTCTCGTCGTTGGAAACGGCCTGACGTTGGATCTCTGCACGGGTCACCCGATCCTCGGGCCGTGGAACACTTCTGCTCCGTTGGACTGGGCGGTGCCCACGCCCGGAGATGTGGCGACGTTGCTCCGTAGAAATCTTCCTCTCTTTGACGCCGAGGTCATAGAGGCCCAGGCAGGCGATCCTGGTCTCAGCCACTTTGACATCATTGACACAGTGGCGGCCAAGGGGCGAAGTGACAATTCCATCGAGCTCGACTGTGAACTACGTCACTTCCTAGCGCTGGCCTACTCCGCCTTCCAGCGGGAGGTCGACGCCGTTGATATTTCCAGCTGGCGTTGGGTTGAGTACTTTGCGAGTAACAAAGATAAGATAGTAGGGGGCGTCTCTTTTAACTATGACCTAGTGCTTGAGAGTGCTCTTGACGCTGCCGGCATACGGTACCGACGCCTCGTTGGGGGAGAGAGCGGTGGCGGTCTCATTGTCAAGCCACACGGCTCGGTCGACTTCGAGTACTTCGGAGGGGGTATTTCGCTTCCCGCTCATATGATTAGTTATCCGGTAAAGGCGTTTACTCGCAACAATGATATGCCGCTCCGGCGGCTCTCTCGTGAGGCGCTTCTAGTCCCGCGGCTTGGGCCCGAGCTTGTGGCGCCTCTCCAGGTTTCTAGTATTCGTAATTTTCAGTGGGTTGGGCCAGGTTTCGACTGGTTCGCTTCGACGGGCCGGCGGCTGAAGCGAGTCATTCTCATTGGTGTCTCGTATTGGGCGTCTGACCGCCCGGAGATCGATGAAATCTTGGACACGCTAAGTCCTACCGCCGAGGTCATTGTCGCCAACCCGAGTCCGTCGCCTGATCTTCTCCAGGCAATCAGTGACCGGAACCTCCGCTATGTACTGTGGCTCGACGGTCCGGTGTGAGCTATCCGGCATTACCGTCGCGCACCAGGTCTTCTCGCAAGCGGGAGTCGTCGAATGAAAGCGCGCCGCAGTCGCCGTGGCGCCTACGACGCCGCAGCGCTATGACGCCGCGGCGCTGTTCGGCAGCCGCGCGACGACCACGTCGTCCTCGTGCTCTGCAGCGTCCAGTTCGACGGCAGTGATTGCACGGGGGGCGGTGTCGATCGGCTTCGGGGACGACAGCTCGCGGTCGGAGGAGGACTGGAACTGCTCGAAGCGACGCAACTGCGGCAACACCCGCGCTTCGAGCGAGCCGACCGCCTCGTTGTAGGAGCCGGTCGCCGATTCGAGCTGGCGGCCGAGCTTGCTGAACGAGTCGAGGAAGCGCGCGCAACGCTTGTGCAGTTCCTTGCCGGCCGCCGCGATCTCCAGCGCCGATTCCTCGATCTCCGCCTGGCGCCAGCCGTAGTGCGTCGCGTGCAGCAGCGCGAGCAGCGTCGTCGGCGTCGCGATCAGGACGCCCTTCTCGGCTCCGTGCTCCAGCAGCCGCGGGTCGCGATCGAGCGCTGCGACGTAGCAGGCCTCGTTCGGGATGAAGCAGACGACGAACTCGGCCGAGCGCTCGAGCTTCGCGTGGTAGGCCTTCGCGGCGAGCTTGTCGAGGTGGGTGCGCAGCTGCATCGCGTGGCGGTCGAGCTCGATCTCGCGGGCGGCATCGTCGCGGGCCTCCAGCGAGGCGAGGTACGCGTCGAGTGGGACCTTCGAGTCGACGACCACATCGCGGCCGGTCGGCAGGTGGACCGTCATGTCGGGGCGCAGCTTGCCGTCGTCGCCGCCGTCGATCGTGCGCTGGTCGTGGAAGTCGACGTGGTCGGTCATGCCGGCGATCCGCGCGACGTTGCGCAGCTGGATCTCGCCCCACGAGCCACGCACCTGCGGGCGCTTGAGCGCGCTGACGAGCGTGCCCGTCTCCAGCCGCAGCTTCCCGACCTCGGATGTGACCGTCTCGAACAGCTGGCGAACCGTGCCCTGCGTCTCCTTGCGGTCGCGTTCGAGCGTCTCGACCTGCGTCTGGACCTTCTTCAGGTGCTCGGTGATCGGCGCGACGACCTGCTTGATCTCGGCCGCCCGCGCGCGCATCTCGCCGCTGGAGCGCTCGACGTCGGCCGTGCGCGCTGCAGCTGCGGCCTTCGCCACCTGCTCGGTCGCGTCCTTGAGGACCGAGGAGGTGATCGCCTTCATCTCCTTCGAGAAGTCCTCGCGGTTGCCCGACAGCAGCGTGATCTTCTCCGCAGTAGCGCGCTCGAGCTCGGCGAGCTGGCGGCCATGCGCAGCCTCCTGCTGATCGCGCAGCTCCGCATGGTGCTCACGCGTCTGCGCCAGCTCGGCCCGCGCCGCCTGCGCCTCGGCCCGTGCACCCGCCTCCGCGCCACGGGCAGCGAGCAGCGCCCGCGCAACCACGGCAAGCGCACCACCAAGCACAATCACGAGCACTGCCAGCACCGGCATCATCAGCGAACGATCTCCTTCAGCACGTCATCCACACGACAGCCCATTGACGCACGGGACTCGGACGGAGCGGCGACGCCGAACGCGATTTGCGCGGCGCCTATCCTTCGCCGTCAGCGGCCGCGATCGGGCCGTGCTCGGCCTCGAATTCCTCGACGGTCGTCGCGTCGAGGCCATGCCGCTCGAGCATCGTGTCCGCGGAGTCCTCCGTCGTGGCTCGTCCGAGTTCTCGGCGCACGATCTCGTCTGCGTCGCGCGCGATCGACGCGCCACTCCCACCTGTGGATTTGAGGGAGCGCACTCACTTACAAGGGTAGGCGGTGCGTCTACAGCTTCAATTGGTGCAGCAGCAGAGGACGCGTCGTGGCGAGTCAGGCGCGCGCGCCGCGCACGACGGTCAGCAACGCGTCGGCGGTGCCGGCCGCGTGGCTCTCGCCGGTGCCGAGGCGGCGGACGCCGAGGCCACACATCAGGGCGACGACGGTGCGGGCGTGGCGGGCCGGTTCGGGGACGTCGAGTGCCTCGAGTGCGGCGGCGGCGAAGTCCTCGTAGGCGGCGAAGCAGCGCTGCGACGCGGAGTGCAGCGCCGGGTCGCGCGCCGCGTGCAGGTGCAGCTCCAGCTCGGCGACCTCCTCGGGACGCCCGGCGCCGCCGGCGACGATCCGCTCGACCGCGGCTGCTGCCTGCTCCGCACCGACCTCGGCACCCGCGCGCCGCAGCTCGCTCGCGAGCGCCTCCAGCCGGGCGACCTCCTCCTCGACGTACAGCAGCAGGCTGTCGCGCAGGAGCGCCGTCTGGCTGGGGAAGTGGTACGTCAGCGACCCGAGCGCGACACCGGCCTCGGAGGCGACGCGGCGGTTCGAGACGGCGGCGATCCCGCCTTCGGCGATCACGCGCAGCGTCGCATGCAGGATCCGCGCGCGCGTGTCGCTCGCAGCGCCGGCCGGGGGCGAAGTGCCGGTGGGAGGGGAAGGCACGTTCAAGGGTGGCGAAGCATACCCGCGATCCCGTATCGTTCGTTCGAACGACCGAGAGCAGCGCCAAGCAAGGGCGCACCAGCAGACACGGCCGCCACGAAACGAGCACGGGAGGAGCGCAGATGGACACGATCGAGCCAGCCGCCGCCGCCACGACGGGCGTGCCCGCCAACGCGCTCGCCTTCGCCGGCCTCGACATGCAGGCCACGCTCGTCGCGTCCGGCGACGTCTCCTCGCGCGAGCTCGTCGACGCGGCGCTCGCGCGCATCGACGCATCGCAGCCGGATCTCAACGCCTTTCGCTGCATCCGCCACGAGCAAGCGCGCGCCGAGGCAGACGCAGCCGACCGTCTGCGCGCACACGCCAACGGCGGTGAGCTGCTGCCGCTGCTCGGCGTCCCGATCGCCGTCAAGGACGACATGCACGTGGCCGGCGAGACGACCGAGTTCGGCTGCGCAGGCGACTTCGCGCCACGCGCCGCCGACGGCGAGGTCGCGCGCCGCCTGCGCGCCGCCGGCGCCGTGATCGTCGGCAAGACGACGGCGCCCGAGGTAGGCCAGTGGCCCTTCACCGAGGGCCCGGCGTTCGGTGCGACGCGCAACCCGTGGTCGCTGCACCACACCCCGGGCGGCTCCTCGGGCGGCTCTGCAGCTGCCGTCGCGGCAGGGCTGATCCCTGCAGCGGTCGGCTCCGACGGCGCCGGTTCGGTGCGGATCCCCGCCGCCTGGACGCACCTCGTCGGCATCAAGCCGCAGCGCGGCCGCGTCTCGACCTGGCCGCACGTCGACGCCTTCCACGGTCTCGCGTGCATCGGCCCGCTCGCGCGCAGCGTCGACGATGCAGCACTGCTGCTCGACGTGCTGAGCGGCAACCACCGCGACGATCGCGACTGCCCGCCACCGCCGCCTGAGCCCTACGCGCAGGCCGCGCGCCGCGAGCCGGGCCGCCTGCGGATCGCGCTCTCGCTGCGGATCCCTTGGAGCCTCGCTCCGTCGCAGCTCGACCCGGCAGTGCGCGCGCCCGTGGAGCGGCTTGCGGAGACGCTCGAGCAGCTCGGTCACGACGTCGAGCTGGCTGACCCGAGCTATGGAGCGATCGGTGCGAGCTTCATGCCGCGCTCGACGCACGGCGTGCATGACTGGGTCAGCGGCCACGTGCCCGACCCGTCGCGTCTCGACCCGCGCACGCACGGCACGATCCGCCTCGGGCGGATCCTCGGCCCGCTTGTCGGCGCAGCCCGCGCACTCGAGCGCCCGGTGCGCGCCCGCGTCGCGCGGATCTTCGAGCGCTTCGACGTCGTGCTGATGCCGACGACCGCGCAGCCGCCCCGCCCGATCGGCGCGATCGACGGGCTCGGGGACTGGGCGACCGACAAGGTGATGGTCGCCGCCTGCCCGTACACATGGACCTGGAACGTGCTCGGCTGGCCCGGCGTCAACGTCCCCGCCGGGCTCACGTCCGACGGCTTGCCCGTCGGTGCGCAGCTGCTCGGCCCGGCCAACAGCGAGCCACGCCTGATCGCGCTCGCCGGCCAGCTCGAGCAAGTCGAGCGCTGGCAGGACCGCCGGCCGCTCTACGCCATCGAATCCGCCTAGGTCGCAGCCGGCAGCACAGCCTGCGTCGCCGCCGACGCGATCCCCGCGCTGTCGACGACGCTCACCGCCGCCGTGCAGCTCCACTCCGGCTGCAGGTCGGCCGCGACGTCGACGCTGCCGCTCGGCGTCGCGATCTCCACGCGATGGGCGATCGGCGGGAGCGGATCCTCGGGCGAGTTGAGCGTCACGACGAGCCCGGCGGGCGTGCTGCCGGCGGGCCAGCCGGGGCAGGCGTAGGCGATCCGCAGGACCGTGCCCGCGCGCGTGAGCACAACCTGCGGCGCGGGCGGTGGCGTCGGCGCGGGCGCAAGCTCGAAGCGGGCGAAGTCCCTTGCCTTGACAAGCAGCGTGTGCGGATCGTCCCACTGCGGATGGTGCCCGGGGCTGCGCGGGCTGAACGAATCGAGCGGGTCGTGCGGAAGTGGCGAGAGGTCGGTCGGCTTCGTGTCGCCCCAACAGCCCGGCCAGCGCATCCAGGCATACGCCGGATCGCCGTCCTCGACGACGTCGAGTGCGATCGTTGGCGAGGCGCCCTTGCCATCAGCGTGATCGAACCAGTTCCCGGTCCAGTGGAAGTCGTCGGCGGTGAAGTACGACGCGTGCGACCCGCGCGCTGGGTAGACGACGGGACGATCGCCGACCCGCTCGACCTTCGCCCACGGCCGGGCTTCGGCGTGCGTGTGCTGTGCGTAGACGGCAAGCTCGGGCGTCTCGCCTGCTGCATCGAGTCGCAGCTGCACCATCTCCCAATCGCCCTCGTGCAGCCCTGCCTTGAGGAAATGGCCGATCAGGTTGTAGTCGTTGTAGAAGTACCAGAACCAGTACTGGAGCCAGATCCGTCCGTCGCCGCCGGTCGCCCAGCGGCCGTGCATCCGGTTGCGATAGGCCGGGTTCAGGTGCAATCGGCGCGCCGCTGCCACATAGTCGTGCGGCGGACGGCTGATGCAGTCGCCGGCGGCTGCCGGCTCGCCGTCGGCGTAGGTCGCCGGCCCGAGGAACCCGAGCGCGAGCGGCCCGGCCGGCGGTGCGGCGGCGATCGTCGTGCCGTCCGCACGCTGCAGCACCTGCACGGAGTCGTCCGTCCACTCGGCTGCCGAGTCGGCGAAGTACATCTCCTGCGAGTCGTAGCGCAGCACTGGCTGGTGCCGTGCGAGCAGCGTCCCCGGATCACCCATGCGCACCCTCCGCTCGTTGCCCCGAATCCCGGTCCGGCACTTTACGGCAAAGCATCTTCACTGGTAGCGTCCGATCTCGTGGAACGCACCTACGACGCGATCGTCGTCGGGTCCGGCTTCGGGGGCGGCGTGAGCGCCTGTCGCCTCGCCGAGGCCGGCTGGCGCGTCTGCGTGCTGGAGCGCGGTCAGCGCTTCGGTGCGGACGACTTCCCGAGCCGTCCGCAGGACGCACCGGGCGCCTTCTTCCACCGCACGCTCAATCCGGGTGGGATGTTCGACCTGCACCTGATGAAGGACCTCTCGGTGCTGACGGCAGCCGGCGTCGGCGGGGGATCGCTGATCTACGCGAACGTGCAGCTGCGTGCGGCGACGGACGTCTTCGCAGCCGGCTGGCCGGCGGGCGTCAGCCGCGAGGCGCTCGACCCTTACTACGAGCGCACGGAAGAGGCGCTCGAACCGCGTGCAACGCCGCTCGATCCGCCATTGCCGAAGGTCCGCGCGTTCGCGGCAGCCGGGGCACGCCTCGGCAAGCAGGCCGAACCGCTGCCGATCGCCGTCCATTTCGGCGAACCGCGCCGCAACCCGTTCAGCGGCGTCGAGCAGCAGGGCTGCGCGAACCTCGGCCGCTGCGACATCGGCTGCCCGCGGCTCGCGAAGAACACGGTCGACATCACCTACATCGCGCGCGCGGAGGCGCACGGCGCGGACGTTCGCCCCCTCCACGACGTGACACGGCTCGACCCGCCGAGCACGCCAGGCGGGCAGTGGCGCGTCTCGTTCGACAACCTCGGCGAAGGCGAGGACGGGGCGATCGAGGCGCCGGTCGTCGTGCTCGCCGCCGGCACGCTCGGCACGACGCGGCTGCTGCTCGAGAACCGCCGGCGCCTGCGGCATCTCTCACGCACGCTCGGCAGCCGCTTCTCCGGCGACGGCGATGCGCTCGGTGCCGCCTTCGACCCGCGCGCGCCAGACGTCGCCGGCGCTCACACCGACTACGGCCCGGTGATGACGAGCAAGCTCGACTTCAGCGACGAGCACGGCTTCATCCTGGCCGACGGCGGCCTGCCGACGAGCTTCGGTGGGCTGCTCGAGCTCGTGCGCGACATCGACCTCGCGACCCGCTGGCTTCAGCGGATGCTGCTGCGCGTCAAGCGCCTTGCCGCGCGACTCGGCTTCGGCGTCCAGCGCGTGACGCCGCGCAGCGCTCCACGCCGGCCTCAGCGCCCGATCGCCGACTCGCTCGTCTTCCTCTTCATCGGGCGCGACGCGGCCGACGGGCGGATGCGGCTCACGCCGCTGCTGCGGCGCTTCGACATCCAGTGGAGCAACAAGGGCAGCGCGCGGCTGTTCGGCGACATGAAGGCCGTCACCGAGCGGCTCGCGACGGCAGTCGATGCGACGCCCTTCTTCGCGCTCGACCCGGGGCCGCTGTCGAAGGACATCACCGTGCATCCGCTCGGCGGCTGCCCGATGGCGGACGACCCAGCCGACGGCGTCGTCGACGACGGAGGCAAGGTCCACGGCTACGAGGGCCTCTACGTGCTCGACGGCGCGATCGTGCCGACGGCGCTCGGCGTCAACCCGTCGAAGACGATCGCGGCGCTCGCCGAGCGCGGCGTCGAGCGACTGATCGAAACGCGCACCGAGATCGGCGCGGCACGCCGAGCGGAGCCGGCTGCATGAGCCTGCGGGCGCGCATGAGCCGTCGCACCGCGTGGCGCAATGCAGCGGGCACCCAGGGGATCGACCCGCTGCGCACCTACAAGCCGACGACGCTCGACGAGCTCGTCGAGATCGTGCAGCTGGCCGAGCGCGACGGCACGACGGTGCGCGCGGTCGGGTCCGGTCACGCCTGGTCGGATGCAGCGCTCACGCGCGGCTTCCTCGTCGAGACGCACGGCTTGAACCGCTTCCCCGCCGGGCCGCCGCCGCTGCTGCGCGACGGCATCGACGGCTCGAAGCTCGTCTGGACCGAGGCCGGCATCCGCCTCCACGACCTCAACCCGCAGCTGCGCGAGCGCGGGCTCGCGCTGTCGAACATGGGCGGCTACGACGGGCAGACGCTCGCGGGCGTGATCTCGACCTCGACGCACGGCAGCGGCATCGCGTTCGGCCCGTTCCCCGACATGGTCCGCTCGCTCGACCTCGTCGCGAGCGGCGGCGTGGTCTACCGCGTCGAGCCGTCCGCCGGCCCGACCGATCCCGCTGCCTTCGCCGCCGCGCATCCCGATCGCGCGCTCGTGCAGGACGACGACACGTTCCACGCGGTGCTCGTCGGCGTCGGCTGCATGGGGATCGTCTACGCGGCGACGATCGAGGTCGTCGAGGCGTACTGCCTGCGCGAGGTGCGCACGCTCAGCACATGGGACAAGGTCAAGGCTGATCTGCTGGCCGGTGAGGTGCTGCGCGAGCATCGCCACTACGAGGTGCTCGTGAACCCGTACGCGACGCACGGGGACGAGCACCGCGCGCTCGTGACGACGCGCGACCCGGTTGCGTGCGACCGGACCGGCGCGAAGCGCTCGCGCAGCTGGCTCGTCGAGCTGGCGTCGGCATTTCCCTTGACGTCGGCGATCCTCAACCTCGTCGTCGGCCTGTGGCCGGGCATCTCGCCGCGGATGATCGACACGCAGATGTCCGCGATCGCTCGCCGTGACTTCGAGAACGTCAGCTACAAGGTCCTGAACATCGGCAACGCGAACCTGCTGCGCGCCATCTCGGCGGAGATCGGCGTCCCCCTCGACGGGCGCGGCACGCACGTCGAGGCGGTCGAGCGGGTCTTCGAGGTCGCAGCGCGCCATCGCGAGATCGGGAACGTCTTCCAGACCTCGGCGATCGCACTGCGTTTCGTGCACGAGTCGCCGGCCTTCCTGTCGATGATGCACGGCCGCGAGACGATGATGATCGAGCTGATCCAGCTCACCCACACGGAGGGCGGCGTCGAGCTGCTCGCCGACTACGAGGAGCAGCTCTACGCGCTCGAGGGACGGCCGCACTGGGGACAGGTCAACACGCTCACGGGCAGCCACGACCTGCTGCGCGAGATGTACCCGCGCTACGACGACTGGCAGGCCGCCCACGCGCGCTTCAACGCGAGCGGTGTCTTCGACGGCCCGTTCTCCAAGCGCGTCGGCATCTCTCGTTCGCGCTTCGCGGCCGGCGCGCCGTCCGTGGGCGCCGGCCGCCCGGCCGCTACTTGAATATCGGCAGGCCGCCGGCGCCGATGCAGACGGAGAAGCCGAGCTTGCTGCCGGACGCAGCGTGGTACTGCAGCCACGTTCTCTGATCTCTTCTGCCGCTGTGTGGCAGCTGTCTGCCAGTGAGCGCGGCGCGTATGCGGTCGATTTGTTCGCTCTCCTCGGCGACGAAGATGCCATACGCTCGTTCGAGCTTGGCTGGCGGGGTCAGCGCGGCAAGCGCAAGCACGCCTCTTTCCAGCGCTGCGAGCGAGCGCTGCGCTATCACGGCTGCGTTTCTCTCGTGCCTGGCCGCAGCTCTGATTGCCAGCGCGCGCTGCGTGCAGATCGCGTTCGCGTGCTTCGTCAGCGCAACCGCGCCGGCTTCCTTTCCCCCGCATCCCGCCGGAGCGAGCGCCAGCGCGATGCTGGCGATCACAATGAGCTTCCCCCTCACCCTTCCCCCTCCTACATGCTGAATCGCAGGAGGGGCAGTCTAGCTTCTGGTGCTGTACGCATGCGACCGAAGGCTGCGCGGCGTCAGCGGCGTGCCGAGCGACGGCGCGTGACCGATCGAAGCGCCGACGCCAGCTCGTCGAAAAGCTAGACTCGGAGCAAGCCCGACGATGTGGGGGATCGAGTCGGAGACGAAGGGGGAGTGATGGGGGACCAGGTCGAGGGCCGGCTACGCCTGTGGCGGCGCGGTGCGCACCTGCTCGTCGCAGGGATGCTGGCGGCTGCCATCTCGTTCGCGGCCGGATGTGGCAGCGGCGACGGGTCGAGCAGCGCGAAGAGATCACCGGTCGTGAAGGTGACGCAGGTCTCGAACGACCGCTGGGCCTATGCGCGGGCGCGCTTCCGCGAAACCTGTGCTGGATGCCACACGCTCGCCGACGCCGGCGCACACGGCCGGCGCTTCAACCTCGATCTGGCCGGCCCGATAAACAGCCAGCTCGCGCGCCACGCGATCGCCGAGGGCGAACCGGGCATGCCGGTGTGGAGAGACGTCCTCTCGCGTCGCGAATTCGAAGAACTCGCCGCCTACGTGGTCGCGGTCTCGAAGAACACGCCGCAAACTGGTCGTGAAGACGGCTGGCACTGGCAGATCAAGCTGCGCATGGAAGGCGAAGGTCCTCCGTCAACCTGGAGACGCTAGGCGCTGCCGTGTCCCTGTGGGGCTAGTTGCGAGGTTCGATGGCGCAATGCCAGCAGCGCTACGAGGATCGCAGCGGCGACAAAGCCCGCCCCAGCGAGGAAGGCGAGCTGGTAGCCGCCCGTGAGCGCGGCGCGAGTGGGGTCGCCGTGCGCGACGAGCGTTGCGGTGCGGTGGCTTGCGAGCACGCTCAGGAGCGCAAGCCCGACGGCGACGGCCAGCTGCATCGAGACGTTTGCGATCCCGGAGACGAGGCCCGCGTCGCGCGCCGGCGCGCTGGCCATGGCGATCGCGAGCAAGGGCATGAACGAGGTGCCGGCGCTCAGCCCGATCAGCAGGAACGCACAGAGGATCGTCGGGAAGAAGGCGGCGTGCTCGCCGGCGCTTGCGAGCAGCAGCAGCCCGGCGGCCATCGGCAGGAGCCCGGGGATGACCGTTCGCACCGCGCCGAAGCGCCGCATCAGCCGCGTCGTGGTGCCGAGCGAGAGGACGGCAACGGTGAGCGTCTGCGGCAGGAACGCGAGGCCGGTCTGCAGTGCGCTGTAGCCGAGCACGTGCTCGAAGTACAGCGCGCCGAAGAAGAAGGCAGCGTGCTCGCCCGTCACGAGCAGCCCGCAGACGGCACGCGAGGCGACGAGGCCCGGCAGCCGCAGGATCCGCAACGGCATGATCGGATTCGCGATTCGCGCTTCGAGCACGAGGAAGGCAGCGAGCAGCGCGACGCCGGCGCCGCCGTAGCCGAGCGTGTGCGGCGAGCCCCAGCCGTGGCCGGTCGAGGTCACGATCGCGTAGACCCCGAGCATCGTCCCGGCCGTCACGAGGATCGAGCCGAGCACGTCGACGCTGCGGTCCAGCCCGATCGCCTCGTGCTCGACGAGCAGCCAGGCGCCGAGCGCCAGCGTCGCGAGCCCGATCGGCAGGTTGATGAAGAAGATCCAGTGCCAGTCGAGCGCCTGCGTCACGACGCCGCCGAGGATCAGGCCGATCGAGGCGCCGCCGACGGAGACGAACGTGTAGAAGCTCATCGCCTTCGCACGCCCGTCGGGGTGCGGAAACTCGGTCACGACGATCGCGAGGATCGCCGCGGAGGCGATCGCGCCGCCGAGTCCCTGGACGAAGCGCGCGGCGACGAGCACGGTCGCGTCGCCGGCGAGCCCGCAGAGGGCCGAGGCAGCGACGAACAGCGCGAGCCCGCCGAGGAAGGCCCGACGCCGCCCGGCGAGGTCGCCGAGTCGCCCGCCGAGCATCAGGAAGCTGCCAAACGCGATCAGGTAGGCGTTGACGACCCACGTGAGGTTCGCCTGCGTGAAGCCGAGATCGTGCTGGATCGCCGGCAGCGCGACGTTCACGATCGTCGAGTCGAGCACGATCATCAGCTGCCCGAGGCAGACGACGCCGAGCGTGATCCAGCGGCGCCGGTCGTCCGCGGACTTGCGGGGAGTGACGGCGGTGGCTGTGGCGGCGGCGGAGCCGGCGCTCACGCCGGCTGCGGCTCGCGCTCGGCCTCGTGCGCCGGAGCGCGCACGGTGGCCTCGGCGGGACGTGGCCCGCCCGGCGTGCGCAGCACGAGCAGCGAGACGACGATCGCCGCGACGATGCAGCCGGCACCGATCAGGAAGGAGAGGTGGTAGCCGCTCGTCAGCGCGCTCCTCAGCGCGTGATGATCGGCGACGAGCGACTTCGTGCGATGCGTCGCGAGCGCGCCGAGGATCGCGATCCCGATCGCAGCGGAGATCTGCATCGAGACGTTGATGACGCCCGATGCGAGCCCTGCGTCTCTCGGCGGCACGTCGGCCATCGCGATCGTCAGCAGCGGCATGAACGACGTGCCGGCACCGAGTCCCGTCACGAACAGTGCGAGGAAGATCGTCGGGAAGAACTGCGCGTGCTCGCCGGCCGTCGCGAGGATCAGCTGCCCGACGGCCATCAGCGCAAGGCCGGGGATCAGCAGCCGCATCGCGCCGAAGCGCCCCAGCAGCTTGGCGGTGATGCCGAGCGAGAGGACGGCGACAGTGAGCGTCTGCGGCAGGAACGCGAGCCCGGTCTGCAGCGCGCTGTAGCCGAGCACGTGCTCGAAGTAGAGCGCACCGAGGAAGAACATCCCGAACATCCCCGTCACGAGCAGGCCGCGCACCGCGCTCGAGCCGATCAGGCTGCGCAGCCGCAGGATCCGCAGCGGCATGATCGGATTCGAGACGCGCGACTCGTAGAGGAAGAAGACGGCGAGCAGCGCGATGCCGGCGCCGCCGAAGCCGAGCGTGTGCGCCGAGGTCCAGCCGTAGTCGGTCGACTTGACGATCGCGAAGACGACGAGCATCGCTCCGACCGTCACGAGGAACGAGCCGAGCACGTCGACTCCGTCGTCGAACCCGATCGCCTCGCTCTCGTCGATCAGGAAGAAGCCGAGCGCGAAGGCGGCGATCCCGATCGGCACGTTGACGAGGAAGATCCAGTGCCAGTCGACCGCCTGCGTGATGATGCCGCCAAGGATCAGGCCGACGGAGCCGCCGCCGACCGCGACGAACGTGTAGATGCTCATCGCCTTCGCACGGTCGGCCGGTTCGGGGAACTCGGTCACGACGATCGCGAGGATCACCGCGGAGGTGATCGCGCCGCCGAGCCCCTGCACGAAGCGCGCGACGATCAGCAGCGTCTGGTCGTCCGCCAGCCCGCACAGCGCCGAGGCGATCGTGAACAGCACGAGGCCGGAGAGGAAGACGCGCTTGCGGCCGACCAGGTCGCCGAGCCGCCCGCCGAGCAGCAGGAAGCTGCCGAAGGCGATCAGGTACGCGTCGACGACCCACGCGAGGTTCGCCTGCGAGAAGTGCAGATCCTTCTGGATCGACGGAAGCGCGACGTTCACGATCGTCACGTCGAGCACGATCATCAGCTGCCCGAGGCAGACGACGACGAAGGCGATCCAGCGGCGGCGGTCGGCGTGCGCTTGGGCGATCTGCTCGGGGGTCACGATCTGGTTCACTCTAGCATGGATGATCCCTATGTGGATGATAATCCCCGAACCACCCAAAACGTTGCTATCGTCACGAGTGCCATGACAGCCACCTCCGCTCCCGGAACGATGGTGCTGCTTACCCGTCTCGGGAAGGTCGTGTACCGCCGCAGCAGCGAGACGCTGCTCGGCATGCGCCTGAAGGAGTACGTGGCGCTCACGCACCTGCGCGACCACGGCGGCGAGGTGCCGCAGCAGGCGCTCGGCGAGGCGCTCTGCCTCGACGCGAACAACCTCGTGCTGCTGCTCAACGAGCTGGAGAGCGCCGGCCACGCCGCGCGGCGCCGCGACACCGACGACCGTCGCCGCCACATCGTGGCGCTCACCGACGCCGGCCGCGACGCGGTCAAGCGCGCAGAGAAGGGGATGGACAGCGTCGAGGACGAGGTGCTCGCGGCACTCGGCCCCGAGCAGCGCGACACGCTGCGCGAGCTGCTCGGCCAGGCGCTCGCCGGTGCACCGGGCCCGAAGGCTCCGGCGTGAGCGCCGCCGTTCGTCGATGACGCGGATCCTGTTCGTCTGCCTCGGCAACATCTGTCGCTCGCCAACCGCGGAAGCGGTGATGGTGCGGCTCGTCGAGGACGCCGGCCTCGCCGGCGCGATCGAGCTCGACAGCGCCGGCACGGGCGCCTGGCATGCCGGCTCCCCGCCCGACGAGCGCGCGACCGCCGCGGCGGCCCGCCGCGGGATCGCGATGCGCGGGCTCGCACGGCAGGTCACCGCCGAGGACTTCGAGCGCTTCGACCTGCTGCTCGCGATGGACGCGGAGAACCTGCGCGACCTGCGTCGCCTCGCGCCCAACGCTGAGGCCGCCGCGCGCGTACGACGCTTGCGCGAGTTCGACCCTGCGAGCGCCGACGCTACGAGCCTCGACGTGCCCGACCCGTACTACGGCGGTCCGGGCGGCTTCGACCACGTGCTCGACCTCGTCGAGGCTGCCTGCGCCGGCCTGCTCGCCGAGCTGCGCCGCGGCGCCGAGGCCGGCGCCGCCTGCGCCTGAGCACGTCGCTATACCCCGACCGGCCAGTGCTCGACCGTCAGCTCCTGCATCGGGAAGTGCTTCGGGTTGCCGGTCGCGAGGCGCGCGCCGATGCCGACGGCAGCCGCGGCGATCAGGCAGTCGGCTTGTCCGAGCGTCACGCCGCGACTTGCGAAGTCCCGCCGCCAGCGCCCGGCGAGCTCCGCTTCGTCGCGACCGAGCGGGGCGAGGCGGAGGCCGCCGACGAAGCGAGCGAGGGTCGGCTCCTCGGCGGCGCGGACGCCGCGGTACAGCTCCTCCACGTTGATCGCCGAGATCCAGGGAACGGAGGCTCCGCTCGCGCGCAGCTCGTGCAGCCGTCCGGCGGCGCCACGTCCGCGCAGCGCGTCGATCAGGACCGCCGTGTCGAGGAGCAGCCGCACGCGTCAGCCGACGCGGCGGGCGTCGGCGAAGCGCTGGTCGTGCACCCAGCGTGCCGGGTCGGCGTCCCACTCGTGCTCGTGCCCGGTGAGCGCCGCGATCCCCGCCTCGACATCGTCCCAGCGCGTCTCGTCTTCGAGCGCCCGTCGGACGGTCTCGGAGATGAAGCCGCTGCGCCTGCGCCGTCCGACGCGCGCGTCGAGCTGTGCGACAAGGTCGTCCTCGATGCTTATGTGCAGACGCATGGCCACACGCTAACACACGGCTCCGTGGGCGCCAACCGCCTTCGGCCGCCTCAGCGCTGGAGCGCCGCGGCGCCCGGCGCCTCGGGCGGCGCGCCGCCGCCCGGCAGGGCCGCCCGCACCTGGTAGATCCCGGTGAAGCCGCTGAGGAAGCCGTTGCGCGCGGCCCGCAGGTAGAGCCGCCAGACGCGGATCCGCTGCTCGCCGGCAAGTCGCGTCGCCTCGTCGAGCCGCGCGTCGAGGCGCTCGGCCCAGTGGCGCAGCGTCTCGGCGTAGTCGGCGCCGAAGCCCTCGACGTGCTGGGTCACGAAGCCGGCGCGCTCGAGCGCGAGCAGCACGCGCGAGAGGTGCAACGGCTCCGCGTCCGGGAAGACGTAGCGCTCGGAGAACGCGCCGGCCTGCGGGTCGCTGTGGCGCAGGCGCGCGATTCCATGGTTGAGCAGCCGCCCGCCGGGCCTGAGCAGCCGCGCGAGCTGGGCTGCATAGACGTCGATCTGCGCCTCGCCGACATGCTCGACCATCCCGATCGAGGCGATCGCGTCGAATGGCTCCCCGGTCAGCTCGCGGTAGTCGACCAGGAGGATCTCGATGCGATCCTCCAACCCCGCCTCGGCGACCCGCTGCCGCGCCCGCTCGGCCTGCGACGGCGACAGCGTGATGCCGGTCACGTGCACGCCGTGGTGCGCTGCCGCGTGCAGCGCGAACGAGCCCCAGCCGCAGCCGACGTCGAGCACCCGTTCGCCCGCCCGCAACGCGAGCTTCGTGCACACGAGCTCCAGCTTCGCCTCCTGCGCCGCCTCGAGCGTCTCCGCGCCGCGCGAGAAGACGCCGCAGCTGTACGTCATCGAGGCGTCGAGGAAGAGCGCGAAGAAGTCGTTCGAGACGTCGTAGTGGTGGCGCACCGCGCGCGCGTCGCGCTCGCGCGTGTGACGCCCGCCGCTCGGCGCGAGCTCGGAGGCCGGCGGCGCGGGCGGCAGTGTCAGCCCGTTTGCGGCGAGCGCCGCGAGCATCAGACGGGCGCGTGCGCGTCCGTCGATCGGCGGCGGCTGCCACGTGTCGAGCAGGCCGAGGACCGCGTCGACGTCGTCGATCTCGAGGTCGCCGGCTACGTAGGCGCGGCCGAGCCCGAGCTGGCCGGGCGCGCGCAGCGCGTGCGCGACTGCGCGTGGCGAGCGGACCGTGAAGGTCGGCACGCTGCCGTTGGCTGCGGCGTTCGCCTCGACCGCCGAGCCGTCCCAGAAGCGCAGCGTGAAGGGGCGCTGCGGCAGTGCGCGCGCGACTTCGCGTCGCAGCGGTCCGGTGACGGCAAGCGCCATGACAGCAACCGTAGCGCGCCCGCGCAACGCATCTTGCAAGTAATCAGCGCGCGGCGCCTTCGAGCGGCCGCAGCTCTTCCTCGGAGGAGACGGAGTGTCGTTGCAGGACCCCGCCGGACTCGATCACGTAGACGCCCATGCGCGCGAGCGGGGGCGAGTAGGCGTGGATCGTGACTGCCGGCTGCTCACCGGCATGCAGCACACGGTGGATGTCGGCTGCGCCGAAGTCGAACGACTCGCCTGCGCCGAGCCTGCGCGAGGCCGGCGGCCGGCCGAGCAGCAGTCGCTCCTCGCGCACCTCGCCGGCGACGACCGCGACCGCGCCGGCCGACAGGTCGTGGTCATGGAAGCCGGTGTCCTGGTCCTCGGACCAGCACAGCAGCCAGACCTCGAGATGCGGCCCGTGGAGCAGGCGGACGTACGTGCGCTGCTCGGGATCGTGTGCCACGTGCTCGGCCCAGCGTTCGGGCTCGGCGGCGATCCGCTCGGCGACCGCGCGCAGCTCGGCGGGCGTGAGGTCGCGCGTGGGGCGTTCGGCGCTCATACCGCTACCCGGGTCGACGCCGGCGCTGGCGCCGGCGCGAACAGACGCGCCGGATTCACGCGCAGGAGCGCATGCCCGATCACCGTGTCGGCAGTCGGGACTTCGACATCCACGACCGGCCGGTCGGAGCCGTGGACGAGCTGGCCAGGCCCGACGACGTCCATGACCGCAGCGATCGCGCGCGGGCCATACGAGGAGGTGTCGTAGAAGACGAGCGGGTCGTGGACCGCGGCGACCGGGCCGCCGCGTGCGGCGAGACGTTCGAGCTGGAGCGGCGCGCCGCCGGCGAGCATTGCGAACAGCACGCGCAGGCGGGGATGGGCTGCCCGGCCTGCCTGCAGGAAGGCGAACCAGGCGGCATGCATCTGCGCCACGTAGTCGGTCAGCGCCGGCCACCACGGCGGCGTCCCCGGCACCGGCGTGCTCGCGCCGACCGGGCCCGGATGCACGAAGAGGGGAGCGTCGTGGGCTTCGAGGCGTGCCAGCAAGGGACCGGCGCGCTCGAGCAGCGCCGGCGTCGCGAGCGTCGCGGCGGGCAGCGAGAGGCCGACCAGGCCGCGCGCGAGCAGCGCGTCGACGGCGGCCGGCTCGGCCGCGTCGAGCGCGACCGCGCCCCAGGCTCCGAAGCGCTCGGGCAGCGCCGCGACGCCGTCGTGGTAGGCGTCGAGCAGCGGCAACGCCTGCTCCGCCGGCAGCGTCTCGATCCCGAGCGCGCTCGACAGCGAGACGAGCGCGCGATCGATGCCATCCGCACCGAGCTGCTCGCTGCGCACGGCTGCGTCGGCGTCGCGGAAGCGCAGCAGGCTGTCCGGCTCGCCGGCGACGTGGAGCGTCCAGCCATCGGCGCCGCGCGTCGCCGCGGGGGCGGTGGGACGCGCTGCGAGCGCTGCGAGCAGCGGTTCGCCGAGCAGGTGCTGATGGACGTCGAGGCTGAGCATGTCTGCGGGATACCTCCTAATTCCTATCGACTTAGTCGAGTATAGCAGGAGGCGATCGCGGGACGCGTGTCGGTCTCGGACGGCTCACGATCGTCCCGTCGTCGAGGCATTCTCGCTACACTGCGTGGCTCGCGCCGGTCGGTGGGTCGAATGCCTGTCCGCCCCCGGTCGCTGCTACTTGCCCACGACGACCTTGGAAGCTCATGGCCCGCGGAGACGTCCGAATCGCAGTCACGCTCGCATGCGAAGACTGCAAGCGACGCAACTACCAGACGAATAAAAGCAAGCGCAACGATCCCGAGCGGATCCAGCTGCGCAAGTACTGCCGCTGGTGCAAGGGCCACACGGCCCACCGGGAGACTCGCTAGCCGAGACGGCGTGCCGTGGCCCGCGATCGAAAACGTGCGAAGCAACGCCGGGAGCGCCAAGAGCGCCAAGGCCGTTCGGGCACCGCGCAAGCGCGGCGCGCCGACGGCTCCGCTGCGCCTGCGCCGGAGCAGGACCTGCACGAGCACGAGGCGCCCGAGCTCGCCAGCGGCGAGCGCGACCTCGCCGACGCACAGCTCGCGCTCGGTCGCCCCGAGCTGCGTCGACGCCTCCAAGCAGTTCGCCGACACGCCCGACGTCGTCGACGACCCTGCCGAGCTGCCGCAGCTCGAGCACGAGAGCGACTTCGAGCAGCTCGAGGACGACGTCGACGTCGCCGAGGCTGACTTCGAGGGTCGCGGCGACGAGGAGCGCGCCGTCGCGCGCCGCCACAGCCGCGACCGCGCAGCGCATCCGGCGCAACGCCGCGAGGGCAGCCGGGTCACCAATTTCCTGCGGGGAAGCTGGCGCGAGCTCGAGCGGGTACAGTGGCCCGATCGCCGTCAGGTTGCGCAGGCCACCGCGGTCGTCATCGGCTTCGTCATCGTTGCCGGCGCGTTCCTCGGTTTGATGGACCTCCTCGCGTCGAAGATCGTCGACTTCATCATCTGAGCCACGCGCTCAGCCGATCCCCCCGAAGGAATCCTGCATGTTCCGCTGGTACGTCGTCAACACCTATTCAGGTCACGAGAACAAGGTCAAGCACAACCTCGAGCACCGCGTTGTCTCATTGGGACAGAAGCGCGCGGTGCGCCAGGTCGTCGTGCCGACCGAGACCATCTCGGAGATGCAGGACAACCAGAAGGTGCTCAAGGAGCAGCCGCACGATGCCCGGCTACGTGCTCGTGAACATGGACCTCAACGAGGACTCGTGGGCGCTCGTGAAGGGCACCCCCGGCGTCACCGGCTTCGTCGGCGCCTCGAACGAGCCCGTCCCGCTGACGCAGGCGCGAGGTCGACCGGCTGCTCCATCGCGAGACGGCCGAGCGCCCGCGCACCCGTGCGCAGTTCTCGATCGGCGAGTCGGTCAAGGTCGTCTCCGGGCCCGCTCTCGGACTTCTCCGGCGAGATCTCGGAGATCAACGAGGACGGCGCTCGCCTCAAGGTGCTGGTATCAATCTTCGGCCGTGAGACCCCGGTCGAGGTCGGATTCGACCAGGTGAAGAAGATCTGAAATGGCCAAGAAGGTTCTGACAGTCATCAAGCTCCAGGCGCCCGCCGGTCAGGCGAGCCCGGCTCCGCCGGTCGGCCCCGCACTGGGTCAGCACGGCGTCAACATCATGGAGTTCGTCAAGGCGTTCAACGCCCAGACGGCCTCGCAGCAGGGCACCGTCATCCCGATCGAGATCACGGTCTTCGAGGACCGCTCGTTCACGTTCATCACGAAGAGCCCGCCGGCCGCCGTGCTGATCAAGCAAGGCGCTCGGGCTCGACAAGGGCTCCGCCGGAGCCGAACCGCAACGAAGGTCGCGCACGATCACGCAGGCCCAGCTGCGCGAGATCGCGCAGATGAAGCTCGAGGACCTCAACGCGCACGACCTCGACCAGGCCGCGAAGATCATCGCCGGCACCGCCCGCTCGATGGGCGTGGAGGTGAGCGACTGATGGCCAAGCACGGCAAGGCCTACGTCGAGGCGCGCCAGCGCTACGACCGCGAGCACGAGTACGCAGCCCGCCGAGGCGATCGGCCTCGTCAAGCAGCTCAAGCCAGGCGAAGTTCGACGAGTCGGTCGAGGTGCACATCCGCACCGGCCTGAACGTCCGCCACGCCGACGAGCAGCTGCGCGGCACGATCGCGCTCCCGCACGGCCTCGGCAAGAACGTCAAGGTCGCGGTCTTCGCCCAGGGCGACAAGGCACGCGAGGCCGAGGAGGCCGGTGCCGACGTCGTCGGCGCCGAGGACCTCGCCAAGCGCATCGAGGAGGGCTTCGACGACTTCGACGTCGCGATCGCAACGCCGGACCTGATGCCCGTCGTCGGCCGCCTCGGCCGCATCCTCGGCCCGTCGGGCAAGATGCCGAACCCAAGGTCGGCACGGTCACGATGGACGTCTCGAAGGCCGTCGAGGAGTCGAAGGCCGGCAAGGTCGAGTACCGCACCGACCGCACCGCGATCGTCCACCTCGTGATCGGCAAGACGAGCTTCGACGAGCAGCGGCTGCTGGAGAACTACGCCGCAGTGGTCGAGGAGCTCGTCCGCGCGAAGCCTGCCGCGGCCAAGGGCCGCTACCTGCAGTCGATCACGCTCGCCTCGACGATGGGGCCGGGCGTCAAGGTCGACCCGTCGAGAACCCGTGACATCCTCGAGGAGGCGCCGGTCGCGGCGTAGCCTCGTTTCCAGAGCGCACTGCCCGAGACCCCCGGCGACCAGTAAGTCCGGGGCAGGCGGAGCCTCGAAGGTCGAGCCGTCGTCGACTCGATCTCTCGACGCCCGCCACTGCGCGGGCGTTCGCTGTTCGAGAAGAGAGGACCCTGACATGAACAGAGACGAGAAGGCCGCGGTCATCGATCGCATCGCCGGGGAGCTCGAGGCTTCCCAGGCGGTCTTCGCGGTCGACTACCGCGGCATCACCGTCAGCCAGGTCGCCGACCTGCGCACGAAGCTGCGCGCAGCCGACGCGACCTTCAGCGTCGTGAAGAACTCGCTGACCGAGCGCGCCGCCGACCAGGCAGGCGCCGAGGCGCTGAAGGAGCTGCTGCAGGGCCCGACCGCGCTGACATTCGTGCGCGGAGACGCTGCCGCGGCGGCGAAGGCGCTCAGCGACGCGCAGAGAGATCACCGAAGTGCTCGCCTTCAAGGGCGGCTTGATGGACGGACAGGCCGGTCTCGGCCGACGAGATCAGAGGCGATAGCGAAGCTGCCGTCGCGCGAGGTGCTCTACGGGCAGCTCGTCGGCATGGTCGCGTCGCCGCTCAACGGCCTCGCCCGCGACGCTCAACGCGCTCTCGCAGGCAGTGGCGATTCAGCTGCAGGCGATCCACGACCAGGGCCTCGTCGGCGGCAATGCAGCACCGGCGGCCCCGGCTGCGGAGCCCGAGGCAGCGGCGCCCGCGGAGGCTGAGGCGCCCGCGGAGGCTGAGGCACCCGCGGAGGCCGAGGCACCCGCTGCCGAGGCTCCCGACGAACCTGAGGCGGAGGCCCCGGCTGAGCCCGAGGCAGCTGCTGAGACAGATTCCACACCCACTGAGAACCAGACGGACGCGCCGGCGGAAGCCGACAACGCTTCCGACGCGAAGGAGGACTGACCATGGGACCACCCAAGAGTGGATCGACGAGCTGAAGGGCGATCTCGGTGCTCGAGCTCGCCGAGCGCATCAAGCGCTCGAGGAGGAGTTCGGCGTCTCCGCGGCAGCCGTCGCGGCGGCAGCCCCGGCCGGCGGCGGCGGTGGCGGCGATGCCGCAGCCGAGGAGGAGTCCTCGACGGTCAACGTCGTCCTCACCGGCGCCGGCGACAAGAAGATCCAGGTCATCAAGGTCGTCCGCGCGGCGACCGGCCTCGGTCTCAAGGAGGCCAAGGCGCTCGTCGACGAGGCTCCCAAGCCCGTCAAGGAGGGCATCGAGCGCGACGAGGCCGACAAGCTCAAGGCCGAGCTCGAGGAGGCAGGGGCGACCGTCGAGCTGAAGTAGCCTCGGCGGCACGCCTCGCCGCGCCTGGCGGTGTCCTCGGGGTTCGAAGTAGCTCCGCTACTCCTTCACCCCTGCGTCCTTGCCAGGCACGACGATCCGCACCGCCGCACGTTCCGGAGGGCCGGCTTTTTTGCCGGCCCTCCGTCGTTCTAGCCGCAAAGTGGCCGGATTCGTGGATCCGCGCTAGACTGCCGCGGTCGGCCGATAGTCGCAGCCGCCCACTCAAGCTGAGACCGCGCCACATACGCGGTCTTCCGGGCGGGGTCCGTGAGTGCCGACAGCCCCCAGCACAGGGCAGCGATGCCGTGTGCTATCTTCGCTGGTCGCGCTTTCGCGCATCCTCTGCTCGCTCTCCGACTGCCCGAGGAGTCGCCGTCTTGGCACCTGTTGACGCCCCCCGGACGCGCCGTAGTTTCGCGCGTCTTTCGAAGGCCCTTGATGTACCCAACCTGATCGACATCCAGAAGAAGTCCTTTGCCTGGCTCACCGACACCGAGCACGGTGGTCTGCGGGAGACGATCGACGACATCTCGCCGATCGAGGACTACACCGGCAACCTCGCCGTGCAGTTCGGCGAGTTCGTCTTCGACGATCCGGTCGCCTCGCTCGACGAGTGCCGCGAGAAGGACCTCACGTACGCCCGGCCGCTGACCGTCACGGTCGCGTTCGTCAACCGCGAGACCGGCGAGATCCGCGAGCAGTCCGTCTTCATGGGCGACTTCCCGTGGATGACGCGAGCGCGGCACGTTCATCATCAACGGCACCGAGCGCGTCGTCGTGACGCAGCTCGTGCGTTCCCCGGGCGCCTACCTGATGGAGGCGAAGGACCGCGAGAAGCAGGTCTTCATCGCGAACCTGATGCCCGCGCGCGGCTCGTGGCTCGAGCTCGAAATCGACAAGAAGGGCAAGGTCTTCGTCCGCATCGACCGCAAGCGCAAGCTGCCGGTCACGGTCCTGCTGCGTGCGATGGGCTACTCGACGGACGAGGAGATCCTCGCGCTGTTCGAGGACTCGCACTACATCCGCAACACGATCGAAGCCGACACCGAGGTCACGAAGACCGAGGAGGGCGCGCTGATCGAGCTGTTCAAGAAGCAGCGTCCGGGCGAGCCGCCGTCGATCGACGCGGCGAGAGTCGCTGCTGCACCAGCTGTTCTTCGACCCGAAGCGCTACGACCTCACGCGCGTCGGCCGCTACAAGCTGAACTCGCGCCTGCGCCTCGACATCGACCTCGAGACGCGCACGCTGACGCACGACGACATCATCGCGCTCGTCAAGGAGCTCGTCTCGCTGCCGCGCATCCTCGGGATGCCGGAGAACCCCGACGTCGAGATCAAGGACTACGCGGCCGAGGCCGTCAGCTACCCGCGTGAGCCGGTCGCCGACCACCTCGACGAGTACGAGCACTTCGGCAACCGCCGGCTGCGCACCGTCGGCGAGCTGATCCAGGAGGCCTTCCGGATCGGGCTCTACCGCATGGAGCGCGTCGTGCGCGAGCGCCTCACGACCGAGGACGCGGACACGATCACGCCGCAGACGATCGTCAACATCCGCCCGGTCGTCGCCGCGCTGAAGGAGTTCTTCGGCTCCTCGCAGCTGTCGCAGTTCATGGACCAGACGAACTCGCTCGCGGGCCTCACGCACCGTCGCCGCCTGTCGGCGCTCGGCGCCGGCGGCCTGACGCGCGAGCGCGCGCCGATCGAGGTGCGCGACGTCCACCCGACGCACTACGGCCGCATGTGCCCGATCGAGACGCCGGAGGGACCGAACATCGGCCTGATCGGCTCGCTCTCGTCCTACGCGCAGATCTCCGAGCACGGCTTCGTCACGACGCCGTACCGCGTCGTGAAGGGCGGCAAGGTCACCGACGAGATCGTCCACCTCGACGCCACGCAGGAGGAGGAGGCGAAGATCGCGCAGGCGAACGCCCCCGTCTCCGACGACGGCAAGCTGCTGGAGGACGAGGTCGTCTGCCGCACCGAGGCCGGTCGCTACGTGACCGTCGCGCCGAAGGACGTCGACCTGATGGACGTCTCGCCGGAGCAGATCTGGTCGGTCGCGACCGCGATGATCCCGTTCCTCGAGCACGACGACGCCAACCGCGCGCTGATGGGCTCGAACATGCAGCGCCAGGCCGTCCCGCTGCTGAAGACCGACGCCCCGCTCGTCGGCACCGGCATGGAGCGGCGTGCGGCGATCGACACGGGTGACGTGATCCTCGCGCACAACGACGGCACCGTCGCGTACATCGACGCCGACCAGCTCGTCGTCGAGTGCAAGGACGGCGCCAAGGACGAGTACATCCTGCAGAAGTTCATGCGCTCGAACCAGGGCACGCTGATCCACCAGAAGCCGCTCGTGAAGAACGGCCAGGCGGTCAAGGCCGGCGACGTGCTCGCCGACGGCTCGGCGACCGACCAGGGCGAGATGGCGCTCGGCAAGAACCTGATGGTCGCCTTCATGTCCTGGGAGGGCTACAACTTCGAGGACGCGATCATCCTCAGCAAGCGCCTCGTGAAGGACGACGAGCTCACCTCGATCCACATCGAGGAGTACGAGATCGACGCCCGCACGACGAAGCTCGGCGACGAGGAGATCACCCGCGACATCCCGAACCGCTCGGAGGAGTCGCTGCGCAACCTCGACGACCGCGGCATCGTCCGCATCGGTGCCGAGGTCGGCTCGGGCGACCTGCTCGTCGGCAAGGTCACGCCGAAGGGCGAGACCGAGCTGACGGCCGAGGAGAAGCTGATCCGCGCGATCTTCAAGGAGAAGGCGCGCGAGGTCCGCGACACCTCGCTGAAGGTGCCGCACGGCGAGGGTGGCGTCGTGATCGACGTCAAGACCTTCTCGCGCGACGCCGGCGACGACCTGCCGCCGGGGGTCAACGACCTCGTGCGCGTGTTCGTCGCGAAGAAGCGCAAGATCTCCGAGGGCGACAAGCTCGCCGGACGCCACGGCAACAAGGGCGTCATCTCGAAGATCGTCGACGAGCAGGACATGCCGTTCCTCGAGGACGGCACGCCGGTCGACGTGATCCTCAACCCGCTCGGCGTACCGAGCCGCATGAACATCGGCCAGATCCTCGAGACGCACCTCGGTTGGGCTGCGGCGCAGGGCTGGTACGACGACGGCTCGGACGCGGTCAAGCAGGCGACGGCGAAGGTCAACGGCACCGACGCGACAGCGTCGCGTCTACGTCTCGACGCCGGTCTTCGACGGCGCGACGGTCGCGGACGTCGACCTGGCGCTGATGAAGTGGCAGGAGGAGCACCAGGGCCGCATCCAGATGAGCACCGTGCCGGACGCACGGCCGGGCGAGCGCGCGAGCGGCAAGTTCACGCTCTTCAACGGGCGCACCGGCGAGCCGTTCGAGACGCAGGTCACGGTCGGCTACATGTACATCCTCAAGCTGCTCCACCTCGTCGACGACAAGATCCACGCGCGTTCGACCGGTCCGTACTCGCTCGTCACCCAGCAGCCGCTGGGCGGCAAGGCGCAGTTCGGCGGCCAGCGCTTCGGCGAGATGGAGGTGTGGGCGCTCGAGGCGTACGGCGCCGCCTACACGCTCCAGGAGATGCTCACGATCAAGTCCGACGACACCGTCGGCCGCGTGAAGGCCTACGAGGCGATCGTGAAGGGCGAGAACATCGCCGAGCCGAGCATCCCCGAGTCGTTCAAGGTGCTCCTGAAGGAGATGCAGTCGCTGGCGCTCGACGTCAACGTCGTCTCCGAGGAGGGCACCCGCGCCGAGATGCGCGACGAGGACGACGACCTGCTGCGCGCGGCGGAGGAGCTCGGCATCGACCTCTCCGGCGTGCGCGCGACCGACGGCCAGGCCGCCGACGAGGCGATCGAGGCAGCGGACGGCGAGGAGCCGGAGGCGGAGGTCGCCGACGATGCGGCCGACGGCACGGATGACGTGCCCGCGGTGGACGACGAGGAGCTCGTCGCCGTCGCGGACGATGACATCACCCAGGACGAGACCGAGGGAACCGCATGATCGACATCAATAACTTCGACGCCATCGAGATCAGCCTCGCCTCCTCCAAGCAGATCCGCTCGTGGAGCTCGGGCGAGGTCACGAAGCCCGAGACGATCAACTACCGCACGCTGAAGCCGGAGAAGGACGGCCTCTTCTGCGAGCGCATCTTCGGTCCGACGAAGGACTGGGAGTGCTACTGCGGCAAGTACAAGCGCGTCCGCTACAAGGGCATCGTCTGCGAGCGCTGCGGCGTCGAGGTGACCCGTTCCAAGGTGCGCCGTGAGCGCATGGGCCACATCGACCTCGCCGCCCCCGTGAGCCACATCTGGTTCTTCAAGGGCGTCCCGAGCCGCATCGGCTACCTGCTCGACATGGCGCCGAAGGAGCTCGAGAAGGTCCTCTACTTCGCCGCCGTCGATCGTCACGTGGGTCGACGACGAGGCGCGTGCGCGCGACGTGGACACGCTGCAGGACGAGGTCAACAAGCTGCTCGACTCCTACGCCGCGGAGAAGGAGGAGCGCCTGCTCGAGCTGAAGGAGTCGCTCGAGCGCCGCGTCGCCTACCTCGAGAACGGCAAGCAGTCGCGCGAGTTCTCCGACGAGGACCACCTGTGGGTCGAGTCGCTCGACATCGACGTCGCGAAGCTGTCCGACGAGGAGCGCGAGAAGCTGCTCAAGGAGCTGCGCAAGGCCTTCCAGGCCGACATGGACGACACCGAGGCCTACATCGAGGATGCGGCCGAGCGGATGCGTCAGGTGTGGGACCTGTTCCAGGGCATGAAGCCGAAGGACGTCGTCAACGACGAGACGACGCTTCCGCGAGCTGAAGGACCGCTTCGGCATCGCCGTTCGGCTTCGGCGAGTACTTCCGCGGCGGCATGGGCGCGGAGTCGGTGCGCGACCTGCTCGAGCAGGTCGACCTCGAGGAGGAGCGCGACGAGCTGCAGGAGATGGTCAAGACGGCCAAGGGCCAGAAGCAGAGCCGCGCGGTCAAGCGCCTGAAGGTCGTCTCGGCCTTCATCAATTCGGGCAACCGCCCGGACATGATGGTGCTCGAAGCCGTCCCGGTGATCCCGCCGGAGCTGCGCCCGATGGTGCAGCTCGACGGTGGCCGCTTCGCGACCTCCGACCTCAACGACCTCTACCGCCGCGTCATCAACCGCAACAACCGCCTCAAGCGGCTGCTCGACCTCGGCGCGCCGGAGATCATCGTCAACAACGAGAAGCGGATGCTGCAGGAGGCCGTCGACGCGCTGTTCGACAACGGCCGCCGCGGGCGCCCGGTCACGGGTCCCGGCAACCGTCCGCTCAAGTCGCTCTCCGACATGCTCAAGGGCAAGCAGGGGCGCTTCCGTCAGAACCTGCTCGGCAAGCGCGTCGACTACTCGGGCCGTTCGGTGATCGTCTCGGGTCCGTCGCTGCGGCTGCACCAGTGCGGCCTGCCGAAGCTGATGGCGCTCGAGCTGTTCAAGCCGTTCATCATGGCGCGGCTCGTCGAGCGCAAGGCGGCGCAGAACATCAAGGCGGCCAAGAAGATGGTCGACTCGATGATCCCGGAGGTCTGGGACGTGCTCGAGGAGGTCATCCACGAGCACCCGGTGCTGCTCAACCGCGCGCCCGACGCTCCACCGCCTCGGCATCCAGGCGTTCGAGCCGGTGCTCGTCGAGGGCAAGGCGATCCAGGTCCACCCGCTCGTCTGTCACGCGTTCAACGCCGACTTCGACGGCGACCAGATGGCCGTCCACCTGCCGCTCTCCGCGGAGGCGCAGGCGGAGGCACGGATCCTGATGCTGTCGGCGAACAACATCCTCTCGCCGGCGCACGGCGCGCCGCTCGCGACGCCGACGCAGGACATGATCCTCGGCGCGTACTACCTCACGTACGGGCCCGACGAGGACGAGCTGGCGAAGATCGACCCGTCCACGCACACGCCGCGCCCGCACGTGTACCGCACCGCGCAGGAGGCGGAGTGGTCCTACGAGCACGGCGTGACGAAGCTCCACGACCTCGCGGAGTTCCGTCCGCACGGGCGTGAGGGCGGCCACATCCTCACGACGGTCGGGCGCATCATCTACAACGACAAGATCGAGCGCGCGATCCAGGAGACGATGGGCGAGGACTTCGACCCCGCCGCGCTACGAGTTCGTCAACCGCTCGATGAAGAAGCGCGACACGACGCAGCTTCGTCGACGACCTCGTGCAGGCCTATGGCGCCGCGACGATCTCGCAGGTGCTCGACGCCTTCAAGGACCTCGGCTTCCGCTACGCGACGCAGGCCGGCATCACGATCTCCAAGAACGACGTGATCGTGCCGCCGAACAAGGGTGAGATCCTCGCGAAGTACGAGCTGCAGGTCGCGGAGATCCAGGAGCAGTACGACATGGGCCTGATCACCGAGGAGGAGCGCAAGGAAGCCGTCGTCGAGCGTTGGACGGCGGCGACCGACGAGGTCGCGCAGGCGATGGAGGACAACCTCGACGTCCTCAACCCGATCTACATGATGGCCAACTCGGGAGCCCGCGGGTCGTTCAAGCAGATCCGTCAGCTCGCCGGGATGCGTGGCCTGATGGCGAACCCGAAGGGCGAGATCATCGAGCGGCCGATCCGCGCGAACTTCATGGAGGGCCTGACCGTCCTCGAGTACTTCATCTCGACCCACGGCGCCCGCAAGGGCCTCGCGGACACGGCCCTCCGTACGGCGGACTCCGGCTACCTGACGCGGCGTCTCGTCGACGTCGCGCAGGACGTCATCATCCGCCAGGAGGACTGCGGCACCGAGGAGCACGTCGAGCTCGACCTGCACAAGGCCGGCGGCGACCCGAACGACAACCTGATCGGGCGCATCGCGCGCTGTCGACTTCGCGCAAGAAGAAGGGCAACAAGCCGCTGCTCGAGGGCGGTGTCGAGATCGGCCGTGCCGACCTCGCCGCGCTTCATCGAGGCGTTCGGCGAGGACAACGTCAAGGTCCCCGTCCGCTCGGTGCTGAAGTGCGAGGCGCCGACCGGCGTGTGCCAGGCCTGCTACGGCCGCTCGATGGCGACCGGCAAGACGGCGCAGATCGGCGACGCGGTCGGCATCATCGCCGCGCAGTCGATCGGCGAGCCGGGCACGCAGCTCACGATGCGGACGTTCCACACCGGCGGCATCGCCGGCGCGGACATCACGCACGGCCTGCCGCGTGTCGTGGAGCTGTTCGAGGCGCGCAAGCCGAAGGGCCTGGCGAAGATCGCCGAGGTCGGCGGCTCCGTCGAGATCGAGGAGACGGACAAGGCGCTCACCGTCGTCATTACCGACGACGGCGGCGACGAGCACCGTCACACGTTCCCGCGGCGCACGCGCCTGTTCGTCGAACGCGGCGAGAAGATCGAGCCGGGCAAGCAGCTCAACGAGGGCTCGGTCTACCCGCACGAGCTGCTCGCGATCCGCGGCCGCACCGAGACCGAGCTGTACCTCGTCAAGGAGGTGCAGGAGGTCTACAAGTCGCAGGGCGTGGACATCAACGACAAGCACATCGAGCTGATCGTGCGGCAGATGCTGAAGAAGGTCCGTGTCGACCAGAAGGGCGACACGGATCTGCTCCCGGGCGTCTTCGTCGATCGCCACGAGTACGCGAAGATCAACCAGGCAGTGATCGACGCCGGTGGCGAGCCGGCCCAGGCCGAGGAGATCATCCTCGGCATCACGAAGGCCTCGCTCAACACCGACTCGTTCCTCTCGGCCGCCTCCTTCCAGGAGACGACGAAGGTCCTGACCGACGCGGCGCTCGAAGGCAAGATCGACCGCCTCAACGGGCTCAAGGAGAACGTGATCATCGGCAAGCTGATCCCGGCCGCGACGGGGCTCAAGCGCTACCGTCGCATCGAGATCGAGCCGGCCGAGCCGCTTCCCCGTGGCCTGGACGATGTCGGTCTGCTCGACCACGACGAGCTGGCGGCCGAGCTTGGGCTCACCGACGGCGAGTCGCTGCAGGGCTTCGGCCCGGGCCTCGAGGCCGACCTCGCCGATCTCGAGGAGATCGGCGCCGGCGGCAACGGCGGCTCCCACGGCTTCGCCGAGGAGCTCGCCGAGCTGGACGTCCCGCAGGACGCTCCCGCGAAGGACTGATGCAGGTCAGGCCGTCTGCTCGCCCGCCCAGGCGAGCAGACGGCCGACCTCTGCGTCGGTCAAGCCGATCGCGGGGGCAGTCGTGACGAGCAGCGTGGGGGTGCTGCGTGCGGTGGCCCATGCGGCGCACGCGTCGTCGTGCGCGTCGTCGATCCAGGCGAGCGGGCGAGTGCCCGCGTAGGTCTCGATCGCGTCGAGCTTCCAGTGCGCGTGCTTGCGCCCCGGATTGCGCTCGAACGTCAGGTGCGGGAAGGGCTCGGGGAGCCCGAGCGCGTGGGGGAGGTACTCGTTCGCCTTCTCCTCCCAGCCGGTGCACCAGACCGGCTCGAAACGATCGCCGAGCTGACGCAGGTGCTCACCCGCGGTCGCAGAAAGGAAGTGGGCGATGCCGTCCACGATCTCGAAGCGCCCCTCCGGTCGTGTCTGCGGCTCGAAGCCGAACAGCGATATGACGCCGTCGACGTCGACGAACAAGAGTGGTCGCTCACGCATCGTGAGCACAGTTTCGTTGCTTGCGCACACAGTCGCGCCGGGCCCTTGCGACCGGTACCCTGGACAGACACAGGGGACGAACTCGACTCGATGCGATGCCCTGCCGATAAGGGTGGGGAAGCGCATCCCCGAGTGGCCGCGGCACACGGCCAGGTGAACCACCCATGACCATTTACATCGGCATTCTGCTCGCGCTCGTCTGCGCATTCGTCTCGAACCTCGCGTTCCTGTACAAGCAGCGCGGCGCGGTCGCAGCCCCGGCGGTCCATGTGCGCCATCCGCTGCGCTCGGCACGCGACCTGTTCGCCTCGCGCTGGTTCACGATCGGGATGCTCGTCGCGCTCGCCGCCTGGGGCGCGCATGTCGCGGCGCTCGCGGTCGCGCCGATGTCGGTCGTCCAGGCCGTGCTGGCCGGCGGTGTCGTGCTGCTCGCCGTGATGGCGGAGCGGCTGTTCGGCTTCCGCGTCGGCCCGCGCCAGTGGCTCGGGCTCGGCTTCACCGCGTTCGGGCTGATGTTGCTCGGCGTCACGCTGCCGGCGATCCACAGCGCGCATTCGCAGTTCTCGCTGCCGGGCATGATCGCCTTCGAGTCCGGCCTTCTTGATCTTCGGCGCGCTGCTGATCATGGGCAAGCGCATCGGCGCGCCCGACCATCACCACGGCGTGATGCTCGGTGCGGCTGCCGGCTTCCTGTTCGGCGTCTCGGACGTCTCGATCAAGGCGATCACCGGCCTGATCGGCCACTCCGGGCTGCTCGGCGCGCTGCTGACGCCCTGGACGCTCGTCGCCGTCGCGGCTTCGATCACCGCCTTCTACGCTTCCGCGAAGGGCCTGCAGGAGGGCGAGGCGGTCCCCGTGATCGCACTCACCTCCACTGCTGCGAACGTCTCGGGCATCGCCGGCGGCATCATCGTCTTCGGCGACCCGTTGCCGGGCAGTGCGCTCGGCATCGTGCTGCAGGCCTTCGCCTTCCTGCTCGTGATCGTCGCTGCGGCGCTCACGCCGGCGCCTCTGCGCGCCACCGCCGCCACCGCGTAGCGGCTCCGCAGGCCCCTTGCCTCCGCCCGGTCGCCTCCGCGGCGGATCGTTGCTACGTCCATGCACGTCGTTTTGACGTGCTCCATACTGTACAAATCGACTGATCGGTTTACAACGCAGCGGGCATTGCTCACCGAACAACCCTAGGAGTACGGTTGTACGAGTAGGCAAACCGTCAAGCTGGAGGAGGGCAATAATGGCGACGGCTTCCCAGCCCACGGCGGGCGGAACCAGCACGCTGCAGGATCAAGCGAAGCGGCATCTTTGGATGCACTTCACGCGCATGGGCGCGTACACAGACGCCGACATCCCGATCATCGTGCGCGGCGATGGATGCTACTTGTGGGACGACAAGGGCAATCGCTATCTGGACGGATTGTCCTCGCTGTTCTGCTCGAACCTCGGCCACGGCCGCACGGACATCGCCCAGGCAGGCGCCGACCAGGCGCACGAGCTGGACTTCTACTCGACGTGGTCCTACGCACACCCGCGGGCGATCGAGCTCGCCGCGCGCATCGCCGCGCTCGCCCCGGGCGATCTCAACCGCGTCTTCTTCACCGACAGCGGGAGCACCGCCGTCGAGTCCGCGCTGAAGCTCTCTCGCGCCTACCACAAGGCGACGGGCAACGTGAGCAAGACGAAGGTCATCGCCCGCGAGATCGCCTACCACGGCACGACGCTCGGCGCGCTCTCGGCGACGGGCATCCCCGGGCTGCGCACGACCTTCGAGCCGCTCACGCCCGGCGGCTGCCACGTGCAGAACACGAACGTCTACCGCCTGCCCGCGGGCGTCGACCCGTTGTCGCTCGCCGAGGCCGTGCGCGACCGCATCCTGTTCGAGGGCCCGGAGACGGTTGGCGCCGTGATCATGGAGCCGGTCCAGAACGCCGGCGGCTGCTTCACGCCGCCGGACGGCTATTTCCAGCGCGTGCGCGAGATCTGCGACGAGTTCGACGTGCTGATGATCTCCGACGAGGTGATCTGCTCGTGGGGCCGTCTCGGGACCTGGTTCGGCGCGCAGCGCTTCGACTACCAGCCCGACATCATCACCACGGCGAAGGGCATCACCGGCGCGATCGCGCCGATGGGCGCGATGATCGTCTCCGATCGCGTCGCCGAGCCGTTCCTGCACGGCGACACGACCTTCCTGCACGGCTTCACGTTCGCCGGGCACCCGCTCTCCGCCGCGATCGCGCTCGCCGCGATCGACGCCTACGAGCACGAGGGCGTGCTGGAGCACGTGCGCGAGCACGAGGCGCCCTTCCGCGCGATGCTCGAGTCGCTGCGCGACATCCCGATCGTCGGCGACGTGCGTGGCGCCGGCTTCTTCCACGCGATCGAGCTGGTGAAGGATCGCGACACGAAGACGACGTTCGACGACGAGGAGTCCGAGACGCTGCTGCGCGGCTACCTCTCGGGAGAGCTGTTCAAGCGTGGGCTGATCTGCCGCGCGGACGATCGCGGCGACCCGGTGATCCAGCTGTCCCCGCCGCTGATCGCCGGACCCGACCAGTTTGACGAGATCGAGCGCGTGCTGCGCCCGGTGCTCGAAGAGGCGACCCGGCGCATGCACGTCGGCGGTCGATGAGAACCCGGAGGCCGCCGTGCTGACTGTTGGAGAACTTGTCCGCGACCTCGACGTCCGTGTCCTCACGGGCGAGGTCGGCTATGACGCGCCCGTCCGCTGGGTCCACATCTCCGAGCTGGAGGACCCGACCCCGTGGATGACCGGCGGCGAGTTGCTGCTCACGACCGGGCTGCAGCTCGACACGGCGAAGCGCCAGAAGGCGTTCGTCAACCGGCTCGCCGACCTGCAGCTCGCGGGGCTCGGCATCGGCACCGGCTTCGCGCACCCGACCGTGCCGCCGGCGATGCTGAAGGCAGCGCAGGAGCGCGACCTGCCGCTCTTCGAGGTGCCCTACGAGGTGCCGTTCATCGCGGTCACCGAGCGCGCCTTCAGTCGCATCGTGCACGAGCAGTACGCGGTGCTGCGGCGCGCGATCGCCGCGCACGAGCGGCTCGAGCGGATCGTCCTGTCCGAGCGCGGCCTCGAAGCGATCGTCGCGGCGCTCGCGACGATGATCGGTGGCAGCGTCCTGGCCTTCGACGCGCGCGGCACGCTGCTCGTGCGTCGCGCCTTCCGGCACGAGCTGACGGAGGAGACGCTCGGCGAGCTCTCGCGCGAGCTGCAGGAGCGGACGCGGGCCGGCGAGCGGCGCGGCTTCGCGCCGGCGCCGCCGGAGCTTGCCGGTCGCACGCTCGCGCTGCCGGTCGCGGTCGCCGGCGGCCGCGAGCCGGGCGAGCCCGAGGGCTCCGCGCCGCTGCAAGCCTGGATCGTCGCCGTCAAGGACGAGGGCGGCTTCTCCGAGCTCGATCGCCTCACGCTGCACCAGGCAGTCACGATCGTCGCGCTGGAGCTGCTGCGCCGCCGCGTCGCGGAGGACACGGAGCGCCGGCTCGCCGGTGACGTGCTCGCCTCGATCGTCAGCGGCGAGCTGGCCGGTGCCGAGCTGGCCCGTCGCCTGGAGCCGTTCGGCTTCGCCGAGCGCGTCGGCGTGATCGTGCTGGCACCGCCGCGCCCCGGCGGCGCCGCGGTCGCCGCAGCCGAGGCGGCGCTCGTCGCCGCGCTGCGCGCCGAGGCCGCCGACGGTCTCGCGGCACGCAGCGACGGCCTCGCCTGTGCGCTCGTGCCCGGACTCGAGGAGGAGGAGCTGTTCGCGCTGACACAGCGGATCGCCGAGCGCACCGCGCGGACGCTCGACGCACCCGTGCGGCTCGGCGTCGGCCGCGCCGTCGGCGGTGCCGATGCGCGCCGTGCCTTCCACGAGGCGCGCTGTGCGCTCGAAGCGCGCGCACTTGCGCAGCCCGAGACCTCGAACGGCACTGGCGGCAACGGCGATCGGCCGGGCAGCTCGACGGTCGCGACCTACCGCGACCTCGGCTCCTTCCAGCTGCTGCTGTCGCTGCAGGACGACGACGCGCTGCGGCTGTTCTGCGATTCGATCCTCTCGCCGATCGAACAGGGCGAGGGCGCCTATGGCGGCGAGCTGATGCGCTCGCTCGAGGCGTTCATCGAGGAGAACGGCCAGTGGGAGCGCGCTGCACGGCGTCTGTACTGCCATCGCCACACGCTCCGCTACCGCATGCGACGCGTCGAAGAGCTGACCGGTCGCAACCTCGCGAACGCCCGTGACCGCATCGAGTTCTGGCTCGCGCTGCGCGGGCGTGAGCTGGTGCGCTAGAGTTCCGCGCCACATGCCGACTACCAGCCAGCTCGTCCGCAAGGGCCGCAAGACACCGAAGAAGAAGCTTGCCACTCCGGGCCTCAAGTCCGGCAAGGGCCGCAAGACCAAGGTCGCCGCGCCACAGCGCCGCGGCGTCTGCACCCGCGTCTACACGACGACGCCGAAGAAGCCGAACTCGGCGCTTCGCAAGGTCGCGCGTGTGCGCCTCACGCACGGGATGGAGGTCACGGTCTACATCCCAGGTGAGGGCCACAACCTGCAGGAGCACTCCGTGGTCCTCGTCCGCGGCGGTCGCGTCAAGGACCTCCCGGGCGTGCGCTACAAGGTCGTGCGCGGCACGCTCGACGCCGCCGGCGTCAGCGACCGCAAGAAGGCCCGCTCCCAGTACGGCGTGAAGGCGAAGTAATGCCCCGTCGCGCAGCAGCTTCCATCCGGCCGGTCGAGCCGGACGCGATTCACCGCTCACGGCTCGTGCAGCAGGTCATCAATCGCGTGATGCTCGACGGCAAGAAGTCGACCGCCGAGCGGATCGTCTATGACGCACTCGCGATCATGGCCGAGCGCACGGGCAAGGACCCGGTCGAGCAGCTCGAGGCCTCGCTGAAGGCGCTCACCCCGTCGCTCGAGGTTCGCTCGCGCCGCGTCGGTGGCGCGACCTACCAGGTGCCCGTCGAGGTCCCGCCGCGTCGCGCGCGGACGCTCGCCGTCCGCTGGCTCGTGCAGTTCGCGCGCCAGCGTCGCGAGAAGACGATGGCGCAGCGGCTCGCTCACGAGCTGCTCGACGCGCAGTCCCAGCAGGGCAGCGCGTACAAGCGCAAGGACGACGTGTATCGCATGGCGAAGGCCAACCAGGCCTTCGCGCATTACCGCTGGTAAGGGCCGAACAGCCCGGTAAGGCCGGGCCGGCCGATCCCCGCTGCTCTGCTATATTCCCTCGCCGCCTCCCGCGGGCGCGCGCAGGGTGCGTGCCTCCCGCGCACGGGAGGTTTCAAGCCATGGAGACTTCGAAGAACTAACTGACGCACCCGGGACGACAGCTCACGTCACGACCGGGCCCACTGGGCCTATTTTTGTGCCCGCAGACGACGACCGATCGCAGAGAAGAGACCGCACCAGATGCCACGCAAGTTCGCCCTCGAAAAGACCCGAAACATCGGGATCATGGCGCACATCGACGCCGGTAAGACGACGACGACGGAGCGCATCCTCTTCTACACCGGGCGCACGCACAAGCTCGGCGAGGTGCACGAGGGCGCGGCGATCATGGACTGGATGGAGCAGGAGCAGGAGCGTGGCATCACGATCACGTCCGCTGCGACCGCCTGCGAGTGGGCCGATCACCGCATCAACATCATCGACACGCCGGGCCACGTCGACTTCACCGTCGAGGTCGAGCGCTCCCTGCGCGTGCTCGACGGCTCCGTCGCGCTGTTCGACTCGGTAGCCGGCGTCGAGCCGCAGTCGGAGAACGTCTGGCGTCAGGCCGACAAGTACCACGTCCCGCGCATCGCGTACGTCAACAAGATGGACCGCATCGGCGCCGACTTCGCGCGCGGCGTCCAGACGATGATCGACCGCCTCGGCGCGCATCCGGTTCCGATCCAGCTGCCGATCGGCGCGGAAGGCGACTTCCGTGGGATCGTCGACCTCGTCGAGAACCACGCGATCGTCTACAACGACGACGACGACCTCGGCAAGGACCAGCAGGTCGTGCCGATTCCCGCCGATCTCGTCGACGCGGCAGCCGCGGCGCGCGAGCACCTGCTCGAGGAGGTCTCCCACTACGACGACGCGCTCGTCGAGATGATCCTCGAGGATCAGGAGATCCCGGTCGACCGCCTCAAGGCGGCGATCCGCAAGGCGACGCTCGACAACAAGCTCACGCCCGTCCTGTGTGGCTCGTCCTTCAAGAACAAGGGCGTGCAGCCGCTGCTCGACGCGATCATCGACTACCTGCCGTCGCCGCTCGACGTTCCGCCGGTCGAAGGCATCGAGCCGGTCCGTGGCGACGACGAGGGTCGCCCCGCGACGCGCGAGGCATCCGACGACGCCCCGTTCGCCGCGCTCGCCTTCAAGATCGCCGCCGACCCGTACGTCGGCAAGCTCACCTACTTCCGCGTCTACTCCGGTCACCTCGAAGCCGGCTCGCGCGTGCTGAACGTCTCGACCGGCCGCACCGAGCGGATCGGGCGCATCCTCGAGATGCACGCCAACGAACGCGTCGACCTGACCGACGTCTCGGCTGGCGACATCGCCGCCGCCGTCGGCATCAAGCAGGTCGTCACCGGTGACACGCTCGCCGCGCCGGACAACCCGATCAAGCTCGAGATGATCGACTTCCCGGAGCCGGTCATCAAGGTCGCGATCGAGCCGAAGACGAAGGTCGACCAGGAGAAGATGTCGGTCGCGCTCGGCCGCCTGGCCGAGGAGGACCCGACCTTCCAGGTGCGCACGAACGAGGAGACCGGCCAGACCGAGATCTCCGGCATGGGCGAGCTGCACCTCGAGGTGCTCGTCGACCGCATGCTGCGCGAGTACAAGGTCGACGCCAACGTCGGTCGTCCGCAGGTCTCCTACCGCGAGACGATCCGCTCGACCGCCCAGAAGGTCGAGGGCCGCTTCGTGCGCCAGACCGGTGGCTCGGGTCAGTACGGCATCGTCTACATCGACATCGAGCCGGCACCCGGCGAGGGCTTCGAGTTCATCAACAAGATCAAGGGCGGCTCGGTTCCCTCCGAGTTCATCCCGGCGGTCCAGAAGGGTGTCGAGGAGTCGCTCGACACCGGTGTCAAGGCCGGCTATCCGATGGTCGACATCCGCGTGACGCTCGTCGATGGCAAGTACCACGACACGGACTCCTCGGAAATCGCCTTCAAGGTCGCCGGGTCGCTCGCCTTCAAGGAGGCTGCGCGCCGCGCCAAGCCCGTCCTGCTCGAGCCGGTCTTCGCCGTCGAGGTCGTGACGCCCGAGGAGTTCATGGGCGACGTGATCGGCGACCTCAACCGCCGCCGCGGCAGAGTCCACGGCATGGAGGCGCGTGGCAACGCGCAGGTCGTGACCGGCAGCGTTCCGCTGTCCGAGATGTTCGGCTACGCGACGGACCTGCGTTCCAACACGCAGGGACGCGCGACCTACACGATGGTCTTCGAGCGGTACGAGGAGGTACCGCCGAACATCGCCGAGAAGGTCGTCGAGAGCCGCTCCGGAGGCGAGCAGGCCGCCTAGACCCGTCAGACCATCTCCCCGTTGCGCCGTTGGATCGGCGCGAGTGCGGGACTTGAGATAGATTTCCGAGGTTCGCCCTGTGAGGCGGACCACCCCGACTTCCAAGGAGCGAACACAAAGTGGCGAAGGAGAAGTTCGAGCGCGACAAGCCGCACGTCAACGTCGGCACCATCGGTCACATCGACCATGGCAAGACGACGCTGACTGCTGCCATCACAACGGTGCTGGCGGAGAAGATGGGCGGCGAGGCCCGGAGCTTCGAAGAGATCGACAACGCTCCGGAGGAGAAGGAGCGCGGGATCACGATCGCCACCTCGCACGTCGAGTACCAGACGGAGAAGCGGCACTACGCCCACGTCGACTGTCCCGGTCACGCCGACTACGTGAAGAACATGATCACGGGCGCGGCGCAGATGGACGGCGCGATCCTGGTCGTCTCCGCTGCCGACGGTCCGATGCCCCAGACGCGTGAGCACATCCTGCTCGCCCGCCAGGTCGGCGTTCCCTACATCGTCGTGTTCCTCAACAAGGCCGACATGGTCGACGACGAGGAGCTGCTCGAGCTCGTCGAGGTCGAGGTCCGCGAGCTGTTGAGCATGTACGACTTCCCGGGCGACGACATCCCCTTCATCACCGGCTCGGCGCTCAAGGCGCTCGAGGGTGACGAGACCTACAAGCAGAAGATCCTCGACCTCGCCGACGCACTCGACTCCTACATCCCGGAGCCGGTGCGCGAGCTCGACAAGCCCTTCCTGATGCCGGTCGAGGACGTCTTCTCGATCACCGGCCGCGGCACCGTCGCGACGGGCCGCATCGAGCAGGGCATCGTCAAGACGGGCGAGACGGTCGAGATCGTCGGCGTCAAGGACACGACCACGACGGTCGTCACCGGCGTCGAGATGTTCCGCAAGATCCTCGACGAGGGTCGCGCGGGCGACAACGTCGGCTGCCTCCTGCGCGGCACCAAGCGCGAGGAGATCGAGCGTGGGCAGGTGCTCTGCAAGCCCGGTTCGATCACGCCACACACCAAGTTCAAGGCCGAGGTCTACATCCTGAAGAAGGAGGAGGGCGGCCGTCACACGCCGTTCTTCACCGGCTATCGTCCTCAGTTCTACTTCCGTACGACGGACGTGACCGGCGTCGCGAACCTCCCCGAGGGCGTCGAGATGGTCATGCCGGGCGACAACGTCCAGATGGAGATCGAGCTGATCCAGCCGATCGCCATGGACCAGGGTCTGCGGTTCGCCATCCGCGAGGGTGGGCGCACCGTCGGCTCGGGGGTCGTCACCGAGGTCATTCAGTAGCGCATGCAGCACGGCGGCGGGTGCTCTGCCCGCCGCCTCTCAGAAGACGAGCAAGACACTGAAGGGGCGGGTCCTGTAGAACACACCCGGGACTCGCCTCACGCACGCAGACGACCAGCCAATACCAGACAGCAAGCACCGGACGGAACGAACCCAAAGGCACACGTGGCAGCTATCGCCCAAAACAAAATTCGCATTCGCCTCAAGTCCTACGACACCTCCGCGATCGAGACGGCCGCGAAGGAGATCGTCGAGACGGCGACGCGTACCGGAGCCACCGTGTCCGGCCCCGTCCCGCTGCCGACTGAGAAGAACGTCTACTGCGTGATCCGCTCGCCCTTCAAGGACAAGGACTCGCGCGAGCACTTCGAGATCCGCACGCACAAGCGGCTGATCGACATCCATCAGCCGACGCCGAAGACGGTCGACTCGCTCCAGCGTCTCGACCACCTGCCCGCCGGCGTCGACATCGAGATCCGACTGGCAAGCTGAGATGGCTGCGATTCTCGCCAAGAAGCTCGGCATGACCCAGCGCTTCCTCGAGGACGGCCGCGTCGAGCGCGTCACCGTGCTCGAGGCAGGCCCCTGCCCCGTCACCGGGATCCGCACGCACGAGCGCGACGGCTACGAGGCCGTGCAGCTCGCGTTCGGCGCCTGCCGTGAGAAGACGCTGACGCGTCCCGAGCTCGGTCACCTCAAGAAGGCCGGCACGTCCGCGCACCGTCACCTCGTGGAGTTCCGCGACGAGGCCGGCGAGCTGCAGGTCGGCGAGACCGTCACCGTCGAGACGTTCGAGCCGGGCCAGCTGGTCAAGATCTCCGGCGTCTCGAAGGGCAAGGGCTTCCAGGGCACGATCAAGCGCCACAACTTCGCCAGCGGCCCGAAGTCGCACGGCTCGCACAACGTGCGCGCCCCGGGTTCGATCGGCGCCTCGGCGACGCCTTCGCGCGTCTTCAAGGGCATCCGTGGCCCGGGTCGCATGGGCGGCAAGCGGATCACGCAGCGCGGCCTCGAGGTCGTCGAGGTGATCGCGCAGGACAATCTTCTGCTCGTTCGCGGCGCCGTTCCCGGCCCGCGCGGTGGCACCGTGGAGGTACGGACCGATGCCTAGCGCTCCGAAGCTCGGTGGCGGCGACGTCACGCTCGACGACGCGGTCTTCGCGGTCAAGTTCAACGGCCCGCTCGTCCACGAGACGGTCCGCGCGGAGCTCAACGCACTGCGTCAGGGCACGTCCTCGACGAAGACGCGCGGCAAGGTCAGCGGCGGTGGCGCGAAGCCATGGCGCCAGAAGGGCACCGGCCGTGCGCGTGCCGGCTCGTCGCGCTCCCCGCTGTGGCGGGGTGGCGGCACGGTCTTCGGACCGCAGCCGCGGCACTACACCTTCAAGGTCAACCGCAAGGCGCGCCGCGCTGCATTGCGCAGCGCGCTGTCGGTCCACGCCGACCGCGGCTCGCTTGCCGTCTTCGACGCGACGACCTTCGACGCACCGTCGACAAGCAAGGCAGCTGCATTGCTCGCCGACTGGGGCCAGCGGCTGCCGGTGCTCGTGCTGCTCGACGCCGACGAGGCGATGGCCGGCCTCTCCTTCCGCAACATGTGGCGCGTGCTGGCGATGCCGGCCGAGGACGCCGGCACCGCCGACATCATCGGCGCCGCGTCGCTGCTCGTGTCCGAGACCGCGCTCGCCCAGATCACGGCCCGTGCGAACGGCAGCGCGGCTGAGACCGAGGAGGCGGCTGCGTAATGGACGCGAGCCAGGTCATCATCCGTCCCGTCGTCTCGGAGAAGAGCTTCGTGCAGGCCGAGATCGGCAAGTACACCTTCCGTGTTCACCCGAACGCGCACAAGACGCAGATCCGCCAGGCGGTCGAGCAGCTCTTCGAGGTGAAGGTGGCCAACGTGCACACCGTCTCCGTCAAGAGCAAGCCGAAGCGCCGCGGCGTCTCCGCGGGCCGTACGCGCTCGTGGAAGAAGGCAATCGTCCAGGTCGGTCCCGGCGACTCGATCCCGATCTTCCAGGGCCTCGAGGGGAGCGACTGATGGGAATCCGCAAGCCCAAGCCGACGAGCCCCGGCCGTCGCTTCGTCACGTATCCGGACTTCGCGGAGATCACGCGCGACCGTCCGGAGAAGTCGCTCGTCGAGGGACTGAAGAAGTCCGGCGGACGCAACGCCAACGGCCGCAAGACCTCGCGCCACCGCGGCGGCGGGGCCAAGCGCCTGTACCGCAAGATCGACTTCAAGCGCCGGAAGGACGGCGTGCCCGCGAAAGTCGCGCAGATCGAGTACGACCCGAACCGCTCGGCGTACATCGCGCTGCTGCACTACGTGGACGGCGAGAAGCGCTACATCCTCGCGCCGGCGCGACTGACCGTCGGGATGATGGTCGCGAGTGGGCCGGAGGCCGAGATACGCGTCGGCAACTGCCTGCCGCTCGACAACATCCCCGCCGGCACCGTGGTCCACAACGTGGAGCTGACGCCCGGTCGCGGTGGCCAGATGGCGCGGTCCGCCGGCAGCGGCATCCAGCTGCTCGCGAAGGACGGCGACATGGTCACGCTGCGTCTGCCCTCCGGCGAGATGCGGCTCGTGCGCGGCGAGTGCCGTGCGACGATCGGCACGATCGGCAACGCCGATCACCAGAACGTGAAGATCGGCAAGGCCGGTCGCAAGCGTCACATGGGCGTGCGCCCGCAGACGCGTGGCACCGCCATGAACCCGGTCGACCACCCGCACGGTGGTGGCGAGGGCTCGACGACGCCGGGTCGTCACCCGGTGACGCCGTGGGGCGTGCCGACGCTCGGCTACCGCACGCGCAAGAAGGGCAAGCAGTCCGACCGCTACATCGTCCGCGGCCGTCGCCGTGGCAAGAAGCGTTGAGGAATGAATAGATGAGCCGCTCGAGCAAGAAAGGCCCGTTCGTCGAGGAGCGCCTGATGGCGCGGATCGAGAAGATGAACGCCGCCAACACCAAGCAGATGATCAAGACCTGGTCGCGGACCTCGACGATCTTCCCCGACATGGTCGGGCACACGATCGCCGTCCATGACGGGCGCAAGCACGTTCCCGTGTTCGTGTCCGAGTCGATGGTCGGCCACAAGCTCGGCGAGTTCGCGCCGACGCGCATGTACCGCGGCCACGCCCAGACCGGCAAGCGCCGCTAAGGACCTACTGGATTTTCATGGCAGACGAGCCCGACACGACTGACACGCCCGAGCCCGAGGCGACCGACACGCCGGCCCCCAAGGCTGAGGCGAAGCCGAAGCCCAAGCGCGCGGCGAAGCCGAAGGCCGAGGCGGCTGCGTCCGCGGACGCCCCGGAGGCCGAGGCGAAGCCCAAGCGCGCGGCGAAGCCGAAGGCGGACGCCGCGGAGGCGAAGGCCGGCGACGCAGCCGAGGCGAAGCCGAAGCGCGCAACGAAGCCGAAGGCCGAGGCTGCCGCCGACGCCCCCGAGGCGAAGCCGAAGCGTGCAGCGAAGCCGAAGGCCGAGGCGGCCGAGAAGCCGGCTGCCTCGAAGCAGCCCGAGCCGAAGGCCAAGCCGCGCAAGCGCGAGGCAGCCGAGACGGCAACGCGCCCGGTCGTCCGCGCGCAGGCGAAGTACGTCCGCTCGTCCGCCCGCAAGGCGCGGCTCGTCTGCGACCACATTCGTGGCAAGTCCGTCGAAGAGGCCCGCGCGATCCTCGCGTTCACGCCTCGCGCGGTGGCGAAGGACTGGAGCAAGGTGCTCGAGTCTGCCGTCGCGAACGCGGAGCACAACCACGAGCTCGACGGCGACGACCTCGTCATCAAGGCGGCACACGCCGACGAGGGCCCGACGCTCAAGCGCTTCCGGCCGCGCGCGATGGGTCGCGCGACGCCGATCCGCAAGCGCACCAGTCACCTCACGATCCTGCTCACGCCGAAGGGGTAACGACGCCATGGGACAAAAAGTCCATCCTGAGTCGCTCCGCGTGGGCTACATCCACGACTGGAAGTCGAACTGGTTCAACGAGAAGAACTTCTCCGACTACCTCGTCGAGGACATCCAGATCCGCGATCACATCGTGGGTCGGCTCTCGCACGCGGGACTCTCCGACATCACGATTCGCAAGAACGCGAACGAGGTCGAGGTCAACATCAACACGGCGCGCCCTGGCATCGTGATCGGCAAGTCCGGCTCCGAAGTCGACGCGCTGCGCCGCGACCTGCACCGCATCACGAACAAGCAGGTCAAGGTCAACATCCTCGAGATCAAGCGGCCCGAGCTCGACGCGCGCCTCGTCGCGCAGTCGATCGCCGAGCAGCTGCAGAACCGCGTCGCCTTCCGTCGCGCGATGAAGCGCGCGCTCACGAGCGCCATGCGCTCGGGCGCGAAGGGCGTCAAGGTGCAGGTCTCCGGTCGCCTCGGCGGTGCCGAGATGGCGCGCCGCGAGAGCTACTCCGACGGTCGCGTCCCGCTGCACACGCTGCGCGCGGACATCGACTACGGCTTCCACGAGGCACGTACGACCTTCGGTCGCATCGGCGTCAAGTGCTGGATCAACAAGGGCGAGATCATGCCCGAGGGCTACACCGGCGCCGACCTCACGCAGATGGACGATCCGGGGCCGCAGGCGCCCGATCGCAATCGGCGTGACGGTCGTGGCGACGGACGTGGTCGTGGCGGCGGTCCGGGTGGCCGTGGTGGCCAGGGCGGCGGTCCCGGCGCCGGTGGCGGTCGTGGCCGTGGTGGCCAGGGCGGCGGTCCCGGCGGCGGTCGTGGGCCCGGTGGCCCGGGCGGTGCCGGTGGCGGTCGTGGCCGTGGTGGCCAGGGCGGCGGTCCCGGTGGCGGACGCGGTCCGGGTGGCCCCGGTGGCGGACGCGGTCCCGGCGGTCCGGGCGGCGGCGGTCGTGGGCCCGGTGGCCCCGGCGGCGGTCGTGGTCCCGGCGGTCCCGGTGGCGGCGGTCGTCCTGGTGGCGGCGGTGGCGGCGGTCGTCCGGGTGGATCCGGCGGCGGCGGCGGTCGTGGTCCCGGAGGTGGACGCTGATGCTTTCTCCCAAGCGTGTGAAGTTCCGCAAGCAGCACCGCGGCAGACGCCGTGGGCTCTCGCGTGGGCAGGTCAAGGTCCAGTTCGGCGAGTTCGGCCTGAAGACGATGGAAGAGGGCTGGCTGACGAACCGGCAGATCGAGGCCGCGCGTATTGCGATGACACGCAAGATCAAGCGTGGCGGCAAGGTCTGGATAAACGTCTATCCCGACAAGCCGTTCACGAAGAAGCCTGCCGAGACGCGCATGGGCTCCGGCAAGGGCTCGCCCGAAGGGTGGGTCGCCGTGGTGAAGCCCGGTCGCGTCATGTTCGAGCTGGCTGGTGTGCCGGAGCCCCTGGCACGCGAGGCGATGCGCCTCGCGGGTCACAAGCTGCCGGTGAAGACGAAGTTCGTGCAGCGAGAGGACGGCTAGGCATGGCACGCGCAATTGAGCTGCGGGACATGGACGACGCCCTGCTCGTCGAGCACCTGCGCACGACCCGGCGCGACCTGTTCGGGCTGCGCTTCCAGCACGCCACCGGCGAGCTGGAGAACACCTCGCGCCTGGGGCAGGCGAAGCGTGACGTTGCGCGCGCCCTCACGGTTGTGCGCGAGCGTGGCATCGATGTCGACAAGGAACTGAGCCGCTAAGCGATGGCCGACGAAGACCAGAACGAGAACGTCGAGGAGACGACCCCGGCGCCCGAGGCAGCTGAGGAGCCCACCGTCGAGGAGACGGCTGCGGAGCCCGCTGCCGAGCAGGCGACGGAGGACGCGCCGGCTGCCGAGGAGGCGCCCGCCGCAGCTGCTGCGCCGGCCGAGAAGGCCGCGCCGGAGCCTGTCGCGACGCCGAAGGAGCGCCGTGCGGCGTCCCGCGCGAAGCGAGCTGCGGGCCGCGGCACGCAGAAGACGCGCACGCCGGAGGAACGGCAGGCCGAGCGTGACGCTGCGCGCAAGCTGAAGGCGAGCCATCGCCGGACCGCGCGTGCGAAGCAGCGCGCGAAGGCCGCCGAGGCACGTGCTGCCGCACCGGCCGTCGCCGAGGCGACGCCGGCGCACGAGCACGGCCCGGGGCGCCAGAAGGAGCGCCAGGGGATCGTCGTCTCCGACAAGGCCGACAAGACGATCACGGTGCGCATCGACGTCGCCCGTCGTCACCGCCGCTACGAGAAGATCGTGCGCAGCAGCAACACGCTGCACGCGCACGACGAGAGCAACGACGCGCGCACCGGCGACACCGTCGTCGTGCGCGAGTCGCGTCCGCTCTCGCGCCTGAAGCGCTGGCGCCTCGTCGAGGTCGTGGAGCGTGCCAAGTGATCCAGAACGAGACACGCCTGAAGGTCGCCGACAACACCGGCGCCCGCGAGATCCTCTGCATCCGCGTGCGCGGTGGCTCACGCCGCCGTTACGCGAGCGTCGGCGACGTGATCGTCGCCACCGTCAAGCAGGCGAGCCCGCAGGGGTCGGTCAAGAAGGGCGAGGTCGTGACCGCGGTCGTCGTACGGACGAAGAAGTCCTACGGCCGTGAGGACGGCACGTACATCGGCTTCGACGAGAACGCAGCCGTGATCATCGACGCCCAGAACAACCCGCGCGGCACGCGCATCTTCGGCCCGGTCGCGCGTGAGCTGCGCGAGCGCAACTTCATGAAGATCGTCTCGCTCGCCCCCGAGGTCCTCTGATGCCCGCACGTATTCGCAAGGACGACGAGGTGGTCGTGACGAGCGGCAAGGACCGCGGCAAGCGTGGCCGTGTCCTGCGCGTCGATCGCGAGAAGGACAAGGTCTTCGTCGAAGGCCTCAACATCGTCAAGCGCCACCAGGCGCCGCGCCCTGGCGTGGTCGACTCGCCAGCTGGCGTGATCGAGCGCGAGGGCCCGATCCACATCTCGAACGTGATGCTGCTCGACCCCAAGGACGGCAAGCCGACACGTGTCGGCGTGGAGCTCCACGAGGGCAAGCGCTACCGTGTTGCCCGCCGTTCCGGCACCCGCATCGACTGAAGGTCATTCTTTTCATGCCCGCACGACTCAAAGACCGATACCAAGACGAGATCCGCCCGAGCCTGATCGAGCGGTTCGGCTACTCGACGCCCATGCAGGCGCCGAAGATCGAGAAGATCACGCTGAACATGGGTGTCGGCGAGGCCAAGCAGGACTCGAAGATGCTCGAGCAGGCGACGACGCAGCTCGCGCGCATCGCCGGCCAGCAGCCGAGCGTGCGCCGCTCGCGCAAGTCGATCGCCGCCTTCAAGCTGCGCGAAGGGATGCCCGTCGGCCTCGCCGTCACGCTCCGTGGCGAGCGCGCCTACGAGTTCCTCGACCGTCTGCTGTCGATCGCGATCCCGCGGATCCGCGACTTCCGCGGTCTCAACCCGCGCTCGTTCGACGGCCGTGGCAACTACTCGCTCGGCGTCAAGGAGCAGGTCATCTTCCCCGAGATCGACTACGACAAGGTCGACCAGGTCCGCGGCCTCGACATCACGATCACCACCTCGGCTGCGACGGACGAGGAGTCCTTCGCGCTGCTCGAGGCGTTCGGCATGCCGTTCGCGAAGGACCGTCGCGCCGCCGCTACTGCCGCCGCGACCACAGGGAGCTAAGGAACTTCATGGCCAAGACCTCACAGCGCGTCCGCCAGCAGCGGACCCCGAAGTACAAGACCCGCGGATACACCCGCTGCCGCCGTTGTGGCCGGCCGCGCTCCGTGTTCAGAAAGTTCGGCATGTGCCGGATCTGCCTGCGCGAGCTCGCGCACAACGGCTACATCCCCGGCATGACGAAGTCGTCGTGGTGATCGCATGTCGATGACCGATCCCATCGCCGACTTCCTCACGCGTGTGCGCAACGGTGCGCATGCGTCGCACGAGACCGTCCTGATCCCGTCCTCGAAGCTCAAGCGCGAGCTGGCCCGCATCCTCAAGGAGCAGGGCTACATCGACGGCTACGAGATCGTGCCGGCGACCGCCGAGTCGCCTGGTGAGAAGGTCAACGTCAAGCTCAAGTACTCGGGCAACCGCAAGCCGGTCATCCAGGGCATCCAGCGGGTCTCCCGCCCGGGTCAGCGCACGTACGTCGACCACGCCCACATCCCGAAGATCCAGGGTGGGCTCGGCACTGCAATCATCTCGACGTCGCAGGGCGTCATGACCGGTCACGAGGCTCGCCGTGCGGGCGTCGGTGGCGAGGTCGTGGCAAAGGTCTGGTGAGCGGTCGATGAGTCGCATTGGTCGCAAGCCCATTCCCGTTCCCGCCGGCGTCAACGTCGCGATCGAGCCCGAGCTCGTGACCGTCAACGGCCCGAAGGGCGAGCTGTCCGAGCGGATCCACCGCGACATCACGGTGGAGCGCGTCGGCGAGGACCTCGTCGTCACGCGTCCGACCGACCGCGGCGAGCACCGTGCCCTGCACGGCCTCACGCGCTCGCTCGTCGCGAACATGGTCGAGGGCGTCACGAGCGGGTACGAGAAGCGCCTGGAGATCCAAGGCGTCGGCTACCGCGCACAGCTCAAGGGCAAGAACCTCGAGCTCGCGCTCGGCTACTCGCACGCCGTTCCGATCGAGGCCCCGAGCGGCATCGAGTTCGAGGTCCCGCAGCCGACGCGCATCGTCGTGCGCGGCATCTCGAAGCAGCTCGTCGGCGAGGTCGCCGCAAACATTCGCAAGCAACGGAAGCCAGAGCCCTACAAGGGCAAGGGCATCCGCTACGAGGGCGAGTATGTAGCCCGGAAGGTCGGTAAGCGCGCATGACGGTCCTCACCCATCCTGCACGGCGCCTGCGCCGCCGCCGCCGTGTTCGCGCGAAGGTCAACGGGACCGTCGCGCGGCCACGCATCTCCGTCTTCCGCTCGAACCGCGGCATCAGCGCCCAGCTCGTCGACGACGCGCGCGGGCACACGCTCGCTGCCGTCAACTGGACCGAGGCCGATCTGCGTGGCCTCAAGCCCGCAGAGCAGGCGCGCCGTGTCGGCGAGCTGCTCGCCGAGCGTGCGAAGGCTGCCGGCGTCGAGTCGGTCGTCTTCGACCGCGGCGGTTACCAATACCACGGGCGCGTGAAGGCGCTTGCCGAGGGCGCCCGCGAGGGCGGCCTGACCTTCTAGCTCGCGTCGACCCTGTCTCACCCGCTACCTTAGGACCCCATGGCCAACGACCGTTCCGTATCTTCCGCCGGACTCGACCTGCAAGAGCGGGTCGTCGAGATCAATCGTGTTGCGAAGGTCGTCAAGGGCGGCCGGCGCTTCTCGTTCACGGCGCTTGTCGTCGTCGGTGACGAGCGCGAGATCGTCGGCATCGGCTACGGGAAGGCGAACGAGGTCCCGGTCGCCATCCAGAAGGGTGTCGAGCGGGCCAAGAAGAACTTGATACGCGTGCCGAAGCACGGCTCGACGATCACGCACCAGACGCTCGGCATCTTCGGTGCCGGCCGCGTGCTGCTGAAGCCGGCCTCGCCCGGTACCGGCGTGATCGCCGGTGGCGGCGTGCGCGCGGTGCTCGAGCTCGCCGGGATCCACGACATCCTCTCGAAGAGCCTCGGCACGCAGAACCCGATCAACCTCGTGAAGGCGACGATGGCCGGCCTCGAGTCGCTGCGCCGCCCCGAGGAGGTCGCCGACCTGCGTGGCGTCTCGATCGACATGGTGCTCGGGCTCGACCCGAACCGTGGCAACGGGGCTGCCGACCTCGCTGCCGGCGAAGGCGCGGACGCGCCCGAGCAGGCTGAGCCCGTTGGCGTCGCCGCCGCTGGGGAGGACGCTGCATGAGCACGCTGAAGATCACCCAGGTGAAGTCGCGCAATGGCGCCGACAAGCGCCAGCTCGACACGCTGCGCTCGATCGGCGTGCGCCGCATCGGCCACACGGTCGAGCAGCAGGACAGTCCGCAACTGCGTGGCATGGTCCACGCGGTTCGTCATCTTGTGAAGGTCGAGGAGGCCGCATGAGCCCCGCTGCGAAGAAGCAGGAGGAGGAGCGCGAGGAGCGCATCGGCCTGCACAACCTGAAGCCGGCCCCCGGCAGCCGCAAGCCGCGCAAGCGCGTCGGCCGCGGCCACGGCTCCGGCACCGGCAAGACGTCCGGTCGGGGGCACAAGGGCTATGGCTCGCGTGCCGGCTCGAAGGACCGTGCTCGCTTCGAGGGCGGCCAGATGCCGATCCACATGCGGATGCGCAAGCTGCGCGGCCCGCACATGAAGAAGTCGATGCCGTTCGAGATGTTCCGGACGCACACGCAGCCCGTGAACTTGCTCGACCTCGAGGCACGCTTCGACTCCGGCGCCGACGTCACGCTCGAGGCGCTCCACGGCAAGAACCTCGCCAAGCGCAAGGGCATCCCCGTGAAGATCCTGGCGAAGGGCGAGATCACGAAGCCCCTCACCGTCCACGCCCACGCCTTCAGTGCGGCCGCGCGCGAGCGCATCGAGGCCGCCGGGGGAACCTGCCAGGTCCTGGACTCGTAGCGGAGGCGCCATGCTCAGCACGATCCTCAGCGCCTTCACGGTGGCGGAGATCCGCAAGAAGCTGGCGTTCACCGCTTTGCTGCTCGGGCTCTACCGCCTGGGCGCGCACATACCGGCCCCCGGCATCAACGCCGAGGCGGTCAAGCAGATCCAGAAGAACTTCGCGAACGGCGGGATTCTCAACTTCCTGAACCTCTTCTCCGGCGGGGCGCTCGGACGCGTGGCGCTGTTCGCGCTCGGGATCATGCCGTACATCACCGCCTCGATCATCATGCAGCTGCTCACGGTCGTCGTGCCGTCGCTCGAGAAGCTGCAGAAAGAGGGCGAGATCGGCACGCAGCGGATCACGCAGTACACGCGCTACCTGACAGTCGGCCTCGCTGCCGCACAGTCGATCGCGTACGTCTTCCTGTTCCGCTCCTTCCAGGCGCAGGTCGGGACGGCGGTCGTCACCAACTTCACGCTCGCGAAGCTCGTGCTGATCGCGATCTCGCTGACCGCCGGCTGCATGCTCGTGATGTGGATGGGCGAGCTGATCACCCAGCGCGGCATCGGCAACGGCATCTCGCTGATGATCTTCGCGTCGATCGTCTCGCGCCTGCCGCAGGGCTTCCGCGCCTGGTGGACGAGCCCGGACCCGGTCTTCAAGGTGATGATGCCGTTCCTCGCGCTCGGCGTGATCGCGGCGATCGTCTTCGTGCAGGAGGGCCAGCGGCGGATCCCCGTGCAGTACGCGCGGCGCGTGATCGGCCAGCGGATGACGCAGGGCGGCCAGACCTACCTGCCGCTGCGCGTGAACATGGCCGGCGTCATACCGGTGATCTTCGCGGCGAGCCTGATGGCCTTCCCGCCGACGGTCGGTCAGCTGATCAACCAGCCGTGGGCGCACAGCGTCGCGAACTTCTTCAATCCGGGGAAGACGCCCTATCTCGTCGGCGAGACGTTGCTGATCATCGCCTTCACGTACTTCTACACGGCGGTCACGTTCAACCCGACCGAGCAGGCGGACAACCTCAGACGCTACGGCGGCTTCATCCCCGGCGTGCGCCCGGGCCGTCCGACCGCCGAGTTCCTCGACCGCATCCTCGCGCGCCTGACCTTCCCGGGCGCCCTCTTCCTGGCTGCAGTCGCTGCGCTGCCGACGCTGCTGATCAACTCGACGAACGCGAACTTCTTCTTCGGCGGCACGTCGATCCTGATCGTCATCGCGGTCGCGCTCGACACGATGAAGCAGCTCGAGGCGCAGCTGCTGATGCGCAACTACGAGGGCTTCCTGAAGTAGCTCGTGCCGCGGCGCGTGGCGGCACAGCGGTTTAGTACCTTCCCTCGCTCGTGCGCGAGCTGAACCTCATCCTCTTCGGGCCTCCTGGTGCCGGCAAAGGCACGCAAGCCGCCCGCCTGCAGGACGACTTTCGCCTGCCCTACGTGGCAACCGGCGACATCCTGCGCGCCGCGGTGAAGGACGGCACCGAGCTGGGCGTCGCCGCGAAGGGCTACATGGACCGCGGCGAGCTGGTGCCCGACGAGCTCGTCGTCGACCTGATCGTCGACCGCATCAGCGCCGAGGACTGCCGCGACGGCTTCATCCTCGACGGCTTCCCGCGCAACCGCCCGCAGGCCGACGCGCTCGACGGCAGCCTTCGACAAGCTCGAGCGTCGCATCACCGCCGTGCTGCTGGTCGACGTGCCCGACGAGGATGTCGTGGGACGCATCTCGGGGCGGCGCGTGTCCGTCAAGACCGGGCGCACCTACCACGTCGAGAGCGACCCGCCGAAGCACGAAGGGCCGCTGCGACGTCGACGGCTCGCGGCTGATCCAGCGCGACGACGACAAGCCGGAGGTCGTGCGCAAGCGGCTGGAGGTCTACCACGCCGAGACCGAGCCGCTGATCACCTACTTCGACGAGCGCGGCCTGCTGCGACGCGTCGACGGCACGCGCAGCCCGACCGAGGTCCACGACCACATCCGCGCGGTGCTTGCGACGCTGCGCCTCGAAGAGACGCTGTGATCGTCAAGAAGACGCCCGAGCAGATCGATCGCATGGCGGCCGCCGGTGCGATCCTCGTGCGCACGCTCGAGCTCGTCGCCGGCAAGATCCGTCCCGGCGTCACGACGCGCGAGCTCGACGAGGCAGCCGAGCGCTTCATCCGCTCGCAGGGCGCAGAGCCGGCCTTCAAGGGCTACAGCGGCTTCCCCGGCTCGATCTGCGCCTCGCCGAACTCGATGGTCGTGCACGGGATCCCCGGCCCCTACAAGCTCGAGCGCGGCGACATCTTGTCGGTCGACGTCGGCGTCGTGCTCGACGGCTGGGTCGCCGACGCGGCGCGCACGTTCCCGGTCGGCCCCGTCTCGGCGGTGGCGCACAAGCTGCTTGAGACGACCGAAGGCTCGCTGCATCGCAGCCGTGCCGCAGTGCGTCGCCCGGCAACCGCCTCGGCGACATCTCGCACGCGATCCAGACGCACGTCGAAGCTGCGGGCTTCTCGATCGTGCGCTCGCTCGTCGGGCACGGGATCGGGCAGGCGATGCACGAGGATCCGCAGGTGCCGAACTTCGGCGCGCCCGATCGCGGCCCGAAGCTGGAGGAGGGGATGGTGCTCGCGATCGAGCCGATGGTCGCCGCCGGCCGCCACCAGGTGCGGATGGCCGACGACCACTGGTCGATCTTCACGCAGGACGGCTCGCTCGCCGCCCACTTCGAGTTCACGATCGCGATCACGGCGGACGGTCCGCGGATCCTCACGCCGTGGCACGAACAGGGCACGCAGGCCGTCGCGTGAGCGCCAGCCGCACGTACGCGCGCTCATCTCGTTCGCTTTGGTACCATCCACCGTCGCGCTCCAGGCCGGCTGGCTTTGAGCTGCGGAACGTCCTCGACGTGGTAGCGGCAGCCTTCACGGCAGCCAGAGCCGAGTCGACTGGAATCAGCCGAAAGGGATCATGAAGGTACGACCGTCGGTCAAGCCGATGTGCGAGAAGTGCAAGATCATCCGCCGCCACGGTCGCGTGCTCGTCATCTGCTCGAATCCGCGCCACAAGCAGCGGCAGGGGTAGGGGCACGGTCATGGCTCGCATATCCGGCATCAACATTCCCGCTGAACAAGCGCGTCGAGATCGGCCTGACGTACATCTACGGCATCGGTCGCGCGCACGTCGAACAAGCTGCTCGCCGAGGCCGGCGTCTCGCCGGACACCTACGTGCGCGACCTGACCGAGGACGAGGTCGGCAAGCTGCGCGACCTGATCGACGGCACGATCATCGTCGAGGGCGACCTCCGTCGCGAGCGCTCGCAGAACATCAAGCGCCTGATGGAGATCGGCTGCTACCGCGGCCTCCGCCATCGTCGCGGCCTGCCGGTGCGCGGGCAGAAGACGAAGACCAACGCGCGTACGCGCAAGGGCCCGAAGCGCATGCAGGTGGCCGGCAAGAAGAAGGCGGGGAAGAAGTAAGTGAGTCCAGCTCCGAAGCGCCCTCAGCGCGGACGTCGCAAGGTCCGCAAGAACATCCCGATCGGTCAGGCTCACATCAAGACGAGCTTCAACAACACGATCGTCTCGCTGACCGACCGCGAGGGGAACGTGATCGCGTGGGAGTCCGCCGGCGGCGCCGGTTTCAAGGGCTCGCGCAAGTCGACGCCGTTCGCCGCGCAGGTCACGGCCGACGCGGCAGCCCGCAAGGGCATCGAGCACGGTTTGCAGAAGGTCGAGGTCTTCGTCAAGGGGCCGGGCTCGGGTCGCGAGACCGCGATCCGCTCGCTCCAGGCTGCGGGCCTCGAGGTCACCGGCGTCAAAGACGTGACGCCCCAGGCGCACAATGGTTGCCGGCCGCGCAAGCGGCGGCGGGTCTAAGGAGTCCCTGGCATGGCACGAGACACCAGCCCGCAGTGCAAGCAGTGCCGGCGTGAGGGCCAGAAGCTGTTCCTCAAGGGCGAGCGCTGCCTGACCGACAAGTGTGGCGTCGAGCGGCGCGCGTACCCGCCGGGCGACCACGGCCGTGGCCGTCAGAAGCAGAGCGAGTACCGCGTCCAGCTGCGCGAGAAGCAGAAGGCGCGTCGCTACTACGGCGTGCTCGAGCGTCAGTTCCGCGTGTACTACGAGAAGGCCAGCCGTCAGCCCGGCATCACGGGCGAGAACCTGCTGCGGATGCTCGAGTGCCGCTTCGACAACGTGCTCGTGCGCCTCGGCTTCGCCGCCTCGCGGCGCCAGGCGCGCCAGCTGATCCTGCACGGCCATTGGACGATCAACGGCCGCCGCGTGAACATCCCGAGCTACCAGCTCCGTGATGGCGACGTGGTCGCGATCAAGGCCACCAGCACGGCGGCACAGGTGATCCGCGACGCGACCGAGCTGACCGGCCAGGTGCCGGCATGGCTGCAGGCCGATCACGAATCGCTGACGGCGAAGGTGCTGCGCAAGCCGGAGCGGCGTGAGATCGCTGCGCCGGTGATGGAGCAGCTCATCGTCGAGCTTTACTCGAAGTAACGCCGAACCCGCGACGCCGGCCGCACCCCTGGTGGCCGCGCGACGCCGCATGACCGCCCGCGGCGGGCGGCGCTCATGACACGACGACGTTAGGACCGACCCCGATGCTCGATTTCCAAGTCCCCCGAATCACCACCGAGACCGTCGAGGAGAACCGCGGTTCCTTCACGATCGAGCCGCTCGATCGTGGGTTCGGCTACACGTTCGGCAACTCGCTTCGCCGCGTGCTGCTCTCGTCGCTCGCGGGTGCCGCGGTCACGAGCGTTCGCATCGAGGGCGTTGCGCACGAGTTCTCGACGATCCCGGGCGTGAAGGAGGACGTGACCGACATCGTCCTCAACCTCAAGGGCATCGTCTGCCGCATGCACTCCGACGCGACCGAGGTCGAGGCCCCGCTCGTCGTCACGGGCCCCGGCGACATCACCGCGAAGGACATCGACCTGCCCTCGGGCGTCGAGATCCTCAACCCGGACGCGCACATCGCGACGCTCGAGAAGAAGACGAAGCTCGAGGTCTACCTGACGGTCGGCCGTGGCCGTGGCTACCGCCCCGCGGAGGAGAACAAGTCCGCCGACCAGCCGATCGGCGTGATCCCGATCGACTCGATCTTCTCGCCCGTGCGGCGCGTCGCCTACGCGGTCGAACAGGCCCGCGTCGGCCAGAAGACGGACTACGACAAGCTGACGCTCGACATCGAGACGGACGGGTCGATCGACCCGCATGCCGCACTGCGCGAGGCTGCGGAGATCCTGATCTCGCAGCTGGCGATCTTCACCGACGCCGACCGCGTCATCGAACTGCGCGACACGGGCAGTCTCGGCGCGCTCGAGCCGGGCCTCGTCGGCGGTGCCGGCGGGCAAGGTGCTGCGGGCGCTGCCGGTGGGCGCCCCGCGAACGCGATGGACGACATCCTGATCGAGGAGCTGGAACTCGGCGTGCGCTCGTACAACTGCCTCAAGCGCGCGGGCATCCAGACGGTCGGCGACCTCATCTCGAAGACCGAGAACGAGCTCAACGCGATTCCGAACTTCGGCAAGAAGTCGATCGACGAGGTCATCGAGACGCTCGAGGGGCGCGGGCTTCACCTGCGCCAGGACTAGCAACCCGGTACCCTCTCCCAGCCCATGCGCCATCAACGGAACCGTTACCAGCTCTCACGCAGCGCCTCGCACCGCAAGGCCCTGCTCGCGAACCTCTGCAAGGAGGTCATCGCGCACGAGCGCATCAAGACGAGCGAGACGAAGGCGAAGGCTGTGAAGCCCGAGCTGGAGAAGCTCATCACGCTCGCCAAGCGCGGCGACCTGCACGCGCGCCGACAGGCACTGTCGGCGCTCGGGCAGGACAAGTACAGCGTCTACAAGCTGTTCGAGGAGATCGCTCCCCGTTACACGGAGCGCCCGGGTGGCTACACCCGCATCCTCAAGCTCGGCCCGCGTCGTTCCGACGCGACCGAGATGGTGTTCCTCGAGCTCGTCTGAGCGCGGCGACCGCGCGTCGTTCATCTCGGCGTGGCTGGCAAGGACGCAGGGAGCGTGGGCTGCACTGGCAGCCGAGCGACCGAGGACACCGCCAGGCGCGCCGAGGGGACGACGAAGCTGACGCTGGAGTACGACGGCGGTGATTTCGCCGGTTGGGCACGCCAGCCCGACCGGCGCAGCGTCGAGGACGAGCTCGAACGCGCGCTGCGGACGGCATTGCAGCGTGCGCGCGTCCCGCTGACCGTCGCGGGCCGCACCGATGCCGGCGTCCACGCGTGGGCGCAGGTTGCGAGCTACGCAGGCCCACCGGTCCTGCCACGGACCCTCAACGCGTTGTTGCCGCGCGACATCGCCGTGCTCGGCTCCGAGGAGGTCGTGCCCGGCTTCAGCGCGCGTCACGACGCGACGAGTCGCGCCTACTGCTACCGCCTGTTCGTGCGCCGCACACGCAGCGCCCACCAGCGTGGGACGGCGCTGTGGTGGCCCTACCGGATCGATCGCGACGCGCTCGACGCGTGTGCGGAGGTGCTGCGCGGCATTCACATCTTCACCGCGTTCACGCCGAGCGAGACCGACCACGTCCACTTCCGGCGCGAGATACGGCATGCAGCTTGGCGGGAGGACGGCGACGTGATCGCGTTCTGGATCGAGGCCGACGCGTTCCTGCGCCACATGAACCGCGTGCTGATCGGCACGATGCTCGAAGTCGCAGGCGGGCGCCGCTCGCTCGAGGACTTCCGCACGCTGCTCGAAGGCGCCCCGCGCAAGCGCGCGGGCGTCACGATGCCGCCGCATGGCTTGGCGCTGGTGGGCGTCGGCTACGACGGGCGGGCGGTGCTCGGGGCGGGGTTGGCGTAGGCGGCGCTCAGCGGCGGAGGTGGCGGTTTCAGCGTCGCTGGCGCTCAGCGGGCGTCGTGCGGCATGTCCGAAAACGACCACCGTGAATCTGCACCTGCTCTACCGGTGCAGATTCACGGTCCTCAGCGCGGGCCACTAGGGATGTGGGAAACACGCACGCCGAACCCGCGCTTCGCAACGAGCGCCACACACGCCTGAGCCCGAGCCCCCGCCGCTCGCCCCCTCGATAGACGCAGTTTTCCGGCGCACGAATCGTCCGCCGTGCACGTAGGCCGAGCGGAGCGCCCCTCCGATCGCCCCGCCCCCGCGCCGAGCGCCCGACTACCATCCCCAAGCCCATGAAAGTCCTGCTCACCAATGACGACGGCATCCAGGCCGAGGGCCTGCTGGCGCTGCGGCGTGCGCTGCTGGAGCTGCCTGAGTCGAGCTGGCGGTGATCGCGCCGGACGGGAACCGCTCCGCGACTGCGCGCTCGATCACGACGCGGCGGCCGCTGTGGGTCGAGCAGGTCGACTTCGACGACGGCACGGTCGGCCACGCGACGGACGGCACGCCGGTCGACTGCGTGCGCCTCGCGCAGCTCGGGCTGGTCGACGGCTTCCAGCCCGAGCTCGTCGTCTCCGGGCATCAACCACGGGCTCAACCTCGGCGACGACATCACCTACTCGGGCACCGTCGCCGCAGCCTTCGAGGCGCTGCTGCTCGGGCTCCCGGGCATCGCCGTCTCGCAGCAGTCGAGCGCGCGCGAGCTGGACTTCCGCCTCGGCCGCTCGTTCGACTTCGGGATCGGTGCCGCCTTCGTCGCACGGCTCGTGGCGGATCTCGCGTCGGTTCCGCTGCAGGCGGGAACGCTGCTCAACGTGAACGTTCCCGGCGGCGACCCCCGAGGGCGTCGAGGTCACGCGCCTCGGCAAGCGCATCTACGAGGACGTGCTCGAGCTGCAGGACCAGGCGCACCCCGGCCGCCGCCTGTTCCGCATCTACGGCGATGCCGGCGGGCTCGTCGACGAGCAGGGCACCGACATCGCCGCGGTCGCCGCGGGGCGCATCGCGGTGACGCCGATCCACTTCGACCTGACCGACCGTGACGGGATCGCTGCCTTGCGCGAGCACGACCTCGCGCGACTGCTGACGCCGGTCGCGCACGACGTCGAGTGAGCGGCGCGGCCTCGACCCCGGATCCCGCGGCCCGGGCGGCCGAGCTGCGGCGCGAGCTGACCGAGCACGGTCGCCGCTACTACGTGCTCGACGACCCGGCGATCGGCGACGACGCCTACGACAAGCTGCTCGACGAGCTGCGCGCGATCGAGGCGGCCCATCCCGAGCTGTCGACGCCCGACTCGCCGACGCAGCGAGTCGGCGGCGAGCCGGTCTCGGCGCTCGAGAAGGTCACCCACCTGCAGCCGATGCTGTCGCTCGCGAACGCGCGCAGCGACGAGGAGCTGCTGGCGTGGATCGAGCGGATGCGCGCGCACCTCGCGCGCGAAGGCATCGAAGATCCCGACGTTCGCCTACGTCGTCGAGCCGAAGGTCGACGGGCTCGCGATCTCGCTCGCTCTACGAGGACGGAGTGCTCGTGCGCGGTGCGACGCGCGGCAACGGCGAGATCGGCGAGGACGTGACGCACAACCTGCGCACGATCGCGCAGATCCCGCTGCGGATCGAGGACGCGCCGACGCTCGTCGAGGTGCGCGGCGAGATCTACATGTCGCTCGCCGACTTCGAGGCGCTCAACCTGCGCCGCGCCGAGCGAGGGCTCTCGACGTTCATGAACCCGCGCAACTCGGCGGCCGGCACGATCCGCCAGCTCGACCCGAGGCTGATGCTGGAGCGGCCGCTGTCGATGTGGTCCTACGGCATTGGCGTGACCGACGGGCTCGCGCTCGCGAGCCACGCGGAGAGCCTCGACGTGGCTGCGCGAGCGCGGCTTCCGCGTCAACCCCGACATCGCGCGCCTCGCCGATGCCGAGGCCGTCGTCGAGCAGCTGCCGCGACTGGGAGCGGCGCCGCGGCTCGCTCGCGTTCGAGATCGACGGCGTCGTCGTGAAGGTCGACGACTTCGAGCTGCAGCGGCGTCTCGGCGTCGTCGGGCGCGACCCGCGCTGGGCGATCGCCTGGAAGTTCCCGCCGACGACGGCCGTCACGAAGCTGATCGACGTGCACTGGAACGTCGGCAAGTTCGGCACGCTGCACCCGTTCGCGGAGCTGGAGCCGGTGCATGTCGGCGGCGTGACGGTGAAGCTCGCGACGCTGCACAACGAGGAGGACCTCGCGCGCAAGGACGTGCGACCCGGCGACGACGTGATCGTGCTGCGTGCGGGCGACGTGATCCCGCAGGTGATCTCGCCCGCGCCGCATGTCGTCGAGCGCACCGACCGTGCGCCGACGCCGGGCCCGCCCGCGCGCTGCCCCTCGTGCGACACGCCGACGGTGAAGGACGAGGGCGTCTTCACGCGCTGCCCGAACCTCGAGTGCCCCGGTCGCCGCTGGCAGCTGCTGACTCACTTCGTCTCGCGCGGCGCGATGGACGTCGACGGGATCGGCGAGAAGCAGGTGACCGCGCTGATGGACGCGGGGCTCGTGCGTAGCGCCGGCGACTTCTACCGCTTGACGGAGGAGCAGCTCGTCGCGCTGGAGCGCTTCGGCGAGGTCTCCGCGCGCAACGCGATAGCGGCGATCGAGGCGTCGAAGCAGCGGCCGTTCGGGCGCGTCCTGTTCGCGATCGGGATCGAAGGGATCGGGCTTGTGACCGGGCGCAACATCGCGCAGCGCTTCCGCTCGATCGACGCGCTGAGCGCCGCGACGCCTGAGCAGATCGCCGACACGCCGGGGATCGGCCCGATCGTCGGGCAGCTGATCCACGACCAGCTGCAGGACCCGGCGATGCGTGAGCTGATCGACGACCTGCGCGCGCTCGGGCTGCGCTTCGAGGAGGAGGGCCCGCCGCCCGGCGAGGGCCCGCTCGCCGGCATGACGCTCGTGCTCACCGGCACCCTGCCGACGCTGACGCGCGAGCAGGCGACCGAGAAGATCCTCGCGGCCGGAGGGCGCGTGACGTCAACGGTCTCGAAGAAAACCGACTACGTGGTCGCCGGCGAGGCGGCTGGGTCGAAGCTGGAGAAGGCCGAGCGGCTTGGGGTGACGGTGCTGGACGAGGCGGGGTTGCTCGGGCTGCTGGCGGGCTGAGGGTGTTGGCGGGCTGAGGGTGTTGGCGGGCTGAGGTTGCTGGCGGGCGGGTCCTGTCGCATCCGGGCGGGCGCACCCACGCCTTACGGCGCGGGCACGTCCGTCCTCCGCGCCACCCGCCCGATCGGCCGTCTTGGCTGCTCGGCTCCCGCCCGAGGTGTCAGCCGGTTGCTGCGCCGGGCGTTGTCGTCGCGACCGGCGTCACCGGTGCGAGCGGCACCGATCCTCGCGGCCGCAGCTTCGCGAGCGTGATCGTCATCGTGTTCTCGATCGCCTTAGCGCGGCCGGTGAGGACGCGGTTCTCCATGAATGCGAACGCGAGCAGGTGGCCGTTCGTGGTTCGGCAGTAGCCGGCGAGGGCGGAGACGTTCGAGAGCGTTCCGGTCTTCGCGTGGCAGCGGTCCTGCGCTGCGGAGCCGCGCATCCGCAGTGCGAGCGTTCCGGTGCGGCCGGCGACCGGCAGTGCTGCGTCGAAGGCAGCGTTCCCGCGCATCGCGTTCAGCAGCCTGACGACCTGGCGGGGGCTCTCGTGGTCGGCGCGCGAGAGGCCGGAGCCGTCGACGATCGTCGCCTGGACGTGCATCCGCGCGAGCGTCGCGTGCACGACGGCGGCGCCAGCTGCGGTCGTGCCGCCGGCGCCGAAGCTGGCACCGATGTCCTTCACGAGCAGCTCGGCGAGCAGGTTGTCCGATGGCACGAGCGTCAGCCGTGCGAGCGTCGCGATCGGCGGCGAGGCGACGGTCGCGAGCTGCGTCGTCGCCGGCTGGGGCGATCGCCGTCGCCGGGACGGCCGCCGACGTGGATGTGGAGCTTCTTGAGCTGCGCGGCGAGCTGCTGGGCGGCGAACGTGGCCGGGTGCGTCTGCACGCGCGCTGCCGTTCTCCTTCGCGAGGCCGCGGTCGTACAGCAGCCCGCTGAGCGGCCCGCCGAGGTCGGCGACGTCGAGCCCGTAGCCGGCGGCGGGGTCGCCGCGCAGCTGGTCGAGCAGCGACTCGTCGCCGAGGATGCGGCCGTCGACGCTGCACGATGCCCGCCGCCTGCACGCTGTGCGGCGAGGTCGGCGAGCGTCGCGCCGGTGCCGTACGCGCGCAGTGTGAAGGCGGCGCTGCCGAGCGTCGGGTCGCCGCCGCCGTGCAGGTAGAGGTCGCCGTGCCAGATGCCGCCGTCGTCGAGCGTCCCGCTGCCGAGCACGGTCGTCTGGAGCGTCGTGGCCGGGCCGAAGCGCAGCAGCGCGGTCGCGCCGTGTAGAGCTTCTCGACCGATGCCGGGATTCGCGCGCGTGTCGGCGCGCACCGCGGCGAGCGTGCGTCCGGTCGTCGTGTCGAGCACGTAGGCGCCCGAAACGCCGCGGGCACGGTGCAGGTGCCGCGTGATCGTCGTGGTCGAGTGACGCAGCGTGCGCCGGCAGGGCTCGCCAGCAGCACGAGGACGAGTGCGAGCAGCAGCGCGGCGAGCTGTCGCGGACGACGCACGACCCCCACAACAGCGATCAGATGCGCGAGAGTCGCGGTCGTGGCGCCCGAGCGGCGGCGTACAATTCGTCAGCAATGGGCAAGGTCGTCGATCTGGAGGCAACGGCCGAGCAGCGGCAGAAGGCCGCTGCGAGATCGCCGCAGGCCCGCCGGGCCAAGCCGCGCGCGGCAAAGCGTCCGTCGAAGACCGCGCTCGTGCTCGGCGGTGGCGGCTTCACCGGCGCCGTCTACGAGATCGGCGCGCTGCGGGCGCTCGACCTCCTGTCGGTCAACCGCTCGGTCAACGACTTCGACATCTACGTCGGCACGAGCGCCGGCTCGTTCGTCGCCGCGATGATGGCGAACGGCGATCTCGCCGGAGGAGATGATGCGCGTGCTCGACCGGCAGGCGCCGACTCCCTTTCCGGAGATCGCGCTCGGCACGCTGCTGTCGCCTCAACCTGCGCGAGCTGGCCGGCAAGGCGACGCTGTTCCCGCTGCGGATGGCGAAGCTCGCCGCGCACGCTGTTCGCGCATGTCGGTCAGGTCTCGGCGCTCGACGTCGTCCTTGGCCTCGCCGAGGGGCTGCCAGCCGGGCTCTACTCCGGCCGCGGGATCGAGAGCTACGTGCGCCGGGTGCTCGACGATCCCGAGCGCAGCGACGACTTCCGCAAGCTGTCGAAGCGAGCTGCTGCATCACCGCGACCGACCTCGACACGCTGCGAGCGCGTCGTGTTCGGCGAGGACGGCTTCGACGACGTGCCGATCTCGACCGCCGTGCGCGCCTCGACCGCGCTGCCGATGGTCTACGAGCCGGTCCGCATCGGCGACCGTGAGCTGATCGACGGCGGGATCCTCTCGACGACGAACCTCGACCTCGCGGTCGAGGCTGGCGCGAAGCTCGTGGTCGTCGTGAACCCGCTGGTGCCCTACGTCGAACGAGGCGCGCGCCGCCGATCCGAAGAAGCCGCGCGTCTCCGACATGGGTTTCGCGCGGATCGGCTACCAGACGTTCAAGCTGATGACCTACCAGCGCCTGCGCGACATGCGCGAACGCTGGGAGGAGCGCTACCCGGGCGTCGACTTCATCCTGATCGAGCCGGACGCGAGCGACGAGCTGATGTTCCGCACGAGCGTGATGGACTACGGCTCGCGCGTCGAGATCGCCAGCCACGGCTTCCGCTCCGTCACCGTCAAGCTCGCCGACGACTACGACACGCTCAAGGCCACTCGCCGCGCGTCACGGGATCGAGATCTCCGCGACGCGCGTGCGCAAGGTCGTCAAGCACTTCGACGCCGAGCCGGAGCAGACGGCGCGCTGGCGCAAGATCCTCGAGCAGACGACCGGCACGCTGCTGCGCCAGTCGGCGTCCGACTGAGCTGGCCCCGCGGCGGCTTCCTACGCGGGCGCGAACGTAGCGCTGAGCGCGTCGAGCAGGCGCATCGTCGCGGCCGAGCCCTGGATCGTCGCGCGCACGTGGTCGTCGTCGCCGACGCTCGGTGCCGGGCAGCACGAGCACGCCGGAGCGCCGCAGGCGCGCCGGCGAGCTCCTGCGCAGTGAGCCCCGGCGCGCGCAGCCAGACGACGTTCGCCTCGCTCGGCGCGGCGTCGATCGGGAGCGTCGTGGAGCTGCTCGAACAGGCGCGTGCGTTCGCCGATCACGAGTGCGCGCCGCGTGCGCCACCTGTGGGTCGCAGACCTGCAGCGCCTCGAGCGCCCCGGCTTGGGCCGGTGCACCGATGCCGAGCGGCGGCGCGAGCCGCTCCAGCAGCGGCTCGGCACCAGGGCCGCCGAGCACGTAGCCGCAGCGCAGGCCGGCGAGGCCGTAGATCTTCGAGAACGTGCGGAAGATCAGCAGGCGCGGATGGTCCTCCAGCAGCGCGAGCGACGCGCCGGCGGCGCTCGGCGGCGACGAAGTCGGCGAGCGCCTCGTCGAGCAGCAGCGAGACGTGCTCCGGCAGCGCGTCGAGCAGGCTGCGCAGCGCCTCGACCGGCAGGTACGCGCCGGTCGGGTCGTTCGGGTTGCAGAGCGCGATCGCGCGCGTGCGCGGCGTCACGGCGCCGAGCAGTCGCCTCGACGTCGTACCCGCCGTGGACCGGCACCGCCTGTGCGCCAGCGCGTTGGGCCATCAGCGGGTAGAGACCGTAGGACGGCCAGGGCGTGAGCAGCTCGTCGCCGGGGCCGAGCAGCGCGCGCGCCGCGGCCGACAGCAGCTGTGCGGCGCCATGGCCGACGGCTACACGGTCGGGCTCGACTCCGTTGCGGCGGGCGAGCTCGGCGTCGCAGCTCCTCCGCGGTCGGGTCGGGTGCGGCTTGCAGGACGCCGCGCGACGCGAACGTGATCGCGTTCACGACGTCGGGGTGCGGCAGCTCGTGCCAGGTCGTGCGCGAGAGGTCGAGCAGCTCGATGCGCGTGAGCGCGAGCCGGCGCTGCTCCTCGGCGCGCTCGCGCAGCTGCGCGCTGACCTCCTCGTCGCTCATCCCCGCGAACTGCCGGTAGTAGTCGAGCGGCCCCATGCTTCTGCTGGCGGCCTAGCCGCCGCCCGTGAACTGGGTGACGCTGACGCCGGCCAGCTCTGCCCCGCTGAACAGCACGAACCAGATCGTGAAGACCGGCACGCCGACCATGCAGCAGAGCATGAATATCTTGCCGATCACGCCCTCGCGCTGGTCGTGGCCGGCGGCGCGGCGCACGAGGATCCACAGCGTAGTCGAGTCGCTTGAGCGCATCAGGCCGAGCAGCAGGCCGGCGATCAGCAGCGCGAATGCGGCCAGCAGGCCGACGCCGACGCTGTTCGTGAGCCACTGCGCATGACCGCCGACCCACAGGCAGGCGAGCCGGCAGCGGTCCCCAGAAGCAGAGGTTGACGACTGCCATGAGCGCGAGCAGTCCGGCCGCAAGCAGGCCGTCGAAGCGCTGACGCTGCTCGTCCCCGCGCTCGGGCAGCTCGCGGTAGTGAACCGGTCGCGTCCCTGGACGGCGGCTGACGAACAGTCCACCGGTGTCGGTCGGATCCGTGCGCATGTCAACCCAGTCTAGATGGCATAGAGCGCGTCGAACAGGTGCGCGTAGGTCTCGTTGACGACAGCGCGCTTGACCTTCAGGGTCGGCGTCAGCTCGCCCGTCTCCTGCGACAGGTCGTGGTCGAGGATCGTGAAGCTTCTTGACCTTCTCGACCTGGGCGTACTTGTCGTTGGCGGCGTCGAGGTGAGCCTGGATCAGCGCATGCACGTCGGGGTGCTCCGCAAGCGCGGGGATCTCGGTCGGCAGGCCCTGCTGCTGGGCCCACGGGACGATCTCCTCTTCGTCGAGCGTCACGAGCATGACCGGGTAGGGGCGGCGGTCGCCGTGCATGACGGCCTGCGAGACCCAGCGGCACTGCTTCATGTCGTTCTCGATGTTGGCGGGCGTGAGGTTCTTGCCGCCGGCGGTGATGATGATGTCCTTCTTGCGGCCGGTGATCGTCAGGTAGCCGTCCTCGTCGAGCGAGCCGAGGTCGCCCGTGTGCAGCCAGCCGTCGACGACCGCACCGAAGCTCGCGTCCGCGTTGTTGTGGTAGCCGGCGAAGATGTTCGCGCCCTTGATCAAGACCTCGCCGTCCTCGGCGATCCTCAGCTCGACGCCGGGGAAGGCGCGCCCGACCGTGCCGAACCTGTGGTGCTCGAGCGTCTGGAAGGTCGCAGCGGTCGACGTCTCCGTCATCCCGTAGCCCTCGAACACCGGCACGCCACAGGCATAGAAGAACTCGAGGATCTCGCTTCGCGATCGGCGCCGCGCCGGAGACGGCCTGGCGCACGCGCCCGCCGAACGCGTTTCGCACGTTCGAGAACAGCGCCTCCTCGGCCTTCGCGAACGACGCTTGCAGCTCCTCCGGGATCGGCGTGCCGGCGACCTCGAGCTCGCGCACGCGCATCCCGACGGCGACGGCGCCCTTCACCATCTCGGGGTCGGCGTTCGAGGTGACGAGCGTGTAGATCTTCTCGAAGATCCGCGGGACCGACGGGAAGTTCGTCGGGTGCACCTCGTTGAGCTCGACGACGATCTGCTGCGGGTCGTTCGACCAGTAGGCGATCGTCGCGCCGACGTCGAACGACAGCAGCTGGATCAGCAGCGCGTAGGAGTGCGCGAGCGGCAGGTAGAGGTACGTCACCTCGTTCTCGCCGACGGTGCGCGCCGACTGCGCCATCGTCAGCATCGCGCGGTAGTTGCCGTGCGTCAGCACGCAGCCCTTCGGCGGGCCGGTCGTGCCGGAGGTGTAGATGAAGGTGAAGGGATCGGTCGGCTTGACGCCGGCGATCCGGCGCTCGAGCTCGGCGCGGTCCTCGCCGCGGCCGCGGGCACGCAGCGCGCCGAGCGTGATCGCGTCGCCGAGGTCGCCGTCGCCGCTCGGGTCGATCACGATCACGTGCTCGAGGTGCGGCAGGCGGGCGCGGACCTCCGCGATCTTCGCGACTTGCGCGGCGTCCTCGCAGAAGATCGCGCGCGCGTCGGAGTCGCGGGCGACCCACTCGCACTCCTCGGGCGAGTTCGTCGGGTAGATCGGGACGACGACGGCGCCGGCCTGGGTCGCACCGAAGTCGCAGGAGGTCCACTCGTGCCGTGTGCGACAGAGGATGCTGACGCGGTCGCCCGGCGCGATGCCGAGGCCGATCAGCCCGAGCGCGATCTCGTCGGCTACCTCGCGCACGTCGGCGTAGGTGACGTCATGCCACGTGCCGTCCTGCTTGTGGCGCGCGGCCACGTGGTCGCCGTAGCGATCGGCCGCCAGCGACAACAGGTCGGCAATCGTGTTCGACCCGGTCGACGCGTCCATCGCGCTCGTGGTGCTGACCTCCATGCGGCTCCTCCTGAGTCTGACGGGAAGCAGAAGGAGATTCTACGGCTGCGGTGCGTTGCGGGCGCTGCTGGTCGTCAGGGGCGCGTGTCCCCCGGGTCGCACCTGCCCCCGGGGGACGCACCGAAGACCTACGAGATGAATCTGAGGCCGATGTCGTTGTTGATTTCTATCGAGTTGTTGCCCGCTGCCGACGGGACCTGGAGCTTCAGGTCGATCGCCAGATCGATCAGGCCGAGGCCGCCGCATTCGTTGGCGCCCGGGACCGCGAACGAGTTTTCGACGTTGATGTTTTCGCGGATGACGATTGTGTCGGGTGGCGTGAATTCGCCTGTGCCGATTCTGCCGCTGATCGGTCTGTTCGGGCCAGGCGGACTCGTCGTGCCCGTGATCAGGTGGAGGTTGACTGGGCTTCTGTTCGTGCCGATGTGACAGTTGCTGCCGATCAGCGGATTGCTGAGTCTCACCTTGAGAGGCATCGTGATCGAGTTTTCGAAGGTGTTGATTCTGATCTGCGACGCCGTCCCTGCAAGCTCGGCGGTCGCTAAAACTAGGTTGAGGCTGATCGGGAGTTCGATTCCAAGCAGGCCGCCCGGCACGTTGACGGGCGTGGCGAAGAAACCGTTCGTCCCTCTCGCGGGTATGAACGTGCCCGCGCCTTCGCTGATCGCGCCGCGGATCTCGAGCGAATGGTCGAGCGGGACGTGGAAGCCCTTTATGACGAATTCCCCTCTGACCGACTGCACGTCGATGCAGGCGGAGCCTCTGGGCGCTTCTGTCGTCGGGCAGTCGGAGAAGTTCGGAAAGCTCGCCATCGCAAGCCCACCGAAGGCACACCAGGCCGCGACGAACGTCGCGGCGCCGAGCGCCGTGAGGCGTGTACGGAAGTTCATGCAGCACCTTCCTTCTGCGCACGCTTGCACGCACGCGTCAGCTCGCGACCCGCACGGTGCGCGACTCGCGTCGACGTGATCCTTGTGACCAGTCGAGATAGGTCTCTCAGCGACCCTGCGCATTGCTGCGCTGGGTCGTTTCCCCCATGACAGATCTGGAACGGTGCCTCTGCCTACGACGAGCAGTCACTCACGACGTACGCGCGAACCCATCCTATCCAGCTGTCTGTTCTACCCTAAGAAGGTGCATAACGAATGTCAAGCCGCCACCATCATGTCACTCGACGCGTGTCGGCCCATGTGGATCTTGCTTGGTCGCTAGCCGGTCGCAGCGAGCCGCGGCGGCGAGCTGCCGGCCTTCGACGCGCGCGCGCCGAGGCTGCTGAGGAAGAGGGTCTTGTCGATCCTGCCGTGGAAGATCGGAACGCCCATCTCGACGCACTTGCTGATGACGTCGCGTCGTTCGAGCCCGGCCTCGCGTGCGAGCTCCGTGGGCGTCAGGTGATTGGGCATGGACACCGACCTCCTTGTGTGGACCGCTACATGGCGCTTTTATACCGGCCCGCGCAGACAGCCTCAAGCCTGTCGGTCAGACCGGGTTCGGAACCTCCGCGAACACGTGCGTGACGCCGAAGCGCTCGGCGACCAGCTCGCCGACGCGACGGATCCCGAACGTCTCCGTCGCGTAGTGCCCGGCCGCGACGAAGTGGATCCCTGCCTCGCGCGCGTCGGCCATCGCCCACTCGGCGGGCTCGCCCGTGAGGAACGCGTCGAGGCCGCTCTCGATCGCCTCGTGCAGGAAGCTGGCGCCGCCACCGGAGACGATTCCGAGCGTGCGGACGCGGTCCGGGCCGGTGTCGAACACAAGCGGCTCGCGGGCGGTCAGCGCCGCGACGCGTGCGAACAGCTCGCCTGCCGGGACCCCGTCGTCGACGAAGCGCGCGACGACGCCGATCTGCGCGCCCTTCGACGAGAATGCCGGCGCGTGCTCGATCGCGCCGAGCCCGGCGGCAAGCAGCGCGTTGTTGCCGATCTGCGCGTGCGCGTCGAGCGGCAGGTGGTAGGCGCCGAGCGCGATCTCGTTGCCGAGCAGCAGCTTCAGCCGCGTTGCGAGCGCCGCGCCGATGCGTCGCGGCTGCGCATCCCAGAGGATCCCGTGGTGGGCGAGCACGAGCTGCGCGCCCTCGGCCACCGCGCGCTCGAACAGCTCCTGGTGCGCGGACACGCCGGTGAGAACCGTCGTGACCTCCTCGGCGCCCGGCACCTGCAGCCCGTTCGGGCAGTAGTCGGCGAAGCGCTCGATCTCGAGCAACTCGTCGAGGAAGGCGATGATGTCGGCGGTCCGGGCGGGCATGCGATGCGCGCCGACTCGGCGGTGGCGCGCGGCGGACCGTACCACCGAGCCCGCCTGTGGAATACTGCGAAGCCTCATCGGGGCGTGGCGCAGCCTGGTAGCGCGCACCGTTCGGGTCGGTGAGGTCCCCGGTTCGAATCCGGGCGCCCCGATTAGACAAAACCCCTGCAAATTGCAGGGGTTTTGTCGTCTGGCGGGGTTCGTGGCCGGGCTCTACGCGGCAATCGCACCCGCCGCCGGCGCGCCCACCGCGGGCTTGGCATCCGCGTCGTCGCCCCGGTAGGCACCGGGCTTCGGCCGCGGCTGGCCGCCCGGAAAGGCGAGTCGGAGGATCGTGCGCTGCACGGTGCCGAGCTGCCGGCCGAGCCGGCCGCTGTTGTAGGGCAGCCCGTAGCGCTCGCAGAGCTCCCGCACGGACGGGGCGATCTCCGCGTATCGCGTGCTCGGCATGTCGGGGAACAGGTGATGCTCGACCTGGTAGCCGAGGTTGCCGCTCACGACGTGGAACAGCGGGCTCCCCTCGATGTTCGCCGCGCCCAGGAGCTGACGCACGTACCACCCGCCCTTCGTCTCCTGCGCGACCTCCTGCTCGTCGAACGTGTAGGTCTGGTCCGGGAAGTGGCCGCAGAAGATGATCGCGTAGGCCCACACGTTGCGCACGACGTTGGCAGTGAAGTTCGCCTTCAGCGTGCTCTTGAACCCGCGCCGCCCGCTCAGCGCCGGGAAGGCGATGTAGTCCTTGACGACCTGGTTGCGTGCCTTGGCGGCCATCCCCTCGAGCTGGCGCCGCACCTCGCGCTTGGACTTCCGGCCCTTCCTGATCGCCTCGAAGTCGAGGTCGTGCAGCGCGACGCCCCACTCGAAGAACGCGGCCAGCACGAGGTTGTAGAGCGGTTGCAGGAGGTAGACCGGATGCCACCGCTGGTGCGGGTCGACGCGCATGATCTCGTAGCCGAGGTCGCGGTCCTTGCCGCGGATGTTCGTGTACGTGTGATGGACGTAGTTGTGCGAGTGCTTCCAGGCCTCCGGCGTCGAGGCGGAGTCCCAGTCCCACGTCGAGGAGTTGATCTGGGGATCGTTCATCCAGTCCCACTGGCCGTGCATCACGTTGTGGCCGATCTCCATGTTCTCGAGGATCTTCGCCAGCGACAGCAGCGACGTGCCGAGCAGCCACGCCGGCCGGTAGCGCGACGCGAGCAGCACGAGCCGGCTGAGCACGACCAGCCGGCGGTGCATCTCGATCATGCTCACGATGTAGCGACGGTCGCGATCGCCGAGCTCCGCCCTGACCTCGTCGTGGATCGCGTCGAACTCCCGGCCGATCTGGTCGAGCTGCTCCGGGGTCAGGCGGGTCAGGGGACTCTCGATGAGGCTGGCCATCGCATTCCTCGCTGTCGGGTTCAGAGCTCGATCTCGATCGCGCCCTCGGGCGCGTTGATGCACGTGCGGACCATCTCGCCGGGCTGACCGTGCACCTCGCCGGTGCGCAGGTCGCGCACGCGCCCCGCGCACAGGCGCCCGACGCACGTGTGGCAGATGCCCATCCGGCAGCCGAACGCCAGCGTGGCGCCCGCTTCCTCCCCCGCGACGAGGATCGGCTGCGAGCCATCGCTGACCGCGGTCAGGTCGCTGCGCCGAAAGCGGATCGGGCCGCCGTCGCCCTGCTCGCCCTCGTCCCCGCCGAGATACGGCTGGAAGTGCTCGACGTGCAGGCGATCGCAGTTGCCGACGACCTGCTTCCAGTGCGCGGTCATCGCCGCGAGCATCTCCGGAGGCCCGGAGAGGAACGTCTCGCGCTCGCGCCAGTCGGGGCACAGCCGGTCGAGGTCCGCCGGCGCGATGCGGCCGTGCACGGCGGTGTGCTGCTCGTGCAGGCGATAGCCCGGATGGCGACGAGCGAGCTCGCGCAGCTCGTCCCCGAAGATCATGTAGTCCGCGGTGCGCGCCGAGTGCAGGTGCACGATGTCGCCGGAGCCGTCGTCGCGATCGATGCTGCGCAGCATGCTCGCGATCGGCGTGATGCCGCTGCCCGCGCTGATGAAGAGCAGCTTCGCCGGCAACGGGTCGGGGAGCGTGAAGGCGCCCTCGACGCCGCCGAGCCGGACGATCGTGCCCGGCCGTGCCGTGCGCGCCAGGTACGGCGAGACCTTGCCGCTCGCGACGAGCTTGGGCGTGATGCTGATGCAGCCGTCGGTGCGCTCCGGATCGGAGGTGATCGAGTAGGCCCGCCAGTGGTGGATGCCGTCGACCGGCATGCCGACGCGCAGGTACTGGCCGGGCTGATGTCCGGGCCACTCCCACCCCGGCTTGATGACCACGGTGACGGCGTCGCCGGCCTCGCGCTCGATCCGCTCGATGCGGCCCCGCAGCTCCTGCGTCGACCACAACGGGTTGATCAGCTCGAGGTAGTCGTCGGGCAGCAGTGGCGTGAAGAACGCGCGCAGTGCCCGCAACGCTCGCAGCCGCCACTCCGGCACCATCGGACGCGCTCCTCGCTCGGCCATGGCATGAAGCTACCCACGCTGGCTCAAACGGAACGCGAACGTTCATCCCGCTCTCGTCCGCGCGGAGTCAGACGCTAGCCGCGCCACTGCGGCACGCCGAGCACGATCATCCGCAGCTGGCGTTCGGCGGTCGCGATGATCTCGGCCTCCGCGCCCGGGTCGGTCGGCGGCGCGTCGAGGATCGCCTCGGCGGTCGAGACCATCGCGTTCGCGATCAGTCCGGCCAGCAGTTGGAGATCCTCGGTCGCCCAGCGGTCGAGGTAGGGGAAGCGCGCGAGGTCGGTTGCGAGGTCGCTTGCGAACAGGCGGATCTCGCTGCGGATCGCGTGGCGCAACGTGGCGACGCCGCCGAAGCGCTCGCGCGCGATGAAGCGGAAGTGGGTGGCGCGCTCGTGCACGTAGCGGACGAGGATCTCGACCGAGCTGCGGATCACGTGCTCGTAGGTGCGCGGGTCGGCTCGCGCCGCGCGGATCATCGCGCGCAGCGTGCGGAACGACTCGTCGATCAGCGCGAGGCCAAGCTCCTCCATGTCCTCGAAGTGGCGGTAGAAGGCGGTCGGGACGACCCCTGCCGAGCGCGTCACCTGGCGCAGGCTGAGGCTGGAGAAGCTCTGCTCCTCGAGCAGCTCGAGCGCCGCGTCGAGCAGCGCCCGCCGCGTGCGCTGCTTGCGCTCCTGACGCGTGATCGCCTGCTCTGGAGCACGACTGTCCACTCACACAGTGTGACGAAGTTCACAGACATTGGGGTTGCGGGATCGCGGGCCGTGGGTACTCTGTGCACATGTGTGCACTGATTGATCTCCAACCGGCACGCCGCCGGCTGCTGCGATCCCCGCTGCTGGAGGCGCTCGCCTACCCGCACGGCGTCGACCGCTACGTCGAGCTCGTGCGTCCGCTGATGGTCAAGCGCGAGGTCCGCGCCGAGGTCACGGCGGTCCACCGCCAGACGCCGAAGAGCGTGACGCTGACGCTCCGCCCCAACGACAACTGGCGGGGACTGCGTGCCGGCCAGTCGATCGGCCTGAGCGTCTGGATCGACGGCGTGCGCGAGACGCGCTCCTACTCGCCCGCAAGCTCCCAGCACGCGCCCGGCGGGACGCTCGAGCTGACCGTCTCGACCCACCCCGAGGGCAAGGTCTCGCGCCACCTGCGCACCCACGCCCGCCCGGGAACGATCGTCGGGCTGACGCAGGCGCAGGGCGATTTCGTGCTGCCCGACCAGCGGCCCGAGCGCGTCCTGCTGATCAGCGGCGGCAGCGGCATCACGCCGGTGATGGCGATGCTGCGGACGCTCTGCGACGAGCGCTTCGACGGCGAGGTCGGCTTTCTCAGCTACGCGCGCTCGCAGGAGCTTGCGCTCTACGGCGCCGAGCTCCAGCAGCTCGCGGAGCGCCACGACAACCTGCGCGTCGCGCGCGGCTACACGCGCGGCGGTCCAGGTGCAGACGCAGGCAGCGGCGCGCTCGGCGGGCGCTTCGGTCGCGAGCACCTGCGCGCCGTCGTCGCGGACCACGCGAGCCCTGCCACGTTCGTCTGCGGTCCGCCGGCGCTGATCGACGCGGTTCGCAGCGTCTGGGCGCAGGACGGGCTGCCCGCGCCGCTCGTCGAGACCTTCACGCCACCCGCGCTGACGTTCGACGCTGGCGCTGCCACGGGCCTCGTCAGCTTCGTCCGCAGCGGTCGTGACGCGCCCAACTCCGGCCTGCCGCTGCTGGAGCAGGCAGAGGACGCCGGGCTGACGCCCGAGCACGGCTGCCGCATGGGCATCTGCAACACGTGCAGCTGCCGCAAGACCTCCGGCACCGTCCGCAACGTCCTCACCGGCGAGCTGTCGAGCGCCCACGCCGAGCAGATCCGCATCTGCGTCTCCGTGCCCGTCGGCGACGTAGCACTCGATCTCTAAACGAGGAGCCAACGCCATGCCCGCCTCCGCACCCACGCTCAGCAGCGCGCAGCTCGAGGCCTTCGGCCAGGAGCTCGACGCGATCCGCACACGCGTCGTCGCCGACCTCGGCGAGCGCGATGCGCAGTACATCGAGAAGGTCATCCGTGCCCAGCGCGGGCTCGAGCTCGCCGGCCGCGGCTTGCTGATGCTCGGCTTCCTGCCGCCCGCCTGGCTCGGCGGCACCGCTGCCCTGTCGCTGTCGAAGATCCTCGACAACATGGAGATCGGCCACAACGTCATGCACGGGCAGTACGACTGGATGAAGGACCCGCGGCTGAACGGCACCACGTTCGAGTGGGACAGCGCCTGCCCGGGCGACCAGTGGCGCCATTCGCACAACGCGATGCATCACGTGCACACGAACATCGTCGGCAAGGACCGCGACATCGGTTACGGGATCCTGCGGATGTCCGAGGACCAGCGGTGGCGCCCGTACTACCTCGGCAATCCGCTCTACGCGGTGTTGCTCGCATCGTTGTTCCAGTACGGCGTCGCCTTGCACGACGTCGAAACGGAGCGGATCTTCGCGGGGGAGACGACGCTGCGCGAGAAGCGCGGCATGCTGGAGGAGATCTGGCAGAAGGTGCGCCGCCAGACGCTGAAGGACTACGTGCTGTTCCCACTGCTGTCGGGTCCGTCGGCGCCGTTCGTGTTCGCCGGCAACGCGACGGCGAACCTCGCGCGCAACCTGTGGGCGTTCACGATCATCTTCTGCGGCCACTTCCCCGAGGGGACGCACGAGTTCACCGAGGAGGAGACCGCGGAGGAGACGCGCGGCGAGTGGTACTACCGCCAGCTGCTCGGGTCGGCCAACCTGACCGGCGGCAAGCTCTTCCACATCCTCTCGGGCAACCTCAGCTTCCAGATCGAGCACCACCTCTTCCCTGATCTTCCGGCGCACCGCTACGCCGACATCTCGGCCGACGTCCACGCGATCACCGAGCGCTACGGCATCCCCTACAACAGTGGCCCGCTGCACCGGCAGTTCGGCAGCGTCGTGCGCAAGATCGTCGAGCTCGCGGTGCCGCCGCGCGAGGCGCTGCCGCAGCAGGTCGGTGGCGTCCTGCGCAGGATCGCCGGGCCCGCGCGCTCGTTGCTTCCCGCAGCGACTACGGCCGATCGTTCGCGTCGTCTGGACCCCGGCCACGGCGGTCGGACGCGGACGACGCGAGCAAGGGACGCAGCAGCCACAGCGGCGTGAGGCCGAGCGCGATGGTGCCGGCGAGCGTGAACCAGAACTCGTGCTCGGCGCGGCCCACGAGGATCAGCGCAATGCCGGCAAGCACGCCCACTGCCATCGCGACGGCCGCGAAGCGCATGCCGGCTGGTGCGCGTCGATCGGGCGCCGGGTCTGTCATCCCGCGTACCGTAGCCCTAGCCGGCGGACCGCAGCGCCTAGGATGTCCGCGTGTGCCGAAACATCAAGACGCTCCACAACTTCGAGCCCCCGGCGACCGAGGACGAGATCCATGCCTCGGCGCTGCAGTACGTGCGTAAGGTCAGCGGCTTCACGAAGCCCTCGCAGGCGAACGCCGAGGCGTTCGAGCGTGCGGTCGAGGCCGTGACCGCGGTCTCGCGTGAGCTGCTGTCCCAACTGACGACGACAGCACCTCCGAAGGATCGCGAGGTCGAGGCCGCCAAGGCTCGGGCACGCGGCGAGCAGCGTCGCGCCGCCTGACGCGCCTACGCGGTGGCGCTCAGCCGCCCGTCGGGGTCGGCCAGCTCGTCGGGGGTGCGCAGCTGCAGTGCGCCCTCCGGGCAGGCTCCATAGCCCCATGCAGCGTGCAGGAAGCGCATCCCGGCGCTGCGCGCTGCAGCGCAGTCGACGTCCATGTCGCCGACGAAGACCGCATCGCGCACGTCCGTGCGCGCCTCGCTGGCGGCGACGAGCAGGGGGTAGGGCGCCGGTTTGCCGGGCGTGCCGTCCTCCGGTGTCTGCACGCTCGCGAACGGCACGTCGAACTGCGCGAGCGTCCAGCTCGTCTGCGCGCGCGCCTTCGACGTCACGACGCCGAGCTTCACGCCGCGTGCGTCGAGCTGCGCAAGCGCGCGGTGGACGCCCGGGAAGGCCGGCACGTGCGAGGCCTCGCGCAAGGCGGTCGCGCGGTAGACGCGCTCGATCTCCTCGCGCCGCTCCGTCAACCCGAGGCGCGCGAGGATCTCGCCGAACGGCCGGCCGATCTCACGGAAGTAGGCAGCGAACGGCGTGCTGACGCCGAGGTCGTGCTGCACTGCGCTCCAGGCCTCCTCCATTGCGCCCCGCGAGTCGACCAGGACGCCGTCGAGGTCCAGTAGAACGAGCTCGCACGGGGTCATCGGCACACCGCGCTACAGGACCCCAAGCTCCCGCATCGCCGCGAGCACCTCGTCCTTGCGGATCTCGTCGAGCGGCATCAGCGGCAGGCGCGTCGTCGGCGAGGCGATCACGCCCTTCGCTGCGAGGATCTCCTTGTAGCAACGGATGTAGGCGTTCTTTGCGGTGATGCAGACGGCGACAGCCGGCACGACCTTGTGCAGCTGCAGTGCGCGCGCAGCGTCGAGGTCGCCGGCCTCGTAGTGCGCGGTGGATCCCCGCGATCGCGTCGGGCGCGACATTGCCCCAGCCGACCGTCGACCCTATGGCGCCCTGGCGCAACCCCATCAGCAGCATGTTCTCGTCACCTGCGAGCGGCTCGACCGCCGGCGCCCCGACGCGCATCGCGCCGACCTTCGCCGGGTCGGGGATCGACATCTTCACGTAGCGGATGTTCGCCGCCCGCTGGTGCAGGCTGTGGATCCGCTCGACGCTCAGCTCGATCCCGGCGGAGCCGTCGTAGACCATCACCGGCAGGTCGACGGCATTCGCGACGGCGAGGAAGTGCGCGTCGATCGCGTCGCTCGCGTGGGCGAAGTAGTAGGGCGACTGCAGCATCACGCAGTCGGCACCGAGCTCTTGCGCATGGCGCGCCAGCTGGATCGAGACGCTCGTGGCGGTGTTGCCGATCCCGAACGTCAGTGGCACGCGCCCCCGCACCTGCTCGGCGAGCAGCGTCATCAGCTGCGCCTGCTCCTCGACCGACAGCGTGAAGAACTCGCCGGTCGTGCCGAGCCCGACGATGCCGTCTATGCCGCCGCCGATCACGTACTCGACGAGTGCCGCGAGCGAGCGTTCGTCGACGTCGCCGTCCTCCGTGAACGGGGTCAGCAGCAGCACCTGCGCGCCGCTCGGCGGTCGCGGCTCGTGTCCGTTGCGTCGTGCGAGGCTCATGCGAAGGTGACCATCGCCTTGCCAGCTGCGGGTGCGGCGAACAGCTCGCCCGGGTCGGCGAGCGCGGCGAAGTCGTGGACGTCGGTGATCGCGCGCACCAGCTCGACCGGCGTCGTCGCGACGAGCCGGATCGCGGGTGCGAAGTCCTCGTACAGCGTCTCGCCGCTGCCGATCACGCGCAGGTCGCGCAGGCAGATCTCGCTCGGCTTGATCGCTGCCGTGCCGAGATCGGCGAAGTTGCCGAGCTCGATCAGCGTGCCGCTCCAGGCGAGCAGCGCGAGCGCGCCGGCGAAGGCTGCCGGCGTGCCGGCCGCGTCGACGACGAGCGGGAAGCCGGCGGCCGGCGCCTCGGCCGCGTCGGCGAGCGTCGCCGAAGCCGAGCTTCGCGGCAAGCGCGCGACGGCCGGGGCTCGGCTCGAGCACCGTGACGGGGCCGCCGGAGGCGTGCAGTGCGACCGCGGCGCAGATGCCGAGCGCGCCGAAGCCGAGCACGAGCCCGCCCATCCCGGCGGGGACGTAGTCGGCGCCGAACGCCTTGCGCAGCGCGCTCAGCACGCAGGCCATCGGCTCGGAGAAGACGGCGCGCGCAGCTGGCACCCCATCCGGCACGCGGTAGACGCGCGTGCCCGGCAGCAGGCCCATCAGCGGCGAGAAGCCGCCGGTGAGGCCGTCGCCCGGCATCGTCATGCCGTACACGGGTCGGTCGAAGCAGCGCTGCGCGCTTGCGCACCCGTCGCAGTCGCCGCACGGCACGCCGGGCGCGACGAGCACGCGGTCGCCCTCCGCGATCCCCGCCTCGAGCACGAGTCCGTGGCCGGGGCGCAGGCGCTCGAGCCGGCCGAGCACCTCGTGGCCGAGCAGGCACGGCAGCGGCACGCCGATGCGGCCTGCGACCACATGGTGGTCGGTGCCGCAGACACCGGTCGCCTCCAGCCGCAGCAACGCGCCGTCGGCTGGGACGGCGCGCTCCATGGCGCGCACGGCGCCGGGCTCGTGCAGCTCGAAGACGCGCACCGTCGCGGGCAGCGGGCCAGCCCCGTCGTCCGTGCGCGTGGAGAGCACCTGTGTGCTCGAAGTGTTGAATGAAGACACGGTTAATTGCACCTCGAGCGAGGCTGTGTGGCGGCAATATGCACCGAAACGTTGTGTGGTCGCCGCGTCAATCCCCCTCGACGACGGCCGGGGCCAGCGTACACCTACGCTTCAGTCCTTGCAACATCGCAGCGCATTGACCGCGCTGAGCGCCAGGGCTATGATCGTTGCGTGGGCCGGCTCGGGGGAACGCGGCCCATGTTGCAGGTGCGAGCGTCCGTAGCTCAACTGGTCAACGGCGAATGAAATAGGTGCGTGTGCGAAGGTGAGCGCTAGCCTTCTAGCTGGGAGGGATCGAGGTCAAGATCTTCCCCTCCCGGTGGCTGATGCCGCTCTGCGGCCCTTGCCTGAGCATTGCACTGAAAGATACGCTTAAGAGCAGCGGTTTTAGGGACCGCAGGTTGCGGGTTCGAGTCCCGTCGGGCGCATCGTTCAACAAATCGAAGATCGAAGCGTCACCGTCGCCGGGACTCCGCGTGCCCGGGGACGCTCTCGGAGTGACTCGTAGACATCAAGGCCCGATCGGGGGAGCATGGCCTCACAAAGCGTGACACCGGATTACGTACCGGCGGCGATCGAGGAGCGCTGGCAGCAGGCGTGGCGCGACGCGCGCGCCTTCGCGACGCCGATCTCCGGCGATCCGGAGAAGGCCGCATACATCTTCTCGGCGTGTCCGTTCACGTCCGGCAGCGCCCACATGGGCCACATCCGCAGCTACTCGATAAGCGACGCCTACGCGCGCTTCCTGCGGATGCGCGGGCGCGACGTGCTGTTCTCGATCGGCTTCGACGCGTTCGGCCTGCCGAGCGAGATCGGCGCGATCAAGAACGAGCTGACGCCGCAGGAGTGGGTCGAGCAGTGCCGCGTGCGCATGCACGCGCAGTTCGACCGGCTCGGCTACTCGTTCGACTGGGAGCGGGAGTGGGTCACGAGCTACCCCGCGCTCTACAGATGGACCCAATGGCTCTTCCTGCAACTGCTGAGAGCAGGGCTCGTCTACCACGCCGAGGGCCAGGTCGACTGGTGCGACACCTGCAAGACCGTGCTCGCGAGCCTGCAGGTCGAGGACGGCAGCTGCTGGCGCTGCCACGAGCCCGTGCGGCTCGTCCAGCGCTCGCAGTGGTACCTCGGCATCAGCCGCTACCTGGCGGAGAACGAGAGCGGGATCGAGCTGCTCGACGGCTGGAACCCCGCAGCCGTCGCCGCCCAGCGCACGATGCTCGGCCGCATCGACGGCGTCGAGTTCGACGCTGCGACGCTCGAAGGCACCCCGCTGACCGTCTTCACGCCGCACAAGGACGCGATAGAGCAAGGCGAGTTCGTCGCGATGTCGCCGAACCATGCCGAGATCGACGTTTGGGTGACCGACGACGCCGTGCGCGCCCAGTTGGAGCGCGTCCGCCGTGCCGGCGTCCAGCGCGACGAGCGCAGCGCCGAGGCCGCCCCGCTGATCGAGACCGGCCGTGCGCTCGGTGTCCCCGGCTTCGCGAAACCGCTCCCGGTCGTCATCACGCCCGCGGTCGACGATCGCTTCGGCCACACCGCGATCCTCGGCATTCCGGCAGCCGACAGAGTCGACGCGCGGCTCGCGAAGCGCGTGAGAGCGGCTGCTGCCTTCGCCTGGAAGCTGCCGTCCGGCAGACCGAAGCTGCGCGACGCGGCGCGCTACCGCGCCCGCGACTTCCCGATCTCGCGCCAGCGCGCCTGGGGGGCGCCGATCCCGCTCGTGCACTGCGAGAGCTGCGGCACCGTGCCGGTCGCGGAGGATCAGCTGCCCGTGCGGCTGCCCGACGACCTGCGCCCGACCGGCGAGGGCAACGTGCTCGCCGAGCGCGAGGACTTCATCGCGTGCACGTGCCCGCAGTGCGGCGCCGCGGCACGCCGCGAGACCGACACGCTCGACTGCCATGTCGACGGCCTTTGGCAATGGCTGCCCTTCAGCGTCCCCGCCGCCGAGCGCGAGGGCTCGATGTTCACGAGCGAGGAACTGAGACGCTGGCTGCCGGTCCACATCGTCATCTGGGGCGCCGACGGCGGCGGCTCGATGTTCGACCAGCGGATGACCGCGAAGTTCCTGCGCGACCAGGGAGTCCTCCCGCACCTCGCCGACGGCGAGCCGCATCAGCGCGTGCTGATGCACGAGATGGTCCACCTCGACGGCAAGAAGATGAGCAAGCACCTCGGCAACGTCGTCGATCCGGACGCGCTGCTCGAGCGCGTCGGTGCGGACACCGTGCGGCTCGCGGTTTTGTACGCCGCTGCGCCGACGAATGTGCTCACCTGGACCGACCAGGCGCTGCAGTACTGCAACCGCTGGCTGAAGAACTTCTGGGACTACGCGCTGCCGCGCCTGGAGGGCGCCGGTGAGGTCGCCGCCGTCGATCCGGAGGAGGGTGCGGTGAAGCTGCGCAGACGGCTGGAGAACTGGCATGGCGTCGCCGTGCGGCGGATCACCGAGAACATGGAGGGGCTGGAGACGCACCGGGCTGCTCGCAACGTGATGACGCTGGTCGAGCGGATTCGGGACTTCGAGCGGCGGGTGCTGAGATCGTCAGAGACGCTGTCTGCCTCGGATACGGCTGCGTTGCAGGGGGCGCTGCTCGACGCGGTGCGGATGCTCGCGCCGTTGGCGCCGCATGTGGCGGAGGAGCTGTGGGCGGCGGCTGGGCAGCAGGGGCTGGTGGCGATGGCTTCGTGGCCGGAGGTTGCTGCTCGGGAGTTGTCGGCGGGCTGACGCTGTTGGCGGGCTGACGCTGTTGGCGGGCGGGTCCTGTCGCATCCGGGCGGGCGCACCCACGCCTTACGGCGCGGGCACGTCCGTCCTCCGCGCCACCCGCCCGATCGGCCGTCCGTTGCTCCGTTCCCGCCCGATCGGCCGCTGCTCCGTTCCCGCCCGATCGGCCGCGCACTCTCGACGCGCCGCGGCGAGTTGCGCCGCCAACCCCCGCTGCTCGCTCCCTCGTGGTCATCCGGCTGGTGCGTCTGCGATCCTCGGGATGTGCACGGTCGCTTGCGCGCTCTCCTGCTGGTGAGTCTCCTGGGCTTTGCCGCGTTCGGCGCGTGCGGGAGCGCGCCCGCCGGGCGCGCTGAGACGACCTCGGCGCGCGCTGCGTCGAGCGGCGTGAAGCTGACGAAGATCGGCGCGTTTGATGCGCCGGTGTATGTGACGCAGGCGCCGGGCGATTCGCACCGGCTGTTCGTCGTCGAGCAGGCCGGGCGGATTCGGGTCGTGCGGGATGGGCGGGTCGTGGGGGCGCCGTTCCTGGACATCCGCTCGCTCGTGCGCAGTGGCGGGGAGCAGGGGCTGTTGTCGGTGGCCTTCCCGCCGGACTATGCGACGAGTGGGCTGTTCTACGTCTTCTACACAGACGTCAACGGCGATGAGCGGATCGCAGAGTATCGGCGTGCTTCGGCCGATCGCGCCGATCCGCGCAGCGCGCGGCAGCTGATCTTCCAGCACGACGTCGAGTCGAACCACAACGGCGGTCTGTTGCTGTTCGGGCCCGATCACCTGCTGTATGCCGGCTTCGGCGACGGTGGCGGTGGCGACGACCAGCACGGTGCGCATGGCAACGGCCAGAACCTCGGCACGCTGCTCGGCAAGATCCTGCGGATCGACCCGCGGCGCTCCGGCTCCCGTGCGTACACGGTCCCGTCGAGCAACCCGTTCGTGCATCGCCGTGGCGCGCGGCCGGAGATCTACGCGTATGGCCTGCGCAACCCCTGGCGCTTCTCGTTCGATCGCAAGACCGGCGACATCGCGATCGGCGACGTCGGCCAGGACCATGTCGAGGAGGTCGATTTCCGTCATCGTGGCCGCGCGCGTGGCGTCAACTTCGGCTGGCGCGCGTGGGAGGGGACCCGTCGCGAGGACCCGTCGACGAACGCCCCCGGCAACGTCAAGCCGGTGCTCGAATACACGCACGACGGCGGCAACTGCTCGATCACCGGCGGCTACGTCGTGCGCGACAGGCGCCTGCGCTCGCTCTACGGCCGCTACGTCTACGGCGACTTCTGCGTCGGCAAGCTGAAGAGCGCGCACCTGCGGCTCGGCCACGCGAACGCGCGCCACAACCTTGGCCTCAGCGTCCCGTCACTTTCGTCCTTCGGTGAGGACATCGCGGGTCACGTCTATGCGGTCTCTGTGAACGGACCGGTCTACCGCTTCGACCCGCGGTAGCGGCGCGCCGTGGAGGCGCGCCGCTGCGGTTGCGTAGGGCCCAGCGCCTACTTGGTGGCGACTGGCGCCGACGGCGCCGAACTGCCCGGGTTCGCACCGAACACCACCGGCTGGCCGATCGGCGCGCAGTATGCGACGACCGTGAGGGTGGAGTCGATCGGGTGGCCCCAGAAGCCAAAGTGAAGCGGATCCCTGAAGATCTCCACCCGGTAGCCGGGCTTCGGCCGCTGGACCGCGGACGCCTGGACGACGACGCTGTTGTGCCCGCCTTGGACGTAGCCGCCGCTGACCACCTGGTCACCGGATGGGCACTCGGCAATCGTCCAGGAAGTTCCGCGCGCCTGCGCTGTGATCTTCTCGACCACCTTGACGACGTTCGGCGTCGCCGCTTCGGAGCTGTGCGCGATGCTGCCTGCGGTCGCGATCCCGATGCCGGCGATCGCCGTGGCCACGACACCGGCGACAGCCGCCGGCAGCGCGAGAGATGTGAATCTGTTCATGTCGTCCTCTGACTTGTTCGTTGCGTGTGCCACGCTCGGCGTCCGTGCGTGCCTGGGGTGATTTCACCTCAGTGTCACTGTAATTGAAATTAAGAGGCGCGCCAAGCGCGCGCCAGCCCGCAGGGCGCGCTTGCCACGGCGATGCCGTCTCGTGAACGGACCGGTCTCCCGCTTCGATCCGCGATGATCGGCGGATGGATCCGCTCGCGCGCTACGACGTCGTCGGGATCCGCGCCGAGAATCCCGGCCCTTTCTCGCTGACGGGCACGAACAGCTGGATCGTCGGCCGCGCGCCGGCATGGGTGATCGACCCCGGCCCGGCGCTGCCGGCGCACCTCGATGCGCTCCAAGCGGAGCTGGAGCGTCGCGGCGGGCTCGGCGGGATCGCGCTCACGCACGACCACGCCGACCATGCCGAGGCGGTCCCTGCCTTGCGCGAGCGGCTCGGCGCCGCACCGGTCGCCGCGGCGCGCGCTGACGTCGAGCTGCCGTTGCGCGACGGCGATCGCGCCGGTCCCCTGGAGGCGCTGGCGACGCCCGGCCACGCGCCCGACCACCTCGCCTTCGTGCTCGGGGAGATCGCCTTCAGCGGCGACGCAGTGCTCGGCACCGGCAGCGTCTTCGTCGCGCCCGACCCCGGTGCGCTCGCTGGCTACCTTGCCGGCCTGCAGCGGCTGCGGGCGCGCAAGCTCGTGCTGATCTGCCCCGGCCACGGCCCGCTCGTGGAGGACCCCGCGGCGAAGCTCGACGAGTACGTGGCGCACCGGCTGGAGCGCGAGCGGCTCGTGCTCGACGCGCTCGCGCGCGGGCTGCGCAGCGCCGACGAGCTGCTCGATGCGGCCTGGGCGGACGCGCCGGCTGCATTGCGCCCTGCGGCGATGGTCACGCTCGCCGCGCACCTCGACAAGCTCGCCGACGAGGGGCGCCTGCCCGACGGCGTCGAGCGACCGGCCGGCTGGCCGCTGAGGTAGCCCGCCACCATCGTGGTGGGCAGGCTGCCGCGCGTCGCCACGGCGAGTGCCGCGGCAGGTCCGCGCGCCGTCGTCTCAGTGCGCTGCGGCGGTGTTGGGGGGCGAAGCCGGGCCACCGCCAGCTGGCGTCGCGCTGCTCGACGCGCCGTCGTCCGTGGCTGTCGAAGCCGTGCTGCCCGTGGGATCGGAGGGCGACGTCGTATCGTCGCTGTCGTCCGCCGTCTCGCCGCTGCCCGATCCGCTGGGCGGCGTCGCCGACGGCGTCTCGCCCGCGGGCGCCGTGGATCCGGTCGACGTCGTCCCGTCGGTTGCCGTGTCGTCGGACGCGAGGTCGGCGGGAAGTCCGGCGCCGCCGCTGACGGCGCTCGTCTGGGGATCCTCGATCGGCGCGGGGGGAGCCGGGACGTGCCGCAGCTTCACGACGCGGTGTGGCTTCGTCGCGTGCGCGGCATTGGCACCAGCGTGCAGCGACCCGATGCTCGCGACGGCGACAGCGCTGGGAGCATGCGCTCCCGTCGCCGCGTGATGGGCGTGATGGTGGTGGTGGGACGGGGCAAACGTGTGCTGCACCTCGACGGCGCCGCCGGCGCTGACGACGACTGCCGCGACGACAGCGACGACATGGCTCGCGGTCACGCCGAGCGTGCCGCCGCCGAGCGCAACGCCAGCCACCGCGCCGCTCGCGCTGCCACCGGCAGCCGCGCTTCCGCCGCCAGCCGCGGCGGCGCCACCGGCACCGACTCCGCCGCCGATGCCCAGCAGCTTCGCCAGCACGGCGATCGGCCCGAGCGTCGGCGTCAGCGCGGCGAAGCGCGCGTGGGTGCTGCGCAGCTCGCTGCGGTAGGCGCGGCAGTCGTCGCATTCCTGCATGTGACGGCGGGCGAGGCCGGTTGCGCGGACGCCGCGCTCGTGCGCGCCGGCGAGCTGCTCGCGGATCTCGAAGCACGTCGTGTCGCGCGCCTCGGCCGATGCCGCCAGCCCGACGCGCGCCCGCACGAGCAGCGACTTGATCGCCGGCACGGTGACGTCGAGCGCACCCGCGAGATCCTCGTAGGACATCCCGCCGATCTCGCGCATCAGCAGCGCCGAGCGTTGCTGCTCTGGCAGGCGGCGGACGTCGGCGACGAGCCGCCGCAGCGACTCGCGCTGCTCGCTGATCGCGATCGGATCGATCGCCGGGGGAGACAGCGACGCAAACGTCTCCGGGGGCGGGACGGGCCGGCGGATGTGGTCGATGCAGCGGTTGTGGGCGACGCGGTAGAGCCAGGCACGCAACGCGATCTCGCGATTGCCGGCGCGCAGCGCCCCATAGGCGCGCACGAAGACGTCCTGCAGCACGTCCTCGGCGTCGGCGCGCGAGCCGGACATCATCTGCCGCGTGTAGGCAAACAGCCGTGCGCGGTAGCGGTCGTGGATCGCGCGGAAGGCTTCCTCGTTGCCGGCGCGGAACAGCCGCACGAGCTGTTCGTCGGAGCGCAGCCGCAGCAGCGGCGCAGGGGCCGACAGTGCCCGTGGACGGGGCAAAGTCGCTGCCGGTGCTGGGATCGTCGACGCCTCCACGTGTCCTCCTAGCCCATCAACGGCCGGGAATGTGCAAAGTTGCTCAAGATGTCGGCGGCGTTTGCGGGGCGGTCGTCGTTGCCGGGGGCGCGGGCGTCGGCGGCGTCGCAGCAGCGGCCGGCGTCGTCGTCGGCGCGGCCGGCGCTGGCGCGGTGGGTGTGGGCGCCGGCACCGTCGTCGTGGCCGGAGCCGACGGCGCCGGGGCGACCCGCGGCGGGCTCGCAGAGTCGGGGATGGGATGCGAGTGGTGCTTCGCCCACGAGCCGCCGCGCGCCTGCCGCATGATCGCCGAGTAGAACTGCGAGCCGCGTGTGCTGCGGTGCCATGAGCCGTGCTTCGTCGACACGGGTGCGCCACCGCCCTTGGGAACGGTCACCCGGCCGTCGGATCCGACGACGAGTGTGACCTCGAGGTGCCGCGAGCTGCGACTCGTGCGCAGGAGCCGGACCAACTCGCGGTGGCCGGTCGGGGTGCCGTAGAGCCAGCGTGTCGTCTCGATCTCCAGCGGATCGTGACCGCGCTGCGCGCCGCGCTCGAGCATCGTGACGCTGCCGTCAGGCAGCAGGATCAGATGGACTGCGCCGGCGGTCGGCAGCACCGCGCTGGCGACGGCTGCCAGCGATGGGATCTGCAACGACCCGTTCCGCGTCGAGCGCTTGCCACTCGACGGCGGGGCGGCCGTCGCGAGCTGCTCCGGCACGTCGTGGAGCACGGCGTGCCCGGCGCCGCCGCTCGCCGCCGCGGCGAGCGTGGTGGTCGCTGCGCGGTGGTGGCGGTGGTGGTGTGCGGAGGAGCCTGCATGGTGCAGCTCGGCGATGCCACCGGTGCCGATCGCCGTTGCCGCGACGAGCGCGGCGAGCTGGCCGGTCGTGAGCGCGAACGCGCCGGCGCCGAGCGCGGCTCCGGCGCCGCCCACGCTGCCGCCACTGAGCGCGGCGGCTCCGCCGGCGCCGCCGCCGAGCAGCGCGCCGGCGCCGAACAGCTTCGCGAGCAGCGCGCCGGGGCCGAACGCCGGGGTGAGTGCGGCGAAGCGCTTGCGGGTGGCGCGCAGCTCGTGGTGGTAGGCGGTGCAGAGCTCGCAGTCGTGCAGGTGGCGGCGCACGAGGCCGTTGAAGCGGATGCCGCGGTCGAACGTGGCGGTGAGCTGCTCGCGGATCTCGAAGCAGGCGGTGTCGCGCGCTTCGGTCGCGACGGTGAGCGCGGCCCGTGCGCGTGTCAGCGTCGACTTGACGGCGGGCAGCGTCAGCCCGAGCGCGACGCCCACCTCGTCGTAGGACATCCCGCCGATCTCACGCATCAGCAGTGCGGAGCGCTGCTGCTCTGGGAGGCGGCGCACGTCGGCGACGAGCAGGCGCAGCGACTCGCGTTGCTCGACGATCGCGAGCGGGTCGTTCGCGGGCGGGCGCAGCAGCTCGATCGTGTCGGGCGAGGGCGGGAGCGGGCGGCGGATCTGGTCGATGCAGCGGTTGTGCATGATGCGGTAGAGCCAGGCGCGCAGCGAGACCGCGCGATCGTGGGAGCGCAAGCCGCTGTGTGCGCGCACGAAGACGTCCTGCAGCGCCTCCTCGGCGTCCTGCCGGTCGCCGGCGAGCATCTGACGCGCATACGCGAACAGTTGCGTGCGGTAGCGGTCGTGGATCGCCCGGAACGCGTCCTCGTTGCCGGCGCGGAACGAACGGATGAGCTGCTCGTCGCTGCGCAGGCGCATCCGGACTGGTGAGCGCGCGTGGCGGCGAGCGGCAGACGCCAGCGCCTGGATCGAGGACGGTTCCATCAGCAGGTTCCTATGGCGTCGGTGCCGGGGTCGTCGAGGTCGTGGGGTCGATCGGCACGGTGGTCGTCGGAGCCGGCGGCACGGTCGTTGTCGGCGCAGGCGTCGTCGTTGCCGGCATCGTGGTCGTCGTGTGCTCGACGTGCGGCGTCGCGTCGGGTGAGGAGGCCGGTGGCGTCGTGTGCTTTGCCGCCGCGTGCCGCGTCGCGAGCGCGCGGCGACGCAGGAAGTCGCGCTTGCCCTGCGGCGTCGCAGCGATCCACATCGAGATGACTTCCTGAGTGGCCGCGGCTTGGTCGGCGGTCACGCCAGGCGTCGTGATGCGTGCTTGGAACGTCTCGCCGTGCATGAAGACGTCGTTGCCGTACTCGGGCTGGAAGTCGAGCTCGACGCCGGCCGGCAGCTGCTGCATGCTCGCGAGCATCCGGCGACCCTCGACCGTGTTGTTGAGCCAAAGGGTCGTGCTCGTGACGACCCACACCGAGCGTGCTGCCGAGCCTCGGGGTGCGCTGGCCATGTCGGCGGGCGCGAAGAGGCCGTTGCTGCGCACGAGGTGGAAGGTCCCGAGCTTCGCGACCAGCGGCGTGAAGCTCCGCTCGAGCGGGTGTGGACTGCCCGGGGGAAGTTGCCGCCGGACGAGCCCGTGGCGCGCGTGCGCGGCGACGTGCTCGTGGACGTCCGTCGCGGCGATCGGGCGCAGTCGCAACGGTCGCGTCTGCGCGACGGTCGCCGTGTGCGTGGCGTGCTGGTGTGCGTGAGTCGGAGCGTCGTGCTGCAGCGCACTGATCCCACCGACGCCGAGCGCCCCGGCGGCGACGACCGCGGCTACCTGGCCGGTCGTGAGCGCGAAGAGGCCGCCACCGACCGCCGCGCTGCCGCCGCCGAGCGCGGTAGCGCCGCCGGCACCGCCGCCGAGCAGCGCCGTGCCGCCGAGCAGCTTCGCGATCAGCGCGCCGGGGCCGAACGCCGGGGTGAGTGCGGCGAAGCGCTTGCGCGTCGCGCGCAGCTCGTGGCTGTACGCGGTGCAGGCGTCGCAGTCGTGCAGGTGGCGGCGCACGAGGCCGTTGAAGCGGACGCTGCGGTCGTGCGCGGTGGTCAGCTGCTCGCGAATCTCGATGCAGGTCGTGTCGCGAGCTTCGGTGGCGGTCATCAGCGCGGCGCGTGCGCGGGCGAGCGTCGACTTGACGGCGGGCAGCGTCACGTCGAGCGCGACACCGACCTCGTCGTAGGACATCCCACCGATCTCGCGCATCAGCAGGGCTGAGCGCTGCTGCTCGGGCAGCCGGCGGACGTCGGCGACGAGCCTGCGCAGCGACTCGCGCTGCTCGACGATCGCGATCGGGTCGTTCGTCGGCGGGCGCAGCAGCTCGAACGTCTCGGGCGGCGGCGGGAGCGGACGGCGGATCTGGTCGATGCAGCGGTTGTGCATGATCCGATAGAGCCAGGCGCGCAGCGAGACGTCGCCATCGCCGTTGCGCAGTCCCGCGTGGGCGCGGATGAAGACGTCCTGCAGCGCGTCCTCGGCGTCCTGACGGTCACCGGACAGCATCTGGCGCGCGTAGGCGAACAGGCGTGCGCGGTAGCGGTCGTGGATCGCGCGGAACGCGTCCTCACTGCCGGCGCGGAACAGCCGCACGAGCTGCTCGTCCGTGCGCAAGCGCATCGGCACCGCAGAGCGGGCATGCCGGCGCGCAGCGGCGGCTGGGGATTGCATCGAGGACGGCTCCATGGACTGCTCGGACCGCTTCAACGAGGCGCGAAGCGAAAAGTCTCCAACACGTCCGCGCGACCGGACGTGACCGGCCGGAGTATGCCGGCGAGGGGCGACGGACGCCTGTTCGGCGCCCGTCGCAGCAGCGAATCTCAGCCGAGGTTCGCCATCACGTGCTTGACGCGCGTGTAGTCCTCGAAGCCGTACTTGCTGAGGTCCTTGCCGTAGCCGGACTGCTTGAAGCCGCCGTGCGGCATCTCGGAGACGAGCGGGATGTGGTCGTTGATCCACACGCAGCCGAAGTTCAGCCCCTTCGCCATCCGCAGCGCGCGGCCGACGTCGCGTGTCCAGACCGACGACGCGAGCCCGTACGGCGTGCCGTTGGCCCACGCGAGCGCCTCCGCCTCGTCGGAGAAGCGCTGGACCGTGATGACGGGGCCGAAGATCTCCTTCTGGATCATCTCGTCGTCCTGCTTCAGGCCGGCGACGACGGTCGGCTCGTAGAAGAAGCCGTCGCGGTCGGCGTTGCGCCCGCCGGTGACGACCTCGGCATGGCCCGGCTTGCGCTCGATGAAACCGCTGACGCGCTCGCGCTGGCGCTGCGAGTTGACCGGGCCGAGCGTCGTGTCGGACGACAGCGTGTCGCCGATCACGAGCCCCTGCGCCTGCGTCGCGAGGCCGGCGACGACATCGTCGTGCACCTTCGGGCCGGCGATCACGCGCGTCGCCGCGGTGCAGTCCTGTCCGGCGTTGTAGTAGCCGGTGCCGGCGATCGTCTCCAGCGCCGTCTCGAGGTCGGCGTCGTCGAAGATCACGACCGGCGCCTTGCCGCCCAGCTCGAGGTGGACGCGCTTGAGCGTGTCCGCGGCCGCGCGGGCGATCCACTTGCCGGTGTCGACCGAGCCGGTCAGCGACACCATGTCGACCTCGGGGTGCGTGACGAGCGCCTGGCCGGCCGGGTCGCCGTGCCCGGTGATGACGTTGAGCACGCCCTTCGGCAGGTGCTCGGCGCACAGCTCGGCGAGCCGCAGCGTCGTCATCGGCGTCGTCTCGGCCGGCTTCAGCACGATCGAGTTGCCGGCCGCGAGCGCCGGGCCGATCTTCCAGATCGCCATCAGCAGCGGGTAGTTCCACGGTGCGACCTGGCCGATCACGCCGACCGGCTCGCGCCGGATCATCGACGTGTAGCCGCTCATGTACTCGCCGGCCGCGGTCCCCTCGAGGATCCGCGCGGCGCCCGCGAAGAAGCGGATGTTGTCGGCGGCGACGGGCAGCTCGTCGTTCAGGACCGCGTCGTGCGGCTTGCCCGCGTCGATCGCCTCGAGCTGCGCGAGCTCCTCGGCGTGCGCGTCGATCGAGTCGGCGATCCGCAGCAGCGCGAGCGAGCGCTCGCCCGGCGTCATGCCGGCCCACTCGTCGAACGAGCGACGCGCGACGCGCACCGCCTTGTCGACGTCGGCGGCCGAGGACAGCGGCGCTTGGGCGATCTCCTCCCCGTTTGCGGGGTTGAGGACGGGCTCCGTGCGGCCATCGGCCGAGTCCACGAACTCCCCGTCGATGAAGTTCTGCAACGTGCGTGTGGCGGTGGCCATAGCGGATCGCTCTCCTTCTGGTGGGTATCCGGAACGTACCACCGGTTCTTCGCTGCAAACGGATGATGTGGCGCACGTCCCTGCGCCAGTGCGGACATCGCGCTCAGGCCGCCGCGAGGCAGGCGCAGCAGTACGCTTGAGCGCATGGATCCCGCGTCCGGCGTCGGCATCCCGCTCGCGGTCGTGGCGGGGCTCGTCTCGTTCCTCTCGCCGTGCGTGCTGCCGCTCGTGCCGGGCTATCTGTCGGCCGTCTCGGGCGTCGTGCCGGGGGAGGACCGCGGACTCGCCGCGGCGCGCCGCGTGCTGCCGCCGAGCCTGCTGTTCGTCGCGAGCTTCTCGACGATCTTCATCCTGCTCGGGCTCGGCGCGACGGCGATCGGATCGACGCTGAACGACCACCGCCTGCTGCTGCAGAAGATCTCCGCGGTGCTGATCGTCTCGATGGGCGTCTTCTTCCTCGCCGCCCCGTTCGTGACGCGGCTGAACCGCGAGTTCCACGTAGGCGGGCTGATGCAGCGCGCCGGTCGTGGCGGGCCGATCATCGCCGGCGCCGCGTTCGCGGTCGCCTGGACGCCATGCATCGGACCGACGCTCGGGGCGATCCTGACGGCCGCCGCGCTGTCGGGCTCGGCCGCGCATGGAGCGCTGCTGCTCGCCTTCTACTCAGCCGGGCTCGCGATCCCGTTCCTGCTGACGGCGCTCGCGTTCGGCTCGATGACGAGCGCCTTCGCGGTCGTCAAGCGCCACTACGGAGCGGTGATCGGTGTCGGCGGCGCGGTGCTGATCGTGATGGGCGTGCTGATCTGGACCGGCGAGTTCTTCCGTCTCAACAGCGAGGCGACGAAGCTGATGACGAAGCTCGGCATCGACTTCTACAACCAGGTTTGACGGCGCCGGCATCACGTCAGGCGGCGTCCTCGCCTCCTCACGTGCGAAGCACGCTTCGTCGACTGCGTCCTTGCCTGACGCGCGCCGGCATCCGTCAAACGAATTTCGGATACAAGGTCATGCCCCCGTCGACGAACAGCGTCGAGCCGACGACATAGCCACCCTCCTCTGACGCGACCCAGGCGACGGCGCGGGCGACGTCCTCGGTCGTGCCCCAGCGGCCGAGTGGGATCTCGCTCTCGACAGCCTCGCGGGCACGTGGGTCGGCGAGGACATCCGTGTTGATCGGAGTCGCGATCGCGCCGGGGGCTACGTTCACGACGCGGATCCCGAGCGGCGCCAGCTCGCGCGCGATCGACTGCGCGAACATCTTCACGCCGCCCTTCGTCGCGCAGTAGTGCGAGAAGCCCTCCCACGGGATCACCTCGTGCACGGAGGAGATGTTGACGATCGCCTTCGGTCCCGTCGGCTCGTCCTTCATGATCCGCGCCGCAGCGCGCGAGCAGAGGAAGACGCCGGTGAGGTTCACGTCGAGCACCGTCTTCCAGGCTGCGAGCGGCATGTCGATCAGCTCGTACTTGTGCTCCAGCCCTGCGTTGTTGACGAGCAGGTCGAAGCCGCCGAGCTTCGCGTAGGCCCGCGCGAAGCCGCGCTCGACCTCCTCCTCGTCGGCGACGTTCATCTGCAAGGCGAACGCGCTCCCGCCGCCCTCGGCGATCGCCGCCGCCATCGCCTCGGCGACGTCGGGCGGGCCGACATGGTCGATCGCGACCGCGGCTCCATGCGCCGCCAGCTCGTAGGCGATTCCCTGGCCGATGCCGGAGTCGGCGCCGGTCACGAGCGCGCGGCGGCCTCGCAGCAGCTGCGCGTCGTACGGCTTGCGCTCGAAGGGCGGGACGGTCGGCACCGCCTGCGAGCATGCCCTAGGGTCCAGACGGCCGAAACTCGAAGGGAGCGCGCCGCATGAGTCAGACCGCCCGCCCGCGACGCAGCCGACCGCGCGCAAACGCGCGCGGGCACCGGCGTGAGCCGGCCAGCTCGCCGTTCCCGCCGATCGGCGACTACGCCTTCCTGTCGGACTGCCACACCGGCGCGCTCGTCGCGCCGAACGGGACGATCGAGTGGCTGTGCGCGCCGCGCTTCGACTCGCCGAGCATCTTCGGCGCGCTGCTCGACCGTGGTGCCGGCGGCTTCCGGCTCGGCCCCTATGGCACGCTCGTGCCCGGCTCGCGCCGCTACGAGCCTGGCACGAACATCGTCGAGACGACCTGGATGACGCAGTCCGGCTGGCTCGTCGTGCGCGACGCGCTGACGATCGGCCCGTGGTCGGGCAGCAGCGACCCGGCCTCGCACACGCGCCCGCCGACCGACTGCGACGCCGACCGCGTGCTCGTGCGCACCGTCGCAGTGCATCCAGGGCAGCGTGCAGGTCGAGTTGATCTGCGAGCCGGCGTTCGACTACGCGCGCGGCACCGTCGGCTGGGAGGCGATCGGCGACGACTACCACGCAGCCGACGCGACCGACGGCACGACGACAGTCCGCCTCACGAGCGACATGTTGCTCGGGATCGAGGGCAACCGTGCGCGGGCACGCCACACGCTCGAGGAAGGCGAGACGCGCTACTGCGCGCTCTCCTGGGCGAAGGAGCTGCGCGGGCCGAGCAGCGCCGAGGAGGCGACGGCGATGCTCGACCACACGTCGCACTTCTGGCGCGGCTGGGTCGACGACGGGCACTTCCCCGACCATCGCTGGCGCACCTACCTGCAGCGCTCAGCGCTCGTGCTGAAGGGGCTCACGTACGCGCCGACCGGCGCGATGGTCGCTGCGCTCACGACCTCGCTGCCGGAGACGCCCGGCGGCGAGCGCAACTGGGACTACCGCTACACCTGGATGCGCGACGCGACCTTCACGCTGTGGGGCCTGCACGCGCTCGGGCTCGACTGGGAGGCCGACGACTTCATGCAGTTCGTCGCCGACGTCGATCGCAACGGCGACGGCTCGCTGCAGATCATGTACGGGATCGACGGCGAGCGGACGCTGACCGAGCAGACGCTCGACCACCTGACCGGCTACGAGGGCGCGAAGCCGGTGCGGATCGGCAACGGAGCATTCGACCAGCGCCAGAACGACGTCTATGGCGCCGTGCTCGACTCCGTCTACCTGCACACGAAGCAGGGCGGGCGGCTGCCGCAGCGGCTGTGGCCGGTGCTCGAGGCGCAGGTGAAGGGGCGCGATCGCCGTCTGGGAGCAGCCCGACCAGGGGATCTGGGAGGCGCGCGGCAAGCCGCGCCACTACGTCTCCTCGAAGCTGATGTGCTGGGTCGCGCTGGATCGCGGCGCGCGGCTCGCGGAGATCCACGGCGAGCCGAAGCTCGGCGACGAGTGGCAGCAGATCGCCGACACGATCAAGCAGGACATCCTCGAGCACGGCGTGCGCGAGGATGGAGTCTTCCGCCAGCACTACGACACCGACGCGCTCGACGCCTCGACGCTGCTGATCCCGCTCGTGCGCTTCCTTGCGCCCGACGACGAGCGCGTCGTCGCGACCGTGCGCGCGATCGCGAGGGACCTCACCGACCACGGCTTCGTGCTCCGCTACCGCACGGACGAGACCGACGACGGCCTCTCCGGCGAGGAGGGCACGTTCCTGATCTGCTCGTTCTGGCTCGTCGCCGCGCTGGAGGAGATCGGCGACCACCGCCGCGCGAAGTCGCTGCTGGAGAAGCTGCTGAGCCACGCCTCGCCGTTGCTGCTGTTCGCCGAGGAGCTGGAGCCGCACAGCGGCCGTCAGCTCGGCAACTACCCCCAGGCCTTCACCCACCTCGCCCTGATCAACGCGGTCATGCACGTGATCGAGGGCGAGGAGGGCGCGTGAGGGTCAGCCGATCGGGATGCCGGTGCAGTTGACGACGTTCGCGCCCGGGGCTTGATCGAAGCCGCAGGTCACGGAGATCGCCGTGTGCGGGGAGTCCTCGGAGCGGATCACGAACGTGCCGACCTGGGCGCCGACGAGCGTCTCGTTGTCTTTGAGGAAGATCCCCTGGTGCACCGTGCCGTCCGCGGACGAGCTGACGTCGAGATCCGGGCCGCCGTTGTCGACGAACGTGATGGTCTGGGCGGTGTCGGCGTCGCCGTCGGTCTGGACGGTGAGTGCGAGCGGCGCGTAGTTGAACAGCACTTGGGCGGGTGTCGCCGTCGGGTCGCCCGAGCCGGAGAGGACCCGGTCGCTCGTGAGGAAGGCCGATGCGTCCTTGCCACCGAGCTTCGCTGCATCGGCGGCGTTCGTGGCGTTGGTGGCGTTCGTCGCGTTGCTCGCGCTCGTGGCGCTGTCTGCATGCGTCGCGTTGGTGGCGCTCGCGACGGCCGCGCCGGCGGTCAGGTACGCGCTCGCAGGCTTGCCGTTCAGGCGCGCCGCGTCGGGCACGCGCGCGAGCTTCTGCTCGTTGATCTCCTTGCCCGTGAGCGAGTTCTTCTTGACCTTCGCGGCGGTGACGCTGCGCGGCTTGAGCCGCTTGCCGTCGATCAGGCCCGAAGAGGCAGCGTAGGCGCTGCCTCCAAGCACGACGAAGAGGCAGAACGTCGCGACGACGTTCGAGTACGACAGGGCACTGCGGAGACGTGTGCGCATGCGAGCTCCTACTAGGCGACCAGAAGTGCGGCAGCCTAGTGGGGGACCAACGTGCGCGCTCTGCGGCGTCACAATCGAAGAGACTAACGTTCGAGTCGAGGGTGAGTCTTACCCTTGTAAGACCAGATCCCGCGGGGGATCGATCGCCCAGCGAGCCGCCAGCTCGCTGAGCTGCGGGTCGAGCGGCCAGCGGTCGGGCTTCGGGGGGCCGTCGTGGTCCGGGGCTGCGCCCTTGAGCGTCATCGAGCCGCTGTTGTCGCCGATCGCGCGCAACTCGGCGACCTCTTCGGCGCTCAGCAGGATCTGCGGCGGCAACGCAGCCAGCTCGGCGCGCTTCTGCTCGACCGGCCGCGCGTCGGCGCCCGCCTCCTGGATCAGCGTCGGCACGACGCACCGCACCGGCTCGTGCGCGAGGTTCCACTGGCAGGCGAGCTGCAGCGGCGTGAGCCCGTGGCGTGCGGCGATCGGGCGCATCCGCTCGATTCGCTCGCGGCCGCGCTCGATCCAGCCGGCGGGGCGGAAGCCGCGATGGTCGCGCGCGCCGAGCGCGGTCGGGTCGTAGAGGTCGTCCGCGAACAGCCCGCCATAGTCGACGACGCGCGTGATCAGCTGCACGCCGTGCGCGGCGGCGGCCGGCAGCACCAGCTCGCCCGGCCACGGCTCGAGCGGGTTGAGGATGATCATGCGCCCAGTCGATGCGGTCGCCGAAGCGCTCGAAGCAGTCGATCAGGTCGAGCGTGAAGCCGTTCGCCGGCCCGGGTGCGACGCCGATCAGGTCGGTGAGGCCTGCGTCGCGCAACGCGGCCATCCCGTCCCACACAGCCTCGCTCGTGTAGCCGATGCGATCGGGGTTGTGCAGCAGCAGCAGGTCGAAGCGCTCGACGCCGATGCGGGCGAGCGACGCCTCGGTCGCGCGGCGCAGGTAGCCGGCGTAGTCCTCGGGGCCGCGCAGGCGCGCGTCGGTGAAGCGCGGATAGCCCTTCGCGCCTTCGCGCTCGCCCTCGTAGAAGTCGTGCCCGACCGCGCCGACGAGCACATAGTCCTCACGCGGGAGTCCGTCGAGCGCGCGTCCGAGCAGCAGGTCCGCCTCGCCTGCGCCGTAGGCGTCGGCGGTCAGGACGGTGCGGATCGCCTCGTCCGGGCGCAGCAGCGCGATCAGCCGCTCGTCGTCGAGCGGCTCGCCGAAGTGCATGAAGCGCCCGCCGCTCCAGGTGCCGATCGCCGTCTGCGTGGGATGCGCCATCGGCGCACACGATACGGCCCGCTGCGCGGCAAGGCCACCGCCGCTCAGCGCAGCAGCTCAGACGCGCGCGCGGCGGTGATCGTCGCGCGCAGCGTCTCGCGCGCGCCGTGCCGCGGGCGCCACTGCAGCTCGCGCCGCGCCTTCGCCGTGTCCATCACCATCGGCACGCGCAGCGCGTTGACCCACTGCGCCTTCGACGGCACGAACGGCAGCCGCCCGACGACCTCGGCGGTCGCGTCGACCGCCAGCTCCGGCACCGGGATCGCGTACCAGCCGAGGTCTTCGGCGAGGTCGCGCATCGTCAGCGTGCCCGGCCCGGCGAGGTTGTAGATCCCCGGCGTGCCCTTCCCGAGCGCCGCGGCGCGCAGCGCGGTGGCCACGTCGTCGTGGTGGACGAGCTGGAAGCTCACGCCGCTGTCGGGGATCACCGGCTTCAGCACCGGCACCGCGTCGAGCAGGCGGCGGACCGCGTCCGGCATCCGCTCGCCGAGCTGCACGTAGGGGATGTTGCCGATCAGCATCAGCGCGTCCGGGCCGGCGACGATGCAGGGGCGGAAGACGTAGAGCCCGACGTCGCTGCCGACCGTCAGCTCCGCGAGCAGCCGCTCGACCGTCGCCTTCTCGGCCGAGTAGTCGTGCGCGTCGGTGCCGCGCGGCGCGAGCGCCTCCGTCAGCAGCGGCGGGTTGTCGCCATGGAAGCCGTACGCGGCGACGGAGGAGGTGTAGACGAGCCGCTTCGCGCCTGCCGCGATCGCCGCCGAGAAGACGTTGCGCGAGCCGTCGATGTTCACGCGATGGCCGTCGGAGCTGCCGGCGCCCATGATCGCGAACGCGAGGTGGATGACCGCGTCGACGCCGTCGACGAGCTCGTCGACCAGGCCGCGGTCGAGCACGTCGCCGCGCAGGTACGTCGTCTTCTTCCAGCCCTCGGCTGCGGGGTCGAGCCTGCGCCGGCCGAGCGCGCGCACCGACGCGACGTCCGGGCTGCGCTCCAGCGCGCGCATCAGCGCGCGGCCGATGTCCCCGCTCGGGCCGGTGACGGCGATCGTCGTTCCCGCGCCGGTGCCGGCCATCCTCAGCTCCTGCGCGTCCCGGCGGCGTCGTAGCCGTCGTCGCCCGGCAGCAGCACGCGCGCGACCTCGCCCTCGACGACGACGCGCGGCTGGATCGGTTGCACCGTCTGCCCGCGCGCGTGCTCGATCAGCGCGTGCGCGTTCGTGAACGTGGCGAGCTGCTCGAGGTGCTTGATCGTCGGGAAGACGAGCAGCAGCTCGCCGGCCTGCTGCGCGGCGAGCGCGCCGGCGGGCGTCGCCCATTGCCACCCGACGCACTCCGCGCCGTCGACTTCGCGGCGCCGCGTCCTCGGGCGCGTGGACGACGAAGAACCACGTGTCGTAGCGGATCTTCACCTCGGCGGGCGTGATCCAGCGGGAGTACGGCACGAGCGCGTTCGGGTCGGGCAGCCGCACGGCGGCCTCCTCCTCGGCCTCGCGCACGGCGGCCATGCGCAAGGCAGCCTCTCCCTTGCCGTCCTCCGCGTCGACGGCTCCGCCGGGGAAGACCCATGCGCCGCCCATGAAGCGCGATGCCGGGTTGCGCTGGACGAGCAGCACCTCCAGCTCGTCCGCTCCCCCGCGCACGACCATCACGCTCGCGGCGAGTCGGGGCGGGGTGACCGCACCGCGGTTCAGCTCCTCGCCGGGGCCTGGCTGAGCGGACTCCATGCCGACCCAGCGTAGTACAGCGCTCCAAGCGCCCGGCGCGGTACCGTTTCGCGCATGAGCGCGACGAAGACGACCCAGAAGTGGATCTGCGAGTCCTGCGGATTCATCTATGACCCTGCCGATGGCGATCCGGACGGCGGAATCCCGCCAGGGACAGCGTTCGAGGACATTCCCGAGACCTGGTTCTGCCCGGTCTGCGGTGCGCGCAAGCGCGACTTCGTTCCACACGAGGACTAGTCCTCCACACGACGCGCTCGCGCTCGCAGCACGAGCGTGGCGCCGCCGGTGAGCAGCGCGAGGAGCGCAAGCAGGCTGAGCGCCACGCCGGTGCGCAGGCCGGGCACGCGGTAGCTCCAGACGACCGTGTGACGGCCGGCGCCGACGACGACCCCTCGCATCACGTCGTCGACGTGGAGCGCCTGCGCTGAGTGACCGTCGACCGTAACGCGCCAACCGTCGGTGAGCTGGTCGTTCAGCACGACGAGCCCGGGTCGGTCGAGCGAGGCGCGCAGCGTCACGCGCGCGTTCTGCTCGGAGGCGATCGCCGCGGTTCCGTGCACGCCGCGGGCGCCGGCAAGCGCAGCGGTTCCCGGCTGGTCGCGTTCGACGACGACCGTGTGGCGCGGGTCGGCGTGCGCATCGACGAGCGCGGCTCGCGCTGCCCGCTCGTCGGGCACGAGCGAGACGTTCGGCGCCACGAGCGTGCGAGGCATCGCGCGCGGGTTCTCGAAGATCGTCGCGTCCTTGCCTGCATAGACGCGCCGGATCGCGCGCAGCGCGGGGTCGCGCGCGCCCGGCGCTCTCGTACCCGGATCGGCGACGACATAGCGCGCGCCGAGTGCGCCGGTCACGCGCGCCGTCGCCGGCGTCAGCCCGTCGATCGTCATCGGCCGCCACGCGACCTGGTCCGGGGTCGCCTCGCGCCACAGGTCGTAGAAGCGCTGGGTCGGGTAGGGCGGGTCGTACGCGCGCACGTCGTCGAGCCCGTAGCGCATCGACCAGTCCGGCGGGAGCACGAGTTCGAAGCCGACGAAGCGTGCGTCGTGCGCGTGATGTTGCAGGTAGGCGATCGCCGGGGTGGTCGGCGGGATCACCTTCGCCTGTGGCCCCATCGGGTTGTAGCCGTGCGCGAAGTGGAGCATGTCGAAGGCGGCGACGAGCACGAGCGCGGCGGCGATCGCGGTCCGGCGCTGCGGCCAGCGGCGCACGCACAGCAGCGCGACACCCACGGCGACCGCGAACAGCACGAACCAGACGATGCTCGTGAGCGCGACGACGGGGCTGCTGGCGAAGTCCTTGCCGGTCGCGAAGTGGCGCAGCACGTGGCCGACGTCGGTGCCGCTCGCGCCGGCGCTCGCGGCTGCGATCGCGGCGACGACGAGCGCGACGAGCGGCACCGCCAGCCGAACGCGCTCCTCCCGCGGACGGTCGAGCAGCGCCTGCAGGCCGAAGGCGGCGAGCACCGCGAGCGCCAGCTCGAAGACGAAGTGCAGCCGCTGGTTCTCGACGAGCTCGAGCACCGGCAGCTGCTCTATGAGCTGGAACAGCCCGGGCGTGTGGATCGCGATCGCGAGGCTCAGCGCGCCGAGCGCGAGGAAGCGCGCCTTGCGCCGCCAGGCACCGCGCGCGGTCAGTGCGACACCCGCGAGCAGCAGCGTCACGACGCCTGCATAGAAGGTCCGCTCCTCGTAGTTGAGCAGCATCGTCGCCTCGGGCGAGCTCGGCGTTTCGAATGCGCTCGGCCGTCCCCACCAGTCGGGGAACAGCACCGTGCGGATCGTCGCGAGTGGCATGTGCTGCGCGCCGGGCAGCGTGCTGTTGCCGTGCTGGCGTGCGACCGTGCCGACCGTCCCATGGCTCGAGAGCAGCTCGGGCACGAGCAGCACCGCCATCAGCAGCGCGCCGAGCAGGAGCCCGCCGCCAGCGAGCGCGAACCGCTGCAGCCGCTTGGGCGCCGCTGTCTCGCGCAGCATCGCAGCGCGCAGCAGCGCGTAGAAGCCCGCGGCGACGAGCACGTGGACCTGCGTGCCCGGGTGTCCGCCGCCGAGCGCGATCGCGGTCGCTGCGGCGAGCCCGAGTGCCGCGCCGGGCGAGCCGCGCACGATCGTCCGCTCGGCGAGCCACAGCATCCACGGCAGCAGCGCAGCGACCGCCGGGACGATCTGCGGCGTCAGCCACATGACGTTCATCGAGCAGAAGCCGAAGGCGATCCCGGCGAGCAGTCCTGGCAGAAAATCCAGCCCCAGCTCGCGCACGAGCAGATAGGTCCCGAACGCCGCGGCCCACAGCATCAATGCAGCCGAGGCACCTAGCCCGTACGTCAGCGGCAGGATCCACATCGGCAGGCTGAACGCGCTGAACAGCCCCGTCTGCGGGTTGGAGAGAAACGGCACGCCGGTCAGCACGTGTGAGTTCCAGGCCGGCACGGTGCCTGCGTGGAGCAGCTGCCGGACCAGCTCGCGCCACGGGAACATCTCCAGCGGCACGTCGGCGATCAGGAAGTTTTCGTAGCTTGCGACGTCCGGCGGGTGGTACGGCTGCCATGGCGTCAGCTTGTAGAGGACGGCGATCGGCGAGAGGATCTTGCCGCCGATCAGCACGGGCCACAGGTAGACGAGCACGAGCAGCGCGAACAGCAGCGCTGCGGCTGCATGCTGATGCGCGTTCAGCCAGCGCAGCGGCAGCGGCGGTGCTCTCGCGCGCTCCGGTTGCGTGCGTGCAGCGACTCTCGATTGGCTCCCCCGGGCCATGGCGCCGATCCTCTCATACCCATGGTCGTTGCCGTGCTTCTTAGCCGAGCTTCAGCTTCGCGGTGGATCGTGGTGCGATGCGGATCCTCGTCGTCGACGACGAGCCGGCGGTGCGCGCGTCGTTGTCGCGCGCGCTGCGGCTCGACGGGTACGAGGTCGCGCTGGCCGCCGACGGCCGCGCGGCGCTCGACGCGCTCGCCGACGCGACCTCCGACGCGGTCGTGCTCGACGTGCTGATGCCGCAGCTCGACGGACTCGAGGTCTGTCGCCGGTTGCGCGCCGCCGGCGACCACACGCCGGTGCTGATGCTGACCGCGCGCGACCGTGTGGCCGACCGTGTCAGCGGCCTCGACGCGGGCGCCGACGACTATCTCGTGAAGCCGTTCGCGCTCGAGGAGCTGCGCGCGCGACTGCGGGCGTTGCTGCGACGCGGCGGGAGCGGCGGCGGCGAGCGCGAGCTGCTGCGCTTCGGCGAGCTCGTGCTCGACGCCGACGCGCACGAGGTGCAGCGCGGCGAGCGTGCGATCGAGCTGACGCGGACCGAGTTCCTGCTGCTGGAGCTGCTGCTGCGCCACCCGCGCCAGGTGCTGACGCGGACGGCGATCTTCGAGCACGTCTGGGGTTACGACTTCGGCGCCACGTCGAACTCGCTGGAGGTCTACGTCGGCTACCTGCGCCGCAAGACGGAGGCCGCCGGCGAGCCGCGTCTGATCCACACCGTTCGGGGCGTCGGCTACGTCCTGCGCGAGCGATGACGCTGCGGCGGCGGTTCGCACTGATTGCCGCGGTGGCGGTCGCGGTGACGATCGTGCTGGCGTCGGGGATCGTCTATGTCGTCGTGCGTGGGGAGCTGCGCGGGCGCGTCGACACGGAGCTGCGCAGCACCGCGGCGCGGCGCTTCCCGTTCGTCACGGAATTCCGTGGGAGCCTGTCGGGTGGGCTGCCGCCCGGGGTGCTGCGGCGCTTTCGCGCCGGGGCCGGGGCCGCGACCGCCACCGGAACCGGACGCGGCGCCGCCGGGCTTGCGCTGCTGCCGCCACCGCGTGACGAGCTGGGGCTCGCGACCGCCTACGTCGCCGTGATCGGCGCAGACGGCCACGTCGTGCTGCCGCCCGGCGTGCCGGCGCGCCTGCCTGTCACGGCGGCGACGCGCGCGGTCGCGGAGGGCGGCCACGACACGTTCCTCGCTGACGAGACCGTCAACGGCGCGCGGGTGCGCGTGCTCACGCGCGCGCTGCCGGGCCCGCACGGCTTCGCCTTGCAGATCGCGCGCCCGCTCGGCGAGGTCGACCGCACGCTCGACCGGCTCGCACTCGTGCTCGTGCTCGTCAGCGCGGGCGGGATCGCGCTCGCGGCGGCGCTCGGCCGGCTCGTCGCGCGCACGGCGCTCGCGCCGGTCGCACGCCTCACCGGCACCGTCGAGCACGTGGCGCAGACGAGCGACCTGACGCAGCGGATCGACGTCGCTCCCGGCGGGAACGACGAGCTGTCACGACTCGCGCACAGCTTCAACGTGATGCTCGCGGCGCTGGAGTCCTCGCTCGGCCGCCAGCGCCAGCTCGTCGCGGATGCCTCGCACGAGCTGCGCACGCCGTTGACGAGCTTGCGCACGAACATCGAGGTGCTTGCGCGCTCGCCCGATCTCGCGGAGGCCGATCGAGGTCGCCTGCTCGACGACGTGGTCGAGCAGCTCGACGAGCTCGGTGGGCTCGTCGGCGACCTCGTCGAGCTTGCGCGCGAGCAGGAGCCGGCAGCGGAAATGGAGGACGTGCGCTTCGACGCGCTCGTGGCAGCTGCGGTCACGCGGGCCGGCCGCCGCGCCGGCGCTCCCGCGTTCGCGATGGAGCTCGACCCGTGCATCGTGCGCGGCGTGCCGGCGCGGCTCGACCGCGCCGTGGCGAACCTGCTCGAGAATGCGGCGAAGTGGAGCCCGCCCGGGGCGGATGTCGAGGTGGCGCTGCACGACGGCGAGCTGACGGTCCGCGACCACGGGCCGGGTATCCCCGCGAGCGACCTTCCGCGCGTCTTCGAGCGCTTCTACCGTGCGCCGAGCGCGCGCGGACAGCCCGGCTCGGGGCTCGGGCTGGCGATCGTGCGGCAGGTCGCCGAGTTGCACGGCGGCCGCGTGGAGGCGCAGGCGGCCGACGGCGGCGGGGCGCTGCTGCGGCTTGCGCTGCCGGCTGAGCCGCTGTCCGACAGCAACGACGATCTCGTCCCTTTGGTTGACATGACTACGTAACCGTGTAAGTCTTGCGCACGTTGCACAAAGCAATGACGCGCAAGGAGACATCGGACATGAGCGCTGTATCGAAGGAAGCAGAGCAGCTGTCGCCGGCGACCTGGCGCGACGGCAAGCGCTACGCCTGGCTGCTCGGCCTGATCGTGCCGTCGTTGCCGTTCATCTCGTGGGGGCTCGTCCAGCTGACCGGCCTCGGCCTGTTCTGGTTCTACGGGCCGCTGCTCGTCTTCGGGATCTTCCCGCTGCTCGACGTCGTCGTCGGCAAGGACGCCGAGAACCCGCCCGACAGCGTCATCAAGTGGCTCGAGCAGGACCGCTACTACCGCTGGTGCACGTACCTCTACATCCCGATCCAGTACGCCGGCCTGATCTTCGCCTGCTCGCTGTGGGCGAGCGGCGACCTCTCGCTCGTGAGCGACATCGGCCTCGCGCTGACGATGTCGATGGTCAGCGGGATCGCGATCAACACCGCGCACGAGCTCGGCCACAAGCGCGCGAGCCTGGAGCGCTGGCTGTCGAAGGTCGCGCTCGCGCAGAGCGGCTATGGCCACTTCTTCATCGAGCACAACCGCGGGCACCACGTGCGCGTCGCGACGCCGGAGGATCCCGCGAGCGCGCGACTCGGCGAGTCGCTGTGGGCCTTCCTGCCGCGCACCGCCTTCGGCAGCCTGCGCTCCTCGTGGGAGCTGGAGCGCGAGCGTCTCGGGCGCTCTGGCCTGTCACCGTGGCGGCCGGCGAACGACCTGCTCAACGCGTGGGCGATGACGTTCGCGCTGTTCACGGCGCTCACCGTCGCCTTCGGCCCGATCGTGCTGCCGTTCCTGCTCGCGCAGGCCGTCATCGGCGCCTCCCTGCTGGAGGTCGTCAACTACCTCGAGCACTACGGGCTGCTGCGTCAGCGGCGCGAGGACGGGCGCTACGAGCGGACCGCGCCGGAGCACTCGTGGAACAGCAACAACGTGGCCTCGAACGTGCTGCTCTACCACCTCCAGCGCCACAGCGACCACCACGCCAACCCGATGCGCCGCTACCAGGCGCTGCGCCACGTCGAGGACGCGCCGCAGCTGCCGACCGGCTACGCGGGGATGATCGTGCTCGCGACGATCCCGCCCGTCTGGCGGCGCGTGATGGACCACCGGCTGCTCGCGCACTACGGCGGCGACGTGACACGCGCGAACATCCAGCCGCGGCGCCGGGCGCGCGTGCTCGCGCGCCATGGAGCCGGCGCATGAGCCGCTGGCGCTGCCCCGGTTGCGGCTACGTCTACGACGAGCAAGCCGGACACGCGCGCGAGGGCTTCCCGCCCGGCACCGCCTGGGCGGTCGTGCCCGACGACTGGGCCTGCCCAGACTGCGGGGTGCGCGACAAGGTCGACTTCGAGCCCGACGACGCGTGAGCGCGCGCCGCGCCGCGTCCGGCGGCACGCTCGACCGCGGACCGACTGTGAGCGCGCGCGCCGCGTCCACTGCGCCGATGGTCGACGGTGGGGCGACCGGCCGCGGCCGCGCCGCGTTCGCTGGCACCATTGTTCGCGTGCCGCCCGCCCGAACTCGCACGCCCTATCGCGTCGCCGCCAAGCAGCTGCTGCGCGAGACACTGTTCGAGGCGGCGCGCGACGAGCTGCGCCAGCGGCCGTGGGCGGAGATCACGATGGCCGAGATCGCGACCGCGGCCGGCGTCAGTCGTCAGACGCTCTACAAGGAGTTCGGCTCCCGCGACGAGTTCGCCGCCGCCTTCACGATCGGCGAGGGCGGTCGTTTCCTCGACGCGGTCGAGGCCGCGGTGCTCGCGCACGTCGACGATCCGCGGGCTGCATTGGCGGGCGCGCTGGAGGCGTTCCTCACCTCGGCCGCGGAGGACCCGCTCATCCATCTCGTGCTGAGCGACGACGGCACCGGCGGGATGCTGCCGCTCGTCACGACCCAGAGCCGCCCGGTCGTCGACTGGGCTTCGGAGCGCCTTGCCGCGGTGATATGCGAGGGCTGGCCACAGGTCGCCCGCTCCGACGCCGACCTGCTCGCCGAGACGCTCGTGCGGTTGGCGATCAGCTACGTGACGGTGCCGAAGGGCGAGCCGGCCGCCGTCGCGGCGTCGGCCGCCGCGCTGCTCGGGCCGGCGATCGAGCAGATGCTGGCGCGCCCGGCCTGAGTGGCGCCCGGCCTGAGTAAAGGCGGCCGCGTCTGACCAGCGCCCGCAGCGCGCAGCACGCCGCTGGCGGCGCCGCTCGCGGCGCTCAGCTCGTGGCGGGCGCTCGGGCTCTGGCGTCGCCGAACGGCATCATCGAGGGAGCGAGCGGCGGGGGCTTGAGCGCGGGCCGCCGTGGCACTCGGTGGTAGCGGCGGGGGATCGAACTCTGGTCTTTGGTGGTCGTATATCGACCACCAAGACCAGAGTTCCGTTCGAGCACCATCGATATCGGGGAAACACGCACGGCGGCCGCGCACTTCGGCGCGAAACCGCTGAGCGCCACACGCGCGCGAAGCCCAAGCCCCGCCGCTCGCCCCCTCGATGATGCCGTTCGGCGAACGCTCGCTCACCACGCCGAGCGCTGAGCTGAGCGCCGCTCAGTGCCCGACGCTCAGCCACCGATCGAGCGGGAGCTGAGCGCCGGCGGCGGCGAGCAGTGCAGGGTCGGCGCGGGGGAGGGGCGGGAGCGTGGCGACGTCGACGGCGCCGAGGCGGGTGATCGTCTCCCGGTTGTCGTCTTCCATCGCGCACGGCTCGGCCGGCCACGGCGTGATCACGACGCCGGCGACGATCAGCCCGGCGGCGCGGGCGGCTGAGAGAGTCAGCAGCGTGTGGTTGATCGTGCCGAGTCCGGGGCGGGCGGCGATCACGAGCGGGAGGCCGAGGTCGCGTGCGAGGTCGCGCACGAGGTAGTCCGGCGCGAGCGGGACGAGCAGCCCGCCAACGCCCTCGGCGATCACGACGTCGGCGGTCGCCGCGCGCGCGGCGAAGGCGGCGCGCAGCGCGGCCGGGTCGAGCCGCGTGCCGGCGAGCGCTGCGGCGAGGTGGGGGGAGACGGGTGGGCCGAAGCGCACCGTCGCGATGTCGCCGGGCGCCTCGCCGGTCGCCGACGCGAGCAGCACGTCGTCCGCCGGCCAGTCGGGGTCGACCGGCTCGTCGGTTCCCGTGAGCACCGGCTTGTAGGCCGCGACACGCTCGCCACGCGCGCGCAAGGCGGCACAGATCGCCGCTGCGACGACGGTCTTGCCGACGCCGGTGTCGGTCGCCGTGACGAACACACCGCGCACGGCGCCGGTCCTCGCGTGCGCTGCCGGTCAGGCCGCCCGCTCGACGAGCGGGCTCGGTGCGCCGTCGAGCTCGGCGTCGAATGGCCGCCGGCGCGCAGCTGCCGCCGCATCGCCATGAACGCTCGCGGCGGCAGCTGCGAGGCCACCGTCGGCGTACGCGTCGAGCCCCCAGCGGGCGCTCGGCTCGTCCTCCGGCTCGGCCGCGGGCGTCGGTGCGAGACACGCAGGTGGATGCACGTCGGCCGGTTGCACGCCGACGGCGCGGGCTGCCTGCGCGAGCGCGCGGGCAGCATCCCGCAGCTCGCTCTTGCTGTGCGAGGCCATCACCGCGAGGCGCAGGCGCGAGGTGCCGGCCGGCACCGTCGGCTGGCGGATCCCCTGTGCGAAGACGCCACGCTCGAGCGCCTGCTCGCAGACGCGCATCGTCGCTGCCGCGTCGCCGATCACGAGCGGGAGGATCTGCGTGCGCCCGCTGCCGACGTCGAAGCCCTCCTCGACGAGCCCTTCGCGCAGCACGCGTGCGTTGCACTGCAGCTTCTCGACGCGGCGGGGCTCCTCCTCGAGCAGCGTAAGCGCCGCAAGCGCGCCGGCGACCGCCGGCGGCGGCGGGGCGGTCGAGTAGATCAGCGAGCGGGCAGCGTTGACGAGGAACTTCGCCATCGGCTGATCGCACGCGACGTACGCACCGTAGGAGCCGAGCGCCTTGCCGAGCGTGCCGACGATCAGGTCGACTCCGTCCTCGACGCCAGCCTCGGCGACCGCGCCGCGGCCACCCGGGCCGAGTGCGCCCGTGCCGTGCGCCTCGTCGACCATCAGGCGCACGTCGTGGCGCTGCGCGACCTCCGCCAGCTCGGCGAGCGGCGCTACGTCGCCGTCCATCGAGAAGACACCGTCGGTGACGATCAGCGCGCCGCGGCCCTGCGCCTCGCGCAGGCCCCATTCGAGGTGCTCGACGTCGCCGTGGTCGTAGACGAACACGTCGGCACGCGAGAGCCGGCAGCCATCGACGATCGAGGCATGGTTCAGCTCGTCGGAGAAGATCACGTCGCCACGCCGCGCGAGCGCGGAGATCACGCCGCTGTTCGCGAGGTAGCCGGAGCCGAACAGCAACGCCGCCTGACGCCGCTCGAAGGCAGCGAGCCGCTCTTCGAGGCGGCGGTGGATCGTCATCGTGCCGGACACGAGCCGCGACCCACCGGCGCTGACGCCCCAGCGCATCGCCGCGTCGGCTGCCGCCTCGCGCACCGCCGGATGGTCGGCGAGGCCGAGGTAGTTGTTCGAGCAGAGCAGCAGGACGGGCTTGCCGTCGACCACGACGCGCGGTCCCTGCGGACCGCTCACGAGGCGGGTGCGGCGGGCGAGCCCGAGTTGCTCCAGCTCGTCCAGGCGTGCCTCGATCTCGATCATCGCCCGGCTGCCTCGCGCTCGCGCGTGACGCGGTCCTGGCCGCGGTTCGGCGCGCCGTCGGGCCGCGGCGGGATCACGCGCTTGCTCTCGAAGCGCAGCTGCGTCGCCGGATCCCACAGCCGCACGCTCAGCGGCTCGGGGGCCGCCGCCGTGTCGAGGTGCGTCCCGATCACGTCGGGCGTCTCGCCGTCGAGCCAGCCGCTGCGGTTGTCCGGGCGCGGGTTCGCCCCGTTGTCAGGCTGGCGCGCGACGTTGAGGCCGTGCTGCTCGAACATCGCGCGGTCCTGCTCCGGCGTTGTGCCGAGCGTCGTGAGGAAGTTGCCCATCATCACGCCGTTCAAGCCGGCCTTGACCGCCAGCTCCTGCAGCTCGCCGATGTTCTCGACGCGCCCGCCGCAGAGGCGGAAGAGCGCGTTCGGCATGATCAGCCGGAAGATCGCGATCCACTTGACGGCCTCGATCGGCTCCATGTAGTCGCGGTCGCCGAACTTCGTCCCGGGGCGCGGGTTCAGCAGGTTGATCGGCACGCTCGTGGGGTCGATCTTCGCCAGCTGGAAGGCCATCTCGACGCGCTGCTCGCGCGTCTCGCCGAGGTTGAGGATCCCGCCGACGCACGTCTCCAACCCGGCCTCCTTGACCGCGTCGATCGTGCGGATGCGGCCCTCGTAGCGGACCGTCGAGGAGACCTCGGGGTAGTAGGACTCTGCCGTCTCGACGTTGTGGTGCACGCGCTGGATGCCGGCCTCCTTCAGCGCCTTCGCGCGTGGCGCGGACATGTGGCCGATCGAAGCGCAGCGCTTGAGGTTCGTGTGCTCGGCGACGAGTCGCGCGCCTTCGAGCACCTTCTCGAAGTCGCGCTTCGAGAGCCCCTGACCCTGCGTGACCATGCAGAAGCGGTGCGCGCCGGCGGCCTCCGCGGCGCGGGCGTGCTCGAGGATCTGGTCCGGCTCCATCATCGCGTGGAGCGGCGTGTCGGCCTCGGCGTAGCGCGACTGGGCGCAGAAGCCGCAGTCCTCGGCACAGCCGCCGGACTTCGCGTTCACGAGCGAGCACATGTCGGTCGAGTCGCCGAAGCGCTCGACGCGGGCCTGCCACGCACGCTCGATCAACGCCTCGATCTCGGCACGATCCTCGAGGTCGCCAAGGCGCAGCGCTTCCTCACGGGTAATCAACGGCGGCATGGCGGCGGCAACCTCCGACGGTGGATCTTAAGAACGATACGGCCGCGACCGGACAGCACGATTCCCGCAATCTGCGGTCAAAAGCGGTCGCTTATGTAGCGTCGCACACGACGCCCCGGCGATGCGCCTCCCCCTACCTTTGTCCGAGACGGAGCGGGGGCGGCGATCCCCCGACCGGGCGGTCGGTTGCGAATCGGGTACGCAGCGATCCGACAGTGCCGCGAACGCGCCGCGTCTGTGTGCGACCGTTGTCCTGGGCGTTCAGTTGGACTACCCTTGCAACGCGCGAGTGCTGCCTGGGGGATGGCTGCGCGAACCGAGGAGGTGATGTTGCACTCGACGTGATCTGGCCTGCGCGCCGAGAGCGCGCGGGAAGTATTGCGACTCCGGGGGTGAGTGCTTATGGCACGCAACGTCGAGCGTCTCCTTGCTGTAACAGGCATGTTGATTGCGCTCGCAATCGGTGGTACGGCTGCGTCTGCCTCAACGATGAGCTTTGAACCGGCGGGCAGAATAACGAGCGTTTCGGAAGGCCCGATGGTCTTTGAAGCCGAAGGCATGAGCATTGAATGCAACGTCTCGCTCGAAGGGACCTTGCAGAGATCGTTCTCGATGGTGTCGGGGACTCAATTCGGGTCGATGACAGCGGCCAGAGCAACCGAATGTAGAAATGGCACGATCACGTTCCTAGTGCCCGGGCCATTTGTGTACGGGAGCCTGCTAGGGCCTCTGGAAAACCCCAGAGGTATCCTATTCTGGATCTCGAACCTGCAGGTTCTAGTGTCCGTGCCAGTGCTCTTCTCGTGCCTATACGAAATTAGAGGCGGCGCACTAATCGGCTACAGAGAAGGTCCGGGAACGGTGACGACTGAAATCACCATGCTACCCAGAGAACAGGAAATCATCAGATCCACGAAGCTAAGTGGCCTGCTCGGCTGTCCGAGAGGAATACTGGTGAACGGGAGATTGAGTCTCAGCCCTCAACAGAGAGTGACGATCAGATAGTTCCCGTGTGCGATTGGGGCGCGGTGGTGGCGCCCCAATCAACCGCTCAGCGCCCACGCCACACCGGCGCGCGCTTCTCGCCGAACGCGCTGAGCCCCTCGCGCAGGTCCTCGGACAGGAAGGCGGCGCGACGGTCGGCGTCGAGCTCGGCTGCGGTGACGGGGTCGAGCGTGCCGCCGGCGGCGATCAGCGCGCCGATCGCCGCCTTGTTGCCGCGCAGCGACAGCGGCGCGTTCGCGGCGATCTCGCCCGCGACCTCCAGGGCGCGGCCAGCGAGCTGCTTCGCCGGCACCACCTCGTTCACGAGCGCCCAGTGCTCGGCGGTCTTTGCGTCGATGCGGCGACCGGTCAGGAACAGCTCACGCGTGCGCGCGCCGCCGATCGCGCCGAGGAAGCGGTTGAGGCCGGCGTGCGCGTAGACGACGCCGAGCTTCACCGGCGGCATCCCGAGCTGGATGTCGGCGGCGGCGATCCGCAGGTCGCAGGCGATCGCCAGTTCGAGCCCGCCGCCGATCGCGTAGCCGTTCAGGGCCGCGAGCACCGGGAACGGATACGCCTCGATCGCCGCCAACGCAGCGGGGAAGGGATGGTCGCCGCCGGCGTCGTCGTAGCCCTCGTCCATCAGCGCCTCGATGTCGTAGCCGGCGCAGAAGGCACGCCCCTCGCCGGTCACGACGACGCAGCGCGCGTCGAGCCGCCCGAGCGCGGCGACGAGCGCTTCGAGCAGCGGGCGATCGAGTGCACCGCGCTTCTCGGGATTCGAGATCGTCAGGTGCGCGACGCCCGGCGCCGGCTCCGTGACTCGCAGCTCGCCGGGCACGGCGACTACTCCAGCACGACGAGCGTGTCGCCCTCGGAGACTGCCTGGCCCTCCTCGCAGCGGATCTCCGCCACGACGCCGGGATCCTCCGCCTCGACGGGCATCTCCATCTTCATCGACTCGAGGATGACGACCGTGTCGCCCTCCGCGATCGTGTCGCCGACCGCGACCTCGATCTTCCAGACCGTGCCGGTGATATGAGCCTCGACGTCGGCCACGCTCGACCTCCAGATTGCGCAAGAACGGGTAGGGCGCCGCAAGCGGCCCAGCGGAGCGCCAGAATAGCCGGCGCTCCCGATGGCCCCGGACCCTGTCGTCATCGTCACCGCCCACAACGAGGCGGATCGCCTGCCGGCGACGCTCGCCGCGCTTGCCGCTGCGTTCCCGCAGCGCGCGCGTGCTCGTCGCCGACGACGGCTCGACCGACGCGACCGCTGCGGTCGCCGCGGCCGGTGGTGCGGAGGTCGTCTCGACCCCGCGTCCGCTCGGGAAGGGCGGCGCGGCGACGCTTGCCGCGCAGCGGCTGCTGCCGCTCGCCGACGCGCCCGACGCGCCCGTGATCGTGCTGTGCGACGGCGACCTCGCCGGCAGCGCCGCGGCGCTCGTCGCGCTCGTCGAGGAAGTCCGCGCCGGCCGAGCGGACCTCGCAGTCGCCGCGTTCGCACGCCGCGTCGGTGGCGGCTTCGGCGTGGCGCTCGGCTTCGCGCGCTGGGCGATCCGCCGCCGCTGCGGGCTGGTTTGCGACGCGCCGATCTCCGGCCAGCGCGCACTGCGCGCCGCCGTGCTGCCCGCCGTCGTGCCGTTCGCGCCGCGCTTCGGGATGGAGATCGGGATGACGATCGACGCCACGCGCGCAGGCTTCCGCGTGCGCGAGGTCGAGCTGCAGCTGTCGCACCGCGCGACCGGCCGCACGCTGCGCGGCTTCCTGCACCGCGGCCGCCAGCTCGGCGACTTCGTCGCGACGTACCTCAGTCGCCGCTGACGACGGCTGCGGCCGCGAGCGCGGCGATCCCGCGCACCTGCACGTCGAGCGCGAACTCGAAGCGGTCGTCCTCGCCCTCCTCCGGGCGCGTGAGCAGCTCTGAGAGTCGCGCGAGCGTCGGGAAGCGATCGGCCGGGAGCGCGGCGAAGTACTCGTGGACGCGCTCGAAGTACTCCGACTCCTGGTCGCCGAACTGCGTCGCGCGGATGCTGTCCTCGTAGGAGACGGCGCCGATGAACAGCGCGAGCGTGTCGACCGCGTAGGTCGAAATCTCCGGCGGCACGCCGCCCGCGTCCATGATCGCGAGCATCCCCTCGGCGATCCCGAGCGCGTTCGCGCCGGTCGGGATCCGCCCGAGCGTCACGTAGGCGATGTCGCGATGGCTGGAGAGGACCGTGCGCATCGAGCGCAGCAGCGCCTTCAGCGGCTCCTGCCAGTCACCGGCGTTCGGTGCGGGAAGCTCGATCTCGCCGGCGACACGGTCGAACAGCAGCTCGAGCAGCTCGTCCTTGCCGGCCACGTGCTGGTAGAGCGAGGCCGGACCGGTGCCGAGCCGCTCGGCTACACGGCGCATCGTCACCGCGTCGAGGCCCTCGGCGTCGAGCAGCTCGATCCCTACATCGACGATCGCGTCGCGGCTCAGCGGTGGTTTCGCGCGCGAGCTGCGCGGTTTGACAGCGGACCACGGGGGAGGTGGGAGCGCATCGGAGCTTGACACGAACGGCGATTGTAGGTTAGAACGCTGTTCGAATAAGCGAACGATGTTCCAGTGAGGCTTCCATGACCGAGACGCTTGCCCCGCCCGTTGCCAACCCGCCCGCGGCAGTCGCCGACCCGGCCGACACCGGCCACCCGCGCCGCTGGCTGATCCTGGTCGTCGTCCTGCTCGTCGAGTGCATGGACCTGCTCGACGGCACGATCGTCAACGTTGCCGCACCCTCGATCCGCACCGACCTCGGCGCCAGCACGTCAGCGCTCCAATGGATCGTCGGCGGCTACGCGCTCGCGCTCGCCGTCGGCCTGATGCCCGGCGGCCGCCTCGGCGACGTCCACGGCCGTCGCCGGCTGTTCCTGCTCGGCACGATCGGCTTCACCGTCAGCTCGTTGCTGTGCGGGCTGGCCCCCAACACCGGCGTGCTCGTCGGCTGCCGTCTCACGCAGGGCCTCGCCGCCTCGCTGATGATCCCGCAGGGCTTCGGGATCATCCGCTCGGCCTTCTCGACCGAGGAGCTGCCGAAGGCCTTCGGCCTGTTCGGGCCGGTCATCGGCCTCAGCGCCGTGCTCGGGCCGATCATCGGCGGCGGGCTCGTCGACGCCGACCTCTTCGGCAGCGGCTGGCGGATGATCTTCCTCGTCAACCTGCCGCTCGGGATCCTCGCCGCGATCGGCGCGCTGCGGGTCCTGCCGGAGTCGCGCACGCCCGGTGCGCCGACGCTCGACAAGCGCGGCGCTGCGCTCGTCGCGCTCGCGATGGGCCTGCTCGTCTACCCGCTGATCCAGGGGCGCGAGCAGGACTGGCCCGCATGGACGTTCGCGATGATGGGGGCGAGCCTGCTGCTGTTCGTCGCCTTCGGCTGGCTCGCGCGCCGCTCCGAGCGCGCCGGCGGCCACCCGCTCGTCACGCCGAGCATCTTCCGCAAGCGCGCGTACACGGCAGGCGTCAGCGTGATCCTGCTGTTCTTCGCCGGGATGATCGGGCTGATGCTCGTGATCACGCTCTACCTGCAGATCGGGCTCGGCTACAGCGCGGTCCACGCAGGCGTCAGCTTCGCCCCGTGGTCGCTCGGGCTGGCGATCGGCGCCGGACTGGGAGGTGCGGTGCTCGCGCCGCGCTTCGGCCGCCACGTGCTGCACGGCGGATTGCTCGTGATGCTCGCCGGCGTCGGCGGGCTGCTCGCGGTGATCCACGGCGAGGGGACGCAGCTGACGACGCTCCAGCTCGCGGGTCCGGAGCTGGTCTGCGGGCTCGGCTCGGGGCTGATCGTCGCTCCCCTGTTCTCGATCGTGCTCGCCGCGGTCGACGATCGCGAGGTCGGCTCGGCGTCCGGCGTCCTCAACGCGCTCCAGCAGCTCGGCGCGGCGGTCGGCGTCGCCGGGCTCGGGACGATCTTCTTCAGCGTGATCGTCCACCAGGGCTTCGTGACAGCGACCGAGCATGTGCTGATGGTCGAGGCCGGGTTGCTCGTCGTCACCGGCGTGATCGCGCTCGCGCTGCCGCTCCATGGCCGCGACGAGGACGAGCTCGTCCACTGACAAGCGCGCGAGCGCGCCTGGAAGCCGGGGCCACGGTGTGGGACGGTGCGGCTGCCGTCCCACCCGTTAGCCTTCCGCGCACTTATGTCTATTAGCCAGCTTGACATCCATCGCTTTGCGATCGGCTTCGACGAGCGCGACCGCGCTCGCCTGCACACGCTGTGGGACGAGGTCATCGACTCCAACCAGTGGTCCCACGGCGAGATGAACCGCCGCTTCGAGGCGGCCTGGGAGGCCTGGAACGGCCTGCCCGCCGTTGCGACCGGCTCGTGGTCGGGCGGCGCGATCGCCGCGCTCGAGTTCGCCGACGTGCGCGGCAAGACGGTCCTCTGTCCGTCGAACACGTTCATGGCGACCCCGCTCGCGATCCTCGCGGCCGGCGGCAAGCCCGTCTTCGTCGACTGCAACCGCGAAGACCTGTGCGCCTCGTTCGCCGACATCGAGGCGAAGATCGCGCAGCACAAGCCCGCCGCGCTCGTGCTCGTGCACATCGGCGGCCACATCGCCTTCGAGAGCGAGCGGATCGCGGAGCTGTGCCGCAGCGAGGGCGTCTTCCTGCTGGAGGACTGCGCGCACGCGCATGGCGCCTCGTGGGACGGCACGAAGCCGGGCATGTACGGCGACGCCGGCGTCTACTCGTTCTACGCGACCAAGACGGTGTCCACGGGTGAGGGCGGCGTGCTGGTCTCCAAGCGTCCCGAGCTGATCGAGTTTGCACGCAAGTACCGCGACTACGGCAAGCCGGACTACGAGGTCCAGGGCGTCAACTCGCGCATGAGCGAGTTCACCGCAGCGGTCGCGCTGACGCAGACCGAGCGGATGGAGGAGGTCGTCGCCTGGAAGAACGAGATCGCGCGCGACGTGCTCGATCCCGCAACATGCCGGAAAGCTCCAACTTCCGGACGGCATGGTCTCGGGCCTGTACAAATACATCGTGTTCGATCCGATCGAGCGCTCCAGTGGCAAGGTGTACGACCAGCCGTGCCATCGCATCATGGGAACCGGCGACGATCTGCCGAACAGCGACTGGGTGGCCGAAGGTCACTGGTGCGTCCCGCTCTACTACCGACCGGAGGTCGTCCCCGTATGAGTCGTGTCCTCGTCACCGGCGGTGCCGGCTTCATCGGCTCGCACGTCGTCGATCGTCTGATCGCCGCCGGCCATGAGCCGCGGATCCTCGACGTGCGTCCCTCGCCCTACCACGCCGACGTCGACACCGTGCTCGGCGACATGACCTGCCTCGACGACGTGATGCGCGCGATGGAGGGCTGTGACGCGGTCACCCACCTCGCCGCCGCCGCCGACGTGGGGGAGGTCCAGAAGGATCCGATCCACTCCGAGCAGCTCAACGCGCGCGGCACCGTCAACGTGCTCGAGGCCGCGCGCCAGCACGACGTGAAGCGCGTCGTCTACGCGTCGACGATCTGGGTCTACTCCGATGTAGTCGCCGACCACGTCGACGAGGACACCGCGCTCGTGCCGCCGGCGCACCTCTACACGGCGACGAAGCTCGCCGGCGAGCTCTACTGCCGCTCCTACCAGGAGCTGTACGACGTCGAGCACACGATCCTGCGCTTCGGGATCCCCTACGGCCCGCGTGCGCGGCCAGCCGCTGTGATCCCGATCTTCGTCAACAAGGCGCTCGCGGGCGAGCCGCTGACGCTCGCCGGCGGCGGGCAGCAGTCGCGCCGCTTCGTCTACGTCGAGGACCTCGCCGAGGGCGTCGTGCGTGGCCTTGCGCCGCAGGCGGCGAACCGCACGTACAACCTCGTCAGCGACGAGGACGTGACGATCAAGCAGATCGCGGAGAACGTCCGCGACGTGCTCGGCAACGTCGAGCTGGTCGAGACCGAGGGCCGCGCGGGCGACTTCAAGGGCGCCGAAGTGTCCGGCGCGCGCGCCGCGGCCGAGCTGGACTGGCGGCCCGAGACGTCGTTCGCCGAGGGCCTGCGCCGCTATGTCGCCTGGCACCGCGAGGACGCCGAGGCGCGCGCAGCCGCGCCGGCTGCGGTGCTCGCCGCGCCCGTTGCGGCTGCTCCTGCGGCCGCTCCCGCCCCGGCTGCTCCCGCCATCGCCGCAGCAGCGGCGACCCCAGCGCAGCACCCCGCGGCCGCCCCCGTGTGGGAGCGCCGTCCCGCGCGCCGCAGCACGGGGCTGCCCGCGTTGCGGTTGGCGATGCTCGTGCTCGTCGGCCTCGTCGCCGGCGCGCTGGCCGCCGCGCTCGCGCACACGGTCGTCTTCAGCGACCCGGCCGCGATCATCGGCACGCTCGCGCTGTTCGCGATTCCGACCACGTTGATCGCGCGCATCGATTGGACGACCGACCGCGTGGGCGCGCTCGTCGTCTTCGGCACGATGGTCGTCGGCTCGCTGCTGACGAGCAACCTCGTCGACCTGATGCGCGACTGGTCCCACGGCGTCTCCCACTTCGCCCGCGGTCACCACATGCTGGCGATCCTGATTGCCTGCTCGCTCGTTGCCGTCGCCCTCGTTGGCGGCGCGCGACGCTTGGCGGCCGCGCGCGCCTGAGGTCAGAGAGCCGTGCTGCGCAGCCCCCGGCGCTCGATCTCCGCGAGCACCAGGGGCAGCGCTGCGACGGTGCGCTCCCACGAGCCGGGCGCGCTGTAGTGGTCGGCGTCGTGCAGCAGCAGGATGTCGCCGCGCGCGAGCCGCGCCGTGACCTTCTCGGCGATCCTTTCCGGTGTCGTCCAGCGGCGCCAGTCGCGTCCCCACTGCGACCACAGCAGCGCCCGCCAGCCGCGTCGCCGTGCGATCGCGATCCCGGCCGGGCTGAAGATCCCGTACGGCGGGCGGTAGAGCAGCGGCGCGACACCGGTGACCTCGGAGATCGTCGCGTGCGCGCGGTCGAGATCGTCGGCGAGCGCCGGCGGCGGGACGCGCAGCAGGTTGCGGTGCCGGTCCCCGTGCAGCGCGATCGTGTGGCCGGCCGCGGCGATCTCGGCGGCGACCGACGGGTAGCGACGGACCTGCTCGCCGACGAGGAAGAACGTAGCGCCCGCGCCGGTTGCCGCAAGCGCGTCGAGCACGGCCGGCGTGCCCTGCGGGTGTGGGCCGTCGTCGAACGTCAGCGCTACATGCGGCTCGTCGCCCGGCAGCGTGCGCTCGAGCGCCAGCGAGCTGCACAGTGACGGGACGAGCGGAGCGAGTGCCGGCAGCGACCAGGCTGCAGCACCGGCCGCGACCGCCGCAGCGACGGCAGGGGAGCGCACGCCTGAGATCCTGCCACAGGGGCTTGGCGTGCGCGGCGCGCGCGGTGTGCGCGCAGTCGGCCGGTCGCCAGCGGGGCGGCATCCGATGATCGGCGGCGGGATCGCCGCAGCCGTCGCGGCAGCCGGCTGCTACGAGAGCGCGTACGTGCTGCAGGCGCTGGAGGCGCGCCAGGCAGGCGGCGGCGCGACGCTGCAGGCGTCGCTGCTCGGCCGCCTCGTGAAGCGCCCGCGCTGGGTCGCCGGCACAGCGTTGTCCGGCGCCGGTGCGCTGCTGCAGGTCTTCGCGCTCACGCTCGCGCCGCTGACGGTCGTGCAGCCGGTGCTCGCACTCGGGCTCGTGCTGCTGCTCGTGCTCTCCAGCGCCGTCCTGCACGAGCGGATCGGGCGGCGCGAACTGATCGGCGTCGCGGCGATCGTCTGCGGCGTCGCGATCGTCACGCTCGTCGCAGCGCCGGGCCTGGGCGGCGCCGGCAACACCGTCGGCATCGCGCTGCTTGCGCTCGTGCTCGGCACCGCGACAGCCGTTCCGTTCGTGGTGCGACACCGCGTGCGCGACGCGCGCCTGCGCGTGCTCGCCGCTGCCGCCGGCGACGCGTGGGCGGCGATCGGGCTCAAGCTCGTCGCCGACGCGCTCGACTCCGGCAGCTGGCTGCCCGCAATCGCCTGGGCGGCAAGCGCGTTGCTCGCTGGCTCGCTCGCGCTGACGGCAGAGATGAGCGCGCTGCAGCGGATCGCCGCCACCCGCGTGGCGCCGATCGTCGTCTCCGCGCAGGTGCTGGTGCCGGTGATCGCCGGTCCGCTCGTGTTCGACGAGCCGTGGGCCGACACGATCCCCGAGCGGCTCCTGCTCGGCGCTGCGATCCTCGCGGTCGCCGGTGGCGCGGCGCTGCTCGGTGCCTCACAGGCTGTCGCCGATGTGCTCGTCGGCGGCGACGAGCACGGGCGCGGATCCAGCGGATCCAACGGAGGCGCCGATCAAGTCGAGCACGACGTCGGCGGCGACGGGGAGGCGGGCGAAGCCGGCGTCCGGTGAGCGCGGCGCGGCGAGCGCGCGCCGCAGCTCGACGGCCAGCTCGCCGCGGTCGCGCGCAACGGCGGCGATGCCGTGCTGCACGTACGCGCGGTTGTTGACGCGGATGTGGCCGCGTCCCCAGCCGTAGGAGATCGTCGGCGTCCCGAGCACCCACGCCTCCAAGACCGTCAGGCCCGCGGTCGAGTGGACGAGTGCGTCGGCTGCCGCGAACAGCTCCGGCACCTGCGTCGTGAAGCCGAGCAGCGTGACGCGCGCGTCGGTGCCGAACTGCGCGGCAAGGCGCGTGCGGAGCGCCTCGTTGCGCCCGCACATCACGACGACGCGCGTCCCGTCGAGCGCGAGCGCCGTCGTCACGGCTCCGTCGAGGTCGCCGACGCCCCAGCCGCCGCCGGAGACGACGACGACCTTCGCGTCCTGCTCGAGCGGCAGCGCGAACGCGGCGCGACCCTGCTCACGCGTCGGCGGCGTCGCGAAGCGCGGGTCGTTCATCCCGCGTGCCGCGACAACGCGTGCGTGCGCGCCGGCGATCGCGCGCACCTCCTCGGCCGACTCCGGGTGCGTGATCAGGTGGACGTCGACGCCGGGATGCGCCCAGTAGCGCAGCGCGGCGAGGTCGGTGATCGCCGAGACGAGCGGGATCGCGAGCTTGCCCTGCACGCGCATCCGCCCGAGCACCTCGGTCACGCCCGGGTACGTCGAGACGATCGCGTCGGGGCGCTCGCGCTCGATCGCCCGCAGCAGTCCGCGACCGCCGAGCGCCTGCGCGAGCCAGCTCGCGAAGCGTCCGACCGGCTTCACGTGCGCGACGAGCGCGTACTCGACGTCGAAGACCAGGTTGCCCCAGCGCGAGTCGAACGAGGAGCCGCTCATCACGAGCTTCTCGACGAGCACCCCGCCAGCCTTCAGCCCATCGACGATCGGCGCGTGCGCATCGGGTCGCCGTGCGAGCAGGTCGTCCACGATCATCCGCGCCGGCAGGTCGTGCCCCTCGCCGATCGAGGCGCTCAGCACGAGCACGCGCGGCGGGCGCGCGGGCGGCGTCGCACGGGAGGTGGCGGCAGCGGAGGGCATCGGTGGACTTATACCGGCGCGTCTGGCGCTAAGCTCCCGGCAATGGCGGAGGAGCAGCTCGCGCGGATGAAGGAACAGGTCTACAAGGACCCGCGTCCGAAGGAGTACTTCGACAAGTTCCACGAGCGCTCGCGTACGCGCGAGCCGAACGCGACGTACGAGATGGTCCGGATGGTCACGAGCCTCTACGGCCTGATCTTCTTCCGCATGCGCGGGATCGGCTCCGACAACGTCCCGGCGAGCGGCAACGCGATCCTCGCGCCGAATCACTTCTCCTTCATGGATCACTTCTTCACCGGCGCGTTCATCCGCCGCCGCGTGCGCTTCATGGCGAAGTCGCAGCTGTTCACGAAGCCGATGCAGTGGATCTACTCGCCCGGCGGAGTCTTCCCGGTTCGCCGCGGGATGGTCGACGAGGATGCCTTCATCACGGCGAACACGGTGCTCGACCGTGGCGCGACCGTCGTCATGTACTGCGAGGGCGGACGCTCGCGCAGCGGAAAGGTGGGCGAGCGCGCGCGGCCGGGCATCGGTCGCCTGACGCTGCAGTCGGGCGCGCCGGTCGTTCCGGTCGCGATCTACGGCTCACAGCGCGTGCGCAACTGGAAGCGGTTGCAGTTTCCGCAGGTGACGGTCCAGTACGGCGAGCCGCTGCACTTCCCGCGCATCGCAAAGCCCACGCGCGAGGAGCAGCAGGCGGTCTCCGACGAGATCCTCGGAGCGATTCGCGCGTTGTACGCGGACCTCGAGCGCCACGGCGCGAAGGACGTGCGGCGCCGGGTGCGCGCTGCGCGCCGCGCGGCAACCAGCTCCGGTCCCGCTCGCATTCAGTCGTAGAGCGGCTGCAGCTCGGCCCACGCCTCGGCGTCGTGGCCGGGGATCGCGAGTGCGTCAGGCGCCTGCGCGAGGAAGTGGCGGATCTCGCCGAGCGAGCGGCGGAAGCGATGCGTGTCGTCGAGGATCAGCGGTGTCGCCTCGCCGGCGAGGGTGCGGCGGGTGAAGGCCGCGTCGGCGGTCAGCAGCAGCTCGCCGGCTGAGAGGCGCAGCAGCACCGACTGGTGCCCGCGCGTGTGGCCGGGCGTCGAGAGCAGCCGCACGGAGCCGTCGCCGAACAGGTCGACGCTCTGGCCGAACGTCACATGGGAGTCGATCCGCTGCGCGTCGTAGTCGATCGTGCGCCAGTCGACGGGGTGGTCGAAGTGCCGCTTGGCGTAGCCGTTGAGCGTGGCGCCCTTGCTGTGGGCGGCTTCCCACTCGCGCTGGTCGAGCACGAACGCCGCGTGCGGCAGCTCGGAGATCCCGCTCGCGTGGTCGATGTGCAGGTGGGTGATGAGCACGGTCTCGACGTCTGCGATCGCGATGCCGCGCTGCGCGAGCTGCGCTGCGAGCAGCTGCTCGGGCGTGAGTCGCACGTTGTAGAACGGCGCGAGCGCGCCCATGTTGCTTCGCCGCACGCCGTCGAGCAGGCTCGGATGGAAGCCGGTGTCGACCATCAGCGGGCCGGCGCTCGGGTGCTCGATCAGGAACATCGGGATCGGCAGCCAGATCCAGCGCTTGCGCGGGGTCAGCAATCCGCCGAGGAGGTCGCGAGGGAGGCCGAGCTTGCCCGCGCGCCGGTCGACGTAGGCGGGCGGCGCGAGCATCTCGCCCGCGAGCAGCGGATGCACTCGCACGGTCGCACCTTCGCTGCCGCCGGGCAGCGGCTCCGTGAGCGGGGTTGGCACGGGCGCGGATGCCATCAGCCGGCGAGGCTATCGGCGCGCGTCGTCGCGCCGCGCCGGTCGGCCGCGGGGAGGAGCGCAGGTTTTGCCACCGTGGTGGTGGTCAAATCTGCGCTGCTCGGGGCGCGCGCGACTAAGCTCCGGCCGCGATGGATCCTTCCACGCTGCTTCGTCCCGGCCTGCTCGCCGACCGCGTGATCGCGCTCGGCGGCGGCAGCGCGCTTGGCCCGGCGCTCGCTGCGCTCGGCGCGACGACCGCCGCGCTTCCGGTCACGGCCGACGAGGACGACGCGGCGGCGCACGCCCAGGGCGCGCTCGCCGCACACGGACGGATCGACGTGCTCGTGCACGACCTGCGTCCCGCGTTCGCTGGCGCGGCAGCCGGAGCGGGAGACCCGCTGCGCGCCGCGCTCGACGCCGCCTGGGTCACGCTCCGCGCCGTTGCCACGACGGCGTTCATTCCGGAGGCACGGGGAGGCCGCCTCACGCTTGTCGCCCCACCACCCGGCGACGGCGACCCGGCGGCAGCGGGCGTCCGCGCCGCGGCCGAGAACCTCGCCCGCACGCTTTCGATCGAGTGGGCGCGCTACGGCATCACGACGGTCGCGATCACCCCCGGCGTCGTCACCACCGACGCCGAGCTGGCGTCCCTCGTGGCCTACCTCGCCTCACCCGCCGGCGCCTACTTCTCCGGCACGCGCCTTGCACTCGGCGACCTCGCGGTCGCTTGAGTCGGCTGGTCGTCCGGCGCGGTTGTAGCCGCTCGGGCGGTGAATTGGCACGAACAGAGACAGACATGTCGCACCGGCTCGAGCAGTATCGGGTGTGGTGGTGCGCCTCCTTTCAAGAGCTGTCGGCACGGGGCCGACCGGCGGCTCCCCGACGAGAGGAGGAGAAATGGAAGCAGCAGCTTTGCTGGTGCTGTCCATGGCACTGCTGCTCGCCATCCGGGTCATTGACCGGCTGACGAGCTAGCAGACCACCAACGCTCCGGGCGGGAGTCGGCCCCGATGCCCGCCCGGAGCACCTAACTCGCGGACTGACTGCGAGTGGACCTCCGCACCGTCGCGGTGCTCGCTGTCGTGCTGTCGACTGCTGAGTGGCAGGCTAGCTATCCCACCCGCCTGGCTCAACCCGACAGAAATGGGATCGCGCTCACCCGCGCCGCGATCCGCTCAGCGCTCCCGCTCGCCCGCAACCTCGATCGCAATCGGCGGCTGCGGGGCGTGCTCGTGGTCGACCTGGAGCGTCGTGTGGCGCAGCTCGAAGCGCTCGGCCAGCTCCTGCTGGAGCGCGCGCCGCAGCTCGTGGCAGTCGCGACCCGCGCGCACGATGACATGGGCGGAGAGCGCCGGGAAGCCGGTCGTGACCTCCCACACGTGCAAGTCGTGAACCTCGACGACGCCGGCGTGCGCCGCGAGCGCGCGACCGATCTCCTGCGGGTCGAGTCCCTCCGGCGCCGCCTCCAGGAACACGCGCGCCGAGGCCTTCACGAGCCCGATCCCGGCGACGAGCATCAGCCAAGCGACGAGCAGCGACGCAAGTGCGTCGGCACGCGCGAAGCCGGTCGCGAGGATCACCGCGCCGGCGATCGCCGTCGCGATGAAGGCGAACAGGTCCGTCAGCAGGTGGCGGTAGCTGCCCTCCATGTTCAGCGACCCGCGACGCGCACCGGAGAGCGCGAGCGTCGCCGCGAGGTTCACGCCGATCCCGACGATCGCGACGACGAGCACCAAAGCGCCGTGGACGTCCGGCGGCGCGAGCAGCCGGCGGACCGCCTCGTAGACGATCCACGCGGCGAGCAGCACGAGCGTGATGCCGTTCGCCTGCGCGCTCAGCACCTCGACGCGCCCGAAGCCGTACGTCATCGCCCCGCGCGCCGGGCGTTGCGCGATCCGCAATGCGGCGAGCGACAGCGCGAGCGCTGCCGCGTCGGTGAGCATGTGACCGGCGTCGGAGAGCAGCGCGAGCGATGAGGCGACGATCCCGGCGGCGACCTCGGCGGCCATGAAGGCGAGGATCAGCGTCAGCGCGATCTTCAATGCTCGCGCGTCGGTTGCGGCGCGTCCGCCGTGGGCGTAGGCATGTCCCAGGCCGTGCGCGTGGCCGTGATGCCCGTGATCTGCGTGCGTGTGGCCGTGGCCGCTGCCCGTCGCGTGCGCCATCGTCAAGATCGTACGCCCCCACACCGCATCGCACCGGGCAGCTCGCGTATCGTGCGGGGCGATGAACGACCAACCGCTCCACTGCCTCGTCGAGATCCCGAAGGGCTCGCGCAACAAGTACGAGTGGGACGAGCGGCTCCAAGCGATCAAGTTCGACCGCTTCCTGTTCTCCTCCGTCGTCTATCCGACGGACTACGGCTTCATCCCCGACACGCTCGGCGAGGATGGCGACCCGCTCGACGCGATGGTGACCGTCTCGGAGCCGACGTTCCCGGGCTGCGTGATCCCCGTGCGGCCGATCGCGCTGTTCAAGATGCGCGACGACAAGGGAGTCGACGACAAGGTCCTGTGCGTCCCGCTGGAGGACCCGAACTGGAACACGATCGAGGAGCTCGACGACCTTCCGCTGCAGCTGCGCGACGAGATCTCGCACTTCTTCTCGATCTACAAGACGCCCGAGGGCAAGGTCGTGAAGGTCGACGGCTGGTTCCCGCGCGAAGACGCGCTCGACGTGATCGACGCGTCGCACAAGCGCTGGCGCGAGCTGCAAGACGCGAAGCAGCAGACGCTCTCGCAGGGATGAGCCAGGTCGCCGAGCAGCTCGCGGCCTTGCGCGCTCAGCTCCCGGTCCTGCAACGGCTCACGTACCTGAACGCCGGCACGAACGGCCCGATTCCCGCGGTCGCGGCGGATGCGGTACGCGTGCAGATCGAGCGCGAGACGGCCGAGGGACGCGGGGACGCCGTGTCGTTTGGGCGCGTCGTCGAGCTGGCGCAGACGCTGCGCGAGCGCTATGCCGCGCTGCTCGGCGCGGCACCGGCGGACGTGGCGCTCTCGACCTCGACGACCGACGGCATCGCGCGCATGCTGCTCGCGCTCGGCCTCCAGCCTGGCGAGGAGATCGTGACGAGCGACGAGGAGCACCCCGGTTTGCTCGGCCCACTGACCGCGCAGATGGCGCGCGGCGTCGAGGTGCGCGTCGCGCCGTTCGCTCAGCTCGCCGATGCAGTCGGCCCGCGCACGCGGCTCGTCGCCTGCTCGCACGTGAGCTGGCGCAGCGGACGGATCGTGGACGTCGAGCGGCTCGCGCAGCTCGACGTGACGCTGCTGCTCGACGGCGCCCAGAGCGTCGGCGCGATCTCGTTCGATGTCGCCGCGTTCGGGCCGAACGCGATCTATGCCGGCTCGGGGCAGAAGTGGCTGTGCGGCGCGAACGGCACCGGGATGCTGTTCGTCTCGCCATCGCTGCGCAAGCGGCTGTCGCTGCGTCCCGTCGCGCCCGGCATTGGCAACCTCGCCGACGCGAACACTGGGCTCGACGCGGTTCCGCACGCCGACGCGCGTGCCTTCGACACGCCCAAGCTGTCGGCCGTCTCGGTCGCGCAGTCGCTTGCGGCGCTGGAGCTGTTCGAGCAAACAGGCTGGGCGGCGATGCACGCGCACGCGGCAGACCTTGCCGCTATCGCGGCCGACGCGCTGCGCAACCACGGTCGCACGGTGCTGGAGCGCGACCGTACGACGCTCGTCACCTGGCAGGAGCCAGACGCCGTCGCCGTGGCAGAGCGCCTCGCGACCGCCGGCGTCATCGTCCGCTCGCTCCCGAACGAGGATCTTCTTCGCGCCTCGTTCGGCGGCTGGAGCACCACGGACGACCTCGAGCGTCTGCTGTCCGCGCTGCCGGCTGAATGCCACAAAGATGCGGTTGCTCCGAGCACCGCGCCTGGCTAGTGTGACGATTGCCAGCGTGGCTGCGACACCGCATCCATTGCTTGAGAGGCCCGGGTTCCGGGCCTCTCGTCGTTTCGGCATCTATCGAGAGGGCGCCCCGGGCGGCTCGGAACCGACTCTCGCCCGGGGCTGTATGACGATCTGGCGTGCCCTACTGCGTCATCCGGTCAATGACCCGGAGGGCGAGCAGCAGCGCGAGCGCCAGCGTGGCTGCGACAGTCGCATCCATCGTCCCTCCCTTGCCCAGGGGAGCCGCCGGTCGGCTCCGTGCCGGCGGCGGAAAGGGAGAGTGCATCGCCATGCGTCCATCCTGCTGAAGCCACTGCGAAATGGCTGTCGCCGTTTGTGCCAATTCAGCGCAGAAACAGCAACGCCGCGGCACCGGGCGCGAAGCCCGGCCACCGCGGCGTGAAGCAACGCGACCGTCAGATCAGGTCGTCATGCCGGTGAACTGGCCACCGGTGATGTTCAGCGTCTGGCCGTGGACGTAGTTGCTCCACGGCGAGCAGAGGAAGAAGACGCCGCCGGCCGCCTCCTCCGGCGTGCCCGGGCGGCCGAGCGGGATCAGCATCGACGCCATCCCGCGGAGCTGATCCGGAATGCCGAGCTGGATCTTCTCGCCGCCGATCTCCATCGTGTTGTCCTCGACCTTCGAGGCGGTGAGGCGCGTCTCGATGTAGCCGAAGGCGACGGCGTTCACGTTCACCTTGAACTGGCCCCACTCCTTCGCCAGCGTCTTCGTCAAGCCGACGACGCCCGCCTTGCCGGCCGAGTAGTTCGCCTGTCCGGCATTGCCCATCGTGCCGGAGATCGAGGAGACGTTGACGATCTTGCGGAAGATCTCCTGCCCCGCCTCACGCTCCTTCTTCGCCGGCTCGCGCAGGTGCGGCGCTGCGGCGCGGATCACGCGGAACGGCACGATCAGGTGGATGTCGAGCATCTTCTGGAACCACTCGTCGCTCATCTTGTGGATCGGCGCGTCGAGCGTGTAGCCGGCGTTGTTGACGATGATGTCGATCCGGCCCCAGGCGTCGATCGCCGTCTGGATCAGCTTGTCGGGCGCGTCGCCTGCGGTGAGGTCACCGGCGAAGACGGTCGTCTCACCCTGGATCTCCGAAGCCGTCTGCTGCGCGACGTCGCCGTCGAGGTCGTTGATCAGGACCTTCGCGCCCTGCGACGCGAGCAGCTCGGCGGTCGCACGGCCGATGCCGCGCGCGCTGCCGGTGACGATGGCGACCTTGTCGTCGAGAACTCCCATGCACGTCTCCTTGGTGATCGATTCCGAGCGATGTGCCAGGTTGACTGGCCAGTCAATGTGCGGACTCTATGAGGTCCGCACATTAGGTGAGGCGGTCGGCGCCGAGGTCACAGCCCGAGCGTCTTGCCGAGGATCTCGCGCATGATCTCGTCGGTGCCGCCGCCGATCGGTCCGAGGCGCAGGTCGCGCACCGCGCGCTCGATGCCTGCGTCGACGAGCGTCCCGTAGCCGCCGTGGATCCCCAGGCACGTGTCGGCCGCGTCGTAGGCGGCTCGCTGCGTCGCGAGCTTCGCCATCGTCACCTCCTGCACCGCGTCGATGCCGGCAAGGTGGAGGCGCAGCGCGTGGTAGGTGAGGTCGCGCCCGGCCTCGAGCGCGACGGCGATCTCGGCGAGCTTGTGGCGGACCGCCTGGTGGCTGCCGATCGGCTTGCCGAACGCCTGTCGCGAGCGCGCGAACTCGAGCGTCTTCTCGAACACGACCTCCATCGCGCCGATCGCGCCGAGCGACATCATCAGCCGCTCCCACTGGAAGTTGGCCATGATCAGCTTGAAGCCCTCGTGCTCGGCGCCGAGCAGGTTCTGCTCCGGCACGAAGACGTCGTCGTAGGCGATCAGCGCGGTGTCGGAGGCGTGCCAGCCGAGCTTCTCGATCGGGGAGGACACGATGCCGGGCCCGCGATCGACGATCAGGAACGAGATGCCGTGATGGCCACCCTCCTCGGTCGTCTTCACGGCCGTGACGATGAAGTCCGCCCGCACGCCGTTCGTGATGAACATCTTCGAGCCGTTCACGACGAAGCCCCCGTCGACGCGCTTCGCCCGTGTGCGGATCCCTGCGACGTCGGAGCCGGCGCCGGGCTCGGTGATCCCCAGCGCCGCGATCTTCTCGCCGCGAATCCCCGGCACGAGGTACCGCGCGTGCTGGTCGGGAGTGCCGAAGCGCCAGACGGGCGGAAGCGCGATCCCCGTGTGCGCCCCGATCCCCGCGCCAACCCCACCGGACCCACACCGCGCCAGCTCCTGCGCCCACACCGCAGCCGCCAGCGGATCGTCCGCGCCGCCGAATTCGATGGGGAACTTCAGCCCGACATAGCCCTTCTCCGCACACCGCTCGATCACCCAGTTGGGGAAGAAGCGCGCGTCCTCCCACTCCTGCGCGTGCGGCGCCAGCTCCGCCTCGACGAACTCCCGCATCTCCAGCCGCAGCCGCTCGTATGCCTCGGTGAAAGGAGGGATCGGCGCCGATCGGGCGGGAGCGTCAGCCTGGGACGCCGATCGGGCGGGTGGCGCGGAGGACGGACGTGCGCCCGCCGAAAGGCGGGTGTGCGCCCGCCCGGATGCGACAGGACCCGCCCGCCGCCTCGGTTCGGGCGAAGGCGTCACGTCACGCTGCGCCCGGCGCTCCGCGCGTCGTCTCGCCGTCGGCCAGGCGCCCGTCGCGCCCCACATAGCCGCCCTTCGCGCCAACGATCACGTACACCGCGTCGCTGTCGCCGACGTTCTTCACCGACCGCACGGTCGAAGCGTCGACCCGCGCCAGCCCACCGGCGCCCAGCTCGTGCGTCGCGCCGTCGCCGAACGTCATCGCGATCCGTCCGCGATGGACGAAGTACAGCTCCTCCTGCTCGTCGTGGAAGTGCCCGCTCGACTCGTAGCCGGGCGGCATCACGATCGCGTTCGCCCCCAGCTCCTTCACGTCGAGCCCCTTGCGGATCTTGCGGAAGCCGTAGCCCTCGCCGAGCGCTTCGAGGTTCGCGACTGCGTATCCAGGCCCGGCGACGATCTCGTTCGTGCTCATGCGCGTCTCCCTTAGAGTCCGTAGGAACGGCCGATGACGTCCAGCATGATCTCGTCCGTGCCGGCGCCGATCCGGTTCAGGCGCATGTCGCGCCAGACGCGCTCGACTCCGTACTCCTTCATGTAGCCCGCGCCGCCGTGGATCTGGATGCACTCGTCGGCGACCTCGACGGCGATCCGCGCCGCGTGCAGCTTCGCCATCGAGATCTCGCGCACGGGGTACTCGCCGTTCTGGAAGCGCCACGCGGTTACGTAGGTCATCTGCCGCGCCGCCTCGATCTTCGTCGCCATCTCGGCGAACTTGTGGCGGATCACCTGGAACTTGCCGATCTGGCGGCCGAACGCTGTGCGCTCCTGGGCGTACTGGAGCGTGCGGTCGAAGCAGCGCTGCGCGCCGGCGACGCAGCCGGCGGCGCCGATCAGCCGCTCGCCCTGCAGCTCCCACATGATGTGGTAGAAGCCCTTGCCGACCTGGCCGAGCACCGCCGTGTCGGGCACGCGCACGTCCTGGAACGCGAGCAGCGCGGTGTCGGAGGCGTGCATGCCGAGCTTCTCGAGCTTCTTCTCGCGGATCACGCCGGGCGCGTCCATCGGCACGAGGAAGAGCGTGAAGCCGTCGTAGCCGGCGTCCGGGTCGGTCTTCGTCACGAGCACGATCACGTCGGCGCGGTGGCCGTTCGTGATGTACGTCTTCGAGCCGTTGATGACGTACTCGTCGCCGTCGCGCACCGCGCGCGTCTTGATGCCGGCTACGTCGGAGCCGGCATCGGGCTCCGTGATCCCGAGGCAGAGGATCTTCTCGCCCTTGATCGCGGGCACGACCCACTCCTGCTTCTGCTCCTCGGTGCCGAACTTGAGGATCGGCGGCATCGCCATGTCGGTGTGGACTGCGACGCCCATCGTCAGGCCGCCGGACAGCGAGCCGCCCATCTCCTCCGCGAGCACGAGGTTCGCGTAGTAGTCGCCGCCCTGGCCGCCGTACTTCTCGTCGACCGACAGGCCGAGGAATCCCAGCTCGCCCATGCGATGGAAGACCGAGTCCGGGAAGGTCGTGACCTCCCACTCGTCCGCATGCGGCGCCAGCTCCTTCGCCACATAGCGGGAGATCGACTCGCGCAGGCGGTCATGGTCCTCGGTGAAGATGAAGTGCTTCTTCTGGCCGGCGAAATCCGGCTTCAGGACGTCTGCTGTGGCCGCCATGCGTCATTCTCCTCGTGCTCGGAAGGTCGGCACGACGCTACCGCAGCCGCTCCACAAAGTAAACAGTGGTACTTCCTACTTCTCGCATGTAGGCTGGACCGCGCCCCTCTCGACTGGAAGACTCACGTGAGCTACGAGACCCTCCGCTATGAAGTCGCCGATGGCATCGCGACGATCGCGCTCGACCAGCCGGACACGCGCAACGCGCTGTCCGAGGCGCTGCTGAGCGACCTCCACGCAGCCTTCATCGCCGCGCGTGACGACGAGGCGGTGCGCTGCGTCGTGCTGACCTCGACGCACGAGAAGGTCTTCTCCTCCGGCGGCAACCTTGCCGGCTTCGCCGCCGAGGTGCCGCTGATCCACAAGCACTTCGGCACCGAAGGCTTCCCGGCGCTGTTCATCCTGATCGGCAAGCTCGGCAAGCCGACGATCTGCGCCGCGAACGGCCACGTGCTCGCGGGGGCGCTCGGGCTCGCGCTCGCGTGCGACCTCGTCGTCGCGAAGGAGGGCGTGCGCTTCGGCACGCCGGAGATCAACGTAGGCCTCTTCCCGTTCATGATCATGGCGCTGATCTACCGCAATGTGGGGCGCAAGAAGACGACCGAGCTGATGCTGCTCGGCGAGCAGATCGGCGCGCAGGAGGCGGAGCGGATCGGGATCGTCAACCGTGTAGTGGCGGCCGACGAGTTCGACGCAGCGGTCGCCGACTGGGCCGGGCGCCTCGCGGCGAAGTCGCCGGCGCTGATGAAGCTCGGCAAGGACGCGCTCTACCGCCAGCAGGACATGGCGCTTGAGGAGGCGCTCGACTTCCTCCGCAGCCAGCTGACGATCGCCTTCTCGACCGAGGACATCCAGGAGGGCGTGAAGGCGTTCTTCGAGAAGCGGGAGCCGCAATGGAAGGGACGATGACCCAACCACCGAGCATCCTCCGCCCACTCGTCGAGGAGCTTGCCGCGCGCCGCGCGAAGGCGATGCTCGGTGGCGGCGAGGAGAAGATCGCCAAGCAGCACGCGGCTGACAAGCTGACCGCGCGCGAGCGGCTCGCGCTGCTGATCGACGAGGGCACGTTCACCGAGCTGGGGATCCATGCCGGCATCCACTTCGCCGTCCGGGGCCTGGAGGGCAAGGAGGCGCCGGCCGACGGCGTCATCACCGGCTACGGCAAGGTCGACGGCCGGCTCGTGGCCGTCTGCGCCTACGACTTCACCGTGATGGCCGGCTCGATGGGGATGAGCGGCGAGACGAAGGTCGGACGTTTGCGCGAGCTTGCGTTGAGCAAGCGGATCCCGTTCATCTGGCTGCTCGACTCCGCGGGCGCGCGGATCCAGGAGGCGGTCGGTTCGCTCTTTGCCGGCTCCGGCCACCTCTTCCGCGAGGAGGTAGTGATGAGCGGCGTGATCCCCCAGATCGCCGCGCTGATGGGCCCGTGCGCCGCCGGCACGGCGTACATCCCCGGCCTCGCCGACTTCGTCCCGATGGTGAAGGGCCGCGGCTCGATGGCGCTCGCCGGTCCGCACCTCGTGCGCGCGGCGGTGGGGGAGGACGTGACGCAGGAGGAGCTGGGCGGCTCGCGCGTGCACTGCCGCAAGTCGGGCGTCGGCGACCTCGAGGTGGCCGACGACCAGGAGTGCATCGAGCGGATCAAGCAGTACCTCTCCTACATGCCGCAGCACTGCGAGGTGAAGCCGCCGGTGATCGCCGCGAGCGACCCGATCGACCGCCGCGAGGAGGATCTGCTCGACGTGCTGCCGGAGTCGAATCGCAAGCCGTACGACATGTACGAGGTGATCAAGCGGATCGTCGACGACGGCGTGTATTTCGACATGAAGCCGCAGTTCGCGAAGACGATCATCACGTGCTTCGCGCGCTTCGGCGGGCGCCCGGCCGGGATCGTCGCGAACCAGCCGAAGCAGCTCGGCGGAATCCTCGACAACGACTCGGCCGACAAGGCAGCGCGCTTCGTCAACCTCTGCAACGCGTTCGACATCCCGCTCGTCTTCTTGCAGGACGTGCCCGGCTTCATGGTCGGCACGAAGGTCGAGGCGGCGGGGATCATCCGCCATGGAGCGAAGATGCTCTACGCGGTGGCGAACGCGACGGTGCCGAAGATCACGGTCGTGATCCGCAAGGCCTACGGCGCCGGCTACTACGTGATGAACGGCAAGGCGTACGAGCCGGACCTGATCGTCGCCTGGCCGAGCGCGGAGATCAGCGTGATGGGCGCCGAGGGCGCCGTCGAGATCGTGATGCGCCGTCAGGTCGAGGAGGCCGAGGACCCGGTCGCGATGAAGGCCGAGCTGGTCGCGGCCTACCGCAAGCTGATCGACGTGTACGTCCCGGCGAAGAACGCGCTGATCGACGACGTGATCGACCCGCGCGACACGCGCCCGACGATCTGCCGCGCGCTCGAGATGGCCGAGGGCAAGCGCGTCGAGCGGCCGTGGAAGCGGCATGGCGTCGTGCCCGTCTAATGCAGGATCTCCTCAGACGACCCCGACGAGTGCCTGTACGGCGACGACCGGGCGCCGGTCCTCGGGTCGCGTGTAGCTCCTCACCTCGACCGCGACATTGCGACGGCGGGCTGCCTCACGGACCCGTGCGACGAGTGACGCGGTTTGACAGTCAAAATCGATGCCGCGCTCGAATTCGCGAATGTAGCCATCGAAGATTGCGTCCCAATCGAAGCGCTTGCGCCCGATGCTGTGAGACGGGAATTCAGAGATCAACCTCACGGGGCCTCCTCCGCGGCGTGGGGGGGTGGGAGAAAGAGCTGCGCATCGACGCCCAGGGCGTCGGCGAGCTCCTGGACATGGTGACGCGGGATTGGACGGTCCCCATTCGCCCAGCGGGAGATGCTGCTCGCATCGATCCGCAGCTGATCGGCGAGCCAAGCTCTCGTGTGACCCTTGCGTCGAAGGATCTCTGCCAACGGCGTTCCAGCGACCATTTCCGTATGGACACTAGCGTGTCTATCGATGCACTCTCAAGCGGTTTAAGGCATGAAATCATGCCACTTGCCCAGACCAGTAGTCCTTTTATTGGTAAGAAGTTTTTCATCTTACGGAAAATTTCCCGGCTGCACTGGGATTTCCGCTCCCAAGGCTCCCTTCGCGGAACGCGGATGCCAGGTCCATCTTGCGCGATGCGCAAGCGATATGGCGAAAGAAACGACACTTCGAGCGCGGTTGCAATGCGGCTGTGTGTGCTTCAAAGTGGGCAGTAGAACTTCCTACTTACCATGGAGCGACGTGTGAGCCTCGACGACCCCGTCATCATCACTTGCTCGATCTCCGGCGTGGTCGCGAACCGCGAGCAGTGCCCGGGGATCCCGTACACGCCGGAGGAGTACGCGGCCGAGGCGCGCCGGGCGGTCGACGAGGGCGCGTCGATGATCCACATCCACGCGCGCACGCCCGACGGCACGCCGTCCTACGAGGTCGAGGACTTCCGCGCGATCACCGAGGCGATCCTCGGCGCGGTCGACGACGTGATCGTCAACTACTCGACCGGCGCGATCGGGATCTCGCTGGAGAAGCGGATCGAGTACCTGCGGGCGCTGAAGCCGGACATCGCCGCGCTGAACATGGGCTCGATGAACTACGCGAAGTACTCCGCGCGGCGCAAGGACTTCGTCTTCTCGACGGTCTTCGAGAACAGCTTCGAGACGATCACGACGCTGCTGGAGGCGATGAACGAGCTGGGCATCAAGCCTGAGCACGAGTGCTTCGACACCGGCCACATCGCGAACCTCGACCCGCTGCTCGACAAGGGCCTGTTGAAGGAGCCGCTTCAGATCTCCTGCGTGATGGGCGTCACCGGCGGCGTGCGGCCGAACGCGCGCAACCTCGCGCACATGGCGGAGAACATCCCCGGCGGGCCCGACGGGCCGAACGAGTGGGGCGTGATCGGCATCTCGCGCGACCAGTGGATGCTGATCGCCGCCGCGCTGACGCTCGGCGGCAACATCCGCGCCGGCGTCGAGGACAACTTCTACCTGCCCGACGGCTCGATGGCGCGCTCGAACGGCGACCTGATCGCGAAGGCCCGTCAGCTGACCGAGGACATCGGCCGCCGGCCCGCGACCGTCGCGGAGGCGCGCGCGATGCTCGGCACGCCGCGCCGTGCGGTCGCCGGTGTCGAGCCCTCCGGCGCTGCCGCGTCGGCCGGAGCCGGCGCGTGAGCACGACGGCGCCCGCCGCGCTGCCGCTCGCCGGCCTGCGTGTCCTCGACCTCAGCCGGCTGCTGCCCGGCGGCTTCTGCTCGCTGCTGCTCGCCGACCTCGGCGCCGAAGTCCTGAAGGTCGAGGACACCGGCATGGGCGACTACGTGCGCTGGGCGCCGCCGTACGTCGAGGGTGCGGAGGAGAGCGCGAAGTCTGCGCTGTTCCTGTCGTTGAACCGCAACAAGCGCTCGATCCGCATCGACCTGAAGTCCGACGCCGGACGCGAGGTGCTGTTGCGACTCGTGCGCGAGCACGACGTGCTGCTGGAGTCCTTCCGCCCAGGCGTGCTCGACCGCCTCGGCGTCGGCTACGAGCACCTCAAGCAGGAGAACCCCGGCCTCGTCTACTGCGCGATCACCGGCTACGGCCAGGACGGCCCGAACCGCGACCGCTCGGGCCACGACATGAACTACCTCGGCCTCGGCGGCTTGCTCGACCTGACCGGCGACAAGGACGGCCCGCCCGTGCAGGCCGCCGGCCAGATCGCCGACCTCGGCGGCGGCGCGCTGATGGCCGCGGTCGGGATCCTCGCCGCGTTGCGCGAGCGCGAGCGCTCCGGGGAGGGCCAGCTCGTCGACGTCTCGATGTTCGACGGCGCGCTCTCGTGGCTCGCGATGACCGCCGCGCAGATGCTCGCCGAGCGTGTGACGCCACACCGCGGCGAGCTGATGCTGTCCGGCTCGGTGCTCTGCTACCGCCCGTACGCGTGCGCCGACGGCTGGGTCACGCTTGGCGCGCTGGAGCCGAAGTTCTGGCAGGCGTGGTGTCGCGGCGTCGGGCGCGAGGACCTGATCGAACAGCAGTTCCAGCCGCCCGGCTCCGACGCGCACGCGCAGGTCGAGGACGTCTTCCGCGCGCGCACGCGCGCCGAATGGCAGGCGTTCGCAGGCGAGCACGACTGCTGCCTGGAGCCGGTGCTGGAGCTGGACGAGGCGCTGGACTCGGAGCTGGTTCGCGCCCGCGAGATGGTCGTCGAGCTGGACCAGCCGGGCGCGGCCGAGCCGGTCAAGCTGCTCGGCCTGCCGATCAAGCTCAGCCGCACGCCGGGCGACCCGCGCCGGGCGCCTGGGCCGGGTCTCGGCGAGCACACCGACGACGTGCTCGCGTCTGCCGGGTACTCTCCCGAGCAGATCGCCGACCTGAAGGCATCGGGCGCGGTCGCCGGGCCGGCCGCAGCGCGGGAGGGGACGTTCCTTGGCGGTTGAGCCCTCGTCACGCACGCGTGCTCGTGCAGGGGCGGCGCAGCCGTCCAGCGGCGAGGCGGTCCGCGACGGCCTGCTGAAGATGAGCGAGCTGGCCGAGCGCTCCGGCGTCAGCACCGGCACGATCAAGCACTACCTGCGCGAGGGACTGCTCGGCGGCGAGACCGAGATCACCCGCACGAGCCGCAACATGGCCTATTACCCGCCCGACTTCGTCGAGCGGATCCGGCTGATCAAGCGGTTGCAGGAGGAGCGCTTCATGCCGCTGCGCGTCATCCGCGCCGTGCTGCGCGACGACCCGCAGCGCGTCGAGGCGCTGATCGCGCTGGAGGATCGGATCTTGGAGCGTGCGGTCGCCGTCGGCGAGGCGACGCGCACGTCGCGCAGCGCGGTCGAGCAGGCCTACGACGTGCCGCGCAACGTGCTGGAGCGGCTGGAGCAGCTCGATGTGCTGACGCCGACCACACGCGGCTTCGACGCCGACGACGTGAAGATCATCGCGGCGATCTCGCGGTTCCGCGCGGGCGGCTACGACGAGGCGATCGGCTTCACCGTCTACGACACGATCCGCTACCGCGAGGCGCTCGCACCTCTCGTCGAGGAGGAGGTGCGCGTACTGCTCGGACGCCTCGCCGGCACCGTCGAGGAGGACCGCGCAGTCGAGATCATCGCCTCCGGCGCCGAGCCACTGCGCGAGCTGATCGGCGCTATGCACTCGAAGCTGCTGCTCGCCGAGCTCAGGCGTGAGCGCGAGCAGCGGCGGGGTGGGTGAGGGACGGCCGCCCGCTTTGGCTGGCGGGCGTCGGGTTGGTCGTGCGCTCAGCTCGCGGGCGTGCGTCGGCGGGCTGGGGCGTCGGCCGAACGGCAGCATCGAGGGGGCGAGCGGCGGGGGCTTGGGCTCGGGCGCGCGTGGCGCTTTGCGGTTCCGCGCCGACCCGCGTGTCCGCCGTGCTCGTTTCTCCGACGTCGATGGTGCTCGACGGCAACTGTGCACGTTTGTGGTCGCATATCGACCACAGATGTGCGGAGTTCGGTTTCGGGCCGCAGCCGCTAGGCGCCGCCGAGGCCGGAGCCCGAGCCTCCGCCGCTCGCCCCTCGATGCCGCTGTTCGGCGAGCGCCAATCCCGCAGCGCACGCTAGAGCTGAGCGCGACGCGGCCCCGGCAGCGGAACGACATCCAGCGTCACGCTATGCTTGGCGACCGGTTGACTGACCAGTCAATCTGTCCGGACCTGGAGACCATCGCCGTATGCGCGCCGCAGCGATCCAGATGAATGCTACCGAGGATCGCGAGCGCAATCTCGCGACGGCCGATCGTCTTGTCCGCGCCGCCGCGCGCGACGGAGCGGAGCTTGTCGTGCTGCCGGAGAAGTGGAGCGTGCTCGGCACGCCGGAGCAGCTCCGAGCAGGCGCCGAGCCGCTCGACGGCCCGGCGATCTCGTGGGCACGCGCGACCGCGCGTGAGCTGGGCATCGACCTCGTCGCCGGCTCGATCGTCGAGGGCGTCGCCGGTGCCGAGAAACCCGCGAACACGAGCGTCCACATCGGCCCCGGCGGCGAGATCCAGGCCACCTACCGCAAGATCCACCTGTTCGACGTCGAGGTCGCCGGCACCGCCTACCGCGAGTCCGACGACCACACCCCCGGCGACGCGGTCGTCACGAGCACGCTCGGTGACCCGAGCGGCACCGAGATCGGCATGGCGGTCTGCTACGACCTGCGCTTCCCCGAGCTGTTCCGCATCCTCGCGCTGCGCGGCGCGCAGATCCTCACGCTGCCCTCGGCCTTCACGCTGGCGACGACGCGCGACCACTGGGAGGTGCTCGTGCGCGCCCGCGCGATCGAGGACCAGTGCTTCGTGATCGCCCCGAACCAGATCGGCACCCACCCGCCCGGCAATCGCTCCGGCGGACGCTCGCTGATCGTTGATCCGTGGGGGACGGTGCTCGCGACCGCGCCCGACGGCGAGACCCACATCACGGCCGAGCTGGACTTCGCACGCCAGCGCGAGATTCGCGCACAGCTGCCGTCACTCGCGAACCGCCGCCCGCATGCGTATGCGTGGCCGGCCACCGAGTTGCAGGCGGCCGCTTGATGGTCCGCGCCCAAGCAGCCGTCGACAAGCGGCGCCTGATCCTCGACGCTGCCGTGCGCGTCTTCGCGCGCCGCGGCTTCCACACCTGCCGTGTCTCCGACGTAGCCGACGAGGCGGGCGTCGCCTACGGCCTCGTCTACCACTACTTCACGTCGAAGGACCAGATCCTCGACACGCTCTTCCTGGAGCGCTGGGACATCCTGCTGCACGCGATCCAGGAGGTCGACGAGCAGGAGATGCCGGTGCGCGAGAAGCTCTACGCGATCGCGTCCTTCATCGTCGACTCCTACCGCCACGACCCGGATCTGATGAAGGTCATCATCGTCGAGGTTACGCGTGCGGCGAACACGTTCGGGCGCACGCACCTCGCGCACATCCGCGAGGCGTACGTCGGGATCGCGGCGATCGTCGAGCGCGCGCAGCAAGAAGGCACGTTGCGGACCGACGTCACGCCGGATTTCGCCGCGCTTGCGTTCTACGGCGCGGTCGAGCAGGTGCTGACCGGCTGGATCTTCGAGTTGCTGCCGACGGGGGATCGGGAATACGAGCAGGCCAAGGCACTGATCGTCGAGACGATGTGCGGTGGGCTCGAGCGGGTCGACGCCGCGCCGACCGCCGGGAGCTCTGATTAGATTGGGTGAACTGATGGCTGAAAGCGACCTGGTCAAACGTCTGATGTGGTCCGGCCTGCTGGCCGGAGTCGGGGCGCTCGCGAGCATCGCGACGCAGCGTCTCGCTGCGCTGATCTGGATGCGTGCGTTCGGGGAGGAGCCGCCCGAATGAGCGACGAGACCCCGCCCGAAGCGGACGCCGTCGCCGCGACCGACGGCCAGCCTGCCCCCGCCGCTTCGTACGCCTCGGCCCTCCCGTCCGCGTCCGCCGAGCGCCCCGAGCTGCCGGTCGCCGCAGCCTTCGTCGGTGGCCTGGCGCTCGCTCTCCTGCTCAAGCGCCGTGTCCACTAGCGACGATCAACAGACGATCGCGCAGGCGATCACGGACATCTCCGAACGCGCGACGCTGCTCGTGCGCGAGGAGATCGAGCTCGCCAAGGCCGAGGTGACGCAGAAGGTCACGAAGCTCGTGAAGGGCGCGATCGTCGGGATCGTCGCCGGCGTCTTCTTCCTCGTCGGCTTGCTGTTCCTGCTCGACTCGGCTGCCTGGGGCGCCTACAAGATCGTCGGCGGCACCGACTACTGGGCGGGCTTCCTGATCGTCGCCGGCGCGCTGTTCGTGCTCGGCGTGCTCGCAGGCATCCTCGCCTACCGCGCGGTCCGCAGCGGCGCACCGCCGGTGCCGAGCATGGCGATCGACGAAGCGAAGAAGATTCGCGAGACCGTGACCGCCTCGGAGGGGACGTCCTGATGCCGGCGCGCACGCCAGAGCAGATTCGCGCCTCGATCGAAGGCAACCGCCAGGAGCTTGCCGTCTCGCTTGCGCACCTGCGCGGCGAGGTCGTCGAGCTGACCGACTGGCGCAAGCAGCTGACCGTGCATCGCAGCGAAGCGCTGATCGGCGCCGCTGTCGCTGGCTTCGTGCTTGGCGGCGGGATCGCCGCACTCGGTGGCGCGCTGTTCGGGCGCCGGCGCCGGCGCCGCTAGCCCTGTTTGCCGGCCGGCCGGCGGCGTCGCTACGCAAGGAAGCGGCCGGGCAGCGCCGCCGACACCGAGCAGCCCCGGGCCGACGTGCGTCCCGATGACTGGGCCGATCTCCGAGACGAAGATCGGATCGCTGCCGAACAGCTCGCGACCGCGCTCGACCAGCCGTGCAGCCTCGTCGGGAGCCTGGATGTGCTGGACGACCCAGGAGTCGGCACCGTCGTCGCGCAGCGTGCGCAGGAACTCGACGAGTCGCTCGAAGGCTCGGCCGGCCGTGCGCACGCGCTCGACCGGCGTGATCTCCGCCTCGAGCGTGAGGATCGGCTTGATCTTCGAGCGCCGAGCCGAGCCACGCCTGCGCGCCGCCGATGCGGCCGCCGCGGCGCAGGAACTCGAGCGTGTCGACGGCGAACCACATGCGCATCGAGGCGCGTGCCTCGTGCGCGTGCGCCGCGACCTCCGCGCCGCTCGCGCCGCGCGCTGCAGCCGCGTGTGCGGCGAGCACGACGAGCCCCTCGCCGCCACAGCCGCTGACGCGAGTCGACGACATGGACGCGCGCCGCCATCGGCACCGAGCTGCTGCTTCGCCTGCTCGGCCGACGCGAGCGTGCCCGACAACGAGCCGGCGAGGTGGATCGAGACGATCTCACGGCCGTCGGCGAGCAGCGGCTCGTAGACCGCGAGGAAGTCGCCGATCGACGGCTGCGACGTCGTCGGAAGCTGGGAGGAGCGGCGCAGGTAGTCGTAGTACGCGTCGAAGTCCGGCAGCTCGGACTCGCGGTCCTCGCGCGCCGTTCCAGTGCGCGTAGAGGCTGACCTCGTGGATCCCGCGCGCGGCGACGAGCTGGCGGGGGAGGTAGTGGCAGGTGTCGGTGACGATCGCGACCGATGCCATCTCGCGGGACCCTAGTCGATTGACCAGTCGGTCACGGCGGTTCGAGTGCTCAGTGCGGATCGCGATGCGTCGCACGGTCGCCGCCCGAGCTTCTAGAGTGCCGCGCGTGCTCGTTCGCCTGCAGTGGAGAGCAGTCGTGGCGGGGCTTCGCGCCCGACGCTGGCGTGCGCTCATGTCGGCGCTTGCGCTCGCCATGTCGCTCGCGCCGGCCGCCGCGGCACAGGCGCGCGACCCGATCACGCCGCTGCGCGACTCCACCGCGGCGTCCACTGCACGGCGCTGAGCGTCGTCCAGGGGATCGACATCGCGAGCTTCGACGTCGACGTGCTCGACGTCGTCGACGACGAAGACGGCACCGGTCCGCGCATCCTCGTGCGCGTCTCCGGCCCGGCTGTCGACGCGACCGGGATCGCCGAGGGCTTCTCCGGCTCGCCGGTCTACTGCCCGGCGGCGAACGGGCAGGTCGGCAACGCGGGTGCGATCTCGGCAACGGTCGGCCAGTACGGCGAGAACGTCGGGCTCGTGACGCCGATCGAGCTGATGCTCGGGATCCCCGTTCGACCACCGAGCAGCGCGCGTCACGTGCCGAAGCTGCTGCGCGCGGCGCACCCGTTGGCTTCGCCGCTCGTCGTCGCGGGGCTGGCGCCGCCGGTCGCGCACCTGTTGCAGCGCGCTGCAGCGTCGAAGCGACGCTCCGTGATCGTCGCGCCCGCCGGCCCGCTCGGCACGTTCGCGCCGCAGCCGCTCGTGCCCGGTGCGTCGATGAGCGTGATGCTGTCGACCGGCGCCGTCGCCGCCGGCGCGATCGGCACCGTCACCTACCGCGACGGCGCGACGCTGTACGGCTTCGGCCATCCGCTCGACGGTGCCGGACGGCGCTCGCTGCTGCTCGGCGACGCCTACGTCTTCACGGTCATCGGCAACCCGCTCGACACCGAAGACGCGACGTCGTACAAGCTGGCAGCGCCCGGTCACGTGCTCGGCACGCTCACGAACGACGCGCTCGACGGCGTCGTCGGCACGGTCGGCGCCGCGCCGCGCACGATCCCCGTGATCGTCACCGTGCGCGACCGCGACCGGCATCGCACGACGCAGCAGCGCAGCGCGGTCGCCGACGAGGCCGACGTCGGCAATCCGGCTGGTGTCAGCGCGCTCTCGGAGGTCGCACCGCTCGCGATCGTCCAGGCGATCACGACCGCGTTCGACGGCGCGCCGGCGGAGGAGACCGGCCGGCTGTGCCTGCGCATCCGCGTGCGCGAGTCGCGCCAGCTGCTGCACTTCTGCAAGCGCTATGTCGTCAGCGGCCAGATCTCGAGCGACCTGCCGCCACCGCTCGCGCTCACGATCGCGAGCGACGCTGGAAATGCGCTGGGCGAGATCGACCAGGCGCGCTTCGCGCGCCTGCACGTCACGTCGCTGGCCGCCGGGGTCACGATCCAGCGTGGCCTGCGGCTCGCGACGATGCGCGGCGCGCGCGGCCCACGGACCGTGCGACCCGGCCACACGGCGCGGATCGCGCTGCGGGTCCGCGTCGCCCGGGGACCGTTGCGGACGATCCGCTTCCGACTCCACGTCCCGTCCGACGTGTCGGCCGGCACGCAGACGCTCCGGCTCTCCGGCTCAGCGCTCCAGGGCGCCGACGGCGGCGGCGATTCGCTGCTGTCGCTGCTCGGCGGCAGCGGCGGCGACGGTCCACCGCCCGCACAGTCGTTCGACGAGGTCGCCGCTGTGATCGCTCACCTCGGGAGCTATGACGGCGTCACCGCGCACCTCGGCGGCGACCGCTGGCAGGCCTACCGCGATCCGCGGCTGCGACTCGACGGCAGCACCGAGCTGACGCTGCGCGTCGCGGGCCGGTCTCGGCGCTAGCCGAGCAGGTTCTCGACCGACAGCGGCACGCCGCCGTTCGTCGGCATCGCCGACGGCGGCGCGGGGGCGGGCGCTGCTGGGGCGTCCTCGGGCTGCTCGACGCCGAGCGCCTCGGCCAGCTCGCCGCTCTCGTACATCTCCATCACGATGTCGCAGCCGCCGACCAGCTCGCCGCCGATGAACAGCTGGGGGATCGTCGGCCAGTTGGAGATCGCCGACAGCTCCTGGCGGATGCGCGGATCCGGCAGCACGTCGACCGCTGCGAACGGCGCCTCGAGCGCCTGCAGTGCCGCGGCCGTGCGGGCCGAGAAGCCGCATCCCGGCTGCTCCGGCGTGCCCTTCATGAACAGCAGGACCGGGTTGCCGTCGATCGCCTTCTTGATCTCGTCGCGGAGGGGGTTCGTCGTCTCGTCGCTCACGGCGTCCGTCCTCACTCTGGCCTTGGTCTGAAGGGAAAGGGCATGGATCCGCCCGCCGAGCTCGCCGTCGAAGACGTCGTAGACGAGGCGGTGCTGGGCGAGGCGTGAGAGCCCCGTGAACTGCGGGCGACGACGGTCGCCTGGAAGTGGTGGCCGTCGCCCGAGACCTCGGCGCGTGCGCCGGGGATGCCGGTCTCGATGCGGTCCTTCAGCTCTTCGATCGATGCCATCGCCGACACAATGTAGCGAGGTCGGAGGGCGCGTCGCAGGGCGCTATACTTCCTGAAGCATGATCACTCTCACCGACAAGGGCGCCGAGAAGGTTCGCGAGTTCCTCGCGTCGCAGGGCGCCGAGGTCGCGACCGCCGGCTTGCGCGTCGGCGTGCGCGGCGGCGGCTGCTCCGGCTTCCAGTACGCGCTCGCGTTCGACCAGCAGCGCGACGACGACGAGGTCTTCGAGGACAAGGGCATCCGCCTGCTCGTCGACCCGCCGAGCCTGCCCTACGTGAGCGGCTCGACGATCGACTACGTCGACGACCTCCAGGGCGCCGGCTTCAAGGTCGAGAACCCGAACGTCGTCGCGGCCTGTGGCTGCGGCTCCTCCTTCCGCGTCGCGGAAGAGGAGCAGGTCTCCGCGGTTTAGGTTCGCGGCGCGGCCCCGGTTGGGTCGCCTCGCCTCGCCTCGCCTCGCCTCGCTCGACCCGACGTCCCGCCCCGCGCCGCGGTGCCGCTCCGTTGGCGCTCCGCTCCGCCGGGGCTGAGATGCGGCGCGGCGCCGGTTGGCTGGGGAGGGAGGGGGTGAGCGGGGCGCTCGTCGTCTCCGCCAGTCGCACTGTTTGCGTCACCTTCGCCTCGAACGAGCGCCGGATCTCCGCGCGCCTACGCCGGCACTCGCGTCCAACGACCGCCACAGATAGCGGCACGCCAGCGTCCGATGCGGGCGCCAGGGCTCGGCGATCCGGTCAGCTCGGCCGGGTCCGGCAAAGCGCTGCAGCCCGTAGGCGCGCTCGACCGCGCGGCGGATCCCGAGGTCGCCGACCGGCAGCACGTCCGGCCGGCCGAGGTGGAACATCAGGAACATGTCGGCAGTCCACTGGCCGAGCCCCTTCACGGCGACGAGCTCGGCGCGACCTCCTCGTCCGGCAGCTCGTCGAGCCGCTCCAGCTCCAGCTCGCCGTCGACGCACGTGCTCCGCGAGCGAGCGCAGGTAGCTGACCTTCGCGCGCGACAGCCCGGCGGCGACCCTCAGCTCCTCAGGGTCGTCGGCGAGGATCTCCGCCGGCGTCGGCGCGCGGTCGCCGAAGCGTGCTGTCGAGACGCCCGTAGATGCTGCGCGCGGCCTTCGTCGAGAGCTGCTGGCCGACGATCGCGCGCACGAGCGCGCCGTAGTGGTCGTCGGGTCGTCCGTCGCGCGCATTCGCCGGGTCGTCGGGGCCGAGCGCGTCGAGAATCGCCCCGAGCATCGGGTCCGCCTCGCGCAGGTGTGCCTCCGCGGTCACCGCGGCGATCATACGCAAGCGTTCGGAGGCGCCCCTTTCCCAGGAAAGGCCGGGATCCGCGGTAGGATGTCGCGCGATGCGCGTAGCCCTGGTCTCGCCGTACTCGTGGACGTACCCGGGCGGCGTCACCCGCCACATCGAGGCGCTCGCCGAGCAATTCCTCGCCAACGGCCACGAGGTGCGCGTGCTGGCGCCGTTCGATCCACGACGATCGCCTCGCGACGATGCTGCACCGCGGCGCGGCGCCGCAGCGCCGTGCGATGCCGGACTACCTGATCCCGCTCGGCCGCAGCGTCGGCTTCTCCGGCGAACGGCGCCGTCTCGAACCTGTCGGCGCGCGCGGCCGGGCTCAGCACGATGCGGCGCGAGCTGCGCACCGGCAACTTCGACGTCGTCCACCTGCACGAGCCGGTCGTGCCGCTGCTGTGCTGGGACGCCTGCACCTCGACGCGCGTCCCGCTCGTCGCGCACCTTCCACGCCTACTCGACGAACCGCGTCACGAACAACGTCGCGAACCTGCTCGGCGCCCGCCGCCTCTTCAACCACCTGCACGTGCGCGTCGCCGTCTCCGAGGCCGCAGCCTGGACGGCGCAGCGCTTCTACGGCGGGCGCTACCGGATCATCCCGAACGGCGTCGCCGTGCCAGACGTCGCGCACGCCGCGCGAGTCGTCCGACCGCCTGCGGATCGCGTTCGTCGGCCAGGCGGTCGAGCGCAAGGGCCTGCCGGTGCTGCTGCGCGCCTTCGAAGCGCTGCGCGAGCACATCCCGGTCGAGCTGACGGTCGTCGGCGCGAACCGCGAGGAAGTCGCGCCGCTGCTGCTCGACGACCGCGACATCACCGTGCTCGGTCGCGTCGACGACGACGAGAAGCGGCGCGTGCTGGAGTCCGCCGACGTGCTCTGCGCGCCGTCGCTCGGCGGCGAGAGCTTCGGCATGGTGCTGACGGAGGCGTTCGCTGCAGGCACGCCGGTCGTCGCCTCCGAGATCGCCGGCTACCGCGACGTCGTGCGCGACGGAGTCGACGGCGTGCTCGTGCCGCGCGGCGACGCGACCGCGCTCGCCGAGGCGCTGCTCGACCTGTGGCTGGAGCCGCAGCGGCTCGCCGAGATGGGCGCCGCCGCCGCCGTCCATGCCGAGCGCTACGCCTGGCCGCATGTCGCCGCGCGAGATGCTCGGCGCCTATCAGGACGCGATCGCGACGCCCGCGCCGGAGGGCGTGCTCCAGCGCGCGGCGGTGCGCGTCGGCACGCTGCCGGCCGACCTCGAGCCGCGCGTGCCAGCCCGGCGCCTCGCGAGCCTCGAGCCGCCGCCGCCTGCCGGTGCGCGGCGCCCTGCGCTCGTGATCGCCCGCCGCGTCGCACTGCTCGCGTTCACGCTCGCCGCGCTCGTCGGCACGCTGCTCGCGTTCCGCCGCATCGGCGTCCACGAGATCGTCTGCTGCGCTGCTCAGCTCGAGCCCCGCGTGGGTGCTTGACCGGCCTGGGGGTGATGTGCGCCGCGATGGTCGCGCGCGCGGTCTCCTGGCACGCGATCTTGAAGGCGGCGATCCCGAACGGCCGCGTGCGGATGCGCGACGCGATGCAGGGGACGTTCATCGGCGTGCTGATGTCGGCGACGCTGCCGGCGCGCCTTGGCGAGCCATCGCGCGCGCTGATCGTCGCGCGCCGCAGCGGGCGCCCGCGCGAGAACCTGCCGATCGTGCTCGGGACGATCGTCTCGCAGACGCTGCTGAACCTGCTCGCGCTCGCGATCCTCGGCGCGATCACGTTCACCTCGATCGGCCTCTTCCGCGGCCACCACGACGCGCTCCTGTTCGCGGCGATCGCTCCGTTGCTGCTGCTCGTGACGGTGCTGCTCGCGCCGCCGCTGCTGAGCGCGACGCGCCACTCGCGCTTCGCGAAGCTGCGCGAGCTGACCGGGCAGGCGAGACGTGCGCTCGCGCGCGTGCGCTCGGGCCTCGAGGTCTTCCGCCAGCCGAAGCTCGGCGGGACCGCACTCGTCGCGCAGCTGACGGCATGGGGCTTGCAGTGGCTCTCCTGCTACGTCCTGCTCGTCGCGCTCGGGCTCGACCACCGCGCCGGCGCCGGAGCCGCTGCCGCCGTCCTGTTCGCGGTCAACGTGACGGCCGTCCTGCCGGCGACTCCGTCGAACCTCGGCGTCTTCCAGGCTGCCTGCGTCGTCGTGCTGAGCGGCGGCTACGGCGTCTCGCAGGCCGACGCGCTCGGCTACGGGATCATCTTGCAGGCGGTCGAGATCGCGACCGCCGTCGTCATGGGGATGCCCGCGCTCGTCGGCGAGGGGCTGTCGTGGAAGGACGTGCGCCTGCGCGCGATCCAGACCGCGCCCGTGCAGCTGCGCCACCCGCGCCAGCGGGCGACGGCACCGTCGCAGGGCACCGCCGCCGAGGCGTAGGCCGCCGGCGCGTCCGCGCCGCCGTCGCTACGCGAGCGCTGCCGCCGACTCCTGGAAGTAGCCGAACTGACGCGCGAGCGCGTTCTCGCCGTAGGCCTCGATCACGCCGAGGTCCTCGACGACGGCGCCGGCGCGCGCCATCATCCGCTCGAACTCGTGGTCGGTGCGGATCTCGTCCAGCTTCTCGCGCGTGCCGCGCACGAGGATGAAGCCCGCAAGGTCGCCGCCGTGCGGGGTCAGCAGAACCGGCTCGAAGCTCTCGATGCGCCCGGCCTGCTGGGCGTTCGTCCAGAACTCGATCGTCTCGCCGAAGACCTCGAGCGCGTGCTCCTCGCGTCCTCGTACGACGCTTCCCCAGCCCGTGAACAGCAGATCGTCCGCCATGCTCACCCTCCTGTCGAATCGCTCTCCGGTGATTCGACGCTTACCCAGGTGATCGGTGTGTTGACGCCCGGGGGCCGGGATCGTCACGCGGCCTGGCGTACCGGCGTCAGTCGGCGACTGCGGCGTCGGCCGCGCGCGCGACCTCGGCCTCGATCGCGCCGTCGGGCGGATCCTCGTCGAGGCGGCTGGGGTCGCGGTCGGAGCCGGCGATGATGTCGTCGGGCGCCTTGTCCTTCGGCAGGAAGCCGCTCTTCATGCCGAAGTAGACGGCCTGCGGGTGGTGCGCGACGATCGCGACGGTCGACTGCTCCGGCTCGACTGCGTAGCCGCCCGACAGGCGCATGCCGATCGACGGTGCGTCGAGCAGTGCGAAGACCTTCTCGTGCTCGGACTGGTCCGGGCAGGCGGGGTAGCCCCACGAGTAGCGGCGGCCCTGGTCGAGGTCGATCCCGAGGTCGCTGCGGACCTTCGCGTGCAGCCACTCGGCCATCCCCTCGGCCGTCTGCACGCCGAGGCCGTGGACGAACAGCTGCTCGGCGAACTCGCCGTCCTGCTCCAGCTGCGCCATCAGTTCGTGACCTCGTCGCCGGCGGTCACGACCTGCAGGCGACGACATCGCGTTCGCCGCTGTCGAGCGGCCGGTAGAAGTCGGCGAGGCAGATGCGGTCGTGGCGCGGCTGGCGCGGGAAGACGAGCCGGTCGATCTCGCGGTCGTGGTCCTCGGGGTCGAAGATCACCACCTCGTTGCCGTCCGACGCAGCCGGGAAGTAGCCGAGCTTCGCGCGCGGGTGCAGGTAGGTCTGCTCGCGCCACATGCGCTCCAGGCGCGGCTGGAAGTTGCCCTCGACGAGCTCGCGCCAGGCGTCGCCCTTCACGCCGCGCCCGCCCCAGTGGAGCTTGAACAGCACGTGCGTGTCGAGGTGCGGGTAGACCTCGTCGAGCGGCACCTCGACCTCGCGCATGCCCCACCATGGCGGCGTCGGCACGGGCGTGTCGGTGCGCGCAGCGGAGCGCACGGAGGCGTCGGTCGTCGGCGGGCCGGTGTCGACCACGACGGGCTTCTCGCGCAGGATCCGCGCTGCCTCGCGCGTCTTCTCGACGAGCGCGGCGCGCGCCTCCTCGTCGACGATCTGGTCCATCTTCGCGAGCCCCTCGAACGCGTCCTTGCAGTAGAAGACGCCCGGCGCGTAGATCGCGTCGTCCTCCTTCCCGTGCGGGTAGAAGATGCGCAGGCCGAAGTCGCGGTTGATCGCGGCGCCGCCGATCAGCACCGGGTAGGGCAGTTCGCGCTCGTGCAGCTCCTGCACGCACAGCGGCATCTGCTTCGAGGTCGAGACGAGCAGGGCGGAGAGGCCGATCGCGGTCGCCTTGTGCTCCTGCGCCGCGTCGAGGATCGTCGAGATCGGCACCTGCTTGCCGAGGTCGACGACCGTGTAGCCGTTGTTCGTGAGGATCGTGTTGACGAGCGACTTGCCGATGTCGTGGACGTCGCCGAAGACGGTCGCGATCACGACCGTGCCCTTCGTGTAGCCCTCGATCCGGTCGAGGTAGTTCTCCAGCCGCGCGACGGCCTTCTTCATCACCTCGGCCGATCTGGAGCACGAACGGCAGGATCAGCTCGCCCGCGCCGAACTTGTCGCCGACCTCCTTCATCGCCGGCAGCAGCACGTCGTTCAGCGTCGGCACGGCGCCGATCTTCTCGACGCTGCGGTCGATCCAGTCCTCGACGCCGTCCTTCTTGCGCCGCAGGATGTGGAAGTGCAGCGCCTCCTCCGGCTCCATCCCGGCGGTCGGGTCGGCGGCTTCCTCCTCGGCCGACTCGCCCTTCTCCTCGAAGTGCTCGATGAAGCGCTGCGTCGCGTCCTCGCGCTTGTTGAAGACGAGGTCGTCGGCGAGGTCGCGCTCGAGTTGCGGGATCTCGCTGTATGGCGTGATGTCGGCGGGGTGGACCATCGCGAGGTCGAGCCCGGCTTCGACGCAGTGGTGCAGGAAGACGCTGTTGAGCACCTCGCGCGCCGCCTTGCCGAAGCCGAACGAGACGTTTGACGACGCCGAGCGACGTCAGCACGCCTGGCAGCGCGGCCTTGATCTCGCGGATGCCTTCGATCGTCTCGACCGCAGAGTCCTTGAACTCGTCCGAGCCGGTCGCGAGCGTGAACGTGAGCGCGTCGAAGATCAGCGTCTGCGGGTCCATCCCGTGCTCGTCGCAGACGTAGCCGTGGATGCGGCGGGCCACATCGACCTTGCGCTGGCGCGTCTTCGCCATCGACTCCTCGTCGATCGTCAGCGCGATCAGCGCGGCACCGTGCTCGATGCAGAGCGGCACGACATGGTCGAGCTTGTCACGGCCGGCCTCGAGGTTGACCGAGTTGACGATCGCGCGGCCGGGGATCTGCTCCAGCGCGGCCTTCATCACGTCTGGCTCGGTCGAGTCGATCTGGATCGGCGCCGGCAGCGACAGCGAGACCTTCTTCACGAGCGTCGCCATCTGCTCGGCCTCGTCCTGGCGCTCGGTCAGCGCAACGCAGAGGTCGAGGATGTGCGCGCCGCCCTCGACCTGGCCCTCGGCGATCTGCAGCAGGCCGTCGTAGTCGTCGGCGAGCAGCAGCTCCTTCGCGCGGCGCGAGCCCTGCGAGTTGACGCGCTCGCCGACGATCGTCGGGCGCGGCTCCTGCGCAAGCGTCGTCGCGGCGATCATCGAGGAGACGTGGGGAGGACGTGGCGCCGGACGAGCAGCCGGGACGATGCCCTTCACGCGCTCGGCGATCGCGGCGATGTGCTCGGGCGTGGTGCCGCAGCAGCCGCCGACGACGCTGACGCCATAGCGCTCGACGAACTCGCCGATCGTCGCCGCGAGCGGCTCCGGCTTCTCCGGGAAGATCGTCTCGCCGTCGGGCCCCTGCAGCGGCAGGCCCGGCGTTCGGGATGCAGTGGACGGGGATCGGCGAGTGCTCGCCGAGGAAGCGGATCGCGTCGCGCATGTCCTCGGGACCGGTCGAGCAGTTGAGCCCGATCACGTCGATCTTCAGCGCGGTCAGCGTCGTCAGGACCGCGGAGATGTCGGTGCCGAGCAGCATCTTGCCGCCGTTGGGCAGCAGTGAGACGGAGCACTGGATCGGCAGCGTGCGTGCCGGTCTTGGCGAACGCCTCGCGTGCGCCGAAGACCGCTGCCTTCACCTCGAGGATGTCCTGCGCCGTCTCGATGATGATCAGGTCGGCGCCGCCTTCGACGAGCCCCTGGGCCTGCTGCGCGAAGACGTCGGCGAGCGCGCGGAAGGAGATGTTGCCGAGCGTCGGGTCGTCGGACGCGGGCAGGAAGCCGGTCGGCCCGATCGAGCCGGCGACGAAGCGACTCTCGCCGGCCGCCTTGCGCGCGATCTGTGCTGCCTTCACGTTGATCTCGAGCGTGTGCTCGCCGAGTCCCCACTCCTCGAGCTTCAGCCGCGAGGCCTGGAAGGTGTCGGTCTCGACGACCTCCGCGCCGGCGTCGAGCATCGCCGTGTGGACGCCTTCGATGACGTCGGGACGGTTGAGCACGAGCGCCTCGTGGCACTTGCCGGCGAGCCCGCCGTAGTCCTCCTGAGTCAGGTCGAACTGCTCAAGCGTCGCGCCCATCCCGCCATCGAAGACGACGACGCGCTGGCGGACGGCATCGAGGTAGTCGCGCATCGGCTGATCCTAGCAACGCGCGCGCCAACCTTGACACGGCCCTGGCAAGGTTGCGTGCGGGTGCGGCGTGCGGCGCGGCGGGCCCGCGCGTAGAACTGGGCGCGCTGCGGCTGCAGATCGACGACCTGCTCCTACAGCAGCCCGATCGCGCGTGCCCGCTCGACCGCCTCGCTGCGCGAGTTGACGTCCAGCTTGCGGTAGATGGCCGTCGTGTGCGACTTCACCGTGTGCCGTGAGAGGAACCGCCGTTCGCCGATCTCCCGATAGGAGAGATGCGTCGCCAGCAGCGGCAGCACGCGCAGCTCGGCGGCCGTCAGCGCCGACGCTCCGGGGACGTCGTGCCAGGGAGCGCTCAGCCGCCTCTGCAGTTCGGCCGCTTGGGCACCGAGCGTCCCGAGATCGGGACAGTGCCGCAGGACGGCGTCGACCTCGTGCAGCATCGTGCGAGCTCCGGCGAGGTCGGCGAGCAGCAGATGGACCTGTGCCAGCTCGAGCCGCGTCTGGACGGACGGGACCGGGCAGGCATTCGTGAGGCGTGGAAGGCGTCGCTGGGCCTCGACCAGCAGGTCCCGCGCAGACGCCGCGCGCTCGCCGTGGATCGCCGTTCGCGCGGCGACGGCGTACACCAGCGCATGCAGCGGGCCATCCGCGGAGCGCGAATGGCGAGCCGTCCAGACGGCCTTCTCGGCAAGCGCGTCGGCGCGCGCCCACTCCGCCTGCTCGATCGCGACCACGCTGCGCTCGGCCAGCGCGACCGCGATCAACACCGGGGTCGTGGTCCGGGTCGCAAAGCTCGTCGCTGCATCCTCGGCCTCCGCGAAGCGGTCGTCGGCGTGCTCGCCTCGATCCGCCATCAACTCGGCCAGCCCGAGCAGCAGCAGCGCCGGCGGCCGCCACGGGCTCGCGCGCGCGAGCGTCCGCACGGCGAGCGAAGCATCGCGGTGCATCACCTCGACTCCATCCCGGCAGCGGAGTGCGCGCAGCATCGCCTGCCATGACGCCAACGAGGCGCTGCCGTCGGGGAGGGGCCCGCGGCGGCTCCCGCGCTCGGCGGCGGCCGACCACAGGTCGCACTCGGCCGCGTGGCCGGTGACCGCGTGGAAGGTCGCGGCGATGACCGCCACCGCCGGGTATCGCTCGGGCTCGCCGTGCTGCCGGAGCCACGCGAACCACTGCTCGACGGTGGCCGTGCGGCCGCTCGGGAACGCCGGTTGGGCGCAGCGCTCCAGCAGGCGCGCGACGCGGTCGGCGTCTCCAGCGGTCTGCCCGTAGCGGATCGCCGCGGCCTCCTGGCCATGCTCCGCGCACCAGTCGCACGCCCGCCCGCGGATCGACGAGACCAGCTCGCGATCCGTTCGCTCGAGCTCCGTCGCGAGCAGCTCCCGCACGAGCTGGTGGCAGCGGTACCACATCCCCTGCGCGTCGAGCGCGACCACGAACCGGTTGGTGCGGGCGAGTGATTCGAGCAGCTCGTCCGAGCCGCTCGATGCGAGCACGGCATCGCAGAGCGGGCCTGACATCTGCTCCAGCGGGCTGGTGCACGTGAGGAAGTGGAGCTCCTGCGCCGGAAGGCTCGCGAGCAGTTCGGAGCGCAGGAAGTCGGCGACGAGCGGGTCGTTCCCGGTCAGCGTGCTCGAAGGCGCCGCCGTCGTGCCCCTCGCCCGCGCCGACAGCGCGGCGAGATAGAGGCCGGCGGGCCAGCCTTCGGTGCGGCGGACCAGCTCGCGGGCGTGTGCGTCGGAGAAGCCTGCGGCGGTCGCGTCCAGCAGCCGTCGCGCCTCCTGCTCGTCCATCCGCAGGTCGTCCGGTCCCAGCTCTGCGGCGAAGGCTCGTGCACGCCAGCGCGCAAGCGGGAACGCACTGTGGTCGCGCGTCGAGAGGACCAGCCGCGAGCCCTCCGGCACGTGAGCAGCCAGCGCGACGATCGCATCGACGCTCTGCGGATTGCCGATCTCTTGCACGTCGTCGAGCACCAGCACGACCGAGCCGGAATTCGCGAAGGCGGCGCTGAGCCGGGGCAGGACCGTCGTCGCGATCGACGTTCCAGGCGACGCCAGCGCCTCGAAGACGCCTGTGTCGACCGGAGCGATCCGGTCGAGGGCGACCGCGATGTACGTCAACAGGACGACGGGATCGTCGTCGTGCGCATCGACGGACACCCAGGCGACGCCGGGCTGCGCGCGCGACGCGGCCCATTGGGTGAGCGCCGTGGTCTTCCCGTAGCCCGCGGCAGCGCACGCGACGACGATCGGCGGCCCGTCGAGGTCGTCGAGCCGTTCGGCGATTCGCGTGCGCAGAATGCTGTGCTCGCCGAGGTGCGGAGGGCGGAGCTTCGTCTCGAGCAACTCGAACGGCAGGCCCAGGGCGGACCGGTACGGTCCCGCATCCTCGTGGGACACGAGCCTCGGTCGCGGCGCCGGCGCAGCACGCCCTACCGCCGCTGACGTCATGCGATCACCTGTCTCGACGGTACCCACTGCGATCCGGGCCGAAAGCGGCGACGTCAGCAGGTTGGCGCGCCGGTGTCGCGTGTCGCAGTGCAGCGGTTTGCGGTCGCGACGGCGGCTTCGCAGGTTCGTGTACAGGTTCGGGCTCGCAACCTGCGCTAAAGTGGTCCGCTCCGCTCCACTCTCGGGTCGGTCATTTCGTGCATTCGACGCGCCAGGCGCTACGCAGTTCGACGGTCCACGTGCGCGCGATCGTCGCGGCGCTGGTGGCGCTTGGGCTCGTCCTGGCTTTTGCCGCTGTGGCATCGGCCGCGCCCACGGTGTCGATCGACTCCGGTCCGTCCGGGCCGACGAACGACACGATGCCGCTGTTCGGGTTCACGGTCGACGCAAGCGCGATCGTCGTCGAGTGCTCGATCGACACGGGGACGCCCGACTACGGTCCCTGCTCGGGGCCGGCGACGCATGCGCCGGACGCGCCCCTGTCCGACGGGCCCTGGTTCTTCCGCGTGCGGGCCACGGACCTCGTCCTGGAACAGACCGTCGCGTCGCAGGCGTTCACGGTCGACACCGCGCCGCCGGCCTTGTCGATCGACTCCGGTCCGTCGGGGCCGACGAACGACGCGATGCCGTCGTTCGGCTTCACCGCCGAGCTTGGTGCGACTGTCGAGTGCTCGGTCGATCAGGGGACGCCCGCGTACGGGCCGTGCACGGCGAATCCATATTCGGTGGCGGCACCGTTGGCGGACGGGTCGTATGTCTTCCGGGTGCGCGCGACGGACGGGGTGGGGAACCAGGCGATTGCCTCTCGAGCCTTCTCGGTCGACACCGCGGCACCGTCGTCGTCGATCGACTCCGGTCCGTCGGGGCCGACGAACGACAAGACGCCGTCCTTCGGGTTCACCGCCGAAGCTGGCGCGACGGTCGAGTGCTCGGTCGATCAGGGGACGCCGGCGTACGGGTCGTGCACGACGGCGACCTCGCACACGCCGGCGCCGTTGGCGGACGGGTCCTACGTCTTCCGGGTGCGCGCGACAGATGCGGCGGGAAACGCAACGGTCAGGACGCGCGCCTTCTCTGTCGACACGGTCGATCCCACAGTCGGCGTGGTCTCCGGTCCGGAGGGGCCGACGAACGACAAGACGCCGTCCTTCGGGTTCACCGCCGAGGCTGGAGCAATGGTCGAGTGCTCGGTCGATCACGGGACGCCGTCGTACGCGCCGTGCACGACCGCGACCTCGCACACGGTGGCGGCGGCCTTGGCGGACGGGTCCTACGTCTTCCATGTGCGCGCGACCGACGCAGCGGGGAACCAGGCGAGCGACGTTCAAGCCTTCTCGGTCGACACCGCCGCACCGTCGCTGTCGATCGACTCCGGCCCGTCGGCGTTCACGAACGACACGACGCCGTCGTTCGGGTTCACCGCCGAGGCTGGCGCGACGGTCCAATGCTCGGTCGATCACGGAACGGCGACCTATGGCGCGTGCACCAGCGCGACGACGCACGTCGTCGGCGCACCGCTTTCCGAGGGGACGCACGTCTTCCACGTGCGGGCGACCAAAATCGGCAATGACGCGATCGTCTCGCGCACGTTCACGGTCGACACGACGCCGCCGTCGCTGTCGATCGGCTTCGGTCCCTCCGGGACGACGAACGACAACACGCCGCTGTTCGGATTCACCGCCGAGGCGGGGGCGACGGTGCAATGCTCGATCGATCATGGGACACCGGCGTACGGGCCCTGCGCGAGTCCGGCGACGCACGCCGCGGTCGCGCCGCTGCCCGACGGCGCCTACGTCTTCCGCGTGCGGGCGACGGATGCGGCGGGCAACGAGAAGACCGCCACGCGCGCGTTCACGGTCGGCACCGCTCCGCAGGCGCCCACGCCCGTGAGCCCGAAACCCACTTCCAAGCCTTCTGTGACGCCCACGCCCTCCAAGCCACGGCTGCTGAGCCCGTTCCCGCTGGTGCGGATCTCAGGCACGCTGACCCGTCACGGGGCGCGCATCAGACTGCTCTCGGTGCGTGCCCCGCGCGGCGCGCTCGTGCGGGTCACCGTCAGCCCGGCCTGCAGCAAGAAGCGACACGCGTCTCGGCGATGCCGCGTCCTGCACGCTGCCGGGACGGTGGGCAGACGGGACGCGATCGCCTTCCGAGGTCTCGCGCGCGCGTATCGCAGCGGCACCGTGATCGTGGTGCGGGTCTGGCGCGCCGATCGGATCGGCAAGTACACGCGCTTCACGATCGTGCGCGGCAAGGCGCCTCGGCGTGTCGACCAGTGCCTCGTGCCGAAGGCGACCCGCGGCAGCCGATGCCCGATCGTCTGAGCCTCGCGACCGTCGTGACGTGCGCGGTGCTCACGAGCGCGGTGTTCGGCGGCGCCTATGCGCTCGCGCACGACGGTCCGCCGGCGCCGGCACCCGCGTCGCCGACGACGATCCGGCTCGAGCACGATCCGATCGGCGAGCTCCACCGCGTCAGCCCGCTGCCGGCGCTGATCGTGCCGCGACCGCGGCCCAAGCCCGTCGAGTCCCAGCCGGTCGTCGAGCAGCCGCCGCCCGCCGTCACCACCTCCGCGCCGGAGGTGTCGGCCCCGGCACCCGCCCCGCAGCCCGCACCCACTCCGACGCCCCGCCCGCCAGCCCGGGCAAAACCGCCCCAGACGTTCGACGACTCCGGCTGACGGTGCTGGAACACGCGAACAGGCAGCCGTCCGGCAGCGCGCTCAGCGCGACCGGCCATCGCTTTGGCACGCGCCGGCTGCGCGAGCTGCTGGCAGTGCGCGGCGATGCGGGCCTGTGGCTTGCAGACGACGACGACGGCGGCGAGACGCTGCTGCGGCTCTACCCAAGTCTGCCGACGCTGGAGGAATGGCACACGCTCGAGCGGGCGGCCTCCCAGCTGGTCTACGTCGCCGACTCGCGGCTGGTCCCGATCGACGAGAGCGGACTGGACATCTGGCCGCGCTTGAGCTTTGCCTGCTCGCACGCCGAGTCGCTGTCACAACGGATCGCCCGCGAGCCGATGGCGCCCGCAGCGGCGGTCGCGATGTGCGCGGATGTCACGGCCGCACTCGCCGCGCTCGCCCGCGCCGGCGTGCCGCCTGTCGACATCAGTCCCGCGGACGTCGTGCTCGTCCGCGAGCAGGCACGGCTGCTCGCCGACGTCGGGCTGCCGGGCGGCAAGGTCGCACACACGTGCGTCGATCTCGACCACGTAGCGCCCGAGCGTGCGGCTGCGATCGCCGACCGAGCGCGGGGCACGCACACCGCGCACCCGGGCGCCGTCCGTCCGACCGCGGAGAGCATGACCTACGCGCTGGCGTCGATCGTCTCCTCCGCGATCCGCGGGCCGCAGCCGGTCGGGGCCGGTTCTGAGGGGGAACCAGGCGGCGCGCGCCCTGCGCTGGCGGCGCTGCCCCCACGGCGGCTCGAGCAGGTGCTGCGCCGCGGCCTCGCCCAGAGACCGTCGGAGCGGTACGGGACTCCGGCGGCGCTCGTCGAGGCGCTCTGCGACGCGATCGGGGTCCCTCTGCGGCCCAGCGGCGCGAGCGCGCCGCGCGCGACCCGAGCGCGAGGCGCCTATGCGCGAGGCGTCCGTGCGCGAGACGCGCGTGCGGCGGTCGTGCGTCGAGGGACGAGGCCGGGACCTCGCCGCGTCCCCATCGCGATCGCGGCCGCCGTGCTGCTCGTCGTGGCGGCGCTCGGCGCCGTGGCCGGGTCGGCGACCACGGCGCCCGACCCACCGCCGGCGGTGACGCTCGCCGGTGCCGGTCTCAGCGTCGAGGCGCCGCGAGGCTGGCTGCGCGCCGGGGCCGGCGAAGGCCCGTCGGCGATCGGCACTCCAGCGCTCGTCGCCCATCCGCCTGGGCGGTCGAGCGCGACGGCGCTCGTGGTCACGCGCGCGGCGGCGCCGCTGCTCGCACAGCTGGCGGACGCCGTGCCCATGGCCGTGCGCTTGGGCGACCACGACGCGTGGCGCTACCGGGATGTAGCGGTCGACGCCGAGAACGTCGCCGACGTGTACGTGCTCGAGGACGGCGAGCGCCCGGTCGTCGCCGCCTGCCTCGGCCCGTCTGGCGCCCTCGCCTCGGTGCGCGAGGGGTGCTCCGCCGCCCTCACGACATTGCGCCTCCACGCCGGTCGGGCCGCACCGCTCGGTGGCGACGCTGCGGCACGGCGCGAGCTTGCGCGCGTCGTGGAGGGCCTCGACCGGGAGCGCACGACAGCGCGCCGTGCACTGGCGGCCGCGACGACGGGGCGGCGGCAGGCCGCAGCTGCGGACCGCCTCGCCGCCGCGTACGCGCGCGCTGCCGCAGGCGCCGGGAGGAGCGGGACGGTCGGCGCGCCCGGCGCCCTGCCACGCCTCGTCGACCAGCTGGAGCAGACCGGTCATGCCTACGCCGCGCTCGCGACGGCGGCGCGCGCGACGCACCGCACGGCCTACGCCCAGGCGCGCGACCGCGTCGTCGCGCACGAGCGTGCGCTGCACGAAAACCTCACCGCGCTCGCCTCGGCGAGGTCAAGTCCCTGAACGCCGCACGCGGACGACGAAAGCCCCGCCGTAGCGGGGCTTTCGAAGCATGTCATCCGCAGTGAGGTCCTACTTGATGAAGAGGATCTCGTGGTACTTCGGCAGCGGCCAGAGGTCGTCGGCGACGATCTTCTCGAGCGTGTCCGCCACCTCGCGGACCTCGTTCATCGCGGGCACGACGCGGTCGCGCATGTACTTCGCCCACGTCGCCGGTGGCTCGTCCTCCTGGTTGTCGGCGAGGTTCACCGTCTCGAGCGCCTTGATCTTCGCGGCGAACTCGCCGATCAGCGTCTCGCTCTCGCGGATCAGGTCGCCGACCTCCGCCGAGCGCAGCAGCGCGAGATGGCGCAGCGCCGCCGGCAGCAGCATCGTGCGGGCGATCGACGCGGCAGTCTCCGCCTCGATGTTCAGCTGCACCGCGTACTGCTCGGTGAAGACCTCGTAGCGCGCATCGAGCTCGCGCTCGCTCAGCACCTCGTACTTCTCGAAGACGCTGATCGTCTCCGGCTTCACGAGGTAGGGGAGGGCGTCCGGCGTCGTGCGCAGGTTCAGCAGTCCGCGCTCCTCCTCGGCCTCCTTGTGCCACGCGTCCGAGTAGCCGTCGCCGTCGAAGACGATCCGCTTGTGGGCGGACCAGCTCTTCTGCAGCACCGGCCGCAGTGCGTCCTCCAGCGAGGTGCCGCCCTTCATCGCCGCCTCGAGCTCGTCCGACAGCGCGTCGACGGCCTCCGCGACGATCGTGTTCAGCACGGTGTTCGGGAACGCGACCGACTGCGTCGAGCCGACCGCACGGAACTCGAACTTGTTGCCGGTGAAGGCGAACGGGCTCGTGCGGTTGCGGTCGCCGCCGTGCATCGGCAGCGGCGGCAGCACGTCCGTGCCGAGACCGAGCAGCGAGCCGGCCTGCGCCTTGCCTGCGACGCCCTGCTCGATCGCCTCGTAGACGTCGGCCAGCTCCTTGCCGAGGAAGATCGAGATGATCGCCGGCGGGGCCTCGTTCGCGCCGAGGCGGTGGTCCTGGCCGGGGCCCGCGGCGGTCGCCCGCAGCAGGCCCTGGTGCTTGTCGACGGCCTGGATCACCGCGGTGCAGAAGAACAGGAACGAGAGGTTCGAGTGCGGCGTGTCGCCGGGCTCGAGCAGGTTGGCTCCCGTGTCCGTGCCCATCGACCAGTTGTTGTGCTTGCCGGAGCCGTTGACGCCGGCGAACGGCTTCTCGTGCAGCAGGCAGACGAGCCCGTAGCGCCGCGCGACGTTCTCGAGCACCTGCATCGTGATCTGCTGATGGTCGGAGCCGACGTTCGAGTTCTCGAACATCGGCGCAAGCTCGTACTGCGCCGGCGCCACCTCGTTGTGGCGGGTCTTGATCGGCACGCCGAGCTTCTGCAGCTCGCGCTCGGTCTCGAGCATGCACGCGAGCACGCGCTCGGGGATCGAGCCGAAGTAGTGGTCGTCGAGCTCGTGACCCTTCGGCGGCTTCGCGCCGAACAGCGTGCGGCCGGTCGTCACGAGGTCGGGCCGTTCGAAGAAGTACTGCTCGTCGATCAGGAAGTACTCCTGCTCGGGGCCGACGGTCGTGAATATCCGCTGGACCTCGTCGTCGCCCAGGAGCCGCAGCGCGCGCACGGCCGACTTCGACAGCGCGCCCATCGAGCGCAGCAGCGGGATCTTGTGGTCGAGCGCCTCGCCCGTCCACGACGCGAACGCGGTCGGGATGCAGAGCAGCGCGCCGTTCGGGTTCTCGAGGATGAACGCCGGGCTCGTCGGATCCCATGCCGTGTAGCCGCGCGCCTCGAACGTCGCGCGGATGCCGCCGGTCGGGAAGGAGGACGCGTCGGGCTCGCCCTGGATCAGCTCCTTGCCGGAGAACTCCGCGATCGCCGTGCCGTCGCCGACCGGCGTGTAGAACGAGTCGTGCTTCTCGGCCGTCGAGCCCGTCAGTGGCTGAAACCAGTGCGCGTAGTGCGTCGCGCCCTTCTCGAGCGCCCACTCCTTCATCGCCAGCGCGACTGCGTCGGCGAGCGAGCTGTCGAGTGCCTCACCGCGCTCGAGCGTGCTCTGCAGCTGACGGTAGATCGGCTTCGGCAGCCGCTGACGCTGCTCGGCGGGGCTGAAGACGTTCGCGCCGTAGATCTGGTTGTCGGTGTTCGTCAGGTCGGGTGCGCCGAGCGTCGCGCCGTTCGGCGACCACTGCGCGGCCATGACGTTCTCTTGGCGAATCTTGGGCATAGACGGGCTGTTCCTTTCCATCGTCCGCGGGCGGGTGGGGACGGTGGCACTCGTGGTTTCCGTGCGCAGCGAGCGTACGGCAGCGAAGGTCGCCGAGCACTATCCGCATGTCCAAATATAAGCCGGCAGATCGCATGGCGGAGCCGCTCGCCGCGGCCGGTGGCGAAAGCAACCGGCCGATCTTTCGCCAGAAGGCCAAAGCCGTGGCGTCTCTCCTGGCCCACACTCGGCAGCCAAGCCGTCAACCGTGGAGGGACCATGAAACGAAGGACTATCGCTTGCGTCGGGCTCTCGGCGCTGCTCGCCTCGCTGCTGCTGGCGCCGGCTGTCGCATCGGCCGACATCTTCGACGCGAAGGCGGGCTCGGTCCCGCTCTCGGTGGGCATCAACTCGATGTGGGTGATCGTCGCGGGCGTGCTCGTGATGTTCATGCAGGCCGGCTTCGCGTTTCTCGAGATCGGCTTCTCGCGTGGCAAGAACGCAGGCACCGTCGTCGCGAAGGTGCTGATGAACTTCTCGATCGCCGGGGTCATGTACTGGGCGGTCGGTTTCGCCTTCGCGTTCGGCTCGGGTGACCTGATCGGCCACACGGGCTACTTCCTGCGTGGCTTCGGCGATCCGCAGACTGCGTTCCCGATCATGGGGCTGTCGGATGCGACGGTCGAGGCGAAGTGGTTCTTCCAGTTCGTCTTCTGCGCGGTTTCGCTCGCAATCGTCTGGGGCACGACGCTCGAGCGCATCAAGTTCGGCGTCTATGCGATCTACGCGGTCGTCTTCGCCGGCTTGATCTACCCGATCGCCTCGCACTGGGTCTTCGGCGGTGGCTGGCTGCAGTCGAACCTCGGGATGCAGGACTTCGCCGGTTCGACGGCAGTCCACCTCGTCGGCGCCGTCGGTGCCCTCGCGGTCTTGCTCCACCTCGGGCCGCGGCGCGGAAAGTACGGGCCCGACGGCAAGCCACGACCGATCCCGGGCCACAACATGCCGTTGTTCGGGCTGTCGATCTTCATCCTCTGGCTCGGCTGGTTCGGCTTCAACCCGGGCTCGACGCTCAACGCGCTCGACGGCCGCTTCACCGAGGTCGTGCTGACGACGCAGCTCGCTGCCTGTGCAGGCGTGCTCGGCGCGATCGTGATGTCGCGGCTGCTGATGAAGACGATCGACATCGGCATGGCCGGCAACGGGGCGATCGCCGCGCTCGTCGCGATCACCGCCCCCTCCGGCTACGTGATGCCGTGGGCGGCAGTCATCATCGGCCTCGTCGCCGGTGTGCTCGTCGTCGGCTCGGTGCTGCTGATCGACCGCAAGCTCGACGACCCGGTCGGTGCGCTCTCCGCGCACGGCATGGCCGGCATCTGGGGCACGCTCGCGTGCGGGTTGTTCACGAACCCGGACCTGGCGAAGTTCAACGCGGTCGGCAAGGCCGGTCTCGTCTACACCGGCTCGTTCCACCAGCTGGGGATCCAGGCGCTCGGGATCGTGGTCGTGTTCGCGTTCGTCTTCGTCTGCAGCTACTCGCTCTTCTGGGCGATCAAGAAGACGTACGGCCTGCGCGTCAGCGCCGAGGAGGAGGACGCCGGTCTCGACATCTCCGAGCACGGCATGTACGGCTACCCGGAGCAGTTCATCCCGGCGCCGGAGCTGGTGGGAGCAGGGCCGTTGCAGCCCTCGCCGGCTGCGTCGTCGCGGATGCCGAGCACGAGCCCCGCGGGGGTGTCGGCATGAAGCTCGTGGTGGCGTACATCAGGCACGAGGCGTTCGAGCCGATCCGCATGGAGCTGCTCGAGCTGGGCTTCCCGTCGATGTCGATCGCGGAGGTCAAGGGCTCCGGCCGGCAGAAGGGGATCACCGAGCAGTACCGCGGGTCGTCGATGACGAACTACCTGCGGCCGAAGGTGAAGATCGAGTGCGTCGTCGCTTCGGGCGACGTGCAGACGATCGTCGACACGATCCTGCGCCACGCGCGCACCGGCTCGGTCGGCGACGGCAAGGTCTTCGTGATGCCGGTCGAGCAGGCCTACCGGATCCGCACCGGCGAGTCCGGTGAGGAGACGCTCCAGGCCCATCCCGACCCCGCGGCGGCCGTCTAGCGGCGGCGCCGAAGCACACCCACTCGGGTTCGGCGCCGTAATGACGGGCGGCGCCGGTCCGTGCAGCGCGAGGGCCCGTGGCGAGGGATCGCCACGGGCCTTCGTGCGTTGCAAAGGGAGGGCGTCCCGTCAGTCGGTCGGGACGCGAACGATCTTGCCGCTCTTCGTCACACGGACCTGAGCGGGGGTGTGGCTGATGTCGACGGTGAAGCTGCCGTGGGGTGCGCCGCCGCCGCTCAGGCGCAGCGTCGACTTGCCGGTGAGGCTGCCGAAGAGGCGGTAGCCGAGGCGGTAGTGGCCGGGCTGGACGGCGACGACCTCCCAGGTGAAGGTCTTCGTGACGCCGGGTCGCAGGCGGCCGAGCGCCCACGTGTTCGGGACCGCGGTGTCGCCGTTGAACGGGCCGACGTCGACGACCCAGACGGGGCGGGAGCTCGACTGCACGTCGCCCTCCTCGCTGTGGAGGCCGAACGCCTCGACCGTCGTCCCGCTGCCCTTCGCCTCGATCGTCGCCGCGAGGTTGGGGATCGTGCGCGTGCCGGTGTTGTGCACGGTGATCTTCATCGCCGTGCGCTCGGCGAGATCCTGATGGGCTGGGAAGGTCGCGCGCGGGACGGCGACGGAGTAGGCCACGACCTGCTCGCTGGCGTCTTGACGGGCCCCGCCACCACAGCCGGTGGCGAGCGCCAGCGCGACGACCGTGGTGGCCGCCATCGCTCCTTGGAAGCTCACTGCTCGCCTCGGCACAGCGGCGCGAACATAGCACGGCCCCCTTGCGCGTTCCGCCGGTAGAGGGGGGCGAGCGGCGGGCTTGGTCCAATTGGTATGTAGAACGAGCTGTCTCTTGTGACAGTTCGGGTTTGGCATGCGTCGCGGGCGTGCCATACCCTGTCCTGCAGGGGGCGCCATTCAGGCGCCTTCTTGGATGTCCACAGGAGGACAGGAGAGATGGTCCGAGCAGTCGCCGACCGCGCGTTCTTGCCCACGAGGAACGCCCTCGAGGAGGTCGGCGACATGATGATCCTGACGGGCAAGACGATCGTCTCCGCCATCAGGCCGCCGTATCCGTACGGCGGCGAGTTCATCTCGCAGTTCCTGTTCGCGCTGAAGCTCTGCTGGTTCCCGCTGCTCGTCTCGACCGTGGCCTTCGGCTATGGAGCCCCAGGGCTGCAGGCGGCGAACTTCCTCGTGCTGTTCGGCGCGCTCGACCGTCTCGGCGGCTTCTTCGTGCTCGCCTCGATCCGCGAGTTCGCCCCGTTCGTCACGGCGATCGTGCTCGCCGGCGTCGCCGGGACGGCGATCACTGCCGACTTGGGCGCGCGCAAGATCCGCGAGGAGCTCGACGCGCTGCAGGTGCTCGGCGTCGACCCGATCAAGAACCTCGTCGTGCCGCGCTTCCTCGCGTTGATGCTCGTGACCGGGCTGTTCGACATCTACGCCCTGCTGTTCGGGATCTTCGGCGGCATCCTCGCGACGCTCGTGAACGGTGCACCGCTCGGGCCGTTCTGGGCCACCTTCTTCACGAACGCGTCGACGACGGACCTGTGGGGATCGGTCCTCAAGACGACGCTGTTCGGGGCGATCATCGCGATTGTCTGCTGTTACAAGGGCATGACGGCGTCCGGCGGGGCCGAGGGCGTCGGCCGTGCGGTCAACCAGGCGGTCGTCATAGCGTTCATGGGCGTCTTCGCCTTCAACTACGTTTTCACCCAGACGTTGCTGGCGACCCACCCCGAAATCAACATCATCCGCTGATGGACGCGCACGCCGACAGGAGGTCGATGTGAGCAGCTCCGACTTCGAGACAGGGCAGCCGGGCGAGGACGAGCCGCTGCGCGACGAGTTTGCCGTCCCCGATCGGTTCGAGGGCGACCTGGAGCCGCTGGATGCCGACGGGCACGACGTGTTCGAGGCCATCCCTGAACCTCAGGTCGAGGATGAGCCTGGCGCAGGATCGCGCGTGTCGGTCGTCTCGGAGCCCGGCAGACGCGCGGGGGACGACGAGTTCGCCTTCCACAGCGAGGCGCACCACGCGGTCGACGGTGTCGAGGTCGCGATCCAGTTCATCGACGTCCACAAGGCGTTCGGCCGCAACAAGGTGCTGACGGGCCTGAACCTCGACATCCCCGAGGGCAGGATCTCGATGATCCTCGGCCCGTCCGGCACCGGCAAGTCGGTCTGCATCAAGCACATGGTGGGGCTGCTCTACCCCGACCAGGGCGACATCCTCGTGCACGGCAAATCGGTGCCGAACATGCCGGACGAGCAGCTCTTCGACATGCGCAAGAAGTTCGGCGTCCTGTTCCAGGACGGTGCGCTGTTCGGCTCGATGAACCTCTACGACAACGTCGCCTTCCCGCTGCGCCAGCACACCGACAAGGGCGAGGAGGAGATCCTCAGCATCGTCAGCAAGCGCTTGAAGGAGGTCGGCCTCGGCGACTCCGGCGAGAAGATGCCGAACGAGCTGTCCGGCGGCATGCGCAAGCGCGCCGGCTTCGCGCGCGCGCTCGTGCTCGACCCGGACATCGTGCTGTTCGACGAGCCCGACTCCGGGCTCGACCCGGTCCGGACCGCGCTGCTGTGCGAGCTGATCAAGGAGGTGCACTCGGAGAACGGGGGCACCTACATCGTCATCACGCACGACATCATGAGCGCGCGCCGGGTGGCGGAGTTCATCGCCGTGTTGTGGCGCGGGCGGATCGTGGAGTCCGGCCCCGCGCAGGAGCTGTTCGAGTCGGACAACCCGTTCGTACGGCAGTTCCTCACAGGGGAGTCCGACGGACCGCTCGGGATGGAGTGAGGCGCCGATGACGATTGCCCGCGGCGCCGGCATCGCGGCGCTGCTCGCCGTGATCGCGGTTGTCGCGATCCTGCTGCTGTCCGGCGGCGGAGGCGAGCAATACACGCTCATCTTCCAGAACGCGGGTCAGCTCGTGAAGGGCGACGACGTGCAGGTCGGCGGCCAGCGCGTCGGCAGCGTCGACGAGATCCTGCTGACGAACGACAACCAGGCCGAGATCAAGATCAGCGTGGACGAGGCGTTCGCTCCGCTGCACGAGGGCACGAGCGCGACGATCCGCCTGACGTCGCTGTCCGGCGTCGCGAACCGCTACATCGCGCTCACGCCCGGCCCCAACAACGCGCCGGCGCTGGCGAGCGGCGCGCAGCTCGGCGTCGAGCACACGACCTCCGTCGTCGACCTCGACCAGATCTTCAACACGCTCGACCCGAAGACGCGCCGCGGGCTGCAGAACGTGATCCAGGGCTCGGCGACGCAGTACGCAGGCAAGGGCCCGCAGGTGAACGAGTCGGCGAAGTACTTCAGCCCGGCGATCTCGACGACCGACCAGCTCGTGAAGGAGCTGAACCGCGACCAGCAGACGCTGACGCAGCGCGATCGTCGCGGGGGCGAGCGTCACCGGCGCGATCGCCGAGAAGGCGCCGCAGCTGACCTCGCTGGTCAGCAACCTCAACACGATGATGGGCGCGATCGCGAGCCAGAACGCGTCGCTCTCGCAGGCGCTCGGCGTGCTGCCCGGACACGCTGCGCCAGGGCAGCTCGACGTTCGTCGACCTGCGCTCGACGCTCGACGACCTCGACCCGCTCGTGAACGCCTCGAAGCCGGCGACGAAGAACCTCGCGCGCTTCTTCCAGGACTTCCGCCCGCTCGTCGACGAGGCGACGCCGACGTTCACGAGCTTCAGCAAGCTCGTCCACCAGTCGGGCGCGAGCAACGACGCGACCGACATCGTGCAGCAGCTGCCGACGCTGCAGCGGATCGGCAGCCCGACGTTCAAGCGCGCGATCGTGGCGATGCAAGGCCGGCCAGCCGGTGATCGACTTCCTGCGGCCGTACTCGCCGGACTTCGTCGGCTGGTTCCGCGACTTCGGACAGGGTGCGGCGAACTACGACGCCAACGGCCATTACGCGCGCGTCATGCCGCCTGTCGGGCGCCTTCGAGTTCCAGCAGAACGGCGACGGAAGCTCGTCCTTGCAGCCGGTCGGTCCGTCGCAGCGGCTTGCCGGGCTCAGCAGCGGCCACCTGCGTCGCTGCCCAGGCGCCGCCAGCCAACCGCGTCCCGACGGCTCGAACCCGTTTGCACCGTCTGGCTTCGACTGCAACCCGAGCGACGTGCCCCCCGGCCCATGACGTCCGCCTCCGGATCCCTGAAGCGCTCGCTCGCGATCCTCGCGGTGATCGTGACCGTGCTCGTCGTGGTCGTGCTCAGCATCGGCGCCTCCGGCAACGGCGGCTCGCCGTACCTCGTGCGCGCGATCTTCGACAACGCGAGCTTCGTCGTGCCTGGCGAGGACGTGAAGGTCGCCGGCGTGAAGGTCGGCGCGGTCGACTCGCTCGACGTCACAGGCGACGCAAGGCAGTGATCGTGCTGCGGATCGACGACCCCGCCTTCCAGGACTTCAAGCAGGACGCGACCTGCACGATCCAGCTGCAGTCGCTGATCGGCGAGAAGTTCGTCGCCTGCAAGCCGACGCAGCCGCACGACGCGAACGCGCAGCTGCCGCCGGCGCTGCGGAAGATCAAGCGCGGTCGACGGCAGCGGGCAGTACCTGCTGCCGCTGGCGAACACCTCCTCGCCGGTCGACATCGACCTGCTGAACGACATCATGCGCGTGCCAGAGCGCCAGCGCTTCTCGATCATCCTCAACGAGCTCGGCGTCGGTCTCGCCGGCAACGGCACAGCAGCTGCGCGCGGTGATCCGCCGCGCCGACCCGGCGCTCGCGCAGTTCGACCGCGTGCTGGCGATCCTCGCGAGCCAGAACCGCGTGCTCGCGAACCTCGCGACGACTCGGACGCCGCGCTCGCGCCGCTCGCGCGCCAGAGCGCAGTCGATCAGCGACTTCATCGACAAGGCCGGCGCGACGGCGACCGCGACCGCCGCGCGCGGCGACGCGCTCGAGCAGAACTTCGCAGAAGTTCCCGGCCTTCCTGCGCAGCTCACGCCGACGCGCAGCCGGCTCGGCGAGTTCGCCGGCAGCGCCGCACGCCGGTCTTCGACCGACCTGCGCGCGGCGGCGCCGTCGGTCAACACGCATCTTCGAGCAGCTCGGCCCGTTCAGCACGGCGGCGCTGCCGACCTTCCGCACGCTCGGCAACCTCGCGACGTCGGCAGCAAGGCCCTGCCGGCCTCGCAGCCGGTCATCAGCGACATCGCGGCGTTCGCGGCCGAGGCGAAGCCGCTCGCGAGAACGCTCGCGCGCGGCGCTGACGAGCCTGCAGAGGCAGCACGGGATCGAGCGACTGCTCGATGTGATCCTCTTCACGACGGGGGCCACGAACGGCTTCGACTCCGTCGGTCACTACCTGCGGACGTTCCTGTTCCTCGCCGCCAGCTGCACGCGCTACGCGCGTGAAACCGAACGGGGCTTGCGACGCGACGTCTCGACCGACAGCGGCAGCGCTGCGTCGGCGTCGGCACGCCGCCGAGCACGCACGCGCCGCCGTCGATGCGGCGTCACCGCCGCCGGCTGCAGCTCGCGGTGCCGCCGACGCTGTCCGTCGTCTGCGACACGATTCACGCGGTGCAGCACGCGTGCGACGCCCACCGGCAGCGGCCTGCTCAGCTACCTGCTCGGGAACGAGCGGCGAGCGATGAACCGGCGCAGCACATCCGTGGCCGCAAACCCCGTGCTGATCGGCGCGGCGACGGTGCTCGTCGTGATCGTCGCCGTCTTCCTTGCCTACAACGCGAACAACGGCCTGCCGTTCGTGCCGACCTACCAGCTCTGCGGCGCAGCTGCCCGACGCGGCGAACCTCGTGACCGGCAACGAGGTGCGGATCGGCGGCGACCGCGTCGGGATCATCGACAAGATCGAGCCCGTCACGCACAAGAACGGCACCGTCACGGCGAAGCTGCACGATGAAGCTCGCAGACGACCGTCAAGCCGCTGCCGAGTCGACTCGACGCTCATCGTGCGCCCGCGCTCGGCGCTCGGCATCAAGTACATCGAGGTCACGCGCGGGCACTCGACGACGGGCTTCACGGAGGGCGGACGCTCCCGCTCAGCAACGCGACGCCGAGAGCCGGTCGAGTTCGACGACTTCTTCAACATGTTCGACAAGCCGACGCGCGACGCGAACCAGGTCAACCTGCGACGAGTTCGGCGACGCGCTCGCCGGCCGCGGCAGCGACCTCAACGACGGCGATCGTCGCGCTCGACCCGCTGACGAAGAACCTCGATCCCTGTCGCTGCGCAACCTCGCCGACCCGCAGACCGGGCTCGCGCGCTTCTTCCAGTGCGCTCGAGCAGACGGCCGCCGCCGTCGCGCCGGTCGCCGAGCAGCAGCGGCTCGCTGTTCCGCAACCTCGCGACGACGTTCGACGCGTTCGACTCGGTCGCCGTCCCGTACCTGCAGGACACGATCAGCGGCGGCCCGGCGGCGCTCGACGCGGCGATCCGCTCGTTCCCGATCCAGCGGCCGTTCCTCGCGAACGCGGCCGGCTTCTTCCAGCGACCTGCAGCCCGGCGCCGCCGCGCTGCGCACCTCCGGGCCCGCTGCTCGCGAGCGCCTTCACGGTCGGCACGACGCAGGTCCAGCGCGCCGCCTCGCTCAACAACGAGCTGGCGCGACGCTGCAGATCGCTGCAGGCGTTCGCGCAGGACCCGCAGGTGCCGCTCGGCATCCACGGCCTGCTCGGCACGGTCCAGGAGCTGTCGCCGACGGTCGACGAACCTCGCCGGCGCGCAGATCAACTGCAGCTACCTTGGCGCTGCTGCTGAGCAACGCCGCGAGCATCGATGAGCGACGGTGACACCGGCGGCCAAGGCAAGCTGGCTGCGCGCCATCGTCGATCGGCGCCGCCGCTCGGTCCGAACAGCGAGGTCGGTCCGGCGTCCGCGCCTGCGAACGGACCGCGTCCCGACCGACTCGCAACAACCACCTGCACGCGAACCCGTATCCGCTCGTCGGTGCGCCAGGGCAGGGACAGCGTCTGCTGGCCGGCAACGAGAAGTACGTCATCGGCACAGACGGTGGTCGGCAATCCGCCTGGCCAGACGCCGACCAAGACCGGCGACCGTTCCAGCAAAGCTCAACGACTGATGGCACGACCGCACGCACACGCCGAACGCACCGCACCCGGCCAGCGCCAGCCCTGGAGTCGCTTCCGCGTCGGCCTGCTCGCGCTCGTGCTCGTCTTGATCGCCGTGTACTTCGCCTTCACGAAGCACATCCCGTTCACGCACGGCTACCGCGTCCACGCGGTCTTCCAGTCCTCGAACAACCTGCGCCCCGGCTCGCCTGTGCGCATCGCCGGCGTCAACGTCGGCAAGGTCGTCGACGTCGGGCGCTACCGGCACACGAACCTCTCCGACGTGACGATGGAGATCTACGACGCCGGCCTGCCGATCCACAAGGACGCGACGCTGAAGATCCGGCCGCGCATCTTCCTGGAGGGCAACTTCTTCGTCGACCTCAAGCCGGGCTCGCCGTCGGCACCGACGGTCGCCGAAGGCGGCACGATCGGTGTCGACGCAGACCGCGACGCCCGTGCAGCTCGACGAGCTGTTCACTGCGCTGCAGTCGGACTCGCGCGCCGACCTCCAGCACCTGCTCGACGAGTACGGCAAGGCGCTCAACTCGAAGCCGACTGCCGCAGCAGAACGCGACGCTGCCGCCGCAGGTCAAGGGCCTGACGCGGCGCGCAGGCGCTCAACAAGACGTACGACTACTCGGCACAGGCGCTGCAGGGCACCGCGCTCGTCAACAGCGCGCTGCTCGGCGTCGAGCCGCACGATCTCTCGCGCACGATCGGGTCGATCGCGAAGCTGACCAGCGCGCTGCGCAGCCACGAGCGCCAGCTGCAGGGGCTGATCGTCAACTTCAACACGACGGCCGGCTGCGTTCGCCGCGCAGAGCACCGCGCTCTCGACGGCTGTCGGGCTGCTCGGGCCGACGGTCACGCACGCACGGGCCGCGTTCATGAGCCTCGACGCCTCGTTCCCGCCGACGCGCGCGTTCGCGCGTGAGATCCTGCCGGGCGTGCGCGAGACGCCGGCGACGGTCGACGCTGCATTCCCGTGGATCGCGCAGACGCGCGCGCTGCTGTCGCCGAACGAGCTGCAGGGCCTGCTCGACGCAGCTCCAGCCGGCGACGGCAGACCTCGCCGCGCTCACGAGCAGCTCGATCAAGTTCTTGCCGCAGCTCGACGCGGCCGACCGCTGCTTCTCGAACACGATCATTCCGGCCGGCAACATCGGCGTGAAGGACGGGGCGCTCACGAACCGCCGGCCCGACGGCAGCATCGTCGAGAACTACAAGGAGTTCTGGGAGGGGATGGTCGGGCTCAGCCGGCGAGGGCGAGAGCTTTGACGGCAACGGCAGCTACATCCGCGGCGCGCTCGGTGGCGGGTCACAGCTCGTCAAGCTCGGCACGTCGCAGCAGCAGCGCGGCGTGCTCGTTGGCAACGCCAACGTTCCAGCCGCTGGGCACGAGCCCGATCTACCCTACGAAACAGCCGCCCGTAAACCCGACGCTTCCCGTGCTTCCGCCAGCACTCTGCCGGACGTGAACGGGTCGCAGGCTGGTCCCGGACGCGGCGCCTGCCGAGCACGGCCCCGCTCCACCGCCGATCCCAGCCCGGCTGGTCTCGGCCGCGCCGGCACGACGCGACGGGAGCCACGCCGTGAGGACCGCGATCCGCAAGCACCTGCGGGACTTCGTCGCGATCGTCGCGCTCGTGCTCGTCGCTGCCTTCGTCGGCGTCTACGTGCTCGCGCACCAGCGCATCAACCTGCCCGGCTGGGTGCCGGTCTTCGGCAAGTCGTTCTTCACGCTCAAGGGCGAGTTCTCGACAGCGCAGGCGATCACGCCGGGCCAGGGGCAGACGGTCGACATCGCCGGCGTGCAGGTCGGCGAGATCACGAACGTCGACCTCGTCGACGGCCGCGCGATCGTGACGATGCAGGTCAAGACGAAGTACGACCACATCTATCCGAACGCGACGATGCTGCTGCGCCCGAAGACCGGCCTGAAGGACATGGTCGTCGAGCTGGACCCGGGCACGCCGGCGGGCGGTCAGCCGGTGAAGGACGGCTACACCGTGCCCGTCGCGAACACGCAGCCGGACGTGAACCTCGACGAGATCCTCGCCGTGCTCGACTCCGACACGCGCACCTACCTGCAGCTGCTGCTGCAACGGCGCGGCGAGGGCCTCACCGGGCAGGGCGGCGACCTCGCGCAGGTCTTCCGCCGCTTCGAGCCGACCGCGCAGGACACCGCGAAGCTCACGAGCCTGCTCGTGTCGCGGCGCCGCAGTACATCCAGCGCTCGATCCGCAACTTCGGCATCTTCATCGCAGGCGCTCGCCGCGCGCGACCAGTCAGCTCGGCGACATTCGTCGACAGCTCGAACGCGGTCTTCCAGCACTTCGCCAACCAGGAGCGCGAACCTGCAGCAGACGATCGCCGCTGCTGCCGTCCGCGCTGCGCGACGACCGACGCGGCGCTCGTGAAGACGAAGGCGTTCGCCGACCAGGCCGGGCCGGCGCTCAGCGCGCTGCAGCCGTTGCGCGCAGTCGCTCGGGCCGGCGCTCGTCGCGACGCGGCCGTTCCTGCGCGAGACGACGCCGATCATCAAGAACCAGATGCGGCCGTTCACGCGTGCCGCGACGCCCGTCGTCAAGACGCTGCGGCCGGCGGCCGCCGAACCTCGCAGCCGCGACGCCGAACCTGACGACGACGCTTCGGCGTGCTGAACGCGTTCCTCAACGCGCTCGCGTACAACCCGCCCGGCAAGAGCGAGGGCTACCTCTTCTACCTTGCATGGCTCAACCACATCACGAACTCGGTCTTCTCGGCTCGCAGGACGCAATCGGGCGCGATCCGTCGCGGTCTGCTCGGCGATCGGACTGCAACGGCTTCGCGGCGCTGAACGCCTCTGCGGACCATTGACACGCACTGCCAGCGCTGGCCTCTCGCTGCTCACGCAGCTGACGAACTTGCCTGCGCCGACGCAGTCCAAGCCTGGCCTCTGTCCTCCGAGCAAGCTGCTCCGGAGGCTCCCTGATGCAGAAGCAAGCACCAACACTCGGTCGCATCCTCGTCATGGCGGGCTTCGCGCTCTCCTGCTTCGGCCTGCTCCTGTACCTGTGGGTCGCGTTCGGCGGCGGCTTGCCGCTCAAGCCGAAGGGCTACCGCTTCCACGTCCACTTCGGCGAGGCGACGCAGCTCGCCCAGCAGGCCGACGTGCGCATCTCCGGCGTGCCCGTCGGCAAGGTCGTCAAGCTCGCGCTCGGCCCCGGCGACACGACCGACGCGACGATCCAGCTCGACGAGCGCTACGCGCCGATCCCGCGCGACTCGCGCGCGATCCTGCGTCAGAAGACGCTGCTCGGCGAGACGTACGTCGAGCTGACGCCGGGCAACAAGCGCGACGGCCTGCTGCCCGAGAACGGCACCGCTGCCCGGTCTCGCAGGTCACGCAGACGGTCGAGCTCGACGAGATCTTCCGCTCGCTCGACCCGCTCACGACGCGCTCCTTCCAGATCTGGATGCAGTCGCTCGCGCGTCGGCATCCAGCGGGCGCGGGCCAGGACCTCAACAACGCGTTCGGCAACCTCGCGCCGTTCGCCGAGCGACACGAACGACGCTGCTCGCGTGCTCGAACCAGCAGAGCCAGGCCGTCCAGCAGCTCGTGCGCAACACCGGCACCGTCTTCGACGCGCTCAGCGCAGCGCAGCAGCCAGCTGACCAGCCTGATCCGCAACTCGAACACGGTCTTCGGCACGATCGCCGACCGCAACCAGCAGCTCGCAGGCGACGTTCCGCGCGTTCCCGACGTTCGAGCACGAGTCGGTCCTGACGCTGAACCGGCTCAACCGCTTCTCGCGCGAGACGACCCGCTCATCACGCAGCTGCGGCCCGGTCGCGCGCCAGCTGAGCCCGACGCTGCAGTCGCTCGGGCGCCTCGCGCCGCCGTTCCGCGACTTCTTCGTCAACCTCGGGCCGCTGATCACCGCAGCGCAGACCGGGTCTGCCGGCGTTCCGACCGGTTCCTCGCGGACGTGCGGCCGGCGCTCGGCCAGCTCGACCCGTTCACGCGCAGCCTCAACCCGTTCCTCGGCTACATCGCGCAGTACCTGCCGGAGCTGGACGGGTTCGTCGGCAACATCGTCGCGGCGACGCAGGCGTTCGTCCTCGAGGGCCCGGCAGCTCCGATCCACTACCTGCGCACCGCTCGCAGTCCTCAGACTCCGGAGGGCCTGTCGATCTATCCCGCAGCGCCTCGCGACGAACCGGCCGAACCCCTATCGCTTCCCCGGCGCGCTCGAACGCCGCTCGAGACCGGGCTCTGCCGGTGTTCGAGAACCGCCAGTGCGCGAGCGGGCCGCGGCCGGTGCCGAACCTGCCGACCGAACCTTCGCGGAGATCGTCGGCGGCCTGACGCCGGATTCGGCCGCGAGCTGATCCTCCACTTCGCCTTCCGCAACGACCCCGCGAACGTCCCCGCGCCCGCCTGCCGCGCCCAGGGCGCCGACGCCCGGCTACGGCACCGACTACCCGCACGTGGTCGCGCAAGCCGCCGGGGGCGAACGCGTCGCCGTGATCGCGCGCCTCGCCGTCTCCGCTGGCGTCGACTCCGCTTGACCATGCGGATGCGGGACCGCCTCGAGCGCGTCGCGCGGGCCGCCGCAGGCCGGCCCGTCGCGGTGCTGCTGATCGTCGGCGCGCTCGCGCTCGCGCGGCGGGGCTGCTCGCGCTCGGGCTCGAGCCGAGCACCGGCACCGACACGCTCGCGAGCCGCTCGTCGGCCGCATTCAAGGCGACCGACGCGCTGCACAGCCGCTTCGGCGACGACGCAGTCGTCGTGCTGATCCGCGAGCCGCGTCACGCAGCTCGTGCTGACCGACTGACCTCGGCCGCACGATCCGGCTGGAGGGCTGCCTCGGCGGCAACGTGCCGAAGGGCGCGCAAGCCGTACGGCGGCGACGAGCAGCCCCTGCGCCGGCCTCGCCAAGCTCAAGCCCGCGCAGCATCGTCTACGGCCCCGGCACGTTCCTCAACGAGTCGGTCAGCACCGTGCAGACAGGCGATCCAGGCGAGCTGCAGGCGCGCCGGCAAGTCCGTCGACCAGGCAGCGACCGCCGCGGCCGCGCCAGGCGAAGCAGCAGGGCCTCGACGCGGCGGCCCAGCAGCAGGCGGCCGCCGCGGCCCGCGCGCACGGCGCCGCAGCAGGCGACAGACGGACCTCGAGCGCCTCGCGCTCAGCTCCGGCATCCAGGGGATCCCGCAGATCGACAGCAAGCCGTTCATCGATCCAGATCGTCTTCGACCCGGCGCGCGGAGCCGACGTGCCGAAGGCACGCTTCGCCTACCTCTTCCCGAGTCGCGACGCAGCACTGATCCAGGTGCGGCTGCGGCCCGACCTCACGACGGCGCAGCGCACGCACGCGATCGCGCTGATCCGCGCCGCAGTGCGGATGCCGCTGTTCGCCTCCAAGCACGGCGGCAGCTACGTCGTCAGCGGCGTGCCGGTCGTCGCGAGCGATCTCGCGAGCGCCGTCACGGGCGGGATCGGCGTGCTGCTGATCGCCGCGGTGATCGCGATGGCGCTCGCGCTGCTGCTCGTCTTCCGTGCGCGCCTGCGGCTGCTGCCGCTGCTCGTCGCGCTCGCCGCCGCCGGCCTCACGTTCGGCGCTGATGGCGCTCGTCGGCGCCGTCGCTCACGATGGCCTCGATCGCCGTGCTGCCGGTGCTGATCGGCCTCGCGGTCGACTACGCGATCCAGTTCCAGTCGCGCGTCGAGGAGCAGCACGCCCGCGGCAAGCAAGGCGCCGACGCGGTGCGCGCCGCGGCCTGCGTCGGCGCGCCGACGATCGCGACCGCGGCGCTCGCGACCGGCAGCCGGCTTCCTCGTGCTGCTGCTCTCGCCGGTGCCGATGGTGCGCGGCTTCGGGCTGCTGCTGGTCGTCGGGATCGCGCTCGCGTTCGCTCTGCGCGCTGACTGCAGGCTCGGCCGCGCTCGCGCTCGTCGGGCGGCCACCGCGCACCGCGGGCGGCTCCGCGCGGTCGCCGCGGGGCGTCGCTGCCGCGGCCGCCCGGCTCGCTGCCGTGGGGCGCTCGGTCGCGGGGGCGGGCAGCGCGGCGGCACTCGGCGCGCGCGAGCTGCTCGCCGGCGCCGGACGCGACGCTCGCCCGCGCGGCACCGTTGCGCGCGCTCGGGCGCGTCACCGCCGCCGTCGCGTCGCCTCGCGCATCCTCGCCGCCTCCCTGCGCCGCCCCGGCCGCGTGCTCGCCGTCGCCTTCGCGCTCGCCGCGCTCGGCTGGACCGCCGACACGCAGACGCACGTCGTCTCCGACGTGCAGCGGCTCGTCCCGGCCGAACCTGCCGGCGCTGCGCGACCTCAACGACGCTGCAGGACGCGACCGACTCCTCCGGCGAGATCGACGTGCTCGTGCGCGGCAAGGACGTCGCCAGCCCGCGCGTCGTGCGCTGGATGAGCGACTACCAGCAGCGTGTCCTTAGCCACTTCGGCTACGCCGAGGCGAAGGGCTGCCGCGACCGCGACGCTCTGCCCGGCGTTCTCGCTGCCGGACCTGTTCCAGGGCACGAGCGCGACGAGCGCGAAGCGCGATCGACACGCTGCTCGCCTCCGTGCCGCCGTACTTCTCCGCCGGCGTGCTGACGCGCGGCCGCGATGCCGCGACGCTCGCGTTCGGGATCCGCCTGATGGCGCTCGACGAGCAGCAGCGCGTGATCGACGCGATGCGCGCCGAGCTGCACCCGCCGGACGGCGTCAGCGCGCAGCTCGGCGGCCTGCCGGTGATCGCCGCGCAGGCGAACGCCGACCTGTCCTCGTCGTGGCGGCGGCTGCTGACGCCTCGCTCGCCGGCCTGCTCGCCGTCGGGCTCGTGCTGCTCGCGGTCTTCCGGCGCGCCGAGCGGGCGCTCGTCCCGCTCGTGCCGATCGCGCTCGCGACCGGCTGGTCGGCGCTCGTGCTGTACGCGACGCGCGTGCCGCTCAACCCGATGTCGGCGACGCTCGGCGCGCTCGTGATCGCGATCTCGACCGAGTTCAGCGTGCTGCTGTCGGAGCGCTTCCGCCAGGAGCGCGCTGCCGGCCACGAGCTGGCCGCCGCGCTCGCGCGCACCTACCGCTCGACCGGCCGCGCCGTGCTCGCCTCCGGCGTGACCGCGATCGCCGGCTTCGGCGTGCTCGCGTTCTCCGACATCCGCATGCTGCGCGACTTCGGCATCGTCACGGTCGTGGACCTGACCGTCTCGCTGCTCGGCGTGCTCGTCGTGCTGCCGTCCGTGCTCGTGCTGGCCGAGCGGCGGCGTGCCGCGGCCGGATCGCGCTGCGGCGCGGCCGGCGCACGCAGCGCCACCCGGCGCCGCACCCGCCGGCGCCGGTCGCGTGAGCGCGCCGCCGGCAGGCGGGCCGCGCAGGCAGCGGCCGGCACGATCGTCGTCGTGGTCGCCGGCGAACCGCTCGGGCTGGATCGTCGGCGTGGTCGCGTTGATGGTGCTCGCCTACATCACCTACAACACGCTCAGCACGAGCGGGCCCGGCTCGCGGGGACCGGCGCCCGGCAGCCACCTGCCGCCGTTCGCCGCGCCGCTCGCGGTCAGCGACCTCGTCGGCGACGCGAACGTCGCCGACGCGTCGCAACGAGGGCACCGCCGGCGCGAAGCCAGCCTGCGCGGTGACCGACCCGCGCGCGCTCAACGTCTGCACGCTCGAGCGGCGCGGCCCGCTCGTGCTCGCGCTTCCTGACGACCGGCGCCGGCGAGTGCGTGCGCCAGCTGGACACGATGCAGGCGGTCGCGCAGCGCTTCCCGCAGGTCGGCTTCGCGGCCGTCGCGATCCGCGGCGACCGCAACGACCTGCGCAAGCTCGTGCATCAGCACGGCTGGCGCTTCCCGGTCGCGCAGGACCGCGACGGCGCCGTCGCCAACGTCTATGGCGTCGCGATCTGCCCGACGGTCGTGTTCGCCGCGCGTGGGGGAGTCGTGCGCGCGACGACGCTCGGGAGTCAGGTTGCGACGCCGGCACGGCTCGCGACGCGCGTGCGCGCACTGCTCGCGGGGCCCGCCCCCGCGACGGGCGCGGCTCGGCCGCCGGCCGGGAGCGGCGGATGAGCGAGCCGGCGCCGCAGGAATGCTGGGTCGCGGAGCAGCTGCGCGCGGAGTTCCCGAGCCTCGGCCTCGTCTCGCTCGCCGTGGCCGCCCCGCCGAAGCTCGGCGCCCGCAGCCCGCAGGGCGTGCGCGAGCACCTCGACGTGCTCGCGAACCGCTTCCGCGGCGCCGACGCGCTCGTCGCTGCGCCAGCAGCCGATCCCGCACGCCTACCGCGTCTTCTTCCGTCACGTCGGCCTCGACCCCGACACGACGCGCGTGCCGATCGAGGCGGCAGTCGTCGAGCGGCTCGTGCATGGCGGCTTCGCGTCGCAGAGCCGGCTCGACGACGCGCTCACGATCGCGCTCGTCGAGACGGGCGTGCCGCTGTGGGCGCTCGACGCGGCGGCCGTCGACGGGCCGCTCGAGCTGCGGCTGACGCGAGCGGGAGGAGCGCCTCGGCGGCAGCGAGGACGGCCTGCCGCTGCCCGCCGGCCGGATCGTCGTCGCCGACGCACGCGCGCCGCTCGCGCCGCTGTTCGGCGAGCTCGCGCCAGGCGTCGTCGTCACGCGTGCGCACGACTGCGCTCGTGCTGTTCGCGGTGCGCGTCGACGGCGTCTCGGCGTAGCGCGTCGAGGAGGCGCTGTGGACCTGCGTCGAGGCGCTGCAGGCAAGCTGACGTCGCGGCGCCGCAGGCCTCCCCGACGCGTCGCGACGGCGATAGACTTGGCCGATCCGATAGAAGGCAGACGGTTGGTGGTGATCGCGCAGCGTCCCGCAGTGCACCGGCCCCGGCGGCTCGACGAGGCGCCGGCACGGCGCACCCTGCGCGGCACAGATCGCGAAGCTCGAGATCGAGCTCGCCTCGCTCGCCGGCCATGCCTCGCCGCGCGACGAGATCGCCTGGTCGATCGGGGAGCACGGCGGGTCCGCGCCTGCTCGGGATCGGCGAGCTGGAGCAGATCCGCGACGACCTCGCCGAGCGTCTCCACGAGGTCCGCGAAGCGCTCGCCGCGCGCGCCGAGCGCGAGGCGCGCCAGCGCGAGCTGCTGGAGCGGATGCTGCGCGACCCCGCCCGTCACCGCTTCGTGCGCGTCCTGCAGGCCGACATCGGCGAGCCCGGCTGCGGCGTCTGGCACGTCCGGCCGCGGCTCGGGCTGATCGGCATGCTGATGGGCTGGTGGCAGGTCAAGCTGTCCTCCGGATGTCCCCTAGCCTAGGGCCGCCTCGAGCGACCCTGACCCGACCGAGGACGAGCGACGAGACCATGGGCCGCCGCAGCCGCAAGCGCACGACCGCGCCAGCACCGCGCGCGCACGCCCGCGCCGCGACGGCGCCGCGCGCGCGAAGCCGGCGCCGCTCACCGCCGCAGCGCGCCGCAGCCGCCGCGACGACGCGCCGCCCCCGCCGTGGGGCGCTTCCCGCTCGTCGAGCTGTCCGCGCTCGCCGGCGATCGTGCTCGGCGTCTGGGGCATCGTGCGCGGCGGCCGCGGCGGAGCTGCATTGCTGACGGCTGCTGCCCTGCTCGGCTCGGTCGCCGGGCTGGAGGTCGCGATCCGCGAGCACCTCGGCGGCTATCGCTCGCACACGCTCGTGCTGTCGGGCGCGCTCGCTGTCGCGACGCTCGCGGTGCTGTTCTACCTCGACGTCGGGCGCACGACGCTGCTGCCCGTCGGCGCCGGCGTCTTCGCCGTCTCGTTCCTCGCGTGGCGCACGCTCTTCAAGCGTCGCTCGGGCGGCTTCGGCTTCCGCGTGCGCTGACCCGGCGCGGAGGGCGCTGACCGGGTTGCGCTGACCGGCGCGGAGGGCGAGCCGGGATGTCGAGCTGCGGCGCGTCCGCGTCCCGGGGCCAACCGGGCAGCGGGCGCGCCGCAGCAGTCAAGCAGTGACGAGGACGCGGGTCTCGAACCGACAGGCGGCACGTTCGACCGTCGCGTGCGCGTCGAGCTGCGCAGCGAGGGCGTGGCGCTGACGGTCGGTGAGGGACCCGACGGTCTTCGTCTCGGTGATCTGGAACATCGCGAGGAACTTGCGGCATCGCGTGGAGCCCCAGCGACGCTGACTCATCAGCACGTCGCCGATCGCCATGCTGCTCGCTTCCCAGGGGGACTCGAGGATCACCTCGGACGCGAAGAGCTCGCCCTCCGCGATCCGGCGCTTCAGTTCGGCACGCGCGAGGCGTACCCGGTTTGCGCGCTCGAGAGCACGCAGGTGCTGTGGCCCGGAGGACAACGTCGAGAAGCCGTCCATCTGCACTCTTTCTCCCTGCCCCATACGAGATAGCCGACCTGCGTCCGAGGCTTGGGGGGAACGGACGCCTGTCGAGTCGTCGTTCCCGGGCTTGTCGGACCCCTGCCTGAGCCCGTCCGACGACCACCACGGAAGCTATGCGAGTGGACACGCGCGGGTCAATGGCCAACCGTCCGCTTCATGCGCTAGGAGCGGCCTTTTCCGCGGCCGTCACCGTTTTTCAGACGATCATGCCGGCGAAGGCAGCGGACCGTGCTCTGCCTCGAAGGCGCGCTTCACGCGTGCGAACGCGTCGAGCGCCTCGTCGAGCGTCGCGACGTCGTGCGTCGCCATCACGCTCGTGCGCAGCAGCGCCCCGCCGGGCGGCACGGCGGGGTGGAGCGCGACGTTGACGTAGACGCCCTCCTCGTAGAGCGCCTTCCACAGCAGCGCTGCCTTCCAGTCGTCGGCGACGAGCACCGGCACGATCGGCGTCGCGACCTCCGAGCCGTCCGGCATCGCCATCGGGTCGACGACGTGCAAGCCGAGGTTGCGCAGCCCCGCGTTGAGGTACTCGCCGTTCGCGAGCACGCGCGCGAACAGCTCGCGGCCCTCGTCCGAGCGGCAGATGCGCGACCGCGGCGAGCGCCGCGCCGACCGCGGCCGGCACGCCCGAGGCGGTGAAGAGGAACGGCCGCGACTGGATCCGCAGGAAGTCGACGACGTCGGCCGGGCCGGCGATCACGCCGCCGCAGGAGGCGAGCGACTTCGAGAAGGTCGCCATCCGCAGGTCGACGCGGTCCTCGACGCCGAGCAGCTCGCAGGCGCCGGCGCCGCGCGCGCCGAGCACGCCGAGGCCATGCGCCTCGTCGACCATCAGCCGCGCTCCGTAGCGGCCGACAGAGGTCGGCGATCTCCACCAGCGGCGCGACGTCGCCCTCCATCGAGAAGACGCCGTCGACGACGACGAGGATCCCGCCGCCGTCGCTCTGCGCCTGCTGCAGGCGCTTCTCGAGCAGGTCGAGGCGGTTGTGGCGGAAGGCGCGCAGCTTCGCGCGCGAGAGCAGCACGCCGTCGAGGATCGAGGCGTGGTCGCCGGAGTCGGCGATCACCGTGTCGCCCGGGCCGAGGATCGTCCCGAGCGCGCCGAGGTTCGCCTGGTGGCCGGTCGTGTAGACGATCGCGTCCTCGGTGCCGAGCCAGTCGGCCAGCTCGGACTCCAGCTCGAGGTGCAGGTCGAGCGTGCCGTTCAGCAGGCGGCTGCCGGTCACGCCGGTGCCGTAGCGGTGGACCGCGTCGAGCGCCGCCTCGCACGACGCGCTCGTCGTTCGTCAGCCCGAGGTAGTTGTTCGAGCCGAGCATGATCCGGCGCCGGCCCTCCATCTCCACGATCGGCGCGGCCGCCGACTCCAGCCTGCGGAAATACGGGACCGCGTCGATCTCGCGCGCGGCCTTGAGCTGCAGGACGCGCTCGTGCGTGCGGGCCTTGCTGAAGACGTCGATCGTGGTGGGCATATAGTGTGCGCCGCGAATGGGACTCGACGTACGGCCGGTCGCAACCAAGCGCGACCTCACGACGTTCATCAAGCTGCCCTGGCGGCTTTATCGTAGCGAGCGCAACTGGGTTCCGCCGCTGATCTCCGAGCGCCGTCAGTTCCTCGACCGCACGAAGAACCCCTGGTTCGAGCACGGCGAGGCGGAGTACTTCCTCGCCTGGCGCGACGGACGCGCGGTCGGGCGCATCACCGCGCAGGTCGATCGCATCTTCAACGAGTTCCAGGGCAACGACTGGGGCCTGTTCGGCTTCTTCGAGTGCGAGGACGACCCCGAGGCGGCTGCGGCGCTGCTGCGTGCGGCGGAGACGTGGCTGCGCGCACGCGGGCGCGACCGCATGGTCGGCCCGGCCGACTTCACGATGAACGACGAGTGCGGCGTGCTCGTCGAGGGCTTCGAGCGCCCGCCGATCATCCTCACGAACTGGACGCAGCCGTACTACCCGCGGCTGCTCGAGGGCGTCGGGCTCGAGAAGGCGATGGACACGCTGATGTGGGAGCTGAACGTCTCCCAGCGCGACAAGGTCCATCCGGCGATCTGGACCGTCGCCGAGCGCGTCCAGTCGAAGCACGGGATCACCGTGCGACCGATGCGCAAGCGCGACATGGAGGCCGAGATCGATCGCTTCCTGACCGTCTACAACGCTGCCTGGGAGAAGAACTGGGGCTTCTCGCCGTTGACGGAGAAGGAGGTGCGCCACTACGCGAAGTCGCTGAAGCCGCTGCTCGACGAGCACTGGGCGTTCATCGCCGAGACCGCCGACGGCGAGACGGTCGGCGCCGCGCTCACGCTGCCCGACTACAACCAGGTGCTGAAGCGCATGAACGGCCGGCTGCTGCCGATCGGCTGGCTGAAGTTCCTCTGGTACAAGCGCAAGATCGACCGCGTGCGCGTCTTCGCGCTCGGCGTCAAGCGCGAGTGGCAGCACACCGGAGTCGCTGCGCGCTTCTACGAGCTGCACTTCGACTCGGCCGAGGTCACGCCGCAGACGGGCGGCGAGATGGGCTGGATCCTCGAGACGAACACCTCGATGAATCGCGCGATGGAGGGGATGGGCGGCACGGTCGTGCGCCGCTACCGTCTCTACGAGCGCGTCTTCGAGGACGCGCTCGAGCCGGACGAGTCGACGTCCGAGCGCGTCCCGGTGGGCGCAGGATCGCCCGCCTGAGCACCGCGAGCGGACCGCTCCGTTGCGGTTCGACCGGTCGCGCTGTCACGATTCACGGCGCGCGATGAGCAGCCCCGCCGATCCGTCGCAGGACCAGCTCGAGCCCGAGGAGACGGTTGACGCCGTTCCCGTGCTCGTCGCCGACGTGCGCGCGCTCGAGCGCTCGCGCCGTCAGCTGCCCGCCGTCCAGGCCGGCGCCGTCGCGGCTGCCAGCTTCGTCGCCGGCGCGGCGACGTTCGTCGCGATCCGCCACCACCAGCGCACGGCGCGCAAGCCGGCCTCGCGCTCGCTGCTGCGCCGTCGCGGCCCGCAGACGGAGACGCTGTCGGTGGTCGGGACGCGCCGCTTCCTCGTCGACGTCCACCTGCTCGGCCGCAGCGAGTGATCGCGGCGCACGCCGCGCCGCGCCGAGCTGCGCGTCGAGGTGACGCCCGCATGGGCCTTCCGGCTCTCGCGCGCCGGTGGCATGGATGGCGTCCTGCGGGTGCGCGGTGGCGTGTTGCACCGGCTGCTGCACCACGGCGAGCCCGGCGGCCGGGAGACGTCAGTCGTCGTGCGCGTCGCGCAGACCGCGCGCGACCGCGTGCTGCTCGGCGCGCAGGCCGACAGCCGCGAGGCTGCCGCATGGGCGATCGAGCGGATGCGCTTCGCGCTCGGCCTCGATGACGACCTGCGCCCGTTCCACGAGCGCTTCCGCGAGGACCCGCTGATCGGCGCTGCCCTCCGCAGCGACCCGACGCTGCGCCTGCGGCGGCGCCCTGAGCCGTTCGAGGCGCTTGCCTGGGCCGTCACCGAGCAGCTGATCGAGTACGAGCGCGCAGTCGCGATCCAGCGGCGGATCGTCGCGCGGCTCGGCCGCCGCTGTGAGCGCAGCGGCCTGCGCGACCTGCCGACTGCGGCGACGCTCGCGGCACAGGCGCCTGCACTGCTGTGCTCGTTCGACCTCGCGCCGAAGCGTGCGCTTGCGCTGCGCAGCGTCGCGCGCGAGGTCGCAAGCGGCCGCGCCGACCTCCACGACTCCGACCACGAGGCCGGCTGGCGCCGGCTTCGAGCGATCCCGGAGATCGGCAGCTGGACGATCGAGCTGCTCGGACTGCTGGGACAGGGCCGCTATGACCAGCTGCCGGCCGGCGACCTCGCCTACCGCAAGCTCGTCGGTCGCTTGCAGAGCGGAGGCGACCCGCGCGCCCGCGTCGAGGAGCACGAGGTGCGTGCCTACTTCGCGCCGTACGGGCGCTGGAGCGGCCTTGCCGGTGCCTACGCGCTGCGCGCGGCGGCACCGCAGCTCAAAGCCGTCGCCGCGGCCGCCTGACGGCGGCGCGACGACGACCGGGCACCCGCTAGGCGTGCCCGATCTGCGTGAGCTTCAGCGACCCGCCGTCGTTGTCGACGGCCAGGATTCGCACGTCGTTCGCGCCGTTGCGCAGCGCCGTCTCCGGCACCATCGCGGCGAAGTTCTCCGTCGTGCTGCCCTTCAGGTAGAACGTCTGCGAGACGGCCCGGATCGTGCCGTTGACGGAGATCGCGATGGCGTGCGTCGCGTGGGCTGCGTCGTGGCTGACGGCGCCCGTGATGAACGCTGGGACGTACGCGCTCTCGGTGTTGACCTCGGCGAGCTCGTCCTTGCCGTTGAGGTTCGCCTGCGGGCCGCTGTCGCTCGGCGACGCGACGTCGAGCTGCGACAGCTGCTTGCCGACGAGGCTCGGGTTCGGCCCGAGGCCATAGAAGCCGGGCTGCTCGTCGCCGTGGCCGAACAGCTTGTCCTTCAGCGCGATCGCCGCCTTCACGCGCTTCGTGAACTCGGTGGCGCCCATCGTCAGCGTGCCGGAGAAGTCGCGCTTGATGATCATCACCGAGTGGCGCTTGCGGACGGTCGGCGAGCTCGCCGGCAGTCCGTCGGTCTTCCACGGGATCTTGACGTTGAGGATCGAGGCCATCGTCGGGAGGATGTCGATCGAGCGCAGCCAGACGTCGCTGACGTTGCCCTTCGTCTGCCCCGGCGAGTGGATGAAGACCGGAATCGGACCGATGTCCTGAATGTTCTTGTACGTCGCGATGCGGCGGTTCTGGCTGCGGTGGAACGCCATCCCGTGGTCCGGGGTCACGGCGATCAGTGCCTTGTCCCACAGGCCGACCTGCTTCAGGTGCGCGATCAGCTTGCCAAGCTCGTGGTCGGCGTAGCCGACCTGCAGCAAGTGGCGCTGGCGCGCCTCCTCGGTCAGCAGCTCGTTGTCCCAGCTCTGCTCGCTCGTGACGCCGGGGATGATCTCGTGCGGCTGCGTGCTGTACGCCTTGCCGGACGGCAGGTACTGGAACGGCACGTGCGGCAGCAGCACATGCTTGACGTTGAGGGAGGGCTTGCCGCCCGTGCGGATGCCGGCGATCCACTGCTCCAGGCGACCGGGACGGTCGTGCGCGAGGTAGTAGAGGACCGAGGGCTTCTTCGCCGCCTTGCCCTTCGGCGCCGCTGCGGTGGTGGCGCTGGTCGACGACGCGTCGGTCTGCTCCGTCTGCTCCTCCGTCGGCGACTGCGCGTCGGACTTCGCGTTGAAGTCGCCCCACGTCTGCGAGACGGACGGCAAGCTGTCCGTCAGCTTGTCGGGCAGCGCGACATGCAGGTAGACGAGGCTGAGGTCGTTCGTGAGCGAGCGCATCCGCGCCGTGTAGCCGCCGCCGCGAGCCTCGTGGCAGAGCTTCTCGGGGCACAGGCTCGTCGCCTCCTCGGAGGCGTTCATGCGGTAGTGCGAGCCGAACAGCGTGAAGATGTTGTTCGGGTGGTCCTGCAACGTCGGCAGCAGGCCTTTCTTCGGATACCTCGCGCTGAGGATCGCCGGCACGGCCTGTGTCGTCGAGTCGTAGATCGTCGTCGCGTGGCGGTACCAGGTCGAGTGTGACGCGAGCTCTGCGAAGTTCGGGTAGCGCTTCGCGTCGATCGTGCCGTCCGGGCCGAGCAGGTCGGTCAGCGGGAACTCGTCCATGATCAGCATCACGACGGGCGTCTTCGAGCTGACGCTTGCCGCCTGCGCCGTCGTCGGCTGCGGCAGCACGAGCTTCGCGACCGGTGAGAAGCACAGGAACAGCACGAGGAAGAGCGCCGGCGCAGGGGAGAGGATCGTCAGGAACGAACGAACGCTTGCCGTGCGCGTGTAGAGCACTGCGAAGCCGATTGCCACGATCGCGCTGATCGCGAGCACCATGTCGGTGGAAATGCCGTGCTCCTTCTTGAGTGCCTGGACGAGGAAGAGTGCGAGGAGTGCCGCGACGAAGACCGCGTGGACGACCTGGCGAGCACGGCGGCTCAGGAGTCCGACGAGCGCCTCGATCAGCAGCAGCGCCAGCGGCGGCAGCAGCATGACGGCGAGCGCGAAGCTGACGATGTCGATTCCGTGCGACCCGCGTGCAGCAAAGAACTCGGCGTTCTTCGACAGCACGCTGAACAGCGGCTGGCCGATCGCAAACGCCGACAGCACCGCCAGATGCGCACCGTCGACCAGTCGGGGTCGCAGGCGCGCGCGGCGGGTTGCCGGCGCGCCGGTCGCTTCTGGCGGTGGCGTGCTCATGTGGTGGCGATTCCGTTCCCCAGCTCGATCGGGCTTCCGGTGCCCTTCGGACGTGCGTAGTAGAGCGTGCGCGTGCCCGAGGCGAGCAGCTCGCGGCGCTCGACGTCGAACGCGTCGGCGAGGCAGCGCTCGAAGTACGCCTGGTCATAGTCGGGATGCAGGCCGTCGCGCTTGGCCGACAGCAGTGTCTGCACCATCCGGTCGTCGCGATGCGGGAACTCGATCACGAGCGAGCCGCCGAGCGAGGCGAACCAGTCGACGACATCGCGCACCGGAACGTTCGCGCTGATCGTCATGTGGTGGATGACGGCGAGCGCGAGCGCCAGGTCGGGCGTGCCGCGCTGCTCGAGCGCCTTGCGTTCCAAGCCGCGCCAGCCCAGGTTCGGCGACGGGTCGGCGAGGTTCATCGTGAGCGGGAGGATGTTCTCGACGCCCTCCTCGCGCAGCTCGCGGTAGAGCAGCTCGACGGGCGCCTGGTCGGCGTCGATCGCGACGACGTAGCGCGCGCCCTCGGCGGCGATCCGCGAGTAGCGACCGGTGTTCGCGCCGATGTCCCAGACGAGGTTCCAGGGCTGTGACGTGACGACGTCGCGCACGAACGCGTCCTTGCGCAGCGCGTCGTCGCCCGTGTAGCTCTTGTCCTTCTCGTACTCGGTCCAGACGGTCGTCGGCGGGCGCCAGTCGGTCTTCTTCACGAGCTTCTGCAGGCCGTTGACGTTCGCCATGATCAGCGACGTCTTGAAGCCGGCCGAGCGCAGCTCGGACTTGACCTCGCGACTGCGGCTTCCATAGCGCTGCTCGAGCCGCGCGTGCAGGAAGACGTGCGTCAGCAGGCGACGGCGGAAGCGGTCGCGCAGCGACATCGTGCGGGCCAGGTCGGCCGGGGCGATGCCGTCGATCGAGCCGCGCAGCCAGGGGTGGAAGGGGATCCCCTTGACACCTTGGAGCAGCAGCGGGTTGAGGAACAGCATGCAGAACTGGCGGTAGCCGACCCACGCTTCGCCCTCGCGCAGCGGCTCGAACGAGCCGACGTCGACGAAGACCGGCTTGGCCCCGCGCCACTGGACGTTGTAGGGCGTCGAGTCCTTCAGGATCAGGTCGCGCTTGAGCGCCGCCTCGAGCAGCTCGAGCTGCAGCAGCGCTGCATCCTTGAGCATCGAGTAGGGCCACTCGTACGGGTACGAGATGAAGGGGATGCGCTCGTGCCGCAGCACGCCGGCGCAGCCCGTCGTGATGATCTCCGGTGCGGCGATCGCGTCGTCGCCTCCGAGCAGCTCGGTGGGGATGAGCTTGCCTGCGGCGATCGCGCGCTCGAACAGCGAGCTGTCGGCAAGCGCGCGGAAATCCGCGAGGCCGTGCTCGGACAGCGCTCGGTAGACGCCGTCATCCCCGTAGAAGACGCGGCTGTCTGGATCCCGGAAGGATCCGGGCTCCAGCTGGACGGTGGCCACGCGCTACAGCGCGTCGGAGGAGTTCGAGCCGCCGTCGGTCGGCGCCATCGCCTCCTCCGGCTTGCGGATGCGCAGCATGACGAGGATCCGGCGCCAGAACAGCTTGGCACTGACGGCTGCCGCGGCGAACCCGCCCGCCAGCACCTGGAGAATCAGGCTGCCGCTCCCGGCATCCAGATAGGCGAAGTTGGGGTCGACCACGGTCTGTCTCCTTCAATCAAAAAGTTGGCACATTTGCGCTCGTCAACACACAAATCCTAACACCGCTATCCCAAAAACGTAACGCGGTGAGGATGTCGACGAGCCTACGCTGTGCTTCAACGCGGCCTGCAGGCAAAAGTTGCCACATATCTCGCCACAGCGCGAATCCGATGTCAGGACCCTTGACCGGCGAGGAATTCGTCGGTCAACGCAGCACTCGCGTTGGGATTCGCGTCGAGCAAGCCCTGCTGGAGCATCCAACGGCCGTAGGCCTGCCACTGCGCGGGATCCTGCCAGCCGAACGGCTTGCCGGCGGGTGGGCGGAAGGCCGGCAGCGAGGCGGTGACGCTTGCGAGCGCAAAGCCCGCGTCGAGGTCGGGATTCGCCTTCACGAGCGCGTCGGTCGCGGCCTGCGGGTTCGCCTGGGCTGCCGCGTAACCGCGCGCGAGCGCCTGCACGAACGCACGCACCTCGTCACCCTGGTCGGCCAGCGTGCGCTTGCGCGCGACGACGACCAGCTCGTCGTAGGTCGGCACGCCGAGCTGCTCCATCCGCAGGATCCGCACGCGCTTGTGGGCGCGTGCGAGCTGGACGCCCTCGACGTTCCAGTACGCCCCGAGTGTCGCGTCGACCTTGCCGGACAGCATCGCCGGCACGAGGTTGAAGCCGACGTTCGTCTCCTTGACCTTGTCGCGCGGCACGCCCGCGCGCTGGAGGATCGTCGTCAGGTACGAGCTCTGGTAGGGGATCCCGGCCGTGCCGACGCGCTTGCCGCGCAGGTCAGCCGGCGCCCGCACGCCCTTCTTCAACGTCATCAACGACGTCAGCGGCTGCTGCACGAGCGCGGCGACCGAGACGAGCTGCTCGCCCTTGTCGCGCGCGAGCAGCAGCTCCGGCTCGTAGGAGATCGCGAGGTCGACCTTGCCGGCTGCGAGCAGCTTCAGCGGGGCCGCAGGGTCGGACGGCGTCTGCACGTTGACGGCGAGCCCCGCCCGCGTGAAGTCGCCGCTCGCGAGCGCCTGGTAGAGCCCGACATGGTCCGCGTTCGGCAGGTAGTCGAGCATCAGCCTGAACGAGCGCTGCGCGCCCGGGCCCGTCGTGTCGTGCTTCTCGCCGCAGGCGCTCAGGCCGACAAGCACTGCGAGCGCGGCAAGCGCGGCGGGAACGGCGCGGCGGGTCATCGGTCGGTGCCTCCTGGGGGGTCGTGCGTCCACGGCAGCGCAAGTCGCTCGACAAGTGTGAGCAAGGCGAAGAGACTGATCGCGAAGGCGGACAGGATCACCACGGCCGCGTAGGCGCGCGCCGTGTCGAGTTGGGGGATCGCCTGCTGGATGAGGTTGCCGAGGCCACTGGACGAGCCGACCCACTCGGCGAAGACAGCGCCGATCACGGCGACCGTCACGCCGACCTTCGCGCCACTGAAGAGCCCCGGCAATGCAGCCGGCAGCTCGACATGGCGCAGGATCCGCCAGCGCGAAGCGTCGAGCGTTCGCAGCATCTCGATTTGCTTGGGGTCGACGCGGCCGAGTGCATCGAGCGTCGTGACCGCGATCGGGAAGAACGACACGAGCCCGATCACCACGAGCTTCGGCGCGATACCGAAGCCCAGCCAAATCACGAGCAGCGGCGCGACGAGCACGATCGGGATCGTCTGCGAAGCAACCAGCAGCGGGTAGACAGAGCGCCGCAGCGCGAGCGACAGATGCAGCGCGACCGCAAGCACGAATCCCGCGAGTCCAGCGATCAGGATCCCCAGCAGCAGCTCATCCGCCGTGACGGTGAAGTTGCTCCACAGCAGCGCGCGGTCCACGTACAGCGCTTTGCCGACCGCGTGGGGGGCGGGCAGCACGAGCGGATCGACGGAGCCGAGGTCGACGTACAGCTCCCACGCGCCGAACAGCGCGAGCACGATCAAGACGGCAGTGCCCCAGCCGAGCACGTCCAGCGCTGCCGACACCCAGGCGTACGGATTGGCCCGCACGCCGTCCGGGCGCCGCGGCTCGTCGTGGCCGTCCGGGGTGTCGCTCATGCGTCGGCCCCCAGCGCGGCAAGCGCCTGCTCGCGCAGTGCGAGCACGGCCGGGTCGGTGCGGCGGCGCGGGCGCGGCAGGGCGACCGGCAGCTCGGCGACCGCGCGGCCCGGCCGCGGCGACATCACGACGACGCGGTCGGCGAGCAGCACCGCCTCCTCGACGTCGTGCGTCACGAGCACGACGGTGCGCGGCTCCTCGCTGAGCGTCTGTGCGAGCCAGCTCTGCATCTCCTGCCGCGTGAGCGCGTCGAGCGACGCGAACGGCTCGTCGAGCGCGAGCACCGGCTTGCCGGCGAGCAGCGTCCGCACGAACGCGACGCGCTGGCGCATCCCGCCCGACAGCTCTGCCGGGCGTGCGCGCTCGAAGCCGGCGAGTCCAAACCGCTCGAACCACGGTGCCGCGGCTGCGCGCGCCGCGGCCTTCGCGGCGCCGCGCACGCGCAGCGCGAGCGCCGCGTTGTCGAGCGCCGAGGCCCACGGCAGCAGCACGTCGCGCTGAGGCATCAGCACGGCCGGGTCGGCGCGCACGCTGCCGGCGTCGGGCGCCTGGAGCCCGCAGATCAGCTCGAGCAGCGTCGACTTGCCGCAGCCGCTCGGGCCAACGACCGCGACGATCTCGCCCGGCGCGGCACGCAGATCCATCCCGCGCAGCGCGGCGACCTCGCCACGACGCCCGCGAAAGGTCCGCTCGACGGCCTCGACCCGCACGCCGTCCTGCCCTGCGCTGGAACGAGGCGCCGTCACAGGAGCCTCATGCGTTCCGACCATCGCTCCCTCCGCGGGCATTACCCCACAGGTTCGAAGGGTCAGCGCCGGGTCATCCGAAAGGCGCTATCTCAGCCGGCTCACCCGCCAGCCCCCCTGGTTTCTTGCGTGCGGCGAATGCTACTCGTCAGCGGTGTGCGCGCACCGCCAGCGCCTCTTCGACGAGGCGCTGCGCCGCCGTCGCGGGGCTGATGCCGTCTGCACGGGCGACCCGCTCAAGCGTGGCGAGCTGCTTCGTGGTGAAGGGCACCGACAACTCGGCCCGGTAGTCCGGCGTAACCTCGACAGACTCCATCGCGTCCAGGTCCATGGACGAATCGGGACCGATGTCGCGATGCTCGTTTCGCTGCGGCACGCTCACCATGATGACGTCTCAGCTCCTTCGATGGTAGGCGCTGCGCTCGCGGGCACTCGCATCCCACGCGGTGCGCACATGCCAGGTGGCATCGTCGGCGCGGTCTGGCTCGATGACGACGGTGAGCATCCGACCTCCATCCGTCGGTCCGATCAACAGGCGGCTTCCTGGCACGCGCGGGTGAGCGTTCCGCGTGACGAGCGTTCCGTTGCGCGGCAACTGGGCGACCTCGCTCATGGCGATGCCACGGCGCGCGAGCTTCGCCAGTGCAACATCGTTGAAGAGCAGGCGGGCAACGAGCACGCGCCAAGTCTTCCGGAGCGCGAATCAAGGCACTGACTCGCGCTGCACCAATTCAGCGGAGATCTCGTGTGCCTGGAGGCGTGAATCAGCGCGGCGCGCTGAAGCCCTGGGGCCCGGTGAGCGCCTTGACGAACTCCTCCAGCTGGGCGGTCGTCCAGCACTCGAATGCCGTGCAGTGGCGCTCGTAGGCGGCGATCACGGAGTCGCCGTAGTTCCAGTAGAGGCGCGGCTCGGGGTTGAGCCAGAAGGTGCGGCCGGCCTTCGCGGCGATCGCGGCGAAGATCTCGTCGCGTGGGGGGCGGCCGTTCGTGCGTGCGTCGCCGAGCACGATCACCGTGGCGCGCGGGTGGAGGTCGTCCTCGACCTCGGCGAGGAACTCGGTCCAGACGCGGCCGTAGTCGGTGTAGCCGGAGATGTCGGCGACGCCTGCGTCGCGCGAGATCGCCTCGTTCGCCTTGCGGAAGTCGCGCTCGCGCTCGAAGACCTCCGTCACCTCCGAGATCCGCTCGATGAAGACGAACGAGCGCAGCTTGCGGAACGAGTCGTGCAGCGCGTGCAGGACCGAGAGGAAGAAGACGCTCGCCGACGTGACGCTCGTCGAGACGTCGCACAACACGAAGATCTCCGGCCGCTTCGGCCGCTGCGGGCGGTACTTCAAGACGACCGGCACGCCGCCCGTCTCCAGCGAGGCGCGCATCGTCCGGCGCACGTCGACGTGCGCATGGCGCTTGCGCCCGCGCTGCTCCTGGCCCTGCGTCGCGAGCCGGCGCTTCAGCTGCGCGACTACACGGTGCACGGCGGCGAGGTCCTGGATCGGCCCGCCCGGCAGGGAGCGATCCATCTCCGACAGCGGGCGCGACGGCGGCAGCTGCTTCGTGCGCTCGATCAGGCCGCGTTCCAGCTCGCGCCGCAGGTGCGCCTCGAAGCGCCGCAGCTGCTCGCGCGGCAAGCCGTCGCGACGCGGGTCGCCCTCCGGCAGCTCCGGCTGCGGCTCGGCGCGCAGGCCGAGCGCGCGGCGGATCCGCTGGACGTCGACGCCGATCACGCCGGAGCCGTCGCCGCGGTCGCCGAAGGCGGCGATCGCGAGCCGCGCGAGGTCGCGCATCGCGCCCTCCGAGCCGTCCTGCAAGGCGGCGGCGATCTGCTGGCGCAGCGTGTCGAGGTTGATCTGGTCGGCGCCGTCAAGCCCGTCGCCCTCGGTCACATCCTGCGCTGCCGCCTGCGCCTCCGCCTGACGGAAGAACCAACGGTCGAAGACGAGCTCGAACACGCGCCGGTCGTCCTGCGACTTCGCGAGCGTCGCGGCGAGCGCCTCCTTGAAGTCGGAGCGCGCGCTCCACGGCACCTCGTTCAGCGCGGCGAACGCGTCGAGCAGCTCGGAGGTGCCGATCGCCACGTCCTCGCCGCGCAGCTCCTCCGCGAAGCCAAGCAGCTTCGCGTCCAGGCCCGGGGGCGCCGGCTCAGGCGCCGGTACGGGAGCCGAAGGCCCCATCGGGCGCTCCCTCGAGCTTCACGCCGACGCGCGCGGCGACGATGTCGAGATCCGTGCGGTGCTTGACGATGACCGACATCGTGTCGCGGAACGTCTGGGCGTCGAGGTCCTCGGCGCCGAGCAGCAGCAACGCGCGCGCCCAGTCGATCGACTCGGCGATCGACGGCGGCTTCTTCAGGTCGAGCGCGCGCACCTCCTGGACGACCTCCACGAGCTTCTGCGCGATCGTCTCGCCGAGCTCGGGCACGTGCATTCGCACGATCTCGAGCTCGTGCTCGAGCGCGGGGTAGTCGAGCCACAGGTAGAGGCAGCGGCGCTTCAGCGCCTCCGTCAGCTCGCGCGAGTTGTTCGACGTCAGCAGCACGACCGGCTGCGTGCGCGCGTCGATCCGGCCCAGCTCGGGGATCGAGATCTGGAAGTCGGACAGCAGCTCGAGCAGCATCGCCTCGAACTCCTGGTCGGTCTTGTCGATCTCGTCGATCAGCAGCACGACCGGCTGCTCGGAGGCGATCGCCGTCATCAGCGGGCGCGCGAGCAGGAACTCCTCGCCGAAGATGTCCTCCTGCACCGCGTCCCAGCCGGTGCCGGAGGCCTCCGCCTGGATCCGCAGCAACTGCTTGCGGTAGTTCCACTCGTAGAGCGCCTTCGCCTCGTCGAGCCCCTCGTAGCACTGCAGCCGCACGAGCTCGCGGCCGAGGTAGCGCGACAGCGCCTTCGCCAGCTCCGTCTTGCCGACGCCGGCCGGACCCTCGACGAGCACCGGCTTGCCGAGCTTCGTCGCGAGGTAGGAGACGAGTGCCGTCGCCTCGCCGGGCAGGTAGCCGGCGGCGCGCAGGCCATCGGCGACGTCTGCAACGGCTGTCGGCTCGATGCCCATGGGCGGCGAACGATAGCGGCGCGCCTGCCGCGCGCCGCCGCTCAGCGATCTTCGAGCGTCGCCGGCGGCTCGGCGTCGAGGCCCATCGTCAGCTGATCCTCAGGCACGGACGGTCGTCGCGGCGGGCGGGCGACCACTGCCCGGCTCTCGGGCGGCAGCACGCGCGTGGCGGTCGTGCCGGGTGGCGCGGGCGCGGGCTCGGGCATGCGACGCCGCGCCCGCGGCGGCTCGACGAAGGGCGGCTTGGGCTGGCGCCCGCGCCGCATCCGCGCGCCCGCGTAGGCGAGCACGCCGGCGGCGCCGAGCGCGAAGAAGATCCCCCACTGGATGCCGACGTTCCCGGCGACGCCCTTGCCGGCGATGCCCGGCTTGTCGAACAGCCGCCAGACGAGCAGCAGGGCGGCCCACAGGCCTGCACCCAGCACGACGGTGCCGTCGCCGCCGGGCAGATGGAACGTGTGCCGCTCGGCGCGCGCGAACAGCAGCACGACCACGCCGATCGCGACGAGCAGGACGGCGGCCTCGACGAACGAGAAGACCCCGAAGGCGCTCAGGTCCTGACTCACGAGCGGGGTCGTGCGGCTGGCCGTGACCACCGCGTTCTGCTGGTACCACGGCAGCAGCATCGAGACGAACAAGCCAAACGCGGCGAAGGCGGCGAGGCGATCGTCTGCGGACAGCGCGCGCCAGGCGCGCACGAGCCGCGGCAGCAGCGCCCCGCGCTCAGGCACGTACGCCGGCCGCCGCGCCGAGACGCTCGCACAAGACGTCCGCGTCGTGCTCGGAGACGGCGCGGATCTGCCCTTGGAAGGCGAGCTTCCAGTGCTCGACCGGCCACTTGCCGATGTGCTCGAGCGTGCCGACGAGCGTCTCCGCGGGGATCCAGTCGCCTTCGTCGCGCACGAGCTCCGGCGCGGTCGCGAAGCGCCACGGGTACGGGTCGGCCTTGCCCGGCTTGCCGGGCCAGATCTTCACGCGATCCTCGTACAGCTCGCCGGTCACGCGGATCGAGGCGGCGAAGGCCATGACGCGCGTCAGGTAGAGCACGATGCGGTCGCCGGGGGCGATCTCGAGCGCGCGGTTGCGGTTGCGCTCCTTCAGCCCGATCACCTCGTAGCCGTGCTCGCGCGTCGCCGCGTAGTTCTCGGGCGAGCCCGTGAGGATCCAGGTCTTCGCGGGCGTTGGGGACGGCTTCGGTGCCACGTTGCCGATTCTACGCCCGCGTGCGGCACGCCCTCCGCGCGCCCCGCGCAGCTAGGTCGGCGGCGCGGGCCCGACGACGGTGATCTGCCCGGTCGTCTGGTCGCTGTTGCCCGCGAGGTCGGTCCCGCTGAGCGTGACGTCGTAGTGGCCCGGCACCGTCGGCACCCGCCACGTGTAGAAGTGATTCCCGTGCGCGAGGCCGGCGCTCGTCGAGAAGACGACACGGTCGCCGTGGCGGATCGTCATCCCGACGCGTCCGACCTTCGAGAGGTGAAAGCGCACGTTGACGGTGGCGCGCGGCTTGCCGGGCTTCGAGGCGGCGACGCGCTTCGTCAGCAGCGCCATCTCCGGCGGGTCCTTCAGGTCCTGCGAGTAGTCCTTCGCGGTCGTGCAGTACACGTCGGTCTGCGTGCGGTTGCACAGGTTCGCGAGGAAGCCCTGCAGCAGCTCGTGGTAGCTGAGGTCGGACTCCGCGCCGCCGAGCTGGTAGAGCGACCAGGCACCGGTGTTGCCGGCGGGGACGTCGACGCGCGCTTGGCGATCGCCGGCGCGGAACAGCTTGCGAGCCGTCGGGTCGTTCGCGATCTCTGCATAGTCGTGGAGTCCCACGAGTGCCTGCACGAAGGCGTTGATGACGATCTGGCCGGGGGCGTAGGAGTAGATCAGGTAGCGGGCGCCGAGCTTCGTCGGCAGCCGGACACCGAGCGGCGGCGCCATCGTGAACAGCGGCAGCGCTGCCTTCGCTGCCGCGAGGTACTTCGGCTCCTTCAGCTCCACCGACGCTCGCGCGAGCGACTGGATCCCCGTCGCCTGCGACAGCCCGCTCGTCCACGGCGGGATGCCGCCGCCGAAGGCGAAGTCGTACTCCCACGCGCGCGCCTTGCCGCGCTTGGCGGCGAGCGGCGCCATCTCGTCGAGCAACGCGCGCAGCTTCGTGTCCTGCTTGGACTGCCACAGGCCGTTCGCCTTGCCGAACGTGCCGAGCGCCTGCAGCTGGAGACCCTGGCCGGGGTAGGACTCCCACACCAGCTCGCTGTCGGAGAACTCGACGCGCTGGCCGTAGCCGAGCAGCCGGCCGGTCGTCCACCACTGGCGGTTGCGCTCGAGGATCAGGAACAGCTGCGGCAGCCGCGACGGAGTCAGTTGGCGGCGCACGGCGATCCCGTGGAGCGTGCTCAGCACCGCCTGCAGCTCGCTGCGGCGCGTGCCGCTCAAGCGCTTCACGGTGCGGACCGCGTTGTCGAAGATCGCGCGGTCGTTGCGATAGGTGGCCGTGCTGATCTGGTGCTGCTTCAGCATCCGCGCGAGCTCGCTGCGGACGCTGCGCTGATGCTTGTGGTGGGCCGTCGCGGCGGCTGCGGCGGGGGCCGCGACGATGGGTGGCGGCAGCTCGATGTCCGCCGGCAGCGCGTGATCGATCTGCGCGTGCACGGAGCCATTCCGGTCCATCACGAAGACGCGCGACGCGGCGGAGGCGCAAACACTGGAGCTGCCGACCAGCGCACCTGCCAGGATGAGTGAGCACAGCAAATTGCGCAGGGAAGGCACGCGCCCCAATGTAGCGCCCGCGCGGCCGGCCGCCACGTCGTACAAGGAGAATTGCAGGTGATTTCGATCCATCGCGTCTTCGAACACCGGGTACGCGCCGTTGTCGCGCTGCTCGCGCTGACAGTGGCCGTTTGCGGGCTTGCCGCATGCGGCAGCAGCGGAGGAGGCGGGGGTGGCTCGGGCGACGCGCAGACGCTGCTGAAGCAGACGTTCAGCGGATCGCATCCGATCAAGAGCGGCAAGGCGAACCTGCAGCTCGTCGTCAACGTGCAAGGCGTGCCGTCGCTGAAGGGCCCGATCAAGCTCGCGCTGACCGGCCCGTTCCAGAGCGTCGGCGGCGGTGCGCTGCCGAAGTTCGACCTTGCGGTCAACGTCGGCGTGCAGGGTCAGTCGATCAAGGCCGGCCTCACCTCGACGAGTGACAGCCTGTTCGTGCAGTTCGGCGGCACCGCCTACCAGGTGCCCGCGAACGTGCTCGCGCAGCTGAAGCAGAGCATGAAGCAGTCCCAGCAGCAGGGCGCGACGGCGAAGGGAACGTTCGACCTCGCCGGCTTGGGGATCGATCCGCTCAGCTGGCTGAAGGACGCGAAGGTCGAGGGCAACGAGTCGATCGGTGGCACCGAGACGCAGCACGTAAGCGCCGCGCTCGACGTCGACGCGTTCCTCAACGGCATCGACAAGATCCTCGCGAAGGTGGCCAGCAAGGGCGGCATCCCGGGGGCGCCGGCCGGACAGAAGATCCCGACGAGCATCCCGGCGAACACGCGCAAGCAGATCGAGGATGCGGTCAAGAGCGCCACGATCGACGTCTGGACGGGCACGGGCGACAAGACCTTGCGCAAGCTGGCGGTCGCGCTCGCGCTTGCGCCGAAGGACTCGAGCGGCACGCCGAAGTCGGCCCAGATCGCGTTCAGTCTCGAGCTGCAGGAACTCAACAAGCCGCAGACGATAAGCACGCCCGCGAACCCGAAGCCGCTCAACGAGCTGCTCGGCCAGCTCGGCGGCCTGCTTGGTGGAGCCGGCGGCGGTGCGCTCGGTGGAGCGCTCGGCGGAGCGGGGTCCAGCAGCTCGGGCTCGGGCGGCTCCGGCAGCACGCCGAGCGCCTCGCAACAGGCGAAGGTGCAGAAGTACGCCACGTGCATCCAGAACGCCGGCGGCGACGTCACGAAGGCGCAAGCGTGCGCCTCGCTGTTGACGAAGTAGCTGTCTGACACGTTCGCGACCCCGTCCGCTCCCGGCCCGAAGCCGGGACGGGGGCGGGGTCGCGTATCGTTCGCCGCCTCGTGCCTGCCGATGCGCGCCGCCAGTCGCCCGACCTGCGCCGCTTCCTGCTGAGCGGCGGGGGCTGGCCCTACCTGCTCGTCCCGTTCATTCCGATCGCGATCGCGGTCGACGTGGCGGGCGCGAGCGCGGTGCTGATCTTCGCGTGCTCAGCGCTCGGCGTGATCCCGACCGCTGCCCTGATGGGCCGCGCGACGGAGGAGCTCGCGGCGCGCTCGGGGCCGGGCGTCGGCGGCCTGCTGAACGTCACGTTCGGCAACGCGCCGGAGCTGATCATCGCGCTGTTCGCGCTCGGCGCCGGCCTCCAGGAGGTCGTGAAGGCGTCACTGATCGGCTCGGTGATCGGCAACACGCTGCTCGTGCTCGGCGCCTCGATGTTCGCCGGCGGGCTCGGGCGCGAGCGTCAGGTCTTCAACCGCATCAGCGCGGGCGCGCAGGCGACGATGCTGCTGCTGGCGGTCGTCGCGCTCGCGATGCCGGCGATCTTCGAGCTGGTGGAGGGCAAGGGCCTGCCGCTGCCGGGCGCCGAGCGCGTGAACTACGACTCGACCGTCGAGCACCTCTCGCTCGCCGTCGCGCTCGTGCTGATGTTCTCCTACGGCGCGGGGCTGATCTTCTCGCTGCGCACGCACCGCGACCTCTTCAACCCGCCCGCGGAGGACGAGCTCGACGGCGCCGAGCCGTGGAGCGTCCGGCGCTCCGTCGCGATGCTCGCGCTCGCCGGCGTCGCCGTTGCGGGGATGTCGGAGATCCTCGTCGGCTCGATCTCCGACGCGGCCCGCTCGATCGGGCTCACAGAGTTCTTCGTCGGCGCGATCGTCGTCGCGATCGTCGGCAACGCAGCCGAGCACTGGGTGGCGGTGCTCGTCGCGCGCAAGGACAAGATGGACCTCGCGGTCAACATCGCGATCGGTTCGAGCGCGCAGATCGCGCTGTTCGTCGCGCCGCTGCTCGTGCTCGTCTCGTTCGTGCTCGGCCCGGGACCGATGGCGCTCGTCTTCAACGGCTTCGAGCTCGGCGGCGTGTTCCTCGCCGTGCTGATCGCCACGCACGTGACGAACCGCGGCGAGTCGAACTGGTTCGAGGGGATCCAGCTGCTCGCCGTCTATCTCGTCTTAGCGTTGGCCTTCGGCTACGCCTGACTACAGCTCTTCGACGCCGTCGTCCTCGTCTTCTTCGTCGTCGAGGCCGTCGGGGAGCGTGTCGTCCTCGTCGGCGTCGTCCGCGTCGAGGTCGAGCGGGGTGGCGCCGTGGTAGCGGGCCTGGAAGCGTTCCATCAGCTCGTCGCGGGCGGCTTCGTCGACCGGCACGTCGTCGGTGACGAGCACCCAGTCGCCGCCTTCGGGCTCGCCGCCCTCGGCGTCGAAGATCGCCTGGTCGACCTCGGGCGTGTCGTCGACGACGATCAGCACCTCGGTCTCGGGGTTGAAATAGGTGCCGGGACGGAGCACCAGCTCGTCGATCTCGAAGCGGCGGGGGAGGGCCATGGCGGTCAGCCTATCCGGTCGCCGGGTTGGAATGCCGCCTCACGCCGAACGGTCGCCGCTTGTGATTCGCGGCCCTCGTCCGCTACCCTGGGATCGATCGTTGACTGACCAGTCAATCTGTCCGAAACCTCCCGCCCGGCGGAGCCCGGGGCGCCACCGTCCAAGGAGTCATCACCGTGGTTGATTTCACGCTCACCGACGAGCAAAAGAACCTGCGCGAGATGGCGCACGACTTTGCCGTGAAGGAGATCCGGCCGGTCGCCTGGGAGTTCGACAAGGACGGCACCTGGCCGGAGAAGATCATCGAGAAGGCCTGGGAGGTGGGGCTCATGAACACCCACATCCCCGAGGAGTACGGCGGTCCCGGTGCCGGCTACCTCGACGGCTGCATCATCGAGGAGGAGCTGTCGTGGGGCTGCTCCGGCATCCAGACGTCGGTCGGCTGCAACGGCCTCGCCTCTGCGCCGGTCGTGCTCGGTGCCTCCGACGAGCTGAAGAAGGAGTACCTCGGCCGCCTCACGGAGGCGCCGCTGCTCGCCTCCTTCTGCCTGACCGAGCCTGACGCCGGCTCCGACGTCTCCGGCATGAAGACGACGGCGGTCAAGAAGGGCGACAAGTGGGTCATCAACGGCTCGAAGTGCTTCATCACGAACGGCGGCTACGCGAACTGGTACACGGTCTACGCGAAGACCGACAAGGACGCGGGTCACCGCGGCATCTCCGCCTTCATCGTCCCGCGCGACGCAGGCGTCGTCGTGGACAAGAAGGAGGACAAGATGGGCCAGCGGGCGTCGAACACGGCGACCGTCTCCTTCAACGACGTCGAGATCCCCGCCGACCACCTGATCGGCGAGGAGAACAAGGGCTTCAAGCTCGCGATGATGACGCTCGACCGCACGCGTCCGGGCGTCGCCGCGATGGCGACCGGCATCGCCCGCGCCGCGATGGAGTTCGCGATCGACTACTCGAAGGAGCGCGTGCAGTTCGGCGTGCCGATCGCGATGCACCAGGCGATCCAGTTCATGATCGCCGACATGGCGACCGACGTCGAGGCCGCGCGCCTGCTGACGTGGAAGTCGGCAGTCCTGCTCGACCAGGGGATGCGCAACACGCTGCTGTCCTCACACGCCAAGCGCTTCGCCGCCGACGCAGCGATGAAGGTCGCGACCGACGCGGTGCAGGTCTACGGCGGCTACGGCTTCATCAAGGACTACCCGGTCGAGAAGCTGATGCGCGACGCGAAGATCATGCAGCTCTACGAGGGCACGGCGCAGATCCAGCGCCTCGTGATCGCTCGCGAGACGCTGATCCCGCGCCGCATCGACGAGCCGGCGACGGCTGCCGTCTAACGGATACGCACGAGGTGCGTGCGCGCGGCGACCGGCGTGAGGATCGTGTTCCCGCCGAACGTCGTGCGCACGCGCAGTCGGTGGATGCCGTGGCGCGGCAGCACGCGCATCCGCAGCCGGAAGGAGCAGTGCCCGCCGTGCAGGCTCGTGTGCGCGCGGGCGACCGTGTGGCGCCCGGACGTGAAGCGCACGCTGATCGTCCCGCTGCTGCAGCCCTGGGCGACGGAGACGCCCGGGCCGAGCCGCAACTGGCCCTTCGTGACGAAGTAGGGGTGCGAGCGCCGCGCGTGCCCGGGGCTCGTGTGGACCGACAGCGCGCCGGGCGGGAACGGCCCCGTCTGGGCGAGCGTGTCCGGCCCGAACGTCGTGCCGCCGCGGTTGGAGGCGACGACGCGGAAGTGGTAGGTCGTGTGCGACGCGAGGCTCCCGAGCGAGAATTGGACGGAGCGCGGGACGACGCCGGCGGACAGCGTCTTGCCGAACGTCTCGAGCCCGTACGCGGTTGAGGTGCCGTACTGGAAGCGGTAGGTCGTCGTCGCTGCGTTCGGGTTCAGCAGCGCGGTGAAGGTGACGCCGTTCGCCGTCGGCGCGAACGGTGCGGTCGACAGCACGCTCGGCCGCTTCGCCGGCGGCAGCGTCGTCTTGAACGTGTGGTCGGAGCCTTGGGACGTGCCGTCGGCGTTCGAGGCGATCACGCGGAAGTGGTAGGTCGTGCCGGGCGTGAGCCCGCTGACACCCACGCTCTTGGCGACGCTCACCGTGCCGGAGCCGGCCGAGTGGGACGAGGTCTGCGACCCGTAGCCGGACGTGGTGCCGTACTGGAAGGCGTACGTCGTCGCGAGCCCGTGCGGGTTCACGTTCGCGCGCATCGTCGCGCTCTTCTGGCCGACCGCCGTCGCGCTGACGGTCGTCACGGTCGGGCTCTCCGCGCTCGCGGCTGCGGGCGCTACGGCGAGCAGCAGCGCGAGGGTCGTGAGGCTGGCTCCAAGGCGTCGCATCAGGCGGTCTCCCAGTCTCGATTGGCTCCTATGCCCCGGAACACCGACGGTGCATCCGAGTTGCGTCCGGCCAAGATAGAGTCCGCGCGCATGTTCGTGTTCAAAGCAGGGGTCGTCGGTGCCGGGACGATGGGCGGGGAGATCGCGCACGCGATCGCCTCCGCGGACATTCCGGTCGTGCTGAAGGACGTCGAGCAGCGCTTCGTCGACCAAGGGCTCGAGAAGGCCCGCTCGCTCTGGCAGGGGCGCGTCGACGCTGGGAAGCTCGCGCCCGAGCAGCTCGAGCAGCGGATGAGCCTGATCGCCGGCACGACGACGTACGACAGCTTCGGCGACGTCGACCTCGTGATCGAGGCGGTGCCGGAGCGGATGGAGCTGAAGCAGCGCGTCTTCGCGGAGCTCGATGGCGTCACGCCCGGCCACGCGATCCTCGCCTCGAACACGTCGGCGCTGTCGATCGACGAGATGGCCGAGGCGACGAGCCGGCCCGACAAGGTGGTCGGCTTCCACTTCTTCTACCCGGCCTCGGTGATGCGGCTGATCGAGGTGATCGAGGGGGCGGAGACCTCGCCCGAGACGATGCAGGCGGCGACGAGCTTCGCGCAGACGATCCGCAAGCTGCCGATCCGCTGCGCCGAGTCGCCCGGCTTCGTCGTGAACCGCATCCTCAACTCGTCCTTCGGCGAGGTCTTCCGCTTCCAGGAGGCGACCGGGATCGCGATCGAGCAGATCGACAAGGCGATGATGGACGCGAAGGCGACGCCGATGGGGCCGTTCTTCCTCGTCGACCTGCTCGGGCTCGACACCGTCGGCCACGTGGGGCGCCACCTCAACGACTGCTTCGGCGACCGCTTCCCGCTCCACCAGGGGATGCTCGAGCGGATCGAGCGCGGCGACCTGGGCGCGAAGACGGGGAAGGGCTTCTACACGCATGGCTGACGCGACCGGCGACGACGCGACCGAGGTCGTCGAGCGCTTCCAGCTGAAGATGCTCGTCGAGTCCTGCCTCGTGCTGGAGGAGCGAATCGCCACCGCGAAGGACATAGACCTCGGCATGATGGCCGGCGCCGGGATCATGCCGCCGCCGTTCGCGCGCGCCGACGCCGAGGGCCTCGACATGGTGCTGGCGCGGCTCGAGCGCGCCGAGGCGGAGTGGGGCGAGCACTACGCGCCACCGTCGATCCTGCGCCGGCTCGTCGCGCAGGGCCGTCTCGGCCGCGTGACCGGCCAGGGCTTCTTCCCGTACGCGCAGCCCGACGCCGGCTGGGACGAGGGACCGGTGAAGCTGGAGACGCGCGGGGCGATCGCGATCGCCTGGCTCGACCGCCCGCCAGCGAACTCGCTTGCGCCGGAGACGATCGCCGCGCTGCGGCGCATCTGGGAGCACGTCGACGGCGACGACACGATCCGCGCGCTCGTGATCGCCTCGGCCAACCCGATGCTGTTCTGCGCCGGCGCCGACATCAAGGCCTTCACGACGATGGACGCCGATGCAGGACGCGTGCTGCTCGACGAGACGCACGCGCTGCTGCGCGCCTTCGAGCAGAGCTCGGTCGCGACGATCGCGGCGGTCAACGCGCCGGCGTTCGGCGGCGGCTGCGAGCTGGCGATGGCCTGCGACATGCGGATCGCCGCCGAGTCAGCCACGTTCGGTCAGCCCGAGGTCAACCTCGGGATCATCCCCGGCTTCGGCGGAACGCAGCGGCTGCCGCGGCTGATCGGCGAGGCGAAGGCGTTGGAGATGAACCTGACGGGTGAGCCGATCTCGGCCGACGAGGCCTACGAGGTCGGGCTCGTCAACCGCGTGATGGCGGACCACGAGCTGTTCGACAGCGCGCTCGCGTGGGCGCGCAAGCTCGCCGGTCAGGCGCCCGTCGCGCTGCGCGAGATCAAGCGCGCCGCGGCACAGGGCGACCTCGATGCCGGCATCGCCGCAGAGAAGGCCGGCTTCGCGACTGCCTTCGCGTCTGAGGACGCGCAGGAGGGCATCGCCGCCTTCTTGCAGAAGCGCACCGCGCGCTTCCACGGCCGCTGACTCAGGCTTCGCTCGCCGCGCGCGCCCGCAGTGCGGCCTCGAGGCGGCCGAGCGCGCTCGCGAGCGTCTCGCCGGCGTCGGGCGGGAGCACGCCGCCGAGTGCCTCGTGGGCGAGTGCGGCGACCTGCGGAGCGAGCGTGCGCAGCTCGGCGATGCGGGTCGCGTCGCCGTCGCTCGCGGCCGAGCCGGCCGGCTTCGCCGTCGCGGGCAACTCGGCGAGCGCAGCCTCGAAGGCGAGCCGCAGCTGCAGCGCCGCCTCGCGCAGCTGACCGTGGTCGACGTCGTGACGCGCGCGCAGCGTCAGCTCCTCGCAGGCGAAGGGGGCGGCGCGACCGCCGAGCAGCTCGGCGAGCCGCTCCTGCGGGCGCAGCGCCAGCAGTCGCCGCACCTGTCGTCGCGGTGTCGTGTCGAGGGCGCGGGCTGCGCTCCAGCGCCCGCCGGCGACTTGCTCGCCGGCTCCATAGCCGGCGCGTACGACGAGCGCCTGCGCAAGCGCCGGTTCGTGGACGGACGGGTCGCCGCTCGCGATGCGATGGGCACGAACGGCGCGCGCGACGGTTGCGAGTGCGGTCTCGGCTGTCGCGAGGCCGGCCGCGGCGAGCCAGGCCTCAGCGTCCGCAAGCGCTGTCGGATGCGCGTCGATCGTCGTCACGCGTGTGGTCGTGACCGGCATAGGCTCAGGCTCAGGTTGAGCGTCATCCATACGGCGGCGTCCAAGCCGCCGGCGCTCGGGCGCCCCCAGCGTCGCGAGCACGAGCACGTGCGTCGCGGCAGCTCGCTCGCCCGTGTCGTCGCCCTCGGCGAGCGCGACATCGGGGTCGCGCAGCACGTAGCGCCCGTCGGCCGGGCCGAGCGTCCAGGGAAACTCGAACTGCACGAAGCGGAAGGCCCGCTCCATGCGGTCCGCGCCGGCGTCAGTCGCCGGAGCCGTCCTTGAGCGCGAACTTCGACGGATGATCCGGCACGACCGGGTTCGGGATCGTCCCAAGCTGCTGGACGAGCTTCGTCCACTGGCTCGGCTTGAGGATCGTCTGCAGTGGCATTCCGAGGCCGTTGTCGAGCGGGTGGAAGCCGACGTGGATGTGGTTGAAGTGGTCGGGCAGCGACAGCGTGTTGTCGGCGCCCGGGTACGTCATCAGGCTGATGATCTGGTGCGGCTTCATCGCGCCTTGCAGTGTCAGCAGCCGGCGGATCGCGATGTCCGTGATCGAGCCTTCGCCTTGGTGGCCGGTGATCGTGATGCCGTTGATCGCCGCGATGTCGACGGCATCCCCGCTCGAGTGCTCGGAGACGTTGCCGGACGCCGTCAGGTAGCTGTGGCCGCACTTCAGCGCGCTGATCGTCGGGTCGAGGCCGTCGGAGGCGAGGAACTCGAGCGTTGCGAGCACGCGACGGTCGATCTGGCCGGTCTCGATGTCCTTGCGCCCACACTCGTAGATCGTGATGTGCGGGTCGCTGAGCACGCGCTGCTGCAGCTCGCTCTTGCTCATCAGCAGGATCTGACCGACCGACGCGCTCTTCGCGTGGGTGCCGAAGAAGGGGCTCGAGCCGTCGGCGCGATAGACGGCGGTCGATTCGAGCAGCTTCCAACCGTCGAGGATCGGCTTCGGGTCGACGAGCGGCGCGCCGCGGCCGGCCGGGCGGATCGTGAACTCGACGTGCGGCGCGAGCGTCCGGTCGGTCTTCGCGACGCGGCCGAGGACGGTGCCGGCGATCACCGAGGAGCCGACGCGCAGGTGCTTCAGCACGTAGTCGTTCGGGTCGAGGTGGAGCGCGCCGGTGAGGTAGCCGTTGAAGCTCGTGACCTGTTCGCCGACCGCGGCGATCTGGCGGGCGCCGCCGGCGCGGTACGCGGCCGGGCGGTCGGGGTGCGCGAACAGGCGCTCCTTCGCGCCGTCGCTCGTCGCCGTTGCTGTCGACGGCGTTGTGACCGCGTGCTGCTTGACGCGGGCCGCACGGGCGCGCGCGGCCTTGCGCTTGCGCGCGGCCTTGCCCTTCGCCGTGTGCGTCGCGTGCCCGCGCTGCGGCTGTGCACCGGCGGTCGCGGCATGCGACGGCTTCTTGTCGTGCTTCGGCAGCGCCAGCTCGTGCCGGACCTGCGCGGCGGTGACGGTGCGCTGCTTCGGCACGGGGTACTTCGTCGCGACCGCGCCGAGGTGGCTGTACATGAAGCGGTTGCCGTAGACGTCCTGCAGCACCACGTAGTTGCCGGCCACGCGGTTGCTGCCGAGCTTCACGACACGGCCGTCGTTGACCGCGATCACGCGCGCGCCGGGCTTCGCGAAGATGTTGATCGAGTGGCGGTTCGGGTCGCCGTTGACGGGCACCGCGGCATTCGTCCCCTTCACGCGCTTCGTCGCTGCCTTCGCGTCGAGCGCGTCGGCGTAGGTCGCCTTCGAGGCGACGGGGAAGAGGCCTTGCGTGAGCCCGGTCAGCGAGCCGACGAGGTCAGCCGGCATGCCGCCGATCACGCGCGCCCGCAGCAGCACCGACTGCACGTACCAGTCGGCGTGGTTGTAGGAGAAGATCGCCTTGTCGATGCTCTGCTCGGCGCCGGCTGCCTTGAGGTAGCGGGCTGCGGCGAAGATCGCGTCGACCGGGTTGTACGGGTCCTTCACGCCGTCGCCGTTCGCATCGACGCCGTACGTGGCCCACGAGGACGGCATGAACTGCATCCAGCCGAGTGCGCCGGCGGTCGACACCGACAGGTTGCGCCCGTAGTCGGTCTCGATCTCGTTGATCGCGGCGAGCACCTGCCACGGGACCGAGTACTGGATCCCGGCCGCCTGGTAGATCGGCAGCAGGAAGGGCGGGATGCGGAACTGCTCGATGAAGAAGTTCGGGACGCCGAGCGGGGCGGCGCCGGTCGGGGCGACGGTGAAGCCGGGGCTCGTGGTCGTCGGCTGGGCGCCGGCGGTGCTCTGCGGGTTCGCCGGCGGGAGGCCGGAGCCGTCTTGGAGCGCACCCTGGCCGTTGCCCGTCGAGGTCGTCGAGGGCGGGACCGCGATCGACCCGTCGGAGCGCAAACCCTCACCCTTGACTTTACCCTTAGGTGTGACTATTCCACCGATGGCGTCCGGACCCGTCGTCGACTCGCTCGTGCTCGTGACGGGCGTGATCGTCGTGGCGGGCGGCAGCGTGCTCGTGCTGCTCGACGTAGGCGGCGGCGGGGTCGTGGTTGGCGCGGGGGCGGCAGCGGTGCCCTGCTCGGAGACGCCGATCACGGGCGCGCCGAGGTCCGGCAGCGGGATCGAGCTGGCGGGGGTGCCGGCTGACGCCTCGACCGTCAGGACGAGTTGCTTTCCGCCCAGCAACGTCACCAGCAGGCGGCGCTGATCGGCCCCGGCAGAGGCGGACAGCAGCATCACGAGGAGGACGGCGGCCCCGGCGATAAGCGAGGCGATACGCAGCTTCGTTGTCCTCATGGAGCGGTCCAGCACCTCCCGCACGACCGCATCCGCGGCGTGGTCGAGCTTCCGCCGCGATGGCGGTCCTCCCGGAAGCTACCGACTGATCTGGATGTTTGCAAAAGAGAACCCATGTGCTTGGAACTGGCGGGGGTCGGGCGTTGCACAGCCCACAGGAGCATCGGCCGCACCCCTGCCTCCCTTGAGGATCGCACCCCTGATGCCGGGACGGTATCCGGCGCGTTTAAATCGCCGATGAAGCCTCGACTGTCACTTGAGAGTTGTTTTGGACGCACCGGCGGGTGGCTCGGAGGGGCTGCGCTACCCTCCGGCTGCCCGGCCACCGCGACCGCAGGGGACACGATGAGCACCGAGACGTCCGCCGACGGGCTGCGCGCCCGCATGTCACGCCAGAGCGAGGATGCCCTGGGACGCCTCACGCAGGAGCTGCTCGAGAGCCCGCTCGTCAGCAACGCGCTCTCGCGTGTGTTCGACGCGCGCGAGAAGGCGGCACAGGCGCAGGAGGTGGCGATGGGCGCGCTCAACCTGCCGTCGGCCGGCGACCTCGAGCGACTCACGCGCCGCGTGCGCTCGGTCTCGCAGCGGCTCGAGGGGATCGAGGACGCGCTCGACCGCGTCGAGCAGCGGATCGGCGCGATCGGTGGCGCCGACGCGATCGAGCGGCGCCTCGGTGCGATCGAGCAGCAACTCACGCAGCTTGCTGCGACGCTGGCAGGCGCTCCTGCGACTCCGCCGGCCACGGTCGTGCCGCCGGCCAAGCCGCGCTCGCCCTCGCGCACGCGCGCGGCTGCTGCGTCGAAGCGCGCGGCCAAGCCGAAGTCCTGATCGCCGTCAGACATCGCTGAGCGCGGCTGCGGCAATCGCTCCGACGCGTTCGGCTGCCGCCGTGAGCGCGTCGGCGTCGATCCGCTGCGGCGTCGCACCGAGCAGGTCGGTGACGACGAGCACGCAGCCGGTCGCGAGCCCGCGCAGCGCGCCGAGCTGGAACAACGTCGCCGCCTCCATCTCGATCGCGAGCGCTCCGTCGTGGCCGGCAGCTCCGCCATCCTCGCCGGCGCTCGACGCATGGGCGCCGCCAGCGTCGTAGAAGAGGTCGGTCGTGACGATCGCGCCACGGCGCGCCCCGCCGGCGCCCGCGGCGGCCGCCATCAGCGCGTCGGTCACGCCCGCGTCGGCTGCCACGCGCCCGTCGGCGCCGAGCGCCCGGCTCGTGCCGTCGGCCGCCACCGCCGCCTCGGCGACGAGCGCGTCGCCGAGCGCGAGGCCGGCACCGGCGAAGGCGCCGCAAGTCCCGACCCGCACGATCCGCCGCGCTCCGAGCCGCGCGAGCTCCTCGATCACGATCGCGGCGCTCGGGCCGCCCATCCCGGTGCTCTGGATCGTCAGCGGCGCGCCGTCGGCTGCGGCGCCCGTGTAGCCCCACAGTCCACGGTTGTGGTTGAACATCCTCGGCTCGCTCAACAGCGCCTGCGCGAGCAGCAGCGCACGGCCTGGGTCGCCGGGCAGCAGCACGCGCTCGGCGAGGTCGGCGGTCGGATGGATGTGCAGCGTGACGGTCACGGCGGGCGAGGATAGACGTCCCGACGTAGACTGCCCTCCCAACTAGCTGCACGCGTGATGGACCGCCGTCGAGCACCGGAGGACCAGACCAGATGAGCTTCACGTCGTCGAAGGAGTTCCGCGAGGTGATCGACCGGATCTTCGAACTGATGGACGGAGACCCCGAGATGGGGCCGAAGCTGCGCGACGCGGACGTGCCCCAGCGTTTCGAGTTCGAGGATCTCGACCTCGTCGTCAACGTTCGTGCTGCACGTCCGGACGAGGACGCCAACATCGTCTGGGTGTGGAGCGACGACGTCGACTGGGAGTCGAAGGTCCACATGACGATGTCCTCGGAGACCGCGAACCGCTACTTCCAGGGCCGCGAGAACATCGCGGTCGCGATCGCCCGGCGGCGCATCAAGGCGGGCGGCGACGTGAAGGCGGCGCTTGCGCTGATCCCGATCACGAAGCCGGTCAACGCGCACTACCGCGAGCTCGTCGCGCGCGACTACCCGCACCTCGTGGTCTGAACGAGGGGCACGCGCTCGCGCGTGGCGCTCGTGCGCGAGCAAGCGGCTAGCGTGACGGCGAATGGGGACGAGCCGCCGCGAGACGACGACGCTGTCGGTCGCCGAGGCAGCGCGCCGCGCCGGCGTCACGCCGGCGACGCTGCGCCGCTGGGCGCGCCAGGGCGTGATCCCGCTCGCGAACGGCAGCTGGACGCCGGCCGCCGCGGCACACGCGCGGATCGTCGCGCGCCTGCGCGAGCGCGGCCACCCGCTCGACCAGATCCGCACCGCGAGCGCGGAGGGGCGGCTTGCGTTCGGCTACGTCGAGGAGCTGTTCCCGGCGCTCGAGGGCGGCGTCCCGCTCGCGCAGGCGGCGGCCGAGACCGGGCTCGAGCCTGCATTGATCGAGCGTCTGCTGACGTCGCTCGGCTACGGAGCCGCGGCGATCGAGCGGATCCCCGACGAAGAGCTGGCGCTGCTGCGGCGCGCGGCCGAGGTGCTCGATGCCGGCTTCCCGCTCGTCGCGCTGCTGCAGATCGTGCGCGTCTACGGCCAGGCGCTCGCCGACATCGCCGACGCCGAGGTGCGGCTGTTCCACCTCTACGTGCACGAGCCGCTGATGCGCGACGGCGTGCCGGGGCTTGAGATGGCCGAGCAGATGGAGCAGCTCGCGCGCGGGCTGCTGCCGCTGACCTCGCCGCTGATGGACCTCGTCCACCGGCGCTTCCTGCGGCACTTCGTCGAGCAGGACGTGATCGGCCACATGGAGTCGGCGTTCGACGGTCAGGCCGGCGACGACCTCGGCCGCCTGCGTGTGGCGATCGCCTTCGCCGACCTCGCCGGCTACACGCGCCTGACCGAGGAAGTCGGCGAGGAGGAGGCGGTCGACGCGGTCGAGCGCTTCGTCGACGCGGTCCAGTTGACGTTGCCCGACGACGCGCGGATCGTGAAGACGATCGGCGACGAGGTGATGGTCGTCGCCGCCGACGCCGGCGGGCTGACCGACTGGGCGGTCGGCTTCCAGGAGCTGTTCAGCGAGCGGCCGCGGCCGCGGATCGGGATCCACGTCGGCGAGACGCTCTACCGCGAAGGCGACTACTACGGGCGCGAGGTCAACCTCGCAGCGCGCGTCGCCGCCCGCTCCGGCGGCGGCGAGGTGCTCGTGACGCGCCCGGTCGTCGAGACGGCCGGTGCGCACCTGCGCTTCGAGCGGATCGGCGCGGTGCGGCTGAAGGGCTTCGCCGAGTCGACCGAGCTGTTCCTCGCGCAGTCGATCGCGGCCTAGACTGAACTCGATGGAGGCCGACCGCGTCCTCGAGCAGGTGCGCACCGGGGGGCTTCTGCCCGCTGGCGCGCCGGTCGTCGTGCTGCTGTCGGGTGGGCGCGACTCCGTCTGCCTGCTCGACGTAGCCGTCGAGCTGGCCGGTGCCGCCGCCGTCAGCGTCGTGCACGTGAACTACGGGCTGCGCGACGAGGCCGACGCGGACGAGCGTCACTGCGTCGCGCTCTGCGAGCGGCTCGGCGTGCCGCTCGCGCGCGAGCGGCCGCTGCGCCCCGAGGGCCCGGGGAACTTGCAGGCGTGGGCGCGCGACGCGCGCTACGCAGCAGCGGCCCAGCGTGCGCTCGCCGAAGGCGCAACGATCGCGGCCGGCCACACGGCCGACGACCAGGTCGAGACGATCCTCTACCGGCTCGCGTCCTCGCCGAGCCGTCGCGCACTGCTCGGGATGCGACCGCGGGACGGGCGGCTCGTGCGACCGCTGCTCGCGTGCACGCGAGCACAGACGACCGCCTACTGCGAGGAGCGCGGGCTTGCCTGGCGCGACGACGCGACGAACGCCGGTGACGGCTACGCGCGCAATCGCGTGCGCCACACGCTCCTGCCGGCGCTGCAGACGGCGCACCCGGCGGCGCAGGCGAACGTGCTGCGGACCGCCGAGCTGCTGCGCGACGAGGCCGAGGTGCTCGACGCGCTTGTCGCCGAGCAGCTCGGGCGCGACGGCAGTGGCTCCGAACTGACGATCACGCTCGAGCGGCTCGCGGCGCTGCCGCCCGCGCTGCGCCGGCTCGTCGTGCAACGCCTCGCCGACGCGGCGGCCGGGCGCCCCGTTCCGGGAGCCGCGCGCCGCGCCGAAGCGGTAGCCGGCCTGCGCCGCACCGGCACCGCGATGCTCGACCTCGGCGGCGGCATCCGTGCCGTCGCGACGCGCGGCCTGCTGCACGCCGAGCGCAGCACCGAAGCGCCGCGGCGGCCGCGCACGCCGGCCTGAGGCGCCCGTCGCAGGCTTCCGGGGCGCTGCTGCGTAGACTGCCGCCGAGATGGGCGACGCGGCGATCGGCGAGATTCTCGTCCAGGCGGACGAGCTGCAGCACCGCGTGCGCGAACTGGGCGCAGCGATCACACGCGACTATGCAGGGCGCGAGCCGCTGCTCGTCTGCGTGCTGAAGGGGGCCGTCTTCTTCCTCTCCGACCTGATGCGCTCGATCGAGCTGCCGGTCGAAGTCGACTTCATGGCGGTCGCGTCGTACGGCTCGGCGACGCAGTCCTCCGGCGTCGTGCGGATCCTCAAGGACCTCGACGCGGTGATCGAGGGACGTGACGTGATCATCGTCGAGGACATCGTCGACTCCGGCTTGACGCTCCAATACCTGCTGCGCAACCTGAAGGGGCGCGAGCCGGCGTCGCTGGCCGTCTGTGCTCTGCTGACGAAGCCGGAGCGCCTCAAGGTCGACCTCTCGCCGCGCTACGTCGGCTTCGAGATCCCGAACCGGTTTGCGGTCGGCTACGGCCTCGACCATGCCGAGCGGTACCGCAACCTTCCCTATGTGGCGGCGTTGAACGAGGGGTAGGCCCGGGTGCAGCCGCCCAGGGCAAGGAAAGCCAACTGGTACCCTTGACAGCCCGTCCACCGTCTGACATGGCGCTGAGCGCGCCCGGAACGTGTCCATGAGCAGGTTCTTCAAGAGCGCGGCATTCCCGATCCTCATCGTGGTGGTGCTGGCGTTCTTCGCCCAGAGGCTCATCAACCCGGGGCACACGGGGCAGCCGTACACGTACGCGACGTTCCAGCAGGACCTGCGCTCGAACAACGTCAAGTCCGCCGTCATCAAGACGAAGGACAACACGGTGGTCGTCACGCGCAAGAACCCCGCGAACCAGCAGCACGAGGTCGGGTTCGTCAACGACAACGGCAACGCGCTCGTCTCGCAGCTGGAGCAGAAGGCAGTCGACTTCAACGTCGAGGGCTCGAAGAGCAGCGTCTGGCTGTCGCTGCTGACGTGGCTGCTGCCGCTGTTCATCTTCCTCGGCTTCTGGTTCTTCCTGATGAACCAGGTCCAGGGCGGCGGCTCGAAGGTCATGTCGTTCGGCAAGTCGCGTGCGAAGCGCCTGTCGGTCGACTCGCCGAAGATCACCTTCCGCGACGTGGCGGGCGTCGACGAGGCGGTCGAGGAGCTGCACGAGATCAAGGAGTTCCTCGAGAACCCGAAGAAGTTCCAGGCGCTCGGTGCGCGGATCCCGAAGGGCGTGCTGCTCTACGGCCCGCCCGGCACCGGCAAGACGCTGCTCGCGCGCGCTGTCGCAGGCGAGGCCGGCGTGCCGTTCTTCTCGATCTCCGGCTCGGACTTCGTCGAGATGTTCGTCGGCGTCGGCGCCTCGCGCGTGCGTGACCTGTTCGAGCAGGCGAAGCAGAACTCGCCCTGCATCATCTTCATGGACGAGATCGACGCAGTCGGCCGCCACCGTGGCGCCGGCATGGGCGGCGGTCACGACGAGCGCGAGCAGACGCTCAACCAGCTGCTCGTCGAGATGGACGGGTTCGAGGCGAAGGACAACATCATCATGATCGCGGCCACGAACCGGCCCGACATCCTCGATCCCGCGCTGCTGCGTCCCGGTCGCTTCGACCGGCAGATCACCGTCGACCGCCCCGACCGCAAGGGCCGCTCGAAGATCCTCGAAGTCCACACGCGCGGCAAGCCGCTCGCGCGCGACATCGAGATCGACACGCTCGCCGGCCAGACCCCCGGCTTCACCGGCGCGGACCTCGCGAACCTCGTCAACGAGGCGGCGCTGCTCGCCGCCCGCACGGGCAAGCGCGAGATCACGCAGGTCGAGCTGGAGGAGGGGATCATGCGCGTGATCGCGGGTCCCGAGAAGAAGACCCGCGTGATGAGCGACAAGGAGCGGCGGATCACGGCCTACCACGAGATGGGCCACGCGATCGTCGGCCACTACCTCGAGCACGCCGACCCGGTCCACAAGGTCTCCGTCGTCTCGCGCGGCCAGGCGCTCGGCTACACGATCTCGCTGCCGACGGAGGACAAGTTCCTCACGACGCGCGCAGAGCTGACCGACACGATGGCGATGACGCTCGGCGGCCGCGCCGCGGAGGAGATCGTCTTCAGCGAGATCACGACCGGCGCCTCGAACGACCTCGAGAAGGTCACGGCGACGGCGAAGCAGATGGTGATGCGCTACGGCATGAGCGAGAAGCTCGGGCCGCGCGTCTTCGGTCATGAGCACACGCAGCCGTTCCTCGGCCGCGAGTTCAGCTCCGAGCCCGACTACTCCGACGAGATCGCGCGCGAGATCGACGACGAGATCCGTCGCATCGTCGAGCACGCGCACCAGTGCGCGAAGGACATCCTCACGGAGCGTCGCGAGTCGCTCAGCTACATCTCGGAGATCCTCGTCAAGCGCGAGACGATCGAGAAGGACCAGTTCGAGGCGCTGCTCGAGGGTCGTAGCGAGACCGACGTCTTCGGCGCCGAGGCGCCGCCGCCGCCGGAGCTGCCGGTGCCCCCGGCGACACCGACGCCGGAGCGCTCCCCGGCCCCGCGCCCGCTCCCGCGCCCCGGTCTCGCCGGCGGCACCGCGGAGTTCCGCGCGGACGCCGGTCCCGAGAAGCCCGAGCTGCTCTAGCTCTCAGTGGCTCGGCTTCGGCCGAGTGCGACGCGTGCCGCGTGGGTGCGGTATCCATGCATGACGCATGGCACATCCACTCGGTGAGGCGAAGGAGCTTCAGCTCCCGCAGGGCACGATCCGGTACCGCGAGGTCGGCGACCCGTCGTTGCCCGCGGCGGTGTTCGTCCACGGCCTGCTCGTCAACGGGCTGCTGTGGCGCAAGGTCGTGCCGCAGCTGTCCGGCCAGCTGCGCTGCATCGTGCCCGACTGGCCGCTGGGCTCGCATGAGCTTCCGCTGAAGGCCGGCGCGGACGTGACCCCCGGCGGGGTCGCGAAGCTGATCGCGGACTTCATCGCGGCGCTCGACCTCACCGACGTGACGCTCGTCGCGAACGACAGCGGCGGCGCGATCAGCCAGCTCGTCGTGACGCGCTACCCGGAGCGGATCGGGCGGCTCGTGCTGACGCCATGCGACGCGTACGAGAACTTCCTGCCGCCGCTGTTCCGCTATCTGCAGTGGCTCGCGCGCGTGCCGGGTGGTCCGCTGATCGGGATGCAGATGTTGCGCGTGCCGCTGCTGCGCCGGCTGCCGATCGCCTACGGCTGGCTGACGAAGCGCCCGGTCGAGCGTGCGGTCGAGCAGGCCTGGGTCGGACCGATCCTGCGCGACGCGGGCGTGCGGCGCGACACGACTGCATTCCTGCGCGGGATCGACAAGCGCGACACGCTCGCTGCGGCCGAGCGCTTCGGTGCGTTCGAGCAGCCGGTGCTGATCGCTTGGGCGACGGAGGACCGCGTCTTCCCGCTGCGCTTCGGCGAGCGGCTCGCCGCTGCCTTCCCGCACGCGCGGCTCGTCACGACCGCGGACGCCCGCGCCTTCGTTCCCGAGGACCAGCCGGACTGGCTTGCAGCGCGGATCGCGGAGTTCGTGCGCGATCCGGTGCCCGCCGCGGGCACCTGACGGAGCGGCGCCGCGCGCGCCCACGGTCGGATTCCGGCCGACTCGTCCCCGAGCGAGCGGGAGTGAGCTTGTGCGAATTGGCGCACGCGCGCTCCCAGTCCGCGCCAATTCGTGCGGCAACGCTCACCTAAGGTCCGGCGCACCGCGCAGCTGAGCCGGATCGCTCACACGCGCGCACTTCGCCCGGATCATTGCTCCTCAAGGAAGGGGACAGCTCGTGCCGCTGTCATTGCGTGGAATGTCGATCGCGGCGGTTGCCGCCATGAGCTTTGCGGCGGCCATGGCTGCCGGTGCGCCGGCGGTGCAGGCGAGCACGATCACGGTTACGAAGACGACCGACTCCGATCCACCTGCGCCGGGCGAGCTGCGCTTCGCGGTCGCTGTCGCGGGCGACGGCGACACGATCGTCCTTCCGGCTGGGCACTACGACGTGGTCCCCACGACGTTTCCCTTTCGCGGCGCGATCAACGTCACGCAGGCACTGACGATCCGCGGTGCCGGAGCAGGCGCGACGATCATCGACGGACACGACGCGACGAATCTGTTCGAGGCGTTCAGCGGCGGGGGCTTGACGCTCAGCGGGATGACGCTCACGGGCGGTCATTCGGGGAGCAGCGGCGGTGCGGTCACTGCCGGCGTCCCACTGACGCTGCTGGACGACGCGATCACCGGTAACACGGCGGCCAGCGACGGCGGCGGCATCTCGGCAAGCAGTTCGTTGACGATGGATCGCGACCTCGTGTCCGGGAACACGGCAGTCGGCGTCGGAGGTGGGATCGCCGTCAACATGGAGGGGGGCCTGTCCGGAACGATCATGGACACGACGGTCGCCAACAACACGGCGAGCGGCGGTGTCAGCTACGGGGGCGGGATCGCCTACTCGGACTTCTCCATCGCTACGTCGCTGGGCCTGCTCAACGACACGATCGCCGGCAACCGTGCGAACGGCCTCGCCGGGGACAACCTGCTCGTCCGCGGCCCGAGCCCGAAGCTCACCTTTCGCAACACCTTCTTCGGCCAGACGCAGACGCCGACCAACCCCAACTGCTACGTGCCCAATGGCGGGACCGTGCAGTCGCTCGGGCACAACGCGCAGGAGGGCAACGATCCGGGCTGCGCCTTCAACACGGGTGCGCTCGCCGACCGCGTGGGCCTTGTCGGGGCGGTCCAAGGCCTTTCCAACAACGGCGGGCCGACGCTGACGATGCTGCCCTCGTTCCTCAGCCCGCTCGTCGACAACGGCGATCCCGGGGCGTGCGGCGCGGCCGACCAGCGCGGCGTGCCGCGTCCGCAGGGCTTGTCGTGCGACATCGGCGCGGTCGAGGGTCCGGTGCCGACGGTCGGCGCCGTGACGGTCTCGAACATCACGTCGTCCGGCGTGAAGCTGACGGCGCCGGTCAACCCGGACTTCTTCGCCGGCGGCAGCTTCGTCTACAAGTTCGGCACGACGACCGCGTATGGGTCGACGACGTCCTCGCAGACGCTGCCGGCCAACACGGCGAACCTGTCCGCCGTCGGGGTCCTGTCGGGACTTGCAGCAGGGACGACGTACCACGCGCAGCTCGTGATGACGTCGCCGAACGGGAACGTCAGCTCGACTGACGTGAGCTTCACGACGACCGGCACGACCTCGACGACTACGACGACTCCGATCATCACGTTGCCGACGACGACGCCGGTGACCACGACGACGCCGACAACGACTACGACGCCGGTCACGACGACGACGACGACCACGACGCCGGTGACCACGACGGTGCCGACGACGACCACGACGCCGGTCACGACGACGACGCCCGTGACGACCACGACGACGCCGAAGACGACGACCACGACGACGACGCCGCCGCCGACCACGACGACGACGACGACGCCGCTGCCGACCGCTGCGACGCGCTTCGCCGCGCCCGGCGGCAGCGCAGCCAACGCGCCGTGCACGTCGCAGGCCTCGCCCTGCGACCTCGTCACCGCGGTCAACAGCGCCTCGACGTCGGCGACGACGATCGACACGGTGCTGCTCGCCGAGGGCACCTACACGATGGGCTCCACGGTCGTCACGGACCTGCCCGGGAAGAACATCGACATCCACGGCGACCTCAGCAAGCCGGCTCCGACGATCGACACGACGGCAGTGATCGGACTGTCGATCCTCAGTTCCAACTCGACGGCTGAGTACCTCAACATCGTCGACCACCCGGCGGCCGCTGTGCAGGGGACCGCGCTCGCGTTCGCCGGCAAGACAGCCGACCGCATCACCGCGCGTGGAACCGGGCTCGCGTCCGGCACCTGCTACCTGCGGTCCGGCCTGCTGCGCAACAGCGTCTGCGTCGCCACCTCGGCGAACGGCATGGCGGTGCGGCTCGACGCGAGCGGCGTCACGCAGACGCTCAAGCTGCGCAACGTCACCGCGTACGACATGCTCAGCAGCACCGCCGGAGCGATCTCCGTGCACGATCAGGTCACGAACGTCGGTGCCGCATTGACGGCGAAGCTCGACAACGTGATCGCGCACAATCCGCCGACGACGGGCGCGAACCCGGTTCAGCTCGCCGACGTCGCCGCGGACACGCTCACCGCCGCTGCAACCCCGAGTGGGGCTGCCGTCACGGTGAACCTGTCGCACGCGAACTTCGTCAAGGCAGGTCCGGGTGTGGGGACGACGATCAACACGTCGGACCCGAGCAACCAGGCGGACGGGACGCTCGTCCCGCTGTTCCTGAACCCGACCGCCGCTGCGGTCGGCGGCTTGCCCGCGTTCGACTTCGAAGAGGCGACCGGATCGCCGACGATCGACAAGGGCTTGGCAAACGCGACCGACGACGGCCCGCTCGACCCGGCCGGCAACGCCCGCGTGCTCGGGTCCAACCCGGACATCGGTGCGTACGAGTTCGTTGCGGGCGGTGGTGGCACGACGACGACCACCACGACGACGACCACACCGCCACCGACCACGACGACGACACCGACCCCCACGACCACGACCACGACCACGCCACCACCCGGCACGACGACCACGATCACGACCCCGCCGCCTGGGCTCCCGCTGCCGGCGATCTCCGCCGCAAGCGTGACGAACAAGCGCTTCCGCGTCGGCTCGCAGCCGACCGCGGTGTCCGCGCGCCTCGCGAAGGCACGCGGCGCCAAGAAGGCACCGACCGGGACGAGCTTCCAGTTCACGCTCGCCGCGTCGGCGAAGCTGCAGATCGCGATCACGCGCGTCGAGTCGGGCCTGCGTCGTGGCGGCAAGTGCGTCGCCTCGACGGCGACGCTCCGCAAGGCGCACGCGAAGCGCTGCACGCGCACGCTGAAGATCGGCACGATCACGCGCGCCAACGAGGCGAAGGGCGCCAAGGCAGTCGCATTCAGCGGTCGCCTCGGCCGACGCGCGCTGCGTCCGGGCACGTACAAGGCGACGCTCACGGCGACCAACCTCGGCGGCAGCGCGAAGCCGGTCACGCTCGCGTTCACGATCGTCAAGTAGCGACACGACACACGCCTCGCGCAGGGGCCGGCCGTCGCGTGACGGCGGCCCCTGCGACGATGCGCGCGTGACGCAGTTCCGCATCATGGGCGTGCTCAACGTCACGCCCGACTCGTTCTCCGACGGCGGTCGCTACCTCGACGCGGCGGCAGCGATCGCGCACGGCCGCGAGCTGGAGGCGGAGGGCGCTGACATCATCGATGTCGGCGGCGAGTCGACACGGCCCGGTGCCGACGCGGTCTCCGTCGCCGAGGAGCTGCGACGCGTCGTCCCGGCGATCGAGGGGCTCGTCGCGGCCGGCACCGCCGCGCAGCTGTCGATCGACACGTCGAAGCGCGAGGTGGCCGAGGCGGCGATTGCCGCCGGCGCGACGTACGTCAACGACGTCACCGCCTTCCGTGGCGATCCGGCCCTCGCGAGCCTCGTCGCCGAGCACGAGCTCGACTGCTGCCTGATGCACATGCTTGGCGAGCCGCGCACGATGCAGCAGGACCCCGTCTACGACGATGTCGTCGATGACGTCAAGGCGTTCCTCGAAGCGCGCCTCGCAGTCGCCGTCGGCGAAGGGATCGCGGAGGAGCGGATCCAGCTCGACCCCGGCATCGGCTTCGGCAAGACCGTCGCGCACAACCTCGAACTGCTGCGCCGCCTCGACGAGATCGTCGCGCTCGGGCGGCCTGTCGTGATCGGCACGTCGCGCAAGTCGTTCCTCGGGCGCATCACCGGCCGCGAGGTCGCCGACCGCCTGTCGGCGACGATCGCGACGAACGTGCTCGCGCTGCTGCACGGCGCGTCGATCTTCCGCGTCCACGACGTGCGGCCGGTGAGGGACGCGCTCGCGGTGACGGCTGCTACGGTGCGCCGCACATGAGCCCCGAGGAAGACGCGCACGAGGACGAGTTCGAGGACCGCCTCGACGACGATGACGACGTCGACGAGGACGACGAGCCTTCCGAGCCCGTCGTCACGATCGAGATCAGCGGCCTCTCGCTCTACACGCACCATGGCGTCAGCGAGGCGGAGCGCGAGGTCGGCCAGCGGCTCGTGATCGACCTGCGGCTCGAGGTCGGTGAATGCGATGCGACGCTGACCGACCGCGTCGAGGACACGATCGACTACGGCGACGTCTGCCAGGTCGTCGCGCTCGTCGCGCAGCAGCGCTCGTACAAGACGCTCGAGCGGCTCTGCACGGCGATCGCGGATCGCCTGATCGAGCAGTACGAGACCGAGTCGGTGTGGGTGAAGGCGGCGAAGCCCGAGCCGCCGATCCCGCTGCCGGTCGAGGAGGTCTCGGTCGAGGTCTTCCGCGAAGCCGGATGAGCGGGGCGCAGGACGCTGGAGCGGCCCGCGGCGCGCAGGCCTGCCTCGCGCCGGGCGAGCGCGTCGGCTACCTCGGCTTGGGCTCGAACGTCGGCGACCGCCGCGCGCAGCTCAGCGCCGCCGTCGACGCACTGCCACGCCATGGCGTGCGCGTGCTCGCCTCCTCCTCGACGTACGAGACCGAGCCGGTCGGCGAGATCCTCGACCAGCCGGACTTCCTCAACGCCTGCCTGCGGATCGCGACCGCGCACGAGCCGGAAGCGCTGCTCGACGCGTGCAAGGCCGTCGAGCGCGAGCTGGGCCGCGAGCCTGGCGGCGTCCGCCATGCACCGCGCCCGATCGACGTGGACGTGCTGCTGCTCGGCTCGGTCGACTACGCCTCCGAGCAGCTGACGCTCCCGCACGCCGAGGTCACGAGCCGGCGCTTCGTGCTCGTGCCGCTGCTGGAGCTGGACCCCTCGCTCGCGACGCCGGCCGGGCTGCGCCTCGCCGACGCGCTCGCGGCGCTGCCGGGGGGCGAGCGCGTGCTGCGCGCCGGGCCGCCGCTCGTCTGACGCGCTCCGTTGGGTGGCACTCCGCTTGGCCTACGTCCGCTGCCGACGAAACGCGCGCCGACAAAAAGCATCCATCGAGGGAGCGAGCGGCGGGGGCTTGGGCGCCGGCATGTGTGGCGCTCGTTGTGAAGCGCGGGCCTGGCGTGCGTGTTACCCACATCCTTAGTGCGCCCATGTGGAGGAGAGCAGAGTTGTGGGTTTGTGAGACCCACAAAGGTGCAGTGGTGGTTTTCAGACATGCCGTACGGGCACCCGTTGGGCGCCACCGGCGCTGAAACCGCCACCCCCGCCGCTCGCCCCTCGATGGATGCTGTTTGTCGGCGAACGCCCCGGGCTAAGCAGACACGCCAAGCGGAGCGCCAGCCTCAGCGCCAAGCAGCCCGCCAGCTCAGACCGGCAACGCACCCGCCGGCATCTCGCCCGCATACGCAGGGAACAAGCGCTGCGCCAGCTCCCACGACGCGCGTCCCTGGAGCATCGGCCAGATGTCGGCGAACGTGCCGAGCAGGCGGACGGCCGGTGCGATCTGGAGGTCGGCTGCGTTCGGCTGCTCGCCGCCCATCGTGCCGTCGGCGATCCAGGCGTCGATGCGGTCGAGGTGGCCGGGCAGTGCGGCGAGGTCGGCGCGGGCGTTCTCGGGCGTCGCGCGGTTGCGCCAGGCGGCGACGCGGCTGATCAGCGGGGTGGAGACAGCACGGATCGGCGCCGGGATCGGCAGCTGCGAGCCCTCCGCGTAGCTGTGCGAAGCGTCCGGGCGTTGGCGGATCCCGGCCCACACCATCCGTCGCGGGATGTCCTGGAAGATCTCGTCGCCCCAGCGCTCCGCCTCGACCACGCGCGCGCGCTCCTCTGCGGCAGCGGGCAGCAGCGGCGGATCCGGCACGAGCTGGTCGAGACGGTGGACGATCGCGCGCGAGCCGACGATCGTCTCGCCGTTGCCGAGCACGAGCGCCGGAACGGTCAGGCGGCGGAAGCGCAGCCACTGCGCGGGCACGTGCAGCGCCGGGACGTACTCGACGATCCGATACGGCTGGCGCTTCAGCTCGAGTGCCCGCTTCGCGCTCACGCAGGGGTGCGAGCCATGGATCACGTAGAGCGTGTGCGGCATCGCGCCGAGCATAGGCGCGCCTGCACGCAGAATGCGCCGCTCGACCGCGCTGCCGCGCTGCCGCGCCAGGCGCGATACTTCCCGGCCCATGCTTCTCGTCGTCGACGTCGGCAACACGCAGACCCACTTCGGCACGTTCGACGGCGTCGAGTTGACGCAGCACTGGCGCTTCGCGACCGTGCGCGACTCGACGGCCGACGAGCTCAGCGCGAAGCTCGCGAACCTGCTCGCGCTGCGCGGCCTCGGCTTCGCCGACCTGCAGGGGTCGATCGTCTCCTCGACCGTGCCGCAGCTCGGCGCCGAATGGCAGCAGGCCGGCGAGCGCTACCTCGCGCACACGATGCTCGTCGTCGGACCCGGGATCCGCACGGGCATGCCGATCCGCTACGAGAACCCGCGCGAGATCGGCGCCGACCGGCTCGTCAACGCGGTAGCCGCGTACGAGCGCGTCGGCGACGCCTGCGTCGTCGTCGACTTCGGCACGGCGATCACGTTCGATCCTGTCTCGGCCGAGGGCGAGTACCTCGGCGGCGTGATCGCGCCGGGCGTCGAGATCTCGATGGAAGCGCTCACCGAGCGCGCTGCGGCGCTGCCGAAGATCGACCTCGTCGCGCCGCGCTCGGTGATCGGCAAGACGACGGTCGACGCGATCCGCTCTGGAGTCGTCTACGGCTTTGCCGGCCTCGTCGACGGCATCGTCCGCCGCTTGCGCGAGGAGCTCGGCCCCGAGACCGCCACGATCGCCACCGGCGGCCTCGCCAGCGCGATCGTGCCCTCGACCGAGGAGATCGACGAGACCGACGACCTCCTCACGCTCAACGGCCTCCGCCTCCTCCACCAGCTGAACTCGACCTGACGGGCGCCTCGGCGCGCCTGGCGGTGTCCTCGGTCGCTCGCCTGCCTGGGCAGGCCACGCTCCCTGCGTCCTTGCCAGGCACGCCGATCCATCCGTCAGCCAGCAGCGCGCAGAAATGCCTCCAGCAGGGCGTTGTACGGCTCACCGGTCGACGGGACCGTGTGGCCGCGGCCGGGGATCGTCGCGCGCTCGGCGTCGATCGCGCCGGCGAGCGCGTCGCTGACGGCCTCGAAGACGGGCGAGTGGCCGCCGGAGATCACGAGCTTCGGGAACGCTGCCGCGGCGAGGGTGGCGAGCGGGATCTCCGCCTCCCACGACGGGCGCTCGGTCATCACGTGCAGCGCACCGCGCTCGAGCCATGCCGGCAGCTCGTCCGGCGTCTCGTTCGCCGAGCCGGCGCCGGAGCGGAAGAACCGCACGAAGTCGAGTGGCGAGAGCGTCGCGCTGTGCCGGTACAGCTCCTCGCCGTTCGCGATCATCTCGTCGACCGCCGGATCGCCGGCGGCGAGTCGCAGCGCGCCCGGCTCGGAGACTGTCAGCGACAGCACCGCCTCGGGCCGCAGCGCAGCGGCGAGCAGCGCGATCACCGCCCCGTAGGAATGCCCGACCAGGTGCGCGCCGTCGCCCAGCAGCTCGGCGATCAGCGGCGCCTCGGCCTCGAAGTCGCCGCGCGCGAGCGGCGGGCTCGCGCCGAAGCCGGGCCGCTGCACCAGCAGCAGCGTCCAGCGCGCGGCGAGCGAGCGCTGCTGGCGCCAGGTGCGCTCGGCGCCGACGACGGTGCCGGGCACGAACAGCACCGGCGGGCCCGATCCGAGCCGCTCGACGTCGAGGTCCGCTGCGCACAGCTCCGGCATCGTCGTGACCCTACGCTTACCATTGGCGTCGATGCGCAAGCTCACCGACTCCTGGACGCTCGGCGGGATCGAGATCCCGAACCGCGTGGTGCTCGCCCCGCTGGCGGGCATCGGCAACTGGTTCGTGCGGCTGCAGGCGAAGCGCTACGGAGCCGGCTTCACCGTCTCCGAGATGGTCTCCAGCCACGCGATCCACCACGGCAACGAGAGAACGTGCACGGAGCTGCTGCGGATCCACCCGGAGGAGCGCACGGCAGGGCCCGGCGGCCCGATCTCGATCCAGCTGTTCGGCGCCGACCCGGACATCATGGCGAGCGCCGCCGCGCGCGTCGCCGAGACGGGTGCCGACTTCATCGACCTGAACATGGGCTGTCCCGTGCCGAAGGTCTGCAAGACCGGCGCCGGCGCGGCACTGCTCGCCGATCCTGACCGCGCTGTAGCGGTCGCGCGTGCCGCGCACGAGGGCAGCGGCCTGCCGGTCACCGTCAAGCTGCGCCCCGGCTTCCGTCCGGGCGACCGCAACGGGATCGAGACGGCGCACCGGCTCGTCGCGGAGGCCGGCGTCGCCGGCCTCTGCATCCATCCGCGTCACGCGAAGCAGGGCCATGGCGGCAAGCCCGACTACGAGCTCGCGCGCGCGCTCGTCGAGGAACTGCCGGTGCCGGTGCTGATCTCCGGCGGGCTGATGAACGCGACGAAAGTGCAAGAGGTCTTCGAGCAGACCGGCGCCGCCGCCGTGCTGCTGGCACGCGGCTCGCTTCGGCAACCCGTGGCTGTTCGAGCAGGTGCTCGGCACGCGCGACGACCGAGCCGACGCGCGAGGAGATCCTGCGCGAGGTCGACTGGGTGCTCGAGCGCGCCGTCGAGCATCTCGGCGAGGCACGCGCAGCGCGCTACCTGCGCAAGTTCTACCCCTGGTACGTCACGAAGCTCGGCGAGGGGAAGGTGCTGCAGGATCGGCTCCAGCGCTCGGCGTCGACGGCCGAGGCGCGGGTCGCATTCGGCATCGAGACGCTCGCCGCCGCGGCCTAGCGCCCCCGCGCGCGCAGACATCCGGATCGGTCGTTTTCCGAGCGACGCTGGGAGCGGCGCTATACTTCCGCGCCCGTCGAGCAGGTCTCGTTGGAATTCCCGCCGTTGTGCGGGTTTTCTCGTTCCTGGCGACGCGCTGTGCTCGTCAATCGCCACGCCAAGGTCACGCTATGCCCAAGGACGTCATCCTCACGCCGGACGGACTCACGAAGCTCAAGTCCGAGCTCGAGTTCCTCTCCAGCGAGAAGCGCCGCGAGGTTGCCGCTCGCATCAAGGAGGCGCGCGAGTTCGGCGACATCTCCGAGAACGCCGAGTACGACGACGCGAAGAACGAGCAGGCGATGCTCGAGGCCAAGATCGCCCAGCTCGAGGAAAAGCTCCGCGCTGCGACGGTGATCGACGCCTCCGACCTCGGCACGGACATCGTCGGCGTCGGCTCGACGGTCCACGTCAAGGACCAGGGCAGCGGCAAGAGCGAGACGTACACGATCGTCGGCTCCGCCGAGGCGAACCCGGCCGAGCGCAAGCTCTCGAACGAGTCGCCCGTCGGCAAGGCGCTGCTCGGCCGCAAGCGCAACGAGATCGTCGTGGTGCTGCTGCCGAACGGCAAGCAGCGCGAGCTGAAGGTCACGAAGATCGACATCGGCCTGACGTAGGTCGGGGCCGGGCCTCCACCCGCCATGACCTCCCCAGACGACCCGACGACGAGCGCCGCTTCCGGCGAGGACGACGGCCCCGCGCTGCCGGAGCTGCTCGCCGCCCGTCGCGCGCAAGCTCGAGCGGCTTGCGCAGCGAGGGCGTCGATCCGTTCCCGCACGCCTACCCCGGCGTCGTCGCGATCGCCGCCGTGCGCGCCGCGCACGAGGGCCTGGAAGCGGGCGCCGAGACGGACGCGCGCTACCGTGTCGCCGGCCGCCTCGCCGCCCGCCGCGGCCAGGGCAAGGCCGCCTTCATCGACCTCGTCGACCGCTCCGGCCGGATCCAGCTGCACGCACGCGTCGACGAGCTGGGCGACGAGCGCTTCGAGCGGCTCGTCGGGCTCGACCTCGGCGACCTGATCGGGATCGACGGCGTCGCCTTCTGCTCACGCCGCGGCGAGCTGTCGCTGCGCGTCGAGGACTGGACGCTGCTCGCGAAGTCGCTGCGCCCGCCGCCGGAGAAGCACCACGGCCTGCAGGACGTCGAGACGCGCTTCCGCCACCGCGAGCTCGACCTGATCGCCTCCGAGGAGACCCGCAGCGCTGTTCCTCACGCGCGCGAAGGCGATCTCGGCGATCCGCCGCCACCTCGACGAGCAGGGCTTCGTCGAGGTCGAGACGCCGGTGCTGCAGCCGCTCTACGGCGGCGCCGCGGCGCGGCCGTTCACGACCCACCACAACGCGCTCGACCGCACGCTGTTCCTGCGGATCGCGACCGAGCTGTACCTCAAGCGCTGCATCGTCGGCGGGCTGGAGCGCGTCTACGAGCTCGGCAAGGACTTCCGCAACGAGGGCGTCTCGCAGAAGCACAACCCCGAGTTCACGATGCTCGAGCTGTACGAGGCCTACGCCGACTACAAGGACATCGCGGCGCGCACCGAGCAGCTCGTCGCCGCGGCTGCCGAGGCGGTCGGCTACGAGCGGCGAGGTCGACCTCTCCGCTGCCGTGGCAGCGCGAGACGCTCGCCGGCGCGATCGAGCAGCGCTGCGGCATCGACATCCTCGCGGCGCGCGACCGCGACGCGCTCGCTGCCGCGATGGAGGCGAAGGGCCTGCCGGTCCCGCCGAGGACACGTGGGCGCAGCTCGTCGACGAGCTCGTCACGAAGCACGTCGAGCCGACGCTGATCGAGCCGACCTTCCTGTTCGACTATCCGGTCGAGCTGTCGCCCTTCGCCAAGCGCCACCGCGACGACGAGCGGCTCGCCGAGCGCTGGGAGGCCTACTGCCAGGGGATGGAGATCGCGAACGCCTTCACCGAGCTGAACGACCCCGACGACCAGCGCACCCGCTTCGAGCAGCAGCGCGCCCACGCGGCAGCCGGCGACGAGGAGGCGCAGCCCTACGACGAGGCGTTCCTGCAGGCGCTCGAGCAGGGGATGCCGCCGACTGGCGGCGTCGGCATCGGGATCGACCGCCTCGTGATGGTGCTGACCGGCAGCCGCTCGATCCGCGAGGTCGTGCTGTTCCCGGCGATGCGCGACTGACGGTCGGAGCGGCGGCAATCGGCTACGTCAGCTTGTGCACCAGAGTGCTGTGCAGACGGTTGGTAGACTGGGGTATGTCCGGCGAACGAACCCAGCTCCTCAGCCTTGGCCAGGTAGCGGTCGATGACCCGAGGGAGTGGGATCGTTCGTATCCCTCTAGACGCCAAGCCGCACTGCCCAGTAGGGAAGGAACGCCGCACCCATGTTCGAGCGATTCACAGAGCGGGCCCGCCAGGTGGTCGTCCTCGCCCAAGAGGAGGCCCGGACGCTCAAGCACAACTACATCGGCACGGAGCACATCCTGCTCGGCCTGCTGCGCGAGGAGGAGGGTCTCGCTGCGCGCGTGCTCGAGAGCCTGGACATCACCGTCGAGCGCGTGCGCGCCCAAGTCGTGCGCATCGTCGGCTCCGGTGAGGAGGTCACGTCCGGCCAGATCCCCTTCACGCCGCGCGCCAAGAAGGTCCTGGAGCTTGCGCTGCGCGAGGCGCTGAGCCTCGGCCACAACTACATCGGCACCGAGCACATCCTGCTCGGCCTCGTGCGCGAGAACGAGGGCGTCGCGGCGCGCATCCTGCTCGACTTCGACGCCGACTCGGAGAAGATCCGCAACGAGGTCATCCGCATGCTGTCCGGTCCCGGCGGTCGTCGCCAGGGCAGCGGCAGCGGTGGCGGGGCCGGTGCGGGCGCCGGCGGCGCGCAGGGCGAGGGCAAGAAGTCCTCGAAGCTGCTCGACCAGTTCGGCCGCAACCTCACGAAGCTCGCCTCCGACGGCAAGCTCGACCCTGTCGTCGGCCGCGAGACGGAGATCGAGCGGATCATGCAGATCCTCTCGCGCCGCACGAAGAACAACCCGGTGCTGATCGGCGAGCCCGGCGTCGGCAAGACCGCCGTCGTCGAGGGCCTCGCCCAGCGGATCACGAACGCGGACGTGCCGGAGCTGCTGAAGAACAAGCAGATCTACACGCTCGACCTGGCGGCGCTCGTCGCCGGCTCGAAGTACCGCGGCGAGTTCGAGGAGCGCCTGAAGAAGGTGATGAAGGAGATCACCCAGCGCGGCGACATCATCCTGTTCATCGACGAGCTGCACAACCTCGTCGGCGCCGGCGCTGCCGAGGGCGCGATCGACGCTGCCTCGATCCTCAAGCCGGCGCTCGCGCGCGGCGAGCTGCAGACGATCGGCGCGACGACGCTCGACGAGTACCGCAAGTACCTCGAGCGCGACTCGGCCCTGGAGCGGCGCTTCCAGCAGATCCGCGTCGAGCAGCCGTCGACGGACGAGACCGTGCAGATCCTGCGCGGCCTGCGCGACCGCTACGAGCAGCACCACAAGGTCACGATCACCGACGAGGCGCTGACGGCAGCCGCCGATCTCGCCGACCGCTACATCTCCGACCGCTTCCTGCCCGACAAGGCGATCGACCTGATCGACGAGGCCGCCTCGCGCATGCGCATCAAGTCGATGACCTCCCCGCCCGTCTACCGGGACCTCGAGGAGGAGATCGAGACGACGCGGCGCAACAAGGAGGCCTCGATCGAGGCGCAGGAGTTCGAGAAGGCCGCGAACCTGCGCGACGCCGGAGCGCCAGCTGACGCAGAAGAAGAACGCGAGCTCGAGGAGCAGTGGGAGGCCGGCGAGTCCGGCGACCGCCCCTCGATCGGCGAGGAGGAGATCGCCGACATCGTCTCGATGTGGACCGGCATCCCCGTCTTCAAGCTGACCGAGGCCGAGACGCAGAAGCTGATGCGGATGGAAGACGAGCTGCACAAGCGCGTCATCGGGCAGCACGCCGCGGTCGAGGTCATCTCGAAGGCGATCCGCCGCTCGCGCGCGGGCCTGAAGGACCCGAAGCGCCCGACCGGCTCGTTCATCTTCCTCGGCCCCTCCGGCGTCGGCAAGACGGAGCTCGCGCGCACGCTCGCCGAGTTCCTCTTCGGCGACGAGGACGCGATGGTGCGGATCGACATGTCCGAGTACATGGAGAAGCACGCGGTCTCGCGGCTCGTCGGCTCGCCTCCGGGCTACATCGGCTACGACGAGGGCGGTCAGCTGACCGAGGCCGTGCGGCGCAAGCCGTACTGCGTCCTGCTGCTCGACGAGATCGAGAAGGCCCACCCGGACGTCTTCAACATCCTGCTTGCAGATCCTCGAGGACGGGCGGCTGACGGACGCGCAGGGGCGCACCGTCGACTTCCGCCACGCGATCGTGATCATGACCTCGAACATCGGCGCCAGCGAGATCGCGCGCAACACGCCGCTCGGGTTCGCCGTCTCCGACGACGAGACCGGGATCACGTACGACGACATGAAGAACCGGATCATGGGCGAGCTGAAGAAGGTCTTCCGGCCCGAGTTCCTCAACCGCATCGACGACGTGATCGTCTTCCACAAGCTGGCGAAGGACGAGATCAAGGAGATCGTCGAGCTGCTGCTGCTGCGGATCCGCGCGTCGCTCGCCGACCGCGAGCTGCAGCTGGAGCTGACCGAGGAAGCGCGCGACCTGCTCGTCGAGAAGGGCTGGGACCCGTCGATGGGCGCCCGCCCGTTGCGGCGCGCGATCCAGCGCTACATCGAGGATCCGCTCGCCGACTTCGTCCTGCGCTCCGAGCTGATCCCCGGCGCGACCGTGATGGTCGACAAGGCGCCCGAGGGCGACGACCGCGAGGTCTCGATCGAGATCGTCGTGCCGAAGCCCGCACCGACGCCAGTCGGCGTCGGCGCCAAGGGTGGATCGGACGACGACGAGGACGGCGAGCCGGCCGCCTCGGACGACGACGGCCCGTCCGCCGACGAATCCGCGAAGTAGCCGGCGCTCGCGCCCCACGACGCGCATGGCCGACCCGGTCGAGATCAAGGTGCGCGACAACGGGCCGTACAAGGTCACCGGCCCGGTGCGCCTGATCGACGCCGAGGGCGACGAGCTCGTCTACGACGGCTCGCGCCCAATCGTCCTCTGCCGCTGCGGGCAGTCGCGCACGAAGCCGTTCTGCGACGCCTCGCACAAGGCGAGCGGCTTCGCCTCATGCGTGCGCGCGGCGAGGCTCGGGCTCGACGGCTGAGCGCTTCGCTCGCGCGCCGCTGAGGGTGGCGCTTTCAGCGCGGCCGGCGCCTCAGAGGGCGGATCTCGATGTCCGAAAACGACCACCGTGACTTTGTGTCCCTGTGAGGGACACAGATCCGCGCTCCTCAACGCGGGCGCACCAGGGATGTGGGAAACAGGCGCGCCAGACCCGCACTTCGCAACGAGCGCCACACGCGTCAGCGCCCAAGTCCCCGCCGCTCGCCCCCTCGATGTCCTGTTTGTCAGCGCACGCTGACGCCGCCAACACCGCAAGACGAGCGGAGCACCACCCTCCCGGGCACCACCCACGGAGCAGAGACCCGTCCCCACCCAGGCGTACGCTGACCCGTCCATGGCACGCGCCACATCGATCCACGTCTGCTCCGACTGCGGGCACGAAACCCCGCGCTGGCACGGCCAGTGCCCCGGCTGCGATGCCTGGAACACGCTCGTCGAGGAGGCGGTCGCGCGGCCGGTGGCGGCGGGGCGACGTGGCGGCGGCGTGGGCGCGGCGCGCGGCGCCGGTCGCGCGGTCACGCCGGTCCCGCTCGGCAGCGTCGAGGCGGCCGACGTCGCGCGCCTGCCGACCGGCATCGGCGAGCTCGACCGCGTGCTCGGCGGCGGGATCGTGCCCGGCTCGCTCGTGCTGATCGGCGGCTCGCCGGGGATCGGCAAGTCGACGCTCACGACGATGGCGCTCGCGAACCTCGCCGGCGCCGGGCGCAAGACGCTCTACGTCTCGGCGGAGGAGTCGGCAGCGCAGATCAAGCTGCGCGCCGAGCGGCTGCCGGGCGACCACGCCTTGCAGATCCCGACGATCGCCGAGACCGACCTCGGGACCGTGCTCGCGACGCTCGAGCGCGAGCGCCCGCAGGTCTGCGTGATCGACTCCGTGCAGACGCTCCACGCGGCCGAGCTGACCGGTGCGCCCGGCTCCGTCGGGCAGGTGCGCGAGGTGGCCGGGGAGATCATGCGCGTCGCGAAGGTGCACGGGATCGCTGTCCTGCTCGTCGGTCACGTGACGAAGGAGGGAGCGCTCGCCGGCCCGCGCGTGCTCGAGCACCTCGTCGACTGCGTGCTGCAGTTCGAAGGCGAGCGCGAGCGCACCTACCGCACGCTGCGCGCGCTGAAGAACCGCTTCGGCTCGACGAGCGAGGCCGGCGTGTTCGAGATGCGCAGCGACGGGCTCGTCGAGGTGCTCGACGCCTCCGCGCGCTTCGTCGGCGAGGCGACGCGCGCCGCCGGCAGCGTCGTGCTGTGCGCGATGGAGGGCTCGCGGCCGCTGCTCGTCGAGGTGCAGGCGCTCGTCTCGCCGTCCGAGCTCGTGCCGCCGCGGCGGATCGCGAGCGGGATCGATCGCAACCGCCTCGCGCTCGTGCTCGCCGTGCTCGCGCGGCATGGAGGCGTCGCGCTCGGCGGCGCCGACGTGTTCGTGAACGTCGTCGGCGGCGTGCGCGTCGAGGAGCCGGGCGCCGACCTCGCGATCGCGCTGGCCGTTGCGAGCGCCTCGCGCGGCGTCCCCGCGGCCGAGGAGAGCGGCCCGCCGCTCGCCTGCTTCGGTGAGCTCGGCCTGACCGGTGAGCTGCGGACGGTTGCGCACCCCGAGCGCCGGCTCGCGGAGGCGGCGAAGTTCGGGTTGCGCACCGTCGTGCAGCCCGAGGTCGGCACGTTGCGCGCTGCGCTGCGCACGCTCCGCTCGCGGCCGCGAGAGCAGGGAGAAAGGCCCACGCGCGCCTCGCAGGCAGCCTGACAGGCAGCCTGACAGGGAGGTCGCTCGGGGCTGTGTGGCGGCCGTTCCGTCCGATCCGTCCAGCAATCCCTGCACGCTGCCGAAAATTGCGAAAGAACCCGGTAGAATGGGCATTGGAATGGCGCCACGAACCGGGGAAGAGCTCGAAGAGGAGCTCGAGTCTCGCCAAGAGCCCCGGCTCGTCAAGGCGCTCGAGATGGTCGCCCCAGGCACCGCGCTGCGGGAGGGGATCGACAACATCGTCCACGCTCGTACGGGTGGTCTGCTCGTCATCGGCGACGCCGACGACCTCGCGTTCCTGTTCTCCGGCGGGCTCAAGCTCGACGTCGACTACACGCCGGCATTCCTCTACCAGCTCGCGAAGATGGACGGCGCGCTCGTCCTCACCACGAACGCGACGAAGATCGTCTGGGCGAACGTGCAGCTGACGCCCGACCCGACGATCCACACGCTCGAGACGGGCACGCGCCACCGCACGGCCGAGCGCATCTCGAAGCAGACCGACGCGCTCGTGATCGCGATCTCGCAACGCCGCGAGGTCGTCTCGCTCTACGTCGACGGAGCGAAGTACATCCTCGAGGACATCCCCGTCGTGCTCGCGAAGGCGAACCAGGCGCTCGCGACGCTCGACAAGTACCGCAGCCGCCTCGACCAGGTCTCCACCCGCCTCACCGCGCTCGAGTTCGAGGGCGGCACGACGTTGCACGACGTGCTGACGGTGCTCCAGCGCGCCGAGCTCGTCACGCGCATGGGCGTCGAGATCGAGCGCTACATCGTCGAGCTCGGCACCGAGGGCCGCCTGATCGAGATGCAGCTCGACGAGACGATGGTCGGCGTCGCCGGCGACAAGGGCGCGCTCGTGCACGACTACCTCGCCGAGGACACCGACGAGCACTTCGCCGACGCGTTCGACCAGCTCGTGCGGCTCCCGCACCAGGACCTGCTCGACTTCGGTCGTCTCGCGGAGCTGCTCGGCTACGACCGCAAGATCAACACGCTTGACTTCCCCGTCTCACCACGGGGCTACCGAATCCTCGGCCGCATCCCGCGTCTGCCGAGACAAGTGGTGCAGCGCATCGTCGAGGAGTTCGGAGGGCTGGAGGAGATGCTTGCCGCATCCGACGGCGAGCTGGAGACCGTCGACGGAGTCGGCGAGATCCGGGCGAAGGACATCCGCGAGGGCCTTCGCCGACAGCAGGAGATCAACCTCGTGGACCGGTACCTGCAGACCTGAGCAGCCGGGCCTGCATGGCCTGGAGCACCTGAGAAGGAGGACATCATCAGCGAATTGACCGAAGAGCAGCTCGAGGACCTGGAGCTCACCGTCGAAGTCGAGCACATCGACTTCGAGATCGGCGACAACGTCGTCTACCCGCATCACGGGGCGGGCCAGGTGCTCAAGAAGGAGCAGAAGGACATCCTCGGGGAGAAGCGCGAGTACCTGACGATCAAGATCCTTCACAACGACATGACGGTCATGGTCCCGACCGAGAATGCAGCGATCGCCGGCCTGCGGCGCGTGATCGACGAAGAGACGGTCAAGAAGGTGCTCGCCGTCCTCCAGGACGAGTGCTCCGAGATGCCGAAGAACTGGAACCGTCGCTTCAAGCACAACCGCGACAAGATCAAGACGGGCGACATCTACGAGCTCGCCGAAGTCGTGCGCAACCTCGCGATCCGCGAGGCGGAGAAGGGCCTCTCGACGGGCGAGAAGCAGATGTTCACGCGCGCGAAGAAGATCCTCGCCTCCGAGCTGATGTACGCGCTCGAGATGGGCGAAGACGAGGCCGAGGAGCACCTTGACGAGCTGCTCACGACCTCAGCCGACGGCAAGGTGGCCGTCGCGGCCGAGTAGCTCCTCCCGGTACCGGTTTATGGCGGTCGCGCTGCTCGTGGCCGCCGGTCGTGGTGAACGCCTTGGCGCCGACGGGCCCAAGGCGTTCGTCATGCTGGCGGGTCGTCCGATGCTCGAATGGAGCCTCGACGCGCTGCGCGCGGTCGACGCGGTCACGCGGATCGTCGTCGCGCTGCCGCCCGGTGTCGCGGCGCCCGCCGGCACGGTCGGCGTCGGCGGCGGCGCCGAGCGCTCGCAGTCGGTGCGGGCAGCGCTGGAGGCGGCGGGGGACGGACCCGACGGCGAGCCGGTGATCGTGCACGACGCTGCACGCCCGCTCGCGACGCCGGAGCTGTTCGCGCGGGCGCTCGACGCGCTCGCCACGCGCGGCTGCGACGCAGTGATCGCGGCAACGCGCGTGACCGACACGATCAAGCGCGTCGCGGGCGAGGACCTGCGCGTGCAGGAGACGCTCGACCGCAGCGTCCTGTGGGCCGTGCAGACGCCACAGGTCTTCCGCCGTGCAGCGCTCACCCGCGCGCTCGCCGCTCCCGAAGCGCTGCTCGCCGGTGCGACGGACGACGCCTGGCTCGTCGAGCAGGCCGGCGGAAGCGTCCACGTCATAGAGTCCCCGGCTGAGAACCTCAAGGTCACCACCGCGGTCGACCTGCTGCTTGCCGAGAACCTGTTGAACGCGCGATGCTGACCGACTACCACGTCCACCTGCGGCCCGACGGCGCCGGCAGCTCCGCTGCCGACCACTTCACCGCAGCCAACGTCGAGCGCTATCGCGCAGCCGCGAGCGAGCGGGGGATCGCCGAGCTGGGCGTCTCCGAGCACGTCTACCGCTTCCAGCAGTCGCTCGACGTCTGGCAGCACCCGTTCTGGCGCGAGAACGCGGTCGACGACCTCGACGCGTACTGCGAGTTCGTCCGCTCGCAGGAGCTGCGCCTCGGCGTCGAGGCCGACTTCGTCCCCGGCCGCGAGGACCGGATGGCGAACCTGCTGGAGTCGCGCGACTGGGACTACGTGATCGGCTCCGTCCACTTTGTCGGCGAGGAGGCGGTCGACCACCCCGACTGGGACATCTGGAACACGCGTGCGACCGCACCCGAGAAGGTCTGGCGGCGCTACTTCGAGACGCTCGGCGAGGCGGCCCGCAGCGGCCTCTTCGACATCCTCGCGCACCCGGATCTCGTGAAGGTGTGGGGCGCGGAGCGGCCGCGCCCGGACGGCGACCTGCGCCGCTTCTACGAGCTGGCGATCGAGGGAATCGCCGAGGCCGGCGTCGCGATCGAGGTCTCGACCGCGGGGCTGCGCAAGCCGGTCGGCGAGCGTTACCCGGCGCCGGCGTTCCTGGAGCTGTGCATCGAGGCCGGCTGCCCGATCGCTTTGTCGAGCGACGCACACACGCCCGAGCACGTCGGCTACGAGTACGAGTCGACGGTCGCCTGGCTCGCCGAGCAGGGCGTGCATGAGCTGTGCGTCTTCGAGCGCCGCACGCGGCGGCTCGAACCGATCGGGGCCTGAGCGCAGTGGTCCGCACCGGCATCGGCTGGGACGTCCACACGCTCGTGCGTGGCCGGCCGCTCGTGCTCGGCGGCGTGACGGTGCCGAGCGAGCTGGGGCTCGACGGTCACTCCGACGCCGACGTGCTCACGCACGCCGTGATCGACGCGCTGCTCGGCGCCGCCGGGCTCGGCGACATCGGCGAGCACTTCCCCGACACCGACCCGCAGTGGAAGGACGCCGACTCGATCGCGTTGCTGCGGCATGTCGCCGGCCTGCTCGCCGAGGCCGGCTTCACGGTCGCGAACGTCGACGTGACGGTGATGCTGGAGCGGCCGAACCTGCTCGCGCACAAGCCCGCGATGCGCGCCGCGCTCGCCGCCGCGCTCGGCATCCCGCTCGACCGCGTCAACGTGAAGGCGACGCGCGGCGAGGGGATTGGCTTCGTCGGCCGCGTCGAGGGCGCGGCGGCGCTTGCCGCCGCGACCCTCGAATGCACCGGCTAGGACTCCTGCCTAGCGCTCGACGGCGCCGATATCGCACAGCGGGCCGCGCGGGCGCGCCAGTCCGCGCTGGTCGTTGGCGCCGCTGCAGTTGTCGCCCAGCGGGACGACATCGACAAGCGGGCTGTCGGCCGCCGGCATCAGCGTGTCGGTGAGACCGCCGTTGTTGGTGAGTGGGCCGAGCTTGGGGTCGGCGATCCAGCGGTCGCCGGGGTTGGCGTGGACGATGCAGCCACCGTCGCCGTCCTCGGCGTTGTAGCCACTGCCGCCGTCGAGGCTGCCCGTGATCCAGCAATCGGTGTGATCGGTCGCGACTCCATGGGTGAACGCGTTCCCGTACATCAGCACGCTCGAATCGTGCTGGCCGTTGAAGGGGCCGCCGGTCGTGAAGAGGTTGCCACCGGTCGCGAACGGCGAAGAGAGCGTGTTCGCGTCGAACGTGTTCCCGGTGAGTACGAGTGTCTCCTGGTTCGCGGTCGGCTGGTCGAGCCCGCCACCGTGGAGGCGCGCGCTGTTCGCAGTGAAGGTGGAGTCGAGGACGAAGTTGACGTCTGCCTTCGTGGGCGCGAGCTCCATGCCTCCGCCGTTGCCGTTCGGCGCGCTGTTGCCCTTCACGAGCACTTGCATGATCGTCGTCGGCTCTGATTGTGAGATACCGCCGCCGGAGCCGGTCGTCGCGGTGTTGTCGAGGATCGCGTCCCAGACGAGTGCGAGCTTCGCGTGCGACTCGATCGCGCCGCCGGACGCGGCGACTCCATGGGCAAGCGTCAGATGATCGAACGTCGAGTCGGCCCCGGTGGTGACCTCGAACAGACGTGTCGCGCCTGCGCCGTCGACGATCGTCGTCCGCGGCGAGACCCCGCTCAGCTGCAGCGGCTTCGAGATCACGATCTGGCTGGCGAGCACGTAGCGCCCGGCGGGGATCGAGATCGTGTCGTTCGGACTGGCGTTGGCGACCGTGTCGCGCAGCGATCCCGGTCCGGAATCGTTCGTGTTGGCGACCGTCCGCGTCGTTGCGGCTGCGAGCGGGGCACTTACGGTGAATATTCCGGCGGCGATCATCGCGACGGACAGACAGCGTCGAATCGGCATGCGAGTTCCTTCTCACGGCTCGTCGGCACGCCGCTCGACGCGGCGTGCCCTGATGGGCGCGCGCCCCGTGCGACCGTGGGCGCGCGCCGAGCCTAGACGCTTCGCAAGATGGAATGCTTAGCGCGGTCCGGTACTGATTACTTCGGTGCCCCCGACACCGGGGCCGTAGTGAACGTGACGTCGCTGGAGCGCACGAGGCCGAGCCCCGTGAAGACCTCGAGCTTGACGTGGTACGTCGTCGCCGGCGTCAGGTTCGTGAGCGTGGCAACCGCCGGCTGGTCGGCCGTTTGGTCGACCAGCTGCTGCGCGGAAGTCGTCTGGCCGCTCGCGCTCCCGATCCCGTAGACGAAGTCGAAGCTACCGCCAAGGTAGTCGGGGTTGGCGGTGGCGGTCAGCTTCGCCGTCGTCGCGGTGATGTCCGAGACGCTTGGCGTGCCGGCCGACTGCTGCGAGCCGACCTCGACCGCGCCGATGTCGCACGACCCGCCACGCGGGCGCGGGACGCCGCGCTGGTCGGTCACCAGGCTGCACCACTGCGCGTCGCCGTCGTCGATCAGCGCGCTGTCGCCGAGTGGCATCATCGTGTCGGTCTGGCCACCGTAGTTGTCCAGGTCACCGAGCCTGATCTCGCTGGGGTCGAGCCGGCGGTCGTTCGGGTTGAACATGATGCAGCCGCCGTCGCCGTCCTCGACGTTGTTTTCGCTGCCCGGAGCCAGGGAGCCGGAAGCCATGCAGTCGGTTCCGAAGCTCGCCGACCCACCGGCGAAAACGTTGGAGTGGAGGTCCATGACCGTCCCGTGGGGCACGAAGAGGTTGCCGCCGACCGAGAGCGCTGACGTGAGCGTGTTCTCGTCGAAGGTGTCGTCGTACAGCGCGAGCGTCTCGTTCTGCGCGGTCGACTCGTCCACGCCAGCTCCGTTGTCGCGCGCGCGATTGAAGACGATCGTGGAGGTCGCCACCTCATTCGCAACTGCGTCCGCCGGGGCAAATTCGACTCCGCCGCCACTCCCGTTCGGCGCGTCGTTGTACGCGACGAGGCTGCGGGTCACCTCAAGCCGTGCGTTCGAGAAGACGCCGCCGCCGGAGCCGGCTGTCGCCGTGTTGTTGACGATCGAGTCCTCGATCAGCGAGAGCTGTCCCTCTGCCTTGACCGCGCCACCGGCAGTCGCGGCGCCGTGCGTGAGCGTCACGCGGGCGATCCACATGTACGGGCCTGCAGCCTGCGGAGTGATCTCGAACAGGCGCGTCGTTCCGCCGCCGTCGATCACGGTCCTGCGCGCGCCATCGCCGATCAGCGTCAGCGGCTTGGAGATCGTGATCTGGCTGGAGAGCGTGTAGGTCCCAGCCGGGATTCGCACGATGTCGCCGGGGTCCGCGCTGGCGATCGTGTCGCGCAACGATCCGGGGCCGGCATCGCTCGTGCTCGTGACCTGGCGTGTCGGCGGGTCGGCGGACGCGAGCGACACGCTCACGGCGAGCATCCCTGCCGCGAGCATCACGACGGACAGGCAGCGTCGAACGGACAAGCGGACTCCTCTCACGGCTCTCCGGCACGCGCCTCGCTCAGGGGGCGTGCCACGATGGGTTGTGCGCCCTTGTGCGACCGCAGGCGCGTGTCCACCTTAGTTGGCGCATAGGCGCTCCGATTGGACTCTGCACATTTGTGCTCGCATACCGAGCACAAACCTGCACAGTTCGACCGTTCGTCGGCCGCAAGAGGGGCGCGGCGGCGCCGACCGCCGCGCCCCTCGGACGCAACCGTCAGCTTTAGCGCTCGACCGAGCCCATGTCGCACGCGGCGCCGTGCGGGCGCGGCAGGAAGCGCTGGTCGTGGAAGCCGCGGCAGATCGAGCCTGCCGGCACGACGTCGACGAGCGGGCTGTCGGCCGCCGGCATCAGCGTGTCGGTGTCGCCGCCGTTGTTCGCCAGCGGGCCGAGCTTCGGGTCGTCGACCCGGACGTCGCCGGTTTCGGCGTGGACGATGCAGCCGCCGTCGGCGTCCTCGACGTTGTAGCCGCTGCCGGCAGTCGAGCTGGACGTGAGTTGGCAGCTGACGTAGTCGAGCGGTGCGGTTGCGTGGGTGAAGACGTTGCCGTACATCGTGACGGTCGACGCGATCACGCCCCACACCGAGCCGCCGTAGCTGTAGAGGTTCCCGCCCTCCGCCTCCGGGTACGCGACGGTCGAGGTGACCGAGTTGCCGTCGAGCGTGTTGAAGTCGAGCGTCAGCGTCTGGTCGTTCCCGGTCGAGGAGTCGATCCCGCCGCCGTATTGGTAGGCGCTGTTGCCACTGAACGTCGAGGCGCGGATGAAGCTCTCGTACGCGCCCGTCGGGGCGAGCTCGAAGCCACCGCCGTTGCCGTGCAGGGAGCGATTGCCGGCCACGGTCGTGCCGTTCACGAACACCGGTCCACTCGCGTACACGCCACCGCCCGAGCCGGTCGTCGCGGTGTTCGCGACGATCGTGTCGTTCGAAAGGCTGAGGAAGCTCGTCGCCGAGATCGCACCGCCGGACGGCGCCGAGCCGTGCGTCAGCGTGAGGTGCTCGAAGTCGACGAGGTCATCGGTCGGGCCGACCTCGAACAGGCGCGTCGCGTTCCCGCCGTCGATCACGGTCGTGCGTGCCGAGTCGCCGACGAGCGAGAGCGGCTTCGCGATCTGGATCTCGCTCGCGAGGTGGTAGGTCCCGGCGGGGACCATGATGGTGTCCTGGCGGTGCGCCTTGGCGACCGTGTCGCGCAGCGACCCTGGTCCTGAGTCACTGGTGGTGGTGACAGTCAAGGTGGCTGCGCCGGCGAGCGAGGCGCTGGCGAGCAGCGTCCCTGCAGCGGTCATCGCGACGCACAGCAAGCGTCGAGCGGACATGAGGCTCCCTTCTCGTACTGCTTCGGCGCGTCCATGCAACGGGCGCGCCCGATTGGTGCGCCCCAGTCGCGGTGAGCGCGCGCCGAGCGTAGTTGGCGCGTCAGCGCTCCGCCGGATGAAACAGGTAGGCCGCCTTGGCCAAATGTGACGGTTTACCGCGTCACGGTGAACGCCAGTCGCACCGTCCGCGCCTTGCCGGCTGCGTTGCTGGCGGCGATCGTCGCGCGGTAGTGACCTGGCTTGAGCGCGCGATGGCCGATGCGGCCCGTGAACGGGACGCTGCGCGCACCGCTCGCGAGATGCTTGCGCGTGAGCGTGCCGTTCGTGAGCGTGCGGGTGCAGTGCTTCGCGTGCGCACGCCGCAGCTTTGCCGTCGGCGCAAGACAGCGGCGGCCTGCCCGCAGGCCGCCAGCCGAGTGGGTGATCGCGATCTGGGCTTTCGCGGACGCCGAAAGGGTGAAGCGGAAGCGGGTGCCGAGTGGGGGACGCTTCGGCTTGTGCGTCGCCGCGGAGACGGCGGTCGCGTGCGAGGAGACGCGGAAGCGCTTGTGCGTCAAGCGGGCACCCGAGATTCGCGGCGCTCCGGCCTTGGCGACCCCAGCCGGCGCCGTCGTGAAGCTGACGATCGCGGAGCTCACGTCGCCGATCGCTGCGTGGACGTGGAGCTGCACCTGGTACGTGGTCGCCGGCGTCAGGCCGGCGAGCATCGCACCGACCGGCTGCGCGTCGGTCCCGCCGAGGAAGGGCTGTGCTGGCGTGCTGGCGCCGCTGGGCGCCCCGATCCCGTACGCGAAGCTGAAGACGGCGCCGCCGAGGACCGGGTCCGCGGTTGCGCTGAGCGTCGCGCTCGTGGCGGTGATGGCGGAGACGGCCGGCACGCTTGCGGACGCGTCGCGCGTGCGCTCGACCGCGCCCACGTCGCACGTCGCACCCTGCGGCCGTGACACGCCGCGCTGGTCGAAGGTGGTGCAGCTTGCCGGGTTGCCATGATCGACGAGCGGACCGCCGGCGGCCGGCATCAGCGTGTCGGTCTGCCCGCCGTTGTCGCGGAGCGAGCCGAGCTGCGCGTCGGCAACGAAGGTGTCGGTCGTCACGCCCCCGCCCGCAAGGCAGGCGATGTCGTCGGCCTGCCCGACGTTGTAGCCGGCCGAGAGGAGGGTGGCGACGGAGCAGTCCGGCGCGCTGGGCGCCACGCCATTGGTGAACACGCTCCCAAACGGGGTCACTGTGGCTCCCGGTCCAGAGAACAGGTTCCCGCCGGCTGAGGCGGCGCCGGTCAGGACGTTGCCGTCGAACGTGTCACCGCTGAGGAAGAGCGTCTGGCCATGCGCGGTGCTCTGGTCGATCCCGCCGCCGTTGCCGGCTGCGGTGTTGAATGCGAGCGTCGTGTCGAAGATCAAGCTCGTGGCGTTGAGAGTCACCACCAGCTCGATCCCGCCGCCGCTCCCCTGTGGAGCGCTATTGCCCGCGATGAGGTCGCGATCCATGATGAGGCCCGCCGTTGAGTAGATGCCGCCGCCACCGCTCACCGTTGCCGTGTTGTCGACGATCGCGTCGTCGTTGAGCGTGAGTCGCGCGTCGGTGTCGATCGCGCCGCCGAAGCCTGTCTCGCCGTGGGTGAGCGTCGCGCCACTGATCGTCACGCCCGGTGACGCCGCTGAGGAGATCCCGAAGATCCGCGAGACCTTGCCACCGTCGAGCACGGTGGATCGCGCGCCCGCGCCGGTGATCGAGATCGACTTGAGGATCAGAATCTGGCCCGCGAGCGTATACGTGCCGGCAGGAACCTGGACTGTGTCCCCGGTCTTCGCCGCGCCGACCGTGTCGCGCAGCGATCCGGGACCGGCGTCGTTCGTGTTGGCGACGACGAGCGTGTCGGCCGACGCTGTGGATGCAGCGAGCGTGAGCGCTGCGATGGCGATTGTCAGGGCGTGCAGACAGCGTCGAACGGACACGGCGACCTTTCTTGCGAACCATGCAGGCGCCCGAGCACTCCGTTTGCGTGCCTACTGATGGCGCGGCGCCCCGTGCGACCGTGGGCGCGTCTCAATGGTACGGAACCCCGCGCGGCCGTGGGGGATGCGGTGGCCGTTGTCGCCGGCCGCTCGATAGGGTCAGCACGTGCGCGAGATCACGATCCACGACACGCGCAGCGGGCAGCTGCGGCCGTTGACGCCGCGCGACCCCGGCGCGGTCGGCGTCTACGCCTGCGGGCCGACGGTCTACGGCCGCATCCACGTCGGCAACGCGCGGCCGTACGTCGTCTTCTCGCTGCTGAAGCGCTTCCTGACGCATGAGGGCTACGACGTGACGTTCGTCGCGAACGTCACCGACGTGAACGACAAGATCTACGACGCGGCGCGCGCAGCGGGAGTCCCCAGCGAGCAGCTCGCGCGCGAGATGACGGCCGCTTACATCGCCGACACCGACGGGCTCGCGATCGGCCGTCCCGACCACGAGCCGCTCGCGAGCGAGACGATCGGCGAGATTGTCGAGCTGATCGCCGCGCTGATCGAGCGCGGTCACGCCTACGCGGTCGACGGCGACGTCTACTTCGACGTGCGCTCCTACCCCGCGTACGGCGAGCTGTCGCACCGCCAGGTCGACGACATGGACCAGGGGGAGGGTGATCCCGACCCCACCCACCCCGTGTTGAAGCGCGACCCGCTCGACTTCGCGCTCTGGAAGGCGCAGAAGGAGGGCGAGGACACCGCCTGGGATGCGCCCTGGGGCCGTGGACGGCCGGGCTGGCACATCGAGTGCTCCGCGATGGCGGAGACGCTGCTCGGTACCGGCTTCGACATCCACGGCGGCGGCTCGGACCTCGTCTTCCCGCACCACGAGAACGAGGAGGCGCAGACGGCAGCCGCCCGCGGCGAGCCACTCGCACGCTTGTGGATGCACAACGGGATGGTGCGGCTCGACGGCGAGAAGATGGCGAAGTCGATCGGCAACATCTTCCTGCTGCACGAGGCGCTCGCCGCCCACGGCCGCGACGCGCTCGTCCTCTACTTCTGCGCCGGCCACTACCGCCAGCCGATCGCGTACTCGGAGGAGCGGTTGGAGGAGGCGGCACGTGGCGTCGCGCGGATCCGCGAGGCCGGACGGCGGCTCGTGCCGGGTGCATCGCCGGCCGAGCTGGCGCCGCTGCGCGAGCGCTTCTTCGACGCGCTCGCGGAGGACTTCAACACGCCGAAGGCGCTTGCGGTCGTGTTCGACTGGGTGCGCGAGGCGAACCGCCGCGAGGCCGAGACGGGCGACGCCGATCTGCGCGAGCTGCTCGGCGTCTTCGCGCTCGACGGATTGCTCGACGCCGACGCGGATGGGGCCGGACCGTCCGATGCCGCGCAAGAGCTGCTCGCGCGCCGCGAGGCAGCCCGCGCCGCCCGCGACTTCGCGGCGGCCGACGAGCTGCGCGACGAGCTCGCCGCGCTCGGCTGGGTCGTCCGCGACAGCGCCGACGGTCCGACATTAGTGCCGCGCTGATGGCCGACCGTCCGCCACGCCGCCCGAAGCGCGCAGCCCCTTCGTCCGACGGGCGCAAGCCCCGCGCGCCACGCCCCGGCTCGGGCGACCAGCGCCCATCGGGAGACGCCCGCAAGCCGCGCACCTCGCGCCCCGGCGGCGCGTCGGACCAGCGTCCCTCGGGAGACACGCGCAAGCCGCGCACCTCGCGCCCCGGCACGTCCGACCAGCGCCCGCCGGCCGGTGGACGCAAGGGGCGCGCGCCGCGGCATGACGCGCCCGCTGAGGACGCGCCGATCGTCGGCCGGCCGGGTGCCCGCAAGACCCGCCCGGCCTACGAGGGCCCCTCCAAGCCGCGGACCCCCGGCGACGTGCGCGCGGCAGCGCGCACCGCAGGTCCGTCGCGGCCGGACGCGGCGGCGCGGCACACGGCGCGTGCACCGCAGTCGGACGCCACGCGCCGCACGCCTCCCGACGCACGGTCACCGCAGCTCGACGTCGCGCGCGATCCCGCCGGCCACGGGCCGCCCGCCGAGGACCGCATGGTCGTCTACGGCCGCAACGCGGTGCGTGAGGCGTTGCAGGGGCCGCGCAAGGTTGCGCGCGTGTGGGCGACCGTCAACGCAGCGAAGGAGCCGTGGCTGACGCATGGCGATGTAGTCATCAGCGACGCGCATGCGATCGAGCGCGAGTGCGGATCGACCGAGCACCAGGGGATCTGCGCCGACGTCGCGCCCTACCGCTACGCCGACGCGGCCACGCTGCTGACCGTCCCGAACGCACTGATCGTCGCGCTCGACGAGATCCAGGACCCGCAGAACCTCGGCGCGATCTGCCGGACTGCCGAGTGCGCGGGGGCGACCGGGCTCGTGATCCCCGAGCGCCGCACCGCCGAGGTGACGCCGGCCGTCTGCAAGGCAAGCGCCGGCGCGGTCGAGCACCTGCCGATCGCCCGCGTGCGCAACCTCGCCGACTTCCTCGTCGAGGCCAGCCGGGCCGGTGCCTGGAACTACGGAGCCGACGGCGACGCGCCGACGTCACACACGAAGCCCGACTACCGTGGCTCCGTCGTGCTCGTGCTCGGCTCCGAGGGCCGCGGGCTGCGCCCACGCGTCGCAAAGTCATGCGACGCGCTCGTCTCGCTGCCGATCCGCGGCACGATCGCCTCGCTCAACGTCAACGCTGCCACCGCAGCGCTGTTGTACGAGATCGTCCGCCAGCGCAGCGCTGCCTGACGCGAGCGCGGCAGCGCCCGATGGGGCCGGCGATCACGGCACCCCTGCCCCTGCACGGAAACGTGCAGCTACCCCTTGACAGCGGGTGCATAACTTGGCAAGCTGCGCCCGGTCAATAAGGGTGGACTTGAGCTTGAGCCCTGATCCACCCACCCAAAACTGAAGATCGGTGCGCGCCAGGGGAGGTGAAGCGCCACGGAGCAACGGATCGCGGTCACGCGATCCCGTGAAAGGACATGCTCGTGGCTCGAATCTCCCAGAACTCTCAATCTCAGCTTCAGGTCGATGACGGATTCCTCATCGCCCTTGCAAAGCAGGGAAACCCGGACGCGTACGACCGTCTCGTCCGCCGTTACTACGGCTTCGTGCGTCTCAAGGCGTCGTCGTACTTCCTCGCCGGCGGCGACAGCGACGATCTGATCCAAGAGGGCCTCGTCGGCCTCTACAAGGCGATTCGCGACTACCGCACCGATCGCGAGTCGAGCTTCCGCAACTTCGCGGAGCTGCTGCATCACGCGCCAGATCATCACCGCGGTCAAGACGGCGACGCGCAACAAGCACACGCCGCTGAACCAGTACATCTCGTTCTCCTCCTCGCCATCGGCCTCGGCCGGCGACGGCGAGCCGACGCTCGAAGAGATCATTCCCGGGCCGACCGTCCACGACCCGGTCAACCAGGTGATCAGCACCGAGGAGCTGCAGGCACTCGTCGCCTGCCTCTCGACCGTCCTCTCCGAGCTGGAGTCGCGCGTCCTCTCGCTCTACCTCGACGGTCACTCCTACGAGGACGTCGGCAAGAAGCTCGACTGCGACACGAAGACGGTCGACAACGCGCTCCAGCGCGTGAAGCGCAAGGTCGGCACGCACCTCGCCGCGCGCAACGTGATGCTCTAGCCGATGAACGGGCTCCAGCTGTCCCCGGCACTACGATGCAAGCCATGTCGGTAGTCCTCATCGTCATCCTCGCCGTTCTCGGCGTGCTGCTGCTGCTCGCGCTGCTCGGCGCGGCCGGCGCCTCGCGTCGCAACCGCGCGCAGGGCGAGCACTTCGACCAGCGCCTCGGCGAGGTCGACCGCCAGCTCGCCGCGGCCGTCGCACAGGACCGCGGCTGGGAGCGCAGCGCGCTCGATGCAGCCGCGCGCAGCGCCTTCGCGGCCGAACGGCCGGGCGCCGAGGTCTCCTCGCTCGAGCTCGTGCAGGTCGTCGACAAGCCCGGCACGGACGAGGACGAGGCGGTCTTCCGTGTGATCGCGGCGGACGTCACGAGCCGCCTCACGCTCGGGCGTCGCGACGGCGTCTGGTACGCAGCCGTCGTCGAGGACGAGCGCAGCTAGGCTCGCGGCGATGGCGAACGCGGGAGCAGCCACCGGCACCGCCCGCCTGCTGATCTCCTGCCCGGACCGGCGCGGCATCGTCGCTGCCGTCTCGCGCTTCCTGTTCGAGCAGGGAGCGAACATCCTCGACGCCGACCAGCATTCGACCGATCCCGCAGGCGGGACGTTCTTCATGCGGATGGAGTTCCAGCTCGACGGCCTCGACGCGGACGGCCAACAGCTCGAAGCCGCGTTCGCGCGCGACGTCGCCGCGCAGTTCGCGATGGACTGGCGGATCGCTTACGCAGCCAAGCGCAAGCGCATCGCGATCCTCGTCTCGCGCGAGGACCACTGCCTGCTCGACCTGCTGTGGCGCCAGCGCAGCGGCGACCTCGACGCCGACGTCGGACTGGTGCTCTCGAACCACCGCGACGTCGAGCAGGACGTCGCGAGCTTCGGCGTTCAGTTCGCCCACGTGCCAGTGACATCGGCGACGAAGACGGAGGCGGAGCAGGCAATCCTCGACGCAGCTCGCCGGCCCCTTCGACCTCGTCGTGCTTGCGCGCTACATGCAGATCCTCTCGGGCGACTTCCTCGCAGCCATCGGCGTCCCGCTGATCAACATCCACCACTCGTTCCTGCCGGCCTTCGCCGGCGCCGACCCCTACCGGCGCGCGAGCGAGCGCGGCGTGAAGATCATCGGCGCGACCGCGCACTACGTCACCGAGCAGCTCGACGCCGGGCCGATCATCGAGCAGGACGTCGCGCGCGTGAGTCACCGCGACGACGTCGCCGCGCTCGTGCGGATCGGCCGCGACATCGAGCGGACCGTGCTCGCGCGTGCGGTCCGCCGGCACCTCGAGGACCGCGTGCTCGTGCACGAGAACAAGACCGTCGTGTTCTGAGCCGGTCCGCCCGCCTACCATGCCGTGTGGATGGCGTACCGCCTCAGCATCGCGGATGACGTGCCGACTGCCGTGCGCCGCTGCGCGCGCGAGCAGCTCGACGGCGCGGTCGCGCAGCTCGCCGACACCGACGCCGATCCCGCGGGCGCGGTCCACGAGGCGCGCAAGCACCTGAAGAAGTCACGCGCCCTGTTGCGCCTCGTGCGGCCCGCGCTGCCGAAGCGTGCGTATCGGGAGGAGAACGACGCCTTGCGCGACGCCGGGCTCGCGCTGTCGGCAGCGCGCGATGCCGACGTGCTCGTCGCAACCGTCGAGCAGCTCGGCGAGCGCTACGCCGGCCGGTTGCCGGCGGCGAGCTTCGAGCAGCTGCGCGACGCGCTTGCGGTCGAGGGCGCGGCAGCTCACAGCACCAGCCACGACCACACGGCAGTGCTCGAAGCGCTGCGCGCAGCGGCCGCCGGCGTCGAGCAGTGGCCGCTCGATCGCGCGGACTGGGACACCCTGCTGGCGGGTGCCAAGCGCGCGTATGGCCGCGGGTGCGGCGCGCTCGCAATCGCGCAAGCCGATCCGACGCCCGAGCACCTGCACGCCTGGCGCAAGCGCGTGAAGGACCTTTGGTACCACGAGCGGCTGCTCGCGTCCGCCTGGCCGGCGCTGCTCGGTGCGCACGGCGAGGAGGCCCATCGGCTCTCCGAGCTGGTCGGCGACGATCACGACCTGGCGATCCTGCGTGCGCGACTCGAGCGCGGCGGCTTCGAGCTGGCGCCCGTCGTGGCTGCCGACACGGGCGACCTGCTCGCACTCGTCGACGAGCGCCGCGCCGAGCTGCACGGCGAGGCATTCCGGCTCGGCCGCCGTCTCTACGCCGAGTCGCCGAAGGCGTTCGCCCGTCGCCTCGCGCACTACGTCCGCGCGGCGGTCGAGGAGCAGCGGCCCGCGAGATGAAGCCGCTGTGGTTCGCCGGCGCCGCACTCGTGCTGGTGTTCCTCGCGCGACGGCGCCGTGGCCTCGAGCCGACGGCGCTGGCCGGCGGGCTGCTCGTCGCTGCGGCGATGGCGGTCTACGCCACCGGCGCCGTGCACCTGCCGAGCCTCGACACGCTGCTCGAGGACGTCGGCCGCACGCTCGGCCCCTGGACGTACCTGCTCGTCGGTGCGCTCGCGTTCCTCGAGAGCGGCGCGTTCGTCGGGCTGATCGTGCCGGGGGAGACGGCGCTGATCGTCGGTGGGGTCGTAGCGGGTCAGGGCAAGATCGACGTGATCCTGCTGATCGCGATCGCCTGGTCGATGGCGGTCGCGGGCGACCTCACGAGCCTTGCGCTCGGCCGCCGGCTCGGGCGGGAGTTCATGCTGAAGCACGGTCCGCGCGTGAAGATCACGGAGGAGCGCGTCGAGCAGGTCGAGCGCTTCTACGACCGTCACGGTGGCAAGGCGGTCTTCCTCGGGCGCTTCGTCGGGCTCGTGCGCTCCGTCTCGCCGTTCCTCGCCGGCTCCTCGGGCATGTCGCTGCGCCGCTTCTTGCCCTACGACGTGCTTGCCGCCGGGATCATGAGCACTGCCTTCTGCCTGCTCGGCTTCGTCTTCTGGCGCTCGCTCGACCGCGTCATCACGCTTGCGAAGCAGGGCACGTTCGCACTCGCGACGACGATCGTCGTGCTCGCGGGGATCGTCGCCGCGGTGCGCTGGTTGCGCGACCCGGCGAACCGCGGGAGGCTGGGTGCACGCGTCGAGCGCTCCGAGCAAACCCCGGTGCTCGGCCCGCCGATCCGCCTCGTGCGTACGGTCGGACGCCGCCTCGCACGGCCGGCGCGCTTCGTCTGGACGCGCCTCACGCCGGGCGAGCTGGGGTTGGAGCTGACGACGCTGCTCGCGATCGCCGCAGTCGGCAGCTTCGTCTGCTTCGGCTACCTGATCGTGCTCGACCCGATCACGACGCTGACGCCGGGCGACCTGCGCGGCCTTCACTGGTCGGCCGACTTGCAGACCGGCTGGCTCACCGACGTCGCGAAGCTCGTCACGCAGCTCGGCACGCTGGCGCTTGCGGGCAGCGCGCTCGTGATCGCGGCCGGCGTCCTGATCGCGCGCGGATACCGGCTGGAGGGCTTTGCGCTGCTCGCCGGGCTCGTGTTGGAGTACTACGGCGTCCAGATCCTCAAGGCGCTTGTCGACCGGCCGCGCCCGCTGCATCCGCTTGTCGTCGCACAGGGTTCGGCATATCCGTCGGGCCACGCGGCCAACTCGATCTGCTGGATCGCGATCGCCGTCGCGCTCCGCCATGCGCTTCCGGGCCTTGCCGCTCGCGTGGGGCTCCTCGTGCTCGGCGTCGGGCTTGCGCTCGCGGTCGGCCTCACGCGGATCTACCTGCACGCGCATTGGTTCTCCGACGTAGCCGGCGGCTGGGGCTTTGGCGCGATGGCCTTCGCGCTGTGCGGGATCGTCGCGCTCGTCGTCGCCTACGTCTCGAGCTTCCCGCGAGGGCGCGGGTGCGGGACAGGCGGCTGGCTGACGCCGCGCTAGCGGGTGCCGAGCGCGCGGCGCAGCAGCAGCCCGCAGACGACCGCGAGGATCGCGGCGAGCACCGGCACGGTGCCGCCGATCACGCCGGCAATCGCAAGCACGATGCCGACGACGGCGATCAGGCTGAGGACGCTCGTCGCGAGCACGAGCCGGTAGGCGCGCTGCTCGCGTTGCCGGCGCGGCACGCGCGACGGGGGACGACGTTCGACGTTGCTCATGACTCCATGGTGGCAGGTGCGCTCTCGCGCGGCTGGATCGGACCGGACGTCGTGCGCAGCGGCGCGCCCGGACGGCCAGCGCGGCGGGCGACGATCTCGGCCAGCACGGAGATCGCCACCTCCTCGGGAGTGCTCGCGCCGATGTCGAGCCCGCACGGCGCAGCGATCCGCGCGAGCTGCTGCTCGGGCACGCCGGCAGCCCGCAAGCGCGCGGCGCGCTCCTCGGTCGTGCGGCGGCTGCCGAGCGCCCCGACGTAGCCCGCGCCGGTTGCGAGCGCGGCGCGCAATGCGGGCTCGTCGAACTTCGGGTCGTGCGTGAAGACGAGCACGGCATCGCGCGGGCCGAGCTGACGTTCCGCGAGCGCCTCGTGCGGCCACGCGACGAGCACGTCGGCTGCCCGCGTGAAGCGCGGCGAGCTGGCGAAGCGCTCGCGTGCGTCGCAGATCGTCACCGCGTAGCCGAGCTCCTTCGCGATCGGCGCGAGCGCCGCGGAGAAGTCGATAGCGCCGAAGATCAGCATCTGCGGTGCCGGCGCGAACGAGCGCACGTGGACGCGCAGGTCCGAGCCGAGCGTCGCGCCGTCGGCGCCGTACTGGCGGACGGTCGTGATGCCCTGCTCCAGCAGGCCACGCGCGTCGCGCCCGGCCGAGCGGTCGAGCAGCTCCGACCCGCGGAGCGAGCCGATGACATGGTCGTCCACGATCGCGAGCTTCGCGCCTGCCTGCGGGCCGTCGAGCAGCGTCGCGACGGCCGCGGGCTTGCCGGCGTCTGCCGCTTGCAGCGCGGCTAGCTCGGCCTCCGCGGCGGCGGCGCTCAGCTCGTGCACGAAGACGTGGACGATCCCGCCGCATGTAAGCCCGACGGTGCCCGCGAGCTCGTCGGAGATCCCGTACGTGACGAGCTTCGGCTGACCGCCGGCGAGCAGCGCCTGCGCCTCCTGCGCGACGGCGCCCTCGACGCAGCCGCCGGTGATCGAGCCCTCGATCTCGCCCCGCTCGTCGACGAGCATCGTGGCGCCGGGCGCGAGGGGGGCGGAGCCCTCGATCTCGACGAGCAGCGCGCTCACGACGCGGCGCCCCTCGCGCAACCACGAGCTGCCGACCGATGCACGCCTGCGGACGGTCGTCATACGTGGGAACGATAGTCCCCCGCGGGGATCCGGCTTTCCCGTTGACGCGGTGGTTCTGGCTTGCCGGCCTCCGACCCAGGACCTACACTCCAGCGCGTGAGCTGGCTCGCCGTCCCGCAGGGCTGGATCGAGAGTTTTGGCGATCTGGCGCGTTTCACGGGCCAGACGTTTCGCGAGGTCTATGGCGGCCGCGTCTTTCGGTTCTTCGGCGAGGCGCTGCGCCAGTCCGGCCTGCTGATCCTCTCCTCGACGATCGTGATCTGGGGGCTCGTCTTCCTGATCGGCTTGCAATGCGGGATCGAGGGCGCGTACTTCACACGTGCGTCCGGTACGCCGGCCTACTCCGGGGTCTTCACCGCCTGGTGCGATTTGCGCGAGCTGATCCCCTACGCCTTCGGCTACATGATGGCCGCGAAGGTCGGGACTGGGATCGTCGCGGAGATCGGCTCGATGCGGATCACGGAGGAGATCGACGCGCTCGAGGTGATGGGCATCAGCTCGATGACGTTCCTCTGCGGTACGCGCCTCCTGGCGTCGTGGATGGTGCTGCCGTTCATCTACATCGGTGGAGTCGGAGCCGCGTTCGTCGCGAGCTACCTCGCGGTGGTGATCCAGATCCATGAGGTGTCTGCAGGCGGCTACGACCTGATCTTCTGGGCGTTCCAGAACCCGACCGACCTGCTGTACAGCATGCTCAAGGGCGCCTTCATGGCGACCGGGATCGTCGTCGTCGGCTGTTACTACGGCTACAACGCGAGCGGCGGACCGGTCGGCGTCGGCACGGCCACGGCCAAGTCGATGGTGCTCAACATCGTCTACGTCCACCTGATCGGGATGATGGGCACGCAGCTGTTCTGGGGCGCAAACCCCCGCGCCCCGATCGGCGGCTAGCCCCGCTTCGGCCGCCGCTAGCCGGCGTGCCGCAGGTAGTCGAGCCGCAGCCCGCGGAAGCGGTGGAAGTCGGCGTCGAACGTTGCGAGCGTGACGCTGTGCTCGATCGCGATCGCGGCGAGGTGCGCGTCCGACGTGAGGTTGCCTGCGGTGCCCTCCGGCTCGATCAGCTCACGCAGGATCGCTGCGTGCCGCTCGCCGGGGTGGAGGACCGTCGCGCTCGGGCGGGCGAGCCACTCCTCGACGAGATCGAGCGCTTCGCGCGGCGTGAGCGGATTCGCGAAGATCGCCGCCTTTGTTGCGATGCGGACGAAGCCGATCAGCGCGAGCCAGGCGAAGCCGGTCGTCTCGCTCCCCGACAGGCTCGTCGCAAGCCACTCCCGCGCCACGCGATGGCCGGGCGCGTCGCGGTTGACCGCGGCGAGCAGGACGTTCGTGTCCGGCAGCTTCACGCGTTCGAGCGCAGTCGCCGCAGCAGCTCGTCGTCTTCGAGCTGAGCTGCAAGCTGGGTGGCCTTGTCGAGGTTCACGGCGGGCGCGCCCATGCTGCGCGCCTTCACGCGGTAGGGGCGGGCGCGCTGCGGGCGGTCGAGGCCGCTGCGGATCGCCTCGTTGACCGCTGCCTTGAACGAGATGCCGCGCTCGTGGGCTGCGTCCTTGAGTCGGGCGGCCAGATCGTCGTCGAGTGTCAAGGTGGTGCGCATCGCAAAAGACATCATGACATCCAATCGGAAAACATCAAAGCATCAAAAATTGACGCGTCACCAGACGGTCGTGCGCGCGTCGAAGGCGCGGATCGCCGTGTCGCGCGTGACGAGCGTGGCGCGCTCGGCGCGGGCTGTCGCGTAGATCACGCGATCGCACGGATCGCCCGGGAACCGCTCGCCGTCGAGCAGGCCGGCGGCGACGGCGATCTTGGCGGTCGGCGGCAGCGCGGTCACGCGCTCGCGCGCGAGCGCCTGCAGGACCCAAGCGTTGGTGTCGCGGTCGAGCGAGATGCGGCCGCGGCGCACGAGCGTCGCCAGCTCCAAGGCGCTCAGCGTCGAGATGCCGATCGTTGCCGCGTCGTCGATCGCCGCGCGCGCGGCGGGCGAGAGCTGGTCCGGCTGGGCGAGCCACCACAGCCAGACATGCGTGTCGAGCACGATCATTGCTCGGCGTTCCAGTCGGGGTCGAGCGGCGCGATCAGCTCCTCGGGGCTCACGTGGAAGGTGACGGAGCCCTCGAGCGAATGCTGCGCGTCGATCGCGACGACGCGAGCGACAGGGCGACCATGCTTTGTCACGACGATCTCCTCTCCTCCTGCGGCGACCTCGTCGAGCAGGGCAAGACATTGGGCTTTGAAGCGGCTGGCAGGAATCTCTGGCATGACCATGGTCATCATATCATGGTCATTTCTAGCTGGGCTCTGTATGCGCTCAAGTGTTTGCATGCCCCTAGGAGGGCGACGGCGCCGAACTTCGCCCCCACCGCGTCAGGCCGGGATATCCTGCCCCGCGATGGCGTCCGACCGGCACGGCCGCGTGGTCAGCGACGGAGGCGAGGCACTCTGGTTCCTCGGCACGCTCACGCGCATCAAGCTCGACGCGCGCAACACCGGTGGTCGCTTCGGTCTGTTCGAGGTCTTGCTCCCGCACGGCGCCGCCCCGCCGCTGCACGCCCACCCGCAGGACGAGACGCTCTATGTGCTCGAGGGTCAGGTGACGGGTTGGCTCGTCGATGCCGAGACCGCGGCCACCGCTGGCGAGGGCGCCGACGGGGTGCCCCCGGCATGGGTGGCAGACGACGCGCAGCGCTGCGGCCCAGGCGATGTGATCTTCGCCCCCGGGGGCACGCCGCACACGTTCCGTGTCGAGTCCGACACCGCACGGCTCCTCACGATCAGTACGCCCGCCGGCATCGAGGAGTACGCCCGCGCGCTCGCCGAGCCTGCTGCATATCCGTGGCTCCCGCCGCCGCCCGATGGCTTGCGCGTGACGCCCGAGCAGATGGAGCAGGCGAATGCAGCGCACGGCTTCGTGCGCCACGGCCCACCGCCGCCACCGCCCGGCTCCTGACGCGCTACGTCGTCTCGGCGAGCTGTCCGGCGGCCTCGCGAATCGCCGCCGCGAAACGGTCGACGTCGTCGCTCGTCGTGTCCCACGCGGTCATCCAGCGCACCTCGCCGGTCGGCTCGTCCCACACGTAGAAGTGCCACTGCTCTTGGAGCCTCGCCGTCACAGTGTGGTCGAGCACGGCGAACAGGGAGTTCGCCTGTGGCTCGTGGCTGAGCGTCACGCCGGGCACGTCGCGCACGGCGGCTGCCAGGCGCGCGGTCATCGCGTTCGCGTGGGCCGACAGGCGCAGCGCGAGGTCGTCGGTCAGCAGCGCCTCGACCTGCGCGCCGAGGAAGCGCTGCTTGGACGCGAGCTGCATCAGCTGCTTGCGCACGTACTTGACGTTCGGCGCGAGCTCGGGTGCCAGGAAGACCGCGACCTCGACGCCCATGCCGCCGCACTTCGTCCCGCCCAGCGAGAGCGCGTCGACGCCGGTGCCGGCGATCATCTCGCGCAGCGTCGCGCCGCACGCGGCGGCTGCGTTGAAGATGCGTGCGCCGTCGACGTGGAGGTAGAGGTCGTGCGCGTGCGCGAAGTCGGCGAGGTCACGGATCTCATCGGCCGAGTACGCGGTCCCCAGCTCCGTTGTCTGGGTGATCGAGATCACGCGTGGCTGCGCCGCGTGCTCGAAGCCGACGCCCACGAGCTTCGTCGCGGCCAGCTCGGGCGTCAGCTTGCCGTCGCGTGTGGGGACGATGCGCAGGCGCACGTGCGCGATCGTCTCCGGCGAGGTCGACTCGTCGTTGGCGATGTGGGCCGACTCGGTGCAGATCACCGCCTCCCACGGGCGGCACAGCGTCGCAAGGCAGACGTTGTTCGCCCCGGTGCCGTTGAAGACGACGAACGGCTCGACGTGCTCGCCCAGCTCGCGCCGGATCGCCGCACGCGCCCGCTCGGTCCACGGATCGTCGCCGTAGGCGGTCGCGTGGCCGGCGTTCGCGGCGACGATCGCCGCAAGCACGTCCGGATGGACGCCTGCATAGTTGTCCGACGCGAATTCGCGGGGATTCATGTGGTGCTCCTGTCGTGTTCCGGACGAACCGCGCCGTCCTGTCCGAGCCCGGATCTTCTCAGCAATCCCACATCCTTGATGTATTACAATGGGCTGCATGCGTGATACCGTCGGTCGCATGCGCAGCCTGCGCCTCGAACCCGAGCTCGACGACCGCGTCCGCCGCGCGGCCGCGGCGGAGGGAGCCTCGGTCTCCGAGTTCCTGCGCCGCGCCGCTGGCGAGCGTGCCGAGCGGACGCTGTCGCAGCGCAACAGCGATCGGCTGGCTGACGTGATCGGCGCCGTCCATGGCGGCGGCGGCCAGGCGCGCGACACCGGCGCCGCGTTCGGCGACCTCCTGGCAAAGCGGCGCAGCAAGCGGTGACGCTCACCGACGCCGGACCGCTGGTCGCGCTGATCGACGCCGACGAGGCCGACCACGCGCGCTGTCGCGACACGCTCGACGAGCTGCAACTGCCGCTGCTCACGACCTGGCCGGCATTCACGGAGGCGATGTGCCTGCTCGGCCGGGCGGCGGGATGGCCGGGTCAGCAGGCGCTGTGGCGGCTCGTGCTGCGCGAGGACCTGATCGTCGCGAGCCCGTCGGAGCAGGCGAACGCTCGCGCTGCCCGCCTGATGGAGACCTACGCCGACCGGCCGATGGATCTTGCCGACGCGACGCTCGTGGCGCTGGCCGAGGAACGCGGGCTCGCGCGGATCTTCTCGCTCGATGCCGACTTCCACGTCTATCGCATCAAGGGCCGCCGGCGCTTCGAGGTCGTTCCGGCGTAGCTGCGGCGGTGCGCCGCCCCGACGGGACGGCGCACCGGCACTCTCAGCGATCGTCGCTGGCGTTGCGCAGGAACACGCTGCCGTCTGCGCGGTAGAGCGTGATGTCCTTGACCTCGGTGGCGCTTCCCGACGCGATCTCGTAGTAGTTGTTCTGCACCGGCACACTTGTCGTGCTGCCGTTTGGCAGCGTCGCGCTGACCCTCGCGACGCCGTCGGGCACGAGCCCGTACGTCAGCGAGGAGTGCGGGCCGCCGAGCACTGCCATGGCTCGCCCGGAGGCGATCCGGCTGAGCGGGAAGCAGGCATCCGGGGCGTCGCCGCCGGCTACTGCGGGGCGGGCAAAGCAGATCGGGTCCTTCACCGTCCAGACGTCCACGCGTCCGTCTGGTCCGACCGCGTCGGAACGGCGCACCGAGAACAGCACGGCTGCGCTGCCACCCGGTGCGGGAGCGAGGTAGCGGATCGAGCCGATGCGCAGGCCGCGGATGTCGTGCTTGTAGATCCCGTGCAACGTCTGCTGGACGGCAGCGCCGCGATCCTGCGCCGTCGGGGCATGCCGCAGCACGCCGAGCACCGCGCGGTCGGCCACCGGGACGGCGCTCGACGACCGCGTCGGCGCTCCGCCGGTGTGATCACCGATCAATGGGTTCCAGCCGACGACCGCGGCGACCGCGGTGCCGGTGACGGCGAGGCTCGCGAACGCGACGCCGAACGTGCGCGTGCCGAGGCGGGCGCGCAGGCGCGTGCTGAGGCTCGGCGCGGGGGCGATGCGGCGTGCGGCGGCCGCGGTCAGGGTCTTCTCCAATTGGGGGACGAGGGTCATCTTGGCTCCCTTGGTCATGAGTTCAGCGGGGTCAGGGCGGCGCGCAGACGTGAGAGTCCGCGGCTGACGCGCTTGCGCACGACGAGCTCCGAGCAGCGCAACTCCCCGGCGATCTCGCCGTAGTCGCGCTCGTCGAGGACGCGCGCGACGACCGCGTCGCGCAGGTCGGCCGGCAGCTCGTCGAGCAGGTCGGTGAGGCGTGGGTCGAGGCTGGCCAGCTCGTCGACGCGGGCGATCGCCGCGTCGTCGAGCACGAGCGGCTCGCAGCCGAGCCGCCGCCGTGCGTCTTCGGCCACGATCCCGCGCCGCACGCTGGCGATCAACGTGTTGCGAGCGATCGTGAGCAGCCACGGCACCGCGCTGTCACCGCCGGCGCGCTCCGGGTCGAAGCGATCGGCGACCTCGAGCACGCTGGCGAAGACCTCCGCCGCGAGGTCCGCAGCCACCTCCGGATCGCGCCGTCGTGACAGCAGGAAGCGGAAGACCAGCCGCTCGTGTCGTCGGTAGAAGGCAGCGAACGCCTCCGGATCGCGCGCGGTGCGCTCGAGCAGCTCGGCGTCGTTGCAGTTGTAGAGGTGTCTCATGTGAAGGAGTAGTCGCGAGCCGCCGTTTCGTGACCGCCGCCCACGGCCACGCGGCGCGCTGTTCCACGAAGGGGAAGGCCGGTGACGCCGTCTGCGGCGGCCGTGCGGGATGCTGGGGGAGTGGACGGGTTCAAGCGCTGGCGGCACCGGAGCGGTTCGCGACGGTCGTTCGGGCATGTGCGGCTGCTGTGGAACCGCGCCTACGAGGCGAACGTGACGGGATTGTCGGGCATGGTCGCCTACAACCTGCTGCTGTCGATCTTCCCGTTCGTCCTGCTCGTGCTGTTCGTCGTCGGGCAGGTCGCGCGCAGCGACGCGACGGAGGCGAGCATCGTGCGCGAGATCGTCCGGCTGTTCCCGCGGGCGACGGCCGGCAGCGTCGACCAGACGCTCGTGAGCGTGCGCAACCACGCGACGAGCATCGGGATCTTCGCCGCGATCGGCGGGATCTGGGTCGGCACGTCGTTCTGGGGTGCGATGGACACCGCCTTCTGCCGCATCTACGAGCGCCCGAGTCGATCGTGGGTGCACCAGAAGCTGTTCGCGCTGGCGATGCTCGTCGTCACCGCACTGTTTCTCGCCGCGAGCATCGCGCTGCCCGCGTTGCAGGGTGCGGCGCTCGTCGGCGCACAGCGGGTGCTGCCGTTCGAGCTCGCACATCTGCACGCGGTGACGGTGACGCTCGGGCTCGCCGGCAGCGTCGCAGCGCTGTTCGCCGTGACGTGCGTGATGTACGTCGCCGTGCCACGCGGTGCGGTGCCGTGGCGGGCCACCTGGCCGGGAGCGCTGCTCGCAACTGCGGCGATGACGCTCGTCAACTGGGCCTTCCCGTTCTATCTCGCGAACGTCTCGACGACCGCCGGGCTCGGTCCGGGCCTGGGCTTCGTGCTGATCGTGCTCGTGTGGTTCTACGCGGTGGCGCTGATCCTGCTGCTCGGTGCGGTGCTCAACAGCACGCGTGCGAGCAAAACTGTGAGTATCTAACGTCTGTTAGTATCTAACGGATGAGCGATGGAGCTGTCGGACTGCGGGAGCGGCATCGCACACGCACGCGCCAGTCGATCCAGGAGCACGCGATGCGGCTGTTCGCCGACCGCGGCTACGACGCGACGACGATCGCCGACGTCGCGGCGGCGGCGGACGTCTCCTCGATGACGGTCTTCCGCTACTTCGAGACGAAAGAGCAGCTCGTGCTTGCTGACGAGTACGACGCGCTGATCCTGGAGCGCGTCGTCGCGCAACCGGCGGTCGATCCGCTGCTGCGCCGGATCGCCGCGGGCCTCTTGGAGAGCGTCGCCGAGCTGTCATCCACCGAGCGGGAGCTGCTGCTCGCGCGCCTGCGGCTCGTGCTCGCCACGCCCGCGCTGCGCGCGCGCCTGTGGGACAACCAGTACGCGACGCAGCAGGCGATCGTCGCCGCACTGCGGGAGGAGGCGACCGATTCCGAGCAGGAGCTGGCGCTGTGGGCCGGTGCCGGTGCCTGCCTCGCCGCTGCGAGCGCCGCCGTCGTGCGCTGGACCGCGCAGGGCGGACAGCCTGAGTTGCGCGAGCTGATGGCGCGCGCACTCGCCGTGATCGTGGGAGGGGAGCACGCATGAGCGCAGCCGACTCGAACGTCTACCGCGGCGTGGAGTCGCAGCGCGCGATCCGCGCCTGGTGCGACGAGCAGCTCGACCGCTGGCCGGTCCCACACGAGCGGCGTGTGGTGCCGACGAGCGCAGGCGAGACGCACGTCCTCAGCACGGGCTCGGGTCCGCCGGCTGTCGTCTACGTACCCGGCACGAACACGAACGCAGCCAGCTCGCTTGCGCTGCTCGACGCGCTGGCCGCGCACTGGCCGACGCTCGCGGTCGACCTTCCGGGCCAGCCGGGACTGAGCGCCGCCGAACGTCCCCGCCGTGGGCGCATGGCCTGGTACGGCAGCTGGCTCGCCGAGCTGCTGGAGGCGGTGGCGCCTGCCGGTGCGACCGTCGTCGGTCACTCGCTCGGGGGTGCGATCGCGCTTGCCTGCAACTCGCCGTGCATCGGCGGTCGCGTGCTCGTCTCGACCGGCGGCCTGGCGCGGCTGCGCGTTGGTCCAGCGATGCTGGGCGCGACGCTGCCGTGGATGCTGCGCCCGAGCGCGGCGCACAGCGCAGCGCTCCTGCGGCACATGCTCGCGCCCGATCACGCTCCCTCCGATGAGCTGGTCGCCTGGTACACGCTCGTCGCGCGCCACTGCCGTTCGAGCCTCGCCCCGTCGCCGCTGCCCGCTGCATTGCTGGCCTCGCGTCGCGATGTCCCGTGCGTCGTCGCGACGGGCGAGCACGACGCGTTCTTGTCACCGCAACGGCTGCACCGGCCGGCGCGCGAGCGGCTCGGCGCCGACGTGCAGACGATCCCCGGCACCGGGCACCTCGTCCCCGACGAGCGGCCGGAGGCGATCGTCGCGCTCGTCGAGCAGGTGCTCCTGCGCAGCGCCGCATCAGGTGTCCGTGCCGCCTAGGAGGCGGTGGCAGCGGGCGCGCGCTCGGCGCGTCGCTGGACCGCGCCCAGCAGGCGACGGACCGCGACTACGTGGCCCTTCGTCCCGATCACGAGCGCGCGGTACATGCGACCCTGCAGCCCAGGGAACGCTGCCCGCGTGATCGCGCGGAGGCGCGACCGACTCGGGCCGAGCTCGTCGATCTGGAAGACGAGCGCGTAGCGGGAGAAGCGATGGCGGCCTGCGAGCGCGAGCGTCTGCTGCGGCTCGACGATGACCACGCGGAAGCCCGGGAGCGTCGATCCCACAGCCAGCGGCCGCGGACCGCCGGGCGCGACCTCAGCGCAACCCAGCAGCTGCGCGACGCGAGCGGTGCGCGATCCCGAGAAGGCGCGATCGGCACCCTCGACGAGCACCCTCCAGACATCGGCGGGTGCACGCTCGACCTCGACGGCGTGCTCGTCGATGAACGGCAGATCGTCGACGACGGAGCGTTCCATCGCGGGTGAGCGTAGCGCGGGCTGACGGCGCGGCTCACCGGTCCGGTTGCGAGACTGGGAGGGTGAGCGTCGTCGTCAAGCGTGCCGGGCTGGCCAGCGCCGCCGCGTTCCTCGCGGCTGCATTGTGGTGGCGGCGCAATCCGTCGGCCTGCCCGTACAACCAGCGCTTCTGGGTGCAGGCGCCGCACCCGTTCATCACCCGCTCACGGTTGCGCGAGGTGCTCGCGCCGCAGCCCGGCGAGCGGGTGCTGGAGATCGGTCCCGGCACCGGCTACTACACGCTCGAGGTCGCCGACTGGATCGCGCCGGGCGGACGGCTCGACGTCTTCGACCTGCAGCCGGAGATGCTCGAGCACACGCTGCGCCGCGCACGCGAGCGGGGGAGCGAGGAGCGGATCGTGCCGACACAGGGCGACGCCCGCGACATGCCCTACGAGGACGCAAGCTTCGACGCCGTCTACCTCGTCACCGTGCTCGGCGAGATCCCCGACCAGGAGGCAGCGCTGCGGGAGATCGCGCGCGTGCTGACGACGGGCGGCCGACTCGTCGTCGGCGAGCTGATCGTCGACCCGCACTGGGTCAGCCCCGCGCGCCTGCGCGAGCGCGCGGAGCGCGCCGGCTTGAGCTATGAGCGCCGCTCGGGCAGCGCGGCCGGCTACTTCGCGCGCTACGCGCTGTCAGTGCCGGAGCCCGTCACCGCCTAAGCGCGCGAGTCTCGTCGAGCGCGTCTTCCCCGCCGGGCCCTGGGGTGAGCAACGGCTCGTGCGGGCGCGTCGAGATCATCTGGACGTTGACGTCGGTCGGGCGATCGAGCCGCAACGAGCCCGGTGGGATGTGAGGATCGACGAGCAGCCCGGTCCCCGAGCTGACGGTGTAGAAGAGCGTGCCCGGCTTGAGCAGCTTCCAGGTCTTGCCGCTGCGACGCAGCCAGATGCGGTCGGTCAGCCGGGGTCCGTGCGTCACATGCGGACCCCGCATGCGATGGCGCTCGAACACCTGCACGCTCACCAAGCTCCGCCCGTACTTCCTGACCGCGCCGATCCTGTAGCGCATCCCAATCCACACCGGACCGCCCACGCCCTTGAGCGCGCTACGAACCGCGCTCTGACACGTCTGCCGCGAGGCCCCGATCGTCGGGAGCAGCCGATCGCCCACAACCGCGCACACCCCAGCGCTGTCGTGACGGTTCCACGCATCGAGATAGGCGCGCACCACAGCCACCGGCGATTTGCTCGCCGCCGGAGACGCGCTCGATACCGCCGAGCCTGCGGCCGCCGCCACCACAAGCAGCGCGCATCACGCGTCGCGACACCCTCACCGCCACTCCATCCGGCCGAGCGAGTCCATCCAGACCGGCACGCTATGACGGGCCCGCAGCAGCTCAAGCGTCGCAGGCGGTGTCGAGATGTTCAGATCCTCGAGGAGTTGAGGAAACCGCTCGGCGCGAAAGACGACGAAGTCATCGGTGCGTTGAATTCCTTCTACGGCGCCGGGTCGTTGACGACGGACGACCTTGAGCACCGTCGCGTGCGTCTCGGAGATCTCCGTGTGCGGCTGCTCACGCACGACTGCCGGCCAGCGCTTCCCACTGCGACTGCTCATCAGGCCGTGACGCTACCAGCTCCACGTCGTAGTCCCAGAACGCCCAAGCCGCCCCAGTCGCCGGCCAGGAAGACTTGTTTCATGTTTCGAAACATGAAACAATGGTTGCCATGTTGAAGGGACAAGACATCGTCGTGCTGCTGAAGCTGCTCGGTGCTGTCGAGCAGGCGGTTCCTGTGCGGGACCTCGCGAATCAGCTGGGATACGACGTGGCTGGGACACATCGAGCGTTGCACCGACTGGGAGATGCGGGCTTGTACTCGCCGCGGCGCCGACGGGTCGTGCCCGCACGCGCGGAGGAGTTTCTTGTGCACGCCGTCAAGTTCTTTTTTCCCGTGGAGCAGGGCGGCGAGGTGCGAGGCGTCCCGACCGCGTGGGCGGCTGAGCCGTTGGTCGGGGAGCTGGCGGAGTCCAGCGGGTTGCCTCCCGTATGGCCCTACGCCAAAGGAGCCGTGCGAGGGCTCGGGTTCGAGCCGTTGCACGCGATCGTGCCGGCGGCGGCGCGGGTCGATCGTCAGCTCGGTGAACGGTTGGCGCTCGTGGATGCATTGCGCGGCTCTGACAGCGCGCGCATAACCGCGCTCGCTGAGAAGCTGCTGCTGGAGTCGCTCCGCGCATGAGCATCGAGCTGCTCGAACGTGCCGCCGAGGACCTCGCGCCCTTTCTCGACGACCTGGTCTTCGTCGGAGGAGCGACCATCACGTTGTGGATGACCGATCCGGCAGCGCCAGCGCCGCGGCCGACCAAGGACGTCGACGTGGTCGTGGAGGTGGCCTCGCGCGGAGCGTGGCACGACTTCGAGGCACGCCTGCGAGCGCACGGACTTCAGCCCGACGCGGCCAGCCCAGTCATCTGCAGGTGGAGAGGCACGGACGGTGAGCTTCTGCTCGACGTGATGCCGAGCGACGCCTCCCTGCTCGGGTTCGAGAACCGATGGCAGGGCGCCAGGGCTCGATCGCGCTGTCAGGCGCTCGCTCCCGTCAGCTCGGTCCATTCGAGCGATCTCGCCACCCTACCTCTTGGCGACGAAGCTCGAGGCGTGGAACGGGCGAGGTCGCGGCGACCATCTGCGCAGTCACGACCTCGAGGACATCATCCTTCTCGTCGACGGACGTGGCGAGATCACCGACGAGGTCGCGGCAGCGCCCGACGACCTCAGAGCGTTCGTCTCTCGCGAGATCACATTGTTGCTCGACCAGGCCCGATTCCTCGACGCTCTCGACGGGACCGTGGTCGGCTTCGGCGCCGGATCCAGTGGCGAGGACCGAGTGGACGACGTGCTTCTGCCCCGCTTCCAGCAGCTCGCCAGCGGGCGATGGCTCGTGGGGCAACCGTGGGGCAACGTGCGCCACGGATATCGGACGAACTCGCGTGACCGGCACGGGCGCCGAAGCGCCTCGACGGTGGTGTGCACAATCAGTACACAAAGCGGCGTGACCGCGCTCGGCAGACCGTCCCGGGCGATGGGGCAAGAGCGCCTCTTTACAGGCTTTCGCGCAAGAGCCGGGGACGGGAATCGAACCCGTGACCTCCGCTTTACAAGAGCGGCGCTCTGCCAGCTGAGCTACCCCGGCGCGAACGGAAGTCTAGGGCGAATGTGCGTCGCCGATGGCCGCAGCCCGCGAGGGGGCGCGCTTGCGCCAGAAGCTATGCGCTGTGGTTTCGCTCCAGAAAAGTGGGTAAGGCTGCCACCACGTGGAGGCAGCTTTCAACAGCTTTGAGCAGCAATGTGGCGGTTCCGCTCCGGTTGGAGGCGCCGGGCGGACGGGCCGATTGACGCGCGCGTCGCTGCTGCGGCGCCTCGCTCTCGGCGCGAGCGCGACGTCGGCGGTCGGCGTGGTGGGGCTCAGCCTGCCGGGCCCCGCCGCCTCCGCTCCCTCGGCGGCGCAGGACCGCGCGATCCTCAACTTCGCGCTGATGCTCGAGCGCATCCAGGAGGCGTTCTACGCGGAGGCGCTGCGGCGAGGGTCGCTCCAGGGCGAGCTGCGCGAGTTCGTCGACACCGTCGGCGGGCAGGAGCGCGCGCACGTGAAGCATCTGCTCGCCCTCCTCGGCACTGCTGCCGACGCGCCGCCGAAGCTCCAGCTCGCCTCCGTCACGGCCGATCCGGACAGCGTCCGCACGACGGCGGTCGCGCTCGAGGACATCGTGCTCGGCGGCTACAACGGCCAGGCGCCCAACCTCACGCACGCAGGCCTGCGGGCAGTCCTGCCGATCGTCTCGGTCGAGGCTCGCCATGCCGGATGGATTCGCGACCTGGCGGGCGACGTGCCTGCGCCGACCGACGTCGATCCGCTCCCGTCGGAGCAGCAGGTGCGCGCGCAGCTGCATCGCGCCGGGATCCTCGTGGAGGCACCGTGACGATCCCCGCATGGCTGGCGGCGTTCGACCGCGACGGCGCGCTCGCCGAGACCGCCGCGCGCAGCGCGACGATCACGCGCGCGCAGGCGCTCCGGCTCGCTGCTACGGCTGGCGGTGCGGTCGCGACAGGAGCGCTCGTCGGCGCCTCCACTGCGTCGGCGGCCAACGCCGGCCACGACACGGCGATCCTCAACTACGCGCTGACGCTCGAATACATCCAGGCCGCCTTCTACAGCGAGGCCGAGCGGGCCGGTGCGCTCAAGGGCGCGCTCGCGCAACAGGCGCAGGTGGTCGGCGCGCACGAACGAGCCCATGTCGCCGCATTCCGCAAGGTGCTCGGGTCGCATGCGGTCGCCAAGCCGACGTTCGACTTCCGCGGCCAGACCGAGGACCCGGCTGCCTTCCGCGACACCGCCGTCGCGTTCGAGGACCTGGCGGTGGCCGCCTACAAGGACCAGGCGCCGCTGATCCAGGGGCGCGCGTCGCTCGCCGCGGCGGTCGCGATCCATTCGGTCGAGGCGCGTCATGCCGCCTGGATCCGGCGGCTGGCCGGCGTCCTGCCGGCGGAGAAGGCGTTCGACGAGCCGCTGCCGCCACGGCAGGTGAAGCAGCTCGTCAGCTCGACGCATTTCATCGTCTCGCAGCCGCGCACCGAGGCACGCGGCGTGCCGCGGTTCACCGGATGAGGAGGGGGTGCCGGCGGTTCGCCTGTTGATCCTGCCCCACGCGCTCGCCGCGGCAGCGCTCGCCGGTGGGACGGCGGCCGCGCTCTCGTTTGCCCGCTCGCCGGGATCGGCGCCGGCGCCGCTCGCGACCGTCCGGCCGTTCCCGATTCCGCAGGCGACGCCGCTGCGGCCGCTGCCGAGTCGTGCGCGGTGGGCGGCGGTGAAGCGGGCGACGATCGCGCGGAGCGCGCCGCGACGAGGCGCGCGAGCGGTCGCGAGGGTCGGCGGGCGCACGCCGGAGGGAACGGCGAACATCGTGCTCGTGCTCGGTCGTTCGAGGGCCACGCGCGCGGGCGTGTGGTCGCGTGCCCGGCTGCCGGGCGGCGCGGTCGGCTGGCTGCCGCGGCGGGCGCTCGGCGGCTACACGGTCGTGCGAGCGCGGCTCGTGATCGACCGCCGCCGGCTGCGCGCGACGCTCTACCGCGCGGGTCGGCTCGTGTTCGTGGCACGGGTCGCGATCGGGCGCGCGAGCGCGCCGACGCCGCGGGGCCACTTCTACGTCCGCGACAAGCTGACGCGCTATCGCAGCGCGATGTACGGCCCGCTCGCGTTCGGGACGAGTGCGCGTGCACCGGGCGTCACCGACTGGCCGGCGGGCGGGTTCGTCGGCATCCACGGCACGAGCCGCGCCGACCTCGTCCCGGGTCGCGTCTCGCACGGCTGCATCCGGATGCGCAACCCCGACATCGTGCGGCTTGGACGGCTGATGACCGTCGGCACGCCGATCACGATCGCCTGATGCGCTGGCTCGCCATCAGCCTGTCGGTCGCCGTGCTCGCCGCCACCGGATCGGCGCTCGCGGCACCGCCGCCGGGCGGCTCCACGACCGCCGCCACGGCACGCTCGTCGCTCGTGCGGAAGTATCCGCTCGCAGCGCGCAAATCGTGCTGCGTGCAGTCGAAACGTGCACTGCACACACGGCGGGCGGCGCAGGTCGTCGTCGCCGCCGATCCGGCCGGCCCACCGGCGATCGCGATCGTTGCGCCGTTGCTTGCCGTCGTGCTGGCATGTGCCGTGGCGATGCAGCGCTTCACCTGGCAGGAGGGGCAGCTGCTGCGCCGGCGCCCACGACGACGCTGGACGGTCGGACGGCGAGCCCATCGCCTGGCGGTCGCGCTCGGCTTCCGTCATTCGCGCTCACGTGACGCGCTCGTGCTGCACGTGCTCGGTGGTCGCTTCGGACCGGTGCTGCAACGCCGCCGCGCCGAGCGCATCGCCGCGTGGCGTGACGGGCGCACGTTCCCGCTCAGCCGGCGCTAGCTCCGCAGCCCGTCCAGCCGGCTGTAACGCGCCCCATCCCGCCGGGGTACCTCCCAACGTGACCAATGCCGACGCCCTGCACCGGCGCGCGCGCCTCAAAGGCGTGAACCCGATCGTCTACTGGCTCGTCCGTGCGGTGCTGCAGCCGTTCTTCCACCTGTACTTCCGCCTCTCGCGGATCGGACGGGAGCACATCCCGCAGGACGGCCCGGTGATCTTCGCGGCGAACCACCGCAGCTTCCTCGACCCGTTCGTGATCGCGACGATGGCGCGGCGGCCGATCTACTACGTCGCAAAGAAGGAGCTGTTCCGCAACCGCCTGCAGGCGTGGCTGCTGAACTCGCTCGGCGCGTTCCCGGTCGACCGCGGCAACGCCGACAAGGACACGTTCGAGACTGCACGCGCGATTCTCGCGCGCGGCGACTGCGTGCTGATCTTCCCCGAGGGCACGCGTGTGCGCCCCGGCCCGCCGGGCAAGGCGAAGCGCGGCGTCGGCCGGCTCGCGCTGGAGACCGGCGTCCCGGTCGTCCCGGTCGCCGTGATCGGCACCACCGACATCCGCAAGGGCTGGCGGATCCGTCCGCGCAAGGTCCGCATCCGCGCCGGTCGCCCACTGACCTTCCCGCGCGTCGAGACTCCTTCGCGCGAGCTGGCGGCTGCCGTCACCGAGCGGATCTGGCCGTGCGTGATGCTGCAGTGGGAGTGGCTCGGCGGCGCGACCCCGTTGCGCCGTGCCGCGATCATCGGCGCGGGCGCGTGGGGCACCGGCCTCGCCGTCGCGCTGGCGCGCGCCGGACTCGACGTCGACCTCGGCTGCCGTTCGCGCGAGCAGGCCGAGACGCTCCGGCGCGTCCGCACGAACGAGCGCTACCTGCCGGGCGTCGAGCTGCCCGAGCGCGTCCGCGTGAGCACCGCCGCCGAGCTGGAGCTGAGCGCCCACGACCTCGTCTGTCTCGCCGTTCCCGCGCGCGACCTGCCGGCGGCACTGGCGGCGCACGGCGCCCGGATCCCGAACCGTGCCGGCGTGCTCGTCGTCTCGAAGGGACTCGTCGCGCCGCTCGGCACGCTGCCGTCCGTCTACGCGGCGGAGCGCGTCCACGCGCGTGCCGTCGCCGTCCTTGCCGGCCCGTCGCATGCGGCAGCCGCGCTCGCCGGTGGCGCATCGATCGTGCTGGCGACGCAGCGACGACGCGTTCGCGCAGGAGCTGGAGACCGTGCTCAGCAGCGCCGGATTCGACGTCCACACGAGCCGCGACGTAGCCGGCGTCGAGCTCGCCGGCTGCGCGAAGAACGCGGCAGCGCTCGCGGCTGCCGCAGCTGCTGCGACCGGTGGCCCGAACGTCGCCGGCGCCGCCGCCGGCAAGGTCTTCGCCGAGATCGACGCGCTCGCGCGCTGGCATGGAAGTGCGCCGCAGACGTTCGCCGGCCTCGCCGGCGCCGGCGACCTCGTCGCGACCGTCGTCGCCGACGGCAGCCGCAACCGCCGCGCCGGAGAGCTGCTCGGCCAGGGCATGTCCGTCGAGCAGATCGCAGCGGCGCTCGGCCAGTCCGCCGAGGCGGTCGACAGCGTCCCGCTGCTTGCCGCGATGCTGCGCGACGCGAACCTGTCGGCGACCGCGACGAGCGGGCTCGCGGAGCTCGTCGAGGGGCGCATCGACCCGCAGCGCTGGAGCGCCACGGTCACCCAGCCGACCGCGTCGACCCCGGAAGGCCCGCGCGGCCTGAGAACGGGGATACTGCGCATGTCGTGCCAGATCCTGAGCCAGCGTCCAAGGCGGACCTCGACCGCTCCTTCTCGGAGCTGTACCGCACGCATCTGCGCGACGTCTACTCGTACTCCTACTACCGCGTCGGCAACCACCACGACGCGGAGGACCTCACCGAGCAGACCTTCCTGCAGGCCTACCGCCACTACGAGCGCGCGCTGCGCGAGTCCGACGGCCGTCCGCTGCGTCCGTGGCTCATCCGCATCGCCCACAACCTCGCAGCGAACTTCTACCGCGACCGCGCCCGCAAGCCCGAGTCGGCGATCGAGGATGCCGCAATCATCAGCGCTCCGCACACGACGGAGGCGCTCGTCGAGGGCCGCGAGGAGCTGGAGGAGATCCTCGCCGGTGTCCGGCAGCTGCCCGACGACCGCCGTGAGGCGCTGATCATGCGCTTCGCGCTCGGCATGGACAACCGCGAGATCGCGCGCGCGCTCGGTCGCACTGACGGCGCGACGAAGGTGCTGCTGCACCGCGCGATCAAGCAGCTCGAGGGAATCGTCGCCGAACCGCAGCCGAGCAAGGCGCAGGCCTCGTGAGCACGACCGACTTCGAGGCACGGCTGCGCGCAGCGCTGCACCCGGTCGACCCGCCGGAGGATCTCGCGGTGCGGCTCGAGCGCACGCTCGTGAGCCTCACCGCGCTCGCCGCCGACGAGCTCGAGGCGTGGGAGCTGTCCTCGATGCGCGACCCGCGCAACTGGGCGCGACCGGCGGCTGCGGCGGTCATCAGCGCCGGCGCCGGCACCGCGCTCGTCGTGCTGCGAGCACGCGGCCGTCATCGCCGCCGCCGCGAGCAATCGTCGGGCATGCTGGACCTCGCCGAGCGCACCGTCCGGGATCTCGCCGACGAGGCCCGTAGGCTGCTGCCATAACGCAGCCGGCCCGCGCGGCCGCGAGCGCCCGGACGACGATGCACTGATCCGTGGCGTGCGGGCGCGCGTAAAGCGGATGACGTCCGATGTCCAGCACCAAGCACACATCCCCACGCTCATCCCTTCGTGACCTCGCCGACGAGGAGCTCATGCGCCTCGTGCAGCGCACCGAGGCCCCGGCCTTCGAGGTGATCTACGACCGGCACGCCGACGCAGCCTTCTCGCTCGCCTACCGCATGTGCGGAGCGCGACCGCTCGCGGAGGAGGTCGTGCAGGAGACCTTCCTGTCGATCTGGCGCAGCGGGACCCGCTACGACCAGCATCGCGGCAGCGTCCGCACGTGGATCCTCGGGATCACGCACCACCGCGCGATCGACACGCTGCGGCGCGGCATCGTGCAGCAGCGTCACCGCGCGAGCGACGAGGGGATCGAAGACCGGCTCGCCTCCGACGATCGCACCGACGTCACCGTCGCACGGCGCGAGGAGGCGGCTGAGGTGCGTGGCGCGCTCGACGCGCTGCCGACCGATCAGCGGCGCGCGATCGAGCTCGCCTACTTCGGTGGCTTCACGCAGACGGAGATCGCCGAGATGCTCGAAGTCCCGCTCGGCACCGTGAAGGGGCGGATGCGGCTCGGGCTCGAGAAGTTGCGCGACAAGCTCGACCCGCCCGTCGGAGTGCTCTCATGACCGACCGCTGCCCGCACGCCGACACCGTCGCCGCCTACCTGCTCGGCGCGCTCGCCGACCAGGAGCGCGCGCAGTTCGAGGCGCACCTCGCCGGCTGCCCTGCCTGCCGCGACGACGTCGTCGCGCTCGGCACCGTCGTCGATGCGCTCCCGAGCGCGGCGCCTCCGACAAACGCGCCGCAGGAGCTGCGTGCGAGCCTCATGGCCACCGTCTTTGCCGAGGCCGAAGTGCTGCACGCTGCCGGGCCCAGCGCGGACGGTCCGCAGCAGGTGCAGCGGCCCGGGTGGTTCGAGCGACTCGTCCCCGCGCGGCGCTTCGCGCTTGCCGGGGCGCTCGGGCTCGCCCTCGCCGCGCTCGTCGGCTACGGCCTGCGCACGGCGGTCGAGCAAGGGCCGGTCACGACGACACGGACCGTCCAGGCGGCGGCACCGACCCGCACGGTCGTGGCGCAGCTCGTGCAGAGCGCCGCGCCGAACGGCACTGCCCGCATCGTGCTGCACGGTGGGACGGCGACGCTCGAGGTGACCGGCCTGCCGGCCCCGCCGGCCGGCAAGGTCTACGAGGTCTGGCTCGTGCCGCGCGGAGCGACCGCACCGGCGCCGACGAACGCGCTCTTCAGCGTCGACCATCGCGGCAGCGGTCGCGCCGCCCTGCCGAGCGTGAGCGGTGTCTCGACGGTGCTCGTGACGGCCGAGCCGGACGGCGGCAGCAAGGCGCCCACGAGCACGCCGTTCCTCAGCGCCTCGCTCTGATCGGCCGCGCGCCGATCCGCCCTCAGCTGGGCGAAAGGTTCGGCTGATACGGTCCGCCGCGATGCCGACGTGCTACCGCCATCCGACGCGCGAGACCGGCGTCTCGTGCTCCTCCTGCGGGCGCCCGATCTGCCCTGACTGCATGACCCCGACATCGGTCGGGATGCGCTGCCCGGACTGCTCGCGCGAGCGCACGCGCGTGTATCGCGCGCCGACCGCGCCGAGCACCCCGATCGCGACCCAGGCGATCATCGCGATCAACGTAGTCGCGTTCCTCGCGGAGATCGCGACCGGCAGCGGCTTCGGCACGGTTGCGGGAAGCGTCTACGAGAAGGGTGCGCTGTTCGGCCCGTCGATCGCGATCGACCACGAGTACTGGCGGCTCGTGACGTCAGGCTTCCTGCACGCAGGCTTCCTGCACGTCGCCTTCAACATGTACTTCCTGTGGGTCATCGGCCGCTCGCTCGAGCCGGCGATCGGCACGGCACGCTTCGTCGCCGTCTACATGGCGTGCCTGCTGTGCGGCTCGCTCGGCGTGATCCTGCTGGAGCCGAGCTCGGTGGCGATCGGCGCCTCCGGCGCCGTCTTCGGGCTGCTCGGCGCGACGATCGTCGAGGCGCGCTCGCGCGGGATCGACCTGTGGCAGTCGGGACTGCTGCCGATCGCGTTGTTCAACTTCGCCTACACGCTCCTCGCCGCGAACGTGGCGATCGGCGCGCATGTCGGCGGCTTCGTCGGCGGGCTCGCGATCGGCGTGCTGTTCGATCAGGCCGATCGGCGGCGGCTGCCGCGATCTGTCTCGCTCGGCGTCTGCGTGGCAATCGCCGCGGCGGCGGGACTCGCCGCCGCGGCTGTTGCCTGAGAATTCCTTCGCTTACTTCTTGCAGCTGAAGGCGATGTTCCCGTCGGAGATCGCCTGGGTTCCGTCGAGGAAGTCGATGACCGAGTGGACCGGCGCCTTGCCGTTCTTCGGGCACTTCGTGGCCTCGATGTAGCCGCGCTTCTTGCCGTGGACCGTGACGGTCGCGCCGGTCTTCACCTTGAAGTTGCGGACGGAGACGAACACGCCGTCGAGGATCTCCTGCAGCGCATGCGGGATGACGAGCGTCAGCGTGTAGCCGTACTTGCCGTGCGTCTTCTTCAGCGGTGCGTCGAACGACTGGTTGATGTCGGCCGGGATCAACGCGTGGATGTTGAACGTGATGCTCTTGCCGCCGGGCCCGTTGAACAGCGTGACCTTGCCGGTCGAGACGACGTTGAGCTGGACGGCCTTCGCGAGAACGGTTCCCTTGCCGATCTGCGAGCCCTTCGGGCACTTGCTGAGGACGTTGTGCGCCTTCGTGAGCTGCTTCGCGCTGCACGACTTGAAGTACTTGCCGTTCGTGACGGCGCCGGCCGGGAACGAGACGACGGCCTTCGTGACGGAGGCCGTGTCGATCCCCGGGGGGTTGGACGAGAAGAACGTGCCGACGGAGAGCGTCAACGGCGTACCGGCGGCGTTCTTGCCGAACGTGTGCGGGGAGATGCTGGCAACCAGCTTGACGACTGGCTTGACGGGTGCGTCCGCAGTCGCGGCGGTTGCGAGCAGCAGCAGTGCTGTGGCGACCAAGCTCACGAGGCGGACAATGCGGATGGTTGGCATATCCGCATGCTACCCCCAGTCGCCGGCAACGAGACGAACATCGCACGACGGCGGCGTGCCTGAGCACGCCGCCGTCGGTGAAGCGTGGTGTTTCAGCCGGCTGCGATCAGCCCTTGCACTTCACGGTCGCATCCGACGTCGTGTGCGTGCCGTCCATGAACGTGTAGTCACCGTGGAGCGGGAACGCCTTGCCGCCCTTCGGGCATGCCCGCGACGTCTCGATGTAGCCACGCGTCTTGCCGTGGACCTTGACGGTGCCCTTCGTCGTGACCTTGAAGTTCTTCACGGACACGAACACGCCGTCGAGGATCTCCTGCAGCGAGTGGGGGATGTTGAGCGTCAACGAGTAGCCGTACTTGCCGTGCATGCGCTTCAGCGGCGCGTCGAACGACTGGTTGATGTCGGCCGGAATCAACGCATGGAAGTTGAACGTGATGCTCTTTCCGTGCGGACCGTTGAACAGCGTCGCCTTTGCGGTCGACGGCACGTTGAGCTCGACGGCGAGCGCGTGCACGAGACCGCTGCCGATCTGCGAGCCCTTCGGACACTTGCTCAGGACGTTGTGCGCCTTCGTGAGCTGCGCTGCGCTGCACGAGGGGAAGTACTTGCCGTTCGTCACGGCGACGTTCGGGAACAGCACGACAGCCTTGGAGATCGTTGGGGCGGGGTGGCCCGGCGGGTTCGTCGAGAAGATCGTGTCGATGGTGAGGGCCACCGGTGTGCCGGCCTTCGTGATCTTGCTCGGTGAGACGGTGATGACCTGCTTGGCGACCGGCTGAATGGGTGCGTCCGCTGTCGCGGCGGTCGCAAGCAGCAGTGATGCTGCGGCAACGAGACCGACGATGCGGGCAGTGCGGATGGTAGGCATCGTTCAATGGTAAACGGCTGCGTACCGGCCGTCCACCCGCTATTTACCGAAAGGTCAGCAATCGACCGTCAGCGCGGCCGCCACCGCAACCTTCGGCACCGCCTCGGGATGCAGGATGTGCGCAAGCAGCTCGAGTCCGTCGACGAGCCGTGGGCCGGGGCGTGAGAAGTACGCGGCAGCGTCGACCGCGACGACCTCGCCGGCACCGAGCGACGCGAGCCGCTCGCGAAACGCAAGCGCCTCCTGGTGCGAACGTGGCGCGTCATAGCCACACGGCATCGCGATGACGACGTCCGGCTCCATCGCCGCCAGCTCGTCCCACGAGTGCCGTTCGGAGTGTTCGCCGGGCATCCCGAGCACGTCGATGCCGCCGGCGTAGTCGATCATCTGCGGCGTCCAGTGACCGGCTACATAGAGTGGGTCGAGCCACTCGATCGCAGCGACGCGCGGCCGCCGCCGGTCGCGCACCGCAAGTCGCACGCGATCGATCCGCGCTGCGGCGTCCTGCACGACCGCGACGCCGGCGTCCTTGACGTCGGCCGCCTGGGCGAGCGTGCGCATGTCGCCGAGCACCTCGCCGAGCGTGTGCGGGTCGAGCGAGATCACCTGCGGCTGCGTCGCGATCTCCTCTGCGATCGCGCGCACGTCGTCGTAGGAGACGGCGCAGACCGCGCACAGCGCCTGCGTGACGATCAGGTCCGGTGCGAGCTCGTGGAGCGTCTCGGCGTCAAGCTCGTAGATCGCCTCGCCCTGCTCGGTGCGGGCGCGCACGGCAGCGTCGATCTGGCCCGGCGTGAGGTCGTCCGGCAGCGAGTCGCGCGTGACGCGCGGCAGCTCGAGCGCCCGCAGTGGGTAGTCGCACTCGTGCGTCACGGCCACGACGTCGGGCCCGAGCCCGAGCGCGAACAGCATCTCGGTCGCCGACGGGACGAGGCTCACGATGCGCATCGCGGGCTCCTCGGGTAGGTTCGTGACATCTGGAGCACGATATGGCACTCCTGAGCGACGCGGAGATCCGGGAGCGGACCTCCGGCGGCGACTGGCGGCACGAGCGCGAGACGCTCGTCCGCGACTGGCGCTTCGCCGATTTCGCGGCGGCTATCGCGTTCGTCGAGCGCGTCGCCGAGGTCGCCGAGGCGGCCAACCACCACCCGGACATCCTCGTCCACGGCTGGAACAACGTGCGGCTGACGCTCTCGACCCATTCCGAGGGCGGCGTCACCGCCGCCGACCTCGCGCTCGCCGAGCGACTCGACGCACGTGCGTAGGCAGCGACAGCAGGCACGGCTGCTACGGTTCGCCGACCAGTCGATGAGCGACGACGACGACCTGTCACGAAGTAGCGGCACGCAGGCCGGAGCGGCGCCATGACGGCCCTCCTGCTGGGCGGTCTGCTCGTGCTGGTCGCGGTCAACGGCTTCTTCGTCGCCGCCGAGTTCGCGCTCGTGCGCGCGCGCCGTTCGCGGATCGAGGAGATGGCGCATGCCGGTGAGTCCGGCGCCCGCATCGCGCTGTCCGAGCTCGAGGAGATCACCGAGTACCTGTCGGCCTGTCAGCTCGGCGTCACGCTCGCGTCGATCGGCATCGGCTTCCTCGGCGAGCCGGCGATCGCACACATCTTCGAGCCCGTCTTCGGCGGGCTCTCGCACGGTCTCGCGACGGCGATCTCGATCGTCATCGCCTATCTGATCGTGACGATCGTCCACATCACCGTCGGCGAGCAGGTTCCGAAGGTGATCGCGATCCAGCGCGCAGAGCGCACCGTGCGGCGGATCGCGCGTCCGCTCCAGCTGTTCGCGCGCGCCTTCCATCCGTTCGTCGTGATGCTCAACTGGGCCTCGAGCGGGATCCTGCGCCTGCTGCGCGTCAACCCGCTGGTCGGCGGCGAGGCCGGCGGCACGCCCGAGGAGATCAAGCGGCTGATCGCCGAGTCGACCTCCGGCGGCAAGCTCGACGAGGGCGAGGCGGGCATGCTCGCCGGGGTCTTCCACCTGCACGAGCAGGAGGCGCGGCAGGTGATGACGCCGATTCCGGCGGTCGTCACGGTCGACATCTCCGAGACCGCCGAGGAAGCGCTGCGACGCTGCGTCGAGTCCGGTCACACGCGACTTGTCGTGACCGAGGACGACAACACCGACCGCATCAAGGGGCTCGTGCACGCCAACTCGCTCGCGCAGCAGCTGATGACAGCAGGCCCGGCTGCTTCGATCGCCGGGCTCGTGCGCGACGCGCCGATCGTCCCGGAGACGAAGCCGCTCGACGACCTGCTTGCCGACCTGCAGCGCCAGCGCAGCTCGATGGCCGTCGTCGTCGACGAGTATGGCCGCACGGCCGGCGTCGTCAGCGTCGAGGACATCATCGAGGAGATCGTCGGCGAGATCGTCGACGAGACCGACCCGGCCGCGGGGGCCGTGCGCCAGCTGTCGAACGGGGACTGGTTCGTGCGCGGCCATGTCGCGGTGACGGACCTCGAGGACTACGGCCTCGCGCTGCCGGTCGACACCGACGCCTACAACTCGATCGGCGGCTTCGTCTTCGCCGAGCTCGGGCGGCTGCCGAAGCGCGGCGACACGATTGCCGCCAACGGCTACTCGATCCGCGTCGAGTCGGTGCGTGAGAATCGCATCGAGGCGCTGCGCATCTCCGTCCGTCGCGCCGCTTCGTAACGCTCGCGAACCTCCGCAAAGCTCATGAGCTTGCGGCAGAGCGCACAAAAGCTCATGACGCGCTACCGTGCGCGCACGCAGCCGTACGGCTCAGCCGACGGTTGGAGGAGGAGAGGGGTAGGACCGGTAGCCGTGCTCGGTGGGGCTGCCAAAACGAAACCGGCCCGCTGCGCGCGGGCCGGTTTCGTGCTTCTTGGGAGGAGGTGCTGCTGTGAGGTACGTCGCACGAGAAGTATGCGCTCGCGACGTGAAGCAACCTTAAGCCGCTCCTGAGAGTCCTCTCACGTGTAGTCGTGGAAGCCGCGACCCGTCTTCTTGCCGAGGTGACCGGCCGCGACGAGCTCCTCGACGGTCTTCGGGATCCGCGTCTCGATCGCCTCGCCGATCGCCTTCGAGACGTCGAGCCCCACGTAGTCGAGCAGCGCGAGCGGGCCCATCGGGTGGCCCGCCCCGAGCTGCATGCACTGGTCGACCGCCTCCGGCGCGAGGCCCGTCTGCTCGATCAGCTCGACGGCGCTGAAGAGGTAGGGGAACAGCAGCCGGTTGACGACGAAGCCGCGGATGTCCGGCACCTCGACTGCGGTCTTGTCGAGCGCATCGCAGAGCGCGCGGGCGCGCTCGCGCACGAGCGCCGTCGCCTCGGGCGCGTAGGCCAGCTCGACGAGCGCCATCTTCGGCACCGGGTTGAAGACGTGCAGGCCGACGAAGTGCTGCGGCCGGCCGCTCTCCTGCGCCAGCTCCGTGACGGAGAGGGAGGAGGTCGTCGTCGCGATGATCGCGTCATCGCTCGCAATCCGTCCGAGCTCGCTCAGGACCCCGGCCTTCGTCGCGTGGTCCTCGGCGACCGCCTCGACGAGGAAGCTCGCCGGTGCGAGCTCGTCGAGCGTCGAGACGATCGTCACGCGATCGGCGATCGGCTCCTCGCTGAGCTTGCCGCACCACTTCGCGACGGCAGCGCGCGCGCGTGTCGCTGACGCGTTCGAGCGCGCCCACAGCAGCACGTCGCCGTGTTGCGCAGCGGTCGCGGCCAAGCCGCACGCGATTGCGCCAGATCCTGCGATACCCAGCCGTTCCTGCACCCGACGCTCCTTTGGTTGACTCGCGAGTCAGCGAGTACAGTACGAACTGTCGGGCGGCATCGTCGCACCTGCGCCGTTGTTGTCATTCCATCACCTCATTTCGAGCGCAACGAAGGGACCGTCACCATGAGCCAGGGGCATGGCCGCGAGGTCGTGATCGTCGAGGCAGTCCGTACGCCGATCGGCCGCGGGCACAAGGAGAAGGGCTACTACAAGGACGTTCACCCGAACGAGTTGCTCGGCACCTGTTACACCGAGGTGATCGCGCGCGCCGGGATCGACGCCGCCGAGGTGGACGACGTGATTGCCGGCTGCGTGCAGCAGTACGGCGAGCAGATGTTCAACGTAGGGCGCAACGCCTGGCTGCAGGCCGGGCTGCCGGTCGAGACGCCCGCGACGACGGTCGACCGCCAGTGTGGCTCCGCGCAGCAGGCAGTCAACTTCGGCGCCGCGCAGATCGCCGCCGGCGTCCACGACGTAGTGATCGGCTCCGGCGTCGAGCACATGGGCCACATCCCGATGGGCGTCGGCTTCAACTGGCTCGCCGAGGTCGGCAACCCCTGGCCGCAGGAGCTGATGGACCGCCACCAGCTGATCCCGCAGGGTCTCTCCGCCGAGATGATCGCCGACCAGTGGGAGATTCCCCGCTCCGAGCTCGACGAGCTGGCCGTGCGCTCGCACCGGCTCGCCCACCAGGCGACCGAGGAGGGCCGCTTCGAGCGCGAGATCGTCCCCTTCAAGGTCAACGGCGACACGTACGTGACCGACCAGGGGATCCGCCCCGGCACGAACCTGGAGACGCTCGCCGAGCTGAAGCCGGCCTTCAAGCCCGACGGCAAGATCACCGCGGCGAACTCGTCGCAGATCTCCGACGGCGCCGCGGCTGTGCTGATGATGTCGGCCGACAAGGCGAAGGCACTCGGCCTCAAGGCGCGTGCGCGGATCGTCGACTCGACGACCGTGGGCGTCGACCCGGTGATCATGCTGACCGGCCCGATCCCGGCGACGCGCAAGCTGCTGGAGCGCAACAAGATGACGATGCGCGACCTCGACCTCGTCGAGATCAACGAGGCGTTCGCGCCGGTCGTCGCCGCCTGGCAGCGCGAGCTGGAGCCGGACATGGACCGCGTCAACGTCAACGGCGGCGCGATGGCGCTCGGCCACCCGCTCGGATCGAGCGGTGCCCGCCTCGTCACCACGCTGCTGCACGAGCTGGAGCGCTCTGACAAGAGCGTCGGCCTCGTGACGATGTGCTGCGGTGGCGGGCTCGGGACGGGCACGCTCATCGAGCGGATCTAGCCGCAAGCTCCACGACGCTGCGCGCCTGACGACAGGCGCGCAGCCGTCGTGGCGGCACGGCTCGGTCGACGCGGAGGATCTCGCCGCTTGCATCGAGCCAGACGAGGTCGAGCGCGAAGCGCATCGCGAACGTGTGGATCGAGCGGGTGCGGGGGAGCAGCAAGCCGGCGCCGGGTGGCAGCTGGCGCAGGCCGGCGAGCCCGATCAGGCGCGCGAGGCGCCGATCCGCTCGCCGGACGTCGCTCGTGGCGAGCGGTCCGGAGAGCAGGGCGGGTGGGAGGCGGCGCAGACGCGGCGGCAGCGTGGGCACGGACTCCAGAGGCCCGTGCGCCCACGCTTCACCCCCGGCTCACGCTTCCCAGCGAAAGCCGGCCGCCGACAGGCGCGGCGTGAGCGGGCTTGCCGGCAGCCCGTCAGGGGCTTCGGGAAGGTTGTAGCCGGTCGGTGCGATGTCGTTCGGCGTGTCCGGGTGGAAGAGCGACGCGAGGTACTGCGCCTGTCCGCGTCCCGGGCCGAGCTCGAACTGGCCGCCGCCGTAGGCGCGGATGCCGTGGGCGGTGCAGTAGTCGTAGCCGGCGCAGAGGCGCTCGAGGCCGCCGAAGCGCGAGGGCTTGACGTTGACCATCTTGGGCGCGAACGGCAGCGCCTCGATGTCCGCGATCGAGTGGATCGGTGCGTCCCACGTGATGCGGTCGCGGTGGGGGGCGAGCAGCTCGTCGATGCCGTCCGCGTCGAGGTCGGGGTCCTCCAGCCAGGCATCCGGGAAGGCCTCCGCGACGCGGCGGTAGAGCACCGGGTCAGCCGGGTTGTCGACGACCGTGCCCTTGTAGTGGCCTTTGAAGTCGACCGAGTCGATCGCGCCGGTCGCGGCGAGTGCGGCGACGAGTGCGTCGTCCCAGGCGGGAGTCGGGTCGAGCTTGAAGCGCAGCGTCGGGTAGCGCTCGAGCAGCTGCTCGATCTCCACCGCCGACGAGCTGCCGTCCTCGGCCTCGTGCAGGCGGCGGGAGTTCACGAACGTGACGGGCTGGGGCGTGCGCCCGAGCACCTCGTGGAGCGACGTGCCGGCCTGGCGCAGCGCAAGGTCGAGCGCTGCGGAGTGGAACGCCCAGCGGCGGTAGAGGCGCGAGACCTCGCCGCGGATCGGCTCGACGGGGAAGAGGTCGAGCGCGTCGATGCGAGCGCAAAAGTCGCCGAGCGTCGTCTCGCCTGCGAGCGGCTGGATGGGACCGGCCTGCTGCAGCGCGATGTGGTCCTCGGCGTCGTAGATGACGTCCTCGCCGATGCCGTCGTGGCCGCCGCCTTGCAGCCGGATCACCGTCGTATGGCGCTCGAAGCCGCTGGAGACGTCGAGCACGAGCCCTTCGAGCGCGTAGGACTCGATGCTCAGCGGGAGCTGGGCGAGCAGGTTGTAGGTCGCCATCGTCGCCTCAGCCTACGCGGTCGCGCAGCCGATGCGCGGTCATGCGGCGGGGTCGGAAGGACCGGCGTCGGTGCCGCGCTCGAGCCGCGCGACGAGCTCGTCGAGTCGCAGCTCCTCGAGTCCCTTGCCGACCGCTTCCAGCTCGCTCGCGCACAGCTCGACGAGCCGGCGTCCCTCCGCGACGAGCTCGAGCGTCTCGCGCAGGCCGGCCTCGCCGGAGTCGAGCCGGCGCACGATCTCCTCGATCCGCGCGCTTGCCTGCTCGTAGCTCAGCCCCTGTGCGTCCGGCCGCGCGGTGGCGCCGACCGGTGCGGTCTCGCTCGGAGTGTGCGGATCGTCGGGCTGCGTCGTCATCGGCCGGCATCCTCGACGTTCGCCCGGACGTGACCGTCGGCGAAGCGCAGCTGCAGCGCGCCGGCGGCACGCGCCCGCTCGGCCGACTGCACCAGCTCCCCGGCCGCGTCCTCGACGAGCGCGTAGCCGCGTTCGAGCGTGCGCTCGGGGTCGTGCGCGGCGAGCGCGAGCAGCAGCTGGTCGAGGTCGCGCCGCCGGCGCGCGATCGCGGCCTCGCCGGCACGCCGCAGCCGCGTCCCGTCGACCGTCAGCGTCGCGCTCCCGCGCACCTGCTCGGCGCCCGCGACCCTCGCCTTGCGCCCGAGCACGAGCAGGTGCGTCGCACTGTGGTCGCGCTCGCGCGCGACGCGGCGGCGGGCGCTCGCCCGCAGCTCGCGGACCTGCTGGTGCAGGCGCCGGCGGTGACGGGCGACATGCTCCGCGGGGGCGCGCGCGAGGCCGGCGAGCGTGCGAGCGCGGTCGAGCACGGCGCGGCGGCCGTGCGCGTCGAGCCGGCGCGCCTCGCGCAGCAGCGTCGCGCGCGCTGCGTTGCAGTCGAGCTGGACCGCCGCCTCGGCTGCGTGCGTCGGCGTCGAGCAGGAGACGGCAGCCACGTCGTCGATCAGCGTGCGGTCGGTGTGGTGGCCGACGGATGCGATCACCGGCACGCGCAGCAGCGCGACGGTGCGGCAGAGCGCCTCGTCGCAGAACGCGAAGAGGTCGGCGAGCGAGCCGCCGCCGCGCGCGACGACGATCGCCTCGACCTCCTCGATCGCCGCGAGGTCGCGCAGCGCTGCGGCGATCGCTGGCGCGGCGTGGCGGTCCTGCACGGGCGCGAAGCCCCAGATCAGCCGCCCCGCCCAGCCGCGGCGCCGCAGCGCAGCGAGCACGTCGTCACGTGCCTTGCCGCCCTCGCCGGTGACGACGCCGATCGTGCGCGGCAGCACGGGGCGGGGGAGGTGCTTCTGCGGTTCGAGCAGTCCTTCGGCGGCGAACAGCTTGCGCAGCCGCTCGACCTGCGCGAGCAAGTCTCCCTCGCCGGCGACGCGCAGGTCGGTCGCGCGGAAGGAGAACGAGGGCGAGGCGGTCGCACTGCCGGGGTAGTAGTCGCAGCCGCCGGCGATCACGACCTGCGCGCCGTCGGTCGGGTCGATGCCGAGCTTGTCGAAGTCGCTGCGCCAGATCGAACAGGGCAGCGCCCCGCGCGGATCGCGCAGCTCGAAGTAGACGGTCGTGCGACTCGTGCGCAGGTTCCACACCTCGCCGAACACCTGCACGTGCGCGAAGCCGCGCAACTGCTCACGCAGCTTGTCCGCGTAGGACCCGACGGGGAACGGGCCGGGCAGGGCACTGCCGGGGATGCCGGTCGGCGCCGGTGTCGGTCCCGTCTCGCTCATCGTCGTCCGAGCGTAGCCAACCGCTCGGCGCGGCCGACAATGCGCGCTACTCGCCGGGCGCGGCTGTCCGCCGCAGCGACCGCACCTTTCGCACGATCCACCGCGCAATCCGCTGGCTCAGCAGGCCGTTCGGATAGGCGTACTCGCTTGCGCCGGGCTCACCGCGGATCATCAGGTCGCTGAAGTCCGGGAGCGGCGGATCGAGCAGGACGGCCTTGCGAAAGTCTCCTCGTGCAAGATCGGGCATGGAGCGATCCTACGACCTCGTCGCCAAGTCCGCTACCCACGAAAGTACTGCAAATCCGCCGAGGACCGAGCTCGCTCGCACACAGCTCGCGAGGCGCGCGAGCAGCCGCTCGTTGAGCGCGTAGGCAGCCCCCAAGCGAGTTGCGAGCCCGCGCAGCACAAGTGACGGGTTGTGCGCGTGGTCGACCACCAACGTGCCGCGGACGAGAGACAGCGGACGGATTGCGAGCTCGGCACCGAGCCGCGGCCAATGGACGGCGAGCGTGAGCGCTGCCACCCCGACGAAGCATCCGATCGCGATCCAAGTGAGTGCACGCGGGTTGCCATCGCGCAAAGCCTCGCTGCCGAGGAACGAGGTTGCCACGGCCGCGCTCGCGGCCTGTGTACTCGCCCTCGTCCTCAGCCCTTCGAGCACGTGGCGCTGCTCGGCAAGTGCGGCTGTTGCCTGCTTGTGCGCGAGCTGGCTGAGAGCGGCGACCGGATCGATCTGTGTCTGCATCGATCCCGATCATCGGAGACGAAGCTCTCGCCGACTAGGGTCGGCGGCGACGATCTCTACGAGCCCGCCGCAGATCCGACACGGACCGCGCGTGTGCTGTCGCGAATCGCCGCTCAGGCGACGTCGTCGGCGACGCTGGCGAGCGTGCGCATGCCCGGCTCGGCCGGCTGGCCGCGGACCTCGCCGTCGAAGGCGATCCGCTCGAGCCGCGCGATCTCGCGCTCGCCCTCGACGCGTGCCGGGTGATCGGCCGGCAGCGGCGCGATCAGGCGGCGGATGCGCGTGCGCAGCTGCAACGCGAAGTGCGGCGTGGAGGCGCCCATCAGCTGACGCACGTCCTCGACGGTCACGCTGTGCTCGGGCTGAAGGCGGGTGGGGTGCTCGGCTTGGCTCATGGTTGGTTCGTGTCGATCGGGGAGATCTCGAGGAGGCTGTCGATGCGCGACTGGACGGGCAAGGAGATCGCCCTCGCGTCGCCGATCAGCCAGCCGTGATTGTAGACGCCCTGCACCGGATCGTGATCTCGCGAGTAGCCCGGTTGGATGTCGAGCAGGTAGGAGCCGAGCGCGACGGGCAGCGTCGCGCCGTCTTCGAGCAGCAGCAGCGGCCCATAGCTGCCGCTCGCCGACAGCGGCGCGGCTGCCGCCGCGTCGAGTGGCCGGTGCGTGTTCGCGAACACGAGTCCGTGGCCGGGGCTCGTGACGCCCCAGCCGAAGACTCCGTCGTTGTAGCGCGCGAAGGCGATCGCCGAGCGCACCGGGTCCGGGCCGGCGATGCGCGTGACGGTGCCGAGCCGGCGCAACGCTGCCTCGACGCCGCGGCCGATCGCAGCCGGCGGCCCGAGCACGTAGATGCGCGGCTTGCGGTGCGTCTGCAACGCGGCGAAGGTCGCGCCCGGGATCGTCGTGCGGTGCGCGAAGACGATCGAGTCGCCACTCTTCGCCGCCCACGCTGCTGCGGGCATCGCGTAGGCCGGGTCGTCCGCGGAGACGACGACGACGGCACGGCTCGGCTTGCCCGCGGCAGCGCTGGCAAGGCGGTCGATCGCCGTGACCAGTCCCGTTGGCGTGCTCGCCGCAAGCGTCGTCGAGCGGTACCCAGCCGGCGCCGGAGCGGCGCCGATGCGCACGACCTGGGCGCCGCCGAGCGACGCAGCGCCGGTCGGTGCGAGCGCTGCGAGCGCGTCGGCGCTCGCCTGTGGCAGCGTGCCGCCGTTGGTCAGCAGCAGCGGGGCGCGCAGCGGCGGGCTCATCAGCACGGAGGCCGCGAGCGCCGTCTGCCAGTCGTGCCGATCGGCGAGCACGACGGCGGCCGGGCGGGTGCCGGGTGCGCCGCCGGGATAGACCGCGCGTGCGACGCCCGCGGCGTCCGCTATTGCGTCAGCGCCGCCGACGCGCGTCGTGTTCTTCGTCGCAAAGCTGGGGAAGCCGAGTTGCTGGGAGGCTTGTGGCGTGCTGCCGCGCTGCCCGATCGTCGGCGTGTCGAGAGCTCTCGGCGACGATCCACAGCCCGCGAGCAGCGCCAGCGCTCCGGCGAGGGCGAGACGGCGGGGGAGCATGGCGCCGGACGATAGCCCGCCGCTGTGCGGATCGAGCCGCTGGCAGCTCCCGAGTAGATGAACGACGTCGTTCGGAGAGCGCTACACTCCTCCCGGTTGACTGACCAGTCAATCTGCCGGGAGGCGCCCGCAGGACGCCGCGGCCGGCCGATCGCAAACCCGGGGAGCGCGCCGTGGACTTCCGCCTGAACGACGAGCAGATCGACTTCCAGCAGCACTGTCACCGCTTCGCCGCCGATGTCATCCGGCCCGCCGCCGAGCAGCACGACCGTGAGCAGACGGTCCCGTACGAGCTCGTGAAGGAGGCACGCCGGCAGGGCCTTCACGGCTTCGACCTGCTGACCAAGATGGCGACCGACGATCAAGGCCTGTTCGGCGTCATCTACGCCGAGGAGCTGCACTGGGGCTGCGCCGGCATCGCGCTCGCGATCTCCGCCTCCTCGCTCGCCGCAGCCGGCATCGCCGCCTCCGGGACGCCTGAGCAGATGCAGCGCTGGGTGCCCGAGTGCTATGGAGTCGGCGACGAGATCAAGTTCGGCGCCTATGCCGTGACGGAGCCGGCGGCCGGCTCCGACGTCAAGTCGCTGCGCGCGACGGCGAAGCGCGACGGCGACGAGTGGATCCTCAACGGCACGAAGGTCTTCATCTCCAACGGCGGAATCGCCGACGTCAACGTGATCGTCGCGAACACCGCGCCCGAGCTCGGCCACCGCGGCCAGGCCTCGTTCGTCGTGCCGAAGGGCACGCCCGGGCTCTCGCAGGGCAAGAAGGAGGACAAGCTCGGGATTCGCGCGTCGCAGACGACCGAGGTCGTGCTGGAGGACTGCCGGATCCCGCTCGACCACCTGCTCGGCGGCATGGACAAGCTCGACCGCAAGCTGGAGCGTGCGCGCTCGGGCGCGGCCGGCGGCAGCTCGAACGCGCTCGCCACCTTCGAGATCACGCGCCCGCTCGTCGGCGCCGGGGCGCTCGGGATCGCGCGCGCCGCGTACGAGACGACGCTCGACCTGCTCGAAGGGCGCGAGGACGAGCACGGTCCGCTGCTCGAGCAGCAGCGCGTCCAGCAAGTGATCGCCGACGTCGCGACGGAGATCGAAGCGGCTCGGCTGCTCGTGCAGCGTGCCGCTTGGATGGGGCGCAACGGAGTGACGATGAGCGGCGGCCAGGGCTCGATGTCGAAGCTGAAGGCCGGCGACGTCACGATGTGGTGCACGACCGTGCTGATGGACCTCGTCGGGCCGGAGGCGGCGGTATCGGGCCACCCGCTCGAGAAGTTCTTCCGCGACGCGAAGATCTTCCAGCTGTTCGAGGGCACCGCGCAGATCCAGCGACTCGTGATCTCGCGAATGCAGGTCGCCGAACGGCGCCGCCAGCTGGCGGAGGCGGCCGAGGTGATCGGCGAGCTCGCCGCGCGCGAGCGTGCTGCCGTTCCTGCCTGATCTGGACGAATGGACGGAAGGTGCGGGATGTCGCGACATTCCGTCCCGGAGTTGTTGTAGTTTGCCCGCCAACGCCGAATCCATGGCCAGAAGCCGTGGACCGGGGGACCCAGTAGTTCGGGGCGAATCGCGTGGATCGCACGCGAAGCGCAGGCTCTTTCAGCGCTAGCCCGACAGCTAACCCCGGAGGCCGACGAAAGAGGAAGCTGTTGCGCGCAAGGACCCTTGTTGCGTTGGGTCTCATGACGGTTGGCTTTGCCTGTGCCCCCGCGGTTGCCGCGGCGGACGCCGGTGGTGCGACGCCGGCTGCAGCAGCGCCGGCTCCGGCCCCCGCGCCGGTTCCCCCGACGCCAGCCGAACAGGCGCCCACGGGCGGCGGTGCCGGTGTCGACGTCGTGCCGTTCATGCAGCATCCGACCGTCCCGGGCAGTGTCGGGGTGATCCGCAAGGGCATCGCCTACGCGCCGACCGACGCGCCGGCCGCCGTTCAGCAGGCGATCTGGGCCGCGAACACGCTGCTCGGCAAGCCCTACATCTTCGGCGGCGGTCACAAGAGCTTCAAGGCCCGCGGCTACGACTGCTCCGGCACCGTCTCCTTCGCACTCCACGGCGGCGGCCTGCTCGCCACGCCGATGGACTCGAGCGACTTCATGAAATGGGGCGAGCGCGGCAAGGGTGCCTGGATCACCGTCTACACGAACCCCGGTCACGCCTGGGCGATGATCGCGGGGATGCGCCTCGACACGAGCGGCCCCGGCCAGTCCGGTCCGCGCTGGCGCACGCAGAAGCGCACCGGGCGCGGCTTCAAGGCTCGCCACCTCCCGCTGTACTAGCTCTGCTGAGCGCTCACGGGCGGTTGCGCGGAGCGACCGCCGCACGCGGCGCTCGGTACGCTTGGACGGACCTGCCCCTCGAAGCTCTGCCAAGGAGGATGCGATGGCCGGCCTGACCGGGCGTTTCTCCACCGTCGTAAAAGCGAAGATCTCGAAGCTGCTCGATCGCGCCGAGGATCCTTCCGAGACGCTGGAGTACAGCTACCAGAAGCAAATGGAGCTGCTGCAGAACGTCAAGAAGGGACTCGCGGACGTCGTGACCGCGAAGAAGCGCCTCCAATTGCAGTCCCAGAAGCTCGAGCAGCAGGTCGTCAAGCTCGACACGCAGGCGCGCCAAGCGCTCGCCGCCGGCAACGAGGCGCTCGCGCGCACCGCGCTCGAACGCAAGACGACGGTCCAGGCCGAGCTGCAGGGACTCGACAGCCAGGTCACGGAGCTGGAGGGCCAGCAGCAGTCGATGACCGACAACCAGGCGAAGCTGCAGGCGAAGATCGAAGCCTTCCGCTCGAAGAAAGAGGTCATCAAGGCGCAGTACTCGGCAGCCGAGGCGCAGGTGCGGATCTCCGAGGCGGCGACCGGTGTCGGCGAGGAGATGGCCGACGTCGGCCTCGCGATGCAGCGTGCGCTCGACAAGACCGAGGGCATGCGCGCTCGCGCGCAGGCAGTCGACGAGCTCGAGAAGGCCGGCGCCTTCGAGGACCTCACGCAGCTCGGCGACGGTCAGGACGACATCGACCGCCAGCTCGCGCAGCTCAGCAGCGGCACGCAGGTCGACAGCGAGCTGGAGAAGATGAAGGCCGAGCTGGGCGCCGGCGGCTCGAAGCCGCCGGGCGAGCTCGGCAGCGGCGAGGGCGGCGACGCCGGGGGGCAGTCGGCATGATCGTGCGGATCGCCACCGAGGGCCAGTTCGAGCTGCCCGACGACGCAGGCGAGCGCTTGAACGCGCTCGACAACGATGCGGTCGCTGCCGTCGAGGCAGGCGACGAGACGCGCTTCCACGAGCTGTTCGCGCAGATCATCGCGACGGTGCGGGCCGAGGGCACGCGGCTGGCGGAGGACGACCTGCGCGGCTCCGACGTGCTCGTCCCGCCGCCGGACACCTCGTTCGACGAGGCGCGGCTCGACTTCACCGGCGAGGGCTTGATCCCGGGCTGAGCTGGTCGCCGGCCGCGCTCTCTCGCGCGCGGCCGGCCGCGCGTCTGCGCGTCCTCTTTCCGGCGCATCGGGAAGGATCGCGGCGGCAGGGGCATCGTTCGAGTACCGGCCGGCGTACGGGCCGGCCCGAGCGCGCGTACCCGCGCGCGAAAGGAGGCTCGCATGCTTGCGATCCGTCCGCGAAGGGATCCCGGTGTCTCGCTGCTTCGCCGCAGGAGGTGGTCGGTGCTGTGGCTCGGCGTCCTTGCCGCGGTCGCGCTGCTCGCGCTGGCGGGTCCGAGCGTGGCCCGAGCGGGCGGCGGGGGTGGGGGTCACCGCCACGCCTTCCAGCAGCGCAACCTCGTCTCCGACATCGCCGGCGTGGCGCGGATCACCGACCGCAACCTCGTCAACCCCTGGGGCCTCGCGGCCGGTCCGAGCACGCCGCTGTGGGTCGCCGACAACGGCACGGACGTCTCGACGCTCTACAGCGGCGCCGTGCACGGCAGCATCCCGGTCGCCGCGCCGCTCGTCGTGGGCATCCCCGGCGGCGCTCCCACCGGCGTCGTCTTCAACCCGACCGACGGCTTCGTCGTCCACGCAGGCAGCGCAAGCGCGCCGGCGCGCTTCATCTTCGACTCCGAGGCCGGTCAGATCACCGCCTGGAGCCCGAATGTGCCGCCCGCCACGCAGGCGCAGCCCGAGGTGACGACGGCCGGCGCGATCTACAAGGGCCTCGCGATCGCGAACGCCGGAAAGCACAAGGGAACGCTGCTGTACGCGGCCGACTTCCATGGCGCGAAGATCGACGTCTTCGACAGCGCGTTCGCGGCCGTGACGCTCCCGGCTGGGGCATTCACCGACAGCGCCTTGCCGGCCGGGTACGCGCCGTTCAACATCCAGGAGCTGGGCGGGCGGCTCTACGTCGCCTACGCGCAGCAGGACGCCGACGCCGAGGACGAGGTTGCCGGCCCGGGCCTCGGGTTCGTCGACGTCTACGACACGCGCGGTCACCTGCGCAAACGGCTCGTCTCCCAGGGTCAGCTGAACGCGCCATGGGGCCTCGTGGTGGCCCCGCACCGCTTCGGCGGCTTCGGCGGCGACCTGCTCGTGGGCAACTTCGGCGACGGAGCGATCAATGCGTACGACGTGCGCAGCGGTCACTTCGACGGCCAGCTGAAGAACGAGGACGGCAACCCGATCCAGATCGACGGGCTGTGGGCGTTGCGCTTCGGCAACGGCACCTTCGGCACGCCGCACGGATTGCTGTTCAGCGCCGGCATCGGGGACGAGCAGCACGGACTGCTCGGTGAGATCGTCGCCCGCTAGGTGGTGACGCGACGCGACCGCCGGGGCACGGACGCCCCGCGGTCCGCTGCGCGGCAGCTAGATCGGGATGCCCCACAGCGGGAACCAGCGCTCGAGCTCGGCCTCGAGCGGCAGCTCGGCGCCGACCTGGGCCTTGAGGCGCAGCTCGCGCTCGGTGTCGCGCTGCTGCGCGCCGCCGGCGGGCGCGAACGGGTAGAAGGCGCCGCGCTTGTAGTTGTAGATCCAGTAGAGCGGGCGCTTGCGCTCGTCCTCGAAGGCGAAGACGGCGCAGAGGATGCGCTCGCCGTAGCCACCGCCCTCGAGCGCGCTGCTGACCGCGTTGACGCCGACGACGAGGTCGTCGAAGTCGCTGTCGCGCAGGACCATCCAGCGGTAGCCGAAGTCGTCGTCCTGCGTCTCGACCTTGGTGCCGGCGTCGCTCGACGTGCCCTCGACGACCTCGACCATGTCCTTCGCGATCTGCTCGAAGTCGCTCGTCGCGAGCGGCTGGAAGACGATCCCGGCGGTGCCGCGCGTGGTGATCGACAGCTCCGTCTGGAACGTCACGTACGCCGTGCTCATCGCGAACAGCCGATCGGGCGCCGGCTTCGCGAGCTTGCGCTTGCCGGCGAGGACGTCGAAGAGGCCCATCGTGTGGCGCCGCGGCTAGGCGGCGGTGCCCTGGAGCTGGCGCTCGAGCCGGTCGAGCGCCGCGAGCCGCTGCTCGAGCGGCGGGTGCGTCGAGAAGAGGTTCATGACCGACTGCTTCGCCTTTGCCGGGAAGATGTAGAAGGCGCTGAGGCCCTCTGCAGCGCGCAGGTCCTGCTGCGGGATCCGCTGCATCGTGCCGCTGATCTTCATCAGCGCCGAGGCGAGCGCGCTCGGGCGGCCGGTGAGCATCGCCGAGCCGCGGTCGGCTGCGAACTCGCGGTAGCGCGAGAGCGCCTGAAGCAGCAGGAACGAGACCGCGTAGACGACGATCGAGACGAGGATCACGGCCATCATCGAGGCACCGTCGTCGTCGTCGCTGCCACCGCCGTAGCCGCCGCCACCGAACCCACCGCCGAAGAAGAAGCCGAACTGGACGATGTAGGAGGCGACGGTCGCGAAGAAGCTCGCGATCGTCATCACCATCACGTCGCGGTTCACGACATGCGTCAGCTCGTGCGCCATCACGCCCTCGAGCTCGGCCGGCGAGAGCAGGTCCATGATCCCGGTCGTCGCGCAGACGGTCGCGCTCTTCGGCGAGCGGCCGATCGCGAACGCGTTCGGCATCGGCGTGTTCGCGACCGCGATGCGCGGCTTCGGCAGGTCGGCCTGGACGCAGAGCCGCTCGATCATCGCGTGCAGCTGCGGCGCCTCCTGCGGCGTCACCTCGCGCGCGCCCATCGCGTGCAGCGCGAGCTTGTCGGAGGCGAAGAACTGAACGAGGAAGAACCCGCCGGCGATCACGAGGATGAGGGCGCCGTTGATGCCAGAGGCGAACAGCGCGCCGATCAGCGCGGCATAGACGAGCCCGAGCAGGAACATCGTCAGCGTCATCCGGAGCTGAAGTCCGGTGTCGCGGCCGAATGAGGTTGCTTTGCGGGGCATGAGGGCAGCTCCTGCTGGGAGTCGGAATCCACCACTCATGATCGCAGACCGCGCAGGTGGGCTTGCGTGCCAGCGGAGTGCGACTTAGGGCTCGCCCCAGGCGAGCCGGCTGCCGGCATGCGAGGCGGGGCCGAAGACGTCGTCGAGCAGCGCGTCGGGATCGGCGATCGCGAGCCGCCCGCGCAGGTGCTGCTCGACCTCCGCGCGCGAGGAGCCGCCGACCGCCATCTCGATCGCGACGAGGCGGGCCGCGCTCGGCACGTCGGCATCGGGCGCGCCGGTGTCACCACTGCCGTTCGCTTCGACGACGGGCGCCGTAGCGACGACGGGCTCGACGCGCGACCAGGTCGGCTCGGGCTCGGGTGGCGCCGGGACGACGGGCGCCACCGGGGCGACCGGCGACACCGGGGCGACCGGCGGCGGGGTGGGAGCGGATGGCATGGTCGACGCAGGCGGCGCGGCGGCGACGGGGGCGTCCGCGCTGGGCGCCGGCGCGGACCATGGCACGCGGGGCAACGTGGCCGCGGCCTCGTCGTCGCTGCGCCGCAGCTCGCGCGTGAGCGCCGCGGCGGCGTCCGACAGCTCGGCGGCGAGGCGGCGGGCCGAGGCACCGAGCGTCTCGAGGCGCGCGGCGCGTGCCGCCGTCTCGGCATCGACGTGCAGACGCGTGGCGGCGAGGTAGCGCTGAACCTCCTCCTCGGCGCTGCGACGGCGCTCCTCGATCGCGCGCTGGGCAGCCTGTGCCTCGCGCTCGGCCGCGCGCACGATCGCCTCGACGTGCGCGGCAAGGTCGCCGCCGAGCGTGCCGGCGGGGCGTTGCCCGGGGGTGTCGTCGCGGTGGCGTTCCATGCCTCTGCCACGCGAGATTACACGGCTACCAGGAAAAAGCCCAGCTCAGAACCGGAATCCGGTTGCTGCGCAGGGCGAGCTGCCCTGGTAGGCTGCGCGCTGCCGAATCTCCTGCGTGCGCGTGGGAGAGCGGGGGACCCACAGATCCCTCCGGGGCGAATCGCGATCTGATGATCGCGTAGCGCAACTCGCGCGAGCCCGACAGCTAACCCCGCAGGCACAGTGCAGATGATCACGAACGACGCATCCCTTCCGGTCCTCGCCGTCCCACGGTGCGTTTGGCGTTCCATAACTCTGAACCTGAGCTTGACCCTCGCGCAGGGGCGGGCCTAGACTCGCGCGCCGTATGCGGACCCGCCTCCTTCTCATCTGCCTGACGCTCCCGCTCGCGGTGTGGCTTGCGCTGCCGCTTGTCTCGAGCGCCGGCCCGACGGCATCCGTCAGCTCGCTGCAGAGCAAGATCGACGCGAAGCAGCACGCACTCGCGAAGGTCCACGGCCACGCGCACGTGTTGACGACCGACATCTCCGGGCTGACGCACCGCATCAACGGGCTCGAAGGCACGATCTCGACGCTCCAGCAGCGCGAGGACGGGATCCAGTCCGACCTCGACGTCAAGCGCCACGCACTCGTCAAGACGCAGTCCGAGCTGCTTGTCGTGCGTGCGCAGCTGACGCGGCTGCGTGCGCGCCTCGGCCGTGCCCGCGTCGTGCTCGCGCAGCGGCTCGTCGCGCTCTACAAGTCCGATCGCCCCGACGTCGTCAGCGTCGTGCTCAACTCGAAGGGCTTCGCGCAGCTGCTGGAGAACGGCACCTACTTGCAGCGGATCGGTGCGCAGGACCGCTCGATCATCACCGCGGTGCGGACCGCGAAGGCGCAGGCGACGAGTGCCTCGCAGCGGCTCGGGACGCTCGAAGCGCGCCAGCAGCAGATCACGACGCAGATCTACGAGCGGCGCAACGCGGTAGCGCGCGTGAAGCTCGCGGTCCAAGGCCATCGCGACGCGATCGACAGCGTGCGCGGGCAGAAGCGCACGCTGCTCCACCGCGTCAACGCGCACGCCAGCAAGATCCACGAGGACATCTCCGCGATGCAGCGCCAGCAGAGCGCGATCGAGGCGAAGCTGCGCGGCTCCAGCGGGATCGGCGCGCTGCCGCCCGGCCCGATCCGCGGTGGCGGCCGCTTCATCTGGCCCGTCAACGGCCCGATCACCTCGCCCTTCTGCGAGCGGCGCGCGTGGGAGGCATGCCACCCCGGCATCGACATCGGCGTCCCGTCCGGCACGCCGATCCGCGCGGCCGGCACCGGCACCGTCGCGATCGCCGGCTGGGTCAGCGGCTACGGCAACTACACCTGCATCAACCACGGCGGCGGCATCTCCACCTGTTACGGGCACCAGTCCCACCTCGGCGTGAGCGTCGGCCAGCACGTGTCGCAGGGCGAGGTCATCGGCCTGTCCGGCTGCACCGGCCTCTGCTTCGGGCCGCACCTGCACTTCGAAGTGCGCATCAACGGGGCGGTCACGAACCCCGTGAACTACCTCGGCTGAGTCGCTCGCGGCGGGCCTGGCTCAGGCGTAGACGTCCTCCGGTCCGACGAGCCGGATTCGCTCCGGCTGGGCCGCGGCGAGCTGGTGGAGCTGGTCGGTGAAGCCGCTGCGTGAGCAGAGGTAGTGGCGACGGACGTGCTCGGCGCCGGGCACGTGCGCTTCGAGCTGCGTCAGGAGCGTCTCTTCGCCGTAGTCGAGCGGCGCGTTCGTCCACTTGCAGCTGCCGGTCGCGATCACGGTGCCGTCGCCGTCGGTTGCGACGACGTCAATCTCTCGCTCCTCGCTGCGCTTGGACGCGACCCGGACCGTGCCCCACCAACTGCCGGCGGCCATCGCGTCCTCCGCCTGCTGGACGTAGGCCTGGCAGATCCGCTCCCAGCACGGCTTCGAGACGAATGCGTCGAGCTGCGGGAGGACGGTCAGCTCGAGGTGCCGCTCGGCATCGGCACGCGTGCGCAGCCGCGAGCGATAGGGCTCGACGAAGCGGAAGTAGAAGTCGAGGAAGCCGTCGCGGATCGCGTAGCTGGTCTTGCGCGAGCGGGCGCTCGCAGTCACGGGGCGGCGCCGCTCGACGAGCTGGAGACGCTCCAACAGCGTGAGGTGCTGATAGGTCTGGGCGGTGCTGAGCCCGGTGCGGATGGCGATCTGGTTGTTGCGCGTCGCTCCTCGGGCAATCGCTTCGAGCACCGAGAAGTACTGGCGCGGATCGGGCAGCTCCTGACGCAGCAGCAGATCAGCCTCCTCGTGCAGGAAGCCGTCGCGGTAGAGGACGTTCTCGAGCAGGTTGGCCTCGACAGGACGATCGTCCGTGAAGCGCGCGAGGTAGTAGGGCATGCCGCCGCAGACGGCATAGGTGCGGATCTTGTCCTCGGCTGAGTACCCCGGGGTGAACAGCGCTGCGGCGCGATGGTCGAAGGGCGTCAGCTGGAGCTGGCCGTCGCGCCGGCCGTACATCGCGCCGGCGAGCACGTCCTCGCGGAAGAACGAGACCTCGCTGCCGGCGAGGACCAGCACCAGCGGCAGGTTGCGGCCGGTCCGTCGCCACCAGCTGTTGATCAGCGTGCCGAGCTCGCGCTGACGCGCCGCGAGAAATTGGAACTCGTCGAGCACGACGACCGTGCGCTCGCCCGTGGAGGCGAACTTCGCAATCGCGGCGAGTGCTGCCGACCAGCTCGTGAGCGGCTGCTGGGCGAGCACCTCGTCGCCGCTCGCGACGGCCAGCTCGTCGGAGAGGTTGCGCAGCTGCGCGACCTCGGTCGCATCCGTGGCCTCGAAGTAGAGCGCACGCTTGTCCGAGACGAAGTGCGTGAGCAGCTCCGTCTTGCCAACCCGACGGCGGCCCCAGAGGACGAAGAAGCGGGAGGCGGGCGCGTCCCAGAGGTCCTGGAGGGCGGCGAGATCGTCGGCGCGGTTGAAGAAGTCCACCCGAGAAGAATAGCGAAAAGATTTTTATATCAACACATATAATATTTGATTCTATAATTTTTGCCATGACGAGTCGAAGGCGCCAAGGGCAGGCGCGGTAGCCTCTCGACCGTGCTGAAGCAGATCGACGTCCTCGGGCTGCACCTGCAGACCTTCGGGATCTTCTTTGCGCTGAACTTCCTCGCCTGGGCTGCGCTCGTCGCGCGGCGGCTGAAGGAGATCGGCAAGCCGGTCGACTGGGCCTACGAGATGCTGTTCACCGCGCTGATCGGCGGGCTCGTCGGGGCGCGCGCGTACTTCATCGTGCAGAACTACGACGAGGTGAAGCACGACCTGCTCGGCAACATCTTCTCCGGCTCTGGGCTCGTCTGGTACGGCGGCCTGATCGGCGGTGTCATCACCATCGTGCTGTGGGCGCGCTGGCGCAACTTCCTGACGCTGCAGATGCTCGACCTCGCCGCGCCGGCGCTCGCGCTCGGCTACGCGATCGGGCGCATCGGCTGCCAGGTCTCCGGTGACGGCGACTACGGCAAGGCCTCGCACCTGCCGTGGGCGATGGGCTACCCGCATGGAGCGGTGCCGACCGCCCCGGGCGTGCGCGTCCAGCCGACGCCGATCTACGAGACGCTGTCGATGGGGTTGCTCGCGCTGATCCTGTGGCGCCTGCGGGACACGTTCAGAGCCGGCACGCTGTTCGCCTTCTATCTCGTCGGCGCCGGTGTCGAGCGCTTCCTCGTCGAGTTCGCACGGCGCAACGCGCACGTGCTCGGGATCCTCACAGCCGCGCAGATCGAGAGCGCAGTCATGGTCGTCGCAGGAACGATCTGGCTGCTCGTGCTGCTGCGTCGCCACGGAACGCTGCTGCGCGAGCCGGGCGCCGCGCCGCGCGATGCGGGCACCCGCGCCGCGACTGCCTGACCTCTCCGTCTGCAGCTTGCGAAAAACTTCCTGAGCGATGGAAGTTGCTTGACGAACTGCGGCGGTTCCCGGTAGGACTCCGTTTTGCAGAAGCCCGGCAGGATGCCGGCAGCACGAGGATGAACCGTCGACCGCCGGGGGATGCGATGCGCGTGACGAGGGTGTACTTGACTGGGTTGGGCACGACCGGGGCGTTGGTCGCGGCTGCGGGCTGCGTCCTTGCGCTCGTCTCGGCGATCGTTGCTTTCCACGGCGCGCTCGAAAGGCGCGTCGGCCCGCAGCTGACGACGGTCGACGAGCTCGGGCAGCTCGGTGGGGCGAGCGGAGCGACCGGGATCTTCGCGTCCGTGGTGACGCCCGTCGTCCTGACCGCGACAGGTGCCGGCGTCGCCGCCGGCGGGCCGCGCACAATCGCGCCGCGCGCGATGCCGGGGAGCGGCTTCGGCGTGCTTGGCGGCGGGCGGCCCGGCGTCGGCGGTCCCCCCGCGGGTGGGGGTGCACCGAGTGCCACCGGTGCGCCCGGCGATGGCGGCTCGCCGACGGGCGCAGGCGGCACCGTCGCGTCCGCGACACCGCCCTCGACTCGCCCGGGCTCGCAGCCGGGCGGATCGGGCTCGCAGGGCGCGGGCGCACCGGGCACGTCAGGTTCGCCTGGAAGCTCCGGCGCGCCGGGCGGTCTCGGCGGCGCGGTCGGTCAGACGGTCAGCGGGCTCGGCGGCGCCGTGCAGCAGACGACGAGCGGCCTCGGCGTGACCGTGACGCAGACGGGGCAAGTCGTCGGCGGGACCGTCCAGGGCGCGACCGGTCAGGTCGGTGCGGTCGCCGGCGAGGTCAGCCCGGCGCTCGGGCAGACGGTCACGCAGGCCGGCCAGGCGGCAGGTGCCGTCGTGCAGCAAACGACCGGTGCGGTCGGCCAGACGGTGCAGGGCGTCGGCGGTGTCGTCGGCGGGGTGCTGGGCGGACTCGGCGGTCACCACCACGCGACGCAGCCTGCTCCATAGCGCGCACCGCTCGGCGCTGCCCGCGGAGCGTCGCTGCGAGCATCCCGCGGGCGATCCTCGGGAAGCCGGCATAATCCCGCCCCCGTGGCTGCAACCCAGCACCAACAGCTCTCGCACGTCCTGCCACTCGGCAGCAGCGTGAACGCCCGCGGTCACCTCGCGATCGGCGGCTGCGACATGGTCGAGCTGGCGCGCGAGTTCGGCACGCCGGCGTATGTCGTCGCGGAGGACGACCTGCGCGCCCGGGCGCGCGCGTTCGTCGAAGCGCTGCGCGCGCGCCACGCCGACTTCGACGTGCTGTTCGCCTCGAAGACGTTCCCCTGCACGGCCGCCTACCGCGTCTTCGCCGCAGGAGGGACTCGCCTGCGACGTCGCATCCGGCGGCGAGCTGTCGCTCGCGCTGCGCGGCGGCTTCGACCCGGCGCGGATCTACTTCCACGGCAATGCGAAGTCGCTGGCGGAGCTTGAGGAGGCGCTCGACGCGGGCGTCGGCCACATCGTGATCGACTCGTTCGACGACATCGAGCGGCTCGAGCGGGTGGCCGCCGAGCGCGGCGTCCGCCAGGCGGTGCTCGTGCGCGTGACGCCTGGAGTCGAGACGGACACGCACGCGAAGATCTCGACCGGCCAGGCCGACTCGAAGTTCGGCCTCGGGCTCGACGACGCGCGCACGGCGATCGAGCGGCTGCGGGCCTCCGAGACGCTCGACCTCGTCGGCCTGCACTTCCACGTCGGCTCGCAGCTGTTGACGCTCGACGCCTATCGCCCGGCGGTCGAGGCGATCGCGCCGCTCGGCGACTTCCCCGTCTACAACTTCGGCGGCGGGCTCGGCGTCGCCTACACGGCGGATCAACGGCCGCCGTCGATCGAGCAGTACGTCGAGACGCAGGTGCGCGCGCTGCACGAGCTGCTCGGGCCGGGCAAGCGCTTGCTGCTCGAGCCGGGCCGCGCGCTCGTCGCGAACGCCGGCGTCACGCTCTACACGGTCGAGACGGTGAAGCGCAACGTCTCGACGTGGGTCGCCGTCGACGGGGGCATGTCTGACAACCTGCGCCCGATGCTCTACGGCTCGACCTACGAGGCGCTGCTCGCCGACCGTCCGCTTCCCGATCCCGCCCACCCGGGCGAGCGCTGCCATGTCGCCGGCAAGCACTGCGAGTCGGGCGACGTGATCGTCCGCGACGTCGTGCTCGCCGACCCGCGTCCCGGCGACGTGCTCGTCACGCCCGTCACCGGCGCCTACGGTCACGCGATGGCGAACAACTACAACGGCATCCCGCGCCCGCCGGTGATCTTCTGCAAGGACGGCGACGCGCGCGTCGTCGTGCGCCGCGAGACCTACGAGGACCTGACAGCCCGTGACGTCGTCTGACGGTCCCTTCAAGGTCGGCCTGCTCGGGCACGGCACGGTCGGCGCGGCTTTCGCTGCGCTGCTGCCGGAGCGCGCAGCGCACGTCGAGGCGGTCACCGGGCGCCGGCCGGAGCTGGCGGGCGTGCTGACGCGCTCGCGCGGCGACTTCGACGAGCTGCTCGCGGCGAGCGACCTGATCGTCGAGCTGATCGGCGGGATCGACCCGGCGCGCGACTACGTGACGCGGGCGATGCAGGCCGGCAAGCATGTCGTCACGGCGAACAAGCAGCTGCTCTCCCACCACGGCGAGGAGCTGTGGGCGCTCGCGCACGAGCATGGCGTGCAACTGCGCTTCGAAGCCGCGGTCGCCGGCGTCGTGCCGGTCATCCGCGTGCTGCAGGAGTCGCTCGCCGCCGCGCACGTCGAGCGGATCCACGGGATCGTCAACGGCACGACGAACTTCATCCTCTCCGAGATGGCGCGCACGGGAGCGCCATACGCGGACGTGCTCGCCGAGGCGCAGCGGCTCGGCTACGCCGAGGCCGACCCGACCGACGACGTCAACGGCAAGGACGCTGCAGCGAAGATGGCGATCCTCGCGCGGCTCGCGTTCGACACGCCCGTGCACATCGACCAGGTCGTCTGCGAGGGGATCGAGCGGATCGCGCAGGACGACCTCGCGTATGCGCGAGACCTCGGCCTCGGCCTGAAGCTGATCGGCACCGCCGAGCGCGTCGACGGCGGGATCTCGGTGCGCGTCCACCCGGCCTTCCTCTACCCAGGGCACCCGCTCGCGTCGGTCAGCGGGCCGTTCAACGCGGTCACGGTCGAGTCCGAGGCGATCACGGAGATCACGATGTCCGGTCCCGGCGCCGGCGGCCCGCAGACGGCGAGCGCCGTGCTCGGCGATGTCGTCAGCGCGATGATCCCGCCGAGCCTCGACGCCGGTCCCGAGCGAGCGGCTGGAGATCGTCGCCGACGTCGTCTCGGCCTTCTACCTGCACCTCGACGTCGAGGACACGCCCGGCGTGCTGGCGACCGTCGCCGGCGTCCTCGGCGACCACGGGATCTCGGTCAAGTCGGTCGTGCAGAAGGGCCTCGGCGGCAACGCACGGCTCGTGATGGTCGTCCACCCGGTGCTCGAATCGCACTTCTTCGCGGCGCTCGACCAGCTGCAGATGCTCGCCGTGCTGCGCGCCGCGCCCCGCGCGATCCGCGTGATCGAGGAGGAGTTCGCGTGAGCGCCGGCTTGATCGAGCGCTACCGCGATCGGCTCCCGTTCGCGCCGGGGGATCCCGTCGTGACGCTGGGGGAGGGCTCGACGCCGCTCGTCCATGCGCCCGCGCTGTCCGAGCGCGTCGGCGCGGAGGTGTGGCTGAAGCTGGAGGGGCTCAACCCGACCGGCTCGTTCAAGGACCGCGGGATGACGTGCGCCGTCTCCGCTGCCGTGCGCGAGGGCGCGAAGGCGGTCATCTGCGCCTCGACCGGCAACACGTCGGCGAGTGCCGCCGCCTACGCGGCGCGCGCCGGCCTGCGCTGCGCCGTGCTCGTGCCCGACGGCAAGATCGCGACGGGCAAGCTCGCGCAGGCGCTGATGCACGGAGCGCGCGTGATCGTGCTGCGCGGCAACTTCGACCAAGCGCTGGAGCTCGTGCGCGAGCTGGCCGACCGCCACCCGATCGCGCTCGTGAACTCCGTCAACGAGTTCCGCCTGCAGGGGCAGAAGACCGCAGCGTTCGAGATCGTCGAGCAGCTCGACACGCTCGACGCGCTCTGCATCCCCGTTGGCAATGCAGGCAACATCACGGCCTACTGGAAGGGCTTCCGCGAGGCCGGCATCGCTCCGCGGATGTTCGGCTTCCAAGCTGCAGGCGCCGCCCCGCTCGTCGAGGGCGCGCCGGTGAGGAACCCGGAGACGATCGCGAGCGCGATCCGCATCGGCAACCCGGCCCGCTGGGAGGAGGCGATGGACGCGATGACCTCCTCGCACGGCGCCGTCAAGGCGGTGACGGACGACCAGATCCTCGAGGCCTACCGCTTCCTCGCCGCGCGCGAGGGCGTCTTCTGCGAGCCGGCCTCGGCCGCGAGCGTCGCCGGGCTGATGACGCACGGTGCGGGCGACGCGCAGCGAATCGCCTGCGTGCTGACGGGCCACGGGCTGAAGGATCCCGGCACCGCGCTCGACCAGGCCGGTGCCGTCGTGCCGTGCGAGCCGGAGCTGGCAGCCGTCGAGCAGGCGGTGCTGGGGTGAGCCCGGCCGCAGCGACAGGTGGCGCACCGCGCCGGAGCGCCTGATGGACCGCCGCCGGCTCGTCCGCGTCCCCGCCTCCTCGGCGAACCTCGGGCCCGGCTTCGACGTCCTCGCCGCAGCGCTGGCACTCCACCTCGAGGTGGAGGTGGTCGAGACGGGCACGTTCGCGATCGAGACCGACCTCGACATCGCGCGCGACCGCCGCAACCTCTGCGTGCGCGCATTCGAACGGCTGCATCCGGCCGACGACTTCAGCTTCCGCATCTCCTCCGCGATCCCACTCTCCGGCGGGCTCGGTTCCAGCGCCGCGGCGATCGTCGCCGGGCTGATCGCGGCCGACCACTTGTTCGAGCTCGACGCCGACGTCTTCGCGCTTGCCTGCGAGGTCGAGGGGCATCCCGACAACGTCGCGGCAGCGCTCCACGGCGGCTTCGTCGTCTGCGCCGACGGCGACGTCGTGCGCTTCGACGCGCCGACGGGCCTCGAGGGCGTGCTCGTGATCCCGCACGAGCCGGTCCGCACGGCTGAGGCGCGCGCCGCACTGCCGGCGCAGATAGCGATGAGCGATGCGGTCTTCAACGTCGCGCACACCGCCCTGCTGACGCTCGGCCTCGCGCGCGGCGACTGGGAGCTCGTCGCCCGCGGCCTCGACGATCGCCTCCACCAGCCACATCGCGCGCACCTCTACCCGCGCTCGGCCGAGCTGGTGCGCGATGCGCGCGACCTCGGCGCGCTTGGTGCGACGATCTCCGGCGCTGGGCCGACCGTGCTCGCCTGGAGCCACTACGAGCAAACTGCGGCCGTTGCGCAGCGACTGCGCGAGCGGGCCGGCGACTGGGCGCAGGTGCTGCGGGTCGGGTTCGAGTCCCAGGGCGCTGACGTGCGCGCGCTCTGAGCCGCGGCACTCGCGGGGTTCAGGCCCGGATCGTCACGAGCGTGCCGAGCGGCACGACACGGATGATCCGTCGCATCGCGTCCTCCGGCGCCCGCAGGCAGCCGAGGCTGACGGCGCTGCCGATCGTGCCGGGCCGGTCGGTCGTGTGGATCGCAACGCGGTCGCCGCCGCCCCAGCCCTGCGGCGTGTGCGTCTGGCGCGCGTTCAGCGCGATGATGCAGCAGCCGTAGGGGGAGCCGGCACCCTGCGTCAGCAGCTTGTCGGTGACGGCGAAGCGCCCGGTCGGCGTCGGCGTGCCCGGACCGCCGATCGCGACCGGGAAGCGCGCGATCACGCGGTCGTGGTCGCGCACGACGACCTGACGGCGTCGCAGCGACGCGTCGATCCGGTAGGAGCTGACGAAGCGCCTGACGGCGGCATGGGGCGAGATCCAGCCGACCCGGCCGTTCGGCAGCTCCGGTGAGATCACGGCGAGCCAGCCGCCGTGCTCGCGCACGACCGGCACGACGGTCGGCGAGCGGAACGCAGTCCGCGGCATGAGCCGCGCGACTGCACGGCCTCCGGGCCGCATGCGCAGCACCGTCGGGCGCTCGACCTGGACGACGAGCTGGCCCTGCGGCGCTGGTGCCGGCGCGCTCGCCGTCGTCGACTCGGCGGTCGCGGTCGGCGCGAGCTGACGTGCGCCCGTCGCTGCGTTCGAGGCCCCGTCGCCACAGCCGGCGAGCCCGGCTGGCATCGTCGCGACGAGCGCGAGCAGCGGGAGCATGCGAGAGCGCAGGCGCACTCGCGCCAGGATACGCGGCGCGGTCACCGCTCCCGCGCCGACGTTGCGCTACGCGCCCGCAGGCGCGCCGCCACCGCCGTCGAGCAGCGGCGCGAGCCGCTGCCGTGCGGCGACGAGACCGAGCCGTCCCAGCAGCTCGTCGGCTACGTGCAGGTAGTCGGCACCGAGGTCGGGGCGGTAGTCGACGATCGAGCGTCCGCGTTCGGCCGACTCGGCGTACGCGATCGAGGGGCGGATCGTCTGCGCGACGAGCTTCTCGCCGTAGGCCTCGCGCAAGGAGTCGAACGCCTCGCGCGAGTGCCGCGTGCGCATGTCGGCGATGTTCAGCACGACGCCGAGCCATGCGAGGTCGGGGTTGAGGTTCTCGCGCGCCAGCTCGATCACCTCGAGCGCCTGCTCGACGCCCTGCATCGCGAAGTACTGCGCCTCGGCCGTCAGCAGCGCGTGGTCGGCGGCGACGAGCGCGTTGACGGTCAGCAAGCCGAGCGCGGGCGGGCAGTCGATCAGCACGACGTCGTAGGCGTCGCTCACCTCGCGCAAGGCGCGCCGCAGCGTCAGCTCCCGGCCCATCTTGCCGCTGAGCGTCAGCTCCGCCTCGGCGAGCCCGAGGTTCGCCGGCAGCACGCCGTCGTGGATCGCCTCGGCGGCGCTCGCGCGCCCGCTCAGCACGTCGCTGACGGTCGGGCTCGCCTCCGGGTCGACGTCGAGGTAGTCCGACAGGTTGCCCTGCGGGTCGAGGTCGATTGCGAGCGTCGAGAGGCCGATGCGCCGGAAGACGTCGGTGAGCGTGCGCACCGTCGTCGTCTTGCCGGTGCCGCCCTTCTGTGAGAGGACTGCGATCGTCACTGCCATCCGCGCCGCGGACGATACATCCGCGGCGCAGGTGGTCCGCCGGTCAGCAGCCGGCGGGTGCGGGCTGTGGCTCGTCGGCCAGCAGCTCGCGCGTGCCGCTGATCGCCGGGACGTCGACGAAGTGGAGCCGGTGGCGGCCGACGACGAGCTCGTCGCCGTCGCCGAGCGAGCGCCATTCGATCCGCTCGCCGTTCACGAAGACTCCATTCAGGCTGCGGTCGTCGAGCACGCGCACGCCGTCCGGCTGGCGCACGACGAGCGCGTGACGGCGCGAGACGGTCGGGTCGTCGAAGCGGATGTCGGCGGCGAGGCTGCGCCCGACGCGCGTCCATTCGCGCTCCAGCTCGTGGACGATCTGCTCGCCGTCCTCCTCGAACACGAGGTACTGCCCACCGTGGCGGAGCTCGGCACGCACCTCGCCGAGCCATGCCGCGTCGTCGCTCGCTTCGATCGCGTCGGGCACCACCTGCAGCGCCGGCTGCTGGGCGGTGAAGAACGATCCGCGCGCGAAGGCCGACCCGCCACAGCCCGGGCAGGTGGGGAGCGGGTCCGTCGCCGCGAGGGAGAGGGCATAGTCGCAAACCGTGCAGCGGAACGTCCCGGTGCCGGCAAGCGTTCCGGTCGTGAGTGTCTCCATCTGCCAACCTCCTGCACCGCTGGGGGACGGGCCGCGTGTGTCCATGACCGCAAGCGCAACCGGGCCGGGCGCACTCGCATCTGCTCCTCCGGAGAGCAGCGTCATCCTCCTACCCTACGCCGTGCTGCGTGAAACGCTGCCACGCGCGTGCGCTGACGTGCGCGGCGCGCCGCAGCAGGAACGCGCCCGCAGCCGGCGAAACCGGTCGCATGACACAGACCGCTCACCACGCGCCGGAGCTCGAGCGCCACCTGCTGCGACGCAGCGTGCTGGCGCTCGCCGCTGGTCGCGAGCACTGCGACGGTTGCCATCGCACGCCGCTCGTCGGCGAGCGCGTGCACGTCTACGAAGGTGGTCGCACGCTTTGCGAGCTGTGCCGCCGCGAGCGCCGCGAGGCGCCGGTCCGCTCCGAGGCGATCCTCGGCGTGGAGCACGGCCACGCAGTCCGCGTGACGGACCGCCGCAGCGGGCGCGACGAGCGTCACGCGGCCTGAGCCGCGGACAGTCCGGCGTCGGTTCGCCGGTCCGGCGGGCCGTTCACTACACTCCGGCCCGCCGTGGATCCCGTCACCGTCTCCGTCACGATCGCCCGTCCGCGCGAGGCAGTCTTCGACTATCTCGCCGATGTGGCGAACCATCCTGAGTTCAAGGATCACTTCCTCGTCGACTGGCATCTCACGCGCGAGGACAGCCAGGGGCGCGGGGCCGGTGCGCGCTTCCGCGAGCAGCTCCCGCTCAACCGCTTCAGCTGGGGCGACCTGACGCTTGCGGAGGTCGAGACGCCCTACCGCATCCTCGAGCGCGGTCGCGGCGGCAAGTTCAACCGCATCCGCTCGATCGGCGTGTGGACGTTGCAGGACGCGCCCGGCGGGATGACGCACGTCGCGTACAGCTACGAGACGCAGCCGAAGACGCTCAGCGACCGCCTGATGGAGCTCGTCGGCGGGCGCAGCTGGTGGCGGCGCAAGACCGGCCGCGCGCTGCGCCGGCTGCAGGCGATTCTCGAGGACGATCGCGACCGCGGTCGGCGAGCGACGATCGCCGCCAGGTAGACGGATAGACTTCCGCGCCGCATGACGAACCGAATTCCGCGCACGCCCCTCGCCCTGCTCGCCGCCCTGCTCTCGGCGCTCCTGCTCGCCGCCTGCGGCAGCGGTGCGGCGAAGAACCAGCCGTCGACGCACGGTGACAGCGAGGGCTCCTACGTCAAGGCCGGTCCGCTGCTCTACCAGGTGCAGCTCTCGCGCGAGCTCAACCCGCAGAGCGTCGACGACCACCAGTACCTCTCGGGGATCCCGAGCGGCACGCCGCGCCCGGCCGCCGACGAAGAGTGGTTCGGCGTCTGGATGCGCGTCCAGAACAGCACGGGCACGTCTGCTCCTGCTGCAAGCGACTTCAAGATCGTCGACACGCTCGGCAACGTCTACGCGCCGATCCCGCTCGCGACGACGAACGCGCTTTCCTACCAGCCGCGCTCCGTCCAGAGCAAGAGCGGCCAGCCGGTGCTGCCGGACCCCGACGCGGCGGCCGGCTCGGGCCCGATCCAGGGCTCGATGCTGCTGTTCAAGCTGAAGACGTCGGTCTACGCGAACCGGCCGCTCGAGCTCGAGATCGTCCCGCCTGGCGGCGGCGAGCCCTCGTCGATCGAGCTCGACCTCTAGCGCTGATTTGCCGCCGGCTCAGCCGGCGTGCCGCTGCAAGGCGGCGAGCAGCACCTGACGGACTGCGGGCGCGGCGATGTCGCCACCCGCGCCGGCGTTCGCGAACAGCGCGCCGACGACGATCCGCGGTCGTGGCGCCGGCGCGTAGCCGACGAACCAGGCGTCCGTCCCGGGCCCCTGGTCCTGCTGTTGCTGCTGGGCGTCCTGCTGCTGTTGGGCGTCGTCGGGGTTCTGGTCGGGCGGCGGGACGGTGGTGCGCAGCTCGGCGGTCCCCGTCTTGCCGGCGACCTGCGCGCCCTCGATGCCAGCTGCCGTGCCGGTGCCGAACTCGATGACGGCGCGCATCATCTTGCCGACCTCGCGTGCGACAGCCGGGCGCGTGACGCGCACGAAGCGTGGCCGCGCTCCCAGCTCGAGCGTGGGCAACGGCCGGCGGCCAGCCATCGCGATCGTCGCCGCGACGTCGGTCATCTGCAGCGTGCTCGCCTGCACCGTCCCCTGGCCGATCGCGGAGGAGCCGACGGCGAGGTCGTCGCCGATCGCGTCGGCTGCCGGGATCGTGCTGATGGCAGCGCCGGGGATGGACGGCGTCTCGTTGAAGCCGTAGCGCTGGGCGATGTCGACGAGTCGCTTCGCGCCGAGCTGCGCGCCGAGCGGCGCGAAGACGGAGTTGCACGAGCGCGCGAACGACTGCACGAGCGTGCCGCCGCAGCTCTCGCCGTTCGCGTTCTGGACCGGCACGCCGCCGACGAGCGCGCTTGTCTCGTATGGGAAGGAGGCGGCAGGCTTCGATATGTGTGACTCGAGCACGCCGGTGAGCGTCACGATCTTGAACGTCGACCCCGGCGGTTGCAGCGCCGAGTACGCGACGCCGGCGAGCGCGAGCACCTCGCCGGTCGTCGGGACGATCGCGGCGATGCCGCCGTAGCGGCCGGCGAGTGCGGTGATCGCGGCGCGCTCGATGCCGACGTCGATCGTCGTGTGGACTGCTGCCGCTGCGACCGGCTGGCGCTGTGCGAGCACGCGCCCGCCTGCGAGCAGCGTCCCGCCGGGGCGCCCGGCGAGCTGCTGCTGGAAGATCCGCTCGAGTCCGGAGACGCCGACCTGCGCGTCGTCCGGATAGCCGAGCGCGCGCAGCGCCGGTTGCTGGGCCGCCGGTGCCGGGCCGAGCCCGCCGACGATCTCGTTCGCGACGTCGGATGCCTGCGACGTGCGCGACGGGCCGCCGGCGAGCACCGTGCCGTTGCGTGCGAGCAGCGATGCACGCACCGGCATCGCCGTCGTGCGCGTGAGCTGCTGCCCGGGATGCAGGCCGGGGAAGACCGACGACCGGCTCCAGGCGATGCGCGCACCGCCGCCGCTGCCGCTGAGCGGCACGTCGAGCCGTTCGTGGAGCGTGCCGAAGACGCGCGTGCGGAGCGTCACGGCGATCGGGATCGCATCGCCCTGGCGACCGCTGACCTTGCCGATCGCGATCGAACGCAGTGTCGCCGTCGCGGCGGCCTCGCGGTAGGCGGCGGCAAAGCCCGCCGGCGTCACGCGGGCGCGAGACGCGCTGTCGAGCAGTGCGTACATCCGCGCATAGTCGCCGTGCGCCCACGACGTGGCGAAGCGCTGCGCCGTGCGCCGCTCCGAGCGCCCCGGTCCGGTCCCGACCACGACGACGGCGACGACGGCGACGACGCCGAGGACGAGCGCTGCCGGCAGGGTACGACGAAGCAGCCGCTGCCGCCGCACGACATCGTCGCGGGAATAGCGCGGCGGACCATGCGCGCCACTCCGGCCACCGTCCTCCACGTGCCGCGCAGCGTAGATGATCAGGCGGCGTCAGGCGCCCCGCGCAACGGCGCGAATCGCGCCCGTGCTGTCGTCATGCTGTGCTCCACGCATGAGGACGCTCGACTGGGTGATCGCCGGCTTCGTGGCGCTGTTCGCGCTCGCCGGCTCGCGACGGGGCTTCATCGTCGGCGCACTCGCGCTGGCGGGTTTCGTCGCGGGCGCTGCGCTCGGTGCGCGCTGCGGGCCACTGCTGCTGGCCGACGGCTCACATTCGCCGTACGCGCCACTGTTCGCGCTTGCCGGTGCGCTGCTGCTCGGCGGCCTGCTCGCGAGCGGACTCGAGACGGTGGGGATGCGGCTGCGGCGCGGGTTGCGGCTGCCGGGCCTCGGCGCCCTCGACGGCCTGCTCGGGGCCGTGCTGAGTGCGACGATCGCGCTGGGGCTCGCCTGGCTCGCGGGTGCTGTCGTGCTGCAGACGCCGGCGCTGCGCGAGCTGCGCCACGACGTGCAGCGCTCGTTCGTGCTGCGCCAGCTCAATGTCGTGCTGCCGCCATCGGGGCCGCTGCTGAACGCGCTCGCGCGCTTCGACCCGCTGCCGTCGGTGCCGGGCCCCGGCGCCGGCGTTCCACCGCCGTCACCGGCCGTGCTGCGCGCGCCGGGCGTCCGCGACGCGCGCCCGAGCGTCGTGCGCGTGCTCGGAACTGCATGCGGGCTCGGGATCGAGGGCAGCGGCTGGGTCGCCGCGCCCGGCATCGTCGTCACGAACGCGCATGTCGTCGCGGGCGAGTCCGACACGGTCGTCGAGCTCGCTGGCGCGACACCGGATCGGGCGGCATCGCTCGTCCACTTCGACGTCCACGACGACGTCGCGATCCTGCGCGTCGCGGGCCTGGGCGCGCCGGCGCTCACGCTCGCGCCCGATCCGGTGAGCGGGACGCCCGGCGCGATCCTCGGCTTCCCGCTCGACGGGCCCTTCGACGCGGTCGCCGGACGGATCGGGGCGACGCGCGCGGTCCTCACCGAGGACGCCTACGGTCGCGGCCCGGTGACGCGCGTCCTGACGACGCTGCGCGGCCACGTCCGCAGCGGCAACTCCGGTGGACCGCTCGTCGACGCGCGCGGGCGCGTGCTCGCCACCGTCTTCGCCGCGACGACCCGTGGGCCGCAGGGCGGCTTCGGTGTGCCGAACGCGATCGTGCGCGACGCAGTCGCGGCCGGGCACAACGGCGCGCCGGTGTCGAGCGGACCCTGCGCGGACTGAGGGCATCCCGCTATCGCGGGGGCAGCCCTTGCACAGTCGCAAAGCGCTTGAATACGCTCGACTGAACGTCGTGGTTCCGGAGAGTCGTCGATTCGCCGGTGGGTCGCGAAGGGACGCAGCACGATGCTGGACGAGCGAATCGAATCGGCAGGGCGGAGGCTTCGGTGTCGGTGAAGCACGCCGTGCTCGGACTCGTGATCGAGAAGCCCGGCTACGGCTATGAGCTGATCCAGCGCCTCGGCGAACGGATCGAAGGCTGGCGACCGTCGTACTCGTCCGTGTATCCGGCGCTGCACCTGTTGCGTCGCCACGAGATGATCCGTGCGCGTGAGACGTCGGCGGGCGGCGAGCGACCGGCCCACCGCAGCGTCGTCTGGTACGAGGCGACCGACGTCGGCCGGGTCCACTTCCGCGAGTGGATGGACGCGGCGACGGAGCCGGCGCCGCTGCGCGACGAGCTGCAGGTGAAGATCGCCTTCGCAGCGATCGAGGACCTTCCGCGGCTCGTCGAGCTGACACGCGAGCAGGAGCAGGCGTGCCTCGACCGCGTGCTTGCGCTGACGAGCACGCGCGGCGCCGAGCTGCGGGCGACCGGCGAGCAGGAGTGGCGCCTCGTCGGGCAGCTGCTGCTGCGCGACGCGGAGATCGCTCATCTGCGTACGACGATCGTGAACCTCCAGCGCTGCCGCGCGGCGATGAAGCGCGCGACGCGCCGCAGCGGGCAGCCGACCTCCGACACCGACGCGCGCCCGGACTGACCGATGGCGCTCCTGTCGCTCGAGCGGGTCAGCAAGAGCCACTGGCGCGGCCGGCACGAGATCGTCGTGCTCGACGACGTCTCGCTCGAGCTCGAGGCAGGCGAGCTGGTGGCGATCTTCGGGCAACGCGCGTCGGGCAAGACGACGCTGCTGCGGATCGCCGCCGGCATCGCGCCGCCTGAGCGCGGCACGGTGCGCTTCGAGGGACACGATCTCGCCGCGTCGCGCCGGCCGCCGCGGCTCGCCGGCCTGCACGCGCGGATCGGCTGGGTGCGGCGCGACGGGCCGCTGATCGCCTCGATGGACATGCTCGACCATGTGGCACTGCCGCTGCTCGGCGGCACGCATCACCGCGACGCGCATCGCCACGCGACGGCCGCGCTCGAGCATGTCGGCGCCGGCGACCTGGCGCACGCGACCTGGCGCGAGCTGTCGGACGCGGAGCGCACGCTCGTGATGCTCGCGCAGGCGATCGTGCGCACGCCGGCGCTGCTGCTCGCCGACGATCCGACCGCGACGCTCGGCGTCGAGGAGCGCGAGGTGGTCCTCGACTTGCTGCGCGCGACCGTCGACGCGACCGGGACGGCTGTCGTGATGACGGCGCCCGACGTGCCCGACATGCTGCGCGCCGACCGCGTGCTGTCGCTCGCCGACGGGGAGCTGATCGAGAGCACGTGCCGGCCGGGAGCCGACGTGATCGACTTCCCGCTCGGGCGCGGCGAGTCCGTCTGATGCTGGAGGTCCGCGACCTTGTCAAGTGCTACTCGGTGGGCGGCGAGGAGGCGGTGCATGCCGTCGAGCACGTCTCGCTGACAGTCGAGCGCGGCGAGCTGCTCGCGCTCTACGGTCCGAGTGGGTCGGGCAAGACGACGCTGCTGAAGTTGATCGCCGCCGTGCTCGCCCCCGACAGCGGCGCGGTGCTCGTCGACGGTCGCGACGTCACGACGTTGTCGGAGCGCGAGGCGGCCCGCTACCGCCTCTCGCAGCTCGGCTTCGTGCTCCAGTCGTTTCACCTGATCGCCGGCCTCTCGGCGATCGACAACGCTGCGTTGAAGCTGATCGGCGGAGGGATGCGTGTGCGTGACGCGCACCGTCGCGCGTTGCCGTTGCTGGAGCGGCTCGGGATCGGCTCGCGGGCCGACCAGCGCGCAAGCGACCTCTCGATGGGCGAGCGCCAGCGTGTGGCGATCGCCAAGGCACTGGCGACCGACCCGGCGCTGCTGCTCGCCGACGAGCCGACCGGCAGCCTCGACACGCGCCGCGGGCACGACGTGCTCGCGTTGCTGTCCGAGCTGAGCCGCGAGCGCGCCACCGCCGTCCTGCTCGTCACGCACGACCCGCAGGCTGCCGCGTTCGCCGACCGCGTCCAGGCGCTCCGCGACGGCCGGCTCGTCGCGTACGAGCCCGAGGCGGCTTGCGGCCGGGCCGTGGCACGGTGAGCCTGCCGAACCTCCTCTACTTCTACCGGCGGCGTCTGCGGGTGCGTCTCGTGCAGGAGCTGCTCGCGCTCGCGGGGATCGCCGTCGGCGTCGCGCTCCTGTTCTCGGTGCAGGTGGCGAACACGAGTCTCAACGCGTCGATCGTGCAGCTCACGCACCGCTTCGCGGGCGCCGCTCAGCTGCAGCTCGACGCGCGCGATTCGCACGGCCTCTCCGAGACCACGGTCGAGGAGGTGCGGCGCCTGCCCGGTGTGCGTGCCGCGGCGCCGGTGCTGATCGTGCAGGCGAACGCGATCGGCCGGCGTGGCAACGCGCGCGCGCTGACGCTGTTCGCTGCGGACCCGGGCTTTGCGCGGCTCGGCGGCGACCTGCTGAGCGCCTTCACGTCGGGAGAGCTTGCGGGCATCCGCGCGGTCGTCTTGCCGCTCGCGATCGCACAGGACCTCGACGTCCGCTTCGGCGACACGATCACGTTGCAGCTGGGGAGCCGGTCGGTGCCGGCCCCGGTCGGTGCGATCGTCGGCAGGCACGACGTCGGGCCGCTGGCCGACAGCCCGACGCTCGTCACCTCGCTGGCGTTCGGCCAGCAGCTCGCCGGCAGCGGCGGGCGCGTCTCGCGCGTCTACGTCGTTCCCGAGCCGGGACGGCTGGCGGCCGTCGCGGCAGGGCTGCGGCGGATCGCCGGCAACCGCCTCGACGTCAGGCCGGCCGACGCCGACGCGCGTGTGTTCGCGCAGGCCGCGGGGCCGAACAACCAGTCGACCGGGTTGTTCGCGGCGATCAGCGCGCTCGTCGGCTTCCTCTTCGCCTTCAACACGCTGTTGCTGCTCGCGCGCGAGCGACGCGGGGTGATCGCCGAGCTGCGGATGTCCGGCTTCGGATTGGCGGCGATCCTCGAGGTGCTCGTGTTCGACGCGCTCGTGCTGGGTATCGTCGCGTCGCTCGTCGGGCTGGCACTCGGCGACCAGCTCTCACGTCACGTCTTCCAACCGTCGCCGGGGTACCTCACGCTCGCGTTCCCGGTCGACACGGCGCGCGTCGTGCACTGGCAGACGGTCGCGCTCGCGCTCGGCAGCGGCGTGCTCGCGGCGGTGCTCGCGACCGTAAGCCCGCTGCTCGGCGTCTTCTCCCAGCGCGCGGTCGACGCGGTCGAGGACGACGCGATCGGCCGGCCTGAGCAGGAAGGCCTGCTGCACTCGTGGCGGCTGCTCGTCGGTGGCATCGGCTGCCTTGCGATCACGACGCTCGTGCTGATCGCAGCACCGCAGGCACCGTTTCTCGGGATCGCGACGTTGATCGCCTCGATGCTGTTGACGCTGCCTGCCGTGCTCGGAGCTGTCCTGGGCATCGCGTACCGGGTGCGGCGGCGTGCGCGGAGCGCCGTGCCACTGATTGCGATCGGGGAGCTGCGCTCGGCCGGCAGCCGTTCGGTTGCGCTCGCGGGGATCGCGGCGATCGCCGTCTTCGGCAGCACGGCGATCGAGGGCGCGCATCGCGATCTCCAGCGCGCGCTCAACACCGACTCGCGCGAGCTGGACGCGGGCCCCGACCTGTGGGTCTCGGCGGCCGGCGAATCGAACGTGCTCGCAACCGTCCCGTTCCGGCCGGACGCGGCCACCGCGCTGCGGCGCCTCCCGGAGGTGGCTGCCGTGCGGATCTACCGGGGTGGCTTCCTCGATCTCGGCACCCATCGCGTCTGGGTGCTCGGCCCGCCGCGCGCGACACCGCAGCCGATCCCACCAAGTCAGCTCGTGCAGGGTGACCTCGTGCTCGCGCGCGCCCGCATCCGCGGCCACGGCTGGGCTGTCGTCTCGCAAGGGCTTGCCGCACAGCGCCACCTGCGTGTCGGGTCGTCGTTCACGCTTGCCTCGCCACGGCCGGCGCGCTTTCGCGTGGCGGCGATCGGAACGAACCTCGGCTGGTCGCCGGGGGCGGTGATCGTCAACGCCGGCGACTACCGCGCCGCGTGGGGCAGCAGCGACGCGAGCGCGCTCCATGTCGTGCTCGCGCACGGCGTCTCGCCGGCGCAGGGCAAGGTTGCGGTGCAGCGCGCGCTCGGCCCCCGCTCGGCGCTCGCGGTCGAGACGACGCACGAGCGCGAAGGTCGCCAGCAGGCCGCCTCGCGCGCCGGTCTCGCCCGCCTCACGCAGATCGCGAGGCTCGTGCTGATCGCCGCTGCGCTCGCGATGGCCGCGGCGATGGGGGGGATGATCTGGCAGCGCCGTCACCGGCTCGCCGACCTCAAGCTCGTCGGCATCGACCATCGCCGGCTGTGGCAGGCGTTGCTGCTCGAGAGCGCGCTGCTGCTGTCGATCGGCTGCGTGCTCGGTGCGATCTACGGCCTCTTCGGCGAGCAGCTGCTCGACCGCACGCTCCACATCGTGACCGGCTTCCCGGTCGACAACTCGATCGGCGTCCGTGTCGCGGCGGTGAGCCTTGCCGTCGTCACCGGAGTTGCAACAGCGGTCGCGATGCTGCCGGGCTATCTCGCGGCGCGTGTCCCGGCTGATGCTGCCTTCCAGGACTGAGACGCTCGCCGAGCTGCGAGCCGTCGCCGTTCGCGAGCTGACCTGGGTCCTGCCGAGCGTCGAGCGCGAGGTGCGCCGTTGGCGTCGTCGCGCGCTCGCGATTCCCGATCCCGTCCTGCGCGAGGACGCGCTCGCGACGCTCCGGCGCGAGCGGCTCAACACCGAGGGTGCCGCGCTGCTCGCCTCGCTGCCACGGCGGCGGGATCGCCAGCTGCTGGAGCTGCTCGTCGCCTACCAGATCGCGTTCGACTACCTCGACACGATCAGCGAGCGTCCGGCGCCCGACCGTGTGGCGAACGGCCGCCAGCTGCACCGGGCGCTGGTCGAGGCGCTCGCGGGCGACGGGCCGCTGTCGGACTACTACCGTCACCACGTCTGCCGGGATGACGGCGGCTATCTCGCGGCGCTCGTCGGGGCATGCCGCCGCCGCTGCGCCGCGCTGCCCGCCTACGGGTTGGTGCGCGAGGCGGCGCTCGAGCACGCCGAGCGCTTCGTCGTGCAAGCGGTCAACCACGACCGTGACCCGCGCCGCCGCGATTGCGCGCTCGTCGCCTGGGCCGAGCGCGAGAGCACGGAAGTGCGCTGGTTCGAGCTGGCAGCCGGCGCCTCGTCCTCGCTGCTGCTGCACGCGCTGTTCGCGCTCGCCGCCGATCCGGCCACCGACGCGCACGATGTAGCCGAGGTGCGCGACGCGTACTACCCGTGGATCTGTGCGGCCAGCACGCTGCTCGACAGCTTCGTCGACCAGGGCGACGACGCGCAGACCGGCGAGCACCGCTACGTGGCGCACTACCCCAGCAGCGATGCCGCCGCGACGCGACTGCGGGAGATCGTTCGCGAGTCGCTCGCGCGAGCGCGGCGCCTGCGCAGCGGCGAGCGGCATGGACTGGTCGCGAGCGGGATGGTCGCGATGTACCTGTCGAAGGAGAGCGCTCGCGGTCCGGCGCTGCGACGAGGCGCACGGGAGATCGGGCATGCGGCCGGCCCGATGTTGCGGATTCAGCTTCCGTTGATGCGGGCAATACGGCGCGTGCGCCGATTGCGCGCCGCGTGAGCCGGAGTCCGGCAGATCGCCACACCACCCCTAACATTAACTATTCACTAAAAGGGGGTTGACCGGCTTCATGCTCTGCTCCTACCGTTTTCGGCGCAGTGAAGCCGCGATTGCACGACGCCGCAGAGCTGCGCGCTGGGAAGGCTCTTGGCCATCCGATCCGGACGGACATCGTCGCGTACCTGCGCACGCACGAGCGCGTCTCGCCCCATGAGCTGGCCGAGCTGTGGAGCCTGCCGCTCGGGACCGTCAGCTACCACGTTCGGCGTCTCAACCAACTCGGCTTCTTGCGGCTCGACGCCCGCACGTCGCGGCGCGGCGCGGTCGTCCATCACTACGTGCTCGACGCCGATGCCGACGCGTCGCTGCGTCAGACGGCCGAACGCGCGCTCAGCCGCCCGCAGGGCGCACGCACGACCGCGAGTGCCGTGCTCGACGAAGCGGCGCTCGAAGCGCTGCGTGCCGACGTCGAGCAGCTCGTCGTGCGGATGCAGGAGCTGGAAGCCCAGACGGTCGCCCGCGCCGGCGCAGCCGACGCGAGCTCGCTGGGCCTGGCCGTCGAGTTGTCGCTGACCGTCGCGCGCGAGTCGGACCCGCCCGCGGCCTGACGCCCGGACAGAGCGCCGCACCCGATGCCGCCGGGGCCGCTACCCTCCCGTGCTCGATGAGCCGGACCCTTGTCATTGCCGAGAAGCCATCCGTCGGCCGCGACCTCGCGGGGGTCCTGCCTGGGCCGTTCCAGAAGGGCGAGGGCTTTCTCGAGGGTCCCGACCACGTGATCACCTGGGCCGTCGGCCATCTCGTGCAGCTCGCCGAGCCCGACGAGTACGACGACAAGTTCAAGAAGTGGCGCATGGCAGACCTGCCGATCGTGCCGGACAAGTTCAAGCTGATCGTGCGCGACGAGCGTTCGAAGAAGCAGATGAACGTCGTCAAGCGCCAACTCGGCCGCGACGACGTGGCCGACGTCATCAACGCCTGCGATGCAGGCCGCGAGGGCGAGCTGATCTTCGCCTACCTCTACGAGAAGGCCGGCTCGAAGCTGCCCGTCCAGCGGCTCTGGCTGTCGTCGATGACGAAGGCCGCGATCGTGGACGCCTTCTCGCGCCTGCGTCCCGGCTCGGAGATGGCCTCGCTCGAGGACGCCGCCCGTTCGCGCAGCGAGGCCGACTGGATCGTCGGCATGAACGCCACTCGCGCTGCCACCATCCGGCTGCGCTCGTCGTTCGACGGAGCTGTCTCGCTCGGTCGCGTGCAGACGCCGACGCTTGCGATCCTCGCCCGGCGCGAGGAGGAGATCCGCGCCTTCAAGCCGGAGCCGTACTGGATCGTCGACGCCGCGTTCGAAGCCGAGGGTGCGCGCAAGTACGAGGGCCGCTACCACGCTGCGGGTTCCGGCAGCGAGATCGGCAAGGGCCCGCGCGTCGCGAGCGCGGCCGCTGCAGCCGCGGTCGTCGAGGCGTGCAGCGGCACCGCAGGGGTCATCTCGAAGCTCGAGAAGACGACGCGCAAGGAGCGCGCGCCGCTGCTCTACGACCTCACGTCGCTGCAGCGCGACGCCAACTCGCGCTTCGGCTTCACCGCGCGGCGCACGCTCGGCGCCGCTCAGCGGCTCTACGAGGAGCACAAGGCGCTCACGTATCCGCGTACGAGCTCGCGCTACCTGCCGAGCGACATGATCCCGGAGATCAAGCCGATCGCCTCGATCGTCGGCGAGCGGCGCGAGTACGCGGCGGCGGCGACGTACGTCACCGGCCTCGACATGCTCCCGCTCGGCCGCGTCGTCAACAACGAGAAGGTCACCGACCACCACGCGATCATCCCGACGCGCTCGCCCCACCCGGTCGACAAGATGAGCGACGACGACCGGCGCATCTACGACCTCGTCGCACGCCGCTTCCTCGCCGTCTTCCACCCGGAGGCCGTGTTCGAGAACACGCGCGTCGAGACCGAGGTCGCCGGCCACACCTTCCGCACGCGAGGGAAGGTGATGCTCGTGCCCGGCTGGCGCGGCGCCTACGGCGAGGAGGCCGACGCCGAGCCGAAGGCGGGCGAGGAGGACGAGGGCCGCGAGCAGCAGCTGCCGAAGCTCGAGCAGGGCGAGGCAGTCGACACGCGCGACATCCGCTCGGAGGAGAAGGAGACGAAGCCGCCGCGCCGCTACAGCGAGGGCTCGCTGCTCGCCGCGATGGAGACGGCCGGCAAGCTCGTCGACGAGGAGGAGCTGCGCGAGGCGATGAAGGACTCCGGCATCGGCACGCCGGCCACGCGCGCCGCGATCATCGAGCGGCTCCTGACGGTCGGCTACATCGAGCGCGACGCGCGCGCACTGGTGGTCACCGAGAAGGGGTTGAACGTCGTGCGGCTGCTCGACGGTCACCCGCTGACCTCGCCGTCGCTGACGGGCGACTGGGAGCACCGGCTCGCCCGCATCGAGACGGGCGAGGACTCGCGCAAGGCCTTCATGGGCGACATCGTCACGTTCGCCGAGTCGACGATCGCCGAGCTCGACGCGAAGCTCAAGGACGTCCGGATCCCCCGTGCGAACCTCGGCCCGTGCCCCGTCTGCGGCCACGACATCGTCGAGAACCGCAAGGGCTACTCGTGCTGGGCGCGCGAGGACCCGGGCTGCGGCTTCGTGATCTGGAAGGCGAAGGCCGGCAAGCAGCTGCCTGCGTCGATCGCACGCGAGCTGATCCGCACCGGCCGCACGGCGAAGGCCGTGACCGGCTTCAAGGGCAAGAGCGGGCGCTCGTTCCGCGCGCGCCTGTCGCTCGAGCAGTCGCCCGAGGGCAAGTGGCGCGTCGAGTTCGACGAGCCCTGGGCCAAGGAGGGCGCCAAGCCGCCCGAGGCCGAGACGGCCGACGGCGCCGAGGGCACCGACGGAGTCGCCACCCCGGCCGAGTCCCCAGCCGAGCCGGCCAAGTCCGCAGTCGCGTAGCGCCCACGCCACCGAATTGCCACACGCGCACGGTGTTCCGTGCGCCCCGGCCTGGCAGGATCGCTCGCATGCCAGAGGAGCGCATATCTGTGGGCGTGACAGACCCACAATGTTGCACTCCTCGCTCTGACCGCTCAATTCGAGATCTCGCGGCGCGTCAGCACGGGGTGGTGGCTCGGCGACAGGTGCTCGATGCCGGGTTGACGAGCGACAAGGTCAAGAGCCGGCTGGAGCGCGGCCTGCTGGTGCCGCTCCACCGTGGCGTCTATGCAGTCGGTCACCGGCAACTGCGACGGGAGGGACATTGGCTCGCGGCGGTCCTGGCGGTCGGTCCGGGCGCGGCGCTGAGTCACCGCGACGCCGCGGCGCTGCACGGGATCCGGCCGTCGAACCGCTCGACGGCTGAAGTGACGAGCGCCCGGCGCGGGCGGTCGGCGCACCATGCGGGGATCACGCTCTATCGAGCCAAGCTCACCCCGGCCGACGTCACCGTCCGGGACGCGATCCCGGTCACCACCGTCGCCCGAACCCTTGTCGACCTCGCCACCACGATCCCACGCGACCACCTCGCGAAAGCGCTCAGCGAGGCCGAGCGGCTCGATCTCCTCGATGTCGGTGCCCTCGCCGCCGCACGAGCCCGCACGCGTGGACGCCGAGGCGAAGGCGACCACGCCCTCCGCGAAGCGCTCGCCGAGCACGCCAAGCTCGGAGCAACGCTCACTCGCTCCTCCCTCGAGGATGCTTTTTCGAGCCTGATTCGACAAGCCGGCCTGCCAACCCCACGACTGAATGCACACATCGAGGGTTTCGAGGTCGACGCGCTGTGGGCCGAGGAGCGGCTCATCGTCGAGTTGGACGGCTTCGCGTACCACCGCTCCCGCCGCGCCTTCCAGCACGACCGCACAAAAGATGCCGAGCTCACGGCAAATGGCTACAACGTCATGCGCTTCACGCACGACGATCTGACTCGACGCCCTGATCGAGTCGCCACGCTCCTAGCCGGCCTGCTCGTCACGACGTCGTCGGCCATGCGCGCCACCATGTCGGACCCATGCCGCTGAAGCTCGTCATCGGACCCGCGAACTCGGCGAAGGCCGGCGCCGTGCTTGACGCCTTCCGGCGTGAGCTGCGCCACGACCCGTGGCTCGTCGTGCCGACCGCCGCCGACGTCACCGCGTACGAGCGCGAGCTGGCCGAAGAGGTCGGTGCTCGCCGCGGCGGGCGCGTCGCCACCTTCGCGGAGCTGACCCGCGAGATCGCGCGCAGCGCCGGCTACGGCGCGCGCGTTGCAGGCTCGCTCCAGCGGGAGCGGCTCGTCGCCGACTCGATCGCCGCGGTCGCACCCGAAGCGCTCGCACCGGTTGCCGCGACGCGTGGTCTCTTGCACGCTGCTGTCGCCTTCGTCACCGAGCTGGAGCGCACGCTCGTCACGCCGCAGCGCTTCACCGCCGCCGTGCGCGCGTGGCCGGAGGCAAGCGCCGCGGCGCACGAGGCAGCAGCGATCTATGACCGCTACTCGCGGGGGCTGGAGCGGCTCGGTCGCGTCGACCGCGAGCTGTTCGCCTGGCGCGCGCTCGACGCCCTGCGCGCGCAGCCAGGCGCGTGGGGAACGACGCCCGTCTTCCTCTACGGCTTCGACGACCTCACACCGCTCGAGCGCGACTGCGTCGAGACGCTCGCGCGCGTTGCCGGCGCCGAGGTCACCGTCTCGCTCACCTACGAACCCGGCCGCACCGCATTCGCCGGTCGAGCTGCGACGGTCGAGGAGCTGCGGCAGATCGCCGCGGAGGTCGAGCAGCTGCCGCCGCTCGCCGAGCACTACGCGCCGGAGGCGCGCGGGGCGCTCCACCACGTCGAGCGTCAGCTGTTCGAGCCGGCCGCCGAGCGCGTCGAGCCCGGCGATGCGGTCCGGCTGCTCGTTGCCGGTGGCGAGCGCGCGGAGGCGGAGCTGATCGCGGCCGAGCTGCTGCACCTGCTGCACGAGCAGAAGGTGCCGGCCGAGCAGATCGCCGTCGTCCTGCGCGCACCGGAGCGCAGCGCGTCGTTGCTCGCGCAGGTCTTCGGCGCCTATGGCGTCCCGTTCACGCACGAGCACCGCGTCCCGCTCGCCCACACGGCGCTCGGTCGCGGAGTGCTCGCGCTCGCGCGCTGCGCGCTCCACGGCGAGGAGGCGAGCGCGGAGGAGCTGCTCGCCTACCTGCGCACGCCCGGCCGCCTCACGCGGCTGGAGCTGGTCGACCGGCTCGAATCGACGCTGCGGCGCGAGAGCACGCGCGATCTTGCCGGCGCTCGCAGCGCGTGGGAGGAGGCGCCGGGCGGCTGGCCGTTGCGCGAGCTCGATCGCCTGCGCGGCGCTGCAGCAGACGGGCCGCAAGCCTTGCTGGCCGCGCTGGCCCGCGAGGCCCGCACGCTGTTCGCCGCCCCGCATCGGGGCCGCGCAGCGCTGCTCGACGCGGCCGAGGAGGAGGACGCGCGGGCGCTCGCCGCGCTGCTTGCGGCGCTCGACCAGCTCGCCGAGTTGGCGGCGGCAGACCCGCGTCACGCCGGCGGCCGGCCTGGTCGCCCGACAAGCGCCGCCGCAAGCGATGCGCTCGCCGCACACGAGCTGCTCGCGACGCTGGAGGAGCTCGAGGTTCCGCTCGGCGCGCCGCCGCGCGCAGGTGCTGTGCTGATCGCAGATCCGCTCGCGATTCGTGCACGGCGCTTCGACACCGTGATCGTCTGCGGGCTGCAGGAAGGGAAGTTCCCGCGCCCAGGCTCGGCCGAGCCGTTCCTGTCCGACGACGAGCGTCGCGCCCTCAGCGCCGCGACGGGACTGCGGCTTGCGCTGCGCGACGACGCGCTCGCCGACGAGCGCTACCTCTTCTACGCGTGCGTCTCGCGACCGGCGCGGCGGCTGCTGTTGAGCTGTCGTGACGCCGACGAGGACGGCAATCCTGCCCTGCGGTCGTTCTTCGTCGAGGACGTGCGCGCGCTGTTGACGGAGTTGCCGGAGACGCATCGCCCGCTGTCGGCCGTCACCTGGCCGTTGGAGGCGGCGCCGACGGAGGGAGAACGCGCGCGCGCCGAGGCACTCGCCGTCCCGCGCGTCGCACCGCCGCCGATCGCCCCGCTCGGCGCCGAGGCCGCTGCTGCACTGCGCCAGCGCGAGATCCTCTCGGCTGGCGCGCTCGAGGCGTACGCACGTTGCCCGATGCGCTGGCTCGTCGAGCGCGAGCTGCAGCCCGAGCGCTTCGAGCCCGATCCCGAGGCGATCGCGCGCGGCAGCTGCATCCACCGTGTGCTGGAGCGCGTGCTCGCGCGTCTGCCGTGGCCGATCCTCGAGGACGGGCTGGCGCGTGCCGAGACGCTCGTGCGCGAGCTGGTCGCGGAGGAGGCACCGAACTATGCGCTCGGCCGCGGCGTTGCCGCGCAGGCCGCTGCGGCGCACGAGATCGCCGCCGACGTCGTGCGGCTGCTGGTGCACGAGGCACGCGCCGGCGGTGCGTTCGCACCGGCTGAGCTGGAGCTGCGCTTCGGGATCGGTGAAGAGGCGGACGGCGCGCTGGGGCCGCTCGTGCTGGGCGACGGCGCGCTGCGCCTGCGCGGCGTGATCGACCGCGTCGACCTCGATCGTGCCGGGCGGGCGCTCGTGCGCGACTACAAGTCCGGTCGCCGCTCGCCAAGCTGGCCGGTCGCGCGCTGGCAGGTCGACGACCAGCTGCAGGTCGCGCTCTACCTGCTCGCCGTGCGAGAGCTGCTGGGGCGCGAGCCCGCGGGCGGGGTCTATCAGCCGCTGCGCGGCGAGGACCTGCGCGCCCGCGGGATCGTCCGCGAGGACGTCGACGCGGGCACGCTGACAGTCGACACCGACCGCCGCTCGCAGGAAGCGCTGGAGGACGAGCTGAACGCGGCAGCAGCACGCGCGTGCGAGCTGGCCGCGAGCCTGCGCGCGGGCGCGCTCGTCGCGACGCCGGAGACCTGCTCGCCCGGCGGCTGCGCCTACCCGGGCATCTGCCGCGCGGTCGACGCATGAGCGGCGCGGTCCCGTTCACGCCGGAGCAGTGCGCGGCGATCGAGCACCGCGGCGGCCTGCTGCTGACCGCGAACGCCGGCAGCGGCAAGACGTCGGTGATGGCCGAGCGCTACGTGCGCGAAGCGTCGGCGGAAGCGGGAGACGTCGGGCAGATCCTCGCGATCACCTTCACGGAGAAGGCAGCCACCGAGTTGCGTTCGCGCGTTCGCGAGCGCTTCGAGGCGCTCGGCGACAGCGGGCGTGCCCGCGAGACCGAGCGCGCCTGGATCTCCACGATCCACGGCTTCTGCGCACGGCTCCTGCGTACGCACGCGCTCGCCGCCGGCCTCGACCCGCGCTTCACGGTGCTGGACGAGGGCGCGGCTCGACGGCTCGGCGACGCAGCCTTCGACACGGCCCTCGACGAGCTTGTCGAGGCGCACGGCGAGGCAGCGCTCGACATGATCGCCGCGTACCGCCCGTTCGCCTTGCGCGAGGCAATCCAGGCGCTCCACGGCGAGTTGCGCGCGCGCGGGCAGGAGCATCCGGCGTTGCCGCCGGCGCGGCCGGCGCCGCTGCTGCCATGTCACGCAGCGCTTGCGCTCGCGCGCGTCCAAGCTGCAGCTGAGCTGGAGGAGGCGCGCGACGGTGTGACGGTCGACCGTGCTCGCGAGCGGCTCGTCGGCTGCACGGCGCTGCTCGATCGCCCCTTCGACCCGCCGCCGGCGCCCGGCGAGGTCGCGCGGCTCGCGCTGCCGCGCAACGGCAAGGCGCTCGCCGGTCCGGGCTGCGATGCCTACCGCGAAGCGCTCGACGCGTTCGCGGACGCCTGCGCCGACGCGCACGCGCTGCCGGTGCACGCGCTGCTCGACGCGCTGCTGCAGGGCTTCGCACGCCGCTACGCGGACGCGAAGCAGGCTGCGTCCGCGCTCGACTTCGAGGATCTCGAGCTGCGCACGAACCGGCTGCTGCGCGAGCACGAGCCGCTGCGCGTCCGTTACGCGGAGCGCTTCCAGCACGTGATGGTCGACGAGTTTCAGGACACGAACCCGCTCCAGCTCGAGCTGCTGAGCAGGATCGCCGGCGAGCGGCTGTTCGCAGTCGGCGACGAGCTGCAGTCGATCTACGGCTTCCGCCACGCCGACGTGCGGATCTTCCGCCGGCGCCGGGCGGCGCTCGCAGAGCGGGGCGAGACGGCGACGCTGGCGACGAACTTCCGCAGCCACGGCGCGCTGCTCGACACGCTCAACGTGGCGTTCGCGCCGCGCTTCGGCGACAGCTTCACGCAGCTCGTCGGCGGCCGGATCGAGCCCGAGGACGCCGTGCCATTCGACGGCCCGCGCGTCGAGCTGCTGCTGACCGACTCCGCCGCCGACTGGGAGGATGCCGGCCTGCTCCCGCCCGGCGCCGTTCCGCCCGCGCCGCTGTGGCGGATCGCCGAGGCGCGCCTGCTCGCAGCACGCGTGCGCGAGCTGCTCGACGCCGGTCGTACGGCGGGCGAGATCGTCGTCCTGCTGCGCGCGACCGGCGACCTCGCGGTGTTCGAGCGTGCGCTCGTCGAGCGCGGTGTGCCGACGTACGTGATCGGCGGTCGCGGCTACTGGTCCCAGCAGCAGGTGCGCGACCTCGTCGCCTACCTCGGCGTGCTCGCGAACCCGCGCGACGGGCTCGCGCTCACGACGCTGCTCGCCTCCCCGCTCGTCGGCCTCACGAGCGACGCGCTCGTGCAGCTCGCCGCCGCGACTCGCGCCGGCGGCCGCGACACGTGGTGGACGCTGATGGACGACGCGACACCAGCCGCGGGCTTGCTCGACCGCCTCGCGCCCGACGATCGCGCGCGCGTGCTTGCGCTGCGCGCGTGGCTGCCGTCCGAGCGCGCCGCAGCTCCGCGCCACGGCCTCGAAGCGCTGCTCGACCGTGTGCTCGCGCGGACCGGCTACGACCTTGCGCTGCTGCAGATGGAAGGCGGTGCGCGGCGGCTCGCGAACGTGCGCAAGCTGATGCGCCTCGCACGCGAGCACGAGGCCGAGCACGGCCGGGACCTGCGCGGCTTCGTCGACCTCGTGACGAGCCTCGGCGGTGCCGGCGATCCGCGCGCTGAGGATCGCGAGAGCGAAGCGCCCGTTGAGGGCGAGGCGCTCGACGCGGTGCGACTGATGACGATCCATCGCGCAAAGGGACTCGAGTTCCCGGTCGTCTGCGTTGCCGACCTCGGTCGCGGCGCGCCACCGGCCGGCCGCGAGCTCGTGCGCGTCGGCGACGACGGCCGCGTCGGGATCCGCCTGCAGACGCTCGGCGGCGGTCCAGGACGGCCCGCGTTCGCGTATCGTGCGCTCGGCGAGGAGCGCGCCCGCGCCGAGGCGGAGGAGGAGGCGCGGCTGTTCTACGTGGCGATGACGCGCGCCCGCGAGCAGCTCGTGCTCAGCGGCGCGGTCGCCTGCGACGAGTGGCCACAGGAGAAGCTCGGCGCCGCCCCGATCACCTGGATCGCGCCCGCCTTCGTCCCCGACATCGCCAGCCGCGTCGCACCCGATGCCGACCCCCGCGGCATCGCCGAGCACGACGGCGTCGCGATCGCCTACACCGTCGCCCGTCCCGCAACGCTCGCCGGGCACACCGACACGCCGATCGAGCGGGTGGCGGGCAGGACGGACCTGCCCGCGCCGAAAGGCGTGGGTGCGCCGGGGCGGGCACGGAATCGACAGGACCCGCCCGCCGACACCGCCAATCCGACGCCGGGCGCGGCGCCCGTCACCACCCTCAGCTACACCGCACTCCAGGAGCACGCCCGCTGCGGCTACCGCTTCTACCTCGAGCGTGTCCTGCGCCTTCCTCCGATCGCCGAGGTGCACGTCCCTGCGCCGGGGACGCCACGCGGCGGCACGCTCGACGGGCTGATGCGCGGGCGAATCGTCCACGCGCTGCTCGAGACGCTCGACCTCAAGCGCCCGCAGCCACCGGATATCGACGCGGTTCAGCGTGCAGCCGCGCGCGCCGGGGCGCGCCCGACGGCAGCCGAGGCAGACGAGATCGCGGGCCTGATCGCCGCGTTCGCAAGCAGCGCGCTGCGCAAGCGGCTCGCCGCCGCGGCCGATGTGCGCCGCGAGCAGCCGTTCGCGTTCCCGCTGAGCACGGGCGCGGGCACGACGATCCCGCTCGTCGGGGTCTTCGACGCGGTCGGCAGCGAAGGCACGCGCACGTTGATCGTCGACTACAAGTCCGACCGCCTCGGCGGCGCCGACCCGGGCACGCTGGTCGAGCGCGCCTACGGGCTGCAGCGCACCGCCTACGCACTCGCGGCGCTCGCGGACGGCGCCTCCGAGGTCGAGGTCGTCCACTGCTTCCTCGAAGCCCCCGGCCGGCCGGTCGGCGCGACCTTCCGGCCACAGGACGCAGCTGCGCTCACGGCCGAGCTGGGCGCCCGCGCCGACACGATCCTCACACGCGAGTTCGCCGTCGCCCCGGACCCCGGCCCACAGCTCTGCGACGGCTGCCCCGGCCGCGGCTCGCTCTGCTCATGGCCGCTGGAGCGCACCCGCGCTCCCGACGGCCGCCTCCTCTGACCTCGCTCGGCTACCCTCGCCCGAGCAAGCAATCGACGGATCGAAGGGGAGCGCATGCACTATCGCCGACTCGGCAACGCCGGCGTCAAGGTCTCGGAGATCAGCCTCGGCTCGTGGCTGACGTACGGCGGCTCGGTCGAGGACGAGCGGGCGATCGCGTGCATCCACCGCGCGTTCGAGCTGGGCGTGAACTTCTTCGACACGGCGAACGTCTACCGGCAGGGCGCCGCCGAGCAGGTAGTCGGTCGCGCGCTGAAGGGCATCGACCGCGACGACTACGTGCTCGCGACGAAGGTCTTCTGGCCGATGGGCGAGGGCCCGAACGACCACGGCCTGTCGCGCAAGCACGTGATCGAGCAGTGCGAGCGCTCGCTGCAGCGGCTCGGCGTCGACTACGTCGACCTCTACCAGTGCCACCGTCCCGATCCCGACACGCCCGTCGAGGAGACGCTGCGCGCGCTCGACGACCTCGTCACGCAGGGCAAGGTGCTCTACGTCGGCGTCTCCGAGTGGTCGGCCGAGCAGATCGACGAGGCACGTGCGATCCAGCGCGGCCTGAACCTCGACCCGCTCGTCTCCAACCAGCCGCAGTACTCGATGCTGTGGCGCGCGATCGAGCCGGAGATCCTGCCGCTCAGCAAGCAGCTCGGGATCGGCCAGATCGTCTGGTCGCCGATCGCCCAGGGCGTGCTCGCGGGCAAGTACCTCCCCGGCCAGCAGCCGCCAGAGGGCTCACGCGCGACCGACCCGCAGTCGAGCCCCTTCATGCAACTGCTGATGAGCGACGAGGTGCTGAGCGCCGTGCAAGACCTGCGGCCGATCGCCGACGGGCTCGGCATCACGATGGCGCAGATGGCGATCGCGTGGGTGCTGCGCGACCCGGGCGTCTCGAGCGCGATCGTTGGCGCCTCGCGGCCCGAGCAGGTCGACGAGAACGTCGCAGCGAGCGGGATCGAGCTGGGCGACGACGTCCTCGCGGCGATCGACGGCGCACTCGCGCCGCTGCTCGCCCGCGTCGCGAGCTAGCTGTCGTGCCCGGTCAGCTGCCCTTCGCGGAGGCGACGAGCCGGTCGCGCAGCAGCGTGAAGCCGATCCCGGCGGAGACGACCGTCAGCATCTGACGGGCGTCCTCGCCGAGCTTCGTCTGCTCGTCGAAGACGAGCAGCAGCATGCCGAGCGTCTCGCCGACGACGATGATCGGCACGGACAGCCCGTGCAGCCCAGCCGAGACACCGAACGCGCTCGCGGTCGACGGCGTCAGCCAGCCTGCGGTGCCGCTGTGCAGGAGCGTCGCGAGGTCGTCGTAGCCGGTGACCGTGACCATCCGTGGGCCGAGCACGCCACGGCTCGAGTTGCCGAGCGCGAGCTCGCCGGCCACATAGACGGCGATGCCCGCGTCGAGCGCGCCAAGCCCGCGCATCAGCGTCGTCGCGACGTTCGACAGCACTGCGTCGTCGGCATCGCGCTGGAACCGCTCGGCGAGCGTCGCTGCAAGCTCGATCCAGCGGCGGTGCTGGGCGTCGGCATGGCGGACCTGCGCGAGCTCTCGCTCCAGCAGGTCGGCGTCGGGCTGCGTGCCACGCGGCTCAACGCCGTCGAGACCGACGAGCGCGACGGTCGGCGGCTCGCCGGGGCCGACCGGCAGGCGGTAGGCGATCGAGCGTTCGGCCCACGCTCCGCCGGCCCATGCCGGGTGCGTGCATTCGAGCGCCGTCGTCTGGCCGACGAACAACGTCCGCAGGGTGCGCTCGAGGTCGCTGCCCATGAACCACGGCAGCGCGTCGAGCTCTTGGCCGACGGGGATCGCGCCCGGCAGGCGGTGCGGTGCGTTGACGTAAAGCACACGCAGCGGCTCCGGCCCACCGATCAGCACGACGGGGATCGGGGCGACGTCGGCGACGCCGGCGAGCACCGCGTGCGAGACGTCGACAGCGGGCGCACCGGCGGCATCCTCGATCGCTTGCGGCAGCGGCACTCCCTGCTCGGCAGCGCGGCGCACCGCGACGACACGTTCCGCGTCCGTCAACGCGTAGCGGCGCGGGCCGCGTGCGACTCGTGCTGGCTGGGGAAAGCCAAAGCGGCGCTCCCACGTGCGCAGCCGCTCGCGTGAGACCCCGGTGAGCTTCGCGAAATCTGTCGCGCTGACAGTCTGACCGCCCCTGTCCACCTACCTGTTGTAGCGCAGCGGACGCGTCGGCGCCAGTGACCGGGTCTGACCATCTTGCCATTGCCTCACTGCGGGCGAAAGTGGACATCGACCGGGTACCCGTGAACGAAGGAGGCGCATCAACGTGTCCGTTTCAACGGCCGTTCGCCTGCCGGTCGACCCGATGGTCGACGAGCACGAGCTCCTGCGTCGCTGGCATCAGGATCGGGATGAGAACGCACGTCGCGTGCTGATCGAGCGCATGATGCCGCTCGTCCGTTCGCTCGCGCGTCGCTATGCAAATCGCGGCGAGCCGCTCGACGATCTCGAGCAGGTCGGCTGCGTCGGTCTGATCAAGGCGGTGGATCGCTTCGACCTCGATCGCGAGCTGCGCTTCTCGACGTTCGCGGTTCCGACGATCCTCGGCGAGATCAAGCGCCACTTCCGTGACAGAGCGTGGTCGGTGAGAGTCTCGCGTGGGCTCCAGGAGCTGAGTGCGAAGGTCACGCGCGAAGTCGACCGGTTGTCGACGAAGCTCGGCCGCTCACCCACGATCGAGGATCTCGCGGAGGCGACCTCCTCGACGCCCGAGCAGGTGCTCGAGGCGCTTCAGGGGGCGCAGGCGTACAGCACGGTCCCGCTCGACGAACCGATCGGCGACGACGGCGAGCCGGTCGCGCGCATCGGCAGTGAGGACCACGGCTACGTCAACGCCGAGCAGCGCATCGAGCTGGCGCGTGGCCTGCGCATGCTCAGCGAGCGCGAGCGGCGGATCGTGCTGCTGCGCTTCTTCGCCGGGCTCACCCAGCGGGAGATCGCCGAGCGGATCGGGATCTCGCAGATGCACGTCTCGCGTTTGCTGCGGCGCTCGCTCGAGCGGATGGGCGACACGCTGGTCGTGACGCCCTGATGACGTCCTGAATGGTCGCGTGCACGCTTGCCGTGGCGCGGCCAGGGGTATAGAAATGTCCTATGCCGCGCGCACTCTGGACCGGCGCGATCAGCTTCGGGCTCGTCAACGTGCCTGTGAAGCTGTACTCCGCCACCTCACCGAAGACCGTCCGCTTTCACCAGCTCCACGCGAAGGACGGCGTCCGGATACAGCAGAAGCGCTTCTGCCCGGCGGATGGCGAGGAGGTCTCGTACGAGCAGCTCGTCAAGGGCTACGAGATCGCGCCCGATCGCTACGTGATCGTCAAGCAGGAGGAGCTCGACGCGCTTGACCCGCGCGCGACGAAGACGATCGACATCGAGGAATTCGTCTCTCTCGCCGAGATCGATCCCGTCTACTACGACCACGCCTACCATCTCGCCCCGGCAGCCGGCGGGGCGAAGGCCTACCGCCTGCTGTTGTCGGCGATGGAAGACGCCGGCAAGGTGGCGATCTGCCGCTTCGTCCTGCGCACGCGCCGCCAGCTCTGCGCCCTGCGACCGGCCGGCGGCGTGCTCGCGCTCTCGACGATGCTGTTCGGCGACGAGGTCAACGCGCCGGAACGGATCGAGGAGCTCGAGGCGCTGGCCGACGTGGCCGACGCGACGAAGGGCGAGATCGCGATGGCGACCGAGCTGATCGGGTCGCTGTCAGCGCCGTTCGAGCCGTCGCGCTACCGCGACGACTATCGCGAGCAGGTGCTGGAGCTGATCGAGCGCAAGGCAGCCGGCGAGGAGATCGCCGTCCAGCCGGCCGCCGAGGCGCCGTCGCCGGTGCCCGACCTGATGGCAGCGCTCGAAGCGAGCGTCGCGGCCGCCCGCGGCAACGGCGCCGGCGCGAAGAAGCCCGCCGCGAGCAAGAAGGGCGCCGCGAAGGCGCCCGCGGCGAAGCGCAGCACCGCCAAGCGCAGCTAGGCGTCAGCCGCCGCCTGGCGTGATGCGGGGGCGCCGCCAGGGCGCCGTCCGGCGCTGCTGGCAGCCTGCGCGCCCATGTTGTCGCAGGTTGCAGCGCGCAGGTCCGACGCCGACCACCTGCGCTCGCTTCGCGTCCAGCACGCGGACGGCGCCGAGACGACGGTCTACGTCGCCGCGCACGAGCGAGCACGCACGCAGGTGCGCGTCATCCGGCTGCCACGGCCGGCGCCGCTGGCCGACTGGTGCGCGAGCAGTGGCGTGCAGGAGGCGATCGTCGGCGGCTTCTTCGTGCGTCCGCACGGGACGCCGCTCGGCGAGGTGCGCACGCGCGGCGTCGTGCGCAAGAGCGAGCCGTTCGACGCGCCGTGGCATGGCCTGCGGGCCTGCGTCCACGTCGACCGCGGCGTCGTCGCGGTGCGCCGTCGGGACGATCTCGCACCCTCGCCACGTGGCGATCTGCTCCAAGCCGGTCCGCTGCTCGTCCGCGACGGCGCGTCGGTCGTGCGGGCAGGGGAGGATCCGGAGGGCTTCGCGGCCGGGCAGCGTCAGTTCGACTCCGACATCACGGCCGGGCGCTACCCACGCGCCGCGCTCGCGCTGACGCCGACGCACGTGCTCGCCGTCGCGTGCGACGGCCGCGCGCACGACGAGGCGGGGATGTCGCTCGGCGAGCTGGCGCAGACGCTCGTCGAGCTCGGTGCGGAGCACGCGCTGAACCTCGACGGTGGCGGCTCGACGTCGCTCGTCTGCTGCGGCGCGCTGCGCAACGTCCCACGCTCTGAGCAGGACCGCGCGCTCGACGGTGGGCGTGCGATCTCGACCGCGCTCGCCTTCCTGCCGCGCCTGTAGCTCGCCGGCGCGTCCGGAACCACGGACCGCGCACGTTTCTCCTGCAGGTGGACTGCTGCGCGACAGCGCGACGCTGGTACCCTGTGGCCTCCTCTCAGTGTCCTCCGCCGCCCACGGGAACACCAAATCTCATGCATGCGAAGAAGCCCCCACAGGCCGTTGGCCTTTACCACCCCGAAAACGAGCACGACGCCTGCGGGGTCGCATTCGTGGCAAAGCTCACGAGTGGCGCCGACCACGGGGTCGTGGACCGGGCGCTGTACGCGCTCGAGAATCTCGAGCACCGTGGCGCCGCCGGGGCCGACCCGACGACGGGCGACGGCGCGGGGATACTGCTGCAGCTCCCCGACGCGTTCTTCCGTGCGGTAGCCGGCTTCCCGCTGCCTGACGCCGGCCGCTACGCAGTCGGCGTCTGCTTCCTGCCACACGAGCAGGACGAGCACGCCCGCATCGTCGAGGTGATCGAGCACACGATCGCCGAGGAGGGTCAGAAGCTGCTGGGCTGGCGCGACGTGCCGGTCGACGACGAGCATGTAGGCGTCGTCGCGGGTGAGGCTGCTCCGCTCATCCGCCAGGTGCTGGTCGGCGCGAGCGACGAGCTCGCGGACCAGGAGGCCTTCGAGCGCAAGCTCTACGTGCTGCGCCGCTTGATCGAGAAGGCTGCCGGGCCGGAGCTGTCGGTCGTCAGCTTCTCCTCGCGCACGGTGCTCTACAAGGGGATGCTGACCGCGCCGCAGCTGTCCGGCTACTTCCCCGACCTGAAGGACGAGCGGCTCGCGACGCGGCTCGCGCTCGTCCACTCGCGCTTCTCGACGAACACCTTCCCGAGCTGGGAGCTCGCGCACCCGTACCGCCTCGTCGCCCACAACGGCGAGATCAACACGCTGCGCGGCAACGTCAACTGGATGCGCGCACGCGAGTCGCAGCTCGCCTCCGAGCTGTTCGGCGACGATCTCGAGAAGCTGATGCCGGTCGTGCGCCAGGGTGGCTCGGACTCGGCGACGTTCGACAACGTGCTGGAGCTGCTCGTGCTCGCGGGCCGGCCGATCGCCCACGCGGTGATGATGATGGTGCCCGAGGCCTACCGCGACCGCACCGACCTTTCGCCGGCCGTGCGCGGCTTCTACGACTACCACTCCTGCGTGATGGAGCCGTGGGACGGTCCCGCGGTCGTCGCCTTCACGGATGGCACGCAGGTCGGCGCGACGCTCGACCGCAACGGCCTGCGCCCGGGCCGCTGGGTGCAGACGGCCGACGGCTACGTCGTGCTCGCCTCCGAGACCGGCGTCGTGCGCGCCAAGCCAAGCGAGATCGTCCGCAAGGGCCGCCTGCAGCCGGGCAAGATCTTCCTCGTCGACCTCGAGCAGGGAGCGATCGTCGAGGACGAGGAGGTCAAGGCGCAGGTCGCCGCCCAGCGCACGTACGCGGAGTGGTACGCCGAGCGCGTCGTCAACCTCGACGACCTGCCGGAGCGCGCGCCGCGCGCCCCGCGCGTCGAGCCGCTGCGCTCGAAGCAGCTCGCGTTCGGCTATTCGCAGGAGGATCTGCGGCTCGTGATCGCCCCGATGGCGGCCAACGGCGAGGAGCCGACCGCCTCGATGGGCAACGACTCGGCGCTCGCGGTCCTGTCTGACCGCCAGCCGCCGCTGTTCGACTACTTCAAGCAGCTGTTCGCGCAGGTCACGAACCCGCCGATCGACCCGATCCGCGAGTCGGTCGTGATGAGCCTCGCGACGAGCGTCGGCGGCGAGGTCAACCTGCTGTCGGAGTCGCCCGCGCACGCCCACCAGCTGTTCATGCGCCAGCCGATCCTGCGCAACCACGAGCTGGAGAAGCTGCGCCAGGTCTCGCACGACGTCTTCCACGCGGCGACGATCGACCTCACGTGGCCGGTCGAGCAGGGCGTCGAGGGGATGGAGGAGCGGCTCGCGGCGATCTGCGACGAGGCCTCGCAGTGGGTGCAGCGCGGCGCGAACATCCTGATCCTGTCCGACCGCAACCTCGGCCCGGAGCGCGTGGCGATCCCGTCGCTGCTCGCGGTCGCCGGCGTCCACCACCACCTCGTGCGCGCCGGCACGCGGCTGCGCTGCGGGCTCGTGATCGAGACCGGCGAGCCGCGCGACATCCACCACATGGCGACGCTGATCGGCTACGGCGCGGCGGCGATCAACCCGTACCTGATGTTCGAATCGCTCGACGAGCTGGCCGACCGCGGCCTGCTTCCCGTCGACCTCGACCGCGAGACGGCGGAGCAGCGGATCGTCAAGGCGATCGGCAAGGGGCTGCTGAAGACGTTCTCGAAGATGGGGATCTCGACGTTCCAGTCGTATTGCGGAGCGCAGATCTTCGAGGCGGTCGGACTCGAATCGGGCCTCATCGACCAATACTTCACCGGCACCGCCTCGCGGATCGCCGGCGTCGGCATCGACGTGCTCGCGAAGGAGGCGCTGGAACGCCACTTCCGCGCCTATCCGCGCACCGGCCGCGAGGTGCTGCCCGTCGGCGGCGTGCTGCAGTGGCGCCGCGACGGCGAGCTGCACATCTGGAACCCCGACACGGTCGCGCTGCTCCAGCACGCGGTGCGGGCGGAGGACGGCGCCGCCGGCCAGACCTACGACGACTTCGCGCGCGCCGTCAACGAGGACTCGACGCGCAAGGCCGCGTTGCGTGGCCTGCTGAAGCTGAAGACCGAGGGCGTGACGCCCGATCCCGCTCGACGAGGTCGAGCCGGCGGAGGAGATCGTCAAGCGCTTCTCGACCGGCGCGATGAGCCTCGGCTCGATCTCGCCGGAGTCGCACGAGGCGCTCGCGATCGCGATGAACCGCATCGGCGGCAAGTCGAACACGGGCGAGGGCGGGGAGGACGCGCGCCGCTACCAGCCCGACGCGGAGGGCAACCTGCGCCGCTCGGCGATCAAGCAGATCGCCTCCGGCCGCTTCGGCGTCACGGCCCACTACCTCGTGAACGCCGACCAGCTGCAGATCAAGATGGCGCAGGGCGCGAAGCCCGGCGAGGGCGGCCAGCTGCCCGGGCACAAGGTCGACGACTACATCGCCTTCCTGCGCAACTCGACCGAGGGCGTCGGGCTGATCTCGCCGCCGCCGCACCACGACATCTACTCGATCGAGGACCTCAAGCAGCTGATCTACGACCTGCGCTGCGCGAACCCGCGCGCGTCGGTGTCGGTGAAGCTCGTCGCGGAGGTCGGGGTTGGCACGGTCGCTGCCGGCGTCGCGAAGGCGAACGCCGACCACATCGTGATCGCCGGCCACGACGGCGGCACCGGCGCCTCACCGCAGTCCTCCGTGCAATCGGCCGGGATCCCGTGGGAGATCGGCATCGCCGAGACGCAGCAGACGCTGCTACTCAACGACTTGCGCTCGCGCGTCACCGTCCAGGTCGACGGCCAGATGAAGACCGGCCGCGATGTCGTGATCGCCGCGTTGCTCGGGGCCGACGAGTGCGGCTTCTCGACCGCTCCGTTGATCGCGATGGGCTGCATCATGATGCGCGTCTGCCACCTCAACACGTGCCCGGTCGGGATCGCGACGCAGAACCCCGAGTTGCGGCGCCGCTTCGAGGGCACGCCCGAGCATGTCGTCAAGTACCTCTTCTTCGTCGCCGAGGAGGCGCGTGGGCTGATGGCGTCGCTGGGCGTTCGCAGGTTCGACGAGCTGATCGGCCGCACCGACCTGCTCGAGATGGACGGCGCGATCGACCACTGGAAGGCGCGCGGCGTCGACTTGAGCAACGTGCTGAAGACGCCCGACGTCGCGCCCGACGCGCCGCGTCATCGCACGCGCGGGCAGGAGCCGGTGCTCGACGACGCGCTCGACTGGGAGCTGATCGACCAGGCGCAGCCAGCGCTCGAGCGCGGTGAGCGCGTCACGCTGACGACCGCCGTGCGCAACGTCAACCGCACGGTCGGCGGGCTGCTGTCGAGCGAGATCGCCCGCCGCTTCGGGCCCGAGGGGCTGCCCGAGGGCACGATCGACGTCGCGCTCGAGGGCTCTGCCGGCCAGAGCTTCGGCGCCTGGCTGATGCCGGGCGTGACGTTCACGCTCGCCGGCGAGACGAACGACTACGCAGGCAAGGGCCTGTCCGGTGGCGTGCTCACCGTGCGCCCGCCCGAGGACGCCGGCTTCGCCGCCGAGGAGAACGTGATCGTCGGCAACACCGTGCTGTATGGAGCGACCGCCGGCCGCGCCTTCTTCCGCGGGCTCGCCGGCGAGCGCTTCGGTGTGCGCAACTCGGGTGCGAGCGCCGTCGTCGAGGGCCTCGGCGACCACGGCTGCGAGTACATGACCGGCGGGCGCGTCGTCGTGCTCGGCCCGACCGGCCGCAACTTCGCCGCCGGCATGAGCGGCGGCGTCGCCTACGTCTACGACGAGCACCACCGCTTCACGCACCTCTGCAACCTCGAGCTCGTCGAAATCGAAGGACTCAGCGAGCACGACGAGGCGGAGCTGAAGGACCTCGTCGCGGAGCACGCGCAGCGCACCGGCTCGCCGGTCGCGCAGGGCCTGCTCGACGACTGGGACAGCGCCGTGCGCAGCTTCCTCAAGGTGATGCCGCGCGACTACAAGCGTGCGCTCGCCCAGCGTGCGGCCGCCGAGGCGGCTGCCGTCCAACCTGCGGCTGAGCCCGCGGAGGCCTGAGCGATGGGACAACTGGGCGGCTTCCTGAAGATCCATCGGGTCGGCTTCGACAAGCGCGACCCGGCGCAGCGCGTGGGCGATTACGACCAGTACTTCGCGCTCCAGCCGGAGGAGGAGCTGCGCAAGCAGGGCGCGCGCTGCATGGACTGCGGCGTCCCCTTCTGCCACGAGGGCTGCCCGCTCGGCAACCTGATCCCGGACTGGAACGACCTCGTCTACCGCGACAAGTGGCAGGACGCGATCGTCCAGCTGCACGCGACGAACAACTTCCCCGAGTTCACGGGTCGCATCTGCCCGGCTCCGTGCGAGTCGGCGTGCGTGCTCGCGATCAACGACGACGCGGTGGCGATCGAGCAGATCGAGCTGGCGATCGTCGAGCGCGCCTACGACGAGGGCTGGATCGTCGCCGAGCCGCCCGAGCGCCGCACCGGCAAGACGGTCGGCGTCGTCGGCGCCGGCCCGGCGGGGCTCGCCGTCGCGGCAGAGCTGAACAAGTCGGGCCACACCGTCACGGTCTACGAGCGCGACGAGGGGCCGGGCGGCTTGATGCGCTTCGGCGTGCCGGACGCGAAGCTGCCGAAGCGCGTGATCGACCGGCGCGTCGCGCTGCTCGAAGCGGAGGGCGTCCACTTCACCTATGGCGTCAACGTCGGCTTCGACGTCACCGCCGACGAGTTGCGCGAGCGCCACGACGCGCTCGTCGTCGCGATCGGCTCGCGCGTCCACCGTGACGTTGCCGTACCGGGGCGCGAGCTGACCGGCGTGCACTTCGCGATGGACTACCTGTATCAGCGCAACCGCTGGGTGGCCGCGCAGGAGGATCGTCCGTCGCGTCCGCCGGAGCCGGGCACGGAGATCTCCGCCGAGGGCAAGCGCGTCGTCGTGATCGGCGGCGGCGACACCGGCATGGACTGCATCTCGAACGCGAACCGCGAGGGCGCGAGCGAGGCGATGATCCTCGACGTCTACCAGGAGCTGCCGGCCGGCGGGCGCGACGCGCGCACGCCATGGCCGCTGCCACCGAAGCGCACGGAGACGACGTACGCGCTCGAAGAGGGCGGCCAGCGCTGGTGGGGCACCGAGGTGACCGGCTTCAGCGGCGACGCCGACGGCCGCGTCACGCAGGTCCACGCGCGCCGTGTCGAGGGGACTTCGTCACGCGACTTGAAGCCGATTCCCGGCAGCGAATACACCCAGCCGGCCGACCTCGTGCTGATCGCGATCGGCTTCTCCCACCCCGAGCACGAAGGCCTCGTGACGCAGCTTGGCACCGAGCTGGACCCGCGTGGCAACGTGCGCACGCGTCAGACGTATCGCACCTCCGCGCCGGGGGTCTACGCGTGCGGCGACGCACGGCTCGGCCAGGCGCTCGTCGTGACGGCGATCGCCGAGGGCCGCAAGTGCGCTCGCATCGTCAACAAGGACCTCGGTGGCAGCCCGATGGACGCGGACCGTGAGCAGCTCGCGATCGGTGCCTGGAGCGGCGTCGAGGACCACACCCTGCGTCACGAAGCGGAGGCCGCCGGCAACGTCCGGCTGGGTGACGACTTCTTCAGCGGGCCCGGCGGAACGATCTGAACGGACGGCGTTCGCAGAAATCCTGCGGACACTGCACGATCTTTCGTGATGGATCCTCTATGAGTTGGCGCCCGCGGCACCGCAATCGACGGCTTGTCAAGGTATCCTGAGCGCGCGGGGCGCCGAGCGTCCTGCTCCGCCGGAATCGTCTCCCCCACGATTCCCGGCTGCGGAGGGCCCGGATGGACTCGGGCCCTTCCGCGCGTCCGGGGACGGTCGCCTGTCGCGTCGCTGTGGGAACGTGTGCCGCGATGACGCCACCGCTCGCCTCGATCGGCAGTGACGTCAGCCAGTTCCTCGACTCCGTCGGCACGTTCTTCTCGAACCTCGCCGGACTGAGCTGGGGCCCACTGCTGCTGGCGCTGCTCTGCTACGCCGCCTACCTGACGCTGCGCTCGCGCGCGATCTGGCACGCCGTGCAGGCCGCATATCCGGCCGAGCACGTCCGCTGGCGTGAGATCTGGGGGGCGTACGTCTCCGGCGTCGGGATCAACCAGGTCTTCCCACTCGGCGGCGGCACGATCGTCCAGTACTTCCTCACGCGCATCTCGATCGAGGAGTCGAGCTATCCGGCGGTCATCGCGGCGATCTGGACCGGGCTCGTGTTCGACTGGGCGGTGAACCTGCTCGTGATGGTCTTCGCGTTCACGCAGGGCGTCTTCCCGAAGCCGCCGGACTTCTCGAAGCTGCCGGCGTTCGACCTCGCCTTCTTCGCTTCCCATCCGCGCTTCACGCTGTTCTTCCTGACGGCGCTCGGCGTCGGCGTGCTCGTCGGCTTCGCGCTGCTGTCGGCGCGCGTGAAGGCCTTCTGGGCACGCGTGCGACAGGGCTTCACGATCCTGCAGGACCGCGACCGCTACCTGCGCGAGATGGTCTCGTGGCAGTCCGCTGCCTGGGTCGCGCGCTTCGCCGCCTACTGGTTCCTGCTCGACGCGTTCCACATCGGCGGCTCGGTCCGCAACGTGCTGCTCGTGCTCGGCGTCCAGGTCGTCGCGATGCTCGTGCCGTTCACGCCTGGCGGTGCCGGCGTCCAGCAGGCGCTGCTGCTGACCGTCTTCGCCGGTGCGGCGAGCGGATCCGAGGTCGCCGCCTTCTCCGTCGGCCAGCAGATCGCCCTCGCCGTGTCGGCTGTCGCGATGGGGTTCGGGGCGTTGGTGCTGATCTTCCGCTTCCGGAGCTTCAAGGAAGTGATCCGGCGGGGGAGGGAGCACCGGCGGGCGGAGGATGTCGCTGCCGTGTAGGTGGTCGGGCGTGCTCGCTCGGCTCGGCGGGCGGTGCCGGTGGGCGAGGCGGCCGTCGAACAGCAGGCATCGAGAGGGCGAGCAGCGGGGTTGGCGGTGCAGGCGCGCGTGCCACTCGTTGCGAACCGCGCTTTCGACGCGCGTGGTTCCCACATCCCTGGTGTGCCCGCGTTGAGGAGCGCAGGTTTGTGGGTCTGTGAGACCCACAAAGGTGCAGTGGTGGTTTTCGGACATCGCCCTCTGAGCGCCACCCGCGCCCGAGCCCAAGCTCCCGCCGCTCGCCCCCTCGATGCCTGCCGTTCAGCGTGCGCCGAGCCCGCCGACGCCCACGCGGACCGAACGCCACCCACCCCCCTTGACGCCACCCACGGAAACCACCTAACGTGACGCCCCCGTCACTTTTCCACCGCAAGGAGAGCCCGCTCATGACCCAACTGCCGACTGTGTGCGTCATCGGTGCAGGCTCCTCCGGCATCGCCGTCGCGAAGGCGCTGCACGAGCGCGGGATCCCGTTCGACTGCATCGAGAAGTCCGACCGCGTCGGCGGGAACTGGGTCTTCGGCAACAAGAACGAGATGTCCTCGGCGTACCGCTCGCTGCACATCAACACCTCGCGCGAGCGGATGGAGTACACCGACTTCCCGATGCCGAAGTCGTATCCGGACTTTCCGCATCACACGCACATCGCCGCGTACTTCAACGACTACGTCGACCACTTCGGCTTCCGCGACAGGATCCTGTTCGAGACCGGCGTCACGCACGCAGCGCGGGGAGAGGACGGCGTCTGGAGCGTCGAGCTCGACACGGGGGAGACGCGCAGCTACGACGCGCTGATCGTCGCCAACGGCCACCACTGGAACCCGCGCTGGCCCGAGCCGGAGTACCCGGGCCACTTCGACGGCGAGCAGTCGCACGCGCACCACTACGTCGACAACAAGCCGTTCGAAGGCAAGCGCGTCGTCGTCGTCGGGATCGGCAACAGCGCGATGGACATCGCCGTCGAGTCGAGCTTCGTCGCGCAGCGCACGATCCTCTCCTCGCGCCGCAGCGCGCACATCCTGCCGAAGTACCTGTTCGGCCGCCCGCTCGACCAGATCGGCGTCAACAGCCTCACCGGCGCGCTGCCGTGGGCCTTCCGCAAGGCGATCTTGCGAGCCTTCTACCGGATCGGCGTCGGCCAGATGGAGGACTACGGGCTGCCCCGCCCCGACCATGGCCTCGGCGACGCGCACCCGACGATCTCGGCCGACTTCCTCAACCGCATCGCTCACGGCGAGGTCGAGCACCGCCCGCAGATCGCGGAGCTGCTCGGCGATCGCATCCGCTTCGAGGACGGCACGATCGAGCAGGCCGACACGATCGTGTGGTGCACCGGCTACAAGGTCACGTTCCCGTTCTTCGACGAGGACTTCGTCTCCGCGCCCGACAACGACCTGCCGCTGTACCGCCGCGTCTTCCATCCCGACGTCGACGGCCTGTTCTTCGCCGGACTGCTGCAGCCGCTCGGCGCGATCATGCCGCTCGCCGAGGCGCAGGGCCAATGGATCGCCGCCTACCTGCGCGGCGAGTACGCGCTGCCGGCAGCGGCTGAGCTGCGGGCCGACATCGAGCGCGAGCGCGCGAAGATGTTCAAGCGCTACGTCGCCTCCAAGCGCCACACGATGCAGGTCGACTTCGACAACTACCTCTACGACCTGAGCGCGAGCGCGCGCTGGGGCACGACGGGTGCGCGCAGCAGGGCTTCCGGCTGCCGATCGCGGGGCGCGCGCAGGTCGCCGCCGAGGCCGCGCCTGCCGAGGCCGCCTCGTGAGGCACGCGGCAGCTCCCGCCGGCAAGCGTGCGCACACGAAGTCGCAGAACCGCGCGGCGATCCTCGACGCGGCACGTGAGATCTTCACCGAGATGGGCTACGGCGCGGCGAGCATCCGCGACATCGTGCGTCGCACCGGGCTCGCCTCGGGCACCTTCTACAACTACTTCCCGGACAAGGCGTCGGTCTTCCGCGCGGTGCTGGAGGAGCGTACGACCGCGATGCGCGCACGGCTGCGCGAAGCGCGTGCGGAGGCGACGACGGTCGACGGCGTCGTGCGGGCCGGCTTCGACGCCTACTTTGGCTTCATCGCCGAGGATCGGCCGCTGTTCGAGATGCTGCGACGCAACGCGGGCACTGTGCGGACGCTGTTCGACACGCCGGCGCTCGAGCTCGGCGTGCTCGAGCTGCTCGACGACCTGCGCTCGCTCGCCGGGCGCGGCGAGCTGCCGCCGTCGCTCGATCTCGAAGCGCTGTCGGCCGCGATGGGCGGCGTCGCCTTCGAGCTGGCGATCCGCATGAGCGAGCGCGAGCAGCCGGACGTCGAGCGCACCGCGCGCTTCGCGAGCGACCTCGTGCTCGGCGGCGTCGCCGGCCTCGTCGCCGGCGCCGACGCCGGCGACGCAGCGACCTCCGCGCCGCACTGAGACCGCGCGAGAGGCGTTGCGTGCCTAGACTGATCGATGACCCGTGCCGACGTTCTGCCGCCACAACCGCTTCCTCGCGAACTGCCCGATCTGTGCCCGTGAGCAGGAGCAGGCGGCAGCCCCGCGGCGACCGGGCGTGACGCGCACGGGGGGGCCGGTCACGCGCAAGCGTGCGACCACGAGCACCGCCGGCCGCAGCGGCCGCGACGTGCGCGTGCGGCGCGTCGCTCGCGAGACCGACGACGGCTTCCGCTCGACGCTCGTCCCGGGCGTGAAGGCGAGCGGCGACGCCCAGCGACTTGCGGAGGAGATCGCCTTCGCTGCCGCCCGGCTCGCAGCTCTCGCAAGCGAGCCGCCTGGCCTCTACGCCGATGTGGCTGCTGCTGGCGACCCGGAGGAGGCGACCTGGCTCGCGTTCCTGATCGCGTATCTCGGGCCGCTCGAAGATGAGGATCCCTTTGCAGGCGTTCGTAGTGCCCACAGCTCGTGGGCCAGCGGCGAGCTGCCTACGTTCGATGGCGTTGCGCTCGGGCCGCGGGCTGCCCACGACTCGAGTCGCGCTGCGGCGACGCTCGCCGCCTACCGCGCGTGGGCCGCGCGCTCCGGCTCGCAGGCTGCTGCCTTCGCCGGCGAGGCCTCCTGGAGTCCGGAGCGGCGCTTCTCGCGCGCGTTCGAGCGCCTCGCGTTGCCCGGGTTGCACCGCGACGCGCGCTTCGACCTGCTCGTGACGCTTGGTCAGCTCGGCGTCTACCCGCTGCGTGCCGGCTCGCTCCAGTTGGGCGGTCCGGACGAGACGACCGTCGCCGCCAAGCGCGTCTTCGCGATCGGCGACACGCTGCTGCTGGAGCGTCGCGCCGCCGCGCTCGCGACGGCCTGCGATGTCGAGCTCGCCGCGCTTGACGTCGGGCTGTGGAACTGGGCTCAACCTGTCCGGCCGGCAGCTGTCGGTCGCGAGGCCGGCCCGCTGCGCGCCTCACTCGGCTTTCCTGGCGAGCCCGACGCTGTGGTCTTCGGGCGCGTCGGCGACGCGCTCGGGCTCTAGTCGCTCCCGCTCCGCGGGGCTCCGCAGCGGGCTCGCACGGCGGGGTTTGGATCGACATCTCCTGAACATTCGTCGAGAGACGGATATGTTTTTATCCGCTATTTGCGGATTTTCTCTTCCTCCGTGGGGGTGAAGAGGCTCCTGTTGGCTCTCTGTAGCACCCGATACGTCTGGGAGTTGGCGCGTTGACGCGCTATCGCCCAGTGCAGGCAGGGATGCCACGGAGGGAGTGCGATGGGATCGATCGGCGAGCGGACGAACGACAGCTCCGAGGAGGCGGTGCTGCGGCTCGTCCGCGACCATGCCGCGGAGCTGCTGCGTTTTGCGCAGCGCTTCTCGATCTGCGCCGATGACGCGCACGACGCCTATCAGCGGGCGATCGAGATCCTCGTGCGGCGGATGCGGAGCGACCCGCCCGCGCATCCGCTCCCGTGGCTTCGAACCGTCATCAAGCACGAGTCGCTCGCGGTCCGTGCACAGCGCGAGGAGCTGCTCGGGCGCAAGGAGTTCAGCGTCGACAGTCACGCGGATCGTCACGTCGAGGATCTCGCCGAGCGCGCGGTCGGCTTCGAGCGGCTGTGGCATACGGCGGAGGCGCTCCAGCGACTGAAGCCGCAGGAGGTAGCCGCGCTGGTGCAGCGCGCGCAAGGGCTCACGTATGACGAGATCGCCGCGCGCAACGGCTGGACGTACACGAAAACAAATCGCTGCATCACCGAGGGACGCCGTGCGCTGCTGAAGCGCCTCGGCGCGATCGAGTCAGGTGCCGAGTGCGCCCGCTGGTTGCCGCTGCTGTCTGGGCTCGCCGACGGTGAGGCGACGGCCGTCGAGGTCGCGCAGCTGCGCCCGCATCTGCGCGCATGTCCGGCATGCCGCGCGACCTTGCGTGCGTTCCATGGTGCGCCGAGCCAGGTGGCGGCGATCGTGCCGGTCGGACTCGTCGGGCTCGCCGGTGGGGGCGGCGCTGCGAGGCTCGGCGAGCATCTCGATGCGCTGGCGCACGCGCTGCTCGGACGGCTCGCCGGCGCCGCGCTGCGCGTTCAGGGCGCGCTCGACACCGTGCCCGGCGCGAAGCTCGCCGCCGTTGCCGCATCGAGCGCGGCGCTCGCGGGTGGAGGAGTCGCGATCGAGCATGTAGCGGTCGACGCTTCACGCTCGCAGCCGGTCGTGCACGCGCAGCGCGCGGCGAGCTCCGCCTCGTCGAAGCCAGCTGGTGCGGCGCTCTCGCTCGCCTCGCGTGCGCGCTCTGACGCCGGTGCCGGTGCAGCCACCGTGGCTGACCCGGGGGCGGCCAGCGGCCCCGAGTGGCGCGCACGGACTGTGGCGGCGGCCGGACCGAGCGAGTTCGGCATCGAGACGCCGCACGGGGCGCGCGCAGCGTTCGGCGCCGGCACAGCCTCCGCTCACGCGCCGTCGCCCGCGCCGCATGCCTTCACCGCCGCCCGAGCGCATCCCGAGCGCAGTCCGCCCGCCGAGTTCGCCGGACCCTGACCGCTTCACCACGTCTGCAAACCAACCCACCACGCATCCGGGAGGTCGCACTCGATGCCACGACCAACGTTCCACCGACGCCGCACCCGCCGCATCGCCGCGCTGCTCGCCACAGTCGCCACGATCCTCACCATCACACCACCAGCGTCCGTAGTCGCGGGGACGTACACGGTCCATTCGTGCACGACCCCTTCGGGTGCATGGGTGGGGATGGGCGGATGGACGAGCGCGGCGAGCAGCCTCGTAGTCGGCCGCGACCCCGGCAGCGCTAGTTCGTGCCCGACGCCGGGTGGATCGTTCTCGGCGCAATTTGGTGCCGCAGGCTTGCCGGTCGCGTCAGGCAGCTTTGTGTTGTGGACATTCGACGCCCCGCCGGCGACCACCATCAGTTCGTACTGGTACTCCCGAGGATTCAACCTTGGTTGGCCTGTGGTTCCTACTGTGGCGAACCGGCCGTATGTGGTCGAGGGATGGCACGACCAAGACCAAAGCAGCGGCCTGTTTGACTTTCAGGCACCGCTGCAAGCTAGTCACACGCTGACGCAAAGCACGCCTGCTGACGTAGAAGGCGACGGTGTCGTGTGGGGATCACTCCACATCGGTCTGCAGTGCTGGGGGCTGGTGGGCAATCTTGATTGTGGGACGTTTCCGGCGCAGCTCACAATCCCCCGAGCCACCATCGGCCTCACCGACCTCGACGCTCCCGTCGCGACCGCGAGCGGTGGGAGCCTCGTCGGGGCCTTGCCGGTGCGGGGTGTGGGGGACGTGGCGTTTCATGCGACGGACGCGGGGGCCGGGGTGTACCGGTCGATCGTCGAGGTCGACGGCGCCGAGGTCACCCGGAGTATCGTCGACGACAACGGCGGTCGGTGTGGGGACGTCGAGCCGGGCAACAGCGACGCGTACGAGTTCGGGACGCCGCAGCCCTGCTCGCTCGACGTCGACGGCAGCGTGCAGCTCGACACCAGCGGACTGCGGGATGGCGTCCATGCCCTGACCGTCAGCGTCGAGGATGCGGCGGGCAATGTAGGCCTCGTCCACACAGGCGACATCACGACGCACAACGCACCGATCTCGACGACGACGCCGGGCCTGTCGGGCGCAGCGCGCGTCGGCGCTCAGCTCACGGTCGAGAACGGGGGCTGGGACGGTGCGCCGACTGCCTACGACCGGCGCTGGCTGCGCTGCGACGCGGCGGGCGCGAACTGCACGCCGATCGCCGGCGCCGCTGCGGCGACCTACACGCTCACGCCGACCGACATCTCGCACCGCATCGTCGCCGAGGTGACCGCGGCGAACGCCGGTGGCAGCGCCGCTGCTCGCAGCGCCACGAGCTCCGTGATCGCCGACGCCGAGGGGAACACGACCTCGCTGCCGTCCCCTGGCGGAGCCGGCACGATCGCCGGTCTCACGAATCCGCTTGCGGCGGACGGAACCCACACGCCGAACGGCGCGAGCCCGGCAGGCCGGTCGCGGTTGACGCTCGCCTTCCGGCGTGCGGACGGGCACACGGCCCGCCGCGTGCGTTCGGCTCAAGCGCGCAGCTGGACGCTGGTCGGCAGGTTGACGAATGCAGCTGGGCATCCGATCGCCGGCGCCCGCCTCACGGCCGCCTGGCAAGTCGTCGGCCGCGGCTGGGTCGCACACAGCGGCTCCCGCACCGGCGCGGATGGCCGCTTCGTCGCCCGCTTGCCGGCGGGCCCGACGCGCGCCGTGAAGCTCGTCTACTACGCCTACGCGGACAGCCGCACCTACGTCAGCTCGAACGTCGTGCACGAGGACGTGCTCGCGCCGCTGACGATCCGCAGCGACCCGCGGCAGCTCGTCGGCACGCGGGTCGTCCACCTCGCGGGTCGCGTCGGCGGTCGGCCGATCCCGCGGATCGGCCTGCTCGTGACGTTGCAGGGCTTCCAGGCCGGCTTCGGCTGGCGGAGCTTCCGCACGGTGCGCACGACGCGCTCCGGGCATTGGAGCGCGCGCTACCGCTTCCGGCTCGCGCACGGACGCTTCGGCTTCCGCGTGATCGTGCCGCGACAGGGCAGCTTCCCGTACGTGACCTCGACCTCACGACCCGTCCACGTGACCGTCGCCTGACTGCGGTGGTGTCCGTGCCGGCGCGAGAGCCGGCACGGACACCCGCGTGGGCCGCCTCAGCTTCCCGCCGGGTCGGGCTCTGCCTCGCGATCGTCGGCGAGGATCAGCTCGACGATCTCGTGCTCCAGACGGGTGATGGCGGCGATCCGATCCGCTTCCACGCCGTCTGCGTGCGCCTGGCGGACATGTCCTTCCAGCACGGCCATCGAGCGACGGACGTCGCGCATCTTCTCGATGTCGTAGCGCAGCCGTGGCCGGTCAGGGCCCGGCATAGTCGATGGCGGCTTCGGCAGCGCCGTAGAACTCGAGCGCGGCGTCGAGCAGCGCGCGCTCCGCGGACGACCAGTCGTCGACCTCGGGGTCGGTCAAGAATCCCTCCTACAGCGTGAACGATCAAACGCGGCGAATGGTGAACGCCGGCATACCCCATCGTTGCACCGGATGTCTTACGACGCAAACGTCGTGACGCTCAGAGGTGCGTTCGGCTCAGCGCTCAGGAGCGGGCGCCGGTGGCTCGGAAGCCAGCTCCTCGGCGCGCTGAAAGATCCGCCAGCACGGGGAGTTCAGGCCCGAAACCAGGCGCAGCAACGTTCTCGCAGTGGGGTTGCCGATACCCGCTTCGAGCTCCCAGATGCGCCGCTGTGGCACACCTGTGCGCAGCGAAAGCGCCTCTTGGGTGAGCGTGCAGCTCCTCCCGCCGTTCGCGGAGCGCCTGACCGAGCGAACGGAGGAAGTGGGCGGCGTCGGGCACCGCGCCACCCTCCGTGTCGGCCGGTGCTTCTGCAACGTCATTTACGTCGTTCGTGCCACGAGTGAAGACAAGTCGCATACAACGCAGTCTTGCCGTCCACGCCGAGTCGTAGAGTCCTGCTCGATCCCATCCCCTCGTCGAGTGCGCTGCGGAGACCAGATGTCCCTCTGTTTCATCGAGCCTCAGAACGCGATTCGCGTGATCGCCAACTCCGTCGGCCGAGAGGCCCGGCGGCAGCTGCTCGGCGAGGTCGTGCGTGCATGGGTCGACGAGATCCCGGACGCGGATCTCGCGGCGCACTACGCCAAGGCAGTCGACGACCTCGACCATCACGATCTCTCGATGCTTGCCGCGTGGCATGCATCGCTCGAGGTCGGCCATCCGATCGCGAGCAAGGAGTTCCTCGTCCGCGTCTTTCCGTCGCTGGGCGGCAACCGGCGCGAGGCGCTGAAGATCGCCGCCGGCTTCCGCGGTGAGGAAGCGTTCGAGGCGGGCGTCACGGAAGAGCAGTCGCTCGAGCTCGTGCTGCCGTTCCTGTCCGACGCACGCTGCCGCGAACTGGCGCGCGAATGCGTCGAGCTGTACTGCTGGGATCGGCTCGGCTCGGAGAACTGAACGGCGGGCTATGCCGCCGGCGTGGCGGCGAGCGCCGCTTCGATCTCGGCGATCGCCTGGGCGTTCGAGCGGAACCAGACCGCCTGCATCCCGAGCGCCCGCGCAGCGTCGCAGTTGACCTCGGTGTCGTCGATGAAGAGCGTCGCCTCGGGCGCGACGCCGAGCCGCTGCAGCGTCAGCTCGTAGATCGCGGCGTCGGGCTTGCGCACCCCCTCGAAGCCGGAGTCGACGACGAGCTCGAAGATCTCGTCGACCGGGAGCATCGTGCGCCACAGCGGCTCCCACTCGCGCACGTTGTTCGTGAGGATCGCCATCCGGTAGCCGCGGCCGTGGAGTGCGCGCATGAACGCGAACAGCTCGTCGTTCGGGTGCAGGTGCTCGAAGAAGCCGACGCCGAAGCGGTCGAGCACGACCTCGCGACCGAGCTGCTCGCGCAACGCGCCGCCGAGCTTCGCGACGAACTGCGCCTCCGTCAGCCGTCCGGTCTCCAGCTCGAACAGCGGGTTCGCGCCACCGTCCTGCTCGGCGACCTGCGCGATCGCAAGGCCGAACGCCTCGAGCGGGACCCCGCGTGCCTCCTGAAGGCCGACGAAGGCGTCGAGGAGCGGCGTCGTCAAGACGCCGCCGAAGTCGCAGACGATCGCCTCGATCGCACTCATGCGCGCCGCAGCACGTCGTAGCGGCCGGCGCCTTCGCGGCCGTCCATCCGCCACTGGAAGAACGCAGTGTCGAGCCGCAGGCGCCCGAGGTCGAGCGTCGTCCCGCAGACCGCCTCGCCGGCGATGCGTTGGCGTGCGCCGTCCTCGGTGAACCGCAGCTCGAGCCCGGCGCGGCGTTGGCGGCCGTCCTCGTCGCCGGCCGTCGAGAGCAACGCGTCGTCGATCGCCAGCGCGTTGCCCTGCTCGACGAGGTACGCGCTGCGCGCCTCGGCATCATGGCCGGCGGCGCCGTGCGGACGGACGCTCGCGAACGTCAGGCCGGTGCCGTCCTCCAGCCACGCCGAGATCGTGCGTGCGAGCTCGATCCGCTCCCAGTCGGGTGCGCCCCACTGGTGGCCGCGCTGGCCGAGGCAGTCGACCTGCCAGCGTCGCTCGCCGCGGCGCACGCTGCCGGCTACGTGGCACAGCTGCTCGTAGCCATGGAGGTCTGCTGCGCTTGCCGCAACCGCGCCGCTGCCGATCTCGGCAGGCTCGCCGAGCGCCTCGAAGCGCAGCTCGAAGCCGCCCTCGTCGCCGTCGTAGGCGACCTCCCAGGCACGCAGCGGCTCGACGATCGTCGCGCTCAGGTCACCGGCCTCGATGCGGCTCCAGTCGGGCGTGCCGGCCAGCTCGATCCCGCCGCTGCCGTCGATCGCGGCGACCTCACCTGCATGGAACAGCAGGCCGAGGCCGCTGGCGCGGACCGGCTCGCCGGGCACGAGTCCCAAGCGCGCGCTGCCGTACAGCTGCTGCTGCGGATCGCCGAACGCGAACGTGACGGCATCGCCGAAGCCTGCGCCGTCTGCCGGGCGGACCGTCTCGAGCTGGGGGTCGATCATCTCCGCAGCTGGTGCGGGTCGATCTCGTGCGCGGTCGTGTCCACGTCGTCATCCTGACGGCCGCGGCGCCGCGCTGCTCCGCCGACGGCGCTCGCGACGCCCACGAGCAGGCGGCTGCGCAGGTTGCGCTGGACCATCCGCCGCAGCAGCGCGCGGGACGGCGGCGCGAGCATCAAGGCTCCGGCGATGTCGGTGAGGAAGCCTGGCGCGAGCAGCAGCGCGCCGCCGCCGATGACGAGCACGCCGTCGAGCACCTCACGCGTGGGCGGACGCCCCTCGGCGAGCGCTGCCTGGAAGCGACGCCAGACGGCGCGCCCCTGCGAGCGTGCGAGCCACGCGCCCAGCAACGAGTCGAGCAGCAGCAGCGCGATCGTCGGCAGCACGCCGATCGCCTCGCCGACCTGCACGATCACGTACAGCTCGACGAGCGGCACGACGATGAACGCGAGGAACAGGAGCAGCAGCATCAGCTCACAGGCTACCCAGCGCGCGTCGCGGGGTTGTCGTGGCGTGGGAGCTAGGCGAGCGCCGCGAGCGACTCGGCCGGCGGCATCGCGCGCTCGATGCGCACGGAGGGCAGCCGATCGAGACCGACGAGCTGCAGCAGTGCGGCGATTTGCGGCTGCGGTGCGCGCAGCGTCAGCACGCGCCCCTGCGCGCGCATCCGGCGGGCGAGCATCACGAAGTCGAGCATCAGCGACGCGTCGGCCCGCGACAGCTCGGCGAGGTCCACGACGATGTCGGCCTTCGCCTTGATCGCGCGCACGAGCGCTTGGCGGCGACGCGCCTGCGTGTCGCGATCCTCGTCCCCGGAGCACCGCAACGTCGGAGGATGTGCAGCGAACTCGACGATGGGCGCGAACCTAACGAAGTCTCCACGCACCGCGCAAGCCATTCTGAACGGACTCTCACACTCAAGACCGGACGCTGCGACCGCTTGGCTAGACTCACGGCATGCCAACGCTCGAAGATGTCAACGACGCGCTCTCGAACGTCATCGACCCCGAGCTCGGACTCGACTTCGTCGAGCTGGGCCTCGTCTATGACGTGGAGATCGACGGTGCCACTGTCGAACGTCACCTTCACGCTCACAACGCCCGCCTGTCCGATCGGCCCGCAGGTGAGCGAGCAGATGATCGAGTTCGTCGGCGAGCTCGACGACGTCGAGCAGGTGAATCCGAAGATGGTCTTCTCGCCGCCGTGGTCTCCCGACCGCATGAGCGAGGACGCGAAGTTCGCGCTCGGCTTCTGAGCGCGAGCAGCGCCGGCTAGCTTCCGCTGCCGCCGTTCGAAGACGGCGGGCGCCGCGCGCGCGCGCATCGCTGCGGCCGGGCCACCGGTGCGCGTGGACGGACCGCTCGGCAGCAGCTGCGGACCCTTCTTCGCCGGCGTCGACCGCTTCGCCGTGCTCGCGACGGGCTTCGGCTTCGCGGAGTCGCTGGCCGGCCGATCGGCGCTGCGCTGGTCGCGGGCGTCGGCGAGCGTCGCCGATCGGCGTGCGGGCGCCGCTGGCGCGCCTCCTTCGCCTGCGCGGCGCGCTTGAGCTGCGCGAGCCCCTCGTCGATCCCCTCGGCGATCACGTCGATGTCCGGCAGCGCGTCGTAGTCGCCGAGCAGGCCGAAGTTCGACGCCGCCGTTGTAGGACATGATCGCGATCGCGAGCGCGTGGTTCGTCGGCAGGAAGGCGATCGGGAAGAGGTCGAGCAGCTGCGCGCCCGAGCAGGTAGAGCGGGAACTGCGGCCCGGGCACGTTCGTCACGATCAGGTTGAACAGGCGCGTCGAGAACTGCATCCGCGACGCTTGCGCGAGGACGGTCGGTGGCGCGAGCTGCTGGACGTCGGCGAGCACCTTCGCGCCGACCGCCTGCTTGGACTCCTTCAGCCCGTCCATCGCCTGCTTGACGAAGCGCAGGCGCGCGACCGGGTCGCGGATGTAGACCGGCAGCGGCCCGCGCATCAGGACGATCTGGTTGCCGAGCTGGTGGCGCTGCGTCCTGCGGGCGGATCGAGACCGGCACGAGCGCGCGCAGCTCGAGTCCCTCGGTCCGCATCCCGCGGGCGCGCAGCCAGCGGGCGAGCGCGCCTGAGACGATCGTCAGCACGATGTCGTTGACGGTGCCGCCGAGCACGCGCTTGACGTAGCGGAAGTCCTCGAGCTGCGTGGCGCGCGATCGCGTAGCGGCGGTGCGGGCCGATCTCGACGTTGAGCGGTGTCTCGGGTGCCGGGTTGAGGCCGGCCCAGACGACTTCGCCGATGCCCTCGACGGCTTCGCGCACCGCGTCGATCGCGGCTGCCGGGTTCGTCGCTGCGGCGAGCGCCTTTTCGGTGACGCTGTAGGCAGTCTTCGCGAGGCCGGCGATGCCGCCGGCGAGCAGCTCGGCGCTCGTCGGTTCCGGGTGCGGCTCCCACGGCGGTGATGCTTCCTGCGGCTGCTTGGCTGCGAGGTCGAACAGGACCGTCGCGAGGTCGACGCCGGAGACGCCGTCGACGAGCGCGTGGTGGGTCTTGAAGATCAGCGCGAAGCGGCCGTGCTCGAGCCCCTCGACGAACCAGCACTCCCACAGCGGCTTGGAGCGGTCGAGCTGCTGCGAGCCGATCCGCGCGGCGAGCCGGTAGAGCTGCTGCTCGGTGCCGGGCGAGGGCAGCGCGCTGTGGCGCAGGTGATACTCGAGGTTGAAGGTCGGATCGTCGATCCACAGCGGGCGACCGCTCTCGAACGGCGGGTACGCCAGCTTCTGGCGGTAGCGCGGCACGAGGTGCAGGCGCGAGCGCAGGTGCTCGAGCACTGCGGTGAATCTGCGGCGCCGGCCCCTCGAAGATCGTCACCGCGCCGATGTGCATGTGCGAGGTCGCGTCCTCCTGGTGCAGGAACGAGGCGTCCACGGCGGTGAGCCGGTCGAGGTGTTGCTGTGCCACGTGCTCGGCCTACCCGCGTTAGAAGGTGCCGATGCGGTTCGGCGGCCAGTAGGTGGCGAGCGCGGTGCCGATCAGCCACTTCTTCGGCACGGGACCCCAGTAGCGGCTGTCGTCCGACTGGCCGCGGTTGTCGCCCATCAGGTAGAAGCTGCCCTTCGGCACGGTTATCGTGCCCTGGAAGTCGCAGCCGAAGCCCTTTGCGCACGGGGCGATGAAGGCATCCGCCTCGCGCGTGCCGTTGCGATAGACGTGGCCGCCGCGGATCGCGATGCGGTCGCCACCGAGGCCGACGACCCGCTTGATGAACGTCTGGCTCGAGCGCTCCGGGGTTGGCGCCGAGCACGGTCTCGCGGCTCCGTTGCCCTCGCCGAGCACGCCGCACGTAGCCGGCTGTATGTCCGCGCCGCGGGGCGGGTGGAAGACGACGATGTCCCCGATCGACGGGTCGCCGAAGCGCATCCCGATGCGGTTCACGAGCACGCGCTGGCCGATGTCCAGCGTCGGCTCCATCGAGCCGCTCGGGATCCGGTAGGTCTTCACGAGCAGCAGCTGGATCACGAACGCGAGCGCGAGCGCAACGACGATGATGCCGACGATCTCGACGAAGGTGCTGCGCTGCTTCTCACGCGTGCCCCCGCCGCGCTGCGTCTTTCCCGTTGTGGCCACAGGGAGACGGTAGTGGGTGGCCTATGCTGTGTCGAGCGGCATGCGTCACGCCCCCGAGAAGATCCTGCTCGCCTCGCCGCGCGGCTATTGCGCCGGCGTCGATCGCGCAGTGCAAACCGTCGAGCGTGCGCTCGACCTGCACGGCGCGCCGGTGTATGTGCGCAAGGAGATCGTCCACAACAAGCACGTGGTCGAGCAGTTGCGCTCGCGCGGCGCGATCTTCGTCGACCAGGAGACCGAGGTCCCAGAGGGCTCGACCGTCGTCTTCTCCGCGCACGGCGTTGCGCCGAGCGTCCATGCGAACGCGGCGGCGCGCGGCCTGCAGACGATCGACGCGACCTGTCCGCTCGTCACGAAGGTCCACGTCGAGGCGAAGAAGTTCGCCGCCGACGGCTACACGATCGTGCTCGTCGGGCATGCCGGCCACGAGGAGGTCGAGGGCACGATGGGCGAGGCGCCAGAGCACATCGTCCTGATCGAGACCGAGGCCGACGTCGACGCGCTCGAGGTCGAGGACCCAGATCGCGTCGCCTACATCTCGCAGACGACGCTGTCGGTCGACGAGACGCGCGCGATCATCCTGCGGCTGCGCGAGAAGTTCCCGAGCATCGTCGGGCCGCGCACCGACGACATCTGTTACGCGACGACGAACCGCCAGGCTGCCGTCAAGCAGCTCGCGCAGGCGTGCGATCTCGTGCTCGTGATCGGCTCGCAGAACTCGTCGAACTCGAACCGGCTCGTGGACGTCACGCGCGAGCTCGGCACCGACGCGTACCTGATCGACCACGAGGGCCAGGTCGAGGAGGCGTGGCTCGCAGGCCGTCGCATCGTCGGCATCACCTCTGGCGCGAGCGCGCCCGAGGAGCTCGTGCAGCGGCTCGTCGACTTCTTCCGCGAGCGCGGGACCGTGGACGTCGCCGAGCTCGAGGTGATCGAGGAGGACGTTCGCTTCATGCTGCCGAAGACGATTCGCCAGGCGCTGGCGGCGCAGCGCTGAGCACCCTCGTCCTCTCGGATCTCCACCTCGGCTCCCGCGGCGGCGCCGATCTGCTGCGACGCCCGCAGCTGCGCGAGCCGCTGATCGAGGCGCTCGCCGGCGTCGAGCGGGTCGTCGTGCTCGGTGACGCGCTCGAGTTGCGCCAGGGGCCGTTGCGCGAGGCGCTCGCGGCGGCGCGGCCGTTCTTCGCCGAGGTCGGCGCGGCGCTCGGGGCGGATGGCGAGATCGTGCTCGTGCCGGGCAACCACGACCACGCGCTCGTCTCGCCCTGGCTCGAACGCCGCGCTCGCGACGAGGTGCCGTCGCGGCTCGGGCTGGAGCAGCACGCGAGCTGGCAGGATGACGACGCAGTCGCCGCGCTCGCTGCGGCTGCATCGCCCGCGCGCGTCAGCGTCGCCTACCCGGGGATCTGGCTGCGCGACGACGTCTACGCGATCCACGGCCACTACCTCGACCGCCACACGACCGTGCCGACGTTCGAGCGCCTCAGCGCCGGCGTGATGGGCCGCGTCGTCGGCGAGCTGCCGGAGCAGGACGCTGGCCCGGACGACTACGAGGCGGCGCTCGCGCCGATCTACGCCTGGTCCTACTCACTCGCGCAGCACGTTGACGAACGCGCGACGGGGACGCAGGGCGTCTCGCTGCGCGTCTGGCGCACGCTCGCCGGCGACGGCCACCGTCCGCTGCGCCGCCGCGCACTCGCGGCGCTGTTCCCGCTCGGCATCGTCGCGCTCAACCGTGCGGGGATAGGGCCCGTGCGAGCCGACATCACCGGCACGGCGCTGGCGCGCGCCGGCGTGCGGGCGATGGGGGAGGTCGTCGAGCGGCTGCAGATCCCTGCGCAGCACGTGATCTTCGGCCACACCCACCGCGCAGGCCCGCAGCGCTACGACGACCTCGCCGACTGGACGACGCCGTCGGGCGTGCGCTTGCACAACGCTGGCTGCTGGGTCTACGAACGCCACTTCCTCGGCGAGACGCCATACGAGAGCCCGTACTGGCCGGGGGTCGCGATCCGCGTCGGTGCCGACGGTCCGCCCGAGCACGTGCGCCTGCTCGGCGACCGTGGCCACGCCGAGCTGAGCGAACGAGCGGCTACGCCAAGCCCGGTGTGAAGCAGACTGCGTGGCAGGTCACGCCGTCGCCGAGCTGCAGCTCGAGCACGCCGGCCGTGTGGCGCTCGTGCTCGATCAGCGGGTAGCAGCCGGGCTGCTCGATCGTCAGCTCACGGCCGTTCGCGGTGACCGTGCCGGCGCCGTCGAGCACGGCCCAGACGCCGCCCGCTTCGTATGGGCCGGAGTACGGGCCCAGCTGGTCCTCGGTCTGCGGTGGCAGCAGCACGCCGGGCTCGTCCTCGGGGCGGACCGGTGCGACTGGCTCGCGTTCGACGCCGAGCAGCTCCTGGATCGTGCGTTCGGTCTCCGCGTAGCCGCCCTCGCCGACCTGGAAGTCGACGAGCCGGCCCTCGCCGTCCCACAGGTAGCGGCTCGGCCAGCCCTGGACGCCGTACGCGGCTGCGCTCTCCAGCTCCGCGTCGATCATCACCGGGTAGGAGATCCCGAGCCGCTCGACGGCGGCGCGCACGGCGTCGGCGTCCTGCGACGGCTCGAAGCCCGCCGCATGGATCCCGACCACGCGCAGGCCGGTCTCCGCGTAACGCTCGTGCCACGCCTGCAGGTACGGGAGCGTGCGCAGCGAGTTGACGCGGCAGAAGTCCCAGAACTCGACGAGCACCGGCCTGCCGGCCTGCTGGTCCATCCGCAGCGTCGCCACGTTGACCCACGCCGCCTGGCGGGGGAACGACGGGGCGCGGATGTCGAGGTCCTCGGGCGGGCGCATGCGGCTGGCAAGGCTACCGGCGAGCGTAGAATCCGACGCACCCCGATGCTCGTCCTCGCCCATTTCGGACACTGGTACGTGTCGATGATCTACGCAGCGCCCGCGCTGCTGCTGGCGGGCGGGCTCGGCGTCAGTACGGTGCGGGAGCGCCGGCGGCGAGCGCGCGAAGATCGTGCGCCAGGCCCTCGGGCGTGAGCTGGCTCGTGAGGTAGCCGAGCCGCTGGCGGCCGCTGCCGTCGACGACGACGGTCGAGGCGGTGTGCTCTGACTGGCTGCTCTGCGGCTGAATCCCATATGCGCGCCAGATCGGCGCAAGCTGTGCGCTCGTGCCGGTGAGGTACCGCATCCGGCCGGTCATGTGCTGGAGCGTGAGGAAGCGCCGCACGTTCGCGGGCGTGTCGCCGACCGGGTCGACGCTGATCGCGAGCACCGGGACCGATCGCGCCCGCGCGCCGAGCTGGTCGAGCGCGCCGCGGATCTGCTGGGCGGTCAGCGGGCAGGTGTCCTTGCACGTCGCGTACATGAACGTGAGCACGACGTTCCGGCCGCGGTACTCGCGCATCGTCGCGCGGCGGCCGTCCTGGTCGCGCAGGCGGAAGTCGATCGCGCGCGCCGCCGGCGGCCGCAGCGCCCCGTCGAACCCAGTCGGGCTGCCGTCCGCGCCGGCGCCGCCGGGATGGCCGAACACGACGATCGCGGCAAGCGCCGCGACGACACAGACGGTCACGACGGCGACGGTCAGGCGCAGGCGGGCGGGCACGGGGGACAGGGTACGACCGGACGCACGCAGGTGGTGCGTCCGACGCGCTATCCTTTCTGAAGTATGCGAAAGCCGACCACGTTTGAGGTGTTTTCTCGATGAGCCCGTCCGGCGCGGAGCTGCTCCGCCAAGTCAAGAGCCAGATCGAAGAGGTCGATCCCGCCGCGGTCCACGAGCACCTCGGGAACGGCGTCGCGATCGTCGACGTGCGCGAGGCCGACGAGTTCGCGATCGCGCACATCCCCGGCGCGAAGCACGTCCCGCGTGCCTACCTCGAGTCGCGCATCGAGGCTGCCGTGCCCGACCACGACGCGCGCGTCGTCCTCTACTGCGCCTCCGGCCAGCGCTCCGCCTTCGGCGCGCGCACGCTCGCGCAGGACCTCGGCTACACGAATGTCGCCTCGATGACCGGCGGCATCGCGCTGTGGAAGGACCGCGGCTACGACGTCGAGGTCACGCGCGGCCTCACCGCCGAGCAGCGCGACCGCTACTCGCGCCACCTGCTGATGGACGAGGTCGGCGTGGAGGGCCAGCTGAAGCTGCTCGACGCGAAGGTGCTGCTGCTCGGCGCCGGCGGGCTCGGCTCGCCGACCGCGCTCTACCTCGCGGCTGCCGGCGTCGGCACGCTCGGGATCGTCGACAACGACGTAGTCGACCTCTCGAACCTCCAGCGCCAGGTGATCCACACGACCGACCGCGTCGGCGTCCCGAAGGTCGACTCGGCCGAGGCGACGATCGCGGAGCTGAACCCGGACGTGAACGTCGTCAAGTACCCCGTCCGGATCGACGCCTCGAACATCATGGAGATCATCGAGGGCTACGACGTGATCGTCGACGGGCTCGACAACTTCCCGACGCGCTACCTGCTCAACGACGCCTCCGTGCGGCTGAAGATCCCCGTCGTGTCGGCCTCGATCCTCGGCTTCGACGGCCAGCTGTCGGTCTTCGCGCCCTACGACGGTCCCTGCTACCGCTGCCTGTACCCGACGCCGCCGCCGGCCGAGCTTGCTCCGTCCTGCGGCGCGAACGGCGTGCTCGGCGTGCTGCCGGGGACGATGGGCCTGCTGCAGGCGACCGAGGTCGTGAAGCTGATCCTCGGCGAGGGCGAGCCGCTGATCGGCCGGCTGCTGCTGTACGAGGCGCTCGGCGCGACGTTCACGGAGCTGAAGGTCCGCCGCGACCCCGACTGCCCGATCTGCTCGCGCGACCCCGAGTCGATCACCGACGAGGAGATGGGCGTCTTCCCCGACTACGAGGCGTTCTGCGCCGCGGCCGGGTAGGGTCCCCGCACTATGGCCACCGTGAAGATCCCACCCGTCCTGCGCGCCTCCGTCGGCGGCGAGAAGCAGGTCTCCGCCGACGGCGACTCCGTCGGCGAGGTGCTGAAGTCGCTCGCGACCGCGCACCCGCAGACGCAGTCGCAGCTGTTCTCCGCCGAGGGCGAGCTGAACCGCTACGTCAACGTCTATCTCAACGACGAGGACGTCCGCGTGCTCGACGGGCTCGAGACGGCGGTCGGCGAGGGCGACACGCTGGTCATCCTGCCGGCGATGGCCGGCGGGGCCTGAGCCTGCTTCGGCGTTCGTGTACGCCGGTGCCGTTCGGGGTGTGCCGGTCGAGGCCACGCCGACCGTGCCGAAGCCCCGATGCGTTGCGCGCCTCCTTTAGCCTCGCCCGGCACACCCCGAACGGCACTCGGCTGAGCGGCAGTGGCCAGTGCCCTCCGCCGTGGCTTGGGCAGCTTGTGGTGAGCTGAGCTCTGGGCTGGGCAGGCCGGGGCTCTGGCCGCTGTGGTGAGCCGGGTGGGTGTGGCTTGGCTGGCGAGGCTAAAGGAGGCGCGCAACGCACGGGAGCTTCAGCCAGGTCGGCGTGGCCTCGGCCAGCCAAGCGCACGCCCGCCCAGGCGTACCAGCAGCTCGCTATACTTCGTGAAGCAATGGCGGAACGCCTTGAGAACAAGCCGTGCGGCGGTCGCTACGGCGACATCGTCCAGGCGATCGGCAACACGCCGCTCGTCGAGCTGAAGCGGCTCTCGCCGAAGCCCGGCGTGCGCATCTGGGCGAAGCTCGAGTCGCGCAACCCGACCGGCTCCGTCAAGGACCGCGTCGCGCGCTCGCTGATCGAGGACGCCGAGGAGAAGGGCGCGATCCGCCCCGGACAGACGATCCTCGAGCCGACCTCCGGCAACACCGGCATCTCGCTCGCGATGATCTGCAAGCGCAAGGGCTATCCGCTCAAGGTCGTGATGCCCGACAACGTCACGGCTGAGCGCACGCAGCTGCTGAAGATGTACGGCGCCGAGATCGTCTACTCCGACGGCTCGAAGGGCTCCAACGGCGCCGTCGAGCTCGCGCTCGAGATGGCCGCCGCCGACTCCTCGTACTACATGCCCTACCAGTACGGCAACGAGGCGAACCCGCTCGCGCACTACAACGGCACGGCGCTCGAGATCCTCGAGGAGCTGGACGAGATCTCCGCCTTCGTCGCCGGCCTCGGCACCGGCGGCACGCTGATGGGCAACGGCCGGCGCTTCAAGGAGGAGCTCGGCGACGCGTGCAAGATCGTCGCCGCCGAGCCGATGCAGGGCGAGCCGGTGCAGGGCCTGCGCTCGCTCGACGACGGCTTCATCCCGCCGATCATCGACCTCTCGCTGCTCGACCGCAAGATCTTCGTGACGAACCGCGACGCGATCATCTGGACGCGCAAGCTGCTCGACGAGGAGGGCCTGTTCGTCGGCGTCTCGACGGGCGCGATCGCCCGCGTGGCGGTGCGGATCGCGAACGAGCTCGACGAGGGCAACGTCGTCTTCATCGTTGCCGACGACGGCTGGAAGTACCTCTCCAGTGGCATCTACACGCTGCCGGTCGACGAGGTCGAGAACCTCGATTCGACCGTCTGGTGGTAGCGCCGCGCTGACGCGCGCTACGATCCGGACACATCCGTAGAGCGGTCCACGCCGTAGTCTTGGAGAGACCGCAGGATCCACTCAAGGAGCAGTGCACGACATGTTCTCGCAAGTCGGACCGATGGAGATCATCCTCGTCCTCGTGATCGCGCTGATCGTGCTCGGGCCGAAGAAGCTGCCCGAGGCCGGTCGTTCGATCGGCAAGGGCATGCGCGAGTTCAAGGACTCGCTCAGCGGCGCCACGAAGGACGACGACGCCGAGCTCGCCGCCGCGCGCGAGCGCGAGATCGTCTAACGCGGACGTCGGCACAGGGGCTGGTAGCCTCGCGGGCGTGCATATCGCCCGCGAGTTCCACGACCAGCTGATCGCTCACGCGCGCGCCGAGGCGCCAAACGAGTGCTGCGGGATGATCGCTTCGAACGATGGCCATGTCGTCGCTGTGCACCCGGCCGAGAATGCGGCGGCGAGCCCGCTGCGTTACGAGATCGACGCGCGCCAGCAGTACGAGATCGAGATGGCGATCGACGACGCAGGGCATGACCTCGGCGCGATCTACCACTCGCACACGCGCACGGCCCCCGAGCCGTCGCAGACGGACATCAACCTCGCCTTTCACCCCGACGCGCTCTACGTGATCATCGGGATCGCGAACGACGAGCCTGACGTGCGCGCGTGGCGGATCGCCGGTGGCGCAGTCGCCCCGGCAGAGCTGATCGTCGAGTAGGACGATGGGCGAGCCGCTCGTGTGTCCGAGCTGCGGCGCCCGTTACGGGAGCGAGGAGCGCTTCTGCCACGACTGCCGGCTCCCGCTCGTGCCCGTCGACCCGGGCGACGTGCGGCTGACGGCCCGCCAGGAGCGGGTCCGCAAGATCAAGCCGCAGTACTCCGAGGGCGAGCTCGTGAAGGTGGCGCGTGCCGGCAACCAGGCCGAGGCCGAACTGATCCAGGGCCTGTTGTTGGAGGAGGGGATCCCGAGCATGCTGCGCCGCAGTGCCGGCTTCGACGCGCCCGGCTTCATCGCTGCCGGCCCCCGCGACGTGCTCGTGCCGCGCTCGGGCGAGGGGGCCGCGCGCGACGCGCTGCTGCAGGTGCGTCCGGAGGAATCCTCAGACGGTGGCGAGCCGGGCGAGGTGTGAGCGCCAGGCGCCCTCCGTGTGCACGAGCGGACGCCCGGCAAACGCTTCGCGCAGCGCGGTGTCCGGTCCGGCGGGGTTGTGGTAGCAGGCAAGACGCATTGCCGCCTCCGGGCCGTGCTCGTGCGCGAGCAGGTCGAGCAGCGTCGGTCCGAGCAACGCTGCATCGCGCAGGCTGGGCGGGAACGCCGGCCGCCGACCGTCGCGCAGACGCCGCGAGATCGCGGGCCGTGCGTGCTCGACCTGGCCGGCGAAGAAGCGTGCAGCGCCCTCCACGAGCCACGCCCAGCGCAGCCGGTGCAGCAGGAGCATCGGCGTGGCAGGCGGGGGCAGGCGGCGGTTGTTGAGGCCGACGACGAGTCGCGCGTAGAGCACGTCGGGGGCTCGCGCGAGCATCTCGCGCGAGCCGGGCACCTGTGAGGCGCGCGTCAGCAGCGCAGCTGGCGCGAGCACGTGGATCGTGTCGGTGCTCGTCGAGCCGACGACATAGCGGCGCGCTGCGGGTGCCGTCAACAGTCGCTCGGCCGGCACGAGCGGGTGGGCCAGATCGAGCAGTCGAGCCGAGCGGTGGAAGACGATCGTGACGTCGGCGACCGTGCGCGGGAACAGCACGTCGAGGCGGGCGCGCGTGGCTTCGAGCGAGTCGAGCACACGCGCCGCGTCGTCGGCGTCCGCCGACTCGTGGCGGGCGCGGAACGACGGTGAGATCGTCTCCTCCCAGCTCATCGTGGGAGAGATGATTGCGGAGCTGCGCCGCGGCGGGTGCCGCGGCGCATGCGAACCAGCCTGCGACCTAGACGAGCGCCGGTATCTTGCCGCTGACGATCGCGGCGATCTCCTCGGAGGCACGCCCGAACTCGTCGTCGGAGAGCACCGGGGTGCCCTCGAACGGGAGGTCGCGGGTGATCTCCAGCCACGAGCGGCATCCACCGTAGTCGTCTCGCACCTTCACGGTGACGGGACGGGGGATGCGGTAGGTGCGCAGCAGTACTACGTGCAGCGGGTGACGGCGCTTCCACGCGAGACGCTTCTCCGCGTAGTCGGTCGTCCAGACATAGAACGGCGACAGCGCGTCGACCGCACGGGGGTCCGTGATCGTCCAGTGCTCGGCGACCTCGGCCCACGCGCGAATGCGCACGCGGTCGGGCTGCGGGATGTCGCCGTCACGCGTGAGCGCGTGCATCGGCGGATCGCCCTCCGGCCAGACGCCCTCCTCGAGCGCGCGCAGCAGCTCGGGCTGATGCGACTCGCGCACGAGGTCCTCGCGCTGGTGGTCGAAGGTCGGGTACAGGAAGAAGCGCTCATGCTCGAGCTTGAAGTGCTTCTCGGTTTCGCGGATGCCGCCTTTGCGCAACGTGACCAATTGCTCGCCCTCGGCGAGCGCACGTACGGTGACGGCCCATTCTTTGATAGCAATCGGCATAGTTTCCGAATCGGGAGGGGGTGCGTATGAACCGTGACAGGCGGAAGTCCTGCGTCCGCGCACGGGAATACTCATTGTACGGGCAACCGTTCGATTCCCCAAATGTCCCTGCAAATTGGCAGTTTTACAGGACCTTGACGCGCAGACGCTCGCCATCTGCTCCGCCTCCGGGCGTCTCGATCCGAAGTCGCTGACCGGGCTCGATCGGACCAGTCCATTTTGGTGACAATCGTGCTCCGTCGAGCGAATCGCGGCCAGCTGCGCCGGGTTCGCCACCGTCGGCTCCCGGCGGTGCGTGGCGGCGCCGTTCGGCGATCAGCGAGCAGTGCATCGGCACAAGCGCCTCGAGTTCGCGCACGACGCCCTCGCCGCCGCGGTGACGTCCGTCGCCGCCGGATCCGCGCCGCAGCGCGTACTCCGTCACGCGCAGCGGAAGCTCCAGCTCGAGCGCCTCGACCGGCGTGTTGCGCGTGTTGCTCATCGCGACATGCACGCCGCTCGGGCCGTCCGCATCGGGGCATGCGCCCTGGCCGCCGCCGAGCGTCTCGTAGTACGTGAAGTCGTCGTTGCCGAGCGTCAGGTTGTTCATCGTGCCCTGGCCGAGCGCGCGGCCGAACGCGGCGAGCACGAGGTCGGCGACGCGCGAGGAGGTCTCGACGTTGCCGGCGACGACCGCGGCGGGGGAGCGCGCGTTCAGCAGCGACCCCTCGGGTGCGCGCACCTCGATCGGCCGGTAAGCGCCGGCGCTCGGCGGGATGTCGGGGTCGGTCAGCACGCGGACCGCGAAGTAACAGGCGGAGCAGGTGACGGCCAAGGGACAGTTGAGGTTGCCGTCGTGCTGGGCTGCGCTGCCACTGAAGTCGAGCACGAGCCGATCGCCGGTGACGGTCGCGGTGAGCTGGAGCTGAAGGTCGCCGTCGGCGCCTTCGAGCACGTCGTGAGCGGTGCGTGTGCCGTCGGGCAGCGCGACGATGCAGGCGCGCGCGCGGCGCTCGGCGTAGTCGAGCACCTCGGCGGTCGCTGCGCGCAGCGTCGCGACGCCGGTGCGCTGCGCGAGCGCTTCCAGCGCGCGGGCGCCCCAGCGGTTCGCCGCGAGCTGCGCGCGCAGGTCGGCGCGGCGCTGGTGGGGCTGGCGCATCTGTGCGACGAGCCGCGCGATCGTCGCGTCGTCGAGCGGCTGCGGAGGGATCACGACTCCCTCCTCGGCGAGCGTGCGGCTGTCCGCCGGCATCGAGCCGGGCGTCGGGCCGCCGACGTCTGCATGGTGCGCGCGGCTGGCGGCGAAGCCAAGCAGCTCGCCGCCAGCGTCGCCGCCCGCGAACGCGGGAGTGACGACGGTGATGTCCGGCAGGTGCGTGCCGCCGGCGTAAGGGTCGTTGAGGACCCAGGAGCGGCCGGCCGCGTGCTGCTCGCCGAGCACGGCGGCGACGGCGGCCGGCATCGCGCCGAGGTGGACGGGGATGTGCTCGGCTTGCATCACCATCTCGCCGTCGGCGTCGAACAGTGCGGTCGAGCAGTCGCGGCGCTCCTTGATGTTCGCCGAGTGCGCCGAGCGGATCAGCACCGCGCCCATCTCGTCGCAGGTGGCGCGCAGCGCGCCGAGGACGACCTGCAGCTCGACGGGGTCGAGGCTCATCGCACAGCCCTCCGCAGCTCGATCGCGCCGCTCTCTGTCACGGCTCCAGCCCAGCCCGCGGGAACGACGAGCGTGGACTCCGGCAGCCTGCAGACGGCCGGGCCCTCGATCGCTGAGCCGGGTCGCAGCCCGGACGAGTCGGTGCTCGCGGCGAGCTGCGGCCCCGGCATCGTCGCGCTGACGCGCACGGTCACGAGCTCGATCTCCTGGTCCCCGTCGCGGTACCCGTAGCGCGCGTCGTGGGCGGCTTCGAACGCCTGGCGCAGCCAGGCAGGTGTCGCGTCCGGTGGGCCAGGCACGGGCAGCTCGTAGGCCTGCCCGCGGTAGCGCAGCTCGTACGTCACGGCGATCTCGGCGGCCGGTGCGCCGAGTGCCTCGCGCGCCTGCGCTGCCAGCTCGGCGACATCACGCGCGATCGCCGAGGCGGTCAGCTCCGCGCCCGTGCGCAGGACGCTGCGCTGCGCGTCGCGGCGCAGCGGCGCGACGACGAGTCCGAGCGCTGCGAGCACGCCGGAGGCACGCGGGACGACGACATGCTCGATCCCGAGCTGCTCGGCGATCGCGACCGCATGCAGCGGGCCGGCGCCGCCGAACGCGACGAGCGCGTGGTCGCGTGGGTCGATCCCGCGCTCGACCGTCACCACGCGCAGAGCCTGCGTCATCTCGGCGTTCGCGATCCGCACGATCCCTTCGGCGCAGGCGAGCAGGTCGAGTCCGAGCGATCCGGCGAGTGCACCGATCGCGCGCTCGGCGGCTCGCTTGTCGAGCACGACGTCGCCGGCGAGCGGTGCGTCGGGGGAGAGGAAGCCGAGCAGCAGGTTGGCATCGGTGACGGTCGGTTGTGCGCCGCCGCGGCCGTAACAGGCGGGTCCGGGCACAGCCCCCGCCGAGCGCGGACCGACGCGCAGCGCGCCGCCGGCGTCGCGCCAGGCGATCGAGCCGCCGCCGGCCCCGACGGTGTGGACGTCGAGCATCGGCAGCGCGATCGGCCGGCCGGCGATCTCGCCACTGCCGGCCTCCGCGACTGCACCGTCGTGCACGACGCAGACGTCGCACGAGGTGCCGCCCATGTCGAGGCACAACGCGCGTTCGACGCCGGCTGCACGGGCGGCGAAGGCGGCGCCGGCCGCGCCGCCGGCGGGACCCGACAGGACCGTCCACGCTGCATGCCCGGCCGCGCTCGCCACGTCGACGAGGCCGCCGTTGGACTGCATGATCGCGGGCTCCGGCAATCCGGCAGTGGCTGCGTGAGCGCCGAGCCGGCGCAGATAGCCACCGAGCAGGGGTGAGAGCGCTGCGTCGATCTCCGTCGTCGCGGCACGCTCGTACTCGCGGAAGGTGCCGACGACCTCGTGCGAGAGCGAGACGTGGACATCGGGCAACACGCTCGCGAGCGCTGTGCGCATGCGCTGCTCGTGCTGCGGGTGACGGTAGGCGTGCAGCAGCACCACGGCCACCGCCTCTGGCTCAGCTGTCGCGACCTGCTCGGCGAGGGCGTGCGCTGCTTCGTCGCCGAGCGTGCGCAGTGGCCCGTCGGGCGTCATCCGCTCCGGCGCTGCGAAGCGCAGCTCGCGTGGCACCAGCGGTGCCGGGTGCGTGGCGCAAAGGCGGTAGAGGTCCGCGCGCGCCTGCCGGCCCAGCTCGACGACGTCCGTGAAGCCCTCAGTCACGACGAGCGCGGTGCGCGCCGCGCGTCCCTCCAGCAGCGCGTTCGTCGCCACCGTCATCCCATGCGCGAACGCCGTCACGGCACGGGCATCCACGCCCGCACGCTCCAGCGCGACGCCGACCGCCGCCATCACGCCCAGCGACTGATCCTCCGGCGTGGTCGGCACCTTCGCCGTGACGATTCGTCCGTCACCGACGAGCACGGCATCCGTGAACGTCCCACCGACATCGACCCCGAGCAGCACGCCCGGGACGCTACCGTGGGTGGGTCGGGCCTACGCTGCCGCGAGCGCTTCTTCGACGAGCTCCTCGGTCTCAGCCAGATGCTGATGCGACGGGCAGTAGCCGTTGTGCGGCAGTGGCATGCGCTGGCACGGCGTGCCCTTGCGTGTCGTCGCGCGGCACTGCAGTGGATTGCCCGCGAGGTCGTAGCCGGTCATCGGCTGTCTCGAGAGGAACTCGTCGGCGCACGCGATGTAGCGCTCGATCACGACATATATCCGTGCTTGCGACGACATCGGGAAGAACGGCCGGATGTCGTGGAAGAGCGTCCGCGCTGGTCGCGCGAAGTAGTGCCGGTCGGTTGCGAGCCGCTCGATTGCGGTCTCACAGGCGCGCAGCACGCGCTCGTGGTTCGTGGCGCCCGTGCAGCCTGGGCTTTCGGCGATGATTTCTCCCGCAAGCTCGCGGTAGATCGCCCTGCTGAAGCGATACATGACGGCTGTGCCTCTCCTTCGCTGGTCCCCGTGCCCATGTCCCCTGGCGGCCGCCAGTATCGCGCTGGGTTGTGAAGCTCAGGGAACGAGACTGATTAACCCCGCGTTAAGCCGAAACGTCTGCGTTCGCTCAAGCGGGCGCGTTGGAGCGCGTCAGCGTCAGTTCCAGCGTTCGAGCACGGGCGCGTCGTCGCTGCGCACCAGCGTGTGGTGCTCGTCGAGCGTGTGGTCGAGCGTGGGGAAGTCTCGCCGTTGGTGTGCGCCGCGGCTCTCCTCGCGCGCAAGGGCGCTCGTGGCGATCAGCCGCACGAGCGGGTGGGCGTCGTCGCGCAGTCGGGCCAGCCCGCCGGCGTCGCGTTCGATGCCCGCGTCGCGCCACAGCCCTTCGCGGCTCGCCGGCTCCAGCAGCGGCCGCGCCGGACCCTCGGCCTCGTCGGGCGGCCATGGCGCCGGCAGCTCGTCGAGCGCGGCCAGCGCGGCGCGCCGGCCGAAGACGAAGCATTCGCTCAGCGAGTTGGAGGCGAGCCGGTTCGCTCCATGCAGCCCGGTGCAGGCGCACTCGCCGACCGCATGCAGCCCGGGCAGCGTCGCGCGCCCGTGCAGGTCGGTCGCGATCCCGCCCATCGTGTAGTGCGCGGCCGGCGCGACCGGCACGAGGTCGTGCACCGGGTCGATCCCTGCCGCGCGCAGCACCGAGACGACATTCGGGAACAGCGCCGGGTCGACGGCGCGCATGTCGAGCGAGACCGAGCGCCTGCCCGTCTCCAGCATCCGCCGCGCGACCGCACGCGAGACCTCGTCGCGGGGCGCGAGCTCGTCGACGAAGCGCTCGCCGGTCTCGTCGAGCAGCAGCCCGCCCTCGCCGCGCACCGCCTCGGTCACGAGGAAGCCGTCGCTGTCGTCGTCGGTCGCGACCGCAGTCGGATGGAACTGGACCATCTCCAGGTCGGCGAGCGCCGCGCCCGCCGCATGTGCGAGCAGCATCCCGGCGCCGACGGCGCCGGCCGGGTTCGTCGTGCGCGACCACAGCGCGGCAGCGCCGCCGGTCGCGAGCACGACCGCGCGCGCCGCGACGAGCCGGCCGTCGTGCAGGCGCAGGCCCGCGCAGCGACCGCCGGCCGTCAGGATCGCGATCGCCCGGCAGTCCTCGTAGACGTCGATCCGCGGGTGCTCGGCGACGAGCGCGGACAGCTGACGCGTGACGCGACGGCCGGTCGCCGCACCGCCTGCATGCGTGATGCGGCGGACCGAGTGGCCGCCCTCGAGCCCGAGCGCGAGACGGCCGTGGCGGTCGGCGTCGAAGCGTGCCCCGAGCCGCTCGAGGTCGCGAATCGCCGCCGGCGCCTCCTGCGCGAGCACCTCGGCGGCGCTGCGGCGGACAGTCCCGCGCCCGGCGCGCAGCGTGTCGTCGAGATGGAGCTGCGGGCTGTCGTCGACCGTGAGCGCTGCCGCGAGCCCGCCCTGAGCCCAATAGCTCGCCGACTGCGCGAGCGGTGTCGCCGAGACGAGCGCGACGCGCCCACCGGCATCGGCCGCGGTCAGGGCCGCATAGAGGCCAGCGGCCCCAGCGCCGACGACCGCGAGGTCGGCTTCGATCGTGGACGGTGCCGCCATGCGCGGCCAGTACCGTACTCGGATGGCGCGCTCGGTCTACCTGCGACACGAGTCCTCGCTCGCGCACGACACCGGCGCGCACCCCGAGCGTGCGGCGCGGATCGTCGCGATCGAGGCGGAGCTGGCGCGCCACGACTGGTTCGGGATGGAGCGGCTCGAAGCGCCGCGTGTAGCTGCCGAGACGCTCACCGCGGTCCACGACGTGCGCCAGGTGCGCGTGCTCGACGAGCTGTGTGCCGCCGGCGGCGGGTCGATCGACGCCGACACCGTCGTCGTCGAGGCCTCCTACGAGGCAGCGCTGCACGCGGCCGGCGGTGCCGTGGCGCTCGTCGACCTGCTGTGCTCGGGCGAGGCGGCGAGCGGCTTCAGCGCATTGCGTCCGCCCGGTCACCACGCCGAGCCGTCGCGCTCGATGGGCTTCTGCCTCTTCAACAACGTCGCGGTCGCGGCGCGCCACGCGCTCGACGCGTACGGGCTCGAGCGCGTGCTCGTGCTCGACTGGGACGTTCACCACGGGAATGGAACGAACGCTGCCTTCCACGCGACGCCGGAGGTGCTGTTCGTCTCGCTGCACGAGTCGCCGCTCTATCCCGGCAGCGGTCCGGCGAGCGATCTCGGCAGTGGCGCCGGGCTGGGGTACACGGTCAACCTGCCGGTCGCCGCGGGCGCCGACGACGCCGTCTATCGCTCGCTCCTCGAGCATGTCGTCGCCCCGCTTGCGCTTGCCTACGCGCCGCAGCTCGTGCTCGTCTCCGCCGGTTTCGACGCGCACCGCGACGACCCGCTCGCGGGGGTCTCGCTCAGCGAGGAGGGCTTCGCGGCGATGGCGGGGACGCTGCGGCGTCTCGTGGCCGAGCTGGGCGTCCCGCTCGGCGGGGTGCTCGAGGGCGGCTACGACCTGCGCGCGCTTGCTGCCTCGACTGCGGCGACGCTGCGGGTGCTGACGGCGGAGGATCCGCCACCGGCCGAGGATGGAGCGCTCGCCCCGCAGGCGCGCGCCGCCGCCGAGCGGCTCGTCGAGCACTGGCCGGTGCTGGCGGCGACCGCCGCGAGCGGCTGAGCCGGCCGGCGACCGCTACGGGGTCGAGCCCGGAACCGTGAAGCTCTTGCCGCCGGGGAGCGGCACGATCTGACCGGGCTTCACCGTCGTGGGCGTGCCCGGCGTGCTGGGCGCCGTCGCGCCACCGGGGGCCGTCGGCGCCGGCGTGGTGGACGTCGCCGTAGTGGGTGCCGCTGTGGTGGGCGTTGCGATCGGCGGGATCGTGGCGGCCGGGGAGGTCGCGGTGGGCGGTGTCGTGGCGGCCGGCGTCGTCGCCGCTGGCGCCGTCACGGTCGCGGCGCTCGGCGTCGGCTCGTTCTTGTCGAGCAGTGCGACGAGCCCGAAGGCGATTCCCGCGGCGAGCAGCGCGGCGACGACGAGCGTCGCGACGATCGGGCCGCGCCAGCCGGGCGGCGGATGGATGCGCGTGCGCGCGGCAAGCCCGCATTCGACGCACCAGGCCTGCTCGTCGTGCAGGGCGGTGCCACAGCGCGGGCAGAGGAACGAGCCGGGCGACGCCGGCGGCGGTCGCAGCGCACTCACTGCGACGGCGCGCCAGGGGCGGGCGGCGCTGCCGGCGGCTCCGGCGCGGCGATCGCCTTCACCGGGGGCGGCGGAGCTGTCGGTGGCGCTGCGGGCGGGGCGGTCGGCGGCAGCGCGGGCACCTGCGCTGGCCCCTGCACGGCGCCGCCGAGCGCGGCGCCGCAGCTGGCGCAGAAGCGATCGTTGCTGCCATGGATCGCGAAGCAGCGGGGGCATGTGCCACCGATACCCGGCTCGCGCACGTCGCGCACGTCGCGGCGTTCCTCGAGCGCTGCCTCGAGCGCGCGCAGCTCGTCGTCGCACGCGCGGATCTGGTCGATCTTCTGCGCGATCAGGTCGTCGCGCTTGCGTTCGTAGCGGCGCAGGTCAAACGCGAGGCCGCCGAGGTCGCGCACCTGCAGCTCGCGCAGCTTGCGCAGGTAACGCAGCCGTCGCCGCATCTGTCCACGTTCGCGGAAGCCGGGGCGACGCTCCGGCGCGACGATCGTCGGTTGCAGCTCGGTTGGCTGCGCGGGCGCCGGTGATGGCGTGGCGGCGACCGTGGGTGCCGCTGGCACGGGCACGGGTGGCGTGACTGGCGCCTCGGTCGTAGGCACCGCGGGTGCCTCGGCCGTGGCTGGCCCGTCCGCGGCGTCGGCTGGTCGTGCGTCCGCCGTAGGCGTGTCTGCCGCCAGCGCGTCGGTTTCTGGCGTGTCGGTCGTGGGCTGTGTGTCGACCGCGGTGAACTGCTCCGTCGGTGCGTCGGTCGCATCGACCGGGGTCGGCGCGTTCGAGGTGTCCGGGCGGTCGGCGCCGCGGCGTGCGATGCGTTGGAACGGGCCACTCATCGATTGATGGACGCCGCGTTTCCTGCCAAGCCGGCGCCTCGGCGGCGAGTATAGCGACGGCGATCCCCCGCCTCGCCGTTCTCCGCGGCGATCGCGCGCCAGACGACGGCGACGCGCTCAGCCATCCGCTCGGCTGAGAACAGCGCGGCGCGCGCACGGCCGTCGATGCGCGAGTCGGGAGCGGCGAGGTGCGGTGCCAGCGCGGCACGCCAGACGTCGGCGTCGAACGCTCCGCAGTGCGTGCCGGCGACGTCTGCCAGCGCGAGCTGCGCGATCCCGGCAGGGGTGGCGAGCACCGGCACGTCGCACGCGAGTGCCTCGAGCACCGCGAGCCCGAAGCCCTCGCGCTCGGACGGGACGAGCACTGCGTCGGCTGCGTTGATCCAGTCCGGCACGTCGTCGGGGTCGACGTTGTCGAGCGTCAGCAGCGGAACGTCGCCGGCGACTGCGCGTGCACGGTCGATCCGCTTCTCGGCACGCGCCGGATCGGCGGGGAACAGCAGGTAGCGACCGGCCGGGTCGAGTCCGAGGCGCGCCCGTGCCTCGGCGCGCGGCCGTGGCTGGAAGCGCTGCAGGTCGACACCGCATGGCAGCACGGCGATGCGCCGGGTCCTGCCGGCGCCGTTGGGCAGCGTTCGCGCGAGCGAGGCGGAGACGGTCGCGACGAGCGTGACGAACGGGATCGCAGCGCGGCTCAGGCGGCCCGAGCGCGGGTGCGCGAGGTCGGTGCCGTGGAACGTGACGACATGCGGCGCGCCGCGCAGGGCGAGCGCTGGCCAGGCGGTGAGGCCGAAGTGCGCGTGGATCACGTCGAAGCGCTCGCGGCGGTAGCGGCGCCGCAGCTCGCGTGCGGCACGGGGATAGGAGCGCAAGCCGGGAGGGAAGGCGAACAGCTCGACCTCGACGTCGTCGAGCGCGCGCAGCGCCTCGACCTGGTCCCGCACGAAGCGCCCGAGTGCAGGACGGGCCGCGGAGGGATACATGTTCGTCACGACGAGCGCACGCATCGGCAACGCCAGCGTAGCCGTGTGCGCCTTTTGTCGCGGATGCGTCTCGATTCGCCGCAGCCCGCTCCGCAGACTCGCTCCATGGTCAGCGAACGAGGGAGCACGAGATGGGCTACCGCTTGATGGGGTTGTCGCACGCACGGCTGGGCGCGATCTTGCGAGTCGTGCGAGGCGGCGAGCGCGGGCAGGGCACGGTCGAGTACGTCGCATTGATCCTGCTGGTCGCCGCACTGCTCGCCGGCGTCGTCGCCGCGACGAAGGGCACGAGCTTCGGCACCGGCCAGATCGCCGAGACGATCGTGAAGCAGATACGCAATGCGCTGGACACGATCAAGTGACTGGCGGCGCCGACATCTCGCCTGGCGGCGTCGGCATCCCGCCAGGCGGCGTCATCGCCTCCTCACGTGCGATGCACGCTTCGTCGGCTGCTTCCTTGCCTGACGGGCGCCGACATCCGCCAGGTGGTCTGGCACCATGGCGCAGATGTCCGCGTCAGTTGCGAGCGCCCGCGAGCGCCCGATCGCCGTCTTCGACTCCGGCGTCGGTGGGCTCACGGTGCTGCACGAGTTGCTCGTCTCGTTGCCGGGGGAGGACTTCCTCTACCTCGGCGACACGGCGCGCTTTCCGTACGGCACGAAGACGCACGACGAGCTGCGCACGTGCGCGGTCGAGATCGCCGAGCACCTGCTGGCGGCCGATGCGAAGCTGATCGTGATCGCGTGTGGCTCGGCGACGGCTGCCGCGCTGGAGCTGCTCGAGCAGCGGCTTGCCGGCAGCGGCGTCGATGTCGTCGGCGTGATCGCGCCGGCGGCGCAGCTCGCGGTCGAGGCGACGCGCAGCGGCCGCATCGGCCTGCTCGCGACGCCCGCGACCGTGGCGAGCGGCGCGTTCGTGCGCGAGCTGCACGCTGCCGCGAGCGCGCGCGACCGGGCTCTGGACGCGCGCGGCGACAGCACCGCCGTACCCGAGATGGTCGTCGAGAGCGTCCCGTGCCCCGACCTCGCGCCGATCATCCAGAGCGGCTTCCCGTTCGACGAGCGCGTCGTCGAGACCGTGCGTGCCTACACGGCGCCGCTGCGCGCAGCGGAGGTCGACACGGTGATCCTCGGCAGCACGCACTACCCGCTCGTCGCGCCGATGCTGCAGCGGATGCTCGGGCGCGGCGTGCGGCTCGTGACCTCCGGCGAGGGCGTCGTGCGCGCCGTCGAGCAGGCGCTCGACGCGCGCGGGCTGCTGTCGGAGCGCGAGACGGAAGGCGCCTACCGCTTTCACTGCACCGCCGACAGCGAGACGTTCCGCGCGCTCGGCACACGATTCCTGCAAATGCCGCTCGGCACCGTCGAGCTCGTGGCACTGACCCCGGTGGAGGTGGCGGCATGAGCGAACGCAGCTACGGACGCGCGCCCGCAGACTTGCGACCTGTCGACATCGAACCTGGCTTCGTGCGCAGCGCGAGCGGCTCGGCGCTGATCTCGATCGGCGAGACGCGCGTGATCTGCACCGCGTCGGTCGACGAGAGCGTCCCGCGCTGGATGGCCGGCCGCGGGCGCGGCTGGGTCACGGCCGAGTACGGGATGCTCCCGGCGTCGACCGGCCAGCGCAAGGCGCGCGACATCAGCAAGGGCCGCGCGGACGGCCGCTCGGTCGAGATCCAACGGCTGATCGGGCGCTCACTGCGTGGCGTGATCGACTTCGACGCGCTCGGTGAACGCACGATCTACGTCGACTGCGACGTGCTGCAGGCCGACGGCGGCACGCGCTGCGCTTCGATCACCGGCGGCATGGTCGCGCTGCGGCTCGCCTGTGAGCGGCTGATCGCCGAGGGCAAGCTCGAGCGCGTCCCGCTGACGGGCGTCGTCGCCGCCGTCTCCTGCGGGATCGTCGGCGGCGTGCCGCTGCTCGACCTCGACTACCCCGAGGACTCGAGCGCCGAGGTCGACGCGAACGTCGTCATGACCGGCGACGGCGGGCTGGTCGAGGTGCAGGCGACCGCGGAGCGCACGCCACTCTCGCGCACCCACCTCGACGAGCTGCTGTCGCTCGCGGCCGGCGGCATCGAGCAGCTGCGCGAGGCTCAGGACGCAGCGGTCGCAACCGCCGCATGACCCGCCTGCTGCTCGCGACGCGCAACGCCCACAAGCTGCGCGAGTTCGGGCGGATCGCGACGCCGCTCGGCATCGACCCGCTGCCCGACGGCGTCGAGCTGCCGCCAGAGGACCACGACAGCTTCGCCGCGAATGCACTCGACAAGGCGCACGCAGCTGCGTCGGCCACGGCGCGGGCGGCGATCGCCGACGACTCCGGGATCGAGGCGGCAGCGCTCGACGGTCGTCCCGGGGTTCGCTCGGCGCGCTATGCCGGCGAGTACGCGAGCGACAAGGAGAACCTCGCGAAGCTCATGCGCGAGGCACCGGCCGGCAGCGCGTTGACGTACGTCTGCGCGGTCGCCTACGTCGATCCGGCGACCGGTGTCGAGCATGTGGTCGAGGGCCGCTGCACGGGGACGCTGGCCGCCACTCCGAGCGGTGACGGCGGCTTCGGCTACGACCCCGCCTTCCTGCCCGACGACGACGCCTCCGGTCGCACGATGGCGCAACTGTCCGACTCGGAGAAGGACGCCATCAGCCACCGCGGTCGCGCCGTGCGTGCGCTGCTGGCATGGCTGCCAGACTGACGCAGATGCCCGGCGCGCTCACGCACGAGTCCGACGCGCCGCGCAAGCGGCGCGCGGCTGCGCTGTCGGTCGCGTCGAACACGACGCTGATCGCGCTGAAGCTCGCCGCCGGCGTCGTCACCGGCTCGGTTGCGGTCCTCACCGAGGCGGTCCACTCGGGCGTCGACCTGATCGCTTCGGTCGTCGCGTACTTCTCCGTGCGCAAGGCTGGCGAGCCGGCCGACGAGTCGCACCGCTACGGCCACGACAAGATCGAGAACCTCGCCGCCGCGATCGAGGGGATGCTGATCCTCGTCGGCTCGGGGATCATCGTCTTCGAGTCGGTCCGCAAGCTGATCGTGGGAGCGCACGTGCAGCGCCTCGGCTTCGGCATCGCGGTCGTCGGCGTCTCGGCGCTCGCGAACCTGCTCGTCTCCGCGCGCATCGCGCACACGGCACGCGCGACCGCTTCGCCGGCGCTCGAAGGCGACGCGGCCCACCTGCGCACCGACGCGCTCACGTCGATCGCCGTGCTCGTCGGGCTCGTGCTCGTGCAGATCACCGGCGCGACCTGGCTCGACCCGGCAGTCGCGCTGGTCGTCGCGGGCGCGATCGTCAGCACCGGCGTGCGGATCCTGCTCGGCTCCTCGCGCGTGCTCGTCGACGAGGCGTTGCCGGAAGACGAGCGCGATGCGATCCGTGCTGCCGTCGTCGCGTTCGCCGAGCGCGGCGTCGTCGGCTTCCACCAGCTGCGCACGCGGCGCGCGGGCGCCCGCCGCTACGTCGACCTCCATCTGCAGTTCCGCGCCGGCACGACGCTCGAGCAGGCGCATGGGATCGCGCACGAGATCCAGGACGAGATCACGGCGCGGCTCGACGGCGCCGACGTGCTGATCCACCTCGAGCCCGAGGACCGCGTGCGGCCCGGGATGGAGATCGCCCAGCTGGAAGGCCGCACGAGCGGCCCCGATCGCTAGCGCAGGTTGATCGCCGCCGAGCAGGCGACGGCGAGGACGACGGCTGCGTAGCCGAAGTAGTTGCTCGCGATCAGCAGCACGGCGCCGATCAGGCAGACGCCGACGGTCACGAGCCAGGCGATGCGGGAGAGGGGCACTCGCGTATTGTCGCGGTCCGGCATGACGGCCTCGCTCACGCCCGCTCTCGCGCTCGCCTACCTCGGCGAGCTTTCGGCCGCTGTCCGCGCCGCGGTCGTGCTCGACGCGGCCGGCGAGCCACTCGCCGGCGAGCGCGCGCTCGCCGAGCGTGCGCGTCGCCTGCTCGCCCGTGACGGCGAACCGCACAGCGAGCCGGCCGGCGACGGCATGCTGCTCGCTGCACGCGGAGACGACGGCCTGGCGATCGCCGTCGAGGCCGGCCCGCACGCGCTCACGTCGTTGCTGCTGCACGACATGCGCCGAGTGCTTGCGGACCTCGCCGCCGACGCACGGTAGGCGCGCTTTTCGCCCTGTTCACGGGCAATTTCCCGTGGACAAAGGAAGCACCATGATTCAGCGTTCTGGACGCTGAAAGCAGCTCTGATCTGCCAGGATGGCCATATTCCCCGTCCTGGCGGGCGATTCGCGTTGTTCCCGTCCGCCAGCCTTGTTAGCTTCGGCCATCCCACCGACCTCTCGAAGGAGGATCTACGTGACGAAGTCAGAGTTCGTTGACCAGGTCTCCGCGAATAGCGGACTCAACAAGAAGGACGCCGGAGACGCGGTTGACGCGGTTCTCCAGACGATCGAGGACGCGCTCAAGCGCGGCAGCGACATCACGTTCTCCGGATTCGGCAAGTTCCACGTCGCTGCACGCAGCGCACGTGAGGGCCGAAACCCGAGCACTGGCGAGAAGATCCAGATCGCCGCGTCCAAGGTTCCGCGCTTCACGCCGGGGTCGGGACTGAAGAAGGCCGTCAAGGGCTAACGCCTTCGACGCGCAAGCGTCACACAGGCGCCCGCCCGTCCGCGGATCCTCCGGACGGGCGTTCGGATCCGGCACGGCTTCGGCCGCACGCACCGAGGTGCGACGGCGGTGGCCGTGCCGAATCTCGTTCGATTGCAGGCTGAACTGCCGTTCGCAGCAGTGCGGCAGGGGTATCATCGGCCGGCGATGGCCGGGTTGAGTTTCTCGCGCGTTCTCGCGCCGCTCGCTTTGATTGCGGCAGTCGCCGGGGTCGTCGTGGTGGTCGAGCGCTCCAGCACGAGCGCCTCCACGCCAACGCACACCACTACCGCCGTCACGCACCATGCGCGGCATCACAAGCGACGGCCGCACGCCTACACCATCAAGCCGGGGGACACCTTCACTGTGATCGCGACGCGCACGGGCCTGAGCGTCACCACGCTCGAGCAGCTCAACCCGGACCTCGATCCGCAGGCGCTGCACACCGGCGAGCGTCTGAAGCTCACGCGGTGAGCTGCCACGCCGATCGTCGTCGGGGCCGTATTGCGCGGCTCCCGCTGCTGGCTGCGCTCGTGCTCGCTGCCGCCGTCGCGACGGGAGCAACCCCTGCCGCGTCCGCCGTCGCCGCACTGCCGCCGGTCCCGCACCTCTCGGCCGCCTCCGCGACCGTCTTCGAGGCCTCGAGCGGGCATCCCGTGCTCGCGCGCAACGCAGGCCAGCGGCGCCTGATCGCGAGCACGACGAAGCTGATGACCGCGCTCGTGACGGTCGCCTCGCCGTTGCCGCTCACGCACGTCTGCGTCGCGCCGCCCTACGCAGCCGCGCCGATCGAATCGCAGATCGGCCTGCGCGCAGGCGAGCGGATGACGATCCACGATCTGCTGCAGGCCGTGATGCTGCCGAGCGCGAACGACGCAGCGGCAGCGCTCGCCGTCTGCGTCGCCGGCTCGCGCGCCGCGTTCGTCGATCGCATGAACGCGCACCTGCGTGCGCTCGGCTTGCGCCACACGCACTTCACGACGCCGATCGGGCTCGACGACGGCGGCAATTACGCGACGGCCGCCGACCTTGCACGGCTCGGCATCGCTGCACGCAAGGACGGCTTCCTGCGCCGCACGATGGATCTGCCGCGCGCCAGCTTGCGCAGCGGTGCGCATCCGCGCACGGTCGTGAACCGCAACGACCTCGTGCGCGAGGTTCCCTGGGTCAACGGAGTCAAGACCGGCCATACGAACGCGGCCGGCTACATCCTTGTCGCCTCGGGCACGCAGAAGGGACTCACGTTCGTCACTGCCGTGCTCGGCGATCCGAGCGAGGCGACGCGCGACGCCGACGCGCTCGCACTGTTGAAGTGGGCTTTCGCGGCCTACCGGCTCGCGAGGCCCGTGCAAGCCGGCGCCGTCGTGGCACACCCGCGCGTGGCGTTCCGGCCGGGCGAGCACGTCGACGTGCTCGCCGCGCGCTCGGTGCGCCTGCCGGTGCAGCGCGACGCGGCCGTGCGCGTCAGTCTCTCGCTTCCGGATGAGCTGACCGGTCCGCTTCCACGCCACGCGAAGGTCGGAACGTTGACGGTGCGCGCGGGCACCAAGCTGCTCGCGCGTGTTCCCTTGCTGACCGCCCGGGCGCTGCCGCAGGTCGGCCTGCTCGCGCGCGCCCGGCTCGCGATTGCCCGACCGGGTAGCCTGGTTGCGATCGTGGCGTTGCTCGGCGGCATGACAGCCGTGCTGCTGCGACGGCGGGGAAGCCGGCGCCGCAGCCGGCGACGCGCGGACATGGAGGCTGCATGATCATCACCGTCACCCTCAACACCGCGATCGACAAGACGCTCGAGGTGCCGAACTTCCGCATCGGACGCCGCCACCGCTCGGTCGCGCAGGCGACGATGCCGGGCGGCAAGGGCGTCAACGTCGCGCGTGCGATCAAGCAACTCGGTCGGCCGGTGATCGCGACCGGCTTCGCGGGCGGCGCGACTGGCACGCGGATCGTCGAGGCGCTGACGGCAGAGTCGATCCTCACCGACTTCGTGCGGATCGGCGAGGAGTCGCGCACGAACACGGCGGTGCTCGACCCGACGACCGGCATCCAGACGGAGATCAACGAGCGCGGCCCGGCGATCTCCGAGCGCGAGATGGAGCTGTTCCGCGACAAGCTGCTGTACCTCGCCCAGGGCGCGGAGATCTGCGTCTTCGCCGGCAGCCTCCCGCGCGACGTCGAGACCGACGTCTACGCAGGCCTGATCCGCGACGTCCGCAAGCTCGGCGTCACGACGGTCGTCGACACCGACGGCGAGCCGCTGCGCCACGCGGTGCGTGCCGAGGCGGACGTCGTCTCGCCGAACGTGACGGAGGCCGAGGAGCTCGTCGGCCATGAGTTCAGCGACGACGACGAGGAGCGCGCGATCGCGATCTCCGAGATCGTCGAGCTGGGTGCGCGTGAGGCGATCATGACCGTCCCCGACGGCTGCTTCGCGCATGTGGCGATCGACGGCGGTCACCAGCTCTATCGCGTGCGTGTCGCGCAGCAGGAGGCGCGGGCCGCGGTCGGCTCGGGCGACGCACTGCTGGCCGGCTACATCGCCGCGCGCTACAGCGGCTCGTCGCCGGAGGACTGCCTGCGCTTCGGCGTCGCGTGCGGCGCCGAGTCGACGCAGCACTTCGGCGCAGGCGTGATCGACCCGCATGGAGTCGAGCGGCTGCTCGGCTCGGTCGAGGCAGTGCCGCTCGCATTGCCGGCAGAGGTCTCGTGAGCAGCGCATGCAGGTGAGCGCGGACCCGGTGCGGACCGGCGCCACTGCTACGATCGTCGTGTCGGTGGTCGCCGCCTTCGCGACGAAGACAGCTCCCTCCCGGCCCCGTTTCCACGGGGCCGTCTTGTCCGCCTCGACCCATACGGTGCAGCAATGGAGATAGAGATCGGCCGCGGTAAAAAGGCCCGTCGTGCCTACGGTTTCGACGACGTGGCGATCGTGCCTTCGCGACGCACGCGGGACCCTGACGACGTCGACATCTCCTGGACGCTCGGTCCGTATCGCTTCGAGCTGCCGCTGCTGACCGCGGCGCTCGACGGCGTCGTCTCGCCGGAGACGGCTGGCATCGTCGGCCGCCTCGGCGGGCTTGCCGTGCTGAACCTCGAGGGCATCTTCTGCCGCTACGAGAACGTCGACGAGCAGCTCGAGAAGATCGCCGCGCTGCCGCGCGAGATCGCGACACGCGAGATGCAGGAGATCTATCGCGAGCCGGTCAAGCCGGAGCTGATCGCACAGCGGATCCGCGAGATGAAGGACGAGGGCGTCGTCGTTGCGGCCTCGCTGACGCCGCAGCGCGTGCGGGCGTACTACGAGACGGCGCTCGAAGCCGGCCTCGACATCCTCGTGATCCAGGGCACGGTCGTCTCCGCCGAGCACGTCTCGACGGTAGCCGAGCCGCTCAACCTGAAGGAGTTCATCCACGAGGTCCCGGTGCCCGTCGTCGTCGGCGGCTGCGCCTCCTACCACACGGGCCTCCACCTGATGCGCACCGGCGCGGCCGGCGTGCTCGTCGGCGTCGGCCCCGGCGCGATCTGCACGACGCGCGGGGTGCTCGGCATCGGCGTCCCGCAGGCGACTGCGATCGCGGACGTCGCGGCCGCGCGCTCGCAGCACATGCTCGAGACCGGCGACTACGTGCGCGTGATCGCCGACGGCGGGATGAAGAACGGCGGCGACATCGCGAAGGCAGTCGCCTGCGGCGCCGACGCGGTGATGATCGGCTCCGCGCTCGCGCGCGCTGCCGAGGCGCCCGGCCGCGGCTACAACTGGGGTATGGCGACATTCCACCCGACGCTGCCGCGCGGCACGCGCGTCGCGACGCCGGCGAACGGCAGCCTCGAGGAGATCATCGTCGGGCCTGCGCGCGAGAACGACGGCACCTTCAACCTGATGGGCGGCCTGCGCACGTCGATGGCGACCTGCGGCTACCGCGACATCGCCGAATTCAACCGTGCCGAGCTGATGGTGGCGCCTTCGCTTCAGACCGAGGGCAAGCACCTGCAACGCGACCAGCAGGTCGGCATGGGGGCAAACGGACGGGCCGTCGCACTTGTGAATGACTAGCTCGTCGGCGGCACGTCTCGACGCGTCTGGCGGCGTCATCGCCGGTTCATGTGCTGAGCACACTTCACCGGCTGCTTCCTTGCCAGACACGACGATACGCGCCGCTGCTGAGCCCGAGGAGGCAGCGCGGTCCCTCGCGACCGAGCGCGTTGTCGTGCTCGACTACGGTGGGCAGTACTCGCAGCTGATCGCGCGCCGGGTGCGTGAGTGCGGGGTCTTCTCCGAGCTGCTGCCGCACCATGTCGGCGCCGCCGAGGTCGCGCGGCGCCAGCCGAAGGGCGTGATCCTCTCCGGCGGTCCCTCGTCGGTCTACGCGCCCGAGGCGCCGGCACTCGAGCGCGAGCTGCTCGAGCTCGGGGTCCCGATCCTCGGCATCTGTTACGGCATGCAGCTGCTCGCGCACGAGCTCGGCGGGGAGGTGCAGTCGGCCGAGGTGGGGGAGTTCGGGCGCTCGACGCTGACCGTCACCGATCCCGGTCGCCTGCTCGCCGGTCTGCCGCGCGAGCAGACCTGCTGGATGTCGCACCGCGACACCGTCTTCAAGGCGCCGCCCGGCTTCGCGGCGCTCGGCTCCTCGACGGAGTCGCCTGTCGCGGCGCTCGAGTCGGTCGAGCGCGGGATCTACGGAATCCAGTTCCACCCCGAGGTCGTGCACACGCCCTACGGCCAGGACATCATCACCCGCTTCCTGACGGAGATCTGCGGCTGCGAGCGGACCTGGAGCGCCGCGTCGGTGATCGACGACCAGATCGCGCGGATCCGCGCGCAGGTCGGCGACGGGCGCGTCATCTGCGGCCTCTCCGGCGGCGTCGACTCCTCCGTCGCCGCACTGCTCGTGCACCGCGCGATCGGCGACCAGCTGACGTGCGTCTTCGTCGACCACGGGTTGATGCGCAAGAACGAGGGCGAGCAGGTCATCTCCGCCTTCCGTGACCACTTCAAGGTCCCGCTCGTCGCGGTCGACGCGGAGGAGCGCTTCCTCACGCGCCTCGCCGGCGTGACCGAGCCCGAAGCCAAGCGCAAGGCGATCGGCGCCGAGTTCATCCGCGTCTTCGAGGAGGAGGCGGCGAAGCTTGCCGGGGAAGGCGAGGGCGCCCGCTTCCTCGTGCAGGGGACGCTTTACTCCGACGTGATCGAGTCCGGCGGCGGCACCGGTGCCGCGACGATCAAGTCGCACCACAACGTAGGCGGGCTGCCTGACGACCTCGAGTTCGACCTCGTCGAGCCGCTGCGCGCGCTGTTCAAGGACGAGGTCCGCGCCGTCGGCGCCGAGCTCGGCCTGCCGGAGCGGCTCGTCTGGCGCCAGCCGTTCCCCGGCCCCGGCCTCGCGATCCGCGTCGTCGGCGGCGAGGCGACGAAGGCGCGGCTCGACACGCTGCGCGACGCCGACGCGATCTTGCAAGACGAGATTCGGGGCGCGGGGCTCTACCGCGAGCTGTGGCAGTCCTTCTGCGTGCTGCCGGACGTCCGCACCGTCGGCGTCCAAGGCGACGAGCGCACGTACGGCTACGTCGTCGTGATCCGCGCCGTCACGAGCGACGACGCGATGACGGCCGACTGGGCGCGGCTTCCGTACGACCTGCTCGAGCAGATCGCTTCGCGCATGATCAACGAGATCCGCGAGGTCAACCGGGTGGTGCTCGACATCACGAGCAAGCCTCCCGGGACCATCGAGTGGGAGTGAGCGCCTACTCGTCCTCGTCGCCGCGCTGCGGCGACTCGCCGTCGAGGTAGCCGCCAGGGCGGCGCAGGCCCTCGGGGTGCAGGAGGGTGACGAGCAGGACGAGCACGGCGAGTGCGAGGACGACGAGGCCCGCGAGACCGAGCACGGAGACAGCCGGAACGATCATCGGACGAAGCGTACGCCGCCGAGCGCGCGAGTTGCCTCGCGACTCAGCTCGTCTGGTCCCAGTGCTTCAGCGTGGCGAGCGGGTCGATCGGCTGTCCGCCGGAGTACCAGCCGGGCGCGGTCCACAGTTCGAAGTGGAGGTGGCAGGTCGTCGCGTCGCCGGTGTCGCCGACGATGCCGATCGGCTGGCCTGCCGTCACGTGCATGCCGTGTCGCACGAACGCCGGCTGGCGCAAGTGGGCGTACAAGAAGCTCTGCTTCGTGATCGGGTCGTCGATCACGACATAGTTGCCGGCGGCCGACTGACGTGCCCGCTGGCGCACGACGCCGCCGACCGCGGCGACGAGCGGCGTGCCGCACTTCGCGAGCACGTCCTGGCCCTGGTGGGCGTGGCCGTCGCGCCCGGCGCCGAAGCTGTTCGCCGCGTCGCCGTAGCCGTGCTTGCCGCGCACCGGGAAGATCGCGCCGACGAAGTTGAAGTCGCCCACGACCGCGGCGCCCGGCGGGGGCGGGCTGCCGGCCGGGACGGGTGTCGCTGGGATCGTGGCGCCCGGGGTGGCGCCGCCTGCCGGTACCGGTGCCGGCGTGGCGTTGACCGAGCGAGCCGCGAGGTTGGGTCCGGCCGAGATGCGGAATTGGTACGGGCCGTCGAGTGCGACGCCGCCGGTGGCGCGACCGTTCCAGACGATCGTCTGCTGGACGCCGGGGGCGACGGTGCGAATCGAGGCGTAGACGGACAGTCCGTCGCTGCGGCGCACGACGTCGACGCGCACCTGCAGGGGGTGCTTCGCGTGCGACAGGTAGGCGATCGCTGCGGCGCTCGCGCCCTTGCGCGAGACGTGCCGCACGGCAACGCCGGCGCTCAGTTGGGGGACGGCCGAGACGGGGGACAGCGTCGGCGCGAGCGGTGGCACGACGGGAACCTTCGTGAGCTTCGTGCCCGGTGTCGGGGAGGTCGTGAGGCCGGCGCCTCCGCTCGACGCGGCGAGCGTGCTTGCGGCGGTGATGAGCGAGCCGAGCAGCACCAGCACGAGCAGGGCCGTTGCGGTACGCATCGTCGTCCGTCCGGGGCGGTGCCCCGTTCCGCGCAGCATCGTGGTGCGATGCCCTTTCGTGTCGGCCTACGGGGTTAGCTGACGGGCTCGCGCGTGAAAGGCCTGCGCTACCGAGCGGCAGTGCTCGGATTCGCCCCCGTGACGGCTCCCCCGATCGGGCGCCGTCGTTGGGTTCCCCGTTCCCTCCTTTCCGCGGAGGGACTCGGCTGGCTTGTGATCGCGGCAGTATAACTTCGGTCCCGACGGACCCCTGTCGTGCCCGCGGCGGCACGCGCGGCGCGATTTCCCTATCATGGGCGACCGCCGCGCACCTGAGGCGCGGATTCCTTTCATGCCATGAAGACCTACGTCGCCAACTCAAATGACCGCGAGCGCAATTGGGTGCTCGTCGATGCCAACGGGCAGACGCTCGGCCGGCTCGCGACGCAGATCGCCGATGCGCTGCGTGGCAAGCGCAAGCCGACGTACACGCCCCACGTCGACACCGGCGACTTCGTGATCGTCATCAACGCCGAGAAGATCTCGGTGTCGGGCAACAAGCGTCAAGAGAAGCGCTACTACCGCCACTCCGGCTACCCGGGCGGCCTGCGTTCGCGCACGCTCGAGGAGATGCTCAACCGGCGCCCCGAGGAAGTCATTCGCCTCGCGGTGAAGGGGATGCTGCCGCGCAACCGCCTTGCGCGCAAGCAGATCACGAAGCTCAAGGTCTACGCCGGCCCGGATCATCCGCATGTAGCCCAGCAGCCGCAACCCATGGAGATCGAGACCTCGTGACCGACGTCGAGCAGCCTGAGGACGAGCAGCGCAACCCGGACGCCGAGGCGCCCGCCGAGGAGCCTGCCGCCCCCGAGGCCGAGACGCCGGCCGCCGAGCCCGTCGCCGAGGAGCCTGCTGCCGAGCCGCTCGCCGACGAGGCGCCCGCCGCAGCCGAGGCCGCGCCCGCTGCCGAGACCCCGGCTGCTGCCGAGACCCCGGCTGCTGCCGAGACCCCGGCTGCTGCCGAGACCCCGGCTGCTGCCGAGACCCCTGCTGCTGCCGAGCCCGTCGCCGAGGAGCCCGCTGCCGAGGCTGGCGCCGACGAGGGCGAGGAGCTGCCTGAGACGCCGCGCGTCAAGCCGGAGATCCCCGGCGCCGACCTCGTGCCGGACATCGTCCTCGACGGTGGCGACGCGCTTGCGCGTGACGCCGACGGTCAAGAGGGCGACGACGCAGCGACGGCCGAGGGCGAGGAGGAAGTCGTCGCGCAGCCGATCGCCGAGGTTGCGATCTCGCTCGCTTCCGGAGCCCGCTACCGCGCGACCGGCAAGCGCAAGACGGCTGTCGCACGCGTGATCCTCAAGCCCGGCACCGGCGTCTACACGGTCAACGGCAAGACGCTCGAAGACTTCTTCCCGCGTCCGACGCTGCAACGCAACATCCGTCAGCCGCTCGAGACGGTTGCCTACGAAGCGCGCATGGACGTCATCGCGAAGCTGCACGGCGGCGGCGTCTCGGCTCAGGCCGGCGCGCTGCGCCACGGCATCTCCCGCGCGCTGCTCGAGGCCGACCCGAACCTGCGTGGCGAGCTGAAGCGCCGCGGCTTCCTGACGCGTGACGCACGCGCCAAGGAGCGCAAGAAGGCCGGTCTCAAGAAGGCCCGCAAGCGGCCGCAGTTCTCGAAGCGCTAACGGCTTCGGCCGCGGGCCTCGGGGACGACTAAGCTTTTCGCACCATGGCCCGGCGCTTGTTCGGCACCGACGGTGTTCGCGGTGTCGCAGGGGAGTTCCTCACGGCCGAGCTGACGCTCGCGCTCGGTCGCGCCGCGACCGAGCATGTCGCGACCGGCACCGCCACCGAGCGCCCGCGCGTGCTCGTGATCCGCGACACGCGCGCGTCGGGCGAGATGCTCGAGGCGGCGATCGCCGCGGGCATCGCCGCTGCAGGCGGTGTGGCGCTGCTCGGCGGCGTGCTGCCGACGCCTGCAGCGCCCCTGCTCGTGCGCCGTTACGGCTTCGACCTCGGCGTCGTGCTGTCGGCCTCGCACAACCCGTATCGCGACAACGGAGTGAAGTTCTTCGGCGCCAGCGGCGACAAGCTGTCCGACGCGGTCGAGGAGCAGATCGAGGCACTGCTCGACGGCACGCCCGTCGTGCCCGAGGAGCCCGGTGCGGTGACGACGCTGCACGGCACGCTGGAGGACTACCTGCGCGAGCTGCACACCCGCTTCGCCGCGCTCGACCTGTCCGGCCAGCGGATCCTGCTCGACTGCGCGCACGGAGCCACCTACCGCGCAGCGCCGGAGATCTTCCGCCGCCTCGGCGCCCACGTCGACGTGCACGCCGACGCGCCCGACGGTCGCAACATCAACGACGGCTGCGGCTCGACGCACGTCGAGGCGCTCGCCGAGGCCGTGATCGCGGGCGGCCACGACGCAGGCTTCGCGTTCGACGGCGACGGCGACCGCGTGCTCGCGGTCGACCGCAGCGGCGCGGTCGTCGACGGCGACGAGCTCGTCGCGCTCGCTGCGTTGCACCTGCGCAAGCAGGACCGGCTGCGCGGCGGCGGCGTCGCCGTGACGGTGATGACGAACTACGGCTTCCACACGGCGATGCGCGAGGCGGGAATCGAGGTTGCGACGACTGCCGTCGGCGACCGCTACGTGCTCGAAGCGCTGCGCCAGCGCGGCTGGTCGCTCGGCGGCGAGCAGTCCGGTCACATCGTCGAGCTCGGCTTCGCGCCGTCCGGCGACGGGATCGCGAGCGCGCTGCTGACGCTCGAGGCGCTCGCAGGCAGCGACCTCGCCGAGCGGCACGCGATGGAGAAGCTGCCGCAGCGGCTCGTGAACGTCCGCCTGCACGATCGTGCCGCAGTCGAACGCGCTGCCGAGGGAGCCGAGATGCGCAGCGCGATCGAACGCGAAACGGATGCGCTCGCCGGCCGCGGGCGCGTGCTCGTGCGCGCCTCCGGCACCGAGCCGTTGCTGCGCGTGATGGTCGAGGCGCCGAGCGAGCAGGAGGCGGACGCGACCTGCGGCCGGCTCGTGGCGCTTGCCGAGACGGCAGCCGCAGCAGCCCGCTAGGGTTGCAGCCATGTGCGGCATCGTCGGATACGTTGGTGCCCGTCCCGCTCGTGAGCTGCTGCTCGCGGGGCTGGAGAAGCTGGAGTACCGCGGGTACGACAGCGCCGGGATCTCGGTCCTGAACGGCGACCGCGTCGACTCCGTCCGCGCGGTAGGCAATCTCGACGCGCTGCGCGCGGCGCTTGCGGCGAACCCGGGTCCCGCTGCGCGCGAGCACCAGGACGCAGCGCCGGTCGCGGTCGCCGAACCGAGCACCGGCATCGGTCACACGCGCTGGGCGACGCACGGTCGCGTGAGCGAACGCAACGCGCATCCGCACGTCGGCGGCGAGGGACGGATCCACATCGTCGTCAACGGGATCGTCGAGAACTACGTGGCGCTGAAGCGCCGGCTCGGAGGCGACGGCGCCGTCTTCACCTCGGAGACCGACGCCGAGGTGATCGCCCACCTGATCGCCGCGCACGACGACGGCGACCTTGCTGCAGCGGTGCGCGCCGCCTTCGCCGAGCTCGACGGCCACTTCGCCTTCGTCGCGATGAGCGCGGACGAGCCGGGCACGCTCGTCGGCGCTCGCCGCGAGTGCCCGTTGGTCGTCGGCCGCGGCGACGGCGAGCAGTTCTTCGCCTCGGCGGTTCCCGCATTCCTCAACTCGACGCGGCAGGTCCAGTACATCGAGGACGGCGAGATCGTCGTCATGCGGCCTTCTGGCGTCGAGTTCATGACGGCCGACGGCACGCCGCTCGAGCGCGAGATCGTCGAGATCGACTGGGACGCGGAGACCGCCGAGAAGGGCGGCTACGAGACGTTCATGCTGAAGGAGATCCACGAGCAGGCGGACGCTGTCGCGGAAACGGTCGCCGACCGCACCGCGCGCGGCGATGGCGTCGACCTCGGCGATCTCGGCGTGATCGACGACGCGATGCTGCGCGGCGTCCACCGGATCGTGATCGTCGCCTGCGGGACCTCCTACCACGCAGGTCTGATCGGTCGCTACGCGATCGAGGAGTGGGCGCGCGTGCCGGTCGAGATGGACGTCGCCTCCGAGTACCGCTACCGCAACCCGGTCGTCGGTCCGGGCGATCTCGTGATCGGCATCTCGCAGTCCGGCGAGACGGCCGACACGCTCGCCGCGATGCGGCTCGCGCGCCAGCACGGAGCTACCGTGCTCGCGATCACGAACGTGATGGGCTCGCAGGCGACGCGCGACGCCGACGGCGTCCTCTTCACGCGCGCCGGGCTGGAGATCGGCGTCGCCGCGACGAAGACGTTCGTCAGCCAGGTCGCCGCGATGTACCTGCTGGCGCTGCGGCTCGCCGAGCTGCGCGAGACGCTCCCGCGCGAGCGTCTGACGGAGCTCGTCGGCGCGCTGAAGCACCTGCCGCACCACATGGCGGAGCTGCTGGCGTCGGGTGGCGAGGCGATCGAGGCGATCGCGCGGGCGCACTACCAGTCGGAGTTCTTCCTCTACCTCGGCCGCCACGTCGGCCTGCCGGTCGCGCTCGAGGGCGCGCTGAAGCTGAAGGAGATCTCCTACATCGCTACCGACGCCTATGCGGCCGGCGAGATGAAGCACGGCCCGATCGCGCTGCTCGACGAGCAGACGCCGGTCGTCTGCGTCGCGACCGACTCGCCGGTGCTCGACAAGGTGATCTCGAACATGCAGGAGGTGCGCGTCCGCGGCGCGCACGTGATCGCGATCGTGACCGAGGGCAACGAGGAGATCGGCGCCCACGTCGAGCAGGCGATCGCCGTGCCGGCGACCGACTGGATGCTCGCGCCGCTGCTCGCCGTCATCCCGCTGCAGCTGCTCGCCTACCACGTGGCGCGCCTGCGCGGCCTGAACGTCGACCAGCCACGCAACCTCGCCAAGACGGTCACCGTCGAGTAGCGTCGCAGCGGTGACGGCCTCCGGGACCGAACCGCTGCCCGCCTGGCTCGCGCCGCTGCCCGGCGCTGCGGCGCAACGCGCGCTCGACAGCTGGGCGATCGAGCAGCGCGGGATCCCCGGCATCGAGCTGATGGAGCGGGCCGGCGCCGGCCTCGCCGACGTCGTCGTGCGCCACGTCCCGGAAGGGCCGATCGCCGTCGTCTGCGGCGGGGGCAACAACGGTGGCGACGGGCTCGTCGTCGCGCGCCTGCTGCGCGATGCAGGGCGGGAGGTCGACGTGCTGCTGCTCGGCTCGCCGCACGAGCTGGCCGGCGATGCGCGCACGAACCTCGAGCGGCTGCCGGGAGCGCCGCCGCGGCCGTTCGTCGCGGGTGCGCTGTGGGAGGTCGCGGGGATCGTCGACGCAGTCCTCGGCACCGGCGCGAGCGGCGCGCCTCGCGGTGCGGGGCTGCCTGCGGTCGAGGCGATGGCCGCCGCCGCTGCGGACGGCGTGCCCGTTGTTCGCGTGCGACGTGCCGAGCGGCGTCGACGCCTCGACCGGCGAGGTCGCGGGAGCCGCCGTGCGCGCGGTCGCGACGGTGACGTTCCATGCCGGCAAGCCGGGCCTCTGGATCGCCCCCGGCAAGCAGCACGCAGGTGAGGTGACGGTCGTGCCGATCGGGATCCCGGGCGGCTGGGCAGCCGGCCGAGAGCTTCGCGGAGGTCGGCCTGATCGAGGGCAGCGTGCTCGAGGCCCTGCCACGCCGCGAGGCGGGCTCGACGAAGTTCGACGGCGGCAGCGTGCTCGTCTGCGGCGGCTCGACCGGGCTCACCGGCGCCCCGTCGCTGGCGGCAGAGGGAGCGATGCGTGCAGGTGCCGGCTACGTCACGGCGCTCGTCGCTGCGTCGCTGCACCTGGTGTTCGAGCTGCGGCGTGCGGAGATGATGAGCGTGCCGCTGCCGGACGACGGCGGATCGCTCGTGCCGGAGGCGCTGGACGTCGTGCTCGAACGCTGCGAGCGCGCCGATGCGCTCGTGCTCGGGCCGGGGCTCGGCCGCGCTGACGGCGCTGCTGCGTTCGCACGCGAGCTGGCGGCCGCACGCGCCGCTGCCGTTGCTGCTCGACGCCGACGGGCTGAACGCGCACGCCAGCGCAGGCTTCGATGCGCTCGCGGCGCGCAGCGCCCCGACGGTCCTGACGCCGCACGGCGGCGAGCTGGCGCGGCTGCTCGGCGTGTCGAGCGACGAGGTCCGTGCGCAGCGGCTCGCCTGCGCGCGCGAGGCGGTCGCGGCGCTCCGGAGCCGTCGTCGTGCTGAAAGGCGACGACACGCTCGTCGTCGCGCCGGGCGCGCGCGGGGCGGTCGCGGTCAGCCGCGGCGACGCGCCGGCGCTCGCGACCGCCGGCACCGGCGACGTCCTGTCCGGCGTGATCGGCGCGCTGCTCGCGCGTGGCGTCGAGCCGTTCACCGCAGCCTGCGCCGGCGTCGAGCTGCACCGCCGCGCCGGCCGTCTCGTCGGCGAGCGCGTCGGCGTCGAGGGTGCGATGGCGCACGACGTGCTCGCGGCGCTGCCCGTGGCGCGTCGGCAGGGCACGTAGCGCCGGTCGCCGGCGCACGTCACGGCCACGCCGGCCGTCAGCGGCACCCGATAGGCTGCTGCGCGATGCCGAGCGTCGGAGACATCATGAGCCGCGATGTGGTCGCCGTGCACGCGAGGACAGCGTCGAAGTGCTGCTGCGCACGTTGCGCGAGCACGAGCTGCCGGGCGTCCCGGTCGTCGACGCCGACGGATCGCGTCGTCGGGATCGTCACCGAGTCCGACCTCGTCCTGCGCGACGAGGAGGGCGACCTCCACCTGCCGCTGCACATCGACCTGTTCGGCGGGCAGATCTTCCTCGGCCGCCTGAAGCCGTTCGAGGAGCGCGTCAAGAAGGCGATCGCCTCGACGGTCGCCGACATGATGCCGGCGAACCCGATCACGGTGACGTCAGACACCGACGTCCACGCGGCAGCCCGGACGATCTCCGAGCGCCGCCACAACCGGCTCCCGGTCGTCGAGCGACGGACGCCTCGTCGGCGTCCTCACGCGCCTCGACGTGCTCGAGGCGCTCGTCTCGTAGCGGATGCTGCGCGCGCTCGCGCGGATCGACCTCGCGGCGATCGAGCGCAACTGCGCGCTGCTGCGCTCGGAGCTGGGGCAGGGAAGCGCGCTCTGCGCGGTCGTGAAGGCAAACGGCTACGGCCACGGCACGGTGCCGGCTGCGCGCGCGGCGCTTGCCGGCGGAGCGAGCTGGATCGCCGTCGCGACGGCCAACGAGGCGGCTGAGCTGCGCGCTGCCGGCATCGCGGCACCGCTGCTCGCGATGGGCGCGCTGAGCGCGCAGGAGCTGCCGATCGCGCTCGCCGCGCGCGCCGACGTCGTCGCCTGGACGCCCGAGTTCGTCGCTGCATTGCGGGCGAGCGGCGTGCAGGGGATCCGCGTGCACGTGAAGCTCGACGTCGGCATGGGCCGGCTCGGCACGCGCGACGCCGACGCGCTGCTGGCATCTGGCCGAGCAGGTGCTCGCCGCGCCCGAGCTGGAGCTGGTCGGCGGGATGACGCACCTGCCGTCGCGCCGACGAGGACCTCGCCGCGTCGCGTGCGCAGACCGCCGAGTTCGCCGCCTTCGGCGCGCGTCTGCGCGGGCTGGCGCCCGAGCGTGGTGCTGCACGCGGCCAACAGCGCGGCTGCGCTTCGCGGTCCCGGAGAGCCGCTTCGACCTCGCGCGCTGCGGCATCGCGATCTACGGGCTCGACCCGTTCGGCGCCGACCCCGCTGCGCGCGGGCTGGTGCCGGCACTGGAGCTGCGCTCCTATGTCGCCGCGCTGAAGCCGCTCGCGGCTGGGCAGAGCGTCGGCTACGGCTCGACCTTCACGGCGACCGAGCCGACCTGGATCGCGACGCTGCCGATCGGCTACGGCGACGGCTTCCACCGCGCCTTCTCGGGCAACGGCGAGGTGCTGATCGGCGGCCGCGCGCGGCCGATCGTCGGACGCGTCTCGATGGACAACGTCACCGTCGACGTCGGGCCGGACCCGGGCGACATGCGGCGTGGGCGATTCCGCGGTCCTGATCGGCCTCGACGGCGGCGCGCGGTTGACCGCCGAGGCGCTCGCGCAGCGGATCGACACGATCAACTACGAGATCACGACCTCGCTGACGGCGCGCGTGACGCGCGAGTACCACCACGACGGGGCGACGCCGCCGGCGGCGACCGTCGCGCGTGGCGCCGCGTCCGGCGACGCACGGAGCTGACGCGGTGACCGGCGGCGAGGATCCGCTCGACGTCGTCCGCGGCGCGCTCGCCGGCACGCCGGCCTGGCTCGTCGGCGGCACCGTGCGCGACCGCCTGCTCGGCCGCCCGTCGCCCGACGTCGACCTGGCCGTCGGCGGCGACGTCGAGGCTGCGGCGCGGACGCTCGCGCGCGCCGCGCGTGCTGCGGTCTTCCCGCTGTCCGAGCAGTTCGGCGCCTGGCGCGTCGTGCAGACGCGTGACGGCTGGCAGGCCGATCTCTCGCCGCTGCTCGGGGAGACGATCGAGCAGGACCTCGCGCAGCGCGACTTCACCGTCAACGCGATCGCCGAGCCGCTCGCGGGCGGCGAGCTCGTCGACCCGACGGGTGGCCGGGAGGACCTCGCTGCAGGGCGGCTGCGGATGGTCTCGGCAGCGTCGTTCGCGAGCGATCCGCTGCGCGTCATGCGGCTCGCGCGCTTCGTCGCGGAGCTGGGGCTGACGGCCGAGGAGGAGACGCTCGCCGCCGCGCGCACGCATGCCGCAGCGCTCCCCGACGTCGCGCAGGAGCGCGTCTTCGGCGAGCTGAAGCGCGTCGTCGCCGTCACCCGACCCGCTCGCCGGCATCGCCGCGATGGACGCGACCGGCGCGACCGCAGCGGTCCTGCCGGAGTTGGACGCGCTCCGCGGCGTCGAGCAGAGCCACTACCACCACCTCGACGTGCGCGAGCACACGCTCACGGTGCTGCGAGAGGCGATCGCGCTCGAACGCGATCCGGCTGCGATCTTCGGCGCCGAGCACGGCGCTGCGGTCGCAACGCTGCTCGCCGAGCCGCTCGCCGACCAGCTGACGCGCGGCGACTGCGCTGCGCTTCGGCGCGCTGCTGCACGACATCGCGAAGCCGCAGACGCGCGGCGTGCTGCCCGGCGGCCGCGTCACGTTCTTCCACCACGACACCCAAGGCGCCGAGCTCGCGCGCACGATCCTCACGCGGCTGCACGCGAGCGAACGCCTGCGCGCGCATGTCGCGGCGCTCACGCGCCACCACCTGCGGCTCGGCTTCCTCGTGCGCGAGCGTCCGCTGTCGCGGCGCGCCGAGTACCGCTACCTGAAGGCATGCGACCCGGTCGAGGTCGACGTCACGCTGCTGTCCGTCGCCGACCGTCTCGCGACGCACGGCCGCAACGCCGAGGAGGCGATCGCGAAGCACCTCACGCTCGCGCGCGAGCTGATCGGCCCCGCGCTCGCCTGGCACGCAGCCGGCGGACCCCCAAAGCCCCCGATCCGCGGCGACGAGCTGGCCACCGCGCTCGGCATCCAGCCAGGTCCGCAGCTCGGTGTGCTGCTCGCGGAGCTGGAGGAGGCGACGTACGCCGGAGAGGTCACGTCAGCCGACGAGGCGATCGCCTACGCGCGCACGCAAGGGTAGTTCGGTCAGTCCGTCGTCGCGGGGGCGCTGGGATTGATCATTACCTGACGGACTTGCGCAGCGCGAATTCCGTCACGTACTGCTGGATCGATGTCGACGACGAGCACATCGATGTTCCAAGTTATAAGCGCCTCCGAAAGCCACGTTCCCTTCGCAGCGTAGGCCGCGGCCTCGTCGTCGGCGAAGGCGATGATCAGCTTCGCCGCTGGTCGCGAGCGTCCGATCGTGATCAGCTTGAGGGCGTCGGTGGCGATCTTGTGGCGCTGCCCGCCCTTCAACGGACCATGGTGGGCGAAGATCTCGACGAATACGGACTCGTCGTCAGCGACACCATCCACGTTCACCACCGCGCCACTGGCGAACTCCACGCTACGCGCTTTGAGCTCGATTTCAACGCGTGTCGCGACCTCCTCGCGGATCAGATGCTCGGCGTTGCGCTGCGCGCTCGAATCGCTCTGATGCACCGACGAACCTTATCGTGGTAGTTCAGCCATCACGCTGGCGGACCAGACTCCGAGGCCGCACACGCTGGGGGAGCTGTTCGCTGGAGCGCAGGCGCCCGATGTCGGTCTCGTACGGATCGAGCGCCTTCGGGAGGCTGTCGAGCACGCCGAGCGCGCGCAGGATCCGAAGCAGGTTCTCGACGCTCACCCCGCCGTCGCCGTTCTCCAGGCGCACGAGCGTGCCGCGCGAGACGCCGGCGCGGTTGGCGAGCTGGGCCTGTGTCAGCCCACGCAGCTTGCGCCATACGGCAACGTCGTCTGCCACGTGGCGCAGCGCACGGCGGACCGCAGTCGGCATCGCCGAGCGTGAAGCTCCGCTTGAAGGCTTGCTTTCTTGTTCCATATAACAAACACTATACAGCTTAGTGTTCTAGAAATAGATCTTTATAGAGAACGAGACTAGCGCCCGAGCGTCCGCACGAGCTCGCGGGCGCGGGTCGAGACGCCGGTGAGGTGCTCGCGGATGTCGCTCAGCGAGGCGCGCAGCTCGGCGTCGCCGACCTCGACGGGCAGCATCGAGTCCTGCAACGTGCCGAGCGTGCTGTCGGCGCGGCCGACCGCTTGGACCGCCTCGTCGAGGAAGCCCTTCGCGCCGGCCGAGGGATGGCCTGGATCCGGTGCCGCGAACGTGCGGCTTGCGAGCGCGTGGCGTGCGGCGAATTCGCTGTGGGCGCGCTTGGTGCGTCCGTAGGCGACCTGGACGGGGCCGAACAGCGCTTCCTCGAGCTCGTCCGCGCTGCGCTCCGACAGCTGCTCGTAGGCGGCTCCGAGCGCCGTCAGCGCGGTGCCGAGCTCGTCGGCGGCCTCTGCGACAGTGTCGAGCAGCTGCTGGCGTCCCTGCTGGTTCGTGTAGCTCACCTCGCGAGCATAGCCTTGGGCAGGGCACCCCGCGGCGAGAGGCGCGCAAGCGATGGCCGACGACGACACCAGAGCGACACCCGCATCACATCCGAGCGTGATCCTGCGCGCGCTCGTCGAGGCCGACGTGCCCGAGCTGCTGCGGATCCACCGCACCCCAGAGGTCGTCCAATGGTGGGACAAGCCGTGCGAGGGCTTCCCTTTGACCGACGAGCCGGAAGCCACGCGCTTCACGATCGAGGTCGACGGCGCCGTCGCCGGGATGATCCAGTTCAGCGAGGAGCTGGAGCCGAAGTACCGCCACGCGGCGGTCGACCTGTTCCTCGACCCAGCGCTCCACTCGCGCGGGATCGGCAGCGAGGCCGTCCGCCAGGTGGTGCGTCTGCTGATCGACGAGCACCGCCACCACCGCATCACGATCGACCCGGCGACCGACAATCGCGCAGCCGTGCGCGCCTACGAGAAGGCCGGCTTCCGCCGCGTCGGCGTGATGCGCAAGTCCGAGCGCGACGCCGACGGCGGCGGCTGGCACGACAGCCTGCTGATGGAGCTGATCGCGGGGGAGGAGTAGCGTCAGGCCGACGACGTGGCCGGCGGCACGACGCTCGGGTCCGGCGCTTCGGCGAGCCGGCGTGCGATCGCGGTGCAGAGGTCTACGGCTTCCTCGACGGTCGAGTGGTCGACGTTCGCTGCGGTGTCGGTCGGCCAGTGGTAGTTCGACGGCACCTTCAGCGCGTTGACGGAGCCGATCGCGACGCTCGGGTAGCCGGCGCGCAGGGCGATCAGGCCGTCGGTCGCGTTGCGCAGTCGCAGGCCGCGGCGCAGTTGGACGCCGGCATCGCGCGCGCATGCCTCGACGAGGTCCTTGAAGTCGTCCGGGTAGTCGCGCATTCGCAGCATCCCCTCGCCCTCGATCAGCGCCAGCTCCGGCGAGCCGACGGTGTCGACGCAGACGACATGCGTGCGGGCCGGATCCAGAGCGGAGAAGTGCCGGCGCGCGAAGGCCTGCATGCCCTCCATGAAGCCCTCCTCCGAGCCGGTCGAGACGAGCAGCACGCGCAGCCCGTCGACCGGGTGCTCGGCCAGCTCCGTCGCGATCCCGAGCAGCGTCGCGACGCCGGTGAGGTTGTCGTTCGCGCCCGGCACCGCGCTGCGTGCGCCGATCTCCGCGAACGTCAGCGCCGAGCCGAGCGCCAGCACGCTGCCGGCGCTCAGCAGTCGCCGCCGGCGCGTCAGTGCGCCGAGCGCGATCAGCAACGGGCCGGCGAACACCGGAGCCATCAGCGGGGGAGAGGTCTCGGCCCGCTCCAGCAGTCCAGGGAAGCGCTTGTCGACGAACGGCAGCACCCCTGGGTGGAACAGCAGGCCCCAGTGCGCAGCGTCGTGGTGGGCGACGAACACGAGCGTGCGCTCTGCCGTCGCGTCGCCCGTCTGCGCGACGACATTCCAGGTCGGCCGGCGTGGCAGGAAGGCGCGGCGGAACCACAGCGTGCCGCCGCCGACGTCGTCCCAGATCGCTGCCGCAGCGAACGCGCCGATGCCGGCCGCGAGCGCGCGGGAGCCGCGCCCATCACGTCCGCTGCGACCACGCGCGAGCAGCCCCGCGAGCCCCGCGAGCGCGTTCGGGACGCCGAGCGGGAACCAGTAGCCGCCGTGCGCCCGCTCCTCCTCGATCCGCGCGTGGCAGCCGAACTCGGCGAGCTGCGAGGCGATCCACTGCGCGGCCTCGTGCTCGCCGGGCGAGGCCGAGGGGCGGTCGATCGCCGCGAGATGGGCGACCGCATCGCGCAGGTGACGACGATCGGTCACGTCGCGCCGCAGGCTACCGCTAAGCTGCGCGCGTGGACCCCGGTGACTGCATCTTCTGCAAGATCGTGGCCGGCGAGCTGCCCGCGACGATCGTGCAGGAGGACGAGCGCACGATCGCCTTCATGGACATCTCGCCGGCGACGCGCGGCCACGCGCTCGTGATCCCGCGCGCCCATGCAACGGACCTCCATGAGATCTCCGACGAGGACCTGCAGGCGTGCGCGCTCGCCGCGCGGCGGCTCGCGGTCCGGCAGCGCGAGCGGCTCGGTGCCGACGGCGTCAACGTCATCAACTCGTGCGGCGCGGCTGCCTGGCAGACGGTCTTCCACTTCCATTTTCACGTGATCCCGCGGTACATCGGCGACCCGCTGGAGCTGCCGTGGGTGCCGGAGCCTGGCGACTCCGACGCGATCGCGACAGCCGCGGCAGCGCTGCTCGGCTGAGCACGGAGCGGTCCTTCCGCCCCGGACTCGTGTTCAATGCCTACATGAAGCGCATCTCTATCGGCGCGGCCGTGCTCGCTTGCGTGCTCGGCACCGTCGCCTCCACCTCCTCCGCAAAGGTCTACGAGCTGGGCTCCAGCCCGGACGCCGTGACCGCAAGCTGTCCCACCAACTGCTTCGTCGTCACGAAGACGACGTCCCTGCAGGTGCGGACCTCGAACGTCCCGTATCCGACGACTGCGCCGCAGGACGGCCGGATCGTCGGCTTCACCCTGCAACTCGGCCAGCTGAACGACAAGCAGATCCATTTCTTCAACTCGACCTACGGCGGCACGTCGCGCGTGCAGATCACGATCCTGCACCCGAAGCCCAAGCGCTTCTTCAACGTGGTCGCACAGAGCCCGCTGTTCCGCATCCAGCCGTTCTTCGGTACGACGGTGCAGTTCCCGCTCGAGGCGTCGCTGCCGGTCAAGAAGGGCGACGTCGTCGCCCTGACGGTGCCGACGTGGGCGCCGGTGCTTGCCGTGAACCTGCCGAAGGAGAACGGCTGGCGCGCGAGCCGTCCGTCGGACTGCAGCAACCTCGCGACGCAGACCGCGCAGCTCGCGATCGGCAACTCGCAGCAGTACAAGTGCCTCTACCAGACGGCACGGCTCACCTACACCGCGACCGAGATCTCGACGCCGGTGCCGCCGAAGAAGCCGGCGCCGAAGAAGAAGAAGAAGTAGGAAGTCGTCGCTCAGGCCCGGGCGCTGCTCAGCACGCGCCCGGGTTCTGCGCACAGAAGCTCTGGTAGGAGGCGCCGCCGGACTTCCCGCTGCCGCCTCCGCCTCCGCCACCGGTCGTGCCGGTGCCGCCACCCGCACCCGTGGTGCCCGTGCCACCGCCGGTCGCGCCGCCACCGCCGTTCTGTGCAGTGCCGGTGCCCGTGCCGTCACCACCGGTGTCGCCTGTCGCGCCACCGCTGGAGGCGGAGCTGCTGCTCGACGTGTCGCCACTGCTCGTGTCGGCCGCGGTCGTCGTTGTCGTGGCGGGCGTCGTGGCCGCCCCGGCAGACGGCAGCGTCACGTCGGAGCCGACCGTCAGCGGCGGCGTGTCGAGCGTCTGCGCCGACGGTGCGCCGCCACCGCCACCGCAGGCGGTGAGGCTCACGGCGCTCAGGGCGCCGAGCGCGAGGACCGCGATCAGGAGAAGGGGATGTGCCCGGCGCGCCACGACGACACGACGACCCTAGCCGCCGATGGGCGCCATGCGGCGGCCGCAGTTCGGGCAGTCGTTGAGATCCTTCTGTGCGAACTGGTCACACCAGTTGCAGACGCGCAGGTTCTCGACGGCCCAGGGCAGCTCGGACGGCGTCGGCGCGAGCGGCAGCAGCTGGGCGACGACCTGGAGCGGCTCGCCCGTCTCGCGATCGACGTACGTGCGTCCGGCCTCGGCCTCGAGCACGATCTCGCGCCCGGTCGAGGGAGTCCGCATGCGGTAGCGCTGATGAGTTCTCACGCGCGGCATGCTACCAACGGCTCTCCCGGCGGGCGCAGCGCCGCGACGGGTCACCGCCGATCTGCGAGGCGCCATCTAGTCTGCTTGCGTGCGGGTTCTCGTCTTCCACGGCTATCTGCTGCAAGGCACGGGCTCGAACGTCTACAACGCCGATCTCGCCGCGGCGCTCGTGCGGGTCGGCCACGAGGTGCACCTGCTGTGCCAGGACCGCGCGCCCGAGCGGCTCCCGTTCGTCGATGCCGTCGGCGATTGGGACGCCGGGGAGCTGCGTCTGCGGACGCTGCGCGAGCCGGTGCGCTGCACCGTCTACCGTCCCGCGCTCGCCGGCCTGTTGCCGGTCTATGTGGCCGACCGCTACGAGGGGATCGCCACGCGTCCGTTCCCCGAGCTGAGCGACGCGGAAGTCGAGGCGTACGTGGCAGCGAACGTGCAGGCGGTGCGCGACGTCGTGGCACGCGTGCGCCCGGATGCTGCGCTCGCCAACCACCTCGTGATGGGACCGCTCGTGCTCGCGCGGGCGCTCGCCGATGGCGACGTGCCGTACGCGGTGAAGATCCACGGCAGCGCGCTGGAGTATGTCGTCAAGCCGCACCCGCGCTTCCTGCCGGCCGCACGCGAGGGGCTTGCGCCGGCGAAGGCCGTGCTCGTCGGCTCGCGGCACGTAGCCGAGAGCCTGTGGGCCGCGCTCGACGACCCTGAGCTGCCGGTGCGCACGCGGCTCGTCCCGCCCGGTGTCGACGTCGCGCGCTTCGCGCCGCGCGCGCCTGATGCAGCGCGGGCCGGGGTCGCGCGGCTCGCGGAGGCGCTTGCAGCGCGCGCGCCGACGGTGTCGGACGGTGGAGCGACGCTCGCGCCGGCCTCGCCGGCAGCGGGGAGCGCGCCGGCAGCCGCGGACGCCACCACCGCCGGTTCCTCGTTCGCGCGCGACGGGCAGGCCGCCGCCGACGCGCTCGCGACGATCGCGGCAAGCGGCGAGGACCCGCTCGTCGCGTTCGTCGGCAAGTTGATCGTCTCGAAGGGGGTCGACCTGCTGCTGGCAGCGTGGCCGCTCGTGCTGGCCGCGCAGCCGCGCGCGCGGCTCGTGATCGTCGGCTTCGGCGCCTACGGCGCGACGCTCGAGCGTCTGCTGGCTGCGCTCGCCGACGGCGACACGGCGACGCTCGACGCGATCGTCACGGCCGGGCGGGCGGCCGAGCGCGACGCCGACGCCGACGCCGACCGCGCAAGCGAGCCGCTGACCTACCTGCGCGCCTTCCTCGACAGTCTCGGAGAGACGGAGCGGACGGCGTACCTCGCCGCCGCGCGCGGCCTGCGCGAGCGCGTCCTGCTGACCGGCCGGCTCGACCATGACGAGCTCGCCGAGCTGCTGCCGGCCTGCGAGGCGCTCGTCGTCCCGAGCACGTTCCCGGAGGCGTTCGGGATGGTCGCGGCCGAGGCTGCCGCATGCGGGGCGCTGCCACTCTGCGCGGCGCACAGCGGCCTCGCAGAGGTCGCCGAGGTGCTCGCCGAGCACGTGCCAGCGGCCGCGCGCCCCTGGCTCACGTTCTCGCTTGACGGGGAAGAGGACCCGGTCCGCGCGATCGCCGCGCGGCTGCTCGCCTGGCTCGGCGCCGCACCCGCGCTGCGGGAGCAGACGCGCGCGGCACTCGCCGAGACGGCACACGAGCAGTGGTCGTGGGAGCACGTAGCGGACGTCGTGATCGCCGCTGCGAAGGGGAATATCGACGCTTTGGCGCCGATCGAGGCGCGCGCCCGAGCGTAAGAGGTGGCATGTCGGCCGCGTGCTGGGATACCATCGCGCCGGAGATGACGTCTGGGATCGTGCGGAGAGCGACGGCAGTCGCTGCGACAACGGTGGCTGCAGCGGCGCTGATCGCGGCCTCGGGCTGCGGCGGAAACGTCAAGGGCGACCGCGGCGACGCGGTCCACGGCAAGCAGCTGTTCGTGCAGAAGTGCGGTGCCTGTCACACGCTCGCCCGCGCCGGCACGAAGGGCAACGTAGGCCCGGATCTCGACGACGCCTTCTCCCAGTCGCTCGCCGAAGGCTTCAAGCGCGACGTGATCCGCAGCGTCGTGAAGCAGCAGATCCTCTACCCGAACATCTCGGGCAAGATGCCGGCGAAGCTGTTCACCGGCCAGCAGGCCGACGACGTCGCCGCCTACGTCGAGTACGCGGCTGCCCGGCCCGGCCAGGACAGCGGCGCGCTCGCAGCTGCAGTCAAGTCGGTGTCGAAGAAGCCGGTTGCCGCACAGGGCGGCAAACTGCAGATCGACGCCGACCCGAGCGGGCAGCTCGCCTACACGGCGAGCGCCGCGACGGCGACCGCCGGTGCGATCGAGATCGACTCGCAGAACAAGTCTGGGACGCCGCACGACATCGCGATCCAGCAAGGCACGAACGGTGCGGTCGTCGGTACCGGTGCTGTCGTCTCCGGTGGCGGCGTCTCGAAGGTCACGGCGAACCTCAAGCCGGGCACCTACACGTTCTACTGCACGCTGCCGGGCCACCGCGCGGGTGGCATGCAGGGAACGCTCACCGTCCGCTGAGGGCGGCCTCGCGGGCCGCAGCGCCTTCCTCGGCGAGCCGGGCGCCCTCGCCGCGGTCGTACTCGCGTGAGGCCGAGTAGAAGAACCAGCAGGCGGCCACGGCCACGATCACGATGTCGAGGCTCATCATCATGCCGCCAGCCGTCCGCTGGTCGGAGAAGGCCGAGATGCCCTCGCGTGCGCCGCGCCCGTAGCCGCCCTCGTAGAGGACGCCGCGCGAGAAGATGAAGACCATCCCGAGGAACATCGTCGACATCCGCGCCGCGAAGACGTAGCCGATCTTCCACAGCCCGCCGCTCATGCGCTGGCGCGAGGGCTCGAGCACGGACCACCACAGCAGCAGGTTCGCGGCGAGGAAGGACTCGTGCTGGAGTGCGTGCACGAGCGGGTGGTGCAACGCGCCGACGAACAGCGTGGTCGTGTGCCAGCCGTACACCGCCACCACGTAGAGCGGCAGCGCCACGAGCGGCCGGCGCAGCACGCGGAAGACGCGGCGCAGCCCGTGCCGGCGCGCGAGCAGCACGAGCGCAGGGCGGGGGAGGTAGAACAGCAGCAGTGGCGCGCGCAGGCCCGCGAGCAGGAACGGAGCGGCGAGGTCGCCGAGCAGCTGGTGCTGGGCCATGTGAGCGCTCAGCAGCGAGCTGTCGTACGCGTCGAGCGGCCCCTCGAGTGCGATGCACAGCAGCGCGATGCCGATCCACCAGCAGGTCTGCTGCGCACGCGAGATCCGCAGCCCACGCCGGCGCACGATCCCCAGTGCGCGCAGGTAGAGCGCGCTGGCGAGCAGCAGCATGGCGAGGACGACGGGATCGAACGCGAGCCGCACGCGCTCAATCGTTGCGCGTGCGCGCCGCGGAGGGCGCGCTCATGTAAGTGCGCGCACGACGAGCACGATCGCGGTGATCGCGATCACGACGCCGGCGACGTAGACCAGCGCGCGGAAGGCCTCTTCCTCGGAGCGCAGCGGGTTCAGCACAGGGTGCTGCTCCTACAGCAGGTAGACCGTGGTGTACACGATCACCCACATCACGTCGACGAAGTGCCAGTAGATCCCGGGGATCTCGAGTCCGCGGTGTTCCTCGGCCGAGAAATGCCCGCGGAAGGCGCGCACGTTGACCATCGCGAGCAGCACGAGCCCGATGAAGACGTGGGCTCCGTGCAGGCCCGTGAGGCCGAAGAAGATCGATGCCTGAGCACTGTTCGCAGGCGCGAAGCCGATGTGCACGTACTCGTTGATCTGCACGAACAGGAACGTCACGCCGAGCAGGAAGGTGCTCAGCATGCCGGCCTTCACGCCGGCCCGGTTGCCCTTCTTGACCGACACGAGGGCCCAGTGCAGCGTGATCGAGGACGACAGCAGGATCGCCGTGTTGAAGCCCGCGACGATCTTCGGCAGCTCGGTGCCGACAGCCGGCCACGGGTTGTCGTTCACGACCCGGATGAAGAAGTAGGCAGTGAAGAAGGCCCCGAAGACCATGATCTCGGAGATGATGAACAGCAGCATCCCGAGCGTCTGCGGCTCTACGCGTGAGCTGCGGTGCGCCTCCGGCGGACCGTGGTGCTCGTGCTCGCCGGCGTGGCCGGCGGCTCCGTGCAGCGATGCGGCGGATGCCTCCATCAGGCGGCCTTCGCTCCGGCGTCGGCGCCGGCAAGGTCGACGACGACATGCTCGACCGGCGCGGCCGTCGCGCGCTTCACGCGCTCGACGAGGTCGCTGCGCAGCCAGCGCGAGCGCATCTTCGGCAGCGTCGATATGACGATCTCGTCGACGCGGTAGAACTGCAGCGCGTTCATGACCGCGGTGTAGGGATCCGGGTCGCCGATGCCGCCGGTCGCGGGGATGTCCTCGGCGTGCAGCCGTGCGAGCAGCGCGTCGAGCCGTGCGCGAGCCTCGGCGGTGTGGCGGCCCTCGCCGCCGTCCTGCGGCACGATCACGGTGAAGCGGTGATGCCCGTCTGCGGCGCGCTGCTTCAGCTCTGCGAAGAGCGGTTCACCGCCGGCCGTCTGGTTGGCGAGCACGAGCGTGTGCGTCGCCTCGGCGCGGTCGGCGTCGAGATCGACGACGACATGCTGGACGGGCAGGCCGGTCGCCTCTTCGACGCGCTCGATCAGGTCGCGGCGCATCCAGCCGGAGCGCGTCTCGGGGTGGGTAGAGACGATGATCTCGTCGATCGCGTACTCGCGCACCGCGTCGAGCGTCGCGTTGAAGGGGTCAGGGTCCATCACGTCGCCGCGCGCCTCGATGCCGTGCTCGCGCAGGGCGGCGAGCGTCGACTCGACGCGGTGCTGGGCAGCGTCGCGCACCGCCTCGTCGTAGATGACCATCCCGGAGTTCGGCTTCTCCTGCGGAGCGATCACGACAAAGCTCGCGTCGCCGGCCGCGGCACGGGCCTGGATCGCGTCGATCAGGCTGCGGCCGCCATGCGTGTCATTCGCGACGACAAGGACGTTCGCCATGCGCTTCACCTACTCCGTGGTCGGGGCTGTCGCGACGCTGCCGGCATGCGGCTTCGCCTCGGCCGGTGACTGGAAGATCCCGTGCACGGCGCCGGGCACGCCGTACTCGTACGGGCCGCCGACGACCGTCGGGATCGCGTCGAAGTTGAAGATCGGCGGCGGCGAGGAGACCTGCCACTCGAGCGTCAGGGCCCGCCACGGATTCGCTGCAGCGCGCGGCCCGAGCCGCCAGCTCACGACCATGTTGTAGAGGAAGACGAGCATGCTGAGGCCGAGCAGGAAGCTCGCGATCGAGATCGCGAGGTTCATCCCGGCCCACTGGTGCGCGTAGTCGGCGACACGGCGCGGCATCCCCTGGATGCCGATCACGTGCATCGGGCCGAACGTCAGGTTGAAGAAGACGAACGTGCACCAGAAGTGGATCTTGCCGAGCCGCTCGTCGAACATCCGCCCGGTCATCTTCGGGAACCAGTAGTAGATCCCGGCGAAGATCGTGAACAGCGAGCCGCCGAACAGCACGTAGTGGATGTGGGCGACGATGAAGTACGTGTCCGAGACGTGGATGTCGAACGGGATCATCGCGAGCATCACGCCGCTGATGCCGCCGAGCGTGAAGGTCGTGAGGAAGCCGAGCGCGAACAGCATCGGCGTGTCGAGGTGCAGCACGCCGCGCCACAGCGTCGCGAGCCACGAGAAGATCTTGATGCCGGTCGGGACGGCGATGATCGCGGTCGTGATCATCATCGGCACGCGGATCCAGCCCTGCATGCCCGAGACGAACATGTGGTGGGCCCAGACGGTGAAGCCGAGGATGACGATCGCGAGCAGCGAGAACGCCATCATGCGGTAGCCGAAGATCGGCTTGCGCGCCTTGACGGACAGCACCTCGCTGATGATCCCGAAGCCCGGCAGCATCATGATGTAGACGGCCGGGTGCGAGTAGAACCAGAAGACGTGCTGGTACATCAGCACGCTCCCGTCCTTGCCGGCCCCGACGAACGCGTCGAAGAACTGGAAGCCGAGCGCCCGCTCGAGCAGCACGAAGAACTGCGAGGCGGCGATGAACGGCGTGGCGATCACGACCAGCAGCGAGGTCGAGAAGTTCGCCCACACGAGCAGCGGCATGCGGAAGAAGCTCATGCCCGGAGCGCGCATCGTGATGATCGTCACGAGGAAGTTCAGCGCGGTGGCGATCGAGGAGGCACCGGCGAGCTGCACGGCGACGGTGAAGAACAGCTGGCCCATCGGCACCTGTCGTCGAGAGCGGTGCGTAGGCAGTCCAGCCGGTCGCGAACGCGCCGCCGGGGGCGAGGAAGCTCGCCATCATCATCAGGCCCGCGAGCGGCAGCAGCCAGAACGACAGCGCGTTCAGGCGTGGGAAGGCCATGTCCGGCGCGCCGATCATCAGCGGGATGACGAAGTTCGCGATGCCGGCGAAGACCGGGATCACGAACAGGAAGATCAGCAATGCAGCATGGACCGAGAAGAGCCCGTTGAACTGCTCGGTGCTGACGAACTGCATCCCCGGCTGGGCCAGCTCCGCGCGCATCAGCATCGCGATCAGGCCGCCGACGAAGAGGAAGAAGAAGGACGAGCAGATGTACTGGATCCCGATCACCTTGTGATCGGTGTTCACGCGGAAGTAGTCCTTCCAGCTCGTCGCTCCGTGCGAGGAGTGGTCCTCGGGGCGGCTCGGGCGCCCGGCGGCCCAGTAGAACCAGTAGTCGAAGGCACCGAGCCCGACGAGGAAGAACAGCGGGACGCCGAGCAGCGCCACCGTCGTGATCGCCGTGCCGTCGCTCCAGGCGCGCGGGAAGTGCATCGCCGTGCGGCCGAGGCCGACGATCACGAACGCGAACGCGAGACCGAGCAGCGCGATACAGCCCGGCTCGATACCACCCGGCCGTGCGGAGCTTTGCGGTCATCGGCGAGCCTCCTCGGTCACTTGGACGCCTTTGACAGGTAGGCCACGAGGCCGTCGATCTGCTGCTTGGCAAGTGTCTGTGCGAAGTTCGGCGGCATCACGCTTCCGGGGTACCCAGAGGTGATCTTCGCATTCGGCGAGACGATCGACTCCCGGATCTCGTCTTGACTCTGACCCTTGAGGGACTTGCCGAGGTTCGGGCCGGTCGTGCCGCTCGTGCCGGCGTCCGCGAGCGTGTGGCAGGCACCACAGCCTGCAGCGCCGGTGAACGTCTGCTTGCCGAGCGCCGCGAGCTGCGTCGGATTCGCCGCGCCGCCACCACCGCCGGCGGCCGCTGGGGGGGCCGGGGCGCGCTTCGTCGTGAGCCAATGGCTGAACGCAGCCGGCGTCATCACATAGGCCGTCGAGCGCATGACCGCGTGGCCGAGGCCGCACAGCTCGGCGCAGACGACGGGGTAGTGGCCGAGCTTCGTCGGGGTGACGCGGACGCGCGTCACGATGCCGGGGACGGTGTCCGTCTTCATGCGGAAGGCCGGCACCCAGAAGGAGTGGATGACGTCGTCGGTCGTGACGTCGAAGCGGACCGGGCGATCCTTCGGCAGGTACAGCTGGTTCGAGACGATCGGCGCACCGTGCGCCTGCGGGTAGGTGAAGCTCCAGGCGAACTGGATCCCCTTCACGTGCACGACCAGCTCGTCCTTCTTCGTCTTCTCGATCGTGTGCAGGACCGAGTACGCGTAGCTGCAGAGCGAGACGAGGATGATCGCCGGGATCGCCGTCCAGAAGACCTCGAGCCGCGTGTTGCCGTGGATCGGCGCGCCGTCCTCCAGCTCCTGGCCGGGACGCATGCGGAACGCGTAGGCGGAGTAGAGGATCACCGTCATGACGAGCACGAAGATCGGCACCGACACGATCATCAGCACGTCGTAGAGCGTGTCGATCGGCGCGTCCTGCTTCGCGGCGTCGGCCGGGAACCAATGGATCGTCAACGCGATCACGATGCCGATCGCCGACGCGACTGCGCCGATGATCACCATTTGGATGATGGGGTGCTTACGCACCGCTGGATCCTGTCCTGAGCACCCTCAAAGTTCTCCGGCGCGGGATCCTACGTGACACGTGCGACGGAGCGCAAACCCGCGCGGTGGGAGTGCGTGCTCGCAAGCGCTCGCGCACGGACGGCAGCCGCGCGAGGGGAGGCGCGGCCGCCGCCTCGAGGGCCGCCCTCAGGCGGCGCGCTGGACCAGCGTCGCGCTGTGGCGAGCGCGGGCGCGGTACGCCGACGGGACGCTGCCGAGATGACGGCGGAACGTCTTCGCGAACTGTGCAGGCTGGCGATAGCCGACGCGGCGCGCGACCTCGCGGACGGTCAACGAGCCGTTCGCGAGCAAGGCCGCGGCGCGCTCCATGCGCACTCGCGTGAGGTGCTCACGGAAGGTCGTGCCGCCGATCTCCGCATATGCGCGCTGGAGCTGACGACGCGAGGACGCGACGCGACGAGCGATGTCGTCGAGCTCGAGGTCGGATGCGTACTCGGCCTCGACGATGCGCATCGCTTCGGTGTACAGCTGGGTCCGGTGCCGGACTGTTCCTGGACGTTGCATAAGCATCTATACATACGTAAAAACTGCGCATTTGGTTCGCGACGAGCGCCTGCGCGCCAGAAGCTGGCGCATCGGCGCGCTCATCCTGTGTGCATCGTGTGAGCCATCTGAGTCCGCTCCTGCTTCCCCTTGCCGGCGGTCCGAGGACTATGATAGAGACAATTGTTGCAAGCAGTGCAAGCGAGAAGGGAGAAGGTGGCGATGGAGGTTCGTGAGGGAATGTCGGAGACCTCGCTCACCGTCGGGCCGGGGCACACGCTGCGCGAGGCAGCCCGCCTGATGCACGAGCGCAACGTCGGCTCGGCGATCGTGCTCGACGCCGAGCAGCCCGGTCCAGGGCTGCTGACGGAGCGTGACGTGCTCGCCGCGATCGGGCGCGGGCTCGATCCCGACAGCGAGCTCGTGGGCGATCACCTCACGAGCACGCTCGTGTTCGCAGCACCCGACTGGTCGCTCGAGCGCGCCGCCTGCGAAATGGTCCGCGGCGGCTTCCGCCACCTGATCGTGATCGACGGCAGCGAGCTCGCCGGCGTGCTGTCGATGCGCGACGTCGTCCGAGTATGGACAGCCGACGGCGCTGTGTGCGAAGTACCACTGGCTGTCGAGCGCTAGATCCGGCGAGGCGAAAGTCGTGCCTGGCCAGGACGCAGGGAGCGTCGCCTGCACTCGCAGGTGAGCGACCGAGGACGCCGCCAGGCGCGAGTTGCGGCCGCCGGGCTAGTGCTCGGGGGGGAGGGCCGCGATGTCGCGGCGCGTCGAGGCGATCCACTTGTAGGTCGTGACGGCGAACAGGATGCCGCCGACGACGATGAAGATCGTGCCGAGCGTGATGCCGACGATGGCGAGCGTGAGGCCGAGCGCGTTGAGGATCGGCAGCATGCTCGGGCCGGGGAGGTGGATCTCCTCGCCGACGGGCGGGGTGTCGTGCTCGGGAGCGCTCATCGCTACTGGATGTAGATCGCCGCGGCGAGGAACGACATGCCGAACATGACGATGCAGACGGCGCCGGCGATCAGCGCCGAGCGGATGTTCTTGCGTGCGAGACGACGGTCCATGAGAATCCTCGGGGAGTCTACGACAGGGGGCGGTGTCAGAGCTTCACGTCGGCCACCATCGCGACGAACAGCAGCGCGAGGTAGAGCAACGAGTAGAGGTAGAGCCGCAGGGCTGCGCGGCGGTCGGAGCTGTCGTCGGGCAGCGGCCGGCGTTGGAGCCGCAGCGCGAATGCAAGGAAGATCGCGCCGAGCACGGCGGCGGAGATCGCGTAGATGCCGTCGAACAGCCGTCCGGCGAACGGCAGGAACGTGACGGCGACGAGCAGGCCGCTGTAGAGCAGGATCTGGCGCCGCGTCTCGCGCTCGCCGCGCACGACCGGCAGCATCGGGATCCCGACCTTCTCGTACTCGCCCTTCATCAGCAGGCTGAGCGCCCAGAAGTGCGGCGGCGTCCAGTAGAAGACGATCGCGAACAGGTAGAGCGCAGCCGGGTCGAGCGAGCCGCGCGTCGCGGCCCAGCCGACGAGCGGCGGGACGGCCCCGGCGGCGCCGCCGATGACGATGTTCTGCGGCGTCGTGCGCTTCAGCCAGAGCGTGTAGACGAAGACGTAGCCGAGGAAGCCGCCGAGCGCCAGGAAGGCGGCGGTGACGTTGACGGCAAGCGTCAGCTCGGCGAACGAGAGGACGGCGAGCACGATCCCGTACGTCAGCGCTGCACGTGGCGAGACGCGACCGGAAGGGACCGGGCGTGTGGCGGTGCGCGCCATGTTCAGGTCGATGTCGCGGTCGTACCAGTGGTTGACCGCACCGGCGCCGCCGGCCGACAGCGCGCCGCCGAGCAGCGTCAGCAGGATCAGCCCGAGCGAGGGGCTGCCGGCGACCTCCATCGTCGCGACGGTGCTCAGCAGCAGCAGCAGCTGGACGCGCGGCTTCGTCATCGTCACGTAGTCGGCGACGAGCTGGCGCACGCCGCCGACGGCGAGCGCCGGCTTGACGGAGGGGGTGAGGCGCGAGGCTTCCACGCGCAACGAAGCCTACGCCGTGACGGCCGGCTGCGGGGCTGGCGCCTCGTGGCCGATGCCGCTCTGACGCTCCACCTGGCGGCGGATGTCCTTCATCGGCTCGACCGAGCGCACGCGCGGGATCGTGTCGAAGTTGTTCGCCGGCGGCGGCGAGGTCGTGAACCACTCGAGCGTGTTGGCCTTCCACGGATCCGGACCCGCGACGGCGCCCTTCTGGAGGCTGCGCACGAAGTTGATCACCGACAGCAGGATCCCGAGGCCGAGCACGAACGAGCCGACCGTCGAGATCTGGTTGTAGAGCGTCAGGCCGGAGTGCGCGGGGTACTGGTAGACGCGCCGCGGCATGCCCGACAGACCTGCCGCGTGCTGCACGAGGAAGGTCAGGTTGAAGCCGACGAACATCAGCCAGAAAGAGGCCTTGCCGAGCGGCTCGCTCAGCATCCGGCCCGTCATCTTCGGATACCAGTAGTAGAGCCCGCAGAAGATCGTGAAGACGGAGCCGCCCATCAGCACGTAGTGGAAGTGCGCGACGACGAAGTACGTGTCGGTCAGCTGCCAGTCGACCGGGAAGACTGCGAGGAAGATGCCGGTGATGCCGCCGATCACGAAGACCGCGATGAAGCCGACGGCGAAGTAGATCGGTGTCGCCATCACGATCGAGCCGCGCCACAGCGTCGCGATCCAGTTGAAGATCTTCACGCCGGTCGGGACGGCGATCAGGAAGGACGACAGCATGAAGAAGCCGAGCACGACGGTCGGCAGCGGCGTCGCGAACATGTGGTGGGCCCACACGAGCACCGCCAGGAAGGCGATCACGGCGGTCGAGGCGGCGATCGCCTTGTAGCCGAAGATCGGCTTGCGCGCGAAGACCGGCAGGACCTCCGAGATGATCCCGAAGCCCGGCAGGATCATGATGTAGACCTCGGGGTGCCCGAAGAACCAGAACAGGTGCTGCCACAGCAGCGGCGAGCCGCCCTGGCTCGGGTCGAAGAAGTGCGTGCCGAAGTGGCGGTCCGTCAGCAGCATCGTGACGGCGCCGGCGATCACCGGCAGCGCGAGGATCAGCAGCAGCGCGTAGATCAGGATCGCCCACACGAACAGCGGCATGCGGCCCCAGCTCATGCCCGGCGCGCGCATGTTCACGATCGTCGCGTAGAGGTTGATCGCGCCGACGAGCGAGGAGATGCCGGTGATGTGGATCAGGTAGATCCAGGCGTCCTGGCCTCCGCTCGGCGTGTAGAGCGCGCTCGACAGCGGCGTGTAGCTGAACCACCCGGCCTCTGGCGGCTGCCACAGCAGGGAGGAGTAGAAGACGAGCCCGCCGAACAGCAGCAGCCAGTACGACAGCGCGTTCAGGCGCGGGAAGGCCATGTCGCGGGCGCCGATCATCAATGGCAGGAAGTAGTTCGCGAGGCCCGCCATCATCGGCACGACGAACAGGAAGATCATCGTCGTCCCGTGCATCGTGAAGAGCTCGTTGTAGTGCTCGGGGGTGAGGAAGTTGTTGTTCGGCACCCCGAGTTGGATGCGCATCAGCAGCGCCTCGACGCCGCCGATCAGGAAGAAGGCGAAGGTCGTGACGATGTAGAGGATCCCGATCTTCTTGTGATCGGTCGTCGTGAGCCACTCGGTCCACCGTGCGCGCGTCGGCTCGGCCTTGACCTCGTGGGCGATCACCTGGGGCACTGGGCGCAGTGCGGGAGCGGTGGTGGCCATGGTCGCTGTCGGGTCCTTTGCTTGCGGGTGCCGGGTTGGGCTTAGAGGTCGCCGTCGCTCGCGAGCTGCTTGTGCAGCTGGAGCGCTTGCTGGTTGGCAGCGGTGATCGCCTGCTTCTGCGCGGCGAGCCAGGTCTGGTACGCGGCCGGCGAGACGACGCGCACGCGCGCGGTCATGTCTGCATGGTTGCGCCCGCAGAGCTCGGCGCACTGGCCCTTGTAGACGACGCCGGGCTTCGGCGCCTTGAACCAGGTGTAGTTCTTGTAGCCCGGCACCGCGTCGGACTTGCCGCCGAGCTTGGGGATCCACCAGGAGTGGATCACGTCGGTCGCCTGCAGCTCGACCACGACGGTCGTGTTCGAGGGCACGACCATCTCCTGGTAGGAGTACGGCACGCCGAAGCCGTTCGCGTCGCAGCTCTTGCCGTACGTGTAGCGCCAGATGTACTGGCGGCCCGTCACGCAGATCGTGAGCTTGTGGCCGTTCGGCGGCGTCGGGTTGTCGATCGAGGCGCTGAGGACGCCGTTGGCGTCGCTGTTCGGCGGGTTCTGGATCGAGCTGAGCTTCGAGAAGGTGATCGCCGCGAGCGCGACGAGGATCACCGCTGCGCCGATGGTCCAGGAGATCTCCAGGCGCGTGTTGCCGTGGATCTGGGCGGCAACGCGGCCCTTCTTCGCGCGGAACTTGACGACCGAGTAGAGCAGTGCGCCCTCGACGACGACGAAGACGACGATCGCGATGTAGAGGATGATCTTGTAGAGCGAGGAGATCTGATCGGCGTTCGGCGATCCACCCGACTCCGGCGTGATGAGACCGGCGAAGGCGCTGCTGGCGAAGACGGCCGAACCGGCAAGCGCGAGCAGGAACGCCACGGTCAGGCGGCGGGGGAGAGGGGACGCAGGTCGCAAGGCGGCGCCGATTCTACTCATGCGACGGCGGGACGCCACGCTTCGTCGGCCGACGGGTCAGTCATCGACCCTGGAAGTCGGCCGGCCGCTTCGCGAAGAAGGCGGTCACGCCCTCGGTGAAGTCGGCGGTCTCGGCCTGCTCCTGCTGGATCGTCGCCTCGAGCTCGAGCTGCTCGTCGAGGCCGGGGAAGCACCACGCGTTGAGCTGGCGCTTCGCGCCCGCGTACGAGAGCGTCGGGCCGGCGGCGAGGCGCGCGACGAGCGCGTCGGCAGCGCTCAGCAGCTCGTCGTCGGCATGGACTGCGTTGACGAGACCCCAGTCGAGCGCCTGCGCGGCACCGATCCGCTCGCCGAGCATCGCCATCTCGGTCGCGCGCGCGAGTCCGACGCGGGTGGGGATGAACGCCGAGGAGCCACCGTCGGGGACGAGCCCGATGTTCACGAACGCGAGCAGGAAGTAAGAGGACTCGGCTGCGAGCACGAGGTCGCCGGCGAGCGCGAGCGAGCAGCCGACGCCGGCGGCGGCTCCGTTGACGGCGGTCACGACGGGCTTCGGCAAGTTGCGCAGGCCGGTGATGACCGGGTGGTAGCGCTCGCGCAGCGAGTGCTGGAGGTTGGGATGACCGCTCGGCGTCGGGTCGAAGCCGGCCGACAGGTCGGCACCGGAGCAGAAGCCCTTGCCGGCGCCGGTCAGCAGCACGGCGCGCAGGTCGTCGTCGGATTCGACGTGCGCGAGCGCCGCCTTCAGGTCGCGTGACAGCGTCGCGTCCCAGGCGTTGCGCTTCTCCGGGCGGTTCAGCTCGATCCGCGCCGCGCCGCCTGCGCGGTGGAGGTTGACCGTCTCGTACGCGTGCACCAGCTCGTAGTCGCTCATGGGCGCGATCCTATGTGCCCGCAGCGTGCGATGCGCAGGCGAGCGCAGGGGGCGCACGCGGGACGCACATATACTGCGCGCGCTTTGCGGAAGTCGAGCGCCATTCGAACGGCAGCGTGGGCAGTCGTCGCTGCCGGCGTCGCTGCGCCGATCCTGCGCCGGCGCGTGGAGCTGCCGAAGCCGGCCGTGCTCGCGACCGCTGCTGCCGCTCCCGTGGCGCTCTGCGTCGCGCTGCCGCGCAGTCGCGCGCGCGACGTGATGACCTGCGCGCTGCAGATGTGGGCGTACGTCGCCGCCTACGAGATGCCGCACGACGATCCCGAGGCGCTGCGGCGGCGCGTGAAGATCGACTACCCGGTGAAGGTCGACACCGTGCTCGGCCTCGGCGTGCCGCCGACGCTGCGCCTGCAGCGCCGCCTGTCGGAGCGTGGCGCGATGCGGCGCGGCGAGAAGGTGCTCGTGTGGACCCACTGGCTGTGGTTCCTGATCCCGCACTCGGCGACCGCCTACGTGCTCGTGCGCCGGCGCGAGCGCTTCGGCCGCGCTGCCGCGCTGACGTATGCGGTCTTCGATCTCGGCGCGGTCGTCTACTGGCTGGTGCCGACTGCGCCGCCCTGGTACGCGGCGGCGAACGGTCACCTCGGCGACCACGACTCGACCCCCGTGCGACGGATGATGATCGAGTACGGGGAGCAGTTTTGGAAGGACCGCTGGGGGCCGCTCTACAGTTTGCTCGGAGGCAACCCACTGGCTGCAATGCCGTCGCTGCACTTCGCCACTTCCGTGAACGCCGCCCACCTCCTTTCGGAAGTCGGGCCGGTCGAAGGCGCCATCGGCTGGGCCTACGCCGGGACGCTCGGGCTCGCGCTCGTCTACCTCGGCGAGCACTACGTGATCGACCTGCTCGCCGGGCTTGCGCTGACCGAGGGCGTGCGGCGCGCTCGCGCCGGCCGCCACACCCGCTGTCCTGCGGGGCGCACGCGCCGTGCAGGCGCTCGAAGCGCGGGCGCGGGCGTGAGCCGCCGGATGGCCTCCGAGCCGGCCGACGAGCGCACCGTCCGCCCGCCGCTCGACATCGACCCGACCGCGCCCGTGACCGAGCCGAATGCGCAGTCACCGGAGGCCGACGACGACGAGGAGATGCCGCGCGTCGTCTTCACGCGCCGGCGGATGATCGCGTTCGTCCGTCTTCGTGCTCGCCTCGCTCGCCTTCCTCTACTTCGTGCTGCCGCAGATCGGCGGCGTGAAGGAAGCCGCCGAGACACGTCTCGCACGGCGATCGCATCTGGCTTGCGGCGGCGCTCGCGCTTCGAGCTGCTGTCGATCGCCAGCTATGTCGCGCTGTTCCACGGCATCCACGTGCCGCCGGGCTCGCCGCTCACGCATGGCGACAGCTACCTGATCACGATGGCGAGCCTCGCCGCGACGCGGCTGTTCGCGGCCGGCAGGCGCCGGCGGCGTCGCGCTGACGGCGTGGGCGCTGCGGCGCTCGGGGATGGGGCGGCGCGAGGTGGCCGAGCGGATGATCGCCTTCCTCGTCTTGCTCTACGGCGTCTACGTCGGGGCGATGCTGATCTGCGGCATCGGGCTGCGGACCGGGCTTCTTCCACGGGTCGGCGCCGTTCGCGGCTGACGGTGCTGCCGGCGATCATCGCCGGCGTCGCGGGATCGTCGGCGTGCTCGCGCTCTCACTGTGCCCGAGGACATCGAGCAGCGGATCGAGCGGCTCGCGCTGCAGCGCCCGCGCGTTGCGCGCTGGCTGCGCCGCTCGCGCTCGCGCCCGCCTCGATGCGCGGCGGCATGCGCTTCGCGCTGCGCAAGGCGCTGCATCCGGACCTCGCGATGATCGGCGCGATCACCTGGTGGGCGTTCAACGTCGGCGTCCTGTGGGCTGCCTTCCACGCGTTCGGCGAGCCGCCGCCGCTCGCCGTGCTCGTGCAGGCCTTCTTCGTCGGGATGCTCGGCAACCTGCTGCCGCTGCCGGGCGGGATCGGCGGCGTCGACGGCGGGATGATCGGCGCGCTCGCCGCCTTCGGCGTCGACGCCGGCCTCGCCGTGCTCGCGGTGCTGTCCTACCGGCTGCTCGCCTTCTGGCTGCCGTCGATCCCCGGCGTGATCGCCTACTTCCAGCTGCGCCGGCGCGTGCAACAGTGGCGCGGCAGGGTGTCGCCAGCCTGACGTCGGGCGCGCTATACTTTGTGAAGTATTGAACCTCGAACGGAGCTTCCATGGCAGACGCTCGAGAACGTCATCATCATCGGCAGCGGACCCGCCGGCTACACGGCGGCGCTCTACACCGCGCGCGCGAACCTGCGCCCGCTCGTGATCGAGGGCTTCGCCTGGGGCGGCCTGCTGCAGCAGACGACCGAGGTCGAGAACTACCCCGGCTACCGCGATGGCGTGATGGGTCCGGAGATGATGCAGGAGCTGCGCGACCAGGCCGAGCGCTTCGGCACGCGCTTCATCACCGACGACGCGACGAGAGTCGAGCTGACCGACGGCGGCGTCCAGACCGTCTGGATCGGCGACGAGGTCCACCGCGCGAAGGCGGTCGTGCTCGCGATGGGCGCGCAGCACAAGAAGCTCGGCGTGCCGGGCGAGGAGCTGCTGAGCGGCCGCGGCGTCAGCTACTGCGCGACCTGCGACGCGGCCTTCTTCAAGGAGCACGAGACGGTCATCGTCGGCGGCGGCGACTCGGCGATGGAGGAGGCGATCTTCCTCGCGAAGTTCGCCGCGAAGAGTGACGATCGTCAACCGCCGCGACGAGTTCCGCGCCTCGGCGATCATGCTCGACCGCGCGAGAGCGGCCGCAAACATCGAGTGGGTGACGCCGTACGTCGTCGACGAGTTCGTCAGCCGGCGAGAAAGGCGCGCTCGCGACGGTGCGGCTGACGTCATGCCGACAGCGGCGAGACGCGCGAGCTGCCGGCGACCGGCGCGTTCATCGCGATCGGCCACGAGCCGCAGTCGGAGCTCGTCACGCGGGCAGGTCGAGCGTCGACGACGAACGGCTACGTCATGACCGAGCGGCCTCTCGACGCGCACGAACCTGGCGGGCGTCTTCGCCGCCGGCGACCTCGTCGACCACACCTACCGCCAGGCGATCACCGCCGCCGGCTCCGGCTGCCAGGCCGCGCTCGACGCCGAGTGGTACCTGCGCGACACGCCCCCGGCCGTCGCGGCGCGCGAGGCCTCGCCGGCCGTCGCGGAGGCGTAGCCTTCGTCGGTGCGCGCGATGTTTGTGATGCCGAAGCTCTCGCGCCCCGAGGTCGAGATGTGCCCGACGCCGCGGAAGTGCGCCGTGCCGAAGCTACTCGGCACCGCGACCTGCCCGTCGGTGATGTAGGCGGTGTCGGGGATGTCGGGGATGCGCTCGACCAGCCGCTGCTCGCGTGCGCTGCGCGACCCCTGCAGCGTCGCGCGAATCCGCTCGGGCGAGGTCATCCGCTTCGCGATCCCGCTCGGCGCACCCGGCCGCTCGCAGTCGTGCCCGGCGAGCTGGGAGAGCAGCAGCCTCCAGCCCTCGGGCAGCGCGAACTCGCTGACGCCGTTGACGAACCCACGCGCGAGGAACGGGACGTTCGCGCACGTCGAGCTGCTCAAGCTGGTTGACGAACTCGCGCTGCTGGGAGAGCGCGACGGGGCGGACCGACGATCGCGTTCGTGCGCGACTGCCACTGCGCGAGGCGGATCGTGTCGAGCAGCAGCGGGATGCTGCTGGCCTCGCCGGATTCGGTGGTGGCGTCGCGGCGCGCGAGCTCGCGCCCGCGGACGCCGAGCTCGATCGCCTGGAGGCCGGAGCCTGATCGGATCGCGCGGGTCGCGCGCGGGCTCGATCAGCGTCGGCAGCGTCCAGCGCGACCGCGGTGCTGCCGCCGACGAGCGAGTACGTCAGCGCCGTGCGCACGCGCGCGCCGTTGTCGAGCACGCAGACGCCGTGCGTGCCAGACGGCAGGGATGTCGTCTTCGTTGAGGTCGAGTCGATCCCCCCGACGGGCTGCTGCCATGTCGCCGAAGGCGATCGCCTCACACGCGTCTCTCACGACCGGCGCGCTGTACGTCGTGTGCAGCGTCGATGCGCTTGCGCTGGACGGTCCCCGAGCTGCTCGAGCGGATCCACGCGTGCCATCGATCGCGGCGTGGGTCGGGCTCATGTCGGCCTCGCCAGCGTCGAGTGAACCGTCCACGGCGGCGCCCATCGGCTTCGCTAGTGAGCCGATCGTCAGTCGATCCTGAATACACCCGTGCGCTGCCGGCGACGCCGCTGCGCATCGGCGAGTCGGAGCCGACGGCCGCGGTCTTCGGATCGGGCTCGGTGCTGCTCGGGCCGCATCTCCGCGGCGCGCAGGCGCTCGTCCCGCCGGCAGTCGTCACGCGCACCCCGCCGCGCTGCGCACAGGACTACTGCGAGGACGGCCGGCGGCTTGCTGTCTCGGCCCTTCGCTCGCGGCGGCGTGACCCGTCATCGAGGCTTGCCGCCCAAGCGAGCTGCAGACGGTCGGCCTCGTTGTCAGCGCCTGTCGCGGCAAGCGCGAGGTGCCCGGCAGGCACGACGGAGCTCGAGCTGCAGGTGCGCTAGCGAGCACAGTGCCTGACGCTGTTGCTGCGTAGTGCCGGCTTCGACCGCTGCGAGCTCGCCGCGCTGCGCGAGGAGCTTGACGACCTGTTGCTCGACGCTCGCTGGCGTCTTCGGCGCCGCGAGCGTGCGCGGAGCCGTCGCGGAGCTCTAGAAGACGCTGAAGTCGATGTCGAGCGCCGGGTCGATCGCGCGCGCTGCGTGCAACGACCCGGCGAGCGCGGCGACGAGCAGCTCGCGCAGCTGGTCGGCGTCGAGGTCGCGGTGCGCGAGCCAGTCGAGGCTGACGCCCTCGATGAAGGTCAGCCAGCCCTCGAGCGCGGCGCGCAGCGCGGGGGAGGGCTCGGGCTGGTGGGCGACGCCCTCGGCGAGCAGGTGCAGGAACTCCGCGCGGTCGCGGTCGCGGATCGCGCGGACCTCCGGGTCGGAGCCGAGCCCGGCGAGCAGCAGCGCGCGGATAGCGGTCCGAGGACTCGCCGACGAACGCGAGGTAGGCGTCGAGCGTGCGCCGCAGGCGCTCGGCCGGCGGCAGCGACGGGTCGGGCTGGGCGAGCTGCAGCAGCTCGTCGGCCTCCGCGCGGATCGTCGCGAGGTAGAAGCCGCGCTTGCTCTTGAAGTAGTAGTAGAGCAGGCCCTTCGCGACGCCCGCGGCAGCGGCTACGTCGTCGATCGAGAGCTCGTCGTAGGCGTGCTTCGCGAACAGCTGGCGGCCGATCGCGAGCAGGTCCGCGCGACGGTCGACGGCTCCCTCGCGGGCGGTGTCGCGAGCGCGCCCGGTGCGCTTGGGGCTGGGTCTTGACTTCCGTTCAAGATGCCCTCTATCGTAGCTGGGCATGAGCTTGAACGATGTTCAAATCCCCACGGCGCCGCGCACGGCGGCCGATCTGATCTCCTACGAGGACCTCTACGCGCGCTGGGAGCGCGGCAACTGGCGCGCGACGGAGCTCGACTTCACCGAGGACGCGCGCCAATGGCGCGAGGAGCTGACGGACTTCGAGCGCAAGGCGGCGCTGTGGAACTACGCGCTGTTCTTCTGGGGCGAGGACGCAGTCGCCGACAACCTCTCGCCGTACATCGACGCGGCGCCGCTGGAGGAGCAGAAGTACTTCCTCACGACCCAGCAGGTCGACGAGGCGCGCCACGCGATCTTCTTCAAGCGCTTCATGCACGAGGTCTGCGGCCTCGGCGACGGCACGATGGCCGGCGGCCTGCGGGCGATCAAGCCGGAGCTGACGTGGGGCTTCCGCAAGGTCTTCGACCGGCTCGACACGATGGCCGACGAGCTGCGCGCCGACCGCTCGATGCCGAAGCTCGCCGCCGCCGTGACGCTCTACCACATGGTGATCGAGGCAACGCTCGCCCAGCCGGGCCAGCACTTCATCACCGACTACCTCGAACGGCGCGACATGCTGCCCGCGTTCCGCCAGGGAATGCAGGAGATCGCGCGCGACGAGCAGCGCCACATCGCCTTCGGCGTGAAGCTGCTGTCCGACATCGCATCGCAGGACGAGCGCTGCCGCAAGTCCGTCGCCGACCTCCTGCGCCAGGTCACGCCGTGGGGCGCCGCGGTGCTCCAGCCACCCGGCTGGGACCGCAACTACACGGAGGTCTTCGGCTTCTCGCTCGAGGACATCGGCGAGGAGGGCATCAACTCGCTGAACACGAAGATGCGCAGCGCCGGACTCGCGATCGAAGACCTGCCCGGCCCGCCGGTCGTGCCGCAGGACCTGACGCCGCGCGAGACCGCCACGCGCGGGCCGCTGCTCGTGCAGGCCGGACTGCTCGGCGAGAAGCAGATGGCGCCGCCGATGGACGCGGCAGCGGTCGAGCTCGTGATGGACACGGTGCGGCGCCAGCTGCCGGACACGAACGGCACGAGCCTGTCGGTGCAGTTCGCCTTCGACGACGCGGAGCCGTGGATCCTGCGCGTCGGCGGTGGCTCGGCGAGCGCCGAGCGCGGCACCGACACGCGCGCCGACGTCACGCTGCGCACGACCTGGGGCGACTGGCTCGACATCGCGGGCGGACGCATCACGCCCGGCCGCGCAGTCCTCACGCGCAAGCTGCGCCCGCGCGCCCGCGTCGGGGCGCTGCCGAAGCTGCCCGCCCTCCTGGGCGGCGGCGGTTTGACGTAGCCGGCGGGCGCCGGCATCCCGCCTGGGCCTGCTACGGCGTCAGGACGATCTTCAGCGCTTCGCGCTGGTCGTACAGCTCGTAGGCGCCGGGGGCGTCTTCGAGCTTCATGTGGTGGGTGACGAGCGGGCCGGGGTCGAGGATGCCGGCCGCCATCAGCGCGAGCACGCGGTCGACGTGGCCGACTACGTTCGCCTGGCCGGCGACGAACGTCAGCGCCTTGATCCAGAAGAGCCCGAGCGGGATCTCGGCCTTGCCGGCGTACGCGCCGACGCCGGAGATCGTGCCCGCGTCGCGCGCGAGGCTGACCGCGAGCGCGAACGGCTCGGCGTTGCCGACCGCGTCGACGACTACATCGACGCCGCGCTTCTCCGTCGCGGCACGGACGACCCCCTTCGGGTCCTCCTCCGTCAGGTGGATCGGTGTCGCGCCGAACGAGCGCGCCATCTCCAGCCGCTGCGCGACCGTGTCGACGGCGAAGATCTCCGAGGCGCCCGCGGCGCGTGCGGCCTGGATCGCACAAAGCCCGACGGGGCCGAGCCCGAGCACGGCGACCGTGTCGCCCGGCCGCGTGCCCGCGTTCGCGATCGCGTGAAAGCCGGTGCCGGCTACGTCGCCGGCGAACAGCGCGACCTCCGTCGAGATGCCGTCGGGGACCCGGCGCAGCGTCATGTTCGCGTTCGGCACGAGCAGCTGCTCGGCCTGGGTGCCCTGCAGGTCGCCGAACTTCGAGCCGTGGCCGAACGTGCGCCCGTTGTCGCAGCGGTGGTAGTCGCCGCGCAGGCAGGGGGTGCAGGTGCCGCAGGCAGTCTGGAAGCAGCCGAGCACGCGGTCGCCGACCGCGACGCGCGTCACGTCCGGACCGGCCGCGATCACCGTGCCGACGAACTCGTGGCCGATCGTGAAGCCCTGCTCGACCGGCACGCGCCCGTGGTAGATGTGCAGGTCCGAGCCGCAGATGCCGCTCGCCTCGACGCGCAGGATTGCGTCGTCCGCCGCCTGCAACTGGGGGTCGGGACGCTCCTCGACGGCGACCTCACCGGGTGCCTGGAAGGTGACGGCGTGCATCGCTTAGTTCTCCTCGTCGTACTGGAAGAAGCCCTCGCCGGTGGCGCGACCGAGGCGGCCGGCGAGTGCGAGCCGCCGCAGCAGCGGTGCCGTGCGGTAGCGGTCCGGACTGTACTCCTCGGCGAGCGCGCCCAACACGCCGAGAACGTGATCGAGGCCGATCTCGTCGGCCCACGCGAGCACGCCCCGCGGGTAGTTGAGCCCGTGCACGACGCCCGCGTCCACGTCGGCCGACGAGCCGACTCCTTCGCCAACCGCGAAGGCAGCCTCGTTCACGAGCTGGCAGACGATCCGGCCGAGCACGAGCCCCGGCGCATCGGCGACCCATGCGACCGGCGAGCCGAGCGTCGCGAAGAACGTCTCGGCCGCGCGCGCTGCCGTGTCGGCGCTGTCGGGTCCGCGCGTCAGCTCGACGAGCGCGCCCGTTTCCAGCGGCGGCAGCGCGTGGAAGCCGACTGCGGCACCAGCCGGGTCGAGCGCCGCGAGCGAGCCTTCGTGCAGGCAGATCGCCTGCGGACCGCCCTGCAGCGGCGCGTCCTCCTCGCTCGACCCGCAGTCGAGGATCAGGAACGGCAGCTCGCCGTTCGCCTCGGCCGGCGAGCGGACGTCCCAGCCGGCGTCCGCGGCGCGCTCGCACAGCAGCTGCGCGAGCGGGATCTCGCCGCAGATCACGAGCGGACCGGCACCGGCCGGGAGCGCGAGCGGCGCCGGCGGCTCGGGATCGGCCGGGCGGTGCGGGCCGTCGCGATAGTCGTAGAAGCCGCGTCCGGCCTTGCGTCCGGTGCGTCCGGCGGCGACCATCCGCGCGCTCAGCGGCGAGGGGCGCCAGCGCGGCTCGCCGAAGCTCTGCTCGTGGAACGAGCGCGCGACGTCGAAGCCGACGTCGACGCCGACGAGGTCCATCAGCTCGAACGGCCCCATCCGGAAGCCGCCGCCGAGCCGGCAGATGCGGTCGATCTCATCGACGCCTGCCACCTGCTCGGTGACGAGCGCCAGCGCCTCCAGCGAGAACGGCCGGTTGACGCGGTTCACGAGGAAGCCCGGGCCGTCGCTCGCGTCGATCACGACCTTGCTCATCGCCGCGCCGGTCGCGCGCGCGAGCGCCAGCGACCGCTCGTCGGAGTCCGCTCCAGCGACGACCTCGAGCAGCCGCATCAACGGGGCCGGGTTGAAGAAGTGCATCCCGACGACGCGTTGGGGATGCGTCGCGGCGGCAGCGAGCGCGGTGACCGGGAGGGAGGACGTGTTCGTCGCGATCACGCAGTCGGGCGCGAGCACCTCCGACAACGCGGCGTACAGCTCGCGCTTGAGCTCGAGCCGCTCCGGCGCCGCCTCGATCACCAGCTCGCAGGGTGCGAGCTGCGCCAGCGTCGCGACGGGCTCCAGGCGCGCCGCTGCGGCATCCGCCTCCGCAGCGCTCCAGCGTCCCCGCTCGGCGCCCTTCGCGAGATTCGCGCGCAGCGCATCCGCGCCCCGTGCCAGCGCCTCCGGCACGGGGTCGTGCAGCAGCGTGCGCGCGCCCGCGAGGCACGCGAGCTGGGCGATGCCGCCGCCCATCGTGCCGGCGCCGAGCACCCCGACGACGGCAGGCGCCGCGCTCATGTGAGCGCGTTGATGCCGGTCGCAGCGCGCCCGATGATCAGCTTCTGGATCTGCGAGGTTCCCTCGTAGAGGGTCGTCACGCGCACGTCGCGGAAGTAGCGCTCGACCGGGTGGTCGTCGACGTAGCCGGAGCCGCCGTGGACCTGGATCGCCGTGTTCGCCGAGCGCACCGCGGCCTCGGTCGCGAACAGCTTCGCGATCGACGTCTCGGTCGTCGAGGGGCGGCCCTTGTCCTTCAGGAAGCCGGCGCGCAGCACGAGCGCGCGCGATGCCTCGGTGTCGACGACCATGTCGGCGATCATCGCCTGCACGAGTTGGAAGCTCGCGATCGGCTTGCCGAACTGCGTGCGCTCCTTCGCGTAGGAGACGGACGCGTCGACGCAGCCCTGGCAGATCCCGACGCAACCGGCGGCGACCGAGTAGCGGCCGGAGTCGAGCGCCGACATCGCCACCTTGAAGCCCTCCCCGATCTCGCCGAGCAGCGCGTCCTCGCCGACCTCGACCTCGTCGAGCGCGAGCGATGCGGTGTCGGAGCCGTGCAGGCCCATCTTGTGGTGGATCTCCTGCGCCGAGAAGCCGGGGTGCGAGGTGTCGACGAGGAAGCAGGCGAGCCCGCGGTGGCCGAGCGACGGGTCGGTCTGCGCGAACACCAGCGCGACCTTCGCGTGGTTGCCGAGCGAGATGAACATCTTCGAGCCGGAGATCACCCAGCCGCTGTCGGTCTTCTTCGCGCGCGTCTTCTGGTTCGCCGCGTCGGAGCCGGTGTCGGGCTCGGTCAGGCCGAAGCAGCCGAGCCACTCGCCGGAGCAGAGCTTCGGCAGGTAGTGCTGCTTCTGCTCCTCGGTGCCCCAGCGCAGGATCGAGGAGCAGACGAGCGAGGTCTGCACCGAGATGACCGTGCGCATCGCCGAGCAGCCGCGGCCGATCTCCTCGACGATGATGCCGTAGGTGATGTAGTCGAGCCCGGCGCCGCCGTACTCGCGCGGGACGATCGCGCCGAGGTAGCCCTGTGCCGCGATCTTCCCCACCAGCGCGGTGTCGAAGTGCGAGTTGCGATCGTTGTCACGCGCGCGCGGGACGATCTCGTTGTTCGTGAAGTCGCGCGCCGTCTCGCGGATCAGGTGCTGCTCGTCGGTGAGATCGAAGTCCATGCGTTCGGTGTCCTCGTCGGCAGGGGGCGAAAGAGGGGAAACGCTACCGACCTGTGACGCATGGAAGGTCCGTCGCGGCCCTCGACCGCGGGGGCAGTGCGGTCGAGGGCCAGCGGACCCGTCGTCCGCGACCGGCCGTGTCAGGCCGGTCGCGGATGCCGTGTAGGACTTACGAGGCGGCCGGGAGCCCGCTGCCAGACAGCGCGCTCGCCGAGGATGGGGTCACCGCGATCGTCACGGCCGACGAGATCCCGCGCTGGTTGACCGGGCCACCGGGCACCAGCGTGCGGAACTGGACCGAGCCTGCGCTGTCGAGCACGTAGGCGAGGCCATAGTTGGAGCCGGCGCCTACATGGCCGACGACGATCGTCCGCCAGACGCCACCGTCGAGGCGCTGCAGGTAGATCACGTGACCGACCTTGCTCGGCTGCACCGTGCCGGTGAACGTGATCGCCGTGCCGACCGTGCCGCTCGTCGCGCTCGCCGCGATCGAGACTACGTCGTGCACGCCGACGAACAGCGGAGCCGTCTGCTGCGACGGGTTCGTCGTCACGCGGACCTGGTAGATCCGGTTGCGGACCGGGTTCTGCGTGAACGAGTACGCGCCGCCTGAGTCGGTCGTGCCGGCTGCCAGCGCGACGAAGTTGCCGTGCTGCTCGTCACGCCCGAACAGCGTCACCGAGGTGTTCGCTCCATTCGTCAGCGTGCCGCTGATCGTCACGCTCTGACCGAAGTCGATCGAGGTGGCGCTCGCGCCGATCGTGAAGCCGGCCACCTGCTGCTGCTCGACCGTGATCGAGACGGGGGTCGACTCGCCGCGGATGTTGCGACGATCGCCGCGGAAGACGGCGCGCAGCGTGTGATCGCCTGCGTTGCGGAAGCGGTGGACGATCGAGAACTTCGAGTCCGCGCCGATGCGGCCGTGGTCGACGGTGCGCCAACGGTCGCCGTTGCTGCCGACCTGCTCCTGCAGGATCACCCGCTGGCCGCGGTGGTTCGGGGCGACGCTGCCGGTGAACGTGATCGGCGTCGCGGTCTGGAGCGCGCCGGCGGGCTGGTCGAGCGTGACCGTCGCGTGGACGCGCTCGGCGACCGTGCGGCTGTGGACGCCGGTGCTCGCCTTCGCGAACCAGCTGCGGTTCGTCGTCACGACGCCGGGAGCGCGCGAGATCGACCAGAAGCCGTTCGCGTCCGTCGTCGTGCGCTGCACGACGGTGAAGCCGCCATGCGTGCGGGAGATGTGATGCCAGAGCGTGATCTGCTTGCCTGCATGATCTGCCGTGTTGAGCTGGCCGTAGATCAGCACCGGCTCGCCGGTCGAGATCGGGTTCGGGGCTGCGGCGATCGTGAGGCCGTGGTTGTGCCTCGGCGGGTTGTGGCGATGACGCTTCGCCGACGCTGCCGTGGGCAGCGCAAGCGCAAGGGATGCGGCGAGTACCGCGAGCAGAATGAGACGAACGCGCACGTGATCCTCCATCGGATGGCTGACTGGTGAATACCGCTCGCTTGCCTCTGTGCGAGGCCGTCTAGGCGAGGGGCTGGACGTCCACTGAAACACTGCTTCGTCGCATGAGTTGCGGCAGCTAGACTCGATTGCCAGATGGACCCGTTTTTTGTGGTGATCGGTGGCGGCGTGGTGATCCTGCTCGGGGTGATGATCCTGCTGGGTCTCACGGCGCCCGGGTCCGGCAGCGAGCAGCTCGGCTGGAAGAGCCCGCAGCAGATGGCCGAGCAGGAGGCGCAGCGCGACTCCGACGACGTGGCGCAGATGCTCGAGGCGGCGAACGAGCGCCGCCGTGCGCGCGGCGAGCCGGAGCTGACGGTGCGCCAGATGATCTCCGACGATCCCGAGCTGTTGGACTGACGCGGCGGGCGTGCGCCGCCGGTCGGTGCGCTCTAGGCTCCCGCGCGATGGCGCGCGTGCTGATCGTCGGATGTGGCTGCCGTGGGCGCGAGCTCGCGCGGGCGCTGCGGGCGCAGGGCCACGCGGTGCGCGGGACGACCCGGGCCGAGACCGGGCGTGCGGCGATCGAGGCGAGCGGGGCGGAGGTCTGGATCGGCGATCCCGACCGCATCGCGAGCATCAGCTACGCGCTCGACGGCGTGACGATCCTCTGCTGGCTGATGGGCTCGGCGACCGGCACGCCGGAGCATCTCGCTGCACTGCACGGCTCGCGCCTGAAGATGCTGCTGGAGCGCACGATCGACACGACGGTGCGGGGGGTCGTCTACGAGGCGGCGGGGACGGTCGACGGCGCGCTGCTCGCGGCCGGCGCCGAGACGGTGCGCGCTGCCTGCACGTACTCGGAGATCCCGCATGCGGTGCTGACTGCGGATCCGGCGGACCATGCCGGCTGGCTTGCCGGCGCGCTCGCGAGCGTCGCCGAGTTGCTCGCGTTCGAGCGCGCTACACTCGGCTAAATAGGCGAAAGTCGATAGGAATTAGGAGGACGAGCCTTGGCTGACTATGCGAAGGACGTACTGGTGGAGCCGGAGTGGCTCGAGCAGCACCTGGACGACGACGGAATCCGCATCGTCGAGGTCGACGAGAACCCCGCCCTCTACGCCGAGGCGCACATTCCCGGTGCGATCGGCTTCGACTGGCAGAAGGACCTGCAGGACCAGGTCAAGCGCGACTTCCTCGGTCCCGACGAGTTCGGCGCGCTGTTCGGCGCGCATGGGATCTCCAACGACCACCTCGTCGTGCTCTACGGCGATCGCAACAACTGGTTCGCGGCCTACACGTACTGGTACCTGAAGTACTACGGGCACGACAACGTGAAGCTGCTCAACGGTCCGCGCGAGCGCTGGATCGCCGAGGGACGGCCTACCTCGACCGAGGCGCCGAGCCTGTCCACCGCGACGTTCACCGCGCAGGCGGGCAACGACGCGATCCGCGCGAAGCGCGACGAGGTGTTCGCGGCGCTCGGCGACGGCCGCAAGCTCGTCGACGTGCGCTCGCCGCAGGAGTTCTCCGGCGAGCTGATCGCGATGGCCGGCTACGAGCAGGAGGGCGCCCAGCGCGGCGGCCACATCCCCGGCGCCGCGTCGGTGCCGTGGGCGCAGGCTGTGAAGGAAGACGGCACGTTCAAGTCGGCCGACGAGCTGCGCGAGCTGTACGGCGGCAAGGGCGTCCTGACGGGCGACCCGATCATCGCCTACTGCCGCATCGGCGAGCGCTCGGCGCACACGTGGTTCGTGCTGCACGAGCTGCTCGGCCAGGACGACGTGAAGAACTACGACGGCTCGTGGACCGAGTGGGGGAACCTCGTCAACGTGCCGATCGAGAAGGGTGCCTGAGCGGCGCGTTTCTGACGGCTTGCTGCGTGGGACCGCCCGCCGCTACCGCTCTGCGGTGTGCGGCGGCGGCCCCAGGCGCTCCAGCAACTCGCCGACGATCCGCGCGGTGACGCCCCAGATCAGGTGCTCGCCGACGACGTAGGTGTCGGTCTCGAACGTGAAGCCGCGGCGCGTCATCGGCCTGATCGCGAAGCCCTCGATGAGCGCTTGCAGCGGCAGCTCCATGATCGCCGCGACCTCGCTCGGGCTCGGCGTCCAGTCGTGGCCGGGCTCGATCAGTCCGACGTAGGGGTAGACCACGTAGCCGGTGACGAACGTGCGGACCGGCGGCAGCTCGCCGACCAGCTCGACGGCGCCCGGGGGCAGGCCGATCTCCTCCTCCGCCTCGCGCAGGGCGGTCTGCTCGAGCGGCTCGCCGGAGTGGTCGCGGCGGCCGCCGGGGAACGAGATCTCGCCTGCGTGGCGGCGCAGGTCGTCGCGGCGCTTCGTGAAGACTGCGTGCAGCGCCCCGTCCGCGGACGAGGCGTACAGCGGCACGAGCACGGCAGCCTCGGTGTCGCTGCCGGCGTCCAACGGCGGATGCGGCTCGGCGGTCGCGAGACGGCGGCGCAGCTCGTCGCGGACCGCCGTCATGCCTGCGCTAGCTGACGAGCTCGATGCGCTCGTCGAACATCACCTCGCCGTCGAGCGTGCGGTGGATCGGGCACTTCGCCGCGATCACCGTGAGGCGCTCGACCTGCTCGTCGGTGAGGCCCTTCGGGAGCCGCAGCGTCAGCTTGAAGCGGGTCGGCGCGCCGCGCTCGGCAGGCGTGTACTCGGCCTCGCACTCGATCGCGCCGATGTCCCAGCCCTTGCGCTTCGCATACATCTCGACGGTGATCGCGGTGCAGGAAGCGAGGCTCGCGGCGAGCAGCTCCTGCGGATTCGGCCCGTCGTCGTCACCGCCGATGCCCTGGCCCTCGTCGGCCTCCAGCCGGTGCTCGCGCACGTCGATCTCGTGCTTGAACGTCCCAGTACGTCGCGCGACCGCCTTCATCATGTCTATTTCTCCGAGAGTCCCAGGTTGGCGGGGATCATCGTAGCGAGGGGCGGGTGCTGGCGAGGCGGGCCGCGACGCTCGCGCGCGGTGGTCTAGGAGACGCGCACGAACGTCGGCTCGACGACGACGTCCGACTTCAGGCTGTTCGCGATGTAGCACTGCTCGTGCGCGAGGTGCACGAGCCGTTCGAGCCGCGAGTCGGGCGCGTCGCCCTTCACGCTGATGCGCGTCCGCAGCACGATCCGCGTGACCCGCTCGGGCTTGTCGTCCTCGGGCATGACGCCCTCGGCTTCGTCCTCGTAGGCGACCACGTCGATGCGGGCACGCGCGGCGACGGCGAGGAACGACAGCAACTGGCAGGAGCTGGCGGCGGCGACGAGCAGCTGCTCGGGGTTCAGGCGGGCAGCGTCGCCTCTGAACGCAGGGTCGCCGGAGAGCGCGAGCGGGGCTTCGACCGGCGGGCAGGCGGTGGAGTGGTTGCGGTCGTACGCGTCGTAGCCGACGCCGGTGGTGCCGGCCCAGGTGGATCGGGCGCGGTAGTGGTGGACGTGGGCTGCGACCTGCTCCGACATGTACGGATCTCCTGGTGTGAACGCTGAGGGGCCACGACGGCCCGGCATGACTCTAGTCAGACGGAGCGCGCAGCTCCGAGCGGACACGGCTTCCCGCCGAGAAGCCATCTGAGCGCCCGTATACTCGGCTCGGACGGGGCGTAGCGCAGCCTGGTAGCGCGCCTGCTTTGGGAGCAGGAGGTCCCGGGTTCGAATCCCGGCGCCCCGATTGGTCGTGATCCTTTGCAGGACGGGGAATTTGCGTGAGAGGCATCCGGCGCACGCCTCCTCTTCTTGATCGCGGGTACCACTTGCGGGTACCAAACCGTCATCATCATCGCGCCCGATCGCTTTCGCCCAGCGCTCGCCGACGCTCCGCTGCGAGTCGCTCTGCCATCACGAGCAGATCGGACGCCGGCACGGCCAGGCCGTACGCGACCTTGGACAGCACGCGCAGCGTGGGGTTGATCTCGCCGCGCTCCACCGCGCCGACGTAGTTGCGGTGCAACTCAGCAGCGAACCCGAGCCGCTCTTGCGACAGCCCCCCGATTCCGCGGAGCTGGCGCACGGCGAGGCCGAGCGCGAGCCGGAGGCGGTACGCCTCGTGTGGCGCAAAGAGTCGCTGTGCGGCGTCGTCACCGTCCTGCCCGCGACCGACAACGACCGAGATGCCGTGCAAACGGCACAATGGATCTGGCATCGAAGTTCACTCCTTCGGTGTCAGGCCGGGCGGGGCGCCCAACGCCTCGTCCGGCCACTACCACCAATCGTATGTGGTGCCGAGCGATCCGCTCGACTGTGCGACAAATACGCTAGCGTATATGCCGGCGTATATGTTGCTAATGCGCCACGACAAGGATGACGCGACATCTGCCGCGACTAGGATGTTGTCCCGTGGCTCCCAAGAGCAAAGGCGACGCGCCGCAACCGCGCCGCGCCAAGCCCACCGGCCAGGCGTACGTGCGCATGCCCGTGTCGCTTCATCAGAAGCTCATCGAGTCCGCCGAGCGCGAAGGCGTCTCGCTGAACCAGTACATCGTCGCGACGCTGGCGGCAGCGGAGCGGTGGTCGTCCCGGGGCGAGAACTAGTTTTAGTGGTTCGGTCCGCAGTCTCATTTAGATTTGAGAGCGAACGCTCGTTCGTATCCGCTCTCGGTCTAAGGAGGACCACCTAGTGTCGATCACTGAACATTCACCCTGTGTGTCGGCGGCCGATCATCTCGCCCGCGTCGAGGAGATCATCGATCTCGCAAACATCCGCCGTAAGCTCGCCGATCCGGAGGAGGGCAAGGGCTACGCGCCCGCCGAACTCGATCGGATGGAACGGGAGTACCGCAGGTACCTCGCCCTCCAGTTGGCCTACCCGGATGCGGCCATCGTTCCGTGCAAGATCGTGGACGAGATGTGGCATCAGCACATCCTCGACACGCGGGCTTACGCGGTGGACTGCGATGCGCTTTTCGGCAGCTTTCTCCACCACTACCCGTACTTCGGGATGCGCGACGAGGCGGAGGCCGAAGAGCTGCGCGACGCGTACGCTGAAACGATCGAGCGCTACCGCGCGGCGTTCGGCGAGCCGCCCGCCGGCACCTGGATCTCGGCCGACGCGGCAAAGTGCACGCGCACGGCGTGCAAGCCGCAGAAGTGCCGCTGAACTACCCCTCCGCATGCTGTGTCGGGGCTGCCACTGAGCTGGCGCCCCGGCACACCGCATCGAAATCGTCTTGCTAGGTCGTGTGACAGTCGTACACAGTGCATCTGGTCTGCGCTGATTCTGCTGTCACAGATCGGTGCGTGTCGGGTGCTCAGGCAGCGAGCTGGGGCAGGCCCTGGCGTCGTGCGGTCCGTCTACGGTGCGAGGCCGAGCAGCTCGCAGGCGGCGCGTGCGTTGATCGCCGGAGGTTGGAGCCCGTCGTGGTGGAGCAGGTCGTGATCGCTGGAAACGATCGCGGCGGCACCTGCCACCCTCGCGAGCGCGACCAGGAAGTCGTCGGTCGGATCGCGGACGGTGCTGGCTGGCTGGACTGGGTCGGGGAGCACGAGGGCGAGCAGTTCGAAGGCGTCGAGCAGCTCGTCTGCCTGCGCAGCGGAGACGCGAGCACGGAAGTACGGCTTCCCGAGCCCACGTCGGAACTCTTCGAAGATCAGCGGGCAGGCGACGGCCTCGAACGCGCCTGCTCGCGCGGCGGCGAGTAGACGACCTGGCGGGTTCTCGGGCGCCGCGACGACACCGGAGAGGAGAACGCTCGTGTCGAGGACCAGGCGAGTCAACGTCGCTCCGCGCGCACCTCGCGCACGGCGCGAACAGCGAGGTCGTTGGCCTCGGTCTCGCTCAGAGCGTTGTGACGCTGAACCTCGCCCAGCGTCTCGAAGCCAAGGTCGATGCGGGCAAGCTCCTCGAGCAGCGTCCGGTCGTCCTTGCCGGGACGACGCGAGCGCAGCTTGTCGAGCAGCTCGGTGTCGAAGTCGATCTTGGTCGTCGTGGCCATGTCGCGAAGGGTAGCGCCGTCGGCAATGAGCTGAAAAGGGTGGGCCATCCTGGGTGGCCCTTCCCGGTTCAGGAGGGGTGTTCGAGCGGGCCACCCAGGTGGCCCGCTCGGCGGCTCTTTTCCCGGCGCGTGAGGAAGCGTCGCGTTCTTGTCTCGCGGGCACGTTCGAGCACCGGAAAGCGCGCGATTTCGTGAGGCACCCGGGGTGCCTCATTCGCCGATCAGACGGTGGATTTCGGAGGCACCCAGGTGCCTCGCTTTGCGTCTCGTTCCTGGGCTCCCGAAACCGTGGTTTTGCTGGGCTTCTGTGGGTCGAGGAAGGGGGTGTCCGCCCGCTACGCGCCCGGACACCCCCTTCCTCGACCTGCCATCTGAATATATGGATCAGACGAGGTCTGAACAGAAGCCAGCAAAGAGAGGTGGGAGCCAGGAACGAGACGCAAAGACAGGTGGGAGATGCACTGAGGATTTAGGGGGTCGTGAGGAAACGGGTGGGCCTGTGGGACGGGTTCGCCGTGTAGTGGTGATGAGAAATGCAGAAGTGAGAGAGGGAGCGGGGCCGGCGGTGGGGTTGTCGGCGGCCGTGAGTCGAGCCGGTGACGACGAGCGAGCGCGGAGGGTGCCGGTGCGGCGGTTGACACGCGAAGACGTGATGACCGCGAGCGAGGTTGCCGTGATGCTCGCGTTGCCGAAGTCAACGGTGTACGAGCTGGCGCGGCGTGGGGAGCTGCCGTGCGCTCGGCTCGGACGCACGCTCCGCTTCCTGCGTGAGGACATCGAAGGGCGGCTGCGCGGCCGGTAGCCGCTACGCAGCCGCGTCCGCGTGGCTCGCGTCGCTGGCGGTGACGCCGAACGCAGCGTTGACGGCGACGATCGCCGCCTCATCGATCTTGCTGTGCAGGTAGCGGTTCGTCGTCGCAAGCTCGGCGTGGCCGAGCACGTCGCGGACCGTCACCAGCGGCAGCGTGCGGGCGAGCACGGAGCCGGCGGCGTGTCGCAGGCCGTGCAGCTTCACCGGGCGCAATTCCGCGGCCTCAGCGGCGCGCTTGTACCGGCGGCGGATCGCTGACGGATCGAGTCGCCGGCCTAGGCGGTTGCAGAAGACGTAGTCCTCGCGGCCGACGAACGCGGCGCGCTGGCCGAGTCGTGCCAGCGCCTCGGCGCCTGGTCGCGGGATCGGGACCTGACGACCGCGACGGCCCTTCGGTTCCTTCTCCTCGCCGGCACTCAGCGCGCGCTCGACGTCGATCACGGCGCCCGACAGGTCCGGCAGGAACCGCACATAGCGCCAGCGCAGCGCGACGACCTCGCCGAGTCGCATCCCGCTGTAGAACTTCACGCGGAAGAGGTCGGCGTCCTGCTGGTCTTCGGCAGCTCGTGCGGCTTGCTCCTCCTCGCTGAGCAGTACCGGGCGGCCTTGGTAGTTCGGCGGCTTCGCGCGCTGCTCGCCGCGCTCGCACGCGCGCGCCAGCGCCTCGACCTCCGCTACCTCGTAGTGATCCAGCGGCGCCGGCGCGGGCTCTCGCCGCTTGTCCGTGGCCCTGACCGGATTGGCGGCCAGCGAGTAGGTGTCCGGCTTCATCGCGTAGGCGAAGATCGCGTGGAGGATCGCGCGGTGCATGTTCACGTTGCGCGGCGAGAGCCCGTCAGCGTCCAGCTCGCGCAGGAAGTCGGACACCTCGCGCGTCGTGACCTCGTCGTGCGGGCGGTCGCCGAAGTGTCGCATCAGCCGCCCCTGTGCCTGGCCGTGCCCGCGCCGATGCGCCTCGCCCGGCTCACGGAGCAGGAGCGCGTTGTCGCGCAGCGTCGACGGCGCGCCGCCCTTGACCTCGCGCTTCCACACGAGCCACTCCCGCGCGACGCGGCGGAAGGTCGCCACGGCCTCGCGAGCTGCTGCCTGCGCCGCCCGCTCGCGCTCCTGCTCGACCTCGACGACCTTCTCGGCCGCCGCGACGTGCGCGGCGCGCTCGTCCAGCCAGCCGGCCAGCGGACGCCCGCGGCGCTTGCGCCAGCCGCCCTGGCCGTCCGGCTCGGCCCACGCCGGCCCAAGGCGGCGCTTGATCTGCTGACGGTCCTCGTCGCGCCACTTCGCCTCGAAGAACGGCGTCCCGTCCTTGCCGAGTCGGATCACGACCGCTGGTGTCGAAGCCTTCCTAGCCGACACGTCGAACCTCCGTGCAGGACGCCCACCGGAGTGGGATGGAACCGTCGAATCTGTCGAGGGTACCACTCCGAATAGCGGGTACCAGTGCGGGTACCAAACTGCGCAGATTTCCCGTAGTGACGGGCAGAATCACCTGTCCGAACTGCCCGCAACTGCGCCAACCAGACGCAACAAAACACCTTTGGGAGCAGGAGGTCCCGGGTTCGAATCCCGGCGCCCCGATGGGGGATTGCAGACGGAAAAGCCTGCAAATCATGGGTTTTTGGTTCCCGCCCGTGGCGCAGCATATGTCGGGATCGGGCGAGGGAACAAGCACCCCAGCCGCGCGGCGTCAGCTGATAGACCTCGAGCCGCTTTCCCCACTGAATCCCCACCGCTCATCCCAATGGTCAAGCCCGATGTCACGCCTCGACACCGCGACCTGTCCCTGTGTTTCCTCAGTCTTCTGCATCCGCTTCCTCGATGGCCTGTGCCCTGCGGCCCCAGTCTTCGATGACAGCTCGACCATCGAGTACACCTTGCAGGCCCTTGCGAATCCGATTGAGGGGCGCTCGGAGAGAGCGCGAAAGCTTGGATGTCTCGTCGCCTATAGCGAGCATTTCTGACAAGCCCGTGAGCGCGTCATCTGCTGATGTCGCCAGCTCCTGAATGACGGTGAGCAGCTCGGCACGACCCTCCGCATCGGGTTCGCTCTTGGCGGCAAGATCCAGGAGCGTTTGGACTCCGGGGTCTAAGGCGGCGAGAACCACCGCGTACTCGTGGCCAAGCCGCTCGATTGCAATTGCGGGCTCTGACAGCGTGTGCGCCATTCTCTCTGTCTGAACGAGGCGGCCTTTCATGCCCGCGCCGCGGGCCTCCGCAACCTCGATGTTTGCCGCCCCGATCCTCGTGACCTCACCGACACGTTCGAGTTCTCTGCCGATGGCTTCTGTGATCTGGGTGATTTGCGGCCAAGCGTCCTCGCTAGTAGCCAGCTTTTCAAGTATTCCGGGAGAGTCGTCGTCGTCGGCGGCGGGGGGGAATTAGTGGCAGGCTGGCCGTCCGGACGGGCGATCTCGTGCCTGTCGGGTGCCGGTGGCGGGGCATCCTCAACTGTGGCGGTCACCCGCGTTGCGCGATTCGCCAGCTCGTTTGCGAGATTGCTCACCGCCTTGCGAAAGGTCGAGGACGATTCGTCTTCAAGACGGACTTCACGAAAATCTTGCCACTGGTAGCGGGCGATTACGGTGATTGCCTCGTCTCCCGCCTCGTCGGGATTGTCCTCCAGTTCTGGAACGGGGACCCAGTAGATCGGCATGATCAGCTGCTCAAGCCCCAGTTTCCTTGCCTGTCGCTCAAACTTGAGCAACTCCTTACGGCAAGCTTGGCTCTTAAAGTAGCTAGGCGTAATCACCGGGATAAAGAATGTGGTTCCTGCGATGGCTGCGTCAATGCGAGCGCTCCACTCATCACCCCACTGCACCGACTCTCGGTCCACGAAGAGTGTCAGCTCATCGGCTTGGCGAAGTCGGTAGGCCCCGCGAAGGCGGCCAGCGAGGTCGAGGATGCGTCCGAAGTCGTCAGCGTCGTCTTGTTGGACGTAGCTCCAGAAACCAGCAGCTTGTCCATTCATGGCGGGGACGTTAGTCGGTCGGGCGGCGAGCCACGCCAACACGAGCCCCTGTTTCTGACAGGCTCCGACCTCTGCATTGTCGGAGTGGGCTTTGTCCCCTCACTCCCCTCCAGATCGCCTGTCGCATGGGCTGATCGAGGAAAACGGTCACGGCTGACTTTGCTTGGCACTCGTGACCTCTTCTCGCCTACCACCAAACATGTTGGGTAGGGCGGCGGATGAGACCAGCGGGGTGGTCGCCGTTCCAACAATGGCTACAGCGGTGCCATAGTGGACAGCTCGGTACGACGTGCCTGCCTCGCGGGACTCACCCCAAGTGGGGCGGAGGCGACAGCGTGATGCCAAGCTTCGAGCTGGCCCCCCGAGCAAAGTCAGGAGCGTGAGCGTCGCTGCGTCCGAGTCCGGCCAGGAGCCCGAGCAACTCCGCTTCGAACCAGGGACGTGGCCGACGCATCGCTGCGACCTGAAGCCGCAAGGCGCTGCGCACGCTATTGGGCTCTGCCTGCAGGAGTTCGCAGAGGAGCTGGTCGGGGCTGAGGCTGCGCTTGCCGACTGTGTCGAGGTCGGTCTGCGCGAAGTGGCGAAGGTTGCTCGTGACGACAAGCTCGGCCTTGCCGACGACCGCCGCGGCGAGCACATGGCGGTCCTTCTCGTGGTTCGGCATCGAGGGCCCGACCGCATCGACCGCGGCTTGGTCGAGCATCGCGTCGGGGAAGGCGCTGAGCATGGCTGTGCAGAGCCGGTTCCACTGCTTCGGCGTGACTACGCCCCCTTCGATGAGGTTGTTCCGGGTTTCGTCGAGGATCCGCTCGGTCCAGAGCGGCACGAAGCCACCTTCGGCCGCAACCCACAGCAGCAGGCCGCGCAGCGGCTCGGCGTAGAGAACAGAGGCGTCGAGGACGCCGCGACGCAGCGCCATCGACTGAGGTCAGTAGGTCCAGCCGCCGGCGGACTCGTTGACCACGTCTGCCATCTCGCGCAGTCCTGCGTGAGCGCGGTCGCGCCGCTGGCGGTAGGCGTTGAGGTCAACGACGCGAATGCGGCGCTGGTTGCCGACACGGCGATAGGGGATCGCCTCCACGTCGAGCAACTCATTCAGATGAGGGCGGGAGACGCCGAGCATCGAAGCCGCGACCTCCGAGGAGACCTCCTCGTCGGAGTCGAAGACGAGGACCTGGCGGCCGGGGACCGATTGTGCGGAGAGGTAACGCCGCAGGAACCCGACCGGGAAGACGGCGCGGGTCTTGTGCGGCTGCTTGATCTGGACCTCGACGAAGTCATCGTCGCCAAGATCGGCGAGCACGTCGAGCGCCGCAAGCTCGACATCGAGCGCGTCCTGCGGTGCTACCGCGGCGGCCGTCGCCGCGCCGATGCTGCGAGTAGTACGAGCCATGCCAAACAGCCTACCAGCGTTCTCGAAATAAGCGAAACGACTGCTGGTGTCCGCCCGCGCTCCCGGCGGCGGGAGTGGTCGAGGGCACAAGCAACTCGGCTTGTGAGCGTTCGGTACTCGTCAGGTTTCGGGGCCGATGAGTCGCTCGGGCGTCGCGATGCGTCGAAGGAACGCGGCCTCGGTCGGGTCGCGCGGCTTCTCACGCTTGGCCGAACCAAGGCGCGCGAGGACCTCTTCGCTCTTTGCGCGCCGGCGGGCCGTGTCGCGTCGCCACTCATCGAGGGTGATGGTCTGCGTTTTCATAGCTCTCTTTGAGAATACTCGGCACGAAGCGCCGCACACGCGATCCGTGCTGCCGTTGCACCTGCGCCAAGCTGCGTCACGGCACGAGTGCGTCGCGCGCTTGTGCTGCGCGTCTGGTCTGAACGAACGCGACCACGCCGACGGTTGCCAGGACGAGTCCGGCGAGCAACCAGGGCCAGGGACTCCACTGCTCCTCCACGCTCGTGCACTCCTGACCGGCATGACTGACGCAGACGTCTCCCGGGCCGTTGCGGTTCAGGTATGCGAGGTACAGCAGCAGCACGGCGACCCCGAACACGAGGCCCGGGGTTCCCACGCGTGTTGTCTTGCGTGCACTGAGCGCCAGTGCGCCTGCCCCGGCCACACCCTCGAGGACGAGGAAGACCGGGATCGCGAACACCGCCAGCAGCCCGGCCAACGCCATCGCTCCTATCGCCGCCCATGCGAAGAACGCGCCCCACTGGGTAAGAGTCACCCTGTTCGACATCGAGAAACCACTCCTTCGAGACGACCCCGCGACCGGGCGCCCATACGCGTGCAGCGTGATGATAAGCGCCCGATCATGACCGGCTCGTTGTCGGCCGATGGCATCCTTACTGGCATCGAAAAGTAAGGAGTCTGTTGTGGATGTTGCTGCTCGTCTCGTCGGGCTTGCGGGTTCGGTTGCCGTCCCCGCTCAGAAGCGCGGGACCTCGTGGGACGAGGTGCTGCGCCAGACGCGACGAGCGCGCGGAGGCGGGCAGCGCTGAGCGCGTTGCTCCGAGGTGACCGGCGTGGGCGCGGTCATGTCCTTCGACCGCACGATCGACCGGATGGCGAGCATCCGGTGCGTCGTGCCCGGGTAGCGCTCTCAGAGACACGCGACACGCAGAGGTCCCTCGTGGCGCTGGAGTCAGCTTGCGCCTGGGTCCTCAAGAGCGGAGATCAGTCGCGCGACTCCGCGGCAGTCGCCTGCGACGATCCGGTCGATTGGTGTGTCGTTGTCCAAGTCCGGCATGGGAGTTGAGAGCCAAGTGGAGATGTTCGCGGGCTGGACCATGCGCGCGGTTTGCTCGATCAGGGAGGACAGCTCGGCGAGCACACCGGCACGATCCGCGCGAAGATCTCCGCAATGAATTCGTCGAACGTCGTCATGTGGATCCGCAGTCTTCTCACTGGAAGCCGAGGTCTCAACAGTCTGTGTGTAGTATCGGCAAGGGCCTTCGGCTCGCGCTCTGACGCGGAGAGCCCTCTTTGACAGGAGGCATCGATGAGGGATCATGTCTTCATGCGTCCTGAGGATTACGACGACATCGACGAGAGCAAGGTGGAGGTGCACGAAGGCCACCCTGTGACCGTGGTCGTGTCGGTCCCGCTCGACACAGCGGACTATCAGGTGCTTTCCGGCGCTGCTGAGCGTCAAGGTAAGACGATCGTCGACATTGCCCAGGACGCGATGCACGCGCATGCGCTCGCGCTGACCCGTCGCGCCGCGAGCTGACGAACTCCGCACGTCCCGCATCCAGCGCGCCGCGCAAACGCTTCAGGTACGACTACCTCTCGTGAGGTTCAAGCGCGTGAGAGTGGCTGGCGAGGCCGGCGTGTCGGTGGCGGTCGAGCGGGAGCGTGACGGGAGCTGGGTCGCTCTTGCGCCGCTGTCGGAGGAGTCGTGGGCGCGGGACCTTGTTGCGTTGCTGGCCGGTGGCGCGGAATTGCGCGGGCGTGTTGAGGCGCTGATCGAGGACGCGACCCCGGCGCCACTCGCCGACGACGTGCTCCTCCCGTTCGAGCCGCGCTCGCTGCGCGCCTTCTCGATCTACCCCGCGCATGTCGAGCAGTCGGCCCGCAACCTCGTGAAGCGCTTCTTCCCGACGCCGGCGGCGGCGACGCTCAAGCTGTTCGAGCGGGCCACCCGGCGGACGTTCCCGCCGCTGAAGCCGAACGCGCAGTTCTTCGCGCAGCCGGCCTTCTACGTCGGCAACCACACGGCGGTCCTCGCGGATGGCGAGACGATGCCGTGGCCGTCGCACACCGACTTCCTCGACTACGAGCTGGAGCTGGGCTTCGTGCTTGCCGCTCCGGTAGCCGACGCGACGCCCGCAGAGGGGCTGGCGGCGATCGGCGGCTTCGTGCTGATCAACGACTGGAGTGCGCGGGACGTGCAGGCGGACGAGTACCGGCATGGGATCTTCGGGCCGGTCGTGAAGGCGAAGACGTTCAACAACTCGATCGGCGCGATCGTGGTGACCGCCGACGAGTTGCTGCAGAAGGCCGCCGCGCTGCGCGGCAGCGTGCGCGTGAATGGCGAGGTCTGGAGCGAGACCTCGACCGCTGGCGCGGCGCACTCGCTCGGCGCGCTCGTCGCGCGCGCCTCGGCCGGCGAGCGGCTCGCGCCCGGGGACGTCTTCGCCACTGGCACCGTCCCTGGCGGCAGTGGCCTGGAGCTGGATCGCTGGATCCAGCCGGGCGATGTCGTCGAGTTGGAGCTGGAAGGGCTCGGCACGCTGACGAACACGATCGGAGGGCGCTGATGGCACGCGCGCGCAGGAGCGACACCGGCACTCGCACCCGCAGCGTCAAGCCGCTCAACGCCCTCGCGACCCTCGGCGCCGCCGCCCACAACGGCTTCGAGCGCTGGGCCGGGGTCGGGGTCTTCCTGGAGCCGTGGGTCGGGCGCAAAGCCACGAACGTCCTGTGGAGCACCACGCTTCCGGTCGGCTTCACGCGCGCGCTCGTCGGCGACGAGCGCGATGGCCCGCTGCTCGCGTTCAACGCGGGCATCGCGATCGCCGGGATGCTCGTGCACTTCGCCGACTGGCCATGGTCGCGCCGCTGGGGCGTGCTGCCGTGGCTCGACGAAGCAGAGGGACTGACGCCCAAGCAGATGCCGTACTACAACACGCTCCTGTGGCTGTGGCTCGCCGGCGGTGCCGGCAGCGTCCTGCTGGAGACGCGCCGCGAGCACCTGAAGTACGCCGCTGCCGGCGTCGCCACGGCACCGCTGCTGCTGGAGTCGGCGCGGCATCACTTCGCCTGGGCGAAGCAGCAGGCACGCCGCGATCCGGAGCATTGGAGCGCGTCGTTGCTCGACGCCGACGCCGACGCCGGCGCCACGAACGCCGCATGACCACCTGGCCCGGCGCCGCCCGCGCTGCCATCTCGATCACCGTCGACAACCTCGGCGAGGCAGCCGAGATCCAGCTCGGCCTGCGCGATGCAGACGCACCGCTCGGCGGCCACTATTCCGTCACGACGGCACTCCCGATCATGCGCGACGCGCTCGCCACGGCTGACCTGCAGGCGACGTTCTTCGTCGAGGGGATCAATGCGGAGGCCTATCCCGACGCGCTCCACACGATCCGTGACGCCGGCCATGAGCTTGCCTTCCACGCCTGGTGCCACGAGGACTGGTCGGCGCTCGATGCCGACGCCGAGGTCGCGAATCTCGATCGCGGCCTGGCCGCCCTGCGCACGATCGGGATCGACGCCGCCGGCTTCCGTCCGCCCGGCGGACGGCTCACGCCACGGACGCTCGACCTGCTCGCGCAGCGCGGCCTGCGCCACTGCTCGCCGGCTGGCAGCGCGCCCGGGATCGCCAGCGGCGTGGCAGTGCTCCCATTCGCATGGCCGGCGGTCGACGCGTTCCACCTGCTGCCGTCGTTCGCGGGGCTGCGCGAGCACGTCACCGGCGATGCCGAGCCGGGCGGCGCGGAGCAGGTCCGCGCGTCGCTCCTCCAGACCGTCGAGCGAGCACTCGCAGACGGCGGCCACACGACGCTCGTGCTCCACACCTGGCTGATCGAGCTCGAGCTCGACGCGGTGCGTGACGTGCTCGCGCGCGTCCGCTCGGCGGTCGACGCCGGCGAGCTGTGGGCAGCACCATGCCGTGACGTAGCCGCGTGGATGACGGACCACGCATCGAGCTTTGGCGACCCGCCACAGCTCGACGACACGTCGTGGACCGCACCGTCCTGAGGCGTCGGCTTCAAGCGCACACCTGGCATCGACGCCCAAACCGACTACTCTTAGGAGCGAAGCACTGTCGCGCTGGCCCACCCGCCCCTGCCAGCGTATGGAGACTTCCTTTGGGGAACGGATTGAGGAGTTGCCGCCATGGCAGCCATCGGCAGGTCATCCACTCCAACCGCGAAGCAGACGGCCGCAGCCGAACGGGTGGCGAAGTTCACCGAGGAGCAGCATCGGCTGAAGGCTGCAGCTGCGGACCGCCGCGCGGCGGCTGCCGCGGCACCGTCGGAAGAGGCGCGTGGACGCTTCGTCGCGAAGGGCGCGAGCCCGCCCGCGCCCGCGCGCCCGAGTCAGTACCTCCAATGATCGACGACAGCGCGATCCTCGAGATCGTCGCTCGCCTTGCACGTCCGACTGCCTCGGGCGGCCACGCGATCGAGCGTGCGGCGATCCTTGCAGAGGGCTCCGACTGCGCCGACATCGAGGCGTGGATCGTTCGCAACGGCGGCGAGCCGCAGGTCAGTGGCGACACCGCGCGCCGCGGCACCAGCCTGCACGCGGACCGCATGCACGCGCGCTCCTCTCCTGCCGGTGCGGCGCCGACGAGCTACCTGCTGCCGGCAGAGTCGCTCGCCTGACGCGGCGGGCGCGTCGCGCGCCTGTCCAGCTCGAACCGACGCCGACCGCCGCCCCGTTCGACAAGATGTCTGACATGTCGCACGAGCATGTCGACGTGCTGATCGTCGGTGCCGGCCTGTCCGGCATCGGCGCCGCCTGCCACCTGCAGGCCGATTGCCCCGGCAAGACGTTCGCGATCCTCGAGGCGCGCGGCGAAAGCGGCGGCACGTGGGATCTCTTCCGCTATCCCGGCATCCGCTCGGACTCGGACATGTTCACGCTCGGCTACGAGTTCAAGCCGTGGACTGCGGCGAAGGCGATCGCCGACGGGCCCACGATCCTCAGCTACATCCGCGAGACCGCGCGCGACCATGACGTCGAGCAGAAGATCCGCTACCACCACCGCGTCGTGCATGCAGCATGGTCCTCCGAGGAGGCGCGCTGGACGGTCGAGGCGCAGTGCAGCGACACGGGGGAGACCGTCCACTTCACGTGCGGCTTCCTGTTCGGCTGCACCGGCTACTACCGCTACGACGAGGGCTACACGCCGGAGTTCGCCGGCAGCGAGCGCTTCGGCGGGCAGGTCGTCCACCCGCAGCACTGGCCCGAGGAGCTCGACTACGACGGCAAGCGCGTCGTCGTGATCGGCAGCGGCGCGACCGCGGTGACGCTGATCCCGGCGATGGCCGAGCGCGCCGCGCACGTGACGATGTTGCAGCGCTCGCCGAGCTACGTGCTGTCGCTGCCAGGACGCGATCCGATCGCCGACGTGCTGCGCCGCTTCCTGCCGCCGAAGGTCGCGTATCCGATCGTGCGCTGGAAGAACGTGCTGCTTGCGACGGCGCTGTTCCAGCTCAGCAGACGCCGGCCCGCCTTCATCAAGAAGCTGCTGCGCAAGGGCGTCGAGAAGCAGCTCCCGCCCGGCTACGACATCGACACGCACTTCACGCCGACCTACCAGCCGTGGGATCAGCGCCTCTGTCTCGTGCCCGACGGTGACCTCTTCAAGACGATCAGCAACGGCGACGCGTCCGTCGTCACCGACCGGATCGAGACGTTCACCGAGACGGGCATCCGGCTCGTCTCCGGCAAGGAGCTCGAGGCCGACGTGATCGTCACCGCCACCGGCCTGAACCTGATGGTGCTCGGCGGTCTGACGTTGAGCGTCGACGGGCAGGAGCAGCAGATCTCCGAGACGGTCGGCTACAAGGGGATGATGTTCAGCGGGATCCCGAACATGGCGCTGACGCTCGGCTACACGAACGCCTCGTGGACGCTGAAAGGTGACCTCTGCGCCGAGTACGTCTGCCGGCTGCTCAACCACATGGACGAGCACGGCTACGCGTCGTGCACGCCGCGCGGGCCCGACCCGTCGCTGCCGACCGAACCGTTCATCGACCTCGTCTCCGGCTACGTCCTGCGCTCGATCGACCAGTTGCCGAAGCAGGGAATGACGACTCCGTGGCGCCTGCACCAGAACTACGCGCGCGACATCGTGATGCTGCGCCACGGGCCGATCGAGGACGAGGCGATCGTCTTCGCGCGCAAGGGCGCGACGACGGCGAGCGCAGCGGCCGAGCCGCTCGCCGTCTGAGTCCTCAAATCGCCGGCGCTACTGCGTCGGCCCGTGCATCCGCAGGAAGCGCCGGTTCTGCGGGGTGTCCGGCAGCACGTGCTCGCTCACGACGCGCTCGGTGTACGTGGTGCCCTGGACGGTTGTGCTGAACTCGACAGGCTTGTACGTCGCCGCGTCGATCAGCATCCTGCCGCCGGCGATCCGCACGTGGCCCGGACCGATCGCGCTGCCCAGCCGCACTGGGTAGACCGCGCGCCCGGCGCGCGCGACGCGGGCGCCGACGTCGACGTGCTGGCCGAGCTTGTGCGCCCGTGCGAGCAGCTGGTGCGCATCGATGCGGTACTGCCCGAACAGTGCCAGAACGTCGACGTGATTGCGCCCCGTGAGGATGCGCTTCGTGCGCGGGTCGTACGCCTGGAGGATCCGCACGCCCTGCGCGTTCAGGTGGTCGACCCGATCCTCGCCGTCCATCGCGCGGAACCTGCGGCTCGTGCTCGTGCGAAACAGCCGCGTGTCGAGCAGCCGGCCCGTCGCCGAGGTGCGCACCCAGGTGTGAAAGCGCACCGTCTGGCCGTTGAGCGACTCGTCGGCGACGACCGCGAGGATCGAGTTCGGCGGCGGCTCGGACGCCTGCACCGCGCGCACGAGGATCGTCGAGCCGTCCGGGCCGCTGGAGGGAGCGAGCGCGAACGCGAGCGTCGCCGCGAGCGCGAGCATGCAGCCGCTCGCGCCGAGGCGCCGCAGCCGGCGACTGGCGTGCCGGCGCCGTGCCGCGTCGGCGCGCGGACGGTCGAGGTCGGTGCGCAGCGCGCGCTCGCCGAGCGGGTCTGCGGCGCGCACGCGTGCGAGCAGGGGATCGGGGGTGTCGGCGGTCATGGCGTCATGTGCTCCTGGAGTCGGTGACGGGCTCGGCCGGCCCAACGCGGGTCGAGGGCGTGAGTGCGGGGGAAGTCGTGGGTTGCTCGCCGGCGTCGTGTTCGAGCGCGACCGCGAGACGGGTGCGGGCGCGCGAGTAGCGGACCGCGAACGTCGCCTCGCTGCAGCCGGCCGCGCGCGCGGCCTCGGCGGCGCTGAGGCCCTCCCAGGCGAGAAGGCAGATCGCCTCGCGGTCGCTGTCCTTCAGCGTCGCGAAGGCGCGCGCGAGCCGCGGGTCGCTGACGACCAGCTCGGCCGGATCGGGCGCGTGGTCGGCGACGTGGCGCGTGCCGAGGCGGGTGAGCAGCCGCGCGCGCCGGGCGTAGCTGCGGCGATGGCCGTGGACGGCGCGCGCCGCCACCGCGTAGAGCCAGGGGAGCGGATCGTCCTCGCGCGGACGCTTGCGCCAGGCGACCGCGAAGACCTCGGCGACGACGTCCTCGACAGCGTCGGTCTCGACGCGCCGCGCTACGTAGCGGCGGATCGCGCCTGCATGGTGCTCATAGACGCTCCAGCGGTCGGGGCGCGTGTGGGTGCGAGTCGTCATCACCACGTATTTGCCGGCATGGGGGAATGTCTTACAGCGATCTGGGCGTGTGCGGCCGTGAGGTCGGCGCGCGCTTCGCGAGCTTCAGCGAACCTGCCGCGCGAGCTCCAGCGCGATCCGCTGCCCCGACGGCAGCGCAGCGGCTGCTCGGCGACCGGCGAGGCGCGCCCACAGTCCGCTCAGCGGGCCGCGGATCGTGATCGTGTTGGCGAGGCGGCAGCGGCCGTCGCCGAGGTCCTCCAGCTCGTGGCGGTGCGCGATGCGCGCGCCCGGCAGGCGTGCCTCGTCGGTGAACAGCCGGCGCTGCTCCGCGGTGCGCCAACAAGGCTCCGCAAAGGTCTACCGCGTCGGCCCACGCAACCGCAGGAAGCGGCGGTTGTGGGGGGTGTCCGGCAGGATCCGCTCGCTCACGATGCGATCGATCGAGTCGGAGCGCGACGGAGGACGGTGCGGGTCCCCCAGCCGAAACAGCAGCGGCTGAAACGTCTTCGCGTCGAACGTCAACGTGCGCCGCGTCGTGCGGTACACCACGTAGGACACCTGCACGACGTCGCGAGGCGCGGTGCCTGGGGCGATCACGATCCTTACACGTGTCGCTCGCGCTCCCTGCGCCTGGGCGTTGAGCAGCATCTTGTGGGCGCTGAACACGAACGCGGACCTCGGCGATACCTCCACGCCCTTCGAGACGGACACCTCGCCGGTCAGCGGGTTGTAGACGCTGAGGTGCGGATGGTGCGAGAGGTGTGTGGAGACCTCCTCGTAGCCGACCGGCACGCCCCCGGGATCCGCCGCGGTCTGTCGGGTGCGCTGCACGAGCCGACGACCGTTCGGCGCCGTCAGGACCCAGCTCGTCTGCCGCTCAGACCTGCCGTCGAACGTGGTGATGTTGTCGATGACGACGATCGAGCCGCGCGGCAGCTCGGATGCCTGCACGGCGCGCACGAGCAGCGAGGAGCCGTCGGGTCTGTCAGAGGGCGCCAGCGCCAGCGCGAGCGTCGCCGCAAGCGCGAGCAGGCCGCCGCTGGCTGCGACGCGCCGGCGCCGGCGGGCCGCGCGCTGGCGCAGCATGCCGGCGAGGCGGGGGTGGTTGGCGTCGCGACCGCTGAGTCGCGTCGCCGGGTCGGCGGCGCGCAGGCGCGCGAGCAGCGGATCGGGCGCGCTCATCGCTCGTGCCTCTGCGCTGCACGAGGCCTCGCCGCGTCATGTCCGGCCAGGGCCGGCTGCGCGTCGCTGGTGGCGTCGTCGGCGGTCGAGTCGCCTGCGCGTGCGAGCGCTTCCGCGAGGCGGGTGCGGGCGCGCGTCGCACGGACGGCGAAGGTGCCGGGCGCGCAGCCGGCCACCTGGGCGGCCTCGTCGTTCGAAAGTCCTTCCCAGGCGACGAGCGCGAGCGTCTCGCGGTCGGCCTCCGAGAGCGTCGCGAAGGCGCGCGCGAGCAGCGGGTCATCGACGATCAGCTCGGCAGGGTCGGGTGCCGGCGCGCTGCCGTGCGCGCCGGTGAGGCGGGTCAGCAGCCGCGCGCGCCGGCTGTGCCCGCGGTAGTGGCCGAGTACGACCTTGCCGGCGACCGCATAGAGCCACGGCAGCGGGTCCGCCGTGCGCGGGAGGCGCCGCCAGGCGATCGCGAACGTCTCAGCCACGACGTCGTCCACCGCGTCGGGCTCCACGCGCCGCGCTGCGAACCGTCGGATTGCGGCAGCGTGCTGCTCGAATATCAGCCAACGTTCGTCGCGCATTGCGCCCTTGGGTCTCGGCGGCGACCGTTGCGACCGTGCCGCGAGACGTCTGACGGTACTGCCACGTCATCGGACGCGTCCTTACGGGTTCTTGGGGCGACGGCGCCGGCTCTGCTGACGGCGCGCCTCCTCGAAGCGGGGGGTGGCTGCGCCCGCGACCTGCGGGCACGCGTTGGCGTGTGCGAGCGGAGCGATCGCGCACGGGCTCCGCCACGGGAAGATGCTCTCTCTACGACTGCCCACCGGGATGGTCCTTTCGTTGACGGCTCCACCCCTTTTGTGCCGGCAACGGCCCGTGGATTACACGGCGGCCTCGAAGATCGCGTCCGGGTCGGTCGCGCGCACGCGGCGTGAGGTGAAGGCGACGAGCGCGAAGCCGGCCGCGAGCATGCCGGCGAGCAGCTCGAGCGAGCGCTCGTTGCCGACTGCGTCGCCGAGCGCCGACAGCGCGTACGGGAAGCCGAAGCCGACGTACGTCAGGGCGAGATAGGCGGAGATCGTGACGCCACGCTCGTCGGCCGGCGCGAGGCGCTCGGTCTCGCGCAGGCCGGAGACGATCAGGAGCCCGTAGGCGGCGCCGAACGGCACGGCCGAGACGAGCACGAGCGGCTCGCTTGCGCCTGAGATCGCCAGCAGTCCGACGACGATGCCGACCGCGCCGACGACCAGGCCGAGCAGTCCGGCGCCGATCCGGCGGCGGTCCTCGATCCGCTGCGCGAGCGGCTGGATCGCGACGCCGATCGCCGGCGCGAGCGTGTTGATGGCGGCGGAGAAGGCGAGCCGGCTGCCGCTGCTGCCGTGCACGAGCTGGGGCAGCACGACGCCGCAGACGGTCGCAAGGCCGAAGACCCACGGCGCGAGCGGCAGCACGACGAGCAGGAAGCGCCGCCCGCGGACCGCGCGCGGGAACGACAGCAGCGGGCCGGTCGCACGCACGTGCACCGTCTCCGGAGCGCGCAGGCCGAGCACGACCGCGACGACGCCGACGACGACGTGCGGCACGAGTGGCAGCCACAGCGGCGCCGGCAGCCACTGTGCCGTCAGCCCTGCGACGAGCGCTCCCGCTCCGAAGCCGCTCGTCAGCACGACCGCTGCGCGCCGAGCTGCGACGCCGTCGGCGACGTCGGTCGACAGCTCCTGCACCCAGGCGCTTGCGGCGCCGAACACGACGCCGGAGCAGACGCCTGCGAGCCAGCGGCCGACGGCGATCGTGGCGAGGCTGTCGTGGCCGAGCACGAGCGTCAGGCTCGCCAGCGGCGAGAGCGCGGCGAAGCCGAGCACGAGCCGGCGGCGGCCGAGACGGTCGGACGCACGACCGCCGAGCAGCAGGCCCGGGATCAGCCCGAGCGCGTACAGGCCGAACAGCGCGTCGGCAGTACCGGCCGAGACGCCGAGCCGCGCGCGGTAGACGAGCAGCATCGGCGCGAACTGGTTCGCGCCCCAGCCGACGGCGAACATCACGAGACCAATGGGGCGCCAGGCGCGCGGGCCGGCGCGCACGGCGTGCGCGCTCACCGGCTTGAGAGCCGGTGCCCGGCGCGCACGCTCGTCATGCACCGGATCCTAGCTGTGCCGTTCGCGCGACCCGCAGCTACGATCTTCGGCTTCGCGAACGGCCGCGGAGCGGACTACGATCTGGTGAACGCATTCGGCATCCCCCTGCCCCGGTAGCTCAGCTGGATAGAGCAACTGCCTTCTAAGCAGTAGGTCGCAGGTTCGAATCCTGCCCGGGGTATTCGCGCAATGCCACCCAACTCATACCGCGTGGTTTGCGTGACGCCATGTTCCCATCCGCGCAAACCGTTGCGATGCACGTGTCTCGTGTGTAGACGCGGCGGCGTGCGTTCGTCAGCGTCACGGAGATGTCGACTCCGAGCATCGAGGAAATCGAGGCTGCCCGACCTTGCAGCCATCCGCATGTAGCGTCTAAGCTGCGAGATATGACGCTACACGGCGCAAAGTTGAAGACAGAGGTCGGCGTGCGTGAGCTGCACGATCAGCTCAGCCGCTACGTGCGCCATGCCGCCGAGGGCGGCGAGATCGTCGTGACGATGCGAGGCCAGCGCGTCGCGCGGCTCTCCCCGCTTGAGGTGAGTGACCCCCTCGCCAGTCTGCGTGCCCGCGGACTCGTGCAGGAGCCAGACGTCCCGAAGCGGAAGGTCAGAGACCGCAAGCGACTCGTGGCTGGCGCACCTGTGTCCGACCTCGTCGCCGAGCAGCGACGCTGATCGTTTACTTCGACACCTCGGCGCTGATCAAGCTCGTCTTCGACGAGCCAGGCTCAGACGTTGCTGCTGAGTTGTGGGACCGGGCCGAGGCCGTCGCCTCCAGCCAACTGATCTACCCCGAGGCCCGCGCCGCCGCGGCCGCCGCGCAGCGCAGTGGCCGCATCGACGCGCGCACGCTGCGGGCCGCGGTCAGAACGATCGACGAGTTGTGCCGCGAACTGGACATGATCGGACTTGACGACGCGCTCGCGCGAGCAGCAGGAGAGCTTGCCCAGCGCCACGCGCTGCGCGGCTACGACGCCGTCCACCTCGCCTCCGCGACCGCGATCGACGACCCCGATCTCGTCATCGCCACATGGGACCGCGATCTCGCCGCAGCCGCCATCGCGAAGAACCACACCATCGTCCCAGCGCAGCAATAGCGGTACGCGCCCAGACCAGCGCCAGACAGCACGGCACCGACAAGGGCCAGCCGGACGCTCCTCGCTCTACCGAAGGAGGAGGTCGACCATCAGCTTGTCGGTCGAGATCCGCAGCATGTTCCGATAGCCGATGTGCACCCAGTGTGACGAGGGCAAGCCGGAGGCGTGGGCGCTCGCTGGGATCGTCACGCGAACGCAGCCGTCTATGTCGGGAGAACTCCTAGACATAGACGGTGGTATCTCGCTTATGAGTGGTGCAGGCTGGGCGGCTGATGCTCGCGCCGGCCGCCCAGCTCGAGGAGTTCCGCACAACGGTGCGTCGGCTGCGCCGCGGGCTCGACCTGTCGCAGGAGGCGCTTGCGCGGCGCGCAGACGTAAGCGCAAAGCACCTCAGCGAGATCGAGCGAGGGCACTCCGATCCGCGCCTGTCGACCGTGATCAAGCTCGCGTACGCGCTCGAGATGTCGTTAAGCGAGCTGTGCGCCGCGTTCGAGACGTGCGCGGGCGACGCCGTCGCCTGAGGACTCGCACGATCCGCGATCCGTGCCTTGGGGCGAGGTCGCGGCGCGAAATTCCCTACAGTGGCATTGCTCATGGCCACCCGAGAAGACCTCCGCAACATCGCGATCGTCGCGCACGTCGACCACGGCAAGACCACGTTGGTCGACGGCCTGCTGCGCCAGTCCGGTGCGTTTCGCGAGAACCAGGAGCTGACCGATCGGGTGATGGACTCGATGGATCTCGAGCGCGAGAAGGGCATCACGATCCTCGCGAAGAACACCGCGGTCCAGTACGGCGCGACGAAGATCAACATCATCGACACGCCCGGCCACGCTGATTTCGGCGGTGAGGTCGAGCGCGGACTGACGATGGTCGACGGCGTGCTGCTGCTCGTCGACGCGAGCGAGGGGCCGCTGCCGCAGACGCGCTTCGTGCTGCGCAAGACGCTGGCCGCACGCCTGCCGGTGATCCTCGTGATCAACAAGGTCGACCGGCCGGACGCGCGCATCGCCGAGGTGATCGACGAGGTCTACGAGCTGTTCCTGGACCTCGACGCGGACGAGTCGCAGATCGAGTTCCCGATCGTCTACACGAACGCGAAGGCCGGCTGGGCCGCGATGAAGGAGGGGGAGGAGGGCACGAACCTGCTGCCGCTGCTCGACCTCGTCGTCGACCGGATCCCTGCGCCCTCCCACGACCCCGAGCACCCGCTGCAGGCGCTCGTCACGAACCTCGACGCTTCGCCGTACCTCGGTCGCATAGCGCTCTGCCGCGTGCGCCATGGAGTCATCAAGCGCGGCCAGCAGGTCGCCTGGTGCCGCACCGACGGTTCGATCGAGCGGGTGAAGGTGACCGAGCTGTTCGTCACCGACGCGCTCGAGCGTGTCGAGGCGCAAGAGGCAGGGCCGGGCGAGATCATCGCGATAGCCGGACTCGCCGACGTGACGATCGGCGAGACGCTCGCCGATCCTGAGGATCCCCGTCCGCTGCCGGTGATCCACGTCGACGACCCGAGCCTGTCCGTGACGATCGGCATCAACGGCTCGCCGCTCGCCGGTGGCGAGAAGGGCACGAAGGTGACGGCGCGGCTGATCAAGAACCGCCTCGACGCCGAGCTGATCGGCAACGTCTCGCTGCGCGTCTTCCCGACCGAGCGGCCCGACACGTGGGAGGTGCAGGGCCGCGGCGAGCTGCAGCTCGCGATCCTCGTCGAGCTGATGCGGCGCGAGGGCTTCGAGCTGACGGTCGGCAAGCCGCAGGTCGTGACGCGCATGGTCGACGGCAAGCTGCACGAGCCGATGGAGCACATGACGATCGACATCCCCGACGACCATGTAGGCGTCGTCACGCAGCTGCTCGCAACGCGCAAGGGGCGGATGGGCGAGATGGTCAACCACGGGACCGGCTGGGTGCGGATGGAATACCGCGTCCCGGCGCGTGGATTGATCGGCTTCCGCACCGAGTTCCTGACCGAGACGCGCGGCACCGGGATCCTCAACCACGTCTTCGACGGCTACGAGCCGTGGCAGGGCGAGCTGCGCCTGCGGCCGACCGGCTCTTTGGTGGCCGACCGCGCAGGCAAGGTCACCGCGTTCGCGCTGACCGGCCTGCAGGACCGCGGGACGATGTTCGTCGGCCCTGGCACCGACGTCTACGAGGGAATGATCGTCGGCGAGCACACGCGCGCCGAGGATCTCGACGTCAACGCGGTGCGCGAGAAGCACCTGACGAACATGCGCTCCTCGACCGCCGACGAGCTGGAGCGGCTCACCCCGCCGCGGATCCCGACGCTCGACGAGGCGCTCGAGTTCGTGCGCGAGGACGAGTGCGTCGAAGTGACGCCCGGCTTCATCCGCCTGCGCAAGGTCGAGCTGACCCAGCACGCGCGCGTGAAGCGCGCGCGCAGCCGCGCGAGAGACAAGGTCGCGGTCGGCTGAGCTTCAGGCGGGGCGCCTTCGCGCTTCGACCGTCATCGCGGTGACGGCTTGGAAGGCGTCTCCGGTGCTGAGTTCGCCACATCGTCACCTCGGGCTCCATCGTCACGCCGGCGGCCGCCGTCATGCTGCCGATCTCCGGGCGATGGTCAAGCGGACCAAGTGAGACGGCGATTTCGCCCGCGGCGACACGATCCGCTTGACAGCGCATGCAAATCTGCATACAACTTTGCATGTCATGTGGAACGTGCGAACGGGAGCAGTGGGATGAGCGACAACGCCTTGACGTCTCAGGTGCAAGAGCTGTTCGACCTCAGTGGACGGGTCGCGATTGTCACGGGTTCCGGTCGTGGGCTCGGCAAGGCGATGGCGCGTGGTCTGGCCGCGGTCGGCGCGCAGGTCGTGATCTGCTGCCGCACGGCCGAGGAGGCCGAGGCGACAGCTGCCGAGATCACGGCCGAGGGCGGCGTCGCGGAGGCGACGACGGTCGACACCTCCAAGCGCGAGAGCTGCGAGGCGCTCGTCGACTTCGCCGTCAAGCGCTTCGGCAAGCTCGACGTGCTCGTCAACAACGCGGGCATCGACATCATCGAACCAGCGGAAGAGGCCGACCCCGACACGTACCAGAAGATCATCGACATCAACCTGTCGGGTTACTTCCACTGCTCGCAGCTCGCCGGGCGCCAGATGCTGACCCAGGAGCGCGGCGGCTCGATCGTCAACAACTCCTCGATCGCCTCGCGCTCGGGCATCCACGGCCTTGTCGCCTACAGCGCCGCGAAGGGCGGCGTGAACATGCTGACGCGCACGATGGCGATGGAGTGGGCGACGCGCGGCATCCGCGTCAACGCGGTAGCGCCGGGCTACTTCGACAACGTCATGCGCGATGCGGTCGGCGAGCACGCCCGCCCCGAGAAGCAGGAGCAGATCCGCACCTTCACGCCGATGCAACGCCGCGGGCGGCCGGACGAGCTGATGGGGCCGGTGATCTTCCTCGCATCGGAGGCGTCCTCGTACGTCACCGGTCAGATCTTGTTCGTCGACGGCGGCTACACCGCCATCTAGATGGAATCAACCATCGAGGAGCCCACGCCATGAGCACCGACAGCGCGACGGCCGCCGACACCGAGCTGACCTACCCGGTCCTCGATTACCTGCGCCGCCACAACTTCAAGAAGCTGCAGATCTGCAACGACTCGACGACCGGCCTGCGCGCCGTGATTGCGATCCACTCGACGGCGCTCGGTCCGGCGACCGGCGGCTTGCGGATGTGGACGTACGCGAACGAGCAGGCGGCGATCTTCGACGCGCTGCGGCTCGCGCGTGGGATGACCTACAAGTACGCGGCCGCGGGCGTCAACCTCGGCGGCGGCAAGGCCGTCATCATCGGCGATCCGCGCACCGAGAAGACCGAGGCGCTGATGCGCGCGATGGGGCGCATGATCGACCAGCTCGGCGGCGAGTACATCACCGGCGAGGACGTCGGCACGACGCTCGAGGACATGGAGACGCTCTACTCCGAGACCGAGCATGTCGTCACGTTGCCGGAGCACTGTGGCGGCGCCGGCGACATCTCGCCGGCGACGGCGGGCGGCTCGCTCCACGCGATGCGAGCATGCGCCCACCGCGTCTGGGGCACGGCCGACCTGGCCGGGCGCACGGTAGCGCTGCAGGGGCTCGGGATGGTCGGCTTCAAGGCCGCGCGCATGCTCACCGAGGCCGGTGCGAAGGTCACTGTCACCGACATCGACGCAGCGAAGGTCGCGCAGGCCGTCGAGGAGCTCGGCGTCGCGGCCGTCGACCCGAGCGAGATCTTCGACCTCGACGTCGACATCTTCGCGCCGTACGCGCTCGGCGCGATCATCGACGACGACACGATCCCGCGCCTGAAGGCGAAGGTCGTCGCGGGCGCCGCGAACAACATCCTCGCGGAGGAGCGTCACGGCGACGCGCTCGAGCAGCGCGGGATCGTCTACGCGGTCGACTACATAGCCAATTCGGGCGGCACGATCTACGACACCGACCGCTACCGCAAGGGCGGCTTCCAGCCGGCGCGCGCGATGGCGAACGTCGAGAAGATCTACGAGCGCACGCTCGAGGTCTTCGAGATCGCCGACCGCGACGCGATCCCGTTCTACCGCGCGGCCGATCGGCTGGCGGAGGCGCGGATCGCCTCGCTCGACGCGGTGCGGCTGCTGCAGCGCCCGAACAGCGCGCACTACGCTGGAAGCCGCCGCTGACGGGAACGGGCGAGCAAGCACCGACACCGCCGTATACTGGTCCGCATGCAGAACGGTCCCGGCAGCGACTCGTCCCACCTCTCGCAGCAGACGTACCGTCAGCTGCGCGACGCGATCGTGCGCGGCGAGATCCGCCCGAACGAGCGGCTCGTCGAGACCGAGCTCGCGGAGCGGCTGCAGATGAGTCGCACGCCGATCCGCGAGGGCCTGCAGCGGCTCGCGTCGGAGGGCTTGATTCTCAGCCGCCGCCGTGGCTGGGTCGTGCGCGAGCACAGCGCCGAGGAGATCCGCGAGATCTACGAGGCACGTGCCGCGCTCGAGGGCTACGCCGCGCTGCTCGCCGCCGAGCGCGGCAGCGACGAGCAGCTCGCCGCGATCAAGCAGCTGCACGTCGAAGGCGACGACCCGGCGCCGAGCCAGCGCGAGCATCTCGTCGACGTCAACGACGCGCTGCACGAGGCGATCGCCGAGGCCGCCGGCAACCCGACGCTCGTCGAGATGATCCGTCGCTGCCGCAAGCACTTCTTCAACTACCGCGTCGCCGACCAGTACACCGACGCCGAGACGGCAAGCTCACTCGCCGGCCACGAGGAGATCGTCGACGCGCTCGTGCGCCGCGACGGCGCGACGGCCGAGCGCGTGATGCGCGAGCACGTAGCCGAAGCGCTCGTCGCCACGCTCGCGCGCTACCGCTGAGCGCGGGCGGGGACGCTAGTCCGCGCGCTGAGCGGCGCGCTTGCGCAGGATCCGCCGCGCGAGCCACCAGCGGTGCGTCTCCGACGGTCCGTCGTAGATGCGGAACGGGCGCACCTCGTCGGCGAAGCGTCCGAGCGGCAGGTCCTCGGAGACGCCGAGACTGCCGCAGATCTGGATTGCGCGGTCGACGACGCGCCCAACCGCCTCCGAGACGAACACCTTCGCGATCGCCGAGGCCTCGCGCGCGTCCTCGCCGGCGTCGTGGCGGGCGGCCGCGTCGCGGATCAGCGCGCGGCTCGCGTGCAGGTCGATCTGGCTGTCGGCGAGCTGCTGCTGGACCATCCCGTTCTCGGCGAGCAGCTGGCCGAAGGCGCTGCGCTGCGCCGCGCGGTCGAGCGCGATGTCGAGCGAGCGCTGGCCGATCCCGGTCCAGCGCATGCAGTGCGTCAGGCGGGCGGGCACGAGCCGCACTTGCGCCTGCACGAAGCCGCGTCCGACCTCGCCGAGCACGTGGTCGTCGGGCACGAAGCAGTTGGCGAACTCGACCTCGGCGTGGCCGCCGGCGAAGCCGCGGTCCATCGAGCCGACGATCCGGCGCACGTGGAAGCCGGGCGTGTCGGCGTCGAGCAGGAACATCGTCGCCGCCTGCTGCGGGTCCTCGCTCGTGCGCGCGAGACAGATCGCGAAGGCGGCGCCGTCGGCGCCGGTGATGAACCACTTGTGCCCGTCGATCGTCCAGCCGCCGTCGACCCGGCGCGCACGCGTCTGCAGCATCGTCGGGTCCGATCCGGCGCCGGGGGCGGGCTCGGTCATCGCGAAGCACGAGCGCGTCTTGCCGGCGACGAGCGGCTTGAGGAAGCGCTCCTGCTGCTCCTCGGTCGCGACGAGCGAGAGCAGGTGCATGTTGCCCTCGTCGGGCGCGGCGCAGTTGAGCGCGTGTGGGCCGAGCAGGCTGTAGCCGGCCGCCTCCAGCACGGCCGCCTGGCCGGACAGGTCGAGCCCGAGCCCGCCGAGGCGCTGCGGGGCGGTGGGAGCCAGCAGACCCTCGGTGGCTGCCTGCGCCTGCAGGCGGGCGCGTACGTCGGTGTCGACGCCATGCGCGCCGAGTGCGCCGGGCTCGGCGGGGATGACGGCATCGGCGACGAACGCGCGAACGCGCGCGACGAGCGCGGGGATGTCAGTGGCGGGCGAAACCATCTTGCATACAGTATTGCATGTGTTATAGTATGCAGATGCCGAGGTCCTCGACGAAGGCGCGCAGCGCGGCCGCTGCGGCTCCGCAGCTCGACGACGAGCAACTGCACGAAGCGTTCCGCCGGATGCTGTTCGCGCGCCTCTCCGACGAGCGCGCCTTCTCGCTCCAGCGCCAGGGCCGGCTCGGCACCTTCTCGCCGGTTCGCGGTCAGGAGGCGTCGGTCGTGGGCTCCGCGATGGCGCTCGACCCCGCCCGCGACTGGATCGTGCCGCAGTACCGCGAGCTGCCCGCGATGATGCGCAACGGCTACTCGCTGGAGAGCTTCCTCCTGTACTTCATGGGCAGTCCGCTCGGCGGCCGGATCCCCGACGGCGTCAACGTGCTGCCGTTCCAGATCTCGCTCGCCGCGCAGGTGCCACACGCAGTCGGGCTCGCCTGGGGCCTCAAGCGCCAGCAGCGCGACGGTGTCGTGATGGTCTACTTCGGCGACGGTGCCTCCTCCGAGGGCGACGTGCACGAGGCGATGAACTTTGCCGGTGTGCTGCGCGCGCCCGTCGTCTTCGTGCTGCAGAACAACGGCTGGGCGATCACCACCCCGACGCGCCTGCAGACGGCCGCCGAGACGTTCGCCTCGCGCGCAGTCGGCTATGGGTTCGCAGGCGAGCTCGTCGACGGCTGCGACGTCCATGCAGTCCACGACGCGACTGCACGTGCGGTCGCGCGGGCTCGCCGCGGCGACGGGCCGACGCTGATCGAGTCGCGCGCCTACCGGCTCGGACCGCACAACACGACCGACGACCCGACGCAGTACGTCGACGCCGACGAGCTGGCGCGCCACGAGCAGCTCGACCCGATCGCGCGCGTGCGCGTGGAGCTGGCCGAGCGCGGCCTGCTCGACGAGGCGGGCGAGCAGCTGCTTGCCGAGGAGCTGAAGGCGGAGATCAACGCGGCGGTTGCCGCCGCCGAGGCGGGCGCCGGTGCGCGGCCGGAGCAGATCTTCGAGCACGTCTACGCCGACCCGCCCGAGCGCGTGCGCCGGCAGCGGGCACGCCTGATGCTTGAGCAGGCCGATGCCTGATGCCCGAGCTGACGATGGTCGAGGCGATCCGCCAGACGCTCGCCAACGAGCTCGCGCGCGACGAGCGGGTGATGTTGCTCGGGCAGGACATCGGCCGCAGCGGCGGCGTCTTTCGCGCGACCGAGGGGTTGCAGGAGCGCTTCGGCGCTGACCGCGTCATCGACAGCGTGCTCGCCGAGGGCGTGATCGTCGGCACCTCCGTCGGACTCGCAATCAGCGGACTGATCCCCGTCGCCGAAGTGCAGTTCCTCAACTTCGCCAACCAGGCCTTCCACCAGATCACCGACCAACTCGCGCGCTACCGCTTCCGCTCGCAGGGCCGCTACCCGATGCCCGTCGTGCTGCGGGCGCCGTTCGGTGGCGGCGTACGCACGCCGGAGATGCACTCCGACGCGCACGAGGCGAAGTACGTCAACTCGCCTGGCCTGAAGGTCGTGCTGCCGGCGACCGCCGCCGATGCAAAGGGCCTCTTGACGACCGCGATTCGCGACGAGGACCCGGTCCTCTTCCTCGAACCGCTGCGCGGCTACCGGCTCGTGAAGGACGAGGTCCCCGACGGCGAGCACCTCGTGCCGTTCGGCAAGCTGCGGATCGCGCGTGCCGGCACCGACGTGACCGTCGTCGCCTGGAGCGCCGCGGTCCAGCTCTCGCTGAAGGCCGCCGAGTTGGCCGAGGCCGAGGGCATCTCGGTCGCGGTGATCGACCTGCGCACGCTCGTGCCGCTCGACGTCGACGGGCTCGCCGAGGCCGTTGCGGCAACCGGGCGTGCCGTCGTCGTGCACGAGGCGCCGCTCAGCGCGGGCTTCGGCGCGGAGGTCGTCGCGACCGTGCAGGAGGAGTGCTTCTGGAGCCTCGAGGCGCCGATCGCGCGCGTCACCTCGCCCGACACGCCGTATCCGATTGCCTCGATCGAGCACCACTACTTGCCGAGCGTCGCGCGCGTGCTCGCGGCGATCCGCCGGGTGGTCGCGCAATGAAGCACGAGTTCCGCCTGCCCGATGTCGGCGAGGGTCTGAGCGAGGCGGAGGTCGTCGAGTGGTACGTCGCCGTCGGGGACGCGGTCGCCGAAGACCAGCCGCTCGTCGACGTGCAGACCGACAAGGCGATCGTCGTGCTCCCGTGTCCCGTCACGGGCGTCGTCAGCGAGCTGGCCGCGGAGCCCGGCACGACGCTGCCGATCGGCGCGGTGCTCGCCATCTTCGAGCTTGCCGAGGCGTCATCCGCGCCCGCACCCGTCCCTGCCGCCCCGGCCCCGGCGCCGCCGCCCGCGAACGGCGCGCTGCGCCCGCAGGCGGCGCCGGCCGTGCGCCGCTTCGCGCGCGAGCACGGTGTCGAGTTCGCGAACGTCGCCGGCAGCGGGCCGGGCGGGCGCATTCTGCGCGCCGACGTCGAGACCGTCGCCTCCGGCGCACCCACATCCTTCGCTTCCGCGTCGCCATCTGCCGCATCCCCCGCCGGCGGGGCACGCTCCTCGGGAGCCCCGCCGGCTGCGGCATCCTCGGCAGGCCTGACGCCGGGCACGACGATCCCGATGAGCGGGTTGCGACGCGCGATCTCGCGCACGCTCGGCGAGGCGTGGCGGACCGTTCCGCACGTGATCGACTACCGCGAGGTCGACGTCAGCGAGCTGATGGCGACGCGCCGGCGGCTGAAGGCCGACGCGCTCGCGCGCGGCGACGAGCAGCTCGCCGGTGCGCTCTCGCTGATGCCGCTGCTGCTGAAGATCGCCTCCGTCGCGCTCCAGCGCCACCCGCTCGTCAACGCCTCGCTGTCGGCCGACGAGCAGCAGATCCAGTTGCACGACCGCACGCACGTCGGCCTCGCGACCGCGACCGCCGACGGCCTGATGGTCCCCGTCGTCCACGACGTGCAGAGCAAGAGCGTCCACCAGCTCGCGCACGAGGCGAGCGCGGTGATCGCCCGCGCCCGCGCGCGCCGCGCGACACAGGACGATCTCTCCGGCGCGACCTTCACCGTCAACAACTACGGCCCGCTCGGGATCTGGCTCGGCACGCCGATCGTCACGCCGCCGCAGGTGGCGAACCTCGGCATCGGCCGGATGGAGGAGCGCGCCGTCGTGCGCGACGGCGAGATCGTCGTGCGCCCGATCGTCGCGCTCGCCTGCTCGGGCGACCACCGCGTGCTCGACGGCGACACGCTCGCGGCGTTCGTGAGCACCGTCGTGCAGCTGATGGAGCGTCCGGATCTGTTGTTGACGGAGCTGCGCTGATGGCCGTCGGGGAGCTCGCGGAGACGCGCGATCTCGTCGTGCTCGGCGCCGGTCCTGGCGGCTACGTCGCAGCCGTGCGCGCGGCTGAGCTGCGGCGCAAGGTGACGGTCGTCGAGTCGGCCGGCGCGGCCGGCCTCGGTGGTACCTGCCTCCACGTCGGCTGCATCCCGAGCAAGGCGCTGATCGAGGCCGCGACACTGCGCGAGCGCTGCACGATCGGCGCCGAGCTGGGGCTCGCGATCGAGCCGCCGGCGTTCGACGCTGCACGCTTCCAGGGCTGGAAGCACGAGGCGATCGAGCAGCTGCGCCGCCAGGTCGAGGGGCTCTTCAAGCGGCACAAGATCGAGCTCGTGCACGGCTACGGCCGGTTCACGGCGCCCCACCAGATCGCCGTCGAGCTGGCGAGCGGCACGATGGCGTACTTCGAGGCGACCGACGCGATCGTAGCGACCGGATCCTCGCCGGTCGCGCTGCCGGCGCTGCCGTTCGATGGCGTCACGGTGCTCGACTCGGCCGGCGCGCTCGCGCTCGATGCGCTGCCGGCGTCGCTCGCCGTCGTCGGCGCCGGGTATGTCGGCGTCGAGCTCGGCACCGCGTTCGCGAAGCTCGGCGCGCAGGTGGTGCTCGTCGAGGCGGCCGACCGGATCTTGCCCGGCCTCGACGCGGCGGCGGCGAAGCTCGTCGCGCGGCGGCTGCAGCAACTCGGCGTCGACGTGCGCACTGGCACGCGCGCCGACGGGTACGCAGACGGGACGCTCGCGCTTGCCGGTCTCGACGGCGAGCAGACGGCAGCCGCCGAGGTCGTCGTCGTCGCCGTCGGGCGACGCCCGAACACGGACGAGCTGGGGCTCGAGCGCGCTGGCGCAACCCTGGAGAACGGCTTTGTGACGGTCGACGCGGCACGCCTCGCGGCGCCGCGCCTCGCTGCGATCGGCGATGTCGTCGCCGGCCCGGCGTTGGCGCATCGCGCGAGCGCGGAGGCGCGCGTCGCGGTCGAGGCGCTCTGCGGCCACAGGGTTGCGTTCGACCCCTATGCGATCCCGGCGGTCGTCTTCTCCGATCCGGAGGTGGCGACGGTCGGGCTGACGCTCGACGAGGCGCGCGTCCAGGGCTTCGCCGCGCACGCGGCGACATTCCCCCTCGCGGGCGTCGGGCGCGCGGTCGTGATGGGGGAGCAGGACGGCTTCGCGACCGTCGTCGCCGACGACGCCAGCGGGCGTGTGCTCGGCGTCCAGCTCGTCGGGCCGCACGCCTCCGAGCTCGCCGGCGAGGCGGCGCTCGCGCTCGAGCTGGGTGCGACGGCCGAGGACCTCGCCGCCACGATCCACCCGCATCCGACGCTCAGCGAAGGGCTGCGCGACGCGGCCGAGCTGCTGCTGCGCGGCGCGGAGGTCCGCGCGCGGCTGTGAGCGACGCGGCGCCGGCAGCACCCGCGCTCGCGGCCTGGCTGATCGAGCGCCTGCCACAGCTGCAGCGACCGTTGCGCGTCAAGCGGATTGCCGGCGGACGCTCGAACCTGACCCTGCGCGTGTCCGACTCGGCTGGCGCGAGCGTGATCGTGCGGCGCGCACCGGAGAGCACGCACGTCGCCTCCGCGCACGACATGGGCCGCGAGCACCGCATCCTGCTCGGCCTCTGCGGCACGGCCGTGCCGGTGCCGGCGCCGCTCGGCTTCTGCGGCGAGGAGGGCGTGCTCGGCGCGCCCTTCCATGTGATGGAGGACGTGCGGGGGACGATCGTGCGCGATGCAGCGCAAGCTGCGCAGCTGGCGCCAGAGCTGCGTGCCCGCGCGAGCGTCGCGCTCGTCAGCGCGCTCGCCGCGCTGCATGCCGTTGACCTCACCGCGAGCGGGCTCGACGCGCTCGCCCCGCCCGACGGCTACCTGCGCCGGCAGCTTCGGCGCTGGCCGGCGCAGTGGAGCGAGGAGGAGCCGCTGCACGCACAAGTCGTCGCGCTCGCCGAGGCGCTCGGCGAACGTTGCCCGGACGTCCCGAGCTGCGTCGTGCACGGTGACTACCGGCTCGACAACGTAGTGCTCTCCGACGCCGGCGAGATCGTCGCGGTGCTCGACTGGGAGCTGGCGACGCTCGGCGATCCGCTCGCCGACCTCGGGATGCTGCTCGTCTACTGGGCGGAGGAGGGCGACCGGGTGCTGCCGCTCGGCGACGCGCCGACGCTCGCGCCAGGTTTTGCGACGCGCGCCGAGCTGGTCGACGCGTACGCGGCGGCCAGCGCAGGACACGCGCTCGACCGCATCGGCTGGTACGTCGCCTTCAGCTCCTGGAAGCTCGCCTGCATCCTCCATGGCGTCTGGGCGCGGGCCGGCGAAGGCGCCTATGGCGAGGACTATGCGGAGGCACAGGAGCTGCCCGGGCGGGTCGCTGCGCTGCTCGATCAGGCCCAGGAATGCCTGCATGGCGGCACAGTTGGGTCCTTGGGGCTGGGTGGGAAGACTTAGGCGAGGGCAGCTTCTGAACGTCGCCCTTGACTTTGCATGCAAAGTCGTATGGTATATCGCATGCAACGGTGTTCCCCGCACCGGAACCCTCATGAGGAGAGAGAGATGGGTTCGTCGAAGCAACACAACCTGCGGCCGCGAACGGTGTTCGCCCTGGCGCTCGTAGCGCTCATCGCGTTCGTCGTGAGCGCGTGCGGTTCGAGCAACAAGAGCAGTTCGAGCACGCCGGCCGCGACGACGGCCGCGAAGGCTCAGGTCGCGCCACCGGCCGATCTCATGAGCGCCGGCACGCTGACGCTCGGCGCGTCGTTGACCTACCCGCCGCTCGGCTACGTCGAGAACGGCAAGCAAGTCGGCCTCGACCCCGAGCTGTCCGACAAGGTCGTTGCGCTGATGGACCTCAAGAAGAAGATGCTGAACCTCAACTTCGAGTCGCTCATCACCGGTCTGCAGGCGCACAAGTACGACGCGGTCTTCTCGTCGGTCTTCATCACGAAGGAGCGCGCGAAGACGGTCGACTTCATCCCGTACTTCCAGACGGGCCAGGCGTTCGTCGTGAAGAAGGGCAGCAGCTACCAGCCGCAGACGCAGGCCGATCTGTGCGGCCACAAGGTTGCCGTGCTGAAGGGCTCCTTCAACGAGGGCCTCGCCAACGGCGCGATCGCGAAGGCCTGCAAGGCGTCCGGCACGTCGCTCCAGGTGCGGTCCTTCCCGACTGACCCGGAGGCCACGACCGAGGTGCAGGCCGGCCGCGCGGACGTGCTGTTCACGGCACGCGAGGTCGCGGTCTTCCGCGCCAAGCAGGCCGCCGGCGCCGCGCTCGAGGTTGCCAGCAAGCAGATCCTCTTCCCGGTTGCGGTCGGCATCGCCGTGCGCAAGGGAGACACGCAGATGGCGGCTGCCTTCAAGGCGGCACTCGACAAGCTCTCGGCCAACGGCCAGCTGCAGTCCGAGCTGAGCAAGTTCGGCCTCGAGCCGGCGGACCCCGCGACAGTTCAGGCATCGCTGAAGAGCTAGCGGACAAAGGCACACGACGACGATGACGATCCTCGCAGCGTTCGACTGGTCGTACTTCCTGCACCTGTTCGGGAACGGGACGCTGTGGCACGCCGCCGAGAAGACGCTGCTGCTCGGCACGCTGGCGTGGACGTTCGGTGGGATCGGCGGGCTTGGACTGGCACTGATGGGCCAGTCCAAGCCCCGCGTCGTGCGCGCAGCGGCTGGCTTCTACATCTGGCTGTTCCGCGGCTTGCCGTTGCTGCTGCTGGTGATCTTCGTCTACAACGCAGTCCCGCAGGCGTTCCCGTTCAGCCAGAAGTTCTTCGCCGATCCGTTCCGTGCCGGCCTCGTCGCGCTCGTCGTCAGCGAGGCGGCGTACATGGCGGAGATCTTCCGCGGCGGACTGCTGTCGGTCGGCGCCGACCAGCGCGACGCGGCACGTGCGTTGGGCCTGCCCTACCGGGCCGTGCAGCGGCTCGTCGTGATCCCGCAGGCGTTCCGGATCGCGATCCCGCCGCTCGGCAACGAGTATGTCGTGACGCTGAAGAACACCTCGCTCGTGTCGGTCATCTCGTTGATCGAGCTGACCGCGGCAGGCCAGCAGATCTACACCCAGAACTTCAAGATCCTCGAGACGCTGTCGGCGGTCGGGATCTTCTACCTCGCGCTCGCGAGCATCTTCGGGCTGCTGCAGTCGTGGATGGAGCGCCGGCTCGACGTGACGCGTCGCCCCCATCGGCCGATCGCGCCGCTCGCGGCGGCCGCGGAGGCCGAAGCGGTCTCCGCAGCCGGACCGCTGCTCGTCGAGACCGCGCTCGCCGTCAACGGCGACGCGCCGGTCGCGACGCACCCGCGCAAGGCGATGCCGGACGGCGGGCCGATCGTGCGCGCCGCCGACGTGCAGAAGGCCTTCGGCGACCGCGAGATCCTGCGCGGCGTCGACCTCGACGTGACGCCGAGCGAGGTCGTCGTGCTGATCGGGCCGTCCGGATCGGGCAAGACGACGCTGCTGCGGACGCTCAACCACCTCGAGACGATCGACGGCGGTCGGATCGAGGTCTGCGGGCGCCTGATGGGCTACCGCGAGGTCGGCGAGAAGGTCGTCACCGAGCGCGACCGCGCGGTCGCGGCGCACCGCACCGAGATCGGGATGGTCTTCCAGCGCTTCAACCTGTTCCCGCACCGCACCGCGGTCGAGAACGTGATGCTCGCGCCGGTGTACGTACGCGGCGGCAAGCGCGCGGTCGAGCGCGAGCGTGCGCTCGCGCTGCTCGGCAAGGTCGGCCTCGCCGCGCACGCCAACCACTATCCGCACCAGCTCTCGGGCGGCCAGCAGCAGCGCGTCGCGATCGCGCGCGCGCTCGCGATGCAGCCGCGCGTGATGCTGTTCGACGAGCCGACCTCGGCGCTCGATCCCGAGCTCGTCGGCGAGGTGCTGACGGTGATGCGGCAACTCGCCGAAGAGGGCATGACGATGATCGTCGTCACGCACGAGATGCGCTTCGCGCGCGACGTTGCCGACCGCGTCGTCTTCATGGACGAGGGCCGCATCGTCGAGCAGGGCCCGCCGAGCGAGATCTTCGCGACGCCGCGCGAGGAGCGGACGAAGCGCTTCCTCGCGGACCTGCTCCATGTCAACGCCTGAGTTGGAGACGCCGCCGGCCCCGGGCATGGGCGCGAGCGGCTGAGCGATGGCCGCCGAGCGCGACGTGGAGTGGGTGCGCGGAGGCTGCCAGCACGACTGTCCCGACACCTGCGCGTGGCAGGTCGGCGTGCGCGACGGCGAGGCTGTCGCGCTGCGCGCCGACCGCGAGCACCCCTTCACGCGCGGGGCGCTGTGCGTCAAGACGCATGACTATTTGGAGAAGCGCGTCTACGACCCCGGGCGGGTGCTCACGCCGCTGAGGCGCGTCGGCGCGCGCGGATCCGGCGAGTTCGAGCCGGTCTCGTGGGAGACCGCGCTTGAGGAGATCGGCGAGCGGCTCGGCGCGATCATCGCGCAGGACGGCCCGACCGCCGTGCTCGGCTTCAGCCACCAGGGTTCGATGGGGATCGTGCAGGAGCGCTCGATCGATCGCCGCTTCTTCGCGCGGCTGCGCTGCACGCGGCTGCTACGCGACGCCTGCGGCTACGTTGCCGCGGCCGGCATCCGCGACGTCAACGGGCCGGGCGTCGCGATGCTGCCCGAGCAGATCGTCGACAGCCGCTTCATCGTCCTGTGGGGGACGAACACGGTGGTCACGAACGTCCACCTGTGGCCGCTGATCGAGCAGGCGCGCGTCGCCGGCGCGACGGTCGTCGCGATCGACCCGCTGCTGAGCCAGACGGCCCAGCGCGCCGACTGGCACGTGCGTCCGCTGCCCGGCAGCGATCGTGCGCTCGCGCTCGGGCTCGCGCACGTGATCATCCGTGACGGCCTGCACGACGCAGCGTTCGTCGCGCAGGGCGCGCGCGGCTTCGACGCGTTCGCCGCGCACGTGGCGGCGTTCCCGCCCGGCGTCGTTGCCGAGCAGACCGGCCTCGCGGCCGAGGAGATCGAGCGCCTTGCGCACGCCTACGCGACGACGCAGCCGGCCGTGATCCGGCTGATGCTCGGCTTGGAGAAGCACTGGAACGGCGGCGCGACGGCGCGCGCGCTCGCCTGTCTGCCGACGCTCGTCGGCGCGTGGCGCCACGAGGGCGGTGGGCTGATGCACCTGACCGCGCGCCTGCACCTCGACGCGCTGAACATGGACGGCGTGATCATGCCCGAGCTCGTCGACGAGTCGATCCGCTCCGTCCACTGGGTGCAGCTCGGCCGCGCGTTGACCGAGCTGAGGGATCCGCCGATCCGCGCGTTGATCGCCTACAACAGCAACCCGGCCGTGACGGTGCCGAACCACCAGCGCGTGATCGAGGGGCTGATGCGCGAGGACCTCTTCACGATCGTGCACGAGCAGGCGATGACCGACACCGTGCTGCTCGCGGACTACGTGCTGCCGGCGACGACGATGGTCGAGCACTGGGACCTGCTGCGCTCGTGGGGCAACACGTACATGGCGCTGAACCCGCCGGCGATCGCGCCGCGCGGCGAGGCGGTCTCGACGAGCGAGTGCTTCCGCCGGCTCGCGACCGCGCTCGGGATGGAGCACCCCGAGCTGCACGCGAGCGACCTCGACGTGATCCACACCGCACTCGACACCGATCACCCGTTCCTCGACGGGATCACGTTCGAGCTGCTGCGCAAAGAGGGATGGGCGCAGCTGCGGCTGCCGCAGCCGTGGATGCCCCACGCGGAGGGCGCCTTCCGGACGCAATCGGGGCGCTGCGAGCTCGATCGCGCGGTCGAGCCGGACGACTCGGCGGCCGGCGCGCCGCGCGCGCACGATCCGCAGCACCCGCTCGCGCTGATCGCGACGAAGGGCAACCCACGGATCTTCAACTCGACGTACGGCGAGCGGCTGCCGGCCGAGGACGCGCCACTGCTCGACATCGCCGCCGCCGACGCTCGCGCGCGCGGACTCGCCGACGGCCAGCCGGTGCGCGTCTACAACGCCCAGGGCAGCATTCGCGCGCGCGCCGGGATCGGCGATCGCGTGCCAGCAGGGGTCGTCGCGTTGCCGCACGGCTGGTGGCGGGCGAGCACGCCGGACGGCTACAACGCGAACGTGCTGACGTCCGACGGGCTCAGCGACATCGCCGGCGGGGCGGACTTCTACGATGCGCGCGTCGAGGTGGTGGCGGCGTAGGCCGTCCGTCGGCGGGCGGCCGTGGTTCCTGGCGGTAGGCTTTCGACCGCGATGCGCGCTGTTCGAGACCTGCTTTCGCCTTCGCTGCGCGGGGCTGCATCGATGCCCGCGGCGGCGCTCGCGGTCCACGAGCTGCGCTTCCGGATCGCCTACGGCTCGCACGCCCCGCACGTGCTCGCTGCGCAGGGTCACGCCTATCTCTCGTCGCTCGCGCCGTGGATCGTGCTGATCGCCGCGCTCACCGTCGGCGCCTCGCTCGGTGACCTCGCACAGCGCTGGGCCGGCGGGGCGCTGCGACCGCCCCGGCGCCACGCAGGGCTGCGCCTCTGGCTGGCGGCGACGCTGCTGCTCGTCGCGACCTATGCGGGGCAGGAGCTGCTCGAGGGCTTCTTTGCGACTGGTCACCCCGGCGGCCTCGACGGCGTCTTCGGCGGTGGGGGCTGGTGGGCGCTGCCGGCTGCGGTATGCATCGGCGGCCTGCTTGCGCTCGCGCTGCGCGCATCCCAGGCGATCGAGGCGCTCGGTGCGCCGCGCGGTGTGCGGATCCGCGTGCGCCTCACGACGGCTGGTGCGTGTGTGCGTCCCACGGCTCCATTCCTGGCTGCGCCCGCGCCGCTCGCGCGTGCAGCTGCCGGCCGTGCGCCGCCGCGCGCGGGCTGCCTTCAGCTCACGTAGCGCCGCCGGCCGGTCGACCTCTGGCCGGGTCCGGGCGCACGCTCGAACCGTGACCAGATCGATCTTGAAGGAGTCCCCCAAATGTGGACATCGCCATCCCGCGCCGGCCGCGCGATTGCGCTTGCGGCAGCCGCGCTGCTCGCGCTCGCCGTCACGCCCGCGGCCGCCCATGAGGGCAATGCGAAGTACAGCTCGGTCGTGCAGCGCATCACGCCTGCCACGTCGGGCGTCCAGGCACAGGTGCTCGACTACGACGACCGCCTCGAGCTGACGAATCGCAGCGGCAAGACCGTCGTCATCTACGGCTACGACGGCGAGCCGTACGCTCGCGTGCTCGCCGACGGCACAGTCCAGATCAACACCCGCTCGCCCGGCGTGAAGCTGAACGAGGACGAGGGCCAGGAGCTGTCGGTCCACTCGATCCCGCTGCCGCCCGGCGGGCCGAGCTGGAAGACGCAGGATCGCACCGGGCGGATCGAGTGGCACGACCATCGCATCCACTACCGCGCCGGCAACGTCGCGCCGCAGGTGCACGACCAGTCGAAGCGGACGAAGGTCTTCGATTGGAGCGTCCCGTTGCGGATCGGTGCGCAGATGGGAGCGATCGGCGGCACCTTGACGTGGGTCGGCACGGGCAGCAGCTCGTCGTCGAGCTTCCCGGTCGCCGCCGTCGTCTCGTTGATCGTGCTCGTCCTGCTCGCGATCGGCGCGGTCGTGCTCGTGCGGCGGCGGCGTCAGGAGCCGCGATGAGGCGCGTGGCCGGCCGCGCAAGCGCGCTCGCGGCAGCGCTGCTCGGAACCTGGGCGCTGCTGCCGGCGGCGGCCGACGCGCACGGGATCGCCGGCAAGACCGATCTGCCGATCCCTCCGTGGCTGTTCGCATGGGCGGCGGCGATCGTCCTGATCGTCTCGTTCGTCGCGCTCGGGGCGCTGTGGCCGCGTCCGCGGTTGCAGGAGCACGGGCTGCGCAAGCTGTTCACGGCGCCGCGCTGGGTCCGGCCGCTGTGTGGTCTGATCGGCGTCGCGATCTACGCGGTCGTCGTCTACAGCGCGCTCGACGGCACGTCCGTGCCGACGGCGAACCTCGCGCCGACGTTCGTCTACGTGGCGTTCTGGGTCGGGATCCCGGTGCTGAGCGTGCTGCTCGGCGACGTCTTCGCGCTGTTCAACCCGTGGCGTGCCGTCTACCGCTGGGTCTCCGGCGCGGCACGGCGCGTCTCGCCGAGCCTCGACGCAGCGCCGCTGCGCTACCCGGAGTGGCTCGGGCGCTGGCCGGCGGTCGCCGGGATCCTCGCGTTCGGCTGGTTGGAGCTGGTGTACGTCGACCGCACGGTCCCCTCGACGCTCGGTCTGCTCGCGCTCGCCTACGGCTTCGTCCAGCTCGTCGGAATGAGCGTCTTCGGCGAGGAGACGTGGAGCGAGCGCGCCGACGCGTTCGGCGTCTGGTTCGGGCTCTGTGGGCGGATCTCGGCGTTCGAGGCGCGCGGGCGCGAGGTCGGGCTGCGGCCCTTGCTGTCAGGCCTGCCGCAGCTGGAGATCCTGCCCGGCACCGTCACGCTGCTGTGCGCGCTGATCGGCACGACGACATTCGACGGTGCCTCCAACGGAGCGCTGTGGGTCGAGGCCGAGCCACACATCCAGAGCGTCTTCGACAGCCTCGGCTTCTCAGCGACGCCGGCGAACGAGCTTGCCTTCACGGTCGGGATGGCGATCTGCATCGCGGTCGTCGCGTCGATCTACACGATGGGGATCCGCGGCATGCGGACGGTCGACCCGCGGCGCGACCCGCGCGAGCTGGCCGCGCGCTTCGCGCACACGCTCGTGCCGATCGCCTTCGCCTACGCGCTCGCGCACTACTTCTCGCTGCTCGCGTTCCAGAGCCAGGCGCTCGTGTACCTCGCCTCCGACCCGCTCGGCACCGGCGCGAACCTGTTCGGGACGGCGAACTCACAGGTCGACTACACGCTCGTCTCGGCCTCGGCGATCTGGTACGCCCAGGTCGCGGCGCTCGTCGCCGGCCATGTAGGCGGGCTCGTGCTCGCGCACGACCGGGCGCTCAGCGTCTACCGCGACGACGCGCGCGCGGCGATCCGCTCGCAGTACTGGATGCTGACGGTGATGGTCGGCTTCACGTGCCTGGGGTTGTGGCTGCTGTCGGCTGTCAACGCCTGAGCTTCGGGATCACCGCGACGGCGGAAAGCGTGAACCAGCGACCGGCGTGGGCGGTGGCGACGCACTGGAGGTGCTTGCCGCCCGCGCCGCGCGGGATCGTGAACGTGCGCTTCGTCGAGTCGCCGAACTGAAGGGCGTAATAGAGCCGGCGCTCGCCGTGACGGTCGTAGTAGGGAGCGGTCTTCCCGTGTCCGCCGAGGTTCCACTGGTACTCGACGGACGTCGCCTGCCGGCTGAAGCCGACGTCGCACCCCACCTTCTCGCCTGGCTTCGCGTCGCCCGTGATGCGGATCGGGCGCGTCACGACCGGCACGCGCGTCCGCGGCGACGGCGCCGCGAGGAACGAGCGCTGGGCGACGACGTCGGCGTAGACGCTGGCCGAGGTCCGGCCGGACGCCACGATCTCGCGCGTGTCGCCGACGAGCTGCGGCGCGCCGTCGTGCCAGGCGACGAGCGGGCCGCCCGAGTCGCCGGGGCGCACGCCGCCGCCATTCGCCGCCGACGTGCAAATCGCCTCCGTGTCGCCGCTCACAAGTGGGCAGGCAGGCAGCACGACAGAGTCGAAGCGCTGCAGCAGCGGCGGACCGTTGCCGCCCACCAGCTGCCGCTGCTGGTTGCCGAAGCCGAACGAGCTGACCAGCTCGCCTGGCGCGGGGCGCGTCGTCCCGACCGGCAACGCCGGGACGCCGAGCGGCTCGGTCGTCTCGATCAGCGCGGTGTCCTCGCCATCCGGGTGCAGCAGCGTGCGGCTGCCGACGCGCAGCGACCAGACGCGGGCGATCGGCACGACGCGCCCGCTCGTGTGTCGCAGGTCGTCGGTGCCGACGTGGATACCCTGGTGGCTCATGTCGTAGCCCTCGACGCAGTGGTTGGCGGTGACGACGAGTCGCGGCCCGATCACGGCCGCGCTGCAGCGCAGCTTGTGGCCCGAGATCGTCTTCGCGGGCCGCAGGTGCTCGTCGATCGGCGTGAGGCTCACGATCCACGGAGCGGAGGCGAGCGGGACCTCGGTCCCGAGGTAGCTCGCGTCGTGCGCGGCCGGCTGCACGGCGGCGGCGCCAGCGGCCGTCGTGGCGGCGAGCGCCGCCGCGACGACTCCGGCGATGACGGTCCGCATCATCGTGTGCGGGGGAGCTTGCGGATGACGGCGGGCGTCGCGCCGATGATGAAGCTCCCGCCGTCCCCTGCGCTCGGGTCGCACTCGAGTCGCTTGCCGCCGGCGCTGCGCGGAATGCGGAACGCCTGCCGTTGCGAGTCGGCCGGGCGCCCGAGGTGCACGATCCGCTTCGCTCCGGTCTTCGGATCGTAGACCGGCGCGTTCTTGCCGATCTTCGAGCCGATCCACCAGCGATAATGGAGGCGGTCGGGTTTCGGGGCATAGCCGGACTCGCAGCGGACGCGCCCGCCTGGCCGAGCGTCGCCGATGATCCGTGCCTCACGCACGACGACGGGCACGAGCGTCGAGACCGGCGGCGTCGCGATGAACGAGCGTTGCGCGACTACATTCGCGAACACGTTCAAGCGTCCGGTCGCCGTGTCGTTGCCGCTGGCGATCCCGACGAGCTGTGGCGCTCCGCCGCGCCAGACGACGAGCGGGCCGCCCGAGTCGCCCGAGCGGATTCCGCCGCCGTTCGGCGCGACGGTGCAGATCGATATCGGGTCGGTCAGGACGCCGTTCAGGCACGTCGGATCAAGCGTCTCGTCGAGCCGCCGGAGCGGGCCGCCGTTGCTGTCCCGACCGAGCTTCAGCGCGTCGCCGAAGCCGAACGAGCTGACCATCTCGCCGGGCGCCGGACGTGTCGTCGCGATCGGCAGCGCCGGAACGCCGAGCGGCTTCGTCGTCTGGATCAGCGCGATGTCGCGGCCGTATTGCAGGTCGCCCCGCACGTGCAGGAGCGAGGACCAGAAGTGCGCGGTCCGCACGAGGCGGCCAGGGCTCCGCGTCAAATCTGCGGTTCCGACGCGCACGGCGGCGTGGCCCATGTCGCCGCTGTCGATGCAGTGGGTGGCGGTCAGCGCGAGCCGTGGACCGATCACGACCGCGCTGCAGGCGGAGGTGTAGCCGGCCTTCGTCTTCGGGAGGTCTCGGTCGTGCTTGTCGAGCAGCGTGAACGTCACCGCCCACGGCGCATCGCTCGCGGCGAGCTGCGTGCCGAGATAGCTCGTCGCGCGAGCCTGCGGTTTCTGGGCCTGCGCACCGTCTGCTCCGAGTCCCACTGCTGCGAGCGTCGCCGCGGTCGCGGCGAGCATCCATTTCCTTTTCACGAGCTACCTCTGCCGTTGGTGAACGCTTCCGCGTTGTCTTTGCCGGCAGAGGTCCGCTTGTTACAGGTGCGCCTTAGCCTCCGCAGCCGGCCCCGCTCGCGAGACAGGCGAGCAGTCCCGCTGCTGTTGTCGTGCGCCCGACGCGCACGCGCGGCATCGTCAGTGGCGCCTGCGAGGACTCGCTCGCGCCGGGCTGGGTCGTGACGGCGAGCGCGAAGCCGGCGGCGCGGGTGGCGGCGACGACGGTGGCGTCGAAGCGGCCGGCGGGGTAGGCGAACGACGCGATCGGGTGGTGCAGCAGGCGTTCGAGGTCGTGGCGCGAGCCGGCGATCTCGTTTGTCAGCTGTGCCGCCGACAGCCCGGGCAGGTCGACGTGATCGCGCGTGTGGGCGCCGATGTCCATCCCGGCGGCTTCGAGCTGCTTCACCTGCGCGGTCGTGACGAAGCCAGGCTCGTGGAAGCGGCTCGTGATGATGAAGAAGACGCCGGTCATGTGGTGGGCCTTCAGCACTGGCAGGATCTGGTTGACGTCGTCGGCGTAGCCGTCGTCGGCCGAGATCAGGACCGGCTTCGCAGGAAGCGCAGCGCCCTTGAAGAGCGCGTCGTAGAGCTGCGCGATCGTGATCGAGTGGTAGCCGGCCTGCTGCAGCCCGGCGATCTCGCTCGCGAACACGTCGGGCTCGACGGTCAGGTCCGGCAGCGACTTCGTCAGCTCGGTCGCGTACTCGTGCACGCGGTGGTACATGAGGATCGGCACGTGGACGGTGCGCGGCGCTGGGTTCGTGGGAAGCGGGAGCGCGGGGTGGGGGGTCGCAGCGGCGGTGTGCTTCGTCGTGTGCGTGTGGTGGCGCGCCGGCGCGCTCGCGTCCGTGGTGGGTGCGGTCGCGCTGCTGCCGCAGCCGGTTCCGGCGAGCGGTGCGAGTGCGGCGAGCGCGAGGACGAGCGGGAGCGCAAGGCGGCGGGCCATCGCGTTGGGAGGGTAGAGGGTGGCCCGGAGTGTCGTTCTGCTCGTGGCGTGTGGCGGCGGGCTGGGCTGGCGCTCGGGCCGTGGGTTGGCGGACGGGCCTGGGGTGGCGTTCCGCTTGTCTTGCGATGTTGGTGGGCTTGGCGTGCGTTGACAAACAGCGGGCATCGAGGGAGCGAGCGGAGGGGATGGCGGGCTTTCATGGCCGGGGCGCTGCCACACGTTTCGTGGGTCGTGCGGTTCGTGCCGGCTGTGCGTCGGAGGTGCCACGGATTCGCGCGCCGGGAAGAGGAGCGCAGGTTTGTGGGTCTCACAGACACACAAACCTGCACTCCTCCATCACGCGCCCGTCAACTGTGCACGCAAACCCACGGAGTGCGCAGAAACGCCGGAGCCCGCGACCCCCGCCGCTCGCCCCCTCGATGCCCTGTTTGTCAACGCACCCCAAGCCCACCAACACCGCAAGGCGAGCGGAACGCCGCCCTCCGGAGCACCACCCACCCGCGCACGCGCGAGACCCGTCACCCCGCCCCCGACCCTCACCCGTCCTGCGCGCGATAGGCGGTCAGCAGCAACCGCTCCTCCTCACGCTTCGGGAACAGGAAGAACACCAAGATCGCGCCGAGCGCGATCGCGATGATCCCGGCGAGGTACGCCCAATCGCTGCCGTCCACGAACGACTGCTTCGCCCCCGCGACGATCGCCTGCGAGTACTGCGGGTACTTCGCCGCCGCGTCCGCCGCGCTCGCGAACGACTTCTCCAGCTCGGTCTGGATCCCGGTCGTCACGGCAGCCTTGTCGGGTGAGCTGGCGACCGCGGCGGACACGGCTGCGGCGTAGCCCGCGGTCAGCAGCGCGCCGAGGATCGACTGCATGATCGCGCCGCCGAGGTCGCGCTGCAGATCGGCGGTCCCGGATGCCATCCCGGCGCGCTTCACCGGCACGGAACCAGTCAGCGAGTGCGACGCGGGCGTGCCGGCGAAGCCGACGCCGAGCCCCACGAGCGCGTAGCCGAGCGCGACCTTCCAGTAGGAGATCCCGTCCTTCCACAGCAGCAGCATCGCGAGGAAGCCGAGCAGGCAGAAGGCGTAGCCGAGCAGCAGCGTGAAGCGCGCGCCGCGCGTCTCGACGAGCTTCGCGGAACGGGGAGCGGCGATCACCATGAACATCGCGGCCGGCAGGATCGCGAGCCCAGAGTCGAGCGTCGAGTAGCCGAGCACGTTCTGCAGGAACTGCTGGCCGATGAACATCGCGCCCATCAACGAACCGAAGACGACGAGCCCCGCGCAGGCAGCCACCCAGAAGATCCGCCGCTCAGCCACGTCGAGGTCGTAGAGCGGCGAGCGCGCGCGCCGCTGGCGCAGCACGAACGCGATTGCAGCCGCGAGCGCGACGAGCGCGAGCCCGAGCACGAGCGTGCCCTTGCCGGGCACCGGCGCGAAGTTGATCGCGAGCACGAGCCCGGCGACGAGCAGCACCGAGAGGATCCCTCCGAGGTTGTCGACCGCGTCGCTCGTCTCGTTCACGTGCGCCGGCACGAAGCGCAGCGCCATCACGAGCGCGACCGTCGCGAGCGGGATCGTCACGAGAAAGACCGAGCCCCATTCGAACTGCTCCAACAGCGCACCGGAGATCAGCGGGCCGAGCGACGAGATCGCCCCGCCGATCGCCGACCACAGCGCGATCGCGCGCGTGCGCCGCGGCGCCCGACCACAATGCAGTGACGAGCGCGAGCGTCGTCGGGAAGGCCATGCCCGCGGACAGCCCGCCGAGCAGCCGCCCGGCGAACAGGACGCCGATCGTGGGCGCGAGCGCAGCAAGCAGGCAGGCAGGGATCGACAGCGCCATCCCGAGCACGAGCATCAGCTTGCGGCCGTAGCGGTCGCCGACCGCGCCGAGGTACAGGACGGACGCGGCAAGCCCGAGCGAGTAGCCGACGGCGACGAGATCGAGCCCGGTCTGGCTCGCGTCGAACGCCTTGCCGATGTCCGGCAGCGCGACGTTCGCGACCGCGAGGTTGAGGTTCGCGACCGCGGCGACCGCGATCAGCGCGGCGAGCACGCGTCCCGGATGCTCCGGAGCACCGTCCAGCTGCTGCGCCGTCTGGCCGTGAGCCGTCGTCACCGCCCGCGGAGTGTCCCATGCCGGAGTGAGCGGCTCCTCATCCCGAAGGGATGAGAGGGAGGTTGAGGCCGTCGCTGCTGGGAAACTCTTCGAAGAGACGATCCAGCTCCCACGAACCCGGAGAGGAGGTCGCCGATGTTCGCGACCACGAAGGCATTCAGCGGCTTCGCCGTCGACGACGTGGAGAAGGCCCAAGCGTTCTACGGCTCGACGCTCGGGCTCGAGACGTCCGTCGACCACGGCCTGCTGACGCTCCACCTCGCTGGCGGCGAGCGGCCGACCCTGGCCTACCCGAAACCGGGCCATGTCCCTGCCGACTACACGATCCTCAACTTCCCGGTCGACGACATCGAGCAGACGGTCGACGAGCTGGCTGCCCGCGGCGTGCAGTTCGAGCGCTACGACGGCTTCGAGCAGGACGACCGCGGCATCATGCGCTCCGGCGGCCCGTACATCGCCTGGTTCAAGGACCCGGCGGGGAACGTGCTGGCGGTGCTGCAGGAGCGGTAGCCGCGGCAGGCGCCGATTGCTTCGCGCGACGGACTCCGGCTGAGAGGTCCGTGCACGCGGAGGGGACCGTCTGCGCGGTGTCGCTGGATCCCGATTGACCGGCAGCTGCCTGGTCGCCTTGCAGCGTCGACGCGTCGTCGGCAGTTGCCGCGTCGTCGTCCGCCGACGTTCCGCTCAGGACGTAGCTGCCGTCCGGCGCGAGCGTCGCTGTCGCGGCGACGCGCTGGGCTGGGAGCAGTCGCGCGAGGTCGAGCGCGGGAGGCGCGGAGAGCGTCACCGTCGCGGTTGGTGGCGTGAGCGCGTCGAGCGCGAGCACGACGGTGCGAGCCTGCTGATCGACCGTGACAATCGCGCCGTCGAGCTCCAGTGGCGGGATGGGTGCGCCGGCCGTCGGGTTCTGTGGCGCGAGCGCGGTCCGTGCGCGTTCGAGCAGCGACGCCGGCGTCTTGCCGTCCTGGGGCTGCAGCTGGACCTGGACCCGCAGCCGCGCGCCGAGCGTGGGACCCGCCGCAGCAGCGGACGGCGCAGCTGCCGGCGTCGGCGCGACGGTCACGAGCAGCGTTGTTCCGCGCGCCGCGAGCGCGTAGCGGCCGCTGGCCGGGTCGATCCAGCTGACGACGCCGGTGACGCGCGCGGTCGTCAGCGCGTCGCCCACGCGGCGGATGCGATCTGCGGCCCAGGTGCCGTTCGCGAGCGTGCGCGCGCGCAGGTGGAGGCTGTCTCCTGGGACGACTGCGCAGCCGCTTGCGTGGATCGCGAGCAGCGCGCCGCTGCGGTCGACGAGTGAGAAGCCCTCGCCCGTGGCGTTCGTGGCGAGGACGACGCCGGCCAGCGCGGTCGAGCCGGGTGGCGCCGTGTCGGCAGCTGGGGCTGGAGCGTCGCTCGGCTTCGTGGCGCCCTTGTGGTGAGGCGTGGCTGGGGAGTCGCTCGCGCTTGGCGGCGTGCTGTCGGCCGGTGTGGTCGGAGAGTCGCTCGCGGGAGCCGTCGCGGCCTCGACGGTCGTGCTCGGCGCGTCGGTCGAGGCGTCGTCGGCCGCGGATGCGCTGTCGTCGAGCGGTGCGGACAGCGCTGGCGCGACCGCAGCGGGTGCAGCTGCTGGTGGCTTCGCTGCGAGCACGATCACGGGCCGCTGTGCGGCAGCCGTCTCGCCGACCGTCGCCGGCCCGATCGTCGCGCCGATGCCGATCCCCAGGACGAGCACGACGGCCGCCGTCACGGCAGCCGAGCGGACGAACGGACGCTCCCGCCCGTTGTCGGATCGGAGCGTCCCGAGCGTCGGCAGCTCGACCGCCCCCGCCATTGTCACGAGCGCGGCGAGGCGCAGTTCGTCGGGTGCGCAGCGCAACCCGCAGCCCAGGCAGTAGCGCTGGTCGGCGCGCGACGGATCGTGACTGGGCCTGGCCGCCGGTATCACGAGCGGCTCGTGTCCGAGCGTCATGGAGCAGCTACCTGCCCGTTGACGTGCTCCTGCGGGATCAACCCGCTGCCGCACTGCCAGCAGAAGACGGCGCCGCGTGCGTGCAGCGCGCCGCAGGCACGGCAGGAGCCGCCCGCCGCCGCCTCTTCGAGCCGCAGCAGTCGCTCGGCCTCTGCCAGTTCCGCGTCGACCTCCTGCACCCGCGCGGCGGCGCGCACGAGCACGTCGAGGCGGAAGTGGTCGCGGCGGGCCATCTCGTACGCGAGCCCGCCGAGGTCCCACTGCAACTGCGCGAAACGCTCCGCGAGCGCGTCGCGCTGGGCGGCCAGCTCGGCCGTCGGTCCGCTCGGGGACGGCTGCGCGGGTGCTGGCGCCGGCGCAGCCCCGTTGGTGCGTGGCAGGAAGCGTCCGAGCCGGCTCATCCGATCGTCTCCCCGCCCGAGCCGCCGCCGGGCGCCTTGTCGTCCTTCGGCGGCGGCTTGCCGGGCAGCGCGACCGTGTCCGGCAGCTTGCTCGACTTCTTCTGGTAGTCCTGGCCGGTCGAGTTGTTGAGATCCTGGACCGCCTTGCCGCCGGCCTTCTTGTCGGCGCTGCTGGCGCCCGAGCCGCCGCTGCTGCCATCGTTCACCGCGATCAGCTTGGCGTCGGGGAAACCGCCGGCCTTCAGCTTCCCCAGCGCCTTCTTCGCGGCTGCCCGCTTGGCGAAGACGCCGGAGTAGATGACGTAGTTTCCGCTCGTCAACGAGCTGTGCTCGTCGCTGTCGAGCGCGCCGACCTTGGGCGCGCCCTTCGCCGCGGCTGCCGTCTTCGCGGCTGAGACCTGTCCAGCGGTCGTGCCGTCCTTCGCGAGCGTGCCCAGCTCGACCGTGAAGCCGGTCTTGCCCGAGGGCCAGTCCTCGCTCACGGTCGTGTCTGCGGTCGCCGTCGCTGCTGTGGCAGGCGGGGCGGTCCCGGCGGAGACCGTTATCACCTGCGGAGCTGCAGCGGCCGGCTGCGACGAGGACCCGCTCTTGCCGATCAGGACGCCGACGACGAGCACGAGCGCGAGCGTGCCGAGCCCGCCGAGCGCGATCACCGGCGTCCAGTCGCGCGGCGGAGCGAGCGGGGTGGCCGCCGTGGGCTGGTGCGGCCCCGGCCCGCCCGGCCCGCCCGGCTGGCCCGGCGGCGGCGCTGCCGCCGCGGCGCGGGCCGGCGCGATCAGCTCGCGATAGGCGACGCGAGGGTCGCCCTGGGCCGCGCCGCAGTGCAGGCAGTAGCGCTGGTCGGTCGCGAGCGCTGCACCGCAGCCGGCGCACGCGCTCGGGGTCGTCATCGTCTGCATCGTCGTGACCTCCATCACTCGATCACCGTCGGCGGGGCGGTCGCCGTCAGCTGCGCACCGCGTGGATCGCCGATGAAGAAGATGTGGAACGCCTTGTGCTTGCCGGGCGCGAGCCGGTCGACGATCGCGCGTCCGGCAGCGACGACGTTGCCCCGCTTGCGCGCGACGCAGAAGACGACGAGTCGCTTCTGCTCGACGTGGGAGCCGTTCGTGACGCGCCCGACTGCCTCGACGCCGGTGACTGCGTCCTTGCTCAGCACGGGGGCTGTCAGCGCGATGTGCGGCAGCTCGCGCGGGGCGGTGCCGCGCGACGCACCGATGCGCGCCTTCACGCGCTTTGGCGCCGTCGTCGGCTCGATCTGGTCGTCCACCCACACGGCGGCTCCACGCGCCGGCACGCTGGTCGCCTCGACGAGCGAGGGATCGAGCCCCGGCATGTCGTTGCGGTAGACGCTCTTGCCGCTGGCACCGGTGACGTCGATCGCGATCGGCGCATGCGCGACCGGCTGCGCGCCGCGGTTGCGCAGCGTGACGACGACGGCAGCTCCATTCTCGTCGTGCACGACTGCGGTCTCGACCGCGCGCACGTCGGCGTTCTGCTCCCGCACGACCAGCCCCTTCTGGCTCGCGAGCGCGTGCGCGCCGGCGGCGGCGAGCTGCGTGTTGCGCTGCTGTGAGGACTCGCACCCGGTGAGCGACGAGACGACGAGCGTGGAGGCGAGCAGCGGCATGACGCTCCGCACCCTCACCCGAACGCCCCGGCCACGTAGTCGCGCGTGCGCTTCGCGCTCGGTGCGCCGAAGACCTGGTCGGCAGGTCCGTACTCGACGAGCTCGCCGAGGTACATGAAGGCGACGTGATCGGCGACGCGGAAGGCTTGCTGGAGGTTGTGCGTGACGATCACGATCGCGACCTCGTCGCGCAGCTTCACGATCAGTTGCTCGATCGTCTCGGTCGAGCGTGGGTCGAGCGCCGAGCACGGCTCGTCGAGCAGGAGCACCTCGGGATCGACGGCCAGCGCGCGGGCGATGCAGAGCCGCTGTTGCTGGCCGCCGGACAGTCGCAGTGCCGGGTGGTCGAGGTTGTCCGCCACCTCGTCGTGGAGGCCGGCGCGCACCAGCGCGTCGATCACCGCGGGGCGCAGCTCGGCCTTCCCGCGGCGCTTGGGGCCGCCTTCGCGCAGCCCGTAGGCGACGTTGTCGAAGATGCTCATCGGGAACGGGTTGGGCTGCTGGAAGACCATGCTCACGCGGCGGCGCAGCTGCGTCACCTCCAGCGCGTCGACGTCCTGCCCGTCGAGCGTGATGCGCCCGCTGCGGGTCGCCGTCGGCGTCAACTCGGTGAGGCGGTTGAGCGAGCGCAGCAGCGTCGTCTTGCCACAGCCTGACGGGCCGATCAGCGCGAGCACCTCGCCTTGGCGGACGGGCAGCGAGACGCTGTCGACTGCAACCTTCTCGGCGTAGCGGATCGTCAGCTGCTCGAGCGTCATCCGCTCGCGCGCGACGGTCGCCGCATGGTGCCGGCGCGCCGGCCGGCGATGGCCGTTGCCGTTTCCGTTCGTGCCATCGCCGTCGGTGGGCCTCGTCACGACGTTCGGTGCGCCGTCGATGACGATCCGCCGCACGGGCGGCGGCGGCTCTCTCAGCGACCCCATGCGACCCTCCGTTCCCGACCGCCCAGCGTCGTGACGGCGAAGTTGAGCAGGACGACGATCACGAGCAGGACGAACGCGGCCGCGTAGGCCTTCTGCGGCGCGTTCCCCTCGCCGGCTGGCGAGTTGTTGTAGACGTACGTCGTGAGCGTCGAGCCAGTCCCGCTGAGGACGCGGTACAGCGGCGGGCCGTCGCCATGCTGCATCTGCAGCGAGGCGCCGAGCAGGATCACGACGATCGCCGTGTCGCCGGCGATCCGCCCCATCCCGAGCGTCGCACCGGTCGCGATCCCGCCACGCGCGCCGGGCAGCAGCACGTGGCGGATCGTCGTCGCCTTCGTCTTGCCGAGCGCGTAGGACGCCTCGCGCACGTGCAGCGGGATCGCGCTCAGCGCCTCGCGTGTGGCGCCGACGACGAGCGGCAGGGCGAGCAGCGCCATCATCGCGCCGGCCGTCAGGAACGAGCGCCCGAAGACCGAGCCGCCCTGCGCGGTGAAGGAAAGGAACCCGAGCACGTGCTGCTGGAAGATGATCAGCCCGAAGATCGCGAGCACGATGCTCGGCGTGCCGGCGACGACGTCGATGCCCGACTCGACGGCGCGCGCGAGCCATGCAGGCCGGCCGTACTCTGTAAGCCAGACGGCGATCGCGACGCCGACGGGCAGCGCGAAGATCGTCCCGAGCAGCGTCAGCACGAACGTGCCGATCAGCGGGTCGAGGAAGCCGCCCGTCCTGCTCTGGTCGAGATCGGGCAGCGGATGCGAGAAGACGAGCGCGGGACGCACGTACTGGATCCCCTGCACGAGCATGAAGATCAAGATCGCCGCGCAGATCAGGCACAACGCGACGCCCGCCGCCCAGCAGAGCGCGAGCCCGATGCGGTCGGGCAGGCTCCAGGAGGCGCTCGACTCGACCGCACCGTGGCGGATCGGGCGCGGCGCCAATGGCGTGCGCACTGCACTCATCGCGACGCCAGTCCGTAGCGCTGCAGCGGCCGCTTCGCGGCCCAGCCGGCAAGCGACAGGAACAGGCTGGAGACGAGCAGGATCGCCGCGAAGGCGTAGATCGTCTGGCCGAACGGCACGACCGAGAGGCCCTCGGCGTTGTCGACGATCGTCGCGGCCAAGGGGCGCGCCGGCTCGAGGAAGAAGAGGAACCCGTCGAGCGGGTTCGGCGAGAAGCCGACCGAGCCGGCGACCATCGCGAGCATGATCGCCTCGCCGAGCGCGCGCGCCGTCGCGAGCACGGCAGCCGCGACGATGGCGGGACGGACCGCACGTACGGAGATCGTCCACATCACGCGCCAGCGGTTGACGCCGAGCGCGGCGGCGCCGTCGGTCCAGCCGCGCGGGACTGCGCGCAGCGCGTCGACGATGATCGCGATCATGATCGGCGTCACCATCACGGTCAGCACCGCGCCGCCGACGAGCACGCTCGAACCGTCGAGCTGCACGACGTAGGCGACCGAGCGCTTCATTCCCTCGGTGATGACGTGGTTGCCGACGAACGGGACGAGCACGAGCACCGCGATCAGCCCGTAGACGACGGACGGGACCGCTGCCAGCAGGCGCACCGCTGGTTCCAGCACGCGGCGCATCGGCGAGGGAGCGAACTCAACGATGAAGACCGCGCACAGCAGCGCGAAGACGAGCCCGCAGACGACTGCGACGCCGGTCAGCAGCACCGTCGCGTACAGCATCGGCCAGGCGTGCAGCGTGTAGACGTAGGCGTGCGGGTTCGCCGGCGAGTCGAAGATCGCGGCCAGCTGGCGGTCGGGGTTGCCGCCGCCCCCGAACCAGGCGAGGCCGTTGTGCGAGAAGGACGGCCACGCCTTCGCGAAGACGAACAGCACCATCGCGGCGATCAGGACGAGCACCCCGCAGGCCAGCGCGCCGAGCGTTCGCTCAGCGCGCTGGTCCGTCCAGGTGCCCACGGAGGGCAGGTGTCGCACAGGCTTCACCGATGGTCCGCTAGACGAGCGGGACCCAGTCGGTTGCGACGATCGCCTGCGCCTTCGCGTTCTTCTGGACCCATCTGATCCACTTCTTCGTGGCACCCTTGGCGGGGCCGCGCGTGACCATGAAGAAGTTGCGCACGCCGCCGTACTGGCCGGACTTGGCGTTGCGCAGCGTGCACGGCACGCCGTTGTAGGAGACCGTGTGGACGCCCTTCGTGAACGCGAGCGAGACGTAGCCGATCCCGTTCGGGTCGGACTTGACCGACTGCTGCACGAGGCCGTTGGAGGCCTTCTGCGCCATCGTCGTCGAGATCTTCGTGGTGCCCATGAAGATCTTGTTGAACGCGTCGAACGTGCCCGAGGCCGCGGTCCGGCCGATCAGGTCGATCGTGCCGCCGTTGCCGCCCGGGACGCCGCCCCAGCTGCGCACGCCGCCGCCGAAGACGCCCTGGATCTGCGCCGTCGAGAGGTTGCCGAGCGGGTTCGCCGTGTTCGTGATCAGGCAGACCGCGTCACGCGCGACCTTGTTGAAGACGAGGCCGGGCGGGTCGGTCGGCTTCGGGTCCCGCGAGGAGTTGCCGATCGTGACGCGGTCGTGCGCTACGTCGCTGATGCCGACGTCCGAGCCACCCTGCAGCAGCTTGAAGCCCACGCCCTTGTGCGTCTTGACGTACAGCTTGGCGAGCTTCGCTGCGAGCGGCGCGACGGACGTCGACCCGCTCATCGTGATCGTCGTCTTCGCCGCGGCGCTCGCGGGGAGGCCGACGGCGAGCGCCGCGACGGCCGTGACCGCGAGGCGTGAGGAGAGGCGAGGCAAGGGATGCTCCTTTTCAGTTCTTGGGCTTGGACGAGGAGTGACGGCGGTGCTTGACGGCCTTGCCGCGGCGACGGTGCTTGCTCGCCTGCTTGGCCGGCTTCGGCTTGGCGCACGCCTTGGGGCTGCGCAGCCGGAACGGTCCGGCGGTCGCACCGTTCGCGTCGGAGATCACGAGCAGCAGCTTCAGCCGCGGCGTCAGCTCGGTCTCGCTGCACACCGGGTCGTTCGTCTCGAACGAGGTCTTGACGTCCTTGCCGGCATGGGCACCGCCCGTGCAGTTGAAGCCGTCGCCGGGGATCGGCCCCTCGCAGAGGAATGTGTCGACCTGGTCGATCGCCTGCGTCGCATGGTCGTAGACCTCGGCGCTGACGGCGAACCCGCCGATCGGCGCGCTCGAGATCACGGTGAAGCTCTTGATGTCGCCGCTGCACCCGAAGGCGACGTCGACGCGGTCGGGCGTGGTCGCGTCGAGCCCGCGATCGCCGTGGCCGCCACAGGTCACCGCCGAGGGCGGGGGTGTTGCGGCGCGTGCCGTGCCGATGGCGCCCGCGACGGCGCCGCAGAGCAGCACGAGCGCAGCGGCGAGCAGAGCACGGGTGCGGGTGCGCGAGCCCGCACCAGGGAGAACGGCGTCGAGCATCGAACCTCCAAGTGGTCGTGTGTGCGATCGAGCGGGGGGCCCGATCGTCAATTCAGCAGCAGCTCCGTGACGCAGACGCGTCGGCGGATGGCGGCGGGATCAGTGTCGATCCCGCCGCCGTCCTCGTTGTGATCGTTCTGTTGCGTTCGTGAAAACGAATTGTGTTCAGCGCCCGCCGTGGCGGTGATGGCCGTGGCGGCGGTGCGGCAGCACGAGCTCGTACGTGTGGTTCTCGCCGTGCTGCTCGGTGAAGAAGGCCCGCACGCCGTCCTGGCGCGCGGGATCCTCAGCGCCGAGCAGGTCGCCCTGCGAGGTCGAGCCGTCGGAGACGAACATGCCGGTCGGCTCGTTGTCCTCGCCGGTCGCGCCGCTCGCCTCCGGGTCACGACCGAGTGCCACGAGCCGCTTCGCCGCAGCGTTCGCCGCGCCGATCGGCTTCGTCAGGTCGTAGGACCAGATCGAGTCGAGCACGCCCTCCTGATCGTGGAGCGTGTCGCCACGGTCCTCGGTCGTGAAGAAGGTGCGTGAGTCGAGGAACGTGACGTTGTCGAACGAGTTGTGCGTCTCGTCGCCGAGCACGATCGTCTTCGCGGTTGCGTTCTCGGAGCCGGCGCTCGGCATGTCGATGCGGATTGCCGCGCCCCACGAGCCGCGCTCGGCGGCGCCCGGGTAGAGCCCGGCCGTCTTGTCGGTGTCACCGGTCTCGACGAAGACGAACGAGCGGAACCCGCTGTCCGGCACGAACTTGCCGTTCTCCGGACGCTTCAGGGGCGTCGCGCCCTTGCTCTTCGCGAGCGCGTTGGCGTCGAAGGCGCTCGTGCCGTCTGTCGCCGTGTCGTGGATCGTGACCCATTTCGCCTTCAGCGTCTCGCCCGAGTGCAGCCGGCGGATCGCCTCGCCGAGCGCGTCGTCGTGCGCGCCGGTCGGGTCGACTCCCTTGTCGTGGAAGCGGATGGGCGTGCCCTCGATGGAGATCTGGAGCGCCTGCAGCTTGCCCTTCGAGAGGTCGCCCTTCCAGTTCGGCTTGAAGCGGTAGACGAACGAGTTCGGCTGCTTGACCTTCGTCGGGGTGCCGTTGTCGGGGACGGTCGAGCCGCCGGTGTCCTCGACGAGATAGACGTCGCCGAGCTTGTCGATCTGCACGCCCTCGTAGCCGGCGTTGCCGACCGAGCCGTCGAGCCGCGTCAGCGCCGGTGCGGTGGTCCCGTTCCAGCGCAGCTTTGTCGAGACGACGAAGCCGGCGGCGCCGTTCTCGCTCGTGAGCAGCAGGTCGCCGGTGAACGGGTCGTACGTCGCACCGTCGATGCTCGCAAGGCCGGTCGACCCGCTCGCGTCGATGCCGTCGAGCAGCGTGATGCGGTGGCTCGGCTCCAGCACGTCGAGGTTGATCCGCGTGATGTACGCCTTGCCGCCGCCGTTCTCGTGGCCCTGGATCAGGAAGTGGCTGCCGTAGTCGTAGCCGGCCGTCGGGCCGCCGACATGCTTCGCGACGAGGTAGTCGTTCTGATCCGGCTCGGTGCGCGTGCGCGCGAGCGGGTCGGCGTTGTCGTCGAGGTAGCCGTAGGACTTGAAGATCGAGACGGGGTTCTCCAGCGGGTCGATGCCCTCGGCGACGATCTTCGTGCCGAAGCCGCTCGCGACGAGGTTCGGCGTGCTGCCGGTCGGTGGGGTCGTGCCGGGTACACCGGTGGCGATCTGGCCGATCGCGCCACCGGTGATGGCGAGGCCGGCGACCGCGGCTGCGGCACCGGCGAGGAGCTTGCGCAAGGTGTCCTCCGATTGCGGTGATGGACGGGCGCGACCACCGTAGGCGGAGCAGGCCGAGCTTCCTGTGACGGTTCCGTCACTACGAAGTTGCCGTTCGGACACGGATATGCTGTATGCGTGAAGCGCACTACGATCATGTTGCCCGACGAGCTCGACGTCCGCTTGCGGCTCGAGGCCAAGCGCCGCAGCCTCTCCATCGCTGACGTCGCGCGTGAGGCGATCGACAAGCACGTTCCGCCCGTGCGACCCGAGGGCGGGCTGAGCTTCGTCGCGATCGGCGAGGGCTCACCGCCTGACGCCTCCGAGCGCGTCGACGAGATCGTCGGCGCGGCGTTGGCGCGCCGCCACGACGACTCGGCGGCCTAAGTGCTGATCGTCGACGCCGGTCCGCTCTACGCGGCTGCTGCAACCCGTGACAAGCACCACCGGCGCTGCGTCGAGCTGCTGTCGAACAGTCCAGGACCTCTGATCGTTCCGGCGCTCGTGGTCACCGAGGTCTCCTACCTGCTCGGCGACCGCATCGGCCCACACGCCGAGCTCGCGCTCGCTCGCGCTGTTCGCGCCGGCGAGCTGGTCGTCGAGCCGGTGCTCGAGCGCGACTGGGCTCGCATCGAGGAGCTGACCGAGCAGTACCTCGACCTTCCGCTGGGAATTGTCGATGCCTCCGTCATCGCGCTCGCCGAGCGACACGGCCTCGACACGATCGCGACGCTCGACCATCGCCACTTCGCGACGGTCAAGCCGCGGCATGTGGACGGCTTCGTGCTGGTGCCGTAGACCTCTTCTCCGAGAACCTCCCGTCGCACGGGCGATCCCCAACCTCCGCCGAGACACCCTCCGATTCCCGCTGGTAGCATCCGAAGTTGCTCGTGGTGGGCGTAGCTCAGTTGGTAGAGCTCCTGGTTGTGGTCCAGGCGGTCGGGGGTTCGAGTCCCCTCGCTCACCCTCTCAGAAGCCCCGCTGCCGGCGGGGTTTCTTCATTTTCAGGCCATACGTCGCGTCCTCACCTCGTGATCTCTGGCGGAGCCCACGTGGGCCACTCGGGCGTGCCGACGAGCTGGCCGCGTTCGTAGACCGCGACGGCCCTGAACGGTTTGTCACTGGTCGTGTTGTCATAGAAGGTGACCCTGTGGACGATCTGCCGGGCCTGAGCGATGAGTTTCCACAGCCGGCGGTAGCGCTGGCGAATCTTCTCCTCGGGAACAGTGTGGCCGCCGAGCGCTACGCGGTGCCCGACACGCGCCACGGCGAGGTTCTCGGGCACGAGCATGACGTGGAGCTCCACGAGGTAGCCAGCCGCGAGCCCCTTCCCGATCAGGTCCACCTTGCTGGGGTGGCTGAAGACGGTCTCGGTGATGAACGACCGGCGATCCGTGATGGCTTGCTCGCGGGCCTTCGCCGCCGCGAGCGACGCGTGGTAGGCGTGCTGTTCTTCCTTTCCGGGCCAGTGCTCTGCGGCGATCTCGTCCGCGTTGATGAACGGCAGGTGCGTGATCGGTCCGAGCACCTCGCGGACGAACGTCGACTTACCGGAGCCGTTGGGTCCGGCGAGGACGTGCAGGACCGGCGTGCTCACGCACCGGCCGGGCCGGGCTCGCGCACGACGACCGTACCGTCGGCGTCGGCCTCGACCCATGGCTGCCCGGTGGCGCGCAGCTGGCCTTGGAGGTCCAGATTGCGGATGCGTTCAGCCATCTGCTCGTCCCAGGCCACGCGGACAACCGCCTGCGCCTGGTCGGTGAGCGTGTCGTAGGACGCCTGACCGGCGAGCACCCGTGCGATCTCGTCGTGGGTGACGACAGGCGAGGCCTCCAGCTCGCGGCCAACGCGAGCCCAGTGGTCGAGCTGCTGCGCCGCGCTGCGGCTGTGGAGTCCGCCAGCCGCCTTGGCCGCCTCAAACAGCGTCTGATCGATCCGCGTGGGCATCGTGCTCATTCGCCACACTGTAGCAGACTGCTACAGGATGCCCACCGGGTGGGGGCTGCTCGTTGTGGCCCGCTCGTGCATCGTGTCGCATCGTGCGCCGTCGCAGCATCGCCACCAAGGCCCCGACCATCGCCACGCCGGCTCCACAGAGGAATGCCGAACGCGTCCCGGGGCCGTCCACCAGCACGCCGGCGATCGCCGAGCCGGCGGCGATGCCGGCCAGCTCCGCTGACGTGATCCAGGTGAAGGACTCCGTGGCCATCCCTGGTGGCGCGACGGTGTCGACGAGTCCGAAGACGAGCGAGGTCAGCGGCGCGAGCGTGCACCCGGCGACGAACAGCAGCGCGCCGAGCGCCCACACCGACCCGCCGCAGGCGAGCGCGAGCATCGCGCCGGCGAACAGCCACAGCACGGTCACGTAGCGCTGCACGAGCGAGCTGCGCCAGGCGCGCGCTCCATAGGCCACGCCACCCACGACGCTGCCGGCGCTCAGCAGCCCGAGCAGCACGCCGGCAAGGTTGCGCGATCCGGCGAGCGTCGCGAACGCCGGCACGGTGACCTGGAGGACGCCGCTCGCGAAGCCGAAGGCGGTGAACGACAGCGCGACGATCCGCAAGCCGGGAGAGGAGAGCGCGGGCCGGCGCGTCGTCGCCGCCGCGTGCGTCTGCCAGGCACGCGCGAGCGGCGAGCTGGCGAACACGAGCGTCCCGCCCACGGCCGAGATCGCGCCCGCGGCGAGCGCCGCCTGCGGCGAGGCGAGCGCCACGACGCCGGCCGCGAGGAGCGGGCCGCCGACGAACGACAGCTGCTCGAGGATCCCGTCGAGCACGTAGGCCGTGTCGCGCTCAGGTCCCTCCGCGAACGTAGCCGACAACACGTTGCGCAGCGAGGCGACGAGCGGCGGAACGGTCGCGCCCGCGACCGCGCACAGCACGTACAGCAGCACGCCCGGCCCGCGGGCAGCGACGAGCCCGGTGAGCGCCAGCAACGCGCTGCCATGCGCAGCTACGAACGCGCGCAGCACGCGCGTCCCGCCGCGGCGGTCGACGAGCCGGCCACGCGCCGGAGCAAGCGCCGCAGCACCGATCGTGAAGAGTGCGAGCGCCGCTCCGCCGGCGGCGAAGGATCCCTCCAGCTGCCGCGCCGACAGCAGGATCGCAAGGCCGGACCCGCCGTACCACAGCCGTCCGAGGAAGCCGCCCGCGAGCACCCGCCCGACGTGCTGCGTGCGGAGCACGTGGAGGTAGCGGCGCATGACGGACCGACACGCTAACCGCCGCTGCGATCACGAAGAAGTCAGACCATCGCTTCTCGCACAGCACAGACAGCTGCCTGAATCCGGTTCGTCACGTGCAGCTTCCGCAGGATGCTCGAGATGTGGTGCTTCACGGTGTGTGGGCTGATGAACAGCTGCTCGGCGATCTCGTCGTTCTCCTTGCCGTCGGCGAGCAGACGCAGGACCTCGCGCTCGCGCTGCGACAGCGGCGTGCCCGCTGCCGAGCCGGGGCGGCGGGGGCCGGTCGCGCGCACCTGATCGAGCAGGGTCCCGGCGAGCTGCGGCGCTATCAGCGCCTCGTCGGACGCGGCAGTCCGCACGCCGGCAAGGATCGTCTCGGCTGGCGCTTCCTTCAGCAGGAAGCAGGAGCCGCCGGCCAACACGACGTCCACGACGCCAGCAGCGGACGCGGTGCTCGCCAGCGCAAGCACCTTCGTCCGGTGCGTCATTGAGGTGATGCGGCGGATCGTCTCGACCCCCGAGCTGTCCGGTTCGACGACAGCCACATCGGGCGCATGCCGCTCGACCAGCGCGAGCCCGGCTTCGCCGCTCGCCGCGTCGCCGACGACGTCGATGCCGCTCGTCTCCAGCAGCTGGCGCAGCCCCAGGCGAAAGAGCGCGTGGTCGTCGATCAGCACCACGGTGATCGCGCGGTGACGAGGCGTCGGCATCGTGCCGGGCTACGCGTGCGACGGAAGGTCGTGTCTCGCGCCGCGGCGCGTGCCGCCGCCGAGTCGCAGGGCTGCGTCGCGGTCGCCGACGCCGAGGCGTCTGACCGTCGTCGAGACGTGGCGGCGCACCGTCACCGGCGAGATGCCGAGCTGCTCGGCGATCTGCTGCGTGCTGAGGTCGCGCTGCATCAGGTCGAAGACCTGCGACTCGCGTGAGGAGAGCGTGACCCAGGTGCCGGCCGCGGTGCGGGCGCGCCGCGAGCCCCAGCGGCCGCGCAGCTCCTCGATCACCCTCGCCGTCGCGGCGCGCGGCAGCGGCGCCTCGCCGGCGAGCGTCGCGCCGATCGCACGACCGAGCGCGCCGGGGCCGATGTCCTTCAGCAGGCAGCCGCTGGCGCCGGCGCGCAGCGCGGCGAGCACGTCGTCGCCGGCATCGACGTCGAACAGCACGACGACGCGCGTCCTCGGCGAGGCAGCGACGATCTCGCGCGTCGCGAGGATTCCGCCGCCGGCGAGCCCCACGTCGACGAGGCAGACGTCGGGCTGGCGCCGGCGCACCGCGTCGACCGCAGCTTCCGCGTCGCTCGCCTCCTCGACGACGCCGACGCCGACCTGCGCAAGCGCACGCCGCATGCCCATTCGCGTGACCGGGTGGCTGTCTGCCAGCACCACGCGCGGCCCGACCATCATGTCCTTACCTCGGTCAACGCGTCCCCCTGTCGTCAATGACCTCGAAGCGTGGGGCAGCCTAACGCATGTCCGAGGTTCAGTTCGACAGCAGTCTGAAAATAGGGAGAAAGACTGTTCATCCGACTGAACGCGAGATGGGGCAGACGACCCATTGGGATCGCCGCACGCCCACGCAAGACTGCTCCGGCGACGATGGGGACCAGTACTGCTGATCGGATGGACCGGGCTTCGGCGCCAATCGGCGCCGCGCGCCCCAGTGGCACGCCGCGCTGGTTGCACTGGCTGCGCGCTGCCGGGGGCGCGGGTCCGCCGTCCGCGCAGTCGCGCGTCGTCGCCGAGCTCGAAAGCGAGCTCGCACTGCTGCGCGAGGAGAACGCGCGCCTCAAGGTCACGCAGCAGCGCACGCGCGACCGGCCCGTGAACGAGCGGGTGCGCGAGCTGCTGCCACCGCACGGTCAGCTCGGCCGCAACGGCGACGAGTCATGGGAGCTGCTGACCGACTGCCTGCTGCTGCGCGACGGCCTGATCGACGCCTGTCGCGAGATCGAGCAGGGCATGCGCGCGACCCGCACGCGGCTCGACGAGCTGCTGCCGGACGGAAGTCGCGAGTGCGAGGCGGCCGAGACGCTGCTGCGCGACGACCTCGAAAGCGTTGCCTGACGCGCATGCGCCGCGCGGCGCGAGCCGAGTCGCCGTGCGTCCTCTTGACGACCGAGGCGACGTACCCCTATGCGGTCGGGGGCGTCAGCTCGTGGTGCCATCTCGTCGTCGGCGGGCTGCCCGACTTCACCTGGCGCATCCTGCCGATCATCGCCGGTGGGCGCCGTCCGCGCGCGCTGTTCGAGCTGCCGCCGCACGCAGCGGTGAGCGGACGCGTCGACGTCTGGTCCGAGCACCTGCCGCGCCGGCGCTTGCTGCGCCGACGGCGCCGCGGTGAGCGTGCAGACCTGCCGGCAGAGCTGGTGCGCGGGCTGATCGGCTGGGACGCCGACCGCGAGGCGCTCGTCGACGCGCTCGTCTGGTGCCGCGCCAATCCCGGTGCGCTGCGCCCCGCCTTCCGCTCGACCGAGGCGTGGCAGCGCTTCGTCATCGAGCTGCACGACGTGCTCGCCGAGCTCCATCCGGACGCCGGCACGGTGCCGGAGCTCGACGCAGTCGACGCGGCGAGCCTCTACCAGCAGCTCTACTGGGTCGCGCGCGTCGCGGCAGTCGCGACGCCGCCGGCGGACGTCTTGCACGTCACCGCCGCAGGCTGGGCGGCGATCCCCGCGCTTGTGCACCAACGTCTGCACGGGACGCCGCTGCTGCTGACCGAGCACGGCGTCTACGTGCGCGAGGCGTACCTCGCTGCGGCGCGCAGCACCGCGGCTCCCGGCGATCGCTTCGTCGCGAGCCGGCTCGCGCGCGGGCTGACGATGGCGACGTACGATCACGCCGACGTGATCTCGCCGGTGACCGAGGCGAACGAGCGCTGGGAGGTGCGCCTCGGCGTCGACCCGGCCCGCATCCGCGTGATCCACAACGGGATCGTCGCGCCCGAGGCCTGCAGCCCGCCGCCGGGCGCGCTGAAGGTCGTCTCGGTCGGGCGGATCGACCCGTTGAAGGACGTCCAGACGATGCTGCATGTCGCAGCCGAGGTGATCCGGCGGATCCCCGAGGCGCGCTTCGAGTACTGGGGGCCACCGACGAGAGGCCAGGAGGCCTACGCACGCGCCTGTGAGGAGCTGCGGCGCCAGCTCGGGCTCGGCGACGGCTTCCAGTTCATGGGCACGACGCCGACGCCGAACGATGTCGTGCGCGCCGCCGACGTCGTGCTGATGACGAGCATCTCGGAGGGCCTGCCGATGTCGATCCTCGAGGCGATGGCGCAAGGCCGGCCGGTCGTCGCGACCGGCGTCGGCGGTGTCCCCGACGTGCTGCGCGGCTGTGGGATCGTCGTCCCGTCGGGCGACATCCTCGGCCTCGCGACTGCCGTCACGACGCTGCTGCGCAACCCGGCGTTCGCCGAGCGGCTCGGCCGTCAGGCGTTCGCGCGCGTGCAGGAGCGCTACACGCAGGAGCGCTGCATCACGCGCTACCGGGCGCTGCTGGAGGAGCTGAGCAGCGGACGGGTGGCGCTTGCCGCATGAGGCGCGTCGAGCCCGACCGCGACGAGGCGCGCGGGATCGTGCGGGCGCGCTTGGGCCGGCCTGCGCAGGACCGGTTGGAGGCGATCGTCGTGCTGGAGGCGTGGGGTGGCGTCGCGACCACGACCGCCTTCGCGCTCGGCTCCGGGATCGTCGCGCCGCCGTCGCCGGATGCTGCGACCGGCCGCTGGGCGCTGCCCGAGCCGGACGGCCGCGAGAGCGTCGTCGCGGAGGGCTTCGCGCTGCTGCTGGCGATCATCGCGATCGCCGCGTGGGCCGGCCCGTTGAGCCGTCAGCTCGGCCCGCTCGTGCTCGAGCGAGCGCTGCAGGTAGCGCTGCCGGTGACGCTCGGGTTGCAGTGGGCGATTCGCAGCCGCTACCTCAGCCGCCGCGCCGGCGTGCGCTGTCTCGCGGAGGACCTCGTCGTGCTGCTGACGCTCGCGGTCCTGCTCGCCAGCTCGCTGCTCGTGCTGCCGCGCTTCGCGCCGATAGCCGGTGCGTTCGTCGTCGTCTGGGTCGGTGGGACGGTGCTCGCGCGCCGCGGCTGGGGCGTCGTCTACGGAGCGCTCGTGACGGGCGAGGCGGTAGCGCTCGGTGCGGGCGCGCCAGCCCGCATTGCACTCGCTGCGCTGGTCGCGACGACGGTGCTGCTCGTCTCGCTCGCCGTTCGGACTGCCGGCGCGCCGTCGGTCGAGCCGCCGGCGCCGCTCGGGCGCGCACTGATCGCGGGCGCGATCGGCGCGCTGCTCGGCGGCGTGCTCGTCGCCGACGCGAGCCTCGGCTGGGGCGTCCATGGAGCGTTCCCTGCACTTGCGCTCGTGCCATCGGTGATCGGCAGCTTCTGGGGTGGCTTCCACCTGTGGCAGTTCCATGCCGAGGTGCCGCGCGGGTTGCGCGGCGTGCCGCTCACCCAGGCGGGCGGGCCGATCGCGCGCGGGCCGGCGGTGCGGATCGTCACCGGTGCGCTCATGCGGCTGATCGGCGTGAGCGCCGTGCTGTCGGCGCTCGTCGTCGGTGCCGGCGTCTGGACGCGCGGCACCGACCGCACGAGCCTGTTCGCCGCGTTCGGTTGCGCAGCACTCGTGTGCCTGTTCGTCAGCTTGCACGAGTCGCTCGGCTACGTCCGCTGGGCGTTGCTGAGCGCAACGGCGGGGCTCGCCGTCGAGCTTGCGGTGCAGCGCTGGGCGGGGCTGCACGTCGCGGGTGCCGGGCTGATCGCCGGCGGCGCCACCGGCACGCTGCTCGCGCTCGCTCCGCTGCTCACGCGGCTGCGCTCGCCGGGGCGCGTGCTCGCGACCGCGCTGTGGATCAAGTGAGCGTTCGGCTCAGCACGGCTGACGCCACGCGCCCAAGCCGAGGTGCTTGCGGATCGCGTTGATGCCGAGGCGACGCGCGGCACCGCAGAACGACGAGCGCGGCAGCGCGTACTCGGCGTCGTAGACGCCCTTGCGAGCGTGCAGGAACGGTCGCGCCTTGCCGCACGCGTGCTGCTCGAAGCACTGCTCGGTGACGGCGAAGTCGAAGCTGCGCACGAGCGCGGGTGCCTGGTCGAGGTCGTTCTTGAGCGCAACGGCGAGCCGCTGGGCGTGCACCGCATCGGCGATCCAGCGGTTGAAGCGCAGCTGGTCGCGTGCGCGCAGCGGGAAGCCCGTCGCGTTCTCGTAGCCATCGACGTTGTCGGGCTCGACCGCGTCGAAGCCCTTCGCGCGGCAGCGCGCGAAGCGCGCGCGCAGCAACGGCGCGAGCGTGGCGAGCCGGCGCACGTCGAGCCAGCGCTCGCCGGGCCAGCCATTCGAGACGCCGAGCAGGTGCACGGGAAAGCGGTGGCGATCCGGTCGCCAGTTCTCCCACGTGCCGACGTCGACGTAACAGACGACGTAGTGGCCGGCGCGGTGCAGTCGCGCGACCGTGGCGGCGCTCGTGTCGAAGCCGTCGACGTCGTAGACGCGCGCTGGCACGCCACCGTCGAGGCGTCCGTCGAGCTGCCACTGCCATGACGCATGCGCGGGCGGTGGCGTCGGTGCGTGCGACGTGGCGCGGGCGCCGGCGGCGGCCGGCGCATTGTGCGTACGAGGCGCGACGGCGAACGCGGTGGGGGCAGCCAGCGCGACCACCGCACCGACCGCGAGCAGGGCGCGGCGTCTCATCGCATCCACCGTAACACGGAGCAACGTCGTTCACTCAATTGAACGCGCAATGCGCTGGGTGACCCATTGGTGTCTTGCCCGCGGGTCACGACACTGCCACCTTCACATCTGGCAACGGGGGAGCAGCGCATGCGTTTGAAGGTCGGGTTCACGACGGTCCTGCTGATGCTGTGCTGCTCGTTGCTTGCCGCGGTGGGCACGTCGGCGGCCGGCGCGGCGCAGCGCATCGACCTGAAGGTGCTGCTGCTCGGGGCGACCGGCGCCGAACCGACCTTCCAGGCGTGGCAGGCCCAGCTCAGACGCGAGGGCGTGCCGTTCGACCAGTTGATCGCGACGCCGGGTCATGCGGCGATCACCGCCGCGACGCTCTCGCAGACGCGCGCCGAAGGGACGCAGGAGGCGAGATACCAGGCAGTGATCGTGGCGACCGGCGGCCTGCCGCGCTGTGACGAAACGGGCTGCGCGTCCGCGCTCTCGACCGAAGAGTGGGCAGCGCTCGCGAGCTTCGAGCAGACCTTCCACGTGCGTCAGTTGACCGCGTACACGTATCCCGGCTCCGACTACGGCCTCAACCCACCGACCTCCTCCGGTGCGCTCGACGGGCTCGCCACGAGACTCACGACCGCCGGCCTCGCCGCCTTCCCGTACCTCAACGGCACCGTCACGGTCGGCGCCGGGACCTACGGCTACGAGGCGACGCCGATCGACCCGGCGACCTTCAAGACCTTGCTCGAAGACCCGGGCAACGGGGCCTCGCTGCTCGGCGTCTTCACGCATCCCGAAGGCCGCGAGGAGATGGTGGGGACGTTCGACGGCAATCAATTCCAGCTGCACAGCCAGCTGCTGCGCCACGGGGAGCTTGCCTGGGTGACCCGCGGCACGTACCTCGGCGACCAGCGCAATTATCTGGAGATGCAGGTCGACGACGTCTTCCTGCCGGACGACATCTGGGACCCGGCCAGCCACACCACCGACTTCAACCCGGCCGCTGCCGTCCGCATGAACACCGAAGACGTCACGAGAGCCGTCAGCTGGTCGCAGGCGAACAGACTGCGGCTGGACATGGTCTACAACGGCGGCGGCAGCGTCGCCTACGTCGCCGAACACGGCAGCGACCCGCTGCTCACCGCCTTCCAGGCCAGCAGGGCGAGCTTCGGCTGGATCGACCACACCTACGACCACCCGAACCTCGACTGCTCGACGCGCGGCTTCATCGTCGAAGAGATCAACGAAAACGTCACGTGGGCGAAGGGCAAGGGCTTCGCGGTCAACGGTGCGGAGCTCGTGACCGGCGAGCACTCCGGCCTGGCGAACCTGATCCCCGGCAACCCGGGCACGATCGACCCGCCGGGCCTCGAAGAAGCCGAAGCGCTGCGCAACGGCACGCTCGCCGGCGGCACCTACGACTACGCGGTCACGGCTACCTCACCGAGAGGCGAGACGATCCCGACCACCACGACGGTCGTCGTGCCGCGCGGGACGGGCGGCATCGCGAACGGCTCGGTGCGGCTGGCGTGGGACGCGATCTGCCACGCGACGACGTACAAGGTCTACCGCCGCCTCTCGACGTCCGGCGCGTGGAGCCTCGTCACGACGATCGCGCAGCCGGTGCCTGCGTTCCGCATCGGCGGTCCGGTGACGATCAAGTACCGCGACCTCGGCGCGGCCGGCAGCGCCGCGGCGCCGCCGAGCGTCAATGGCGCGGCGATCGACCCGTACGGCCAGAACCCGGCCTTCGCAGAAGCATTGAAGGCGGCCGGCGTGAGATTCGCCGCGGGCGACGCCTCGAAGCCCTATCCGGTGACGCCGACCAGCACGACCGGCCCGGTGTACCCGGCCGGCACGTCTTTCATCGACGGCAGCTTCCGCGTGATCCCGCGCTACCCGACGAACGTCTACTACAACGTCGCCACGCAGACCCAGCTCGTCGACGAGTACAACCACCTCTACCTGCCGCCGTGGCTCGGTGGCGTGTGCGTGAACACGGAAGTGACGACCTGCCGCTCGACGCCGGCGACCTGGAGCGACGTCGTCGCGGCCGAGTCGCAGCGGATCTTCGGGCACATGATGGGCAATGACCCGCGTCCGCACTACTTCCACCAGACCAACCTCGCCGAGTCGAGCTCAGCGGAAGGCGCAGTCTTCTACCCGGTGCTCGACGCCACGCTCGCGAGCTATGCGCAGTACTTCAACGCGAGCGCTCCGATCCAGCAGCTCACGCATACCCAGATCGGTGAATTGATCGCCCGCCAGGACACGTGGGCGACGACAAGCGCGAGCACGGTGAGCGGCTACATCGAAAACGCGCGCGTGACGATCACCAATGCCGGCACCGCCACGGCAACGCTCCCGCTGACTGGTGCGGAGACCGGGACGCTCTACGGCGGCTCGAGATCCGGCTGGGTCAGCGCGGCGAGAGGCACGAGCACGCACACCGCAGCCACCGCTTGGCCCGCCGCCCCCGCAGCACCAGCGACGGCGGCGGCCACCGCCGCGCTGCTGCCGGCCGCGACAGCGTCGGTGCAGCACGTCGGCGCGGCCGCAATCGCGGGGGCGGCGGCACCGGTGATCGTCCCGATCGCGGGGATCGTGCCGTAGGCGAGCACGCGATTTGGGTGCAGCGGACCGTGTCTATTTAGCCGTTTCGGCACGGTCCGCAAGCGTTCACCTGAGCCGATCGTGAGGTAAGGTCAGCGCCGCTTCACCAATGCGACGGGGTCGTGGCGGCAGCTGCGACCAGCGCATCGAAACTGCGCCGCGAGGCGCTCGTCGCCACGGAGGGCGGTCGCTTGATCTTCAGCTGGATACGACGCGCGAGCGGCGCGCGTCATCGCATGCCTAGCAGGGGCAGTTGCGCCGTCGTATTGACGAGCGCTGTGCTGCTGGCCCTTCCCGCTGGTGCGTCGGCTTGGGACGCGACGCTGACGGGCGGGCGGCTCACGCTCGTCGATGCGAGCGGAGTCAACGACGCGATCGTGCTCGAGGACGATGGTGCGAATCTCCGCGTCGCCGATGAGACCACGACTGGTCTCGAGGGCGCTGCGCCGGCAAACTGCACCGCCACGGGCGGCGATCTGCTCTGTCCTGCGGACTCGGTCACGACGGTCGAGGTACAGGGTGGCGCCGGCAACGATCGGATCGAGAACGCGAGCAGCACGGTTCAGCTCGTCGCGTACGGCGGGGCGGGTGATGACGAGCTCGTCGGAGGCACGGCCGGCGACCTGCTCGACGGAGGCAGCGGCAACGACCGACTCAGCGGTGGCAATGGCGAGGACCATCTCGCGGGTGGGGATGGCGTCGACGACCTCGCCGGCGGTGCGGGCGGGGACACGCTCGATGGTGGGACGGGACGCGATCAGCTCGATGGCGGCTCCGGTGACGACGTGCTCACGGGTGGCGCAGATTCCGACGCGCTCTACGGCGGCGCCGCGAACGACGCGCTGGACGGGGGCAGCAGCGACGACGTGCTCGACGGCGGCGTCGGCGACGACGTCCTGAACGGATCGGACGGCAACGACGTGCTGCAGGCAGCAGCAGGGGCTGACGCACTGCACGGCGGTGCGGGGGACGACGATCTGCTCGTGAGCAGCGGTGCGCCCACCGTGCTCGATGGCGGAGATGGCAACGATCGCCTCCAGGGCGGCGGTGCCGGCGACGTGCTCGACGGCGGTCCCGGCAATGACGTGCTCGACGGCGGCGACGGCGCGGATGTGCTCGCGGGCGGAGCGGGGAGCGACACCGCCGACTACGGTCAGCGCGTCGCGGCGCTTGCAGTCACGCTTGGCTCAGGCGCGAACGACGGCGCTGCAGGCGAGCACGACGACGTGCGCGGCGACGTCGAGCAGGTGCTTGGCGGCGCCGGCAACGACGTGCTGGTCGCAGGCGCGACGCCGGCGCAGTTGCGCGGCAACGGCGGCAACGACACGCTGCGCGGCGGTCGGGCGACGGATCTGCTCGACGGCGGCGACGGAAGCGATCGCGTTCAAGCGCGCTCCCACCCCCACGACACGGACGTCGTGCACTGCGGAGGCGGGACGGACACCTACGACGCGGACCGCAGCGACCGCATCGCCTCGGACTGTGAGAGCGGTCACGTCGATGGTGCTGCGATCGGCTCGCCGGGGCAGCTGCACTCGGGCCCGTCGGTATCCTTTGGCACCCGGACGTTCGAGCTGGTGCAGATCGATCGGGTCAACCGTGTCGTCCTGGACGCCCGTTGCAGCTCACGCACGGTCGGTCGCTGTGCGGGGACACTTGTGCTGCGCGCAACGCTTCGCCGGCATACGCTTCGCCTGGGCACGACGCGCTTTCGGATCGCGCCGGGGAAGACGCGACGCCTGCGGATTCGCCTCCCCAAGCGGGCGGCGAGCGCGTTGCGTCGGGCCGACCGCAGCGGCTTCACGGGCAGCGCGAACATCACGCTGAGCGACGCACGTGGGCTTACGGCAGCGCAGCACGTCGTTCTGCTGGCGCGGTTTCCCGTCCGCGCGCGGCGGAAGCGGATGGCACGATGAGGCGCACGCGTGGCGTGCTGTTCGCCGGGCTCCTTTGCCTCTCGGCCGCCGTGACTGGCAGCGCATCCGCACTCGCCCCACCGCCGCACGCGGTGCTGCTCACAAGAAGTGCGCTCGTCGACGCGCAGGCCGAGGCGGCCGCGCGTGCTGATCTCCAGCTGCTCGCACGCAGCTTCCCGGCGCTCGCGAGCGCGCCCGCCGACATCTCCGCGACAGCCGGCAGCCCACCTGGCACGCAGGTGCGCTCCTACGCGGCTGACAACATCGCCCACATCAGCGGGCCGGACGGCAACCGCATCGTCGTCGCGTCGCACCCGCTCCGCACGGTCGACGCACACGGGCGCTCGCTGCCCGTCGATCTCACGCTTGCGCCGACCAGCGACGGAACGCTCGCTCCGGCGAACGCCCCGTTTGCGCTGACACTCGGCGCGGACCCGTCTGCCGGCTTCTCGCTCGGCCCCGATCCGGCACACGCGCTGCACGTAACGCCGCTGTCGAGCACGCCGGAGGTGGTCGCAAGCCTTGCGGGCAACCAGATCTTCGCGGCCGCCACGCACCAGGATGGGGACACGCTCTTGCGCCCGACGTCGACCGGCCTGGAGACCTTCGAACAGCTGCGCGGGCCCGGCGCACCAACCGTCTTCGCCTGGCGGCTCGATCTCGGTCGCGACCAGCGGGTGGCGGTGCGCGGTGGCGAGGTTGTCGTCTCGCAGGACGGGCGGGAGATCCTCGCCGTCTCCGCACCGGTCGCCTACGATGCGCATCGCAGGCCCCTGCCGACGCGCATGGACCTCGTCGGCGACGTCCTCAGCGTGACGGTCACGCTCCCCGACCGCGACGTCGCCTATCCGGTGATCGTCGATCCGAGCTGGAGTCTCGCGGTACGACTGGTCGCGCAGCGGGCCGGGCGCGATCGGGACCGCCGGCTGGTTCGCCGACCCGGGCAACAGCCCGCTCTACGCGACCGGGATCACGAACGCGCCCGATCCGTCCGGCGCCAAGGTCGGTCTGACGATCACGCCGGTGAAGGACGGCGTCACGGTCTATCCGGGCGACGCGGGCGCGAAGATGGCATGGGAGGCCCCGGGCACGACGCGCATCACGCACGTCGACTTCCGCGACGTCCACGAGGTCGACGACCGCTCACGCCAGACGAGCCGGCTGGGTCTCTTCGAAGGCACGCAGGGCGGTGCGAGCGAGGGGACGGACTTCTTCGATCCGGATCAGGTGAACGACGTCCCGTTGATCGGGTTCGACGACGACGGGACTGCACGTTTCGCAGTCGCGTGGATGTTCACGTCTCCCTGCACGGTCGGCGGTACGCCCGCATGCGCGGCGATCAGGAAGACGAGCCTCGCGGTCGAGCATGTCGGCTCGGTCGACCTCACGCTCGTCGACAACGAGGCGCCGACGGCGAAAGCGTCGGGTTCACCGCGCGACCTCGCCGACAGCTGGTCGGCACCCAGCGGGACCCAGACGGTCACGGGGGCATTCGCCGACGGCGGATCGGGCGTCGATCACGGGACGCTCACCGTGACCGGCGTTCCGCTCGCGCGACAGCCTGCGGACGCCACCCCAGCGCACTGCGATCCGACGCACAACGACCCGGAGCTGAAGAACCAGATCTGCCCGTCGAGCACGAGCCAGACGTTCGACGTCGACATGGGTGGGCTGCCCGAGGGCAAGACGCACTTCGATCTCCAGGCGTTCGACTTCGCCGGCAACGCGAGTGGCGACGCCTGGGACGTCTACGTCGATCGCACGGCGCCGACGCTCGCGCTGGCGGGCGCGCTGCGCGATGCTGCCGATACGTGGGTCGATCCCGCGGCGATCGCCGCGGGCGTGCACCTGCAGGCGAAGGACAACCTCTCCGGTGTCGCATCGATCGACCTCAAGGGGACGGACGAGTCGAAGCGCACCACGATCGATGTGCAGCAGGACGTCTGCTCGCCACGCAACACGATCGCGGCACCGTGCGCCACGCAGAACGCGATCAGCGTGCCGCTGAACGCCGATGCGCTGCAGGACGGCACGCTCGACCTGAGCGCGAGCGCCGTCGACTATGCGGGTCAGCGCTCGGATCCCGTGACGTGGAGCGTCCATGTCGATCGCACAGCTCCCGCTGCGCACGCCGAGGGCGACCTCGTCGCACTCCAGGACCGCTGGACGAACCGCAGCGGTCCGGTCGACGTGACGGTGAGCGGCCGCGACGCCGGCGCGGGCGTGAAGCAGCTCCAGCTCGTCGCCGTCAACGCCGACGGTCGTCAGGTCGTCGGGCAGGCCGACACGTGCAGTGTCGCCGACGTCGACCCAGCCGACGGCTCCTGTCCGCACCGTGTCACGCGGACACTGACCGTCGACCCGTCCGAGCTGCCGGACGGCAAGAGCACGTTCGCGGTCGAGGCCGTCGACCTCGCCGGCCACGTCAGCAGGCAGGACCAGAGCTGGGACACCTACCTCGACCACACGCCGCCACCGACGCCGACCGACCTCGTCGTGAAGGCGACCTCGACGGACACCGCCGCGCTCAGCTGGGATCGCGTTGTCGACGACCTCAACGGCTCCGCCGGCGTCAGCTACCAGTACCTCGTGAAGGCCGGTGAGCAGACGGTCGTGAATTGGACGACGACGCCCTACCCGGCCGCTGTCGTGCCGGGCTTGCCGCAGGGTGTCGACATCACCGTGCTCGTGCGCTCGCTCGATGTGTCGGGGAACCTGTCGCCGGACACGACGGCCAGCGCGCAGCTTCCCGGCTTCGAACCCGATGGTGCTGACAGCGAGACCTCGGCCCACGCCGCTGGCGTTGAGCGGTTCGTCACCGACCATGCTCCGTTTGTCAGCACCGACTTCGGTGACGGCTTCTACCCGATCAGCTTCTATTGGATTCCTCGGATGGAGACGATCGAGGGAGACGTGCCATGCATTCACGACAAGGAGCGTTGCGTACGGCGGATCACGATGCCGCTGAAGGGAAAGCGCGGCGCCAATCAGTACATTGAGTACCCGGCCCCCAACAATCGGTATCAGCAAGAGGCGTTGATCGACTACACGCTTCGGTCCGTGGGCGGATATATGGGTGCCGTGCCGCAGCACGACGCCGCGATGGGCTACTACCTCGTCAGCAAGCACGATGAATTCGGCAACTTCGTTGTCCAATACTGGTACTTCTGGAGCTACAACTACTACGACGCGAGTCTGTTTCATCACCACGTCGTCGATGCCGACCAGCACGAAGGCGACCTCGAGCACGTTGACATCACCTTCAACAGCAAGGGGCATCCGACCTGGGTGACGATGTCTCGTCATGCACTGAAGCAGTACCGGTCGTATCACTGGGACGACCCGCGGCTCTCGAAGATCGATGCGCACGTGAACGTCTTTGCTGCTGAAGGCGACCACGCTATCTACGAGAAGTGCAACAGCGGCCTCGGCTTCCAGCTCTATGACGACGACGGCGCGATCCCCGCGTGGGATCACACCTGCGGTCACGGCGGTCCGATCACGGCGGCGCTTCCGAGCCAGGTCACCGGCAAGCTGAACAACGCGACGAAGTCCTGGGCCTGCTGGCAGGGCAAGCTCGGCAATCACGGACCGGGAGCGCCATTGCGCCAGAGCACCGCTCCGGGGGTGCAGCCGTCGGATACTTCGCCCGGGTTGTGTCCGCGCCCTAAGGTGCCTGGCGTCGCACGTGCCACCGCCCGCACGACCAATTCGGCTGACGCGAACCCCGCATACCGGTGCGGGAGCTACGAGCACCCGCCGGACTCAGGTGCTGGCGTCGTAGCTGTCGCGTGCGATCAGCAGGATCTTGCCGCGTCGACCGGCTCGACGGAGACCGCACCGGTGGCCTGGGGCCTTGCGTCGGGAGCGCGTCTCGAGCAGGACGATGGGCCGCCGGCCGTGGCCGTGAGCGATGATCCGGACGTGAGCGGCCAACTGCAGCTCGTGGCGCGTCGCGCGTCACATCCCGAGATCTACATCTCGACGGTGCACGCTGGGATCTATGCGCATGTGCGCTTCCCCGCGCAGGCGATGTCGGCCGGGCAGACGCTGCGGGTCGCGACGCCGGCGAGCGGGACGTGGACACTGACCGGTGTCGACGGAACCATCCTCGCAACCGCCGATCCACAGCGGCAGACGCTTCCCGTTCCGCCTCGTCCTCATGGTCCGCGGCCGCCGGCGCCCGTTCGGCTTCAGCTCCGGCGTGGCGCGCACACCAGCACACTGCGCTGGGTCGCCGTAGGCGCATCGAGCCGTGGCGTGCGGTTCGCCGTGCTGGCGACGCCCAGAAACAAGCCCAAAGTGCTGACGGTCGTGATCGCTCAGATGCGGGCCCATGGGCAGCGCCACTTCTCGGTGCGGATCAACAACCGCCTGCTGGTCGGCCGCACAATCCGCGTTGTTGCAAATCGTGGGTCGCGCTCGCGTGCGTCACACGCGATCCGGGGACTTCGACGACGATGAGCGTGCTCGCCCTTGCCGCTGCGATGCTCGTCTCGCTCGGGTGGCTGCTCGCTGGCTGGGTGATCGGCATCGATCACGGACTGTCAGACACCGGCGACGAGCTCGCCGGCCCAACGCTGCTTGTCACCTATGTCCCGGTCATCGGTAGTGCACTGCTGCTGGGTGGCGTGGTCAATCACCTGCGGAACCATACGATCGCAGCGCGACGCGGGATGGCGTGCGCTGTGGTGTGTGCCGCGATTTGGCTGGTCGCGCTGGTTGTCGTGCTGGTGTGACGGTTGATCCTTGCTCAGCCCTTCGCGTACCAAGCCCACGAGATCGCGATGAGGCACGTCCAGGATCGCATGGGAATGGCTGGCTTTCTCGCCGCGACGTGGGTAGCCGTCGGATGGAGCGTCTGGGGCGTTTACGTCGTCGGGGCGCATGACGAGCCCATCGCGCAGCTCCTCCTGCTGCTGCCGCTGCCGGGCGGAGTGCTGCACGTGCTCGGCGCGCGAGGCCGGCAGCGCTCCCGGCCGGCTCGCGCGCGCTGCAGCATCGGCGCGGCTGTCTGCTTCGCGGTGTGGACGGTCGTGCTGGGTCGGGGACAGCCTTCGCCCGCTCACAAGACGGAGATTGAGGCGAGCAGCCACTCGCCGTCGCTGGGCCGGAAAGCAACGATCCCCGGGCAGTGACAGAGAGGGCGGCCCGCCGCGTGAGCTGAGCTACCCGCGCTCGCGCACGAGCTTCACACCGCGCCCCGGCACCAGCGTGACCCCGGTCGCGCGCACCCGTTCGGGGCGCCGCACCGCGAGGCGCACGTTCGCGCGCGCGAGCACGCGCAGGATCGTCGCCATCTCGAACTGCGCGAAGCTCGCGCCGATGCAGCGCCGCACGCCGCCGCCGAACGGCACCCAGGCGTAGGACGGCACCTCCCCGCCCGCGAGGAAGCGCTCGGGACGGAAGCGCTCCGGCTCGGGGAAGAGGTCGGGGCGGTGGTGCGTGATGAGGATCGCGACGGCCAGCTCGACGCCGGCCGGCAGCTCGTGGTCGCCGATCCGCACCGGCTCGGTCACGCAGCGCCCGACGACCGGCACGACCGGGCGGATCCGCAGCGCCTCCTTGCAGACCGCCTCGAGGTACTCGTCGCCGCCATCGCCGACAGCCTCCTCGCGCACGCGCGCGAGGACAGCCGGGTTGCGCAGCAACAGGTCCATCGCCCAGCTCAGTGCGGTGGCCGTCGTCTCGTGGCCGGCGAGCACGAGCGTCAGCAGCTCGTCGTGGATCTCCGTGTCACCCATCGGCGAGCCGTCCTCGTGCGTGGCCGAGACGAGCGTCGAGAGGATGTCGCGGCGCTCGGCGAGCTGTGCGGAGGAGAGCGTGCGGCGGTCGGCGATCTCCGCGTGGATCAGCGCCCGGACCGCGTCGCGGCGCGCTTCGAACGTCGCCTGCGGGCGCAACGGACCGAGGTCGCGATGCAGCATCGTGCCCCAGAAGATCAGCCGGCGCCCGCTCACCACGAGTTGCGGGAGCAGCCGTCGCAGCTCGTCCTTGCGCGCGTCGCCGTCGATCCCGAAGACGACGTCGAGGATCACGTCGAGCGTCAGCGCCTCCATCCGCCGGTGCAGCGGGAATGGGTTCGCGAGTGGCCAGCTCGCGACCTCGCGCTCGGCCAGCTCGGTGATCAGCCCTGCGTACTGGCGCAGCCGCTCGCCGTGGAACGGCGGCAGCAGCAGCTTGCGCTGGGCCATGTGCGGCGCGCGGTCGAGGATCAGCAGCGACCACGGCCCGAGCACGCGCCGCAGCGGGGCGTTCGCGAGCCCTGCGTGGAAGACGCTGGGGTCGCCGGTGAGGATCGGCTGGATCAGCTCCGGCGAGCTGAAGACGACCGAGGTGCCGAAGCCGGGGAAGCTCGTCGTGAACGGGTCGCCGTAGCGCTCGTGAACCTTCATCGAGTAGCCGAGGGGATCGCGCGCGACCATCAGCGCCTGCACGATCGGCGGCAGGCGTGGGCCCGGCGGCAGCGACGAGCGCGGGGGAGCCGGCGGCTTCGCGATGGTCGGGTCGATCGTCGTCGTGCTCATCGCGGGTCGCCTCCGCTGGGTTCCGGTGCGTCAGGGCCCCCGATGATGACGGCCGGCCTGCGCGGGCGCGCTGGCTGACTGGCCAGTCTTCGCGGCGTGGGCCCTCGCGATTGCTGAGGCGTATTCGATCCAGTAATACTTTGGTGAAGCGTCCCGGGTCGCGGGTGCGGTCACAGGAGGGGTTGCGTGCTGAGGACGATGCTCGTCGCGTTGGTCATGGCGGCGGTTGCGCTGGTTCCGGCCGGCCGGGCGGCGGCTGCGCCGCATGTCGTGGTGTGGTCGGGCGGACTCGCGCCGGGCGCGCGGGCGGTCGGCGTCGAGCTGCGCGCAAACGGCTCGGGGCGACGGCTGGTGACGGACGCGAAGGGCCACATCCACGTCAAGGGCACGTTCCGGCCGCGCGCAGCGCGGCTGCGGGCGATCCGGGGCGCGGCCGAGCGCCTGCTCGCGCACGGGCCGAACGTGACGCACGCCGGCAACGTCCTCGGCGGCAGCTACGTGACGGCCACGCTCGAAGAGGGCTCGCGTCGTCGCCTCGTGACCGACACGAACGCCGATTCGCCGGCCGTGCACGCGTTGCTGGCGCGCCTGGACGTCGTGCTGCCGCGCGCGTCGCGCCTGCGCGGTGCCGGCATCGCGGGCACTGCAGCAGCCGGAGTGCACGCGGCGGCCGGGGCAGCCCCGGCGTTTCCGAGCACCGCTCAGTGCCCTCCCGGCTCGACGACCTTCGGCGTCCAGCACAACCTGTCGCTGCAAGAGGCGGTCGCGGACGGGATCGTCTCGGACCTCGAGTCGAAGGGGGTCGCCGGCGGCGACTCGGTCGGCTTCACCGCGGACGCGCACGGCAAGGAGGGAGACCTCGCCGGCGGCTCGATCTCCATCCTCATGCCGGTCGAGGTCTCGACGAACATCCCCGGGGCCGATCTCGAACAGATCGTGAACGAGGCGCAGGCCGGCATGGACGGTCGCAACCAGCACTACACGATCGGCGGGATCCCGGTCACCGTCGGGGTCGGGGTGTTCGCTCGCCGGCCGGGGGCGCCGCCGACACCGTGCGTCAATCAGCTGCTCGTCACGAACGACACCCCGTCGGCCAGCACGGGCATTCCCAACGGCGCGGTGCAGGTGCCGCAGCCGTTCAACCGCACGATGCCCTCCAGCGCCGTGATCCCGCGCGGCGACCTGCCTGGCGCCAAGCACCTGCTCGGCGACATGCTCGGCTTCCCTGACGGGACGACGCCGGTCTTCCACTTCACCGACGGCAGCGGGCGGGCCGACATCCCGCTGCCGCAGGACGCCGCCGACGGTGCCGACCTGCAGCAGTTCCTGCCGCCCGGGGTCGACGCCTCCGACGGCGTCGTCGACCTCGTCAACAGCCCTACCACCTCCGCGCAGGACATCATGGGCGCCAACGACCCGCGCGGGAGTGACTTCACCGCCGCGGAGATCGCTTCGCTGCTGGGCCTCGCGCAGCTGCGCATCCAGGCCGACCCGGGTGTGCTCCTGGTGAGCAAGGGGATCGGCTTCCAGAGCTTCGTCATCGGCGCTCCGCTCGACGTCACCGTGCCGAACGGCACGTCCGTCCACCAGGACGGGATCGTCGCGTATTGCACCGACCTGACCGACCGGCTGACGCCCACGCCAGGCTCGACGTTCGACGTGCTGCCGAGCGCCGGCGCGTTGGGCGGCGAGGCGATGACCGCGTTGCAGCGCGTCGCCGAGATCGTCGCCGCGCGCGAGCCGGGGCCGCTGGAGGAGACGCCCGGTGCGAGCAATGCGATCTGGCGCGTGACGAACGACGCGCCGGTCGATCGCGACGCCGACCCGGCGGCGGCGTCGATCCTCGACGCCGCCGGCGTGCCGCTGGACCCGGCGCAGCAGACGTTCGCCGCACCGCACTTCGTCGATCCGGCCGCGGCGATCCCGCAGTCGGTCGCGCTCGCATCGCCGACGAGCGCGGCTCCGCTGACGCCGGCGCCGCTGACGCCGCCGAAAGGCTTCGTCGCGCACGGCTCGAAGCTGCTCGCGCTGGCCGTCGCACCCCGGCGGCTGACGCTCGGGCGAGATCGCCGGCCGCTGTTCGTCGTCGCGCACGTCCGCCTCGGAGGCCTGCGCGACCGCGCGTCGGTGGTGCTCACGCGCACGCGCAGGCATCGCACGGTCACGGTCGCCCGCACGCGCACGGCAGCGCTCCCGGTGGGTGACACGCCGCTCGTGCTCGTCGCGCACGGCCTGGGACCCGGCAGCTACGGCCTGTCGGTGCGCAGCGCGCACGGCGGCACGCTGCACGCGACCATCAGCGTGCGGCGGAAGCGGCGGCGCTAACGCACCGAGCGGGCAGCCAGCCGCGCCCGCAGCCGCCCGAGCGCGTAGCCGCCCCACGCAACGCTCATGTCGACTGCGCCGGCGAGGAAGAAGCCGAGCGGGCCGGTGATCAGGCGGGCGGCAAGTCGAGAGGGCACCCGCCCACGGTATCGTTCGCCGCCGCCATGTCCCCCGCTGTGAAGACGACCGTCACCGAGCTGCCCGAGTCGCGTGTGCGCGTCGAGGCCGAGGTGCCCGCCGCCGAGGTCGAGAAGAGCCTCGAGAAGGCGGCGCGCCAGCTCGCGCGCCAGACGCGCGTCCCTGGCTTCCGCAAGGGCAAGGTCCCGCCCGCCGTCTTCATCCGCCGCGTTGGGCGCGAGTACGTCTTGGACGAAGCCGTGCGCACCTCGCTCGGCGACTGGTATGCCGAGGCGATCGACGCCGCCGGCGTCGTGACGATCGGCGAGCCGAAGCTCGACATGGGCGAGCTGCCGCCGCACGGCGAGCCGCTCGCGTTCTCCATCGAGATCGGCGTCCGTCCGCAGGCGACGCTCGGCGACTACAAGGGCTTGCAGGCTGCGCGCCGCGACGCCGAGGTCGACGACGAGCGTGTCGACCACGAGCTGGAGCATTTGCGCGAGCGGCTCGCGAAGTTGGAGACGGTCGAGCGCGCCGCGGCCGAGGGCGACTTCGTCGTCGTCGACTACGTCGGCTCGATCGATGGCGTCCCGTTCGACGGCGGCGAGGGTCGCGACCAGCTGATCGAGCTCGGCGGCGGCCGCCTGATCCCCGGCTTTGAGGAACAGATCACCGGCGCGAAGGCGGGCGAGGAGCGCACCGTTGAGGTGACCTTCCCGGACGACTACGGAGCCGAGCAGCTCGCCGGCAAGCCGGCCAGCTTCGTGCTGACCGTCAAGGAAGTTCGCGCGAAGCAGCTGCCTGAGCTGAGCGACGAGCTTGCCACCGACGCCGCCGGCTTCGACACGCTCGCCGAGCTGAAGGACGACATCCGCAAGCGGATCGCCGAGCAGGACGAGAAGGCGGTCGAGGCGGAGTACCGCGAGGCGGTGCTCGACGCGGCAGTCGCGAACGCGACCGTTGCCGTGCCGGATGCGCTGATCGAAGCGCGCGCAGGCGAGCTGTGGGAGCAGATGATCTCCTCGCTGCGTCAGCGCGGTCTCGACAAGGCGACCTACTTGCAGATCTCCGGCAAGACCGAGGAGGAGATCGTCACTGAGGCGAAGCCCGACGCCGAGCAGGCACTGCGGCGCGAGGCAGTGCTGGCAGCGGTCGTCGCCGCCGAGGGCATCGAGCCGACCGACGCCGAGCTTGCCGAGGCGCTCGCGCACACGGCCGAGCACGAGAACGTGACGCCCGAGGCGCTGCTCGAGCGGGTGCGCAAGGCCGGCAGCCTCGAGGCGCTGCGCGACGACGTCGCCACGCGCAAGGCGCTCGACCTGCTCGTCGAGCAGGCGAAGCCGACCAAGGGGAAGCCGGCCGCGAAAGCGAAGCCCGCCACGACTGCCGCCGCTGCGAAGGCGAAGGTCCCTGCGAAGCCAAAGGCAGCGGCCAAGCCGAAGGCCACGCCCGCAAAGAGCGCAAAACCCAAGGCCGCCGCAAAGCCGAAGGCCGCTCCGGGCAAGAGCAGCAAGCCCAAGAGCGGCTAGGCGCCACTCCCTCGGTCAGACCCGTCTGGCCCCTCGAACACGGTTGCTAGACTCGCCGAGCACCGGACGGGCGCTGAGCACTCGGCTCCGCCGGAAGGATTCGGGCCGAGGAAGCGAAACAAAGCGAGGACTATGAGCCCACTGGTACCGATGGTCGTGGAGCAGACGTCGCGCGGAGAGCGCGCGTTCGACATCTACTCACGCCTGCTGAACGAGCGCATCATCTTCCTCGGCACACCTGTCGACGATCAGATCGCGAACCTCGTCGTCGCACAGCTCCTCCACCTCGAGTCGGAGGACCCCGAGAAGGACATCTCGCTCTACATCAACTCGCCGGGCGGCTCGGTCTACGCCGGCCTCGCGATCTACGACACGATGCAGTTCATCAAGCCGGACGTGTCGACGATCTGCGTCGGCATCGCGATGTCGATGGGCGCGCTGCTGCTGTCTGGCGGGGCGAAGGGCAAGCGGATGGCGCTGCCGAACGCGAAGATCCTGATCCACCAGGTGTCTTCGAGCTTCCAGGGTCAGGCGACCGACATCGAGATCCACGCACGCGAGATCATCGACATCCGCCGCCGGCTCGACGAGATCATCGCCGAGCACACCGGCAAGTCGGTCGAGGACGTCAAGGGCGACACGGAGCGTGACTACTTCATGAGCTCCGAGGAGGCCAAGAACTACGGCATCATCGACCGGGTCATCGCGCAGCACTAAGGTCTTAGGACCGCGCTGCCGACGACTCCGGGGAGAGCGACATGGCACGTCCGACGGATACAAACGAACAGCTGCTCTGCAGCTTCTGCGGCAAGTCCCAGCGACAGGTCAAGAAGCTGATCGCCGGACCGGGCGTCTACATCTGCGACGAGTGCATCGATCTCTGCAACGAGATCATCGACGAGGAGCTGACGACCCCGCCGTCGTTCGACCTCGAGAACCTGCCGAAGCCCCGCCAGATCTACGACGTGCTGAACGAGTATGTCGTCGGGCAGGAGGAGGCGAAGCGCACGCTCTCCGTAGCGGTCTACAACCACTACAAGCGCGTGCAGATGATGCAGTCCGACGACGACGAGATCGAGCTGCAGAAGTCGAACATCCTGCTGCTCGGCCCGACCGGCTGCGGCAAGACGCTGCTCGCGCAGACGCTCGCGCGGATCCTCAACGTGCCGTTCGCGATCGCCGACGCGACAGCGCTGACGGAGGCCGGCTACGTCGGCGAGGACGTCGAGAACATCCTCTTGAAGCTGATCCAGGCCGCCGACTACGACGTCAAGAAGGCCGAGACGGGGATCATCTACATCGACGAGGTCGACAAGATCGCGCGCAAGGCCGACAACCCGTCGATCACGCGCGACGTCTCCGGCGAGGGCGTCCAGCAGGCGCTGCTGAAGATCCTCGAGGGCACGACCGCCTCGGTGCCGCCGCAGGGCGGCCGCAAGCATCCGCATCAGGAGTTCCTGACGATCGACACGACGAACATCCTGTTCGTCTGCGGTGGCGCGTTCGCGCAGCTCGACAAGGTGATCGAACGGCGGATCGGGCATCAGGGCATCGGCTTCGGTGCCGCGATGAAGCAGACCGTCGAGCACGACACCGGCGAGGTCTTCGAGCACTGCCTGCCGGAGGATCTCGTGATGTACGGCTTGATCCCCGAGTTCATCGGCCGTCTGCCGGTGATATCGGCGGTCCACCAGCTCTCGCGCGACGAGCTGATGACGATCCTCACCGAGCCGCGCAACGCGCTCGTGAAGCAGTTCCAGCGCTTCTTCCAGTTCGACGGGATCGAGCTCGTCTTCGCCGACGAGGCGCTCTCCTCGATCGCGAACCGCGCGCTCGAGCGCGAGACCGGCGCCCGCGGACTGCGCTCGATCATCGAGGAGGTCCTGCTCGAGGTCCAGTTCGAGCTGCCCTCGCGCCGCGACGTGAAGAAGTGCGTCGTGACGAAGGAGACGATCGAGAAGGGCCTGTCTCCAACGCTCGTCACCGAGGCCGTCCCACCCGAGGAGTCGGCCGAAGACGAGCTGCACGAGGAGTCGGCCTAGGAGGGTTTGGCGAAATCCCCGCGGCGTGTGGCGGCGTGCGACGCTGCGCGGATGCGGCGTCCTCGGTCGTTGCAATAGCGCTGCTATTGCTGCCTCCCTGCGTCCTTGCCCCGCTTGGTCGCACACTCGCCACCCACTCACGCGGGTTTCGCCAAACCCTCCTAAGCGCCGTCCCGTCGTGCGCGCAGGCGCGCGATCGTCGTCAGCTCCTCGATGTCTGTCAGATCCTTCGGTCGCCCTGCCGCGCGCTTCATCGCGAGCAGGTCCTCGATCGTTGCGACGAGGACCGAGAACGCGCCGACGTCGTAGCGGTCGGCGTTCTGGCGCAGGCGAGCGTAGGCCGGGGCGCCGTCGGGTTGCACGAGCAGGTCGAAGTCGCCGGCGGCCGTTTCCAACGTGAGGTTCTGGATCTGCCGCAAGGTGCGGTGATCGGGGATGAACGGCACGTCGTCGACAACGCCGCGCCGGCGCGCGTTCAGCTCGACGAGCACCTTGCCGAGCGCGACGAGATTGGCTTCGTCGGTCGCAAAGCTGATGTCGAGGTCCTGGGTTGCGCGCGGTGAGCCGTGCAGCACGGCGGCGATTCCGCCGATCACGACGAAGTCGACACCGCGGGTGGTCAGCAGGCCCAGGATGCGCCCTGGGTCGAACTCACGCTCCGCCATCGTCGCTCCGGCGGGCGGCGCGCACGAGCGCGTTGATGTTGCGGTTCGAGGCGGTGAAGGCTGCCAGCCGTTGCGCGGGGGTCCAGCGCAAGCGCTCGATGATCTGCGTCTCGTCGACGGCCGCTCGTGGCCGCTCCAAGGCGCGGAACTCGAGCTGGTAGCCGGCGGCGTCGAGTGCGCGCTCGATCGTCGCGAGCGTGGGGTTCGCTGTGGACATCTCGAGGCGTGCGACGACCGGCTGGGTGGTGCCAAGGCGCTCGGCGAGCTGCGTCTGGGTGAGCCCGGCGCTCGTGCGCGCTTGGCGGATCAGGACCGATGGGGACATGGACGTCAACATAGGTCATAGATGATATCGCGTCTACAGCATATTGATGGCCCGCAAGCCTGCGGGATCCCTCCAGGCGAACGCCAATACACTTGGCGCTCGATGTCGACGCTCGAGAATCGGACTCGCTATGACGCCGCGGAGGTGGAGCCGCGCGTGCTCCAGCGCTGGCTGGATTCGGGCCTGTTCCACCCCGATCCGGACGGGGACGCGGACGAGACGTTCTCGATCGCGATCCCGCCGCCGAACATCACCGGCGCGCTGCACATGGGTCACGCGCTCAACGGCTCGATCCAAGACGTCCTGATCCGCTTCCACCGCGCGCGCGGCAAGCGCGCGAAGTGGATCTTCGGCACCGACCACGCGGGCATCGCGACGCAGAAGGTCGTCGAGCGCCAGCTCGCCGAGCAGGAGGGCACGACGCGTGAGCAGCTCGGGCGCGAGGCCTTCCAGACGCGCGTGTGGGAGTGGCGCCGGCAGTACGGCTCGACGATCGTCGAGCAGTTCCAGCGCCTCGGCGCCTCGTGCGACTACGGCGACGAGCGCTTCACGCTCGACGAGCGCTACGCGATGGCCGTCGCAAAGGTCTTCGTCGACCTCCACGCGAAGGGCCTGGTCTACCGCGACAACTACATGGTCAACTGGGATCCGGGTAGCGGCTCGGCGATCTCCGACCTCGAGGTCGAGGACCGCGACGTAGTCGACACGCTCTACTACGTCGACTACCCGATCGTCGGCGGCGCGGACGGCGAGACGATCACGGTCGCGACGGTGCGCCCCGAGACGATGCTCGCCGACACAGCGATCGCCGTCCACCCCGAGGATGAGCGTTACGCCCAGCTCGTCGGCAAGCGCGCGACCCTCCCGCTCGTCGGGCGCGAGCTGCCGATCATCGCCGACGACTACGTGAAGCCCGAGTTCGGCACCGGCGCGCTGAAGATCACGCCCGGCCACGACCCGAACGACTTCGAGATCGGCCGTCGCCACGGCCTCGAGCAGCTGAGCGTCATCGGCGAGGACGGGCGCATGACGGCCGAGGCCGGCGAGCGCTTCGCCGGGCTCACCGTCAAGGAGGCGCAGGACGCGGTCGTCGCCGCCCTGCGCGCCGAGGGTCGTCTCTCCAAGACGGAGGAGTACCCGCATGTCGTGCCCTTCTCGCACCGCTCTGGCGAGCGGATCGAGCCGCTCATCTCGCTGCAGTGGTTCATGCGGATGGAGCAGCTCGCGCAGCCGGCGATCGATGCCGTCAAGGACGGTCGGGTCAAGCTCCACCCCGAGCGCTGGGAGCGCGTCTACCTCGCCTGGATGGAGAGCATCCGCCCGTGGTGCGTCTCGCGCCAGCTGTGGTGGGGCCACCGGCTGCCGGTCTGGTACCGCGGCGAGGAGACGCACGTCGGCACGACGCGACCGCCCGGAGAGGGCTGGGAGCAGGATCCCGACGTGCTCGACACGTGGTTCTCCTCGGCGCTGTGGCCGTTCGCGACGCTCGGCTGGCCGCAGGAGACGCCCGAGCTGCGGGCCTTCTACCCGACGAGCGTGCTCTCGACGGCGCGCGACATCCTCTTCCTGTGGGTCGCGCGGATGATCATGATGGGGCTCGAGCTCACCGGCGACGTCCCCTTCTCCGACGTCTACATCCACTCGGTGATCCAGGCGCCCGACGGTCGCCGCATGTCGAAGTCGCTCGGCACCGGGATCGACCCGCTCGACGAGATCGCTTCGCACGGGGCCGACGGCGTGCGCTTCGGCCTGCTCGCGATGTCCTCCTCGCAGGACGTGCGCTACTCGGCCGAGAAGGTCCAGCAGGGTCAGCAGCTCGCGAACAAGCTGTGGAACGCCTCACGCCTGATCCTCACGCGCGTCGAGGGTGACGCGCGCGCGGCGGCGCGTCCAGGTGCGATCGAGGATCGCTGGATCCTTTCGCGGCTCGCCGCCGCGCAGGCCGAGATCGAGCAGCGGATCGCCGCCTACGACTTCTCGCACGCGGCGCTCGCGCTGTACGACTTCGTCTACGGCGAGCTGTGCGACTGGTACCTGGAGCTCGTCAAGCCGCGTCTCTACGAAGCCGAGGGCGAGGCGCGCGAGGACCTCTCGGCGACGTTGCTGCACGTGCTGACCGAGACGCTGCAGCTCGCGCATCCCGTGATCCCGTTCGTGACCGAGGAGATCTGGTGCTTCGTGCCGGGCGCCGAGGGCCTGCTCGCCGCGCGTCAGGCCGGTGTCGACCGCACCGACGCGCGCGATCCGGAGGCTGAGCGCGCGCTCGGCGCCGCGATCGAGGCGGTGCAGGCGCTGCGCGGCTGGCGCGACGGGGTCGGCGCGCCTGCGGGTGCGCGGATTCCCGCACGCCTCGACGCGAGCGGCTACGAGCAGACGGCCGAGCAGATCGCGCGACTGACGCGGCTCGACCTCGACGGAGCCGGAGCCGGAGACGCGGTCGCGTCGATCGCGATCCCCGGCGGCAGCGTCCAGCTGTACGCAAGCGAGGGCGTCGACCTCGGGGCTGCGGAGCGCAAGCTCGCCGAGCGCCGCGCCGCGCTCGAAGCGGACATCGCCCGCGGCGAGGGCAAGCTCGCGAACGAGGGCTTCGTCGCGAAGGCACCACCGGCAGTCGTCGAGGCCGAGCGCGAGAAGCTCGCGCGTCTGCGCGAGGAGCTGGCGCAGGAGTCAGCGCAGAGCGCTGACGGTCACGCGAGCCCGGACGGCGAGAGTCGCGATCAGGACGCGGGGCCGGACGCCCTGCGGAGGTGACCATGTCGCGCTGGAGAATCGAGGACGCCGAGCGCTACCTGCGCTCGCTCGAGCTGTTCGGCATGCGCTTCGGGCTCGACCGCATGCACCGGCTGATGACGACGCTCGACCAGCCGGAGCGCCGCTTCGACTCGATCCATGTCGTCGGCACGAACGGCAAGTCCTCGACGACGCGGATGATCGCGGCGATCCTCCAACGCCACGGGCTGCGTTCCGGGGCATACGTCTCGCCGCACCTCGTCTCCTTCGCCGAGCGGATCCGCGTCGACGACCGCGACGTCGACGCGACCGCGTTCGCGCACGCGATCGAGCGCGCCGCGCACGCAGCCGCGCTCGTCGACCGCAGCCAGACCGGCGACGATCGCGTCACGCAGTTCGAGGCGCTGACCGCCGCCGCGTTCGCCGAGTTGGCCGCGCGCGAGGTCGACGTCGCGGTGATCGAGGCCGGTCTCGGCGGTCGCTGGGACGCGACGAACGTGCTGCCCTCGACCGTCCAGGTGCTGACGAACGTCGGGCTCGAGCACACGCGCTGGCTCGGGCCGACCGTGCGCGACATCGCGCGCGAGAAGCTTGCCGTCGTGCGCGACGGCGCGACGCTCGTGCTCGGCGCCGACCTGCACCCCGACGCAGCCGAGGAGGCGCACCTCGCAGCCGAGCGCCATGGCGCCACGCTCGTCATGGCAGCGGCCGACCCTGGCATCGAAGTCGCCGCGCCGGGCGGCTTCCAGCGGTGCAACTTCGCGCTCGCGAGCACGGCCGCGGACGCCTACCTGCGCGCGGTCGGTCGCGGCGCCGCCGACCTCGGCCACGTGCGCGCGGCAGCTGCTGCGGTCACGGTCCCTGGTCGCTTGCAGGTGATCGCGCACGAGCCGCTGACCTTCCTCGACGGCGCCCACAACCCCGAAGGCATCGCAGCACTGACCGGCTCGCTGCCGCAGCTGACAGCCGGCCGCCGGCTCGTCGCGGTCGTCTCGATCCTCGACGACAAGGACGCTGCCGGGATGCTGCGGGAGCTGCTCGCGCACTGCGAAGACGTGGTCTTCACGCGCAGCCTCAACCCGCGCGCGCTGCCGCCGGCGACGCTCGCGTCGCTGTGGTCGCAAGTTGGTGGCACCGCCTGTGAGCTGGAGTGCGATCCGCGGCGCGCGCTCGCACGCGCCCAGGAGCTCGCCGGCGCCGGTGGCGTCGTGCTCGCGACCGGCTCGATCTACCTCATCGCCGACCTGCTGCGGCCCGCCGGGCAGCGCAGCGCCTCGATCCTGTGACCGAAGAAGACCAACCCCCGCGCTTCCTGCCGATGATGGGCATCGTCGCGGCGATCGTCGCGATCGTCGTGCTCGTGTTCTTCGCGATCGGCTACCTGTTCGGGCGCCTCTTCCTGTAGACCGATCTGGAGGCACCGCGCCGAGCCGGGCATTACACTCGCCGGGCAATGCTCCCGTTCGCAATATTCGGGATCGACAGCAGCGGCCTCAACCTGGCCGTGAACCTGCTGATCCTCTGCCTGGTCGTGATCTGGCTCGCGCTCGTCTACTGGACGTACGCGGACGCGCGCCGGCGGATCCTCGACCCGATGCTCGTCGGCTGCGCGACCGCCGCGTCGCTGTTCCCGCTCGTCGGCACGATCATCTACCTGATCGTGCGCCCGCCGGAGTACATCGACGACGTGCGCGAGCGCGAGCTCGAGATGCAGGCCGCCGAGGCACGTCTTGCGGAGCATGGCCTCCACCTCTGTCCGCACTGCGATTACGAGGTGGAGAAGGACTTCCTGCGCTGCCCGAGCTGCCTGCGCAAGCTCAAGGACGCCTGCCTCGAATGCGGCAAGCCGCTCGACCCCGCATGGAAGGTCTGTCCGTACTGTGAGGCGGAGGTTGCGTCGCAGACGACGTCCTCGCGCCACACCCGGCGCCGGCGGACCGAGAGCGCCACGGAGCCGACTCCGTAGCGCGACCTTCAGCCCGCCTGGGCACGCTGCAACTTCACCCCGAACCAGAACCCGAAGGAGCCTCGATGGACCGGACCCTCATCCTGGTCAAGCCGGATGCGTTCGCACGCGGACTGACCGGCGAGATCATCGCCCGCTTCGAGCGCAAGGGCTTGCGCATCGTCGCGCTCGAGCAGAAGACGCTGTCGCGCGCGACAGCCGAGCAGCACTACGCCGAGCACGCCGAGCGGCCGTTCTTCGGCGAGCTCGTCGACTTCATCACCTCCGGCCCGCTCGTCGCGATGGTGCTCGAGGGCCACGAGGCCGTGAAGGCGGCGCGCCAGGTCATCGGCGCGACGAACCCGCTGGAGGCCGCGACCGGCTCGATCCGCGGCGACTTCGCGCTCGAGGTCGGCAAGAACCTCGTCCACGGTTCCGACGCGAACGAGTCGGCTGCACGCGAGGCCGCGCTGTTCTTCCCGGGGCTGGCCTGACGCCTGCGCTGGTCCTCGCTTCTCGCTCGCCGCAGCGGCGGGCGATCCTGACGCAGCTTGGTGTTGCGTTCACGGTGGTGGTGCCCGACGTCGAGGAGTTGACGTCGGGCCCGGACCCCGTCTCTGTCGCTGTTGAGAACGCGTCGCGCAAGGCCCTGGCCGTCGCGCGGGCGGGTCCTGTCGCATCCGGGCGGGCGCACACCCGCGCCTCCGGCACGGGCGCACGTCCGTCCTCCGCGCCACCCGCCCGATCGGCCGGGGCTGTGCTCGGCGTTGACACGATCGTCGTGGTCGATGAGGGCATCTTTGGCAAGCCGGGTTCGGCCGATGAGGCTCGGTCGATGCTCTCGACGCTTGCCGGCCGCGCGCATGAGGTCGTATCGGGCATCTGCGTCGTGCAAGACGGCGAGGCGCGCACGGCGTCGGCGACGACGCGGGTTCGCTTTCGTGATCTCGATGCGGCGGCGGTCGACTGGTACGTCTCGACGGGCGAGTGGGAGGGGCGTGCTGGGGGGTATGCGATCCAGGGCCGGGGGGCGGCGTTGGTGGCCGGGATCGAGGGCGACTACCTGAATGTCGTCGGGCTGCCGGTCGCGGTGCTGGTCGAGCTGGTGCCAGGAATCGTGCACGGAGCCCTCTGAGGCTGGGATTTGCAGCGGGTTCGTGCCAACTGTTGGGGTCACGCGCGATCGGTGAGGGCCCCGCGTCCGCTACACTTCCGCGCTGAACGGGGAGGCCCTCCGAACCGCGCGATCACGCGCTGCTCCAGCCGTCTCGTTCACCTCCCCCTCCACTACGAATGGGCTTCTTCAGCTACCTGACCGGGTTCGGCGGCCGCGACATGGCGGTCGACCTCGGAACCGCGAACACGTTGGTGTATGTGCGTGGCCGTGGGATCGTGCTGTCGGAGCCGTCGGTGGTCGCTGTCGACTCGCGCACCGGCGAGGTGCACGCGGTCGGCATCGAGGCGAAGCGGATGCTCGGCAGGACGCCGGGCACGATCTCCGCGATCCGGCCGCTGAAGGATGGCGTGATCGCCGACTTCGAGGTCACGGAGGAGATGCTGCGCCACTTCATCCAGAAGGTCCACCAGAACCGCTGGGCGCATCCGCGCGTCGTCGTCTGCGTGCCTTCGGGCGTGACGGGCGTCGAGAAGCGCGCGGTCGAGGAGGCGTGCCTGTCCGCGGGCGCGCGCCAGGCCTACCTGATCGAGGAGCCGATGGCTGCCGCGATCGGAGCCGGCTTGCCGGTCGGCGAGCCGACCGGCTCGATGGTGGTCGACATCGGCGGCGGCACCTCGGAGGTCGCGGTGATCTCGCTCGGCGGAATCGTCGTCTCGCAGTCGATCCGCATCGGCGGCGACGAGCTGGACGAGGCGATCATCAACTACGTGAAACGCGAGTACAAGCTCTTGATCGGCCAGCAGACGGCCGAGGAGGTCAAGCTGGAGATCGGCTCGGCCTTCGCGATGGAGGAAGAGGTGCAGGCGGAGATTCGCGGGCGCGACATGGTGTCGGGCCTGCCGAAGACCGTCGTCCTCACGAGCGAGGAGATCCGCGGGGCGCTCGAGGAGCCGATCTCGCAGATCATCGACGCGGTCAAGGAAACGCTCGACCGCACGCCGCCGGAGCTCGCCTCCGACATCATGGACCGCGGGATCATGCTCGCGGGCGGCGGCGCGTTGTTGCAGGGGCTCGACGAGCGCCTGCGTCACGAGACGCAGATGCCCGCGCATCTCGCGGAATCGCCGTTGACGTGCGTCGCGGTTGGATCGGGCCGTTCGCTCGAGGAGTTCGAAGCCATCCACCGCTCGCACAAGAATTCGCGCAACAACCGGCGTCGCCGCTACTAGCTAGCGTGACGCGGGAGCCACAAGCCTTGGAGACTTACCCCACGTGTACGACAAGCAAGTCCGCCGCCGGCGGGCAGTGCTCGCACTGCTCGTCGTCGTCTCCCTGAGTCTGCTCACCGCCTACTTCGGCGAGTCGACCGGGAGCCCGCTCCACGCGGTTCAGCGTGGGGTGATCCAGGTGCTGTCTCCTGTCCAGGAGGGGGCCAGCCGCGCGCTGAAGCCGGTGCGCGACCTGTTCGGCTGGGTCGGCGACACGTTCCATGCGAAGTCCGAGCGCGACCAGCTGCTCAAGCAGCGCAACGCGCTGCTGAAGGAGGTCGTCGGCGCGAAGGCGGCGATGGACGAGAACGCGCAGCTGCACAAGCTCGTCGCGCTCGACAACTCCTATGGGCTCGACGCCTACACGCAGCGCACCGCGCGGATCATCAGCCGCTCGCCGAACAACCTCTTCAGCGACACGATCCAGGTCGACGTCGGCAGCGGCGACGGAGTCCGTGCGGGACAGGCGGTGATCGCCGGCGACGGCCTCGTCGGCCATGTCAGCGACGTCGCCTCGGGCACCTCGGTCGTGACGCTCATCACCGACCAGAGCTCGTCGGTCGGCGCCAAGGTCTTCGACCGCCCGAGCGCGGGCGACGGTGGCCTGCTCGTCCCGTCCGTCGGCGATCCAACCGACCTGCTGCTGCAGTTGCTGCCGCGCAACGCGCCGGTGAGCGTTGGCGACCTCGTCGTCACGTCGGGCTGGCGCTCGACCGCGCTGCAGTCGCTCTACCCGCCGAACATCCCGATCGGCCGCGTCCGCAGCGCCTCGCCGGAGGAGCTGCAGAGCTCCCAGCAGGTGCATGTCTCGCCGATCGTCGACCTGCGCCATCTCGACTTCGTCCAGGTCCTCACGAGCGCCTCCAGCAGCGGCGCGCGGGCGCAGGTGCCGTGAGCGCACCGGCCGTCAACCTGCCGCTGCGGCTCGCCGCGCTCGGCTTCTTCGCCGTCGTCGTGCAGATCGCCACGATCTCGCAGCTGACCGTCTTCGGCGTCAGCATCGACGTCTCGCCGCTGCTCGTCGCCTCCGTCGGGCTGCTTGCAGGCTCGCTGCCGGGGGCGATCTTCGGCTTCGCCGTCGGCCTGTTCGTCGACCTGGCTCTCGTGCAGACGCTCGGCGTCACGTCGCTGCTGTTCATCGCGATCGGCTATGGATCCGGCCGCCTGCGCGAGTTGCGCGACCCGGCCCATGGCCTCACACCGCTCGCCGTCGGTGCCGCCGCGACGGCGGTCTCGACGGTCGGCTTCTCGCTGATGCAGTTCCTGCTCGGCGTGCAGGCTCCGGTCAGCTGGCTGCTGCTGCGCCAGATCGTCGTCACGATCCTCGCTGGCACGCTGCTCGCGCTGCCGATCTACGCGCTCGTGCGCCGCGCGATCCGCGGCTCGCTGCCCGACGACCCGCGCCGTCGCCGTCGCCGCGCCTACACGACCGGCGGCCTGTCGCCGCTGCAACGGCCCTCCGCGCGATGATCCAGCCGCCCGAGGACCGCCGCGCGGCGATCACGCCACAGCTCGCGATGCGCGTCGCGATCTTCGGCGGGGTAGCGCTCGCGCTGTTCGCGATCGTCTTCTTCCGGCTCTGGTTCCTGCAGGTGCTGTCGGGCGACCAGTACCTCGCGCAGGCTTCGACGAACCGCGTCCGCGACGTGGTGATCCAGGCGCCGCGCGGCGAGATGCGTGACCGCAACGGCACGGCGCTCGTCGAGAATCGCCGTGCCGTCTCGGTCGTCGTCTCGCCGACGAAGCTTCCGCAGGACAGCGCGCGCCTGCACGCGCTCTATGTCCGTCTCAGCCATGTGCTCGGCGACTACTCGACCCGCCCGGCGCGCTGCACCGTTGGGCGCAAGCACGTGCGGCTGATGGAGCTGGAGTGCCTCGTCGAGCAGAAGGTCTTCCAGCTCCCGTACGCGGACGTCGTCGTCAAGAGCGATGCCTCGCGGCCGGTCTACACGTACCTCGCCGAGCGCGCGCAGCAGTTCCCGGGCGTCTCGATCGAGCAGGTCTTCCTGCGCTCCTATCCGTTCAAGGAGGTCGGCGCGCAGCTGTTCGGGACGGTCGGGCAGATCAGCCCGGCAGAGCTGAAGCAGTCGCACTACCGCGGCGTGCGCGGCGGCGCGATCGTCGGGAAGGCCGGCCTCGAGTACACGTACGACCAGTACCTGCGCGGGCGTGACGGCGCGACACGCGTCCAGGTCGATGCCGCAGGTCAGGCGAAGGGCCACCTGCGCAAGTTCGCGCCGGTGCGTGGCAAGGACCTCAGCCTGTCGATCGACCTGCACCTGCAGAAGGCCGGTCAGAAGGCGGTGCAGACCGGCATCTCGCTTGCGAACGCGAACGGCAACCCGGCGCGCGCCGGCGCGTTCGTCGCGCTCGACCCGCGCAACGGCGAGCTGCTCGCGATGGGCTCGGCGCCGAGCTTCGACCCGAACATCCTCACGCGGCCGATCACGCAGGCGCAGTACGACGCGAAGCTCGGCAAGGCGCAGGACTACCCGCAGCTCGACCGCGCGATCGCGTCCGCCTACCCGGTCGGCTCGACCTTCAAGGTCATCACGGCGTCGGCGGCGCTCGCGGCGCTCGCGGGCTTCACCGCGGCCACGGTCTACGACGACACCGGCACGTTCAAGCAGGGCACGCTCGTGCGCCAGAACGCAGGCAAGGCCTCCTACGGCCCCGTCGCGCTGCGCGACGCGATCAAGCTGTCCGTCGACACGTTCTTCTACTCGCTCGGCGCCCAGCTCAACGCAGACCCGACGACGCACCCGAACGGCGGCGCGTTGCAGTCGTGGGCGCGCAAGTTCGGCCTCGGCCATGCGACCGGCGTCGACATCGGCGGCGAGGTCACCGGCACGCTGCCGTCGCCTGCATGGCGCAACGAGCGCAACCGCTTGCAGGCGCGCTGCGTGCGCGACCACGCGAAGCACACGGATCCGCGCAAGCAGACCTTCCGCGGCGTCTGCGCCTACGCCGACGGCACGAACCGCCCGTGGACCGTCGGCGACAACACGAGCCTCGCGGTCGGCCAGGGCGACTTCCTCGCGACGCCGCTGCAGATGGCGGTCGCGTATGCGGCGATCGAGAACGGCGGCAAGATCGTGCGTCCGCACGTCGGCCTGCAGGTCACCGACGACAGCGGCAACGTGCTGCAGCGGATCGAGCCGGGCGCCGCGCGTCACATCTCGATTCCCGGCTTGCGGTTCGATCCAGAGCGGTCTGCGCGCCGCAGCCTCCGAGGCCGGCGGCACCTCGGCCGACGTCTTCCAGGACTTCCCCGAGCCGGTCTACGGCAAGACCGGCACCGCCCAGTTCACAGGAAAGCCCGACCAGTCGTGGTACGTCTGTTACGTGCCCGACGCGAAGAAGCCGATCGTCGTCGCCGTCACCGTCGAGAGCGGCGGCTTCGGCGCGCAGGCTGCAGCACCGGCGGCGCGGCTGATCCTCTCGCAGTGGTTCGGGATCAAGAAGCAGGTCGTGACCGGGGTGTCGAAGACACTGTGAGCACGGTGCCGATCCAGCGCAGCGTCGAAGACGTGACTCGCGGGCCCGGACGGCGCCGTCTGCTGCTCGACCCCTGGCTCGCGCTCGCGGCGCTCGGGCTCGTCGTCTGCTCGCTCGTGACGATCAAGGGCGCGACGCGCCATGACATCGCGGGCTCGCCGTTGTTCTACGTCGAGCGCCAGGCGGTCTATGCGGTCATCGGGATCGCGCTCGCGCTGCTGATCGCCCGCTTCGACTACTCGCGCCTGCGCGAGTTCAAGCTCGTCATCTACGGGTTGGCGATCACGCTCAACCTGCTCGTGCTGGGTCTCGGCAGCGTCGCGCGTGGCTCGCGCCGCTGGATCCAGCTTCCGTTCTTTCAGTTCCAGCCGTCCGAGTTCGGCAAGGTGCTGTTGATCGTGGCGCTGTCGGCGTTCCTCGTCGACCGCTCACGACGCTTGCACGAACGCGAGACGACCGCGCGCATCATGCTGCTCGCGCTCGCCGCCTCCGCGCTCGTGATCGTCCAGCCGGATCTCGGAACCGGCATGGTGTACGTCGCCATCGCATTCGCGCTGCTGTTCGTGGCCGGCACGTCCGGCCGCCAGCTGTCGGGCCTCGTCGGCCTGTTCGCGGCAGCGACCGTGACCGTGCTCGTCGCCGCTCCGGCGGTCGGCGTGCACGTGCTGAAGAAGTTCCAGGTCGAGCGTCTCACCGGGTTCGTGCACCCTTCGCACGACGTGGGGAACGCGACGTACCAGATCAATCAGTCGCTGATCGCGATCGGCTCCGGCCAGAAATCCGGCCGGGGGATCGCGCACGCGACGCAGACGGGCCTCAACTTCCTTCCCGAGCACCACACCGACTTCATCTTCAGCGTGGTGGGGGAGACCTACGGCTTCGTCGGCGCCGCGATCGTGCTCTCGCTGTTCGCGCTGCTGCTGTGGCGCGCGCTGCGCATCATCACCTTGGCGAAGAACCTGTTCGGCGCACTGATCGCCGGCGGCATCCTTGCGATGCTGATGTTCCAGGTCTTCGTCAACGTCGGCATGACGATCGGGATCATGCCGATCACCGGAGTCCCGCTCCCGCTCATGAGCTACGGCGGCGCCTCCGTCCTCACTACATTCCTCGCGCTTGGCCTCCTGCAGTCGATCCATGTTCAGGGTCGGCTCGCGCAGGGTTCAAAGGGCCGTGCGCTCATCCTCTCGTAAAGGCAACAACTGTGAAGAAGCAAGTACTGGTAAGCGTCGACCGCGGGGAGACCCGCGTCGCGCTGCTCGAGGCGACGGGAGACGTCGCCCCCACCACCACCGCCTCCGGGCGCCGGCGCAAGAAGCCGGCCAACCCCGCAGCCGGCTACCGCGTCGCGGAGCTCTACCTCGAGCGCCGTGGCGGTCGCTCGATCGTCGGGAACATCTACAAGGGCAAGGTCGACAACGTGCTGGCGGGCCTCGAGGCCGCCTTCGTCGACATCGGCCTGGAGAAGAACGGCTTCCTGCACGTCGACGAGATCGTGCTGCCCGGCGTCGAGACGCCGAAGCGCGGTCGCGGCGGCTCGAAGGAGGGCAACAAGATCGCCGACCTGCTGAAGCCCGGGCAGGAGATCACCGTGCAGGTCGTCAAGGACCCGCTCAAGACGAAGGGCGCGCGCCTCTCGATGGAGGTCGCGATCCCCGGTCGCTACATGGTCTACTCGCCGCAGGGCGAGGGGGTCGGCGTCTCGCGCCGGTTGCCCGACAAGGAGCGCGACCGCCTGCGCAAGGAGGCGGCGAAGCTCGACCTGAACGGCGGCGGCGCGATCATCCGCACGGCAGCCTTCGGCGCCAAGCGCGTCGACTTCGAGCGCGAGCTGCAGTACCTCTTCAAGCTCAACGAGGTGCTCGAGAAGCGCGTCGAGGAGACGAAGGCGCCGGACCTCGCCTTTCAGGAGGCCGACCTCTCGGTGCGCGTCGTGCGCGACATCTTCTCCGAGCACTTCGAGCGCGCGATCGTCGACGACCCGAAGCAGCACCAGCGGCTGATCTCGTTCTTCACGCGCACCGCGCCGGAGCTCGTCGACCGCGTCGAGCTGTGGGAGGAGGCGGAGCCCCTGTTCGAGCGCTACGGAGTCGAGAAGGAGATCGACGGGACGCTCTCGCGCAGGGTCGACCTGCCGAGCGGCGGCTACCTGATGATCGACTACGGCGAGGCGCTGACCGTCATCGACGTCAACACCGGCTCGTTCATCGGCCGCGGCAAGGGCGCGCGGCTCGAGGACACGATCACGAAGACGAACCTCGAGGCCGCCGAGGAATGCGTGCGCCAGATGCGGCTGCGCGACATCGGCGGGATCATCGTCATCGACTTCATCGACATGGCCCGCGCGCGCAACCGCGACGCGGTCCTGAAGACGCTGCGCAAGGCGCTCGACGAGGACCGCACGAAGACGTTCGTCGTCGAGATCTCGCCGCTCGGGCTCGTCGAGATGACGCGCCAGAACGTCACCGACGGCGTGCGCGAGATCATGACCCGGGCCTGCCCGACGTGCGACGGCGAGGGCGTGATCCGCTCCGAGGAGACGATCGCGATCTCGTTCGAGCGGCGTTTGCGCGACCTCGTGAAGGAGAAGGACGCCGAGGCGCTGCTGCTGCAGATCAACCCGCGCGTGAGCGCGGTCTTCACGCGCGACGGCGCGCGGATCCTGCGCCAGCTCGAGGAGCAGACGGGCAAGTGGTTCCACTTCGAAGGCTCCGAGGGGCTGCCGCTCGACCACTTCGCGATCACGCTCGAAGGGACGCGCGACGAGGTCTCCGAGCGGGCGCTGCCGTTCCGCGAAGGCGACGAGGTGTTCGTCACGATCGTCGAGCCGCACATGTACAACGTCGACGACGCGGTAGCGAAGATCGACGGCTACATCGTCTCCGTGACGGGTGGCGGACGCCATGTCGGCGAGAAGCGGCTCGTGCGGATCGACGAGGTCGGGCGCACCGCTGCGGTCGCGACGCTGGTCGACAACGGGGTCGTCGCGAGCAGCACGGACGGGTCCTCGGAGGACGGCGACAGCGCGGAGAGCGAGGATGGCGTAGAATCCACGCCTCGGCGCCGAGGCCGCAGGGGCGGACGGCGCCGTTCCCGTGCCACGGCGGGTACAAACGCCGGCACGACCGACGACTGACGAGAGACATCACCACCATGTATGCGATCGTGAAGACTGGCGGGAAGCAGTACCGCGTCGAGGAGGGCCAGTACCTGCTCGTCGAGCGTCTGCCCGACGAGGAAGGCGCGAAGATCGCGCTGCAGCCGCTGCTCTACCGCGGCGACGACGAGATCCTCGACGGCGACGACCTCTCGAAGGTCAAGGTCGAGGCGAAGATCGTCGCCCACGAGCGCGGCCCGAAGCTGCGCATCGTGAAGTTCAAGCCGAAGCGCGGCTACAAGCGGCGCACCGGCCACCGTCAGGACCTCACGCGCATCGAGATCACGCAGATCAAGCTCGCGGCGCGCAAGCCTGCCGCCGCGAAGGCGACGACTGAGGAGGCGAGCACCGATGGCGCATAAGAAAGGGCTCGGCTCCAGCCGCAACGGCCGCGACTCGAACGCGAAGCGACTCGGCGTGAAGGTCTTCGCCGGTCAGACCGTGACCGGCGGCGAGATCATCGTCCGTCAGCGCGGCACCCGCTTCAAGCCCGGTGCCGGCGTCGGCATCGGTCGTGACGACACGATCTTCGCGAAGGCGGCGGGCACCGTCGCCTTCAACGCCGGCCGTCGCGGCCGCGTGATCTCCGTCGTCTCGGCCGACTCCGAGTAACGCCGCCTGACTGCTCTCCCACCTTCAGCTCTCGAAGGAGGCGAGCGGATGGTGCTCGCGCAGGAACTCGGCGAAGCGCGGGACGGTGAAGTCGACCTGTCCGCGGCGCGGACTCCATACGAGCCCTTTCTGGATCAGTGCGTCGCGATGCATCGAGACACCGCGCTGATCGCGCGCTCCGTACCGCTCCGCCACGTCAGCGCTGCGGTACGGGGCTGAGGGCAACGACGCCATCGCGGCCAGGTAGCGTTGCTCGGCGTCGGTCGCGAGATCGAGGCGGGGGCCGAAGAACGTGGCCGCCAGCGTGTCCCGGACGGTCTCCCGGACGGTCAGAGCGTCGTCGAGTGTGATCGGCGAGCGCTCGACGTGGTTCCACAGCTCGAGCCCGTGCTCCTGAAGGAAGTAGGGGTAGCCGGACGCCTCTTCGATGACCGCGCGGGCTGCATCCTCCTCGAAGTGCAGGTCGAGCGTTGCAGATGGGCTGACGAGTGCGGCACGTGCGGCGGCGTCGGGGAGTCGCCCCAACTCGTGGTAGCGGAACAGGCGGTCGGCATACGGTTTGGCGGACATCAGGCGCACTTGAAGGTCGGGCAGCCCGGCGCCGGCGAGCGCGACCGGGAGGCCGCGGCGACTGATTGCCTGGAAGGCGATGCAGATCGCCGCCAGCGAGGGCGTGTCGAGGTTGTGCATCTCGTCGAGCAGGAACAGCGCGCCGGTGCGCGTGCATTCGGCGACTTCGCCGATCTCGACGAGCAGGTCGGTCAGGTCCTGCTCGGCATCGCCGGAGTCGGCGACGCCTGAGATTGCCTCGACGTCGAGCTTGACCTGGATTCCCGAGGGCACTGCCACGCTGAAGGCCTTTGCGACGCCGAGCGCATGTTGGACGCGCTCGCGGACACGGTGCTTGCGGCTCATCTCGCGCAGCACGCGTGCGGCCATCCGGGTGAACCTCCTGCACGTCGGTCGTCGCCCAGCCGGCCTCGCTCGCGAGCACGTCCAGCTCCATCAGCAGGACGGTCTTGCCGACGCCGCGCAACCCCGTGTAGATCAGGCTGCGCTCGTGGCGACCGTCCCCGAGTCGCTCTGTCAGAGCACGGAAGTCATCAAGCTCGCCGGCACGTCCCGCGAGCATCGGCGGCTTGCGGCCGGCGCCTGGGGTATAGGGGTTCTCGCGTTTGTTCACCGCTCTCTGTCTCTTTCTAAGGCGCAAAGTCCAGCGTTAGAAGACCAGAGACTTTCTTGCCCGCGGTTTCGCCCCCTCTCATTCTAAGAATTTCTAAGAAAGACTTTAGAAAATCCTAGAATCACGACCGGCATGCCTAGGTGGGGCGCGGCTGTCAGGATGCGCCGATGCTCTCGGACCGCGCGCGAATCCATGTGCAGGCCGGCGCCGGTGGCGACGGCTGCATGTCGTTCCGGCGTGAGGCGCATGTGCCGAAGGGCGGACCGGACGGTGGGGACGGTGGCCGTGGGGGCGATGTAGTCCTGTTGTGCGACGACTCGCTGCGCGACCTGCAGTTCTTTCGCCGTACGGCGCACTTCAAGGCGCCCAAGGGCGGGCACGGCAGGGGCGCGCTGCGCCACGGGGCCGATGGCGGCGACTTGGAGATCCACGTGCCGCCGGGCACCGTCGCGTTGCTCGAGGACGAGACGCGCCACGACCTCGTCGCGCCGGGCCAGCGGGCGCGCGTCGCGCGCGGTGGCGGCGGTGCGCGCGGCAACAAGCACTTCGCGACGCCGACGCGCCAGGCGCCGCGCTTCGCCGAGCGCGGGTTGCCAGGCGAGGAGGGCTGGATCGAGCTGCAGCTGAAGCTGCTCGCCGACGTCGGCCTCGTCGGCCTGCCGAATGCAGGCAAGTCCTCGCTGCTCGCCCGCCTCACGCGTGCCCGCCCGAAGGTCGCCGACTACCCCTTCACGACGCTCGAGCCGGTCCTCGGGACTATCGACGCCGACGAGCGCCAGCTCGTGCTCGCCGACATTCCCGGGCTGATCGAGGGTGCAAGCGACGGCGCCGGGCTCGGCCACGACTTCCTCGCCCACGTCGAGCGCACGCGCCTGCTCGTGCACGTGCTCGACCTCGCGCCGATCGACGGCTCCGATCCGCTCGAGAACCACGCCACGATCGAGCACGAGCTGAGCGCGCACGACGCGCGCCTCGCCTCGCTGCCGCGGATCCTCGCGCTCTCGAAGGTCGACCTCGTCACGCCCGACGCTGCCGAGCAGGCGGCCGCCGAGTGGCGCGAGCGGCTCGGCGAGCACGTCCCGATCGTGCGCACGTCGAGCGCCACGAGCGAGGGGCTCGACGAGCTGCGGCTGTTGCTGCTCCAGCACGTGCCGGTCGCCGCGCCGGTCGAGGTGCCGGACGTCGAGGAGCTGGCCGAGCACCGGGTCTTCCGCCCGGCCGCCGCGCGCGGCTTCCAGGTCGAGCTGGTCGAGGAGGGGCGCTTCCGCGTCGTCGGCGAGGGCGTCGACCGGCTCGTGCTGCGCTACGACGTCGACAACGAGGAGGCGATGGCCTTCCTCGAGCGGCGGCTGAAGTCGATCGGCGTGATCCGCGCCCTCGAAGAGGCGGGCTTCGAGCCTGGCAACGAGGTCGAGATCGGCGGCGTCGAGTTCGAGCTGGACCCGTCGTAGCGCCACGCCGCGTCGCCCGGCGGCGCGCGTAAGCTCCGATCGCCATGTCCACCGTCGTCATCAAGCTCGGATCGTCGATCGTCGCCGACGATCGCGGCAACCCGCGCCCGGAAGTGCTGGAGCACGTCTGCGAGGAGGCGGCGCAGCTGCACCGCGCAGGTCGCGATGTGGTGATCGTCACGAGCGGCGCGATCGCGCGTGGGATCGGCGTGATGGGGCTTGACGGGCGCCCGCGCGAGATCGACGAGCTGCAGGCCGCGAGTGCGGTCGGGATGGGCAAGCTCTACCGCGTCTACGACGAGCTGCTGCACGGGCACGGCGTCACGAGCGCGCAGGTGCTGCTGACCTTCCACGACATCAGCGGAGAGCGCTCGCACTACCTCAACGCCCGCCAGACGCTGCAGCGGCTGCTCGAATGGCGCGTCGTGCCGGTGATCAACGAGAACGACACGACGGCGACGGACGAGATCACGTTCGGCGACAACGACTTCCTCGCGGCGCAGGTAGCGATCCTGCTCGGCGCGGAGCTGCTCGTGCTGCTGACGTCGATCGACGGCCTCTACACGGCCGACCCGCGGCTCGACCCGGCTGCGCTGCTCGTGCCGCTCGTAGAGGACTTCGAGGCGCTCGAGCAGCACGACATCCGCCAGACGACGACGACGCTCGGCTCGGGCGGGATGCGCTCGAAGGTCGTCGCGGCCGAGATGGCGACCGCGGCGGGGATCCCGGCCGTCGTCGCGAACGGCCGCACGCCCGGCGCGATCGCCGCCGCGGTCGCGGGCGAGGCGGTCGGCACGCGCTTTCCGGCACGCGCGTCGCGCCACTCGAGCTTCAAGTTGTGGCTGAAGTACGCGAAGCCGGCGCGCGGCACGATCACCGTCGACGCCGGCGCCGCGCGCGCGCTGCGCGAGGGCGGCACGAGCCTGCTCCCGGTCGGCGTGCTCGACGTCAGCGGCCGCTTCGGCGCCGGCGACGCCGTCGCGGTCGTGCACGACGGCGCCGAGGTCGGCAAGGGGATCACGCGCTACTCGGCCGGCGAGTTGCGCAGGGTGCGCGGGCTGAAGTCCGCCGAGGTGCGCGAGCAACTGCCGCACGCGAGCGACGAGGCGATCCACCGCGACTACTTCGTGCTCACCTAGCGAGCTCGGCGAGCCGCCGCGCGTCGCGCTGTGCCCGCCCGGCAGCGCCGCCGCTACCCTACTGCGCATGGCTTTGACCTCTCCCGCCGAGACGCGGGGCTCGGTGACGGAGATCTGCGCCGCGGCGAAGGCTGCAGCCGGGCCCCTCGCCGTGCTCGACACGCGCGTGAAGGACGCTGCGCTGCACGCGATCGCCGACGCGCTGCTCGCGCGCACGCCGGAGATCCTCGAGGCGAACGCGCGCGACCTCGAGGCCGGTCGTGCGAACGAGATCGGCGACGCGCTGCTCGACCGGCTCGCGCTCGACCCCGCGCGGATCGCCGCGATCGCCGAGGGCACGCGCACGATCGCCGCGCTGCCCGACCCGGTCGGCGAGACGATCGACGGCCACCGGCTGCCGAACGGAGTCGACATGCGACGCGTGCTCGTCCCGTTCGGCGTCGTCGCCGTCGTCTACGAGGCGCGGCCGAACGTGACGATCGACGCGGCGGCGCTGTGCCTGAAGTCCGGCAACGCGATCGTGCTGCGCGGCTCCAGCACCGCGCTGCACTCGAATGCCGTGCTCGCGACGATCGCGTCCGAAGCGGCAACGGACGCCGGCGTGCCCGAGGGCGCGATCCAGCTCGTCGCCGGCGGCGGCCGCGCCGAGCTGACCGAGCTGGCGACGCAGGACGGCGTCGTCGACCTGATCTTCCCGCGCGGCGGCGAGGGCCTGAAGGACGCGCTGAAGGCGGTCGCGACGGTCCCCGTCATCTACGCAGCGTCCGGCAACTGCCACGTCTACGTCGACGCGGACGCCGACCTCGACGCGGCCGAGGCGATCGCGCTCAACGGCAAGGTCCAGCGCCCCGGCGTCTGCAACGCGGTCGAGACGCTGCTCGTGCATGCAGAGGCTGCACCTGCTTTCCTGCCGCGCGTGCTGGCCACGTTCCATGGCGTCGGCGTGGAGCTGCGCGGCGACGAGCGCACGCGCGCGCTCGCCGGCGGCACGCCGATCACGCCCGCGACCGAGGAGGACTGGGGGACCGAGTACCTCGACCTGATCCTCGCCGTGAAGGTCGTCGACTCCGCCGAGCAGGCGATCGCGCACGTCAACCGCTACGGCTCCGGCCACTCCGAGGCGATCGTGACGGAGGACCTCGGCGTCGCGCGTGCGTTCCAGCTCGGCGTAGACGCAGCCTGCGTCTACGTCAACGCCTCGACGCGCTTCACCGACGGGGGCGAGTTCGGGATGGGCGCCGAGATCGGCAACTCGACGCAGAAGCTGCACGCCCGCGGGCCGATCGGCGTGCGCGAGCTGTGCACGTTCAAGTACCTGATCGAGGGCTCCGGCCAAGTCCGCACCTGAGCGGCCTGCGCTGGACCTGCACATGCGCCTCGGCATTCTCGGCGGCACGTTCAACCCGCCGCACCTCGGTCACCTCGTCTGCGCGCAGGAAGCGCACGCGCAGCTCGGCCTCGATCGCGTCCTGCTGATGCCCGCCGCACATCCCGCCGCACAAGCAGATCGCGCCCGGAGGACCGGACGCGGAGCAGCGCGCCGTGCTGTGCGAGCTGCGCGATCGGCGACGACGAGCGCCTCGCCGTCTCGCGCCTCGAGCTGGCGCGCGAGGGCCGATCCTTCACAGTCGATACGCTGAGGGCCTTGCACGCCCGCGAACCGCAGGACGAGCTGACGTTCATCGTCGGCGGCGACATGGCCCACAGCCTCCCGACCTGGCGGGAGCCCGAGGCCGTGCTCGCACTCGCGACGCTCGCCGTCGCCGAACGCGCGGGCGCCGCGCGCGAGGACGTGCTCGGCGAGCTGCGCCCGCTCGCCGGTGCGGAGCGAGTCACGCTTCTTCGACATGCCGCGCGTCGACGTCTCCTCCTCGCTCGTGCGCGAGCGTGTGGCGACGGGGCGGCCGATCCGCTACCTCGTGCCCGACGCGGTAGCCGAGCGGATCGCGGCCGACGGGCTCTACCGAGAGGTCGCCGCATGAGCAAGGCGGAGTTGACCGGCGCCGAGATGGTCGCCGCGATCGCCGGCTACGCAGACGACAAGAAGGCGATCGAGATCGTCGAGCTCGACCTGCGCGGGGTGCTCGGCTACGCCGACTACTTCGTCATCTGCACCGGCAACACCGATCGCCAGGCGAAGGCGATCCACGACGGCATCCATGCCGGCATGAAGCAGGACCACGGCCTGCTGCCGCGGCGCGTCGAGGGACTGCCGCAGGCACATTGGGTCTTGATGGATTATCTCGACGTGGTGGTCCACGTCTTCACGCCCGAGACGCGCGCGTTCTACCGGCTCGAGCAGCTCTGGGGCGAGGCCCCGGCGCGCTCCGTCGGCGAGAGCGCCAGCGCCGCCGCGGGCGCGGGGTAGCGACTCACCGCGCAGGAGAGCATTCACCGACCACCGATCGACGGAGGCACCGGCATGGGGCGCAACCTCGCGAGCTTGCTGACCGACACCGCGGCACGCCACGGCGACCGCACCGCGATCAAGCTCGACGACGCTCGGCGGTCAGCTACGCACTGCTGGACGAGGGCTCCGCGCGTGTAGCCGGACTGCTCGCCGAGCACGGCTTCGAGCCGGGCGACCGCGTCGGCATCATGCTGCCGAACGTGCCGTACTTCCCGCTCGTCTACTACGGCGTGCTGCGCGCCGGCGGGACGTCGTGCCGATGAACGTGCTGCTGAAGCAGCGCGAGGTCGCCTTCTATCTCGGCGACTCGGGCGCGAGCCTGCTGTTCGCGTGGCACGACTTCGGCGAGGAGGCGGTGCCGGGTGCCGAGGAGGCCGGGACGAAGCTGATCGACGTCGCGCCCGGCGCCTTCGAGCAGCTCGTCGCGGCAGCCGAGCCACGCCGCGAGGTGGTCGACGTGGCCGACGAGGACACGGCGGTGATCCTCTACACCTCGGGCACGACCGGCAAGCCGAAGGGCGCCGAGCTGACGCACGCGAACCTCACGACGAACGTCCTCACGAACCTCGAGACGCTGTCGAGGTCTCCGAGGGCGACGTGATCCTCGGCGCGCTGCCGCTGTTCCACTCTTTCGGCCAGACCTCCGGCATGAACACGTGCATCGCCGGCGGCGGCTGCCTTACGCTGCTGCCGCGCTTCGACCCGCGCAAGGCGCTCGAGATCATGGAGCGCGACCGCGTGACGATCTTCATGGGCGTGCCGACGATGTACTCGGCGATGCTCGCGGTGCCGCCGGCCGAGCGGCCGGACACCTCGGCGTTGCGGCTCTGCATCTCCGGTGGCGCGTCGCTGCCGGTCGAGGTGCTGCGTGCCTTCGACGAGCAGTTCGGCAGCGCGATCCTCGAGGGCTACGGGCTGTCGGAGACCTCGCCGGTCGCCTCCTTCAACCATCCACACCGCGAGCGCAAGCCCGGCTCGATCGGCATGCCGATCCGCGGCGTCGAGATGAAGGTCGTCGACGCGGACGACAACGAGCTGCCCGTCGGCGAGGTGGGGGAGATCGTGATCAAGGGCCCGAACGTGATGAAGGGCTACTGGCAGCGACCCGACGCGACAGCGGAGGCGATGCGCGGCGGCTGGTTCCACAGCGGCGACCTCGGCAAGGTCGACGAGGACGGCTACTTCTTCATCGTCGACCGCAAGAAGGACATGATCATCCGCGGCGGCTACAACGTCTACCCGCGCGAGGTCGAGGAGGTGCTCTACGAGCATCCGGCGGTCGCCGAGGCTGCTGTCGTCGGCGTGCCCGACGCCGAGCTGGGCGAGGAGATCGGTGCCGCGGTTGCGCTGAAAGCCGGCGCCGAGGCGACGCCCGAGGAGCTGCGCGCGTACGTGAAGGAGCGGATCGCCGCCTACAAGTACCCGCGCCACGTCTGGCTCGTCGACGAGCTGCCGAAGGGCCCCACCGGCAAGATCCTCAAGCGCGAGATCGCGCTGCCGGAGCGCTCGCCCGAGCGGTAGCCCTCGCTCACCACCGTGCTGCCTCACCTCGATCGGGTGATGCGGCGCACCGCCGCGTCGAGGAGCATCGGTGCTCCCGACCTGGGACGCCATGCAACTCGTGCTGCTCGCGCTCGACGCGGCGCTCTATCCCACATTGCTCGCGGCTGTCGTGATCTTGCTGGCGCAGGAGCGGCCGGTCGCGCTGCTGGCGGCCTACCTCGCCGGTGGGATGCTCATGAGCGTCGGCATCGGGCTCGCGATCGTGCTCGTGCTCGGCGGCTCGAGCTCACTCAGCTCGACGTCCGGCCTCAGCTGGGGCGCCGACATGGCCGTCGGCGGGCTCGCGCTGCTGCTCGCGGTGGCGCTCGCGAGCCGCGCCGACCAGCGAATGCTGGAGCGGCGCAAGGCGCGCAAGGCCAGCAAGCAGCGAGCGGCGCCGCCGGTCGAGGACGCAGCGGAGGAGGAGCACGAGCCGTGGTCGCAGCGGCTGCTGGCGGGTGGCTCGATCCCGCTCGTCTTCTTCGCCGCGCTCGCGATCAACCTGCCGGGCGCTGCCTATCTGATCGCGCTGAAGGACATCGCCGCCGGCCACCACTCGACCGGCACCGACGTCGCGCTGATCCTGCTGTTCAACGTGATCATGTTCCTGCTCGCGGAGATCCCGCTGCTCGGTCTCGTGTTCGCGCCGGAGCCGACAAATGCGCTCGTGGAGCGGGCGAACGCCTGGGCCTCCGGGCACGGCCGCGAGATCGCGATCGGACTGAGCGCCTTCCTCGGCCTCTTCCTGATCGTGCGCGGGATCGCGCACGCCTCCTGAGCCGCCGGCTCAGTCGGCCAGCACTGCACCGGGGTTGAGCAGCCCGGCGGGGTCCAGCGCGTGCTTGATCGAGCGCATCGCGGCGATCTCCTGTGGTGAGCGCACGAGCGCGAGGTGCTGCGCCTTCGCGACGCCGACTCCGTGCTCGGCGGAGATCGTGCCGCCGGCGGCTGCGGCGAGCTGGAGAATCGCTCCGTCGATCCGCTCGTCCTCGGGGTCGGGGCCGACTACGTTGACATGGACGTTGCCGTCGCCGAGGTGGCCGAACTGCAGCACCACGGCATCCGGGGCCAGGCGCGCGACGGTCACGCGGACCTGCTCGACGAATGCCGGCAGCTCCGCGACTGGGACGGCGACGTCGAGCTTGTGCGGAACCCCGAGCGCGGCGACCGTCTCGTGCTGCGCGTCGCGCCCGCGCCACAGCGCCCGGCGGCCGTCGGTGTCGTCGGCGACCGCGACCTCGAGCACCTCCTCGGCACCGTCGACCGCAGCCGCCAGCTCGGCGGTCGGGTCGCTCGCCGCGGCGCAGTCGACGACGAGGTACGCGCCGCCGCGGCGCGTGAGCGGGTGCGTGACGGAGCGGCACGCGATCGCCAGCTCCAGCCCGTCGTCGCAGTAGAAGTCAGCAGCCTCCAGCGACGGCACCCGCGCTCGCAGCCGGCCGAGCAGTCGCACGGCGGCTCGCAGGTCGGCGAGGGCGAGCAACGCGGTGACGCGGGCGGGCAGCTCCGGCAGCAGCCGCAGCCGCGCGCGCGTGACGACGCCGAGCGTGCCCTCGCTGCCGACGAGCAGCGCGGACAGGTCGTAGCCTGCGTTGTCCTTCACGAGCCCGGACAGCCGCGCGATTCGCGAGCCGTCGGCGAGCACCGCCTCGACGCCGAGCACCTGTGCGCGCATCGTTCCATGGCGCAGCGCCCACGCGCCGCCGGCGTCGGTCGCGACGAGCCCGCCAACCGTCGCGCTGTCGCGCGAGGCGAGATCGACGCCGAACGCGAAGCCTGCGGCGTGCGCTCGCTCTTGCACTGCAGCAAGCGTCGTCCCGGCGCCCGCCTCGAGCTGTCCGGCGTCGGTGTCGACCGGTCCGATCTCGTCGAGCCGCCGGAGGCTCAGCAGCACCTCGCCGCCGCGCGGGACGCCCCCGCCCACCAGCCCGCTGTTGCCGCCCTGCGGGACGATCACCGCGCCGACGCGTGCACATGTCGCGACGACGGCCGCGACCTGCGCGGTGTCGGCTGGGCGAACGACGAGCGCGGCGCGTGTACCGAAGCGGCCCGTCGCGTCGTGCTCGTACGGCGCGCAGCGGTCCTCGTCGTCGAGCACATGCGTCGTGCCAACGATCGCGCGCAGCTCGTCGGCCAGCGGGGAGGGCATGGGGCGATCCTAGGGCGCGGGAGCGCTCGGGTCGCGCTCGACCTCCAGCTCGACGACCCGCAGCTTGCGCACGACCAGCTCGTCGATCTCGAGCCGCCCGATCGCTGCACGGCGAATTGCAAGTCGGCCGATCGCGAGCGCGCCGACCGCGCACGCGCCGACGGCAACCGCGCCGAGGGCGGTCGCGCCGTGCGCCGTGGGACGAAAGATCGCAATTGGGTCGTGTCGCGCCATCGCTCAAACCTTACTCATGGGACATTTTCCGGTCCAGAGTTGTGCATCTGGCGCACGCACGTCTCAAGCGTCGTCATATATGCGTCGATAGTGGGCACGTGATGTCCTCTTCCGCCTCCGCTGGTCGACGCGCGCGCGTCCTGCTTGCCGGATCGGCGCTGTACGCCCTGATCTTCGGCGCGCGCTTCCTCGACGCGACGATCGCGAGCGGGGTGACGGTCCTCTACGTCTTGCCGATCGTGCTGATCGCCGTCGAGCTGGGCAAGCGCGCCGGCATCGGCGCCGGGCTCGTCGCGCTCGGCCTGTTCGCCGCATGGGCTCCGTTCGCGCCGGTGACGATCACGCCGACGACGTACATCGCGCGCGGGGCAGCGTTCCTGATCGTCGGCGCGGTCGCCGGGCAGCTCGCGGATCGGCTGCGGGTCGAGTCGGAGCTGGCCGCGGTCGGTGCGCGCCACTTCGAGCTTGCGCGCGACCTCTTCTGCACCGCGAGCTTCGACGGGTATTTCACGCAGCTGAACGGCAGCTGGGAGACGGCGCTCGGTTGGTCGCGCGAGGAGCTGATGGCACGCCCGTTCATCGAGTTCGTGCACCCGGAGGACCGCGCCCGCACCGAGCTGGAGGGACAGCTGACGGTCAGAGGCGAGCTCGTGCAGAACTTCACGAACCGCTATCGCACGAAGGACGGCGGCTGGCGCTGGATCGAATGGTCCTCGCAGGTCGACCCCGAGCGCCGCACGATCTATGCGGCCGCGCGCGACGTGACCGACCGTCACCACGCCGAGCAGCGACTGCAGCACCTCGCCGACCACGACCCGCTCAGCGGCGTCTACAACCGCCGCCGCTTCGAGCAGGAGCTGGAGCGCGAGCTGGAGTTCACGGCGAAGCGCGGCAGCCGCGCCGCCGTGCTGCTGCTCGACGTCGACGCCTTCAAGGCGATCAACGACTCCTACGGCCACGCGATGGGCGACACCGTCATCGCGCACCTCGGCATGGCACTGGAGAACCGCTTGCGCAGCAGCGACGTCGTCGCGCGGCTCGGCGGCGACGAGTTCGCGGTGCTGCTGCGCCGCGTCGACGTCGCCACGGCGATCGAGCTGGCCGACGGCATCCGCACGATCGCAGAGCAGGGCATGGAGGCGGCGGCCGGCAGCCGGATCACGCTGAGTGTCGGGCTCGCGCCGATCGATCCGAGCGAGACGCTGAGCGTCGACGAGGTGCTCGGCCGCGCCGACCGCGCGATGTACGCCGCCAAGCGGCGCGGCGGCAATGGAGTCGCGGTCAGCAACGAGCCGTCGCGGCTTGTCGAAAGCAGCGGCGCGGGCCACTGAGCCGCGCGACGCAGCCGTCGCAGCTCAGGCGACGGCGTCGAGTGCCTGGCGGATCCGCTTGGCGGAGACCGGCCGGCGGGTGCCGAGCGCCTGCGCGAACTCGCTCACGCGCAGCTCTTCGAGCAGCCAGCGCACGTCGTGCAGCGCGACCGGCACGGACCGTTCGCGCGGCCAGCTCGCGAGCCGGCGCTCGTAGAGCGCTTCCAATTCGTTGATCGCACGCATCCGCTCGGCGTCGGCAGCCGGCGCGCTCGGCAGTCGCTCGACCCGCCGTCCGGCTGCGCGCAGGTAGCGCTCGACGTCGGGGAGCCGGTCGACGCCGGCTGCCGTGACGAAGCCCGCGAACAACAGCCGTCCGAGCTGGCGTGCGATGTCCAGACGCGCAGGCTGCAAGGCAGCGGGCCGCAGCGCGTCGAGCTGGCGTTCGACGTCGCGGCCTGCGGCAAGGATCGCGACGACCTGAGCGAGCACGGCTGCCGTCGTCTCGGCGAGTCCGCCTGCCACGTGCGAGCGCAGCTGCGCGAAGGCGGCCTCGTCCCAGGCCGGGCCGCCGGCCTGCGCGATCAGCGCGTCGAGCGCGGCGGCGATCGCGTCGTCGAGCACCGCCGCGAGGCTTCCATGTGGCGCCGTCGCGAGTGCGAGCTGTGTCGTGCCGTCGACGTGATCGCGAATGAAGCGGACCGTCGAGGGCATCGTCGCGAGCAGCAGGCGCCGCGTGCCGGCGAGCATCGCGACGGCCTGGGTTGCGGGCGTGTCGAGCACGCGCACGCCCGCGCTCTCGCCCTCGTCGACGAGCGCCGGATAGCCGGTGCCGGCACCGAGCGCGACCTCGCGCGGCAACGTCCCGATGCTCCAGCTGCGCAGCCCGCTGTGCTCCAGCTCTGGAGCGGCTGCGGCGAGCGATGCCCGCAGCTGTGGTCGCGCCAGCTCGCGCAGCGTGCCGAGGTCCTCGCCCTCGGCGACCGGCTTGCCGTGCTCGTCCTCGATCCGGAAGCGCATCCGCAGGTGCGCGGGCAGCTGCGACAGATCCCACGTGCCCGGCGGCACCTGCACGCCGCGCAGCCGTTCGAGCGCACCTGCGAGCGCCGGCAGCAGCGGCCCGTCGTCGGGTCCGATCTGCGTGACGAGCTGTGAGGCGAGGTCAGGGAGCGGCACGAGCGGGCGCCGCAGCTCCTTCGGCAGCGCGCGCAGCAGTGTCGTGATCAGCTCGGCGCGCAGTCCGGGCACGAGCCACTCGAAGCCGTCCTCGCGCAGCTGTCCGAGAACGGCGAGCGGCACGTGGACGGTCACGCCGTCGCGCGCAGCGCCCGGCTCGAAGTGGTGGCCGAGCCGCAGCGTCAGCTCGCCTTGCGTCCACGTGCGCGGCCAGGCGTGCTCGTCGACCGCGCCGGCAGCTGCCGGGTCGACGAGCAGCTCGCGCGGGAACGTCAGCAGCTCCGGGTCGCGCTCGCCCGCCTCGCGCCACCAGCGGTCGAAGTGCGCGCCCGAGACGATCTCGGACGGGATGCGCGCGTCGTAGAAGGCGACGAGCGTCTCCTCGCCGACGACGATGTCGCGCCGCCGCGAGCGGTGCTCCAGCGCCTCGGCCTCCTCCAGCCGCCGCCGGTTCTCTGCGAGGAACGCGTGGCGGCCGTCCCACTCGCCGCCGACGAGCGCGCGGCGGATGAACAGCGCGCGCGAGTGCACGGCATCGATGCGGCCGTAGCTGACGCGCCGCTCGGCGACGATCGGGAGCCCGTAAAGCGTCACGCGCTCGTTCGTCACGGCGGACGCCCGTCGCGCCTCCCAGTGCGGCTCGCCGTAACTGCGCTTCAGCAGATGCTCGGCGAGGCCCTCGACCCAGTGCGGGTCGATGCGCGCCGCCGTGCGGCCCCACAGCCGCGTCGTCTCGACCAGCTCCGCGACCATCACCCACTCCGGTGTGCGCTTCGCCAGCACGCTGCCGGGGGAGAGCTGGAAGCGCGCGCCGCGGGCACCCTCGTACTCGCGCCCGCGCGGGTCCTTGTGGCCGATGTGCGAGAGCAGGCCGGACAGCAGTGCGATGTGCAGCTCGCGCGGCTCGGCCGGCGTCTCGTTCAGCGTCACGCCGGTCGCCTTCGCAGCTTGGCGCAGCTGGCCGACGAGGTCCTGCCACTCGCGCACCCGCAGCGAATGCAGGAACTCAGCCCGGCACTGCTTGCGGAACTGGTTGCCGGACAGCTCGCGCTGGCGCTCGCGCAGGTAGCGCCAGAGGTTGAGGTAGGAGAGGAAGTCGGACTGCTCGTCGGCGAAGCGCGCGTGCTGCGCGTCGGCTGCCTGCTGCTGGTCGGCCGGTCGCTCGCGTGGGTCCTGGATCGACAGCGCTGCGGCGATCACGATCGCCTCCTCGGCACAGCCGAGCCGGCCGGCCTCGAGCACGATCCGCCCGAGCCGCGGGTCGACCGGCAGCCGCGCGAGCCGGCGCCCGAGCGGCGTCAGGCGCTTGCCGGGCTCCGGCGCCGCCGGGTCGAGCGCGCCGAGCTCCTGCAGCAGCAGCACGCCGTCGCGCACCTGGCGGCGGTCGGGCGGGTCGAGGAAGGGAAACTGCTCGACCTCGCCGAGCCCGAGCGCTGCCATCTGCAGGATCACCGAGGCGAGGCTCGTGCGCAGAATCTCCGGGTCGGTGAAGCGCGGCCGCGCGTCGAAGTCGTCCTCGTCGTAGAGGCGGATGCAGACGCCGTCGGAGGTGCGTCCGCAGCGGCCCTTGCGCTGATCGGCCGAGGCTTGCGAGATCGACTCGATCGGCAGCCGCTGGACCTTCAGCCGCGCGCTGTAGCGGCTGATGCGCGCGGTGCCGGGGTCGACGACTGCGCGGATGCCCGGTACCGTCAACGACGTCTCCGCGACATTCGTCGCGAGCACGACGCGGCGGCGGTCGTGCGGCTTGAAGACGCGCTGCTGCTCGACGCTGGAGAGCCGCGCGTACAGCGGCAGCACGTCGACCTCGCCGCGCAGGCGCCCGCGCAGCAATTCGGCCGTGTCGCGGATCTCGCGCTCGCCGCTGAGGAACACGAGCACGTCGCCGGCGTCTTCGCGCAGCAGCTCGCTCACCGCGGCGACGATCGCTTCGGGTTGATCGACGTCGGGTCCCGGCGGGCGGTAGCGCGTCTCGACGGGGTAGGTGCGGCCCGAGACCTCCACGATCGGCGCGTCGCCGAAGTGTGAGCTGAAGCGCTGCGGGTCGATCGTCGCCGATGTCACGACCAGCTTCAGCTCCGGCCGTCGCGGCAGGATCTGCGTCAGGCAGCCGAGCAGGAAGTCGATGTTGAGGCTGCGCTCGTGCGCCTCGTCGACGATGATCGTGTCGTAGCGGCGCAGCAGCCGGTCGCGCTGGATCTCGGCCAGCAGCAGGCCGTCCGTCATCAGCCGCACGAGCGTCCGCTCGCCGGAGCGGTCGTTGAAGCGCACCGCGTAGCCGACCGCGTCGCCGAGCTCGACGTGCAGCTCCTGCGCGATCCGCTCGGCGACCGTGCGTGCTGCGAGCCGGCGCGGCTGCGTGTGGGCGATCATTCCGTGCACGCCGCGACCGAGCTCGAGGCAGAGCTTCGGCAGCTGCGTCGTCTTGCCGGAGCCGGTCTCGCCGGCGACGATCACGACCTGGTGGTCGCGGATCGCGGCGAGCAGGTCCTCCCGGCGCGCACTGACCGGCAGCTGCGGCGGATAGTCGATGCGCGCGGGGACCGCAGCGCGGCGCAGCTCGGCGGCAGCAGCCTTGCGGTCGGCGCGCGGCTGCCGATTCTGAGCGGTGGACACCGAACGAGGATAGGCGGCGGCGAGCGACGGCCCGCGCGCCAACCGGCGCGTACGGAAGCGCCGACATCGACTGCCGCTAGAGTGCGCGCGCGATGCAGCCGCTCAGCCGTCCGCTCGATCTCACGACGCCGCGCAGCGTCGGCGAGCTGCTCGCCACCACGCTCGAGCTGCTGCGCCAGCATTTCGGGCTGTTCCTGTCCGTCACGCTGCTCGTCGTCGCGCCCGTCATCGTGCTCGTCGAGGGCGTGTGGGGGCGGATGTTGCGCGACGGTCCGGACGCGGCGAACGTCGCGGCAGCGAACACGGTCTTCTTCGTGCTCGCGATCCTCGTGATCCCGCCGCTCGTGACTGGCCTGCACGCGGTGATCGTGCGCGACATGGGCGGCGGGCAGGTCCCGAGCGTCGGCGAGGCGCTGCGGGCGGTGGCGCCGCGGTTGCCGATGGCCTTCGGCGCGATCGTGTTGTTCTCCGTCGGTTCGATGATCGGCTTGCTGCTGCTGTTCCTGCCGGGCATCTGGCTGGGGGTCCGCTGGTATTTCGCCGCGCAAGCTGCGGTGCTCGAAGGCACGGCTCCCGGGGCGTCGCTCCAGCGCAGCGTGCAGCTCGTCGAGGGGCGCTGGTGGGAGGTGTTCGGTGCGCTGCTCGTGAGCACGATCCTGTCCACCGGTGTTGGCGTGCTCGCGCATGCAGCAGCCGGCGCGGTTCACGAAGGCGTCGCCTACGTGACGCTGATCACCGTGATCCGCGCCGTCACGCTGTCCTACACCGCGCTCTTCGGCACGCTCCTGTTCTTCACGCTGCGTGCGCGCACGCGCGCGTCCGCGGTGCCGGCGATGCCGCCGACGTAGCGAACGCGCGCCCGGCGCTGCGCGTCAGTTGCCGATCACGAGGTGGAAGGTGCGGTCGGCTGCGGCCGCCGCCGTGCTGAGCGTCTGCACGAGCACGTGGTTCGTGTCGTTGGCGCCGCCGCAGTTCACGCCACCCGGTTGTTGGCACTGCCGCCGCACGGTGCGACGGAGACGAAGCCGAAGCCAGCGCCGAGGTTCAGCGTCGCAGTGCCGCGGTGCCCTGCACGAGGATCCAGCGATCCGCGCGCGCGAACGAGCCGGCTGCGATTCCGCCGACCTTGTCGGCGTTGCCGGCGCCCGGGACCTTTCCGAGCGGTCGCATCACTCAACCGCCGGTAGCGCGCCGGACGCGCTAGGTAACGGTGCGCGATCAGCCAGCCGCGGGCGGAGCCGGATTCGGCGGGGCGGGTGTGGGCGTCGCCGTCGTGTGGGGATCGGGGCAGAACGTCGGATGGAAGCTGCGGCCGCGCAGGCGGCCATACATCCGCGCGAGCGCATGCAGATCGCTGCCCTGCGGGCCGCAGGCGACCTGTCCGCTCGGGGCGCCCTGTCGGCAGCGGCGCTCGGGCAGGCCGCTGGGGTTCATGACGGCACACCCGGGAATGTGCCTGAGACCGAGCGCGTGCCCGAGCTCGTGTGCGACTACGTCGAGCCGCTCGACGGGAAGCTCGCCGGCGGTCCAGTGATCGTTGAGGTGCACGGTTGCGCGCTCGATCGCGCGATGCGCATTGCTGGTCCAACTCGTGAGCCCGGCCCAGGGCGTCGTGCCGTAGTCGGCGTGGCGCACCGTCACGTCGGCTGCATCGCCGGCGCGCGCTGGCACGAGGCGGACGTTCACCGGCAGTGCGTTCCACATCCGCACGGCTTGGCGCACGGCAGCGCGGTCGGGCTCCGGCGTGGCGTCGCGATACGTCACCTGCCGGTGGCTCCAGTGAGCCACCGCGGCTGCAGCCGGGCTCGGGAGCACGGCCATCAGGGCGAGCAGCGGGAGCAGGGGGCTGAGGAGGAGCTGAAGCGGTCTCATGACGCGGTGTGGTCACTGAGACCGCGCTTCAGCATATCGAGCCGCGGCTCCGGTACCTGTTTGCCGAACTGGAAAACGATGTGTAGATTGGCCGGCCGGTTCAGTTGCTCGCCAGCTCCCGCACCTGCGTGAGGCGGAGCGAGTTGCCCGACGGGTCGCGGAAGCCGGAGTCGATTCCGTAGGGCCGCTCCTCGGGCGCCTCGGTGAACTCGACGCCGCGGGCCCGCAGCTCCTCGTAGGAGGCACGGCAGTCGTCGGTCGTGAGGAAGATCGTGCCGGCGAAGCCCTTCGACATCAGGCTGCGGACTTGCTCGGTCGTCTCGGCGTCCATCATCGGCGGCCCGGGGATCGCCATCAGCACGATCGCGATGTCGGGCTGCCGAGGCGGCCCGACGGTGAGCCAGCGGAAGTTGCCCATCTCGGGGAGCGTCACGTCCTGTCGTACCTCCATGCCGAGCTTCTGCGTGTAGAAGGCGAGCGCCTCGTCCTGGTCGTGGACCCACACCTGGGCGGTGGAGAACGTGAACATGGGGATGCCTCCTGAAGTCGAACGGAGCGGACGCCGACCACGCTAGTCCCCGTCCGCGCCGCCGTCTTCTCGAAACGTGCGGTGTTGTGGGCGGGCGTGCGCACGCACGATGCACGCAGGGACGCGCGCCTGGTCCGCCGCCGGGGGAAAGCTCGCGCGATAGACGGTCGGCGACATCCCGAACGTGCGCGTGAAGCTCGTCGTGAACGAGCCGATGCTCTGCAGCCCAACCGACAGGCAGATGTCGGCGACCGAGCGGTCGGTGCCGCGCAGCAAGGCGGCTGCGCGCTCGAGCCGGCGGGTCAGCAGGTACGCGTGTGGCGGCTCGCCGAAGGCACGGCGGAACTCACGGCTGAAGTGCGCGCGGGAGAGTCCGGCGGCGGCGGCGAGGTCGTTCACGTCGAGCGCCTCGAAGTAGCGCGCGTCGGCAAGGTCCTTCGCGCGCAGCAGGTGGCGGGCGGGAGGGACGAACGCCATCGACGCGAAGGATGCCACGCGCTCGACATGGCATCGAGGAGCGGGGACTTGCGGCGACGCCGCAGCCGCACTACACTGAACTATATGGTTCAGTGTCAGGAGGTAGATCGAACGTTCGCCGCGCTCGCCGACCCGACGCGCAGGAGCGTGCTCGAGCGGCTCGCGCGCGGCAGCGCGACGATCACCGAGCTGGCTGAGCCGTTTGGAATCTCACTGACGGGTATGAAGAAGCACGTGCAGGTGCTCGAGGTCGCCGGGCTCGTCGCGACCGCGAAGGTCGGTCGCGCGCGTCAGTGCAGCCTCGGCCCACAGCGGCTCGACGACGCCCAGGCCTGGATCGACACCTACCGCCAGATGCTGGAGCAGCGCCTCGACCGATTCGGGGAGCTGCTCGAACGCACGAAAGGAGTGCAGCAATGACCAGCGACCAGCAGCAGCACACGAAGGCGACCGTCACGACGCCGACCGATCGCGAGATCCGCATCGAGCGGATCTTCGACGCGCCTCGCGATCAGGTCTACGCCATCTACACCGATCCCGAGCTGATCCCCGAGTGGTGGGGTCCGCGCGGGATAACGACGATCGTCGACCGAGATGGACGTCCGGCAAGGCGGGAGCTGGCGCTTCGTGATGCGCAACTCCGATAGCAGCGAAAGCGGCTTCCGCGGCGCCTACCGCGAGGTCACCCCGCCCGAGCGGATCGTGCAGACGTTCGAGTGGGAGCGCGATGGCGGGCCACGTCTCCGTCGAGACCGCGACGTTCGAGGACCTCGGCGACCGCACGAAGGTCACGACCGTGTCGATCTTCCACACGACCGAGGAACGCGACGGAATGCTCGGCTCGGGCATGGAGGGCGGCCTGAACGAGACCTACGACCGGCTCGACGAGTTGCTCGCACGGCTCAGCGCTCGCCGAGCTCCGCCAGGCGGCGTTCGAGCAGGCGCCGCTCGGCGTCGTCGTGGACGAGCGCGAGCGCGCGGCGGTAGGCGTCGCGCGCCTCGTGCGGTGCGACCGAGGCGGCGCAGCAGCTCGCCACGCGTGGAGTGCAGGTAGCGGTAGTCGCTCGAGCGTCGAGGCCGGTCGACGATCGCGAGCCCGGCCTCGGCGCCGTCGCGCCTCGGCGACGGCGACCGCCCGGCTCAGCTCGACGACCGGCGAGTCGGTGAGGCGGGCGAGCTCGCCGTAGAGCGCGGCGATCTGCGGCCAGTCGCGCGGCTCGTCGGCGTGCAGCGACGCGATCGCCGCCTGCACGACGTACGGCCCGCGGCCGCGCAGCGCCAGCGCCCGGTCGAGCACCGCTCGCCCGGCGGCGATCTGCGGCGTCGTCCCACAGCGAGCGGTCCTGGTCGGCCAGCAGCACGAGCTCGCCGTCGCGGAAGCGCGCCGCCGCGGCGCGCGTCGTGCAGCAGCATCATCGCCAGCAGGCCGTGCACCTCGGGCTCGTCGGGCATCAGCTCGGCGAGCGCCCGTCCGAGCCGCAGCGCCTCGGCGGCCAGGTCGCCGCGGCCGCCGTAGCCCTCGTTGAAGATCAGGTAGACGACCGCGAGCACGGCGGCGAGCCGGTCGGGCAGCAGGTGGTCGGGCGGGCACGCGGAACGGGATGCCGGCGGCCTTGATCTTGCGCTTGGCCCGCACGAGCCGCTGCGCCATCGTCGGCTCCGGGACCAGGAACGCGCGGGCGATCTCGTCGGTGCGTCAGGCCGCCGAGCGTGCGCAGCGTCAGCGCGACCTGCGCCTCGGTCGCGAGCGCCGGATGGCAGCAGGTGAAGACCAGCTCGAGCCGCTCGTCGGGAAACGTCGTCGCGTCGTCCATCGGGTCCTCCACCGCCTCGGGCACGTCGAGCAGCCGGGTCTTCGCGGCCAGCGTGCGATCGCGCCGGATGCGGTCGATCGCGCGGTTGCGCGCCGTGGTCACCAGCCAGGCGCCCGGGTTGGCCGGGACGCCGTCGCGCGGCCAGCGCTCGGCGGCGATCGCGAACGCCTCCTGCGCGGCCTCCTCGGCGAGGTCGAAGTCGCCGAGGAAGCCGATCAGCGCAGCGAGGACGCGGCCCCACTGCTCGCGGAAGGCCTGCTCGAGGATCGTCTACCACTCCACGATCGGGCGCACCTCGATCGCGCCGCCCATGCGCGCCGCCGGGATCTGCGCGGCGAGCTCGATCGCGGCGTCGAGGTCGTCCGCCTCGAAGAAGCAGTAGCCGCCGATCGCCTCCTTGAGCTCGACGAACGGGCCGTCGGTGGTCAGCGTCTTGCCGTCCTGCACGCGCACGGTCGTCGCCGTCTCCGGCGACTGCATCTGCACGCCGGGCGTGACGCCGGGCGTCTCGTTGAGCGCCTTGTAGGCGGCGTAGACGGCGCTCTGCTCGTCCTGCGGCGAGGCCGTCCCACTCCGGGCGAGCCGGGCAGCGGGGTCGTGCCCTGGTGGATCAGCAGCATGTACTTCATCGCTGTCCTCCTGTTCGGATGGTCGCCTATGAGACGAACGGGAAGCGCGGAAATCGACAGCTCGTGGTGGAGCCGACGATAGCTGTCGCCGCATTCGTGAAGCGCGACGCCTCTGCAGTCATTGCACTACCTTGCAGGCGATGGCGGGGAAGCGGGCGAGCATCGCGACGGTCGCCGGCAGCGTGGCGGCCGTTGCCGGCGCTGCAGCAGCGGTGCTGGCGTTGATGCCGAACGATCCGCAGACGTCGCCGACGGTCAACAACTCGATCCGGAACTTCGTCAATGCGCCGGCGGCGCAAGCGGCGACGGAGCCGAGTGCGACGGTGCCGACGACGACGGTCCCACCGCCCAGGGTGACACGGACCTTCCACACGCCGAGCGGCAACGTCAGCTGCACGATGGACGCGACAGGGGCGAACTGCACCGTCTCGTCGATCCAGATCAGCTTCGTCCTCACGCTCGGCGCGCGTGCGACGATCGTCGCCGGTGCCGAGCTTGGACGCGGCGCGGGGAAGCTGGCCGGATGGGGCACCATGGTCGTCGTCGGTGGAATCACCTGCAAAGTCCCGCAGGAGACCCAACAGCTCGGTGTCGTCTGCTTCGACGACACGGGCCACGGGTTCGAGGCCAGCCGCTTCGCCGCGCGCCGCAAGGCGTACTGAAGCGGTCGGCGGCGCCGTTCGCGCTGATCCCATCGAGGGCTCCACGAGCGGGTGGCGTTGAGCCGAACCTCCGGCGGTAGCATCGCACGACACCCGCGCACGAACAGGGGAGGTCCCGATGACGTCGATCGGCAGCGATCTCGAGCAGGTGCTCGTCGGAGAGCGCGAGCACTGTGGCTCGACGGGCCGCCGCACGAGCTGTTCGGAGCGCTGCGCGCGCGAGTGCCCGGTTCATTGGACCTCGCGCATCACCGAGTTCCCCGACGAGGACGGCTACTGGTCGATCACGACCGCCGACGACGTCCACACGGTCAGCCGCGACTGGCAGACCTACTCCTCCGAGCTCGGCGGCATCACCGCGCTGACCGACGGGGTCCTGCCGCTCGAGCTGACGCGCTCGATGTTCATCGGGATGGACCCGCCGAAGCACGACCGCCTCAAGGCGCTCTTCCAGGCCGGCTTCACGCCGAAGCGGATCGCCGAGCACGAGGACGAGATCCGCGCGATCACGGTCGGCGTGCTCGACGGGCTCGCCGGGCGCGAGACGTGCGACCTCGTCACCGACGTCGCGCAGCCGGTCGTCTCGCGCGTGATCGGCAGCTTCATGGGGATCCCGCCCGAGGACGACGCGATCTGGGCGCGGCTGATGAACACGACGCTCGGCGCGGGCGATCCCGACGTCAACCCGGAGGGCGTCGAGACGGTGATGGCACGCGACGTGCCGGAGATCTTCGAGCGCTGCCGCACGCTGATCGCCGAGCGCCGCGCGCATCCGACCGACGACCTCACGAGCGTGCTCGTCGACGCCGAGGTCGACGGCCAGCGGCTGGAGGAGCACGAGATCGTGATGGGCTTCTTCCTGCTGCTCGCCGCGGGCAACGACAGCACGAAGGCGACGTACTCCAGCGGGATGCGGGCGCTGCTCGAGGATCCGGTGCAGCACAAGCTGCTGCTCGACGACCCGGCGCTGATCCCGAGCGCGGTCGAGGAGTCGCTGCGGATGTTCCCCGCCTTCGCGCACTTCCGCCGCACCGCGACGTGCGACACGGAGCTCGGCGGGCGCCAGATCCGCAAGGGCGAGAAGGTCGTGATGTGGTACGTCTCCTCCAACCGCGACGCGTCGCGCTACGAGGACCCCGACCGCTTCGACGTGCGGCGCAACCCCGAGCATCAGGCGTTCGGCGCCGGTGGCCGGCACTTCTGCCTCGGCACCGCGCTCGCGCGGCTCGAGCTGCGGATCCTGTTCGAGGAGTCGCTCCGGCGCTACCCGGCGATGCAGCTCGCCGGGCGGCCCGAGTACGTCGTCTCGCCGTTCGTGAACCAGCTCAGGACGCTGCCGGTGCGGCTCGGTCAGGCGACCGGCGCGTAGCGGTTGTGCAGCATCAGGTCGTTGCCGTCAGGGTCGGTGAAGAGGGCCATGTGGCAGACGCCGGTGTCCAGGATCTCGCCGGCGAACTCGACGCCCTTCGCTTCGAGCTCTGCGCGTGCCGCGGCCACGTCCTCGACGTGCAGCGCAAGGTGCGCGTTCTTCTGCGGCGCGAATGGCATGCCGAGCTTCTCCGGCTCCCAGATGCCCAGGCAGGTGTCGCCGGCCCAAAACTCGTACTGCGCGTGTCCGTCTGAGCGCAGGCCAAGCGTCTCGCCGTAGAAGCTGCGCGAGCGCTCGGAGTCTTGTGACGGGATGGCGACGAAGTCGAGCTTTGCGATCGCGTTCACGATGATGGTCCTTTTTGTCGTGGGATGAGGACGAGCCTCATCGTGGCAGTGCGGTCAAGGGCGACCACGTTCGCGCGGCCGCTCGACGCTATGCTCGCCGCTCGAGGGCGTCAAACGAAAGGGGTCTCCTTGCCCCATGTACGTACGTCCGAACCGCCCGGCGCCTCAGCGCCGCGTGGCGGCACAGCGCTCGTGGAGCGCGAAGCGAGCATCGTCCAGGTACCCGGCGATACGGGTGTCGTGTTGCGCCGCACCGCCGACGGCAAAGGCGACGCGGTGCTGAGCACCCGCCCGTTCGCGGCCGGCGACACCGTCATGGTCGGCTTTCTGATCGGGGCGCTGACGGCCAACGACTCGCACGCCACGCAGGTCGGTCCCGACCGCTGGGCGCGTCATGGCGGCCTCGGTCCGAAGGTCAACCACTCCTGCGATCCCAATTGCGGGGTCCGCCTCAACGACGGGCAGGCGTTCGACTTCGTGGCGCGTCGGCCGATCGACGCGGGGCAGGAGCTGACGTTCGACTACGCGATGCGCAACTTCACGATCGATCACTTCCCGACCGTGTGCCTGTGCGGTGCTGCGCGGTGTCGCGGCTCTGTCACCGGTTGGAAGGATCTGCCGGCCGAGCGCAAGGCCGACTATGGGGAGCTCGTCGCGCCTTACCTGCGCGCGATGGATGACGAGATGTAGCGATCTGACGAGGTCTGCCGATCAGTCGACCTTGATGCCGAAGTGCACGTGATTGAAGTGGTCCTCCGTGCGGTAGAGCATCTGAAAGCGGTAGCCGTGGTGGCTGACCTGGACGAAGCCGGCTCCATGCCAGGCGATGTCGAAGCGCTGAGCGAGCCTGCGCGCCAGCGCGTCCATCTGCGGCGTGGGGCTGGTGCCGTTGCTCATGTCGGCGGCCCATGCCATCTGTGGAGGTCCCTCATGGTCGGAGCGCCTGCCGGTTCTCGTCGGCCCGTGGATCGCGTTGCGCGCGACGATCGTCGCGGGCGTGACGTGGATGCCGCACGCTTCGGCGATCGGCAGGACGATCGTGTCGACGATGTGCTTCGGCGTCCCCTCGATCGGGGAGCTGCCGACGCGACGGGCTGCCTTGCGTTGCTGTTGGCGGCGCCGCGCTGCCCGCGCGAGCAAGCCGGGGCCGGAGAAGCGCGGTGAGCGCGGATGGCGCAGGCGCCGCACGAAGGGGGAGGTGACGACCGCTGTCCGCTCGGCGGCTCCGTAGCCGAGGTAGTACTTGATCGTGTGGATCCGCTTGTCCGTTTCCGTGCCCTTCTTGCCGTCGACGTCCAGCGGTGGGATGCCGCGCAGGTAGCGCTGCGTGAAGCGGTTCAAGCTGCGCTGGAGGCTGCGCGTCGCGTCGGTCGCGACCAGCGGTGACTTCGCCTGCGCGGCTGGATGGTGGTGCGGCTTGGCGGCAGGCTTCGCGGGAGTCGTGCCCGGCTTGGGAGGGGGGCCCGGCTTGGGTGCGTGTGCCGGCACGACAGCCCGCCCGGGGGCGTGGGGAAGGAGCCGCTTCTCGACGCGCGCATAGCGGGCGATGCGCTCACGGCGCCAGCGGTCGAGCCGGTGGTCCAACGCCTCGATGCCGTGGTCCAGCTCTGCGTCCGTGAGGTCGGCGAGTTGGCGATGGGGCGGAGGGGGCTGCGGCGCCACTCCCGCTGCCGGCACCGCTCCGGTTCCTGCCGCGACGCTGTCGGGGGCATGAATGACGAGGTCGTGCGATGCGGCTGTGTCGTGCTCTGCTGAGGTCTCGGCGCGTGCCAGCTCGCGCTGCTCGAGCTCGACCAGCGTCCCGAGCTGGTGCTCGATGCGGGCGAGGCTGTCCGTGATCGCGGCGAGCCCCGCATCGCTGTCGGCTTGGACGTGCGCCGGCAGGCGCAGGCGTTGCTTGCCGTACGCCTCGATGCTCTGCCAGGCGCGATTCGCCTCGGCGTCGAGTCGCTGGAACTGCTTGACGAGCGCGGGAAGCCGCGTGGCCGCAGGCGCCGGCTTGGTCGCGGTGGGTCTTGCGGAGGGATGCGGACGGGCGGCCTGCCGCGCGCGCTTCTCCTCCTTGGTCGCCTGCAGCAGGACGCGCGCCGTTGCGCTCCCGTAGGCGCCGCTCGGGCTCAGTCCGTGCTCGCGCTGGAATGCAGTCAGGGCTGCCTGGGTCTGCGCATCAAGGCTCCGGCGCGGCCCGTCGAGATAGGGCCGGCCCGTCCGGCGCGACCGCACGACCGACAGCCGGTGCGTGAACCGCACGACCGTCGCACCGCGAGCGCCTTTGCGAAGCACCCGGGGGCGCGGTCGCGCCGGCGCGGACCCCTCCCCGGGCGCCAGCGCGAGGCAGCCGAGGTCGGCGACGCTGATGTCCACTTCGACGCCCAGCACCGTGCACGGGACGCCATTCAACATTCCGGCGTATTGCCATGCCCGCTGGCCAGGATGGGGCCAGAGGTGCGCCGACAAGCCCACGCTCGCGTGCGGGTCGTGTGCGGCTGGATGGCGCGTCACCCAGCTCGCGACCCAGACGAAGTCGGCGTGCACCCGTCCGCCTGCCATCGCCGTCAGTGGCACGGGGTTCGCGTATATGCCCGGCCGTGCTCCTGCCTTGCGGACCTCCTCGCACCAGGCGCGCACGTAGTCGACCATCCTCGCCTGGACGCTCGTGAAGCCTCTCAGCTCAATGTCCAGGCACAGCGGGAAGCTGCCGCTGTAGCCGTACTGGCGCGCACGCTGGAGAGCATCGTGCGCATCGATCTGCGCCCGGGCCGGCGTCAGCACGCCACCTGCCTGCTGACCTGCGTAGGTGAGCATGAAGCGATCTATGCCATGGCGCACGTACTCCCGTATCAGCTCGGGTGACCAGCCGCTCGCACTCGACGACGGACCGCCGACATACACGTTCCACCAGCGTCCGCCGATCTGGTCGAGCATCTGCTTCGCCTTCGCCGCCGACGGCGCGCCTGCGCAGTCGAGCCCTTGGAGTCCGGCCATCCTCAGCTCCCGGCTGCAGCCGGCTGGTCCTCGGCGAGCATCGCCTCATCGAGGTCGTCGAGCTCGGCCAGGTCGTCGAGCGCACCGTCATCGAGCTCGTCGAGGCCCGTGGGCTCGTCGTCTGGCACGACGGGCAGATCCGGCACTGCGACGGTCGGCGTGCTTGGCACGGCTGCATTCGCAAGCACGACGTCCCGCTCGAGCTCGGCCTGTCGCGCCTCGTGCTTCTGCCAGCCGTGGAGCCACTGCGTGGCCGGCGCAAGCGCGATCAGCGCACCCGCGATGAAGATGTTCTGGAGCGATCCCTGCGTGACCTCGACGCCCGGGAAGTGTTGCGCCAGCCAGGCGGCGACGGCTCCGGCCAGCGGCGCGAACACGAGCGGCGTGAGCACGGCGACTATGCGATTCGGATTCATGCGCCCTCCCCCAGGGCAAGCTGATCGCGACCACGATGCGATGGTCAGATTTTTTGCTCCAATCGACCCTACACAACGGCGCGAGCGCTCTCCGCAGTAGGTGCGACGGCCACGTCCGACGAGAAGAGGAACCAGATGACCGCAACGACTCCGGCGCCACAGAGCGCGGCGGCGCCCTCGCCGTTCCCGCCGATCGCCGACTACGCGTTCCTCTCCAACTGCCACACCGGCGCGCTCGTGGCGCCCGACGGTGCGATCGACTGGCTGTGCGTGCCGGCGTTCGACGCCCCGAGCGTGTTCGGCAGCCTGCTCGACCGCGAGGCGGGCCTGTTCCGGCTCGGTCCGTTCGGGACCAACTTCCCGGCCTCACGTGCCTACGAGCCCGGCACGAACGTGCTCGTCACGACCTGGCACACGCCCAGCGGCTGGGTGGTGGTGCGCGACGCGCTGACGATGGGACCGCGCCGGGGCGAGGACACCGTCACGCCGCACACGCGTCCGCCCGCCGACGACGACGCCGACCACATGCTGGTGCGAACCGTCACCTGCATCGACGGCAGCGCCGAGATCGAGCTCGTCTGCGAGCCGGCGTTCGACTACGGTCGCACGCCCGCCGAGTGGACGCTGAGCAACGGCGAGCGCACCGTCGCCGAGGCGTCCGGCGCCGGCCAGAGCCTGCGGCTGCAGACCGACATGGCACTCGGCATCGAGGGCAGCCGCGTGCGCGCGCGGCACGTGCTGGCCGAGGGCGAGCAGCTCTACTGCTCGCTGTCGTGGTCCGACGACGTCGCAGCGCCGCAGGACGCCGGGGAAGCCAGCGCGCGGCTCACCGCGACGACCCGCTACTGGCGCACGTGGCTCGGTCGCGCGCGCCTGCCCGATCACCGCTGGCGCGAGCAGCTGCGGCGCTCGGCGCTGGCGATCAAGGGGCTGACGTACATGCCGACCGGCGCGACGGTCGCTGCCTTGACGACGTCGCTGCCCGAGACGCCGGGCGGCGAGCGCAACTGGGACTACCGCTTCACGTGGATGCGCGACTCGACGTTCACGTTGCAGGCGCTGCACTGGCTCAACCTCGACTGGGAGGCCGACGAGTTCATGCAGTTCGTCGCCGACCTGGAGCCCGACGAGGACGGTGCGCTGCAGATCATGTACGGGATCGACGGGCGGCGCGACCTCACCGAGACGACCCGCGACGATCTCTCCGGCTACGCGGGCGCGCGCCCGGTGCGGGTCGGCAACGGAGCGTTCGACCAGCGCCAGAACGACGTCTATGGAGCCGTGCTCGACTCGATCCTGCTGCACACGCGGCGCAGCGAGCGGCTGCCGCGGCGGCTGTGGCCGATCGTGCAGGCGCAGGCTGCATGCGCGACCGCCGTCTGGCACGAGCCCGACCAAGGGATCTGGGAGGCGCGTGGCGAGCCGCGTCACTACGTGTCCTCGAAGTTGATGGGCTGGATCGCGCTCGACCGCGCGTCGAAGCTCGCGAAGATCCGCGGCGACGCCGACCTCGCGGCGCAGTGGAGCGCCACCGCCGAGGAGATCCGCGCCGACATCCTCGAGCACGGAGTGGACAAGCGCGGCGTCCTGCGCCAGCACTACGACACCGACGCGCTCGACGCCTCGACGCTGCTGGCCGCGCTGTTCGGCTTCCTGCTGCCCGGCGACGAGCGCCTGCGCGCGAGCGTGCTGGCGATCGCCGACGAGCTGACCGAGCACGGCTTCGTCCTGCGCTATCGCACCGGCGAGACCGACGACGGGCTGTCGGGCAAGGAGGGGACGTTCCTGATCTGCTCGTTCTGGCTCGTCTCGGCGCTCGCGATCATCGGCGAGCTCCAGCGCGCCCGTGACCTGATGGAGCGACTGCTGCGGGAGGCGTCGCCGCTCGGCCTCTACGCCGAGGAGTTCGACGCTGAGACGAGCCGCCACCTCGGCAACTTCCCGCAGGCGTTCTCGCACCTGGCGCTGATCCAGGCGGCCGGGCGGATCATCCTGGCGGAGCGGATCGAGGAGCTGTCCTGATGGAGCACTGCGACGCGATCGAGCGGCCGGCGTCGATCGCGAGCTGAGGCGGTCCCGATGCTCCTGGCCGTCTCCTCGCAGCTCGCGCCGGCGCGCAGCCAGATGGCGTTCACGCTCGGCTTCCACATCGTCCTCGCGTCGTTCGGCGTCGCCTTCCCGGCGATGATGCTGATCGCCCACTACCGCGGCTTGCGTCACGACGACGCCGACGCGTTGCGCCTCGCGCAGCGGTGGTCGAAGGTGACCGCGGTGACCGTTGCGGTCGGCGCCGTCACCGGCACGGTGCTGTCGTTCGAGTTCGGCCTGCTGTGGCCCGCGTTCACCGGCCGTTTCGGCGGCACGTTCGGGATCCTGTTCGCGATCGAGGGCGTCTGCTTCTTCCTCGAGGCGATCTTCGTCGCGATCTACATCTACGGGTGGAAACGGCTGTCGGGCTGGACGCACTTCTGGACCGGCGTGCCGATCGCGATCGTCGGGATCGGCGGCGCGTTCTCCGTCGTCGCCGTCAACTCGTGGATGAACCAGCCGCAGGGCTTCACGCAGTCCGCCGACGGGCACGTCACGAGCGTCGCGCCCTGGAAGGTGATCTTCAACCCCGCGGTGCCCTACGAGGTCCCGCACATGATCCTCGCCGCGTATCTCGTCACCGGGTTCCTCGTCGCCTCGGTCTATGCGGTCGGGATGCTGCGCGGGCGGCGCGACCGCTATCACCGCCTCGGGCTGCTGATCCCGTTGACGGTCGCGTGCATCGCGACCCCGATCCAGTTCGCGGTCGGCGACACGGCAGCCCGCGCGATTGCGGAGGACCAGTCGATCAAGTTCGCCGGCATGGAGTGCGTGCAGAAGACCGCGACGCACGTGACCGAGTACCTCGGCGGTCGCTGCACCGCCAGCGGCGTGAAGGGCGGGATCGGGATCCCGGGCATGGACTCCTTCCTCGTCGGTTTCAGCACCGACACGCCGGTGACCGGGCTGGACTCCGTTCCGGCTGCCGACCGGCCGCCGGCGAACACGATGCTGCACTTGGCGTTCGACGCGATGGTCGGGATCTGCACGCTGCTGATCGGGCTCGGGGCCTGGCTGGGGTTCGTCTGGTGGCGACGGCGGGCGATCCCGAGCACGACATGGTTCCTGCGCGCGGTCGCGCTGTCGGGCGCGGCCGCGGTCGTCGCGCTCGAGTGCGGCTGGATCGTCACGGAGGTCGGTCGCCAGCCGTGGGTGGTCTACAAGGTGATGCGGACCGAGGACGCGATCACCGGGGCCAGCGGGGTCTGGGCGACGTTCACCGTCGTGCTGCTGCTCTACACAGCGCTCGGCGTTGCGACGGTCCTCACGCTGCGCGCGATGGCGCGGCGCTGGCGTGTGGCCGACGGGAGCGTGGTGGGCGTGGGCGCCGAGGCGCCGTACGGGCCGCGGCCAGGCGCGCCGCCGCCCGCACCCGCGTCCGCGTCCTCCGGAGGCGAGACGTGAGCAGCGCCGATGCGGTCGCCGGCGTCCTGTGGGTCGGCGTGACGTTCTACGCGGTCTTCGGCGGCGCCGACTTCGGCGCCGGCTTCTGGGCGCTGTTCGCCGGCGGCGGCGGCGCGTGGACGACGCATCCGCGAGCTGGTCGCCTGGGCGATCGGGCCGGTCTGGGAGGCGAACCACGTGTGGCTGATCTTCGTGCTCGTGGTGCTGTGGACCGGCTTCCCCACCGCGTTCGAGGCGATCACCTCGACGCTGTTCATCCCGCTCAGCCTCGCCGCGCTCGGGATCGTCCTGCGCGGCGCCGGATTCGCGTTCCACGCGACGGGGGTGGGGCGTACGGGCAATGTAGTGGCGCAGCGGCTGTTCGGGCTCTCGTCGCTGCTGACTCCGTTCTTCATGGGCACCGTCGCCGGCGCCGTGGCCGGCGGGCGGGTGCCGGTCGGCAACGCGGCCGGCGATGCGGTCACGAGCTGGCTCAACCTGCTCTCGCTGCTCGTCGGAGCCCTGTTCGTGGCGACGAGCACGTACCTGTCGGCGGTCTTCCTCGTGCGAGACGCGCGCCGGGCCGGCACCGCCGACCTCGAGCGAGCGTTCACGCGCCGCGCGCTCGGGGGCGCGCTGGCGACCGGCGCGCTCGGCTTCGCCGGGCTGCTGGCGCTGCGCGCCGACGCGCGCCCGCTGTTCGACCGGCTCGTCGACCAGGGCCTGCCGCTCGTGATCGTCTCGGCGGTGTGCGGGCTCGCGGTCCTCGCGCTGCTGCGTCGCGGCGTCGTGCGCGGCGCTCGCGTGCTCGCCGTCGGCGCGGTCGCGGCGCTGATCTGGGCGTGGGGGATCGCGCAATTTCCCTATCTGCTGCCGCGCTCGCTGACGATCGCCGCGGGCGCCGCGCCGAGCGCGACGCTCACCGGCGTCCTGATCGTCTTCGGCGCTGCGGTGGTGCTGGTGCTGCCGGCGCTCGGTCTGCTCTACACGCTCGCCCAGCGAGACCTGATCGGCGAGAGCGAGCAGCCGACGAGCGACGAGCTCGGCTCGGCCTGAGCCTCCGGTCGGCGCGCCGATTCAGCCGAGCGTGCAGTGGATCTTCGTGTCCGCCGTGACGGTGGCGGTCTGTCCGGTCGTCCAGTTCTTGAAGTCGAAGATGCCGTGCACAGCCCACTTGGGGCACGTGCGCGCCTTCAGAAAGGTGTAGTCGACTCCATGCACGCGGACGGTGCCGCCGATCGTGACGTCGAACCGCTGGACGCCGACGAACACGCCGGTGAGGATCTCCTGGAGCGAGTGGGGGATGTCCAGCGTGAGCTTCTCGCCGTACCTGCCGCCGTGCAGCTGCTCGAGCGGCGCGTCGAGCGACTCGTTGATGTCAGCCGGCACCAGAGTCCGGAAGTTGCCCGTGATGGTCTTGCCGCGGTGGCCGTTGAACAGGCTGACGCGGCCGTGTGAGGTGACGCCGAGTTGGAGTGCCTGCGCGGTGACGGTGCCGCTGCCGATCTCGGAGTGCTTGGGGCAGCGGCTGATGTTGCCGTGGAAGCGGACGATCTGCTGGGCGTTGCAGGACGGGAACAGGCGTCCGTTCGTGCCTGCGTGGTCCGGGAAGAAGACGACTGCCTTCTGGATCGTGAACAGCTGCGCCCCGGGAGTGTCCGTCGAGAACGTCGTCGTGACGTGGAACTTGGCGGCGGTCTTGAGCTTGCCGCTCGCCTGCGAGCGCTGCGTCAACGACGCGCTGCCCTTGAGCTTCACGACGGGTGCGACTGCGTGCGCCGCGGTTGTCGTCGCGGCAAGCACGGTGACCGTCGCGGCGATCGTGGCGACCGACTTGATCCTGACCAGCGCTTCGGCTGATTGCTTCATGGCACGCTCCTTTGATGTGGGATGAGTCTCGGCGCTGCGGTCTGCGCTCGCCAGCGGGGGAGCACCCTGAAGTCGACCCTGAGATCGCATGACGCGCCTGCTCGAGCGTGAGCGCGAGCTGGCAGAGCTGAACGAGACGGTCGGCGCCGTGTGCAGCGGCAGCGGCTCGTTCGTCGTGATCGAAGCGCCGGCCGGTCTTGGCAAGACGCGCCTGTTGCAGGCCGCGCGCGCGAGCGGCCAGGCAGCCGGGATGCGGGTGCTCGCGGCCCGTGCCACGGAGCTGGAGCGCGACTTCCCGTTCGCGCTCGTGCGGCAGCTGTTCGAACCGCGTCTCGCCTCGCTCGACAGGTCAGCCCGCGAAGCACTGCTTGAGGGTGCTGCGGGCGCGGCGCGCGGCGCGCTTGGGATCGCCGACACCGGCACGCCCGCCGAACCGACCGCTGCCGCGGGCGGCGGTGCTCCCGACACCTTTGCAGTCCTCCACGGTCTCTACTGGCTCACCGCCGGGCTCGCCGAGCAGCAGCCGCTGCTGCTCGCGGTCGACGACGTGCACTGGTCCGACGCGGCCTCGCTCGACTTCCTCGGCTTCCTCGTGCCGCGGCTGGAGGAGCTGCCCGTTCTGCTCGTGCTCGCTTGCCGGCCTGACGAGGCCGGTGCCGAGAGCAGCCTCGCGCGGATTGCGACCGACGCGCTCGCGAGGCGGCTCACGCCGCGCGCGCTCAGCCCCCCGGCGGCGGCCGCGCTGCTCGCCGACGAGCTGGAGCACCCGCCGGAGGATGCGTTCACGGCTACCTGCCACGAGGTGAGTGGTGGCAACCCCTTCCTCTTGTGCGAGCTGGCGCGCACGCTCGCGGCCGAGCAGATCCACCCGGCCGCCGCGCAGGCACCGCGCGTGCGCGAGCTCGCTCCGGAGCGCGTCACGCGCACCGTGCTCGTGCGCCTCGCGCGGCTTTCCCCTGAGGCGCGGGCGGTCGCGCGGGCCGTCGTGGTGCTCGGCGACGACGTCGACACGCGACTTGCAGCCGAGCTGGCCGGGCTCGACGAGGCGGCCGTCGCGCGCGGCGCCGACGAGCTGCGCGCTGCCGCGATCTTGGACCCGGCGGCGACGCTGCGCTTCATCCACCCGCTCGTTCGCACGGCGCTGCACGCCGACCTGCCGGCCGGTGAGCGCGCGGAGGCGCACGCCCGTGCGGTGGAGCTGCTGCGGGCACGCGGCGCGAGCGCGCAGCGACTCGCCAGTCACCTCGTCGCGACCGAGACGCGTGGCGAGCGTGCGACGGCCGAGACGCTGCTGGAGGCCGGCCGCCAGGCGCTCGCGAGCGGAGCGCCGCGCTCGGCGATCGCCTACCTGACGCGTGCGCTGCGCGAGCCGGCGCCGGACGACCTGCGCGCCGCGATCCTCGCCCCGCTCGTCACGGCAGGCATCCGCGCGCCCGACCGGGAGCTGTTCGCGGCGGTCCTGCCGGAGGTGCTGGAGGAGCTGGAGCGCGATCCCGGCCCGCGCGTGCGCTGGAGCACCACCGTGAGCACGTGGATGATCTTCAACGGCCGCGCTGCCGATGCGCGGTCGCTGCTGGAGCGCGCGATCGCCGTCGCGACGGAGCGGGGCGACGTCGAGAGCGTCTTTCGCCTCGAGGCGCAGCTGAGCCTGCTCGTGCGGCGGCCGGTCACCGTCACGCGCGCACGGCTCGCGCCGTATCGCGCCCGGATCGAGCCCGACAGCGTGACCGGGCGCCTCGCTGCAGCTCATGCAGCCGAATGGCACGCGATCGACGGCACCGCGGCCGACGCGACCGAGGCGGCACGGCACGCGCTCGGTCGCGACGGCCGCATCTTCGCCGAGCAGCCGGAGTTCTTCGCGCCCGGCCGGCCGCTGCTCGCGCTGATCCTCGCGGACGAGCTGGACGCGGCGCAGCGCAGTGCGGCGCGGGCGCTCACGATCGCGCGGGAGCGCGGCGCCACGCCGGAGATCGTCGCCGCCTGGTGGATGAACGGCGGGGTCGCGTGGGCCAGAGGCGACCTCGTCGCCGCCGAGGCGGACATTCGCCAGGCGCTCGATGTCGCTCGGCTCGGCAAGCTGCGACTCGCCGAGTTGCCGCTGCAGGCCGTGCTGGTGGGCGTGCTCGTCTCGCGCGGGGAGCTCGACGGCGCCGATGCGGAGATCGAGGCGAGCGGCATGACGGGGGAGATCCCGGATGTCGTCTGGCTCGTGTTCTCGCTGTACGCGCGCGGGCTGCTGCGCTTCGCGCAGGGGCGCTTCACGGAGGCTGCCGCCGACTTGCTGGAGCTGGAGCGGCGCGCGACCCGCTGGGGGGTGATCGGGATGCCGGCGCCCCCGGCGGAGATCTGCGCGGCACGTGCCGTCGCCGCGCTCGGCGAGCGCGAGCGCGCGCGAGCGATGGCCGAGGCGGCACTTGCCCACGCACGGCACTGGGGAGCCCCCGCGCTCGTCTCGCGCGCGCTGTGCACGCTGGCGATGTCCGTGGAAGGCGACGATCGCCTCGCGACGCTCGAGGAGGCGGTCGCCGTGCTCGACGGCTCACCGGTGCGGCTCGCGCGGGCGGAGGCGCTCATCGACCTCGGAGCCGCGCTGCGCAGCGCGGGGCGCCGCACGGACGCGCGCCCGCCGCTGCGCGAAGGGCTGGAGCTCGCCCGCCGCTGCGGCGCTGCCGGGCTCGCGAAGCGCGCCTACGACGAGCTGAGCGCCACCGGCGAGCGCGTGCGCCGCTACACGCCGATCGGCGTCGAGTCGCTCACCCCGAGCGAGCGACGCGTCGCGGAGATGGCGGCAAGCGGGATGACGAACCGCCAGATCGCACAGACGCTGTTCCTGACCGTCAAGACGATCGAGACGCACCTCGGCGCTGCATACGACAAGCTCGGGATCAACTCGCGCCAGCAGCTGCCCGTCGCGCTGCGGGCCGAGGAGGCGCCGGCCGTCGCGGGCACCATGACGGCCGATTCCCACTAGCGATGCCACTCGTGGGCGGCAAGACTGAGGGCGCTCCACGACGACGGCATGCTGGGAGGAACGTCCGAACATGAGCCGGATCGACGTGCGGTTCGACGTGGCCGGCGATGCGTGCGCCGGATGGATCTACGAGGCGGAGAGCGCTGGACCGGAGCCGGGCCGCCCGGTTGTCGTGATGGCGCACGGATTGTCGGGGACGCGCCGCGACCGGCTGGGTGCGTTCGCCGAGCGTTTCGCGGGCCACGGCTGTTTCGCGCTCGTGTTCGACCATCGTGGATTCGGCGACAGCGCCGGCACCGCCGATCTGTTCCAGCCGGCGCGCCAGCTCGAGGACTGGAAGCACGCGATCGCCTTCGCGCGCCGATGGCCTGGCGTCGATCCAGACCGCGTCGTGACGTTCGGTTCCTCGATGGGAGGTGGCAACGCGCTCGCGGCGGCTGCAGGCGACGCGCGCGTGGCGGCCGCGATCAGCCAAGTGCCGTTCCTCGACATCGTCCGCCAGGCGCACCGCGCCTCCCCAAAGGCGCTGGCCAGGATGATCCTCGCCGCGATCCGCGGCGAATACATGCCCGCCGTCGGGCAGCCACACGAGGCGGCCTTCATCAACGCGCCGGACAGCGAGGCGGGATGGCGGCATGTCGTCGCCGTCGGCGAGGACTCGCGCTGGCGCAACCGCGTCTCGTCGCGCTGGCTGCTGGGTCGTCCGTTCAACCCCGGTCGCCATGCCAAGCGCTTGCACTGCCCGTGGCTGGTCTGCGTCGGCGCTGCCGATCGGGTCGCCCGGCCGGCTGTCGCGATCGCCGCCGCCAAGCGCGCGCCCCACGGCGAGCTGCGCCTGTATCCCGGCGTCGATCACTTCGACGTCTACGACGGTCCCGAGCACGAGGCAGTGGTCGCCGACGAGCTGGCATTCCTCGAGCGCCACGTCCTCACCCGCGAGGAGCGCCGGCAAGTGTAAGCGCGCATCGACGCGATACAGGGGACGGGCGTGGTGGCGCCCGACTGGCTTTTCCGTTGTAGCGTCCGCGCGATGCTGGGCAAGCGTGTCGTCACCGCGCCGAACGGCGAGCGCTGGCAGATCGGACGACGCTGGCTGAACCAGCCGCCTCCAAAGCCCTGGAGCGGGCGCAAGCGACGCGAGGGCGACGATGTCAAGGACAAGATCGGCTGGCTCGATGCGACGAACTTCGTCGACTTCGGCGACGACTTCCTCGCTGGGGTAGCGCTCGGGTTGGCGCTGGCAGTCGTCGTTGCACTGCTCGCGTTCGTGGTCTTGCCATTGCTCGGGCTCGCGTTCGAGTTGGCACTGCTGATCGGTCTTTTCACGTCGGGCCTCTTTGGTCGCATCGTGCTGGGGCACCCGTGGACGATCGAAGCCGTCAGCATCGACGACTCCCAGCGGCGCCTCGGCTTCACCGTCAAGGGCTGGCGCCGCTCCCACCGCGCGATCGGCGCACTCGCAGAGACGATCGCCACGACAGGCCCACCATCCGCGCTCCCAGAGGCGACGCCGGTCGCAGCTGACGGCTAGCGCGATCGCCAGGCAAGGGACTCCTGCCGGGAAAACTTGGGCAGTATTCTTGTCGGGTGGACACGACGGTCTTCACCCTGCGTCGCTGGCTCGACCGCTTCAAGACAGAGGAAGGCGTGGTTGCCGAGCAGCGCGCCGAGGGGCGAGTGCCGGATGCGACGCTCGATGAGGTCGGTACGCCGATCGACAATGTCGGGTTCAATGGCCAGCCGTTGCGTTCCAAAGGTGGAAGCGGCTACGGCAGCGACGACCCAGCAAGCCCAGGGTGGGTCGGATGGTATGGCGGCGGTGTGTGAGATACCGCGCGACAGGCGCGTGTCAGCGTTCCGGTAGACGAAACCAGCGCTGTGCGAGAGAACGTCCCGGGTAACAAAGGCTGGGCGCCATGGGCGTTGGATCAGGGAGATCTCGGTCGCGCCCGGCCCGCGACGAGCGGTTTGACGATTCGGGGCATGCCGCGCCATGAGGCCTCACGCAGCTCGCCGATCTTGAGGTCGCCCGCCTCGATCAGCTCGACCGTCGCGCGGTTGCAGCGGCAGCCCTCGGCGAATCGCTGCCAGGGCCCGGCGAGGCGGTCCTGCCAGGCGGCGAGCCTCGGTGACTCGGAGCGGACGTGCTCGATGAACAGCAGCTGGCCGTCAGGGCGAAGCACCCGGGCGATCTCCCGCAGAGCGAGATCCGGTGAGTCGACGGTGCACAGGACAAGCGTCGAGATGACGGTGTCGATCGAGCCGTCGTCGAACGGCAGCTGCTCCGCGGGTGCGTTGAGCACGCGCGCAACCCGTCCGTTGCGACGCAGCTTGCGCTCCAGGCGAGCCGTCATCGCCGCGTCGGGCTCGGTCAGGGTCAGCTCGGCGAGGTCGTCGGGATAGTGCGGGAGGTTCAGGCCCGTGCCGCTGCCGAGCTCGACCGTTCGCCCGCGCGCGTGCCTCAACAGCTCCTCACGGCGCGCGCGCATCCCCACCCGCTCGCTCATCCACAGGACGGGGTCGTACAGGCCTGCGAACGTCCGCGTCCAGAGACCCGAGGCCGACGTCGGCGCCTTCGAGTTGACAGTGCTCATGGAGGTGACCATACGTGCATGGAGTGCGGCTGCGCATCGCCTGCGCAGGCCATCTTCGTGCTGTGGCCCGTGCGGGTGATCGGCCTCAGATCAGGCCGAGGCGTGTCGCCTCTGCGACTGCGGCAGCACGCGAGCCACGTCCGAGCTTGCGCCTGATGTTCGCCACGTGGCGGTGGACCGTGTGCTGGCTGAGCACGAGCTGCTCGGCGATCTCCCGTTCGCTCAGTCCGTGCGCGACGAGTGCCAGCACCTCGCGCTCGCGTCGCGAGAGCAGCGCCGCTGCAGGCTCGCCCTCGATCTCCGCGGCTCCGACGCTTGGCACCAGGAGCGAGCGCAACGCGCGAGCCACCGGCTGTGCGTCTCCGGCCCACGGAAGATGAGCGTTTCCTGCGAGCGGGATCAGCGTCGCTCCCGGGATCGCTGCCGCGAGCGCTCGGCCCTGCGCGTATGGAATCGCGCGGTCGCCGCGCCGGTGCACCACCTGCGTTGGTGCGCGCACCCGCTCGAGCTCGGCCCGGACGTCGAAGCGATAGACCAGCTCCAGCAATGCCGCCGCGGTCTCGCCGCTCGCCGCCGCCCGTTGCAGGCTCGCGAAGCGCTCCCGCTCCTCCGCGCTCGCGTCGCCGAGAAAGATGTCGGCGAGCACGCGTGAGCCCAGGCCCCAATGCGACCGCACCGCCGCGACGATCGCGTCGCGAACCTCGGGCGGCGCGATCGAGTCGCCATCCGCGTAGGCGCCATACAGCAACAGCCGATCGACGCGCTCCGGGAACCGTGCAGCGAACGCGATTGCCGCGCAGCTGCCCGACGATCCGCCGAGCAACGTGACTCGCTCCAGTCCGAGCTCATCCAGGACCGCGCCCAGCAACGCGACCTCGCTTTCCAGCGTCCGCTCCTGCGGCTGCTCGTCGCGGTCGGAGATGCCGACGCCCGGGCCGTCGTACCGCACCAGCGAGTGCCCTTCGCCGACAGCGTCCCAAAACGAGCGAAACGCCCGGTCGCGCCAGTCGAGCTCGAGATGGCTGACCCACCACGCCGGCACGACCAGTGGCGGCCCTTGCCCGCTCACCGCATATGCGACACGCCGGCCCCCGAACCGCAGGAACCGGATCTCCACCTCGCGCGCCACCCGCTTGACGCTACAACAAGCTCGCCATCGATAAATGGCGGTTGGTTCGCTCGGCAGCATCGCGGGGTCTGACCCCGCGGTGGGATACTACGTGTATGTGGGAAAGTAGCTTGCGTGGTACAATCTCCTCATGAGCCACGCAGAGCGTCAGGTTGTCGTCGGTGATCGCGGTCGTGTCGTGCTGCCCTCGGAAGTGCGCGCTGCGCTTGGGCTCAAGGCAGGGAGCCGGATGCTTCTGAGCACCGAGCGGGACGGCTCGTTGCGGCTGCGTCCGTATCGGTCGGTCGCGGATCAGGGCCGCGGGATGCTGGCTGGACTCGCCCCTGCCGGTGAGTCGATGGTCGACGAGCTGCTTGCAGAGCGTCGTCGCGAAGCAGCACACGAGGATCGTGAGTAGGTGTCCTCCGCAGTTCTGGATGCGTCGGCCTTGCTGGCGTACCTGCGCGACGAGCCAGGCGCCGATGCCGTCGCAGACGCAGTCGCTGACGGCGCGTCGATCTCGACGGTGAACCTCGGCGAGGTCTTCAGCCGTGTGGCCGATCACGGCGCCGAGCCCGCCGATGTGGCGAGAGAGATGACGGATCGCGGGTTGCTCGACGGGGCCATCGCCGTCGAGGCATTCACGAGCGCCGACGCCGTCGAGGTCGGGCGCTTGAGGCCGCTGACGCGCGAGCACGGGCTGTCGCTGGGCGACCGAGCGTGCCTCGCGCTCGCACGGCGTCTTGCGCTGCCGGCGATCACGGCGGACACGGCCTGGTCGAAGCTCGACCTCGAGCTCGAGCTACGCCAGATCCGATGAAGCGCGTCGCTCCGGCCGCTCTCACGCGATCGGACCGGTAGGCCGCCGAGCCCGCGCTGCCGCGCGGCGTCCTTGTCGCGTGCGAAAGTCCAGATAATGGGACGACGGCTGCTGGAGATCGTCGCGACGGTCGGGATGGCGTTGGGTGTGGGCCTGCCGTGCTCGGCGACGGCAGCGGCCGCCGCGCCGGCCTGGCGGATCGACGCGCTGTCGAACACGACGGCGGCACGGGGCGGGACGCTGGACTACCTCGTGCAGGTGACGAACCGCGGCGATGCGGACAGCGACGGCGGTCAGCTCGATCTCGTCGCGACGTTGCCGGCCGGCGTCACGGCCCTCTCGACGGCGAACGCGAGCGCCGGCGCGAGCTTTTCGTGCACAGGACCGGGCGGCTCCGCCGTCGCCGGGGCGTCGGTCGTGACGTGCGCGGAGACGGACGTCGTGCCTCGGGACGGCTTTCGCGTGATGCGGCTCACGGTCGCGGTCGATCCGAGCGCCGCAGCGTCGGTGAGCAGCTCGTTTCAGGTCTCGGGCGGCGGGGCGCCATCGGCGAGCACGATCGATCCGACGACGATCACGGCCACCCCGCCGGGCTTCGGCGTCGATGCGTTCGACGGTCAGGTCACGTCGGATCCCGCTGGGGTTCCGTTCACCCAGGCCGCTGGGCATCCGTTTGCCGCCTCGATGGCGATTGACCTCAACACGGTCACGAACCCGAACCCGCCGTTCGGTCCGCTCTGGCCGGTGGAGCCGACAAAGGACGTGTTCGTCGACCTGCCGGCTGGCTTCATTGCCAATCCGATCGAGGCGGCGAGCCAATGCACGGCGGCCCAGCTCGCGAACGTACAGGGGGCAGAGCCCGAGCCGCTGTGCTCGCCGACGTCGCAGGTCGGAACGACGCTCGTGCGCATGAACGATCTCCCGGGGCCGGTCGTGCTGGGCCCGGTGCCGGTGTTCAACATGGTGCCGACACCCGATGAGCCGGCGCAATTCGGCTTCAACGTAGCGGGGACCGTCGTGACGCTGGACGCGCAGTTTCGCAGCGGGTGGGACTACGGGCTGACCTTGAACGCCGCGGACCTGCCTCAGGCGCTTGCCGCGGCTGGCCTGAGCCTGACGTTGTGGGGCGTGCCGGCGGATCCGAGCCACGATGGGGATCGCGCCTGTCCAGGGCAGCTCAACCCCTGGCGTGGCGGTCCGACGTGCGCGAGCGGCGCACCGCGGTTCGCGTTCCTGCGCACCCCGACGTCGTGCACCGACGCCGGCACCGGTTTGCAGACCACGCTGAGCGTCGATTCGTGGACGCATCCCGACGTGTTCGACACCGCGACGTTCGTCAGTCATCTCCCGCCGGCGTATCCGTCGCTGCCGAGCGGGTGGGGCGCGCAGCAGGGGCCGACGGGCTGCGACACGGTGCCGTTCGATCCATCGTTGACGGCGGCGCCGGTGTCGACCGCGGAGGCCGGACAGCCGGTCGCGTTCTCGTTCGACGTGCACCTGCCGCAGAGCGATGACCCCACCTCGCTCGGAGAGGCGGATCTGGGCGCGGCGGCCATGACGTTGCCGGAGGGCATGCGCGTCTCGCCGGTCGGGGCGAACGGATTCGGCGGTTGCTCGCCCGACCAGATCGGGCTGGACACGACGGACGAGCCGACGTGCCCTGACGCCTCGAAGGTTGGGACGGTGACGATCGCGACGCCGCTGCTCGAGCAGCCGCTGACGGGATCGGCCTATCTCGCGACGCCGACCGACAACCCGTTCGGCTCGGCGCTCGCGTTCTATCTGGTCGCGGAGGGGCCGGGGCTGATCGTCAAGCTGCCGGGGGAGGTGCAGGCGGACCCGGACACTGGCCAGTTGACGGCGATTTTCGACGACGTCCCGCAGCTGCCGCTCTCGAACCTGCACCTGGAGCTTCTCCGGCGGGCCGCATGCGTGGATGACGTTGCCGGACGCGTGCGGGACCTTCACGACGCACGCGCTGGCGGCGTCGTGGAGCGGGAGCGAGGTCGCGTCGGATTCGAGCTTTGCGGTGAGTCAAGGGGCCGGCGGCGGGCCGTGCCCGACGCCTGCGCCTCTGCCTCGGCCGCCCCACCCTCCGCGAGGCACGCCGAGCCCCGGTCCGGGCTCTCCGTTCGCCCCCGCATTCGCGGCGGGGACGGCGAATCCGGTCGCGGGTGCGAGCGCTCCATTCCACGTCCAGATCACGCGCACCGCTCGGGATCAGCAGCTCGGCAGCCTGTCGGTCGACCTGCCGACGGGGCTGCTCGGGAGGATCGCCAGCACGGTGCTGTGTCCTGATCGCGCCGCGGGCGCGGGTGCATGTCCGGGCGGTTCGAAGATCGGGGAGGCCACCGTCAGAGCGGGCGCGGGCGCGGGCGTGCTCTCCACGAGCACCGGACCGGTGTCCATCACCGGTCCGTACAAGGGTGCGCCGTTCGGGCTCTCGATCGTGGTGCCCGCTTCCGCTGGGCCGCTCGGTCTCGGGAGCCTGGTCGTCCGGGCGGCGATCAACGTCGACAGGCACTCGGCGCAGCTCCACGTCGTCTCCGACCCGTTGCCGACCAGCCTGCGAGGCGTTCCGCTCGACCTGCGAGACGTGCTCGTCACGGTCGACAAGCCCCGCTTCGTCGTCAACCCGACGAACTGTGGGGTCAAGCACGTGCTCGGCACCGTCGGCTCGGACCTCGGCGCGATCGCGCACGTCTCGACGCCCTTTCAGGTCGCCCGGTGCGCGAAGCTCGCGTTCGCGCCGAAGCTCGCGCTGGCGGTCGGTGCCGCGCATCGCACGAAGGCGGGGGCGTCCACACCCTGAGCGCGACCTTCAGGCAGACGCCGGGGCAGACCAATCTCCGATCGGTCACCGTGGGGCTGCCGGGCACGCTGCGCGCCGTGCTGCCGGGCGTGAAGCGGGCTTGCAGCCTGGCGAGCTACGAGGCCGCACGATGCACCGCGAAGGCCAGGGTCGGCGTCGCGATCGTGGTCACGCCGCTGCTGCGCAAGCCGCTCCGGGGCCGCGTGTACTTCGTGAAGAACCCCGCGCGTGCGACCCCGGATCTGATGATCGCGCTCAGGGGACCGGTGAGCCTGGATCTGACCGGGAAGCTCTCGATCTCGCGGCGCAAGCGCCTGGCGTTGTCGTTCGACACGATCCCCGACGCGGCGATCACGACGTTCACGCTCCGGCTCGGCTCGGGCAGGAGCGGCCCGGTCAGGGTCGTCTCGGATCTGTGCGCCGCGAAGCCGAAGGCCGCAACGGCGTCGGTCGGCTTTCGCGGGCAAGACGGCCGGGTCCTCAACGTCGGGCAGGCATTGCACGTCGACGGTTGTCGACGCGGCTGACCCGCGCCTTCCTTGGCGAGCCGCCGCTTTTTCAAGATCACGAGGGCCACCCCAGGTATCGGTCGATCACGTAAAGCGCCGCGCCGATCGACACCGCGGCGCCGAATACGAAGATCCACACTCGTCGCCAGCGCCGAGCGCCGACAATGCTGAGCGACACCACCACCGCGCCGAATGCCGGGATCGTCAGGGCAAACTGTCCTCGATCTTGGACGCAGAACATGCTGGGCTGTGCGTTTTCGCTGATGGCACAGGCGATCTCGGCGAGCGCGAACACGCAAAGGTCCCCAAGCGCGAGCAGGATCCCGAGCACCAGCAGCGGCCACAGCCCAGGTCGCAACCGTTCAGAGTCCATGTGCTCATCCTTATCGACAGGACGTGAGGCGCACGCAAGGTGTGCCCGCGACTGCGTCTCTACCCGCGGTGTCCGAACGGTGCTGTGCGACTCCTCGGACGGTGGCTAGAGCGGCGGGACCTGGTTGTTGACCTGGGGCCCGTGGTAGAGGTGGTCCTGATCCTTGCAGGCGGCGGGGAAGAAGAACCGGACGCTGTCGCTGCGCACGTCGTTGTAGCTGGCGAAGAGCGTTGCGCGACCGATTGTGCCGACGGCGCATTTCGGGTCGGTGCTCTTCGTGACCCGGACTTTGATCTTCATGATGTTCCCCGGGTAGCCCCACATTCTCGCGTAGTGCGAGTGGTACACGAGGTGGTGCTTGACCGACATGATGATCACGCCGGCCCGATCCTGCTGGCAGATGACCCCCGAGACCGTGTCGGCGGCGAGGTTGATGCGCCCGTGGCCCTTGGCGAAGCTGCTCGCCCGCGTGTTGTACGGGCCCGTATGAAAGCCCCATGGGGGAATTCCGCCAACGGTCGGAATCTCAGAGCACGGGGTGGCTCCACTGGCCGAGCCGGTCAGGCTGATGAGCCCGAGCAGCAGCGTCAGCACCAATACCCCGGGCCCGCCTCGTCGCCTGACATTCATGCGGCGCAGACTATACCGAGGCACACCGCCAGCCCGCGATCGGATCACCATGGACCCGGCTCGCGTTGAGTCGGGATTTATGGAGAGAACTTGGCGTCGCGCAAACCGCGTGATCGCCTCGCGGTTGTCGCTCGCGTGAGCAAGCCAGGCGCTTCAAACGGGTCGACAGTCCAGAATCCTGGTCGACGACCCTGTGAACTGGAAACACAGGCCGGTTTCGGCGACGGTAGTGCCTACTGTCAGAGGCGCAAAGCAGTACGTTGGGCCGCCTCTCTTGATGCCTGCCATCGGCTGCCAACGGCACTGAATGCGATGACCAACCGGCCGCGCTCACATCAAATCGCCGAACAGGCGCGCTTCGCCCTGGGCCGTGTACTCCCATCGCAGTGGACGGTCGAGCAGATCGTACAGGACTATGGGCTCGATCTCCGCATCGAGATCTTCACGGGCGACGGGCGCCCGACGGGCCACTTCTTCTTCGTGCAGCTGAAGTCGACTGACCGGCTGCCAACGCGGCAGGGCATCTCCGTTCGCATACGGCCAGAGCATCTCGGTTATTGGAACCGTCTGCCGGTGCCGACGATGGTCGTTCTGTGGATCGCACCGGCGGACAGGCTCTACTGGAAGTGGGCACACCTGCATCATCCCTTCCCGCGGCGCCACACGCCGAAGGTCGAGAGCTTCCGGATGGCGCCGTCGGATCGTTTCAATGCAGGGGACCCTCCGCACATGCTTGAAGAGGTTGTCTTCTGTGAGCGAGCGCGCGGAGGCGTGCTGAGCACACCGATCGACGTTCACTTCGAGTCGCACCCATCGAAAGACCTTGGCGAGGCGCAGCGACGTCAGTTCATGGCGGCATGGTTGGAGCGGGTCGATTCACGCTCGATCCGCATCGCCAACCTCCCAACGGTTATGCAGGCTCGGGTGGTCCTCGGCCGTGACTCACTGCGGGTACGGTTGGGACGCGCGACCCTTTCGTTCGCGCAACTCGAAGAGCAGCGCCCGTTGAATCTCGTTTCGGAGGCGGCGAGCGCGCTTGGCCTCCTGCTGTGCAACGGGGGACACACCGAGATAGGCCTCTCGCTCATCGCTGTCCACGGCGCGCAATCGCTGCTGCTCGCCGGAGCGTGCCGGGAGAGCGACGGCGGTGAGCGATCCAACCCGCTTGTCAATCCCGCCTACACGATCGCGCAGGCCGGCCGGTTCGACGTCGCCTTCGAGCTTGCGGAGACATGGCTCGAGCAGGGCGATGACGAGCTCCGAGGTGCGGCACACAGCGTGCTCATGACCCTCAAAGCATTCGAGGCACGGATGTCGGACGAGGAGCGGGCTCGCCTGCATGGGCACTACGTCCAAGATGCGCGCCTAGGTCGCCTGCTCAGGCCCGAGGTGGCATTTGACCTTGCCGACCTGATGTTCCGGGTCGGGCGGCCTGCACGTGCCATAGAGCAATACACGTTTGCAGCGGGCTCGGAGCATGTGACGGAGATAGAGGACCATGTATTGGTACGGCTCGTCGGTGCATACCAGTCGGTGGCCGACTACGACCAGGCTGTGAACTCCTTGACGGAGTTGGTTCGACGTCATCCCGCCGAAGATCACTTGCGACTCAGGCTCGGCATCTGCTTGGTCTTGGCCGGGCAGTACGTGCAGGCGTGCCTGCCGCTCACCTCAGTGACCACTCCGAAGCTTCACGGCAGCGCGTGGGCGTGGGCAGTAACGGCCGTGCTCGCGAGCCGGGCAGCCGGCGCTGACGCGCAAGCGCGCATGCCGGCGGCAGCCGAGCAGGTCTCACGCAGTCTCGACCACGCAGCAGCCCCCAACGATCTCATCAAGCTGTTCCGCAGTGCGGCTGGGTACGACGCCGTTTCGGCCAACACGTGGCGTATCTACTGGGCAGCGGCGTTCGGCAACGAAGAGGATCTGCCGTTCGGTCGCCTCGGGATCTTGCCGGTCGCGGTCCTCGCCGAGGGCGACCCCGAGTGGTGGGCGCTTACGCTGAGCGAGTTGTTGACTGCACGTGCCTTCGAGCCATTCCTGCGCGGAGTCGAATGCGCTCTGGAAGCGGTCGAGGGCGACTTCCCGACGATGCTTGAGAGCGACGGACCACTCAGCGAGTGGGCGAGGCCGGGAGTTGCCCATTTCGTCTCGTCGATCGCCGAGCTCAAAGACGATGGTCACGCCTTGCGCATCCGTCCGGACCCTGTGGTCATAGACGGCAGAACGTCAATCGCGATCGACTTGGCGCCCCCCGGATACCGACTCTTCGACTTCGATGTCCCTCCGGTGGATGCTTGGTTTGCCCCTGATCCGACAGAGTGAAGAGCAACCTAGTGTCGCGCGACCGTCGGCTCGTCGAGGCGTCCCGATCCCGGCGCTATCGGCGAACGCCGATAGGGGCACAGCGTCCATCGCACTCTCTCCAAGGATGAGTTGTGGCATCGCACCCGCGCGCCGAGACTCGAAGCGCATCTCGCCGACGCGGGCGTAGCATCCAGAAAGCCCCCGCATCCGCAGCGCTTCCGTTCCGATGGAGAGACTTGGCGTCGCGCAAATCGTGCGGTTGCGCCGCCGGTGCTCGGTGTGTGAGCTGTCGCGGAAGGGTCCGGATGCGGCGTCGTCGGGTAGCACCGCGAACCGGAGTGATGTCTGTCGAGCGCCGGTACCTTGCTCGGCATGCGTGCGGCGCTGCGGCGGGTGTTGTGGTTCTTCTTGCCGGGGTGGGGAACGGAGGGCTCGGCGAGGCTCGATCAGGATTGGCGTCTGCGAGCGGCGTTCGATGTGCCGCATGGCGTCGCGGACGTGTTCGAGCGGTTGCGCGGTCGCGAGCGGGTTCTCGGAAGCGAGGTTGGGGGCTTGCTGCCGGTCGGGGTCGTGCTCTCACGCCGCGACGACGCGCTGTTCGTCTACGCATCCAGCAGATCCGGCATCGATGGCGCACGCATGACAGTCGAGCGTCTCGCGCATGCCGTCGGGCTCGGCGCTGATATCAGTGTCAGTCGGTGGAGCGAGGGCCTGGGAGCGTGGCGCCAAGTCGACCCGCCGCTGACTGGCCCGGATGACGAGCGGGACGACCCCCGCGAGCGCGAGGCCATGCGGGAGGAGACGCGAGAGCTGTCCTGTCTCGTCGGGCGACTCGACCGGCCGCTGGTCGAACGACCGCTTCGCGACTTCGCGCAACGGCGAGGTCTCAACTGCACCATTGAAGAAAAGCCCCGTCTGCTGAGCGTTCGTCTCACGTTCTCGGTCAGCGGACCCGCTTTCAAGCTGGACGAATTCGCCGACTACCTGCGTTCCGTGGTCAGGAGCAACTGGTTCGGCGGCGGCACCGGTCCATGACAGCAAACGCGTCGCGGCCGGAGCTTGTACCGCAAGCCCGCCGAAAACGACCTCTCTACGGGGGGGGGAGCGGTTTCTCTATGGAGAGAACTTGGCGTCGCGCAAACCATGCGGTCGTCGCACCTGCGCTGGTGGCGGGGTGAGGTAGGTGGTGCTAGCCGTCGTGCCTCTCGGGCACTGATCACTCGCGCGCAGGCAAAGCGCGATTGGGTGCTGACCGCCCATCGATCGCGTCCAGGGCAGTGGCCGAACCTGGTCGCGCAGCTCCATCCGCGTGCTGCCGTCGTGCTCGAAGAGGCGCATCCGCAGCTGTCCGGTCTTGTCGGTCAGCGGCTTGCCGTCGGCGTCGCCGAAGACGGATCAGCGCCGGAGTCCTGCCCGAAGCTCGTGCGCGAGCTGCACGGCGGCTTCGATCTCGACCCGTCGGATCGACACGCTCTCCACGTTGATCCCGAAGGGCACGCCCAGCGTGCGGCAATACGCCATCAGCTCAGTCGCCGTTGCGAGCGCCTGTTGGTACGAGGCCGCGAGCGGGTCGGAGGCGTGCTTGAGGTCGTTCTCGATCCACCGCGGCACGTCGACCCCCAGCCAGCGCAGGAAGTCGAGGGTCTTCATCGACCCGCAGACCGAGAACGTGAAGACGAACGGCGCGTGGGGGATCCCGCGGACCTGGCACTCGTAGTGGTAGTCGGACACGAGGTTCTTGGCCGCGTTGATGTCGTACACAACCTGCGTCACGAAGAACCGGCACCCGGCGTCCTGCTTGGCGAGGAGCCGGAGGTGCTCGTCCTCTCGGCGGCTGTGGCGCTCCGGGATCGCCACGCCGCCCGTCGCAAGGTTCGGGTTGGCCTCGCGCCGGAGCACGTGGGCGTCCTTGAGTGACGTCCGGGCCTGCGTGCTGCTCGACGCGGCGCCGACGAGGACGCTCATCAGCCGCGCCGGATCCTGCGCGGCGAGCCACGCACGCAGATTCTGGGCGTCGTACTTGGAGACCGCGCGGTAGACGATGACCGGTGTCTCCCAGGTTCCGAGGTGGTCGGCAAGGAAGTCGGCGGGATCCAGCGTCGGCATGAACGGAAACGGCCGCTCGGCCGGATTGCGATCCGTCTCATCATCGATGTCGTAGAGGATCAGCCCGTCCAGGCCCAGCGGGCGCAGCCGCGCCACCGTCGTGTCGGCGATCTCCTGCGCGCGCTCGCAATCCGTGTCGTGCCGCGGCGGGGTCAGGGCGAAGACCAGGAATTCGCCCTGACCGGCCTCGATGCGCTGGATCAGATCCACGGGCGAGAGAGTATTGACACGAGAGCTGGCGCCCGCGCCGCCGTTCAGCGTCGGCGCGAGAGGTCTCGTAGGCGGCCAGGACCATGAGCAGTCGACGGCGCGCAGGCTGAACTCCTCGGCGCGCGCGATGAGGTTGTGGGCGCGGGGCGGGGCGCCGCGCTCCCGGCGGGTGGTGTACTCGCCGACGAGTCCGGCGATGAACTGGTCTTCGGCGTCGAGTTCGTAGCGGTCGCCCGGGCGAGGTCGCCGGTCATGCGTTGATCTCCGCGACGGCGGCGAGGCCGTAGCGTTCGGCGGGGCACGGACCGCTACCTCGACGCCTTCGAGAACGGCGACCTCGACGCCAAAGGCTTCCAAAGCCGCATGGACGCCCTCCAGGCCAAGCTCGACAGCCTCCGCGACCAAGACCAGCAACTCGCACACGAGCTGGCCGCAGAAACGCCACACACGCCCGACACCCCCGAGCTGCACGCCACCGCCAACGCCCTCGAAGACGCCATCCGCCAAGGCAACCCGGAACACGCCAAGGCGCTCCTGCGCATCCTCATCCAAGAGCTGCGCGTCAACTCCCGCGCAGAGATCCTGCCCACCTACCGCATCGCCACGCCAATGGTTTGCGCGACGACCAGTTCAGTGGAGCTAGTCGGGCTCGAACCGACGACCTTCGCGCTGCCAGTACGAAGACGAACGTCCGAAACGCGATGTTATGGGTGGTTTCGTTTGTCTGAAAGCGTCGTATTCACGGGCGATCTAGCGGGTTTGGTACTCCCTGTGGTACTCCCTAGGCAGGCTGGTACTCCCGTCCATGTTCGTGGTACTCCCTGCTCGCGGGCGGTGTACGCTGAGCGCTATGAGCGTGGTCGCGCCAGCAATCGTCGTGGTCCCGTCGAAGACGGGGGAGGGCGTCTACTACGAGGCGAAGTGGCGTGACTCCGGCGGTCGTCAACTCAAGCGGCGGCTCGGACAGGCGTGGCTGGAGCGCGACCCGCGCAGCGGCGAGTGGCGCAAGCGCCGCGGGCACACGCCCGCCGGTTGGCTCGATCCGCGCACAGTCCACGTTGCCGCCGCCGAGACAGTCGAGCAGGTCGAGCGCGAACGGGCCGAGGCCGCGAAGGTGGCTGCGCTCGGCGAGGCGGTGACGTTCCGCCGGCTCGCCGGCGAGTGGCTGACGTGGAAGCGCGATGTGAAGGGAGCTGCGCCCGCGACTCTGCGAGACAATCGGTCGCTCCTGTGCGAGCCCGGCGAGCCGCACAAGCGTGGCAGCGGCGTCACACGCGGCCGGATCATGGAGCGCTTTGGCGACAAGCCGGTGGCCGAGATCACCACCCGTGAGATGTCGCGGTTCCTGGGCGATCTCGACGCCGAGGGGATGCCGGCGCCGAACGTGAACAAGTACCGCGCGTTGCTGCACGCGATCTTCAACTATGCGATGCGGCCAGACACCTATGGAGATCAGGTGACGGTCAACCCGGTCAGCGGCACCGACAAGCGCTTTCAGCCGCCGCCCGCGCCGCTCGACCACTACGAGCGCCAGGAGATCGAAGCCCTCGTCCGCGTGTGCGAGCAGGGCAAGCACCGCGCGCCAAAGCACTACAAGGGCCACGCGGTAGCCGAGGGCCCCGACGAGCTGGCAGCGTGTGCCGCTGAGGATCAGCAGGACGCGGCGGCGTTCGCGCTGATGTTCTTCTCGGGTCTGCGGCTCGGTGAGCTGCTTGCACTGCGCTGGCGTCATGTCCGCTTCCTGCCCGATCTCTCCGGCGTCATCGTGACCGTCGAGAAGGCCGTGAGCGCGGGGGTCGAGAAGGCGCCCAAGAGCGGGCGCACACGCGACGTTCCGGTCGCCCGCCCCGCTGCTGAGGCGCTTGCGCGGCTCGGGCAGCGCGACGAGTTCGCTTCACCGGATGACTACGTAATGTGCAACCGCTTCGGCCAACGGCTCGACGGCTCGGCGCTGCGCCGACGCTACAAGCGCGCGGCCAGCGCCGCCGGCCTGCGCCCGCTCAAGCTGCACGGGCTCCGGCACGCGGCCGGGTCGGTGCTCGCACGCAACAACGTCGACCTCATCACGATCCGCGACTTCTACGGGCACGCGAACCTCGCGACGACGAATCGCTACCTGCACTCCAAGCTCGACGTGGGCGCCGTGGCCGCGATGAACGCGGCGCACGGCATCGAGCCACAGTAAAAAGGGGCGCTGGCCGCGCTGCCCGTCCGCTGAGCGGTCGCCCACCTGCGCCTTCGGGGTGAGCGGCCTGCTTTGATGCGCCGATGCGACGGGCGGCGCTGCTGACGATTCTGCTCCTTCTCGTCCTCGCCGCTCCAGCCGGCGCGTGGTTCGAGTCGGCCGGCTACGACGTGCCGCACGGACGGGTCGCCGCTTGCCTGCGCGCTGCGAGTCCGGGGCAGGTCTCGCTGCTCGACGCGCGGAGCCTCACGACCGCGGCTACCAACCTGCTTAGCGTTGGCCTGCATGCCTTCCTGCCGGGCGCCTCCACTTCGCTTGGTGGGCCCGACCAGTGTGGAGCGCTCGCCGGCGCGAGTGGCGTAGCGCCGCTGTTGGTCTCGTGGGAGCGAGTCCGCGGGGGTGGCTGGTCTGACGTGGCGCTGCGTGTGGCGTCGCCCGGCGGGCCGTCCACGACGATCCGCACCACTCACGGTCGCGTCGTGAGCGAGCCGGTGGTCGCGCTCGCGCCCGGAGGCGAGGCGGTCGTTATGTGGAGCGAGATGCCGCTCAAGGGATCAGACGAGCGGCTGTATGCGGCAGTGCGGCCGTACACCGGGGCGTCGTTCGGCCGCCCATCGAACCTTGGTCGTCCCGGTGGCATCCAGCAGCGTCCGGGTGTCGGGATCGACGCTGCCGGTCGCGCGACTGTCGCCTGGCTGCAAGAGACACGCTCCGAGGGCGTGCGCTGGACTCCTGGACCCTCGGAGTACGTGCTGGAAGTCGCCAGCGCCACGCCCGCCGGCCGCTTTGGACTGGCGCGGCGGGTGGCGCGCGGGCTCGGCTCGCATGTTGCGCTGGCGGTATTGCCGGACGGCCACGCACTGCTGACGGCCGATGTGCCTGACGGGGTGGAGGCATACGAGCGGCCTCCAGGTCGGACTCGGTTCGCTCGCGTGCAGCTGCCCAGGGCCGGAGCCGCTGAAGATCTCGCGGTTGCGCTCGCCCCCGACGGCGGCGCGGTGGTCGCCTACCGCAACGACGAGCGCTCGGTGTTCGCCTCGCTGCGTTCGCCGGGCGGCACCTTCGGGCGCTGGGCGACCGTCGTGCCGCTCGCACGGTCGTCGGGCGACTCGCTCAACGTCAGCGCCATTTCGTCTGCTGCGCCGGACGACCGCGTGGGCCGGGGGCTGAGGGCCATGCTCGGCACGGGCGGTGAGGTCGTGTTGAGCTGGGTCGACGAGGCGCGCGGTCATCGCCTGGCCACTGCGTACGCCGCCCGCGGCACGCTCTCGGGCGGGATGGAGCCGCCGCAGCGACTCGGCGGCCCCTGTCGCTCGGCGGCGGCCGCCGCCCCGGTCACACTGGCGGACGGCCAGATCGCCGTCGCGTGGAGTGATAACGCCCGCGCACGCGTGATCACGAAATCGACGTTGCCGAGCGGGGATGGGCGCGTGCACCTGGCGCGCAGCCGGCTCGTGGATGGCGAGGCACAGGCAACGCCGGCGCTGGCGGCGCCGCATCTGTCGGCAAGCCTTGTCGGGTCCCGCGCTCTGCAGCCCGGTCAGCAGCTCCGTGTGCGCGTGCGCTGCGAGGCGGCGTGCGACGTGCGCGTGCTCGCCCGGGCGCGCAGCCTGCCGAGATCGGGCTTCGGCGGCGGGGGCGAGGCGATCTGGGTCGCCGCGTCCACAACGGTGCCTGCGGGTGGCAGCGCCGAGCTGCGCCCTCCACGCCTGTACGGCTTCAACGCAGCCGGCGTGCGCGACCGGCCGCGCACGCCGATCGACGTGATTGCGTGTACGCCTGGAGGACCGCTCGCTCAGCAGCTTGAGCTGACGCCACCGCGGATCGCGGACCCGCCGCCGTTTCCGCGCGTGATCGACCTGGCAGCCATGCGCCACGGCGGCCAGATCCGCGTCACATGGCGGACCGCCGCACCGGCCGAGAGAACCCGCTTCACCGTCTACACGAGACCCGGCTATACACGCGTTCACCGGATCGTCACCGGCCGTGGCCGCAGCCGCTTCGCGGTCACGCTCCATCCCGGGAGACGGTCCGTGCGGCGCGTGGTCGTGTACATCGAGACCCCGGCCGTGTCGTTCGGACCGACCGTCAGCGTCCCGGTCACGTAAGCAGACCGTCCCGCCTCCTGCCTCAAGCGTTCGCCGACGATCGAATCGCGAAGCCTCGTTAGGCACCGCGAAGCCTCCTACACGCTGCGCAGTCGCGCCTCGATGTCGTCGCGCAGGCAGCGTGGGGAGCGAGGCCGGCGCCGGCGGCGTGCCAGCGCGAGGAGTTCAGCTCGCCCGACGACTACGTGTCCTGCAACCGCTTCGGCGAGCGCCTCGACGGCTCCGCTCTGCGCCGCCGCTACAAGCGGGCAACCAGCGCCGCCGGCCTGCGCCCTATCCGGCTGCACGGCCTTCGGCACGCGGCCGGGTCGGTTCTGGCCCGCAACAACGTCGACCTCATCACGATCCGCGACTTCTACGGGCACGCGAACCTCGCGACGACGAACCGCTACCTGCACTCCAAGCTCGACGCCGGCGCCGTGGCTGCGATGAACGCGGCGCACGGGCTGGAGCCGTAGCGCGCGAGGGTGTGAGCTGAGCGTCGCGCTGGGGCCTGGCCGCGGCTGCCGCTGAGGAAGTCGTGGCGTGGCGGGGCTACAGCCCGCGCAGTCGCCCTTCGATGTCGTCGCGCAGAAAGCGGAGTGTGCGTCCGAGTCGAGCGCACGGCAGCTCTCCACGTCTCGCCAGCTCGTACACCGTTGACTTCGGCAACGCGAGCATCATGGCTACCTCGCTCGCGGTCATTACGTCTTCGCGTGTCAACCGCCGCACCGGCGCTCTCGGCGCTCGCTCGTCGTCACCGGCTCGTCCCATCGCCGACACCCCGACCGCCGGCCCCGCTCCCTTCCTCACTTCTCTTTCATTTCTCATCACCACCAACAAGGCGAACCCGTCCCACAGGCCCACCCGTTTCCTCACGACCCCCTAAATCCTCAGTGCATCTCCCACCTGTCTTGCGTCTCGTTCCTGGGCTCCCTTCTCCTCTTTGCTGGCTTCTGTTCAGACCTGGTCTGATCCATCTTCAGATGGCAGGTCGAGGAAGGGGGTGTCCGGGCGCGTAGCGGGCGGACACCCCCTTCCTCGACCAACAGAAGCCCAGCAAACCAATGGTTTCGAGAGCCCAGGAACGAGACGCAAAGCGAGGCACCTGGGTGCCTCCGAAAATCCCCGTCTGATGGGCGAATGAGGCACCCAGGGTGCCTCACCTCAAATCGCCGAAAACGCTGGCGAGGCACTCGGGGTGCCTCGTCCTCGTGGTGCGTTCTCGACGGCCCGAATCGTGACCGCTGCATGAGGCGCGAGGCTCGGAACTAGCGCCGAGCGGCGCTACGCTGGGCGGCATGGCCGCCACGACGAGGATTGACTTCGACAGCGAGCTCCTCGCCAAGCTGCGTGCGCGGCGTCCGGGCAAGGACGATCGGTCTCTGCTCGAGGAGCTGGCGCGGATCGATCTCGGCTTCGACACCCTGGGCGAGGTTCAGCGTCGCAATGCCATGAGTGACGAGGACGCCACCCACCTCGCCGTTCGCGCCTTGCGTGATGTGCGCGCGGAGCGGCGTTGACCCTGCCGCTCTCGTCGCACGCGACCGTGAGGACGATGTCCGCTAAGCGCGGATAGCTTCGATGCTCAAATCGACGTAAGCGCTCTGGAAGTTGGAAAAGCGGGTGCGTGTATGCCAGCGGGCGCCGGCGACATCCGAATACTCGATAGTGAGCCGGAAGCCGATCAGGCTCGTGACAGGCACGACCTCAAACATGAGCACTTCCATCGGTCCGGCAGCTAGCGCGGCAATCTCGGTGACCGACGGCTGTTGCGCGATTCCGGAGGTAGACGGATTCCCGTCCTCATCGCCGAACTGAACAGTCGCACGCACGTCCAGCGCGGGCCCCATACCGACGTTGCGAACGGCCACAAAGAGGCTCTTGCCCCTGTCTCCAGGAGTGACCCTCGGCCATTGGCGGGCCTGTAGCGCCTCGCCGATGCCCTTCACCGGATCGGGGAGTGGCACGACGACAGGCCGATGTGCGCGCTCGACCTCGATCGCGCCCTGATCGACAGCTCGCCGCGTCCACCAGGCAAGACCCGCCGTCGCAGCCGCAAGAAACATCGTCGCGATACCAGTGATGTCGAGATGCGGCGAGATATCTATCGCGGACGGCATACGTTGCTGAACCTACGTCGCCCCAGAGCGGCGGGCGCCAGTCAGTGCGCGCCGCTCGTCATGCTTCGAGCGCGATGTCCACCGGCAGGGCGATCTCGCCGTCGTCGAAGTTGGCGACGATCGTGACCTTGCTTGCGTCCAGCGCGAGCAGGTAGCCGATGATTGTCGAGAGCTTTGGGTCTGCTCCCCGCTCGATCTCCGAGACGGTCGGTTGGGCGACGCCCATCCGCTGGGCGACGGCGGCTTGGTTGACGTGACGTGCGCGACGGACGGTGCCGAGCCCCAGCGAGCGGCGTGGGCTGTCGGCGTCGGGCTGGATCGTCTGTCGCGGGATGCCGGGGATCGGTGGCTTGCCGGGCGCGCGATGCAGCGTGAACGCGTCGGCGTCGGAGACGAAGCGGTCAGCTCGGTCGGCTCGCTTGGTCATGGGAGCACCTCCAGGTCGAGAGTACGGTAGGGCCGCTCACGCCGGTCGGCAGTGACGCGCAGGCGCGTGCCACGCGCGAGCAGCAGTTCGGCTTCGTCAAGTTCGTGGATCAGGTCCGGAGCGGCGGCGCGAACGGGGATCGCGACATGCACGCCACCAGCGAGCGTGACCCGTTCGAGCACACCGTCACCTGCATTGGCGCACGTCTGCAGAAAGTCGACGGCCACGCTGCGCAGTAGCGAGGTCGAGATGTAGGCGGCTTCTTCGATCACGTCGTCAACGAGATCGTCGGGCGCCTGCGCAAGCTGCGGCAGCGCGATTGCACGCCAGACGACAACCGACTCGGGGAGCGCCATACGCGCGATCGCTACGTCGAGATCCTCGACCGTCGTCTCGACCTGCTCGGTCATCTCGACAGCCCCGCGCAGAGCCCGGTTGACCTCGCGGTATCCCTCTCCCTTGTACAGAGCGAGTGCGTCGCGCTCAGGTTCGGTCAGCTCGCCCACCCAATCCGCGAACGTCGCCGCCAGCCACAGGTGGGCGGTGTCGAGATCCTCGAAGACTCGCGGCTGCTTTCCCATCCCCGAAAATTATAGGGCAGATCCTATATAGGCTCAACCCTAAGCTGACCTTCCGTCGTGCTGCCAGCGCCCCAGGCGCACACGTCGGTCCGACGCACGCCTGAGTCGCCGCACAGGGCCCGACCGAGCCTGGTCTGTCACAGCAGAATCAGCGCAGACTAGATGCACTGTGTCGCACTGTCACACCAACCAGGGATAGCTCAGGCAGCCTGTGAACTGCGTTGCTCGGCCTTTTGGCGCTCGTAGACATCGACCAGCTCGCGGAGCGTTACGCGGAGCCCACGACACAGCTTGAGCAGGACGCGCAGCGTCGGGTTGATCTCTCCACGCTCGATCGCACCGACATAGTTGCGATGAAGCCCACCCTCGAACCCGAGACCCTCTTGCGTGAACCCGCGACGGCCGCGCAGCTCACGCACTGCGGCGCCCATTGCACGCTGGTGCGCGCGGCTCCGTACTTGCAACGTCGGCTCGTATCCCATCTCGTGCCCCTTGTGATTCGCGACCCCTAGCAGGACTGATCGATCCTGTGTAGAGGACTTATAAGTCCTTGCGACTCGGAGCGCAAGTGCGAAGGGTGCGCGCATGGACGATCCGCTGACGGTGTTCGCCGCCAACCTGCGTCGCATCCGTGAGGAGTGCGGCTTGTCGCAGGAAGCACTGGCGTTGCGCGCCGGCATGGACCCGGCTGAGGTCCGGCGTCTTGAGGCGGGCAAGCGAGACCCCGGCGTTCGCATCCTCACACGCCTCGCCGCCGGGCTCGACACGACGCCGGCAGAGCTACTAGTCGGGATCGGCTGTCCGGCTTCAAGCGCTCAGGACTGATCCGTCCTGGGATTGATCGGTCCTGGGTCGAATTCGACCTGACGATGCCGGACAACGATCCACTCCCGCACTTCGGGACCAACCTTCGCGCCGCTCGCGAGAAGAAGCGGCTTTCTCAAGAAGCCCTTGCTCAGCATGTCGGTATGGACCCCGCTGAGATCCGCCGGCTCGAATCAGCTCGCCGCGATCCCGGAGTACGTGTCGTCACGCGACTCGCTCGGGGACTAGGAATGGCACCGGCGGAACTTCTGAAAGACATCAAATAGCCACTGTGGCGCTGGCGGGTTCTCGCCGGCCCTGATCAGCACATCCGCAGAGCGCGTGCGGGCTGGGGCAGTATGTCGGCACGCAGCACGATTGCTCGGCGCTCTTCCTGGCCATCAGGATGAGGAACCGACAATTCCTGAAACTGCGCGAGCGCGCCCCGGTCGTTCGCGAACAGCTGGGCCTGTCGCCCAATCAGTTCGCACATGTGCTCGGCCGTTACGGGGCCGAACCGGGCCGCCAGCGAGAAAAGCAGGCGCTCGGGTGCTCGTCCGGGCTCGGCTATCCAAGCAACCCACAGCGAATCGTCGCCGGAGTTGTCGGTAGGCCCAGTGTCTTCGACGCTTTGGATCTTGAAAGGGGGCGCCACGGCTAGAGCTTACGTTTCATGTCGGCGGCATCCCCTGACGTCTTCGCCCGTGGACTCATCGTGGCTCTGCCAGCGGAACCCAGTCTGCCCAACCGCGGTCCCCCGCGAGTTGATATCGCCCGGGCTTGTTGTGCTGCTTCAACGTTGGCGGCCACGTCTTGTGCCAATCTGCTCGGAGGCACGGTGCGTGCGGCAATGTCAGCCAGCCGTCCATCGGCCCACCATTCAGCCGCACTCCCTGTGCTCCGTCTTCGGCGACTCGAAGTTCTGTGACGGCCCGCAGAGTCTCCAGGAACTGCGTGCTCGACACGTCGCCGTCAGGGGCAGGATCGCCGTCGCCACCAGTGTCATCGACAACAAGCAACAGCGCGTCGACCGTCTCTTCGAAAGATGCGGCCGTGGCCTTCGTGATGCGCGAAAGCTCATCCGCGACCTCGGTGGCCTGATGGGCACTGCGTCCATAGCCGCGAACGAGTCGGTCATAGCGCGGGGCGAGCCAGATGGGATCGCAGTCGAACACTGCCGAGAGCTGTGCGATCGGTACAGCCATCGCCCGAATTTCTGATGGCGTGTGTGTCCTTGCGGCAAGCACTCGCACGAGTTCTGCTCGGGTCAGGGGTCTCATGGCTGAAAAGCTCTTCTCCTGACCCATCCAACCGTAGAGGTCCTCGGCTTCCTCGGTGCTGATGACGCCTTGTGTCGACGCATTGACAAGAATCGACTGTTTTTTGACCGCCAGCACGACGGACCAGACGACGATTGCCGTTGAGCTGACGGCGATGAAAACCCCCACTCCTATCAAGCCCAACGCGATGATGGAGACAAGGAACAGAGCCAAATCGATAACGGTCAGCACGGTGCCGTAGAACGAACTGACCTCGACCCGGCGCAGACCGGTCCAAAGAAGGATCAGTGCGACTGCGAGTCCTGCTGCACCGAGAACCGTCTCCATGTGGAGACAGTCTGAATGAGGGTGCGGCGGTGTCAGCGCGCCAAGTGATTCGTAGCGCAACTCACGACATGTGGCCGAAGCGGCTGGGGGTCGAAGCCGTGGTCTGTCCACTTTGGTACTCCCGACTGGTACTCCCTCCAAGCGCGGGGGAGGGAAGCTCGACCCCGGAAACGACAAAAGCCCCGCAAACACGAGGCTTTCGTCCAATGGAGCTAGTCGGGCTCGAACCGACGACCTTCGCGCTGCCAGCGCGACGCTCTCCCAGCTGAGCTATAGCCCCGGGACCGCGAAGTCTATCGCGCGCGCCAGCGTGCGGCAGCGAGGGACTATGCAGCCGCGGCCTCGGCCGGCGCCGGGCTTCCGAGCGACAGCCAGCCGCGCCGCAGCACGCCGAACGTCGCCGCGCACAGCGCCGCCAGCAGCAGGTACGGCACCGTGTCGCTCGTCGCGCCGGCCAGCGCGCCGCCGGCGACGGTCCCCGTCACCTGCCCGCCCGCCCACGTCAGGTTCACGAGCGAGAAGCCGAAGCCCTGGTCGATCCCGACGTCCGCGACGCCGTCGGAGATCAGCGTCATCGCCGGGGTGTTGATCACGCCGGCCGCCGTGCAGCCGATCGTCAGCACGATCGCGAACGGCAGGACCGCCGTGGGCAGCGGCAGGACGAGCAAGAACACGATCGTGACCATCAGCGACACGCGCACCGGCCGCGAGCGACCGAAGCGATCGGTCGCGTGCCCGACGAGGTACTGCACGACCGCCTCGACCGCCGCCGCCACGAGGAACGTCGCGCCGATCGCGAAGCCGCCGGCGCCGAGCGCGTCGAGCCGCAGTGGCGCGAGCACGTCGATCACGCCGAACACGACGGCCGCGACCGTCACGATCACCATCCCGGTGACGACCCGCGCGTCGCCGACCGACGTCGCGAGCGCTCGGCGGCGGACCGGCCCGCGCGGCGGTGCCGGCGTGCGCAGCGCCACGGCGATCAGCACGAGGCCGAGCACCCCGACCGCGCAGAACGGCCCGCGCTGGCCCACCGAGCGCGCGAGCGACCCGAGCGCCGGTGCGATCAGGAGCCCGACGAGCGCCGCGCTCAACACCGTCCCGATCGTCTTGCCGCGATCCTCCGCAGGCGTGACCGTCAGCAGCCAGCCGAGCCCGCCGGCCCACGTGCAGGCCCCGCCGACGCCCTGCAGGAAGCGCATCGTGTCGAGCACGGCGACGCTCGTCCCGAAGGCGAAGCCGACGCTCGCGAGCGACATCAGCACGAGCCCGAGCAGCACCGTCCGGCGCGAGCCGGCACGCGCGGCGATCCAGCCGCTCGGCAGCGAGCCGAGCAGCGTCCCGGCCGCGTAGGAGCCGGCGAGGATCCCCGCACCGGTCTTCGACAGCTCGAAGCGGTCCGCGTAGACGGGCAACAGCGGCGTGATCGCGGCGTAGAACGCCATGTCGACGAGCACGATCGCGCCCACCATGAGCGACAGGCGACGCATCCCTCCACGGTAGCCTGTCGTCCCCGATGAGCGATCTGCGATACGACCCGAAGGCGATCGAGCCGAAGTGGCAGGACGTCTGGGCGACCGAGCACACGTGGGAGGTCTCGAACGAGCCCGACGGCCGCCCGTCCTACTACGTGCTCGAGATGCTGCCCTACCCGAGCGGCGAGCCGCACATGGGGCACCTGAAGAACTACGCGCTCGGCGACGCGGTAGCGCACTTCAACCGCCGCATCGGCCGCCGCGTCCTGCACCCGATGGGCTACGACGCCTTCGGCCTGCCGGCGGAGAACCATGCGATCAAGACGGGGGTCCACCCGCGCGAGTCGACCGCCGCCTCGGTCGAGTCCTTCCAGCGCCAGTTCCGCCAGTGGGGGATCTCGATCGACTGGACGCGCGAGTTCGGCACGCACGAGCCGCGCTACTACCGCTGGACGCAGTGGCTGTTCCTGAAGCTCTACGAGCGCGGGCTCGCCTACCGCAAGGAGGCCGCGGTCAAGTGGTGCCCGAACGACCAGACCGTGCTCGCGAACGAGCAGGTGATCGACGGCCACTGCGAGCGCTGCGGCGCTGAGGTCGAGGCGCGCCAGCTGGAGCAGTGGTTCTTCCGCATCACCGACTACGCCGATCGCCTGCTGGAGGACCTCGCGACGATCGAGTGGCCCGAGCACGTCAAGACGATGCAGCGCAACTGGATCGGCCGCTCCGAGGGCGCCGAGGTCGTCTTCCGCTGTGAGGAGCTGGGGATCGACTACCCCGTCTTCACGACGCGCCCGGACACGTTGTTCGGCGCAACGTTCTTCGCGATGGCGCCCGAGCATCCGGACGTGCTGAAGCTCGTCGAGGGCACGCCGGTCGAGCAGGACGTGCGCGACTACGTCAACCACGCACTGAACGAGTCCAACGAGGAGCGCGGCGACGTCGACAAGGTGAAGACCGGCGTCGCGCTCGGTCGCACCGTGACGAACCCCGTCAACGGCGAGCAGATCCCGATGTACGTCGCCGACTACGTGCTGATGGAGTACGGCACCGGCGCGCTGATGGCGGTGCCGGCTCATGACGAGCGCGACCACGCGTTCGCGCTCGCGTACGATCTGCCGATCCGCCGCGTGATCGAAGGCGGCGAGGAGCTGCCCTACGCGGGCAACGGTCCGCTCGTGAATTCACACCCCGACTTCGACGGGATGCAGAACCGCGAGGCGCTCGAAGCGATCGTGCGCTGGCTCGACCGCGAGGGCAAGGGACATGCGTCGGTGAATTACCGCCTGCGCGACTGGCTCGTCTCGCGCCAGCGCTACTGGGGCTGTCCGATCCCGATCGTCCACTGCCCGACGTGCGGGATGGTGCCGGTGCCGGAGGATCAGCTGCCGGTCGAGCTGCCGGACGTGACCGAGTACAAGCCGAAGGGCAAGTCGCCGCTCGCTGCCGTCGAGGAGTGGGTCAACGTCGACTGTCCGTCCTGTGGCGGCGCGGCGCTGCGCGAGACCGACACGATGGACACGTTCGTCGATTCCTCGTGGTACTTCCTGCGCTATTGCGATGCGAACAACGACGAGGCGGCGTGGGATCGCAAGCTGCTGCGCGAGTGGATGCCGGTCGACCAGTACATCGGCGGTGTCGAGCACGCGATCCTCCACCTGATGTACGCGCGCTTCTTCACGAAGGCGTTCGCGGACATGGAGCTGCTCGACGCGCAGGAGCCGTTCCAGGCGCTCTTCACGCAGGGGATGATCACGCGCGACGGCGCGAAGATGTCCAAGTCGAAGGGCAACGTCATCAGCCCGGCGACGTACGTCGATCGCTACGGAGCCGACACGGCACGCTGCTACATCCTCTTCATCGGCCCGCCCGACCAGGACGCCGACTGGTCCGACGAGGGAGTCGAGGGCGTGCACCGGTTTTTGGCGCGCTTGTGGCGGATCGGGGTCGAGCTGGGAGCGGGGGAGATCGCCGTGCTGGACGCAGCGACGCTCTCGGGCGACGATCTCGCGGTCGCGCGCAAGGCGCACTGGGCGATCGAGAAGGTCACGAACGACATGGCCGGCCGCTTCGCGTTCAACACGGCGATCGCCGCGGTGATGGAGCTGGTGAACGAGATCTACCGCCACCGCGAGGCGTCGCCCGAGGTGCTGCGCTTCGCGGTCGCGTGTGCCGCATCGCTCGTCTTCCCGTTCGCCCCGCACACGGCGAGTGAGGTCTACGAGACGGTCACCGGGCGCCGCGTGTGGGATCAGCCCTGGCCGACGCCCGACCCGGCGTTGCTGGAGAGCGACACCTACGAGCTCGTCTGCCAGGTCAACGGCAAGGTGCGCGACCGTGTCCTCACCGCGAGCGACACGCCGCGCGAGGAGCTCGAAGCGCTCGCGCGCGCCGCGCCGAACGTCCGCGCGCACCTCGACGGCCATGAGGTCGTGAAGGTGATCGTGGTTCCGGGCAAGCTCGTGAACCTCGTCGTGCGGTAGCGCGTCGCGCGCGCTTCTCCGCAATGAATTGACAATCAGCGCGCGTGCTGCCGCGGCGGGGGGCGTAGCGTCGTGGCATGCCCATGCCACCGAAGCCCCAGCTCGCGATCTACGCGGCGTTCGCGGTCGCGATTCTGTTGATCGGAGCCCGCTTCCTGCGCTCCGGTGGAGACGCCGGAGGCGGGGCAGGGGCGAGTGGCCTGGCTGCGCAGTTCGCGCCGAGCGGAAGCGGCACGACGACGAGCGCGTCCGGCGCTGACGGCGCCGCCGCCGCACTCGGCGCCGGTGGGCCGGCGTCTGCGTCGGCGACGACCGGCGGGGCAGGCGAAGAAGCGGCTCCCGACGGTCAGCTCTACGTCGACGTGAAGGGAGCGGTGCATCGTCCCGGCGTCTACCGCCTGCCCGCCGGCGCTCGCGCGCTCGACGCGGTGCGGCTCGCCGGTGGGCTCACCCATCGCGCCGACCGCCTTGGCGTGAATCTCGCGGCGCGTGTCGTCGATGGTGGGGAGGTCGTCGTGCCCGCGCGCGGGGCAGCTGCGACGGCCGCTGCAGGTGCGACCGGCGGCAGCTCGCGGTCGAGTGATGCTGCCGGATCCGGCAGCTCGGGCTCCGGGTCCGGAAAGGCCACCGGCCCGCTCGTGCTCGACCTCAACACGGCAACCGCCGAGCAGCTCGAGCAGCTCGACGGAGTCGGTCCCGCGACCGCCGCGAAGATCGTCGCCTACCGCACCCAGCACGGAGGCATCGCGTCCGTCGACCAGCTCGACGACGTCCCCGGCATCGGTCCTGCCAAGCTCGCCGCGATCCGCGCCCAGCTCGGCCGGTGACAGCCCAGGCGCTCGCAGCGCTGCGGCGCAGTCCGCGCCACCTCGCGCTCGCTGCGTTCGTCGCGGGCCTGCTCGCGACGCCGCTTGCGCCACGCCTCGTCGCGCTGCTCGCATGCACGGTGGCGGTGCTCGCCGGCCGGCGCGGTCTCGCCCTCGTCGCAGTCCTCGCCCTGCTCACCGGCGCGCTCGCTGGGCACGCGCGCCTCACCTCGCTCGATCGCACGGATCTGCCGCCGCTGTTCGGCGCGACCGTCACGGCCCGCGCGGTCCTGCTCGAACAGCCACGACCCGCGCGCTACGGCAGCCTCGCGCTGGCGCGGCTGCGCGGCGAGCGGGTGCTGCTGCGGATCGGCAGCCACGCGAGCTGGCCGGCGTCGGCGACCGGGGCGATCGTGGCGGTCCACGGCCGCCTGCGGGCGCTCGGACCGTACGAGCAGTACGAGCGCTTGCGCGGTGCGCACGCGGCGATCTCGGTCGACGCGGCGGCGGCGACCGGGACGGCGCGCGGCGGTCCCTGGCGCCTCGTCGACAGCGTCCGCACCCGTGCGGAGGTGGCGCTCGCCACCGGTCTTCCGGTTGGGCAGGCAGCGCTGCTGCGCGGGATGGTGCTCGGGGAGGACGAGGCGCTGGATCCGGCGACGCGCGCGGACTTCCGCACCTCCGGTCTCAGCCATCTGCTCGCCGCGAGCGGTGAGAACGTTGCGCTGCTCGCTGCGCTCGCGGTCCCGCTGCTGACCTGGCTCGGCCTCGGGCTTCGTCCGCGGCTCGCAGCGTTGCTCGGCCTGATCGCGCTCTACGTCCCGCTCGCCGGCGGCGGTCCGTCGATCCAGCGCGCCGGCGTGATGGGTGCCGCGACGACGACCGCCGCGCTGGCTGGTCGCCCGGCCTCACGCTGGTACGCCCTGCTGCTCGCCGCGGCGATCACGCTGATCCTCAACCCACGCGCCAGCGACGATGTCGGCTGGCAGCTGAGCTTCGCCGCGGTCGTCGCGATCGTGCTGATCGCGCCGCGCATGCACCGCCGGCTGCGCGCTCGCGGGATGCGCGACAGCGTCGCCGAAGCGCTCGCGATCGCCTGCGCCGCGACGCTCGGCACTGCGCCGCTGATCGCCGTCCACTTCTCGCAGCTGTCGCTCGTGTCGCTGCCGGCGAACCTGCTCGCCGCGCCTGTCGTCGCGCCGATCATGTGGCTCGGGATGCTCGCCGCCGCCCTCGGCCAGGTCGCGCCCGAGCTCGCGCTCCCGTTGAACCTGCTGAACGCCTGCCTGCTCGGCTACGTCGGCTGGGTCGCGCATACCGCCGCGGGCCTGCCGCACGCCAGCGTCGCGCTCGGGTGAGCGCCGCGCCTGCATCTAGACTCGCCAGGCATGGCCACCTTCAAGCCCGTCTACCTGATCCACGGCGACGATCATGGCCGTATCGGCGAGCGGCGCGCGAGCCTGCGCGCGGTGGCGGAGCGCGAGAGCGGGGCGCAGGGGATCGAGGTCTTCGAAGGCGACACGGCGACCGCCGAGGCGGTCGCGACCGCGCTCTGCGCGATGACCTTTGCGATCGGACGCCGCTTCCTGATCGTCGACGGCGTCGAGCGCTGGAAGGCAGCCGACATGAAGCTGCTGGCACCGTCGCTCGCGGCGCTCCCGCCCGACACGACCGTCGTCTTCTTCGGCCGCGAGGAGGGGAGGGCGAAAGTTCCCGAGAGCCTCGTCGCAGCGGTGAAGGAAGCCGGCGGCGACATCGTCCGCGAGGAGAACGTCAAGCCGTGGGACCTGCCGAAATGGGCGGTCGCGCAGGCGCGCCAGCTTGGCGTCGAGCTGCATCCGGCGGCCGCGCGCGCGCTCGTCGCGCACGTCGGCGAGCGTCAACAGCGACTGCTGCGCGAGCTGGAGAAGCTGGCGCTCCAGCTCGGGCCGGGCGCACGCCTCGACCTCGAGCAGGTCGACGAGCTGACGGCAAGCTCGGCCGAGCGCAAGAGCTGGACGCTCGCGGACGCGCTCGTCGCGCGTGATGGTGCGGGCGCGACGAGCGCCTACCTCGAGCTGCGCGCCCAGGGTGAGCGGCTCGCCGGTCTGATCTTCACGATCGCCCGTCGCCTGCGCGACGCGATCGACGTCGCGACGCGGCTCGAAGCCGGCGAGTCTGCCGCGCAGGTGCGCCGCGGTCTGCGGATGCCGCCGAAGGCCGCCGAGCGCTTCCTCGCCGACGTCCAGCGCAGCGACGTCAGCGGCCTGCGCACCGCGCTCGGAATCGTCGCCGACCTCGAGCTCGCCTCACGCGGCGGCAGTCGCGGTGGCCTTCACGAGGACACGCTGGCGCTCCAAGCAATCGCCGCAATAGCGACGTAGAGACGGGCGCCGCTAGGCGTCGCGAGAAGCGAGCAAGCGCGCGGCGCGGGACTTCTTGCGCGCGCCGGTGTTCTTGTGCAGGGCGCCGCGCTTCACTGCCTTGTCGATCGTCTGGACCAGCTCGCGGTGATTCGCGGCGGCATCGCCTGCGGACTCGTCGCCGCTCACGGCAGCTTCGAGGCGGCGGAAGACGGTCTTGATCTTCGAGGTGTAGCGGCGATTCTCGAGCCGCTCACGCTCGGCGCGCAGGATGCGCTTCTTCTGGGAGTGAATGTTGGCCATGACAGAAAGGAGCCGCGGTCAGTGCCGCGGCGCGCCGTACTATAGCGCGCTCGTGACAGTCGAGACGCCTGCCGAGAATTCCCTGGATCCTGCGCCCCGCGGCAGGCGGCTCGCACGCAACACCGCGATCTTCTCGATCGCCACCGGATTGTCCCGCATCGCCGGGCTCGTGCGCGAGGTGGTCGCGTCGAGCTACTTCGGCACCACCGGTCCTTTCTCGGCCTTCACGATCGCCTTCCAGGTCCCGAACCTCGTCCGCAGCCTGTTCGCCGACGCGGCGCTCTCGGCTGCGTTCGTGCCGGTCTTCACCGAGCTGCTGGAGCACGGTCGCAAGCGCGAGGCCGCGCGCCTCGCCTCGACGCTGCTGTTCGTGATGCTCGCCGCGCTCGGCGCGATCACCGCGCTGTTCATCCTCGGCGCGGGGCTGATCATGCCGCTCTTCACCGGTGACACGTTCACGCCGCAGCTCAACGACCTGACCGTCGGCCTCAGCCAGGTGCTGTTCCCGATCGTCGTGCTGCTCGGCGTCAACGGGCTTGTCGTCGGGATCCTCAACTCGTTCGAGCACTTCGCGATCCCGGCGATCGCGCCGCTGGTGTGGAACGTGGTGATCGTCGTCGTGCTGATCGCCGTCAAGCCGCTCTTCCACGGGCAGAACCAGCTCTACGCGTACGCGCTCGGCGTGCTGGCCGGCACGCTCGTGCAGCTGCTGATGTCGTTGCCGATGCTCGGGCGCGTCGGCTTCCACTTCGAGTGGGCGGTCGACTGGCGCGACCCGCGCATCCTGCGCGTCTTCCGCTTGATGCTGCCGGTGACGATCGGGCTCGGCGTGATCAACTTCGACCTGCTGATCAACTCGTCGCTCGGCTCGCTCGTGTCCGACCAGGCGCCGCGCGCGATCGATGCCGCGTTCCGCATCTACATGCTGCCGCAGGGGATGTTCAGCGTCGCGCTCGCGACCGTCCTGTTCCCGACGCTCTCGCGCTTCGCGGCGAACCGCGACCTGCCGAACCTGCGCCACACGATGGCGAACGGCGTGCGCCAGATCTACCTCCTGTTGATCCCGGCTGCCGCGTTCACCGCAGTGCTCGCGACGCCGATCGTGCGGCTCGTCTATCAGCGCGGCACGTTCGGCGACCACTCGACGGACCTCGTCTCGACCGCGCTCTTCTGGTTCTCCTTCAGCCTGCCGTTCGCCGGCGCGAACCTGTTGCTCGACGCGCACGTTCTTCTCGCTCCAGCGGCCGTGGCTGCCGACCGGCCTCGCGGTCGCGAACATGCTCGTCGACCTCGCGGTGAGCCTCGCGCTCTACAAGCCGTTCGGGATCGCCGGCCTCGTGATCGGCACCGCCGTCGCGTCGTTCGGCATGATGGTCGGCCAGACGTGGCGGCTGCGGACGCTGTTGCACGGCAGCCTCGAGGGGCGCGAGACGCTGATCGCCGTGCTGAAGATGCTGCTCGCCTCGGCCTTGCTCGGGCTCGTCGCCTATGGCGTCTGGTGGGGCCTCGACGATGCGCTCGGCCGCGCGCTGCCCGCCCAGATCGTCTCCGTCGGCACCGCGATCCTCGTCGGTTCGCTGATCTACATCGCCGCCGTCACCGCGATGAAGGTCGAGGAGGCAGCACAGATCCGCCGCCTGCTCGCCGGCCGCCTGCGCCGCGCTGCCTGACCCGCGGCCCACCGCGGACGCGCCCCTTCTACGCTGTACGCGCCCATGGCCGACCAAGCGCACATCCGCAACTTCTCGATCATCGCCCACATCGACCACGGCAAGTCGACGCTGGCCGATCGCATCCTGGAGCTGACGAAGACGGTCCAGATGCGCGACATGAAGGCGCAGCTGCTCGACTCGATGGACCTGGAGCGCGAGCGGGGGATCACGATCAAGGCGCAGGCCGTGCGCGTCCAGTTCGACGCCTCCGACGGCGAGACCTACCAGCTCCACCTGATCGACACGCCCGGGCACGTCGACTTCACCTACGAGGTCTCGCGCTCGCTCGCCGCATGCGAGGGAGCGCTGCTCGTCGTCGACGCGTCGCAGGGCGTCGAGGCGCAGACGCTCGCGAACACCTACCTCGCGGTCGAGTCCGGCCTCGAGCTGATCCCGTGCCTGAACAAGATCGACCTGCCGGGCGCCGAGCCCGAGCGCGTCGCAGGCGAGGTCGCCGATCTGCTCGGCGAGGACGCGGACGGCGTGCTGCGGATCAGCGCGAAGACCGGCGAGGGCGTGATCGAGGTGCTCGACCAGCTCGTGCAGAAGGTCCCGCCGCCGAGCGGCGACCCGGACGCGCCGCCGCGCGCGCTGATCTTCGACTCCGAGTTCGACCAGTACCGCGGCGTGGTCGCCTACATCCGCGTGGTCGACGGCACCTTCACGAAGCACCAGGCGATCCGTGCGATGGCCGCCGGCACCGAAGCGGACATCGACGACATCGGCTTCTTCAGCCCCGCGATGACGAGCGTGCAGCAGCTCGGCCCGGGCGAGGTCGGCTACGTCATCACGGGCGTGAAGGACGTGACGATGCTGCGCGTCGGCGACACGCTGACGACGAAGCAGAACGCTGCCACGCAGGCGCTTCCCGGCTACCAGGACGTCAAGCCGATGGTCTTCTGCGGCCTCTTCCCGATCGACTCCGACGACTACCCGGACCTGCGCGACGCGCTCGAGAAGCTCGTGCTCAACGACGCTGCGCTGTCGTGGGAGCCGGAGACCTCCGACGCGCTCGGCTTCGGCTTCCGCTGCGGCTTCCTCGGCCTGCTGCACATGGACATCGTGCGCGAGCGGCTGGAGCGCGAGTACGACCTCGAGCTGATGACGACGATGCCGAGCGTCGAGTTCGAGGTGACGCTCGAGAACGGTGACGTCGTGGAGGTCCACAACCCGAACGACATGCCCGACCCGAGCAAGATCCGCGAGATCCGCGAGCCGATGATCCGCGCGAGCATCCTCTCGCCGAAGGAGTACGTCGGCGTGATCATGGAGCTGTGCCAGGAGAAGCGCGGCACGCACGCCGGGATGCACTACCTCTCGGCCGATCGCGTCCAGCTCGAGTACGACCTGCCGCTCGCCGAGATCGTGCTCGACTTCTTCGACCAGCTGAAGTCGCGCACGCGCGGCTACGCCTCGCTCGACTACGAGCTGAGCGGCCTGCACGAGGCGGACCTCGTCAAGCTCGACATCCTGCTCGCCGGCGACCCGGTCGACGCGCTCTCGATGGTCGTCCACCGCTCGAAGGCGCAGGACTCCGGCCGCACGCTCGTCGAGAAGCTGCGCGAGAAGATCCCGCGTCAGCAGTTCGACGTGCCGATCCAGGCGGCGATCGGCTCGCGCGTCGTCGCGCGCGAGACCGTCAAGGCCTTCCGCAAGGACGTCATCGCCAAGTGCTACGGCGGCGACATCTCGCGCAAGCGCAAGCTGCTCGAGAAGCAGAAGGAGGGCAAGAAGCGGATGAAGCAGGTCGGGCGCATCGAGGTGCCGCAGGAGGCGTTCCTGGCGGTGCTCGAGTTGGGTGACTCCAACGCGAGCTCGAAGTAGCCTGAGGTCTCCATGGACCTCGGACTGAGCGGAAAGCGCTGCCTCGTCACCGGCGCGAGTCGCGGGATCGGCCTTGCGACTGCCGAGCTGCTCGCGGCCGAGGGTGCCTCGCTGCTGCTCGTCGCACGCGACCGCGACGCGCTTGCCGAGACGGCGCCGAAGCCGACGGGCGACGGCCGCCTGGAGATCCTTCCGGCCGACGTGACCGACCCTGCGGCCGGCGAGCGGATCGTCAGCGCCTGCGTCGAGCGGCTCGGCGGCATCGACGTGCTCGTCAACAACGCGGGCAGCTCCTGGCTGCGTCCGCTCGACGAGCTGACGGAAGAGGACTGGGACGCACAGTGGCAGCTGAACGTGCGCGCGCCCGAGCGGCTGATGCGTGCGGCAGCGCCGCTGATGGCTGCGAACGGATGGGGGAGGGTCGTCAACGTCACGTCCTCCTCCGGCAAACGTCCCTCGTTGCGCAATGCCGCCTATTCCGTCACGAAGAGCGCGCAGCTCGCGCTCTCGCGTACGTATGCCGACGCGTTCGGCGCCCAGGGCGTGCTCGTCAACGCGATAGCGCCGGGCATGGTGTCGACGCCGCTGTGGACCGGCCGTGGCGGTCTTGCCGACCAGGAGGCGCAGGCGACCGGCGGCACGCGCAAGGAGGTGTTGGAAGCGGCAGCCGCGAAGCTCCCGCTCGGCCGCCTCGGCACCCCGCAGGAGATCGCCGCGGTCGTCGTCTTCCTCTGCTCCGAGCAGGCGAGCAACGTCAACGGCGCGGCCTGGTCGGTCGACGGCGGCACCGTTGCCACGATCGTCTGAACGACGGCGTTCCGCTGAGGCAAGCGGCGGTAGACTCCGCCGCCCGGAGCCCGCACCGAGCAGCTCCGCTGGATTCGCCAACGAGGAAGGAGCCCGGTGCCAGTCAACGCCAGCGCCGTCGGGAAGACGTACCCGCCCGTCGTGTATGCCGTGGGGCGCGAGAAGGTCAAGGAGTACGCGTCTGCAGTCGGCGAGACGAACCCGCTGCACCTCGACGTAGCAGCCGCCCGCGCGGCCGGTTATGCAGACGTCGTCGCGCCGCCGATGTTCGCGGTCGTCTACCAGGCGGCGTCCGTGATGCCGGGCATCTTCGACCCCGAGGTCGGGATCAACTTCGCGATGATGGTCCACAGCGGGCAGGACTTCCGCTGGGAGCGTGTGATCGTCGCCGGCGAGGAGCTGACGACGACGACCTCGGTCCTGAAGATCGAGGAGAAGGGCGGGATGGGCTTCTACGACTTCGAGGTCGTCTCGAAGGACGCCGACGGCGCCGTCGTCTGCACTGGAATCTGGAAGATGATCGTGAGGGGTGTCTGAGATGGCGAGCTACGAGCCGGGCGCTGCCCTTCCTGAGCTGAGCGTCCACCCCGACCGCTTCGTGACGGTCCGCTACGCGGGCGCCTCGGGCGACTACAACCCGATCCACATCGACGAGGAGTTCGCGAAGTCCGTCGGGCTTCCCGGACGGATCCTCCACGGCCTGTGGTCGATGGCGCAGGTTGCGCGTGCGCAGACCGAGGCTGCGGGTGGGCCGGACAAGCTGCGGCGTTTGTCGGTGCAGTTCCGCGGCATGGGCGTGCTTGAGCAGGACGTAGTCGTGACGAGCACGGTGCGGTCGGTCGCCGACGGCGTGGCGATCGTCGATGCCGAGGCGCGCCAGGGCGAGACGCGGATCGTCCGCAACGGCGAGGCGGAGATCGCGGTCGGCTGACGTCTTGGGTCCCGTCCGCGCTGGCGGGCGGGTCCTGTCGCATCCGGGCGGGCGCACCCACGCCTTCGGCGCGGGCACGTCCGTCCTCCGCGCCACCCGCCCGATCGGCCGTCCTGCTGCTCGGCTCTCGGCTCCTGCCCCGATCGGCGGCCCTCCCCAGATGCCGTAAACGGTGGCGTACGGCATGCTGTGGGATCGATGGCCGCGTCGTCCCCCGACTTCTCCGACCGCAAGCGCCACGCGCTGGGCCTCTTCGAGGGGCTGCCGCGGCACTATGACCGCGCCGGCGCGGCGCTGAGCTTTGGTCAGGATCCGCGTTGGCGTGCCGCGCTCGTGGCTGCGTTGCCGGTTGGTCGCGACGATCGCGTGCTCGACGTCGCGACCGGAACGGGGATGGTCGCCGCCGCGCTGGTGCGGCGTACCGGCTGCTCGGTCGTGGCGCTGGACCAGAGCGAGCAGATGCTCGGCGGGCTGCGGGCGCGGATGGCTGCCGATCCGGCGCTTGCGGCGCGGATCGAGCCGGTCGTCGGGCAGGCCGAGCACCTGCCGTTCGAGGACGCGTCGTTCGACGCGCTGTCCTTCACGTATCTGCTGCGCTACGTCGACGACCCTGCCGCTACGTTGCGCGAGCTCGCGCGCGTGATCAAGCCCGGCGGCCGGATCGCGAACGTCGAGTTCGGCGTGCCGCCGCAGCCGGTCTTGCGAATGCTTTGGCGCATCTACACGCGCGCCGGACTGCCGCTGCTCGGCCGGATCCTCTCGCGCGACTGGCAGCAGGTCGGCGCGTTCCTCGGCCCGAGCATCGAGGGCTTCTACGCGACCTGTCCGCTGCCGCGACTCGTGGCGCTGTGGGAGGCGGCCGGCTTTCGCGACGTGCGCGTCCGCCGGATGAGCTTCGGCGCCGGAGTCGTGATGAGCGGCGTGCGGGCGGCGAGCGGCGCGTGAGCGCGCGACTGGCCGGCCCGCGATGAGCGCACCCGCCGACCGCCCGGCCTTCTATGCGCTGCGCGGCGGTGGCTGGCGCGACCTCGTCACGCTGCTGCACCCGCCCTACACCGCCTGGCACCTCAGCTACGTGGCGCTCGGCGCCGTCGCCGCCACGCACTTCGACCTCGGCCGGCTCGGCTCGGCGCTCGGCGCCTTCTTCCTCGCCGTTGGCGTCGCCGCGCACGCGCTCGACGAGCTGCAGGGCCGTCCGCTGCGCACCGCGCTGTCCGACCGCGCCCTGATTGTGCTCACCGTGCTCGGGCTCGGTGGCGCTTGCGCGATCGGGGTCGTCGGAGCGGTCACGATTTCCTGGACCCTGATCCCGTTCGTGCTCGTCGGTGCCTTCCTCGTGCTCGCCTACGACCTCGAGCTGTTCGCCGGCCGCTTCCACAACGACGCATCGTTCGCGCTCGCGTGGGGTGCCTTCCCGGCGCTCACCGGCTTCTGGGTCTGCGCGCTGCGCTTCGAGCTGCCCGGCCTGCTCGTCGCCGCCGCCTGCTGCGCGCTCAGCCTCGCGCAGCGCCGGCTCAGCACGCCGGTGCGCGAGCTGCGCCGACGCACGGAGTCCGTCAGCGGCGAGCAGCGCCTTGCCGACGGGACGGTCGTCGAGCTGACTGCTGCACGGCTCGCGGCGCCGCTCGACGGCGCGCTGCTCGCGACGGCGTGCGCGATCGTTCTGCTCGCCGCCGGGCTCGTCGTGCTGCGCGCCTGATCGGCGGCGGAAGGTCGCGCCGCCCCGTCCGCCTAGAATCAGCGTGATGCTGAGCCCTCGCCAGGAGTTGATCCTCCGCAAGGTCGTCGACGGTTACCTCGAGGACGGCCAGCCGGTCGGCTCGAAGGTGCTCGCCGCCGACGTCGAGTGGGGCCCTTCGACGATCCGCAACGAGCTGGCGATGCTCGAGGAGCACGGGCTGCTCGCGCACCCGCACACCTCCGCCGGCCGCGTGCCGACCGACGCCGGCTACCGCTACTTCGTCGACCGCCTGCTGCCGCAGGCACCGGTCAGCCGCCCCGGCGTGCCCGGCCCGCTGTCGCTCGGGCTCGTGCGGCGCGAGGTCGACGAGGCGATGCGCGTCACGACCGAGACGCTCTCGCAGGTCACGAACCTGCTCGCGATCGTCTCCGCACCGCCTTTGGAGACGGCGACGATCCGCCACGTCGAGGTGCTGCTGCTGCAGCCGCAAGTGCTGATGGTCGTCGTGATCACCTCGACCGGCGGGGTCAGCAAGCGCGTGCTGACGTTCGAGGAGCCGATCGACGCCGGCCTCGCGGACTGGGGCGCCGCCTACCTCAACGAGCAGCTCGTCGGACTCGGGCTCGGCGCGCGCCAGCTCCACCAGCGGCTCACCGACCCGACGCTCGGCGTTAGCGAGCGGCGCTTCCTGACCGCGGTCGCACCTGCATTCACGGAGCTGACCGACACCGCCGAGGAGACGCTCTACGTCGACGGCGCTGCGCGGCTCGTGAGCGAGTACCGCTTCCAGGATCGTGCGCAGCTCAACGACATGATGGAGATGCTCGAACGGCGCGTGACGCTGCTCGGCGTGCTGCACGCAGCGCTCAGCGAGCGCGACGTCTACGTCCGCATCGGCCGCGAGAACGAGGCCCCGGCGCTGCGCTCGCTCGCGCTCGTGGCGGCGAACTACGGCCTGCCGCGCCGCAGCCTCGGCACCGTCTCGGTGATCGGCCCGCTGCGGATGGACTACGCGCACGCGATCCACTCCGTGCGCGCCGCAGCGAGCGAGCTGTCGCGCTTCGTCGAGGAGGTCTACGAAGCATGAGCACGGGGGAGATGGCGGCCGACTACTACGAGCGGCTCGGCGTCGCGCGCGACGCGAACGAGACCGACATCAAGAAGGCCTTCCGGCGCCTCGCGCGCGAGCTGCACCCGGACGTGAACGCCCACGACCCGGAGGCCGAGAGCAAGTTCAAGGCTGCGGCCGAGGCCTACGAGGTCCTGTCCGACCCCGAGCGCCGTGCGACCTACGACCGCTATGGAGCGGAGGGACTGCGCAGCGGCGGCTTCCAGCCGAGCGGCTTCGGCTCCTTCGCCGACATCTTCGATGCGTTCTTCGGTGGCGGGGATCCTTTCGGCGGCGGGCGTGCCGGCCCGGCACAGGGCGGCGACGTAGCCGTGACGGCAGCGATCGACCTCGCCGAGGCAGCGACCGGCAAGGCGGTCGAGGTCTCCTTCGAGGCGGTCGTCCGCTGCGAGACGTGTCGCGGCAACGGAGCCGAGCCCGGCACGCCGATCGAGACGTGCGAGCGCTGCGGCGGCGCCGGCCAGCTGCGCAGCGCGACGAACACGCCGTTCGGGCAGGTCGTGCGCGCCGTCGCCTGCGACGTCTGTCACGGCGACGGGCGGATCCCGACGAAGCCGTGCGCCGACTGCAACGGCCGTGGGCGCAAGGTCGAGCGCGTGAGCGTCGGCGTCGACGTGCCGGCCGGGATCGCCGACGGCCAGCGGATGCGGCTCGGCGGTCGCGGTCATGCAGGGGAGCAGGGCGGCCCGCCTGGCGACCTCTACGTGCTCGTGCGGGTGCGCGAGGACGAGCGCTTCATGCGCGACGGCGACGATCTCGTGACCGTCGCCGACGTGCCGGCGCCGGCCGCCGCGCTCGGCACGACGGTCGACGTCCCGACGCTCGACGGCCCGTACGCGCTCGAGATCCCCGCCGGCACGCAGCCGCACGCGACCTTGACGCTGCGCGGCAAGGGCATGCCGACGCTGCGCCGTGGCCGCCACGGCGATCTGCGCGTCGTCGTCAACGTCGTGATCCCACGCCGTCTCACCGAGGAGCAGCGCGGCCTCCTCGAGCAGCTCTCCGCGACGCTCAGCGAGGACAACCTACGCTCCGACGAGGGCGTCTTCTCGAAGCTCAAGCGCGCGTTCGGGGGCTGAGTCGCCGATGATTCGCCTTGCGGTGCGCGTCGATCGCGCGCATGCCGAGATCGCGCTTGCGGAACTGCTGGAGCTGGCGCCGAGCGGGGTGGAGGAGGTCGACTGCGGGGCGGTCGTCGAGTACGCCGTGTATGGCCCGCCGGGCGAGCTGCCGGCGCTGCCCGACCTCGAAGCCGCGGTCGGCGGGGCGCTCGTGGAGGTCACGACGAGCGAGCTGCCGGACGACTGGTCGGAGCGCTGGAAGCAGTTCCACGTCCCGCTCGTGCTCGGCGACCGGCTCGCGGTGCGGCCACCGTGGGAGTCGGAGCTGGGCGCAGCGGTCGAGATCGTGATCGACCCAGCACAGGCGTTCGGGACCGGCTCGCACGCGACGACGCGGCTGTGCCTGGAGCTGCTGCTGGAGCTGGCCGACGGAGCGCCGGACGCTGCGCGCGGCCCGCTGCTCGACCTCGGCTGCGGCTCCGGCGTGCTGGCGATCGCTGCGGCAAAGCTCGGCTATGACCCGGTGCTGGCCGTCGACTACGACCCGCTGTCGGTCGAGGCGACGGCAGCGAACGCCGCGGTCAACGACGTGGCGCTCGACGCACGCCGGGTCGATGTGCGCACCGACCCGATCCCCGTCGCGCCGACCGTGCTCGCGAACCTCCTGCGCCCCTTGCTGCTCGACTACGCCCGCACGTTGACCGACCCGCCCGACACGCTGATCGCCAGCGGCCTGCTCGTCAACGAGGCCGATGAGATCGCCGCCGCCTTCACGCGCCACGGCCTCCACGAGCGCGCACGTCGCGAGCGCGGCGAGTGGGCTGCGCTGCTGCTGGGTGGGACCGACGCCGCCGGCCGGGCTGACGAAAGGCGGCCTCGAGCAGGACCGCCTCTCGGTTGAACGAAGCGCTAGGCAACTAGCGTTATCGTTATTGGTTCGGATCCTCCTTCAACGGTAGGTCTGTTGCTGGTTCCCGAGACGCTTGCTCTGGGACAGACACCGCCTGTGCTCGATCTTATTTCGCCACTGAGCGTGATGCTGGTCGCGGCACCGCCAGCTTCGCGATTCACACTGGCTCTGATCGGTTCGGTTTCACTCGTGACATATAGGCAAGAGACTTCAGCCCCAAAGACTCTGCTGAGAATTAGGAAATGCCAGTCGGGAAACTGCCATCCCCACACTGTTACGTTGGGTAGCGTTCCTGTGAAGAATGCGTACCGCACATGCCATGGAAGTGATTCGGTTAGAATTCTGGCTCTGCCGCCCGTGCAGGTCGATTCTCCAAAGAACCCACGACGGTAGCGGGCCATTAGGGTTCCCAAGGTCTTCGTTATGGTTCTGGATGCAAAGCTGCCTTCGAGGGTGACGCGGCAGCTGACCGAGACCCCGACTTCGGCCGATGCAAATACCATCGCGGGCCAAACCGTTCTCATTAGCTGTATCGATACAGCGAGTCTTGTCGCTGAGGCGTCGTTGACGGCGGCGGCGAGCAGCATTGCCGCGCCGAGTGTCCCGAGCAGGATGGTGCTGCGCTTTCGCATTCTTGCTCCTTTGCGAGTAGGATCAGCGCTCCTTCGTCAGGGCAACGTGCACCTCCCGGTCGTGGCCGCGGGCCAACGGATGGAGCCCATAATTCATCTGGCCCGGAGATTGATCGCCACGGAGGAGAAACGGATCACTCGCGGCTAAATACGAAAATACTCTGTATTAACGAAGCTGTCAAGGTTGGTTGGTCCCCGTTATGAAGGGTTGGTGGAGGTCTCGTGAGCGGCAAGAGCAACATGGACGGACGCGCCCGCGCCGTCGCCTTCCTGCGTGCGGTCGACGACGCCTGCGCCGAGCGGCTCGTGCCGACTCCTGGCGGTCATGCGGTGCTCGACTCGCGCCACGCGCAGCTGTGGGACGCGAACCACCTGCGCGTGGAGGCATCCGCGGCGCCCGATGCCGACGCGCTCGTCGCTGCGGCGGAGCTGCACGTCGGCGTGTTCGCGTTCCAGGCGATCAACGTGCTCGATGCGGCGGTCGGTGAGGCACTCGCGCCGGCGCTGCTCGCGCGAGCCTATGCGGCGTACCCCCACCTGCTGATGCTGCTCGGCGCAACGCCGCCGGCGCCCGACCCGGCGATCGCGGTCGTCGAGGTGGCGCGTGCCAGGCTCGCCGACAGTCGCCGCGCGTCGATGTTCGAGGACGGACACGGGAACGCCGAGGTCGGGCGCCAGATGGTCTCGCGCGATGCGCTCGTCGGCACGACGGTTGCCGAGCGCTGCTTCGCGGTGCTCGACGGCGACGCGGTCGCCGCGCGCACGCAGCTCTATGCCGTCGGGGACGTGGCACAGGTCGAGAACGTCTACACCGCGCCCACCCACCGTTCGCGCGGGTACGCACAGGCGCTCGTCGCGCACGCAGCCCGAGAAGCCCGCGCCGGCGGCGCGGAGGTCGTTTTCCTCGTCGCGGACGCGGAGGACTGGCCGCGGCAGCTCTACAGCCGGCTCGGCTTCGCCGACGCGGGGCTGCTCCCGCGCTTTCGCAAGGCGGTGTAGCTCTACCCCGAATCGGAGTGTCGCCGAGCGCATCCGACGCCGAAAATGCAGCTGCGGGACGCGCTAGCGTGGCCGCTCGGCCGCCTACGAACAAGGACGTTCGCATGATCAAGCATCGCGCCTCGCCCGCGATGGTCGTCGCGCTCGCCGCGCTGTTCCTCGCGCTGGGAGGGACCACGGTGATCGCGAGCAACTTCGTGATCACGAGCACGAAGCAGATCAAGCCGAGCGTGTTGAAGCAGCTGCAGCGCACGTCGCAGCTCGTTGTGGCTTCCAGCGGCAAGGTGACGATCGCCCCCGCCAGCGCTGCCAGTGCCACCGCAGAGTGCCCGCACCACGAATTTGCCACCAGCGGTGGCGGTGACGTCGAGACGGACGCCGCCGAACCGCCGGCGTTGCCAGCCGGCTCATCCGTTGGCTGCACAGCGGCGGCTGAGCATCCGGCAGACTTTGTAACACGCTTGTGACATTGGTCTCTTCGCGCGCCGAGGCGTAGCGTGGAGGCCAATGGCATGGGACATCGTCATCGCAGGCGGCGGCTTCGGCGGCTACAACGCAGCGCGCAAGCTGGAGCGGCTGATGCCGCCGCACAGTGCGCGGATCACGCTCGTCAGCGACGTGAACTTCCTGCTGTTCACGCCGCTGCTGCCCGGCGCCGCGGCGGGGACGCTGGAGCCGCGCCATGTCGTCGTGCCGCTGCGCGAGCAGCTCACGCGCACCGACCTGTGGCTCGGGCACGTCGCGGGTGCGGACCCAGCCCGCAAGCAGCTCGTCGTCGACTCGCTCGACGGCCGCCGCCACGAGCTGCACTACGACGAGCTGATCGTCGCGCTCGGCTCGGTCTCGCGCACGCTGCCGATCCCCGGCCTCGTCGAGCACGCGATCGGCTTCAAGACGCTGTCGGAGGCGATCGCGCTGCGCAACCGCGTGCTGTCGCTGCTCGAGGTGGCCGAGACCGTCCACGACGCGCAGACACGCGCCGAGTACCTCACGTTCGTGTTCGTCGGCGCCGGCTACGCAGGGCTCGAGGGGCTTGCCGAGCTGCAGGACTTCATGAGCGACGTGATCGACCTCTACCCGCGCTGTCGCGTGCAGGGGATGCGCTGGCTGCTCGTCGAGGCGAAGGAGCGCGTGATGCCGGAGGTCGCGCCGAGCCTTGCCGCATTCGCCGAACGCGAGCTGCGCGGGCGCGGGATCGAGATCCGCACGAGCACGACGATCGAGGAGGTGACCGATCGCTCGGTGCGGCTGAGCGGCGGGGAGGAGATCGCGACGCGCACGGTCGCCTGGACTGCGGGCGTCAAGCCGCACCCGGTCGTCGCGAAGCTCGGCCTGCCGTTGCGGCCGGATGGGCGGATCGACGTCGACGCGACGATGCGCGTGCGGGACCATCCGCACGTGTGGGCGATCGGCGATGCGGCCGGCGTGCCCGATCCGGCGCGCAAGGGGGAGGCGTGTCCCCCGACTGCGCAGCATGCGATCCGCCAGGGCCGCCGCGTCGCACGCAATGTCGCGGCGGAGCTCGGCGTCGGCGGTCGCGTGAAGCCCTTCACGTACAAGACGCTCGGCGTGTTCGTCGACATGGGCCGCCACCAGGCGGTCGCAAGCACGATGGGAATCACGTGGCGCGGTTTCCCCGCCTGGTTCCTCGCGCGCACCTACCACCTCGCGAACATGCCGGGCACGAAGCGCAAGTTGCGGCTCGTGGTCGACTGGACGGTGGGGCTGCTGTTCGACCGCGACACGTCGGAGCTGGGGCAGCTCGGACACCCGCCGGTGCTCGACGAGCACGGTGCCGGCGGTTCGGACGGCGCGAGTACTGGCGCCGGTGCCGCGGTTCGCGACACGACTGCGCAGTCTTAGCGCCAATTTGCATGCACTGGCGCCAAAATGGCGCTAACATCTGCAAGCATGCCAACCGTGCAGATCAAAGACGTCCCAGACGAGATCCACCAGGTGCTGCGGCGGCGCGCGGCAGTGCGCGGCCAGTCCCAGCAGGAGTACCTGCTCGCCCTGCTCGTCGAGCACGCGAACACGCTGACCATCGAGGAGATCGAGGAGCGTGCGGCGCAGCGGTCGGGCGGCAACCTCTCGCTCGCCTTCGCGACCGAGCTGATCCGCGCCGAGCGCGACGCGCGCGAGGCACGCCACGCGCGATGATCGTGCTCGACGCCTCCATAGCGGCGACGGCGGTCAGCAACGATGATGAGCCGGGGGCGCGCATGCGTGCGCTCCTGGTCGGCGAACGCGCCGTCGCACCGGAGCTGTTCGACGTCGAGGTCCTCTCGGCGGTGCGCGGCGGGCTGCGCGCCGGTCAGATCACCGCGCGTCGGGCGCAGCAGGCGCTGGACGAGCTGGTGCTGCTGCCAATCCAGCGCGTGTCCCACATGCGGTTGCTGCGCCGCATCTGGGAGCTGCGCGCCAACGTCTCGGTCTACGACGCGGCCTACGTCGCGCTTGCCGAGGCGATCGAGGCGCCGCTGGTGACCGCCGACGCGCGGCTCGCCCGGGCGCCTGGGCTGCGCTGCGAGGTGCGGGTGGTCGCGTGAGCGCTTGCGCGGACGCCGGCGGTGGAGAACCCGGCGCGTGACGCGCGTGTGAACGGCGGCGAGGTTCGCGCCTGAGGCGACCGCCGCACAGCTATCCTTGGACGACGTGGCCGTCGCCGACCAAGTCAAGCTCGATCTCACGACCGCCATGAAGGCGGGCGAGAAGCAGCGCGTCGGCGCACTGCGGCTGGTCCTCTCGGAGTTGCAGAAGGACGCGAAGGAAGGCGACGGCGACGAGGTGGCCGTGCTGCGCCGCGAGCGCAAGCGCCGCCTCGACGCGGCCTCGCAGTTCCGCGATGGCGGTCGCACGCGAGCTCGCCGACCAGGAGGAGGGCGAGGCCGAGCTGATCGCCTCCTACCTTCCCACCGACCTGTCCGACGACGAGCTCGGCGCGATCGTCGCCGACGCAGTCGCCGAGACGGGCGCGAGCTCGCCGAAGGACATGGGTCAGGTCATGAAGGTCGCGATGGCGCGGGTCGCGGGACGCACGGACGGAACGCGTGTCTCCGCGCGCGTGCGGGAGGCGCTCGGGTCGTAGTGCGCACCCAGCTCGAGCTCGAGAACACGGTCGCGGCTGAGCTCGCGGGTACGCAGGACGCTGTATTGCGCACGCTCGAGGAGCACCTCGACTGCGAGGTCTTCCTGCGCGGCAACATGCTCACGCTCGAGGGCGACGCACCCGCGGTCGAGGCCGGCGCACAGGTCGTGCTGGAGCTCTCGGAGCTGATCGCGCAAGGCCATGAGATCGCGCCCGGCACGATCGACGCGATCCAGGGCGCGCTCGACAAGCACGAGTCGCCCGGCAAGATCCTCGAAGACGTCGTCTGGCGCCACCGCTCGACGAAGGTCGCGCCGAAGACGGTCAACCAGAAGCGCTACGTCGACTCGATCCGCCGCAACACGATCACGTTCGGCGTCGGCCCGGCCGGCACCGGCAAGACGTTCCTCGCCGTCGCGATGGCGGCAGCCGCGCTTGCCCGCCGCGAGGTCAACCGCGTGATCCTCACGCGCCCGGCGGTCGAGGCCGGCGAGCGGCTCGGCTTCCTGCCCGGCGACCTGATGGCGAAGATCGACCCGTACCTGCGCCCGCTGTTCGACGCGCTCCACGACATGATCGATCCCGAGCGCGTCTCGCAGCACCTCGAGCGCGGCGTGATCGAGGTCGCACCGCTCGCCTTCATGCGCGGCCGCACGCTGAACGACTCGTTCATCATCCTCGACGAGGCGCAGAACACGAGCCCGGAGCAGATGAAGATGTTCCTCACGCGGCTCGGCTTCAACTCGCGGATGGTCGTGACCGGCGACATCACGCAGATAGACCTTCCGAGCGAACAGCAGTCCGGGCTCGTGGTCGTCGGCGAGGTGCTCGAGGAGGTCGAGGGGATCGACTTCATCCGCTTCGGCGGCGAGGACGTCGTGCGTCACAAGCTCGTGCAGCGGATCGTCGCCGCCTACGCCGATCACCAGCAGCGGCTGACGCCAGAGCTGCGCCCCGCCGACCGCAAGCGCGCGTGAGCATGCTCGAGGTCGAGGTCATCGGGCTTCCCGACGGCGAGGTCGACGAGCTGACCGCGCTCGACGTCGAGGAGCTGTGCGCGCTCGCGCTCTCCTCCGCCGGGATCGAGGACGGCCATGTAGCCGTCGCGTTCGTCGACGAGCAGACGATGCAGATGCTGAACCGCGACCATCGCGGGCGTGACGCACCGACCGACGTCCTCTCGTTCCCGATCGACGGCGTCGATGGCGACGCAGCAAATGAGATCCCGCCGGATCAGCGCGAGCTGGGCGATGTCGTGATCTGCCCGCCCTGCACCGAGGACATCGGCGAGGCGGTCATCCATGGAGCGCTCCACCTCACCGGGATGGACCACGAGGTCGACGACGGCGAGATGCTCGCGCTGCAGGCCGAGCTGCTCCGCTGGGTCCAGGAGTGACCCGCCCACCCGATTCCCAGTCGCCGCCCCCACCGACGACGACGACGCGCAGCGGATTCGTCGCGCTGACCGGTCGCCCGAACGTCGGCAAGTCGACGCTCACGAACGCGATAGTCGGCCAGAAGGTCGCGATCGTCTCGGACAAGCCGCAGACGACCCGCCGCGCGATCCGTGGCGTCGCGACGACCGCCGACTCGCAGCTCGTGCTCGTCGACCTGCCGGGCGTCCAGCGCCCGCGCGACGCGCTCACCGAGCGGATGCAGCGCCGCGTCGAGAGCGAGCTGCGCGACGCCGACGCGGCCCTGATGCTCGTCAACGCCCAGCAGGGGATCGGCCCCGGCGACCGCTTTATCGCCGGCCTGCTCGCGAAGGCGCCGGTGCCGGTCGTGATCGCCGTCAACAAGATCGATCGCGCCGATCGCGCGCATACTGTCGCTGCATTGCAAGCGGCCGGCGAGCTTGGTGTCGCCGACGAGATCTTCCCGATCTCCGCGCGCAGCGGCGAGGGCGTGCCGGCACTCGTCGCGCACCTCGCCGGGCTGTTGCCCGAGAGCCCGTTCTACTTCCCGGCGGAGGACCACTCCGACCAGGCCGAGTCGGTGATGCTCGCCGAGCTGGTGCGCGAGCAGGTGCTGCGCCGCACGCGTCAGGAGGTCCCGCACGCAGTCGAGGTGCACGTCGAGGAGATCGACGAGCGCCCCGGCGACCTGATCGCGGTGCGTGCAGTGATGTGGGTCGAGGCCGAGTCGCAGAAGGGGATCCTGATCGGCGCCGGTGGCAGCATGATCAAGGCGATCGGGATGGCGGCACGCAAGGAGCTCGAGCGGGAGCTTGGCTGCCACGTCCACCTCGACCTCGCGGTCCGCGTGCGCAAGAGCTGGCGCAGCGACGAGCGCCTGCTCGACCGCCTCGGGATCGAGTGAGCGCGGACGCGCGCGCCGCGCTCGCGGCAGACGCGGTCGAGGTCTGGACCGCCGACCTCGCCGCGCGCGATCGGCAGGACGTGCTCGTCGCCCTGCTGTCGCCGGAGGAGCGGGAGCGGGCGGCACGCTTCGTGAAGCGGCAGGACGGCGAGCGCTGGGCGCGCGCTCACGGAATCCTCCGCTCGCTGCTCGGCCGCTACGTCGGGATCGATCCGGCCGCGCTGCGGCTCGCGATCGGCGAGCACGGCAAGCCGGCGCTTGCGGACGAGGCAGGCGGCGGAGCTGCGACGGCGAGCGGCGACGGCGCGCTGCCGGACGTCCGCTTCAACCTCTCGCACTCCGGCGACCTCGCGCTCTACGCCTTTGCGCTCGGCCGCGAGGTCGGCGTCGACGTCGAGGCCGCGCGGCGGCCGTTGGGCGATGTCGTCAAGCTCGCCGCGCGGATGCTCGGCGACGAGGTCGCGGAACGGTTGGGCGCGCTCGACACGGTTGCGCGCGAAGCCGAGTTCCTGCGTCTGTGGACGCGCCACGAGGCGGCGACGAAGTGCCGTGGCACGGGCATCGGTGCCGCGGCGGTGACGGAATCCGCGACTGGCGAGCGACCGCTGTGGGTCGTCGAGCTGGACGCCGGACCGGACGCGACTGCCGCGCTCGCGGTCGAAGGGCCAGCGTGCGAGCTGCGGCGCCGGCGCTGGGGCTAGCCGGCCGCGCGCCGCCGCGCGCTTGCGACCAAGACGAGCACACTGAGCCCCGCGAGCACGAGTGCGAGCGCGTGCAGGCCGGCGGTGTCGACGCCGCCGGCGAAGACGATTCCGATCAGGCTCGTCGACAGCACCGCGCCGACGTAGCGGAACGTCTGGAACAGGCCGGCCGCAGCCCCGATCCGTTGCGGGTCGGCGCTCGCGTACAGCGCCGACTGCAGGCCGAGGTTGTTGAAGCCGTTCGGGATTCCCAGCACGGCGGCGACGAGCACGACGACGACGAGCGACGCGGCCGGCGAGAGCGCGAGCAGCAGCAGCGTGCCGGCGACGAGCGCGATCGAGCCGCCGACCAGCGCCGGGCGGATGCCGCGCCGCGCGATCAGACGTGCCGCGAGCGGCGTCGCGATCACGCCGATCCCGGCGATCGGCAGGATCAGCAGCCCGGCCGACCCCGGCGAGAAGCCGCGCACCCGCTCCAACCACAGCGGCACCGAGAAGAAGACGCCGAAGAAGACGACGTTCACCACCGCGTACTGCGCATAGACGCCGAGCAGCGCGCGGTTCGCCGCGAGCATTCGCACGTCGAGGAACGGCTCCGAGCGCCGCCGCTCCCACACGACGAGCAGCACTGCGGCCAGCAGCGCGAACGGCGCGAGCACCCACAGCGGCTGATCCTGCGGCAGTGACAGCAAAAGCGCGAGCACGCTCGCGACCAGTGAGCTGAACAACGCGATCCCCGGCAGGTCGAGCAGCCGCCGCACCTGCGCGAGGTCGATCCCGCCCGGCAGCTGCGGATCGCGCGGCAGCCAGCGCAGCGCGAGCGGCAGCCCGATCGCGGCGACTCCCGCGTTGACGACGAAGATCGCCGGCCAGTCCCACAGCGCGACGAGCGCGCCGCCGAGCACCGGGCCGAGCGCAGCGCTGACCGAGCCGGCGATCGTCAACGGCGCGAGCGTCGCCGGCGGCGGCTGGCCGCCCGACGCGGTGCGCAGGATCGCGAGCCCGGCCGGGAACGCAGCCGAGGTTCCGAGCGCGAGCAGCACGCGTGCCGCGACGACCCAGCCGAAGCTCGGCGCCAGCGGCGCGAGCGCGCCTGCGAGGCCGACGACGACGAAGCCACCGCAGATCAGCCGCCGCGGCCCGAACTGGTCGGCGAGCCGGCCGAGCACCGACTGACCGACCGCGCCGGCGAGGTAGTAGCTGGAGATCAGCCAGGCTGCGGCGACGACGCCGGCGCCGAAGTCGTCCTGGATCCGCACGAGCGCGACGGCGATCATCGACGAGTTGAGCGGGTTCAGCAGCGTCCCGAGCAGGATCGCCGCGAGCACGCTTGGCGCAACGGTCCGCGTGGCGGCATCGGCGGGAGCTGGCGCGGAGGACCCCATGCGTCCCCGGCACGCTACCGGCGGTGCGCGCGCCCCCGCTGGGGCGCCTACAATCCCTGCGACCGTGTCCGACCCTGCCATCGCGTTCGACGACCGCGGCCTCGTCCCTTGCATCGTGCAGCACTGGCACACGGGAGAGGTGCTCACGCTCGCCTACATGAACGCCGAAGCGCTGCAGCAGACGCGCACGACGGGGGAGATGCACTTCTGGAGCCGCTCGCGCGACGAGCTGTGGCACAAGGGCGCGACGAGCGGCAACACCCAGCGCTTGCGCGCATTGCGGTTCGACTGCGACGGCGACGCGCTGCTCGCGCTCGTCGAGCCGGCCGGGCCCGCGTGCCACACGGGCGAGCGGACCTGCTTCTACCGCGGCGACCTCGAACTGCCCGCGCCGTACGAGATCCTGCCCGCGCTGGAGCGGACGATCGCCGCACGCGCAACGGAGCGGCCCGACGGCTCCTACACCGCCCAGCTGCTCGCCGACCCGCCGCTCGCCGGCGCGAAGGTGCAGGAGGAGGCGGAGGAGGTCGTGCGCGCCGTGCGCGAGGAGAGCGACGAGCGCGTCGCCGAAGAGGCAGCCGACGTGCTCTACCACCTTGCCGTGCTGCTGCGCTCGCGCGGCATGTCGTTCGCCGACGCCGAGCGCGTGCTCGACGCGCGCAGCCGCTGATCGCGATGACGCCCGCGCCCGCCTCCGCAGCTCCACCCGCACCGGCACCGGCCGTGCAGGTGACGCCTGCGCTCGACGAGGTGCGCGAGCTCGCGCACGAGCACACGCTGATCCCGCTGCGCCACACGTTCGTGGAGGACTGCGAGACGCCGATCTCGGCGTTCCTGAAGCTGCGCGGCGAGGGCCCGTCGTTCCTGCTGGAGTCGGCCGAGCAGGGTCGCGTCGGCCGCTGGTCGTTCATCGGCTTCCAGCCGCGCTCGGTGCTGCGCTGGTCGCTCGGCGACGAGGGCGACCCATACGCGCTCGCCGCAGCCGAGGTCGCGCGCTACCGCCAGGCTCCGCTGCCCGGCCTGCCGCCGTTCTCCGGCGGGGCGGTCGGGCTGTTCGGCTACGACCTCGTGCGGACCGTCGAGCCGCTCGGCGAGCCGAACCCCGACCCGGTCGGGCTGCCGGACCTCGCGCTGATGCTGACGGACGCGATCGTCGCGTTCGACCACCTGCGCCGCGAGGTGACGATCCTCGCGAACGTCTACGTCGAGGACGACGATCTCGAGCGCTCCTACGCGGCAGCCGCCGAGGCGATCGCCGACGTGCGACGGACGCTTGCCGGCCCGCTGCCGCGGCCCGAGCCGATCCCCGCAGGCACGCGCACCGCTCCCACGTTCCAGAGCAACATGCCGCGCGAGCAGTTCGAGGGGATGGTCGAGCGGATCGTCGAGTACATCCACGCAGGCGACGCCTACCAGGTCGTTCCCTCGCAGCGCTGGTCGGCGGAGGTGCCGGTCGAGGCGTTCTCGATCTATCGCGGCCTGCGGGCCGTCAACCCGAGCCCGTACATGTACTTCCTCGACTTCGGCGACTTCGAGATCGCCGGCGCGAGCCCCGAGCCGCTCGTGACCGTCCACGGCGGCCGCATCGAGACGCGGCCGATCGCCGGCACGCGCCCGCGCGGCGGCAGCGCCGAGGACGACGCGCGGCTCGCCGAGGAGCTGCTCGGCGACGAGAAGGAGCGTGCCGAGCACGTGATGCTCGTCGACCTCGGCCGCAACGACGTGGGGCGCGTCAGCGAGTTCGGCAGCGTGAACGTCGACGGCTTCATGGAGATCGAGGCCTACAGCCACGTCATGCACATCGTCTCGCGCGTCTCCGGGCGGCTGCGCAAGGGTGTCGGCGCGCTCGATGCGCTGCGCGCGATCCTGCCGGCGGGTACGCTCTCGGGCGCCCCGAAGGTCCGTGCGATGCAGATCATCGACGAGCTCGAGCCCGTCAAGCGCGGCGGCTACGGGGGAGCGATCGGCTATCTCTCCTACACCGGCGATCTCGACACCTGCATCCACATCCGGACGGTCGTCGTGAAGGACGGCGTCGCACACGTCCAGGCCGGCGGCGGCACGGTCGCCGACGCGAAGCCGGACTACGAGTTCCGCGAGTCGGAGGCGAAGGCGCGTGCGGTCAAGCAGGCGATCGAGCTTGCCGTGCAGCAGCCGGAGTGGCCATGAGGGTCCTCGTCGTCGACAACTACGACTCGTTCACGTACAACCTCGTGCAGTACCTCGGCGAGCTGGGGACCGACGTCGAGGTCGTCCGCAACGACCACGCGACAGTCGACGAGCTGCTGCTGCGCGGCTACGGAGCCGTCGTCGTCTCGCCAGGTCCGTGCACGCCGGACGAGGGCGGCATCTCGCTCGAGGCGGTGCGCCGCTTTCCGGAGTCGGGTGTGCCGACGCTCGGCGTCTGCCTCGGTCACCAGGCGCTCGCGCAGGCGTTCGGCGCGAAGATCGTGCGCCACGAGCCGATCCACGGCAAGACGGCGGAGATCGAGCACGACGGGCGCGGCGTCTTCCAGGACCTTCCATCGCCGCTCACCGTCGGGCGCTACCACTCGCTCGTCGTCGATCCGGACAGCGTCCCGGCGGAGCTGGAGGTCTCGGCACGCGGGGGAGGCGTGATCCAGGCGATCCGTCACCGCACGCTGCCGGCGGAAGGGATCCAGTTCCATCCCGAGTCGGTTCTGACCGAGCACGGCCACGATCTGTTGCGCAACTTCCTCGCCGCGACCGGCGATTCCGCGGTCGCCTCGTTCGTGTGATCCCGATGGCCGACGACCTGCTCACCCACTCGATCGACGCGCTCGCCTCTGGCGACCGACCTCAGCGGCGACGATGCAGCTGCCGTGCTCGCCGAGATCATGGCCGGCAACGCGACCGAGGTGCAGATCGCCGCGTTCCTGATCGCGCTGCGGACGAAGGGCGAGACGGTGGAGGAGATCGCCGGCCTCGCGCGCACGATGCGCGAGCTGGCGGCGCACGTGGCGGTCGCGCGCGACGAGCTGGTCGACGTAGTCGGCACCGGTGGCGGACGGCGGACCTTCAACATCTCGACGACCGCTGCATTGATCGCCGCGGGCGCCGGCTGCAGCGTCGCGAAGCACGGCAACCGCTCGGCGACCGGGTTGTCGGGCGCCGCCGACGTGCTCGAGGCGCTCGGCGCGCGGATCGACCTGACGCCCGAGGAGGTCGGCAGCTGCATCGACGAGGTCGGCTTCGGCTTCATGTTCGCGCCAACGCATCACGCGGCTACGCGCTACGTGATCCCGGTGCGCAAGCAGCTCGCGGTGCGCACGATCTTCAACTTCCTCGGGCCGCTGACGAGCCCGGCAGGCGTCACGCGCCAGCTGACCGGCGTCGCCGACCGTCGCTACCTCGAGACGATCGCCGGCGCCTTCGCGCAGCTCGGCGCCGTCCACGTGCTCGTCGTCTCCAGCGACGACGGGCTCGACGAGTTGAGCACCGCCGCACCCAGTACGGTGATCGAAGTGCGCGACGGGACGCTGCGACCTTTCACCGTGACGGCGGCCGACGTCGGCCTCGACGCTGCGGCGCCCGGCGACCTCAACGGCGGCACGCCGGAAGTGAACGCCGAGATCTCGCGGCGCATGCTCGCGGGCGAGCGCGGCGCGCCGCGCGACGTGGCGGTGCTGAACGCGGGAGCCGGCATCTACGTCGGCGGCCGCGCGGAGACGCTGGAGGCCGGCGTGCGCGCGGCCGAGGCGGCAATCGACGGGGGTGCGGCGCAGGCCGTGCTCGAACGGTACGTGGCATTTACCCAGGAGCGTGCACCCGCGGTATGAATACGTTGGAGAGGATCGTCGACTCGACCCGTCGCGAGGTGGAGCAGCGCCGCGCCGCGGTGCCGCTCGCCCTGCTCGAGCGGGAACTGACCGGACGTGGGGAGGACCGGCCCTTCACGGAGGCGCTCGTGCACCCGGGCATCTCGGTGATCGCCGAGCACAAGCGGCGCTCGCCGTCGGCCGGCGCGATCCGCGATGGAGCGACCGTCGCCGACGTAGTCGGTGCGTACGAGCGCGCCGGCGCCGCCGCGCTCTCGATCCTCACCGAGGGCCCGCACTTCGGCGGCTCGCTCGAGGATCTGCGCGAGGCGCGGAGCGCCAGCTCGCTGCCGATCCTGCGCAAGGACTTCGTCGTCGACCACTACCAGGTGTTCGAGTCTGCAGCCGTCGGGGCCGACGCGATCCTGCTGATCGTCGCGGCGCTCGACCCGCGTGAGCTGGCGCGACTGCACGCCGAGGCGCTCGCGCTCGACCTCGACGTGCTGGTCGAGGTCCACGACGAGCAGGAGCTGGAGGTCGCGCTCGAGCTCGACGCCGACGTGATCGGCATCAACAACCGCGATCTGACGGATTTCAGCATCGACCTGCAGCGCACGTTCGAGCTGCTGTCCGACGTGCCGGCCGGCAAGACCGTCGTCTCCGAGTCCGGCATCGCGACGCGCGAGCAGCTCGACGAGCTGGAGCGCGTCGGCGTCGACGCAGTGCTCGTCGGCGAGGCGCTGATGCGCGCCGACGATCTCGAAGCTGCCTGCCGCACGCTCACCGGGCACGACGAGGAGCGCTGACGCAGCAGCCGCTGCGGCGGTTTAGCTGTCGTTGAGCGCCCCGCGCCACACTTCCCGCGACGTATGAAAGCGATCCTCCGCTCCCCCTTCCTTGCCGCGTTCGTCGGCGGCGCTGTCGTCGCCGTCGCGCTGCTGGCGCTTCGGCGCCGGCGGTGGCGGCACGACCACGACCGTCGTGCAGCAGGCGCCGATGACCCCGGGCGCTGCGTCGTCCGCCTCGGCCTCGGCCGAGCAGCGCACTGACCGCTCACGACATCTACGTGCGCGACGCGCCGGGCGTCGTCTTCATCCGCTCGCGCATCGTCCAGAGCGTGCAGTCGCCGTTCGGCGAACCGCAGAGCCAGCAGAGCGAGGCGACCGGCACCGGCTTCGTGATCGACACGGCGGGCCACATCCTCACCAACTACCACGTGATCGCAGGCGCCTCGACGGTCACGGTCGGCTTCGACGACAACCGCACGGTGCAGGCGAAGGTGCTCGGCAAGGACGCGCAGAACGACCTCGCGCTGCTGAGCGTCGACCCGGCTGGGCTGAAGCTGACACCGCTGCAGCTCGGCGACTCGGCGACCGCCGAGGTCGGCGACCCGGTGCTCGCGATCGGCAACCCGTTCGGGCTCGACCGCACGCTCACGACCGGCGTCGTCTCCGCGCTGCAGCGCGAGATCACCGCGCCGAACGGCTTCGCGATCCAGCACGTGATCCAGACCGACGCGCCGATCAACCCCGGCAACTCCGGCGGCCCGCTGCTCGACGCTGCCGGCCGCGTGATCGGGATCAACTCGCAGATCGAGACCGGCGGCAGCGGCAACGGCAATGTCGGCATCGGCTTCGCCGTCCCGATCAACACAGCCAAGCGGCTGCTGCCGCAGCTGAAGCAGGCGGGCTCCGTCGTGCACGCCTACATCGGCATCACCGGCGTCACGATCGACAACTCGCTCGCCGACCTGCAGCTGCGCGTGCGCAGCGGGGTGCTCGTGCAGAACGTGCAGGCGGGCGGCCCGGCGGCGACGGCCGGGATCCACGGCGGCTCGGTCGACAGTCAGGTCGCCGGCTCGCAGCTCGTGCTCGGTGGCGACGTGGTCGAGACGTTCGACGGCCACGCGATCGCCTCGATGGACGCGCTCTCCAGCCAGATCGCCACGCACAAGCCGGGCGACAAGGTGACGCTCGGAATCCTCCGCAGCGGCGCCTCCAAGCGTGTGGTCGTGACGCTCGGCCGCGCCCCGGCGCAGGCGCCGGGCACAGACGCAGACGCCGTAGCTAGGATGAGGGCGTGACGCGTGCGCCTCGCATCAAGTTCTGCGGCATCACCCGCCTCGCTGACGCCGAGTATGCGGTCGAGCTCGGCACGTGGGCGATCGGCATGGTGCTGTGGCCCGGCTCGAAGCGCTACTGCCGTCCTGACGAGGCGGCGACGATCGGTGCTGCGTTGCGCCGCAAGACCGAGATCGCCGGCGTCTTCGTCAACGCCCATCTCGACCAGCTGACCGCCTCCGCCGAGGAGATCGGCCTGACGCTGCTGCAGCTGCACGGCGACGAGGGTCCGGCCTACTGCTCGGAGGCCGCCCGTCGCACCGGCTGCAAGGTGATCAAGGCGGCGCGCGTGCGTGGTGGTGCCGACGTGCGCGGGCTGCACGCGTTCGCGGCAACCGACTTCCACCTGCTCGACGCGTACGTCGAAGACCACCCGGGCGGCACGGGCGAGACGTTCGCATGGGAGCACGCGCGCGAGCACGCGCGCGACCGGCCGCTGATCCTCAGCGGCGGCCTCACGCCGGACAACGTCAGCCGAGGCGATCGCTGCCGTGGAGCCGTTCGCGGTCGACGTAGCGAGTGGCGTCGAGTCCTCGCCCGGCATCAAGGACCACGGCCGCATGGCTGCGTTCGCGGCGGCGGTGGCGGCAACCGCGCCCGAGCCGAGGCCGACCGAGCCGGAGCACGTCACGTGATCGGCTCCGTCGAGCATCGCTACGGCCCGTACGGCGGACAATACGTCCCCGAGATATTGATGCCGCCGCTTGCGGCGCTCGAGGCCGAGTGGCTCGACGCGATCCGCGACCCGGAGTTCACGACGCGCCTGCACGAGCTGCTGCGCGACTACGCAGGCCGCCCGACGCCGCTCTACCTCGCCGAGCGGCTCAGCGAGGTGGCAGGACGCACGATCTACCTCAAGCGCGAGGACCTGCTCCACACCGGCGCGCACAAGATCAACAACGCGCTCGGCCAGGCGCTGCTCGCGAAGCGGATGGGCAAGACGCGCGTGATCGCCGAGACAGGCGCCGGTCAGCATGGCGTCGCGACCGCGACCGCCTGCGCGCTGCTCGACCTCGAGTGCGTCGTCTACATGGGCACCGAGGACATGCGGCGCCAGAACCCGAACGTCGAGCGGATGGGGCTGCTCGGCGCAACGGTGAGCCCGGTCGAGACGGGCACGCGAACTTTGAAGGAGGCCTGCTCGGCGGCGATCCGCGACTGGGTCACGAACGTCGCTACGACGCACTACATCCTCGGAACGGCAGCCGGACCGGCTCCGTATCCGGCGATGGTGCGCGAACTGCAGCGCGTGCATCGGCGACGAGGCGCGGAGCAGCTGATCGAGCGCGAGGGCCGGCTGCCGCAGCGCGTGATCGCCTGCGTCGGCGGTGGCTCGAACGCGATCGGCATCTTCACCGCCTTCTTGGCCGACACAGGAGTCGAGCTCGTCGGCGTCGAGGCCGCGGGGGAGGGCATGGAGACCGGTCGCCATGGAGCGCCGCTGACGGCAGCCGACCGGCCGGGGATCCTCCATGGAGCCTTCTCGGCGGTGATGCAGGACGACGAGGGCCAGATCCTCGAGGCGCACTCGATCTCCGCCGGCCTCGACTACCCCGGCGTCGGGCCCGAGCACGCATGGCTGCGCGACACCGAGCCGCGCGCGCTACGAGGCGGTCACCGACCGCGACGCGCTCGGCGCCTTCCAGCGGATGGCGCGGCTGGAGGGGATCATCCCCGCGCTCGAGTCCTCGCACGCGCTCGCCTGGACGCTTGCGAACGGCGGCAGCGACCTCGACCTCGTCTGCCTCTCGGGGCGCGGCGACAAGGACCTCGCCGAGGCGATCGCGCAGCTCGAGCGCCGACATGGCAGCGGAATCGAGCGGATCGCCGCTGCATTCGCCGGCAGCGGCAAGCGCGCCGCGCTGATGCCGTACATGATGGGCGGCTTCCCCGACCTCGAGACCTCGCGCGCGATCGGCGAGGCGTACGTCGACGGTGGGGCGGACCTGTCGAGCTGGGCACGCCGTTCTCCGACCCGCTCGCGGACGGGCCGGTGATCCACGAGGCGGGCACGGTGGCGCTGAGCAACGGCACGACAGCTCGGCGACGTGCTGGAGCTCGGCAGCGTGCTCGCCGAGCGCGTCTCCGATCGTGCTGATGGCGTATGCGAACCTCGTCTACGCGCGCGGCTTCGAGGCGTTCGCTGCAGCAGCTCGTGGAGCACGAGATCAGCGGCCTGATCGTGCCCGACCTGCCGCTGGAGGAGGCGCCGTCGCTGCGCGACGCTCTGCGACGCGCAGCGGCGTCGCGCTCGTGCCGCTCGTCGCGCCGACGACGCCGGACCGAGCGGCTGGAGCGGATCGGCGAGCAGGCACGCGGCTTCCTCTACGCAGTCTCGGTGACCGGCACGACCGGTGAGCGCGGCGCGCTCGACCTGCGGCTCGTGTGGATGCTCAAGCGCGTCGCCGGCAGAGCGAGCGTGCCCGTCGCGATCGGCTTCGGCATCGGCACGCCCGAGCAGGCGGCAGCTGCAGCCGAGGCAGGCGCCGCTGGCGTGATCGTCGGCAGCCGGCTCGTGCGTGCTGCGGCCGAGGCGGAGGATCCCGCAGCTGCCGTCCGCGGCGGTCGTCGCGAGCTTCGCCGAGGCACTCGCGCCCGCGCCCTCCGCCGAGGCTCGTCCGCTAGGATTCCGCGCCGATGGCTCTCGCGCTCACCAACGACATTCGCCTTCTGCCTCTGGGTCGTCCTGTGGGCGGTCGGCATCAAGAGCTTCGACGGCATTCTCGTCGCGATCGTGATCGTGCTCGTCGGCGCGACGCTCGAAGATCGGCCGCGCGCTATCTGCCCGACGCCGACAGTAGGCGCTTCAACCGAAGAACGTCTTGCGCGATCTCCAGGTAGCGGAGATCGACCGTCTTGATGCCTTCGACCTGCTCGAGCGGGACGCTGGTCATCTCGGTCCCGTGCAGCGCTGCCATGCGGCCGGTCTCGCCGGCCATCACGAGGTCGGCGGCCTGGACGCCGTAGCGCGTCGCGAGCATCCGGTCGGTCGCGGTCGGCGTGCCGCCGCGCTGGACGTGGCCGAGCGTCGTGACGCGCGTCTCGTAGCCCGTGCGCTGCTCGATCTCGACGGCGAGCGCGGTGCCGATCCCGCCGAGGCGCGGATAGCCGTACGTGTCGACCGTCGTCGGAGGTGCGGATCTGGCGGCGCTCGCCGGAGGCGAAGGCGAGCTCGGCGCCCTCGGCGACGACGATGATCGAGAAGTCCTTGCCGCGCTCGTGGCGGCGGGCGATCGCGCCGGCGACCTCCTCGACGGTCAGCTCGAGCTCGGGGATCAGGATCGCGTCGGCGCCGCCGGCGATCCCGGCGAAGACGGCGATCCAGCCGCTGTTGCGGCCCATCACCTCGAGCGACCATCACGCGGTCGTGCGACTGCGCGGTCGTGTGCAGGCGGTCGATCGCGTCGGTCGCGACCTGCACGGCGGTGTCGAAGCCGAACGTGTAGTCGGTGCCGACGACGTCGTTGTCGATCGTCTTCGGCACGCCGATCACGGGCAGGCCCGAGCTCCTCGGAGAGCCGTCGGGTGATCATCATCGTGTGCTCGCCGCCGATCGCGATGACCGCGTCGAGCGGGTCGGCGGCTTGCGCGGCGCGCACCTTCTCGATCCCCTCGGGCTCGCGGAACGGGTTGTAGTTCGAGGTCGAGAGGATCGTCCCGCCGAGCGGCAGGATCCCCGAGACGGTCTTCTGGTCGAGCACGAGGTGGTCGCGCTCGGCGAGGCCGCGGTAGCCGCGCCGCAGGCCGATCGGCTCGTGGCCGTGCGCCAGCAGCCGCCGTGACGCTGCGCGGATCACCGCGTTGAGTCCAGGGCAGTCGCCGCCCGCCGTGAGGATGCCGACGCGCATTCGCGGCGAGCCTAGCCGCTGTCGCGGCCGGGGTGTCGGCCCGGCAACGCGTCGCGCGGACGGAGGCGCCGCCTAGAATCGTCGGCGGTGGACGACGTCGAGAACCCGTGCGACACGAGAGGCAGCGTCCTGCGCGCGGGTAGCGCGTCGCTCGTCCCGCTCGCGTGCCTGCTCGCCGTCGTGGTCGCCGGCTGCGGAGGTGCGAGCGCCGCGAACGAGGCTGCGGTTGCGCGGCCGCGCGCTGACGATCTACTCGCTCGGCGCCGTTCGAGGGCCCGGATCGCGCCGCAGCGCGCGACGTCGTGCGCGGCGAGCGGCTCGCGCTCGCGCAGGCCGACGGCCGCGCAGGCCGCTATCGCGTGCGGCTCGTCTCGCTCGACGCGGCGACGCCGAAGGCCGGCCGCTGGGATCCGAACCAGATCTCGCAGAACGCGCGCCGTGCCGCGCAGGACCTCGACGCCGGTCGCCTACCTCGGCGAGCTCGACGTCGGCTCCTCGGCGATCTCGATCCCGCTGCTCAACGAGGACGGGCTGCTGCAGGTCAGCCCGCTCGACACGGCGATGGCGCTACACCGTACGCAGCGCTCGCGGTCGCCGGCTCGCCGGAGCGCTACTACCCGAAGCTGCAGAAGGCGTCGGGCGCACGTTCGCGCGGCTCGTGCCGTCCGACCGCGTCCAGGCTGCGGCGCTCGTGCGCCTGACATGCGTGCAGCAGGGCGTGCAGCGGCTCGCGCTGCTGACGACGAGGACGCGACGCAGCTCGCGCTGCTCGACGCAGTTCGCGCGGACGCGCGCGCGCAGGGGATCACCGTCGTCGCGAGCGAGGAGCTCGACGCGCACCGTGAAGGACTACCGTGACCTGATCGCGAGCGTGCTCGCAGCCGCGCCCCGATGCCGTCCTCTACGCGGGCGGCTCGCTGGGCGGCAACGCGGCGCTGCTGTGGCGTCGAGCTCGCGGCTGCGAACGCAGGCTTGAAGCTGTTCGCACCCGGCTCGCTCACCGACGCGCCGTTCCTGGCGGCGATCGGCGGCGGCCGGCGCGTCACGTACGTGACGCGGCCGGTGCTCGCGCTCGAGCGCCTACCCGCGCGGCGCGCGGCGGTTCGTGCGCAGCGTTCGCGCGCGCGCTACGGCAGGACGCCGATGCCGGAGGCGCTCTACGGCTACGAGGCGATGACGGCGACGCTGGCGGCGATCGCGGCGCGCGGCTGCTCGACGACGGCGGGCTGCGCTGACGCGTGCGGCGGTGGCGCGTGCGTTCTTCGGCTGCGCCGTCGCGTGCGAGCGTGCTCGGCAGCTACGCGATCGCGAGCGACGGCGACACGTCGCTGCGGCGCTACGGCGCCTACCGCGTCGTCGGCGAGCAGCCTGCGCTTCATCGGTGCGCTGCGCGGCTGAGACCGCGGTGCGTGCCGGCGCTCAGGTGAGCGCGGAGCGCAGCGCCTCGTCCAGCTCGGGGTGCTGGAAGGCGTAGCCGAGCGCGAGCGCGCGCTGCCGGCACCGCGCGCTGGCCGGTCGTGACGATCTGCTGCCATCTCGCCGTAGAGCAGCCGCAGGCGAGCGCGCGGGAACCGGCGCGACGGCCGGGCGGTGCAGCGCGCGGCCGAGCGCCTTCGAGAACTCGCGGTTCGTCGCGGGCTTCGGCGCGGAGGCGTTGATCGGCCCGCTCCAGTCCGCGCGCGTCGAGCGCTGCGAGGTAGAGGCCGACGAGGTCGTCGACGTGGATCCACGGCATGTACTGCGCGCCGCCGGCGACCGGGCCGCCGACTCCGGCGCGGAACGGCGGCAGCATCTTCGCCAGCGCGCCGCCGTCGGCGTCGAGCACGACGCCGGTGCGCAGCAACGCGACGCGCATGCCGAGCTCGCTCGGCAGCCAGCGCCTCGCGCTCCCATGCGACGCAGACCGCGGCGAGGAAGTCGCTGCCGGCCGGCGTGGCCTCGTCGATCGGCTCGTCGCCGCGGGGGCCGTAGTAGCCGACGGCGGAGGCGGAGACGAGCACGCGCCGGGCGCGGCTCGGTCGCGCGCAGGCCGGCGACGAGGTTCGCGGTGCCGGTCTCGCGGCTCGTCGCGGATGCGCTCCTTGGCGCTCGGCGCTCCAGCGCTGCGCGACCGGCTCGCCGGCGAGGTGGACGACGCCGTCGCGGCCGGCGAGCGCGGCGGCCGGCGCCGGGCTCGGTGAGCGGGTCCCAGGCGCTCGCCTCGACGCCCGCGCCGAGCCGCTCGCGTGCGCGTGTCGGGGTCGCGCGAGAGCACGGTCACCTCGTCGCCGCGCGCGCGCAGCGCGGCGACGATCCGCGTGCCGATCAGTCCGGTCGCGCCGGTCATCGTCACCCGCATGCGCTGCCTCCGTGCCTCGACTTGTAGCGACAGGCTACGACCTCGGCGCGCCGGACGCAGGCCGGGCGCGAGGGCGTTCGGCCGGCGCGCTCAGGCGCTGCCGACGCGCAGCTCGTCCGAGGCTGCGTAGCCGACCTCGGTGCTGCCGGCGGCTGCCTGGCCGCTCTCGCGCGCCTCGTCGGCGACCGCCGCGGCGACCGCCGGCGCGACGTCGCGGTTGAAGACCGACGGGATGATGTAGTCCTCGCGCAGCTCGTCCTGCGGCACGATCTCGGCGATCGCGCGCGCTGCCGCCATCTTCATCGTCTCGGTGATGTGCGCCGCGCGCACGTCGAGCGCGCCGCGGAAGATCCCCGGGAAGCAGAGCACGTTGTTGATCTGGTTCGGGTAGTCCGAGCGGCCCGTCGCCATGATGCGGACGTACGGCGCGGCTTCCTCGGGCGAGACCTCGGGGTTCGGGTTCGCCATCGCGAAGACGATCGGGTCTCGGTCGCATGCGTGCGAGCGCCTCGGCCGGCATCACGCGTGCGCCGGACAGGCCGATGAAGAGGTCGGCGCCCTCGATCACGTCGGCCGGCGCGCCGGCGCGGCGCTCGGGGTTCGTCGTCTCCGCGTACCAGCGCTTCATCGCGTTCATCGAGCCGTCGAGGTAGTCGGCGCGCTCGGTGTGGACGGCGCCCGCGCGAGTCGCAGCCGATCGATCTCGTCGACGCCGGCCGCGAGCAGGATCTTCGTGACCGCGACGCCGGCGGCGCCGAGGCCGGTCACGAGCACGCGCATGTCCGGCAGCGTGCGGCCGGTCAGCTTCGCCGCGTTCAGCAGCGCGGCGAGCACGACGACCGCGGTGCCGTGCTGGTCGTCGTGGAAGACGGGGATGTCGAGCTCGGCGATCAGCCGGTCCTCGATCTCGAAGCAGCGCGGCGCCGAGATGTCCTCGAGGTTGATGCCGCCGAAGGTCGGGGCGAGCGCCTTCACGATCGCGACGATCTCGTCCGGGTCCTTCGTGTCGAGGCAGATCGGGAAGGCGTCGACGCCGGCGAACTCCTTGAACAGCATCGCCTTGCCCTCCATCACGGGCATCGCCGCTGCCGGGCCGATGTCGCCGAGGCCGAGCACCGCGGTGCCGTCGGAGACGACGGCGACCGTGTTGCGCTTGATCGTGAACTGGAAGGCCTTGTCGGGGTCCTCCTGGATCGCCTTGCAGACGCGCGCGACGCCGGGCGTGTACGCCATCGAGAGGTCGTCGCGCGTCTTCAGCGGGATCTTGTTGCGCTGCTCGATCTTGCCGCCGAGGTGGAGCAGGAACGTACGGTCGGTCGTGTCGAGCACGTGCGCGCCGTCGAGCTGCTCGATTGCCGCGGTGATCTGCGTCCAGGAGGTCTCGTCGGCGCAGAGTGCCGTGATGTCGCGGACCGTGCGGCCGTCCTCGATCGCGACGAGGTCGACGGCGCCGATCGTCCCGCCGGCGTCGCCGATCGCACTCGCCACGCGGCCGAGCATCCCCGGGCGGTCCGCGATCTCGACGCGGATCGTGAGGCTGTACTGGGCGCTCGGGGTGGTCGACGGCATGACGCGGGTCCTCTGGAAGTTGACCGAACGTCAGCGATTATATTGCCACGGTCCGGTGCGAGATTTCCACGATGTGGAACTTTCTGGCGACGTCCGGCCGCGCCGCCTTGCACCCTAGAGTTCCCATCCGTGCCGAGCGACAGCAGCACCCACGACGAGCTCTACCTGATCGACGGCAACTCGCTCGCCTACCGTGCCTTCTTCGCGTTGCCGGAGTCGATCGCCACCTCGACGGGCTTCCCGACGAACGCGATCTTCGGCTTCGCCTCGATGCTCGTGAAGATCCTCACCGAGTACGGGCCGAAGGCGACGATCGTCGTGTGGGACCGCGGCCACTCGGGCCGCAAGGAGGTCTACGCCGACTACAAGGCGCAGCGCAGCTCGCGGCCGGACCTCTTCATGCAGCAGTGGCCGCACCTCGAGCCGCTCGTCGAGGCGTTCGGCTACGCGAACGTGTCGGTCGAGGGCTACGAGGCCGACGACGTGATCGCCTCGATCGCCGAGCGCGCGAAGGCGGCGAAGGTGCCGGTGATCGTCGTCACCGGCGATCGCGACTCGTTCCAGCTCGTCGACGATGGCGTCTCGATCATGGCGACCGCGCGCGGGATCACCGAGACGAAGCTCTACACGCGCCAGGGCGTGATCGACCGCTACGGGATCCCGCCCGAGCTGGTGCCGGACTTCATCGGGCTGAAGGGCGACACGTCGGACAACATCCCCGGCGTCCCCGGAATCGGCGACAAGACCGCGGCCCAGCTGCTGCAGGAGTACGGGACGCTGGAGGGCGTGCTCGAGCACGCGCACGAGATCAAGGCGACGAAGCGGCGCGAGAACCTGATCGCAGCACGCCGAGAACGCGCGCATCTCGAAGCAGCTCGCGACGATGGTGCGCGACATCGAGGTCGACATCGACGTGACCGCGTTCGTGAGCGCCGAGCCGGATCGCTCGCGGCTGCGCGAGGTCTTCCGCGAGTTCGAGCTGCGCGATCCGCTGCGGCGGCTGGAGGAGGCGCTCGGCAGCGGCGGGGCCGGCAGCGGCGACGGTGACGGCGATGCGCAGGAGGCGGCGCCGCGGCCCGACGCCGACGTGAAGCTGAGCGCGCGCATGCGCACCGGCGGGGTTGCCGACCTCGCTGCCTTCGGCACGGCCGGGGAGGAGCTGGCGCTTGCCGCACGTCCGCCGGAGAAGCCCGAGGGCGCGCTGTTCGGCGAATCGGAGGCGTGGCGCTTCGGTGGCTATGCCGGCGGCGGCGAGGTGCTCGCAGGCGAGTGCGGGGAGCCCGAGCGAGATTGCCGGCGCGATCGGCGCGCGGCCGGCGCTCGCGCACGACGCGAAGGCGCTCGGCGCGGTGCCCGAGCGCGCTCGTCGCACGACACGCTGATCGCCGCCTACCTGCTCGATCCCGGCCCGCCGCACCTACCCGCTCGACGAGCTGTGCGAGGAGCGCGGGATCGGCACGGCCGTCGAGGACGCCGCGGCCGCCGACGCGCTGCTCGTGCACGCGCTCGCTGGCAGCGCAGCGCCCGCAGATCGCCGAGCGCGGCCTGGAAGGTCTGCTGCACGACGTCGAGCTGCCGCTCGTGCGCGTGCTGCGCGGGATGGAGGTAGCCGGCGTGCACCTCGACACGACGCGGCTGGCGGAGATCCGCACCCGCGTCGCGGAGGAGGCCGCCGCGTTCGAGCGCGAGATCTGGGAGCTGTGCGGGACCGAGTTCATGATCGGCTCGCCGCAGCAGCTCGCCGAGGTGCTGTTCGTGAAGCTCGGGCTGTCGAAGAAGCGCCGCGGCAAGACCGGCTTCTCGACCGACGCGCGCGTGCTGCAGTCGATCCGTCACGAGCATCGAGGTGATCCCGAAGATCGAGCGTTGGCGCGAGCTGACGAAGCTCGCCTCGACCTACCTCGCCGCGCTGCCGGCGCTGATCGCCGACGACGGCCGCCTCCACACGACGTTCAGCCAGGTGACCGCGGCGACCGGCCGGCTCTCCTCGATCAACCCGAACCTGCAGAACATCCCGATCCGCACGCCGCTCGGCCGCGAGATCCGCGCCTGCTTCGTCGCCGAGCCCGGCAACCTGCTGATCTCGGCCGACTACTCGCAGGTCGAGCTGCGGATCCTCGCCCACATCGCCGGCGAGGAGGTCCTGAAGGACATCTTCCGTCGCGGCGAGGACGTCCATACCGCGACCGCGGCGGCGATCCTGCGCGTGCCGCCGGACCAGCTCGACGCCGGCTCGCGCTCGAAGGCGAAGATGGTCAACTACGGGATCGTCTACGGGCTCTCGGCCTTCGGCCTCGCCGACCGCTTGCAGATCCCGCGCGAGGAGGCGCAGGAGTTCATCGATCGCTACCTCGAAGGCTTCCCAGCGGTGCAGGCGTTCATCGCCTCGACGATCGAGCAGGCCACGGAGAATGGGTACGTGACGACGCTGCTCGGGCGGCGGCGGCATGATCCCCGAGCTGCGCGCGCGCAACCGCCAGGTCAGCCAGCTCGGCGAGCGCCTCGCCGTCAACACGATCATCCAGGGAACCGCAGCGGATGTGATCAAGGTCGCGATGGTGCGCGCCGAGGCCGCACTGCGCGATGCCGGTCTCGCGACGCGGCTCGTGCTGCAGATCCACGACGAGTTGCTGTTCGAGGGTCCGGCCGAGGAGGCCGCGCAGGCCCGCGACGCTCGTCTGCGCCGAGATGGTCGGCGCGCTGGAGCTGGACCCACCTTTGGTCGTGGACGCCGGCGCCGGGCCGAACTGGCTGGACGCGAAGTAGCGCTCGGTTCGTCGCGTTTCGCTCGGGCCCTGCGCGCGCCGAACCATCATCGAGGGAGCGAGCGGCGGGGATGAGGGCTCCGGCGCGTCTGGCGCTCAGCGGTGCCCCGCAATGCGGCGCGCAGGCGGGAACTCTGGTCTTTCGCGGTCGTATATCGACCACAAGAGACCAGAGTCCGTCCGAGATAGGCCGCGAGTCATTGAGCGCCGCCCCGGCCGGGTCCCAAGCCACCGCGGCTCGCTCCCTCGATGATGCCGTTCAGCTACGGCACAGCCCGTAGCCCACGCAACGCGCGGGGCGAGCCGAGCGGCGGCCGCTACCAGCGCAACCGATCGGCCACCGCGAGCGCGTCGCTGAGCGTCGCGTTCGTCGCGGAGGCCGCCTCAGCGGCGCCCTCGCGGATCGCCACAAGCGCCGGCTCGCCGGCGTCTCCACGCGCCCGCCAGCCGCCCGCGACGCTCCGCGAAGCTGCAGCGACGGCGCCGAGCCCGTCCGCGTCGAGGAACCCCGCGAAGTCCTCCGGCCGCCCGCCCTGTGCGCCGAGGCCGGGCACGAGCAGGTAGGCGCGCGGCATCAGCGCACGCAGCACCGGCGCCTGCTCGGGATACGTCAAGCCCGTGACGGCGCCCACGTCGGCGTAGCCGCGCGCCCCGACGCCGCCCTCGCCGAGCGCGTCGACCATCGCCGCGACGCGTGCGTGCAGCGGCTCGCCGTCGGCCGCGCCGACCGGCACGTCCTGCAGCTCGCCGGAGCCCGCGTTGCTCGTGCGCACGAGCACGAACAGGCCCTTGCCGAAGCGCCGTGCGACATCGATCATCGGTTCGAGCGACTCGGGGCCGAGGTAGGGGGAGACGGTGACAGCGTCGGCGTCGTGCACCGGCAGCTCGTGCTCGCCGACGCGCACGCGCCCGAGCGCGGCAGCTGCATATGCGGCCATCGTGTTGCCGATGTCGCCGCGCTTCGCATCCTCGATCACCAGCAGGCCGGCGGCGCGCGCATGCTGCTCGACGCGCTCGAGCGCCGCGACGCCGGCCGAGCCGAACGCCTCGAAGAACGCCGACTGCGGTTTCACCGCTGGCACCAGCTCCGCGACTCCGTCGATCACCGCTGTCGAGAACAGCTCCGCGGCGCGCGCGGCACCCGCGAGGTCGGTGACGCCGTCGAGCAGCTCCGGCGGCAGCTCGCGCAGGTCCGGGTCGAGCCCGACGACGAGATGGCTCCGCGTCGCCTCGACGCGCTCGATCAGCCGGTCGGCGAAGTGGGGGGCGACGTCCATGGCGCGGGCGAGTCTAGTGGTCGTGGTTGCCGACACGGCGCCAGCGCTGCGAGCGAACCGGGTTGGCCGCCGATCCGGCCGGTCTACGATCCGGTGCGTGCGGAGTGGAGCGGAGACGCGCCTCGGGAGCGCGAGCGAGCGTGCCGCGCTCGTCGCCGACGAGGGCAGCATCGAGGTGTGGGACGCGGACGTCGTCTCCGACGACCCGCTCGGCTTCACCGACACGAAGCCCTACCGCGAGCGGCTCGCCGAGGCACGCGAGCGGACGGGGCTCGGCGAGGCGGTCCTGACCGGCCGCGCGACGCTCGACGGCCGGTCGTTCGTGGTCGTCGCCGGCGAGTTCGGCTTCCTCGGCGGCAGCATCGGCGTGGCGACCGGGGAGCGGATCGCGCGCGCGTTCCAGCGCGCACGCGAGCAACGGCTGCCGCTCGTCGCGTTGCCCGCCTCGGGGGGCTCGCGGATGCAGGAGGGAACGCTGGCCGTCGTCGGGATGGCACGGCTCGCGGCAGCTGCCGCGGAGCTGCGCGCAGACGGCCTCCCATACGTCGTCTGCCTCACCGACCCGACGACGGGCGGCGTGCTCGCCTCGTGGGGCTCGCTCGGCAGCGTCACGTTCGCGCTCCCCGGCGCGCTGATCGGCTTCGCCGGACCGCGCGTCGTGGAGCTGCTGAGCGGTGCGTCGCTGCCGGAGGGCACGCAGCGGGCCGAGACGCTGCTGGCACATGGGCTGATCGACGATGTAGTCGAGCCCGGCGAGCTGCGCGAGCGCGTCGCGCGCGTGCTTGCCGTCGCGGCGGCCGGCCCGCTTGCGACCGCCCAGCGCGTCGAGGTGCGCACGACCGACGGCACGGCCGGACCGCGCGACGCGTGGGCCTCGCTCCAGCACGCCCGCAACCGCGACCGGCCAGGTGCGCAGGCTGTGCTCGCCGCAGTCGCGAGCGACGTCACCGAGCTGCGCGGCGACCGCGCAGGCAACCCGGACGATCCTGCCTGTCTGGCAGCGCTCGCGCGCGTCTGCGGCCACCCGGTCGTCGTCGTCGCGCAACGACGGGCGCCCAACGGCACGCCAAGCGCGATGAACGCAGCCGGCTATCGCAAGGCGCGCCGCGCGTTCGCGCTCGCCGGCGAGCTGGACCTGCCGCTGCTCACGATCGTCGACACGCCCGGCGCCGAGCTGAGCGTCGCGGCCGAGCATGGAGGCCTGGCGGGGGAGATCGCCGGCTGCCTCGCCGCACTTGCGACGCTGACGGTGCCGAGCGTCGCGCTGCTGCTCGGCGAGGGCGGCAGCGGCGGCGCGCTCGCACTGCTCGCGACCAACTGGGTGATCGCCGCCGAGCACGCGTCGCTCGGCGTGATCGCCCCAGAGGGAGCCTCGGCGATCCTGTACCGCGACCTCGACCACGCGGCCGAGCTGGCGGAGACACAGGGCGGCGCGTCGTGGCGGCTGCAGGAAGCCGGCATCGCCCACGCGCTGATACCCGAGCCACGACCCGCGCACGAGGAGCCCGATGTCTTCATCGCGCGCGTCAAGGCGATGCTCAAGCGCGAGCTGGACCTGCTCGTCCCGCCGCGTGGTTAGGCGGCTGCGGGGCAGCAGCGTGAGCGCTCCAGCGTGTCGTGGCATCGCGGCGCGGTGATCTTTGCCACAAATGGCGTGCATCGATCCGGCGCCGTCCATACGCTCGATCGACATGAAGACCCTTGAGGAGATCACCTACGACGCTGGCCGCCATGCGCTCGCAGATCAGGACGCGCTTGTGGGTGGGATCCGCCAGCGCACGGGCACGCTGCTGGCAGCCCACGCACTTGTCGCGTCGTTTCTCGGTGCAGCCGTCATTCGCTCGCAGGTCTTCACGGTTGGGGTGGGTAGCGCTGGGTGCGCTCGTCGTCGGTCTCGTGATCGCCGCGGCGTTGCGCGACGAGAACGCCGGCAAGATCCGCTGGATGTCCGTGCTCTCTGGGTTGCTCGGTGTGCTGATGGTGGTGCAGACGCTGGCGTGGATCGTCGCACTCGCGAGGTAGACTCTGACCATGGCACCGCGACCGACTCCCCCGAGCGAGATCAAGCCGCCGTCGACATCGATCGGCATCGGCGAGGGGCGTGGAGGCTCACCACCTCCGCCCCGTCCCACGCCCTCGCAATGACGGTAGCGAGGCTCAGCCCTAGGCGGCTGTGGTCGCCGGCACGCGGCGACCGTTGCCGGCGACGTGCATCGAGCCGTGCGGGCCGGCGAGCGCGAACTCCGGCGGCGCGATCTTGAGGTAGTGCCCGAAGGAGAAGTCGAGCATCCGCCGCGTCCCGATCCCGCGCACGATCTGCGCGAGCGCGCGCGGCGGGATCTTCGGGATCGCGCGCTGGACCTTCAGCAGCGAGTCGAACGCGAAGCTGTGGTCGTCGCTGAACGCGTGGTAGCTCGCGAGCGCCTGCTCGCGCGTCTGCGTCCCTTCCACGACCGCACGCAGCTCGCGCCCGACGGCGAGGCCGAAGTAGAGCGCCGTGCGGATCCCCTCTGCAGTCACCGGCAGGCAGTGGCCGGCGGAGTCGCCGGCGAAGAAGATGCCGTCCTCGGTCGCGGGACGGATCGCGTGCGGGATCCAGTTGCCCTGGAAGCGGATCGGGTCCGCGTCGAGGTCCTCGGCGAGCTTCACGGTCGGCAGCTTCACCTGGTCGCGCGGGTCGAACGAGCCGACGCCGATCCGCACCTCTTCGCCGGCCGGGAAGCTCCAGCCGTAGCCGGCACGGATGATCGAGCGGTCGATCCAGACCTCGAGCTCGTCGCCGCCGCCGCCCGGATGGACCTCGAGCCCGCGCGACAGCAGCGCGTCGGGCGGCTGCACGTTCGCGCCGGTGCCGAGGATCCGCCGCCAGCCGAGCGCGTCGACGATCAGCGGCGCGGTGAGATCGCCGCGGTCGGTGTGCACCGTGTCGCCGGTGCGACCGTCGACCTTCGCGATCTCGAAGTCGGCTTCGGAGCCCTGCTCGCGCAGCAGCGCGCACAGCTCGCGGTAGTCGAACGTCGAGAACGTCCACGGGAGCTGCCAGCGCGTCGTGACGTGCGGCGTGTGCATCACGAGCTGCGGGAACGTCTGGCGGTGCGAGCCCATCAGGCCGAGGTTCTCGAGCCAGGTCGTCGGGATCCCGCACGCGGACGTCTGGCGCTCGCCGACCTCGTAGCGGTCGACGATCAGGACCCGCGCGCCGGAGCCCGCAAGCTCGCGAGCGATCGCGAGGCCGGCAAAGCTCGCGCCACAGATCAGGACGTCGGCGTCGCGGTGCAGCGGTGTGCGCTCCGCTCCGCGCTTCGTTGCGCGCTTCGGCATGGTGCACACGGAATCATACGAAGAGCCTGACGGCCACGCCGTCCGTCATGACTCCGCTAACCTCTTGCGGCTGACCTCTGTCCCCAACCGGTACCCCTATGTCAACCTCCGCGATCGACCCTCAGATTGACCCCGCCGCGAAGATCGTAGAAGGCTCCAACGGCCTTCTGCTCGAGATCGACGGCCGGATCGTCCCCAACTACGACGCCACGCTCACGCCGTTCGAGGAGGGCGACGTCGTCACCGGCCTCGTCGTCCGGATCGACAAGGACGAGGTGCTCGTCGACATCGGCTACAAGTCCGAGGGGGTCATCCCGGCGAACGAGCTTTCGATCCGCAAGTCGGTGGATCCGAAGGACGAGGTCGAGATGGGCGAGGAGGTCGACGCGCTCGTCCTGACGAAGGAAGACCCGGACGGCCGCCTGATCCTGTCGAAGAAGCGTGCGCGCTTCGAGAAGGCCTGGCGCCGCATCGAAGCTGCTGCCGAGTCCGGCGAGCCGGTCGACGGGACCGTCATCGAGGTCGTCAAGGGCGGCCTGATCATCGACCTCGGGGTGCGCGGCTTCCTGCCCGCCTCGCTCGTCGACATCCGCCGCGTGCCGCACCTCGACGAGTACCTCGGTCAGACGATCGAGTGCAAGGTCATCGAGCTGAACCGCTCGCGCAACAACGTGGTGCTGTCGCGCCGCGCGGTGCTCGAGGAGCAGCGTCGTGAGGACCGCGAACGGATCCTCGACCGCCTCCAGCCGGGTCAGATCGTCGACGGCACGATCTCGAACATCGTCGACTTCGGCGCGTTCGTCGACCTCGACGGGATCGACGGCCTGATCCACATCTCGGAACTTTCGTGGTCGCACGTGAACCACCCGAGCGAGATCCTCAACATCGGCGACACGGTCAACGTGAAGGTGCTCGACATCGACCGCGATCGCCAGCGCATCTCCCTGGGGCTCAAGCAGACGCAGGAGGATCCGTGGCAGCGGGTCGTCGACACGTACAACGTCGGCGACGAGCTCGAGGGCAAGGTCACGAAGGTCGTCACGTTCGGCGCCTTCGTCGAGATCCTCGACGGGGTCGAGGGCCTCGTGCACATCTCCGAGCTGGCGCAGCACCACGTCGAGAGCCCGCGCGAGATCATCCAGCCGAGCGACGAGGTGAAGGTCAAGATCCTCGAGATCGACTCCGAGCGCCGCCGGCTGTCGCTGTCGATCAAGCGCGTCGAGGGTCAGGTGCTGCCGCTGCGGCCGATCGAGGGCGTCATCTCGAGACGACCTCGACGACGTGCCGGAGCTGGGTCTGTCGGAGGACGTCTTCGCGGGTGGCGAGGCTGCCGCGCCGGCTGAGGCCCCCGAGGCCGAGGCAGCCCCGGCTGCCGAGGAGGCGCCTGCTGCCGAGGAGCCCGCTGCGGAGGAGCCCGAGGCTGAGGCTGCTCCGGCTGCCGAGGAGGCACCGGCCGCGCCTGAGGCCGAGGCCGCTCCGGCTGCCGAGGAGGAAGCTCCCGCCGAGGAGCCCGCTGCTGCGGAGCCCGAGGCCGAGGCTGCTCCGGCTGCCGAGGAGGCGCCCGCTGCCGAGGAGGAGGCTCCCGCTGAGGAGCCCGCCGCCGAGGCTGTCGAGCCCGAGGCCGCTGCGGACGAGGAGTCCGCGCCGGCCGAGGACACGACGCAGCAGGCGTAGGCGTCCTGCCGGACGCACTCGTCCCATTCGTCGGACTGACCGGCGGCATTGCCGCCGGCAAGTCCACTGCACTTGCGGCGCTCGCGCGCCTCGGCGCTGCGGTGCTCTCGACCGACGCCATCGTCCATGAGCTGTACGCCTCACCCGAGCTGCTCGACCTCGTCGTCGAGCGCTGGGGCGAGCAGGTCGCACCCGGCGGCACGATCGATCGTGGCGCCGTCGCCGCCCATGCCTTCGACTCCGATGCCGAGCGCGCGTGGCTCGAGGGCGTGTTGTGGCCGCGCGTCGGTGCACGTGTAGCTGCCTGGCGCGAGCAGGTGCTCGCGCAGCAGCCGTCGCCGCCGGCTGCAGTGATCGAGGTCCCGCTGCTGTTCGAGTCCGGCATGGACGCCGGCTTCGACGCGACGCTCGCGATCCTCGCGCCCGAGCCGCTGCGCGAGCAGCGCGCCGGCGAGCGCGGTCATGCAGCGGTCGCCGAGCGGACCGCGCGCCAGCTCACGCAGGAGGAGAAGGGCGCCCGCGCCACCTACGCGGTCATCAACGACGGCACCGTCGCACAGCTGGAGGAGAGGCTGTCGGAGGTCCTTGCAAAGCTGAAGGGATGAGTCCGCCGACGGCACAGCTCCAGCTCGCGCGTCGCCGCGCCGACGCCCGCCGCCGCGCGGCGGCGAAGCTGCGCCGCCGCATCTTCCTCGTGCTGGTGTTCGCCGCGGCAATCGCGCTCGGCGTCATGCTGCTGAAGCCGCTCTTCAACAGCGCCGTGCGCGACTTCTCGCTGCCCCTGCACCACGCGAGCACGATCCGCACGCAGGCACACGACAAGCAGCTCGATCCGGCGCTGATCGCCGGCGTGATCTACACCGAGTCGAAGTTCAACGACTCGACCTCCTCGGCTGGCGCGCTCGGGCTCATGCAGCTGCTGCCGGCCACGGCCCACTTCATCGCGCAGCGCACCGGCGGCTCCCGCTTCACGACGGAGGACCTTTCGACGCCGAAGATCAACATCGCCTACGGCAGCTGGTACCTGCGCTACCTGTTGGACGAGTACGGCGGCAACGAGGTGCTCGCGCTCGCCGCCTACAACGGCGGCGAGACGAACGTCAACAAGTGGCTCGTGGCAGCGAAGGCGCGCGGGCACGCATTCGGCGCTGGGGACATCCAGTTCTCCGAAACCCGCGCCTACGTCGCCAAGGTGATGCAAGCCCAGCGCAAGTACGCCGCGACGTACCCGCACGAGCTCGGGATCAACTAGCGCGCAGCACCTCGGCCGCGGCGTGCTCGCCCGAGGAGACCGCGCCGTCCATGTAGCCGTTCCAGACGGTCGCCGTCTCCGCGCCCGCCCAGTGGACGCGGTCGATCGGGGCGCGCAGCGCAGCGCCGAAGCCGGTCCAGCCGCCGGGCGGAAGGTAGCCGCCGTAGCAGCCGCGCGACAGCTCCTCCTGGCCCCAGGGCTGGTCGACGTAGCGCTCGGGACTTGCCGCGCGCGGGCCGAACAGGCGCGCGAGCTGTCGCGTCACCTGCGCGCGGCGCTCGTCGACCGACACGCGCATCGCGGCCTGCGCGGCGCGCCCCTCGAAGAATGCAAGCAGCACGCCGGGTCGTCCGCCGGGCGGCGAGTTGTCGTACATCACCTTCACGGGGCCGTCGGTGTCGGTTGCGGTGCCCGACAGGCCATCGGCCCGCCAGAACGGCTCGTCGTAGATCGCCATCGCCTTCACGACGCTGCCCATCGTCATGCGCTGGGTGAGCCCGTCGCGGATGTGCGGCAGCGCCGGCGTCCAGGCGATCCGCGCGGTCAGCGGCACCGGGATCGCGACGATCACGTGCTGTGCGCGAACGGCGACGTCGCCGTCGGCGTGGACGGTGACACCGCTGTCGTCGCGCGCGATCGCGCGCACCGTCGCGCCCAGGACCACGCGCTCGCCGAGCTGCTCGGCCAGCTTCAGCGACAGCAGCTGCGAGCCGCCGACGAAGCGGTCCTGCTGGGCGCCGCCCTCGGTGTCGATCAGCGCTTCGAGACCGCCGGCCGATCGGATGTAGAAGAGCACGTGCAGCAGCGACGGCTCCGACGGGTCGGCTGCCCAGACGCCCTCCAACGCGAGCTGCATCAGGTCGCGACCGCCGCGTGTAGCCATGTTGCGCGCCATCCAGGTCGCGAACGTCTGGGCGTCCCAGCGCGCGGCCTTCGGCGCGGTCCATGGCGTCTCCGGCGAGACGGTTGCCGCCATCCGGTTCAGGCGCAGCATCGCCTGCCCGGTGTCGGCCAGCACGGCCGGGTTGATGTGCGGGATCGTGCCGCGATAGCGGCGGATGCGCCCGCCTCGCGCGAACAGGTTCGCGCCCTCGCCGAATGTCGGGAACGTCGGGACTCCGAGCTCCGTCGCGAGTGCGAGCAGGCGGTGCTGCGTCGGGCCGACCCATTGGCCGCCGAGCTCGACGACGTCCTCGGGCGCGGGGCCGACCGACTCGTTGAGCGTGCGGCCACCGACGCGGTCGCGCCCCTCGAGCACGAGCACGTCGATGCCCGCGGCGCTCAGCGCTCGCGCTGCGGCCAGGCCGGCGAGGCCTGCTCCGACCACGACGACGTCTGCTGCACGGTGCTCGACGGTGCCCATCCCGCGTGCATCCTTGCACGACCTGGAGCAGGGAAGCCGTGCGGTTGCGGGCCGGGGAGAGGCACCGTCAGCGCACCGCAACGAGGCGCGCTGACGATGCTCCGCCGCTTACGAGCGCGCTGCCAGCGGGTCCGGCTCGCCGAGCTGGCTGTTCACCGGTGCCTCGTAGAGCGCGCCGGGCTTCCCGCCGATCACGAGCATCCGCACGCCGCCGTCGCCGGGCAGGACCTTGCGGTTCGTGCCGGCCGCGACGCGCACGATGTGGTCGCCGTCGAACGGCACGCGCTCGCCGTCGCCGACCTCGATCTCGCCACCTCCGCTGAGCGCGACGAAGACCTCCTCCTGGCCGTCGGTCGCGTGGTCGTGCGTCGGGTACTGGTCGAAGTTCGGCGGCAGGTCGATCACCGACAGACCGAACGACGTGACGCCCAGCTCCGCGCGGGCTCGCTTGAACAAGCCGCCGTAGACGGCCTCCATCTCGTCGATGCGCTTCACGCTGTACTCGGCCATTGCCATCTCCCCGGGCTGGGTGTGTGTGTTCACTCAGTCATACAGGAAACGCGGTCGCGGCGCGCAGGGATGCGTAGGGGCCACGCGCTACCCTCGAACGCAGATGCGCCGCTTCCAGCTCGACGCCACCTACGCGCCAGCCGCCGACCAGCCCGCAGCGATCGCGTCGATCTCGGAGGGGATCGAGGCGGGCGAGCGCTTCATCACGCTGCTCGGCGCGACCGGCACGGGCAAGACGATGACGATGGCCTCGACGATCGAGCAGGTGCAGCGACCGTCGCTGATCATCGCGCACAACAAGACGCTCGCCGCGCAGCTCTGCAACGAGTTCCGCACGTACTTCCCGCACAACGCGGTCGAGTACTTCGTCTCCTACTACGACTACTACCAGCCCGAGGCGTACGTCCCGAGCCGCGACCTCTACATCGAGAAGGACTCGGCGATCAACCAGGAGATCGAGCGCCTGCGCCACGCGGCAACGGCAGCGCTGTTCGCGCGACGCGACGTGATCGTCGTCGCGTCCGTGTCGTCCATCTACGGCCTGGGCTCGCCGGAGACGTACGACCGCAACATGCTGATCCTCAAGCAAGGCGAGATGGTCGACCGCGACGAGGTGCTGCGCAAGCTCGTCTCGATCCAGTACGCGCGCAACGACATCCTCCAGCGCGGGACGTTCCGCGTGCGCGGCGAGACGCTGGAGGTCTTCCCGGCCTACGCCGAGTCGGCCTACCGCGCGACGCTGTTCGGCGACGAGATCGAGACGCTCTCGCACTTCGACCCGCTCACCGGCGAGGTGCTCGAGGAGGAGCTGGAGCACGTGGCCGTTTGGCCCGCGACGCACTACAACGTCGAGGAGGGGCGGATCGAGGGCGGCGTGATCGAGATCGGCCGCGAGCTGAACGAGCGCTGCGCCCAGCTGGAGAAGGAGGGCAAGCTGCTCGAGTCCCATCGCCTGCGCCAGCGCACCCAGTACGACATGGAGATGCTGCGCGAGATGGGCTTCTGCAGCGGGATCGAGAACTACTCGCGGATCCTCGACGGGCGCAAGAAGGGCGAGCGGCCCTACTGCCTGATCGACTACTTCCCGAAGGACTTCGTCTGCTTCATCGACGAGTCGCACCAGACGGTGCCGCAGATCGGCGGCATGTTCGAGGGCGATCGCTCGCGCAAGCAGACGCTCGTCGACTACGGCTTCCGCCTGCCGAGCGCGATGGACAACCGCCCGCAGACGTTCGACGAGTTCCTCTCGATCACCCCGCAGATCGTCTTCGTCTCCGCCACGCCCGGTCAGTACGAGCGCACGCACGCGCCGCGGATCGTCGAGCAGATCGTGCGCCCGACGGGGATCATCGACCCCGAGATCGACGTCCGCGAGACGAAGAACCAGATCGACGACCTGATGAACGAGATCCGCGGCCGCGTCGAGCGCGACCAGCGCACGCTCGTGACGACGCTGACGAAGAAGATGTCGGAGGACCTCAGCGGCTACCTGCTGGAGATGGGCTTCAAGGTCCGCTACCTGCACTCCGAGATCGACACGATCGAACGGATCCAGATCATCCGCGAGCTGCGGCTCGGCGACTACGACGTGCTCGTCGGCGTGAACCTGCTGCGCGAGGGGCTCGACCTGCCGGAGGTCTCGCTCGTGGCGATCCTCGACGCCGACAAGGAGGGCTTCCTGCGCGGGGAGACCTCGCTGATCCAGACGATCGGTCGCGCCGCCCGCAACATCGAGGGCAAGGTGCTGATGTACGCCGACAAGGAGACGAAGGCGATGCGCGCAGCGCTGTCGGAGACCGACCGCCGCCGCGCGATCCAGCTCGCCTACAACGAGGAGCACGGGATCACGCCCGAGTCGATCGTCAAGGGCGTCTCCGACATCGCCGAGTTCCTGCAGGCCGAGTCGAAGGTGCCGAAGGGCCGCCGGCGGCGCGAGAAGATCGACTCGGGCAAGCAGTTGCAGCCGGCCGAGATCGAGAAGGCGCTCGTCGAGGTCGAGGAGGAGATGCTCGCCGCGGCCGAGGAGCTGCGCTTCGAGTACGCGGCAAAGCTGCGCGACGAGATCAAGTCGCTGCGGCGCGACCTCGACATCGCCGTCGCGGAGGCACGCGCGTTGCCCGCCGTCTCGGCGCCGCAGGACTGATCCCGCAGCGCGTCCGCGCCCGGCGCGCCAGCCTCCGCTAGCGTGCCGCCGGTGGGGCATCCCGACGCCGACGCGATCCTCGCCTGGTACGCCGTGGTGCGCCGCGACCTGCCGTGGCGCCGCACGCGCGATCCCTATCGGATCCTCGTCTCCGAGGTGATGCTGCAGCAGACGCAGGTCGCGCGGGTCGTGCCGTACTACGAGGCGTTCCTGGACCGCTTCCCGGACGCGGCGACGCTCGCCGCGGCGCCGTCGGCCGACGTGCTGCGGCTGTGGAGTGGGCTCGGCTACAACCGGCGTGCGCTCGCGCTGCAGCGCGCGGCGGCCGTCGTCGCGCGCGAGGGCTGGCCGGATGACGCCGCGGGCCTGCTCGCGCTTCCCGGCGTCGGGCCGTACACGGCGGCGGCGGTCGCCTCGTTCGCCTTCGACGAGCAGGTGGCTGCCGTCGACACGAACGTGCGACGGGTGATCGAGCGGCTCGACCGGCGGGTGCGCTCGGCCGCGTCGCTGGCACGGCGTGCGGCGGCGGTGCTGCCAGCCGGGCGCGCGGGGGAGTGGAACCAGGCGCTGATGGAGCTTGGCGCGACCGTCTGCGCTGCGCGCACGCCCGACTGCTCGGCCTGCCCGGCGGCCTCGTGTCGCTCGCGTGGGCGCCAGCCGCGGACCGTCGCCGGTCGCCGCGCTCCCGCCGCGCGCTTCGAGGACACCGACCGCTTCGTCCGCGGCCGCGTCGTCGCCGCGCTCGTGGCCGGCTCGCCGCTGCCCGGCGGGTTCGAGCCGGAGCGGCTCGAGCGTGCGCTCGTGGGGCTCGCGCACGATGGGCTCGTCGTGCGCGACGGCGCGACGGTGCGGCTGCCGTAGGCGGAGCGGTCGGACGTGGGCGCTATGGTGCGTCTTCGTGTCGCTTGACCGTCGCAGTATCGAGAAGCGGGATTTCCCCGGCCGCCTGCGTGGCTACGACCGCGCTGCCGTCGACGCGCATCTGCGCGCGCTCGCGGACGAGCTGGAGGCGCGCTCGGGGACGGTCGCGAGTGCTGCGGGCGAGCAGGTGCGTGCGGTCCTGGCCGCGGCCGAAGCGAGCGCCGCGGAGATTTTGGGCGCGGCCGAGCGCGAGGCGCACGAGCTGCGCGTGCAGGCGGCTGCCGCCGAGGTGGGCGCCCGTTCGATGGCCTCGCGCGAGCAGCAGGACCGGGCCGAGCGCGTCACCGCCGCTTCGGGCGCGACGCTCGAGCGCCTCGACGCGCTGCGCGGCGAGCTGCACTGCGCTGTTGACCGCGCTCGGCACGCAGCCCGCGGCGGCGCCAACTGCAGCCGCACTGCCCGCCGACGAGGCCGGCGCGCGGCTTGTCGTGCTCGACATGGCGCTCGGTGGGGCGGATCGCGAGGAGGCCGATCGCTATCTCGTCGAGCACTTCAGCGTCGGCGACCGCGTGGCGCTGCTTGACGACGTCTACGCGGCGGTCGGCCGCTAGCCGCCCTCCGCGCAGCGGGTGCGAGCGCTACCCTGCCGCGCCAACGTGCCGATCACCGCGGGACAGCCCTTGGCGCCAGCCGCCGGCAGCACCCAAGTCGCCCGCACGCCGTGGGCGGCGCTCAGCGCGATCGTCCTGCTCGCCGCAGCGCTGCGCTTCGCGACGCTGACGACGCAGTCGGTCTGGTTCGACGAGGCCGCCACCTGGGAGCTGATGCGGTTGTCGTTCGGCGACATGCTCAGCCATGTCGCCCACCACGAGAGCAGCCCGCCGTTGTTCTACCTGGTCGAGTGGTGCTGGACGCACATCTTCGGCACGCGCGAGGCCGGCCTGCGGTCGCTGTCCGCGCTTGCCGGCACGCTCACGGTCCCCGTCGCGTACGGCATCGGGGCGCGCCTCGTGGGACGCCGCGCAAGCGCTTCCGTACGGGCGGGCTCGCGCTCCGTGACCGTCGCGTCACTCACACGCGCGCAGCGCGCGGGCCTCGCGACTGCAGCGCTCGTGGCAGTCAACCCGCTGCTCGTGTGGTTCTCACAGGAGTCGCGTGCGTACGCGCTCGTCGTGCTGCTGAGCGCCGCGTCGCTGCTGCTGTTCGTGCGCTGCCTCGACGACGAGCGCCCGCGTCTGCTCGCCGCCTGGGCCGCCGTCTCGGCGCTCGCGCTCGCGACGCACTACTTCGCCGCGTTCGTGCTCGTGCCGCAGGCTGCGTGGCTGCTGTGGTGCCATCCGCGCCGGCGCGCACCGCTCGCCGCCGTCGGCGCGCTCGTGCTCGCGGCGGCAGCGCTGCTGCCGCTCGTGCTGTCGCAGCGCGGCAACCCGTACGACATCGCCGGCTCGTCGATCGCGCTGCGGCTCGTGCAGGTGCCGAAGCAGTTCCTGCTCGGCTACCACGGGCCGCTCCCGCTCGTCCTGGGCCTGGCCGGTGCGGCGCTGGTGGCAGGCGGGGCGTGGCTGCTCGCGCGCCGCACCGCGCCAACCACGCGCACCCGCGCGCTCGGCTTCGCCGCAATCGGCGCGATCGGGATCGCGCTGCCGGTTGCGGCCGCCGCCGTCGGCGCGGACTATCTCAACGCGCGCAATGCGCTGCCCGCGCTCGTCCCGCTCGTCGCAGCGCTCGGCGTCGCCTACGGTGCCAGCCGTCCCTCGCGGCCGGGCGCGGCGATGCTCGGCGGGCTCTGCGCGATCTCGCTCGCGATCGTCGTTGCGGTCGCTGCCGAGCAGCGCTACCAGCGCTCGGATTGGGCGGGACTCGCGCACGCGCTCGGCACCGCGGACGAACCGCGAGCGATCGTGATCGCTCCCGCCAACGGGGAGGCGCCGCTGCGCTTCTACCGCCACGGCCTCGCGACGATGCGCCCCGATGGCGTCGCCGTGCGCGAGGTCGACGTGGTCGGCGTCGCCGGCGCGACGAGCCCCGGAGGAGCCCAGAGGCTCCCACCGCAGAACGGCACAGCGCTCGGCGTCGGCGGGTTCGGCGCGGTCCGACGGATCCGGACTCCGAGCTACGAGATCCTCCGCTTCCGCGCCTCCGTGCCGATGCGCGTCACGCCGACGCAGCTCGCTGCCCTGCGCTTCTCCGCCGGCTTCCCGTCGGTCGCGGTGCTGGCGCCCGGTGGCTGAGCTGCACGCGAGCGCGGCGGCCGGCTATGCGCGTGCGAGGCCGTCGACGAACGCCCGCAGCTTCGCGGGATCCCGCAATGGCCGCCCGTGTCCGAAGCAGACGAGCTCAGGTTCCAGCGCTGCGAGCCTGCGCGCCGACTCGCGGTTGCGGGACGGGTCGGGCGTGAAGCGTGCCTTCGTCTCGTGCAGGCCGGGCAGCAGCGTGTCGACGTTCATGTTCGTCAGCACGTCGCCGAGAATCAGCACGCGGTCGCGCTCGCGCCAGTAGGCGACATGACCGGCGGAGTGGCCGGGTGTCTCCAGGACGGTGAAGCCCGCTACCTCGTCACCCTCGCGCAGTCGTCGCGCGACGGGGTGGGGAGGACCGGTCCAGATGCGGTCGTACAGCGTGTTGACCGGATGGCGCGGCTGGCGTGCGCGGATCCCGCCGCGCTCCATCACGTCGGCATCGCCCTCGCCGCACCACAGCGGGAGCCCGAGTGTCGTGCAGACCTCGTGGCTCGCGCCCTGATGGTCGGGGTGGGCGTGCGTCAGCGCGTGCGCGCGCACCGCGCGCCCACGCAGCTCGCGCAGGATCCGCCGGCCGGCCCACTTCGTCGATGCGTCGATCAGCACGTCGCCGACGAGGTAGACGTTGATCGCGTCGGGCGGGAACCCGCGCAGCTGCCAGACGCCCTCGGCGAGCTGCTTCACGGCAGCTTCGCGACGGCTGCCGCGAAGCGTCCCGGCTCGCGCGCCGGCGCGCCGTGGCCGAAGCAGACGAGCGCGGGGTCGAGCGCGGCCAGCCGGCGGGCCGACTCGCGGTTGCGGCGCCAGTCGGGGCTCGTGAGATGGAACGGCTCACGGATCGGGCCGCGCATCAGGAACGGGTTCGTGCCCCACATCACGTCGCCGCAGACGAGCGTGCGGTCGGACTCGCGCCAGTAGGAGACGTGGCCGGGGGAGTGACCGGGGGTCTCGAGCACCGTGAAGCCGGCTACCTCGTCGCCCTCGCGCAAGGCCCGCGCGATCGGCTGCCCCTTCGCTGCGGGCAGCATCCGTCCGCCGGGGCCGACCATCTTGCCGGCCTCGACGGCCTCGACGTCGGCGGCGCCGCACCACATCGGGATCCCGAGCGTCTCGCAGATCGCGTGGCTGGAACCGAAGTGGTCGATGTGCGCGTGCGTGAGCGCGTGCGCGACGATCGTCCGCCCGGAAATCTGCTCGAGGATCCGCTTGCGGTCGAACGCGACGCCGGCGTCGATCAGCACGTCGCCGAGGACGTACACGTTCACGCTGTTGCGGGGGAAGCCGGAAAGCTGCCAGACGCCGTCGGCGAGCTGCTGCACGGGTGGCAGGCTAGCGGGCCATCCTCACACCGCGCCGCAGTTCCGTCGCAGTCTCTGCGCCGAATCGTCGCGAGTGCGTCTGGAGTCGTCGCAGGGGTCCGGGCGAGCGTGCCGGGGGTGGGCAAACGGTAGCGGCACACGGAGTTCATCGGCTACGCGATCGAAGATCTGGAGCGCATGCTTCGGGACAAGGCGCGCCCGCCAGCAGAGCGGCTGAAGATCGTCGCCGAGCTGTAGTTCCTCAAGGTCCGTAACAGACAGAAGGGGTCGAAATGAGCACTGTCTCCTCGTACAATCGCGCGATGGCCGCCGAAGCGACACCGCACCCCTCGGTACTCGATCCGGTGCCCCGGCGTCGACCGCGCTATCGCTGGCGCACGTGGATGCGCGGGCACGTTCCATGGGCGCTCGTCGACCTCTTCCCGAAGGGACTGCATGACTGTGGGCAGCACGAGTGGCACAACCACGACGATGTAACGGATCGCTGCTACCACTGCGAAGTTGGGGTGCGGCCGTGGCAGGTCAAGCACGTACCGGTGGATGACGACTTTCGTATGCAGTTCGTTCGCGCGGCGGCACGTGGGAGCGAGGTTGCGCCGGAGATGATCGAGAAGTTTCACGAGCAGGATCGCCTGCTCGGCCGCCCCCGCTGGCACCCGCCGACCGCGTAGTCGGCAGCGCGAGGCGTCATCGGGCGGACGAGGGAACGTCTGTTCGCTCGACTATCATCATCGGTCGATGCCGCCTGCCGATCAGCTCGTCGTCTCCGGGGCGCGTGAGCACAACCTGAAGGACATCACGGTCGCGATGCCGCGCAACGCGCTGGTCGTGATCACCGGGCTCTCAGGCTCCGGAAAGTCGAGCCTTGCGTTCGACACGATCTACGCCGAGGGCCAGCGCCGCTACGTCGAGTCGCTGTCGGCCTACGCGCGCCAGTTCCTCGGGCAGATGGACAAGCCCGACGTCGACTCGATCGAAGGGCTCTCGCCGGCGATCTCGATCGATCAGAAGACGACCTCGCGCAACCCGCGCTCGACGGTCGGCACGGTCACGGAGATCTACGACTACCTGCGCCTGCTGTGGGCGCGCGTCGGGCACCCGCACTGCCCGAAGTGCGGCAAGCCGATCGCCGGGCAGTCGGCCGAGCAGATCATCGACCAGGTGATGGACCTGCCCGAGGGCTCGCGCTTCATGGTGCTCGCGCCGATCGTGCGCGGGCGCAAGGGCGAGTACGGCAAGCAGTTCGAGGAGCTGCGCGCGGAGGGCTTCACGCGCGTGAAGGTCGACGGCGAGCTGCGCAAGCTCGAGGAGGAGATCGTCCTCGACAAGAAGTACAAGCACGACATCGGCGTCGTGGTCGACCGGCTCGTGATGAAGGGCGACCTGCGCAAGCGGCTGTCGGACTCGATCGAGACTGCGGTCTCGCTCGCCGACGGGATCATCGAGATCGAGCTCGTCGACGAAGACCGCGTGCTCACGTTCAGCGAGAAGTTCGCCTGCCTCGAGTGCGGGATCTCGATGCCGGAGCTGGAGCCGCGGATCTTCTCTTTCAACGCGCCTGCCGGCGCCTGCCCGCGCTGCACCGGGCTCGGCTCGCAGATGGTGATCGACCCGGAGCTGGTCGTCCCCGACCCGACGCTGTCGATCGGCGAGGGCGCGATCGCGCCCTGGTCGGCGAGCGCGTCGAACTACTACGAGCAGCTGACGGAGTCGATCTCCGAGCGCTACGAGGTCGATCTCGGCACTCCATGGCAGGACCTGCCGCAGGAGCAGCGCGACTTCTTCATGAGCGGCACGAACGGCGACAAGGTCACCGTGCGCTACCGCAACCGCTTCGGCCGCATGCGCACGTACACGACGGGCTTCGAAGGGATCGTCCCGAACCTCGAGCGGCGCTACAAGGAGACCGACTCCGAGTGGACGCGCGAGAAGATCGAGGAGTACATGTCGGTCGTGCCGTGCCCGGACTGCAAGGGCGCGCGGCTGCGGCCTGCGTCGCGCGCGGTGCTCGTCGCCGGCACGGCGATCCACGAGTTCACGGCGTTGCCGGCTCGCCGCGCGCTGGCGTGGGTGCGCGAGCTGGAGCTGAGCGAGCAGGAGCGGCGGATCGCGCGGCTCGTGCTGCGCGAGATCGAGGAGCGGCTCGCGTTCCTCGAGAACGTCGGCGTCGGCTACCTCTCGATGGCACGAGCGTCGGCGACGCTGTCCGGCGGTGAGGCGCAGCGGATCCGGCTCGCGACGCAGATCGGCTCCTCGCTCGTCGGCGTCCTCTACATCCTGGACGAGCCGTCGATCGGCTTGCACCAGCGCGACAACGAGAAGCTGATCGGGACGCTCCAGCGGCTGCGCGACCTCGGCAACACGGTGCTCGTCGTCGAGCACGACGAGGGGACGATGCGCGCCGCCGACCATGTGATCGACATGGGCCCGGGCGCCGGCGAGCATGGAGGCTACGTCGTCGCGCAGGGCACCGCGGCCGAGGTCGAGGCGAACCCCGACTCGGCGACCGGCCAGTTCCTCGCCGGCACGCGGCGGATCGAGATCCCGTCGCAGCGACGCGTCCCGAGCGGCTATGTAGGGATCGAGGGCGCGACGCAGCACAACCTCAAGGACGTCGACGTGGAGATCCCGCTCGGCACCTTCTGCTGCGTCACCGGCGTGTCCGGCTCGGGCAAGTCGACGCTCGTCAACGACGTGCTTTACAAGTCGGTCTCGAACAAGCTGCACCGCACGAAGCAGCGCGCGGGTGCGCACCGGCGGATCACCGGGCTCGACCAGCTCGACAAGATCATCGCCGTCGACCAGTCGCCGATCGGCCGCACGCCGCGCTCGAACCCGGCGACGTACATCGGCCTGTTCGACCAGATCCGCGACCTCTTCTCGAAGACGCCGGAGGCGAAGGCGCGCGGCTACAAGATGGGCCGCTTCTCCTTCAACGTCAAGGGCGGGCGCTGCGAGGTCTGCAAGGGCGACGGGCAGATCAAGATCGAGATGCACTTCCTGCCCGACGTCTACGTGCCGTGCGAGCAGTGCCACGGCAAGCGCTACAACCGCGAGACGCTCGAAGTGCGCTTCAAGGGCAAGAACATCTCCGACGTGCTGGAGATGCCGATCGAGGAGGCGCTGAGCTTCTTCGAGCACATCCCGAAGATCCGCCGGCGGATCCAGACGCTCCACGATGTCGGGCTCGACTACATGCGGCTCGGCCAGCCGGCGACGACGCTCTCCGGCGGCGAGGCGCAGCGCGTCAAGTTGGCGGCTGAGCTGTGCAAGGTCGCGACCGGCCGGACGCTCTACATCCTCGACGAGCCGACGACCGGCCTGCACTTCGCCGACATCCAGCGGCTGCTCGAAGTGCTGCAGCGGCTTGTCGACCAGGGCAACTCTGTAGTCGTGATCGAGCACAACCTCGACGTCATCAAGACCGGCGACCGGCTGATCGACATGGGCCCGGAAGGCGGCGACGAGGGCGGCTTCGTGATGGCGACCGGAACGCCCGAGGAGGTCGCGGCGATCCCGGGCTCCGTTACCGGCGACTTCCTCGTGCCGCTGCTGGCGCCGGCCGCTTCCGTGGCGAAGAAGGCGCCGCGACGCGGCCGGAAGGTCGCAGCGGCTGCGTAGCTGCGTGCGTCGCCGCGTAGGTGGCGAACAGCGTGAGGCCGGTCACGAACAGCAGCCCGCCGGCGAAGACGTTCACGAGCACGCTCAGCACGAATGCGGCGACAACGAGCGCTCCGAGTCGCAGCACGACGGCGAGCGCATCGTCCGGATGCACGCTGGGACCCTGCCGGAAGCTCGACATGCATGTCCTCCTGTCGTCGCGAGGCGTTCCTGGAGCCGGTGTCGGTCGTCTACCCAACGCGCGGCGCGGTTATGCCCCAATTTGCGGAGGAATGGCGACATGGCGCGCGCCGGGGCGTTCGCGATCCGCCCCGACGCGCATTCCGGGCGCGCTACCGCCGCGACACCTTCGCGACGGCGACCGAGTGGAACGTGAACCAGCGTCCTGCATGAACGGCAATGACGCACTGCAGGCGCTTGCCACCGGCGTTGCGAGGGATCGTGAACGTGCTGCGGTCCGCTGCGGGGGGGAACACGACGAAGTACTTCAGGCGGCGGCCGTGGATGTCGTAGTAGACCGCCGGCGTACCGCGCTTCCCGACACTCCACGCGTACTCGACGCTGCTCGGCTTCGGCGAGAAGCTTGCCTTGCATGAGACCTTCCCGCCGGGCCGCAGCTTGCCCGAGATCGCGATTGGCCGCGTACCGAGCGGCACCTCGTCGCGCTTCGGCGGCGCCGTGAGGAACGCTCGCTGCGAGATGACGTCGGCGAATGCAGTCGCGGACGGAGAGCTCTCGTCGCCGCCGTTCACGTCCCCGACGAGTTCGGGAGCACCGTTGCGCCAGACGACGAGCGGGCCGCCGGAGTCACCCGGGCGGGCGCCGCCGCCGTTCGTGCCCGACGCGCAGAGCGCTTGGTCGTCGTCGATCGTCAGCGGGCACACCGGCGTCACGATCGAGTCGAGCCGCCGCAGGAAGGGCTGAGCGACCGCGTCGACGGCGGTCGTGAGCGTGTCGGCGCCGAAGCCGAACAGCGTGACCGCGTCGCCCGGATGCACGGGCGTCGTCGCGATCGGCAGCGTCGGCACGCCGAGCGGCTTGGTCGTCTCGATCACCGCCACGTCGGTCGCGATGTCATGCAGCAGCGTGCGGCTGCCGATGCGCGGCGTCCAGATGTGCGCGATCGGGATGAAGCGGCCGCCGGGCTCGAGCAGGTTGTCGCTGCCGACATGGACGCCGCGATGGCTCATGTCGAGACCGGCAATGCAGTGCTGGGCCGTGACGACGAGCCGCGGCCCGATCGCCGCTCCGCTGCAGTTCAGCGCGTGACCAGGCGGCAGCTTGGCGTGGCGGTAGTGCTCGTCGAGCACGGTCGTGCTCACGATCCAAGGCGCCTGCGAGAGCGGAACGCGCTCGCCGAGGTAGCTCGCCGCGTGCGCGCGTGGCGCCGGCTGTGCCGGCGCCACGTTCGCAAGGGCTGCCGTCGCGAACGCGACGGCGAGCATCATGACTGTCACCCGGCGACTCATCGGGCGCGCGGGATCTTCGGGATCACGGCATCCTTGCCGCCGAACAGCAGGACCACACCGCCGTCGCTGCCACGCGCCCTGCAGCGCAGGGACTTGCCGGCAGCATCACGAGGGATCGTGATGGTCGGTCGATGCGAGTCCGGGTCGCGCTCGGTATCGGCGGTCCGCTTCTTGCCGGTCCTCCGGTCGTAATAGGTGAACGGCTTGCCGAGTATCGAGCCGATCCACCACCTGTAGTGGATCGCGAGCGGCTTCGGCGAGAACGCAACGTCGCAGCGCACGCGGCCGCCGGGCACCGCGTGGCCGACGATCCGCGTTGGTCGCGTCGCCACGGGGATCCGCGTCGATGAGGGCGGCGCCTGGATGAACGACGCCTCGAAGCCGACGCTCGCGAAGATGTTCAAGAGCCCGTGCGTGCTGTCGGTCGCACTGTTGACGCCGACTACCTCTGGGGAGCCGTTGCGCCACACGACGAGCGCGCCACCGGAGTCGCCGCTGCGCAGGCCACCCCCATTGGGGGCCACCGTGCAGATCGCCCGCGAATTGTGGAGCAGACCCTGGCAGGTCGGGTCGACGGTCATGTCGAGGCGGCTCAGCGGGCCGCCGTAACTGTCGTTGATGCTTTTCGCCGAAGTGCCGAAGCCGAACGCGCTGACCATCTCACCCGGCTGCGGTGGCGTCGTCGCGAGCGGCAAGGCAGGGACGCCGAGCGGCTTGGTCGTCTCGACGATCGCGACGTCGCGCGCGAGGTCAAGGTCCCTGGGCCCGCGCAACTGCGGCGAGTAGACGCGCGCCACCGGCACGACGCGCCCGCGCGTGAACTGGTCCTGCACGCCGACGCGGATCGCGGCGTGGCCATCGTCTCCGTCGTAGACGCAATGGGTGGCCGTCAGCACCTTCCGCGGGCCGATCACCGTCGCGGAGCAGCGCGACGGGTAGCCGTGGGAGGTTTTCTTGTCCCGGCCGTGCTCGTCGAGCTGGGCCAACAGCACCGCCCACGGTGCGGCGCCCGGCGCGACCGGCGTGCCGAGGTAGCTCGCTGCGTGCGCGCGCGGCGGGCTCGTCTGCGCACCGGCGCTCGCGAGCGGGAGGGCAATGGCAGCGGCCGTCGCTGCGATTCCGGCAGCGACTCGTGATCTCTTCATGTGTGTCCTCGGTGGGTTGGGAGACTCCACCTCCTTATGCACGCAAGGCCTCGTTTATTACAGCCGAACGCGTGGGACTCGATCGTGGCGCCGCCGCGCGCTCCACGACGTCGCCGGGTACGGTTCCGCCAAGATGAGTGATCTCGCCCGCCAAACACGCCTGTGGGCGCAGAAGTGGCGCTGGTACGAGCGCAACGTGCTGCCGTGGAACCGCGCGCGGATCCACTGGCAGTTCCTGCGCCGCCAGGCGTTCGTGCGCTGGCCGGTGCACGGCAACGTGCTCGAAGCGTTCGAGCAGGGGCGTCTGGAGATCGGTCAGCAGGTGCTGCTGGAGCCGGGCGTCTGGCTGACCGCGCCCGATCAGGCGAGGATCCGCATCGGCGCCGGCACGTTCCTCAACCTGGGCGTGATGGTCGCCGCGGTCGAGCTGGTCGAGATCGGCGAGCACTGCATGTTCGCCAACGGCTGCTTCATCACCGACGGCAGCCACCGCTTCGACGATCCCGAGAAGCCCGTGCCGTGGCAGGGCTTCACGACGAAGGGCCCGACGCGCATCGGCGACAACGTCTGGTGCGGCGCGAATGTCGTCATCACGAGCGGCGTCACGATCGGCGAGCGCGCTGTGATCGGCGCGAACTCCGTCGTGACCAAGGACATCCCAGCCCACTCGATCGCCGCCGGCGTCCCGGCGCGCGTCGTTCGCCAGATCGAGTACGCAGCGCGTAGCGCTACTTGCTCAGCATCACGCTGACGCCGAACGACGATCGCGCCGAGCAGGCAGCGAGCGCGACGATCGCCAGCAGCGGCATGTGCGCCCGCCGCGAGCGGCGCGCTGCTGCTGGCGTGCCTCGCCGGCGCGCGATCGCGCCGCGGATCACGAGCGAGAAGGCGATGCCGACGCCGACGCCGCCGATCAGCGCGGCTTCGACGACGCTCAGCAGCTGCCCGACGTCGACGATCTCGGCGGCGAGCGCGATCATGCCTGCTCCGTCGCGGTCGTGGTCGTCAGCGACGCGGCGCCCTGCTGCAGGCGTCGCACGAAGACGCCGACGATGCACGGCGATCCCGGCGGTCGCGACGACGACCGGCCCGGCGCGCCGCCGCCGAAGATGCGCGTGACGCCGTAGACGGCGCCGCCGACGAGCGCCGCCGCCGGCAGCGTCAGCACCCACGCGACGACGATGTTGCCCGCGACGCCCCAGCGCACCGCCGACAGCCGCTTCGCCGCGCCGGCGCCCATCACGCCGCCGGAGATCGTGTGCGTCGTCGAGAGCGGGTAGCCGAAGTGCGTCGCGGCGAGGATCACCGCGGCGCCGGAGCCCTGCGCCGCGAAGCCCTGCGCCGGGTCCATCTTGATGATGCGGCTGCCCATCGTCTTGATGATCCGCCAGCCGCCGACGTAGGTGCCGAGCGCGATCGCGGTCGCGGCCGAGGCGACGACCCACGTCGGCACGGACGCGTCGTGGCCGAGGTTGCCGTTCGCGATCAGCGCGAGCGTGATCACGCCCATCGTCTTCTGCGCGTCGTTCGTGCCGTGCGCGAGCGCGAGCATGCCGCCCGACAGCACCTGCCCGAGGCGGTAGCCGCGGCTGACCGGCCCGGGCGCGAGCCGTCCGACGATCCGGTAGCAGACGCAGGATCGCGATCGCCGGCGACGACGAACGCGAGCACCGGCGCGATCACCGCCGGGACGGCGACCTTGCCGACGAGCCCGTCGCCGTTGATCGCGCTCGTGCCGTTGGCGACGAGCATCGCGCCGACGACGCCGCCGATCAGCGCGTGCGAGCTGCTCGACGGCAGCCCGAAGTACCACGTGGCGAGGTTCCAGACGATCGCGCCGACGAGGCCGGCGAAGACGATCGTCGTCGTGACGAGCGTCCTGGTCGACGATGTCCTTCGCGATCGTGGTCGCGACCTTCAGCGACAGGAACGCGCCGACGAAGTTGAGGATCGCCGCGAGCCCGACGGCGATCCGCGGCGACAGCGCACGCGTCGAGATCGTCGTCGCGACGACGTTCGCGGTGTCGTGGAAGCCGTTGGTGAAGTCGAACGCGAGCGCGGTCGCGACGACGATGACGAGGATGATGTCGTTGCCCATCGGCGTTCAGGAGTTCTTGATGATGATGCCCGGAGAGGACGTTCGCGACCTTCTCGGTCGAGTCGATCGCCTCCTCGAGGCGCTCGAACAGGTCCTTCCAGCGGATCACGACCATCGGGTCGATGCCGGTGTCGAACAGCGAGGCGATCGCTTCGCGCGTGACGCGGTCGCCCTCGTTCTCCAGCCGGTGGATCTCGACGGTGAAGTGCGAGATGTCCTTGAAGTCGCGCATCCGCGGCATCGCCTCGCTGATCTGGCGGCAGGCCTGCATCAGGATGTGCGCGAGCCGCTGCGCCTGCTCCATCGGCGCCTCGACCTTGTAGAGCCCGAGGTAGTCGGCGACCTCCTCGGTGTAGTCGACGATGTCGTCGAGCGCGGAGGCGAGCACGAGGATGTCCTCGCGGTCGATCGGCGTGACGAACGTCTGGTTGAGCCGCTGGATCACGTCGTGCGTGATGCGGTCGCCCTCCTGCTCGCAGATCAGGATGTCGCGCGCGAGATCCTTCGTCTCCGGGTAGTTGCGCAGCATCCGGTCGAGCAGGTCGGCGGCCTGGAAGATGTTGCGGCCGGCTTCCTCGAACAGGTCGAAGAACTCACGATCGCGCGGTGCGAAGACTTGTGACAGGCGCGCCATGGCGCGTCCTCCTCTGTGGCGGCGGCAGGTGATGGTGTGAACGGACCGTGAAGGCCCTGTGAACGCGGCCAGTGTAGAGGCTTCGGCGGCGGGTGGTCTTGCCGGCCCGCCGCCGGGTGAGCGCACCTATCTACGGAAGCAGCTCACGGAAGCGTTCGAGCTCGTCGGGGTCGATCGAGTAGGTGTGATCGGGACCCGGGTAGCGCCGCGTGCGCACGTCGTCGGCGAAGGCGTTCACGCCGGCGATCATGTCGGCCTGGAGGTCGGCGTAGCGCTTGACGAAGCGGGCGCCGACGCCTTCGCGGATCCCCAGCAGGTCGTGGAACACGAGCACCTGGCCGTCGGTCGAGCCACCGGCGCCGATGCCGATGATGGCCGCGTGGTCCATCCGCTCCATCAGCGCGTCCGCGACCGCCGCCGGGATCGCCTCGAAGACGATCGCGAAGCAGCCCGCATCCTGCGCCGCGAGCGCGTCGCGTGCCACGTCGTGCGCGCGCTGGGCGGTGCGGCCCTGTGCGCGGTAGCCGCCGAGCGCGGTCGCCGTCTGCGGCGTCAGCCCTACGTGGCCCATCACGGGGATGCCGGCCGCCACGATCGCGCGTGCCCGCTCGGCCATCACGCCGCCGCCCTCGAGCTTCACGGCCTCCGCGCCGCCCTCCTTCACGAACCGCTGCGCGGTAGCGATCGCCTGCTCGTTCGAGGCCTCGTAGGAGCCGAACGGCAGATCGGCGACGAGCAGCGGCGTGCGCAGGCCGCGGCGTGTAGCGGCGCACAGCATCAGCATCTCCTCGACCGAGACAGGCACGGTCGAGGGGTAGCCGAGCACCGTCATCGCACCGGAGTCGCCGACGAGCACGATGTCGACGCCGGCGGCCTCGGCGACCTGTGCCGAGGGGAAGTCGTAGGCGGTCACCATCACGATCGGCTCGCCGAGCTGCTTCTTCTCGGCGATCTGCGGGAGGCTGACCGGCAGCCGCTCGATCGGCTGCATTCCATGGGGGGCGATGGGCGTGGTGGACATGCGGGTCTGGCTCCTGTCTCGCTCGGTTGGCGCCCTCAGCTGAGAAGGGTCGCCACCTCACGGTCGACGGCGATGATGCGGTTGTCCTGGTCGACGTGGACGACGCGCGGCTCGTAGTGCTCCATCTCCGTGCGGTCGTACTGCGCGTAGGAGATGACGATCACTACGTCGCCGTGGTGCACGAGGCGGGCGGCGGCTCCGTTGACCTTGATCTCTCCCGATCCCCGTGTGCCGGCGATCGTGTACGTCTCGAAGCGGGCGCCGTTCGTCACGTCGACGACGGCCACCTGCTCGTGCTCGAGGATGTCGGCGGCCTCGAGCAGCTCCGGGTCGACGGTGATCGAGCCGACGTAGTGCAGGTCGGACGCGGTCACGGTCGCGCGGTGGATCTTCGACTTCAGCATCGTGCGAAGCACGGTTCAGGGTCTCCCGTTGGTCGTGATGAGGGTGTTGTCGATCAGGCGGGCGGGGCCGACGCGCGCGGCAAGCGCCACGAGCACCGATCCTTCGATCCGGTCGACGGGGGCAAGCGTGTCGGGGGCGACGAGCGCGAGGTACTCGGGCTCGACGCCGAACGGCTCCATCGCGCGGCGTGCGACGGCCGCGATGGCGGCTGCGTCGCGCTCCCCGGCGGCGACTGCGCCTTCGGCTGCGTCGAGCGCGCGGCGCAGTGCGATCGCGCGATCGCGGTCGGCTGGATCGAGGTAGGCGTTGCGGCTCGACAGCGCGAGCCCGTCGGGCTCGCGCACGGTCGGGCAGACCGCGATCCGCGTGGGGATGTCGAGGTCGCGCGCGAGCCGCCGAACGATCAGCGCCTGCTGCGCGTCCTTCTGGCCGAAGTAGGCGACGTCCGGCTGCGCCATGTTCAGCAGCTTCGCCACGACGGTCGCGACGCCGTCGAAGTGCCCGGGGCGGTGCGCGCCTTCGAGCGTCTCGCTGAGGCCGCCGACCGTCACGGTCGTGGAGAAGCCGTCCGGGTAGACCTCCTCGCACCGGCGGCGCGAACAGCACGTCGACGCCGGCGTCCCGCGCCAGCTCGGCGTCGCTCGCCTCGTCGCGCGGATAAGCCGCGAGGTCCTCGCCGGCACCGAACTGCGTCGGGTTGACGAACAGCGAGACGACGACGACGTCCTGCTCGCGTCGCGCCTGCTGCATCAGCGCGCGGTGTCCCGCGTGGAAGGCTCCCATCGTCGGCACGAGCCCGATCGTCCGCGCCGCGCGGCGCTCGGGGCGCGAGCGCGGCGCGCAGCTCGGCGACGGTGCGAACGACGCGCATGCTCACTCGGGGGCTCCTTCGATGCGCGCGCGGGCGAGTGCACGTGTCGCAGCGGACAGCGAGTCGAACAGGTCGAGCAGCTCCGGCGCGCGCTCGCCGACCGCGTAGCGCTGGTCCCTGACCGTCGCCTCGTCGCCGCGCACGAGCGGGCCGGTCAGCGCGCGCTCGGCGCCGAGCGCCGCCCAGTTCTCGACGGTGGCGCGCACGAGCGGCACGAGCGCTGCACGCTCGACGCCGGCGCTGGCGGCGAGCTGCTCGGCGGCGCCTTCGAGCGTGACGAGGAAGTTCGAGGCGATCGAAGCGGCAGCGTGGTAGGCGGCACGGTCCTCGTCCGCGACGGTGACCGGCGTCAGGCCGAGGCGGTAGGCGAGCGCCGTCGCGACGTCGTGGGCCTCCGCGGTCGTGCCGGCGACTGCAGCGAACGCACCGGCGAGCCGCGCCGGGCCCTCGGCCGGGACGCTCATCAGCGGGTGCAGTGAGAAGCCCTCGTGCGGTGCGAGCGCGTCGAGCGTCGAGGCGCCCGAGCAGTGGCCGACGAGGGTTCCGTTCCCGCCGTCCAGCGGCGCGATCGCAGCCGCTGCTTCGGCGATCGCTTCGTCCGGCACGCACAGCAGCACGATGTCGGCGCCCGCTCCGTCTGCCCCGCGTGCGAGCGGGCCGTCGGTGGGGATGCCCGCATCGCGCAACGCGGGCGCGAGCGCTCGGCCGAGGCGGCCCGCGCCGACGATCGCGCAACGGAGGCGCGTCAGATCAGGGAGTTGGGTGTCCCGTTCCAGTTCCCGCATGGGAGATACCGGTCGAGCTGCGATTGAAGGCGTGACGGTGAAAGGTCCGCCCCTGTGACGGTGGCGGCACCCAGGATGGTAGCTGTCAGCGCGCCGGAATACCATCCGGCGTCGTGAGCACCGCCGCCGAACGTCGTGAGCAGCTGAAGGAGGTCTTCCGCGAGGCGAGTGGCTGCCTCCGCTGCCCGCTCTCCGAGACGCGCACGACCGTCGTCTTCGGCGCCGGCAACGCCGACGCCGACCTGATGCTCGTCGGCGAGGCACCGGGCAAGAACGAGGACGAGAAGGGGCTGCCGTTCGTCGGCCAGGCCGGCAAGCTGCTCGACACGCTGCTCGCCGAGATCGGGCTCGCGCGCGAGTCGGTCTTCATCGCGAACGTGCTGAAGTGCCGTCCGCCCGGCAACCGCGATCCACGCCCGAGCGAGATCGAGGAGTGCAGCAGGTACCTCCACCGCCAGGTGGAGTTGATCGAGCCGCGCGTGATCTGCACGCTCGGGAACTTCTCGACCAAGCTGCTGCGCGGCGACCCGACCGGCATCTCGCGCCTGCACGGTCAGGCCGAGGTCCGCGTGATCGGTCCGCGCGCCGTGCGCCTCTACCCGATCTACCACCCGGCTGCAGCGCTCTACACGCCGAGCATGGTCGAGACGCTGCGGACCGACTTCGCGCGCCTCCCCGAGCTGCTCGCACAGCCTGCGCCACCGCAGCCCGAGGCGATCGAGGAGATCGAGGAGATGCCCGACGTCGCCGTGGACGCGCCCGAGCCCGTCGCGGAACTCGAGCCGAGCGCTGACCAGCTCGACCTCTTCGGTGGACCCTAGGGGCGACCCGAGGGTTTTCTTCACCACTTGCACCACCTAAGAGCGGTGGAATAGTGTTGTGAACGTTCACGTTTGCGGGAGCTGGCGCGTTGCCGTCTCCCGGGAGAGATGTGGCGAAGGGATGGGGCTCGTGAGGTCAGCGGTCAATGCCGGGGTGTTGAGCCTCGTGATCGAGAAACCAAGCTACGGCGGCGAGATCGGCCGCCGCTTCGAAGCGCGCTATGACGGCCTGCTCGGTTCGCGCCCGCAGCACGTCTACAAGGCGCTGGAGGACCTCGAGAAGCAATCGCTGATCGAGCAGATGGAGCCCGACGACGAGCTCGAATGGCCGGTCCAGCCGATGCGCGTCTACCGCGCGACTGCGAAGGGAGCGCGCGCCTACCGGCGCTGGCTGCGTGCGCCGATCACCGCCTCCAGCCGCACGCGCCACGAGATCATGGTGCGTCTCGCTTCGACCCGGGCGGAGGACACCGAGACGACGGCGCGGCTGCTCGACGCGTACGAGCGTGCCGTGCTCGCGATCGTGCGCCAACCGCCGGCAGTCGGCGAGAGCATGATCGACCAGCTCGTCGACGAGGAGCGGCGCACGCTGGGCGATGCACAGCTGCGCTGGGTCTCGCGGGCGCGTGATGCGCTGCGCGAGCAGGCTTCCCGTCGCGAGCCGTAGGGCGCGGCGTGCCACTGCTGCAGCTCGATCGGGTCGGGAAGCGCTTTGCACGCGGCGAGCGTGGCGTGCGCGAGCGGGTCGCGCTGCGCGAGGTCTGCCTGGAGATCGAAGCGGGCGAGCTGGTGGCCGTCTGGGGACGGCGGCGCTCGGGCCGCACGACGCTGCTGCAGGTCACGGCAGGAATCGAGCCGGTGAGCGACGGCGAAGTGCGCTTCGACGGGATCGCGCTCACGCAGCGTCCGATGCTCGGCGCCCCGGGCGGCATCGCCTACTGCAACATGCACTTCGCGCGGGTGCTCGGCGACTCGGTGCTGGAGCATGTGGCCGCGCCGCTGCTCGGCGCCAACGTGCGTGTGCTGCGCGCGCAGTCACGCGCGCTCGACGCGTTGCGCCGGGTCGACGCGGCAGCGTGCGCGGAGCTCGAGCCGGCCGAGCTCGACCACAGCGAGACGGTGCGCGTCGCGATCGCGCGCGCGATCGTGACGCAGCCGCGGTTGCTGCTGATCGACGAGCCGACCGACGGGCTGCCGCCTGCGCGCGCTCGCGACGGAATGCTCGGACTGCTGCGCTCGATCGCGCACCAGGACGGCATCGCCGTGCTCGCGACAGTCGACGAGGCGATCGCGCTCGCCGGCGCCGACCGAGCACTCACGCTCGACGCCGGTGAGCTGCGCGGTGAAGTCGTCCCCTCGCTCGCGGACGTCGTCCCGCTGCGCCGACATCAGGCGGAGCCATCGGGATGACGCTCGTGCTGCGCGACGTCGTCAAGCACTATCCGTCCGGCGGCGAGGTGGTGCGAGCGGTCGATGGCGTCACGTTGCGGATCGAGCCAGGGGAGATGGTCGCGCTGTACGGCCCGAGCGGCTCGGGCAAGACGACGCTGCTGATGTTCGCCGCGGCGCTGCTGCGACCGGACCGTGGCGAGGCGACGTTCGACGGTCGCGACCTCTCGCGGCTGTCCGACGACGAGGCAGCCGACTACCGCTTGCGCGATGTCGGCGTGATCTTCCAGCAGTTCGAGCTGATGCGCGGGGTGCCGGCGGTCGAGAACGCTGCAGTGAAGCTGTTGGCTGAGCGCGTCTCGATCGCGTCAGCACGGCGCCAAGCCGCGCCGTGGCTGGAGCGCGTCGGGCTCGGTCACCGCCTCGACGCGCCACCGGAGCAGCTGTCGGGCGGCGAGCGTCAGCGTGTGGCGATCGCCCGCGCACTGTCGAACGAGCCGCGGCTGATCCTCGCGGACGAGCCGACCGGGAGCCTCGACTCGCAACGCGGCCGTGAGATCCTCGAGCTGCTTCACACGATCTCGCACGAGCGCCGCGTCGCCGTCCTGCTTGTCACGCACGACCCGCAAGCCGCCGAAATCGCCGATCGCGTCCACACGCTGCGCGACGGTCGCTTGCTCGACGGCTCTCCTCGCCGGCTCGCGGCGGAAGACGAAGCGGCCCCGATCGCGGGCAGGTAGTCGTGGTCCGGCTCTCGACGCTGCTGTACTTCTATCGTCGCCGGCTGCAGGTGCACGGACTGCAGGAGCTGCTCGCGGGGCTGGGCATCGCGGTCGGTGTCGCGCTGATCTTCTCCGTCCAGATCACGAACAGCAGCATCACCGGCTCTGCGCGCGAGATCGTTCGAGGGCTGACCGGCGGTGCCAGCCTGCAGGTCTCGGCCCGCGGCGCATCCGGCTTCGACGACGGGACGCTTCGGCGTGTGCGGGCGCTGCCCGGGGTCTCGCACGCTGCGGCGATCCTCGAGCAACGGGCGACCGTCGCCTATGCGGGCCATCGCGTGGCGATCGACCTCGTCGGTCTCGATCTCAGCCTCGCAGAGCTCGGAGGATTCGCGGCCCGTCACTTCCAGCTCGGTGGCCTGGTCGTCCAGCACGGTCTGCTGCTCCCCACCGCAGTCGGGGCGGGCCTCGCGCTTCCTGAGACGAGCGGACGGCTTCCGCGGGTCGCTCTGGACGTGCGGGGGCGACGGATGCCCGTCAAGGTGACCGCCGTCCTTGGTAACGAGGCGGTCGGCGCCCTGTCGGGAGCGTTCATCGGCGTCGCGCCGCTCGACTATGCGCAAGCGGTGACGCACTTGCCTCACCGCATCTCGCGTCTCGTCGTCATGCCGAAGCCGGGGCAGCAGCGCGCGGTGACGGCCGGCCTGAAGAGGATCGCGGCCGGTCGGTTGCTGGTCGCGCCGCTCGACGAGGAGACGCGAGCGCTCGAGCAGGCCACCGGCCCGATCAGCCAGTCGACCGGGCTTTTCGCTGCCATCAGCGGCCTCGTCGGCGTGCTGTTCACCTTCACGGCCATGCTGCTGACGGTGCCCGAGCGCCGTCGGTTCATCGCTGACCTGCGGATCATGGGCTACCGCCGGGCGCGAGTCGCCCAGATCCTCGGCTTCCAGGCGATCGTGCTCGGGGTCGCTGCCTCGCTCGTCGGCTTGCTCGCCGGATACGCGCTCTCGCGGATCGCGACGCAGGATCCTCCTGGCTACTTGGCGTTCGCGTTTCCTCTCGGAAGTCAGCGGACGATCGGCTGGCAGGAGCTTGCGTTGTCGTTGGGTGGTGGCGTCCTCGCCACCTGCCTCGCTGCGGCACAGCCGCTGCTCGACCTGCGACGCGGACGGCCGGTCAACAGCGCGCTGTCGGATCGCGGTGAGCCCGGCCATGGGATCGCCGAGCACACCGCGCGTCGGCTCGTGCTCGGTGCGCTGGTGCTGACCGGCGCGACGACGATTGCCCTGCTGATCGTGCCAGCACTGACGATCGTCGGCGTTGCGGCGATTGCGGTTGCAGCTGTGCTGACGATCCCGGCGACGTTCACGATCGTGCTGCGAGCGGCGGAGGTGCCCGCAAATCGCTGGCGACTCAATGCGCTCGCGTTGGCGATCCGCACGCTGCGGGCAACCTCGATGCGATCGCTCGCATTGGCGGCGACTGGAGCGGTGGCCGTCTTCGGCAGCGTCGCGATCGAGGGCGCACATCAGAACCTGTTGCATGGCCTGTATGGCGACTACCGAGGCTACGTCGGGACCACCGACGTCTGGATCAGTCAGCCCGGAGACGACCTGGCCCTGCAGCCGTTCGACGAGCGGGGCCTGTCGCGGCGAGTGATGCATGTCCCCGGCGTGCGCGCAGTCCGGTCGTACGGAGGGGGACTGCTCGACCTGGGCGGGCGACGGGTCTGGGTCATCGCGAGGTCGCCGGGCGATCGCACGATGATCCCTCCACATCAGATCTTGAGCGGGACGTTGGCCGGTGCGAACGCGCGTCTGCGCGCCGGGGGGTGGGTGACCGTCTCGCGACAGATTGCGGACGCGCTGGGGGCGAAGCCACGTCAGACGGTGTTGTTGCCGACACCGACGGGAGTCATTCCGTATCGGCTTGCGGCAACGACGACGAACCTGGGGTGGGGTCCTGGAGCAATCATCATGAATGACGACGACTATCGCTCTGCATGGGCGACGGACAGCCCGTCGGCACTCGAGGTGGATCTCGTCCGCGGGGCGAATCCAGTCGCGACGAGCGATGCGATTCGTCGCGCGCTTGGATCCGACAGCGGCTTGCAGGTGCAGACGACCGCTGAGCGCGCCGAGCACGCGAACGGCATCGCTCGGGACGGCTTGGTGCGGTTGAGCCAAATCTCGACGTTGCTGCTGATTGCAGCCGCGCTCGCGATGGCCTCCGCGATGGGTGCTGGCATCTGGCAGCGACGTGTTGCGCTCGCGCAGCTCCGCATCATGGGCTGGCGGCCACTCAAGCTCTGGCGTGCCCTGCTCCTGGAGACGGGAATGGTGCTTGGCGTCGGCTGTCTGAGCGGTGCCGTGGCCGGGATCTATGGCCATTTTCTCGGAGATCGTTGGCTGGCCTTGACGACGGGCTATCCAGCGCCCTTCACGTTCACGGGATTCCAGGCTACGCAGGTCTGTCTGCTCGTTGGCTTGGCGGCGTTGGTGGTGACGGCGATCCCGGGGTTCCTCGTATCGCGGACGCCCGCGAGGCTCGGGCTCAATTCCACTGCATGAAGGCGCTAGAGGTCGTCGGAGCAGCCGGTGCGGCGCACCGCCGCCATGCAAACGCGGGCGCAACGCTCGGTCGCCACGCGTGTGCGAGACGCGATCGCGGTGCTGGCGTCACTCGTCCGCTATTGGCTGGGGATCCTGCCAAGAGCGCGCAGCGAAGTGCGCCACTGGAAGCAGTACGCGCAGGGCATCCCTGACGCGACCTTGCGTGAGCACGCGGTTGGAACCCTCCGTGATGAGGAGATGAACGCGGAGGCTGCGGCGGTGTTCGCAACGCTCGTGCCGCGCCGGCAACGTGGTGAGACGATCCGTCTGCTCGTCGCCTTCCAAGTCATGTACGACTACCTCGACACGCTCGGCGAGGAGCGGGTTCGCGACCCGCTTCGTCATGGCTTCCAGCTTCACCGAGCGCTGGGCGCAGCGCTCGATCCAGCGGAGCCGGTCGTCGACTACTACCGCTTCCGTGCGCTCTGCGACGACGGCGGCTATCTCCGCAGCCTCGTCGCCACGTGTCAAGAGAGCCTCAGCACGATGCCTGCCGCTGCTGTCGTGCTGCCGGTTGCGCGGCGAGCGGCGACGCGCTGCGGCGATGGACAGAGCTACACCCACGCCGCCGTGCACGAAGGTCCACGACGGCTGGCTGCATGGGCGATCCAACAGGACCGGGCTTCCGGCTACTTCTGGTGGGAGCTCGCCGCAGGGGCGATCTCCTCGGTGGCGTTGTATGCACTGCTGGCGGCAGCGGCCGACCCGGCGACGACAGCTGCGGAGGCAGCCCGCATTGACGCGGCGTACTTCCCGTCCATCTGCTCACTGAGCGCGCTGCTCGACAGCCTGGTCGATCGCGCGCAAGATGCCGACACGGGCGATCACAACGCGATGGGGCACTATCCGGCGGACGAAACCGCCGTCGAACGGCTCGCGACGATCGCTGGCATCGCGGACGAAGGGGTCGGCGGGCTACGTCACAGCCGACGTCACCTCGCGATCGTCGCGGGCGTGGTGGGCTACTACCTGAGCGCGGCTCGTGCCGACACGCAGCAGGCGAGAGAGATCCAAGCGGCGCTGACGGGTCGACTTGGGGCAAACGTGCCGGTGATCCTCATCACGGTGCGTCTACGGCGCTGGCTGGGACAGCGCGAGGAGGACGACGCCTCATGAGCCGCTGCGGCGCAGCGGGACGACGGTCGCGCCGGCTGCGGGCGCGTCACCACGCAGCTCGCCGCCGTCGATCGACAGGGCACGGTCGGCGCCGGACAGCCCGGTCGCCTCGTCGACCGTCATCAGCACGGCAGTCCCGTCACGGTGTGCGATCGAGCGCAGCAGCGCGAGCGTGCCGTCGCGCTCGCTCCACGGCGGTAGTCCGTCGGTCGGCTCGTCCACGAGCAGCAGCCGCGGGTTCGTCACGAGCGCGCGGGCCAGCGCGACGCGGATTGTCTCGGTGTGGCCGAGTTCGGTTGGGTCCAGCTCCGCGCAGTCGGCAGCCCCGACCCGCCGCAGCGCGTCGAGCGCGCGCGCCTGCGAGCGCAGGGCCCGCACGTTCGCGCCGAGCAATGGAGCGGCTACCTGCTCGAGCACCGATGCGCCGATCACCCGTGCGAAGTCCGCGTTGCAGTAGCCGATCCCGCTCGGCACGCCCAGCGCCGAGCGTCGACCGAGGTCGACGCCGTCGAACCGCACGCTGCCCTCGCTCGGCTGCTCGATGCCGGCTGCGACCCGCAGCAGCGTCGTGCGGCCGGAGCGCCGGCGTCCCCACACGGCGACGAGCTCGGCGGGCTCGATCGCGAGCGAGACGTCGCGCAGTGCGAGCCGCTCCCGCGCGCCACGGTCGCCGCGCGGGAAGCGCTTCCAGATCCGATCGAGGACGAGCAGGGGCATCGCCTCCCATCCGTATCACGGAGGTGTGGTCTGGCACAACGGAGCGGCGTCTACGAAGCGGACTACGAATCGGAGTATCGGATCACGCGCGCGTGCGAAAGGATCGGACATGCCGATGAGCTGCGCGTACCCCGGATCTGCACCGCGTCACGACTGGGCCCATCCCACGGGCGTGATCGCATGATGCAGGCCGTGGGACGGGAGACGCACCAGGCGACCCACTTGGGAAGTGCGCACGGGGGTCGTCATTCGCGTTCGGGCTTGTCAGGCGCTCAATCGCGCGAGTGCGCGACCCTCGTTGGCGCCGGCGCCCCATCCCCCTGGGCTGCCGGTGCCGGCGAGTCGCGCACGTCGCGATGAGCGTCGAGCCGGGCCACGCTCGGATCGACCCGGCATGGGTGCATGCGCTCGCGCACCCGCTGCGCGTGCGAATTCTCACGCACATGCTGGAAGACGAGCGCGTCTCGCCGGTTGCGCTCGCCGCGGCGCTCGGCGTCTCGCTCGGCGTCGCGAGCTACCACGTGCGGCGCCTGCAGGTGCTCGGCTTCGTCGTGCTCGTGAGTCGCACGCAGGTGCGCGGGAGCTTGCAGCACCACTACGAGCTGGCGGACGCAGCCCTCACGCGAGAAGCGCTGTGGCGGGCGAACGTCATCGGGGCGCCGGCCGCTCCGACAGCCGGCCGGCGGCCGACTCCGAGGCTCACGGTTGCCGCTGCTCGCGGCAGCGAGCAGGGTGAGAGCGCCGCCTGGGCGCCCCTGCGCCAGGTCACGGCCACGTTGCGACAGCGCCGTGAGCAGCAGGGGATCTCGCGCACCGAGCTTGCGCAGCGCCTCGCGATCGCCCCGGGAGCGGTTGGCCGGATCGAGCGCGGGGAGGTCGATCCGCGCATGAGCGTGCTCGTGCGGCTCGCCGCCGAGCTGGGGACGTCGCTACCCGAGCTCTTCGCGCAGCCGGGCATCGAGCCCTGAGGCGGACGCCTCGGCTCGCTGCGGGCGCAGCGCGAGTGCGAACGAGACGGCGGTCGCCACCGCTTGTGTCGTCAGCACGACGGCGGCGAATCCGGCCGGGGTCTTCGGGCCGGCGCTCACCAGCACGATCGGCTCGGCGATCGCGATCAGGCCGAGTGGCACGAGGAAGCGGGTGCGCTTGAGCGCGAGCAGGTACTGGATCGCCAGGTAGGTCATCGCGAGCAGCGTGAAGGCGATCCCGAGCGGGACGAGCGCGTCGACCGCGAGCAGGTTCTTCGGGAACGCGAGCTTCAGCAGCAGGTGCCCGCCGAGCGTGAAGATCAGCAGCACCGGCACCGCGCAGACGAGCACGATCGCGAGCGCGCGCAGCAGCACCGGGCGCGTGTCCTCGCCCTCGGCGTGGCGGCGCGAGGCCTCCGGCACGAGGTAGAAGCCGGCGCCCATCGCGACCCACACGAGCACCTTGCCGGCGACCGCGGTCGCGCTGTAGGAGCTGGCGAGGTCCTTCGAGAAGCGGTGCTTCGCGGCAATGATGTCGATGTTCTGCAGCACCGCGATCACGACGAGGCCGGCGATCGGCGCCCACGCGCGCACGACATGGTCGCGCAGCCGCAGCACCGCCTGCAGCGACGGGCTCGGCAGCCCGAGCCGGCGACGCAGCTCAAAGCCGCAGTAGAGCGACATCGCGATGAACGACAACGGCGTGCCGAGGTACGCGCCGGTGACCCCGAGGCCGGCGGCGGCAAGGGCCGCACCGAGCACGAGCCGCGTCCCCTGTTCGCCGACGAGGCTCGAGCCGACCGAGCGGTAGTCGCCGACGCCCTGGAGCGCGCCGCGCAGGATCGACAGCAGCAGCCACAGCGCGCCGGACGGCAGCCCGATCGCCGCCGCCCACTGCTGGTGGACGCCGACCGCGCTCGCGATCGGCGCGCGCGCGAGCACCGAGACGACGGTGAGCGCCGCGGTCAGCAGCAACAGCGTGCGCGTCCAGCTGCGCAGCGTCGCGGCCAGCTCAGGGCCGCTCCCGAGCTTGCCGAGCACGCTGTCGCGCGCGGTGGCGACCTGCATCGCCTGGCCCGCGACCGACAGGATCAGGAAGTAGGAGACCAGCGCCGCGAGCGACCCGTAGTCGTCGAGCAGGCGCGCGAAGACGACGGTCGAGCCGAGCCCGATGACGTTGTTCGCGATCATCGCGCCGGCGAGTCCGGCGGACTTCCCGATGTCCGAGGAGCGCAGCGCCGCGAGGCGGCCGCGCAGGTCGTCCCCGGATCCGTTTCGCGGCGGTGTGGACGCGTCGGGCATCAGTGCGCGTACGGTACCGTTCCGGCCCCGATGAGCCTCGAACATGCCTTGCCGACGGGCGTTCACCTGACTGCCGGTCCGTCGGACACCGAGGCGCTCGCAGCCCGCCTCGCTGCCGCACTGCGACCTGGCGACGTCGTCCTGCTCACCGGCGAGCTCGGCTCCGGCAAGACGACGTTCGTGCGCGGCGCCTGCCGCGCGCTCGGCGTCGAGGGTCCCGTCACGAGCCCGACGTTCACGATCGGGCGCCGCTACGCGGGCCGCGTGCCGGTCTCGCACCTCGACCTGTACCGGCTCGGCGACCTCGCCGAGGAGGATCCGGCGCTGCTCGCCGACTACCTCGGCCCGGAGCGGGTCGCTTTCGTCGAGTGGCCCGAGATCGCCGACGGAGTGCTCGACCGCGTCGTTGCGCGCGTCACGCTCGCGCACCGCGGCGGCGATGCCCGCGAGGTGACGATCGCATGAGCGCACGCACGATCCTCGGTTTCGACACGGCGACGCCGGCGACGGCGGTCGCACTGGCGACGGCGGACGGACGCGTGCGGGTGCGTCGTCACGAGCCGGAGGAGGGGGAGCGGCCCGGTCATGCGAGGCAGTTGCTGCCGCTCGCGCTCGAGCTGCTCGACGAGGCCGGAATCGATTGGGCCGGACTCGAGCGGATCGCCGTCGGCGTCGGGCCAGGGACGTTCACGGGCCTGCGGATCGGCGTCTCGACTGCACGAGCGCTCTCGCAGGCCCACGCGCTCCCGCTCGTCGGCGTCTCGACGCTGCGCTCGATCGCCGTGGGCGCCGGAGCTGCAGACCGCCTGGTGCTCGCGGTGCTCGACGCGCGCCGTGGCGAGGCGTTCGCCGCCGCTTGGTCGCCCGCCGGGGAGGGGCTGCTCGCGCCCGCCGCGCTGACGCCCGAGGCGCTCGTGGAGGCTGTCGGAACGCTGCCTTGCACCCCTGTGGCAGCCGGCGACGGAGCGCTAAGGTTCCGGGCAGAGCTCGAAGCGGCCGGGGCTGTGGTTCCGGCGGACGACTCCCCGCAGCACCGCGTCGACGCGGCAGTCCATTGCCGGCTCGCCGCGGAGCTCGAAGCGGTTGCCCGCGACACGGTCCTGCCGGCCTATCTGCGCCTTCCGGACGCCGAGCTGGCACGCCGCAGGCGCGAAGGAAGCGCACCGTGACCGCGACCGCAACGCAGATCCGCCGCCTCACCTATGGGGACCTCCCGCAGGTGATCGCGATCGAGCGGCGGGCCTTCCCGACTCCGTGGTCGCTCGCGATGTTCGTCCTGGAGCTGTCGAAGTCGTCCGGCATCTGCCTGGCCGCGCTGCGCGACGACGAGCTCGTCGGCTACCTCGTCTGCGCGCGCTACGACACCGTCTGGCACGTCATGAACGTCTCGGTCGACCCGGACCTGCGCCGGCAAGGGATCGCGACAGCGCTGCTGGAGGCGCTGCTGGAGCGGGTCGACGACGGGACCGGCACCGCGCAGCTGACGCTCGAGGTGCGCCCGACGAACCCGGGGGCGATCGCGCTGTACGAGCGCTTCGGCTTCCGCTCGGCCGGCCGCCGCCCGCGCTACTACCAGGACAACGGCGAAGACGCGCTCATCATGTGGCGCACGCCGGCGACGCTCGAGGGCCGCCTCGACGACGTCCCGAACGCAGACCCGGCCGCCTCCCCGTGATCCTCGCGATCGAGACGAGCTGCGACGACACGTGCGCCGCGGTCGTGACGCGCGACGGCGAGATCCGCGCGAACGTGATCTCCTCGCAAGGCGTCCACGACCGCTACGGCGGCGTCGTGCCGGAGGTCGCCTCCCGCCACCACCTGGAGCTGATCGGCGCCGTGGTCGACGACGCGCTTGCACAGGCGGGAACGACGCTGCCGCAGCTCGACGCGGTCGCCGTGACGCAGGGCCCAGGGCTCGTCGGTGCGCTGCTCGTCGGCGTCGCGACGGCAAAGGCGCTCGCGGCGGCGCACCGGCTGCCGCTGATCCCGGTCGACCATCTCCACGGCCATGTCGCCGCGAGCTTCCTCGCGCCGGCGCCGCTGGAGCCGCCGTTCCTGATCCTGATCGCGAGCGGCGGCCACACGCTGCTCGCGCACGTCCGCGACCACGGAGCCGACTGGGAGATCCTGGGGACGACGCACGACGACGCTGCCGGCGAGGCGTTCGACAAGGGTGCGCGGATGCTCGGGCTCGGCTATCCCGGCGGCCCGGCACTGCAGCGGCTCGCCGAGGACGGCGACCCCGAGGCGTACAAGTTCCCGACCGCGTCGCAGGTCAGCGGGCTCGACTTCTCCTTCTCGGGGCTGAAGACCTCGCTGCTCTACAAGCTGCGCGACCTGGGCGAGGACGAGGTAGCGCGGCGGCGGGCCGACCTCGCCGCCTCCTACCAGCGCGCGATCGTCGAGACGCTCGCGCCGCGCGTCGAGCGCGCGCTGGAGCAGACCGGGCTCGAGCGGCTCGCGCTCGGCGGTGGCGTCGCCGCGAACGGGCCGCTGCGCGAGCGCATGCGCGCGATCGTTCCCGCGGTCGACATCCCGCCGATCGCGCTCTGCACCGACAACGCCGCGATGATCGCCAGCGCCGCCCGCTACCTCGACCCGCTCCCGTTCCCCGACTACCTCGCGCTCGACGCCTACGCGACCGGCGAGCGGGGCTTGTGAGCGTCGAAGTCGTCCTCTACGGGAAGCCGGAGTGTCACCTGTGCGACGACGCGCGGGTCGTGCTGGAGCGGGTGCGGGGGGAGCTGGGATTCGTGCTGACCGAGCGCGACATCACGACCGACGACGCGCTCCACCGCGCCTACCTGGAGCGGATCCCGGTCGTCGAGGTGGATGGCGCGGAGGCGTTCGAGCTCTTCGTCGACGAGGCCGAGCTGCGGCGGCTGCTGGCTGCCTGATCGGACGGCGTCGGCGCGCCGGATCGGACGGGTCATCGACTACAGTGGGGTGGCGATGAGCTCGCCGTCGAGGACACCGCTGAGACGCCCCTGGGGAAGCTCGGGGACCGCCTGACGCTCGGCGTGGCCGCGCGCCTGTCGCGCTACCTGCAGGTGCTGACGCAGGCGAAGAAGATGGGCAAGGAGACGATCTCCTCGCAGGAGCTGTCGGACTACACGCACGTCAACTCGACGCAGATCCGTCGCGACCTGTCCGGCTTCGGCAAGTTCGGCAAGCGCGGCGTCGGCTACAACGTCGACTCGCTCGTCTCGCAGATCCGCAAGATCCTGCGGACCTCGGGCCAGCACAACATCGCGCTGTTCGGCGCCGGGCACCTCGGCCGCGCGATCGCCAGCTCGGACATCTTCGCCGACCACGGCTTTCGTGTCGTCGCGATCTTCGACAAGGATCCCGTGAAGATCGGTGAGATGGTTGGCCCGCACAAGGTGCGCGACACGTCCGCCCTGCAGCAGATCGTCGACGACGAGGACATCGTCGTCGGCGTGCTCGCGGTCCCGACGGCTGCCGCGCAGCTGCTCGCGGACGACCTCGTCGCCGCCGGCGTGAAGATCATCTTCAACTACTCCGAGGCGTTGCTGCAGGTCCCCCCGGAGGTCACGGTCCACACGTCGAGCCCGGCCGTCGACCTGCTCTACGCGCTGTACTTCTACCTGACGTGAGCATCCGCTCCGCCGGCCTTCCCACGTGAGCTTCGACTTCGACACCGCGTACGAGACCTTCGACGGCGCGACCGATGCAACGGTCGGCCTCGAGGAGGAGTTCGCCTTGCTCGACCCCGCGACGCTGTCGCTGACGCCGCGCTTCGAGGAGCTGCGCGACGCGGCTGCGGCGATGGACCCCGTGCTGAGCACGTCGATCGCGGGCGAGCTGATCTCCTCCGAGATCGAGATTCGCTCCGGCCGCGGCGACGACCTCGGGGCCGCGTTCGCGGCTCAGCGCGACCACCGCAACCGCCTGTTCGCGCTCGCAGCCGAGCGTGGCGTCGCGCTCGGCGCGACCGGCACGCACCCGTGGTCGGACTACCGCGAGCAGCAGATCATCGACACCGAGCACTACCGCCGCGTCGAAGACGGGCTGAAGTACGTCGCCTGGCGCAACAACACCTTCTCGCTGCACGTCCATGTCGGCGTGCGCGGAGCCGATCGCGCAGTGCAGGTCTGCGACCGCCTGCGGCCGGTGCTGCCGGTGCTGCTCGCGATCGCCGCGAACTCGCCGTACGTCGACGGGCGCGACTCCGGTCTCCATACCGTCCGCACCCAGACGTTCACGAAGTCGTTCCCGCGCTGTGGCGTCCCGGACGCGTTCGGCAACTGGAAGAGCTTCCGCGACTACCTCGAGTTCCTCGTCAAGACGCGCTCGATCGTCGAGTACACGCAGGTCTGGTGGTCGGTGCGGCCGCATCTGTCGTTCGGGACGGTCGAGCTGCGGATCTGCGACGCGCAGTCGACGGCCGGCGAGTCCGAGGGGCTCGCCTCGCTGATCACCGCGGCGATCTTGCAGGCAGCGCGCGACGTCGACGAGGGCGTGCCGTTCGTCGACCCCGCGCCGCGGCTCGTCGAGGAGAACATGTGGCGGGCGATTCGCCGCGGCCTCGACGGCGACCTGATCGATCTCGAACGCGCCGAGGAGCACCCGGCGCCCGAGGCGCTCGAGCGTCTGCTCGCGTGGACCGCGCCGGTGCGCGGCGAGCACGGGATCGAGGTCGCGCTGCCGGAGCTGAACGGCGCGCAGCGCCAGCGCCGCCTGATCGACGCCGGTGCGTCGATGGAGGAGGTCTACGCAGCAACCGTCCGCGAGACCCGCGAGACGTACGCCCAGGAGGTCGTCGCATGACGGATGAAACGCAGGATCCGCGCCAACCGACGGAGGACGAGATGCGCGCCGCGCTCCAGGAGGAGCTTTCGCGCGTCCGCGTCGAGCAGGTCGTGACGGAGGCGACGATCTCGATCCTCAATGTCGCCGTCTTGAGGTCCGGTCTCGTGCCGGGCAGCGAGGGCGAGCGGGACATGGCGCAGATGCGGCTCGGGATCGAGGCCGTGCGCTCGCTGCTGCCGCTGGTCGAGCAGATCGCCGGCGAGGAGGCGAAGCCGATCCGCGACGCGCTGTCGCAGTTGCAGATGGCGTATGTGCGGGCGTCGGAGGGTGGGGAGCCCAGCGGCTCCGAGCCCAGCCCCGGCGGGGACGGTGCGCCACCCGCGCCGGAACAGCAGCCAGGAGAGCAGCCAGGGGCCGGACCCGCGCAGCAGAGCGGGCGGTTGTGGGTGCCCGGTCAGTAGTCGGATCGGGGACTCTGGTTTCTCGTGGTCGTATAACGACCGCTGGGCGCCAGAGTTCGGGCTAGGGACGCCGGCCGCGCGTGAGCATCTCGTAGCGCGCGAGGCAGTCCGCTACATGTGCGCGGAAGCCGCCGGCCTCGGGGAAGTCGGTGAGGTCGGGGATCGTCTCGTCCGGCCGCTCGATCCCGCCGCTTGCGAGCACGCGCTGGTAGAAGGGATCGTCCGTGCCGGAGACGGCGCTGAGCCCGGTCGCCTGCGAGGACTCCCACGTCAGCAGCTCCGGTGCGTAGGGGAGACCGAGTCGCGCGAGGATCTGCGGGACCACGGTCTCCGGCTCCGCGCGCAGGTCGCTCGAATCGATGACGAGGTGCGGGATCTCGGTCGCGCGGACGTGGTCGAGCTGGCGTTCGAGGTCGGCCCAGCCCGACTCGCGCAACGGGAAGACCTCCGGTCGCCCAGCACGCCGCAGCACCGCCATCCGCGAGGCGACGCAGAGGCGCGGGTCGCGGATCAGGAAGACGATCGGCCGCGTCGCCAGCTCCGCGAGCAGCGGGAAGGCATTGCCGACCTGGAACGTCATCTCCTTCACGACGAGCGCCGTGCCGCCGCTGCCCCCGGCATCCTCGCCGGCCCGCGCCGGGTTCAGCTCGCCGATCGGCGTGGGTGCCTCCAGCAGCTCTGCGGCGGCCGACGCCGGCTCGCCGCGGTAGTACGTCGGCTCGAACGGCTCATGGCTGTAGAAGCCGACCGCCGGATGGTTCCAGAGGATCCGTGCGAGCGCCGTCGACGCCGTGCGCGGCGGCGCGACGATCACGAGCACCTCTCCATGGCGCTCGCGCACGCGCATCAGCCGCTCACGCACCGCCGCGAGCGCGTGCGTGCCGGCTACGTCAGCGTCAGCCATCTGCCCGTTCCGTGCTCGCGTGCGTGCCGATACACAGCCGCAGCGCAGGCGACATCCTCGATCGCCATTCCCATCGGACTCAGCATGATCCGCTCGTCCGGGTCGGTGCGGCCGGGGCGCGTGCCGAGCACGATCTCGCCCAGCTCCGCATGCAGCTGCTCGCGCGAGAGGCGGCCTTCCTGCACGAGCGTGTGGATCGTCTTGCCCTCGCGGTTGCACTGCTCCCAGTCGTCGACGACGAGCTTGTCGACGCCGACGTAGGCATCCGGCTCGACGTCCATCAGCGAGATGTTGCTGACGAACGTGCCGGGGCTCAGCCACTCGAGCTGGATGTAGGGCGCGTCGGTGACGGTGCAGGGGACGACGAGCTCGCCCGCACGCACCGCCTGCTCGGCGCTGGCGCACACCTGCACCGCTACGTCGCGATCGGCCAGCTCGTCCGCCAGCCGCCGCGCGGCCGGCTCGTGCGCGTCGAACAGGTGGAGCGTCTCGATCGAAGGAAACGCCTCCAGCAGCCCCAGCGCATGCAGTCGCCCGATGAAGCCGCAGCCGATCAGCGCGACGCTCGCGAGCGCTGCGCGCGCGAGGTACTCGGTCGCGAGCACGGTGACGCCCGCGGTGCGCATGCCGCTGATCTCGCTACCCTCCATGATCGCCACGGGAAAGTGCGTCTCCGGGTCGTTCAGCACGATCACCGCGCTCGCGCGCTCGATCCCGCGCGCTGTCGGGTTGTCGTGCTTGGAGCCGATCCACTTGATCCCTGCCATCGGCTGCTCGCCGCCGACATAGCCGGGCATCGCGATGATCCGGTCGGCGATGTGGCCGTGCTCGCGCCAGCGCAGGTAGGGCTTCAGCGGCTGCGCCGTCGCACCGTTCGCGTGCAGCGCGAGCGCGACGCGCAGCGCCTCGACGTAGGCGCGGATCGAGCCGCCCATCGCCGCGCGCACGTCGTCGCGGCTGAGGAACAGCACCTCGCCCGGAAGCGGCTCCCCGCGGGGAGCGGTGGGATGCGGCTGGGTCGATGCCATCTTCTAGGGCGCAGTGACTAGCGCCGGCGCGGACGAGAGCGGCAGCTGCGCGCTCGGCGCGAAGCCGGTGTCGGTGCGGTGCTCGGCGACCCAGTCGTCGTCGTAGACCATGTCCATGTAGCGCTCGCCGCGGTCGGGCAGCACCGTCACGACGCGCGCGTCGTGCGGCAGCGTCGGCACCAGCTGTTGGATCGCGGCGATCACCGCGCCGGAGGAGCCGCCCGCGAGGATCCCCTCGCCGCGCAGCAGCTCGCGACAGCCACGCGCCGACTCGTAGTCGTCGATGTAGACGACCTCGTCGACCTCTTCGTCGCACAGCAGCTCGGGACGGCGGCTGGAACCGATGCCCGGCAGGTCGCGTCTGCCTGCAGGTCCGCCGAAGATCACCGAGCCGGACGCGTCGACGGCTACGACATGGACGTCGGGCCAGGCATCGCGCAGCCGGCGGCTCGCGCCGAGCAGCGTCGCGGTCGTGCTGACCGCGCAGACGAAGACGTCGACGCGCAGGCCGAGCGACTCGACGATCTCGCTGCCGATGCCGTCGTAGTGGCAGCGCGTGTTGAGCTCGTTCGCGTACTGGTCGATCCAGTAGGCGCCTGGGATCTCGGCGACGAGCTCTTGCACGCGCTCGATCCGCGTATGCAAGTAGCCACCGTAATTGTCGGGTTTCGTCACCATCTCGACACGTGCGCCGAGCTGGCGCAGGATGCGCAGGTTCAACGGAGCGATTCTCGGATCGACGACGCAGACGAAGTCGAGCTCGTAGATGCGCGCGGCCATCGCGAGCGCGATCCCGAAGTTGCCCGAGGAGCTCTCGACGATCGTGCTGCCGGGAGCGATCGTGCCGTCGCGGATCCCGCGTTCGATGATGTACCGCGCAGGACGGTCCTTGACGCTGCCGCCTGGATTGAGCAGCTCGAGCTTTGCGTAGACCTGTGGACCGTCGTTGAACAGCCGCCGCATCCGTACGAGCGGTGTTCCGCCGATGCACTCGATGATTGACGCCGAGACCACGTCCGCGCGCCCCCCTTTTCTTCGTGTCCGCGCGCCGCCCGTCCCCGCGGGCGATCGCCTCGCTAGCTTAGCGTCGGCACGCAAGCGTGGGGGAAACTTGACAAGCCGCGAGCACCCGGCATATCGTTGACCGCGTAGCACGGCATGCGCCCGTAGCTCAAATGGTCAAAGGAAGCGTTCGGGGGACCGCGGGGACAGACTATGTGCCAGCCATCGAGCCGGCAGGTTTTTTAATTTGCTGGTGGCTAGCCGCCTTCGGGCAGCATGGTTCCCCACACCCAGACCGTCAGCTTCCTGGAGAGTACCGGCCTTTCAAGCCGGAGGTACGGGTTCGAGTCCCGTCGGGCGTACTTAACTTAATCATCGTTGGGGGACGGTCGTGGGCGACATGCCATCGGGGCAGGGAGGCGGCTATGTCGCTGCGCTTGTCGACGAGCGCTGGCAGGCTGCATGGCGTGAGGCGGGGATCTTCGCGACGCCAGGTTCCGAGGCCGAGGGTCCGTCGCGCTACGTCTTCCCGTCGTGCCCGTTCACGTCGGGCAACGCGCACCTCGGCCACGCACGGATCTACTCGATCGCCGACGCGTTCGTGCGCTTCCGCCGCGCACAGGGCGACCAGGTCCTCTTCTCGACCGGCTTCGACTCCTTCGGGTTGCCGTCCGAGTTGGAGGCGATCCGGCGCGGCATCACGCCCGCCGAGTGGGTCGAGCAATGCTGCGAGAACTTCCGCCGCGACTTCTCCGCGCTCGGCGTCTCGTTCGACTGGGAGCGCTCCTTCGTCACCTGCGAGGAGCAGCACTACCAGTGGACGCAGTACCTCTTCCTGCTGCTCTACGAGCACGACCTGATCTACCGCCAGACGCGCCACGTCGACTGGTGCGACTCGTGCCAGACGGTGCTCGCGCGCACGCAGGCGGAGGGCGGCGTCTGCTGGCGCTGCGACGGCGAGGTGCGCTACCTGCCGCTCGAGCAGTGGTTCTTCCGCGCTACACGCTATGCGGCCGAGAACGACGTCAACCTCGACGCGCTGACGGGCTGGGACCCGCACGCGCTCGGCACGCAGCGCTCCTTGCTCGGGCGCGTCGAGGGCGTCGAGCTCGACGCGACGACGCCTGCCGGTACGCACGCGGCCGTCTTCGCCGCGCACCCGAGCGCGCTCGCACACGCAGCCTTCGTCGCGATCTCGCCGAACCATCCGCAACTCGCCGACTGGGTCGGGGAACTGGGGGACAGCGAGGCGCTGCTCGACATGCAGTCGACCGGCTGGCGCCAGGGCGACCGCGCCGGGACGATCTCCGTGATCGACACCGGCCTGAGCGTCCAGGTGCCAGGTCTTTCCCGCGAGCTTCCCGTGCTCGTATCCCCGATCGTCGACGCGCGCTATGGAGCGACGGCGGCGCTCGGGATCCCGGCAGCCGACCGCACGGACGCGGTGATCGGCGAGAAGGCCGGACTCTTGCCGCCGGACCAGGACGCGGTGCCCTTGGGGGAGGGGACCGCGTCCACGGCGGGCGCCGCGAGGACCGGCACGCCCGCCGTCCGTTACGCGATCAGCGACTTCTCCGTCTCGCGCCAGCGCAGCTGGGGCGCACCGATCCCGATCGTCTACTGCGACGCCTGCGGGATCGTGCCGGTGCCGAGAGATCAGCTCCCGGTCGTGCTGCCGAAGGATCTGACGATCGACGGGACGGGACGCCCGCTCGCCGAAGACGAGGACTTCGTGCAGACGAGCTGTCCCGACTGCGGCGGCCCGGCACGGCGCGAGACGGACACGCTCGACTGCCACGTCGACGCCTTCTGGACGTGGCTCGCGATCAGCGTCCCGCGGGCCGACCGCGGCGAGCGCGTCTTCGACCATCCCGAAACGGCGAGATGGCTCCCGGTCACGAACGTCATACGCGGAACCGACGGCGCCGGCTTCGTCTTCGACCAGCGCTCCTTCACGAAGATGCTGCGCGACGTCGGACTGCTGAGCCACATCGCGGACGGGGAGCCGTTCACGAACCACCGGATGGTCGGGCTCGTGCGCTTCGACGGGCGCAAGATGAGCAAGCACCTGCGCAACACGGTCGAGTTGAAGGACATGCTCGAGCAGGTCGGCGCCGACACGCTGCGCGTCGCGATGCTCTACTCGGCCGCACCGAAGAACGACTTCCACTGGAACGAGGAGCCGATCCGCTACTGCGCTGCCTTCCTCGCCGAGCTGTGGGAGTACGCGTCGCCCCGGCTCGCGCGCTGGCGTGAGCTGGAGGGCAGCGACCAGATCGACGCCGGCGACAGACTGCGCCGCCAGCTCGTCAGATGGTGCGACATGGCGCGGGAGCAGACGACGGCGATGATCGACGCGCTCGAGATGAAGCGTGCCGCCGAGCACGTGATGCGGCTGTTCGACGGGCTGCGGACATTCGAGCGGCGCGCCATTGACGCACGCGGTGGGACGCTCGATCCGGCCGACGAGACGGCGATCGCGATCGGCCTGCGGCTGCTCGTCGGACTGCTCGCGCCGATGGCGCCGCACCTCGCCGAGGAGCTGTGGGCCCTCTGTGACGAGCAGCGTCTGCTGGCCGCGTCATCATGGCCCGAGCCGGTCGCTCGCACCGCAGCGCCGGGCCGCGGCGCACCGGCTGTCCGCCTGCCGCGATAAACTCGCGCCGCTTCTTGGTCTAAGAGGCCGCCTCGGCATGTGCCAAGCCGGCCTTTAGGCATGCCGGCGCGCCCTGTGCGCGCCGTCTGCGTTCAACGGAACCCCCTTCGGAGGATGTCGACTTGTCCAGCTTCCTGAGTGACCATGGCGTCGTCGTTGCGCTCGTTTGCGCCGGCTGTGCGCTTGTCTACGGCGCGGTGACGGTCCGCTCGCTGCTGGCGCTCTCACCCGGCAACGAGGAGATGCGCTCGATCTCTGCCGCAGTGCAGGAGGGCGCTCGCGCCTACCTGAACCGCCAGTACACGACGATCGGCATCGTCGGTGTCGTGTTGTTCGTCGCGCTGATCCCGATCCAGAACATCCGGGTCGCGATCGGCTTTGCGATCGGCGGGCTGTCGTCCGCTGCCGCCGGCTACATCGGCATGAACGTCTCGGTGCGCGCGAACGCGCGTGTTGCCGAGGCGGCCCGCACGGGCGTGCCGAAGGCGCTGCGCGCCGCCTTCAGCGGCGGTGCGATCACCGGCATGCTCGTCGTCGGGCTCGCGCTCACGGGCGTCGCGGCCTACTACGGCATCCTGACCGCATGGGCCGACCAGACCCCGCGTGAGGCAGTCGACGCGCTCATCGGGCTCGGCTTCGGCGGCTCGCTGATCTCCGTCTTCGCCCGACTCGGCGGCGGCATCTTCACGAAGGGCGCCGACGTCGGTGCCGACATCGTCGGCAAGATCGAGGCCGGCATCCCCGAGGACGACCCGCGCAACCCGGCAGTGATCGCCGACAACGTCGGCGACAATGTCGGCGACTGCGCCGGCATGGCGGCCGACCTGTTCGAGACCTACGCGGTGACTGCGGTCGCCGTGATGCTGCTCGGCGTGCTGACGTTCGCCGGCGCCGACGCGACGAAGGTCGTGCTCTACCCGCTCGTGCTCGGCGGCGTCTCGATCATCGCCTCGATCATCGGCACGTTCGCCGTCCGCTCCGCGTCCGGCAACGTCGAGCGCGCGCTCTACCAGGGCCTCGCGGTCTCGGCCGTGCTCGCGGCGATCGCGTTCTACCCGATCACGAAGTGGATGATGGGCGACGTGCACCGGATCGGGCACCTGGCCCACAGTCCGGTCGGGAACTTCTACGTCTGCTCGCTGATCGGCCTTGGCATCACCGCACTGCTGTTCGTGATCACCGACTACTACACCTCGACGCGCTTCTCCCCGGTGAAGAGCACGGCGAAGGCGTCGGAGACCGGCCACGCGACGAACATCATCCAGGGGCTCGCACAGGGCTTCCAGGCGACGGCAGCTCCGGCGCTCGTGATCGCCCTCGGCATCCTCTGGGCGAACCACCTCGCCGGCATCTACGGCATCGCGATCGCCGTGATGGCGCAGCTCTCGCTGACCGGCCTGATCGTCGCGCTCGACGCGTTCGGCCCGATCACGGACAATGCCGGTGGCATCGCCGAGATGGCGAACCTGCCGGAGGAGGTCCGCACGATCACGGACAAGCTCGACGCGGTCGGCAACACGACGAAGGCCGTCACGAAGGGCTACGCGATCGGCTCGGCCGCGCTTGCCGCGCTCGTGCTGTTCAACGCGTTCGAGAGCGAGCTGAACACGAAGCTGATCAGCAAGCACAAGGACCCGGTGATCTTCATCCTCGGCAACCCGTCGGTGCTGATCGGCCTGCTGGTCGGCGGCATGATGGTCTACCTGTTCGCCGCCCTCTCGATGGAGGCAGTCGGCCGCGCCGGCGCCGCCGTCGTCGAGGAGGTGCGCCGGCAGTTCCGCGAGAAGCCGGGCATCATGGACGGCAGCGAGAAGCCGGAGTACGCGACCTGCGTCGACATCGTCACGAAGTCCGCGCAGCGGCAGATGATCGTCCCGTCGCTGATCCCGATCGTCGTCACGCTCGTCGTGGGCTTGATCTCCAAGCAGGCGCTCGGCGGGCTGCTGATCGGCGTCATCGTCGTCGGCCTCTTCATGGCCGTCTCGATGACCTCGGGCGGTGGCGCGTGGGACAACGCGAAGAAGCTGATCGAGGACGGCGCGTTCGGCGGCAAGGGCTCCGACGCCCACGCCGCGTCGATCACCGGCGACACCGTTGGCGACCCCTACAAGGACACCGCTGGCCCGGCGATCAACCCGATGATCAAGGTCGCGAACATCGTGGCGCTGCTGATCATTCCGCTGATCACCTGAGTCTCAGGTCTCGTTTCGGTTGTGCGCTTGCGGGCGGTCCTTCGGGGCCGCCCGTTTGCGTTGCCGGGTTGTCGGGTCGTTTGCCCGGACGGGGTTGGCGGGCGGGTCCTGGCCGGTGGATCGGTGTCTGAGCCGGGCAAGCCGGCGTCAGACAGCCGAATCCCCCCGCCACCCGCCCGATTGGCCGCTTGCGCTTGGTGCCGCGGCCTGCGTGTCGCTCAAGGGCCGACGCGACCCGTGCTGGCGGGATGCGCAGACAGAAGCTGGACTGGCCTTGAGGGCCGGATGGGGTTGGCACAGACGCCTGGCCGGCCCTGTTGTTGCAGCGTGGCTGGGGTTGGCATCGTCAGCTCGCTGCTGTGCCTGGTTCGGCTGGAGTGTCGGTGGGCCGGCTGGCCTGGGCCGTCCGGCCCCTGCCTCGTCGCCAGCCTTCCTTGCTAGCCGAACTGCTGGCTGCCGAGGTGCTCGGTCAGTGACATCACGCGTGTGCCGCCGCCGGGCAGCAGCGTCGTCACGCGCACCCGTACCGGCCGGCGCGTCCCCGTGCCGGGCAGCTCGTGCGCGGCACGGCTCACGATCCGCTTGCCGAGCGGCGTCAGCGCGATTGCCACAGGGTCGGGCCGGCCCGTGTCGTCGCGCCGGATCGTGCTTGCTCCTCGTCCGAGCAACCGACCGTGCAGGCTCAGCACGACCCGCACGCGGCAGGTGCGACCGGCGTCGTACGGGCAGGCGATCCATGCGTCCAGCGAGTGCGGCTCGTCTGGATCCAGGTAGTCGTCGAACTTGACCGCGGTGGCGCGTGGCGCACCCTGCCGGTCGATCCGCTCGCAGCCCGCGCCGATGGAATCGACCGCGTCGAGCGCGACGCGGTCGTGCCCCAGGTAGCAATCGATCGTGTCGGCGGAGCCGTCGCGCGCGACGATCGCGTCGTCGCCCGCGTCGGCGTCGATCGTGTCACGGCCGGGGCCGGGTTTGATCACGTTGGCCCCGGCACTGCCCTCGAGCGTGTCATCGCCCGCGCCACCGGTGAGACGGTCGTGGGTGCGCGAGTCGTGCGTCTCCTCGTCGCGACCGGCGACCAGGTAGTCGATCCCGCGTCCGCCGATCAGCACGTCGTTGCCCGGGCCGCCTTCGAGCACGTCGCCGCGGTTGTCGGCGACGAGGCGATCGTCGCCGTGCCCGCCGAGCACGCGCTCGACGCCGGTGATCGTGTCGTGCTCGCCGGCCTCGCCGCTGTCGTGGCGCTTCGGATGCGCGAGGTCGGCACGCAGTCCAAGTCGCCGCCCGCTGTAGTCGACCGTGTCGGAGAAGAAGTCGCCACCGCCGGAGATCGTGTCGGAGCCGTTTGCCGCCGTCCCCTCGTCGAAGGTGTCCTGCGCCTTGCCGCCGATCAGCGTGTCGTCGCCGGGGCCGCCATGCAGCGTCGCGCCGGCTGTGACGTCTTCCTCGTCGGTGACGTCGGCGCCCTCGTGGGTGATCACGCCGAACGCGTCGCCGGCCCGCAGGACGTCGTTGCCGGAGCCGCCGTCGACGGTCGCGTTCGTCGTCGGGCTGTTGCGCAGCGTGAAGCGGTCGTCGCCGCCGCCGAGCGCGACGACGAACGCGTTGAAGGCATGGGACGCGAGCACGCAGCGGACGGTCGTCGGATCGGCAGCGCTCGCGAGCGTGCAGCCTGGACCCGGCGTCACGCCGGCGCTGTCGGTGAGCGTCACGACCCCGTCCTTCGTCATCTGCGCCGTCACGACGTTGCGCGCGTCCCCGCCGTCATACGCGACGTAGTCCACCCGATAGTTCCCGCGGCCCTGCGTCGTCTCGCGCACCTGGGCGACACCCGCGTGCGCACTCGCAGGCAGCGCAAGCGCAGCGAGGATCCCGACAACGATGATGGAGCGTCCGTGCATGATGATCCCGCCGAGCGCGACCGCGGCCGGGGCGCGAACTCTATCCCGCTCGAACGGCGGGTGGCGAGTCGGTTTGGCCCGGAAGCGCCTCGCTAATGGTGCGCGCTTCTGGTGCGTTGCACGATTGGGCCGATGATTCCGACAATGATCCTTACGGGATTCGTGGCCGGGCGTCGCTGGGCGATTCCGGTCGGAGCCGTGGTCTGGGTCGCCCTGGTGTTCCCGTTGATCGATCTAGGTGCCAGGTCAGTCGGCATCCTCGGGCTGGCGGCGGCGCTGGGTGCCGCGAACGTCGCGGTCGGCGTGCTTCTGCGTGAAGGGGTCGCGTGGCTTGTGCGGCTGTTCGTTCGGCTTGCTCGCATGGCGTTGCCGTCTTAGAACCTGTTTCAAAATGACTGTCGGCCGGCTGGCACCGTCTCGCGGCGCCGGATCGCCACCCGCGCTGTTCGACGCAGCATTGCTGCGCCTTCACATCGCGTGCGGCGCCCGTCATCCACGATCCGGCACCATCCGACTCGCCCGCATTTTGAAACAGGTTCTTAGTCCAGCGTGCGCGCTCGCGTAGCGCTTCGGTTGCGAAGCGCAAGCCCGATCAGTGTGCCGAGGATCGCTCCGGCGAAGGTCGCACCGATGTCAGCGATGGTGTCGTAGTACGCGGGCAGAGTTGCGTCATGGCCGTAGAGCAACGGGTACTCGGCAAGCTCGACCAACGCCTCCGCCGCCATCGTGATCGCCAACGCGAGGCCGGCGACCTGCCACGCAGCGGAAAGGCGGCGCCTGGCCCATACGGCAGCCGCCAGCGTAAGTGCAAGACCGGCAACGAAATGTTGAGGACTTCCGAGCCAGTCGGGAGACATGGCGCAATCCTTGCAAACCAGCCGGCCCATCAACATGCCAGGCGGGTTGCCCGTCGCAGCGAGCGGACGATGCCAGCCCCCACGGCATTGCCACAACCGGGCCGGCCAAGCGACTGTGCCGACCAGGGTAGGTATCCCACGGCCAGTCCAGCTTCTGTCTGGGCATCCCACCAACCAGAATTGCGCTGGCCGTCTCGTGCCCCGAGCGCTCAGACCGCGCGGCGAAAGACGTCGATCGGGCGGGTGGCGGGGGGATTCGGCTGTCTGACGCCGGCTTGCCCGGCTCAGACACCGATCCACCGGCCAGGACCCGCCCGCCAACAACGCCAAGGCCCGTCCGCCAGCAACGCCAGGGGCCAGAAAGCCCGCCACGGCGTACCGGCAGCCGGTCTTAGTACGCTGGCCGCCGCGCAAAATGGCCCAACGCCGCCTCCACGGCCTCGAGCGGGTGCTCGGGGTCAACGCTCTCTTCTCGACCGCCTACGGCAACGTCGGCTCGTCGATCTACTACGCGCTGGGTCTCGTCGCGAGCTTCGCGCTCGGGCTGACGCCGGTCGTCTTCGTCATCGCTGGCTTCATCTTCTACCTCACCGCCGCCACCTACGCCGAGGCGACCGCGATGTACCCGGAGGCCGGCGGCTCGTCGAGCTTCGCGCGCCACGCCTTCAACGAGTTCTGGTCGTTCTTCGCCGCATGGGGCCAGATGCTCAACTACACCATCACGATCTCGATCTCGGCGTTCTTCGTGCCGCACTACCTCGGCGGCGCTGTTCTGGGAGCCGCTGCGCCACGCGCCGGGGGACGTGATCGGCGGGATCGTCGTCGTCGCGGCGCTCGCGGCGATCAACGTCTTCGGCGTGAAGGAGGCGGCGCGGCTCAACATCTTCGCTCGCGGTCGCCGACTTCGCGACGCAGCTGCTGCTCGTGCTGCTCGGGATCGTGCTCGTCTTCTCGCCGCAGACGCTGATCGACAACGTCCACCTCGGGCTCGCGCCGACCTGGAAGAACTTCGTCGTCGCGATCCCGGTCGCGATGATCGCCTACACCGGCATCGAGACGATCTCGAACATGGCCGAGGAGGCGAAGGACGAGGCGACGACGATCCCGCGCGCGATCAACCGCGTCGTGATCGCCGTCTTCGCGATCTACGCGCTGCTGCCGGCGGTCGCGCTGTCGGCGCTGCCGGTCGTCAAGCAGCCGGACGGCAGCTACTCGACGCTGCTGGGCTGCCAGCGAGGACAAGGGCGGCTTCGCCGGCGACCCGGTGCTCGGGATCGTCAAGCACCTCAACCTCGGGCCGTTCCAGCACGTCGGCGAGATCTACGTCGGCCTGCTCGCGGCGACGATCCTCTTCATCGCGACGAACGCCGGCATCATCGGCGTCTCGCGGCTCGTCTACTCGATGGGGATCCACCGCCAGGTGCCGGACCGCCTGCGCCAGCTGCACCCGAAGTTCCGCACGCCGTGGCTCGGGATCCTGATCTTCTCCGGGCTCGCCTGCCTCGCGATGATCCCCGGCAAGGCCGACTTCCTCGGCAACATCTACGCCTTCGGCGCGATGCTGTCGTTCACGATCGCGCACGCGGCGGTCGTGCGGCTGCGGATCGTCAAGCCGGACGCAGACGCGCCCGTACCGCGGCCCGGGCGACGCTCAAGGTTCGCGGCCAGCGGCTGCCGCTGTTCGCGCTCGTCGGCGGCTTCGGCACGGCGCTCGCGTGGATCACCGTGACCGCGCTGCACCTCGACGTCGCCGCGGCCGGCACCGCCTGGCTGGCGATCGGGATCGTCGTCTACGTCGTCTACCGCCGCCGCCAGGGGCTCGACCTCACGACGACGACGCGCGTCGCGACGCCGAAGCCGGTCATCGACCACGAGGCCGAGTACGAGTCGGTGCTCGTCGCCTTCGACGAGCGCGAGTACGTGCCCGACGTGCTCGCGACGGCGATCCGGCTGGCCGCGCGCCGCAGCCGCGGGATCCACGTGATCGTCACGATCACGGTGCCGGCGACGAGCCCGATCGACGCCGCGCTGCCCGAGCAGGAGCTGGCGGCGCAGTCGCTGATCGAGCAGGCGAAGGTGCAGGGCGGCCGGCGCGTCACCGGGCACTGGGAGAAGGTGCGCGCGGGCCAGGCTGGCCGCCGCATCGTCGACGAGGCGCGCGAGATCCAGGCGCGCGCGATCGTGATGCCGCTGCCGTCGCGCGCCGGCGGCGGCGTCGATCTTCGGCCGCACGCTGGAGACGGTGCTCGCCGAGCGCCCGTGCCGCGTGATCATCGAGTCGGGTCGCCAGCGCCGCCGCCGCGCCGCGACCCGGCTCGACCGCCTGAGCCGCGAGCGCCCGGCGCCTAAGCTTTCGATCACCGCCAACCGTCGCCATCGCATGCCCGAGCCGCGTCAGCTCCACCGTCAGACCACCCGCTGATGTCGCTCGCGATGATCGTCGATCGGCGTCGCGCTGCTCGTGCGCACGCTCGGCGCCGGCGGCGGGGGCCTCGCGATCGGCGTCGTGCTCGGCGTGCTGTTCGTCGCGGCCGGCGCCGGCGCGGCTCTACCTGAGCGGCAGGAGCGCGGCTCGTGACACGTCGCGCGCACGCTGAGCGCGCGTGCGCTGTTCGGGCTCGTCTACACGACGTCGGTCAGCTCGGTCTACTTCGCGCTCGGCGTCGTCGCGCAGCGCGCGCTCGGGCTGACGCCGGTCGTCTTCCTCGTCGCCGGCGTCTTCTTCGCGCTCGCCTCGATGACGTACGTCGAGGGCGCGGCGCTGCACCGCGAGCGCGGCGGCTCGTCGGTCTTCGCGCGCTACGCCTTCAACGAGCTGGTCAGCTTCGTCGCCGGCTGGGTGATCCTGCTCGACTACGCGATCCTGATCGCCGTCACGGCCTTCACGGCGACGAACTACCTCGCGCGAGTTCTGGTCGCCGCTCGGCCACGGCGCGACGCGAGGTCGTCGTCGCGATCGGGATCATCGCCGTCGTCGCGGTCGCGAACGTCGCCGGCGTGAGCGTGCGCCAGCTGCGCCGCCAGCTGCTCCTCGCGGTCGCCGACCTCGGCGTGCAGCTGCTCGTGATCGTGCTCGGCCTCGTCGCTGGTGCTCGACCCGAGCGCGATCGCTCGACACGATCCACCTCGGCAGCACGCCGACGTGGGACGACGTCGATCTTCGCGCTGACGATCGCGACGATCGCCTTCACCGGCCTGGAGGCGGCAGCGAGCCTCGCGGGCGAGACGAGCGACGACGACGCGCGGCCTGCAACGACTCGTCGGCCCGGGCGTCGGCGCGATCGTGCTCGTCTACGTCGGGATCGCGGTCGTCGCCGTCAGCGCGCTGCCCGATCGCCGGCGGGGCGCGACGCGCTGGGCGACGCGCGACATCGAGGCGCCGCTGCTCGGCGTCGCCGAGCGCGCTTCGACCCGGCGTGGCTCGCGAGCGCGCTGCGCTACGTCGTCGCGCTGGCGGTCGCGACGCTGTCGCTGCTCGCCGCGTCGAACTCGCGCGATGCTCGGCATCTCGCGGCTCTCCTACGCGCTCGCGACGAACCGCCAGATCCCCAGCGCGCTCGGGCGCCTGCACCCGAAGCGCGGCACGCCGTTCGTGCTGATCGTGCTCGCGGCGCTCGTCGCGGCGGCGCTCGTGATCCCGGCCGACCTCGACTTCCTCGTCGGCATCTACGCGTTCGGCGCGATGCTCGCGTTCACGATCGCGCACCTCGTCGATCATCGTGCTGCGCTACCGCGAGCCGCGAGCGCGAGCGGCCCTACAGGATCCCGCTGTCGGTCCGCGTGCGGCGGCGGCGAGCTGCCGCTGCCGGCGGTGCTCGGCGCGCTGCTGTCGGCGCCGGCTGGGTCAGCGTGCTGATGCTCCACGCAGGCGCGCGCTACGTCGGCAGCGCCTGGCTGCTCGGCGGGATCGCGCTCTACGTGATCTACCGCAGGTCGACGGCAACCCGCTGCTGCGGCGCGTGACGATCCCCGAGCAGGCGCTGCGCCACGAGCAGGCCGAGCCGCGAGTTCGGCTCGATGCTCGTGCCGATCTTCGGCACGCCGCTCGACGACGACATCGTCCAGACGGCCGGCCGGCTCGCCGGCGACGTGCGCGACGACCTCGACGAGGAGGGCGCGACGATCGAGGCGATCTGGGTCTTCGAGGTGCCGATGTCGCTGCCGCTCGACGCGCGCCTGCCGGAGGCGCAGGTCAAGCGCGCGCAGGAGGCGCTGCGGCGCGCGAAGGCGGTCGGCGAGGAGTACGAGGGCGTCCATGTCGCGACCGCGATGGTGCGCGCGCGCCGCGCCGGCCAGGCGATCGTCCACGAGGCGAAGCGCCGCGGCGTGGAGGCGATCGTGCTCGCCGCCGAGGAGCCCTCGCGCGTGCGCGGCGGCGCGCTGTTCGGCGGCGCCGGCGGACCGCTGGAGAACTTCGTCGGCGAGGTCACGAAGTACGTCCTGCGCAAGGCCGAGTGCCGCGTGATCCTGACCGCGCCGGCGGCTGCGGCGCCGCCTGCCGCCGCAGCGGTCGAAGCGCGTCCGGAGCAGGCGTCGCGCTAGTGTTCCGCCCATGTTGATCCTGATCGTCGGGGCAGGGCGCGTCGGCTCCGCCGTCGCGAAGCGGGCGCTCGAGGCGGGCCACGAGGTCTCCGTCCTCGACGAGGACCCGCTGTCGCACGAGCAGCTCGACAAGGACCTCGTCGACCAGCTGGGAGGACGCCGGCGGCCGCTTCACCGTCGGCACCGCGCTCGAGGTCGACGCGCTGATCGAGGCCGGGATCGAGCAGGCCGACGTCTTCATCGCCTCCACCAACGGCGACAACACGAACCTCGTGATCGCGCAGATCGCGCAGAAGCGCTTCGACGTGCCGCGCGTCGTCGTGCGCGTGCTCGACCCGGCGCGCGCCGCCTGGTACGCCGAGCAGGGGCTCATGACGATCTGCCCGACCCAGCACGCGATCGAGCTGGTCGAGCAGGCAGCGCTGGGCGCCGCATGAGCAGGGTGACCGCATGTACGTGATCGTCGCCGGCGCCGGCAAGGTCGGCTGGAACCTCGCACGCGAGCTGCTCGGCGAAGGGCCACGAGGTGACGCTGATCGAGTCCGATCGCCGTCGCTACCTCGTCGTCGAGCAGGAGCTCGAGCACGCCGTCCAGTACGGCGACGCGACGGAGCTGTGGGTGCTCGAGCGCGGCGGGATCCAGCGCGCCGACCTCGTGATCGCCGTCACCGGCGACGACGAGGACAACATGCTCGATCTGCCAGGTGGCGAAGGAGAAGTACCTCTGCCAGCGGATCGTCGCGCGCGTCAACAACCCGCGCAACCTCCAGCACTTCAAGCTGCTCGGGATCCAGCCGGCGGTCTCCGCGACCGACCTGATCCTGCGCCTGATCGAGCACGAGGTGCCGCAGTACGGCCTCGTCCAGCTGCTCGCGCTCGAGGAGCGAGCGGCTCGAGATCATCGAGCTCGAGGTCGGCGAGGGCTCGCCGGCCGCCGGCCAGCGCGTCGACGCAGGTCGAGCTGCCCGAAGGCAGCCTGATCATCTCGGTGCTGCGCGGCGGCGGCGGCTTCGTGCCGAAGTCCGACACGGTGATCGAGGCGGGCGACGAGGTGCTGCTGATCCTCGACCCGGGGCTCGAGGCGGACGATCACTCCGTTCTTCACGCCGCAACGGGGCGATTCCGGGCTGATGGCCGACCGCGCGTCGCGCACCTGCTGATCGGCGGCGGGCTCGCAAGCGCGAACTGCGCCCGCTGGCTGCGCGAGTCCGGTGCCGAGGGCGAGATCCTGCTCGTCGGCCGCGAGCCCGACCCGCCGTACAACCGCCCGCCGTGCTCGAAGGGCTACCTGCAGGGCAAGGAGTCGCGCGAGTCGACGTACTTTCGCCCGGACGAGTGGTGGGGCGAGCAGTCGATCGAGCTGCTGACGCGCACGAGCGTGATGAAGCTCGACACGGCGGCGAAGCAGGCGACGCTGTCGACGAAGGAGGTCGTCTCCTACGACACTGCGCTGCTGGCGACGGGCGCGAACGTGCGGCGGCTGCAACGTCGAAGGCGGCGAGCTGGAGGGGATCCACTACCTGCGCGCGTTCGGCAACGCCGACACGATTCGTGCGGCCGCGGACGGGAAGAAGGTCGTGCTGATCGGCGGCTCCTACATCGGCTGCGAGGTCGCCGCGTCGCTCGTCTCGTCCGACCACGCCTCCTGCGAGATCGTGATGCAGGAGGCGATCACGCTCGAGCGCGGCTTCGGCGCGCAGGCCGGGCGCTTCTTCCAGTCGCGCCTGGAGGAGCATGGGATCGCCGTGCACGGCGAGGACGCGCTTGAGCGCTTCGAGGGCGCCGACGGGCGCGTGACGCACGTCGTGACGCAGCAGGGTCTGCGACTCGAAGCCGACGTCGTCGTGATCGGCGCCGGCGTGATGCCGGACGTGACGCTCGCGCGCTCCGCTGGGCTGACGCTGGACGACGATCGTGGGGGTGTGCTGTGCGACAGCCGCCTCGCGCACGTCGGCGCCTGGGGTGTGGGCGGCCGGCGACATCGCCTCCTACGACAGCGTCCCGAACGGGCGCCGGATCCGCGTCGAGCACTGGGACGTCGCCTTCAACCACGGCAAGACGGCGGCGCTGAACATGCTCGGCCGCGACGTCGCGCACGATGTCGTGCCCTACTTCTTCTCCGATCTCGCCGACTGGGCGTCGCTGGAGTACGTCGGACCGGCCGCCTCCTGGGACCGCGAGGTCGTGCGCGGCTCGATCGATTCCGGCGAGTTCAGCGTCTGGTACCTCGACGGCGGTCGGCTCGCGGGCGCGCTGTCGGTCGGGCGCTCCGAGGATCTCGAGCACGCCCGCCGGCTGATCGCCGCGCACACGGACCTCGGCGCCGCCGGCGCTGACGCGCTCGGCGACAGATCGAGCGATCTCAGCGACCTCTAGCCCGAGCACAGCGGATCTGCATCCCTCACAGGGACACGGATCCGCGCTCCTCTTGAGAGACTGCCGGCCATGACGTCGGTCGAAGAGGCACGCGAGCGGATCGCGGAGGTCGTCGTGACGCTGCGCGCGTTCGTCGCGGCGGCGGGCGCCTCGGCGGCTGTCCTGCTGCTCGACCAGGGCGCGGAGACGCCGCCGCTCGTCGTCGAATGCCCGGCCGACGGCGCCGTCGCGCTGAGCGAAGGGGAGGAGACCGTCGCGCTCGATGCCGAGCGGCTCGCCGCGGAGCCGCTGCCACTGCCGGACGTGCGCGCGCTGCCGCCGTTCGAGGTCGATGCGCTGCGCGCCGAGATCACCTCCCCGCTCGGCGGGGTCGAGCACCACGCGCGCGCGATCCGCAAGCTCGTCGACGCGTTCCCCGGTCGCAGCATCCTCACCGTCACGTTCGCGACGACCGACCCCGAGACGCCGCTCCACCTCGCAGCCCGTTCCGGCGACCCGATGGTGCTCGCGCTCGGCGAGGAGCAGTTCGAGATGGACCCCGCCTGGCCCTAGGGCGCGAGGCTGATGCTGCCGTCGGGGTGGAGCGTCCAGTGGGGGTTGTGGGCGACCTCCCACGGGTGGCCGTCGGGGTCGACGAAGACGCCCGAATAGCCGCCCCAGAACGTCTCCGCACCGGCGCGGGGGATCTGCGCGCCGGCCGCCTCGGCCTCGCGCAGCACCGCATCTACGTGCTCAGGCGAGGCTGCGTTGTAGGCGAGCGTGACGCCGCCCCAGCCGCCGCCGTCGGTGATGCCACTGTCGGCCGCGAGCTTCGCGCGGTCCCACAGCGCGACGATCATCCCGCCGGCTTGGAAGAACACGACGTCGTCGCCGGGCGCTGCACCCGTGCTCCAGCCGAGCGCTTCGTAGAAGGCGCGGGCGCGCGCGAGGTCGGCGACGCCGAGCGTGACGAGCGAGAGGCGTTGGTCCATGCAACGATCCTTTCACGTCTCGCGGCCGTCGAATCGCCTGCCGAGCGAAGCCTCTATCCTCATCAGCCGATCCTTGCGGGATCGTCTAACGGCAAGACGCTCGGCTCTGGACCGAGTAATCGGGGTTCGAATCCCTGTCCCGCAGCTGCTTCTCGGGGGGAAATGCGGCGCGCCGATGGAGTGTCAAGGACTTGACACAACGCGCGTCATCGACTGAACAGACGGGGGTCTTGCGCTGCGAGAGATTGCATGACGACAGCGGTGGGCACGAGGCTCGCCGCGACGGACACCCAGGAGGGTCTCCATGCGGTCCATCGCCAGCAAGCGTCCATCGCCCGCCTTCTTCATCTCGCTGATCGCCCTGTTCGTGGCGCTCGGCGGCACCGGCTACGCGGCGGTCACGATCAACGGCCACTCGATCCAGCAGCACACGATCCTCGGCAGCCGCCTGAAGTCCAACACGCTTACCGGCACTCAGGTCAACGAGGCGAAGCTCGGCACCGTGCCGGACGCGTCGCATGCAGTTCACTCCGAGCTCGCCCTCCACGCCGTGAGCGCCGACAACTCCGGCACCGCGCAGGACGCGAAGACGCTTGGCGGTCACTCAGCGTCGAGCTTTGCGTCGAGCAAGATCCGCGTCTACTGGGCCGACAGCGCACCTGTCAGCCAGAATGTGCCGGGCGTGAGCGACGTCCACTGCGGTCGTGACGAGCACGCGATCAGCGGCGGCGGCGACTGGCACACGGTCAACTCGGGCGTCGCCACGCCGACGATCGCCGACGACGGCTCGATCGCGCAATCGATCCCGGAGGGTCTGGGGGACAACGGCGCAGACGCACACCTCAGCGGCTGGCTCGTGCGCGGCCGGTTCCCGAGCGGCGGGCAGCGCATCCTGCGCGCCTACGTGATCTGCTCACCCGACAACGCGTAGACGGTCACCGGCTCGCGCCGGCCGCGCAGCTCGACCTCGCCGTGGAGGGCTAGTCCCTCCGCCGCGGGGCCGAGTTGCGCGTACGTGCTGCCGGCAACGACAAGCTGTCCCGAGACGTCGCGGCTGAGCGCTTGCAAGCGTGCCGCGACGTTCGTCGTGTCGCCGACCGCCGTGTATTCGAGCCGGCGCCCCGAGCCGATCACGCCCGCCATCACCGGGCCGCTGTTGATCCCGATGCCCGCCTCCAGCGGCGCGACCGTGATCCGCTGCTCGCGCAGCCAGGCGTTGAAGCGCGGCAGCGCTCCGTCGAGCACCTGGCGCGCGGCGGCGAAAGCGCGCTGCGCGTGATCCGGCTGCTCCAGCGGCGCGCCGAAGACGGCCATCACGCCATCGCCCTGGTAGGAGACGACGGTGCCTCCGTGATCGAAGATCGCTCCGGACACCAGCTCGAGGTAGCGGTTCAGGACGGCGATCACCTGCTCGGCCTCCAGCTGCTCGGCGAGTGCGGTGAAGCCGCGCAGGTCGCAGAACAGCACGGTCGCCTCGACGCGCCGGCTCGCGAGCTGCGCGTCGCCGCCGTGGCGCGGCAGCAGCTCCTCGGCTACCTGCGACGGGACGAAGCGCTCGAACGTGGCGCGCAGCCGGCGGCGGGTGCGCACTTCGAGCGTGTACGTCGTCGCGACGGCTGCAGCGGTGCCGAGCGCGAGCGCGAGCAGCGGTGTCGCGAGCTGGACGATCGTGCCGCCGCCGAAGGCGAGCTGTGCGCCACCGAGCAGCGCCGCGGCGCCGAGCACGCCGGCGCCGAGCGCCTGCACAACCGCGCGCCCCGGCGGCCCGGGCAGCGCAGCGAGGGGCGCGAGCAGCCCGGCCGCGAGCACGAGCAGCACGACGAGCAGGCTGGACGCGTCGCGCAGCGGGTAGCCGTCGAGCGCGGTCTGGATCGCGTTCGCATGGATCTCGGCGCCGGCCATCAGCCCGCCGCCGGCTGCAGTCGGATGGCGGTCCTGCTCGGTCGGGTCGGTCACCCCGACGACGACGATCCGCCCGCGCACCATCCGGGGATCGACGCGGCCCTGCACGACGTCGGCGAACGAGAGCGTCCGCACCGTCCCCGGCGGGCCGGCGAAGTCGATCGGCCGTCGCGGCGTGTCGGCCCGCCCGCCGGCGGCGAGCACGGACAGCTGCGGCGCGCCCTCGATCGTGCCGCGCATGTAGCGCCAGACGCCGTCGTCGTCGACCGGAAAGAGGGCGATCCCGACGCGGCCGCCGCCCGCGCGCAGCGCGTCCGCGCCGATCACCGCGGGGGTTCCGCCTGGCGCGACCTCGGTTGTGCCTAGCACGACGCGCGGGTTCGCCGCCGCAGCGAGCAGCGCGGCATCTTCGCGTGGCGTCGAGGGCTCGGAGAACTGCACGTCGTAGACGACCTCGCGCGCGCCGTCGCGCAGCAGCTCGCGGATCGCGCGCGCGTGGACGGAGCGGGGGAAAGGCCAGCGCAGGTTGAGGCGCCGAAATGTCTCCTCGTCGACTGCGACGACGGCTACTTCCTTCGGCGCGGGCTGCGCGGTGCGCTCGTCGAAGCTCCTGTCGACGAGGCTCTCGTCGATGCGGTCGAGCACGCCGGTCGCCGCGACGGCGCCGGCGGCCGCAGCTGCGAGCAGGCCGACGACAAGTGCACGCAGGAGCCGTCGGGACATCGTCTGGAAGTGTCGCGCATCCGACACGCGGGACGCCAAGTCTGCGACAGTGACGCGAGCTTCGAGGCCCGAAGCTGGTCGCCAGATGTCACGCCGCCCCCGTTCCACCGTCGCCCTGCTCGCCGTGCTCACGGCGCTGATCGCGCTTGTCGGCGCGGTCACGGTCCATGGTGCCTCGGGTGCGAAGATCGACACCGCGGCCGGCACCGGCACCGCCGGCCTCAGCGGCGACGGCGGACCGGCAAGGAGCGCCCAGCTCACGTCGCCGTCGTATGTCGCCGCGCTCGGCGGTGGCGCGTTCCTGATCGCCGACAGCGCCAACAACCGCATCCGGCGCGTCGACGCCTCCGGGACGATCGTGACGGTCGCCGGCACGGGACCGTGCTGCGGCACCGTCAACGGCTTCACCGGCAGCGTCGAGGGGGTGCCGGCGACGTCGGCCGTGCTCTATCAGCCGCGCGCCGTCGCGCCAACCTCCGACGGGGGCTTCCTGATCGCCGACACCGGCAACGACACGATCCGCAAGGTCTCGGCCGACGGGACGATCCGCACCGTCGCCGGGACGCCCGGCGTGCCCGGCAACTCCGGTGATGGCGACGCGGCGACGAGCGCGACGCTGAACGACCCGCGCGGCGTCACCGAGCTGTTCGACGGCTCGTTCCTGATCGCCGACACGGGCAACAACCGCATTCGCAAGGTCAGCGCGCTCGGGAACATCACGACCGTCGCGGGGACGGGCACGGCCGGCTACGGCGGCGATGACGGCGGGGCGGCGCTCGCACGGCTCGACGCGCCGGAGGACGTCGTCGAGCTGCCGAGCGGCGGCTTTCTGATCGCCGACACGGGCAACAACCGCATCCGCCGCGTCGATGCGGTCGACACGATCACGACCGTCGCCGGCACCGGCGCGACAGGCTTCTCGGGCGACGGTGGAGCGGCGACCCGTGCGGCGCTGAACGGTCCAGAGGGCGTCGTCACGCGCGACGACGGCAGCATCGTGATCGCCGATTCGGGCAGCCAACGCGTCCGCCAGGTCGCCACCGACGGCGAGATCGACACGATCGCCGGCACCGGCGCTGCAGCCTTCTCCGGCGACGGCGGGGCGGCGAGCGCTGCGCGGCTGTGGCACCCGCGCGCGGTTGCGCTCGACGGCGCCCGCACCTGGGTCGCCGACACGTTCAATCACCGCATTCGCGTCGTCACGGCCGCACCGCCATCGCCGCCGAGCGACACGCCGCCGTCGCAGCCGCCGCCTGGCGTCTCGCCGCCCGTGCTGTTCCACCGGCTCGTCGCGAACCCGGTCTCCGGGCGTGTGCTCGTGCGCGTGCGCGGCTCCTACCACTTCGTCGTGATGCACGCGGTAGCAAACCTGCCGCTCGGCAGCGAGCTGGACACGCGGCACGGGGTGGCGCACGTCTTCTTCAAGACCTCGCGCAAGGGGCGCAACGCGACGGCTGTCGTGTCGCAGGGGCGCTTCGTGACGGGCCAGCAGCACACGACGTACCTGGGGCAGTACCCGGGCGTGCTGAAGCTCTCGGGGCCGCGACTCAACTGCCGCGCGCCGAAGCCGAAGCGGACGTCGCACAGCGTCCTCGCGACGGCTGCGCGCTTCGACAACTCAGGCCGCTGGGTGCGCGTCCACGCGCGCGGGCGGATCAAGACGCAGGGGCGCTATGGAGCCGCGATCGTGCGCGGCACGATCTGGACGACGGTCGACCGCTGCCCCGCTGCGGCGCACTCCGGGACGCTCGTCTCGGTCGCGCGCGGGCTCGTCGCGGTCCACTCCTCCGTGCTGCGCAAGACCGTCCTCGTGCCGGCCGGCAAGCGCTTCCTCGCGCCGGCGCACCGCCCGCGCTGAGCGCGCGCTGGCCTACTCAGAGCCTTCGTCGACATCCTGATCAAGCAACACATTGGTGTGTGGGAGCCCACCGAGCCTCGGCGTGAAGCCGAACATGATCTCTGGCCGCGAGCGAATGCCACCCGGAGTGCGCTCAACGAGTCCAGCGGCAACGATTGCGTTGATGTCCCGCGTCAGCGTCTTGGACTGCTTCTGTGCATACGCAGCAGCCAGAGCCGGCGTGATCTCGGGGAGCTTGTCCCGGGGTACAGGGTGTGCTGTGCGTCCAAGCGCGATGACAAGGTCACGCTGCCGCTTGCCGGTCGGACTGCTCCGGTGCCGAAAATGCTCGTGTACCAAGTTCTCCCATGAGTAGCTGAAGATCTCCTCGTGGACTCGGTTGAGCTGTTCCTGGAGCAGGTCGACGAGCCCTTCTACGGCATAGCTCAGAAAGGGAGCAAGATCGCCACCCGAGGCGCTCGCATGATCGAGTTGACGGTAGTAGGCAGTGCGAGTGAGGTTGTAGTGATTGGAAAGCAGGTGAGCGGCGACGGACGGGATCCCCGCCGCGGTCAGAATCCCGAACTCGACAAGTCGTGCCGTGCGGCCATTCCCATCTCCGAACGGATGGATCCACGCGATATAGACATGCGCCGCGACCGCGCGCAGAAAGGTCAGCAGGAACGCGTCCTCGCGGTCGGCGGCCTGGACGTCGAAGTCCGGTCCGTTCAGCCATTCGCACATGAGTTCGGACAAGAATGCGATGTCGATCGCCGGGGCTCCGAGGTAGCTGCCCACACCAACCGGGACGCTTCGCAGCTTCCCTGGGGCAACGTGCTCCTCAGACTCGAGGTCACGGAGGACCCGCTCGTTGAGCGAACAGAGCAGATCCACCGAAAGGTTGAAGCGCCCGTTCGCTGCGATGCCCTCCTCGATTTCGCGACACGCACCGAGGATGTTGTCCACCTCGTGCTTCAGATACGCCTGGCTTCGCGGCAGCTTGAGGGTCCCTGCAACCGCCGCCTGCACCTGCTCAAGCGTAAGCGTGTTGCCCTCGATGGCAGTGGTGCCCTGAACCCCTTTTGCGAGATAGAGCGCCTCCAGCTCAGCGGCTACGGCCGGCTTGAGTGGTGTGAGCATGAGGTGGCGGCACTTGGAGCGAGCCTCGCCAATCCGCTGCCAGAAGTGGCGCTCCACGCTGCGCACGTCCAGCGAGAACGTTATCCATCGGTGCGATCGAAGAAATGCCCGGTTGCTGGCTCGTGCAGTGTCCGAAATCCGAGTGCTCATACGTCCATCATATGGGGAATATCAAGATTTATGCGATAGATTTGTCCCGAAAAATGTCTATGACGTTGCGCTGCCACGGGCGAAAGGCGAATACGGCTAGGAGAACAGCCCGCGCGCGCGGCGTTCGAGTGCGGCGCGGTCGAGCAGGGTCGTGCGGCCGCGCGCGAGCTCGACGGTCCCGCGTTCCTGCTCCTCGCGCAGGACCTTGTTGACGGTCGCGCGGGAGGTGCCCGCGAGGCTCGCGAGCTCCTCCTGCGTCAGCGGCACGGTCGCGCCGCCTTCGCTGTCGCCGTAGACCGACACCACGTCGAGCAGCCGCCGGCGCACCCGCGTCTCGGCCGGCAGGTGCAGCGCTTCGACGAGCTGCTCGGAGAGGCGGCGCACGCGCGCCGCGAGCACGCCGACGAGCAAGGCGTCGGTCTGCGGGCGCCGCGCGCGCAGGCGGTTGAAGTCGAGCGCGTGGACCGACAACGTCTCGGCAGCTTCGAGCGCCGCGACCGTCGCGCTGCGCGGCTCGTTTGGGCTCAGCAACGCAAGCTCGCCGAACGCGTCCCCGGCGCCGACGACATTCAACGTCGCGACATCCCCAAACTCCGTGGCGATCCGCACCGCAAAGCGTCCCGAGCGAACCAAGTGGAGCGTGTCCGCAGGATCACCCGCGTGAAAGACCACCTCACCGGCCGCAAACGTCCGCCGCCGCGCCCGCGCGAGCAGCTCCTCGACGTCCTGGGGCGCGACCCCCTGGAGCAATGCGAAGTCGTCCATCGCGCGCCAAGCTACAGGCTTGGCTTAGGCTGCGGCCTGCTCCGCCCAGTCGCGGTAGAGGCTCCAGTAGGCGCCCTGCGCCTCGATCAGCTCGTCGTGCGTGCCCTGCTCGACGATCCGGCCGCCGTCGAGCACGACGATGTGGCCCGCATGGCGGATCGTGGAAAGGCGGTGCGCGATGACGATCGCGGTGCGACCGGCGAGCAGGCGCCGCAGCCCTTGCTCGATGCGCGTCTCGGTGTGGATGTCGACGTTCGAGGTCGCCTCGTCGAGCACGAGGATCCGCGGGTCGGCGATCAGCGCGCGCGCGAACGCGACGAGCTGGCGCTGGCCAGCGGACAGCTGCACGCCGCGCTCGCCGATCTCGGTGTCGTAGCCGTGCGGGAGGTCGTCGACGAAGACGTCGGCTCCGACCGCGCGTCCGGCAGCCTCGATCTCCTCCGCGGTCGCGTCGGGCCTCCCGAACGCGATGTTCTCGCCGATCGTCCCGCTGAACAGGAAGCCCTCCTGCGGCACGATCCCCATCCGCGAGCGCAGCGAGTGGGAGGAGACGTCACGCAGGTCGTGGCCGTCGACCTTGACGGCGCCCGTCGTCGGGTCGTAGAAGCGTGCGACGAGCTTCGCGAACGTCGACTTGCCGGCGCCCGTCTCGCCGACGAGCGCGACCGTCTGGCCGGCCGGCACGTGCAGGTCGATGTCGCGCAAGGCCCAGGCTCCATCGTCGTCATCCCCGTAGCGGAACGAGACGCCTTCGAACGACAGCTCGCCGCGCAGCTCGGTCAGCTCGACCGCGCCGGGCTTGTCGCGCAGCTCCGGCTCCTCGTCGAGCAGCTCGAAGATCTTGTCGAGCGCCGCCATCCCGGACTGGTAGGTCGTGTAGAGCTGCGACAGCTGCTGGATCGGGTCGAAGAACGTGTTGAGCGCGGCGACGAAGGCGAACACGACGGCAGCGTCGGTGTTGCCGTCGATCGCGGAGATGCCGCCGACCGCGAGGATCCCGACCGTCACGAGCGCCGACAGCAGCTCGACGCCGGGGAAGTACGCAGCGTTGAGGTTGACGGTCGTCATGTTCGCGTCGCGGTTTGCCGTGTTGAGCTGGCCGAAGCGCGTCACGTGGCGCTGCTCCTGGCCGAACGCGCGCACGACGCGGATGCCCGACAGCGTCTCCTGCAGGTAGCCGGTGATCGCCGCGATCCGCTCGCGCGTGCGGCGGAAGGCGTCGGCCGAGGCGACGCGGAAGGCGAACGCGGCTGCCGCCATCACGGGGATCGCGAGGAACGTGTAGAGCGCGAGCTGGAGGTCGAGCGTCAGCAGGATCACGACGACGCCGAGCAGCGTCAGCGTCGACTGGAACAGCGTCACGATCCCGTCGCTGATCAGCTGGTCGAGCGCCTCGACGTCGTTCGTGATGCGCGAGATCACGACGCCGGCGCGCACGCGCGAGTAGAAGCCGAGCGAGAGCGACTGCAGGTGCTCGAACAGCTGCACGCGCAGGTCCTGCAAGGCGCGCTGGCCGACCCAGCCGGTCAGGTAGGTCTGCGCTGCCGACGCGCCCCAGGCGAGCAGCGCCGCACCGAGGAACAGCGCTGCTGTGCGGTCGAGCGCGGAGGCGTCGTGGTGCTGGATCTCGCCGACGGCGCGCTTCGCGAGCCGGATCGGCGCGAGCGTCGCCGCGGTTGCGAGGATCAGCGTCCCGAACATCAGCGCGACGCGCCAGCGGTAGGGCCGCAGCAGCTCGACGAGCCCGCGCACCTTGCGCCCGCGCCCGCCGGTCTGGCGCAGGCGGCGGCGCAGGTCGGCGAGGCGGTCCTGCTCGCGCCCGGCAGTCGTCAGCGAGCCGAGCGCTGTGCTGCCCAACGCGCTGACGCCCTCGTCGCGGCGGGGGCTGCGCGTAGGGGAGGCGGACGCGAGCGGCGCCGCGCTGGCGCTCCGATGCTTGCCGTCGCCGTTGGCCCCGTCGCCGTTGGCCCCGTCGCCGGTGCGTGCGTGGTCGCGGCCGGCGCCGTTCCCAGGTGCCGCGCCGTTGTCGCTGGGTGCGCTTGACGTGCCGTTGCCGCCTGTCGCGCTCGCCGGAACGGGCGGCTCTTCGCCGTCGATCGGCTTGCGCGTGAGAAAGACCTGGTCCGGCAAGCCCTTCTCGACGATCTCGCGGTAGAGCCCGTCCTGCTCGAGCAGCTCGTCGTGCGTGCCCTGCGCGACGATCGCTCCGTGCTCGACGACGACTACACGGTCGGCGAGCGAGATCGTCGAGAGCCGGTGGGCGATCACGAACGTCGTGCGGCCCTCCATCACCTCGCGCAGCGCCTGCTTGATCTCCTGCTCGGTCGAGGCGTCGACCGACGAGGTCGCGTCGTCAAGCACGAGGATTCGCGGGTTCGCGAGCAGCGCCCGGGCGATCGCGATCCGCTGGCGCTGGCCGCCGGACAGCGTCAGCCCGCGCTCGCCGACCATCGTGTCGTAGCCGTCGGGCAGCTCCTGCACGAAGCCGTCCGCATGCGCGCGCCGCGCGGCCTGCTCGACCTCCTCGCGCGTCGCGTCGGGGCGCGCGTAGGCGACGTTGTCGTGGACCGTCGCGGAGAACAGGAACGGGTCGTCGGTGACGAGCGCGATCTCGCCGCGCAGCGCGTGCGGGTCGACGTCGCGGACGTCGGCGCCGTCGATCAGCACGCTGCCGCGGGTCGCGTCGTAGAGCCGCGGCAGCAGCGAGACGAGCGAGGTCTTGCCGGACCCGCTCCCGCCGACGAGCGCGACCGTGGAGCCGGCCTCGACGGTCAGGTTCACGTCATGCAGTGCCGGGCGGCTCGCGCCCTCGAACGTCAGGGAGATGTCGCGCAGCTCGACACGTCCACGACCCTCGGGCAGCGGCGGCGCGCCTGCCGCCGCGACGATCCCGGGCGCGCGGTCGAGCAGCTGGAAGATCCGGGTGCCGGAGGCGGTCGCGCGCTGCGCGGCACCGAGCATGTAGCCAAGCGTGCGCATCGGCCCGGTCAGCATCAGCACGTAGAGGTAGAAGGCGGTGAAGGTCGAGAGCGGGATCGAGCCGCTGATCGCCGCGTGGCCGCCGACGAGCAGGATCGCCGCGAGGCCGGCATAGGGCAGGAAGCCGATCAACGGCGCATAGAGCGCCTGCAGGCGCGTCGTGTACATCGCCTGGCTGAAGACGCGGCCGGTCTGGTGCTCGAAGCGCTCCAGCTGGAGCTGCTCGCGCGCGAACGCCTTCACGACGCGCACGCCGGAGACGTTCTCCTCGGCGACCGCGGTCAGCTCGGCGATCCGCTGCTGCACCTCCTGCATCGCCGGGCGCGAGCGGCGGCCGTAGCGGAACGCCACGAGCACGACGAACGGCACCGGCGTGAGCGCGAGCGCGGCGAGCGGGGGATGGAGGATGACCATCGCGGTAGCTGCCAGCACGATCGTGAAGAACGACTGGCCGATGAAGACGAGCCCGTAGCCGAGGAAGAAGCGCACCGCCTGCAGGTCGACCGTCACGCGCGACATCAACTGGCCGGTCTGCTGGCGGTCGAAGAAGCCGAGCTCCAGCGATTGCAGATGCGAGTAGAGGTGCGCGCGCAGGTCGTACTCGACCGCGAGCGAGACGCGCCCGGCGACGAGCCGGCGCCCGACGCTGAGGCCGAGCCGCAGCAGCCCGGCGACCGCGACGAGGATCGCGAAGAGGACGAGCTGGTGGCGGTCGTGGTGGGTGATCGCGCCGATCGCGCGGCCGGTCAGCCACGGGATCGCGACGCCCGCGCCCATCGCGGCGGCGGCAAACGCGAACGACACGAGCACGCCCCGCAGATGGGGGCGCAGGAAGCCGAGGAGTCGCCGGAATGTCTTCACGCTTCACAAAGTATAGTGGGCGCTGCGATGTCCGCTCCGCCCGCCGCCGGCCTCTGCGCCGCCTGCCGACACCAGCAGCTCGTGCCGAACACGCGCGGCTCGGTCTTCTCGCTCTGCCAGCGCTCGCGCGAGGATCCGTCCTTCCCGCGCTATCCCCGCATCCCCGTGCTCGAGTGCCGCGGCTTCGAGCCGCGTGAGGCTCCGCCCCGCGGGCCGGCCGCGTAGGCACAGAGCGCACGCGCCGGCGCGCCACTGCGGCCAGCGTGGCCTGGAAGTCGGCCGCGCGCTCGGTAGCGTGGCGCGCGGTCGCAGTCGGGACGCGGGGTCTCGTCGCAAACGCAGGGAGTGCTCACGCCCATGTCACGGATGTCGCTCGCGCTCGCCGTCGTTGCCCTCGGCGCGCTCGCTTCGCCGTTCACCGGCGCCGCTGGCGCCGCGCCCCCGCCTACGGGGATGCTCGTCCAGCTTGCGCCCCCTGCGGCCTGCTACAGCACGACGGCGGCAGCCGGTTGCGCGGCGCTCTCGCCGGGGCTGGCGATCGCTGCGCCGAGTGCGGTCGCTGTCGGCGACGACGGGCGCAACGTGTACGTCGGCAGCACAGGGCCTGGCGCCACCATCGCCTTCTCGCGCAACGCCGGCGGCGCGCTCACGTCGATCGGCGGCGACGCCACGGTCCAGAACATGCAGTCGTTCGCAACGGACGGCGCTGGGCTGTTCGGCGCCGTCGGGACCAGCACGAGCGCGCGGGGAGCGGTCGTCTCGTTTGCCCGTGCGGCGGCGGACGGCGCGCTCGCGCCCGTCAGCTCGGTGCTCGACAGCTGTCCGGTCACGGGCCCCTGTCCGAGCGGCGACAACGGACTCGCCAACGTCGTGGATCTCGCGATGGTGCCGGGCGGCACCCATCTCTACGCCGTCGGTCGAGCCGCTGTCGGCGGCCGCGGCGCGTTGGTCGTCCTCTCCCGCGACACGACCACGCAGGCGCTCGCGGAGGTGCAGTGCGTGCCGGTGCTCGCAGCGGCGAGCGGGCCCTGCGCAGCCGGCGCCACGGCGCCGCTGCTCACGGGCCCGACGGCGGCCGCCGTGAGCCCTGACGGCAAGTTCCTCTACGCGAGCGCACAGGTGAACGACACGATCGTGGGCTTCGCGCTCGACGGCACGGGCCGGATCGGCGGCCAGGCCGGCTGCGTCTGGAGCGCGGCCACGGCCACACCCGGCTGCACGCACGCGGACGGCGTTGCCACGCCCAAGGCGCTCGCGGCGAGCCCGGATGGTCGCGACCTCTACGTCGTCTCGAACGCCGGCATCGGTGCGCTGCACCGCGACACGGTCTCGGGCGCGCTGTCCTTCACCCAGTGCTTCTCCTCGACCACCGATCCTGCGTGCACGCACGACGCAGCGCTCGAGTCGTCCGGCTCCGGCATCGCCGTGAGCCCGGACGGACGGTGGGTGTACGCCGGCGGCGGGGGTCACACGCTCGGCTGGGTCGTCGCGTACGCCCGTGACGCGGGCACGGGCGCGTTGACGCGGGTGGGGTGCCTGAGCACCGACAGCGCCGTCCCGGGCTGCGCGACGGCTGCAGGTCTTTCCGGCGTCGGCCAGATCGCTATCTCGCCGGACAGCCGCTACGGCTACCTCGCCGGGGAGGCGGGGGGAGACGGGAACGGTGCGTTGCTCGCCTTCCGCATCCAAGGGTCGCCGAGCTGTCAGGCGAGCACCGTGAGCGTTGTCGCGGGCCAGAGCGTCAGCGTGCCGCTCCCCTGCACGCACTCGTCGGGCGACGCGATAGTTCGCAGCCTCTCGACCCCGGCGAAGGGGACGCTCCAGCCGGTCGACGATGGAGCGGGAAGCGTCACGTACACGGCTGCGTCGGCGGCTAGCGGCGACGAGACGCTGACCTTCCAGGCGACCGACGGGACGAACGTCTCGCCGTCGGCGACCGCCACGATCCACATCCTTCCGGCGACCACGACGACCACCACGACAACGCCGCCGCCGACCACCACCACCACGACACCGCTGCCGACCACCACACCGACGATCACGACGCCGACGATGGTCCCGCGCGACACGACGCCGCCGCACGCCCGCATCGCCGGGTTGAAGCGGCGGATGAAGGCGAAGGCGTTGAAGGGCTTCCGCGGCACCGCGACCGACGATCGCGACCTCGCGCGCGTCGAGGTCTCGCTTGTGCGACTCGGCGGCGGCGCGCGGATCGCCCGGACCGTGGCGACCTGCACAGCGCTGACCTCGCGCGGGCGCTTCCACGGTCTGAAGGTCCGCAAGCGCCGCTGCACGCCAAGCGGGTTCCTGCAAGCGAAGGGGACGACGAAGTGGTCGTTCGCGTTGAAGCACCGGCTGCCGAAGGGCAGCTACGTCTTGACCGTGCGCGCGAAGGATCGTGCCGGCAACGTCGAGCAGGGCTTCTCGGCGCGCAAGGGCAACCGCGTCGCGTTCACGGTGACCTGACGGCGTCTTCGATGTCGCGTTCGTTGCTTGCGCTCGTCGTCGCCCTCGTCGGCATCGTCGCGCCCGTCTTCGCCGTGCCGGCCGGCGCCGAGCCGCCGCCCGGGGCGCTCGTCCAGTTGCCGTCGCCGGCCGCCTGCCTCAGCTCGACGGCGGCGAGTGGTTGTGCCCCGTTCGGCCTTGCGGTCACGCTCGACGGCGCCGGCCCGCTCGCGATCAGCGATGACGGCGCGAACGTCTACGCGGGAGCACTCGGGTTCGGTGGCGTGGAGTTCGCGCGCGACGCGAACGGAGCGTTGACGACAATCGCCGGGGGAGGGGCGCCCGGCACACAGGCGTACGTGACGGGTGGAGCTGGCGTGTTCGGCGCGGTCGGACACAACGCCATCAACAACGGCGAGGTCGACGCGTTCTCGCGCACGGCGGACGGGACGCTCGCGTTCGCCGGGTCGGTCGCCGACAGCTGCCCGCTGGGTTCGACGACCTGCGCGACCGACAACGGTCTCGACAACGTCTTTGGCGTCACCATCGCACCCGACGGCGGCCACGTCTATGCAGCCGCCGCGTTCGGCGGCGGAGGGCATTCCGGTGCGTTGACCGTCTTCTCCCGCAACCAGGCGACGCAGGCGCTCGCCCAGGTTCAATGCGTCCCGAGCGCGATCGCGGGCGGGATCTGCAACGCACCCGCCGCGACACCGGCGCTCGCGACGGCGACCGATGTCGCGCTCAGCCCCGATGGCAAGTTCGCCTACGCGACGGGGTTGGCGAACGGCGCGGTCGTCGGCTTCAACGTCGTGCAGTCCGGTGCGAGCGCGGGACAGCTCGGCAACCAGGTCGACTGCCTCTGGAGCGTTGCGCCCGCGAACGGGTGCCGCCAGACGAGCGGGACCGACAAGCCCTACGGTCTCGCGATCAGCCCCGACGGGCGTGATGTCTATGTCGTCTCGTTCGGCGGTGGCGTCGGCGCGCTGCGCCGTGACACGACATCCGGCGTGCTGTCCTTCACCCAGTGCATCACGCCGGCTGGCGGCGGCGGCTGCGCCCCCGACGCGGCGCTGACGGGCTCGACGTTCGGGGTCGCGGTCAGCCCGGACGGCCGCTACGTGTACGTCGCGGGCGGTGCCACGGGACAGGTCGGCTACGTGCTCTCCTACGCACGCGACGCGGCGAGCGGCGGGCTGACGCGGATCGGCTGCCTCAGCAACCTCGTCATGCAGGGCTGCACGACCGCCGCGGGCCTCGCGCAGGCCGACAAGGTCGTCGTCTCGCCGGACGGGCGCTTCGTGTACGTCACGGCAGCGCAGGGCGGCGACGGCAATGGAGCCGTCGTGGCGTTCCGCGTCCAAGCTCAGCCCGCTCCTGTCGTGACGCCTCCTGTCGTGACGCCTCCGGCCGTGACGGCGAAGGACACGACGCGACCACGGTCGCGGGTCGTGGGCTTGAAGCGGCGCGTGAAGGCGAAGGCGCTGAAGCGCTTCCGCGGGACGGCGAACGACGATCGCGGCCTTGCGCGTGTGGAGGTCTCGCTGGTGCGCTTGCGCGGCGGAGCGCGGATCGCGCGTGCCACCTGCACGGCGCTCAACGCCAAGGGTCGCTTTCACGCGTTGAAGGTGCGCCACGGTCGCTGTGCGGTGAGCGGCTTCTTGCGCGCGAAGGGGACGACACGCTGGTCCTTCCCGCTGAAGCACCGGCTGCCGAAGGGCAGCTACGTCTTGACGGTGCGCGCGACGGACACGTCAGGCAACGTCGAAAACGGCTTCTCGGCACGCAAGGGCGACCGCTTCGCGTTCACCGTGAGCTGAGCTGGCCGTCTCGTCGCAGACGTGCGCGATGAGCGCGCCGCTGCGGCCAGCATGGGCTGGAAGTCGGCTGCATGCTCGGTAGCGTGGCGCGCGGTCGCAGGTGGGACATGAGGTCCCGCCGCAAGCAGGGAGTCATCACGTCCATGCCACGCATGTCGCTCGCGCTCGTCGTTGCGCTCGTCGGCGCACTCGCCTCAGTCTTCTCTGGCGTCGCTGGCGCCGCGGCGCCACCGCTGAGCGGGATGATCGCCCAGCTCGCTGCTCCATCGGCGTGTCTCAGCTCGACCGCGGCGAACGGCTGCGCCGCGTTGGGGCTCGGGCTCGGGTTCAACGGCGCCGGGCCACTCACGGTCAGCAACGACGGGCAGAACGTGTATGTCGGCAACCTCGGCCACGGTGACACGGTCAGCTTCACGCGTGGCCCCGGTGGCGCGCTGACGACGCTCGGTGGAGTCCCCGCGGACGCGACGACGGACGGGATTCAGCAGTTCGCGACGGAAGGCGCTGGCGTGTTCGGCGCCGTTGCGGACAACGACACCGCGAACGGCGGCGTTGCCGCGTACGCGCGCGGCACGGATGGGAAGCTGACGCTGGCGAACGTCGTCGCCGACAACTGTCCGCAGGGACAGGCGTGCGCGGCGGACGACGACAACGGTCTCGACACCGTCTTCGGCGTGACGGTGGCGCCGGACGGCAAGCACGTCTACGCAGTCTCTGGTGGTGGCGGTGGCGGCGTGGGCGGCGGCGGGATTGGCGGCGGCCTCGGCGCCTTGACGGTCTTCTCGCGCGACCAGGCGACGCAGACGATCGCCGAGCAGCAGTGCGTGCCCGCGGTTGCGACGAGCGCGGGACTGTGCGCGACCACGGACTCGCCGGCACTCATCGACGCGAGCGGCGTGGCGGTGAGCCCGGACGGGAAGTTCCTCTATACGACGACCGCGGACGGCGATCTCGTCGGCTTCGACCTCGTGCAATCGGGCGCGAAGGCGGGTCAGATCGGGAGCCAGGTCAACTGCCTCTCTGCCTTCGCGATTCCCGACGGTTGCCAGCAGTCGAGTGGCATCGAGAAGGCGAACGCGCTTGCGATCAGCCCCGACGGGCGTGACGTCTATGTAGCCGCGAACGAGGGAATCGGCGCGCTGCACCGGGACACCGCCACGGGGGCCTTGTCCTTCACGCAGTGCTTCACGTCGATCCTCGACCCCGCCTGCACAAAGGACACGGCGCTGCAGAAATCTGGGTTCGGCGTCGTGGTGAGTCCGGACGGGCGCTACGTCTACTTCGGCGGCGGCACCGATTCGCTCGGCTATGTCGTCGCGTACGTGCGCGACGCAGAGTCCGGCACGCTGACGCGGCTCGGGTGCATCAACCGGTTCGCGACGGACGGCTGCGTCGCCGCGGCCGGCATGTCCAATGTCGCCCAGATCGCGATCACGCCCGACAGCCGGTATCTCTACACGGCAGGGGAGGACGGCGGCGACGGCGACGGCGCGGTTGTCGCGTTCCGCATCGAGGGCGCGCCGAGCTGCACGCCGGCGAGCGTGAACGTCCTTGCGGGCCAGAGCGTGACGATCCCGCTGGCTTGCACGCATTCCTCAGGCGACCCGCTCACGTTGGGGATCTCGCCTGCTCAGCAGGGAACGCTCGGCCAGATCGACCAGCAGGCGGGCACCGTGACCTATACCGCCGCGGCGAACGCGTCCGGCGACGACGTGCTGACGTTCCAGGCGAGCGACGGCACCAACGTCACGCAGCCGGCGCTCGCGACGGTGCACATCACGCCGATCCGGGTCGAGCCGCCGCCGCCGACAACGACGACGACCGGTACGACGACGACGCCACCCGTCCTGATCGACGCGACGGTGCCCAGCGCGCGGATCGCCGGGCTGAAGCGCCGCGTGAAGGCGACGGCGCTGAAGGGCTTCGGCGGCACGGCAAGCGACGATCGCGGCATCGCGCGCGTCGAGGTCTCGCTCGTGCGGCTCGGTGGCGGCGCGAAGATCGCCCGTGCGACGTGCGCCGTGCTGAGCGCGCGTGGCACGTTCCACGCCGTGAAGGCATCGCACGGCCGGTGCACGGCGACCGGCTTCCTGCGCGCGAAGGGGACGACGCACTGGTCCTTCCCGCTGAAGCACCGGCTGCCGAAGGGCAGCTACGTCCTGACCGTGCGTGCGATCGACAGCGCTGGCAACGTCGCACGCAGCTTCTCCTCGCGCGCGGGCAACCGCGTCGCGTTCACGGTGACGTCGGCATGACGCGGCGTACCTCACTCGCACTCGTCGTTGCCTTCGCGCTCTGCGCCGTCCCTGGCAGCGCCATCGCGACCCCACCGCCGACCAGCGGGACGCTCACGCCACTCACGCCGGTCAGCTGCCTCAGCTCGGCGGCAGCCGCCGGCTGTGCTGCGCTCGGGCTCGGGGCGACGCTCGACGGTCCCGGCCCGATCGCCATCAGCGATGACGGTCACGACGTGTACGTCGCCAACACGGGCCACGGCGACACCGTCGCGCTCTCGCGCGCCGCGGACGGTGCGCTCACGACGCTGGGCACGATCCCCGCCGACGACGCGACTGACAACGCGTTCGTGCTCGCGAGCCAGGGCGACGGCCTGTTCGACGGGATCGCGTTCAACAACGAAGTCAACGGCGAGGTGCTGTCCTACGCGCGCGCCGCAGACGGGACGATCGCCCCCGCGGGCGCGGCGGTCGACAACTGCGACGTGCCGGAGTTCTTCTGCCCGGACATCGACAACGGCCTCAACACCGTCTCCGGCCTCGCGCTCGCGCCGAACGGCGACCACATCTACGTCGCAGCCTTGAGCGGCGGGGGCGAGGGCGGCGCACTGACGGTCTTCTCGCGCGACAAGCTGACGCAGCAGCTGACCGAGCAGCAGTGCGTGCCGTCCGCCGCCACGGCGAGCGGACCCTGCGCGACAGGCCCGGTGGCGCCGGCACTGGGTGGCGCAACGTCGGTGCTCGCAAGCCCCGACGGCAAGTTCGTCTATGCGAGCGGCTCCTCGGGAAACGCGATCGCCGGCTTCCCCGTCGTCCAAGCCGGCGCGAACGCGGGCCAGCTCGGCAACCAGGCCGACTGCCTCTCGAGCGACGGGGCGGCGAACGGCTGTCGCCAGTCGAGCGGCGTCAGCTTCCCGAACGCGCTCGCGATCAGCCCCGACGGCCGTGACATCTATGTCGCCACGGCCGACGGCCTCGGCGCGCTGCGCCGCGATGCGGCGACCGGCGCGCTGTCGTTCAATCAGTGCTTCATCCAGAAGGACAGCGGCGGCGACGCGGCCTGCACGGAGGACGTGGCGCTGCAGCCGGTCGCCAAGGCGATCGCCGTGAGTCCCGACGGCCGCACCGTCTACCTCGGCGGCGGGGGCGGCTTCGCGGACCACTTCGGCTTCGTGGTCGCCTTCGCGCGCGACGCGCAGACCGGGAGGTTGACGCGTCTGAACTGCTTCAACAGCGGAGGCGGCATCCCCGACTGCGCGCCGGCGCCCGGCCTCTCGGACATCACCCAGCTTGCCGTCTCGCCGGACAGCCGTGCCGTCTACAGCGCCGGCATCGAGGGCGGCGACGGCCATGGCGCGGTGCTCGCCTTCGGGGCCGCGGGTGCGCCCAGTTGCCGCGACGCGAGCGTGACGATCGTCTCCGGCGAGAGCGCGACGCTGCCGCTCGACTGCTCGCACAGCTCGGGTGAGGCGATCGTGCGCTCACTCTCGGCGCCGTCGAAGGGCACGCTCGGCGCGATCGACGACCAGGCAGGCAGCGTCGCCTACACCGCACAGGTCGGCGCGCGTGGGGACGACGTCCTGACGCTCAACGCGAGCGACGGGACGAACATCTCGGCGGATGCGACGGTGACCGTCCACGTGACGTCGCCGGCGTGCGGTCAGCCCGGCTCGGACTTGCCGTGCCCGACGACGACGGTGCCCACGACGACGACACCCACAACCCCGACGACGCCCACGACGCCGACGTGCGGCACGCCCGGCGCGCTGCCGTGCCCGATCGCGCGCGACACGACTGCCCCGCTCTCGCGGATCGTCGGGCTGAAGCGTCGTGTGAAGGCGAAGGCGCTGAAGCGCTTCCGCGGGACGGCGAGCGACGATCGCGGGCTCGCCCGCGTCGAGCTCTCGCTCGTGCGCGTCGGCGGCGGCGCGCGGATCGCGCGGGCTACGTGCACGGCGCTGACGTCGCGCGGGCGCTTTCACCGCGTGGTGGTGCGCAAGCGCCGCTGCACGGGGAGCGGCTTCCTGCGCGTGAAGGGCACCACGCGCTGGTCGTTCGCGCTGAGGCACCGGCTGCCGAAGGGCAGCTACGTGCTGACGGTGCGTGCGATCGACAGCGCCGGCAACCGCGAGCGCAGCTTCTCCGCGCGTGCCGGAAATCGCGTCGTGTTCAAGGTCGTGTGAGCGTGCGCATGGAGAGTGTTCAACATGTAATTACATGGCATGTAGGCAGCCCGTCGGTTGGACTGTTCCGCCAGTAGCCGGAGACCATCGTGCCGTCACGGCGCACATACGGTCGCACGTACTGGTTCTTCGGGAATCCTGCGGCGTTGAGTTGCCCAAACCCCAATGCGGTGGGATCTGGTTGGTTGACAGAAGGGCTTGCGGACCAGTAGCGAGAACTGAGCGCTTTCGAGAAGGCGGGGTCGATGTCGCCGTAGCCCGAGAACCTCACGGTTGTGTTTGTGAGCGCGAAGGCACTCGGCACCGTGTAGCAGCCTCCCGGAATCACCTGCCCTGGGATATTCGTTCCTGGGACCGACTGTGCCGGAAGTCTTTGCGCGGGGACCCGTACGCTGCCGACACGGACTGCCGGGAGGTCGACTGCCGGCAGATGGGTCGCGGGGAGGTGAACAGCGGGCAAGTGCATGGCCGGGTAGCAGACGCGTTCAGTCGTGCTGTAGTTGCCACTGGACGCCAGACTACGTGAGGAGGGAATGCCGTCCTCGGTCTGATAGGCCCCGCTGGCCTCCAGAGGAGGTCGTCGGGCTCCGACCATGTGAGTTGCCGCGTACGCCCTTGCGAGGCTTCGCGGGTAGTGATCAATAGCCGAGTCCGGAAATCTCACCGATCCACCATCGCTCGCGGTGCAGATGACGAGAGCGCCCGCGAGACTGCAGCGTGTGGGATAAACCGTGCGGGTGACCGGGCTGTAGACAGGTATGGTGCCGGCGCCGCGTGTGGCCCAGTACTCGTAGAAGGCATTCTCGGCATACCCACAACTCGTGGTACCGACCTTTGCGGAAATATTGGCGTCACACGATCGGTAGGCGTCCACACGCTCACCGTGGCGCAAAGTGCTTGCACCACGGCCGATCCGAGCCGTTGAGGAAATCCTGGCGTCCTTGCTCATACCCGGCTTGGGTCGAACTGGACTGGCAGTAGTCGTGTGGTCGGAAACCAAGCCGGGCTTCCCATGGGTGCCTTGGCCGCATCCGAACAGTGCGCCACAGAGCACGAGTCCTGCGAGAGCCAGAATCGCCTTCACCGCTCGGACACTCTATGCGGAGACGCGCGACACCAGCAACCCCTTGGCTCAGTCCAGGTTGATCGCTACGTACTTCGTCGCGAGGTACTCCTCGATCCCCTCGCTGCCGCCCTCGCGGCCGAAGCCGGACTGCTTGACGCCGCCGAACGGAGCGCCGGCGTTCGAGACGATCCCCTGGTTGAGCCCGACCATGCCGGTCTCGAGCGCCTCGACGACACGCAGGGCGCGCTTGAGGTCCTTCGTGAAGACGTAGGCGACGAGGCCGTACTCGGTGGCGTTGGCGGCGTCGATCGCCTCCTGGTCCTCGGTGAACGTGGCGATCGGTGCGACCGGGCCGAAGATCTCCTCGCTCAGCAGGTTCGCGTTCGCCGGCACGTCACGCAGCACGGTCGGCTCGAAGAAGTGCCCGGCGCTGCCGTTGCCCTCGCCACCGCCGACGGCGATCGTCGCGCCCTTCGCGACCGCGTCCTGCACCAGCTCGCGGACCTTGCTGCGTTGAGCGTCGTCGACGAGCGGACCGACCTCGACGCCGTCCTCGGTGCCGCGTCCGAGCTTCAGCGCGCCCATCTTCGCGGCGAGCTTGTCGGTGAACTCGGCGGCGAGCGACTCGTGCACGTAGAAGCGGTTCGCCGCCGTGCACGCCTCGCCGATGTTGCGCATCTTCGCGACCATCGCGCCGGCGACCGCCTCGTCCACGTCGGCGTCCTCGAACACGAGGAACGGCGCGTTGCCGCCCAGCTCCATCGAGACGCGCAGCACGTTCTCCGCAGCCTGCGCGATCAGCGAGCGGCCGACCTCGGTCGAGCCGGTGAAGGACAGCTTGCGCAGGCGCGCGTCGGCCAGCAGCGGCCCCATCGTCTCGCTCGCGGAGTGGGAGGTGACGACATTCAGCACGCCGTCGGGCAGGCCCGCGTCGGCGAGGATCTGCGCGAGCGCGAGCATCGACAGCGGCGTCTGCTTCGCCGGCTTCACGACCATCGTGCAGCCCGCGGCGATCGCCGGGCCGAGCTTGCGCGTGCCCATCGCGAGCGGGAAGTTCCAGGGGGTGATGAAGAGGCACGGGCCGACCGGCTGCTTCATCGTCAGCATCCGGCCGCTGCCGTTGCCTGGCGTCGCAAAGCGACCCTCGATCCGCACCGCCTCCTCGGAGAACCAGCGCAGGAACTCGGCCGCGTAGATCACCTCGGCGCGCGACTCGGCGACCGGCTTGCCCATCTCCAGCGTCATCAGCACGGCAAGCTCGTCGGCGCGCGCGGTGACGGCCTCGAACGCGCGGCGCAGTATCTCGCCGCGCTCGCGCGGAGCGGTCGCGGCCCACGCGGGCTGCGCGGCGACTGCAGCGTCGAGCGCCGCCATCGCGTCCGCGGGCGTCGCGTCGGCTACTTCGCAGAGCGCCTCCTCCGTCGAGGGGTCCTCGACCTCGATCGTCCGCCCCTCGGTGGCATCGCGCCACTGACCGCCGATGAAGAGGCGCTTGGGGACGCGGTCGACGATGTCCTGTTCGTGGGTGCGTGTGATCGTGGTCATGCTTGGAAGGTACCGCGCCGCGACCGAAGCGAATCGTCCGATCGCGGCACGGGTCCTGCACCGTTCTGGCTAGCTGGTCAGAAGACCCAGGTCACGCCCCACTCGATGCTCGCGATCGTCGTCTGACCTCTCACGCTCGGGTGGAAGTAGTCGTTCGTCGAGACTTCAGCGGCTTCGAATCTGAAGTTGAAGCCGGTGTTTCTGTCGAACTTGCACTGTGCGTAGGTCGCGCAGACGCTTTCGAGCACCGTGTTGAATTCGACCTCGCGTCTCTGCACGCGCAGGCGCCGTTCTTCGTCTTCTCTCGACAGCGATTCGGCGTTTCTCAGCATCGACTGGCAGACGCTGAAGAGTCTCCAGGTCGAGAGCGCGCTTCTGTTCGTGTGCAGCACGCTCCAGAGGTTGTAGACGTTCGGGATCGAGCCGACCGAGATGCGCGCGCCGGGCAGTCTTTCTCTCAGCGTTCTGATCGCCGCTTCGAAGCTCGATCTGAAGCTCGCGACCGACGTCATCGATTCCTCGCTGCTGGTGCAGACGTCGTTCGCACCCATCTCGATCGTCACGTAGTCGACGCCTTGGCTGACGACGTTCGTGATCTGGCTGCCGAGGCCGCTCATCTTCGCGCCCGAGACGGAGTCGTTGTGTAGCTGTTCTCTCGCTCTCGGATTGCCCGCGACGATCCGCAGGTAGAAGCTGTTGACGCCGACTTCGGTGCCGGTCGCCCACGAGTTCTGTGGACAGTTCGTGAAGGCGGTTCTGCAGGTGTTGAACGCCTGCGTGATCGAGTCGCCGGTCGCGGCGATCGAGTTCGGATAGACGGCGAGCGCGCTGCTGGCGCCGATGCCTGCGAGGCAGGCAGCAGCCGCGAGTGCGGCCAGGAACGTTGCCGCGCGGGCGCGGCGCCGGCGGGTGCCGGGCATGGATTTCCCCCTGTGATGGTTGCGCCGGCTCCCCTGCGCACTGCGGCCGGCTCGCCAGTCAGGATCTCTGACCGACGAGCCGCCCGTCAACCCGCTGCGTCAGTGGGCCGCCGTCTCGCGTGCCGGCTCGAGCGCCACAGCCAGCACCTCGTCGACCGTCATCGCGAGGTGGAACGTCATCTGCTCGCGCACCTCGGCGGGGACGTCGTCGAGGTCGCCGCGGTTGCGCTCCGGCAGGATCACGTCGGTGAGTCCTGCAGCGTGCGCCGCGAGCACCTTCTGCTTGACGCCGCCGATCGGCAGCACGCGGCCCTGCAACGTGACCTCGCCGGTCATCCCGATCGTGTGCTTCACGGGGCGACCGGACAGCAGCGACGCGAGCGCCGTCACCATCGTCACGCCGGCGCTCGGCCCGTCCTTCGGGATCGCGCCGGCCGGCACGTGCACGTGGTACTCGCCGCCCTCCAGGGCGCCCGGCTCGATGCCGAGCTCCTCGGCGTGGCCGCGCACGTAGGAGAGCGCGATCCGCGCCGACTCCTTCATCACGTCGCCGAGCTGGCCGGTCAGCACGAGCTCGCCCTTCCCGGCCATCCGCACCGCCTCGATGAACAGCACGTCGCCGCCGGTGCCCGTGACGGCCAACCCGGTCGCGACGCCGGGCACCGCCGTGCGGATCGCTGCCTCTTGGAAGTGCTTCTGGCGCCCGAGCGCGTCGCGCACCGCGTCGAGATCGATCGTCACCGGTGCCTGTGCGGTGCCGGCGGCGATCTTCGTCGCGACCTTGCGCAGCAGCGTCCCGAGCTCGCGCTCAAGCTGGCGGACGCCGGCCTCACGCGTGTACTCGGTCACGACGGTGCGCAGGATGTCGTCGGTCAGCTCGACCTCGTCGGGTCGCAGGCCGTTGCGCTCCAGCTGCCGCGTCCACAGGTAGCCGCGGGCGATCGCGACCTTCTCGGCGGTCGTGTAGCCGTCGAAGCGGATCACCTCCATGCGGTCCAGCAGCGGGCCCGGGATCGTGTCCGCGACATTCGCGGTCGCCAGGAACAGCACGCCGGAGAGGTCCAGCTCGACGTCGAGGTAGTGGTCGCGGAAGGAGTGGTTCTGGGCGGGGTCGAGCACCTCGAGCAGTGCGGCGCTCGGGTCGCCGCGCCAGTCGGCGCCGACCTTGTCGACCTCGTCGAGCATGATCACCGGGTTCATCGTGCCCGCGTCGCGCAGGGCGCGCACGAGGCGGCCCGGCAGCGCGCCGATGTACGTGCGGCGGTGGCCGCGGATCTCGGCCTCGTCGCGCACGCCGCCGAGCGACATGCGCACGAACTCGCGGCCGGTGGCACGGGCGATCGACTCGCCGATCGAGGTCTTGCCGGTGCCGGGCGGCCCGATCAGCGTGAGGATCGCACCGGACTTCTTGTCGGCCTCGATCCCACGGTCCTGGCGCAGCTTGCGCACGGCGATGTACTCGGTGATGCGGTTCTTGACGTCGTCGAGCCCCGCGTGGTCGGCGTCGAGCACCTCGCGCGCGTTGACCGGGTCGAGCCGCTCGTCGGAGCGCTTGCTCCACGGCACCGCGATCAGCCAGTCGAGGTAGGTGCGGATCATCGACGCCTCGCCCGACTGCTCGCCCATCCGCTCGAGCCGGCCGAGCTCCTTGTCGGCCTGCTCCTTGACGGCCTCGGGCATGCCGGCCTCGTCGATCTTCGTGCGGTACTCCTCGACGACGGACGCGTCGTCCTCGTCGAGCTCCTTGCGGATCGACTCCATCTGCTTGCGCAGGAAGTACTCGCGCTGCTGCTGGTCGGCGCCGGACTGGACGTCCTCGCGGATCCGCTTGCGGATCTGCATCTCCGCGAGCCGGTCGCGTTGCAGGCGCAGCGACAGCTCGAGGCGCTCGGTCACGTCGAGCGTCTCCAGCAGCTCGACCTTCTGCTCGAAGCCGATGTCGGGCGAGTAGCCGGCGGTGTCGGCGAGCGTCCCGGGCTCGGTGATCGCTCGCACGAACGCCGCGATGCGGCCGTCGTCACCGCGCAGCTCGAGCAGCTCCTCGACGACGGCGCGGTACTCGCGCTCCAGCTCGCGCGTGCGGCCGTCGACCGGCACGGCGTCGGGATGGTCCTCGACCTCGACGTAGAGGCGGCCGTCCGGCGCGGTCTGAGCGGCGCCGGCGACGCCGCGGTGCAGGCCGGCGAGCGTGACCGCGTGCCCGCCACCGGGCAGGCGCACGTGCTCGGCGACGTCGGCGACGGTGCCGACGCTCGCGAAGTCGCTCTCGTGACGGGGGACGAGCAGGACGCGCTGCTCGTCACCGACGTCGACGGTGAGCGTGAGCGACATCGTCGGGAAGGCGACGACGTCCTCGAGTGGGACAAGCAGCAGTCGGCTCATGGGTGGCTTCGCTTCCTCTTGGGCTTTCAGAACTTACGATGTGTAAGGAAGAGTATAGACATGGCAGAAGTCGTTGCAGTTGATGTGAGTCTAGCGGGCTCAGATCTGCGGCTTTGCCGCTTGCCCCGTGTGCAACATCTGGGTTTGGTCAGCAGATCTGGGAAGATGGGTGCATGAGCCACACGCACGACAGCGCAATCCCCGCCGAGCCGAACGAATCTGGCAAGCCGCACGACGTGCTGGCAGCCGAGGAGTTCGCGATGCCGGCGCCCGAAGAGGCACGCCACCACCGCCCGGTCGTCGTCCCGGCCGAGCCGAACGGCGAAACCGGGCCGCACGACGTGCTGGCCGCGGAGGAGTTCGCGATGCCCGCGCCCGAGCCGCGCGCCGCGTTCGCGGGCACGACGACGGCAGCGCCCAAGCGGCGCTCGCGGATCGTGCCGCTGCTCGCGAGCGGCTTCGGCATCGCCGCAGTGCTGCGTCGGCGCCGTCGCTCGAAGCGCTCCTGACGCAGTGAACGACGTCGACCCAGCGGTCCTGCGCTGGTACGAGCAGGAGCGTGCGCGCCTGCAGCTCGACGTCTTCGACGTGCACACGCACGTCGGCGAGCACGACCCCGACACGATGCGCTGCACGGCGCCAGAGCTGCTCGCCGGCGTCCTGCAGGCGGACGCTCGCGCCGTCGCCTTCCCGCTCGCCGAGCCGGACGGTTACCGCGGCCCGAACGACCACGTGCTCGAAGCGGCAGCCGGCTCCGGCGGGCGGCTCGTCGCGTTCGCGCGGCTCGACCCGCGCGCCGATCCGCTCGGCGAGGCGCGCCGGTGCCTCGACGCCGGTGCGCTCGGGTTGAAGCTGCACCCGCGCGCCGAGCGCTTCAACCTCGACGACGCGGCGCTCGAGGACGTCTGGGCGCTCGCGCACGAGCGCAAGCTGCCGGTGATCGTTCATGCAGGACGGGGGATCCCAGCGCTCGGCGCCCATGCGGTGCAGGTCTGCACGCGCTTTCCCGAGCTGCGGCTGATCCTCGCGCATGCCGGCATCTGCGACCTCGCCTGGATCGGCCGGCGCGCGCAGCAGCTGCCGAACCTGCTGTTCGACACGTCGTGGTGGTCGCCGGCGGATCTGCTCGCGCTGTTCGCGACCGTGCCACCCGGCCAGATCCTGTTCGCGAGCGACGCGCCGTACGGGCGGATCCCGACCGGCGCGCTGCAGACGACGCGGATCGCGCAGCAGGCGGGCCTCGACGACGACCAGGTCCGGCTCGTGCTCGGCGGCCAGCTCGTGCGCGTGCTCGCCGGCGAGCCGCTGCTCGACGCCGGCGGGCCGTCTGGCACGACGACGATCGCGACCGACGTGCTGCTCGACCGTGCTGCTGCGTTCCTGATCGGGGCGTTCGCGCAGATCGTGCGCGGCTTGAGCAGCGGCGAGGAGCTGATCGCGCTCGCGCGGCTCGCCTGCGAGCTGCCGGCCGACGCGCCCCAGGCAGCCCACGGCCGCACGATCCTCGCGCTGATCGACGCCTATGACCAGCACGTGGCGGCGCACCCGGAGGAGGTCGGTCGCCCGTTGCCGCGCGGCCTTTCGCTGCTCGTGCTCGCGCTCAACGTCGCGCGCACGCCGGACGTGCCGGTGCCGGACCGCCTCGCCGCCTGACGCGCTGCGCGGGTCAGGCGACCGGCGCACCGCGCCGCGCATACGCGGCAGCGAAGGCGTCGACCCAGCGTTCGGTGTTGCGCTCGAGCGTCTGGCTGCGCGCCCATCTCTGCCCGCGCTTGGCGAGCTTGCGGCGGTCGCGTGCGCTCGTGACGAGCCGTTCGAGCTGCTCGCGCCAGCTGCCGTTCTCGACGAGCCGCCCGCCCTCCTGCTCGCCCATGCCGACATACGGCCCTATCGGGGAGGCGAGCCAGGGGATCCCGAGCGTCGCGTACTCCTTCAGCTTGATGTTCGAGCGTGCGCGGTTGAAGGGCTCGTCGACGAGCGGTGCGATCCCGACGTCGAAGCTCGCGACGAGCGCCGGCAGCTCGCGGAACGGGACCCAGCCGAGCTGCCGGTAGCGGTCGTGCTCCAGGCCGAGGTCGATCCCGATGCTCGCGACGCGCACGTCTGCGTGGGCGTCGAGCAGGCCGCGCAGCGCGTCCCGCATTCTCAGCTCGTAGAGATCGTGGAGGTGCTCCATCGCTGCCGTCCAGCCGACGGTGATCGGGCCGGAGTGCGACGACGGGCGGGCAGCGGCGAACTCGCCGGCAACGTAGTTCTCGACCACGTGGACCTCGGCCGCTCCATAGGAGCGGAAGGCTGCGGCGAGGTGCTCGCTCGGCGTCGTCACGACGTCGGCGAGCTTCAGCATCGCCTTCACCTGGCCGAGCATCAGCTGTGAGCGCATCGCACCGGCCTTGCGCGACTCGACGACGGTGGAGGGATAGGCGCTGAGGTCGTCGTCGTTGTCCCAGACGATCGCCGTGCCCTGCTGCTTCAGGCGCCGAATCGCCGCTTGCGTCGCCTTGCTCGCCCAGCGGTAGACATGGACGACGTCGAACTCGCGCAGCGCCTCCACGCGCACGTCCTCCTCGTTCATCGGACTGACGAGCACTTCGTGGCCGTTCAGTCCAAGCGCCTGCGCCGGTTGCATTGCGCGATAGCTCGAATTGAGCTGGCTCGCGCTGCAGATGACGGCGACACGCATGCGGTCAAGCATGCCTGAGCCGCCGACCGCGAAGCAACCGGTGACCGGTCACCGGCGCGGCCGACGCGCAGGCTCAGCTGCCCGGCTGGCGTGCGGGCGCCGGCGCTGCCGCCGGATGGGCACCGTCGCGCGGTGCCGGAGCGATGCTCCAGCGGCGCACCGGCGAGCCCTTCGCGCGGTCGCGCAGGAGCACGTAGCGGCGGATCTGGGACGTGTTCTGCATGTCCAAGATGATCGGCGATCGCGGCAATCTCCACCTGGGCCCGCCGGAGCAGGTTTGCGCGGCCCGCTGCTCCATCTGGCCGAGCAGGTCAGCGCATGGACATCGCAATTGGCGGGCATGGTGTGGGCGCACGTCGAATTCGCAACGCAACCAACCCAGGAGAGTTCCATGGTGGCCCTTGTTGTCTTGCTGCTGATCCTCGCGCTGTTCGGCGGACTCGGATTCGCCGCGCACATCCTCTGGTACGTCCTGATCTTCGCCGTGCTGCTGTGGCTGATCGGCTTCTTCATGGGCGGCGCGCCGGCCGGCGGTGGCGGCGGCCGCCGTGGCTGGTACCGCTGGTAGCACCGCAGCGTGGGGGCCGTCGCGACGGCCCCCACGCTTTGCGGTGAATCCTCAGTAGCCGATCGCGTTGATGCGGGCGAGCGTGTCGGTCGCCGAGTTCTGCATCCCCAGCGCGTTCGGGTGCACCGGCGCCGCCGGCGAGGTCGGGACCAGGCCCTCGACCCATCTCGTGCCGGTGCCTCTGCAGACGTCGTGGCCGATGCTCGACGTGTACGTGTCGACGTAGTACGCGCCGTCCGCGCTCGCGCGCGTCGAGAGCATCGTGTTGAGTTCGATCTCCTTCGCGCGCAGGTATGACACGTCGGTCGGCAGGATCGGGATCACCGGCCAGCAGCCGCCGCCGGTGTTCGGCAGGATCGTCGGGTAGCCGACGACGAAGACCTTCGCCCCCGGCGAGCGCGAGTGGATGCCGGCGATCGTCGCGTCGACCTTCGGCGCGGTCGCCGCGACGCGTTGCGCGATCTGGTCAACGCCCCCCGCGGTGAATCTGTTCTTGCATGGAGTGCCGAACGGATTGAGGTTCACGCATTCCTCGATGATGCTGGTGAAGCCGATGTCGTTGCCGCCGATCCCGAGCGTGACGACCCGCTCTTCGCCGTTCAGCGAATTCAGCTGCGGCGGGTTGGTGCCGACTTCGGTCGACTGCGGGTTCGTCATGTCGACCGTCGTCGCGCCGCTGCAGCTGGCGTCGCGGAACGCCGCAGTGCTCAGCGACGGTGCGACGAGACGCGGATAGTTGACGGTCGAGCGCAGGCAACCGAGCGGTGAGCCGGTCGGCAGCGTGATGAGCGGACCGGCGGTGTACGAGTCGCCGAGCGAGACGTACGAGCCAGACGCTGCAACCGCCGATCCGGCACACAGCGCGAGCGAGAGCACGGCACAGAGGCCGAGCAGGAATGACCGCATGAGATCCCCCTTCTCTGTTTGGATGCGGTGTGAGAACGCCACCCCCACGGCGCCCTCGCGTCCATCACAGCCGAAGCGAGCGCGCGCTGTCAACGGTTGCAGTGCGCGATCGGACGAGCGCTTCGAAGACCGTGACGATGTCGGGGTCGAACTGCGTTCCGGCGCAGCGGCGCAGCTCGGCGAGCGCATCCTCGACGTCGATCGTGCGCTTGTAGGGCCGCTCGCTCGTCATCGCGTGGTAGGCGTCGCAGACGCTGACGATTCGCGCGCCGAGTGGGATCGCGTGGCCTGTGAGTCCGTCCGGGTAGCCGCCGCCTGCGTAGTGCTCGTGCGTCGCGCGGACGATCTCGGCGACCGGGCGCATCGCTGGTGAGGCAGCGAGGATGCGGTCGCCGATGATCGTGTGCTGGCGCATCAGTTGCCATTCGCCGTCGTCGAGCGTGCCGGGCTTGTGGAGGATCTCGTCGGGGATCGCGAGCTTGCCGATGTCGTGCAGCTCGGCTGCGCGCGCGACCTCGTCGAGCTGCTCGGCAGTCAATTCCAGCGCGCGTCCGACTGCCACGGCGAGCGAGGCGACGCCCCTGAGATGGAGGTGCAGCTCCGGCTCGCGCTCGCGCAGCACCTGCAGCAGCACGTCGCGCGTCTGGCGACGGCTCGAGGTGCGCGTGTCGCGCTTTGCCGCATACATGCGCTGGTCGGCGAGCTGGAGCGCGTGGGTCGCGGTGCCGGCTTCGCCGGGGATCGCGACGACGCCGCAGGAGGCGCCGACGCGGAAGCCCTCGCCGTTCTCCGACAGCGCTGCCCCGCAGGCGCCGATCAGCGTGTCGTCCGCGCGTTCGTCGCCGGTGCGGTCGAGCAGCACGCAGAACTCGTCACCACCGAGCCGGTAGGCGCGGCCGCGATCGCCGACGGTCATCGCGAGCCGCCGCGCGAGACGGTCGAGCAGGATGTCGCCGGCAGCGTGGCCGAAGCTGTCGTTGTAGCCCTTGAAGCCGTCGAGGTCGAAGAAGGCGAAGGTCGAGCTGCCGGGCGCCGGGGTCTCGCCAACCACTCGTTCGAGGTCGTGCATCAGCTGACGCCGGTTCGGCAGCCCGGTGAGGCCGTCGGTGAGCGCGTCCTGACGGATCGCGCGGAGCATCTGCACGTTGTCGCGGAAGGTGATTCCCGCCCGCACGATCGCCACGCCGAGCGCGGCAGTCGCCAGCAGCGCCGCGGTCGGGGAGATCGCCGCGAACTGGCCGTATGTCAACAGGCCGAGCGCGAGCACCGCGAAGGCGGTCGGGACCGCGAACGTCTGCCGGCCGTAGCCGTAGCGGCGCGGCGTCGCCTTCCATGGTTGCCAGGCGGCCCAGCCGCAGCACAGCAGCGAAGCCGGCCACAGCGCGTCGACGATCCCGCCGTCGTGGAAGCTGCCGAGCGCGTCCTGGTAGAGGAAGATCGTGTCGGCGATCGCGGTCAGCGCGGCGCCGAGCCCGAGCAGCACCCAGCCGCGACCCGGGCGCCACGCCTGCGTCGCGAACGCGGTCAGCACGAAGCCGATCAGCACGAGGTCGCCGATCGGATAGGCGAGGTCGACGATCGTCGGCCCGTAGCTGCCGTGCAGCTGCTGGACGACGGTCTCGAACGCGACGGCGACGGCGACGGCGGCGGTCGCGAGCGCCGCGAGCAGGCCGTCGATCCACATGCGCGTCGCGACGCGCTCGCGGCCGCCGGCGAGCAGCATCGCCATGCCGGCGCAGCAGAGCGGGAAGAACAGCAGGTAGAGCACGTCGGCGCTCGACGGCGAGCCGCCGAGGTTCGGGTCGAGGATCCAGACGACGTCGCCGGCGGTCCAGCAGGCGAGCGCGGCGGCGATGCAGGCCCACGCGGCGCGGTGGTCGGGGATGCGCACGGCACGAGTCGTGCAGGCGACGGCGCCGGCCAGCTCGAGCGCGAGGTAGAGGTCGTCGGCGAAGAAGCTGCGCGTCGCGCTGCCACCGGCGTGCGTCAGCGCATGCAGGACGAGCGCGCCGAGCGCGAGGACGGTCATGGCAAAGAGCGTTCGCCGTGTGTGGTGCCTTGAAGTGCTCACGTGGGGGAACCGATCCTCGCGACCATTCCTCCGGTGTATCGGCCGGTGCGAGAGCCGGCTTGACTGAACGCTGGAGTGCGTCAGCGTCCGTGTTTGACGAGGCGCATGTGATCACGTACGATTGTCAGCTATGACAGACAAGATGATCATGCCACCACCACGCGAGTGGGACGCGCTCAGCTACGACGCGGTCGCAGCCCCGATGACGCTGCGCGGCAACGATGCGGTAGCGCGGCTCGCGCTGCGGGGCCAGGAGACCGTGCTCGACGCCGGCTGCGGCACTGGGCAGGTGACCGAGACGTTGCTCCGCCGCCTTCCGCGCGGCCGGGTGATCGCGCTCGACGCCTCGGAGGCGATGCTCGACGTAGCGCGCGAGCGGCTGGGCGGCGATCCGCGCGTGAGCTTCGTGCGCGCCGACCTGCACGAGCCGCTGCCGCTCTCAGCGCCGGTCGACGCGATCGTCTCGACCTCGACGCTGCACTGGGTGCGCGACCACGACTCGCTGTTCGTGCGCCTCGCAGCGGCGCTGAAGCCGGGCGGCCAGCTCGTCGTCGACTGCGGCGGCGAGGGCAACGTCGCGACGATCCTGGAGATCCTCGCGCAGCTCGGCCAGCCCGAGCACCCGTGGACGTATCCGACCGTCGAGGAGGCACTGCGCCGGCTCGACGTCGCCGGCTTCGTCGATGTGCAAGCGCGGCTTGTGGAGCGCCCGACGCCGCTCGACCCGGCCGGCGTCGAGGCGTACCTGCGCACCGTCGTGCTCGGCGCCCACGTAGCGGCGCTGGGGCCGCGACGCGGTGCCGAGCTGGTGAGCGCAGTCGCCGCGCGGATGGAGCGCCCCGAGCTCGACTACGTGCGGCTCGAGCTCGTCGCACGCCGCGCGCCCGCCTGAGGCGCGACGAGGCGATTCCGCGCCCGCCGTGCGCTGCGGGCGCGGAATCGCTTGGGGCCGCTCGTCAGGGAGTAGGAGCAGCGGGGGGAGGTCCGCCCCAGCCGCCGGGACCACCGGGGCCACCGGGGCCGCCGGGCGGCGGGCCGAATCCGCGACGCAGGTGCAGGCCCGGCCCACCTGGGCCGGCCATCCCGCCGAAGCGCGGCAGCTTGCCCTGCACGAGGTCGCCGATGTCCCGCTGGAGCCGCGCGAGCAGCGTGTCGCGCTGCTTCGCGGTCAGATCCCCGTCGCTCACCGCCTTGTCGAGCTTCGTCTTCGCCGCGGCGACGAGCGCCTGCTCGAGACCGTCGACGGACTTCCCCTGCGTCGCCTTCGCGACGTCGGCGAGCGTCTTGCCGCCCTTCAGCTGGTCGCGCAACTGCGCGGGCGTCAGCCCGAGGTACGTCGCCGCAGCCTGCAGGTCACCACCGGGCCCGCCGCCCATCACGTGGAAGCCTCGCTCCGGCCCGCCAAACGGCGGCAGCCCCGCGCCGCTCTGGATCCGCGCCTTCATCCGATCGGCCTGCTGCCGGGTCAGCTTGCCGTCCTTGACTGCCTTGTCCAGCTGGTCGCCGAAGGCCCCCTGGAGCGCTGCCTTGAGCTTGTCGGGACTGACGTTCAGCCGCTGAGCCGCGTCGTTCAGGACCGCGTCGCGGGGGTTGGTGGCGTTCGTGGCTGCATAGGCGGCGCCACCGCCGGCGACGGCCAGCAAGCCGGCGGCGCCGAGGGCGACCGGTCGGTTGAGTCTGCGGTTCACAGTGGTGCTCCTTCGTGGTTGGTCGAAGCGATCACATGGCACCACGTCTGTGTGAATGCTCGCTAAGAAACGCTGAGGATCGCCTGAGAGCGATACTTCGCGAAAGCGAAGAACGGAGCTTGAATGGTGCGGCGTGGATGGCGGGCGATGCTGCCGACGTGGATGGTGGTCGTGACGGCGGTGGCGATCGTGCCATCGGCGGCGTTCGCTGCACGCCTGCGCCCCCCGGCGGGCGCGCGGCCGGCGTTCGACGCGCGCACCGGCACGCGTGCCCCGGTCCCGGCCGCGACTCGCGCGGCGCGGGCGACGCTCGCGCACCGACTCGGCAGCGAGGGCGTGCTCGCGAGCGATCCGGTCGGCGGCGGGATCCGCGCGCTCGGCCGCACCGACGGCTTCCTCAGCGCGCCGCGTGCCGGCGACGCGGCGAGCGTCGCACTCGCGTACGTGCGTGCGCACGCGGACGCCTTCGGTCTCGGCACCGCCGACTTCGCGGCGCTGCGGCTGGTGCGCCGCTCCCGCTCGCACGGCGGCATCACGCACCTCACGTGGGTCCCGACGCGCGATGGCGTGCCCGCCTACGACAGCGAGCTGAGCGTCCACGTCGCGCGCGACGGACGCGTGATCGCCGCCGACGGACCGCCGCTCGGTGGTCTCGCGCTCGTCGCGACCAGCCCGCGGATGAACGCCTCGCAGGCGCTCGGCGTCGCGCAGCGCGACGTCGGTGCGCGGATGACGTTCCCAGCGGCGCACGTGCGCGCCGGGGCGCAGCAGCCCACGACCTTCGCGAACGGGGACCATGCGAGCCTCGTCGCCTTCGAGGCGCCCGACGGCGATCGCCTCGGCTGGCGACTGACGGTCGCAGGCAAGGCCCCGTATCTCTACGACGAGGTGGTCGACGCGAGCAGCGGCGCGGTTCTCGCACGCCACTCGCTGACGCGCTTCGCGTCGAACGCGCTGGTCTACGCGAACCACCCGGGCGCCGCGAACGGCGGCGTCGCGCAGAGCGTGAACCTCGCGGCCGACCCGAACTGGCTCACGAGCGCCACGACGCTCAGCGGCCGCAACGTGCACGCCTACGCCGACGTGAACGGCTCCGAGAGCCCGGCCGGTCAGGAGATCGCGCCCAGCGCGGGGAGCGACTGGAGCTTTGCGCAAACGCCCTTCGCACCGGCCGGCGGCGCGATCTGCTCGCCGTTCGCGGCCGACCCCGGCATCTGCACGTGGGATGGCGCCAACACGGCGACCGAGGCGACGAACCGCGCGCAGGTGACGACGCAGGTCTTCTACTTCGTCAACAGCTACCACGACTGGCTGGAGCAGCCGGCGGTCGGCTTCACGGACGCGTCGGGCAACTTCGAGGTCGGCGGCAGCGGTGGCAGCGACCCGGTGCTGGCGGAGGCCGACGATGCGATCGACACCGCGGCGCCGCCGCTCAACAACGCGAACATGGGGACGCCGCCGGACGGCCAGTCGCCCGTCATGCAGATGTACCTGTTCGGCGATCCGCTGCCGGCGGTGAACGGCGGCGACGACGCGAGCGTCGTCCTGCACGAGTACACCCACGGCCTTTCGAATCGCTTGATCGGCGACGGTGGCGGGCTGACGCAGAACCAGCCGGCCGCGATGGGCGAGGCCTGGAGCGACTGGTACGCGATGGACTACCTCGTCGCGCACGGCCTCGTGACCGACAGCGCGGCGAGCGACGGCCAGGTCGTCGTCGGCGCCTACCCGACCGGCGACCTGCTCCACGGCGTGCGCAACCAGGCGCTCGACTGTCCGGTCGGCACCAGTGCCGGCGCCTGTGGCGGCAGCGTGAACGCCGGTCATGACGGCGGCTTCACGTACGCCGACCTCGGCCACGTCGGGGGCTTCGACGCGAGCACCCCGAGCTTCGAGGTCCATGACGACGGCGAGATCTGGTCCGAGACGCTGTGGGACCTGCGGACAGCGCTCGTCGGCTCGTTTGGCGCGACCACGGGCGCGGACACCGCACGCGAGCTGATCACCGACGCGATGCGGCTGTCGCCGCCGAACCCGTCGTTCCTCGACGAGCGCGACGCGATCCTCGAGGCGGACCTCGCGGACTTCGGCGGCGCGAATCGCGACATGATCTGGCAGGTCCTCGCGGTCCGCGGGATGGGCTATGGAGCCCGCACGACGAGCCCGAACGCGACGCGAGGCGTCGCCTCGTTCGCGACGCCGACGCTCGCGGCGCCGGGCGCGACGACGATCGGCGACGCAGGACCCGCCGGCAACGGCAACGGGGTCGCCGAGCCGGGCGAGACGATCAGTGCGACGGTCGTCTTGCAGAACCCGGGGACGGTCGCCCTCACCGGCATCCATGCGACGCTCAGCAGCGCGAGTCCCGGCGTCGAGGCGGCGACGGCGCCGGTCGCCTACGGCACGATCGCAGCGGGAGGCGCTCATGCAGCCGCTCCGTTCACGATCGCGCTTGGCGCGACGCTCACGTGCGGTGAGCAGTTGCCGCTGACGCTTCACGTCACGAGCGATCAAGGCACGATCGACCTGCCGGTCGCCGTCACGCTCGGCAGCGGTCGCACCGCGTTCCTCTCGACCGACGCGCAGGCGATCCCCGACGACAGCCCCGACACCGGCGCGAGCTCGACCTTGACGATCCCGACGGGTGGGCGGATCGACAGCCTGCGCGTGAGCGTGAGCATCGACCACACGTTCGACGGCGACCTGACCGGCTTCCTGACCTCACCGCACGGCACGACGATCGCGCTGTTCGAGCGGCCGGGGACCGATCCAGGGCGCTCCGCTGTCGGCGGCTTCGCGAACGTGACGTTCGACGACACGGCAGCTCCCTTGATCCAGGACCTGCCGGACAGCGGCCCGGCTGCGAGTGGCAGCTTCCGGCCGGACGAGCCGCTGGCGGCATTCGCCGGGCAGGACCGTGCCGGCACGTGGACGCTGCGCGTCACCGACGGCGCCTTCGGCGACGAGGGCTCGATCGCGGGCTGGAGCATCGACACCGACCAGCCCGCCTGCAGCGCACCGCCCGTGCAGACGACCACGACACCGCCACCGCCGACCGTCACGCTGCCGAGCAAGCGCGTGCCGCCGCCGATTGCGCTGTCGAAGCTCCCGAAGGCGCTGAAGCTCGACCGTCACGGCCGCTTCGCCTACGCATTCGCGACACGCAACGCGGCCGGCAAGCGCGGGACGCTGCGCTTCGTCGTCCCGAAGCACGGGCGCACGCGGGCGCTGAGCGTCGGCGCGGGTCACTTCGTGGTCGCACGCAGCGGGCGCGTCAAGCTCACGATCGCGGTGCACGGCGCGGCGCTCGCGCGGTTGCGCAAGCTGCACACGGCGACGGTGCGGGTGACGGTCGTGCTCGGCGGCCGCACGTTCGCGGCAAAGCTGCGGCTCAGCGCGCCGTCGCCACGTCGGCGCGCGGCAGCGCGGCGAGCGTCGCGTCGCGGCTGACCGCGTGGATCTCGCTCGGCAGATCGCCGAGCTTGCACCTTGCGGATCGAAGCGAGCTCGCGCCCGAGCGGCTTGAAGAAGTCGTCGTAGTGGGTCGGCACGACGACGCGCGGGTCGAGCCGCGGCAGCACGCGCGCCCAGTAGCGCGGCGTGACGCTGCGGCCCGCGACACCGGCGAGGAAGACGTCGACCGGCTCGTGCGCGCAGCGCGTCGTCGCGCAGGTTCGCGCTGCCCTGGTGGTAGAACTAGATGCCCGCGACCTCGATGCGGATCCCCCACACCTGACCGCAGCGGTAGGCGCCGGGGGTGAGCCCGTCGAGCTGCTCGCACGTCAGCTCGCCGTCGAATGGCACGCGCCGGCCGAGGATCAGCTTCGAGTGCAGGCTCGGCGTGAAGCTGACGACGAACGGACCCAGCTCGTAGCGGCGGTAGGGCTCGACCTCGACCGCCAGCCCGCCGAGGCCGTGCAGCCGCATCAGCGTCGACGAGCGAGGCCGAGCCGTAGGCAGGCGCATGGAAGCGCCGCGCGATCGCCGGTGCGTCGAGCGCGTGGTCGAAGTGCGTGTGCCCGACGAGCACGCCGGCGACCTCGCCGCCGTCGGCGCCGATGTGGCGGTCGAGCATCGCCGGGTCCGGCATCGCCCGCTGGCGCAGCAGCAGGCTGCGCAGCGGCACGCGCGAGACGTACGGATCGATGAACAGCGACACGCCCTCATAGGCGATGCGGTAGCCGCTGACGCCGAGCCACGCCAGCTCGAGACCTGCGGGCAGCGCGAGCGGAACGGACTCGAGCCCGTGCAGTGCGTCCGCGTCTGCGTGCGCGGCTGACATCGCGGCCGAACCTACCGCAGTGGCGAGGGTCCGGCGACAGGTAGAATGGCCCGCACTGCAAATCGGGGGATGGCAGTCGATGAGCGATGGTGGTGAGGGCACGCTAGGCCGCGCCGGTGCGGCGGACGACGCACCGCGCGTCTCCGTCGTCATCCCGGTGTTCAACGAGGAGGAGGTGCTGCCGGAGCTGCAGCGCCGCCTCGACAGCGCGTTCGCGCCGCTCGACGGCGACTACGAGATCGTCTACGTCGACGACGGCTCGGCTGACCGCTCGGCGGAGCTGGTCGGCGCGATCGCGCGCGAACGCAGCAACGTCGTGCTCGTCCAGCTGTCGCGCAACTTCGGCATGGAGATCGCGATGTCCGCCGGGATGGACCACGCGCGGGGCGCATTTGTCGGCTTGCTGCACGCCGACTTGCAGGACCCGCCCGAGCTGATCCCGGCGATGCTCGGGCGAGCCGACGAGGCCGGCGCGGACGTCGTCTATGCACGTCGCATCGGCCGTGACGAGAGCCTGCTCAAGCGCGTGCTCGCGACCGGCTTCTACGTGATGATGGAGCGGTTGTCGCGGACGCCCTATCAGGGGCAGGCCGGCGACTTCCGCGTGATGTCGCGGCGCGTCGTGGACGTCGTGCGGGGGATGCCCGAGCGGCGGCGCTTCCTGCGCGGGATGGTCGCCTGGGTCGGCTACGAGCAGGTGCCGATCGAGTACCGCCGCTCCGATCGGCTCGCCGGCCGGGGGGCGTCCTATCCTGCGCTGATACGGCTCGCGTTCGAGGCGCTGACGTCGTTCTCCGACGTGCCGCTGCGGCTGGCGAGCTACGTCGGCACCGCGCTGTCGCTGCTGAGCGGCTTGGCGGGCGCGGTGATCCTGCTGCTCGCACTGGTCGGCGAGGTCAGCGCCTCGCCGTCGATCGTGCTGCTCGTCGCCGTGCTGTTCTTCGGCGGGATGCAGCTGATCAGCGCCGGCATCATCGGCCGCTACCTCGCGCGCGTGCACACGCAGGTGCTGGGCCGGCCGCTCTATCTCGTCGATGCGGTGGTCGGCGGCGGTGAGCGGGCCGCGCGGCCCTCAGCTCATCTGGATCTCGCTCCGACGTCGTCGCGCAGCTCGAGGTAGGCGCCGGGCACGCCGCCCTGTATGAAGGGGTCGTCGAAGTGTCGTGTGACGACGAAACCGGCTGCGTTGAGCGTCTGCATCTCTTCTTCGAGCAGGTCCTGCGCCCAGGCGAAGGCCACGTGGCCATGAGCTGCACGCAGCCGCTGGATCGATTCGTCGAGCATCGATCTGAGCGGCATCACGGCGATGCCGGACGGGTACTGCACCACATCGTTGAGACCGAGGTCGTAGGCGAGGCGATGCGGTAGGCGGTTGAGCAGCAGCACGGCCTCGCCGCGTCTCGTGTCGGCAGCCATGAAGCGCTCGATCGAGTTGTGCGTGAAGATCGGCGTCGGTGTCGTGAGCCCGATGCGCTGGACCTGCTTCCACGGCAGCGGGACCTGTGCGAGCGAGCAGGCGAAGAGCCCGAACGTGAACAGCACGGCAAACTCCGGAAGCGTGGGCAGGCGGCTGCCGTGTGTGGCCCGCGAGCGCAGCACGGCGACCGTCAGCAGCGCGACCGATATCGCCCACGAGGGGAAGATCTCGATCAAGTTCTCCGGGTGCGATTGGCCGACGTAGTAGGCGAACGTGCCCAGGCCGAAGATCCCGCCGAAGGCGAGCATGCCGGTCAGCAGCCGATCGGGATGACGGCGTGCTGCGCGCACCGTCGCCGTGACGATCGCGACGGCGAAGGTCATGTAGAGGACGAGGAAGACACCGATCCGCGGCATCGGCCAGAGCGCCCAGCCGGCGCTGCCGTAGATTCTCACGTACGTGAGCAGCCACGAGAAGTGGGGGAAGGTGCCGCTCACGATCAACGTGAGCGCACTCACGATCGCTGCGCCACCGAGCAGGCCCAGCGCCGCCGTTCCGAGCAACGTGGCGAGTGCTCGCAGCGCGAGGGACTCCTGCGTCCACAGGACCGCGGCGAGCGTGCCGCCGAGCACCGCGAGGCCGAACTCGAAGTCGTTGAACAGCACGAGGCCGACGGCCAGGAACAGCAGCGAGGTTCGGCGTGGTTGCGCGCGGTCGAGGTGGCGCGCCGTCAGCCACAGGATCACGAACGGACCGACATAGCGTTCCGGGAACGCGCTGAACAGGCTGACCAGGCTCAGTCGATCGACGAGCGTCCCCTTTATCATGAAGAACGAGGTGGCGACGAATGGCAGGAACAGCAGCAGCCCGCCAATCGAGCTCCGCGCGACGCGGCGCATCGTCGCGAAGACCGCAAGCATCCCCAGGCCGGTGAGACTCACCATGGTGACGCTGTAGACCGTCATCGTCGCGCCGAACAACGCCATCGAGCCGGCCGTTATGTACGGCGTGATGTGGCTGTATAGGGAGTGGATCCCGACGAGCGGCCCCTGGCCGCTGAGTGCGGCCCAGGCCATCTCGAATGCCTGCGGGTATTCCTCGAAGGTTTGCGTCGCGCGTCCGACGGAGGCGTCGCTGTTGACGGCCGTCAGCAGCCAGCAGACGGTGACGGCGGCGGCGATCGCGAACGCGATCAGCTGCCGCGCGCGCGTCTCCCGCAGCACCCCGGCGACGCGATCGCGGTAGCGCGGAGCGCTCAGCCCGAGCGCCGCGATCGCCAGCACGCATGCGACGGCGATCGTCGGCCAGGTCCAGTACGCGCGCGGCTCCCAGAAGGCGCCGAACTTGCTTTTCGAATGCGCGACAAGCGTCAGGAACGTGAGCGCGAAGAGGCCGGCCAGCAGCTGCGTCGCGCCGACGAGCAGGCGCGTCATGCCGGCTCGCAGGCGAATCGTCCGCCGCAGGCTCAGGAGCACGAGCGCCGAGAGCAGCACCGGAGCGGCGAGCGAGACGACGTAGCGACCTTGCTCGGTCGGCTCCGGCTGAACGCCATGGCTCTGAACGATCGCCGGCCAGAAGTCCGTCGGGGCGCTGTTGTCGAGCAGGCGTCCGAGCGGCCCGCCGAGCAGCAGCATCGCGCCGAGCACCATGACCACGCACGGCACGGCAAGCATCCACGCCACGTCCCCCGCCGCGACTACGCCCGCCCGCGAGGTCGCGGACGAACGGACAGCACGAGAGGCGCGACCCTCGACAGGTCGAGTCCCCATCGAGCGACTATAGCCGAGGTCCGGGTTTTCGGTGCGATTAGGCGCCCGCTCGATTGTGGGGGTTGAATTGTCCGGCGTGAGACGATGGGCCGATGGAGCGGACGTCTGAGCCGGTGCGCGTCGACAAGTGGCTGTGGGCAGCCCGCTTCGTCAAGACGCGTGCGTTGGCGGTCGAGGCGGTCACCGGCGGGCGCGTGCGCGTGAACGGCCAGCGCGTGAAGCCGAGCAAGGAGATCCAGGCCGGCGACGCGGTCGAGATCACCGTCGGCGAGGTCCGCCGCAGCGTCGTCGTGCAGGGGGCGAGCCGGCACCGCGGCCCCGCGAGCGTCGCAGCGCTGCTGTACGAGGAGACGCCGGAGAGCATCGAGGCACGCGAGCAGGCAGCGGCCGAGCGACGGCTGGCGCGGCCTGCGGGGTCTGGCGGCGAGGGCGGCGCACGCCCGACGAAGCGGGACCGGCGGCGCTTCGAGGAGGGGCCGGGGGCGCGGCGGGGGAGGCGCTAAGGGTCGCGCGGCGTTCCCGTGGCCGAGCGCGCCGCCCCGTTTGCGTGCCGCGCGGCGCGCGGCTACGACCGCGTCTGGCCCGCGCGCAGCATCTCGATCGCCTTCCTGACGCGCCGCTCCCGCGTCTCCTCGCGCTTGGCCTCCTCGACCCAGCGCGCGAACTCCTTGCGATGGGTGAACGCGAGGCCGTCGAAGGTGGCGCGGACTGCGGGATCGGCGTCCAGCGCCACAGCGAGCGCAGCTGGCACCTCGACCTCGCGCGGAGCGGTGTCGAGCACCAGCTCGACGTCGACCGTGTCGCCCGGCTCGACGCCGGCTGCCTCCCGCACCGCACGGCTCAGCCCGAGCAGGGCGTCGCCACCGCGCCGGAAGATAGTCGTCCGCCACACGTAGCCGTTGACCGTCGCCGCGACCGGGAACTGCTTCGCGCCCTCGCCGACCGTCGCGACGGTCGCGTCGTCGAGCACCACCGCGGCAGCAGGTCCGCGCGGGACGAGCGGTGCGGTGAGACGGACGGAGCCCATTGGCAGGATGCTACTTCGGTGGATCGCGTTAGTGCCGGAGGAGGGACTCGAACCCCCGACACGCGGATTATGATTCCGCTGCTCTAACCGACTGAGCTACTCCGGCGGGGGACCGGGAGTCTAGCGGCGGCCGGTGCGGGATTGCCGCGTGGTGAGGAGGCGGCGAGCGGCGACTCGCGGTAGCGTCCCGCCGACGATGTCCACGACCTCCGACCTCGACCGTGCGCTGATGACCGTCGTCGAGCGCTGCCTCGACATTCGCTCCGGCGAGAACGTGCTGGTGATCGGCGACCCGGAGTCGCGGGAGCTGGCGGAGGCGATGCGGGAGATGGCGGCGCGGCATGGTGCCGACGCCGTGCTTGCGCTGATGGACGAGCGCGCGACCGACGGGACGGAGCCGCCGCCGCCGATCGCCGCGGCGCTCGCAGCCTGCGACGTCTACCTCGCGCCGACGACCCGCTCGCTCTCGCACACGCGTGCACGGAAGGCCGCCTCCGATGCCGGCGCCCGTGGCGCGACGCTCCCGGGCGTCACCGCCGACATGCTCGCCCGCGTGATGGCCGTCGACTTCGACGCGCTGAAGGCGCGCACGGAGGCGATCACCGAGCTGCTCGACCGCTCCGACAGCGCGCACGTCAGCTGTCCGCACGGCTCCGACCTCACGCTCGACCTCAGCGGTCGTGCCGGCATCCCCGACTACGGCGACATCACCGCGAAGCACGCCTTCGGCAACCTGCCGGCCGGCGAGGGCTTCGTCGCGCCGCTCGGCGGCAGCGGACGGCTCGCGCCGACGAGCCTCGCGCCGCTCGGGATCTCGCCGGAGCCGGTGCTGCTGACCGTCGAGGACGGCATCCTCACCGACGCGCAGGGCCCGCTCGGCCCGCAGTTCATCGAGTTGCTGCGAGCGCACGGCCCGCTCGGCACGAACCTCGCCGAGCTCGGCGTCGGCACGAACGACGCGGCGATCCTGACCGGCAACGTGCTGGAGGACGAGAAGATCCTCGGCACGATTCACGTCGCCTTCGGTGCGAGTGCGGGGATCGGTGGAACGGTGTCCGTCCCGATCCACCTCGACGTCGTCGTGCTCGACCCGACGCTCGTCGTCGGCGACACGCGCGTGCTCGACGCCGGTCGCTGGGTCCTCTAGGGCTTCGCCGAGGGACGCCGCCCGGGTGCTGCTCGCCGTCCCGAACATCTCCGAGGGCCGCGACGGCGCGACGATCGACGCGGTCGCGGACGCGTTTGCCGGCGCGCCCGGCATCCGCCTGCTCGACGTCCACCGCGACGCGGACCACAACCGCTCCGTCTTCACGCTCGCGGGCGAGCCCGGCAACCTCGCGCCGGCAGTGCTGAGTGGGGCCCGTGTCGCCGTCGAGCGGATCGACCTGCGCGCGCACGCAGGCGTCCACCCGCACGTCGGCGCGCTCGACGTCGCACCGATCGTCCACCTTGACGCCGCGACCCGCGGTGCGGCTTGCGCCGAGGCGCTCGTGCTGGGCGACCTGCTCGCGCGGGAGCTGGAGCTGCCGGTGCTGCTGTACGGCGCGCTCGCGCAGGGACGCACGCGCGCGGAGCTGCGCCGCGGCGGTCCGGCCGAGCTCGCGCGGCGGATCGCGGCGGGGGAGGTGGCGGTCGACTTCGCGCCGCGGATGGCGCGCGCCGCCGCGGCCCACCCGACCGCCGGCACGACGCTCGTCGCCGCCCGCCCGCCGCTCGTCGCCTTCAACGTCACGTTGCAGTCGCCCGCAACGCTCGAGCAAGCGCGTGCGATCGCCTCGCGCATCCGCGAGGGCGGCAGCGAGGGCATCGCAGGCCTGCGCGCGATCGGGCTCCAGCTCGAGCGTCGGCGCACGATCCAGATCTCGATGAACGTCGAGCGCCCGCACGACGCTCCGCTCGCCGCGATCGTCGAGCGGATCCGCGCGCACGCTCCGATCGCCGCCGCCGAGCTGGTCGGCCTCGCGCCGCGAGCCGCCTTCGACGGCTTTCCCGACGACCTGCCGATCCCCGGCTTCGACCCCGTGAAGCACACGATCGAACACGCCCTCGACCAACTAAGCTCCTAGCGAGATGGCTCCCACGAAGAAGAAGCGCCAGACGAAGCACCGCGGCAACGCTGCGGGCCAGGTCGAGGTGCGCGGGCGCACGGGTCGCAAGCCCACGGCGAGCGAGCGCGGCGGCAAGGGCTCCACGCGCGACACGGCCGCCGCTCGCCGCGCCGCCCGGCTCGACACCCCGCCGACATGGCGCGCTGCGCTCAACCGCGCGTTCATCGCGACGGCGATGTTCTTCGTGCTGCTGGTCTTCTTCTTCCGCCACCAGCAGATCGGGCCGAAGATCGGGATCGCCGTCTTCATGCTCGCGATCTACGTGCCGCTCGGCTACTACACCGACCTCTTCATCTACCGCCGCCGTCAGGCGCGCAAGCTGCAGGAGCGGGCGAAGAAGGACGTAGCGGACGGCGGATGATCGACGCGCGCGTCTACACCGTCGGGCCGGTCCAGGAGAACTGCTACATCGTGCGGGCGCAGGGCGGTGCCCACGCGATCGTCGTCGACCCGGGGGAGGAGGCGCCGCGGCTGCTGGAGGCGATCGAGGAGCTTGGCGTGACAGTCGATGCGATCCTGCTCACGCACACGCACTTCGACCATGTCGGTGCCGTCGCGCCGCTCGCGAAGGCGACCGGCGCGCCCGTCTACTGCCCGCAGCTCGAGCGCGGCGTGCTCGCCGACATCATGCGCTACGTGCCATGGCCCGGCTTCGGCCCGTTCGAGAGCTACGAGGCCGACGTGCTCGTGAAGGGCGGCGAGCAGCTCGAGCTGGCCGGCCTGACGTTCGACGTCGTCTTCACGCCCGGCCACAGCCCCGGGCATGTGACCTACGCGCTCGCGGCCGACGGCGACAGCCCGCCGGCGCTGTTCTCCGGCGACGTGCTGTTCCAGGGCTCGGTCGGCCGCACCGACCTGCCGGGCGCCGACCACGCGACGCTGATCGCGTCGATCGGGACGCTGCTCGACGCGTATCCGGACGAGACGGTCGTGCACCCGGGCCACATGGGCCTCACGACGCTCGGGCAAGAGCGCGCGAGCAATCCCTTCCTCGCCGCGCTCGCGCGATAGCGTTCCCGCCTGCATGAAGGTCCAGGCCCCCCGCGGCACCTACGACGTGCTGCCCGACGCAGCAGCGCGCCGCGACGCGCTCGAGGCCGCTGCGCGCCAGGTCCTCGGCGCTGCCGGCTACCAGCGGATCGAGACGCCGACGTTCGAGGCGACCGAGTTGTTCGCGCGCGGCGTCGGCGAGTCGACCGACATCGTGCAGAAGGAGATGTACACCTTCGACGACGGCGGCGGCCGCTCGATCACGCTGCGTCCGGAGGGGACCGCGCCCGTCTGCCGCGCCTACGTCGAGCACGGCATGCACAAGCTGCCGCAGCCGGTGAAGCTCTGGTACCTGTCTTCGTTCTTCCGCTACGAGCGCGCGCAGGCCGGTCGCTTCCGCCAGTTCTGGCAGGTCGGCACGGAGGCGATCGGCTCGGCCGATCCCGCGGTCGACGCGGAGTCGATCTTGCTGCTCGCCGAACTGCTCGAAGCCGTCGGCGTGCGTGACCTGCGGCTGCGGCTGTCGAGCCTCGGCACGCCCGCGACGCGCGCCGCCTACCGCGACGAGTTGCAGGCATACCTGCGCGCGCACGAGGACGAGCTGAGTGAGGAGGTGCGCGGCCGGATCGAGCTGAACCCGTTGCGTGCGTTCGACGCCGACCACCCCGGCACGCGCGCGGTGATGGCCGGGGCTCCCTTGCTGCTCGACCGCATCAGCGGCGAGGACGCCGAGCACTTCGCCGAGGTGCGCTCGCTGCTCGACGGCGCCGGCCTCGCCTATGAGCTGGACCCGACGCTCGTGCGCGGGCTCGACTACTACACGCGCACGCTGTTCGAGTTCACGAGCGACGCGCTCGGGGCGCAGAGCGGCGTCGCCGGCGGCGGCCGCTACGACGGCCTCGTCGAGCAGCTCGGCGGCCCGCCGACGCCGGGCATCGGCTGGGCGGCTGGGATCGAGCGGATGCTGCTCGCCTCCAGCGAGCACGCGCTCGGCACGCCGGTCGTCGACCTGTTCGTCGCCTATGCCGACGCCGCCGGACGCGCCCCTGCCTTCCAGGTGGCGCACGAAGCGCGCCGTGCCGGGTTGATCGCGCAGATGGAGTTGGCGGGCCGCTCGTTGAAGGGACAGCTCAAGCAGGCAGATCGGCTCGGGGCGCGCTTCGTCGCGGTGCTCGGCGAGGAGGGTGCGACGGTGAAGGACAGGGAATCGGGCCAACAGGACGAGGTTGCAGCCGACGCGGTCATCGCCGCGGTGCTGCGCGGAAGGAAGCTGTCATGAAGGGCGCGCCGCGCGCGAACCCGTACCGCGACGCGTGGTGTGGCGCGCTTGGTGCCGAGCGCGCCGACTCCGTCGTGCGTGTCGCCGGCTGGGTCCACCGCCGCCGCGACCACGGCGGGCTGATCTTCATCGACCTGCGCGACCGCTCCGGGCTCGTCCAGCTCGTCTTCCATCCCGATCGTGCGCCAGAGGCTCACGCTGCCGCGCACGCACTGCGCTCCGAGCACGTGCTGAGCGCGAGTGGGACGATCGTGCGGCGCGACGCGGCGAACGTCAACCCGAACCTGCCGACCGGCGAGATCGAGATCACCGTCGACGAGTTGACCGTCCACGCCGAGGCCGAGACGCCGCCGTTTCAGATCGACGAGGACGGCCCGGTCGACGAGCTGCTGCGCCTGCGTCATCGCGCGCTTGACCTGCGCCGCGCTCCGTTGCAGGAAGCGCTCGCACTGCGCCACCGCGTGATCGCGACGATGCGCGAGGTCTTGAACGCGCGCGACTTCCTCGAGATCGAGACGCCGATCCTCACGCGCTCGACGCCGGAGGGCGCGCGCGACTACCTCGTGCCTTCGCGCGTCGAGCCCGGCTCGTTCTTCGCGCTGCCGCAGTCGCCGCAGCTGTTCAAGCAGCTGCTGATGATCGGCGGCTTCGAGCGCTACTACCAGATCGCCCGTTGCTTCCGCGACGAGGACACGCGCGCCGACCGCCAGCCGGAGTTCACGCAGCTCGACGTCGAGCTGGCGTTCGTCGAAGAGGACGACGTGATCGAGATGATGGAGGCCGTGATGGGGGCGATCTTCGCCGCGGTCCCGTCGTTCGAGGTTCCGCCGCCGCCGTGGCGGCGGATGGGCTACGACGAGGCGGTCCTGCGGTTCGGCGTCGACCGTCCCGACACGCGCTTCGGGCTGGAGATCCAGGAGCTGGGGGAGGCGTTGGCGTCGACGGAGTTCAAGGTCTTCGCTGGTGCGCTGTCAACCGGCGGTGTCGTGCGCGGCATCAACGCGGGAGCGCGCGAGCTGCCGCGCAAGGACCTCGACGAGCTGACCGAGCTGGCGAAGCAGTACGGCGCCAAGGGGCTCGTGTGGGCGTTCGTGCAGGAGGACGGCACGTGGCGTTCGCCGATCGCGAAGTTCCTGTCTGCAGAGGAGCTGGCCGCCATGACGGCGCGGCTCGACGGCAAGCCCGGCGACCTGCTGCTGATCGTCGCCGACAGCGCGAAAGTAGCTGCGCAGACACTCGGCGCGCTGCGCCTGGAGCTGGCGGAGCGCTTCTCGCTCGTGCCCGAGGGAACGCACGACATCCTCTGGATCGTCGACTTCCCTGCATTCGAGCGCGACGCCGAAGGCGACCGCTGGACCGCGCTCCATCATCCCTTCACCGCACCGACGGGCGACCTCGACGGCGACCCCGGCGAGTTGCGCTCCCGCGCCTACGACCTCGTGCTCGACGGCAGCGAGATCGGCGGCGGCTCGATCCGCATCAACCGCAGCGACGTGCAACAGAAGGTGCTCGAACTGCTCGGCATGGACGCCGAAGAGGCCCAGGCGCGCTTCGGCTTCCTGCTCGACGCGCTGCGCTACGGAGCCCCGCCACACGGCGGCATCGCGATGGGCATCGACCGCATCGTCACGCTGCTCGCCGGCCGCGAGACGATCCGCGACGCGATCGCCTTCCCGAAGACGGCCAGCGGGGCGGACCCCATGACCGGCGCGCCGGCGCCGGTCAATGCCACGCAGCTTCGGGAGTTGGGGCTGCAGGCCGAGCCGCGAGCGCCTGTGCAACCGCGCTAGCGCCTGCTGCTACCTCCGTCGAGGCCTGTCCTTGTAGTAGACGGCCATCGTGAGATCGTCCTCGCCACCTGTCACGTCGGACCAAAAGGTGATGTCGAGCACCGTGACGTCGCCGAGGCTGTCGAGCGTGTCGGCGACGCGTCGCAGGAGTGCGGCGGCGTCGCCTTGTCCCGGTCCGTCCGGATTCGATTGGGCGAAGTAATTCGCCTTCCACTCTTTGTTCACGGTCATGTGGGGCTCCTCGGCGTCAGTGGTTCTTGCGGTACTTGTCCTGACCGCTGCGACGCGACGCGGTGAACTTCTCACCTTGTTTCAGCTTATCCTTCCCGCTCTTGTAGTGATTCTGGTCGAATGGCAACCCATTGGCCCTGTTGTTGTGTGCCTCCTGCTCGGCTCCCGACAGTTTCGGCGGTGCCGGCCTCTGGTGGCTCTTCGCGTAGGCGATCGCATCCATGCGAGGAGCCGCGGGGGGATGTTTCGCCATGGCGTGGTGTACGACCACGACGGCGGCGGTGGCGGTGGCGGCACCGACTGCGGTGACGACGAGATCGCCGACCTCGATTGCCGCGATCGCGCAAAATGGCAGGCACTGCCCCGAAAGGTCGCTCTCATTGAGCGGATCCTGGTTCGCGTAGTCGTACGCGTTTGCCGAGCCGCCGTCGACCGGGTCGGGCTGCAGGAAGCGGCCCATCGTCGGCAGGTAGACGCGCGCGCCCATCTCGATCGGGCCGCCGGCGCCGCCGGACGGCTGGCCGAACACGGTCGCGCGCTGGTGCGCTCCGAGCCAGCCGTTCGCGGGCAGTCCCTTCGCGAAGTCGATCACGTTGGGGTTGCCGCTGCGCACGATGCCGAACGGGTCGTACTCACTCGTCGCGTCTGGCGCTGTTGTGCCCGAAGCAGTGGCGACGACGCTGCCCTCGACGTCGCGGAGCTGGTAGCTCAGCTTGCCCGACACCAGTGTCGCGATCAGCTCGCCGGCCGGGTCGAGCACGTCGGACTCGGTCGAGCCGTCGGAGTTGCTGATCGAGATCGGCTGGTCGCCGTCATCACCGTACCCGTAGGACGATGTGATCGTTGGCTTCGCTGCGCCGGCAGCCGTCACCTTGAGGTCGCGGTTGAGCGCGTCCCGCACGTACGAGTCGGTACGCCCGTCGAGCGAGAGGTTCCCGAGGTAGTCGTTCGCGTAGTAGCTGGCGGTCAGCGGACCCTGCCCGCCGGAGTCAGGCGCCGGCACGCTGGTCGCGCGGTTGAAGTTGTCCCATTGCCAACCCGGCGAGACGACCTGGTCGGCCGCGTTGACCGTCGAGGTGCGCGTCGTCGGTGAACCGCTCCCACAGGGATCTCCACCCGGCGGGCTCCAGACGCTCGTCGCCGTGCGGTCAGAGTCGCCAGTGCCGTCGCCGTCGTAGCTGTACTGCGTGCGGACACACGTGTTGTCGGACAGCCGCGTCGCGTCGTCGGTCTTCAACCGCCCGACGCTGTCGTAGCTGGCGCGCTCGTCGGACCCGTTCGTCGTCAGTCCGACGATCTTGCCGTCGGCGTCGCGACCGGTGACCGTGCTCGAAACCCAGACGCAGGAGGTGCTGCAAGCGGTTTGCTTGGTCCACAGGATCTGCTGCGGACGTTCGGTCTCGTCGTAGGCCTGCGTCATGACGAGCCCGTTCGGCAGCGTCTCGGAGGTCAGCTTGTCGCTCGCGTCGTACGTCGCCGTGATCGGCGCGCCGACCGTCGGCTCGTCGTCGACGCTCACGAGGTTGTCGCGGGTGTCGTAGCCGTAGCCCGTCGTTCGTGTGTTGTTCACCCGCGCGATGCTCTTGCGGCCACGCAGGTCGTAGGTAAAGGACGTGACGTTGCCGTTTGCGTCGGTGTATTTCGACAGCCGGCCGTTCGTGTCGAAGACTCGGGCGATCGTGTTGAGCCCGTTGCCGCGGGCGTCGGTCAACTGGGTCTGCGTCTCCTGCCCGGTCTTCGGGTCGAACGTCGAGGTTCGCCTCACGGTGCCGCCGACCCCGGGGGTGACCGCGTGGCTCGTGTGCTGCTCGTCGCTGTCGTAGCCGTCGGCGGTCTCACGGAACGTGGGATCGCCCGATCCCGTCAGGCTGAGCGTCTTGGATTCCTTGAGATCGGTCTGGTTGCCGTACGCGTCGTAGAGGTACCAGCGTCGCTGCACCGCCGCTGTCGGCGTGGTGCCCTCCGAGCGCAGGCAGAGCAGCCCGGGGCTGTTGCTGGTGCTCGACATGCAGCGTGCGCCGAGGTCGGGACCCACGGTCGTCTTGAGCGCGTCCGGGACGCGCGAGGACGGCGGGACCATGAAGTACTGGTAGAACTGGACGTCCGGGCTCGTTCCGCCCGCGGCTCCGCCCGGCGTCCGCGTCTCCTCTACGACCGGATACGTCGGGTGGAGGATGCTGAAGCTCGTCAGCGCCTTGCCGTTGGGGTCGACGACCGTCTTCGTCGCGTGGCGTGCTGTCCAGCCGAGCATGCCGCCGAAGGCGCTGTAGTCGAGCAGCTCCGTCTCCTGCACGTCGGCGCTCGTGCCGGATGGCAGCTCGACGGCACGGAACATGCTCGTCGGCAAGTGGTACGGGCCGCCGGCCGGCGCCTGCTCGTCGTAGTGCGTCGTCGTCAGGCGGCGCCCGGTCACGACACTGCCGTCGGAGAGCTTGATCTGCGTCTGCGCCTCGCGCGTCGCGATGCGATCGACGCCGTCGGCCGAATACTGGTAGAGCGTCGAGAGGTCGTGCGCGACCGACGCGCTGCTCGCGCCGGCCGCGAGCGCGCGCTCGCGGTTCGCGGGCGAGAGCGCGAGGATCACGTTGCCGCGTGCGTCGTGCTCGCTCGTCGTGATCGCACCGCCCGGCTCGGCGACGTTCACCTCGTTGCCCTGGAGTCCGAGGTAGTGGATCGTCGCCTTGGTGTAGTCCGGGCCGCCCGGCTTCTCCGGATCGCTGCCCGCCGGGAAGATCGCGACGGCGTCCCAGGGCAGGTCGTCGGTCTGGCCCCACGTCGCCGTCGTGGCCGCGCTCATGTCGTACGGCGCGCCGGCGCCGCTGACCGCGACGTTGTACACGACGGACTTCGTCGCGATCGCCCCGTCGGGTTTCGACTCACGACTCACCGTCGTGAGACGCCGGCCGCTGTCGCCGGCCACGGTCGTGTAGCCGAAGGTCCACGGCGCCTCGCCGGGCGGCGTGAGCCGACTGAGCACGCCGAGGGTGTCGTATTGGTAGGTGGTCTTGCGGACGCTGCCGGCGATGCGCGGGTCGGTGACGCTCACGAGCCGTCCGAGCGTGTCGTAGCCGTACGTCGCCACGGTGATCGGAGTCGTGAAGTTCGGGTTGTTGCCCTGGTCGAGCGCGAGCGCGGTGACGCGCTGGACCGGGGGGGTGCCAACGGCCGACCAGGTGAAGCGCAGGCTCGTCGTGACCGCACCCGGCAGCGCGGGCGCCGTGACGCTCACGAGTCGCTTGCGCGTCCCGAACGTCTGGTAGCCATACGTGAGCGCGCCCGGGCTTCCGGGCTGCTGGAACGTCGCCATGCGGTAGTTCGGCGAGTTTGCAGCCTCGGAGTCAAACGTTGCGATGTTGCCGTCGGGATCGGTCAGTGTGAACTCGTTGATCCCCTGCGTGCTCGTCGCGGCCTCCGTGAGCGTGTAACCGGGGTGCTGTGCGTCCGGCGTCCAAGCGGAGAGGTTGCCGCTCGGGTCGAGCGTCTGGTTGAACGTCATCTTCGTGCCGTCACCCAGCTCGACGACGGAGTAGTGGTACTCCCAGTGCTCGGTCTCCTGCACCGTCTCCGGCTCCGCGTCGGAGAAGTCCTCCCACTCCCAGTCGACCGGATCTTGGACGACGCGGTCGACGACGACATCCTTCACGTCGGTGTAGTTGTAGAGGCCCCTGTAGGGCAGGTCGCCGCCATCCGGGTCGACGTTCGCGTTCCACCCGGGGCCGAACATGTCGGTGTCGCGCGAGGCGGTGCCGCGCGACTGGTACGTGCGCGTGAGCGTCAGGTCGTGCAGGAACGCGTGGGCGGTGACGTCAGCGGCCTGGGTGCGGAACTCCCCGCTGAGCAGGTCGACCGATCCGGGGCCGATGTCCGCCGAAGCAGCCCCATCGATCCCACGCCGGTCCAGCCGGAAGTTCACGGCCGGCGTCATGCCGCCCTCGCCGGGGAGCGGACTGTCGAGCCAGGCGCGCACGTGGACGGGTCCGTCGACCTCGCCGCCGGGCATCGCCGTCACGTCCCAGACCACGAGGTTCGAGCGGTGATCGCCGGTCGGCCCGGTGACGGGGACGTCGGCGCTCGCGACCGGGTCGCCGGTCGGCGTGCGCAGGGCCGCGGCGGGGATGTCGCTCCACGTGCGGTCCGATCCCGCGACGTACTGGAAGTGCGCGGTCGTCACCGAGGTCTGCAGCGCCTTCGCCTGCAACGCGATGCGGCGGCCGGTCAGCTGACCCTCGGTCGGCGTGACGATCTGGCTGCCGGCCACCGCCGCCGGGAAGCTGTGGATCTCGAGCACCGCCCGCTGCGTCGGATCGCTGTCCGTCGCCGAGCCGATGACGAGAAATGGACAACCGAACGGCGTGTCGATCGAGCAGCTGGCGCCGAGTGGCTGGTCGAACGGTCCCTCGGTCAACAGGATGCCGTTGTTCGCGACGCCGTCCTTGCCGCTCGTCGCGTCGTGCTGGAACCATTCCGTGACAAGGTTCGTGAGGTCTGCACTGAGCGGGCCGTCAGCGCCGACCGGGATCTGAGCCGCCGGAAGCGGGTCGTACCACGACGGCGCGCGATCCCACGGCGTCGAGGCCGGCGTCCAGTCGGTCGCGATGCGCGAGACGGCGATCGGCGGGGGCGACTGGAACCCCGAATGGGAGATCTGGAACAGCTTCAGCTGGGCGCTTTCGACGATGTCGGTCTGCACGAGCGCGGTCGTGCTGAAGCGCAGCAGGCCGAGGTTCGCCATCGGACTCTGACCGGTCGGCGTGACACCCAGCGGCTGCGAGTCGAGGCCGGCGAAGTCGCAGAAGGTCAAGCCGCTGCCGGACAGCTGACCGTTGGGTGCGAGAGCCTGGCAGTCCTCGTTCAGGGGACTGTCGAACGTGCGCGGCGGGATCAGCACGCTCGGGTCGACCGCGACCGGCCAGGAGCGGTGGGCGGCGTCGAGCCAGCCGTCGTCGAGCTGGACCGTGAGGTCCCAGTCGTGGGCGTCGACTTGGTGCAGCTCGAAGCGCGCGTGGCCGGACGCGCCGCCGGCGTCGCGCAGCGTCGGCGCGGGGATGCGCAGGACGGTCGTGTCGCCGCGCGTCACGCGCAGGCTGCCATCGGCCTGTGCACGCAGCGCGAGGCCGTCGCCATCGAGCGTGAGTCGCTCGACAAGCCGTCGGTCGGCGGTCCGGCTGTGAAGCAGCAGCGTCTCCTTCAGGCCGGCGGCGACCGGCCGCAGCACGAGGTCGACGCCGTCCAGCGCACCTGCGTACGTGGCAACGCCGTCCTTGACGGTCGCGGCCCGGGCGGCTGCGCCGAGCAGTCTCGAGGTGAGCTCGTCGCCGTCCGCGTCGATGACGTGGAGGGCGCCCGTCGCGGCATTGCCCAGCTCGCCCGGCAGCGCGAGCGCGAGCGAGCCGGCGTGGGTGCTCCACATCGCGCCCGAACGCTGGAGATGCAGGTCGAAGTCGTGCCAGGTGCCGTGTGCGTCCTTCCACTGGACCGGCTCGGGCGCGACCTGCGTGACGTGCTCGCCAGAGGCGAGCACCCACGTGCGCGACTGCGGCGTGCGGGCGTGGACGAGCTCGCGCACAGCATGCGCCGGTCGTGCGAAGGGGGTCGCGGCGCTGGCGACGGCTGCCAGCATCGACCAGAGCACCAGCACGGCAGCAAGACGTGATGCAGCACGACGCATAAGGCTCCTCCCAGAGCTCCCTCAAGGTCCCCGACGGCGAGGCGAGCGCGACCGTACAGCGACGCCTTTCGAATGCGCAAGAAGATTCATGCAGTCAGCAGTACCGAAGCGGACGGGCTGCGCCGAGCTGGCGTACCGGGCCTAACGATTTGGGTCACTGCTGCCGATGACGGGTGGGATGACACAGGTTTCGCGACCAATGCAGGTGTTGCTGCTCGCCACGGTGCTGATTGCCGCCGTGTGGTTCGTCGCGCTGCGGCCGAAGGGCTCGAGCGACGGCGATGCGGCTGCCGTCTCGCAGTCGGCGGCGCCGACTGCGCCTGGTGTGAAGGGCCTTACGACGGCGATCGCGAAGGCGCACGGAGCCGTCGCGACGGCGAATGGCGCTGCCGGGAAGGCAGCGGGCGCGATCGGCGGCTCAGCGTCGGCGACCGGCTCGGCGCAGCCGGCAACCGGCGGTGCGGCGGTACCCGGCACGGCAGCGGCGCCGGCGCACCACGTGCGCTCGCACCACGCCACTCGCCATCACGCCCGCCACCACGCAGCCACTCGCCATCACGCCCGGCACCACGCAGCCACGCGCCATCACGCCCGCCACCACGCTTCCGCGCGCAGCCGCCGCGCCCACCGTGCCACCGTCCACCGCGTCCGGCTCGTCAAGAGCGCGCTGCGCCACCACAAGGCACTCGCGATCGCGTTCGTCGACCCCGCAGCCGCGGACAGCCGCGCCGTCGCGCACGAGCTGCGGCACGTCGAGCGCTTCCACGGGCGGGCGGTCACATTGAAGGTCCCGCTTGCCGACCTGTCGCGCTATGGCGTGATCACGCACGACGTGCAGGTCACCGGCGCGCCGACCGTCGTGATCGTCGCCCCCAACGGGCAGGCGACGACGATCGTCGGCTTCGCAACGGCCGTCGAGATCGAGCAACGGCTCGCCGACGCGCTCACCCAGCGCTCCAAGCGCCACACGTAGCTCAGCCGACCGGCTGCAGCTCCCGCTCGTCCTCGGCGACCTGCGCCGGTGAGGCCGGCGGCTCGATCGCGAGATGCGGGAGGCGACGATCCAGCCAGCCTGGCAGCCACCACGTGCGCCGCCCGAGCAGTTGCAGCGTCGCCGGCAGCAGCAGGCTGCGCACGACGAACGCGTCGATGAAGACGGCGACCGCGAAGCTTGCGCCGAACAGCTTCACGCCGCGGTCGTCGTTGAGCGCGAACGACAGGAAGACGCAGATCATGATCGTCGCCGCAGCGGTGATCACGCGACCGGTCGCGGCGAGTCCCTCGACGACGGCAGCGGACGAGTCGCGCCGCTTGACCCACTCCTCGTGGATGCGCGAGACGAGGAAGACCTCGTAGTCCATCGACAGCCCGAAGACGATCGAGAACAGCATCACGGGGATGAACGCGTCGATCGGACCCGGTTGGATCCCGAGCAGCCCGCCGAGCCAGCCGTACTGGAAGATCGCGACGGCGACGCCGAGCGAGGCGCCGATCGACAGCAGGTTCATGACCGCAGCCTGCAGCGGGATCACGAGCGAGCGGAAGACGACGAGCAGCAACAGCGCGGCAAGCAGGATGATCACGCCGATGAACAGCGGCAGCTTGCCGCTGAGCGTGCTCGCGAAGTCGACGCCGATCGCCGTCGAGCCGCCGAGGAGCAGCTGCGTGCCCGTCGCCTGTGCGACGGGCGGCAGCCGGTGGTCGCGCAGCGCGTGCACGAGGTCGGTCGTCGCCGCGTCCTGCGGTGCCGAGCGCTGGAAGACCTGGAACGTTGCCGTGCGCCCGGCCGGGCTGAGCGCCGGGCGCGAGACGCGCACGACGTCCGGCGTCGCCTTCAACGCGGCGCCGATCCGCTGCAGCGCCGGCGTGTCGCCTGCGTGCGGGAGCTGTGCGACGACGAGCAGCGGTCCGTTGAAGCCCTTGCCGAAGCCGTGTGCGAGCAGGTCGTACGCGCGCTTCGTCGTCTGCGTGGTGGAGCCGTTGCCGGCGTCGCTCTGGCCCATCCGCAGCGACAGCGCCGGCAGCGCCAGCACGAGCACGATCGCCAGTCCCGTGAGCATCGCCGGCCACGGGTGGCGGTTCACGAACCGGGCCCAGCCGGCCCAGGAGCGGGCACGCGCCGGCTCGACGCCGCCGTTGGCAGCAGCACGCTTGCGGGCACCGCGCCCGAGCCGCGCGATCCGCTCGCCGAAGCGCCCGAGCATCGCGGGCAGGATCGTCAGCGCGGCGAGCAGCGTGAACAGCACGCCGATCGCGGTCGCGACGGCCATCCCGGAGAGGAAGTTGATCCCGAGCAGGCACATCCCGAGCACGGCGACGATCACCGTGATGCCGGCGAAGACGACGGCGCGGCCTGCAGTGTCCATCGCCGCGACGATCGCCTCGTCCACGCTCGCGCCCTTGTGGTGCATCTCGCGGAAGCGCGTGACGATGAAGAGCGCGTAGTCGATCCCGACGCCGAGCCCGACCATCGCGGCGAGGTCGGTCGCGACCTGCGGTGTGTCGAACAGATGCGTCAGCAGGCCGATGAAGCCGAACGCGGTTCCGAGCCCCACGAGCGCGGTCAGGATCGGCATCCCCATCGCGATCAGCGAGCCGAACGTCAGCAGCAGCACGAGGATCGCGGCGACCATGCCGATCAAGCTCGCGGTGCCGAAGCTCTGCTGCTGGGACTGCTCGATCGCGTTGCCGTTCAGCTCGACCTGCAGGTCACCCGAGCTGGCAGCTTGCGCGGTCGAGATCACGCGCAGGGTGGCGGCCGTCGGCAGGTCGTTCGCGCGGTGGTCGAACCCGACCGTCGCGAACGCGGTGCGGCCGTCGCGGGAGATCGCCGTGCCGCCGCTGGCATACGGGCTCGTGACGCCGGTGACGTGCGGCAGCTTCGCGACCCGCGCGAGCATCGGTGCGACGCGGGCACGCACGGCGGGGTCGGCGATCGTTCCATGCTTTGCGTAGAGCACGATCTGGTCGCTGTCGCCGGCCTGTGCGGGGAAGTCGCGCTTCAGCGTGTCGAAGGCACGCTGCGAGTCGGTCTTCGGCAGCGAGAAGTTCACCGAGTAGTTCGGCTTCGCCGCTGCGGACAGCGCGAGCACGCCGACGAGCAACGCGATCCAAGAGATCACGACCGTTCGGCGATGGTCGACGACCCAGCGCGCGAGGTGCGCGACGAGTCCCTGCTTGGGTGGCGATGCGGGCGTGTGCGTGTCCACTCGGTCTACTCCGATCGAGGCGGCGGTCTGCAAGGAGGTGCTGTGAGAGCGCGACGGTCCGACTGCGCAGACGACAACGGTAGCGAGTGCGCGCCGTGGCGAGCTGCTCGGGCTTCGGTCACGGACGCTGGACGACCCGCTCTAGACTCGTCCCGTGGATCGCGAGCGGTTCGAGCACCATCTGACGTCGCCGCGGGGGCGGGACCGGCTGCCGGACGGCGGTGCGACCGGCGTTGCCGGGACGCAGGCCTGCGGCGACGTCGTGCGCTTCGGGCTCGTGCTCGACGCGGCCGGCGCGCAGGTAGCCGACGCCGGCTACACGGTCGAAGGCTGCGGAGCTGCGGTCGCGGCCGGCAGTGCAGCGGTCGAGCTGGCCGTGGGACGACCGCTGCTCGACGTCGCGCGGATCGGTGCCCACCAGATCGCCGAGGAGCTGGGCGGGCTCAGCGCCGGCAAGTTCCACGCGGCCGACCTCGTCGCCGACGCGCTTGCGCGGGCGCTCGGCACGGCGGCGCACACGAGCGGGGCGGTCGCCCCGCCGGCTGCGTCCGGCCGCACGCTCGTCGGGATGTCCGGCGGCGTCGACAGCGCAGTCGCCGCGCTGCTGAGCGCGCGCGACGGGCGCGACGTCGTCGCCGTCACGCTCGAGCTGTGGGCCGACGAGGCGAACGACGGCGAGCGCTCGTGCTGCTCGGCGCAGGCCGTCCGCTTCGCGCGGGCGCTCTCGCACCGGATGGGGATCCCGCACCTCACGCTCGATCTGCGCGCTCCATTCCGCGCGGGCGTCGTCGAGCCATTCCTCGCCGACTATGCGGCCGGCGTCACGCCGAACCCGTGCATCCGCTGCAACGGCAACGTGCGGCTCGACGCGATGCTCGAGCTCGCCGACCGGCTCGGCGCGGGCGCGCTCGCGACCGGCCACTACGCGCGCGTCGTCGAGCAGGACGATCCTGCCGGCCCGCTGCTTGCCGCCGCCGCCGACAGCTGGAAGGACCAGACGTACATGCTCGCAGCGCTCGATCCGCAGTCGCTCGCGCGGATGGCCTTCCCACTTGGCGGGCTGACGAAGCCGGAGGTGCGCCAGATCGCTGCCGACGCCGATCTCCCCGTCGCGAACCGCGTCGAGTCGCAGGACCTCTGCTTCCTCGCGGGCACGAGCCGCAGCGCCTTCCTCGCGCGCCATGCCGGGATCCCCGAGCAGCCGGGCGAGATCGTCGACCGCGCCGGCCACGTGCTCGGCCGCCACCGCGGCCACCACGGCTTCACGGTCGGGCAGCGCAGAGGGCTCGGCATCTCGAGCAACGTGCCGCTCTACGTGCTGGGCACAGACGCGCGCCACAATCGCGTGATAGCGGGGACGCGCGAGGAGCTGGCGACGACGCGCGTCGCGCTGCGCGGGCTGCGCCTCTACCGCGATGGTGCGCGCGTCGACCGCGTGAAGCTGCGCTATCGCACGACGCCGGTGCCGGCTCGTCTCGTCGGCGAGCACGCGGCGGGCACCCATCGGAGCGCCGTGATCGAGCTGGCCGAGGCGGTCGACGGCGCCGCGCCGGGGCAGATGGCCTGCCTGCTCGACGGCGACCTCGTCGTCGGCTGGGCGACGATCGTCGCGCACGCGCCGGAGCTGCAGCAACCGACCGCGGCGGAGTCGCTGCTGAACGTTCTCGTAGCCGGCGCGCCGGCCGGCTGAGCGCCGCGGCGCCCACCCCGCAGCGGCAGGACCCATCTAGACTGCGCACTCGCATGTCGATGAGCTCCGACGAGATCCGCGCGACCTACCTCGCGTTCTACGAGCAGCGCGACCACCGACGGCTGCCGTCGGCGTCGCTCGTGCCTGCCGCCTACGACCCCTCCGTGCTGCTCACGACGGCGGGGATGCACCCGCTGATGCCGTACTTCCTCGGCCGCGAGCAGCCGCCGCACCCGCGCCTCACGGCCTGCCAGAAGTGCTTTCGCGCCGTTGACATCGACATCATCGGCACGACGCACCGCCACCTGACGTTCTTCGAGATGCTCGGCAACTTCTCGATGGGCGACTACTTCAAGGAGGGCGCGATCGCGTTCGCCTGGGAGCTGGCGACGCAGGGCTTCGGCTTCAAGCCCGACGACATCTGGGCGACCGTGTTCGCCGGTGACGAGGAGCTCGGGCTCGGGCCCGATCAGGAGGCGATCGACATCTGGCTGTCGATCGGGATGCCGCGCGAGCGGATCGTCGAGTGCCCGCGCTCGGAGAACTTCTGGCAGGCAGGCCCGACCGGGCCGTGCGGGCCGTGCAGCGAGCTGTACCTCGACCGCGGGCTCTCCTTCGGCAAGGCCGACGACCTGCCGGGCGGCGAGAACGAGCGCTTCCTCGAGTTCTGGAACCTCGTCTTCATGCAGTTCCTGCAGGCGCAGCCGAACGTGCTGACGCCGCTGCCCGCGCAGAACATCGACACCGGCATGGGCCTCAACCGCATGGCGGCGATCCTCCAGGGCACTGAGTCGATCTTCGAGACCGACCAGTTCGCGCCGCTGATCGCGCTTGGCGAGGAGCTGTCCGGTCGCCGCTACGGCCAGGACGAGCCGACGACCCGCTCGTTGCGGATCCTCGCCGACCACACGCGCGCGATGACGTTTCTCGTGGCCGACGGCGTCGTGCCGTCGAACGAGGAGCGCGGCTACATCCTGCGCCGCGTGATGCGCCGCGCTATCCAGCAGGGCCGCGCGCTCGGCTTCACGTCCGGCTTCCTGCCGCGCTTTGCGACGGTCGTGGAGGAGACGATGGGCGGCGCGTACCCCGAGCTGGGCGAGCAGCGCGACGCGATCCACAAGTGGCTCGCGGCAGAGGAGGAGGGCTTCGGGCGCACGCTCGAGCAGGGGACGAAGCTGCTCGACGACCTGATCGCGCGCGCGAAGGACGAGGGCGAGGAGGGCCTCGGCGCCGAGGACGTCTTCCAGCTGCACGACACGTTCGGCTTCCCGGTCGACCTCACGCGCGAGATCGCCGCCGAGCACGACCTCGGCGTCGACGAGCCCGGCTTCGAGACGTTGATGGAGGCGCAGCGCACGCGCGCGCGCACCAGCGCCGGTGGCGGGCGCGGTCCGGTGACCGACGTGCTGCACGAGCACGCGCGCGAGCTGGCCGGCGCCGCTGGCTTCACGAGCGCCTTCACGGGCTATGAGACGACTGCGCAGGAGACGACCGTCGGTGCGCTGAAGGAGGACGACGGCCGCGTGCTCGTGAAGCTCGTCGAGTCGCCCTTCTATGCAGCGGGTGGCGGCCAGGTCTCCGACAGCGGGATCGTCGAGTGCGCAGCGGGCGACTGCCGCGCGCGCGTCGAGCAGGTCGTGCGTCTCGCCGGAGGCGAGGACCAGGTGCTCGTGCTCGTGCCCGAGGTCGGCACGCTGAAGCCGGGCGAGCCGGTGCGCGCTTTGGTGGATCGGCGCTCGCGCCACGCGACGCAGTGCAACCACACGGCGACCCATCTCTTGCACGCTGCGCTGCGCCGCCGGCTCGGCGGCCACGTCCGCCAGGCCGGCTCGGCGGTGCAGCCGGACAAGCTGCGCTTCGACTTCACGCACGGCCAGGCGCTCAGCGCCGAGGAGCTGCGCGCGGTCGAGGACGACGTGAACGGCTGGATCCTCGAGAACCACCGCGTGCGTTCGTTGACGACGACGCTCGCCGAGGCGAAGTCGCTTGGCGCGATGGCGCTGTTCGGCGAGAAGTACGGTGACGTCGTGCGGATGGTCGAGGTCGGCGACGGCTCCTTCTCACGCGAGCTGTGCGGCGGCACGCACGTCCGCTCGACTGCGGAGATCGGGCTCTTCCGGCTCGTCTCGGAGACCTCCAGCGCAGCGAACGTGCGGCGGATCGAGGCGTTGACTGGGCCGGCTGCGGTCGAGCTGATGCGTGAGCACGACGGGCTGCTGCGCGCGACGGCCGACGGGCTGCGGCTGACGCCGGAGGGTGTTCCGCACGCGGTCGAGGAGCTGCGCGGCAAGCTGAAGGAGCTGGAGCGCGCCGCGCGCAAGAGCGGCGCCGATGCTGGCACGAACGGCTCGCTCGACGTCGACGCGCTGATCGCCGGCGCGTCCGAGGTCGGCGGCGCGCATGTCGTGGCGCAGGCGATCGAGCTGGCCGACCCGAAGGCGCTGCCCGATGTCGCCGACCGCATCAAGGCGAAGCTCGGCGACGCGGCGATCGTGCTCGGCGCGGTGGCGCAGGGGAGAGTCCACCTCGTCGCGAGCGTCGCGCCGGCGCTCGTCGCACGCGGCGTGAAGGCCGGCGCGATCGTGAAGGTAGCCGCCGAGGTGACCGGCGGTGGTGGTGGCGGGCGCGACACGATGGCGCGCGCCGGCGGCAAGGATCCCGACAAGCTGCCCGAGGCGATCGCCGCCGCGCGCGCAGCGATCGAGAGCGCCCTCGCGGGCTGATGCGCGTGCTGGCACTGGACTACGGCAGCGCACGCTGCGGCTGTGCGCTCAGCGATCCGACCGGGACGCTCGCGACGCCGATCGCCGCAGTCGAGCGGCCGGCGACGCGCAAAGGGATGGCACGCCTTGCCGCCCTCGTGCGCGAGCGCGAGGTCGAGCGCGTCGTCGTCGGTTTGCCGCTTGGGCTGTCGGGCAACGACACGGCGCAGACGGGCGAGACACGCGCGTTCGCCGCGCGCCTCGGGGAATCGCTCGGCTTGCCGGTCGACCTCTACGACGAGCGCTTCACGACTCGCATCGCCGAGCGCATCGGTGGCCGGGCGGACGAGGACTCGCGCGCCGCTGCCGTCCTGCTTGAGGATTGGCTGGCGCGCCATCGAGCGGAGGTCGAGGAGCGATGAGCGGACGCACACCGGAGGAGCGCGAGGCGGCGCGGCTGGAGCGCGAACGGCGCCGCGCGAAGCGCGAAGGTCGCCCGCTGCCGCCAGAGCCCAAGCCCGAGCCTGCCGCCCCGCAGGCCCCCGCGCCCGAGCCCGTAGCCGATTGGATCCACGCCGAAGCGGCCAGCGCCGCCGCGCAGGACCCGGCGTTCGATCCGCACGCCACGCAGCAGTACGACGTGCCAGCTGCATGGACGAGCGAGCATGCCGCCGTCGAGCCGCCCGCCGGTGCCGACGCGCTGCCGGCCTTCGAGGCGCACGCAGTCGACGGAGCGGCCGCCGCCGGTTGGCCCGCGCCGCCGCCGGCCGGCTCGCCGGCATCCTCGCCAACCGAGGTTCCGCTCGGAACTCGCCGCGTCAACGCGCTTGCCCACCGCGGCAGGCGGGGTGGGCGTGGGGGCCGCGGCGGCGCGATCCCACCGGGCACCACGAACGGCCGCGGTCGCTCCGGCGGCGCCGGCACGCCACGCGGCGGCTTGCGCCGTCGCCTCCCGGCGATCGTCGCGATCGTGCTCGTGCTGGTGGCCGGCTGGTTCCTCGTCGCGCTCTACCAGCCGTTCACGGGCGACGGCAGCGGCCGCGTCGTCGTGAAGGTGCCGAAGGGTGCGAGCGCGAGCACGATCGGCGACCTGCTCGTGAAGCAGGACGTCGTCTCGTCGAGCTTCTTCTTCGGCCTGCGTGCGCAGCTGTCCGGCGTGCGCGGCGCGCTGCGCTCCGGCACGTTCACGCTGAAGCACGGGATGAGCTATGGAGCCGCGCTCGACGCGCTGACGAAGGTGCCGCCACCTCCGCCCGTTCTGAAGGTGACGATCCCCGAGGGCTACAGTCGCATCGAGGCAACGAAGCTCGCGCGCGAAGACGGGCTGCGCGGCAGCTACCTGAAGGCGACCCGCCACTTCCGCAAGCTCGACCGGCACCGCTTCGGCGCGCCGCGCAGCGCGACGCTCGAGGGCTTCCTGTTCCCGGCGACGTACATCCTCCGCCCGCACGCGAAGGTCGGTTCGCTGGTCGCGCAGCAGCTCACCGCGTTCGGTCAGAAGTTCGGCTCGTTGAACCTGAGGTACGCGCGCAAGAAGAACCTGAAGCCGTTCGACGTGCTGACGATCGCGTCGATGGTCGAGCGCGAGGTCAGCGTCGCGAAGGAGCGCCCACTCGTCGCCGCGGTCATCTACAACCGCTTGAAGCAGGGGATCCCGCTCGGGATCGACGCGACGCTGCGCTTCGCCCTGAACGACTGGACGCACCCACTGACGGAGTCCGAGCTGGCGAGCAAGACGCCGTACAACACGCGCAACCACCAGGGCCTGCCGCCCGGGCCGATCGGCAACCCGGGGCTCGACTCGCTGCAGGCGGCGGCGCACCCGGCGAAGGTCCCGTACCTGTTCTACGTCGTGAAGCCGGGGAAGTGCGGCGAGCACGCCTTCTCGAGCACCGACGCGCAGTTCCAGAAGGACGTTGCGAGCTACAACGCGGCGCGCGCCGCTGCCGGCGGCAAGTCGCCGGAGAAGTGCTGAGGCGGGCGGAGCCCCGCGCATGCCGATCGCGGGCGTCCTCGGGTGGCCCGTGCGCCACAGCCGCTCCCCGGTCATGCACGAGGCCGGCTACGCGGCGCTCGGGCTGAGCGACTGGCGCTACCAGCTGCTGCCGGTGGCTCCGGAGCTGTTCGAGGAGACCGTGCGGGCGCTGCCCGGGGCCGGATTCGTGGGCGCCAACGTGACGATCCCGCACAAGGAAGCTGCGCTCGCGCTCGCCGACAGCGCGACGCCGCGCGCGCGCGCGATCGGCGCCGCGAACACGCTCACGTTCGCCGACGGGCGGATCGACGCCGACAACACCGACGCGCCGGGCCTGATCGACGCGCTGCCACGTGACCCTGCCGGGATGCGCGCGCTGGTGCTCGGCGCCGGCGGCAGCGCGCGTGCTGCGGTGTGGGCGCTGCGCGAGGCCGGCGCTGCCGACGTGATGGTCTGGAATCGCACGCGGGCGCGAGCCGAGCGTCTGTGCTCTGACGTCGGCGGCAGGGTCGTCGAAACGCCGGAAGCAGCGGATCTGCTGGTCAACACGACGTCGGTGGGGCTGCGTGCTGACCAGGACCCGTTCAAGGAGCTCCCGCTCGACGCCGATGAGCTTTCCGGATACCCATGCTTTGTCGACCTCGTATACGGAACGCGCCCGACGGCGCTTGTCGCTGCCGCGCGTGCGGGCGGCGCCGAGGTGGTGGACGGCCTTGAAGTCCTCGTCCGGCAAGGAGCGCGCAGCTTCGAGCGTTGGACTGGACAGCGCGCACCCCTCGACGTCCTCCGCGCCGCCGCCCGCGAACGGGGCTGAGCACGCTCCCGTCTCGCCGCTGACGTCGCCGCGCAAGCCGGCGCCCGTCGTCGCGCGCGCCCCGGCGCCGCTCGCTCCCGTGTTCGATCCCTTCAGCCGGACGGAGACCTCGACCGAGCTTCCCGCCGAGTGGTCGGCGATGCAGACGGTGGCTCCCACCGCGGCTCCGCCGGAGCTGCCGCCCGAGATGTCACCTGACCTTCCCGAGGCGCTGCCGGCCGACCTTCCCGACGCGCTCCCGCTCGACCCCGAATCCCCCCACCAGCAGTGGAGCGGCGTCACCCCGCCGCGCGGCAACGGCCGGCTCGGGCGCTTCATCGGCGATGTGCTGATCGAGCTCGGCTTCGCGACGCGCGAGCTGGTCGACATGGCGATCGAGACGGCGCGCGCAAGCGGCCGCCGCACGGGCCGCGTGCTGATCGAGCAGGGCGTCATCACGGAGGATCAGCTCGCGCGCGGGATCGCCGAGCGCTATGGGCTCGACCACCTCGACCTCAGCGTCTACCACGTCGACATGGCTGCATCGAACCTGATCGACTCGGCGGCTGCGAAGCGCTACGAGGCGGTGCCGGTCGCGTTCGTCGACGAGCGCACGCTGCTCGTCGCGATGGCCGATCCCGCGAACGTGCTCGTCGCCGACGACCTCGCGATGCTGACGCGCTACGAGGTCCGCCCGGCGGTCGCCTCGGCCGAGGACATCATGGCCGTGATCGCACGGCTGGACCGCTTCGGCGACTCGGTGCGCGAGGCGGTCGAGGAAGCCGCGCCGAGCGAGGACGACAGCGAGGTCGTCGAGCTGCGCGAGTCGGCCGACGACGCGCCGGTCGTCAAGCTGCTCAACTCGATCGTCGCGCAGGCGGTCGAGCGCGGCGCCTCCGACATCCACTTCGAGCCCGACGGCCGCGATCTGCGCGTGCGCTTCCGGATCGACGGCGTGCTGTCGGTCTCGACCGTCGTGCCGCGCCGGATGGTCGCCGGGATCGTCTCGCGCGCGAAGATCATGGCCGAGCTCGACATCTCCGAGAAGCGGATCCCGCAGGACGGCCGCGTCGGCTTGACGGTCGAGGGCCGCCAGATCGACGTGCGCGTCGTGACGCTGCCGAGCGTGCACGGCGAGTCGATCGTGATGCGGATCCTCGACAAGGCCTCGGTGAACCTCGACCTCGACCGTCTCGGCATGCAGACGGAGGAGCGCGACCGCTTCGCGCGTGCGTTCTCGCAGGCGTACGGAGCCGTGCTCGTGACCGGGCCGACCGGCTCCGGCAAGTCGACGACGCTCTACACCGCGCTGACGATGCTCAACACGCCCGAGAAGAACATCATCACGATCGAGGACCCGGTCGAGTACCAGATCGCCGGCATCACGCAGGTGCAGGTGAACCCGCGTGCCGGACTGACGTTCGCGACCGGCCTGCGCTCGATGATGCGCGCCGATCCCGACGTGATCATGGTCGGCGAGATCCGCGACGGCGAGACGGCGCAGATCGCCGTCGAGTCGGCGCTGACGGGCCACCTCGTGCTCTCGACGCTGCACACGAACGACGCGCCGACGGCGATCACGCGCCTGATCGAGATGGGAATCGAGCCGTTCCTCGTCGCCTCGGCGATCGACTGCGTCGTCGCACAGCGGCTTGCGCGCAAGCTCTGCTCGTCGTGCAAGAAGCCGACGGTCGTCCCCGCGAAGGTGCTGCGCGAAAGCGGTTGGAAGGTCGACGCCGACCTCGATGCGTTCGAGCCGGCTGGCTGCTCACGCTGCAACGGGATGGGCTATCGCGGTCGCGTCGGCCTCTACGAGGTGATGAACGTCACCGAGGAGATCCGTCGATTGATCCTTGCGCGCGCCCCCGCCGACGACATCGAGGCCGTCGCCTTGCGCGAGGGGATGCGGCGCTTGCGCGACGACGGCCTGGAGAAGGTCAAGAGCGGCACGACGACGATGTCCGAGGTCGCGCGCGTCTCCGGGACGAGCAGCTGACGATCAGGGCTCACGCTCGCCGGTGCTCCTGCCGATAGGGGAATCGATGGACATCGATTTTGCAGAACTGTTGCTCGAGGTCGTCGACCGCCGTGCGTCCGACCTCCACTTGACCGCTGGCGCGCCGCCGATGGTCCGCGTCCGCGGGCGGCTGTCGGCAGTCGACGGCTTCCCGGAGCTCACGCCGACGGACACGCGCGAGATCATCTACTCGATTCTCTCGAATGATCAACGTCAGCGGCTCGAGACGAATTGGCAAATCGACTTCGGGTACCAGGTGCCCGGGCGTGCACGCTTCCGCGTCAACGCCTACTTCCAACGTGCAGCGCTCGGCGCCGCCTTCCGTCTGATCCCGTTCGAGATCGCCCCGCTGGAATCGCTTGGGCTGCCACCAGCGGTCGCGGAGTTCGCGAACCGCCCGCGCGGCCTCGTGCTCGTGACCGGCCCGACAGGCTCGGGCAAGTCGACGACGCTCGCATCGCTGATCGACGTGATCAACGAGACGCGCGAAGAGCACATCATGACGATCGAGGACCCGATCGAGTTCCTCCACCGGCACAAGAAGTGCATCGTCAACCAACGCGAGCTGGGGTCCGACGCGACGAGCTTCGCGGAGGCGCTGAAGGCTGCGCTGCGCCAGGACCCCGACGTGATCCTCGTCGGCGAGATGCGCGACATGGAGACGGTCTCGACCGCGGTGACCGCTGCGGAGACCGGCCACCTCGTCTTTGCGACGCTGCACACGCAGGACACGCCGCAGACCGTCGACCGCATCATCGACGTCTTCCCGGCCGAGCAGCAGGGGCAGATTCGCATGCAGCTCGCCGTCGGTCTGCAAGGGATCGTCACCCAGCAATTGCTGCCAACCGCCGACGGCTCCGGACGCTGCGTCGCGGCCGAGGTGCTCGTGCCGACGCCCGGCATCCGGAACCTGATCCGCGAGGGCAAGACGCACCAGATCTACTCCGCATTGCAGACGGGCGGGGCGCAGGGCATGCAGACGATGGACGCGGCGCTCGCGGGCCTGATGCGTTCCGGGCGGATCACGCGCCAGCTGGCCGAGTCGCGCTCGACGACGCCGGAGGAGCTGCGCCGGTTGAGCGGCATGGGCGGCGGCGTCGGCGCGGCGATCGACAACAGCCTGGCGACGGTCTAAGCGGCGCGCATGGCCACGTTCGTCTTCAAGGCGCTCGACCTGGCAGGCGCAAGCGCGAAGGGCGAGGTCGAGGCCGACTCGAAGCAGGCGGTCGCCGAGCAGCTGAAGTCGCGCGGGCTGATCGTCACCGACATCAGCAACAAGCACAGCTCGAAAGAGCTCAACATCACGCTGTTCGCACGCGTGAAGCCGAACGACTTGACGGTCATGACCCGTCAGCTCGCGACGATGATCTCGTCCGGGATGACGCTGCTGCGCACGCTGTACGTGCTCGAGGAGCAGACGGAGAGCCCGGCGCTGGAGGAGACGATCATTGCGGTGCGAAAGGACGTCGAGGCAGGCTTGACGTTCTCTGCGGCGCTCGGACGCCACCCGAAGATCTTCAGTCCGCTGTATGTGGCGATGGTGCAATCGGGCGAGACGGGCGGCCGCCTCGACGAGGCACTGATGCGCGTCGCCGACCAGCTGGAGAAGGACGACGCGCTGCGCCGTCAAGTGAAGTCGCGCGATGATGTACCCGAGCGTCATCATCTCCTTCGCCGGCGTCGTGTTGTTCGCGCTGATCGCCTTCCTCGTGCCGGTCTTCGCGAAGGTCTTCAAGCAGTTCGGCGGCAAGCTGCCGACGATCACGCAATTCACGGTCAACCTCTCGCACGCGCTGACGAACGAGTGGTACCTGATCTTCGGCGGGATGATCGCCATCGTCGTCGGCTTCCGCAAGTGGAAGAAGTCGTCGTGGGGGCGCCCGCAGTGGGACGCGCTGCGGCTGCACATCCCCTTCAAGATCGGCACCGTCGTGCAGAAGATCGCGCTCGCGCGCTGGTCGCGCACGCTCTCCTCGCTGATGGCGTCAGGCGTGCCGATCCTGCAGGCGATCGAGATCACCGGCAAGACCGCCGGCAACACGATGGTCGAGCGCGCGATGAGCGACGTGACGCAGTCGGTCAAGTCCGGCGGCACGATCGCCGCGCCGCTGAAGGACGCGTCCGTGTTCCCTTCGATGGTCACGCAGATGGTGGGCGTCGGCGAGGAGACCGGCGCGCTCTCGACGATGCTCTCGAAGGTCGCCGACTTCTACGAGGAGGAGGTCGCGACCGCGGTCAAGGGGCTCACGTCGCTGCTCGAGCCGCTGATGATCATCGTCGTCGGCGGCATCGTCGGCTTCATCGTGGTCGCGATGTACATGCCGCTGTTCACGATCTACGACACGATCAAGTAGCCGCCGCGCCGCCGCGCTCTCGCGAGAGCACTGCGGGGGCGGCAGCATCCCAAGCCCGCCGCCGCCCCCGCTGGCTTCCCCCTCACGGGATGCCAGGTGCTCTCTCATCCAGACGCCCAATGCGCCTGGATCCTTCCCTGTGCTACTTCGAGCGCCAGAACATCACGATCAGCTCCCCTTGCCTGATCGCATCCGTGCGGTGTTTCGCCTCGCTTCCCGTCGAGCCGCTGGGCGCTGCGGTGCCCTGTCCGTGCGCCAACCTTAGCCCGGGGGCAAAGAGTTTTCAATGCTCAGATTCGGTAGTTCAATCGTGGCACGGCGCTGTGGGCGCGAAGCCGCTAGGCTCGCGACCCACGATGGCGGATTCCGACGACAAGAACGACGACGCGACGCGAAGCGAGTGCCGCCCCTGCCACGGGAGCGGCGTCGTGATCTCTGGGCTCGGCGGCGAGCAGACGCAACTGACCTGTCCGTGGTGCGATGGGACTGGCGTGTTCGCCCCGGAACGCGACGCGCAGTCGGCAGCTCCAGCCGTCTCGTAGGCCGCCGTTGGACACGAGCGCGTGACGCGCATCGTGCAATTGTCCATTTCGGCTCAACCCTGAGAGCACTCCGGCCGATACACGGGGTGCCAGAAGCCGAGAGGTCCGAGCGGTCCACCACCCCATCGGGGACGTAGAACCGCAAGACCACGAGCCCCGAGCGGGATGTGAGGCCCGCGAGGAGCGCCTCGGGCTGTGCCAGCGCACCAGAAAAGCGCCGGCATGACTCCCGGGACCTGGCAAAAGACATCTAGGCCCAAGTCCCACGAGGAGGATTCATGCTGCACAACTTCCGTGATCGCATCAAGGACGAGCGTGGCTTCACGCTCATCGAGCTCCTTGTCGTGATCCTCATCATCGGCATCCTTGCCGCGATCGCCATTCCGTCGTTCATCAACCAGAAGGGCAAGGGCGACGACGCTGCTGCAAAGAGCTGGGTGCGCAACGCGCAGACGGCTGAGGAGACGTACTTCACCGACAACAGCATCTACACGAACGTGATCGCGAACCTGACTGCGATCGAGGGGACACTCGGCCAGTATCCGGCGGGTGCTGGTGCTCCGCCGGTGTTCGGTGCTGCGACGGCGACTACGTACTCCGTAACGATCCCGTCGAAGTCGGGTGTCACGTACACGATTGCGCGTGCTGCGAACGGCACCATCACGCGGTCGTGCAACGTCGGCGCGGCGCCAAACCGCGGCGGCTGCCCGGCGAACAACCTCTGGTAGTACTCGACCCAGCAACTGGCACACCAACCAGTCAGCAGCACACGGGGCGGGCCAAATGGCCCGCCCCGTGTTGTGTCTGGAGCGGCGCTCCTCCTCGGCGGCTTGCAAATGAAAATCGACTGGAGCTTCGTATGAGAGCCGCGTTCCGGTGCCGGTCCATTCTGGCGGTGCTGTTGGCGCTCGTCAATCTGACGGGTTGTCAGCCGGTGGACGATCCTGGCGATCACCTGCGGTCGCAGCAGTTGTACAACGATCTCGGCGTGCCTGCCGTCGTGACCGCGTGCGACGCAAGCGACTGCCACCGCCTCGTCGATTCGGACAGGACGCATCTTCGGCCCGGCGGGTGGGTCGCCGTCAACGTCGATGGCGATGGCGGCTCGTCCCCGTACGTCGTCGAGGCGGCCGGGCGCCCGACGCGCTGTCTGGACGCGGGAGTGAACGCGCAGGGGCGGCCGGCGAGGATGCCGCTGTCGCTCGCCGCGCCCTGTCCGCAGCACACCGGCAAGGACGTGCTCGACATCTTCCAGATCGCGGTCGACATCGTGCTGCCGATCGGTCTGGTGGTGGCGTTGGTCGGCGGGTTCTCGCCGCTGGTGCGCAAGGGCTACCGACGCATCCGCCAGTCGGAGCCTTTGTAGCGTGAGCCGAGCAACTTCCCACTAGGATCGAGAGATGGACGGCCTGTCTGACCGCGAGGCGTTTCAAGCGATGACGCTGTACACCGAGCAATTCTATGATCGTGCCGGCGATGATCTCGCGACGTTGATGTTGGACATTTCCATCGAGGAGAATGGTCGAACGCACGACCCCGCTGCATGGGAGGACTGGATGAAGTGCGTCCGTGCGGTCCAGCAGTCGCGTGAGAGTCCTAACGGTTGCCCGGCTGGGTCCTGAAGCTGCTGTCGGACGAGTGAACACTGTCGATTCCTACGAGGAAGCGATGCCCTTCCTGGTTGCGCGGGTTCCCGGCTTCGCTGACAACCTCGCCGAAATCCGTGGCTTCTACGGTGCGGATGTGGGCGCCCACATCGTCATGGGCGAGTTCACCAAGTACGTGCAGGACCTGTTCCGCGCGCATCGAGCTGGCGCTGCAGAGAGCGACGAGGTGCGGGCCGCGTTGGGTGTGGTCGAAGCCTTCGCTGCGTCGGACGACGTCGGGGTGAAGGAGCTGGCGGGCGTCTCCTTCTTGGAGAACCTCGGCAACGATCCTGAGCTGGTCGAAGCGATGCTGCCGTGGATGGGGCCGGAGAGTCGACGACTCCTCTCGGAGATCGAGCGGTTCTGGCGAGGAGAGACATAGGCGTGTAGAAGCCGCTCCGTTCGCTCAACTCCTGACGCATGCGCGCCGATGATGCTCTGGATGCGTGAGCGACAGACACCGCAAAAGATCGTGCAGCGTCACGCTGCGGCGCTCCGCAGCGAGGAGAGCGGCTTCGGCTTGATCGAGGTGCTCGTCTCGGCGCTGCTCGTCGTGCTTGTCTCGCTCGGCGTCTACTACGGCTTCGATGCGGCGTCTGCGACCTCCGGCATCAACAAGCGTCGGTCGGTGTCCAGTGGGCTCGCGCAGCAAGATCAGGAGCGGATGCGCTCGATGACGGCCGCCCAGCTGTCGAACTATCGCGCGACGCAGAGCTCGACGGTCAACGGCATCACGTACTCGATCGACTCGAAGGCGAGCTGGGTCACCGACGGCACCGGAACGGCGAGCTGCACGAGCGGCGCTGCGCAGGCAAACTATCTGAGCATCAGCTCGGTCGTGACGTGGCCGGGTATGACGATCAAGCCCGTCACGGTCGAGAGCATCACCTCGCCTCCGATCGGCTCGTTCAACGCTGGACAGGGTTCGCTGGCGGTGCAGGTGCGCGACGCCGCGGGCGTCGGTGTCCCGGATGTCGCTGTGACGCTGACCGGCCCGCAGGGCTACACCGACGTGACGAACGCGCAGGGCTGCGTCCTGTGGGGCTACCTGCCGGTCGGCAACTACACGGTCGCCGTCTCGAAGCCGGGCTACGTCGACCCGCAGGGAGTCCAGGCGCCGAGCCAGCCAGCGGGTGTCATCGGGGCGACGACGAACACGCTCGCCTTCGACTACGACCTCGGCGGCATGATCCAGGGGAATTACCAGACGAACGTCGGCGGGGCGAACGTCCCCGCCAACGGCACGGCCTTCACGGCGGTCAGCTCGCACCTGACGGTCCCGCTCGGACCGTACGGCAGCGGCGCGCCGGTCGCGAGCTACACGACCGGGCTCGTCTACCCGTTCACCGATCCCTACGGCGTCTATGCGGGCAATTGCGCGGGTGCCGATCCGTTGGCCAACGGCCAGCCGGCGACGCTCGTGACGGTGACGCCGGGCGCGACCGTGCCGGTCAACGTCTTCGAGCCGTCGATCAACCTGAAGGTCGTCAACGGTGCGACGCCGGTCGCGAACGCGATCGTGAAGCTGACGGGCACCGGCGCCGGCTGCGGCGCACTGCCCGCGCGCAGCACCGCGGCGACGGGCTTCCTCGTCGATCGCGCGTTCCCGTATGGCCCGTACACGGCGTGCGTGCAGGCGGTCGTCGGTGGCACGACTCGCGCCCAGACGCGGACGAAGACGAACGCGACGACGCTCGCGAACACGAGCCCGACCGGAATCCCGGCCGGCAACGCTGCAACGTTCGACATGGCCACGGCACCGATCGGAATCTGTCCATGAGCGTGCTGCGCCGCATCCGCACGCGCCTCGCCGACGAGCGCGGCTTCACCTTGATCGAGATGCTCGTCACGACCGTGATCGGCCTGACGGTGCTGCTCGTGACGTTCACGGTCTTCGACTCCTCGCTGACGGCGCAGCTGCGCATCGACGACCGCACCGACAGCGTCGCGCGTGGACGCACCGCAATGGAGCAGATCGTCCAGCAGCTGCGCTCGCAGGTCTGCCTCGGTCCCGGGCTGCCGGCGATCGCCGCCGGTGACGACAGCTCGATCACCTTCTATGCCGACCTCGCCGACACCACGTTCATTCCCCAGCAGCGCGACCTCGTGTTCGCGGGCGGCACGATCACCGAGAGCGACTACGACGGTGTCGCGTCGGGCGGCTCGCCGCCGTTCACGTTCCCGAACGCTCCCACGCGGGTGCGCGAGATCACGGACGCCGTCGCGCAGAGCACCGACGGCGCCGGCGTGCCGATCCCCTTCCTGACGTACTACTCGTTCGACAATCAGGTTCCGCCGCAGCCGACGAACCAGCTGGCGACGCCGCTGAGCGACAGCGACCGTGCGCAGGTCGTGCAGGTGCGCGTGAGCTTCAACGCGCTGCCGACGCGCGCTTCCTCGCAGTCCGCGGGCGAGCCGTTCACGAGCAACGTCTACGTGCGCACGGCCGACCCGACCGACCCGACCCACAGCCCGCTGTGCATTTGATCGCCCGCATCCGTGCTCGCCTGCTCGCCGACGATGGCTTCACGCTGATCGCGGTGCTCGGCATGCTGACGGCGACGATGGCGCTGAGCGCCGCCGCGTTCAGTGCCGCCGGGGGCGACATTCACCTGAGTCGCAACGACGAGGACCAGAAGCGCGCCTACGCAGCCGCCGAGGCCGGCGTCCAGGACTACTTCTTCCACCTGACGCAGGACAACAACTACTGGACGAAGTGCGATCAGCCGTCGCCGGCGAATCCTGCGCTCAACCAGGCCGGCGCGAGCCCGCTCAAGAGCGTTGCGGTTCCCGGCTCGGCAACGCGGTATGCGATCGAGGTCCTGCCCGCCAACGGCAATGCGAGCTGCGACGTCAACAACGCGACCAGCTCGATGATCGTCGCGAGCGGTCCCCAGTCCGGCACGTTCAGCATCCGCGCGACCGGCTACTCGAACAACGTCTCGCGCAAGATCGTCGCTACATTCCGCCGCCGCAGCTTCCTCGACTTCCTCTACTTCACCGACAAGGAGACGTCGGATCCGGCCTGGTACGTGCTCGACGGAAACGGCAACCCGACCCGCAGCGGCGACCGCTTCACGAACACGTGGAAGCCGAACTCCGACCTGACGACGTGGGCGGCCGGCGCGTGCGACAGCTACTGGCGCGACGGCCGCGGCAGCCAGAGCTACCCGGTCGCGCCCGACAACGCCTGGCAGCAGCAGATCGGTGGCGTATGGGGAAGCACGTCGACGAGCTCCGTCGGCTGTCACGAGATCCAGTTCGTCACCGGCGACTCGATCAAGGGGCCGCTGCACACCAACGACGACATCCTGATCTGCGGAGCGCCGACGTTCGGACGCAATGCACAGGACGCGATCGAGGTCTCGGGCACGGGCTGGCGACAGGGCTGCGGCGGGGGAGGCCCGAACCTCCAGGGCACCTGGAAGCCGAACGCGCCGACGCTCACGCCGCCACCCTCCGACACGACGCTCGCGCAGTACGCGACGCCGAGCTACACGTTCCAGGGGCACACCGACATCACGCTGCAGAACGGCTCGATGACCGTCACGAACGCGCAGCTCAGCCCGACGACGCAGACGTTGCCGCTGCCGCCGCAGGGCGTCGTCTACGTCGACAACGCCGACGCAGCGCATGGCGGCTGCCCGGTCAGCGCCTACCAGGCGATCGACCCCTACAACGATCCCGCCGGTTGTGCCGTCGTGTCCGTCCAGGGCACCTACTCCGGCGACCTGACGATCGGCAGCGCGAAGGACATCTTGGTTACCGGCGACATCAGTCACAACGGCGACCACCTGCTTGGGTTGATCGCCAACAACTTCGTCCGCGTCGAGCATCTGACGCTGCCGGACCCGAGCAACCCGACCGATCACAGCGACTGCGTCAACGACCCGGCGACGCCGCGCGACATCTCGATCGACGCGGCGATCCTCGCGCTCAACCACTCGTTCACCGTCGACAGCTACTTCTGCGGCTCGCCGCTCGGCACGCTGTCGGTCAATGGCGCGATCGCGCAGTCGTTCCGTGGGCCGGTCGGGCGAGGCGGCGGCGGCAGCGTCGCGAACGGCTACCTGAAGAACTACGTCTACGACGACCGCCTGCGCCTGCGCGAGCCGCCGCACTTCCTCGACCCGGTCCAGGCTGCGTGGCGGCTGCAGCGCTACGCCGAGCAGGTCGGCTAGTGCCGCTGGCAGCGGGTTCGACGATGCTCGTCGCGCTCGCGGCGGGCGGTGGTCTGGTCATCGGCTCGTTCCTCAACGTCGTCGCCTGGCGGCTGCCGCGCCACGAGTCGCTCGTCATGCCGGGCTCGCACTGCCCCGGGTGCAGTGCGCCGGTGCGGCCGTTCGACAACCTCCCGGTGCTGTCGTGGGTCCTCCTGCGCGGGCGCTGCCGCGACTGCCGCAGCTCGATCTCGGTGCGCTATCCGCTCGTGGAGGCGTTGTGCGCGGTGCTTGCGATCGCCGTCGTGTCGACGCGCCACGGGCTGCACGACATCGTGCTCGGGCTCGTGCTCGTCGCGCTGCTCGTGCCGATCGCGCTGATCGACCTCGACCATCGCCTGATCCCGAATCGGCTGACGCTGGCCGGCGCGGTCGCGGCGCTCGCGATCGGTCTGGCGACCGACCCCGCGGGGGCTCCCGAGCAGCTGATCGCCGGGGCGGCTGCAGGCGGCTTCCTGCTGCTTGCGGCGCTCGCACGTCCGGGCGGGATGGGGATGGGCGACGTGAAGCTCGCGGGCATGCTCGGACTGTTCCTCGGGCGCGACGTAGCGGTCGCGCTGCTCGTCGCGCTGCTTGCCGGCTCGCTCGTCGGGATCGCTGTGATGGCTCGCCGCGGCGTGGCGGAAGGACGCAAGACGGCGATTCCGTTCGGACCATTCCTTGCGCTGGGCGGCTGTGTCGCACTGCTTGCCGGCCCAGCGATCGTCGACGGCTACTTGCATGCAATCGCCTAGCCCTCAACTCGTCGGCTGAAATGCCGATGTACGCAAAAGAAAAGCGCGCACCGGCGTCATCCTCGCCGTAGCGCGCACGACCTTCCCCCCGGAGCTTTCATGCCAGCAGCACGCGCCACCGGCCGCACCATCGTCGGCCTCGACATCGAGCCAGGCTTCGCCGCTGCCGCACGCGTCGTGGTCGAGGACGATGTTGCGATCGAGCGTGCCGCAGGCGTGTCGCTGGCGCCGGGGCTGCTGCGCGACGGCGAGGTCACCGACGTCGACGCGCTCGCCGACTCCTTGCGCGAGTTGTTTCGCACCAACAAGCTGGGCAAGCGCGTGCGCCTCGGCGTCGCCAACCAGCGGATCGTCGTGCGCACGATCGACCTGCCACCGCTGACCGACGCGAAGGAGATCGCCTCGGCCGTGCGCTTCCAGGCGCAGGACCACATCCCGATGCCGCTCGAGCACGCGGTGCTCGAGCACCAGTCACTCGGCCTGGTCGAGACTCCCGACGGCCAGCGCACGCGCGTCGTGCTCGTCGCAGCCCGCCGCGACATGGTCGAGCGCTTGCGTAGCGCCGCCGTCCAGGCCGGCCTGCGACCCGTCGGGATCGACCTCTCGGCGTTCGCGATGATCCGCGCGCTGCACCGCGGCGGTGAGGGCGCGACGCTCTACATGAGCATCGGCGGGATGACGAACCTCGCGCTCGCGGAGGACACCGTGTGCCTCTTCACGCGCGTGACGCCCGGCGGCATCGAGGCGCTCGCAGCGGAGCTCGCCGAGCGTCGCGGGTTGACGCTCGAACATGCGCGCCAGTGGCTCGTGCACAGTGGGCTTGTCGCGCCGCTCGAGACGCTCAGCGGCGATCCGGAGATCCTCGAGGAGGCACGTCGCGTGCTGATCGAGGGCGTCGCGCGGATCGCCACGGAGGTGCGCAACTCACTGGACTTCCATCGTGCGCAAGCCGAGACGCTTGCCGCCGAGCGCGCGGTCCTCACCGGTCCGGCGCTGACGATCCCCGGCTTTGCCGAGGAGCTCGGTGCCGCGATCGGGCTGACGCTCGAGCACGGGATCCTGAAGGAGGCACGTCCCGGTGCTGACGGCGGGATCGACGCGAGCCGCCTCGCGGTCGCGGCCGGGCTCGCACTCGAGGAGCGTGTCGCGGCATGAAGGCCGTCAACCTGATCGGCGGCAAGGGAGCAGCCGGAGCCGGACGCGGTGCTGGGATGGCCTACGCGCTGCTCGGCGTCCTTGCGGTGCTCGTCGTCGGCGTGGCGTACTCGGTGCTGACGAGCAACACGATCGCCGAGCGCCGCGCGCAGCTCGCCGCGGTCAGCACCCAGGCGCAGACGGCGCAGGCGCAAGCGGTCTCGATGAAGACCTACAGCGACTTCGCCACGCTCGCGAAGAAGCGCGTCGACACGATCCGCCAGCTCGGCGCTACGCGCTTCGACTGGCATCGCTCGTTCGAGCAGCTCGCGAAGGTGCTGCCGAGCAATGTCTGGTTGACGTCGCTGCTTGGCACGGTCACGAGCGGCGTGAGCGTGCCGGGTGCCTCCTCTGGCGCGACGAGCACGCTGCGCGGAGCGATGCCGAACCCGGCGATCGAGCTGAGCGGCTGCACCACGAGCCATGACGACGTCGTGCGATTGATCTCGCACTTGCGCCTGATCGACGGTGTCGTGCGCGTCTCGCTCGCCGACTCGACGAAGGGCGACTCGAGCAGCGGCGGTGGTGGCGGTGGCAACGACTCCGGCGACTGCCGCCATGGCCACGCGAACTACCCGCAGTTCGACGCGGTCGTCTTCTTCGAGCCACTGCCGGTAGCGCCGAGCCTGCCCGGCTCAGCCGCTGCGACGAGCGTTGCGAGCACCACGCCCGCGGCGAGCGGCGGAGCGGCGCCTGCTCCGTCGACCGCACAGCCGGCAGCGGCGAGCACCACGCCGGCAGCCAGTGGCACACCTTCGACCGGAGGCAATGCCCGATGACCTTGCGCGACCGCCTGATGATCACCGTTGTGCTCGTCGCCGTCCTGATCGCCGGCGGCTGGTTCCTCGTGCTCTCGCCGCAGCGCGACGAGGCCGACCAGCTCGACGCACAGATCGCGACACAGAAGGGCGATCTCAATACGGCGCTCGGACAGATCGCTGCGGGCCTGGCGGCGAAGCACGGCTACGCGCACGCCTATGCGACCGTCGCGCGGCTCGGCGTCGCCGTGCCCAGCGACGACAACGTCCCGTCACTGCTGCTGCAGGTTCAGCAGGCAGCGACGGCAGCGAAGGTCGACTTCCGCGTCTTGAAGGTCGGTCAGGCGTCCGCAGCAGCGGCACCGGCACCGACGCCTCCGGCGGCAAGCACCAGCACTCCCGCGAGCGGCAGCACGACGACGACGGCCGCAGCGCCCACGCCTGCTGCGACGACACCGCTGCCCCCGAATGCGGCAGTCGGCACCGCCGGCTTCCCGACGATGCCGTTCGACTTCCAGTTCACCGGGAGCTTCTTCCGCTTGTCCGATTTCGTCGGGCGCCTGCAGCGCTTCCTGGTCGTGCGCAACCGCTCGGTGGCGGTCAGCGGCCGCTTCATGACGCTCGACGGCATCGGCCTGAACGCGGCTCCGAAAGGCTTCCCACAGGTTCAGGCGTCGGTCGCTGCGACGACGTACCTGCTGCCGGCCTCCGAAGGGCTGACGGATGGTGCGACGGCAGCCGGCCCCGACGGAACGGCGGGCGGCAGCTCCGGCAGCCCGTCACCGGGAACCGCGACCGTCACGCCGGTGACGCGATGAGCTTCCTGCGCGACCTCCGTTCCGAGCTGGTCGAGAAGCGGTTGTGGCCGGTGGCGCTGCTGCTGATCGCGGCGCTCGTCGCGGTCCCGCTGGTGCTGGCGAAGTCCGCACCAGACAGCAGCCCGAGCCAGCCGGACCCGGTGGCGGCAGCGAGCGCGCCGGCCGATCCGCCTGCCACGGCTGTGCCGGCGGTCAGCCTCGCCACGACGCCCGGCAAGGGCGCACGGTTGCGCGGGCACGCGAAGAACCCCTTCCGCCAACAGCATGTGCCGCCGAAGCCGTCCACCGCCACTTCAAAGGCAACAGGCGCTGGCGGGACCACGACGAGCGGCGCCGGCAGCGGTGGCGCGACGTCGCCGGCGCATGCGCACTCGAAGTCGCCGAGCAAGACCTATCTGACGGCGAGCGTCGACGTCAACTTCGGCAAGAGCGCCGGCGACCTCAAGCTGTACCGCGACCTGGCAAAGCTCACGCTGCTGCCGTCGGCCTCGAATCCGATCGCGGTCTTCCTCGGCGTGCGCAGCGGCCAGAAGACCGCGGTCTTCCTGATCTCGACCGACACCCACGCACAGGGGGACGGCAGCTGCTCGCCATCGCCCAAGGACTGCGAGAAGGTGACGCTGAAGGAGGGGGACGTCGAGATCCTCGACTTCACCGGTGCCAACGGTGCTGTCACCGAATACGAGCTCGATCTCGTGAAGCTCACGATCAAGCAGACGAACTCGAAGCAGCTCGTGCAGTCGGCCGGCATCGCGACCGTCCACACGGCACGCAAGGCGGTCCGGAAAGCAGCGCGCAAGGCCGCGCGCAGCGCACGCGCGCACGCGGCGATCCGCGCGTCCGCGTGGGGCTCGCTCACCCCAATTCGCTGAGCACGCGGCGCGCACGCCGGGGCGCCCGTAATCTGTAGGGCCTGATGGCGCTCCGTCTCATCACGGCCGGCGAGTCGCATGGCCCCGGTCTCACGTGCATCGTCGAGGGCCTGCCGGCCGGGCTCGAGCTCGAGCAGGACGCGATCAACGCCGACATGGCACGGCGCCAGCTCGGCCATGGCCGCGGCGGGCGGATGAAGATCGAGCAGGACCGTGCCGACGTGACGTCCGGCGTCCGGCACGGCCGCACGCTCGGCGGCCCGATCGCGTTGGAGATCCCGAACCGCGACTACGCGAACTGGGAGGAGCGGATGAACCCGTGGCCGGTCGAGGCCGACGTCGCGGAAGTGCATCTGCCGCGCCCCGGCCACGCCGACCTCGTCGGCACGTGGAAGTACGGCCTCAGCGACGTGCGCGACATCCTCGAGCGCGCGAGCGCGCGCGAGACCGCTGCACGTGTAGCCGGTGGTGCCCTCTGCAAGGCCTTCCTGCGTGCGCTCGGCGTCGAGGTGCGCTCGCACGTCACGCAGATCACGAGCGTCCACGCCCCGCAGCGTGGGCAGCTGACGCTCGCCGACTTCGACGGCGTCGACGAGTCCCCGGTTCGCTGCCTCGACGCCGACGCCGGCCGCGCGATGGTCCAGGAGATCAACGCGCTGCGCAAGGCGAACGAGTCGCTCGGCGGCGTCTTCGAGGTCGTCGCCTTCGGGCTCGTGCCCGGGCTCGGCTCGCACGTCTCGTGGGAGGAGCGACTCGACGGGCGGCTGGCCTTCGCGCTCTGCTCGATCCAGGCGATCAAGGGCGTCGGCATCGGTGACGGGTTCGACCTCGCCGGCGTGCCCGGCTCCCAAGCGCACGACGAGATCTTCCACGACGACACGCGCGGCTTCTACCGCGAGACGAACCGCTCCGGTGGCCTGGAGGGCGGCATGACGACCGGCGAGCCGCTCGTCGTGCGCGGCGCGATGAAGCCGCTGCCGACGCTGACGAAGCCGCTGCGCTCGGTCGACACGGAGACGAAGGAGCCGGCGCAGGCGCTGCGCGAGCGGACCGACTCCTGCACCGTCCCGGCTGCCGGCGTCGTCGGCGAGGCGATGGTCGCCTACGTGCTCGCCGACGCGTATCGCCAGAAGTTCGGCGGCGACCACATCGATGACGTCAGTGCCGCCGTCCGCGCTTACGAGGAGCGGATCGGATGGCGCCACTGAGCGAGCTGGAGCCGAAGCTGCCGACGGGCCGTGCGCTCGTCTTCACCGGCTTCATGGGGGCGGGCAAGACGAGCGCCGCGCGCCGGCTCGCGCAGCGGCTCGGGCTGGAGCTGACCGACGCCGACGCGGCGATCGCCGAGCACATCGGCATGCCGATCGACCGCTGCTTCGCGGAGTACGGCGAGGCCCGCTTCCGCGCGATCGAGGCCGAACTCGTCGGCGAGCTGCTGGAGCGCGCCGAAGGCGGGATCTTCTCGCTCGGCGGCGGCGCGCTGCACTCCGAGCGGATCCGCGCCGCGCTGAAGCGGCACATCACGATCCTGCTCGACGTCGACGTGAACGTCGCGTGGGAGCGTGCAGCCGGCCGCGGTCGCCCGCTCGCGCGCGACCCGGAGGACTTCCGCGAGCTGTACATCGTGCGCCGCCCGCTCTACATGGCGGCAGCCGACGCGGTGCTGCCGGCCGACCGCCGCGACCGCATCGACGACGCGCTGCCGTCGATCCTCGCGCTCGGTGCGGCCCCCGCCGGCACGCGCCTGCTGTGGGCGACGAGCGCCTCCGGCGACTATCCCGTCTTCGTCGGTCGCGGGATCCTCGGCACCGCACTGTCGCCGGTTCCGGGCCAGGGCTTCTGCATCACCGACGACGCGGTCGGGCCGCGCTACGCCGAGCGCCTCGGCTCGCTCGCGGCGACGATCTCCTTCCCGGCGGGCGAGCAGAGCAAGTCGCTCGCGACCGCCGAACGCGCCTGGATCGCGCTCGGTGAGCACGGCATGACGCAGAGCGATCACATCGTCGCGCTCGGCGGCGGCGTCGTCGGCGATCTCGCCGGCTTCGTCGCTGCGACCTACCAGCGCGGCGTGCCGGTCGTGCAGGTGCCGACGACGCTCGTCGCACAGGTCGACTCGGCTTACGGCGGCAAGACGGGGGTGGACCTGCCGAGCGCGAAGAACTACGTGGGCGCTTACCACCAGCCGTCCGCAGTCGTCGCCGACGTCGACACGCTCGCGACGCTGCCGCCGGAGGAGGCGGCGGCCGGCTACGCCGAGGTCGTGAAGACCGCGCTGATCGCCGGCGGGCACCTGTGGGAGCGCGTGCGCACGGGCGCCGACCCCGACGCCGACGTGATCTTCGCGTGTGCGCGCACAAAGCTCGCAGTCGTCGCGATGGACGAGCGAGACGCGGGACTGCGTCAGGTGCTGAACCTCGGCCACACGGTCGGCCACGCGATCGAGACCGTCACCGGCTACTCCCGCTTCCGTCACGGCGAGGCGGTCGGGCTCGGCCTGCTCGCCGCCTTGCGGCTGTCCGGGCAGGACGCGCTGCGCACCGAGGTCGCCGCCCTGCTGGCGGCACGCGGCCTGCCGACGCGGCTCGACGGGGTCGACCACGACGCGGTGGTGTCCGCGACGACGCGCGACAAGAAGCGCCGCAGCGGCGAGGCGGTCCCGTTCGTGCTGCTCGACGCGCCGGGGCAGGCGCGACCGGGTTGCCAGGTCGAAGACGACGCGCTGCGTGCAGCTGTGCTGGAGTTGAGCGCCGCATGAGCACGCACAGCCACAATCGCATCGCGGTGATGCATGGCGTCAACCTCGACCAGCTCGGCCGCCGGCCTGCCGCGCACTACGGCGGGTTGACGCTCGACCAGCTGATGGACCAGATCGAAGGGTTCGCGCGCGAGCTCGGCCTCAAGGTCCAGTTCTTCCAGACGAACCACGAGGGGGAGTTCGTCGAGCAGCTGCACCGGCTGGAGGACACCGTCGACGGGCTGATTCTCAATCCCGGTGCATGGACGCACTCCTCCTGGGCGATTCGCGACGCGCTGGAGATCGCCGCCCTGCCGGCCGTGGAGGTTCACCTCTCGGACGTCGCGTCGCGTGAGCCGTGGCGCCAGATCTCGACGATCCGCGAGCTCTGTCTCGCAACCGTGTCCGGCAAGGGTCCGGCCGGCTATCACGACGCGCTCGGGCGCCTGCGCGAGGAGCTGACCACATGAGCGCATCCGCGACGACCACCCGCGGCGAGCGGCTCGCCGCGCTGCTCGACGAACGCGAGCTGGACGCGTTGCTCGTCACCGACCTCGTCAACGTCCGCTACCTCACCGGCTACACCGGCTCGAACGGGATCGCCGTCGTCGGCGTCCGCGACCTGCGTGCGTTCGTGACGGACTTCCGCTACCTCACCCAGGCCGAGCGCGAGATCGATCCGGCCTACGCGCGCTCGATCGGCGAGCACGACCTGCTCGAAGAGGGGATCGCGCTGCTGCCTGCCGGCGACGTGCGCCTCGGCTACGAGGACCAGCAGATGTCGGTCCGCACGCAGCAGCGCCTGCGCGAGCTGCTGCCGGCCGAGGTCGAGCTCGTCGCTGCCGGCGGGATCCTCGAGGAGCTGCGCGTCGTCAAGGACGCAGCCGAGATCGCGCGGATCCGCGCTGCAGCCGAGCTTGCCGACGCCGCCCTGCGGCGCACGCTCGAGGACGGGCTGGCGGGTCGCACCGAGCGTGAGGTGGCGCTCGCGCTCGAGACGGAGATGCGGCGGCTTGGCGCCTCGCGCCCGAGCTTCGAGTCGATCGTCGCGCATGGAGCGAACGGCGCGCTCCCGCACGCCGACCCGTCCGACGTCGAGATCGCTGCGGGAAGCCTCGTCACGATCGACTGGGGTGCGGTGCTGGACGGCTACTGCTCGGACTGCACGCGCACGTACGCAGCGGGTCGCGAGCCGAGCGCGCAGGCGCGCGAGATCTACCAGCTGGTCGCTGCAGCGCAGCAGGCTGGGCTCGACGCGGTCGCGCCGGGTGCCAGCGGGAGCGACGTCGACGCGATCGCACGCGCCGTGATCGACGGCGCAGGTCACGCCGAGCACTACGGGCACGGCCTCGGCCATGGCGTCGGGCTCGAGGTGCACGAGGCGCCGCGCCTCTCGAAGACGTCGTCCGCGACGCTCGCCGCCGGGCAGATCGTCACGGTCGAGCCCGGCATCTACCTGCCCGGCGAGCTCGGCGTGCGGATCGAGGACCTCGTGGTCGTCACCGACGCCGGCTGCGAGCTGCTGACCGGGCTGCCGAAGGACCTGACCGTCGTTTCCTGACGACAGCGCCGCCGTCGTCGCTCAGCGGACGATGTCGCCCGAGGTCCCTGGCGTCAGCCCGGATTGCAGCTGCGGCTCCGGTGCGTCGGCGACGCGCGTGAGCGACCGCGTCTCGCGCGGCAGCAAGGTGAACAGCAGCGTCACGGAGGCGAGCACGCCGCCGACGCCCATCACGGTCGCGGCACCGACCGAGCTGGCGAGCGCGCCGACCGCGACGAAGCCGAGCGGCAGCAGCGCGTAGGAGCCCATCCAGTCGTAAGAGGCGACACGCGAGAGCGCGTGCGGCGGGATCCGCTGCGCGAGCGCCGTCTCCCAGCCGACGTCGAACAGCGACAGCCCGGCGCCGCCGATCACCGCGAGCGGCAGCACGACCGCGAGCGGCATCCCGAGCGCGAACGCGGCGAGCACCCAGCCGAACGGCATCGAGGCCATGATCCCGACGAGCAGCGGCCGTCGCGGGCGCCAGCGCAGCGCGAGCAGCGAGCCCGCCGCCGTCCCGAAGCCGACGCTCGCGGCGACCCAGCCCCAGATCGCCGGCCCGCTGTAGTGGTGCTGTGCGACCGCTGGCCCGAGCACGACGTAGGGTGCGAAGCCGAGCACCAGGTGGACGGAGAAGGCGAGGATCGTCACCCACACCCACGTGCGGGACCGCACTTCGCGGTAGCCCTCGCGCAGGTCGGCGAGTGCCGAGGCGCGCTTCACCGGCTTGCCGCGGGGACGCGGGTGCACGAGTGCGAGCAGTCCCGCACTGACGAGGAACGTGCCCGCGTCGACCGCGAAAGCAGCTCCGGTCCCGAGCGTCAGCACGAGCCCGGTCGCGATCGCGGGCCCGGCGAACTCTGAGACCGTCTGCGTGAAGCCGTTCGCCGCGTTCGCTTCCTGGATCAGATCCTCGGAGACGGTCTGTGGGACGAGCCCGCTGTAGGCGGGGCGGAAGAACGCCTCGGCGGCGCCGAACAGCGTCTCGATCGCGATCAGCTGCCACAACGTCAGCTCGCCGGTGAGGATCAGGACCGCCAACAGCGCATGCAGCGCACCTCGGATCAGGTCGGTCGAGACCATGATCCGATGGCGCGGCAGGCGGTCCGCCCAGATGCCGCCGAGCAGCAGGAACGTGACGAGCGCCGTCGTCTGCGCGGCGATCACGATCCCGAGGTCGGTCGTCGAGCCGGTCCGCTCGGTGACGAGCAGCGCGAGCGCCACGAGCACGATGCGGTCGCCCGTCGTCGAGATCGTCTGGCTGAGGAACAGCCAGCGAAAGTCCTTGTGCTGCCACAACCGGGGGAATGCACGCACGTAGCGGCAGGCTACGCATCTGCTCGTCCTGTCGGGTGCAGAACGGAAACAGGTGCGCATTCCGGCTGGAAACGGGTGCGAGTCCGATGGCGCGGCAAGCACCACGTCTGACCGGATACCGTGCACGCCGATGTCCTCCGCCGTCGACCTGGCCCTTGCGAAGCTGCGCGCCGACGGCGCCGACGACATGGCGCTCGCTGCATTCCGCCACCGGCTCGAGCAGCTCGCCGATCCAGATGTCGGACTGCTGCCCGGCGACCAGCTCGAAGCGGCGCGCGACGTGCCGCGTCTCGACGAGCTGCCGGTGCCCGCCGGCGAGACGCTCGCCGGCGTGCTCGACCGCCTGGTCGTGCTGAAGCTCAACGGCGGCCTCGGCACCGGGATGGGGCTGCGCGGCCCGAAGTCGCTGATCGAGGTGAAGCCAGGCCGCAGCTTCCTCGACGTCGTCGCGCTCCAGGTCCTGCACCTGCGCGAGCGTCATGGCGTGCGCCTGCCGCTCGTGCTGATGGACTCCTTCTCGACGCAGGAGCCGTCGCTTGCGGCGCTCGCCCGGCACCCGGCGCTGGCTGCCGGCACCGGCGTGCCGCTGGACTTCCTCCAAGCGCGCGAGCCGAAGCTGCACGCCGACACGCTCGAACCGATCGACTGGCCGGCGAACCCGGCGCTCGAATGGTGCCCGCCGGGCCACGGCGACCTCTACGTCTCGCTGCACACGACCGGCATGCTCGCGTCGCTGCGGGCTGCCGGCATCGACTGGGCGTTCGTCAGCAACGCCGACAACCTCGGCGCCGAGGTCGAGCCGCGGATCCCTGCGTGGGCGGAGGCGGAGGGTGTGCCGTTCGTGCTCGAGGCGGCGCGCCGCACGCCGGCCGACCGCAAGGGCGGCCACCTGGCGCGGCGCAACGGGCGGCTGCTCGTGCGCGAGAGCGCGCAGGTGCCCGACGGCGACACGTCGTTCGAGGACCTCGAGCGCTGGCAGTACTTCAACACGAACAACCTGTGGGTCGACCTGCGCGCGCTCGAACGGCTGCTGGCCGAGCAGGCAGCCGGTCCCGACCTGCCGCTGATCGTCAACCGCAAGACGGTCGACCCGGCCGACCCGTCGAGCCCGCCGGTGCTGCAGCTGGAGACGGCGATGGCCGGCGCGCTCGCCGCGCTCGACGGTGCGTGCGCCGTCGAGGTGCCACGCACGCGCTTCGCGCCCGTGAAGACGACGGGGGACCTTGTCGTCGTGCGCTCCGATGCCTGGACGCTGCTCGACGACGGCCGGTTGACTCCCGCGTTCGAGGGCCATCCGCCGGTGCTGACGCTCGACCCTGAGTTCTACGGGCGGATCGACGACCTCGAAGCGCGCTTCCCGGCCGGCCCGCCGTCGCTGCGACGCTGCCGGCGCCTGACGGTGCACGGCGACGTCACGTTCGGCGCGGGCGTCGTCGTCGAGGGTGAGGTCGAGCTGACCGGACCCGCGCGCGTGCCCGACGGCGAGCTGCTGTGATGACGGAGTTGGAGACGCTCGCCTACGAGGCAGCCGACCGGGTGGCGCGGATCACGCTGAACCGCCCGACGCGCGGGAACGGCCTGACGCCGCGGCTGATCGCGGAGCTGGAGGCGAGCGTCGAGCGCGCCGACCTCGATCCCGCGGTCCACGTGCTGCTGCTGTCGGGCAACGGCAAGGGCTTCTGCGGTGGCTACGACCTCGTCGACAGCGCCGAGGGACAGGGACGGATGGGGGAGGCGGTCGGCTCGCCGCCGCCCGGCTCGCCGCTCGACCCGGCGGTGATGGGCGCGAACCACGATCCCTCCGGCACGTGGGATCCGATGGTCGACTACGCGATGATGGGCCGCAACGTCCGCGCGTTCATGTCGCTGTTCCACGTGAGCAAGCCCGTCGTCTGCAAGGTCCACGGCTTCTGCGTCGCAGGCGGCACCGACCTCGCGCTTTGCAGCGACCTGCTCGTGATCGCCGCCGACGCGAAGATCGGCTACCCGCCGGCGCGCGTGTGGGGCTCGCCGACGACCTCGATGTGGGCCCACCGGCTCGGGCCGCAGCGCGCGAAGCGGCTGCTGTTCACCGGTGACTGCCTGTCCGGTGCGGAGGCGCTCGAGTGGGGGCTCGCAATCGAGGCGCCGGAACCGGCGCAGCTCGACGAGCGCACCGAGGCGCTCGTCGCCCGGATCGCGCAGATGCCGCTCAACCAGCTGCGGATGATGAAGCTGCTCGTCAATCAACAGACGCTGGCGCAGGGCCTGCACGCGACACAGGTGCTCGGCACCGTCTTCGACGGCATCACACGCCATACGGCGGAGGGCTTCGCCTTCCAGCAGCGCGCAGCCGAGGCTGGCTTTCGCACCGCAGTCCGCGAGCGGGACGACCCGTTCGGCGACGCCGGCGGCGGTGGCTCCGGCGTGATTGCATAGGGCCAGGACTCGGTCCGCGGGCTGGACAAATTATGGCGTTGTAGTTATTCTATTAAGCGCTTGTCGCTGCGGCTTGTGTGCTGAATACACACGCCGGGTTACGTGATGCGGAGCCCGGACTCGAAAGGAGGGCCCGTATGTACTGGCGCAGCAGGCTTCTGCTCGTCACGCTTGGTGCTGTCTTCGTGCTGTCAGCGGCCGTATCGAGCGCCGAGGCGACCCGGCTCGAAATCCTATTCTCGAACAGAGGTTTCATACTGGTTTGGACGCTACTTGAATTCGTCATGCCCGGTGCTGGAACGGTGAGATGCCCGCTGACGATGGAAGGCACGTTTCACAAGAACACGTTCACCAAGGTGTCGGGCACGCTACTCGGCTACGTCCAGCGTGCGACAGCCGCATCGAGCTTGCAATGTACGGAAGGGTTCGTTACTCCGCTATTGACCTCGTTTCCGTGGCATCTGCGGTACAGCTCGTTCCAAGGCGCGCTACCGGCGATAACGGAAGTAAAGCTCCAGATCATCAACATGGGGATAGGCATAAGACTCCTGACCAATCCACAATGCCTATTCAGAACCACGGAAGCGAATCCGCTCAACCTCAACGGTCACGTAACAGAAGAAGGCATGGGTCTACGCTGGATCTTCGAAGTCAACGAGGAAGGCGCGATACCGCTGACCGGCGGAGCCTTCTGTTCCCTTGTGATGGGGGGAGCCGGGAGACTGTCGGGTGCGGGAAACATGATCTACGCTGCGCCCGGAGCGGGGGTCCGGGTAAAGATCAAACTAATATAGGGCCGTAGCGCAGCCCTGCTCTGGGTCCGATCGGGGGGTCGTGTCGAAGGTGCACGGCCCCCACACCGTCCCGGCGCCGCGCGCCCCGCGGCGACGGGCGACGATCGTCCCACGGCCGCCGCGCCGCCGATCCGCGACGCGCCCGCATAGACTTAGGTTCGTACCCGTCCACCGCAAGGGAAGACACACCTCGCGATGCAGATCACGACGAACCAGTTCAAGAACGGCAACCACATCGACGTCGAGGGGACGATCTTCAAGGTCCTCGAGTTCCAGCACGTCAAGCCCGGCAAGGGTGGGGCGTTCGTGCGGACGAAGCTGCGGCGGGCGAGCGACGGGGCGGTGATCGACCGGACGTTCCGCGCCGGCGAGAAGTTCCGCGCCGTGCGGACCGAGGTGCGCAAGATGCAGTTCCTCTACACGGACGGCACCGACGCGCACTTCATGGACAGCGAGAGCTTCGAGCAGATCGCGATCCCGGAGGCGACGCTCGCCGACGCGCTGCGCTGGACGCGGCCGAACGACGAGGTCGACCTGCTGTCGATCGACGACCAGCCGGCCGACCTGCAGATCCCGAGCGCGGTCGACCTCGAGGTCACCGAGACGGAGCCGGGCGTGCGCGGCGACACGGCGTCCGGCGGCGGCACGAAGCCGGCGACGCTCGAGACCGGCGCCCAGGTCAACGTCCCGCTGTTCGTGAACATCGGCGACAAGGTCCGCGTCGACACGCGCTCCGGCGACTACATGTCGCGCGCCTAGGACCTCCGGCGTGCGGCGGAGCGACCAGCGACGCAGGGCCGTGTTCGCGCTCTATCAGCACGACCTGACCGGGCGCCCGCTCGACGACACGCTGCCACGCGACGCGGCACCGTTCACGCGCGCGCTCGCGGCCGCGACGCTGGTGCGCCAGGCGGAGCTCGACGAGCTGATCGGCAGCTTCGCGGAGGGCTGGACGCTCGAGCGGATCGCGCCGCTCGAGCGCTCGATCATGCGCGTCGCACTGCAGGAGATGCTCCATCCGGGCGAAGTCCCCGGCGAGCAGCCGATCCCACCGGAGGGCGCGATCGACGAGGCGGTCGAGACCGCCAAGGCCTACTGCGGCACCGAAGCACCGGGATTCGTGAACGGCATCCTCGCTGCGGTCCTGCGTGCCCAGGCGACGACCGCGACCGCCGCCCCGAGCGCAGGAGACGAGCCGGCATGAGCGGCCACGACCCGCTGCAGGACCTCACCGACCGCCTCGAGCAGACGGCAGCCCGTCTGCGCAGCGGCGAGCTCGCGCCCGAGGAGGCGGCGAAGCTCGTCGAGGCGTGCGCACAGCTCGCCGGCGAGGCAGCCCACGAGCTGGACCGCCGCGCCCGCGCCGCAGCTGACGCACCCACGCCCGGTCAGGGCGAGCTGCTCACTCCATGAGCGGCTACCCGGACGATCTGCGCGCCCAGGTCGAGGACTACCTGCAGACGCTCGAGTTCGTGGAAGCGCAGACCGACGGCGGAGTCGCCGGCCTGCAAGAGGCGATGCGCTACTCGCTGCTGGCCGGCGGCAAGCGGATCCGCCCCGTGCTGGCGCTCGCAACGGCGCGCGCGCTCGGCGAGGACCCCGCGCACGTGCTCCCACTCGCAGCGGCACTCGAGCTGATCCACACCTACTCGCTGATCCACGACGACCTGCCGGCGATGGACGACGACGACCTGCGTCGCGGCCGTCCGACGTGCCACAAGGCGTTCGGCGTGAACGTGGCGATCCTCGCCGGCGACGGCCTCTACGCCGAGGCCTTCCGCCATGTGCTGAGCGCGCAGCGTGGGGACCCGGGCGCCGTGCTCGCCGCCGTGCGCGAGCTGGCGACCGCGACGGGCGTGAACGGGATGGTCGGCGGGCAGTATCTCGACGTGACCGAACGTGCTCCAGCCGGTGCCGCCGGCCTGCGCCATCTGCACGAGCTGAAGACCGGTCGGCTGATCGCCGCGTCGATGCTCTGTCCGCTCGAACTCGCGCGCGTCCGCGAACCTGCGAGAATCGATGCGTTCCGCGGCTTTGCTAGCGAGCTAGGCGTCTTGTTTCAGATCGTCGACGACATCCTCGATGTGACCGGCTCCGATGACGCGCTCGGCAAGCCGCGCGGCAGCGACGAACGGCTCGGCAAGCGCACGTTCGTGAGCGAGTTCGGGCTCGAGCGTGCACGCGAGCTGGCTGCCGACTCGCACCGCAACGCGCGCGCGGCGCTCGCTCAGGCAGCGCCCGCTGGCGCAACCGAGCTCGAGCAGATCACCGACTTCATCGCGACCCGCAGCTCATGAGCAGCGAGACCGACACCAGCGGCGCCCTGGCGCCCGCGATCCTTCCGCGCGTCGAGGGCCCGCAGGATCTCCACGGCCTGTCCGACGCCGAGCTGACGCAGCTCGCGCAGGAGGTGCGCGAGCACATCATCGACACGGTCGGGGAGATCGGCGGCCACTTCGGCGCGAACCTCGGCACCTGCGAGCTGGCGGTGGCGCTGCACTCGCTGCTCGAATCGCCGCGCGACAAGGTCCTCTGGGACGTCGGCCATCAGGCCTACCCGCACAAGGTCCTCACCGGCCGCCGCGACCAGCTGTCGACGATCCGCAAGTACGGCGGCCTGACCCCGTTCTGCGCGATCGAGGAGTCCGTGCACGACATCATGGGCGCCGGTCACGCCTCGACCTCGATCGGCTACGCAGTCGGGCTCAAGGAGGGGATGCGCCACGGCCAGGGGGAGGACGGCAAGGTCGTCGCGGTGATCGGCGACGGAGCGATGACCGGCGGCGTCGCGTTCGAGGCGGTCCATCAGGCCGGCGGCCTCGGGACCCCGATGGTCGTCGTGCTGAACGACAACGGCATGTCGATCGCGCCGAACGTCGGCGCGCTGTCCCGCTACTTCAACCGCGTCCGGCTCAACCCGAAGCTGTGGCACGCGCGCGAGGGCGTCGAGGGGGGGCTGACGAAGCTGCCGGCCGGGCTCGGCGCACGCTTCGAGCGGCTCGGCCCGCAGCTGAAGGAGTCGATCAAGGCCTTCTGGGCGCCCGGGCTGTTCTGGGAGGAGCTGGACTGGGCCTACATGGGCGTCGTCGACGGCCACGACGTGCCGATGCTGCGCGAGGCGCTGCGCGAGGCGCTCGCCGCCGAGCGGCCGGTCGTCGTGCACATCGCGACGGTCAAGGGGAAGGGCTTCGCGCCCGCCGAGGAAGGCGGCCTGGAAGGGATGGAGCGCTGGCACGCGGCGAAGCCGAAGTCGATCGCGAACGGCGCCCCCACCGCGACGCCCGCGCCCGCCCCGCCAAACGGAGAAGCGACGCCGAAGCCGCCGCAGTACACGAAGGTCTTCGGCGACGCGCTCGTGACCGAGTGCCGCCGCGACGAGCGGATCATCGGCATCACCGCGGCGATGAACACCGGCACCGGGCTCGACATCCTCCAGAAGGCACTGCCCGAGCGCTACTTCGACGTCGGCATCGCCGAGCAGCAGGCGATCCTGTTCGCTGCAGGGCTCGCGCTGCAGGGCTGCAAGCCGGTCGCAGCGATCTACTCGACGTTCCTGCAACGCGCGTTCGACCAGATCGTCCACGACGTCTGCCTGCAGAGCTTGAACGTCGTCTTCGCGCTCGATCGCGCCGGCCTCGTCGGCGACGACGGCCCGACGCACCACGGAGCGTTCGACATCGCCTACCTGCGCCCGCTGCCGAACATGGTGCTGATGGCGCCGCGCGACGAGGCGATGCTCGTCCACCTGTTGCACACGGCGCTGTGCTACGACGCCGGACCGGTCGCGCTGCGCTACCCGCGTGGCGAAGCCGCCGGGATCGCGTTGCCGAGCACGCCGCGCGAGATCCCGATCGGGACCGGCGAGATCCTGCGGGAAGGGAAGCGCGTGGCGCTGCTCGGCTACGGCAGCGGCGTCGGCAAGGCACTTGCCGCAGCCGATCTGCTCGCCGAGCGGGGGATCGAGGCGACCGTCGCCGACGCGCGCTTCGCGAAGCCGATCGACGCGGGGCTCGTCGCGCAGCTCCAGGCCGAGCACGAATTGCTCGTGACGGTCGAGGAGGGCGTGCTTGCCGGCGGCTTCGGCTCGGCCGTGTGGGAGACGCTGTCCGACGCCGGTCTGCCGTCGCGGATCCTGCGCGTCGGCCTGCCCGACCGCTATGTCACGCACGGTGCGCCCGCGCTCTTGCACGCAGAGGTCGGCTTCACCCCCGAGGCGATCGCCGCGCGCGTCGCCACTGCCGTGCTTGACGCGAACCATGTAGGCGCCGCCTGAGGCGCGCGGCGCTCTCGTACACTCTGAAGATGGCCTCGCAACGGCAGATCCACGTCGGTTCGGTGCCGATCGGCGGCGGCGCACCGGTCGCCGTGCAGACGATGACGAAGACCGAGACCGCGGACCTTGCCGCCACGATGGCGCAGATCCATCGCGTCGCCGAGGCGGGGGCGGACATCGTCCGCTGCGCGGTCCCGCGCGAGCAGGACGTCGAGGCGCTGAAGGTGATCGTGCGCGAGTCGCCGATCCCGATCATCGCCGACATCCACTTCAACCACACGCTCGCGCTGAAGGCGCTCGACGCAGGCGCGCACTGCGTGCGGCTGAACCCCGGCAACATCGGCGGTCCCGACAAGGTCGCCGAGGTCGTCGCGAAGGCGAAGGCGCTCGGCACGCCGCTGCGGATCGGCGTCAACTCCGGCTCGCTTCCCAAGCACCTGCACGCGCTCGAGCGCGAGAACAGCGTCGAGGCGCTCGTCACCGCCGGCGCAGAGTTCGTCGAGCTGATGGAGCGGCTCGACTTCGACAACTTCAAGGTCTCGATCAAGTCGACGAACGTGCCGAACACGATCGCCTCCAACCGCCTGCTGTCGCAGCGGATCCCCTACCCGCTGCACCTCGGCATCACCGAGGCGGGGACGAAGTGGACCGGCTCGCTGAAGAGCGCAGTCGGCCTCGGCACGCTGCTCGCCGACGGCATCGGCGACACGATCCGCATCTCGCTCTCGACCTTCCATGCCGAGGAGGAGGTCAAGGTCGCCTGGGAGATCCTCAAGGCGCTGCAGCTGCGCGAGCGCGGCCCGGTGCTGATCGCCTGTCCGACCTGCGGGCGCCTGCAGTTCGACATGGACACGGTCGTTGCGGACATCGAGAAGCGCCTGGAGGCGTACGCCGACCCGATCGAGGTCGCCGTGCTCGGCTGCGCCGTCAACGGCATCGGCGAGGCCTCGCACGCCGACTTCGGCATCACCGGCGCGAAGAACGAGGGCCTGATCTTCAGCCGCGGCAAGGCGCTGCGCAAGGTCCCGACCGAGCAGCTCGTCGACACGCTGTTCGAGGAGATCGACAAGTACGTCGGCACCAAGCGGATCGACGTCGACGCGCGCGAGCAGGCCGAGGGAGCAGCTTGGCTGCAGGCGATCGAGGAGGAGAACGCGGGGGAGATGACCCCCGAGCGACTCGCCGCGCTCGAGAAGGCGAAGCAGGCCGAGGAGGCCGACGAGATGTCCGGCGCGCTGCTCGAGACGCTCGCCGAGCGCACCCGCCTCGACGAGGCGGCCTCGCCGACCGCCGGCCGCCGCTTCACGCGCACGTGAGCGGCCCGGCGCCCACGCGCCTGCCGGCGCGCCAGCCTCGCGTGGCGATGCAGCTCGTCCACCAGCGCCAGGGCTCCGGCCCGCCGCTCGTCCTGATCCACGGGATCGGCAGCCGTCGCGGCGTGTGGGACCCCGTGGTCCCGCTGCTCGCGGGCGAGCGCGAGACGATCGCGATCGACCTGCCCGGCTTCGGCGAGTCGGCCCCGCTCCCGACGGACACGCAGCCGACGGTCGAGGCGCTTGCCGCAGCGGTCGCCGCATGGATCGCCGAGCAGGACTTGACCCACCCGCACGTGGCCGGCAACTCGCTCGGCGGCGGGATCGCGCTGGAGCTGGCGCGCCTCGGCGTCGTCGCCTCAGCCGTTGCGCTCTCGCCGATCGGCTTCGGCAACGCGTCCGAGCGCGCCTACGGCAACGGTGCGTTGCGCCTCAGCCGCTTCGGCGCGAGCCGCTTCGGTCCGCAACTGCAGCGGCTCGTCCGATCGCCGGCCGGCCGCACCGCGCTGCTCGGGACCTACTACGCGAAGCCGGCGCGTCGCGACCCGCAGGCCGCCGTCGCCGACCTGGCGGCGCTCGGCAAGGCACCTGGCTTCCCGGCGACGCTGCCGTACGTCCACCGCCACCACTTCGCCGACGGCGCGGCGCTCGACGGAGTCCCCGTCACGATCGGCTGGGGCACGCGCGACCGGCTGCTGCCGCCGTGGCAGGCGCGACGCGCCCGCGCAGCGCTGCCGCGCGCACGCCACGTGCCGCTGCCGGGCTGCGGGCACATCCCGATGAGCGACGATCCGCCGGCCGTCGCCGCCTTGCTGCTCGCGGCGAGCGCGTAGGCGCCCGCGCCGCAACTCCGCTGCACTGCAAGGGTTTCCAGAGGTGGCGCATCGCCGCGCCTTTGGCGCCGTTACAGTCTCCGCCGCCACCGCCCGGTCGTTGAAAGGATCCCCCGTCGTGAAGACCCGCCGTTGCTTGCGCTCCATCCTGCTCGCGCTCCCGCTCGTCGTCGCGCTGCTTGCGCCCGCGTCGAGCAGCGCGCTGATCGTCGGCGTCGGCGATCAGAACCCGGCGGTCTTCACGAACCCGCTGTTCCAGCAGCTCGCGCCGAAGCGCACACGGCTGATCACGCCGTACAACTCCGTGTTGAGGCAACGCAGCGCGCTCGACGCGTGGCTGAATGCGGCGCATGCGGCGAACCTGGAGGTCGTCGTCGCCTTCAACCCGCCGGTCGGCATGAAGTGCCCGAACCTCCACGGTGCCCACGGCTGCAAGCTCGCGACCGCAGCGAGCTACCGGTCGGCCTTCCGTGCGTTTCACAAGCGTTACGCGTGGGTGCGGATCATCCAGCCGTGGAACGAGGTCAACAACCTCAGCGAGCCGACGGTGCACCAGCCGGCATCGCTCGTGACGTACTACAAGATCGTCAAGCAGGTGTGCTCGCACTGCACGGTGCTCGGTGCCGACATCCAGGACCTGCCGAACATGGTCAGCTACTCGAAGCAGGTGCTGGCCGCGTTCAAGAAGGCCCATGTGGCGACGCCGAAGGTCTGGGGCATCCACAACTACACGGACACGAACCGCTTCATCCCGGATGCGAGCAGCAGCCTGCGCAAGATCGTGAAGGTCCTGCCTGGCAAGGTCTGGATCACCGAGACGGCTGGGCTGTTCCGCTTCCAGCCGCAGAGCTCGCGCCAGACGTTCCGGCCTGACCTGAACCGGCAGAAGCGCGCGATGCAGGCGATCTTCGCCTCGGCGGCGCGCTACCGCTCGAAGGTCGACCGCGTCTACCTCTACCAGTGGTTCGCGAGCCCTGCGAGCAACCGCTGGGACTCAGGCGTGCTCGACGCTCAGGGCGTGCCGCGGCCGGTCTACGGCGTGCTCCAGCAGCACGCGAGCTCGTTCCGCTGAGCCGAGGGCCGGTCGCCGACGGGGCCGGCTCGACTAGGCTTCGCGGCCGATGACCCGCCTGAACGGCTACCTGCTGCCGACGGAGAAGCAGGCCCCCGCCGACGCGGAGGCGATCTCGCACAAGCTGATGGTGCGTGCCGGGCTGATCCGTCAGCTCGGCGCCGGGCTGTGGACGTGGCTGCCGGCCGGCTGGCGGGTCCATCAGCGCGTCAGCGGCGTGATCCGCGAGGAGCTGAACGCGATCGGCGGCCAGGAGCTGCTGATGCCGGTGCTGACGCCGGCCGAGCCGTGGCGGCGCACCGGCCGCTACGACATCGACGAGCTGTTCAAGCTGCAGGACCGCAAGGGCGCCGAGATGGTGCTCGCGATGACGCACGAGGAGATCGTCACGACGCATGCCGCGCAGTTCGTGCGCTCCTACCGCGACCTGCCGCTGATCCTCTACCACCTGCAGGTGAAGGAGCGCGACGAGCCACGCCCGCGCGCCGGCGTGCTGCGCACGCGCGAGTTCATCATGAAGGACGCCTACAGCTTCGATCGCGACGAGGACGGGCTTGCCGCGAGCTACGAGAAGCACGTCGGCGCCTACGACCGCATCCTCGACCGCTGCGGGCTCGAGTGGTACCGCGTCGAGTCGGACGTCGGGATGATGGGCGGCTCCGGCGCGCACGAGTACATGGCGCCCTGTGCTGCGGGCGAGAACGAGGTGGCGCTCGCGCCGGGCTACGCGGCGAACGTCGAGATCGCCTGCGCCGAGGCGCCGCCGGTCGAGTTTCCCGCACCGCTCGCCGCGCCCGAGGAGGTCCACACGCCGGGAGCGATGACGATCGACGACGTGGCGCGGCAGCTCGGCGTGCGGCCTGAGGTGAACCTGAAGGCGTTCCCGATCGTCGTCGAGGGGCGCGGGCTCATGCTCGTGCTGATGCGCGGCAACCACCGCGTCAACGAGATCAAGCTGCGCAACGCGCTCGGTGCCGACTTCCGTCAGGCCAAGCCGGACGAGTTCGAGCAGCGGATCGGCCCGGCCGGCTCGATGGGCCCGGTCGGCGCCGACGTGCCGGTGCTGCTCGACGCTGCCGTCACCGACGGCTGCTACGTGACCGGCGCGAACCGGCGCGACTACCACCTGCGCGGCGTCGAGCCGGGTCGCGACTTCCCGTTCGAGCGCGCCGACGTGCGGATGGTCGAGGCGGGCGACACCGTGAACGGCCACGCGATCCGGATCGAGGCGGCGATCGAGGTCGGCAACATCTTCAAGCTCGGCACGCGCTACTCGGAGCCGCTCGGCGCGACGTTCCTCGACGAGTCGGGCACGCAGCAACCGATCGTGATGGGCTCCTACGGGATCGGCCCTGCACGCATCGCGGCAGCTGCCGTCGAGCAGAACGCCGACGAGCAGGGGATCGCCTGGCCGCGCGCGATCGCCCCGTTCGACCTCGAGCTGGTCGGGCTCGGCAAGCCGGGCACGGACGAGCACGCGTTCGCGGAGCGGCTCTACGACGAGCTGCGCGCGCGCGGCGCCGACGTCCTCTACGACGATCGCGACGGCGGGCCCGGGGATGAAGTTCGCCGACGCCGAGCTGCTCGGCTGTCCGCTGCGCATCACCGTCGGACAGCGCACGCTCTCCGGTGGTGAGCTGGAGCTGCAGGTGCGGCGCGGACGCGAGACGCGCAGCGTTCCGCTCGACGGGGCGGCCGAAGCGGTGCTCGAGCTGTGGAAGACGCTCCCGTAGGCGACGCGCCCGAGGCCGGGACGCCCGACGCGGCCCGCCGGCCGCTGACCGTCCGGCGCCTGCTCGGGCTCGACCGCTCCGGCCCGCCGCCGCCCGCGACGCTCGCCGGCAGCCCGCTGAACCCGTGGACGATCCCGAACGCGATCGGCTTCGTCCGGCTCGCGCTGATCCCCGTCTTCCTCGTCGTCGCGCTGTCGAGCGACGACGGAGTCGACGCGCTCGCCGCTACGCTGTTCGCGCGTGATCGGGTGGGGCGACTACGCCGACGGCATTGCCGCGCGCGTCACGCGCCAGTACAGCCGCCTCGGCACGCTGATGGACCCGGTCACCGACCGCCTGCTCGTGATCTCCGGCGTCGTCGTGACCTGGCACTTCGTGCTGCTGCCGCGCTGGCTGCTCGCCGTGCTCGTCGCACGCGAGCTGGCGATGCTCGTGCTTGGCCGCTACGGCCTCGAGCACGGTGTCGAGCTGCGGATCAACTGGCCGGGACGGCTCGCCGTCGCACCGGTGATGGGTGCGCTGTTCTTCCCGATGACCGGGCTGCACACGCTCGGTGTCGTGCTGCTGTACGTCGGCCTTGCGCTGGCGCTCGTGGCAACCGCGCTCTACCTGCGCGACGGGCGCCGGCAGGTGCGCGCGCAGGCCAACCCGTCCTGACCCTCAAGCTCAGCTTGAGACCCTCGCCGTTCGTGGGTATACTCGCCGTCCCCGCCCGCCTTCAGGAACGGAGATCCCGCGTGACGATGGAAACCTTCCCGGACCTCGGCTCCCTGTCCGATCAGGAGCTGAAGGACCTCATCCAGCAGCTGACGGCGGAGGAGCTCGAGGTCTCCTACCAGCGGCGCATCCTGCACGGCAAGATCGACATCCTGCGCGCAGAGCTGGTCAACCGCCTGCGCAAGAAGCACGAGGGCGGGGAGGATGTGATCTCCGGCGCCGACGTCGAGCGACTGACCGACATCCTCGCGGGCCGCGTGCCGAACGCGGACGAGCAGTAGCGAGGCCGAGTGGCGCTCCATTGCCCTGAGTGCGGCTTCGCCAACGCGGTCGGAGCGAACTACTGCCAGAAGTGCGGTGCGTTCCTCGCTGCCGTCGAAGGCACGGGCAGCGAAACGACGGCGACCTATCGCATCGGCGAGACCGGCGAGATCGAGCCGGTCGAGCTGGAGGACGTAGTCGCGCGCGGCGCGGCGCTCGTGATCCGTTCCGGCGGTGGCCGGGCCGGTGAGAGCTTCGCGATCGACGGTGACCGGCTCTCGATCGGGCGCCGGCCCGACAGCAACGTCTTCCTCGACGACGTGACGGTCTCGCGCGACCACGCACTGCTCGTGCGCCGCGGCGACGACTGGTACCTCGACGACTGCGGCTCGCTCAACGGCACGTACGTGAACCGTGGACGGATCGAGTCGCACCGGCTGGCCGACGGCGACGAGCTGCAGATCGGCAAGTACAAGCTCGCCTACCTCTCCCGCTGATGAGCGCGAGCGTTCCCGAGCACGAGGTCAAGCCCGCCGACGAGGGCGGCGCGCTCGCGGACGCGCCGCGCGTGCGGCAGAAGTCGTTGACGATCGGGGCGGTCTGCAAGGCGCTCAAGCAGGAGTTCCCCGACATCTCGATCTCGAAGATCCGCTATCTGGAGGATCAGAAGCTGCTGACGCCGCGCCGCACGCAGGGCGGCTATCGCGTCTACGCGCAGGGCGACGTTCAGCGGCTGCGGACGATCCTGCGGCTGCAGCGCGACGAGTTCCTCCCGTTGCGCGTGATCCGCCAGGAACTGGCAGGCGGCCGCGACGACAGCGACGTTGCGCCGACGCCGAAGCGCCCGGACGTGCGCCACCTGCGCCGTGCGGCGGTCGCGGTCAAGAGCCCGAGCGCGATCTACTCGCTCGACGACGTGGTCGAGGAGACGGGCGCCGACCCGAAGCTCGTGCAGGAGCTGGAGGAGTTCGGCGTGATCCGCGGCGAGCAGCGTGCCGGCACCCGCTTCTACGACGAGACCGAACGCGAGATCGTGCGTGCCGTCACCGAGCTGGCGCGCTATGGCGTGGCGGGCCGCAACCTGCGCGTCTTCCGCACCTCGGCCGACCGCGAGTCGGCGCTGCTGCAGCAGATCCTCGCCCCTGCGTTGCGCTCGCGCAATCCGGAACGGCGCAAGGAGGCGATCGAGACGCTCGAGAACCTCGCCGCCGTCGCGACGTACCTCAAGCACCTGCTGCTGATTCGCGACCTGCGCAACGTCGCCGGCTGAGCGCGGCGCTCGCGCGGTGCCGCTCACGCGCGTCAGCCGGACGCTTGCAGCCTCGCCCGAGGTCGTCTGGGAGGTCGTCGCCGACCCGCATCACCAGCCGCGCTGGTGGCCGCGCGTGCGGCGGATGGAGGGCGTCGATGCGGAGCGCTTCACGCAGGTGCTCGGGACCGATCGGGGCCGTGGCCTGCGGGCCGACTTCGTGGTGCTCGAGTGCGAGCCGCACCGCGTCCGCTGGAGCCAGGAACTCGTCGGGACTCCCTTCGAGCGCCTGCTCGACGAGGCCGAGACGTCGGTCTCGCTGGAGCCCGCGACCACCGACGCCGGGGCGACATGCGTGACGCTCGAGCTGCGCCAGCGCCTGCACGGCTGGTCGCGGCTCGTCCCGTTCCTGTTCAAGCGTGCGGCGCAGCGGCAGCTCGGCGAGGCGCTCGACGGGCTCGAGCGTGCGATCGTCGGCGAGCCGGCTGCAGAGTGAGCAGCGGAGCCGCGGCTACGGCAGCTTCAGCGCGCCGCTGAGAATCGTCGGGCCGGGCTGCTTCGGCACGGCGGTCGTCGCCTCGCGCGTGATCAGCACCGAGCTGTAGCTCTTCGCGTTGCCGGGCAGCGAGGCGCTGGCGGTGAAGCTGCCGCTCTTGTCGACGCGCGCCGGCACGAAGCCGAGGAAGTGCGCGCCGGGCGGACCTTGGAGCCACGCTGCGTAGATGTCCTGCTGACCGTTCGGCGCGAGCTTCTGCGCTTGGATCGCGATCGCCTGCTTGCCGCCCTTGCCGCGCTCGACGATCCCCAGCCCGATGCCGCTGCCGTTGCCGGGGGTCGCATGCAGGTTGACCTGCGCGACGACCGTCGCCTGTGGAGCCGTCGTGGTCGTCGGCGTGGTCGTCGTCGCGGTGGTCTGCGCTGCCGTCGTCGCGGTCGCAGCGCTGCTCTTGCCGTCGCCGCCGCTGTTGTCCAGCAGCGCGATCAGCGCGAACGCAAGCACGGCGATCAGCACGACGACCGCGCCGCCGATCAGGATCATGCCGCCAACCCGCGAGGGTTCGCGGGGAGGGGGCGCGGCGACCGGCGCCAACGCCGCGACCTGGCCGTTCGTCGTCGGGCCCGCCGGCACCTCCGGGAGCCCGTCGCGCGCGAGCGGGACGAGCCGCTCGCGCAGGCCCTGCGCCCACCGGCAGGCGTCGGTCGACTCGGCAAGCTCCGCGAACGTCACGATCCGCTCGGTCGCGTCCTGCTGGCCGAGCAGGTAGTCGGCGATCCGTCCGCGCTGCTCGGGCGCAAGCGCATCGGAGCCCGGCTCGGCAAGCGCCTCGATGCCGGCGAGCGCGCGCTCGCGCACGGCGCTGGCGTCGAGCTTCAGCATGCCTGCGAGATCGGCGTAGCCACGACCCTGCTGGAGGATCAGGTGGAGGACGGCGCGCTGGTCCGGGGGAAGCGTCTCGAGCCCGCTCATTCACCAGCAAGCGTAGATGATCGCGACCCTCGGCCTCCCCGCTGCGCTGCGGCGCATGGCGCGCCGCAACTCGGCCGATCGGGCACTATCGTGTCGCGCGATGAGCGCTCCGGAGACCGATCGGATCCCCAACGGCGGCTTCGGCGGCCTGATCGGGATGCAGGACTACGCGGCCAGCGAGGACGGCGTGCTGCTCGCGAAGGTGCCGGTGCGCCCCGAGCTGCTGCAGCCGTTCGGGCTCGTCCACGGCGGCGTCTACGCGTCGATCGCCGAGACGCTCGCGTCGATCGGGACGTTCGTGGCGGTCCAGGCCGACGGCATGCACGCGATGGGGCTGTCGAACAGCACGAGCTTCCTGCGCCCGATCCTGTCGGGCACGATCCACGCGACCGCGCGTCCGATCCACCGCGGTCGCACGACCTGGCTGTGGGACGTCGAGTGCGCGGACGACGACGGTCGCGTCTGCGCGATCACGCGCATGACGATCGCCGTGCGTCCCGCGCGCCCGAGCTGACGCACGCAGCAAGCCGCGTCGGCCCTGGCTGGCCGGCCGCGCCTAGCCGCCGTAGCGGTTCGTGATCGGGACGCGCCGGTCGCGGCCGAACGCGCGACTCGTGATCTTGATGCCCGGCGGTGCCTGCCGGCGCTTGTACTCGGCGCGGTCGACGAGCGCGATCACGCGGTCGACGTCGGCGGCCGAGAAGCCGCGCAGCATCAGCTGCTCGCGCCCGAGGTCCTGCTCGACGTAGCCGTCGAGGATCGGGTCGAGCACGACGTAGGGCGGCAGCGAGTCCTCGTCGCGCTGGTCGGGCCGCAGCTCGGCGCTCGGGGCGCGCTCGATGATCGAGGGCGGGATCGGCTCGCGGCCGTCGGTCGAGAGCCCGTTGCGGTAGCGCGACAGCTCGTAGACGCGCGTCTTCGGGCAGTCCTTGATCACCGCGAAGCCGCCGGCGAGGTCGCCGTAGAGCGTCGAGTAGCCGACCGACATCTCCGCACTTGTTGCCGGTCGCGAGCACGAGCCAGCCGAACTTGTTCGACAGCGCCATCATCAGGTTGCCGCGGATGCGCGCCTGCAGGTTCTCCTCGGCGATGTCGGGCTGGCGACCGGCGAAAGCACTCGGCGAGTGTCGCGTCGTAGGCCGCCATCGCCGGCGCGATGTCGAACTCGAAGCGCTCGATCCCGAGGTTGTCGGCCAGCAGGCGGGCGTCCGCCTGCGTCTCCTGCGAGGAGAACGGCGAGGGCATGACGGCGACCGCGACGCTCGCAGGTCCGAGCGCGTCGACGGCGATGCAGGCGACGAGCGCGGAGTCGATCCCGCCGGAGAGGCCGAGGATCACACGCTGGAAGCCGTTCTTGCGCGACGTAGTCGCGCAGGCCCGTGACCAGCGCCGCGTAGACCTCGGCGCTCGGGTCGAGCAGCGGCGCGAGCGTGCCGCCGGTGCTGTGGGCCTCGGAGGGGACAAGGGGCAGCGGCAGCCGCGCGAGCGTCGGCACGTGTGGCGCGTCACGGGCGGCTGCGCGATGGCGCGTGTCGCGCAGCCGGTGCGCGTACGCCGCTGCCGGGTCGATCGTCGCGACGAGCAGCTCCTCCTCGAACTGCCGTGCGCGCGCGATCACCTCGCCCTCGTGGTCGATCACGAGCGAGTGGCCGTCGAAGACGAGCTCGTCCTGGCCGCCGACGAGCGCGCAGAAGGCGATCGCGCAGACGTTGTCGCGCGCGCGCTGGACGAGCATCCGCTCGCGCTCGAGCCCCTTGCCCGCGTGGTACGGCGAGGCGGAGATGTTCACGAGCACGGTCGCGCCGGCGCGCGCCTCGTCGGAGGCCGGCGGCCCCGGCTCCCAGATGTCCTCGCAGATCGTCAGCCCGATCTTCACGTCGCCGAGCTCGATCAGCGCGCCGCCGGAGCCGGACTGGAAGTAGCGCTGCTCGTCGAAGACTCCGTAGTTCGGCAGCCACAGCTTGCGGTAGATCGCCTGCGGATCTCGCCGTCCGCGAGCACCGCGAGCGCGTTGTAGACGTCGTCGTTGCGCTCCGGGAAGCCGACGAGCGCGACGATCCCGTGCGTCTCGGCGGCGATCCGCTCGAGCGCCGCGCGCGCGTCGCGCAGGAAGTGCTCCTTCAGCAGCAGGTCCTCCGGCGGGTAGCCGGTCAGCGCGAGCTCGGGGAACAGCACGAGCTGGGCTTCCTGCGCACGGGCCTTCGCGAGGCGCTGGCGGATCGTCCGCTCGTTGCCGGCGATGTCGCCGACCGTCGCATTCATCTGGCACAGCGCTATGCGCAGCGGGCCACCGGGGGGAGTCATGTCGTCAATGATCGCAATCGCGCGCGCTCCGTGGCGGGCGCGAGCGTGCAGCTCAGCCGGACGCGCCGCGTCCGAGCCAGTAGGACGCGAACGTCTCGAGCGCCGGGTCGCGCGCATCGGGCACGCGCAGCACGTGGCGCCAGGCGAGCGCGATCACGCCGTTCGTGCCCGGCCGCATGCCCAGCACGACCGCCTGACCGGTCGCCGCGAGCGCGGGGTCGAACGGTCCCGCGAGCCGGTCTTCGAGCGTGTGCAGCGGCGGCGGGCGGGCGGGCGCTGCCGTACAGCAGCACGACGTCGCCGAGCTCGAGCGCGTGCAGCAGCTGGTCGTCGCTCAGGCGCGTGCCGTCGCCGTCGCGGCGGATCGGCAGCGGCACGTGCGGACCGCTCGTGGGCGGGTCGGAGGCGTAGGGCTGCACGGGCCGCTGGCCGGGGCGCAGATGCGCGTGACCTTGATCCGGCAGCAGCTGCCCGGGGCCGGCCACCGTGCTCGCACCGCGGTCGACCTGCGAGCTGTCGCGGCCCTCGAAGTAGAGCAACACACCGACTGCCCCAGCGAGCGCGATCAAGATCGTCAGCACGATGCCGCCAACGCGGCGCAGGCGACGGTGCTGCTGAGCGGGGGGAGCGTCGTCGGACATCGAGCGGGAGCCTCCTGGCTTGGCTGCACCTTTGCAGGTGCGCCCGACGCGACGCGCCAGGAGGGTTCGCTAGGTCGTCGAGCCGCTGTGGGATGGCGAGCGGCGCGCTCGCGGCGCCCGCTTGGCGGGCTGCGCTCGCGAGGCTGCGGGCAGTCCGGCGGCGACCGCCAGCTCGTCGAGCGAGTCGTGGAGGTGCTCGGCCAGCCGCTCCAGGTCGGGCAGCGCGTCGAAGTCGGCGTTGAGGCCGAACGAGATCGAGCCGTCGTAGCTCATGATCGCGATCCCGAGCGCGAGCTGCTGGGCGAGCGGCACCATCGGGTAGATCGCGCGCATCCGCCGGCCGAGCACGTAGAGCGGCATCTGCGGGCCGGGCACGTTCGTGACGACGAGGTTGAAGTAGCGCTGGCGGGCTTGAAGGCGTGCCGCCTGCGCCATCACGGTCGGTGGGGCGAAGCCGGTCAGCTCGGTCAGCAGGCGCGCGCCGACCGCCTGGTGGGATTCCTTCAATCCCTCCATCTCGCCGCGCACGAGCATCAGCCGCTCGATCGGGTCGGTCACGCCGACGGGCAGGTCGGCCCAGACGGCCGCGACGCGGTTGCCGAGCGCGCCGCGCTGCTCGTCGGCGCGCACCGAGACGGGGATCATCGCGCGCAGCACGACGTCGATCGTCGGATGGCCGTGCGCGCGCAGATGGCGGCCGAGGCCGCCGGCGACGGTCGCGAGCATCACGTCGTTGACGGTCCCGCCGAGCGCGTTCTTGACCGCCTTCACGCGATCGAGGTCCTCCGTCACCCAGGTGAAGCGGCGGTGCGGGCCGATCGGCACGTTCAGCGGGCTCGGCGGCGCGCTGCGCGCGCCCGGCAGCGTGAACGAGCCGACTGCGGCGAGGTCGCCGACGAGCTTGCGCGCGACGCGCCGGGGCGTCCGCAGCGTCGCGCGCATGCCACGCGCGACCTCGCCGGGCACCGTCGCGCGTTCGAGCAGCGCGTCGGCGAGCAGCTGCGCGGAGCTGGGCAGCGGACGCGGCACCCACGGCTGCTCCGGCGGCCCGACCGGCACCGGCTCGGGCGTGAGGTCGAACAGCACGGTCGTGATGTCGACGCCGGAGATCCCGTCGACGAGCGCGTGGTGCGTCTTGCCCAGAATCGCGAAGCGCCCGCCGGCGAGCCCCTCGACGAGCCACAGCTCCCACAGCGGCTTGTTGCGGTCGAGCTGCTGCGAGAAGGCGCGTCCGGTCAGGTGCTTGAGCTGCTCTTCGCTGCCCGGCGGCGGCAGCGCGTTGTGCTGGACGTGGTAGCGCGTGTTGAAGTGCGGGTCGTCGACCCACACCGGTCGTCCCTGCCCGAAGGGCACGAACGCGAGCCGCTGGCGATAGCGCGGGACGAGGTGCAGCCGCGCCTCGACGTGCGCGACGAGCTCGTCGTGCGTGGGCGGCGGTCCGTCGAACACCATGCACGAGGCGACGTGCATGTGCGTCGCGGAATCGTGCTCGAGATGCAGGAAGGAGGCATCGAGCCCGGAGAGGCGATCGAGGTTCGGCACCGACCCATTGTGGATGCTTCCGGCGCCGTGCGCAAACGACGTGCGTGCGCCACCTCCGCCGCGCTTTTCCGAAGTTCGGAGCAATCTCTGTCAGGAAGCTGACCGTTCGGTCGGTTCCTGTGAGATGGCTCACACTTCGCACCCCAGGCTCGGCTAGCTTGCCACGAGTTCATCGACTTGCCGAGTCGTGCCTGTCCAATGCGGGCACGAGCGGGGGATCCATTGCCGGACGCGGAGTGCGACTCCGTCCGGCCGGGGCGAATCGGCGGCTGTTGCCGCCGTAGCGACACCGTCGCGGCGTCCGCTCTCACGAGCGGGTGCGCGCATCGAGACGAGGCCGCGAGCCCGACAGCTAACCCCGTAGGCGCCCGGTCGAACCGAAGGAGGCACGACTCTGTTGCGCTTGCACCCACAGGTGCGCGCGGTGTCGCGGCATGCGACAGCCGGTGCGCTCGTCCTTGGAATCGCGCTTGCATCCGCGCCGGCCGCGGTTGCGGGGGGCGCGCCGAGCGGTGGCGCGCCGTCGCCCCAGCCCGGTGGCGGCCTCGCTCGCCGGACCCCCCGGACCCGCCGGACCCGCGGCATCCGACGCGCATCTACGGCGCGCCCCGGCGCAGGCTTGTCGTGCACCGTCGCCGCTACGAGGTCGGCGCCGGCGGCAGCGCAACGGTGCGTGGGGCGTTGCTGCCGCGTCTGCGCGGTCGCGTCGTCACGGTCGACGGTCTCGTGCACCGGCGCTGGCGCGTGCTCGCGCGTTCGCGGACGCAGGCGAGCGGGCACTTCCGCGTGCGCGTCGGCATAGGCGAGCTCGGTGCCGTGTCGCTGCGGGTGCGCTTCGCAGGCGATCGTCGCAACGGCGGCGTGCGCGCTCGCGTCGGCTCGCTGCGCCGCTTCCGCGCGACGCTCGCGTCGTGGTACGCGCTCTACGGCAGTCCGCTCGCCTGCGGCGGCCGCCTGGCTACGAACAGCTCGGCGTCGCGAACAAGACGTTGCCGTGTGGCACGCAGCGTCACGTTGCGCTACCACGGCCGCGAGGTGACGGTCCCCGTGATCGACCGTGGCCCGTACGTCGGCGGCCGCGAGTACGACCTGACCGGCGCGACCGCGCGCCGGCTCGGGTTCGAAGGCGTCGGCGTGGTTTGGAGCAGTCGCTAGGGGACGAGGGTGCGAACACGCGTTCGCGCCGGTCGAAGGCGTACCCTCGACGACGATGTCCGGATCGCCGCCCGAGGAGTCGTCGCCGACCGCCGTGCCGAAGCGGGTGGTCGCGCATCTCGACTGCGACGCGTTCTACGCCTCCGTCGAGCTGCTGAAGCGTCCCGAGTTGCGGGGCAAGGCGCTGATCGTCGCGGGCTCCGGACCGCGCGCGGTCGTCACGACGGCGTCATACGAGGCGCGCAAGTACGGAGTCGGCTCGGCGATGCCTGCATCGCGCGCACGGCGGCTGTGCCCGCACGCGATCGTGCTGCCGCCGGACTTCGAGGCCTACCGCGCGACCTCGCGAGCCGTCTGGGAGCTCGTCACCGCTCGGCTCGGCGCGCTCCAGCACCTCGGGCTCGACGAGGCCTACGCCGACCTCACCGGCGTCGAGAAGCCGCTGCGCGTGCTGCGCGAGGTCGTCGCAGAGGTGCGCGAGCGGACGGGCATCACGCTGTCGGTCGGGATCGGCCCGTCGCGGCTCGTCGCGAAGATCTGCAGCGACCTCGAGAAGCCGGCGGGCTTCGTCGCGATGGGGCGTGAGGAGGCGGTGCGCCGGTTCGCGGACGCGCCGCCGAGCAAGCTGCCGGGCATCGGCCCGAAGACCGCCGAGCGGCTGCGCGAGATGGGGATCGAGACGCTCGCCGTGCTGCAGTGCACGCCCGAGGCGCTGCTCGCCGAGCGCTTCGGCCCGCGCCACGGGCGCGAGCTGCTCGCCCGCGCCCACTTCCACGACGACTCGCCGGTCTCGACCGATCGCGTGCTGAAGTCGCGCTCGAACGAGGTCACGTTCGACGAGGACATCGCCTCGCTGGGAGAGCTGGAGGAGGTGCTGCGGCGGCTCGCGCGCGAGCTGTGCGAGGGGCTGCAGGCGCGCGGCAAGCGCGGCCGGACGATCGGCATCAAGGTCCGCCTCGACGACTGGACGAACGTCACGCGCGCTAAGACGATCGACGCGCCGACGCATGACACGGACGTCGTGACCCAGGTCGCGCTCGACCTGCTGCGCGCCTACGCACCACCGCGGCCGGTGCGCCTGCTCGGCGTAAGGCTCGCGTCGTTCGAAGGCGACGAGCCCGCAGTGGCTGCGCAGCGCACGCCGCCAGTCGACCAGCTCGCGCTGCCGCTCTAGTAGAGCGCGGCAGCGAGGCGGCGACGAGCGTCCCGCGCGAGCGGGTGCTCGACGCCGAGGTCGTCGAGCACGCCGACGACGACCTTGCGGACGTCGTCCTGCGCGCCGTCGGCACTTGGCAAGGCCCCGATGAGCAGTTCGAGCGCGCGCTCGTGCTCGCCGGCGTCGAGCGCGGCGAACGCGTCGGAGAGATCCGGCGTACCGCTCTGCTCGATCCCGATGCGCGCAGCCAGTCCGGCCCCGGCGAAGTCCTTCGGGACGCGGCCGAGCAGTTCGAGCGCCGCGTCGTCCTCGCCCCGTCCGTGCAGCAGGCCAGCGAGCGGGACGAGCGCGTCGGCGCGGTTCGGCTCCAGCTCGACGGCGCGGCGCAGCGACGCCTCGTCGCCCGCGTCCACCAGCCCGTCGGCCTCGGACGGCACGAGGCCGTCGAGGAACTGGTCGACCGCGGCGCGCGGCTGCGCGCCGGTGAACTCGGCAACGATCCGGCCGTCCTTGAACGCCTTCACGGCCGGAATCCCCTGGATCCCGAAGGCCTGCGAGATCGACGGGTTCGCGTCGGTGTCGAGCTTCGCGAGCGCCACCTTGCCGCCGCGTGCGGTCACGGCCGCCTCCAGCACCGGCGTGAGCTGACGGCACGGGCCGCACCAGTCGGCCCAGAAGTCGACGACGACCGGCAGCGTGCGCGAGCGGTCGACGACCTGCACCTCGAAGTCCTGCTCTGTCACGTCGAAGACCATCGTTCAAGCAGAGTAGTACGCCCGCCACCCGACATCGTGTGCGCCGAGTCGCTATCAACCCGGCTGTGACGAGCGTGGCTGAGCGGAGCGTGGAGCGCGCCGGCGTGCGGCTGGCGGTCGAGGAGGCGGGGGAGGGGATCCCCGTCGTGCTGTTGCATGGGCTGACCGCGACGCGCCGCTATGTCGTGATGGGCTCGCGCATGCTGGAACGTGGCGGTCATCGCGTCGTCACGTACGACGCGCGCGGCCACGGCGACTCGTCGCGCGCGCCGTCGCCTGGGGCGTACGCCTACGACGAGCTGGCCGGCGACCTGCTCGCCGTGCTCGACGCATCGCGGGATCGAGCGCGCCGTGCTCGCCGGCGCCTCGATGGGCGCGCACACGCTGCTGCGCGTTGCGCTGCGCGCGCCCGAGCGTGTCCGCGGCATCGTCGCGATCACGCCGGCCTACGGCCCGGCGACGCACGCCGACGCGACCTCGCTCGCGCGCTGGGACGCACTCGCGGAGGGGTTGCGCAGCAACGGGATCGAGGGTTTCGTCGAGGCGTATCGCGTCGAGGAGCAGGTACCGCAGGCGTGGCGCGCGACGGTGCAGACCGTGCTGCGCCAGCGGATGGCGCTGCACGACGACCTCGCCGCCGTCGCCGACGCGCTCCAGGCGGTCCCGCGCTCGCGGCCGTTCGAATCGCTCGACGAGCTGCGCGCGATCGCCGTCCCGGCCGTCGTCGTCGCCAGCCGCGACGAGGCCGACCCCGGCCACCCGTTCGCGACCGGCGAGGCCTACGCGGCGGCGATCCCCAACGCCCGCCTGTTCACCGAGGACCCCGGCAAGTCCCCACTCGCCTGGCAAGGCGGCCAGCTCTCGCGCGTGATCGCGGAGCTTGCGGCGCAGACTGACTGAGCTTTCTTCGCAGAATCGTTGCAATCTGTGTGGATTTATTGACGGAATTCTGACGGAGAAGTGGTAGGCTCTCATCCATGAGCGTCCTGACCCACGAGGCACAGCGCGTGCGCGACATCGCGCATCTGTCCGACGCATTGATTGCCACCGCGACCGGAGCGCGGCCAAGCACCGTGCGCGACTGGTTCGCCGGCCGCAGCAGTCCGACGGGCACGCGTGCAGAGCGGTTGATCGAGCTGAGCGAGATGACGGATCGTCTCGCACGGGTGATGGATCCGGCATACATTCCCGTATGGCTGCAGCGTCCAGTCCCGGTTCTCGATGACGCAAAGCCGCTGGAGCTGCTTGCGCGGGGGGACTACCGCCCGGTCGCCGACGTGATCGCGCAGCTCGAGTACCCCGGCGCCGCCTGACGCGGTGCCGCTCCCCGTCGAGCCGATCGCCGTCCGCGGCGAGTGGATCCGGCACGTCCCGCATCGCGCGCCACTGCTCGGCCGGTCTGCCATCGTCACACCGGGGCGCTGGCAAGGGAGCGGGGGCGTCCACGGCCTGTACCTGGCGGACGATCGACAGACCGCGATCGCCGAGTGGTACCGCTGGCTCGCGGAGCGCGCGCTGCCACCACATGCCGCGATCCCGCTCGACCATCACCGCTGGACGGTCGAGCTGGAGGTCGCCGACCTGAGCACGGCCGAGCAGCTCGAAGCAGTCGGACTCGATCTTCCGCGGCCGTCGCAAAGGACTTGGACGCGCTGTCAGACGGTTGGCGAACGGTTGCGGCGTGCAGGATGGTGTGGGGTGCTGTCACCGAGTGCGGCACGGCCTGGGTCGCTCGTCCTGTGTGTCTTCTGCGAGCGCTGGCCGCCGGCAGGCTGCACGCCGATGGACGTCGAGCAGCTGGTCGACGTTCCACCGCCGCCCGTCGGAATGACCACGTGAACGCCGACGCGACATCACTCGATCTGTGACCTCGTCGACTGGCTGTGCACGCACCCCGAGTAAGCCGCAGGGCGGCGGGTCAGACGCTCGGAGCCAAGACCGCGGCTGCCGCGTCGCGCTCGGCGAGCGCCTTGAAGTTCAGCAGTTGACGGCGCGCCATCGCGAGGTCGCCGAGCGCGAGCGCTGTGCCGAGCGCCTCACGTCCGAGCGGGACCGCGCGCGGCGTCCAGCGGATCCGCGCCAGCAAGCGCACGTCGCCGCCGGGCTCCGGCGCGACTGCATAGGTGACGGCAACCGGACCGAGCACCCGCCCGCGATTCCACAGTGTCACATGGACGTCGGGCTCGAACTCGGCGAGCCGGAAGATCGTCATCACGCGCTGTCCGACAGCGAGCCGCTCCAGTCCGGGTGTGAGCTGTTGCGGGCTGCGGCGGCCGAAGTTGTCGAGCGTGTCGTAGCTGTAGGGCGCTGCGCGCAATTGGCAGAGCCAGCGGTACACGAGCCGTGCCGGCGCCTGCACGCTCACCGCGCGATGCAGCACGAGCGGCGCGTCGGGGAGCAGCGCATCGCATGGGAGCGGCATCGCCTGCTCGTCGGGCGTCGCGCCCCAGGTCACGGCGCGCCGACGCAGTGCGCTCGCTTCACTTCCCATCGCACCATCATCGCCGAAAATCGAGGGCCGCCGTCACGCCTTCATGCCATCATGGGAGTCGATGATCGAGGACCCGTTCGACGGTGCGATCGAGGACGAGACGCAGTTCGCCGAGCTGTACGAGCCGCCGAACGACCTCGTCGCGCGCAAGACGATCGACCACATCGACGACGCGGCACGCCGGCTGATCGCCGTCGCCCCGCTCGTCTTCGTCGCGAGCCACGGCGCCGACGGCAGCACCGACGTGACGCCGCGCGGCGGCCCGCCCGGCTTCGTCAGCGTGCTCGACGAGCACCACCTCGCGATCCCCGACGCAACCGGCAACAAACGCATCGACACGATCCGCAATGTCGTCGCGACCGGCCAAGTCGGGCTGATCTTCATCGTCCCCGGCCGCAGCCAGACGCTGCGCGTCAACGGCCCGGCGCGCATCAGCGCCCGCCCCGACCTGCTCGAACAGCTCACCGCGGTCGGCAAACCCCCGCGCACCGCGATCGTCGTGCAAGCCGCCGAGGTCTACGCCCACTGCCCGAAGGCGTTCGTGCGCTCGAGCTTCTGGAAGCCGGAGACCTGGCCCGGTCCCGACGAGCAGCCCTCACCCGCCGAGCTCTCCCACGCGCACACAGGCGACCCCACGCTCACGGTCGCTGACTTCGAGCGGATACAGGAAGAGGCGTTGAAGTACCGGCTCGCGTAGCGAGCTTCTGCGCAACTCGGCGCGCGCAATAGCGTTGACGCGGTGAGGCCGGTCGCGCCTCATTGGTCGCTGTCAAACGAAACGGATTTCGATGCGCATCTCCTCGCCGCTCGCGCTGGCAACAGCCGCGATGCTCGTGCTGCTCGCCGCGCCCGCGGCGCATGCCGCAACCGTCAGCTCGGAGTTCTTCTCGGACAGCGGCGGGGAAGGGATCGACGTGGAGTACGCCTCGGCGACGGGCGAGCCATTCGATCTGAAGGTCGTGCTCGACGGGCGGTCTGTGCGCTTCCACGATCCTGGCGTCGTGATCCAGCCGAAGGGCAGCTGCCACAGCGTCACGCGGCACACGGTCGCGTGCCGCGCGCTCACGCGCGACGAGAGCCCCGTCTCGAACCGACATGGCGAGTCCGACTCGCAGATCCGGGTGCAGCTGTCCAACCACGGCGGGAGCGCGACGATCGCGAGCACCCGCTTCCCGGGCTTCATCTCGGTCAAAGGCGGGAGCGGGAGCGACCGCCTCGACGCGGGCCGCTCGCACGACGACGTCTGGCTGGACGGTGCCAGCGGGCGGGATGTGTTGATTGGAGGCAGCGGCGATGACAGTCTCGGCGCGTCCGGCGGTGGCAGCCGGCTCGTCGGCGGTCCCGGGAACGACACCCTCGACGGCTCGTGCTCGGGGTGGGCGCGCTTCGACGGCGGCTCCGGCAGCGACACGATCGAGTACGACTGCCGCGCACCGGTGCTGGTCGACCTGGCTCGTCGCGGCGGCAACGGCGTCCGCGGACACGGTCACGACCGCCTCGTGAACATCGAGAACGCGTCGACCGGTCTCGACAACGCGGTCCTGCGCGGCAACAGGGCAGCGAACACGCTGACCGGCGAGGGCGCCCACGACACACTCGCTGGACGCGGCGGAAACGATCGTCTCGTCGCGGCAGGCTTCGACGACAGGCTCGACGGCGGCGCCGGTGACGATCGCCTCGACCTGACCGACGACGCGGCGCACCCGAGCTATCACCTCAGCTGTGGGCCAGGGCAGGACCTGCTCCAGGCGGATGCGCCTTTTTCGCTCGCGCCGCACGCGCTCACGCGCGGCTGTGAGGCGCTCGCGATCGGCGACAAGGACCGCGACTCCGTCACCGTCCTGCGTCGCCCGATTCGGCTGATGGCCGACGGCCTTCATGGCATCGCGGTGACGTGCGGCCCACACGTGCGTTCAAGTTCGCGGCTCGAGGCCTGGTTCGGGCTCGCCTTCCGGCCCGACTCTCAGCGCTCGCTCGACGGGTCGATCCGCCGCCGCGTGGGCTCCCTGCGTTTGCGCGTCTGTCCACCGCGCCAGCGCACCACGACCCTGCCGCTCAGTGCGAGGACCCGTCACGCCCTGTTGCACGGCGCCGTGCTGTACGGCTCCTTTTGGGCGCAGACGTACTTCCAGGACGGCGTGATCGTCCCGTTGCGCTTCGACCGCCACGGCCGGCTGGTCGGCTGATGCGCGTCTCTTCATCGTGCGCGCTGGCAGCGGTCGCGCTGCTGCTGAGTCTCGGCGCTCCCGCGGCGCACGCGGCGACGGTCGTCTCGTCGTTCGAGCCGGCCGACAGCGTCGACGGCGACACGACGTTCACCAGCTACACAGCCGGATCTGACGAGTCGGCGCACCTGCAGGTGCATGTGCACGGCAACCGCGTTCGCTTCCACGATCCCGGCGTCGTGATCCAGCCGACGGGCGACTGCGTCCGCATTGACGAGCACACGGCGGACTGCCTCGCTCGCGCCCACAAGGACTTCGGAGCTGCAATGGACGTCCGCCTCTCCGATCGCGCGAACAGCGTCACGATCGTGAGTGGCCGCTTCCGGCAGATCGACGTCCAGGGTGGTTCCGGCCCAGATCGCATCGACGCGCGTCGTGCACATGGCGGCGTGGGAATCTCCGGCGGGCTCGGGCATGACGTCCTGCTCGGCGGCCCGGGTCGCGACACGATCGAGGTCGCAGACGGCGACCGCGTCTTCGCTGGACTCGGGAACGACGAGATCGACGTCGCGGGGCTGACCTATGAGTGCCCGACACACGGCGCGGACCGCATCGACGGCGGACCGGGGAATGACACCGTCGCGTACGACTGCTTTTCGCAGCCGGTGCACGTCGACCTCGCCCATCACTCCGGCACGGCGCACGGCATGCACGACCGCCTCACCACGGTCGAGAACGCGAGCGCGGTCGCGAACGGCTCGGTACTGCGCGGCGACGGCAAGGCGAACCGGCTGACAGCGGAAGGTACCGGCGACGTGCTGAACGGCCGCGGCGGCAACGATCACCTCGTCGTCAGCGATGGCGGCTCCGCGTCGCTCGACGGCGGGGCAGGCAACGACACGCTCGTGTTCGAACTCGAGGGTGTGGGAGGCGTGTCCGTGGGACGCGTGCGCTGTGGCAGCGGTGTCGATCGACTGGTCCCGGATGGATCGCTCGTGGTGCCGTTGACATTGTCGCGCGACTGCGAGGGCATCGGAACTCCCGGCGGTCCGGCGATCCTGCCTCCGCCGTCGCGGCTCGCGGCCGATGGCCTCCACCTCTCGATCACGTGCGGACCGCACCCGGGACACGGGCATTTCAGCGCCAAGCTGGGCCTCGCCGTGGGCGAGCATGACGCGTCGACCATCGAGCGGCCGGTCGGCCGGCTCGGGAGGTCGAGCTGCCCGCCCCGGCGGCGCGCGGTCACGATTCCGGTCAACGCGGCAGGCTTGCGCGCTGCGCTGCGTCATGGGAGGTCGCTCTACCTCGAGGTCGTCTGGCGTATCGGCTTTCAGGAGCTGGAGCTGCGTTTCGACCGCCACGGCCGCCTGCGCGGCTGACCGTAGCTCTGGCCTGAACGCTCTCCACACAAAGGATTTCGATGCGCATCTTCACTCCCATCGCGGCGATCGTCGCCCTCGCGCTCGCCGCGCCCGTCGCGCAGGCGGCGACCGTCGAGTCGAACTATTTTGAAGGCGACAGCGCCGATGGGCCATCGACGGGGATCGGCTACGTTGCGGCTGCGGGCGAGCTTCGCACCTGAGCGTTGTCGTGCACCGCCACGCCGCGCGCTTCTCCGATCCCGGTGTCGTGATTCAGCCGAACGGCGACTGTCACCGGATCGACGAGCACACGGCGGTCTGCCGGGCCATCTCGCGGGATGACGAGGACGTCCCGGAGCTGAACGTACAGCTCTCGGAGCGCGGCGGCAGCGTTGCGCTCGACGCCGAGCACTATGACGGCGCCACGGTCTACGGAGGCAGTGGCAACGACCGGCTCGACGCACGACGCTCGCACAGCCCGGTACTGCTCGACGGCGACGGCGGGCGCGATGTCGTGCTCGGCGGCTCGGGGAACGACACGCTTGTCGCCGAGGCGGACGACCGCGTGTCCGGCGGCCCTGGGGACGATGTGATCGCCGAGGGCGAGGCGATGATCGCGCCGGTGGAGCACAACTACACGGAGACGGCGTGCCCGGCGGGCCCGGGGAATCGCATCGACGGCGGCGCCGGCAGCGACACACTCGCCTACAACTGCCGCGACGCGGTGGTCGTGGACCTCGCACGGCGGACCGGCAACGGTCCAAGCGGAAAAGGAGACCGCGTCACGAACGTCGAGAACGCGACCGCGAACGGCGATCGTTCGGTGCTGCGGGGCAATGCGCTGGCAAACACGTTGACCGGCGTTGGCGCGCACGACGTGCTCAACGGTCGCGGCGGCAGCGACCGCCTCGTCGTGCACGAGCCGGAGGATCTCGACGTGCCGGGCAAGCCGATCGACCCGCTGGTGTCGAACGAGCGGGGATATGCGAGCAGCCTGATCACCGATCGCGTGCGCTGCGGCGCCGGCGACGACCGGCTCGTCCCGGCGGTGCTCTCGGACCAGCTGGTCGGCGATCGTCTCATCGCGCCCGCGGTCTTCCCTCGTGACTGCGAGCGCATCGGCAGTCTGGCCGGCTCGACGTTCCTGCGGCGCCCGCTCGTGCTGATGGCCGATGGTCTCCACGGCATCGCGCTCACGTGTACCAGGCGTTCGGTCGCGGACGGCGGCGTCGAGGCGCAGGTCGGCCTCACCCGCTCGTCCCACACGATCCATGGCCTCGTCGGCCGGCTGACCCTGGATTGCACGCGCAAGCGTTTGCATCGCTCGGCGTCGCTGCGGCTCAGCGCAGCCGCACGCAGCGCGGCGTTGCACGGGCGGCCGCTCTACCTGCGCATGGCATGGGGCGATGGGATCGAGTCCGGCGCGGTCATCCTGCCGCTGCGCTTCGACCGCCACGGCCGCCTGCGCGGGTGAAGGACCACCCGCCTGGGTAGCGAAAGCCGTGAGGCGCCGACGCACGACGGCGGCCGCATTCGACACCGGAGGCAGCGATGCACAGGGTCAGGACCGGGGCAGACGACGTCCATGCGACCGCGTACGCGGGGCGGTGGGTCGACACGCCGGTGCCGAAGTTCGCGCTGCCGAGCGAGGGGATGGACCCCGACGCCGCCTACCTGCTCGTCCACGACGAGCTGAACCTCGACGGCAACCCGGCGCTCAACCTCGCCTCGTTCGTGACGAGCTGGATGGAGCCGCAAGCCGAGAAGCTCGCGGCCGAGACGCTCGGCAAGAACATGATCGACCAGGACGAGTACCCGCAGACGGAGGCGATCCACGAGCGCGTCGTCAGCATGACCGGGCGCCTCTTCCACGCGCCACACGAGGAGAAGCCGGTCGGCACCGCGACGATCGGCTCCTCCGAGGCGATCATGCTCGCGCTGCTCGCGCACCGCCAGTCGTGGCGTGACCGCCGCATGGCCGCTGGCGAGCCGATCGACAAGCCGAACCTCGTGATCGGTGCCGACGTGCACACCTGCTGGGAGAAGTTCACGCGCTACTTCGACGTCGAGGCGCGCGTCGTGCCGATGACGCCCGACTCGTTCACGCTCACCGCCGCCGACGTGGCGACGCACGTCGACGAGCACACGATCGCCGTCGGCGGCTTGCTCGGGACGACCTTCACCGGCCAGATCGACGACCTCGCCGGGATCGACGCGCTGCTCCAGAAGCTGGAGCACGACGAGGGCTGGCACATCCCGCTGCACATCGACGCTGCCAGTGGCGGCTTCCTTGCGCCGTTCACGCGGCCCGAGCTGAAATGGGACTTCCGCCTCCCGAGCGTCCGCTCGATCAACGTCTCCAACCACAAGTTCGGGCTCGTCTACCCGGGCATGGGCACCGTCGTCTTCCGCGACAAGAGCGACCTGCCGGAAGAGCTCGTCTTCCACATCAACTACCTCGGCGGCGACATGCCGAACTACAGCCTGAACTTCTCGCGCCCGAGCAACAGCGTGATCGTCCAGTACTACAACTTCCTGCGGCTCGGTCATGCGGGCTACGCGCGGATCGCCCAGGCGATGGTCGACAACGGGCAGGCGCTCACCGACGGCCTGCTGAACACCGGCGCGTTCGAGGCGCTGCACGACCGCGACAGCTTCCCGGTCGTCGTCGTGCGCCCGCTCGACCCGGAGCGCCACGACGTCTACGCGCTGTCGGACCGCTTGCGCCAGCGTGGCTGGATCGTCCCGGCCTACCCGTTGCCGCCGAACGCCGAGCACGTCCACGTGCTGCGGATGGTCGTGAAGGAGAGCTTCAGCCGCGACATGGTCGACCTGCTGCTCGCCGACGTGACCCGTGCACTCGAAGACACGCCGCCCGCGCAGCAGGCCTCGCCGCCGCCGGCTGGAAAGCGCGCGCACGTCGTCTGCTGAGCGAAGGCAGCGCTACGCCGCGACGCGCTCGGGCGCGGCAGCCGGCGCGGCGGACAGCCAGCGCTGTCCGAGCGAAGCAGCGAGGGTCGCAAGTGCGCTCGCGGCGACGGCGACGAGGAACGCAGTGCGGCCACTCGCCGCGTCGACGACCCACCCGCCGGCGAGGTTGCCGACAGCCAACCCGCCCCACGTCGAAGTCGTCAGCCACGCGATTCCCTCGGTCAGCTGTCCATCTGGGACGAGCATGTGCACGAGCCCGAACCCGATGATCAGCGTCGGTGCAATCGTCAGGCCGGCGAGCAACGTGGCCGCTGCCATCGGCGAGAGCCCGTTGGCGAGCGCCATCGCGGCGCAACCCGCGCACATCAGCGCGAGCGATCGCGGAAGCATGCGGTTCACGGGCAGGCGCCATCGCCGCGTGCCGTATGCGGCGCCTGCAATGCCGCTCGCGATCGCGAGCAGCGCGAGCAGCGGCCCCGCGGCGCCCTTCGACCCGTGCTGCTGCGCGAACGCGATCATCGCGACGTCGATCGCGCCGAACGCGACGCCGACAGCGCCGAACGTGAGCATCAGGACCAGCAGCCCTGGCGTGAGCATCGGCTCGTGCGGACGATCCTCAGCGGTCTGGACCGGCGGCTCTGTCGAGCGCTGCGCGGCCAGCGAGATGCCGCCCGCGAGTGCGAATGCCAGTGCCGCGAGCATTGCGGCCGACGCGGAGACGCTCGTCGCGAGCAGCACGACGACGAACGGTCCGATCGTGAAGCAGACCTCGTCGATCACGCCCTCGATCGCGAACGCGGTCTGCAGCGCGTCGCGGCTCGCGAGCAGTGCGTTCCAGCGCACGCGCACGAGATTGCCCGTCGAAGGCATCGCCAGGCCCGTGACGACCGCGGCCGGAAGGAACGCACCGCGCGGTGCGTGCAGCCGTGCGCAGAGGACAAGCGAAAGCACGCCGACCGCATGCACGGCGAGCGTCGGCAGCAAGACGCGCCGCTGGCCGAGGCGGTCGGTGAAGCGCGCGAGCCGCGGACCGCACAGCGCGGCGGTGCCGACGAAAGTCGCGCTCACGGCACCCGCGAAGCCGTATGAGCTTCCGGCTCCCGTCACGAGCAGGACGACGCCGAGCGCGAGCATCGCGCGCGGCAGACGACCGACCAAGCCAGCCGCGACGAAGCTGCGTGCTCCCGGCAGGCGCAGCAGCGATGCGTAGGAGCTCGTCATGGCGCGTCCACCGTCGCAGACGCGTTCGGCGCTCCGCCTTCCGGTAGGAAGCGATGCCGCAGCGCGCCGCGATCAGGCGTGCGCTGCGCTGGCGCCCGCTGGGCGCAGGCGGCGACGACCGAGCGCGAGCGCGACGCTGGCGAGCACGCCGGCCGCGACCGCGACGAGGAACGCGGTCCGTCCGCTCGTCGTGTCGATCACGCGGCCCGCTGCCGCGTAGCCGATCGCGACGCCGCCGGCGATCGTCGTCTCCAACCACGTGAGTCCCTCGGTCAGCGCCACACGCGGCACGAGCACCTCGACGAGCGCGAAGCCGGCGATCAAGGCGGGTGCGACGGTCAGTCCCGCGAGCGCCGTGACCGCAGCCATCGGCCACAAGCCGTCGACGAGCGCCATCGGCAGCGCGCCGAGCGCGAACAGCAGCAGCGAGAACTGCAGCCGGCGCGGCAGCGGCGATCGCCAGCGCCGCGTGCCGTACACGAAGCCGGCGAGGGCGCTCGTCGCTCCGTAGACGCCGAGCAGCGTGCCGGCCGCGCCCTTCGAGCCGTGCTCCTGCGCGAACGCGACCATCGCTACGTCGACCGTCCCGAAGACCGCTCCGACGCCGGCGAACACGAGCACCAGCACGCGCATCCCCGGGACGCGCAGCGCACCGACTGCGTCGCGAGCCCCGGCCAGCACCGGTGGCTCGGTGCTGCGCTGCGCGGCGAACGCGAGCCCGCCGCCGAGTGAGCAGGCGAGCGTCGCGAGCATGCCGGCGGCCGGTGCGACCGTCGTCGCGAGCACCGTCACGAGCACGGGACCGAGGACGAAGACGACCTCGTCGAGCACCGACTCCAGCGCGAACGCGGTCTGCAGCGCGTCGCTGCTGCCGAGCAGCGTGATCCAGCGCGCGCGCACGAAGGCGCCGAGCAACGGGAAGGCAGCGCCCGTCAATGCAGCCGCGCCGAAGATCGCGGCATGCGGGGCGTGCTGCCGTGCGCATGCCACGAGCACGAGCAGCCCGAGCGTGTGGACGGCGAGCGCCGGCAGCAGCACGCGGCGTTGGCCGACACGGTCGGTCAGGCGGCCGAGCTGTGGGCCGACGATCGCGATGGCGATCGCGAGCGTCGCGCTGACGGCGCCGGCGAAGGCGTAGGTCTCGCCCGAGCCGGTCAGCAGCAGCGCGGTGCCAAGCGCGAGCATCGAGATCGGCATGCGGCCGACGAAGCCGCTCGCGACGAACGCGCGTGCGCCCGGCGTCCGCAGGATGGAGGCGTACGGATTGCGCATCGCGCGCTCACCTTCGCAGGTTCGGCGGGGTCGCTCGGGTCAGCGACCGAGTTGCTGCTGCGCTGCGCGCACGGCGCCCTCGACGGAGTGCGAGGAGGGGAGGGTGCTGTGCAATGCCTCGATCTCGCAGAGCGGGTAGCGTCGCGCGCCGCCGTCGTCGATCGCGGTCGGGAACGCAAGCCGCTCCGACCAGCCGCGCAGCACGTCCGCGGCGACGCCAAGCAGGCCCGCAGCCTCCTCGGAGTCGATGCTCTCGCCGCTGCTTGGCACAGCGGGACCTGTCGCGTTGCCGCTCATGTCTGTGAGTGTCACCATAAAGAAAGAGTGACGTCACCACAAAACCGAACCGCGGGCAGTGAATCGCCGGCCGCCGTTTGACGCAGCAGCGTGCGGGCTATCGTGGGTAGGGACGCCACGCTGAACGAGGAGACCGCGATGACACCCGATCCACAGCGCGAGCAAGACGAGATCGACGCAGCCGCAGCCGAGGCCGGACGCATCGGTGGCGTGGCCGGAGACGAGCAGCTCGACCCCGCACGACGCGCGGTGATCGAGGGCGGTGGGGGCGTTGCGGAGGGCTTCGAGGAGTCCGAGCAGGCGTTGATCGACCACGCGTCGCACGGCGACCAGCACGCGGCGCGCGCGATCATGCAGGACAGCGGACAGCCCGAGCAGCAGGGCGCGACGAGTGCCGACTCCTCAGGCGATCACGAGCACAGCAGCGAGCTGAGCGACGATTGATTCGCGGCGTGTCTCGCCGCGGAAACGTTGCGGACGCTGGTGGATCTGTTGCGCGGCTGCCCGACAGGATCGCGGCATGCCAGTCGGACCTCGCTCAACGGATCACCTCGCGCTTGGCCGTGCCGTGCGTCAGTTGCGTGCGTTCCACGCCGTTTCGCAAGAGGCGCTGGGCCAGCGCTGCGGCCTGCACCGCAACTACATCGGCGCGATCGAGCGGGGCGAGCTCAATCCGACGTATGGGGTCCTGCTGCGCCTGTGCCGCGGACTCGCCGTCGCGCCGTCCGAGCTCATCTCACTTGCGGAGCAGCGAGCCGCCGGGTTGCGTCCTTGATCTCCGGCCGGTTTCGCCGAGCGATCACGGCCGGCGCCGCAGTCGTGTGGCGACCGGCTCATGTGCACGCCGCTCCCACAGCTGGATGATCTCCGAGAGCGGCAACTGCAGCCCGCGCTCCAGCTTCAGCAGCACGCGAAACGTCGGGTTGATCTCGCCCCGCTCGATCGCCCCGATGTAGTTGCGGTGGAGTCCACTGCGAAAGCCGAGCTCCTCCTGCGATAGGCCGCGGCGGGCGCGCAGCTCGCGGACGGCGCGGCCCAGTCGTGCGTGCTCGGGTGAGTGGATCTCTGCGTGCATCGTGCGCCGCAGTCTCAAGCGTCAAGGCGACGCGGTCTACAGTGCGAATGCCATCAAAATCCCACTGGTTTCGGGACCATTGAACTGTGGGCCATCTCGTTCGGGGATTCCCACATAACCGCATGGCACGTGTCCGCGGATGGAGTCTGCGACAGCGGGTAGAAACGGCTCGTGGACCTGCTGAAGCCCGTGCGCGCGCTCGACCGTCTGCAGCGTCGGCGCCCCGCTCTTGGCTTCCCGGTCGCCGTCGTGCGCAAGTTCTCCGACGACCAGGCCGGCAGCCTCGCGGCGCTGATCGCCTACTACGGCTTCTTCTCGCTGTTCCCGCTGCTGCTCGTGCTCGTGACGGTGCTCGGCTACGTGCTGCGCGACCACCCCGATCTCTACCACCGCATCGTCGGCTCCGCGCTCGGGCAGTTCCCGGTGATCGGCAAGGATCTGCGCGTCCGCGCGCTGAACGGCAACGCGATCGCGCTTGCGATCGGGATCGTCGGCGCGGTCTGGGCCGGGCTTGCCGTCGTGCTGGCAGGCGAGCGCGCGATGGACCAGGTCTGGAACGTGCCGATGCGCAAGCGCCGCAGCTTCCTCAGCGCGCGCCTGCGTGGCCTGCTCGTGCTGGTGGTGCTCGGCACGCTCAGCCTCGGCACCACGACCGCGGTCGGCCTGCTCGTCGGCAAGCACCCGAGCTTGCCCTTGACCGTCGCCGGCTTCCTCGCCTCCGCGGCGCTCGACCTCGTGCTGTTCTGGGCGGTCTTCCGGCTGCTGACGACCGCCGCGGTAGAGACACGCGCGTTGCTCACGGGCATCGTCTTCGCCGCGCTCGGTTGGGTCGTGCTGCAGGCCGTCGGCGGCATCTACGTCGACCGCGTCGTGCGCCATGCGAACGGGACGTACGGGCTGTTCGCGATCGTCATCGGGCTGCTCTCCTGGCTGTATGTCGGAGCACAGCTGGTGATTTTTGCCGCAGAGGCCAACGTAGTGCGAGCGCGCCAGCTCTGGCCGCGAAGCCTGCTGGACCCGGCGACCGCCGCCGATGTCCAGGTGCTGCGGGCGATCGCACAGGTCGAGGAGCGGCGGGACGGCGAGCGCGTGGAGGTGACGTTCGGTCCGCGCGATGACGTGCGGTGAGCATTTCACCTGAGTGATGCTGTGCTTTCTGTCGCTGGCGGGTATACAGTCTCGCCGCCCCGGAGCCTGACCGGGGGGTCAACGGAGGAGGACTCTTAGATGCGGACCTGCGCGCGTATCGTGGTCGCGACAGCGCTGGCGCTCACGCTTGCTGTCGTGATCGCTGCCTGTGGCGGTAGCAGTAGCTCATCATCTTCAACGTCGTCGAAGACCGGGAGCGGCTCCACCGCCAGCACCGGCGGCGGCGGCAAGGAAGGCGGGACGATCAACGTCCTCTCGGGCACCGCGCCCGACAACCTCGACCCGCAGGTCGGCTACACGACCCAGGCGGCCGAGGCGGACTGGCTCGTCTACACGCCGCTTGTGACCTACAAGCACGTGGCCGGCAAGGACGGCGGGTCACTGATCCCGGGTCTCGCAGCCGCCCTGCCGACGGTCTCGGCCGACGGCAAGACATACACCGCGACGCTGCGCACCGGTTTGAAGTTCTCCGACGGCAAGCCCGTCAAGGCGAGCGACTTCAAGTACACGATCGAGCGTGCGATCAAGACTCCGTGGGGCGGCAAGTCGTTCTACACGAGCAACATCGTCGGCGCGGCCGAGTACGACAAGGGCAAGGCGAAGGACATCTCCGGCATCACGGTCGACGACGCGAGCGGCAAGATCACGATCAAGCTCGTGGCCGCCTACGGCGCGTTCGACAACATCCTCGCGCTGCCGTCCTCGGGCCTCGTCCCGACGGGCACGCCGATGAAGCCGCTCCCGAACAACCCGCCGGCCGGTGCCGGCGAGTACATGTTCGCCGGCGTCTCGGCGAACCGCGGCTACACGCTGAAGAAGAACCCGCAACTTCCAAGCGACGGCTGACATCCCGGCAGGGCACGCCGACACGATCGACGTGAAGATCAGCGCGAACACGGAGACCGAGGCTCAGCAGATCCTCGACAACCAGGGCGACGTCTTCGACTGGGGCGACACGGTTCCGCCGGCGTTGCTGCAGCAGATCAAGAGCCAGGCCAGCGACCGCTTCCAGGCGATCGAGACGCCCTCGACGTACTACTTCTTCCTGAACACGACGAAGGCGCCGTTCAACAACCTGAAGGCGCGCCAGGCAGTCAACTACGGAATCGACCGCGCTGCTCTGCAGCGTCTGACGAGCGGGTTCCTGAAGCCGTCGTGCTACTTCCTGCCCGAGGGTCTCACCGGTCACCCGACGAGTCCGTGCCCGTACGGCCTGACGCCGAACCTCGCGAAGGCCAAGCAGCTCGTGAAGGAAGCCGGTCTGGTCGGCTCGCCGGTCACCGTCTGGGGCCAGGAGCGCCAGCCGCGTCGTCGAGTACATCGACTACTACACCGACCTGTTGAACAAGATCGGCTTCAAGGCGACCGAGAAGATCATCGCGAACGACACGTACTTCCCGACGATCGGCGACTCGAAGACCGACCCCCAGACCGGCTTCGCCGACTGGCTGCAGGACTTCCCCAACCCGTCGGACTTCTACCTGCTGATGGATGCGCGTTCGATCCAGCCGACGAACAACCAGAACTTCAGCAAGGTGAACGACCCGAAGATCCAGGCCGCGCTGAAGAAGCTCAACGCGGTCCCGACGCCGCAGCTCGACTCGGTGGCGTCGGACTGGCAGGCGCTGGACGAGTACGTCGCCAAGCAGGCGTACGTGGCGACCTACGGCGCGCAGTTGAATCCGAAGTTCTTCTCGAACCGGATCGACTTCAACAGCGCCGTGTTCCACGTGCTCTACGGCAACGACTTCTCGACGCTCCAACTCAAGTAGCGGACGACGAGAAGAACCGACATGTCGATTGATCCCGTCATGCCGGAGCCGAGCGTCGGTGTGGGCCTCACGGCCCGCGCCGGCGCGGACGGCTCCCCGGCAGCGGCCGGATTCGGCTCCGGTGCTGCCGCTCCAGTGAGCGCCGGCACCGGGCCCTACCGGCTCGCGCTTCGCCGGCTGCGACGCAACAAGGTTGCGCTCGCCTTCGGCGCGCTGTTCCTCGTGATCGTCCTGCTGTGCCTGGCTGCGCCGTTCTATGCCAAGCACGTGGCCCACACCGGGCCCAACGACAATCACGTCACCGCGACGATCAAGGTCGACGGTGTGAAAAAGGACGTCGTCTCGCCTTCCGGCCAGCCGATCGGGCCGACCTGGCAGCGGCACTTCCTGCTCGGGGCGGACGGGAACGGTCGTGACATCGCTGTACGGCTGCTCTACGGCGGCCGCAACTCACTCGAGGTCGGCTTCGTCGCGACGCTCATCACGATGCTGCTCGCCACGATCATCGGCCTTGCGGCAGGCTTCTACCGAGGGCTCGTCGACGGCGTGCTCGCACGGATCCTCGACTTGATCTGGGCCTACCCGGTCGTGCTGCTCGCGATCGCGCTCGGCACCTCGCTCGCGCTCGGCGGCGTCAACTTCGGGCTCTTTGAGCTGAAGGGCAACTCGCTGCTCGTGCCGGCCGTGATCATCGGGGTCGTCTACATCCCGTACGTCGCAAAGCCGATCCGCGGCCAAGTGCTGCGGCTGCGTGAGCAGGAGTTCGTCGACGCGGCACGCGTGCAGGGCGCCGGCTCGCTGCGGATCATGGCGAGCGAGGTCCTGCCGAACCTGCTCTCGACGATCATCGTCTTCGTCCCGCTGATGCTCGCGAACTCGGTGCTGCTCGAGGCGGGCCTCTCCTACCTTGGCGCGGGCGTGCAGCCGCCGAACCCGTCGTGGGGCACGATGATCAGCGACGGCATCAACCAGATCCCCGCCGCGATCCACCTGACCTTCGTCCCGGGCTTGATGCTCGTGCTGGCGATGCTCGGGATCAACGTCTTCGGTGATGGCGTGCGCGATGCGTTCGACCCGCGCGCGAAGGTGCGGATCGAGGAGCAGAAGATCGAGGAGCGGACCGCATGAGCCGCTTCGTCATCCGCCGCCTGTTCTCGATGACCGTCGTGCTGATCGCCATCTCGATCCTCACGTTCCTGATCTTCCAGGCGATCCCCAACGGCGACCCCGCGGTGCGGCTCGCCGGTCGCACGGCGACGCCGCAGACGATTGCGTCGATCCGCCACGTGTGGGGCTTCGACCAGCCGATCTACGTGCAGTACGTGAAGACGATGAGCAAGGTCTTCTCCGGCAGCGTGGTCTCGTACACGCAGCAGATCAACGTGCTCGACGAGATCAAGCGGGACCTGCCGGCGACGCTGTCGCTGGCGATCGGCGCCGGCCTGATCTGGCTCGGCTTCGGGATCCTCTTCGGTCTCCTGAGCGCGATCCGCGCCGGTGCCTTGACCGACCGGCTGCTGACCGTGCTCGCGATGATCGGCGTCTCCTCACCGGTCTTCCTGCTCGGCGCCGTCTCGCTCTACTTCTTCGCGTTCAAGTGGCGGATCTTCCCGAACGGGGGGTACGTGCCGCTGACGAAGGACCCGGTGCAGTGGCTCACGCACATGATCCTCCCGTGGTCGGTGCTGTCGGTGCTGTTCATCGGCGTCTACTCGCGCGTGCTGCGCTCGAACCTGCTTGACACGATGAGCGAGGACTTCGTGCGCACGGCGCGGGCGAAGGGGCTCAGCGAGCGCAGGGTGCTCGTGCGCCACGTGCTGCGCACGTCGCTGATCCCGATCGTCTCGCTCTGGAGCCTCGACTTCGCCGCCGTCGTCGGGGGCGGAGCGATCCTCACCGAGTCGGTCTTCAACCTGCAGGGCGTCGGCCAGTACGCGGCGCAGTCGATCGGCCACCTCGACGTGCCGCCGGTGCTCGTGATCGTGATGCTCGGGGCGTTCGCGGTCGTGCTGTTCAGCGCCCTCTCCGACATCATGTTCGCCCTGCTCGACCCGCGTATCCGCCTGGAGGGATCATGAGCGAGCCGTTGCTCGACGTCGACGAGCTGTGCGTCTCGTTCCGCACGGAGCAGGGGACGGTGAAGGCCGTCAGCGGCGTCTCGTTCCAGCTCGCCGCCGGTGAGGTGCTCGCGATCGTCGGCGAGTCCGGCTCCGGCAAGTCGGTGACCGGGATGACGCTGATGGGCCTGACGCGCTCGCCCAACGCGAGCTTCGAGGGAACCGCGCGCTTCCGCGGCACGGATCTCGTGACGGCCGACGACGCAACGCTGCGCAAGATCCGCGGTGGGGAGATCGCGATGATCTTCCAGGACCCGATGACGGCGCTGAACCCGGTCCAGCGGATCGGCAAGCAGATCGTCGAGCAGATCCGCGCGCACGACAAGCAGATCTCGAAGGACGCAGCGCTCGCACGGGCCGCCGAGCTGATGGAGCGCGTCGGCGTGCCGCGCGCGAAGGAGCGCCTGCGCTCCTATCCGCACGAGTTCTCCGGCGGCATGCGCCAGCGCGTGATGATCGCGATGGCGCTGTCCTGCTCGCCAAGCGTGCTGATCGCCGACGAGCCGACGACCGCGCTCGACGTGACGATCCAGGCGCAGATCCTCGAGGAGATCAAGCAGCTGCGCGCCGAGACGGGCGCCGGCGTGATCCTCATCACGCACGACCTCGGCGTCGTCGCGGACGTCGCCGACCGCGTAGCCGTGATGTACGGCGGCCGGATCGTCGAGCATGGAACGCTCGACGAGCTGTTCGTCGACCCGCAGCACCCCTACACGTGGGGCCTGCTCGGCTCGATCGCGCGGCTCGACCGCCCGAAGCCGCCGCGCCTGCCGACGATCGCCGGGATGCCGCCGTCGCTGCTGAGCCCGCCGCGCGGCTGCGCCTTCGAGCCCCGTTGCCCGCATGCGTTCGACCGCTGCGCCGAGCTGCCGAAGCTCGAGGCGCACCTCGACGAGCCGGACCATCTCGACCGCTGCTGGCTCACGACGGAGGAGAAGCGCCGGCTGCGCCAGGTCGACGGTGCGATCGGCCTCGCAACCGAAGGGACGGTGATCGCATGAGCGCCGCCGCCGAGCAGCCGCTCGCCCAGGCGCCGGCCGCGACGCCGCTGCTGGAGATCGAGCACCTCGAGATCCACTTCCCGATCAAGCGCGGCGTCGTGATGGACCGCACGATCGGTCACGTCCACGCGGTCGACGACGTGTCGCTGCGCCTGGAGGAGGGGGAGACGCTCGGCATCGTCGGCGAGTCCGGTTGCGGCAAGACGACGCTGTCGCGCGCGATCGTCCGCCTCGTCGACGCGACGAGCGGCTCGATTCGCTTCCGTGGGCGCGACATCACGAAGAGCGGGCGCCGCGAGCTCGCGCCGGTCCGCCGCGAGATGCAGATGGTCTTCCAGGACCCGCAGTCGTCGCTGAACCCGCGCAAGCGCGTCGGGCAGATCATCGGCGCGCCGCTGAAGCTGCAGGGCATGAAGGGCGCGGCGGTCGACACCCGCGTGCGCGAGCTGCTCGACCGCGTGGGCCTCAGCGGCGAGCACGTCAACCGCTTCCCGCACGAGTTCTCCGGCGGCCAGCGCCAGCGCATCGGGATCGCCCGCGCGCTGGCGGTCGAGCCGAAGCTGATCATGCTCGACGAGCCGGTCTCCGCGCTCGACGTGTCGGTGCAGGCGCAGGTCGTCAACCTGCTCGACGACCTGCAGGACGACTTCGGCCTCAGCTACCTGTTCGTCGCCCACGACCTGTCGGTCGTGCGCCACGTCTCCGACCGCATCGTCGTGATGTACCTCGGCAAGGTCGTCGAGTCCTCGCCGGCCGAGGAGCTGTACACGAAGCCGATCCATCCGTACACGTCGGCGCTGCTCGACGCGATCCCGATCCCTGATCCGGCGGAGAATCGCGCACGCAAGCGCGAGGTCGTCGGCGGCGAACCGCCGAACCCGATCGACCCGCCGAGCGGCTGCCGTTTCCGCACGCGCTGCCCGCATGCGACGGGCCTTTGCGCACGCGTCGAGCCGCCATTGCGGGAGTATGCCGGCGGTCACCTCGCAGCCTGTCACCACCCGCTCAACGTGAGCGACGCCGAGGTCGCGGCGGCTACGCGCTCGGCGCTGTCGCCGCTCGGTGCGGGCGACGAGCTGCCCGCTACAGCGACTGCACAGCGGTCCTGAGGACCCTCTAAGCCGTCGGTCATGTGCGCTACCTTCGGGTGGTCGCTGCGTTAGGACCGACAAGAGGGTCTTGTCAGCCGCTCCGCCTGTGGGGCTCCCTCCGGAGCGCCCATGTAGTTCCGTCCACGTCCCCCCGCAAGGAGATCGCTTTCGTGCGCCATCGGATCATGCTCGTCGTCTTGACCAGTCTCGCCCTGCTCGTGCCCGCCGCTGCGGCGAGCGCGAGCTCCCGTCAGTTCACGACGGTCGAGGCGCCGAGCGAGTTGCTCAACAACGGAGCACCCGACAGCGTGCTGGACAAGGTTCAAGGACTGGGGGCTACGGCGATCCGTCTCCAGATGGGCTGGAGCAGCGTGGCGCCGGACGCCGATTCGCGCAGCGCGCCGCCGAACTTCAACGCGAGCGATCCGAACGCCTATCCGGCGGCGAACTGGGCCCGCTTCGACGCGGCGATCGCCGGCGCACGGGCGCGTGGCCTGAAGGTCCTGCTGACGCTCGCCGGCGGGGCACCGCGCTGGGCGACCGCGTCGAAGCGCGACAACCTCACGAACCCGAGCGCCACGGAGTTCGGGCAGTTCGCGACTGCCGTCGCACGCCGCTACGGCAGCGAGATCTCGTGGTGGTCGATCTGGAACGAGCCGAACCTCGGGAAGCTGCTGAAGCCCGCCTACAAGGGTCGTGGCACGAAGACGCTCGCGAGCGCGACGATCTACCGCAACCTCTACCTGAAGGCCTACTCGGGACTGAAGTCCGCGGGCGTGCGGGCACCGATCCTGCTCGGCGAGCTCGCTCCGCGGGCGAACAACCTGCGCGACAACGGCACGATCGGGCCGCTGCGCTTCCTGCGCGGGGTGCTCTGCCTCGACAGCAAGTACCGCAAGATCGGCCACTGCGCAGCGATCCCGACACAAGGCTTCGCGATGCACCCGTACACGACCGCGGCCGGCCCGCGGCTCGTCCCGCCGAACCCCGACGATGTCACGATCGGCGTGATCTCGCGGCTGACGAAGGCGCTCGACAAGGCTGCGCACGTCGGTGCGCTGCCGAAGCGCCTGCCGGTCTACGTCAGCGAGTTCGGCGTGCAGAGCTTCCCCGACCACGTTGCGGGTGTCAGCCTCGCGAAGCAGTCGGACTACCGCTCGCTCGCGGAGTACATGGCGTACAAGACCTCGCGGGTCGTCTCCTTCTCGCAGTACCTGTTGCGCGACGACCAGACCGTCACCGGGGCGTTCGGGCGCTTCGAGTCCGGTCTCTTCCTGTACAAGGGTGACGCGCCGAAGCCGTCGCTGATCAGCTTCCGCCTGCCGCTCGTCGTGGTCGCGAAGAAGGGCAGCAGCCGGGCGACGCTGTGGGGGCTCGTGCGTCCGGCGCATGGCACGGCGGGCTCGCTGACCGTGCAGTCCTCCGACCACGGTGGCGCATGGACGACGGTCGGCACGCAGCACTACGCCGGCAGCGGCTACTGGACGCGGCACGTCGGCACGCGCTCCGGTCGTGCGTTCCGCGTCGTCTGGACGGGTTCGGACGGGGTCACGTACACCGGCCCGGCGACCGTCGCCCGCTAGCGGGGCCGTAGGGCGCACGCAGCTCGCGGCTCAACATCCGCCGCGAGCTGCCGACTGACTCGGGAAGGACGACCCGTGCGGTCCTTCGGGGCTGCACCGGGTTGCCGATCCGATCACGGAGGCGCGCGGTGAAGGGCTTCATGGGTGTTCGCTGGACGTTCGGGCGCAAGGTGGGCCTTGCGTTCGGTGGTGTGGTGCTGTTCCTCGTCGGGGTCGCGATCGCGGCGCTGATGACGATCTCCTCGCTGTCCGGCGATCACGACCGGCTCGTGCAAGCCGCATTGCCACACCTGACGGGTGCGAGCCGCGCCCACGCGCTGCGACTCGACCACCATTTCTCGACGACCGCGTCGCTGTCGCGGACGCTCATCACGGCTGCCACGATTGCCGGCGCCGTGCTTGCCGGGTCGCTCGCGACCTGGATCACGTTGGCGCTGCGGATGCGCGTGCGGCGTGTGCTCGTGCGCCTGCAGCACCTGCGCGACGACGACGTCCGCGGCCTTGGCGACGGCCTGTCGGCAATCGCGAACGGCGACATGACGATCGACGTGCAGGCGACGACACGTCCGATCGGCCGCATCTCGAGCGACGAGATCGGCGAGGTCTCGATCGCCGTCAACGCGATCCACGAAACGACGATGCACTCGATCGACGCGTACAACCGCATGCGCGCACGCGTTGCCGAGATCCTGCAGGAGATTGCGCACAGCTCCGCGAGCGTCGCCGCCGCCTCGCAGCAGATGGCGACGACGTCGGAGGAGACCGGTCGTGCGATCGGTGAGATCGCGACGACCGTCCACGAGGTGGCCCAGGGTGCCGAGCGCCAGGTCCGCTCCGTCGCCGAGGCGCGCGAGTTGACGGCCGAGGTCGCTGCCGCCTCCCAGCAGAGCGCAGGCGACGCGCACGAGACCTCGAGCGCCGCGCAGCAGGCACGTGCCGTAGCCGAAGAGGGCGCCACCACCGTGACGCGTGCGACGCAGGCGATGCGGGCAGCGCGCGAGGTGTCGAGCGAGGCGACGAGCGCGATCCGCGAGCTGGGGGAGAAGTCCGAGCGGATCGGCGGGATCGTCGGCGCGATCACCGGCATCGCGGAGCAGACGAACTTGCTTGCGCTGAACGCGGCGATCGAGGCAGCGCGTGCCGGCGAGCAGGGCCGCGGCTTCGCGGTCGTCGCCGACGAGGTGCGCAAGCTGGCGGAGGAGTCGCAGCAGGCTGCGGCGACGATCGCCGGCCTTGTCGAGGAGATCCAGCGCGAGACTGGACGGGTCGTCGAGATCGTCGAGAGCGGCGCGCGGCAGACCGAGGACGGCGCCGCGACCGTCGAGCAGGCGCGCGAGTCGTTCGAGCGGATCGGCGGATCGGTCGACGACATGACCGAACGGGTCGAGCGGATCGCCGGCGCGATCGAGGCAATTGCCGCGCGCGCTGCGCAGATGCAGGAGTCGATGACGCAGGTGGCAGCCGTCGCAGAGCAGTCCTCTGCCTCGAGCGAGCAGGTCTCCGCTTCCACGCAGCAGACGTCGGCCGCGACGCAGCAGGTAGCGGCTTCCGCCCAGCAGCTCGCGAAGACCGCCGAGGAGCTCGACCAGCTCGTCGGGCAGTTCACGCTCGTCTAACGCTCCTGGGCGCCTGAGTCGCCGGCCGGCGGGGGATACTCGCCCGGTGGACGAGCCCGCCGTACAGCGCGCCGCGAACTTCAGTGCGGCGATCTACGGGTCGATTCTCGTCACATCGCTCGTCAGCGCCTTGTCGGAGGAGCATGCGCACGCCGGTGCGATGGCGCTCGCCGTCGGCTCGACGATGGTCGTCTTCTGGCTTGCGCACGTGTGGTCCGACGCGGTCGGCGAGCGCCTCGTGAACCCGCGCCCGTTCACCGTACGCGGCCTGGCACGGGTCGCGCGGACGCAGTGGCCGATGCTCCAGAGCGCCGCACTGCCGCTGCTCGCGCTGCTCCTCGCTTCGGCTGGCGCGGTGTCGCTGACGGTCGGCGTCGATGTCGCGCTCGGGGTGAGCATCGTGCAACTCGTGGCGTGGGGTCTGGTCCTCGGCCTGCGGAGCTTTGCGAGCTGGCCGCAGGCGTTGCTGGCCGGCGCGGTCGATGGACTGCTTGGGCTGGCGATCGTCACGCTGAAGGTGCTCGTGCATTGAGGCGGGGCGTGAGCCCGCCGCAGTTACAGCGCGTCGGGTGGACGACGGGCGCTGGCTCGGGCAGAGCTGTACATAACCAAGCCGAGGACGAGTCCCACGACGCCGACGACCATCAGGATGACGCCCACGACCTGGACGTCGATACCGCCGACGTGGGCTGTGACCGCGTACTTCAGGATCGCGCCCGCGGCGATCAGAAACAAGCTGGAGCCGATTGTCATGCGGACAGCGTGCCCAGACGGGGCAGATCCCAAAACGATCGAATCGTCCAAGCTTCGTTGCAGCGCTCAAGTTCGGTGCAATCGCGTGCCGACGCAGCTCACATGCCCACGCATCCAGACATGCCGGCGGCTTGGCAGGAGCACGCAAGGCGCCGATCCACGGACGTCACGAACGCGGTCGAGCGCGCGCGCGAGCTGCGCGAGCAGACGGCGCCGAAGACGCTCCCGCAGCTCGCGCGCGAGCGCCGTGCGCGACTCGTAGCCGCGGACAACGCGCGCATCGCGACGAGCTTCTCGCCGCCGCAGGGCCCGAGCGCGGCCTGAGGGCCGGCGCGGGCACGGAGCTGCCCGCCGGGGCGGGCTCCTCACGCAGCATCTTCAATGCTCGATAATCGATCTTATGTGTAGCTAGATCGAGAAAGCGCCCGCCGCGTGGGACCCGCACGCGCTGCTCCGCTCGCCGCGGCTACCATCGAGGGCATGACCGAGCCGACCGATCCTTGCCCGAGCGGCGTGTGCGGCGCCGACGCGCCGCCGCTGGTCGGCAGCGTGCTGACCGGCACCGGGATGACGCTGCGCCAGGCTGCTGCAGCGCTCGATGCCGGCGAGACGCCGCAGCTCAGCGATGTGCAGCGGCGCGTCGTCGAGCAGTGGGTCGAGACGCAGGCTCACGTGAAGTGACGGCGCTCGCCGTCGAGACGCCGATCGCGACGGGCGTCGACCGCCGCGGCATCCTCACGCTGTCCGGCGGGCACGCGTGCGTGGACGTCGCGCAGGGCGCGGTCGCGGCGATGATCCCGTTCCTGATCGACCAGCGCGGCTACAGCTACGCAGCCGCGGCGGCGCTGCTGTTCGCGATGACCGGCGCCTCTTCTCTGTTGCAGCCGCTGTTCGGCCACCTCGCGGACCGTCGCTCGTTGCCCTGGCTGCTGCCGCTCGGCGTCCTGCTGGCGGGCGTCGGGATCGCGCTCGCCGGCATCACGACGAGCTATCCGCTCACGTTCGCGGCGATCGTCGTCTCCGGGCTCGGTGTCGGGGCCTATCACCCCGAGGGCGCGCGCTACGCGAACTACGTCTCCGGCGCCCGGCGCGCGAGCGGCATGAGCGTCTACTCGGTCGGCGGCAACATCGGCTTCGCGCTCGGGCCGATCCTCGTGACGCCGCTCGTGCTCGTGCTCGGCTTGCGCGGCGTCGCGTTCCTGCTCGTGCCGGCGGCAGCCGCCGCGCTGTGGCAGGCGCGCGAGCTGTCGCGGCTGAAAGGCTTCCACCCGGACCGGCAGAGCGACGCCGCGCGCGCGGCGAGTGCTGCGTCGGCGCCGGATCGCTGGGGTCCGTTCGCGCGGATCGCCGCGATCGCCGGCGTGCGTTCGGGTGCCTACTTCGGCCTGCAAGCGTTCGTGCCGGTCTACTTCGTCAAGCATTATGGAACCTCGACCGGTGTTGGCGACGCTGCATTGACGGCGGTGCTCGTCGCTGGCGCGATCGGCACGCTCGTCGGCGGGCGGCTTGCGGACCGGATCGGCAAGCGGCGGATCCTCGTAGGCTGCAACGCAGTGCTCACGCCGCTGCTGCTGCTGTTCGTGCTGGTCGCGAACGAGCCGAGTGCCTTCGTGCTGCTCGGGCTCGTCGGCTTCTTCACGGTCGGGACGTTCTCGATCACGGTCGTGCTCGGGCAGACGTTCCTGCCGAACCGGATCGGCGTCGCCTCCGGCGTCACGCTCGGCGCGGCGATCGGCGTCGGCGGTGTCGTCGCCGCGCTGCTCGGCGTGCTCGCCGATGCCGTCGGCCTGACGCCGGTGATGCTCGTGATCGCAGCGCTGCCGCTTCCCGCGCTCGCGCTCTCGGTCGGTCTGCCGCGCGAGAGGGCGCCCGCATGAGCGTTCGCGGCGGGATCGACCTCGGCGGGACGAAGATCCAAGCGGTCGTCGTCGACGAGGCGAACGCGGTGCTCGGCGAAGCGCGGCACCCGACGCCGACGAGCGGCGGCCCGCCCGATGTCGCCGCGGCGATGGCGAGCGCACTGCGCGAGGCGGCGAAGGCGGCCGGCCTCGAGACCTCCGCGCTCGTCGGCGTCGGCGTCGGCTCGCCGGGCGCGATCGACGCAGCCGCCGGCACGGTCGCGAGCGCTCGCAACCTGCCGGACTGGGAGAAGCCCTTCCCGCTCGTCGCCACGCTCGGCGATGCGCTCGGGACCTCCGTCGCGCTCGGCAACGATGTGCAGGTCGCAACGGACGCGGAGGCCGCGCTCGGCGCCGGGCGCGGCTGTGACTCGCTGCTCGGCGTCTTCTGGGGCACCGGCGTCGGCGGCGGGATCGTGCTGAACGGCAAGCCGTGGATCGGCCGCGGTGCGGCCGGCGAGATCGGCCATGTCGTCGTCGAGCGTGACGGGCGCCGCTGTCCGTGCGGGCGTCAGGGGTGCATGGAGGCCTACGCAGGACGGGCGGCGATGGAGGCGCGTGCGCGCCACCGCCACGAGAAGGGCGAGAAGACCGACCTCTTCAAGCTGATGAAGCAGCACGATCGCCCGCGCCTCACGAGCGGCATCTGGGCACGCGCGCTCGACCACGGCGACAAGCTCGCAGAGGAGCTGATCGACGAGGCGATCGCGGCACTCGGCGTCGGCATCGCCTCGTCCGTGAACCTGCTCGACGTCGAGGCCGTCGTGATCGGCGGCGGGCTCGGGGTGCGCTTCGGCGAGCCCTGCGTCGAGCGGATCGCCGCGGCAATGCTTCCGCATCTGTTCGTCGACTCCCGCCCACCCGCCGTCCGTCTCGCCGCGCTCGGAGACCTCGGCGGCGCGATCGGCGCCGCGCTGCTCGCGCGCTAGCGTGGCGCGCTGCGGTGCGCTGCCTTGCGGTCGACCGCCGCTTGGAGCAACGCCTCGTACTGCTCGGCGTGGTGCTCGATCGTCTCGCCTTCGGCCCACTGGCGGCCACGGTAGCCGAGCCGGCGGCGCTCGTCGGCGTCGAGCACGAGCGCTTCCATTTCCTGATGCCAGCGGTCGTCGTCGACGAGCCGGCCGCCCTGCGCCTCCCCCATCTCGGCGTACGGGCCTATCGGCGACGCGAGCCACGGCAAGCCGACGGCTGCGTACTCCTTCAGCTTCACGTTCGAGCGGATCGCGTTGAAGTCGAGGTCGGCGATCGGCGCGATCCCGATGTCGAGCCGCGACAGCACGTTCGGCAGCTCGGTGTAGTCCGTGAACGGGATGTGGAACGAGCGGTTGCTCGTCAGCTCGAGGTCGACCCCTATGCAGACGACCTCGACCTGCGAGTGCCGCTGGAGGATCCGTTCGAACGCCTCGCGCATGCGCAGCCGCTCGAGCGTGTCGCGATGCTCGCGCGTCGCGAGCCAGCCGACGCGCACCGCGCTGCCGTGCGGCATCACCCGCTCCGGACGCTCGAACGTCGGCGGCAGGTAGTTCTCGACCACGTGGATGCTCGCGCTGCTCACGGCGCGTCTGTAGCGCGCGGCGAGCAGCTCGCTCGGAACGGTGACAAGGTCGACGGAGCGCATCATTTCCGTCATCGCACCATGGATCCGGCGTCCCGGTGTCCCGCGCAGCGCCGTGTGCGTCAGATGGTCCTTCGGGATCGTCGAGACGTCGTCGTCGTTGTCCCACACGGTCACGACGCCGGCGCGGCGCAGCTGTCGCGCGAGCAGCTGCATCGGCCGGTTGCAGGCGCGGCAGAACTGCACGACGTCGAACTCGCGCAGTGTCGCCGGGTCGTTCGGGCCCGCGTCGGTCTCTTCGATGTGGACCGTGTGCCCGCGGTGTGCGAGCGCCTGCAGCGGGATGAAGCTCCGGTATATGGAGCTCAACATGTTCTCGTAGATGACCGCTGCGATTCTCATCCCCTGACGAGCATGGCGGCCGCGTGGGTCGTTAAGCAAGCCCGAACCGACGCGGCACGCCGCGCGAGAGTGTGTCGGCGCCGGTCGAGACCCCAAGCTCCTGCACCGAGTCGGCGAGCAACACGGGCAGCCGTCCGATCGTCGTGAGCACCGCAGCATCGGCTGCTGCGCCCACGTGCAGGTGCCGCTCGTAGACCAGCGTGGCCAGCGCGAGTGCGTGCTCGTCGGGGATCGACGTCAGCGGGAACAGCGCTCGCACGCGCGCTCCGTCGACGTGCAGCGCGCGCGCCGGGCCGGAGCTGCTCGGGATCGTCAGGTTGCTGACGCGGGCGGCCAGCGCGAGGCGGCTGGCGAGCTCCTCGGGCGGGCCGGCAATCACGGTTGGGGCATTCTCCGCGTGTGGGTCAGTCGTGCCGGATCCGCGGGCACGAGTGGCCGCCTCGAGCGCCGCATGGACGGCGCCCAGACGGGCAGCTGCACGCGGCTCGGCGATCGGCAGCGCGACGACGGCGCATGGGGTGTCGCCGAGCAGCCCACGCTCGCCGACCTGCAGCGGCACGAGCGCGCGCAGGTCGCGTGGCTGCTCGCCCCGGGCGAGCGCGAGCCGTCGCACCGTGCCGGTGAGGACCGCAAGCACGACTCCATGCAGCGTCGTCTCGGTGCGCTGCGCGATCCGCGCGAGGCGGCCGAGGTCGGTCCGCGCCGTCACGAGCGTGCGCCGGGCGCTCTGCGGCGTGCCGTCGAGGAACGACGGCGAGGCAGCAGCGAGCGTCCCCTCCGTGCGCGCGAGCGCCGCGCGGCGCAGCGTCTCGCCGATGCGCGGGGCCGCCGCCGCGGCCCGCGCGGTCTCACGCAGCCGTCGGTGCGCGCGGAGCTCCGTGAGCGCCTCGGCGTCCGCTTGCGACGCGGTGCCTGCCGGAGGTGTCGCGTCGAACACGACGTCGCGCAACAGGTCGGTGTCGTGGCCGTCGGCGAGCGCGCGGTGCAGCTTGCCGGCGAGCAGCGCTCCGCCGGCGCGCGTGCGCGGCACGACGAGCACGCGCCACAACGGCTGCTCGTGCGGCAGCGGCTCCTCGAGGAAGCGGTCGACGACGACGCGCAGCTCCTCTTCCCCGGCCGCGTCGCCGGGCCACGCGACGACCTGGCGCTCGATGCTGAAGTCGGCTGCCTGCTCCCACACAAGCTCGCCGTGCTCCTGCGGGCGCGAGACGATCGCGCGCAGTCGCGGCGCGTGGTCGAGTCGTGCGGCGATCCGCGTGCGCAGCGCCCCGACGTCGAGTGCGCCTGCGGTGTGTGCATCGACGCGCGCGAGCCAGCCGACGTGCAGGTGCGCCGCGGGCGAGTCGAGCCGCAGCAGTGAGGCACTCGTGGCGGAGACGCGCTCCATTGATTGGATCATCGGCCGCCGGCCGTCGTGTGCCTACCGCCCCGCGGCCAACGCAGCTCTGCGGCGCTGTGCCAGATGGCGCATCTGAGCGGGTGCGGGCACGAATCGCGGGTATGGTCGCACGATGCGAATTCTCGTCGTCGGCGTCGGTGGTGTCGGTGCGGCAGCCGCCCAGATCGCCCAGCGCCGCACGTTCTTCTCCCACATGGTCCTTGCGGACGTCTCCGTCGAGCGAGCGCAGGCCGTCGCCGACGCGCTCGGCGAGCCCGATCGCTTCAGCGCTGCGCAGGTCGACGCGAGCGACGAGGCGGCGCTGGTTGCGCTGATGCGCGAGTCCCGCGCCGACGCCGTGCTCAACGCCTGCGATCCGCGCTTCAACGAGCCGATCTTCGCTGCAGCGCATGTCGCGCGCGTGACGTACCTCGACATGGCGATGACGCTCTCCCACCCGCATGCGCAGCGGCCGCACGAGGAGCCCGGCGTGATGCTCGGCGACGTGCAGTTCGCCGCCGCCGAGGCGTGGGAGAAGGCAGGACAGCTGGCGCTCTGCGGCATCGGCGTCGAGCCCGGCCTGTCGGACGTCTTCGCCCGCTACGCGGCAGATCACCTGTTCTCGAAGATCGACGAGGTCGGCGTGCGCGACGGTGCCGACCTGAAGGTCGAGGGCTACGAGTTCGCGCCGACCTTCTCGATCTGGACGACGATCGAGGAGTGCCTCAACCCGCCGCTGATCTGGGAGCGCGAGCGGGGCTGGTTCACGACGGCTCCCTTCTCCGAGCCGGAGACGTTCACCTTCCCCGAGGGGATCGGCGAGATCGAGTGCGTGAACGTGGAGCACGAGGAGGTCGTCCTGATCCCGCGCTGGGTCGACTGCGAGCGCGTCACGTTCAAGTATGGGCTCGGCAGCGAGTTCATCGACGTGTTGAAGACCCTGCACATGCTCGGCCTCGATTCAACGGAGAAGGTCCGCGTCGGCGGCGTCGAGGTCTCGCCGCGCGATGTCGTCGCGGCTACGTTGCCGAATCCGGCGACCTTGGGCGACCGCATGACCGGGCGCACCTGCGCGGGCACGTACGTGACCGGGATCGGCAAGGACGGCAACCCCCGCCGCACCTACCTCTACCACGTGGTCGACAACGAGATGACGATGCGCGAGTACGGCAGCCAGGCGGTCGTCTGGCAGACGGCGATCAACCCGGTCGTCGCGCTCGAGCTGCTTGCGAACGGGACCTGGAAGGGCGCCGGGGTGCTGGGTCCTGAGGCCTTCGACGCTGTCCCGTTCCTCGACCTGCTCGCCTCGTATGGGGCGCCGCACGGGGTCGAGGAGCGTTGATCACAACGCGATCACGCTGCGAATCCCGTCCTGCGCCTCCATCAGCTCGAAACCGCGGTTGACCTCGTCGAGCGTCAGCCGGTGTGAGAGGAACGGCTCGACGTCGATCTCGCCGGCCATCCAGCGGTCGATCAGCTTCGGCACCTCCTCGCGACCCTTCAGCCCGCCGAACGACGAGCCGGCGATCCTCCGGCCGGTGATCAGGAAGCGCGGCACGACCTCGAGCAGCTCCCCCTTGCCAGCGACGCCGGCGACCGTGCACAGCCCCCACCCCATCCGTGCAGCCTCGACCGCCTGGCGCATCACGTGCACGTTGCCGGTCGCCTCGAACGTGTAGTCGGCCCCGAATCCGCCCGTGGATTCGAGGATCCGCTCGACTGCATCCGGCCCTCCGACCATCGTCTCCGTCGCGCCTTGCCCTCGCGCGAGCGCGAGTCGGTCCTCCGACAGGTCGACGCAGACGATCCGCTCTGCTCCGGCCAGCCTGCACCCCGCGACGGCGCCGAGCCCGACCATCCCAGCACCGAAGATCACCGCGGTCGAGCCCGGCTGGACTTGGGCAGTCCTCAAAGCAGCGCCGAGCCCGGTCGAGAGCCCGCAGGCGAACAGGGCCGCGCCTTCGAGCGGCGCCTCCGGGTCGATCTTCGCGAGCGCGATCTCGGGCATCACCGTGTACTCGGCGAACGTCGAGGTTCCCATGAAATGCCTGAGCGGCTCGCCCGCGCGCGACAGGCGGGTCGTGCCGTCGGGCAGATAGCCAAGATTCTGCTGTTCGCGGATCGCCAGGCAGAGGTTCGTGCGCGGATCGCGGCAATGGACGCACTCGCCGCACTGTGGCGAGAACAACGTGACGACATGATCACCGGGCTTCACCAAGCTGACATCCGACCCGACCCGCTCCACGACACCGGCACCCTCGTGGCCCAGCACCGCCGGCGCATAGCCCGACGGGTCCGCACCGCTGGCGGTGTAGAGGTCCGTATGACAGACCCCACACGCCACCAGCCGCACCAAGACCTCACCCGGCCCGGGCTCAGCCAGCTCAACCTCCTGGACGACCAACGGCGCCCCAAACTCCTCCAACACCGCAGCACGCATCCTCATGAGCCGAATCCTACGCCCGAACCCCACAGAATCGCCACAAACCAAGCGCCCACCGTGCGCCCCCGTCCGCCAGAGTGGGCCGCATGCCCGAGGACAGTGAATCTGCACCGGTAGAGCAGGTGCAAACTCACGCTCCTCATCGTGATCGTGCGATTGCGCAGCTTGCCGACCGCCAACACGGTGTGGTCGCCCGGCGGCAGATCCTGGCAGCCGGCATCACACCCTCGATGATCGAGGTTCGGCTTGCCAACGGGCGGCTCGTGCAACTCCACCCGGGCGTCTACGCCGTCGGGCATCGACAGCTCCGACGGGAGGGGTTTTGGCTCGCGGCGGTGCTGGCCGTCGGCCCCGGTGCGGTGCTGAGTCATCGGCATGCCGCCGTGCTGTACGGCATTCGGCCCGCGAACACGACGCGGATCGACGTCTCGACAGTCCGGCAGCGCGCGAGCCAGCTGGGGGTTCAGGTCTATGGGCGGTGCGTGCTGACCGACGACGACGTCGCGGAACTCGACGGGATCCCGGTCACGACCTTGGCCCGCACGCTGGTCGACCTGGCCGCGATCCTGCCGGCCGACCAACTCGCCAAGTGCCTGGCGGAGGCCGATCGACTCGGGAAACTCGACGTCACGTCGATCGACCGCGCGCTCGCACGCACGCGGGGACGGCGTGACTCGGGGGCAACGCAACTCACCGAAGCGCTCGCCAACCTCGGCGCGACCGCTCATCAGCCCACCCGCTCCGAGCTCGAGGACCGCTTCCTCGCCCTCCTCGACAGACATCGAATCGCCCGCCCGCAAACGAATGCCGTCATCGAGGGCGGCTACGAGGTCGACGCCCTCTGGCCAACCCACAAGCTCGTCGTCGAGCTCGACGGCTACGCCTACCACCGCGGGCGAAAGGCCTTCCAACGGGACCGCACGAAGACGAACGACTTACAAGCCGTCGGCTACGTGGTGCTGCGGTTCACGTACCGCGACGTCACCGAGCACGGAGTGCGGGTCACGCGCCGGATCGCGGCGTTGCTCGCGGCCTCAGGCAGTCCCGATCGCCACGCCGACGGCGACCACCAACGCCCCGCCCAACGTCACCTGCAGGAGCGACGAGCGCAGCGAGACGTCAAGGAACCGCTTGCGCAGCCAGGCGATCGTCAGCAACTCGAACGCGACCACGGTGCCCGCCACGACGAGCGCCTTGTTGACGTCGGAGATCAGGAACGGCAGCGCGTGGAACGTGCCGCCGAAGGCAGTCGCGCTGCCGGTGATCGCCCCACGGTGCACGCCGGTGCCTCGCCCGGTCACGCTGCCGTCGTCGGAGAGGCCCTCAGACAGGCCCATGCTGATGCCCGCGCCCAGCGCGGTGGCGAGACCGACGAGCAGCGCTGCATGAGAGCCGACGAGCAATGCGGTCGCGAAGATCGGTGCGAGCGTCGAGACGGTGCCGTCGATCAGCCCGACGAGCGCGGGTTGGATCACGCGCAGGACGAAGGCGTCCTCGTCCTTGCGCAACTCGCCCAGCAGCTCCATCACGACATTGACTATAACAAGCGTGTTAGAATAAGGACCCCCTAACCTCTCTCACTTCCGATGAACGCACCAGCCGCAACGACAGCTCCACGCTCCGCCGACATCGATCGGAACCTGATCGAGCGTCTGCACGCTCGCGGTCAGCGGGTCACCTCGCAGCGTCTCGTGATCAACCGCATGCTGCGCGAGCGCGCGCAGCACGTGACCGCTGAGGAGGTCCATCGGACGGTGAGCGAGTCGTTGCCCGGCACGTCGCTGCCGACCGTCTACGCGACGCTCGAGCTGTTCGAGCAGCTCGGGATGGTGCGGCGGGTGAACGCGGGTGGCAGCGTGATCCTGTTCGACTCGCGCACCGACGAGCACCACCACACCGTGTGCAGTCGCTGCGGCGTCGTCGAGGACCTCGACGCGCAGCTCGACCTGGCACCGGCGCTCGCGGCCGCGCACGACGCCGAGTTCACGCCGGGCCACGCGGCCCTCGTGATCGAGGGTCTCTGCGAGCGCTGCCGTTCCGCCGCAGCAGACTCCACACTCCCCGGCTCCTGATGCTCCTCCGTCGTCTGCTCGCGCCGTTCGGCGCGCTTCTCCTCGTCGTTGTTGCGATCACCTCGGTCGCCGGCGCACACCCCGGTCTCGCGCGCCGCGCTCACGCTGCGACTGCGTCGCACGCGCTGAAGAAGGCCGGCTGGCTCCACCACGTGCTCGTGACCGAGTACTACCCGGCGCCGGAGGCCTGGTTCGTCGGCAAGAAGGTCAGCGCGCGGGGGCTCGCGAGCAAGCATCGGATCGACTGGCTCTACTCCGCGACCGGCGTCTCGATGGAAGGCGAAGGGCTTGGGCTCGACGGCAAGACCTACCACATCGACGCGCTCGGATCGGGCGGCTGGGTCAACGCCCACGCGAAGCCGACCGAGCCCGGCCGCCACGGCTGGAGCGCTGGCCCGCCTATCTGGCGCGCGGGCGCCTACTGGCTGACGCACACGCATGCGCTCAGCTTCCCGCTCGACGGCGGCGGCTGGTCGAACGGCACCGGCAAGCGCTACGTCCCGCTGCCCGGCGTCTCGTTCGCCGCGGGAGCGTCGAAGCCGCTGCAGTTCTACAAGAGCATCGCCGTCGACCCAAGCCTGATTCCACTCGACTCACGGGTCTACATCGCCGCCTACCGTCACAGCGCGGGCGGCGGCTGGTTCCGCGCGCAGGACACCGGCGGCGCGATCGACGGCCGCCACGTCGACGTCTATCGCTCGCCGCCCGCCTCGCCCGACGAGCGAGCCGGTTCGCTGGAGGACCAGCGCATCTACGTGATCCCGCCGGGCGCGAAGGCCGGCAAGGGCGCGCCCTCTGCGGGCACTCCCACGACGACGACCACGCCGCAGTCCCCGCCCCCGCCTGTCGGCGGCGGCGCGAGCGCTCCGTAGCGCCGGCGCGCCGACCGTGACGCATCGGTCGCGAGCGCTTCCCCACTAGACTGTCGCGCCATGGCGAAGCAGCAGAAGCCCCGTCAGATGCAGGTCGCCCAAGGCGGCGGCCTCGCGGCGATGGAGCGACTCGAAAAGCGCACGCGACGAGGAGCTCGAGGCGGAGACGAAGTTCAAGTCCGCTGCGTACGCGATCCTCGGCGCGCGTGCCGCCGAGCGCTACGACGCGAAGGCCACGCGGGCGTACTTCCAGCGCTCGCTCGCCGCAGCCCGCCCGCAGGAGCGGATGCAGCTGCGGCGGATGGCCGATGCCTCGATCGCGCTCGCGGAGCGCCGCGCCGGCGATCTCAAGGACGCGGTCACGAAGCTCGGCCAGACGCCGCCGAGCGAGCGCCAGCTGCTCGTCCTGCGCTTCATGGGCCTCGTCGCCCCGCCCCCGGGCTCGAGCGTCCTGCTGCGCGTGCGCGGCATCGCCGCGGTGCTCGGGCTCGTGATCGCGCTGCTGTTGATCGGGCTTGGCATCGCCGAGCTGGTGTCGCTGCCGTTCGGCGGTGTCTCGATCGGTGGCGGCGTGCTGCTCGGCCTCGTGATCGTGATCGCCGCGTTCGGCATCCTCGCGCTGCTCGGCCGTCGCCGGCAGGCGCGTGCCCGTGCGGGCACGCCGTCGCGCTAGCTGCCGGAGGAACCACGCGATGTGCGGTCGCTTCACGCTCGCGACGACGACACCCGAGCACCTGCGCCAGCGCTTCCCGCTCGGTGAGTCGGTCGAGATCCGTCGCCGCTTCAACGCGGCACCGGGCGACGAGCTGCTCGCGGTGGCGGTCCACGACGGAGTCGTCGGCGGAGAGCTGCTGCGCTGGGGCTTCGTGCCACCGTGGGCGACCGACCCGTCGGTCGGCTTCAAGATGATCAACGCGCGTGCCGAGACGGTCGCCGAGAAGCCCGCGTTCCGCGACGCCTTCCTGCGCCGCCGCTGCCTGATCGTCGCCGACGGCTTCTACGAGTGGCAGCGCGACGGCGACCGCCAGCCGTTCCACATCACGCGCGCCGACGCGGCCCCGTTCGCGTTCGCCGGCTTGCGCACCGCCTGGAAGGACCCACAGGGCGAGTGGCTGCGCACGTGCACGATCGTCACCACGCAGGCGAACGCGGCGATCGCCCCGATCCACCCACGGATGCCGGTGATGCTCGAGCGCGACGACGAGGCGACGTGGCTCGACCCGCAGGCGCCGCCGGAGCTTTTGCAGTCGCTGCTGCATCCGTTGGCGGTCGCCGAGACGCGCGCGCGGGCCGTCTCGAAGGCCGTCAACGACGCCCGTTACGACGGACCGGAGTGCCTCGCCGACCCGCAGCCCGAGGCGCAGCAGGGGCTGTTCTAAGAACCCTGGACCGTGACCGACTGGATCACGATCGGATCCACGGGCGGTGCGCCCTGCGGATCGTTCGTCTGCAGTGGAACGGCAGCGATGCGGTCGACGACGTCGAGGCCGCTGGTGACCTTGCCGAGGATCGCGTACTGCGGTGGCAGCTGCGCGTCGGGTGCGGTGACGACGAAGAACTGGCTGCCGGAGGCACCGTCGGGCTCGGTCGCGGTCTTCGCCATCGCGACGATTCCGTGCGTGTAGGTCGCGTTCTTCGGCGGTGCGTCGACCACGCTGTAGCCGGGGCCGCCGGTGCCGTTGCCGAGCGGGTCGCCGCCCTGGATGACGAAGCCCGGGGCGATCCGGTGGAAGGTGAGGTTGTCGTAGAACTTCTTCTTCGCGAGGAACGCGAACGAGGCGCTCGTCTTCGGCGCGTGCTTGACGTCGAGCGTGATCGTGAACGAGCCGCAGTTCGTCGTGAGCGTCGCCGTCCAGCTCTTCGACGGGCTGAGCTTGCGCTTCGGCTTCTTGAAGTGGATCGTGCTCTTCGGCGCCGGCATCGAGACCTTCTGGCAGCCGTTCGCGCTGGCCGTCGTCGTCGTGCCGGCCGCCTTCGCCGCTGTCGTCGTCGTGCTCTTCTTCGAGCCGCCGCAACCGGCGAGCACGAGCAGCAGCGCCGCGAGGGCGGCGAGCGCGAGCAGTGGGATCGACGGCAGACGACGCATGGCGCGCGGAAGCATACTGGCGCGGCCCCACGTCGTGCGGGGCAACCCCCGACACGCTGTGCGCCGATCGGCGCGGCGCCGAGCGCGAGACGGGCGGGCCGGCTAGTAGCTTTCTCCGGCGGATGGATCGCGACGTTGCCCTGATCGTCAATCCCACGGCCGGTGGCGGTCGTGCGCTGCGGTCGTTGCCGGGCGTCGAGGCAGCCCTGCATGCCGCGGGGGTCCGCTTCCACACCGAGCGCACGCGCTCGATCGAGCACGCGATCGAGCTGGCGACGGCGGCCGGGAGCGCCGGAGAGGTCGCGGCTGCGTTCGGCGGCGACGGGATCGTCGGCGCCGTGGCGGGCGCGCTGCACGACAGCGACGGCCGGCTCGCGATCCTGCCCGGTGGGCGCGGCAACGACTTCGCGCGGACGCTCGGCATCCCGCGCGACGCGGCCGAGGCGTGCGCGGTGATCGTCGCGGGGCGCGAGCGCACGATCGACCTCGGCGAGGCCGGCGGGCGGCCGTTCGTCGGGATCGCGAGCTGCGGCTTCGACTCCGACGCGAACCGGATCGCCAACGCGACACGCGTCCCGGGCGACCTCGCGTACCTCTACGGAGCGCTGCGCGCGCTCGCCGGCTGGCAGCCGGTGCGCTTCGAGCTGGAGCTCGATGGAATTTCGTCCGTGCACGTCGGCTACAACGTCGCCGCCGCGAACGGCCGCCAGTACGGCGGCGGGATGGTGCTCGCGCCCGGCGCCGAGCTCGACGACGGCCGGTTCGACGTCGTCACGGTCGCCGCGGTCTCCAAGTTCCAGTTCCTGCGTCAACTGCCGAAAGTCTTCAAAGGCGCGCACGTCGGCAACCCCGAGGTCGACGTGCGGCGCGCGCGCGAGCTGCGGATCGCCGCCGACCGTCCGTTCCAGCTCTACGCCGACGGCGACCCGATCGCCGACCTCCCCGCGGTGGTCCGCACGCTGCCGGGCGCGGTGCGGGTGCTCGTCCCGTGATGGCGCGCACGCTCGCACCGAAGCTCGCCGTCGCTCGCGCCGTCGGCGGCCTTGCGCGTGCCGCCGGTCGCGGCGGCGGCACGAGCCTGCCAGGCAAGCTGCTGGTGCGGATGGACCCGCACGCGATCGGGGCGCTCGCGCGGCGACTGCCGCAGGGCTCGGTGATCGTCTCGGCGACGAACGGCAAGACGACGACGGCGGCGATGGTCGCCTCGATCCTCGAGCGCCGCGGCACGCGCCTCGTCCACAACCGCGCCGGCGCGAACATGGCAGGCGGGATCGCCTCGACATTGCTCGGCGCCGCCCGCGGCCCCGGCATCGACGGCGAGCTGGGGCTGTTCGAGGTCGACGAGTTCTGGCTCGGAGCGCTCGCCGAGGAGCTCGCGCCGCGCGCGCTGCTGCTCGGCAACCTCTTCCGCGACCAGCTCGACCGCTACGGCGAGCTGGAGACGATCGCCAACCGCTGGGCCGAGGTCGTCGCCGCTCGCGCGGCGATCGACGCAGCTCGTGCTCAACGCGGATGACCCGCTCGTGGCCGACCTCGGGCGCGAGCGGCCGCAGGTGACGTACTTCGGCGTCGCCGACGACGCGATGGCGCTTCCGCAGATGCAGCACGCGGCCGACTCGAAGCACTGCCGCAACTGCGGCCATGCGTACGTCTACGACGCCGTCTACCTCGGCCATCTCGGTCGCTACCACTGCCCGCGGTGCGGTCAGCGGCGGCCTGAGCCGACGGTCGTCGCCGAGCGCGTGACGCTGCACGGCACGCGTGCCGCGACGATCGTCATGCGCACGCCGGCTGGCGAGGCGACGGTCGAGCTTCCCCTCCCCGGCCTCTACAACGTCTACAACGCGCTCGGCGCGACCGCGCTGTGCCTCGCGCTCGGCGTCCCGCTCGAGGAGATCGTCGCCGGGCTCGGCAGCGTCGCCGCTGCCTTCGGGCGTGGCGAGACGATCCAGCTCGACGGGCGCAGCATGTCGATCCTGCTGGTCAAGAACCCGGCAGGCGCGAACGAGGTGCTGCGCACGCTCGCGCTCGAGCAGGGCGAGATCGACCTGCTCGCGGTGCTGAACGACAAGACCGCCGACGGGCGCGACATCTCGTGGATCTGGGACGCCGACTTCGAGCTGCTCGCCGGACGCGTGCGCAGCGTGACCTGTGCGGGCACGCGCGCCGCCGAATTGGCGCTGCGACTGAAGTACGCGGGCGTCGACCCGGGGCGGCTGACGGTCCTGCCGGAGCTGGAGCGGGCGCTCGACCACGCGACCCGCATCAGCGACGGCACCGTCGGCGCCACGCTCTACGCGCTGCCGACCTACACGGCGCTGCTCGCACTGCGCGAGCTGCTCGCCGATCGTGGCCTCGCGCCGGAGTACTGGCGATGACCGGGCTCGCCGACCTGCACGTGCTCTGGCACGACCTCGAATGCGGCACCTACGCCGAGGACCTGCCGCTGTGGCGGGAGCTGGCCGCCGAGAGGGGTGGGCCGCTGCTCGACGTCGGCGCTGGCACCGGCCGCGTGGCGCTCGACCTCGCGCGCGCCGGCCACGAGGTAGTGGCGCTCGACACCGACGCGACGCTGCTCGCTGCGCTGCGCGAGCGAGGCGCGGGGCTGTCGATCGAGGCGGCGCTCGGCGACGCGCGCACGTTCGAGCTGGACCGCCGCTTTGCGCTCGTGCTCGCGCCGATGCAGACGATCCAGCTGCTCGGCGGAGCGGACGGGCGCGCCGCGTTCCTGCGCCGCGCCGCAGCGCACCTGCGTCCTGGGGGTCTGCTCGCCTGCGCGCTTGCCGACGCGATGGAGGGCTTCGACGCGGCGCACAGCGAGCCACCGCTGCCGGACCTGCTCGAACGCGACGGGTGGGTCTATGCGAGCCAGCCGATCGCGGTGCGCCCGGAAGCAGAGGGAACGACAATCGAGCGGATCCGCCACACGGTGGCGCCCGACGGCCGCCGCACCGCCGAGGGCGACGCGATCCGCCTCGACCGCCTTGACGGCGACTCCTTCGAGGCCGAGGGCGTCGCTGCAGGCCTCCACCCCGCCGGCCGGCGCTTCGTGGAGATGACGGACGAGCATGTAGGCAGCGAGATCGTGCTCCTGTCCGTCGACCCGCCGCAGGAGCTGTGCGATGCCTGAGCCGCCCACGCTGCGCGTCTGCGCGCTCTATCCCGAGCTGATGAACATCTACGCCGACCGTGGCAACCTGATCCTGCTGCGGCGCCGCTGCGAGTGGCGCGGGATCGGCTTCGAGCTGAGCGCGAGCGACCTCGGCGAACCGCTCGAATCCGACGCGGCGGACCTCTTCTACATCGGCGGCGGTCAGGACCGCGACCAGCGGCTCTGCGCGCTCGACCTCGCCGAGGTCAAGCGCGAGGGGCTCCACGCGGCAGCTGCGCGCGATGCGGTCGTGCTGGCCGTCTGCGGCGGCTATCAGCTGCTCGGCCACTCCTACGAGATGGGCGAGGAGACACTGCCGGGGGTCGGGCTCGTCGACCTGCGCACGGTTCGCAGCGACGGCCCGCGGCTGATCGGGAACGTGGCGATCGAGGTCGAGCTGGACGGCACGCCGAGAACCCTCGCCGGCTTCGAGAACCACGGAGGACGCACGCACCTCGGACCGGGCGAGCAACCGCTCGGGCGGGTGCTGCGCGGCCACGGCAACAACGGCGAGGACGGCTTCGAGGGCGTGCGCCGCGGCAACGTGATCGGCACCTACCTGCATGGCCCGCTGCTGCCGAAGAACGTCTGGCTCGCCGACTGGCTGATCGCCCGCGCGCTCGGGCTGGAGCAGCCGCTCGCGGCGCTCGACGACGAGCTGGAGGTCGCCGCGCACGCCGAGGCACGCATGGCGGCGGGCGCATGAGGCGACCGGCGCGGACGGCGATCCGCTCGCATCCCCCTTGCCGCGGGCACGCGCTGCTCGCGCTCGCCGCGCTGCTCGCGCTCGCCGCGGGAGCGGTCGGCTGCGGCGGCGCGAGCGGCCGATCGGCGACGCACGGCGCCGCCGCCGTGCGTCCCGGCGCCGGGCGTCCGCCGATCACGCTCGGCACGAAGATCTCGCCCGTCTCGCTGCTGCTGGGTCAGCTCTACGCGCAGGCGCTGCGTGCGCGCGGCTTCACGGTCGAGCTGAAGGGCGACGTGCGCACGAGCGCGGAGGCGGTGCGCGCTATCGCCGGCGGCCGGCTCGATCTCGCGCCCGTCTCGCTCGACAGCTTCGACGCAGCGCTCGGCAAGCCGACAGCGCAGGTCGCCACCCGCCAGGCGGCACTCGCCGCCGGGCGTGCTGCTGCGCGAGGGCGCGGACTCGTGATGCTGGCGCCGACGCCGTTCGTGCAGGCGGCGGCGCTCGCCGTGCTGCCGGACGTTGCCAAGCGGCACGGATTGCGCAGCATCGCGGACCTCGCGCGCATCCGCCCGCTGCGGCTCGGTGCGACCCCGGACTTCCGCACGGCCCCCGGCGGACTGCCCGGGTTGCTGCGGGCCTATCCGCTCACCGACGTGCGCTACTTCCCGTTCACGCTCCCGGTGCAGTACCAGGTGCTCGACGCGGGTCAGATCGACGTCGCTGCCGTCGCCACGACGGACGGCCAGCTTGCCGACGGGAAGTACGTCCTGCTGCAGGATCCCCGCCATCTGTTCGGCTTCCAGAACGTGCTCCCGATCACCTCCACGCAGGTTGTGACGGCGGAAGGGCCGGCATTTGCACGGACCGTCGATGCCGTCAGCGCATTGCTCACGCCGACCGCGATGCAGCAGCTCGATGCCGCAGTCGCGATCGACAAGCAGTCGCCGGAGGAGGCCGCGCGGCAGTTCCTGCAGTCGCGCGGCATCGCGAGCTAGCCGCGGCGCGTCCTACAATCGAGGGCTCCCCCGGCAGGGACGTCCTCCATGACGCATGCTCACACCGCCCAGATCGAGGGGTCGAATCCCTACCCGCAGGCTGCTCCGCTCGAGCTGCGCAACGTCCGCAAGACGTACGCGGGCTCGTCACAGCCGGCGATCGCGGACCTGTCGCTGACCGTTCCGGCCGGTGAGATCTGCGTGCTGGTCGGTCCGTCCGGCTGTGGCAAGACGACGGCGATGCGGCTTGTGAACCGGATGATCGACCTGACCTCCGGCGACATCCTGCTCGACGGACAGAGCGTGCTGGCGCGCAAGCCGGACGAGCTGCGGCGTGAAATCGGGTACGTGATCCAGCAGGTGGGCCTGTTCCCGCACCAGACGATCGCCCAGAACGTTGCCACCGTGCCGCGGCTGCTCGGCTGGGACCGCGGGCGGATCGCGCGGCGCGTCGGTGAGCTGCTCGAGCTCGTCTCGCTCCCTGCCGAGCTTGGCGAGCGCTATCCGACGCAGCTGTCGGGCGGCCAGCGCCAGCGTGTCGGCGTCGCGCGTGCCCTCGCTGCCGATCCGCCGCTGATGTTGATGGACGAGCCGTTCGGCGCGATCGACCCGATCAGCCGGACGCACCTGCAGGACGAGTTCCTGCGGTTGCAGGCGGAGATCCGCAAGACGATCGTCTTCGTCACGCACGACATCGACGAGGCGATCAAGATGGGCGACCGCATCGCGATCCTGCGCGAAGGTGGCGTGCTCGCGCAGTACGCGCCGCCCGACGAGCTGCTGTTTGCGCCGGCCGACGACTTCGTCGCGCAGTTCGTCGGCGTCGACCGCGGGCTCAAGCGGCTCACGCTCTCGCGCGTCGCGGACCTCGAGCTGGCGCCTGCCGACGGGCAGGAGCCGGCCGCAGTCGTCGGAGCGCAGACGTCGCTGCGGGACGCGCTGTCGCTCGTGATCTCCCACGGCAACCGCCCGCTCGCGGTGCGCGACGACGCCGGACAGGTGGCCGGGCTCGTGACGCTGGAGCTGATCAGCGCGGCGCTCGACCGCGCGCCTGGGTGAGCGCGATGACCGTTGCCTCCCTCCCCCTTGCCGCCTCGACCTCGGCGCCCGTGATCCCCCACTTCGGCCACGGCAGCTCGTGCGTCCGCGACAACGGGGCCTTCTGCTGGGACTGGGTCGACGCGCACTGGGGCGACACGCTGCGCCCGGCACTGCTCCAGCACCTCGTGCTGACGGGGATCGCGATCGCGATCGGCTTCGCGATCGCCTTCGTGCTGGCGGTGCTCGCGCATCGGCGCGGTCGCATCGAGGCTCCGGTCGTCGTCGCCACCGGCCTGCTCTACACGATCCCGAGCCTTGCGCTGTTCCAGCTGCTCGTGCCGATCACCGGCCTGACGCGCACGACGGCCGAGATCGCGCTCGTCTCCTACACGCTGCTGATCCTCTTCCGCAACATCCTCGCCGGCTTGAACGGCGTGCCCGTGGAGGTGCGCGACGCGGCACTCGGGATGGGCTTGACGGCGCGCCAGCTGCTGTGGCGCGTCGAGCTGCCGCTCGCGTTGCCGGCGATCGTCGCGGGCCTGCGAATCGCGACCGTGACCGTCATCAGCCTCGGCACGATCGCCGCGTTCGTCGTGAACGAGGGGCTCGGCGCGCCGATCCTCGCGGGGTTGCAGCTGACGTTCAAGACGGAGCTGATCGCCGCCGGCGTGCTCGCAGTCGCGCTCGCGCTCGCCGCCGACGCGCTGCTCGTGCTGTTTCAGCGGGCGTTGACGCCATGGGCTCGGACCGGCCGGGGAGCGTGAGCGGATGCACGACTTCCTCGACGCCTTCCGCTTCATCGGCGAGCACGTCCACCTGCTGGCGCAGCTGACGCTCGACCACCTCGAGCTGAGCGGTGCGGCAGTCGGCGTCGCGCTGGCGCTCGGGCTGCCGCTCGGCGTCTGGCTCGGGCATGTGCACCGCGGCTCGTTCGTCGCGATCAACGCGGCGAACATCGGCCGCGCGCTGCCGAGCCTCGCGCTGATCTCGCTCGGGGTCGCCTTCGTCGGGATCGGCTTCACGAACGTGCTGATCGCGCTCGTCGTGCTGGCCTTCCCGATCGTGCTGACGAACGCCTACGTGGCAGTCGACGGAGTCGATCGCGATGCGGTCGAGGCGGCGCGCGGGATGGGCATGACGCCGTTGGAGCTGCTGTGGCGGGTCGAGCTGCCGCTCGCCCTGCCGCTGATCTTCGCGGGCGTTCGCACGGCGGTGGTCTACGTGATCGCAACGGCGACGCTCGCGTCGGTCGCGGGCGGCCACAGCCTCGGCGACGTGATCGTCGACCAGGCGACCTATCGCATCGCCGGCGTGCTCGGCGCGGCGATCTGCGTCGCAGCGCTCGCGCTCATCGCGGAGGCGGCCTTCGCGGCACTGCAGCGCGCGGTGACGCCGCGCGGGCTGAAGGTCGCACAGGTGGAAAGTACAGTAACTTGATAGGCAAACCATGAAAAGGACGGAAACGCTGTGAGGCAGGGAACGTTGCGCATCATCGCGGGCGCGCTGCTGGCGCTCGCACTGACCGTCGGGATCGCTGCGTGCGGCAGCTCGAAGAAGAGCGACAGCACGACGACGAGCTCGACCGCTTCGACCAGCAGCTCGAGCGCGGGCGCTGCGCAGCCCGGCAAGGGCAAGCCGGCAGTCACGCTCGGGACGAAGAACTTCACCGAGCAGTTCGTGCTCGGCCAGCTCTACAAGCAGGCGCTGGAGGCGAAGGGCTACACGGTCAACCTGAAGCAGAACATCGGCTCGACGGAGATCGCCGACAAGGCGCTCCGCAGCGGGCAGATCGACCTCTACCCGGAGTACATCGGGATCTTCGACAGCGTCGTCGCCGGCGACACGACGGTCTTCCCGACGGCTGAGGCGGCCTATGCGAAAGGCCAGACCTACGCGCAGTCGCACGGCTTCACGCTGCTGCCGCTGACGCCGTTCACCGACACCGACGCGCTGGCCGTGAAGCCGGACTACGCGACGAAGCACAACCTCCAGTCGATCGGCGACCTGAAGGCGATCAAGGGACTGCGCCTCGGCGCGGCGCCCGAGTTCCGCAACCGCCCGGACGGCCTGCCGGGGCTGAAGAAGCACTACGGCATCACCGGCGTGGCGTTCTCGCCGCTGACGATAGGCCTGCAGTACCAGGCGCTCGACGACGGCAAGGTCGACGTGGCCGACGTCTTCACGACCGACGGCCAGCTGCAGAACGGCAAGTACGTCGTGCTGGCGGACCCGCAGAACAACTTCGGCTTCCAGAACGTTGCGCCGGTGCTGAGCGAGAAGGTCCAGACGGCCGAGGGGCCGGACTTCTCGACGACGCTCGACGCGGTCAGCCAGAAGCTGACGACGCGGGCGATGCAGCAGATGAACGCGGCGGTGGCGCTCGACAAGCAGTCGCCCGCCGACGTCGCGAAGCAGTTCCTGCAGGCGAACGGCCTGCTCTAGCGAGGGACGACGGTGCGAGGCCGGTGCGCTTGCGGGCGCGCCGGCCTCAGCTGCCGCTGGAGCCGAAGCCGCCCGCGCCGCGGACGCTTTCCGGCAGCACGTCGACCTCGACGGTGCCCGGCAGCTCGACGCGGATCAGCACGAGCTGGGCGATGCGGTCGCCGACCGCGATCTCGAACGCGGTCTCGCGGTCGGTGTTGAGCAGCAGCACGCGCAGCTCGCCACGGTAGCCGGCATCGATCAAACCGGGAGCGTTGACGAGCGCGATGCCGCTGCGCAGCGCGCTGCCGGAGCGCGGCAGCACAAGGCCGGCCTGCCCCTCGGGGATCGCGACCGCGATGCCCGTGCCGACCGCCGCACGCGCGCCCGGCTCCAGCGTCAGCGCCTCGGTCGCGTGCAGGTCGAGCCCTGCGTCGCCGGGATGTGCGCGGCGGGGCACGATGGCGTCGGGGTGCAGACGCTGGACCCGCAGCGCGCCTGCGCCTGCGTCGTGCAGTGCGGCGCTCGTGTCGTGCTCGGTCGCGCTCACGCGGGACGCCCGTTCACCGCGTAGCGCTCGAAGCGCGCAGCGACGGTCGCGGGCAGGCGGACGCTCACGCGCACGCCGTCGGGCGTGTCCTCGCGCGACAGGTCGCCGGCGAGTTCGTGCAGCTCGGCGAGCCGGCCGCCCTCGCTGTAGGGCAGCAGCAGCTCGACGTCGTGCAGCGCGCGCGCGAAGTCGGTCTCGATCCGCTCGCTCAGCTCCTCCAGGCCCTCGCCGGTCGCCGCCGAGACGAGCATGCCGTCGGGGTGGCGCAGCAGCACGTCGCTGCGCGCATCGGCGTCGAGCGCGTCCGCCTTGTTCAGCACCAGCAGCCGCGGCCGATCGTCGGCGCCGATGCTCGTCGAGCACCGTGTCGACCGCGCGCAGCATCTCGTCGAGGTCCTCCTCGCGGCGCGGAAGCGTCGACGACGTGCAGCAGCAGGTCCGCGAGCCGCGTCTCCTCCAGCGTCGCGCCGAACGCGCTGACGAGCTGGTGCGGCAGCTTGCGGATGAAGCCGACCGTGTCGGTCAGCAGGAAGTCGCGCCCGCCGAGGCGCCAGGAGCGCGTCGTCGGGTCGAGCGTGTGGAAGAGCCGGTCGCGCACGCCGACCTCGGCGCCGGTGAGCGCGTTCAGCAGCGTCGACTTGCCGGCGTTCGTGTAGCCGACGAGCGCGACGGTCGGCAGTTGCGCCCGCGCGCGCTCGGCGCGCATCGTCCCGCGCGAGGCGCTGCACGCGCGTCGAGCCGGCGCTTCAGCGCGGCGATGCGGTCGCGCGCGAGGCGGCGGTCGGTCTCGATCTGCGTCTCCCCCGGTCCGCGCGTGCCGACGCCGCCACCGAGGCGCTCCAAGTGGGTCCACAGGCCGCGCATCCGCGCGAGGTTGTACTCGAGCTGCGCCAGCTCGACCTGCAGCTTGCCCTCGGCCGTGCTCGCGTGGCCGGCGAAGATGTCGAGGATCACCGCCGTGCGGTCGACGACCGGCGTCTTCAGCGCCTCCTCGAGGTTGCGGCTCCTGGCGCGGGCTGAGCTCGTCGTCGCAGGCGATGACGTTCGCGTCCAGCTCCTCGATCGCCGCCTTGAGCTCTTCGAGCTTGCCCGGGCCGAGGTACGTGTTCGGGTGCGGTCGCTCGAGGTGCTGGACGATCCGCCCGACCGTCGCGACGCCCGCGGTGTGCAGCAGCTCCTCCAGCTCGGCGAGATCCTCGCCTTTCTGCAGCACGCCGACGACGAGCGCGCGCTGGCGCGCGCGTCCGACGGGCTCCTCGCGCTTGCCGGGCGTCGGCGCGGTGCGGCCGTTGCGGCTTTTCGTGCTCGTCACACGTCCAGTCTAGAGCCGCACCGGCACGATCTCTCAGCCGAGCTGGCGGATCCGCTCCACGGCCTCCAGCAGGCGGTCGTCAGGCGTCGTCAGCGAGATGCGGAAGAAGCCCTCGCCGCTGGCGCCGTACGCGCCGCCGGGCGAGATCACGACGCCCGTCTGCTCCAGCACGTGCTCGCAGTAGGCGGCGGCGCTGTCGTAGCCGGCCGGCACCGGCGCCCACACGTAGATCGTGCCCTTCGGCGGGGTCACCGTCGACGCCGGCCGCGCGCAGCGCGTCGCAGACGAGGTCGCGGCGGCGCGCGTAGATCGCGTTCATCTTCGCGACCTCGGTGTCGACCTCGGGCTGCAATGCAGCGGCACCCGCCAGCTGGACCGCCTCGAAGAGCCCCGAGTCGATGTTCGACTTCAGCGCCAGTAGGTGCCGATCGCCTCGGCGTTGCCGACGATCGCCGCGCAGCGCCAGCCGGTCATGTTGTAGCCCTTCGAGAGCGAGAAGACCTCGACGCCGACGTCCTTCGCGCCCGGCGTCGCGAGGAACGACGGAGCGACGTAGCCGTCGTACGTCGTCTCGCTGTAGGCGTTGTCGTGCACGACGAGGATGTCGTGCTCGCGCGCGAACGCGACGACACGCTCGAACAGCCCGTCCGGGACGACGGCGCCCGTCGGGTTGTTCGGGTAGTTGACGAACAGCAGCTTCGCGCGGCGCGCGGTCTCGACGGGGATCGCGTCGAGGTCGGGCGCGAAGCCCAGCTCCGGCACGAGCGGCATCAGCACCGCCTCGGCGCCGGCGAGCAGCGGACCGCCCGTGTAGACCGGGTAGCCGGGGTCGGAGGCGAGCGCGACGTCGCCCGGGTCGAGGAACGCGAGGTTGAGGTTGAAGATGCACTCCTTCGCGCCGATCGCCGGCATCACCTCGGTCCCGGCGTCGAGCGTGACGCCGAAGCGGCGCGCGTAGAAGGCGGCGACCGCCTCGCGGAACTCGCTGCGCCCGCGGTTCGACGGGTACTGGTGCGTGCCCGGGTCGGCGACCGCGCGCTGCATCGCCGCGACGATCGGCGGGTACGTCGGCATGTCCGGGTCGCCGATCCCGAGCGAGATCACGTCGACCCCGGCCGCTTTCTTCTCGGCGATCTTGCGTTCGAGCTGCGCGAACAGGTACGGCGGGATCGTGTCGAGGCGCTTACTCGGTCGCATGCAGCTCCTTCAGGAAGTCGTCGGAGAGCCGGCCCGCGAAGACGGGGACGGCCCAGCCGGTCAGGTTCACGTGCAGATCCTCGCCGACCTCGACGGTCAGCTCGCCGCCGTCGAGCTCGACGACGACATGTCCCCCGGGTCCGCCGCCCCCGCGCAGCACGTGCGCGACCGCGGCGCCGGTCGCGCCGGTGCCGGAGGAGAGCGTCTCGCCGACGCCGCGCTCGAAGATCCGCGCGCGGATGCGGTCGGGCGCCAGCTCGGCGTACCACGACACGTTCGTGCGGTTCGGGAAGCAGCGCGTGGTGCTCGATCGCGGGCCCGATCGCCGGCAGGTCGAGCGCGAGCAGCTCCTCGACCGAATCGACGCGGATCGCGCACTGCGGGTTGCCGATCGACACGTGCTGGAAGGACCAGCTGCGCCCGTCGGCGTCGAGCGTCGCGGCGCCGCCGTCCGGCCCGCCGGGGAAGTCCTTCGAGGTCAGCTTCGCGCGGCCCATGTCGACGCGTGCAGGTCGCTCGCGCCCGTGATCGTCGGGCGGATCTCGCCGGCCGCCGTCTGGATCGAGAACGTCGTCGGCGTCGGTCCAGCCGCGCCGGCGCAGGTAGAGGATCGCCTCGCGCGCGCCGTTGCCCGACAGCTCGGCCTCCGAGCCGTCCGGGTTGAAGATCCGCAGGCGCGCGACGAAGCCCGGCTCCTCGGGTTCGGACAGCAGCAGGATCCCGTCGGCGAAGACTCCCGATGTGGCCGGCGCAGATCGCGCGGATGCGCGCGGGCGTCAGCTCGAACGGCAGCTGCGTGGCCTCGACGATCAGGTAGTCGTTGCCGAGCGCCTGCCACTTCTCGAAGTCCACGTCGTGCCTTTCGTCTTCGAGGTCGGAGCATGCCGCGACGGGCCGGCGGCGGCGTCGGAGCCTACCGGCTCATGCGATCCCGGCCGCCTGCGCGATCTCGGCGGCCACGTCGTCCGCGTCGCGGCCCGTGACGTCGATCGTCTGGACGCCGGCGAGCTTGCGCATCCACGTCAGCTGGCGGCGCGCGTAGTTGCGCGTGCGCCGCTTCATCCCCTCGACGTCGCCGCTCAGCAGCTCGTCGAAGCCGAGCGCCTTGCGCGCGGTCTCGGAGGCGCCGGCCGCGTGGGCGCGCTGCACCTCCTCGCGCGCGCCGGCGGCGACCATCGCCTCGACGCGCGCGTCGATCTGCGCGTAGAGCGCCTCGCGCTCCATCACGAGCCCGGCGAGCAGCGTCGGGTGGCGCATCTCGTCGGTCCACAGCTGCGACGGCCCGTCGGGCGGCTCCAGCTCGCCGGCGTCGAGCAGCTCGAGCGCGCGGACGATCCGCTGGCGGTCGTGCGGGTCGATCGTCTGCGCCGCCCACGGCGCGCGGCGCGCGAGCTGCGCGTGCAGCGGCGGCGCACCGTGGCGCTCCAGCTCCGCCTGCCAGCGCTCGCGCACGCCCTCCGGCGGCGGCGGGCGCAGCGGCAGCTCGGTCAGCGCCGCGCGCAGGTAGAGGCCGGTGCCGCCGACGACGATCGGCCGGCGGCCGGCGGCGAGCGCGTCGTCGATCTCGGCGTGCGCGAGCTCCGCGTACTGGCCGGCGCTGAAGCGTCGCGTCGACCGGCAGGAACGACAACAGCCGGTGCTCCAGCGCAGCGCGCTCGGCTGCGCTTGCCGCGCCGGTCAGCGTCTCGAGCCCCGCGTAGACCTGCAGCGCGTCGGCCGAGATCGCGACCGGATCGCTCCCCACTGTCGCGCAGCCGCCGCGCGAGCGCGAGTGCGACGGCGTCTTGCCGATTCCCGTGGGACCGAAGATCGCGATGACGCTTGGTGATGCCATGCGACGGAGTATCACCGGCGCCGCTCCGAACTGCCTGAAGGAACGGCAAGATCGCTTGCAGGGCCGGAGTATGGTGGAGCGATGGGCATCGCGCATCGGCACGGGGATCTCGACGCACGGCGATGCGCGCGTCGGCGCGATCGAGGCAGCGCAGGAGGCACGCGCGGCGCTCGACGGAGCGCCGGCCGACCTCGCCGTCGTGTTCGCCTCCGGCGCCCACCTGGCGGCGCCCGAGGCGACGCTCGAGGGCGTCCACGAGGCGCTGCGCCCCCCAGCCGCTGATCGGCTGCGGAGCCGGCGGCGTGCTCGGCTGCGGCAGCGAGCACGAGGGCGGCAGCACCGCAGTCGCCGTCTGGGCCGCGTCGCTCGGCGACGGCGAGGCGAGAACCTTCCACGCGACGGCGACGGCGCAGGAGGACATGGTCACGATCATGGGGATGGAGGACCTCGCCGGCGCGACGCGGCGCGATCCTGCTGCCCGACCCCTACTCGTTCCCGACCGACGCGCTGCTGCACGACCTCGCGACGCGCGCGCCCGGCGTCCCGGTGATCGGCGGACTTGCGAGCGGGCGCACCCATGAGGACACCGGCGCGCTGTTCCACGGCGACGAGCTGTGCGACGGCGGGCTCGTCGGCGTGCGCTTCGACGGACGTCGAGCTGCTGCCGTGCGTCTCGCAGGGCGCCGCGCCGGTCGGCCCCGAGATGACCGTCACCGCAGCCGAGGGCAACGTCATCCAGGAGCTTGCCGGCCGCCCCGCGCTCGACCGCATACGCGCGGTGATCGAGGAGCTCGACCCGCGCGAGCGGACGCTGATCGCCGGCGGGCTGCTCGTCGGCCTCGTCGTCGACGGCGGCCAGCCCGACTACGAGCAGGGCGACTTCCTCGTGCGCGCATCTGCTGGGCGCCGACCCGGTCGCCGGCACGCTCGCGATCGCCGCGCCCGTCGCCGAGGGGCAGGTGCTGCGCCTGCACGCGCGCGACGCGGCATCCGCCGACCGCGACCTGACCGACCAGCTGCGGCTGCGCGTCTCGGCGCTCGGCGGCGCGCCGGCCGGCGCGCTCGCGTTCTCCTGCAACGGCCGCGGCCGCGAGATGTTCGGCGTCGCCGACCACGATGCCGGTGCGCTCGCGGAGCAGCTCGGCGGAGCGCCGGCCGCTGGCTTCTTCGCCGCCGGAGAGATCGGCCCGGTCGGCGGGATGAGCTTCATGCACAGCTTCACCGCGACGATCGCGCTGTTCGCCTCCTGAGCCGTGCTGCGCGCGGTGCGTCGTGGGCGCGCTGCCTGTGACAGGCTTCCGGCATGACCGAGATCAAGGGAACCGTCCTCCTTACGGGCGCCAGCGGCGGCATCGGCCAAGCGATCGCACGCACGCTTGCGGCGCGGGGCGCCCAGCTCGTGCTGACCGGCCGTCGCGCGACGTGCTCGAGCCGCTCGCGCAGGAGCTCGGCGGGCGTGCGCTCGCCGTCGACCTCGCGGACCGCGATGCCGTCTCGCGCCTCGCCGAGCAGGTCGGGGACGTCGAGATCCTCGTCGCGAACGCAGGCTTGCCGGCGAGCGGCATGATCGACGACTTCAGCGTCGAGCAGATCGACCGCGCGCTCGACGTCAACCTGCGCGCGCCGATCGTGCTCGCGCGCCTGCTGTCGGAGGGAATGGCGCAGCGCCGCTCCGGCCATCTCGTCTTCATCTCGTCGCTGTCGGGCAAGTCCTCGGCGCGCGGCAGCGGCCTCTACTCGGGGACGAAGTTCGGCATGCGCGGCTTCGCGCTCGGGCTGCGCGAGGACCTGCGCGAGAGCGGAGTCGGCGTCTCGACGATCTTCCCCGGCTTCATCCGCGACGCAGGCATGTTCGCGAAGACGGGCATCGACGCTGCCGAAGGGCGTCGGCACGCGCACGCCCGAGGACGTCGCCGCCGCTGTCGTGCGCGCGATCGAGCACAACCCGGCGGAGATCGACGTCGCGCCGTTCGGCCTGCGCGTCGGTGCAGCGATCGCGGGGCTCGCCCCCCAGTTCGCCGCGAACATGAGCCGCCGCATGGGCGGCGACAAGGTATCGGCGGACCTCGCCGCCGGCCACGCCGCGAATCCCGCCAGCCGCTGACGGCGGCGCGGACGGCGCTCAGCTGGTCGCGAGCGCGCGCTCGGCGGTGACCGACGTGATCGCGTCGAGCAGCTCGTCCGCGAGCCGTGGGCCGTCGGACGCGCGCTCAGGGCTCGCCTGCACGCGCACGACCACCTCGTCCCCGTCGACCTCCTCGAGGCCGACGTGCGGCACGCCGCGCAGCGGCACGCTGATCGCCTCGCCCAGCAACGCTTGCACGTCGCTCGGCTTCACGCCGCCGCGCAGCCGCAGCCGCAGGTCGACCCCTTGCGGCTCGCGCAACGGCACGACCGCAGCGCCGAGCACGACGCTGTTCGGCACCATGATGCGATCCTCCCCACGCGCGAGCGTCGTGTAGAGCAGCCCGAGCGAGCTGACGACGCCCTCGACCTGGCCGGCGAGGCCGCCGGCCTGCAGCCGCACGCGCTCGCCGACGCGGAACGGACGGGCGCTCAGCAGGACGGTGCCGGCGATCAGGTTGCCGAGCGTCTGCTGGGCTGCGAGGCCGAGCACGACTGCGGTGAAGGCGCCACCGACGGCGAGCGTCTGCGGGTTGAGCCCGGCGATGCGCAGCGCCGCGACGCAGACGACGAGGATCGTCGCGAGCCGCAGCAGGAAGCCGACGGTGCCGGCGGTGCCGGGGTCCATCCGCTTGTAGAGGTTCGGTGCGACGGCGCGGCCTGCGTCGCGCGCGAGCGCCCACCCGAGGATCACGAGCACGACCGCCGTCGCGAGTCGCACCGGCGTCTCCAGTCCGGAGCCGAACAGCTCGCGGCGGGAGGCGTAGACGACGAGCGCGCCGGCGAGCAGCACCAGCAGCAGGAGCGCCTCGCGGCGGGCGCGGCGTGCGGTCTTCTGCTGCGTGTGGCTCAGCTGGCGTGCGAGCCCCGCCTCCTCCCAGGCATGGGTCCGTGTCTGAAGCATCCGCTCCAGTGCCTGCTCCCGGCTTCGTCTCAGGCGCGTGCGCATCTCCCTTCGAGATACCAGGTCCGCCCGCGCAGTTGCGGCCCACGAGCGTGCGATCGGTCACACAGGCGCTACCCGCAGGCTTTGTGGGCAATGCGTGAGGTGATTCTCATCATTCGGCGTGCGTCGCGTCAGCTTCCCGCGATGCGCGCAGGGACGTCGCGCATGTCGTGCACGGGCTCCGCGCCGAGCGCGGCGAGCGCGCAGCCGTCGCCGTCGGGCGCGTAACCGAGCACGCGGATCCCGGCGGCGCGGGCAGCGGTGACGCCGGTGATCGTGTCTTCGACGACGACGCAGCGCTCGGGCGGATGGCCGCAGCTGCGCGCCGCATGCAGGAACAGGTCCGGCGCCGGCTTGGGATGCGCGACCATCGTCGCGGAGAACAGCCGGTCGGCGGCAAAGCTTGCGCGCAAGCCGGTGAGGCCGAGCGTCTGCTGCATCTTCGCGACACGCCCCTGGGAGGCGACGCAGACCTCCCAGCCGAGCGCGCGCACGCCCGCGATCGCGTCTGCCGCGCCGTCGACCGCCTGCAGCTCGGTGGCGAACACGTGCGCGCGCTCGGCGAAGTAGCGCTCCCACCAGCCGTCCGGCAGTGGACCGCCGAGACGCTGCGCGACGCCGGCCTCGACCGCCTGCGAGGACGCGCCGACGAACGTCGTGTGGACGTCCTGCGCGCTCATCTCGATGCCGAGCGCGACGATCGCGCTCATGCAGCAGCGCGCAGCGAGATCGGCTCGCTGTCGACGAGCACGCCGTCGCAGTCGAAGATCACCAACCCGCTCGTCGTCATGGGCAGTGGATCGCTCAGTGCGCAGCGGCGCGCGCGAGCAGCGATTCCTCGCCGGCGAGCGTCTGGCTCGTCGCGCGTGCGACCTCGACGTGCACGTACTCGCCAGCCTGCGCGAGCCCGCTGAAGTTCACGGCCTTGTTGTGGCGCGAGCGGCCGCGCAGGCGCGTCGGGTCGGTGCGCGACGGTCCCTCGACGAGCACCTCGAGCGTGCGCCCGACGAAGCGCTGCGCGCGCTCGCGCGCGCGCGCTGGACGACCTCGACGAGCCGCTCCATGCGCTCGACCTTGACCTCGTGCGCCACCTGGTCGGGCAGCGTCGCCGCCTCGGTGCCGCGGCGCGGCGAGTAGACGAACGTGAACGCGCCGTCGTAGGCGACCTGCTCGCAGAGCGTCGAGCGTCTGCGCGAAGTCCTCCTCCGTCTCGCCCGGGAAGCCGACGATGATGTCGGTCGTGATCGCGCAGTCCGGCACGTGCTCGCGGATCAGCGCGACGCGGTCGAGGTAGCGCTCGCGGCTGTAGGTGCGGCGCATCGCCTTCAGCACCCGCGAGGAGCCGGACTGCAGCGGCAGGTGGATGTGCTCGCAGAGCGCCTCCAGCTCGGCGTGCGCGCGGATCACGTCCTCGTTCATGTCCTGCGGGTGCGGGCTCGTGTAGCGGATGCGGCTCGATCCCGTCGATCGCGTCGACGCGCGCGAGCAAGCTCGGCGAACGTCGCCGGCGGGTGCCCGTTGCGGCCGAGGTCGCGGCCGTAGGCGTTGACGTTCTGCCCGAGCAGCGTGACCTCGGTGACGCCGTCGGAGGCCATCCGCTCGACGTCCGCGACGAGCGCCTCGGCCGGCCGCGAGACCTCGCGGCCGCGCGTCGACGGGACGATGCAGTAGGAGCAGACCATGTTGCAGCCGACGGAGATCTGCACCCAGCCCTGGAACTCGCGCCCGCGCTTCTCCGGCAGGTCGCCGGCTGAAGCCCTCGAACTCGAAGTAGCCCTGCGCGGTCAGCGAGTCGCTCGTGAGGAACTCGGCGAGCTTGTGCACCTGGCCGGGGCCGAACGCGACGTCGACGAACGGGAAGCGCGCGAAGACCTCGTCCTTGACCGACTGCGCCCAGCAGCCGCCGACGCCGATCAGCACGTCCGGCCGCTCGCGCTTCACGCGCTTGGCATGGCCGAGGTGCGCGACGAAGCGGCTGTCGGCCGCCTCGCGGATCGAGCAGGTGTTGAAGAGGATCAGGTCGGCCTGTTCGCGCTCCGGCGCCTCGCAGTAGCCGAGCGACTCGAGCATCCCCTTCATCCGCTCCGAGTCGTGCTCGTTCATCTGGCAGCCGAACGTCGTGACGTGGTAGCGCTTCATCGCCGCCCAAGGGTAGCCCGCGCCGGCTACTTCGCGTACTCGACCGCGCGCGACTCGCGGATGACGGTGACCTTGATCTGGCCGGGGTACTCGAGCTCCTTCTCGATCTCGCGGGCGATCTCGTGGGAGAGCAGCGCTGCTGCGTCGTCGTCGATCGCGGTCGGGCGCGACCATCACGCGGATCTCGCGGCCGGCCTGCATCGCGTAGACCTTGTCGACGCCCTCGTGGCGGGTCGCGATCTGCTCGAGCTCGCGCAGCCGCTTGACGTAGGACTCGAGCGACTCGCCGCGCGCGCCGGGCCGCGCGCCGGAGAGCGCGTCGGCCGCCTGCACGATCACGGCCTCGACGGTCTGCGGCTCGACCTCGTTGTGGTGAGCCTCCATCGCGTGCGCGACCGCCTCGGCCTCGCCGTGGCTTGCGCGCGAGGTCGCCGCCGACGAGCGCGTGCGGCCCTTCGATCTCGTGCGAGACGCGCCTTGCCGATGTCGTGCAGCAGCGCGGCGCGGCGCGCCGTCTTCGGCGAGGCGCCGAGCTCGTGCGCCATCATCGCCGCGAGGTTCGCGCACTCGACCGAGTGAGCGAGCACGTTCTGGCCGTAGCTCGTGCGGAAGCGCAGGCGCCCGAGCAGCTTGACCAGCTCCGGGTCGAGGCCCTGGACGTTCGCCTCGAAGACGGCATCCTCCCCCAGCTCGGCGATGTGCTCGTCCAGCTCGGACTTCGCCTGGTAGTACATCTCCTCGATCCGCGCCGGGATGGATGCGCCCGTCTTGCAGCAGCTTCTCGAGCGTCATGCGCGCGATCTCGCGCCGCACGCCGTCGAAGCCCGAGAGCACGACCGCGTTCGGCGTGTCGTCGATGATGAAGTCGACGCCGGTGAGGTTCTCGAGCGCGCGGATGTTGCGCCCCTCGCGGCCGATGATGCGGCCCTTCATGTCGTCGGAGGTGAGCTGCACGACCGAGACCGTCGTCTCGGCTCGCGTGGCCGGCGGCGATCCGCTGCATGCAGACGGAGAGGATGTTGCGCACGCGGCGGTCGGCGTCGCGCTTGGTCTCCTCCTCGATCTGGCGCACGAGCTTGGCGGACTCGTGGCGGACCTGGTCCTCCAGCTCTTTCAGCAGCAGCTGCTTCGCCTGCGAGGCGGACACGCCGGCGAGCCGCTCGAGCTGGCGCTCGAGCTCGTGGTGGCCGTCGGCTGAGCGTCGCTGCGCCTGGCGCTCCAGAGCGCCTCGCGCGGTCCTCGAGCGCGCGTTCGCGGCGCGCGACGTCGGCGCGCTGGGCGTCGAGCGCCTCCTCCTTGCCGAGCATCCGCTCCTCGATGCGGACGATCTCGGCGCGCCGCTCGCGCAGCGCGACGTCGACGTCAGCGGCGAGGCGCGCGGTCGCTCACGGCAGCGGCGCCGCGTGCCGGCGCGCGCCCGTAGAGCGCGGCGGCGAGCACGAGCCCCACCGCCAGCAGCGCCGCCGCGATCACGATCTCCATTGCCGTTCCTCTTCCTCAGCCCGGCTGTGCTGCCGTGCTGCTGCGTGCTCACTGACCGTTTGGGTAGCGTCGCGACGGGCCGTGCGAGGAGCACGAGAGGAACCAGGTGCGGCGCCGTGCGCCGCCGTAGGCGCCGGCTGGGGGTCGTAGTGCGGTGCTGGACAGCTCTGCGGCGGGGGTCGGGCAGTCACGGGGAAGGTCTGGTTCCAGGATCAGGTATTTGCTGCTGTTTCATGCCCTCGCGGGCCGTCGTTCGCTGCGCTGGATCGTAGTACCGAGGCTCGATGCCTGAGCGCAAGCAGACGCGTCGTGCCGCGCGCGCGTGGGCGCGGATCGCGTCCCACGCCAGCTCGCTGTCGTAGCCCTTGCGCACGAGCACGCCGAGCGCGCGCCGGCGCTCGCGCGGCTCGTCGCCGAGCTGCGGGAAGCGCCGTCGCAGCAGCACCTGCGCCGCCTCCAGCTCGCCCGCGTGCCCGCGTGCGCCGACCGCGTCGCGCGACGAGCTCCGCCGGGACGCCGAGCGCCGCAGCCGCCGCTCGATGCGGTCGGCTCCCCACTCGTCGAGCAGGCGCTTGTCCTCGGCGAACTGGCGCGCGAAGCGCGCGTCGTCGAGGTAGCCCTGCTCGCGCAGCACCCGCAAGCGCCTGCTCGATCGCCGGCGGCTCGACGCGCTTGCCTTCGAGGTAGCGACGCACCTCGAGCACCGTCGCGTTCGCGGTGCCCGAGGTAGCGGAAGGCGAGGTCGAGCGCGTGCTGGAGCCGCAGCCCCGGATCGCGTCGTCGTCGCCGTGGCGGTTGCGTCCATGCGCCCGCGCCCTCGACCGACCGGCCGCTAGGCAGCGGCCGGCTCGGCCTCCAGCGCGGCATCCTCGTCGATGTCCGCCTGGGGCTCGATCGGCTCGACGAGGTCGCGACTGATCCCGAGCGCTGCGTAGATCTTCTCCTCGATCTCCTTCGCGATCTCGGGGTGCTCCCGCAGGTACGCCTTCGCGTTGTTGCGGCCCTGGCCGAGCCGCTCGTCGCCGTAGGAGAAGAACGAGCCCGACTTCGTGACGATGTTGTGCTCGATCCCGTGGTCGATCAGGCAGCCCTCGGTCGAGATGCCCTTGCCGAACTCGATGTCGAACTCGGCCTGCTTGAACGGCGCCGCGACCTTGTTCTTGACGACCTTCACGCGCACGCGGTTGCCGACCGCCTCGGTGCCGTCCTTGATCGTCTCGATGCGGCGGATGTCGAGGCGCTGCGAGGAGTAGAACTTCAGCGCGCGACCGCCCGGCTGCGTCTCCGGCGAGCCGAACATCACGCCGACCTTCTCGCGGATCTGGTTCGTGAAGATGCAGAGCGTCTGCGTGCGGTTGAGGTTCGCGGTCAGCTTGCGCATCGCCTGCGACATCATGCGCGCCTGCATGCCGACCGTCTGGTCGCCCATCTGCCCCTCGAGCTCGGCGCGCGGCGTCAGCGCGGCGACCGAGTCGACCGCGACGACGTCGACGGCGCCGGAGCGCACGAGCATGTCGGCAACCTCGAGCGCCTGCTCGCCGTAGTCCGGCTGCGAGACGAGCAGCTAGTCGATGTCGACGCCGATCTCCTGCGCGTAGAGCGGGTCCATCGCGTGCTCGGCGTCGATGAACGCGCACACGCCGCCGAGCTTCTGCGCCTCGGCGAGGATGTGGTAGACGAGCGTCGTCTTGCCGGAGGACTCCGGGCCGAAGATCTCGATGATGCGCCCGCGCGGGCACGCCGCCGATGCCGAGCGCGAGGTCGAGCGAGAGCGCGCCGGTGGGGATCGCGTTGACCCGCACCTGTGCGCCCGGGTCGCCCATCCGCATGACGGTGCCCTTGCCGAACTGGCGCTCGATCTGGGTCAGCGCGCCCTGCAGGGCGGCGTCGCGGGCCTTCGCGGCCTTCTCCTGCTCGTTCATTCCTTGCAGCTCCTTGGTCACAGCGTGAGTGTGTGAAGGTACGCCGCGCATCGGACGGAACGCGAACGGGTGTTCCCATCCGAGCGCCGCGCGAGCGCCCCGTTCACGCTACGCGCCGTCCGGTCACGGAGCAACGCGCGAACTGCACCGATTCTCAGGCGTCGTGCAGGAGCAGGCGACGCAGCAGGTGCAGTGCGACCGTCGTCGTGCGGTCGCGGACGTCGGCACGGCTGCCGGGCAGGTCGAGCTGACGCGTGAGGCGCTCGCCCGCCGCGCTTCGCGACGGTCACGTGCACGCGCCCGACGGGCTTCTCCGCAGTCCCGCCATCCGGGCCGGCGACACCCGTGATGCCGACGCCGACGTCGGCTGCCGAAGCGCGCGATCGCGCCGTCCGCAAGCGCGTCGGCGACCTCGGGCGAGACTGCGCCGACCCGCTCGATCAGCGCGGGATCGACGCCCGCGAGCGCCGCCTTCGCCGCGTTCGAGTACACGACGACGCCGCCGGCGACGTACGCCGAGGCGCCGGGCCGCTCCGTCAGGCGCGCGGCGAGCAGGCCGCCGGTGCACGACTCGGCGACGGCGATCATGTGCGCGGGCGGGCCGCCGAGCAACGCAGCCACCTGGTCGTCGATCGTCGATCCGTCCTCGGAGAACAGCAGTGCGGCATGGCGCTCGCGCACGAGCGCGGCGAATGCAGCGTAGGCAGGTGCTGCAGCCGGCTCGTAGCGGGTGGCGATCTCGATCTCGCTGCGGCGCAGGCAGGTCGTGATCTCCAGCGGGGCGAGCTCGAGGCCGCGCTGCTCGGCGATCAGCAGCGTCTCGGCGATCTCCGACTCGGGCATCCCGAACAGGCGCATGATCGCCTGCTCGTAGACGGTGGCGCCGACGATCGCGGTGCGAAAGGCGTCGGTCGCGATCGCCTCGCGCCACATCTCGTGCAGCTCGCGCGGCGGGCCCGGCAACACGACGACGGTCGGCCCTGCGGCACCGTCGGCCGGCGTCACGACGACCCCCGGCGCAGTCCCGGCCGGGCCGAGGATCGTGGCGCCCTGCGGCACGTGCGCCTGCTTGCGCGTCCCGCGTCGCATGGCCTCCCGGTCGACGTCCGGCCAGCGCGCGAGAAATGGCGCGACGATCTCCGCGATGCGCGCCTCCAGCGCCTCGTCGAGCACCATCGGGCGCCCGGCGAAGCCGGCGACGACCTCGGTCGTGAGATCGTCGGCCGTCGGGCCGAGCCCGCCGCTCGTGACGATCAGGTCGACTCCGTCGTCGGCGAGGAAGCGCAGTGCGGAGGCCATGTCCTCGCGACGGTCAGCGACGATCGTGATGTGTGACAGCTCGACGCCGAGCCCGCGCAGTTGCTCCGACAGCCAGGGGCCGTTGCGGTCGGAGATGATCCCGCTGAGGACCTCGGTCCCCGTGATCACGATGCCGGCGCGCGCGCTCACGTGCAGGTTGGCGCCTTCGCGGCAGCCAGCGGCCGCGCCCCCGTCGGCGTCAGCGTGTAGGAGATCGCCTGCGAGGAGGCTCTCAGGGGCACCGGGTGGCCGTTGAGGTGGAGCGTCAGCTCCGCGTTGCCGAGCGTGATGCGCATCGAAGGGGCGTGATAGACGGGCACGTGCTGGCCGGCGGTGAACGTCTCGCCGTGGATCAGCACCTTGCCGCTCTGGTCGACGAGGCAGACGTAGACGGTGCCGGTCGGGATCAGTCGCACGCTCGCCTGGTTCGGTGCGGTGGCCGGCGTCGTCGTCGCGTGATGCGAGGAGGAGCCGCTCGACTGCTTGGCGTGATGCGGCGTCGTGCTCGTCGGCTTCGAGGAGCTCGTGGTGCCCTTCTTGTCCGAGCCGCCGAGCGATCCGACCGCCCACAGCGCTGCGAGCAGGATCAACACGAGTGCGCCGGTGATCAGCCAACGTGGCGCGATCGCGCTGCCCCCACCGCCTCCGCCCCCGCCGCGCCGGTCGCTGCGGCGGTCGCGACCGCCGAGGTTCGGCGCGATCGGGGCGAGCTCGTGCTCGCTGGGACGTTCATAGCGCGCCTTGTACTCCTCGACGAGCAGCCGCGAGTCGAGCCCGAGGTAGTCGGCGTACTCGCGCACGAAGCTCTTCACGAAGGTCGAGCCGGGCAGCAGGCTCCATTCCTCGTTTTCGATGGCGCGCAGGTACTTCGCCCGGATCTTCGTGGCGTCCTCGACCTCGGTGATGTCGATGCATGCGCGCATGCGCGCCTCGCGCAGCGTTGGGCCGATCTCGGGCATAGCGGAGGCGAAGGCTATCGGGCCTGGACTGGCCGGCTGCGAGGATTTCGCCACCGTGTCCAGGTGGGGACCTTCGCTTTGCCTCAGACGGCTGGTGTGGCGGCGCTGAGGAAGTCGAGCACCGCCGCGTTGAACTCCTCGGCGCGCTCGAGGTTGACGCCATGTGCGGCGCCCTCGATCACGGTCAAGCGAGCGCCGGGAATCAGCTTCGCCAGCTCGCGCGACTTCCACACCGGCAGCAGCACGTCGTGCTCGGCGCCGATCACGTGCACCGGCATCGTCGAGCTCGCCGAGCCGGTCGCGCGTCTCGTGGCGCACGGTCGAGCGCAGCTGGCGCACGAACGCCTCGGGCTCCTGCGGATGCGGGTTCGACAGCATCATCTGGCGCAGGAAGGCGATCCCCTCGGCGTTCTCGTACGTCGCCTCCGACAGGCACAGCAGCATCAGCTCGTCGATCCGTTGCTCGCGCGTCATCTCGAGCGCGCGCTGCTCCCACAGCTTGCCCTGCATGGCGCCCCAGGCACCGCCGCCGCCGAACGTGACGACGAGCGTGAGCGTGCGCACGCGCTCCGGTGCGGCGAGCGCCAGCTCCTGCGAGATCGCCCCGCCCATCGAGAGCCCGAGCAGGTGGAAGCTGTCGAGCCCGAGCGTGTCGGCGAGCGAGATCGCATCGGTCGCCATGTCGGTGACCGCGTAATCGCCGTCGGCGCGCGAGGACTGGCCCACGTCGCGGTTGTCGAAGACGATCGTGCGGTACTGCTGCGACCAGGCCGGGACCTGCGAGCATCCAGCCGAGCGTGTCGGCGCTGAGGCCGTGGATCGCGAGCAGCGGCTCGCCCTCACCATGGTCCTCGTAGTACAGGCGTTGCCCGTTGCAGTCGGCGAATGGCATGGCGGGAAGTCTACGGGCGGCGGGAACGCGACCGCGCCGTTCAGAGTCCGGGTCGAGGTCCGGCCCGGCGTCGGCCGGGACCGGCTGCGGCTCTGCGTCGAGCGGGAGCGCCTCAGGCACGGCTGCGCGACCCCCGCCCGATCCCTCGGCGAGCGCGACGAGGATCCGCGGCACGTCGGCCTCGGTGATCAGCACCTGGCGCGGCTTCGAGCCCTCGTAGCCGGAGATGATCCCGCGCCGCTCGAGCATGTCGATCAGCCGGCCGGCGCGCGTGTAGCCGAGCCGCAGGCGGCGCTGGAGCATCGACGTCGAGGCGGTGCCCATCTGCGCGACGAGCCCGATCGCCTCCTCGAGCAGCGGATCCTCGTCGGGGTCGAAGCCGTCGTCGGCGCCATCGCTCGCCGCCGTCCTCGTCGACTCGACCTCTTCGAGCAGCTCCTCGCTGGAACTCCGGCTCGCCCTGCTTGCGCCACTGACTCGGTCAGCTCGGCGATCTGCTCCTCGTCGATGTAGGCGCCCTGGATCCGCTGCAGCTTCGGCGAGCCGACCGGCGAGAACAGCATGTCGCCCTGGCCGAGCAGCGACTCGGCGCCGTTCTGGTCGAGGATCACGCGCGAGTCCGTCTGCGAGGACACGGCGAACGCGATCCGCGACGGGACGTTCGCCTTGATCATGCCGGTGATCACGTCGACGCGCGGGCACTGCGTCGCGAGCACGAGGTGGATCCCGACCGCGCGCGCCTTCTGCGCGAGGCGGATGATCGAGTCCTCGACGTCGGCCGGGCGCGACCATCATCAGGTCGGCGAGCTCGTCGATCACGCAGAGGATGTACGGCAGCGCCGGCTCGCCGCGCGCCTCGCGCGCCTTGTTCAGCTCCGGCAGCGAGCGGGTCCGCGCGAGCGACATGATCCCGTAGCGCTGCTCCATCTCCTTGACGAGGTTCTGCAGCGCGTTCGCGGCCATCCGCGGGCTCGTGATGACCGGCGTCAGCAGGTGCGGGATCGACTCGTAGTGGTTGAGCTCGACCTGCTTGGGGTCGACGAGCACGAGCCGCAGCTCGTGCGGGTCGGCGTGCAGCAGGAGGCTCGACAGCATCGCGTTGATGCAGCCGGACTTGCCGGCGCCGGTCGTGCCGGCGACGAGCAGGTGCGGCATCTTCGCGAGGTCGACGCCGATCGCGCGGCCGGCGACGTCCTTGCCGAGCCAGACGGTCAGCGGCGACCAGTCGGCCGGCGGCTCCTGGAAGACGTCGCCGAGGTGGACGATCCGCCGCCGCGCGTTCGGCACCTCGACGCCGACCGCGGTCTTGCCGGGGATCGGCGCGAGGATGCGGACGTCGGTCGCGGCGAGCGCGTAGGCGAGGTCGTCCTTCAGCTGCGCGACCTTGCCGACCTTGATGCCGGGCGCGAGGCGCAGCTCGTAGCGCGTGATGTGCGGGCCGGCGACCATCCCGACGACCTTCGCGCTCGACGCCGAAGTGGCCGAGCGCCTCGACGAGCGCGGCGGCGGTCTTCTCCTGGCCGGCGGTGTCGGGCTTCGACTGGTCGGCGGTCGAGCGCTTGAGGAAGCGGCCGGTCGGGATCTTCCAGACGAACGACGGGTCGTCGGTGACGCTCGCGCGGTAGCGGCCCTGCGGCGTGAGGTCGGCCGGATCGACGTCGCCGACGGCGACGCCGGGCTCGTCGGGCTCCTCCAGCTCCAGCTCCTCGATATCCCCTGCGTCGTGCTCGCCGGTGGGCATCTCGTCGGCCTGCGCGTCCGGCGGCAGGTCGGGATCGAGCGGCGTCTGCTCGATGACGATCTCGGCCGACTCGTCGCCGAACAGGTCGGGGTAGCGCTCCGCGCCGTCGAGCGAGGGTGCCTCGACGTGCGTCGCGCGCACGACGAGCCGGTTGGGATCGGGCTCCGGCGGCGCCAGCCGCTCGGGTGCCAGTTCGTCCTCGTCCGGCGCTGGGCGTGCTGCTCGTTGCGTGGGCGCTGACACGGGGCGCGGTGCGCGCGTGGCAGCGCGGCGGCTCGTCTCGGCAAGCTCCTGGCTGGCGCGGTGGACGACGCTCGCGATCGTCACGCCGCTGATCAGCACGAGGCCGGCGAGGAACAGGAAGACGGCGAGGATGTGCGCGCCGACGTCGGAGAACAGGTGCGAGGTGAGCCCAGTAGAGCGACTCGCCGACGGCGCCGCCGCGCGCTTCGAGCACCGAACTGCGCCACAGGCCCGTCGTGCGGGATCGGGCTGCTGAAGCCGAGCGTCCCCGCCGTCGAGCGCGAGCGTGACGGACGGCGAACAGGCAGGTCGCGCCGGCACGCAGCGGGCGGATCGCCGGCAGCACCGTGCGCGCGACGATCAGCGCGCCGCCGATCACGAGCGCCACCGGCACCGCGTAGGCGGTCTTGCCGAGCAGCAGCTGCAGGCCGTCGCGCGGCGGCGCTGCCGATCTGGCCGCCGGCCGAGCCGAAGTACATGACGAACGCGAGGAAGACGCCGAGCGCGACGAGCCCGAGGCCGAGCAGGTCGAGCTGGTGCGGCGCGAGCTCGGGCATGCGCGGGCGCCAAGGCGCGGACGCCGGTGCGCGGCGCGCGCGCGGGCGGCTGGTCGCGCGGGAACGTGCGGGTGCCTTCGCAGGCGCCTTCTTCTTCGGGGCTGGAGTGCGGCGTCGTGTCGTGGCCATCGTCGGCTGTGCTTCGACGCCAAGCGCCCGGACCCTGCCGCGTCCGCTGCCGGTCGAGCCGCGATCGCCCGCTAAGCCGGGCATAAATACCTGCCATCGCGGCCGCGCCGGCCTCTACCATCGACGCATGAACGACTACGCGCGTGCCGTACGGGTGCTCGTCGTCGAGGACGACGACGAGATCGCGCAGGCGCTCCAGCGCTCGCTGCGGATGGAGGGCTACGAGGTGCGCGTCGCCGGCGACGGCGTCAGCGCGCTCGACGACGCGCACGCCTTCCTGCCCGACCTCGTCGTGCTCGACCTCGGCCTGCCGCGGATGGACGGGCATCGACGTCGCGAAGCGGCTGCGCGAGGACGACGACGTGCCGATCCTGATGCTGACCGCGCGCGACGCGCTCGAGTCGCGCGTCGACGGCCTCGACGCCGGCGCCGACGACTACCTCGTCAAGCCGTTCGAGCGCCAGGAGCTGCTCGCGCGCCTGCGCGCGCTGCTGCGGCCGGCGCCCGCCGCGCGGCTCCGCCCCGCTCGTCGTCGGCGACCTGCAGCTCAACCCCGACACGCACGAGGTCGAGCGCGGCGAGCGCCGCGATCGAGCTGACGCAGCGCGAATTCGAGCTGCTCGAGTACCTCATGCGCAACGAGCGGATCGTGATCTCGCGCCAGCGGCTGCTCGACGAGGTGTGGGGCTACGACCCCTTCTCGACGACGAACACGATCGAGGTCTTCGTCTCCAACCTTCGACGGAAGCTGGAAGCCGGTGGCGAGCCGCGGCTCCTCCACACGATCCGCGGCGCGGGCTACGTCCTCCGCGCGTAGCGCGTACCGTCGCCTGCCGACGCGCTGGCGGCTGGCCGGCGGCTCGGCTGCGCTGACGTTCGCGATCCTCTGCGGCTTCGCGATCGTCGTCGGGCTGCTGACGACGCGCCAGATCCGCATCCAGTTCGACGACTCGGTCCGCCGACGCTGCCGATGCGCTGCAGCAGCACGTCGAGCGCCAGGGCGACGTCGGCTTCAATCCGCGCACCGGCCAGCCGACGTGCGGGCGCCTCGGCGACCTCGTCAGCGGCGAGCGACGGTGCGAAGCTGCGCATCTTCTACGTGCAGGGCTCGCAGTTGATGTGCGCCTACGGCGGCAGTGCGCCGACGCAGCCGAGCTTCTCGCCCGACCGGCTCCGAGGAGCAGCACGGCTACCGCATCGAGGCTGCGTGCCGTCCACGTCCGAGCCGCTCGGCTCAGGGCCTGATCGTCTACGCGCGGCCGCTGTCGTCGATCGATCGCACGGTCGCGCAGGTGCGCTTCTTCCTGCTGCTCGGCGTGCTCGGCGGCAGCGGGCTCGCGCTGCTCGCCGGCCTGATGGTCGCGCGGCGCGCGATGGCGCCGATCTCCGAGCTGACCGAGAGCGCGCGGCGAGATCGCGCGCACGCGCGACCCGAGCCGCCATGTGCCGCAGCCGGAGGCCGACGACGAGGTCGCCGAGCTGGCGCGCACGCTGGAGGGGATGCTGCAGGCGCTCGACGCGGCGCGCGACCGAGACCGAGGCGACGCTCGTGCGCCAGCGCGAGTTCGTCGCCGACGCGTCGCACGAGCTGCGCACGCCGCTGACGAGCGTGCTCGCGAACCTCGAGCTGCTCGCCGAGCAGGTGCAGGGCGAGCAGCGCGAGGCCGTCGAGTCGGCGCTGCGCTCGTCGCGGCGGATGCGACGGCTCGTCGCCGACCTGCTGCTGCTCGCGCGCGCCGACGCCGGACGCGAGCAGCCGCATCACCCGACCGACCTCGCGCGCGTGCTCGTGGGCGTCGCCGCGGAGCTCGAGCCGGTCGACGGGCGACCACGAGCTGTCGATCGACGCGGCGACGCCGGCGATCGTCTCAGGCGCGCACGACGAGCTGCACCGTCTCGCGCTCAACCTCGTCGAGAACGCACTGCGCCACACGCCGCCCGGCACGCAGGTGCGCGCCGCGGTGACGCGCGAGAACGACGACGTCGTCCTGACAGTCGAGGATGACGGCCCGGGCATTCCCGCAGCGCTGCGCGCACGCCTGTTCGAGCGCTTCGTACGCGGCAGCAGGCGAGAGCGGCGGCGGCTCCGGCCTCGGCCTCGCGATCGTGCGCGCGGTAGCCGTCTCCCACGGCGGCAGCGTCACCGTCGAGTCATCGCAAGCGGGCGGCGCCCGCTTCGTCGTGCGGCTGCCAAGCACTCGGTCGGAGGCGGACGGCGCCTCAGGCGCCCGGCCTACACCTCGACGACGACCGGCAGCACCATTGGGCGGCGCTTGAGGCGGTCGTAGACGAACGCGGCGAGGTCGTCGTGCAGCTCCTGCTGGACGAGGTCGGGCTCGCGGATGCCGTCCTTGGCTGCACGTGCGAGCGAGTCCTCGACGGCGACGCGGAACTCCTCGATCAGCTCGTCCGCCTGCTCGACGAACGGGACGCCGCGGAAGATCACCTCGGGCGGCACGACCGAGCGGCCGTCCTGCTCGGAGATCGTCGCCACGACGATGAAGATGCCGTCGGCCGAGAGCATCCGCCGGTCGCGCAGGGCCACATCGGCGGGGTCGCCGATGTCGACGCCGTCGACGAAGATCATCCCCGACTGCTCGGGCTTGCCGAAGCGTGCGCCGCGGGCGGTGATCTCGAGCGGCAGGCCGTTCTCGCCCTGGAAGATCCCGTCGGGGTCGATCCCGACCGACTCGGCGAGCTGCGCGTGCAGGTGAATCCGCTTGAAGTCGCCGTGCATCGGCAGCACGTAGCGCGGCCGCGTCAGGTTGAGCATCAGCTTCAGCTCCTCCTGATACCCGTGACCGGAGGCGTGGACGGGCGCGTCGGCGGTCGTGATCACGTCGCAGCCGATGTGGTAGAGCCGGTCGATCGTGTCGTTGACCGCGCGCTCGTTGCCGGGGATCGGCGTCGCGGAGAAGACGACCGAGTCACCGGCGTGCAGCTTGATGTTGCGGTGGTCGTTGTGGGCCATCCGTCGCAGCGCCGACAGCGGCTCGCCCTGGGAGCCGGTCGAGATGATGACGATCTTGTGGTCCGGGAAGTCGTCGATCTCGCGCGGTTGCACGAGCATCCCCTCGGGCACGTCGATGTGCCCGAGCGTGCGACCGATCGAGACGTTCTTGCGCATCGAGCGGCCGACGAGCGCCACCTTGCGACCGAGCGCCGCGGCAGCGTCGACGCACTGCTGGACACGGTGGATGTTCGACGCGAAGCTCGTCACGACGATCCGCCCCTCGCAGCGTGCGAAGACCTCCTCGAGGTGTGGCCCGACACCCGACTCGGAGGGCGAGAAGCCCGGACGGTCGGCGTTCGTCGAATCGCCGCACAGCAGCAGCAGTCCGTCGCGCCCCAGCTCGGCAAGCCGGGAGACGTCGGCCGGACGCCCGTCGACGGGCGTCTGGTCGAACTTGTAGTCGCCCGTGATGAGGATCGTGCCGAGCTCGGTCGTGAGCGACACCGCGTTCGAGTCGGGGATCGAGTGCGTCATGTGCACGAGCTCGACGTCGAACGGGCCGGCCTCGAACGGGTCGCCGTCGGCCACGTCGTTCAGCTCGACGTTCTTCAAGCGGTGCTCGTCGAGCTTCGAGCGCGCCATCGCCATCGGCAGCGGGCCGCCGTAGATCGGCGGCGGCGTGTCGAGCCCGAGCTCGCGCAGCACCCACGGCAGCGCGCCGAGGTGGTCCTCGTGGCCGTGCGTGATGACGATCGCCTCGATGTCCTCCGCACGCTCGCGCAGGTAGGTGAAGTCGGGCAGCACGAGGTCGATCCCGAGCATGTCCGCGGTCGGGAAGCGCAGGCCGGTGTCGACGACGACGATGCGGTCCTCGTACTCGACGACCGTCATGTTCTTGCCGATCTCGCCCAGGCCGCCGAGCGGCAGGACACGGAGGGTGCCGGAGCTCACGCTTGGGCCGTCGCGAGCAATCCGTGCTGTTCGAGCGCCGCGCGCACGACGTCCGTCTCGTGCTCGTCGGCCTCGACCATCGGCAGGCGCAGCCCGCCGACAGCGTGACCGAGCAGGTTCAGCGCGGCCTTGATGGTGATCGGGTTCGTCGTCTCAGCAAGTGCGCGTCGTAGATGTCGCGCAGCCCCTTGTCGATCTCACGTCGGTGCTCCGGCTCGTCGACCATCCGGCGCATCTCGTCGCCGACGACGTGGCTGGCGACGCAGATGCCGCCCACCCCACCGAGCTCGAGCGTGTCGCAGAGGATGTCGTCGTTGCCGGCATACAGGTCAAGGCCGTCGATCAGCGCGAGGTTGTCGTTGTTCGCCTGCTTGACCCCGACGACATTGTCGAGCTGCGCCAGCTCGGCGAGCAGGTCGTTCGACATGTCGGTGCCGGTGCGCGAGGGGACGTTGTAGAGCAGGATCGGCGTGTCGGTCGCGCGGGCGCACTCGGCGAAGTGACGCACGATCCCGCGGCGGTTCGGACGGTTGTAGTAGGGCGTGACGTGCAGCAGCGCGTCGGCGCCGAGCTCGGTTGCGCGCTCGGTCAGCTTGATCGCGTGGCGGGTGTCGTTCGAGCCGACGCCGGCGACGATCGTGCAGCGTCCCGTGCATCTCGCGGACCGCCAGCTCGATCAGGCCGAGGTGCTCCTCGTCGGTGAGCGTCGCTGCCTCGCCCGTCGTGCCGCAGATCACGAGGCCGTCGGAGCCATGTGCGACGAGATGGTTCATCAGGCGCACGGTCGCCGCCTCGTCGACGCGCAGCTGCGCGTCGAACGGGGTCACCATGGCGGTGAGGATCGCTCCGAGATCGGCCATCGCGGATCATCATCGCAAAAGCAAGCTCCGATGCGCCTCGCCGACGTCAGCCAGCCGAGGAGACGACGTGCGCGACCGGGATGCCTGCAAGCCGTTCGAGCCGGGCCGGGAGGTCGAGCGTGAGCCAGTGCGAACGGCCGGCCGGCAGCGTCGAGAGGAGCAGCTCGTCGTACTCGGCGGGATCCCAGACGGCGGCGACCGCCTCGTAGGGGTCGGCCTCGCCGAGCTGCCCGGCGACGTCGAGTCCCGACGCGCGCAGCCGCTCGACTGCGGTCAGCAGCAGCACGCCGGCATCTTCGGCCGTCTCCGGCGCCGGCAGCAGCAGCGTCAGCTCGATCGGGCCGAGCGCGGCGCGCGCGAGCAGCGCCCGGCGGGCTCTCGGCGATCGCGGTACGGCTCGCGACAACGAGCACGTGGTGCGTGGACGGCAACGCTGCTCCTTTTGAACGACGCTGTCCCGCGGACGATACCGCCGGACGAACGCGGACGTTTAGGAGCCGTCTACGGTGCCTCTAGAGCAGGTGCTCGAGCCCGACGAGCGGCGACTCGGCGAGCGAGCCGACGCGGCGCACGGCGAGCAGCACGCCGGGCATGAAGGAGGCGCGGTCGATCGAGTCGTGGCGGATCGTCAGCGTCTGGCCGAGGTCGCCGAGGATCACCTCCTGGTGGGCGACGAGGCCGGGCAGCCGGACCGAGTGGATCGGCGGCTCCGCGCCCCCGGTCGCCTCGGCGATCAGCTCGGCCGTGCGCGCCGCCGTCCCGCTCGGCGCGTCGAGCTTCCTGTCGTGATGCAGCTCGATGATCTCGGCCTTCGCCATGTGCTTCGCGGCCTCGGCGGCGAACGTCATCATCAGCACGGCGCCGATCGCGAAGTTCGGCGCGAAGAAGACGTTCGCGCCCACGCGCCTCGCGCAACGGCGTCGATGTCGAAGCCGCTCGTCCCGATCACGACGTGAACGCCGGCCGCGACGCACGCGAGCGCATTCGCGGTCGCCTGTGTCGGGTCGCGTGAAGTCGACGACGACGTCGGCGTTTCGCCAGCACCTCGGCGAGCGCTCGTGCCGAGCGCCGGGTCGGCGCGGCCGGTCAGCTCCATGTCGTCGGCGCCCTCGACCGCGTCGCAGACGGTCGCGCCCATGCGCCCGGCGGCGCCGGCGACGGCGACGCGAATCACGCGGGCACCGCGACGCCGGGGCGCAGCGGACGGATCGCCGCGTCGAAGGCAGTCCTCGTCGGGGCCGATGCCGGCCGCCGACAGCTGGTCGGCGGCGAACAGCTCGTCGCGCGAGCGCGGCGACGTCGTCGTGCGTGACCGCGTCGATGCGGGCGACCACCTCGTCGACCGACAGCAGCGGCACGCCGGCGAGCAGGCTGCCGCCGAGCCGGTTCATGCGCGCGCCGGTCGACTCGAGCGACAGCACGATGCGGCCCTTGAGGTTCTCCTTCGCGCGTTCCAGCTCCTCGGCGCTCGCCGGGCTCGCGGCGCAGGCGCGCAAGCTCCTCGCGCGACGACCTCGAGCGCTGCTGCGAGGTTGTCGGCGCGCGTGCCGAGATAGAGGCCGACCTGGCCGCATTCGGCGTACTGGCCGCTGAAGGAGTAGACGGCATAGGCGAGCCCGCGCTGCTCGCGCACCTCCTGGAAGAGGCGTGAGGACGACGTGCCGCCGAAGATCGTGTCGAGCACGCGCAGTGCGAAGCGGCGCTCGTCGTCGCGCGCGAGCCCCGGTCCGCCGAGCGTCAGACGTGGTACTGCTCGGTGTCCTTGCGCTCGAAGCGGACGCGCGGCGCGTGGGCGCTTGGCGCCGGATCGGGCGTGGGAGCGATCGCACGCGGCGCCAGGCGTGCGCGCGCGGGTCAGCTCGACGAGCGCGTCATGGTCGACCGCTCCGGCGGCGGCGATCACGATGTTGCCCGGCACGTAGCGCTCGCCGTGGAAGGCGGCGATCTGCTCGATCGGCGTGTCGGCGACGACCTCGGCGCGCGCCGATGATCGCGCGACCGAGCGGGTGCTCGCCGAAGACCGCCTGCCCGAGCACGTCGAAGACCTTGTCCTGCGGGTCGTCCTCGTACATCGCGATCTCCTCGAGGATCACCTCGCGCTCGGCGTCGACGTCGACGAACGCTGGTCGCCAGACCATGTCGCTCATCACGTCGAAGGCGTCCTCGAGGTGCTCGTCGATCACGCGTGCGTAGACGGACGTCGTCTCCTTGCCGGTGCCTGCGTTCAGCTCGGCACCCATCGCGTCGAAGATCTGGTCGATCTCGAGCGACGCGTACTTCTGCGAGCCCTTGAACAGCAGGTGCTCGATCAGGTGCGAGAGCCCGGCTTGGCTCTCCCCCTCGCCGCGTGAGCCCGTGCCGATCCAGTACCCGAGCGAGACGGACCGGACGGAGGGCATGGCCTCCGTCACGATCCGTACGCCCGAGTCCAGCTCGGTGATGCGGTGCTCGCTCACGCGAGAGATGGCTCGACGAGCCTTGCGTTCCCTAGCTGCGGTCGGGGTCGCCGTCGCGGCTGCGGCGCTCGCCGCCGCCGTTGCGGTCCCCGCCACGGCCACGGCCACGCGGGCCGCGGTCGCCGCCACGGTCACCGCCGCGCGGCGGACGGTCGCCGCCGCCACCGCCACCGGTGCCGACGCCGGCCAGCTCCTCGACGCTCTTGCCGGAGACCTCGGGGTCGTCGGCGAGGCGCAGGCCGATGCGGCCGCGCTCGCGGTCGACCTCGACCACGCGGACCTTGATCTCGTCGCCCTTGTTCAGCACCTCTTCGACCGTCGCGGGCCGCTGGCCCGGGCGCGATGTTCGAGATGTGAAGCAGGCCGTCGGTGCCCTTCGCGAGCTCGACGAAGGCGCCGAACGTCGTCGTCTTGACGACCTTGCCGGCAAACTCGTCGCCGATCTCGACCTCCTTCGTCATCGAGCGGATGCGATCCGCGAGGGCGTCGCCGAGCTCGCCGTTCTGGGCGTAGATCAGCACCTGACCCTCGTCGTTGACGTCGATCTGCGACTCGAACTCCTCGCAGAGGCCGCGGATCGTCTCGCCGCCCTTGCCGATCAGCAGGCCGATCTTCTCCGGGTCGATCTTGATCGTGGAGATGCGCGGCGCCCACTTCGACAGCTCCTCGCGCGGCGTCTTGATCGCCTCGGCCATCTTGCCGAGGATGAACGTGCGGCCCTCCTTCGCCTGCGCGAGCGCGTCACGCAGGATCTCGAACGAGACGCCCGTGATCTTGATGTCCATCTGCAGGGCGGTGATGCCCTCCGACGTGCCGGCGACCTTGAAGTCCATGTCGCCGAGGTGATCCTCGACGCCGGCGATGTCGGACAGGACGATGTAGTCGTCGCCCTCCTTGATGAGACCCATCGCGATGCCGGCGACGGGGCGCTTGATCGGCACGCCCGCGTCCATCAGCGACAGCGACGAACCGCAGACGGAGGCCATCGACGACGACCCGTTGCGACTCGAAGATGTCCGAGACGACGCGGATGACGTAGGGGAACTCCTCCTGCGACGGGATCATCGGGACGAACGCACGCTCGGCGAGCGCGCCGTGGCCGATGTCGCGGCGCTTCGGGCCACGCATGAAGCCCGCCTCCCCGACCGAGAACGGCGGGAAGTTGTAGTGGTGGAAGTAGCGCTTCGAGGTCTCGAGCCCGAGCGTGTCGAGGCGCATCTCCTCGCGCGTCGTGCCGAGCGCGGCGACCGAGAAGGCCTGCGTCTGGCCACGCGTGAAGAGCGCGGAGCCGTGCGTGCGCGGGGCGACGGAGACGTCGATCGAGATCGGACGGATCTCCTCGGCGCCACGACCGTCCGGCCGCACCTTCTTGATCGCGATCCGCTCGCGGATCAGCGTCTTCTCGAGCTTGTCGAAGGCACGCTGCGCCTCGCGTCACGTGTCGTCCTCGTCGTGCGCGTACTTCTCGAGCACCTCGGCCTCGACGGCCTTCGTCGCGTCCTGACGCTCGAGCTTGTCCTGGATCGACGTGGCCTTGTCGAGCGCCTTGCCGTGCGACTTCTCGATCTGCTTGTAGAGCTTGTCGTCGACCTGCGGAACCTCGACCTCGCTCTTGGTCTTGCCGGCCTTCTTCTGCAGCTCCCACTGGACCTTGCAGAGCTTCTTGATCGCGTCGTGCGCGATGTCGAGCGCGTCGAGGATCTCCGCCTCGGGGATCTCGTTCGCGCCGGCCTCGACCATCAGGATCGCCTCTTCGGTCCCGGCCACGATCAGATCGAGGTCGGTGTTCTCGAGCAGGTCCTCCTCGTCGGGGTTGACGACGAAGTTGCCGTCGATCTTGCCGATCCGCACCGCGCCGACGGGCATCGGGAACGGAATGTCCGACACCATCAGCGCGGCGGATGCGCCGTTCATCGCGAGGATGTCGTACGGGTTGACGTGGTCGACCGACAGCGGAATGCTGACGAGCTGCGTCTCACGACGCCAGCCCTTCGGGAACAGCGGACGGATCGGACGGTCGATCAGGCGCGCGGTGAGCGTGCCCTTCTCGCCGGCGCGACCCTCGCGCTTGAAGAACGAGCCGGGGATCTTGCCCGCGGCGTACATCCGCTCCTCGATGTCGACCGTCAGGGGCAGGAAGTCGACGTCGCGGAGGTTGCCCGCGGTGGCGGTCCCGAGGACCATCGTCTCGCCTGCTGAAACGACGACGGCGCCAGAGGCCTGCTTGGCCATCTTGCCCGTCTCGAAGGAGATCTCCTTACCGGCGATCTCAACTGAGACCCGCGTTACGGGGTCTGACATATGTGCATCCCTTCTGTCTCCGCCCGTCGGTCGGCGGAGTGCATCTCGTGTCTTTTCGGTATCCGAACCCAGTCATCGTAGCGATCCGGTCCAAATGTGCCTGCGTCTGGCGCCTGTGCGGCGTCTAGCCGAGGCGCGCAAGCAGCTCGTCGCCGGGCACGCCCGGGTGCGCGACGCCGTCGAGGAAGAGCGTCGGCGTCGTCGCGACGCCCGCGCGGATCCCGGCCTCGAAGTCGCGCCGCACGCGCGCCTCGACCGCAGCCGAGCGGCGGTCTTGCTCGAAGCGCTCGAGGTCGAGCCCGAGCGTCTCGGCGCGCGCCCACAGGTGCGGGTCCTCCAGGCGCGCCTGGTCGGCGTAGAGCAGCGCGTGCATCTCCCAGAAGCTGCCCTGCAGCGCTGCCGCCTCGGCGGCGCATGCAGCGGCCCACGCGCGCGGGCGCCGCGAGCGGACCGGGAAGTGGCGGAAGACGCGATGCGCGCCGCGCTGCGTGAGTCGCTGCTCCAACATCGCGCAGTAGGGGCACTCGAAGTCGGCGTAGACGATCGCGAGCGGCAGCTCGGCCGGCCCGGCTGCATGGTCGTCCGGGGAGAGCGGCGGGAGCGGCGCGCTGCCGAGTCCGCTCATGACGCGTTCGCGACTAGCTCGCGAGGCCGTCGAAGATCAGGTTCGCGCCGGGCAGATCGCCCGGTGACGGCGCCTGATAGCTCCACTTGACCGTGCCGTCGGGGTTGACGATCACGATCGCCCGCTCCGGGAAGCCGCCCTGCGTGGAGCACGCCGAAGGCCTTGCACATCGCGCCCTTCGGCTCGAAGTCGGAGAGCTGCTCGATCGTGACGCCGAGCTTCTCCTTGAAGGCGCGCTGCGCCCAGGTCGAGTCGCACGAGACGCCATAGAGCGTGGCGCCCTGCGCGGCGAACTGGTCCAGCACTTCCTCGTAGAGGTTGAGCTGGTCGGTGCAGACGGGGCTGAACGCGAACGGATAGAAGACGAAGACCGCAGTCTGGCCGGCGATGTCCGCCTGCGTGAACGTGCTGCCGTCCTCCCGCGCGAGCGTGAAGTCCGGGACCTTCTCCCCCGCCGCGATGCTCACTTGCGGAGTCCGAGCTCCTTGATGAGCGCGCGGTACCCGTCGAGGTCCTTGCGCTCGAGGTAGTTCAGGAAGCGACGGCGGCGACCGACGAGCATCAGCAGCCCGCGGCGCGAGTGGTGGTCCTTCTTGTGCGAGCGAAGATGCTCGGTGAGATCGTTGATGCGCTCGGTCAGCATCGCGATCTGGACCTCGGCCGAACCGGTGTCCGCGTCGCCCTTGCCGAACTTGGAGACCAGCTCCAATTTGCGCTCGCTTGTAAGGGTGCTCATCGGCGGGGAACCGTAGCAGAACCGGCGTCGCAGACGGCGCGTGCATCGGCCACGTCGCGGTGCATCTGCTCGACGAGCGCCTCCGCCGAGGCGAAGCGGCGCTCGCCACGCAGCCGCGCGACGAAGTCCAGCGTGAGTGGCACGCCATAGAGATCGCCCGACCAGTCGAGGATGTAGGCCTCCACCAGCACGACGAGGTCGGTCTTGAACGTCGGGCGCACGCCGACGTTGACCGCCGCGCAGTGCGTCTCGCCCGCGAAGCTCGCTCGGGCGACGTAGATGCCGTGGCCGGGCTGGATCAGCGTCGTGGTCCGGCACGAGGTTGGCGGTCGGGAAGCCGAGCTCGCGCCCGCGCCGGTCCCCGCTGGCGACCTCACCGCGCATGCTGAACGCGTCGCCGAGGAAGACGGCGGCATGCTCGACCTCCCCCGCGAGCACGAGCCCGCGGATGTGCGAGGAGGAGACGACCTCGCCCTCCACCTCGACGAGCGGGACGACGCGCGCCTCGAAGCGCGGATCGCTGCCCAACAGCTGCGTGTCGCCCTTCGCGCGCATGGCCGAAGCGGAAGTTCTCGCCGACCGAGACGTGCGTCGCCCGCAGCTGCTCGACGAGGATCCGCTCGACGAAGTCCTCGGCGCTGCGCTGCGCGAACGCAGCGTCGAACGGGATCACGACGAGCTCCTCGACGCCGAGCTGCGCGATCAGCTCCGCTTTGCGTTCGAGGCTCGTCAGCAGCTTCGGTGCCGCCTCCGGGCGGATCACGGCGAGCGGGTGCGGTTCGAACGTCAGGACCGTGTCGCTGCCTTCGATGACGGCACGGTGGCCGAGGTGGACACCGTCGAACTCGCCGATCGCGACCTTGCGCGGGCGTGGCTCGACGTCGGGCAGGAAGGTGACCTTCATGGCGCGGAAGGCTAGCTGTACTCAAGCCCGAGCGGTGCTGGCGGGCGGGTCCTGTCGCATCCGGGCGGGCGCACACCGCGCCTCCGGCACGGGCGCTCGTCCGTCCTCCGCGCCACCCGCCCGATCAGCGTGGGTTGGCTTCCGCTTCCGCTCCCGCCCGATCAGCCGCGCAGGCCGACGATCGGCTTCAGGACGGCGCCTTCGCGTGGCTCGGCGATCGCGATGACGCCGTGGTCGTCGGTCAGCAGGGCTGGGCCGTCGGCTTCGCCGGGGATCGCGCGGCCGTGGAAGGCGTGGCGGGCGTGCTCGCCCTCCAGGTGGCGCTGGGGCAGGAACGCGAGTGCGTCGGCGAGTCCGACTATGTGGTTGGGGTCGGCGTCGGTGACGTGGAAGTCGCCGATCTCGGTGCGGCGCAGCTGCTCGCAGTAGGCGTCGCCGAGGTCGGCGATCAGCGAGCGGACGTAGGTGCCGGACGAACAGCGGATGCTGAAGCTGCGATGTGCTCCGTCGCGGCCTGTCTCCTCGAACGCGTAGATCGTCACCTCGCGCTCGGGGATCTCGACCTCCTCCCCGCGCCGTGCGCGGTCGTAGGCGCGCACGCCGTCGATCTTCACGGCGGAGTAGGCCGGTGGGCGCTGGCGAATCAGGCCGGTCGGCAGCGTGAGATCGCCGTCGGGGATCGCTCCCGTCTCGGTGATCTCTCCCTCCGGGTCGCCGGTCGTCGAGGTCGCGCCGAAGCGTGCAGTCGTCTCGTACGCCTTCGGCAGCTCCATCAGGAACCGCTGCACGCGCGTCGCGCGGCCGACGAGCACGAGCAGCAGGCCCGTTGCGAACGGGTCGAGCGTGCCGGCGTGGCCGACCTTCGTGCCGCGCTCGAACTGCCGCCGGACGCTCGCGACTACATCGTGCGACGTGATGCCGGCGGGCTTGTCGAACAGGATCACACCGTCCACGCGCGGCACCCTAGCTCCCCTTGGGCTCCACGCGCCGGTGTGACCGCTTGGCTAGCATGCCGCCTCCGCATGGGTCGCCCGTTTCTCCTTGCACAGCTGAGCGACCCTCACATCGGTGGCGACTGGGGAGACGGCGATCCCGCGGCGAAGCTTGCCGCGGCAGTCGCATCGGTCTGCGCACTCCCGCAAGCGCCGGATGCGGTGCTCGTCTCCGGCGACCTCGTGGACCACGGAACCGATGCCGAGTACGAGCACGTGCGCGAGCTGCTCGCGCCGCTGCGCATGCCGACCTACGTGCTGCCGGGCAACCACGACGAGCGCCGCACGCTGCGCCGGCACTTCGACCTGCCGGGAAGCGGTGACGAGCCGATTGAGTATGCGGTCGATCTCGGCCCGCTGAGGCTCGTCGTGCTCGACACCACGCGCCCAGGCGAGGCTGCGGGTGCGCTCGACGCGACCCGCCTCGGCTGGCTCGACGCCGAGCTGTCTGCGGCGCCGGAGGCGTTGACGCTGATCGCGATGCACCATCCACCGTTCTCCACCGGCTCCCCGGCGTGGGACGCGGTTGGTCTTCCCGACAGCGACCGGCGAGCGCTCGGCGACGTCATCGCGTGCCATCCGCAGGTGCGGCGGCTCGTCGCTGGTCATGTGCATTCCACGACCACCGGCGATGTAGCGGGCCGGCCGGCGCTGACCGTTCCGAGCACGTACGTGCAACTGCGACTCGACTACGGATCGGACGAGTTCGAAGTCGCCAGCGACCCCGCGGGCTTCGCCGTGCACGCGGTCCTTGAGGGCCAGGTCACGTCGCAGATCCGGCCGATCGCCGATCGGCATCGCGCACAGTCGGACGATGGGGCGCGGCTCGCCGCCTAGACGGCTGGGCTCGAAGCCTGGCTGAGCTGGGCCCCGACCTCGGCGCGCAGGAACGCGACGAGCTCCTCCCACTCCAGCGCCGTCGTGAAGCCTGCAGCCTGACGGTGGCCGCCGCCGCCCTGCTCGCGGGCGATCGCGGAGACGTCGACGCGGTCGTCGCTGGCGCGCAGCGAGACCTTGCGCGTCCCCTCCTGGCCGTTGCCGAGGCGGTCGCGCACGAGCGCGGCGACTGCAGTGCCCTGCACCGAGCGCAGGTGGTCGATGATGCCCTCGGAGTAGTTCTCCTCGGCGCCCGTCTCGCGGTAGTCCTCGGTGTCGACGCGCGTGATCGTGAGGTGCCCTTCGTCGTAGCGCTCGACGCGCGCAAGACCGCGCGCGAGCAGTGCGAGCTTGCCGTACGGGATCCCCTCGTAGATCCGGCGGTAGATCTCGTGCACGTCGACGCCGGCCTCGATCAGCTCGGCTGCCATCAGGTGTGCGCGCGTGCCGGTGTTCTCGTACATGAACTTGCCGGTGTCGGTGACGAGGCCGACGTAGAGCGCCTCGGCGATCTGCAAGGTCGCGGCAACGCCGAGCGCGCGCATCAGGTCCCAGACGATCTCTGCCGTGCACGACGCCTCGGCGACCACGTGGTTGATCGTGCCGAAGCGGGTGTTGTCGTGGTGATGGTCGACGTTGACGATCCGCGCCCCGTCGACCTGCAGCGCGTCGGCCGGGTTGCGGTCGATGTTGCCGCAGTCGAGGAACACGACCGTGCGCTCGGCGGCGTCGGCCGGCGACTGCGTCACGAGCTGGTCGAGCGCGAAGAAGCGGTACTCGTAGGGCAGCGGCAGCTCGTCGGCGTCGATGAACATCAGCGCGTCCTTGCCGAGCGCCGCGAGGATCTGCTGCATCGCGACGAGCGAGCCGAGCGCGTCGCCGTCGGGGTGCTCGTGGGTGACGAGCAGGAACTTCTGCGTCTCGCGCAGCTCGTCGAGCACCTGCTCGCGCGACGCGCGCACGTGGTCAGTCGTCATCGCGCTCATCGTCGATCTCGTTCAGCAGCTCGCCGATCCGCAAGCCGGTGTCGAGCGTCTGGTCGTAGACGAACTCGACGGTCGGCGTGTGCTTCAGCCGCAACTCGCCGGCTACGCGCTTCTGCAGGTAGCCGTGCGCCGACTGCAAGCCGACAAGGCTCTCCGCACGCTCCTCCTCGTCGCCGAGGATGCTCACGTACACGCGCGCATGGCGCAGGTCTGGGCTTGTCTTTACGGCGGTCACGGTGACGAATCCGACGCGCGGATCCTTGAGGTCCTGCGTGATTGCGTCGCTGAGCACGGCCCGAACCGCCTCGTCGACACGACGCATCCGACTGCCGCTCATCGTAGCTCCCGTGCGCGAATCGCGCTCGTTCGCACCTTGATTGGTGAAGCTCCGCGGCGGGAGACACAACCGCCCGCCATGCTGCTCAGGCGAGCTCGCGCTCGACCTTGCGGGTGCTGTATGCCTCGAGCATGTCGCCCTCCTTCACATCCGCGAAGTCCTTCAGCACGATGCCGCACTCGAAACCGGACGCGACTTCGCGTGCGTCCTCGTTGAAGCGCCGCAAGCTGGCGATCTCGCCGTCCCAGACGACCGTGCCGTCGCGCACGAGGCGCACCTTCGAGCCGCGCACGATCTTGCCGTCGGTGACGTAGGAGCCGGCGATCACGCCGATCTTCGAGGCACGGAAGATCTGGCGCACCTCGACGGTCGCGTCCTGGTCCTCGACCTCCTCGGGCTCCAACATCCCCTCCATCGCGGCGCGCAGCTCCTCGATCGCGCGATAGATGACCGCGTAGGAGCGAATCTCGACTCCCTCGCGGTCCGCGACGATCCGCGCGTCGCCGACGGGGCGCACGTTGAAGGCGAGCACGACGGCGTTCGAGGCCGCGGCGAGCATCACGTCGGACTCGTTCACGCCACCGACGCCGCGGTGGATCACGTTGACCGAGATCTCCGACTGCGGCAGCTTCGCGATCTCGTCCTCGATCGCCTCCAACGAGCCGGCGACGTCCGCCTTCAGCACCAGGTTCAGCTCCTGCAGCTCGCTCTTGAAGATGTCCTCGAGCGAGATCCGCTTGCCGGAGCGGCGCGCGAGCGCCTCCGTCTTCAAGCGGTTCGCCTTCTCGCCGGCGAGCTGGCGCGCGGTACGGTCGTTCTCGACGACGCGCACGAACTCGCCTGCCTCCGGGACGCTGTCGAAGCCGAGCACCTCGACCGGTTCGCCCGGCTCCGCCTTCTTCACGCGGTTGCCGAGGAAGTCGTTCATCGCACGCACGCGGCCCCAGTGCGAGCCGGCGACGAGCGCGTCGCCTACGTGCAGCGTGCCGCGCTGGATCAGGATCGTCACGACGGCGCCGCGGCCCGGGTCGAGCTTCGACTCGACGATCGCGCCGGACGCGTCCGCACCGCGGTTCGCCTTCAGCTCCTCGACCTCGGACATCACGAGGATCGTGTCGAGCAGGTTCTCGAGCCCCTGCTTCGTCTTCGCGGAGACGTCGACGAACTCGGTGTCGCCACCCCACTCGACCGGCTGCAGGCCGAGCTGCGTCATCTCGGTGCGGACGCGGTCGGGCTGCGCGCCCTCCTTGTCGACCTTGTTGACGGCGACGAGGATCGGGACCTTCGCGGCCTTCGCGTGGTCGACCGCCTCCTGCGTCTGCGGCTTCACTCCGTCGTCGGCGGCGACGACGATCACGGCGATGTCCGTGACCTTCGCGCCGCGGGCGCGCATCGCCGTGAAGGCCTCGTGGCCCGGCGTGTCGAGGAACGTCACGACCTTGTCGTTGTGATGCACCTGGTAGGCGCCGATGTGCTGGGTGATGCCGCCGGCCTCGCCCGCGGTCACCTCGGTGTTGCGGATCGCGTCGAGCAGCGACGTCTTGCCGTGGTCGACATGGCCCATGATCGTGACGACCGGTGGGCGCTCGATCAGGTCGGCGTCGGTGTCGTCGTAGACCGGCTCGGCGTCGACGTCGTCGGCGGCATGCACGACCTCGACGGTCACGTCGAACTCCGTGCCGAGCAGCTCGATCGCCTCGTCGGAGAGCGTCTGCGTGAGCGTCGCCATCTCGCCGAGTGCCATCAGCTTCTTGATGATCTCGGGGATCGGCACGTTCATGTACTCGGCGATGTCCTTGACGGTCGAGCCGGAGTTGACGCGCACGGTCGCCGGGCCGGTCGGCTGCCGCGTCTCGAGCGGAGCCGGCTCCTCGTAGGTGCCACGACGACGGCGACCGCGGCGCTGGCGGCGCGGTGGCTGGTTCTGCGCCGGTCCGCCACCGGGTGCGCGGCGCGAAGCCTGCGAGTCGATCACGACGCGACGGCGACCGCCTGCTGCGTTGGCGGGGGCTCGCTCGCCCTGGAGCGAGTCGCGCGTCGGGCGCTGCTTCTGCTCGGCGTCGGCCTTGGCGGCCGCGGGAGCGTCGCCGTTGCCGAGCGCCTGCAGGGCAGCGGCCTCGTCGACGGTCGACGACGGAGCAGCCGCGTCGATGCCGGCAGCCTGGAGCTTGAGCAGGAGGTCCTTGACGGACAGTCCCTGCTCCTTCGCGATGTCGTTGACGCGCTTCTTGCTCATCTGATGTCCAAGTGTACGTTCTCTTCCGCTGCCGGCGCCGCCGGCAGCGCTTCATGAATCCGCACGGTCCGCCGCAGCGTGCGGGCGAAGCCGCCGCGGGTGCGAGCGCGCTCGAAGCACGCGGTCGTGCTGCAGACGTAGGCGCCGCGACCTGGCAGGCGTGCCTGCGGGTCGGCGGTCAGCACGCCGTCGACGGCGGCATAGCGCAGCAGCGAGCGCTTCGGCGCTCCGCGGCCACAGCCGACGCAGCGCCGTTGCGGGTCGTGCGCTATGACGCCGTGCCCTCGGGCGCCTCGACCGTGGCCTCGGCCTCGTCGGCCACCTCCGGCTCGCTCGCCTCGGCGGCAGCGACGGGCGCGGCCTGCTCGGCCGGCTGGGCGTCGGCCGCAGGTTGCGCGTCGTCGCCGTTCGCCGACGGCGTCTCGCCTGCGCCGCCCAGCGACGCGACTTCGTCGCCTTCGACGTCCTTCAGCGCCTGGTGGGTCTCGAGCCCGCAGTAGCGCGAAGCCGGCAATGCGGCGTTCGGGCAGCGGCGGCCGTTCGAGAGGATCGCCGCGCAGCGGCCCTGGACGTCTTCCTCGTCGTAGCCGTGCTCGGATTCCTCGTTCGAGAACTCCGTCTCGGAGCGAATGTCGATCCGCCAGCCGGTCAGGCGGGCGGCGAGACGCGCGTTCTGGCCTTCGCGGCCGATCGCGAGCGACAGCTGGTCGTCGGGGACGATCACCGTCGCCTGCTTCGCCTCGTCGTCGACGAGCACTTCGCGCACGCGCGCCGGCGACAGCGCCTTCGCGACGAAGCGGGCGGGCTCGTCGTTATAGGGGATGATGTCGATCTTCTCGCCGCGCAGCTCGGAGACGACCATCCGCACGCGCGAGCCACGTGGGCCGACGCAGGCGCCGACCGGGTCGACGCCGTCGGCGTGCGAGATGACGGCGATCTTCGAGCGGTAGCCCGGCTCACGCGCGACGTTCGTGATCTCGACGAGGCCGTCGGCGATCTCCGGGACCTCGAGCTCGAACAGCGACTTGATCAGCTCCGGGTCGCGCCGCGAGACGATGATGCTCGGGCCCTTCGTCGAGGCCGAGACGTCCTTGATGACCGCCTTGATCCGCTGCGAGTGGTCGTAGCGCTCGCCTTCGACCTGCTCGGACTTCGGCAGCAGCGCCTCGACGCGCTCGCGCAGCTGCACGAGCGTGTAGCGCGAGTCGGACTGCTGGACGATGCCGGTGATCAGTTCACCGACGCGGTCGCGGTACTCCTCGAACATCATGTCGCGCTCGGCTTCGCGGATCCGCTGGAGGATCACCTGCTTCGCCGTCTGCGCGGCGATCCGGCCGAAGTCGCCGGGCGTCACGTCGACGCGCTCGATCTGGTCGGCGTACTCCTTCAGCTTCTCGAGGTCCAGCTCCGGCTCGACCGCTTCGCGCACTTCGCCCGTCTCCGGGTCGACGCGGCTCGGCGCCTCGCCCTCTGCCGCCTCGAGCTCCTCTTCCTGCTCCTTGAGCAGCTGCTCCTCGAGCTCCGGCGGGATCTTCAGCTCCCAGACGGTGAAGTCGCCGAGGTCGCGATCCATCTCGACGAGGGCGTACGGGGCGGCGCCGGGGGTCTTCTTGTACGCGGACAGCAGCGCGTCCTCGAGCGCCACCATGAGCTTCTCGCTCGAGATGTTCTTCTCGGCTGCGAGGCCCCTGACGGCATCCAGGATCTCCTTCGACATGCTGCTCACTCTCCTGGGACGAGGTTGGAACGGGCGATGGAGGCGTAGGGAATCGAGACGACGCCGGACTCGGCGGCGATCGTCACCTCGGCATCGGTCGCACCGACGAGCTCGCCGGTGAACGAGGAATGGCCGTCGCGTGCGTCACGCGTGCGGACGCGCGCGCGCCGGCCAAGGAAGCGGGTGAAGTGCTGAGGCTTCGTCAGCGGACGGTCGTTGCCGGGCGAGGAGACCTCCAGCGCATAGCGCTCGCGGACTGCCGTCAGCTCGCGCGTGACGCGCTCGCACAGCTCGAGCGTGACGCCATCCGGGTGATCGATGTAGAGCCGCACCGTGTTGCCGCCGAGGACCTCGGCCAACAGCACCTCGACGCCGGGCTCGGCGGTCGCGAGTTGCGCTTCGATGTCGGATTGGATCGTGCTCATGGAAACCGTGTCACCTCAACAAAAAAAGTGGGCGAGCGCCCACTTTCGGTACTGTCGCCGGACCTGGCCCGGCGCGAAAGCTGTGCCGTGAGCTTAGCACTGCAGGTGCGGAATCGTGCAGAAGTCGCTGCAGAGCGAGCGCGTATCGTGTGCGCCGATGGAGACCGATCCACGCGCCGTCGTCGACAGCTTCGTCGCCTCGCTCGACGGCGATACGCGTCGCGTCTCGTTCGCCGAATGGGGCATCACCGTCGATGCGGCGGGCTGGCCGCTGCACGTCGGGGTCGCCATCCGTGACGGGCTGCTGCGTGCGCAGGCGCACGTGATCGAACCCGGCCGGATCGACCCGCACGACCTGCTGCGCTGGAATCGCCAGGTGCCGTTCCTGCGCTTCGCGCACACGCGCGAGGGCGAGGTCTGGATCCAGGGCGACCTCCCGCTCGCTGCCGTCTCGCTGCCCGAGCTCGACCGCTTCCTCGGCCTGCTCGTGCTCAGTGCCACGCAGGCGCGCGAGGCGGCGCCGCCGGTCCCTGCCGGCTGACGTCCAGCGGGCGGCTGCGTCGCTCAGCGCACGAGCTCGTCGTGCCAGACGTCGACGGCGAGATCGAGCATCGGGTTGTGGACCTGGCGCTCGATCTCCATCCCGAGCTTCTCCGCGAGGCGCCGCGAGCGCTCGTTCTCCGGGTGGATGATCGAGATCAGCTCCGGGAGTGCGAGTCGCCCGTAGGCGTCGTCGCGTGCGACCGTCGCAGCTTCGGTCCCCAGCCCCCGCCCCCACGCGCTGCGGGCAAGGCGCCACCCCAGCTCTGGGCGCTCGGCGAGCTCGGGCAGGAACGCCGGGTAGGCGACGCCGGCGAAGCCCACGAGTTGCCCGGCGAGCTCCGGCTCACGCGACTCGAGCGCCCACCAGCCGAAGCCGTGCAGCTCCCAGTGTGCGACGGCGCCTGCGTGGAACGTCTCGACAGCTGCGTCGTCGACCGCTCGGTTGAGGTAGCGCGTGACCTCGGGATCGCGGTTGATCGCGGCCATCGGCTCGGCGTCCTCATCGCGCCAGGGGCGCAGCCGCAGGCGCGGCGTCAGCAGCTCGTCGTGGTCCGGCATCGGCCGGAACTGTCGCAGAAGCGCAGCCGGGCCGAGTGCCGCGGCGTCAGCGGGATGCTGCCGCGCGGGCGCGGTCGCGATACACCCGATAGTCGCCCCGCTCGGGCCGCAGGCCGGCGGCCTGTGCGAGCGGGCAGCGCGCCTCGGCGTGGCGCCCCAGCTGCTGCAGCGAGCGACCGAGGCAGAAGAGCGCGTAGTCGTTCGTCGGCGCGCGCTCGACGATCGCGGCGAACTCGGCTGCCGCCTCCTCGTAGCGCTGCACGTGGAAGAGCGCGCGGCCGAGCGCCTCGCGGATCGAGGTCTTCTCCGGGTCGAGGTCGCGCGCGCGAGCGAGCGGGACCGCTGCCTGGTGGTGGTCGCCGGCCTCGAGCAAGGCCATCCCGCGCTGGAACAGGTGGTAGACGTCGTTCACAGCGACAAGTGTAGGCAGGCCGCGGAGCGAGGATCTGCGGTTCCACGGTGCGCGCGGAACCGCGCCGCCGCGCATGTCCCGGGTGCCCGCGGCAAGGCGCCGCCGCTCGCTCAGCGTGACGGCGGCGCGGCGTCGGTGCGCAGGCGGACGACCTCGTCGAGGATCGCGGCGGCGATCACCTGCTTTTCGGCACGTGGTACCTCGCGCTCGCCAGCAGCCGTGATGATCGTGACCTCGTTCTCAAGCGTGTCGAAGCCGATGTCGCTGCGCGAGATGTCGTTGAGGACGATCGCGTCGAGCTGCTTGCGCGTGCGCTTCTCGCGCGCGAACGCAAGTGCTCCATCGCCGTGCTCGGCGGCGAAGCCCACGAGCGTCTGGTCGGGGCGTCGCTGCGCCGCAAGGCCGCTCAGGACGTCCGGGGTCGGTTCGAGCGCGAGCGCTGCGGGCGCGTCGGCTGCGTGCTTCTTCAGCTTCGCGTCGGCCGGCGCTGCAGGACGGAAGTCGGCGACGGCAGCAGCCATCAGCAGCACGTCGCAGGCGGGGAACTCCTGCGCACAGGCCTCCCCCAGCTCGGCTGCCGTCTCGACCTCGCGGTAGCTGACGCCGGCCGTCTGTGGGAGCGAGACGTTCGCGGCGATGACGGTCACGTGCGCGCCGCGCGCCGCCGCCTGCTCGGCGAGCGCGAAGCCCATCCGCCCCGAGGAGCGGTTGCCGACATAGCGGACGCTGTCGATCGGCTCGCGCGTGCCGCCGGCGGTGACCAGCACCTTCAGGCCGGCAAGCGGGCCGGCTGTCGCAGCGGCGGCGATCGCCGCCTCGCACGCCGCGAGCAGCTCGGACGGCTCGGCGAGCCGGCCGACTCCGTGCTCGCCCTTCGACGCGAGCGCGCCGACGCCGGGGTCGACGACGCGCGCGCCGCGTGCGCGCAGCGTCGCGAGGTTGGCCTGCGTCGCCGCGTGCTCGTACATCGCGTTGTTCATCGCGGGCGCGAGCACGAGCGGGCAGCGGGCGGCGAGCGCGGCACTCGTCAGGAGGTTGTCGGCGAGGCCCTGGGCGAGCTTCGCGAGCGTGTTCGCCGATGCAGGCGCGATCAGGAAGACGTCGGCGTTGGCGACCAGCTCGAGGTGGCTGATCGGCTCGTGCGCCGGCAGCGGGTCGCCGGGAAAGGCGCCGCGCGCCGGGTCGCGCGCGAACTCGCTCGTCAGCACCGGCGCGCCGGTGATCGCCTCGAATGAGGCGACCCCGACGAAGCGCTCGCTTGCCGGGGTCTGGATGACGCGGACGCTGTGGCCCGCGCGCGTCGCGAGGCGAACGAGCTCGAGCGCCTTGTAGGCCGCGATCCCTCCGCTGACGCCCAACAGCACCTTCGCCATGGGGGTTCTTTCGCTCCGCCGGAGCGAACCCCTACCTCTAGCGGTAGTGGTACTTGATCTTGCCGCTCGCGACTTCCTCGAGCGCGATCGTCAGGTAGTTCTTCGAGCGCGTCTCGACCATCGGAGGCGGAAACTCGTCGAACGTGCCCTCGCCGAGGTTGTGGTAGTACGAGTTGATCTGCCGCGCGCGCTTTGCGGCGACGATGACGCTCGCGTAGTCGGAGTCGACCTGGGTGAGCAAGCGGTCGATGCGGGGAGAGATCAAGTCGGGCCTTTCGCAGGGGTGAAGCTTTGATTCTAGCCGAGCTCGGCGCGTACCAGCGCCTCGAGCGCCGCGACAGCGTCCTCTTGGCGGTCGTTGAGGACCTTGTGGTCGAACTCGTCCTGGGCTGCGAGCTCCTGCGAGGCGACATGCATGCGGCGCTCGATCTCCTCCGGATGGTCGGTCCCACGCCCGACGAGCCGCTCGCGCAGCGCAGCGTCGGAGGGCGGCACGATGAAGACCTGGATCGCGTCGGGCAGCGTCTGGCGAACCTGGCGCGCGCCTTGGACTTCGATCTCCAGCACGACCGGGATGCCGGCGGTCGTGCGGCGTTCGAGCTCCGAGCGCAGCGTTCCGTAGCGGCGGCCGGAGTAGGCGGCGTGCTCGACGAACGCGCCGGCCGCAACCTTGCGGTCGAAGTCCGCGTCGTCCAGAAAGTGGTAGTCGATGCCGGCGCGCTCGCCGGCGCGCGGCGGCCGTGTCGTCGCCGAGACCGACAGCTCGAGCTCCGGCACGCGCGCGAGCAGGCCGCGGATCAGCGTGCCCTTGCCGACGCCCGACGGCCCGGTGATGACGAAGACGCGACCCACGCGGGAGAGATGCGCGCTAGCGGCGCAGCAGCGCGACGAGCTCGGCGCGCTGACGCTGCGAGAGCCCGCCGATCGTCTTGCTCGGCGAGATGCGGCACTGCGTGAGGACCTTGTGCGCCTTCACGCGACCGTACTTCGGGACGGCCAGCAGGAGGTCGAAGACCTTCGCGGTCTCGACGTACGTGGGCGGCTCCATCAGCAACTCGTGGATCGCCGAGCGACCTGCCTTGAGGTCCCGCTTGAGCTGAGCACGCGCCGTCCGGATCTCGTTTGCGCGGTTCAGCGCATCCATCCGTTGGATCAGCGAGCGCTCCGGAGCGGTGGCGTGCTTGGGGGGCGTCTCACTGGTGGCCGGCGGCATGGAGCGCGAGTCTACATCTTGCGCTCGGCTCATCAAGCCGCAAGCGCCGAATTCGTCTCGACCTCGACTTGAGCTTTAGGTGCGTCGAGGCTCCTTGGCGCGATGGCGACCCTTTGCAGGCGTTTTCATGCCCGGTTCAGGCCTCATCCCCGTGCAGGCGTGACAACAGGCGGCTGTTCCAGTCGCATCCGCATCAACTCGCCCGCAATGCGGGCGCCTGCGAGCGGATCGCGGAAGCTCTCCGTTCCGACAGCGACGAGGGTTGCGCCGGCGCGCAGCAGATCGTCGGCGTCGCGGCCGCGTTGCACGCCGCCCATCGCGACGAGCGGCAGCGCGACACGGCGCGCGACGTCCTGCACCTGCGCGAGCGCGATCGCGCGCACCGTCGGGCCGGAGACGCCACCGGTGGCGGCGCCGAGCCACGGCTCCCGCGTGCGCGGGTGCAGCGCCATCCCGCGCAGCGTGTTGATGAGCGAGATCGCATCCGCGCCGGCCTCCTGCGCCGCTTCGGCGACCGCGCCGGGATCGGTCGCGTTCGGCGTGAGCTTCACGATCAGCGGCTTGCGCGTCAGCGGTCGTACGTGCTCCACGAGCCGCGCAGTCTCGACCGGATCGGCGCCCATGATCAGACCGGTTTCGACGTTGGGGCACGACACGTTCAGCTCGAGCGCGGCGACCTCCTCGCGCGCGTCGAAGGCGCGGACGAGCTGGGCCACCTCGTCGCGTGTGAAGCCCATCACGTTCACGATCAGCGGCACCGGGAGCGCTGCAAGCTCCGGCAGATCGTGCGCGAGATAGCCGTCGAGTCCCTTGTTCGGCAGGCCGATCGAGTTGATCAGCCCGGCCGGCAGCTCCCACAGCCGCGGCGGTGGGTTGCCGGCGCGCGGCGCGAGCGTGACCGTCTTCGAGACGAAGGCGGCGAACGGAAACTGGTCGATCAATGCGTCGCCGAACGCGCGCCGGGCGGCGATCGCGTCGAACGTGCCCGAGCCGTTGACGATCGGGTGGGCGAGCTGGATGCCGCAGAACGTCGTCGGCAAGCTTGGCGCTGCGGGCGCGCCGGCCTGCGGGCTCAATGTCCCGCCCCCGGGACGAGTGCGGTCTCGAGCGCGTCGGCGTCGAGCACCGGTCCGTCGACGCACAGCCGCACGTAGCCGTCGCGCGTCGGCACGACGCAGCCGAAGCACGCGCCGAAGCCGCAGGCCATCCCCGACTCCAGTGCGAGCTGCGCCGGCACGTTGCGCGCGGCACAGAGCGCGCGCACCGCCTCGAGCATCGCCGGCGGGCCGCAGGCGTAGACCTGCACGTTCGCGTTGCCGGCGGTGTCCAGCTCCGCGATCAGCAGGTCGGTGACGCGGCCGTGGTGGCCGACGCCGCCGTCGTCGGTCGCGACCTGCGCATCGCGCAGCAGTGCGGCGCCTTCGGCGTGGGCTTTGTCGCGGAAGCCGAGCAGCACACGTGCGCCGTCGCCCAGCTCGTCTTGCAAGATCGCGAGCGGGGCGATGCCGACGCCGCCTCCGGCGAGCAGGGCTCGGTGGCCGGATGGTGGTGGCGCGAAGCCGATGCCGAGGGGGCCGAGCAGCCAGAGGGCGTCGCCGGCTTGCAGCTCGCAGAGGCGGTTGGTGCCGGGGCCGACGTCCTCCAGCAGGAAGTCGAGGATGCCGTCGGCGGCGCGCATGACGCTGAAGGCGCGCGGAAGGAATGGCCGCTCGCCGTCTCCCCCTCCCCAGCGCTCGGCTGCCGCAAGCATCGCGAACTGGCCGGGGCGTGGCGGCGGGCCGTCGGGATCGGCGCAGCGCAGCACCACGTAGGCGCCGTACGTGCGGCGCTCGACGATCTCGACGCGGCGGCGCGCCGGTGGTGCAAGCGTGCGGCGGCCGTCGTCCGTCGTGCCGGCGAGCGCGCTCACGCGACGGGGCTGCTCGTGACCGGCGGCGGCGGGCCTGCCGTCGTCGCGGCCGGCGAGGGCTCGACGCGCCGCAGCTCCTGCAGCGAGATCACGGTCGGCGTCTCGCGCCGGGCGGCGGCGATCGCGCGCGTCGCGGCCATCGCGCCGGTCATCGTCGTGATGCAGGGAATCCCGTGGGCGACGGCTGCCGAGCGGATCTCCCAGCCGTCGATCCGTGCGCCGGTGCCGACCGGCGTGTTGACGACGAGCTGGACGTCACCGCGCTCGATCCACTCCAAGACGTTCGGCGAGCCCTCGCCGATCTTGCAGATCGGCTCCACGGGGATCCCCATCCGCTTGATCGCCTGCGCGGTGCCGCCGGTCGCGACGATCCGGAAGCCGAGCTCGTGCAGCGCCATCGCGACGCCCGCCGCGGCCGGCTTGTCGCCGTCGGTGACGGTCAGGAAGACGGTCCCGCCGTCGGGCAGCACGGCTCCCGCAGCCGCTTGCGCCTTGGCGAACGCGGTAGGGAAGTCGTGCGCGATCCCCATCACCTCGCCGGTCGAGCGCATCTCGGGACCGAGCAGCGAGTCGGCGCCGGCGAAGCGGTCGAACGGCATCACCGCCTCCTTCACGCAGACGACGTCGCCGACCGGGTCCTCCGGCAGCGCGAGATCGGCGATCCGCTCGCCGAGCATGATCCGGCAGGCGAGCTTGGCGAGCGGGTAGCCGATCGCCTTCGAGACGAACGGGACGGTGCGCGAGGCGCGTGGGTTCGCCTCGATCACGTAGAGCTTGCCGGCGGTGTCGATCGCGTATTGCACGTTCAGCAGCCCGACGACGCCGAGCGCCTTCGCGATCCCCGCCGTGTGCGAGCGGATCTGCGCGAGCGCGTCGGGGCCGAGCGAGTGCGGCGGCAGCACGCAGGCCGAGTCGCCGGAGTGGATGCCGGCCTCCTCGACGTGCTGCATGATCCCGCCGATCCAGACGTCCTCGCCGTCGCACAGCGCGTCGACGTCGACCTCGATCGAGTCCTCCAGGAACCTGTCGAGGAAGATCTCCTTGCCGCTTCCATGCGCCGACCCCACGCGCGTGAGGTAGTCCTGCAGCCCGTCGAGCGAGTAGACGATCTCCATCGCGCGGCCGCCGAGCACGTAGCTCGGGCGCACGAGCAGCGGGAAGCCGACCTCGGGCGCGCGCTCCAGCGCCTCCGCGGGCGAATGCGCCGTCGCGAACGGTGGAGCTTCGTAGCCGAGCTGCGCGAGCAGCGCGCCGAAGCGGCCGCGGTCCTCCGCGTGATCGATCGCGTCGATCGAGGTGCCGAGGATCGGGACGCCCGCCTCCGCGAGCCCGGCCGCGAGCTTCAGCGGCGTCTGGCCGCCGAACTGCACGATCACCCCTTCGGGCTGCTCGATCTCGCAGACCGCAAGCACGTCCTCCAACGTCAGCGGCTCGAAGTAGAGGCGGTCGGAGGTGTCGTAGTCGGTCGAGACGGTCTCGGGGTTGCAGTTGACCATCACCGCGTCGCGGCCCGACGCGCGCACCGTCATCGCCGCGTGGACGCAGCAGTAGTCGAACTCGATCCCCTGGCCGATGCGGTTCGGGCCGGCGCCGAGGATCACGACGCTCGCGCGCTCGCCGCGCTCGACCTCGTGGGCAGGACCGGAACGTGACGGACGCTCGTGCGCGGAGTAGAAGTACGGCGTGCTCGCTGCGAACTCGGCGGCGCAGGTGTCGACCGCCTTGAACGTCCGCTCGCCCGCCTCGGCGACCGACGAATCTGCGGCCAGCTCGGCCAGCTCGCGAAGGAACCACGGGTCGATGCTTGTGCGCTCGTGCAGCCGTTCGGGCGTGACGCCGCGGCGCAGCGCCTCGAGCACGAGGTCGAAGCGCTCCGGTCCACCGTGCTCGAGCGCGGCCATCAGCTCGCCCTCGTCCTCCGGCGGCGTGACGGTCGCATCCAACTCGCGCGAGCGCAGCGCCTTCGCGAACGCCTGCTGGAAGGTGCGGCCGATCGCCATCGCCTCGCCGACCGACTTCATGTGCGTCGTCAGGCCCGCGTCGGAGCCGGGAAACTTCTCGAACGCGAAGCGCGGCCACTTCACCACGCAGTAGTCGATCGTCGGCTCGAAGGAGGCCGGCGTGGCGCGCGTGATGTCGTTCGGGATCTCCTGCAGCGTGTAGCCGACCGCGAGCCGTGCGGCGATCTTCGCGATCGGGAAGCCGGTCGCCTTCGACGCGAGCGCGGAGGAGCGCGAGACGCGCGGGTTCATCTCGATCACGATGATCTCGTCCGTCGCCGGGTTGACGGCGAACTGCACGTTCGAGCCGCCGGTCTCGACGCCGACGGCGCGGATCACGGCGATCGCCTGGTCGCGCAGCGCCTGGTACTGCTTGTCGGTGAGCGTCTGCTGCGGCGCGACGCAGACGGAGTCGCCGGTGTGGACGCCCATCGGGTCGAGGTTCTCGATCGAGCAGACGATCACGACGTTGTCCGCATGGTCGCGCATCACCTCCAGCTCGAACTCGCCCCAGCCGAGCACCGACTCGTCGATCAGGATCTGGTCGATCGGCGACGCCTCGATGCCGCGCGCGCAGATCCGCTCGTACTCCTCCGGCGTGCGCGCGATCCCGCCGCCGCGCCCGCCGAGCGTGAAGGCTGGGCGGATGATCGCCGGCAGGCCGATGTCGGCCATCGCGGCGCTCGCCTCAGCCTGCGTGTGCGCGATCGCCGAGCGCGGCACGCGCAACCCGGCGGCGTCCATCGTCTCGCGGAAGCGGTCGCGGTCCTCGGCGCGGTCGATCGCCTCGTAGTTCGCGCCGATCAGCTCGACTCCGTACTTCGCCAGCGTGCCGTCCTCGTGCAAGGCCTTCGCGAGGTTCAGTGCAGTCTGACCGCCGAGCGTCGGCAGCAGCGCATCGGGGCGCTCGCGCTCGATCACCTGCGCGAGCGGACCGGGCAGCAGCGGCTCGACGTATGTCGCGGTCGCGATCTCCGGGTCGGTCATGATCGTCGCCGGGTTCGAGTTGACGAGCACGACCTCGTAGCCCTCCTCCATCAGGACCTTGCAGGCCTGCGTGCCGGAGTAGTCGAACTCGGCGGCCTGGCCGATCACGATCGGCCCGGAGCCGATGATCAGGATCTTCTTGATGTCGGTGCGCTTGGGCACTAGGCGGCCGCCTTGATCTCGTCGATGAAGCGGTCGAACAGGTACAGGGAGTCGTGTGGGCCGGGACCGGCCTCGGGGTGGTACTGGACGGTCGCACCGGGCACGTCGCGCAGCGTCAGTCCCTCGACGGTGCGGTCGTAGAGGTTGATGTGCGTCAGCTCGGCGACGCCGAAGTCGGTCTCCCAGCGAACCGGCTCGTCGGTCGGCAGCGTGCGCGCGCCGCCCGGGCCGAGCACCGCGAAGCCGTGGTTCTGGCTCGTGATCTCGACGCGGCCGGTGCTCAGGTCCTTGACCGGGTGATTCGCGCCGCGGTGGCCGAACGGCAGCTTGTACGTCTCCAGCCCGACGGCGCGGCACAGCAGCTGATGGCCGAGGCAGATCCCGTAGACCGGCTTCTTGCCGACGAGCCCGCGGACCGTCTCGACGATGTAGCCGAGCGCCGCCGGATCGCCCGGGCCGTTCGCGAGGAAGAAGGCGTCGGCGTCGCGTGCGAGCAGCTGCTCGGCGCTCGCCGTGCAGGGATGCAGCTCGACCGTCGCTCCACGCTCGCGCAGGTTGCGCACGATCGAGTCCTTCACGCCGGTGTCGATCATCGCGATGCGTGGGCCGCCGTCCGGCCCGCCGAGCGGGGCGAGCACGACGGGCTCGCGCGGTGTGACCTCCTTTGCGAGGTCGCGCCCGTCCATTGACGGCTCTGCGGCGATCAGTGCGCGCGCGTCGTCCTCCGTCATCGCCGTCGGGAAGACGCCGCCGCGCATCGCTCCCGCGTCGCGGATGTGACGCACGAGGGCGCGCGTGTCGAGGTCGGTGATGCCGACGACGCCGCAGTCGCGCAGCCAGTCGAGCCAGCCGCCCTCGGCGCCGGGCGCGTCCTCGCGGTTCGTCGCCGCGCGCATGATCGCCGCACGTGCGTGGATGCGGTCGGACTCCATCGCCTCGGCACTGACTCCGTAGTTGCCGACATGCGCCGTCGTGAACGTGATCAGCTGGCCGGCGAAGCTCGGGTCGGTCATCGCCTCCTGATAGCCGGTCATCCCGGTCGTGAAGACGACCTCGCCGACCGCGTGACCGTCCGCACCGCAGGCGAGCCCGTCGAAGCGCTCGCCGTCTTCGAGCAGCACGTAGGCGGTCGCGGCGCTCATGTGCCCACCGCCGTCAACGTCGGGATGCGGTGCGCGACGAGGCCCGCCGCGACCGTCATCCGCACGACGCCGCGCAGCGTGCGGCCGTGGAAGCAGCAGTTCTCCGACCTGCTCGCGTAGCCGGCGGCACCGACCTCCCAGCTGGCGTCGAGGTCGAGCAGCGCGAGGTTCGCCGGCTGGCCGACCGCGACCTGCGGTGTCGGGAGGTCGTAGAGCGCCGCGCCGGCAGTCATCCGCTCGATCACGAGCGCGAGGTCGAGCACGCCCGGCAGCACCAGCTCGGTGTAGAGCGCAGCAAAGGCGGTCTCGAGCCCGGTCGTGCCCATCGGCGCCTGCTCGAACGGCACCTCCTTCTCGTGCCGCGCATGTGGTGCGTGGTCGGTCGCGACGCAGGCGATCGTTCCGTCGCGCAGGCCGGCGATGAGCGCCTGGCGGTCGCGCTCGCTGCGCAGTGGCGGGTTCATCTTGAAGCGTGAGTCGAGCGACAGGACCGCCTCGTCGGTGAGCGTCAGGTGGTGCGGGCTCGCCTCCCCGCTGACCTGGGCGCCGGCAGCCTTCCAGGCGGCGAGCGCCTCGACCGACTCGACGCAGGAGAGGTGCTGGTAGTGGACGCGGCCGCCCTCGTAGGCGGCGATCGCCGCGTCGCGCGCGACCATCGTCGACTCGGAGATCGAGGGGATCCCCGCCATTCCGAGCCGCGCGGAGACCGGCCCCTCGTGCATGACGCCATCGCCCGACAGCGAGGGATCCTCCTCGTGCAGGCCGAGCACGCCGCCGCAGAGGCGCTGGTACTGCAGCGCGCGCCGCAGCATCCCCGCGGCGACGACCGGCTTGCCGTCGTCGGTGAAGCCGAGCGCGCCGGCGTCGCGCAGCTCTGCCATCTCCGTCAGCTCGCTGCCGCCGAGCCCGCGCGTGATCGCTGCGAGGTGGCCGACCGGCACGCGCGCCTCGCGCGACGCGGTCTCGCAGAGCGCGCGCAGCAAGGGAGCCGAGTCGAGCGTCGGCGACGTGTTCGGCATCGCGATCACCGCACAGAAACCGCCGGCGGCGGCGGATGCGGTCCCGCTCGCGAGGTCCTCCTTGTGCTCCTGACCGGGGCTGCGGAAGTGCACGTGCGGGTCGACGAAGCCCGGGAACAGGTGGAGGCCTGCTGCATCGAGCGTTTCGGCGCCATCGGGCGCTACGAGCGTGCCGGACGGACCCAGCTCGGCGATCTCGCCGCCGCGCACGAGCACGTCCGCCGGTCCGTCGAGGTCGTTGCGCGGGTCGAGGACGTGAGCAGCGCGCAGCAGCAGATCGGCCGGCTGGCCGCCGGCATGGAACAGGCGTTGGGTGCTCATGCCGCGAGCACCACGTCCGGGTCGGGCTGGAGCGCTGCCGCCCCACCCGCGCCGCCGGAGCCGGCGAGCAGCTCGTAGAGCACCGCCATCCGCACGACGACACCGGCTTCGACCTGCTGGGCGATCAGTGCCTGGGGCGAGTCGATCACGTCGCCCGACAGCTCGACTCCACGATTGACCGGGCCGGGGTGCATCAGCACCTGGTGTGGCTGGAGCCGCTCTGCGTTGACCTGGTAGCGCATCGCGTACTCGCGCAGCGAGGGCACGAACGCCTCGCTCATCCGCTCCTGCTGCATCCGCAGCACGTAGACGACGTCGGCCTCCGGCAGGCGGGTCAAGGTCGGCTCGACCGCGCAGCCGAGCGCCTCGATCCCGCGCGGGATCAGCGTCGGCGGACCGCTCACGGTCACCTTCGCGCCCATCCGCGCGAACGCGAGGATGTCGGAGCGGGCTACGCGCGAGTGCAGCACGTCGCCGACGATCCAGATGCGCTTGCCGTCGAGCGGACCGATCCGCTCGCGCAGCGCGTAGACGTCGAGCAGCGCCTGCGTCGGGTGCTCGTGCTTGCCGTCGCCTGCGTTGATGACCGCCGCGCTCGTCCAGCGCGCGACGAGCTGCGCGGCGCCCGCGTGCGGCGAGCGGATCACGATCGCCGCCGGGTCGTACGCCGACAACGTGGCGATCGTGTCCTTCAGCGACTCGCCCTTCGTGACCGAGGAGCTTGCAGCGCGGATCGAGACGACGTCGGCAGACAGCCGCTTCGCCGCCAGCTCGAACGAGCTGCTCGTGCGCGTCGAGGCCTCGTAGAAGAGGTTCACGACGGTGCGGCCGCGCAGCGCCGGGACCTTCTTGATCTCGCGCCCCGCGACCTCCGCGAACGACGCGGCGCGGTCGAGGATCCGCTCGATCCCGTCGCGATCCAAGTCGTCGATGGACAGCAAGTGCTGGGTCATGCGGGAACCTCCGAGCGCTGCGTGATCGTGACCTCGTCGTGGCCGTCCAGCTCCTCGACGCGGACGTTGACGCGCTCGCCGCGCGCGGTCGGCAGGTTCTTGCCGACATAGTCGGGACGGATCGGCAGCTCGCGGTGGCCGCGGTCGGCGAGCACGGCGAGCTGCAGCCGGGCTGGGCGGCCGTAGTCGAAGATCGCCTCGATCGCTGCGCGCACCGTGCGGCCGGTGAAGAGGACGTCGTCGACGATCACGACGGTGCGCTCCTCGAGCGGGAAGTCGAGGTGCGAGGCGTGCACGACCGGCGCGCCGGGACGCAGCGCCACGTCGTCGCGGTAGAAGGCGATGTCGAGGTCGCCGAGCGGGATCGACGCGTCGAGCAGCGACTCGACGAGGCGGTGGACGCGTGCTGCGAGCACGGCGCCGCGACGGTGGATCCCGACGATCGCGAGCGGCTGCTCGGGATTCTTCTCGACGATCTCGTGCGCGATGCGCACGAGCGTGCGCCGCATGTCATCGCCGTCGAGGACGACCTTGATGGAACTCACAACCTGAACCTTCCTGGTCTCACAGGACCGGGTTAAGGATCGGACGCTTCGCAGCGTAGCAGCGCCTCAGGCGGTTGACGGGTGGTCAACGCTCCGCGCTGCGTCCTCCCAGCGCACGAGCTGCGGGTCGCCGCGCTCGGGGAAGGGAATCTCGATCGCGTCGAAGTCGCGTGGGACGACGGTGCCCGGGAAGACGGAGCGTGCCTCGTCGCGGATCTCGCGACCGCCATAGCGCGTCGAGAGGTGCACGAGCGCGAGCATCCGCACCTCGGCCTCCTGTGCCGCCTTCGCCGCCTGTGCAGCAGTCGAGTGGCGCGTCTCGCGTGCGCGGTCGGCCTCCTCGTGCGTGAACGTCGCCTCGTGCACGAGCACGTCGGCCTGGTGCGCCGCCTCGATCAGCACGTCGGACGGACCGGTGTCGCCGGAGATCACGAGCTTGCGCCCGCGACGGTCGACGCCGACCACCTGCTCGGGCGTCACGTCGCCGACCGCCTCGCCGCGCTGGAGGCGGCCGAAGTCCGGCCCCGGCGTCACGCCGAGCTGCTCCGCAAGCGCTGCGTCGAAGCGTCCCGGGCGATCGTCCTCGACGATCGCGTAGCCGTAGGACGGTCCGCGATGGTGGACCGGGAACGGCTCGATCACGTACTCGTCGCGCTCGACCAGGTCGTCGGGACCGAGCTCGACGATCTCGACGTGAAAGCCGACCCCACCCCACACATGCCGCATCGACGCGAGCAGCGCAGCCAGCCCGGGCGGGCCGTGGACGGTCAGTGGCCGGTCGCGCCCGCGCAGGTCGAACGTCTTCAGCATCCCCGGCAGGCCGAGCCAGTGGTCGGCGTGAAAATGCGTGATGAAGACGTCGGTGACGTCGGCGAGGCCGACTGAGCGCAGCAGCTGGCGCTGCGTCCCTTCACCGCAGTCGAACAGGATCCGATCCGCGCCGCGGCGCATCAGGATCGCGGGCAGGCCGCGACGTGCGGTCGGCACGGAGCCGGCCGTGCCGGCGAAGAAGAGCGAGAGATCCATCGGTGGAGATCCGGTGTGATGAACGGGAAACGACGACGCGCCCGGCAAGATTCGAACTTGCGACCTCTCGCTCCGGAGGCGAGCGCTCTATCCACTGAGCTACGGGCGCCTGGCCCGAGGGAGCTTACCGTGGACCCGGCTCAGAGCCCGACCGGTGGTGTGCCGGCGTCGTCGAGGCGCTCTTCGTAGACGCGTGCCAGCTCGCTGAAGGGCACGCCGAGTCCGCGAGCGACGCGGACCATCGCCTCGAACGACGGGTTCGTGCGGCCACTCTCGAGCATCGTCAGGTAGTTGCGGCCGAGCCCCGCAACGCCGCAGACCTCTTCCTGCTTGAGCGACTTGCGAGCCCGCAACTCGCGCACGGCGATCGCCAGCGCGCGACGTTCTCGATGGAGTGGAGTAGCCACGCAGCAACCCTTCATCGGTTGACGCCGGCAATCCACTCCCGCGAGCGTGAAAGATCCCCCCTGTAGCGGGTATGCACCCAGCGTTTCGGGGGCCTCGCGTTGGCGCGGTGCGCAGGGCCTTCTCGTCGGCCGTGACGAGAAGGCCCGCCGATGCCCGTCCTGACGGCTGCTGAGAGCGTCAACCCGACGAACGTTTCCCGGGACCCGCGATATTACTAAGAGAAGTTTGTGTGGTCAGCGCGCACGGGCGCCAACAGTGCGCGGAGCGCTCGGGCCGGCGAGGTGTCAGCCGCCGGCGACGGCCGGCAGGATCGTGACCTCGTCGCCGTCGGCGACTGCCGTTTCGAGCCCCTCGAGGAAGCGGATGTCCTCGCCGCCGATGTAGACGTTCACGAAGCGACGCAGACCGTTGTCGTCGGCGATCCGCTCGCGCAGGTCGGCGAACTGCGCGTAGAGCGCGTCGAGCACGTCGCCGACGGTGCCACCCTCGACGCTCGCGCTCGTCGCTCCACCCGTTGCGGCGCGAAGCTGCGTCGGGATCTTCACGAGGACCGCCATCAGGCAGTCACCGGAGTCTGGCCCGGGACGCTCACGCGCGCCTCGAAGTCCTCGAAGGACGGCTCGACCTCGTGCGTCTCGAACGTCCCGCGCGCGCAGTCGATCGTCTTGAGGCCCTCGCCGGTGATGACGGCGACGACGCACTCGCCGGCGTCGATCTCGCCGCGCTCCGCGAGCTTCGCGAGCACCGCAGTCGTCACGCCGCCGGCCGTCTCGGTGAAGATGCCGGTCGTCTCGGCGAGCAGCTTGATGCCTGCGCGGATCTCGTCGTCGGTGACGGCGTCGACGCTGCCGCCGGTGCGGCGGGCGAGGTCGAGCGCGTAGGGGCCGTCGGCCGGGTTCCCGATCGCCAGCGACTTCGCGATCGTGTCCGGCTTGACCGGGAGGCAGACGTCCTGCCCCTCCGCGAATGCCGTCGCGACGGGCGAGCAGCCAGTCGCTTGCGCACCGTTCATCGTCGGAACGCTGCCCTGCACGAGCCCGAGCTCGATCCACTCCTCGAAGCCGCGCGCGACCTTCGTGAAGAGCGAGCCGGAGGCGATCGGCGCGACGATCCGGTCGGGCACCTCCCAGCCGAGCTGCTCGGCGATCTCGTAGGAGATCGTCTTCGAGCCCTCGGCGTAGTACGGGCGCATGTTGACGTTCACGAACGCCCACGGGTACTCGCCGGAGACTTCGGTGCAGAGGCGGTTGACGTCGTCGTAATTGCCGTTCACGGCGATCAGGTGCGTGCCGTAGATGCCCGTCGCGAGGATCTTCGGCTCCTCCAGGTCGGCTGGGATGAAGACGTAGGACTCCAGCCCGGCGGCTGCCGCGTGTGCGGCTACCGCGTTCGCGAGGTTGCCGGTCGAGGCGCACGCGATCGTGTCGAAGCCGAGCTCCTTCGCGCGTGCCAATGCGACAGCGACGACGCGGTCCTTGAACGAGTGCGTCGGGTTCGCCGCGTCGTTCTTGATCCACAGCTCGCCGATCCCGAGCCGCTCCGCGAGCCGGTCGGCACGCAGCAGCGGAGTCCAGCCGGCCGGCAGCGTCCCGCGCGGCGGAGCCTCCAGCGGCAGGAAGTCGCGATAGCGCCAGATCGAGTGCGGTCCGGCTTGGATCCGGCGGCGCAGCTCGGCGGCTTCGACGTCGCCACGCGGCGCGTAGGTCACCTCGAGCGGACCGAAGCAGCGGTCGCAGACGTATCGCGCGTCAAGCGGATACGGGGTCTTGCACTCCTTGCACGTCAATGACTGTGGCGGCATGAAAAAAACCTCCGCCGGGTTCTGGGGCAGAGGCTTGAAACCGCTTCCCACATCTCCCAGGCTGTTGTTGCCTGATGGAATTGGCACCTTCCCCTTTCGGGGGGTTGCCGGGGTTTCGTCGGGCCATTCCCTCCACCCCTCTTGATGCGTACTGCTATGTCGTGCTGCACCTGCTCTCGGCATTATAGCCAGGCCGTGGGCAGAACTGCAACGCATCGCCCAGGAAACTGCGGCGCCTGCGGGATACACTTCCGGTGAGGCACCCCGATGACCGACGAGCCGCGAAGTCCCAATGCCGAGCCTTCCCAAGCCACGCTTCGGGCGCACCGCCCGTGGCCGCGGTTCCGTCGCGCCCGCACTCGTCGAGCCTGAGGCCTCTGCCGTCGAGATCGCCGAGACGCTCGGGATCCGCTGGGTCAACATCGAGCAGCCGCGGCACAGCCACCGCGCGTGGCTCGAAGAGCGCTTCGACTTCCACCAGCTCGACTACGAGGACGTCTTCTCGCGCAACCAGCGTCCGAAGATCGACCAGTACGACGACTACCTCTTCATCGTCCTCTACTTCCCCCGCTTCGACAAGCAGGTCGGGCGCCTGAACGCCGCCGAGCTGGACCTGTTCGTCGGGCCGGACTTCCTCGTGACGCTGCCGAACGCGCCGCTGCAGCCGGTCGAGTACCTGTTCGAGCGCTGCCGCACGAACGAGGAGCTGCGCGAGCAGTGGTTCGCGAAGGGCACCGGCTACCTGCTGTACAAGATCATCGACGCCTGCGTCGACGCGAGCTTCCCGATGCTCGCGAAGATGGGCAACAAGCTCGAACGCGTCGAGGACGACATCTTCGCCGGGCTCTCGAAGGAGATCGTCCGCGACATCTCCAACGTCAAGCAGGAGATCATCAACTTCCGCAAGATCGTGCGCCCGCAGCGCGTCGTCTTCAGCGACCTCGAGCGCACGAAGCAGCGCTACCTCGCGGATGACCTCGACGTCTACTTCGACGACATCAACGACGCGTCCGAGCGCGTCTGGCAGATGCTCGAGACCTACAAGGAGACGGTCGAGGCGCTCGAGGTCACGAACGAGTCGGTGCTCACGCACCAGCTGAACGACGTGTTGCGTGTGCTGACCGTGCTGAGCGTCGTGTTCCTGCCGCTGACGCTGATCGCGAGCATCTTCGGGATGAACGTGCGCGTCCCCGGGCAGGACAAGATCCTCCCGTTCTGGATCCTGATCGTCGTGATGGTCGGGGTCGCGGTCGGCATGATCGCGTTCTTCCGCAAGCGCCGCTGGTTGTAACGCCGCCGCGGCAGCGGAGTAGCTAAGGACGTGGCCGCCACGTCCCTCGATGCACTCGAGCGCCTTGCCTCGTCCTCCACGGTCTCCGGGCCGAGCAAGCGGATGCTCGTGATCGTGAACCCGTACGCGACGACGGTCTCCGATCGTCTCAAGCACCTCGTCGTCTACGCCTTGCAGGGCCGCTATCAGGTCGATTCGGTCGAGACGCAGGCGCGCAACCACGCGACCGAGCTGTGCCGCGAGGCCGCGCAGGAGGGCTACGACGTCGTCTGCGCCTTCGGTGGCGACGGCACCTTCAACGAAGCTGCGAACGGGCTCGCCGGCTCCGAGACGCCGCTCACCTGCCTGCCAGGCGGCTCGACGAACGTCTTCAGCCGCATCCTCGGGATCCCGAACGACGTGGTCGACGCGACCGAGCATCTGTTGCGGATCGCCGACGAGTGGCAGCCGCGTGCGATCGACCTCGGACGCGTGAACGACCGCCGCTTCCTCTTCACCGCCGGACTGGGGCTCGACGCCAGCGTGACGCGGCGCGTCGACGCGCACCCGCGCTTGAAGGCACGCTTCGGCCCGTGGTTCTACGTCAGCGCTGCGGTCGGGGTCGTCAACCGCGACTACGTGGTGCGTCCCTCACGACTTGCGGTCGAGGTCGACGGCGAGACGATCGAGGGACTCACCGCGATCGTCCAGAACACGACGCCCTACACCTACTTCGCACGCCGCCCGATCGAGCTGGCCGAGGACGTCGGGCTCGACAGCGGGTCGCTCGCCGGCGTCGTGCTGCGCCGCGCGAGCCCGCTCGACCTGCCGACCGTCGCGTGGCGTGCGCTGTCGCCGCGCGCGCGGATCGTCGACCACCGCCGCGTCAGCGGCTTCAGTGGAGCACGCGAGCTGCGCGTGCGCTCGCTCGATGAGCGGCCGCTGCCGCTGCAAGTCGACGGCGACTACCTCGGCGAGCTGCCCGAGGCGACGTTCGCCGTCGAGCCGGGCGCGCTGCGCGTCGTCGCCTGAGCCGCTCGGAGCCTTGCAGGACGCTCGCGTGGTGCGGCGCAATCCGTCCACGAGAGCTGGGCGCGCAGACGCTCCCGCATAGGATGGCCGGCATATGCGACGACTCTTGACGAACCTCCCCCTGCTGAGCCTCCCCCTGCTTGCCATCGCAACCGTGCTCGGTGGTGCCGGCGCGCTCGCCGCGTCCAAGCAGCCCGCCGCTCAGAAGCTCGCCGGCTGCCCCGTCTTCCCTGCCAACAACCCGTGGAACCAACGGGTCGACGGCCTGCCGGTCGCGTCCGACTCCGCGACGCTCGTGCGCAGCATCGGCCTCGGTTCCCCCGTCCATGCCGACTTCGGCTCCGGCTCGTACGCCGGCGGCCCGATCGGGATCCCGTATGTCGTCGTGAAGAAGGGTCAGAAGCGCGTGCACGTCGGCTTCGACTACGCCGACGAGTCGAACCGCGGTCCCTACCCGATCCCGGCGCGCGCGCCGATCGAAGGCGGCTCGCATGCCGACGGCGACCGCCACGTGCTCGTCGTCGACCGCAGCGCCTGCCGCCTCTACGAGCTGTTCGACGCGCATCCGCAAGGTGGCGGCTGGCATGCCGGCGCCGGCGCCGTCTGGAGCCTGCGCTCGAACAAGCTGCGCCCCCGCGGCTGGACCTCGGCCGACGCTGCCGGGCTGCCGATCTTCCCTGGCCTCGCGCGCTACGACGAGGTAGCTGCCGGGGCGATCCGCCACGCGCTGCGCTTCACCGTTCCGCGCACGCGCGCCGCCTACGTCTACCCCGCGCGCCACCAGGCTGCCGAGTCGCATGACGCCTCGCTGCCACCGATGGGGCTGCGCGTGCGCTTGAAGGCCGGCGTCAGCATCGCTCGCCTGCCGAAGCAGGCGCGGATCATCGCGCAGGCGATGAAGACGTACGGCATGCTGCTCGCCGACAACGGCTCGCCGTGGTTCGTCAGCGGCGCGCCGAACCGTCGCTGGAGCAACGACGCGCTGCACGCGCTCGGCCAGCTGCACGGCAGCGACTTCGAGGTCGTCGACACGGCCTCGCTCGGTCAGCCGCGCTGACCCGCCGATCTGCGTGTGATCCGGGTGCCGGCTACGCGCCGGCGCCCGGCGTCACGCGGTAGGCGTCGAAGACGGCCTCGATGTTGCGCAGCCGGTTGATCGTCGAGTCGAGCGTCTTCGTGTCGGCGACCTCGACGACGAAGCGGTTCTTGATCATCGGCGGGTTCGACATGCAGCGCGCCTCGACGATGTTGATGCCGGCCTCCGAGAACGTGCGCGAGATGTCCTCCAGCAGGCGATGGCGATCCCAGCCGTCGATGTGCAGCTCGACCTTGAAGGCCGTAGCCGACTCGCCGTCCCAGGCGACCGGCGTGAAGCGGTCGGGGTCCTTCTGCAGGATCAGCACGTTCGGGCAGTCGCCGCGGTGGATCGTGATCCCGCGACCGAGCGACACGTAGCCGACGATCGGGTCGCCCGGCACCGGGCGACAGCACTTCGCGAGCCGCAGCATGACGTCGCCGATGCCGTCGACGCTGATGCCGAACTTCGACGAGGACGTGGTCGGGCGCCGCTCGCGCTGCGGGTTCGTCTTCAGCAGGTCCTCGGCCGCGGTCGGCGTGCCCTCGGCCGCCTCGCCCTGCTTGAGCCGCTGCATCACCTTGTTGACGACGACGGTCGGCGAGATCTTCGCCGCGCCGAGCGCGATGTAGAACTCGTCGCCCTTGCGGAAGCCCATCTCGCGGATGATGTCGGCGAGCAGCGGCGAGCCGACGATCCGCTGCGCCGGCAGGCCCTGCTTCTTCAGGTGGTCCTGCAGCAGCTCGCGGCCTGCGTGCTCGGTGTCCTTGCGCGTCTCGCTCTTGAAGAACTGCTTGATCTTGTTGCGTGCGCGCGTCGTCTTCACGAGCGCGAGCCAGTCGCGCGACGGGCCGCGATCGCGCTTGGAGGTCAGCACCTCGACGATGTCGCCCGACTTCAGCTCGTAGGAGAGCGGGACGATCTTGCCGTTGATCTTCGCGCCGACGCAGCGGTGGCCGACGTCGGTGTGGACCTCGTAGGCGAAGTCGAGCGGGGTCGCGCCTGCCGCGAGCGACTTCACCTCGCCCTTCGGCGTGAAGACGAAGACCTCGTCCTCGAACAGGTCGACCTTCAGCGTGTCCATGAACTCCTTGGGATCCGACAGCTCCTGCTGCCAGTCGAGCAGGGAGCGCAGCCACTTGAGCTTGCCGTCCGCGTCCGCCGCCGCGGGGTTGTGCTTGTAGAGCCAGTGCGCGGCGATCCCGAACTCGGCCATGTCGTGCATCTCGCGCGTGCGGATCTGGATCTCGAGCGGCCGTCCCTCCGGCCCGATCACCGTCGTGTGCAACGACTGGTACATGTTGAACTTCGGCATCGCCACCCAGTCCTTGAAGCGGCCGGGAAGCGGCTTCCAGAGCGAGTGGATGACGCCGACGGCGCCATAGCAGTCCTTCACGTCCTCGACCATCACGCGCATCGCGGTGAGGTCGTAGATCTCGTTGAACTCGCGGCCCTTCTTCGTCATCTTCGCGTAGATCGAATAGAAGTGCTTGGCGCGGCCGGAGATCTCGGCCTGGATCCCGACCGCCTCGAGCTCGTCGCCCAGGTAGGAGCCTGCCTCGTTGACGTAGCGCTCGCGTTCGGTCCGCTGCTGGTTGACGAGTCCCTTGATCTCCGCGTACTTGCGCGGGTGCAGCGCAGCGAACGCGAGGTCCTCCAGCTCCCACTTGATCGTGTGGATGCCGAGCCGATGCGCGATCGGCGCGTAGATGTCGAGCGTCTCCTTCGCCTTCTCGATCTGCTTCTGCTTCGGCATCGCGCCGATCGTGCGCATGTTGTGCAGGCGATCGGCGAGCTTGATCAAGATGACCCGGATGTCCTCGGCCATCGCGACCATCATCTTGCGGTAGTTCTCCGCCTGTGCCTCGTCGCGCGAGGAGAACGTCAGGCCGGTGAGCTTCGTGACGCCGTCGACGAGGCCGGCGATTTCGTCGCCGAACGTCGCGGCTACGTCCTCGAGCGAGGCCGACGTGTCCTCGACCGTGTCGTGCAGCAGTGCGGCGCACAGCGTCTCGGTGTCGAGCCGCATGCCGGCGCAGATCTTCGCGACGCCGACCGGGTGGATGATGAACTCCTCGCCCGACTTGCGCCGCTGGTCGGCATGGTGCTCGCAGGCGTAGACGAACGCGGCCTCGACCTTCGCGCGGTCGATCTCGAGCGCGCTTTCGGCTGCGTGCTCCTCGACGATCGCGAAGAGGTCGCCGAGCAGCTCGCGCTCGGTTGCCGTCAGCCCCGGCCGGCTGACGGGCGCTGGCACGATCGGGTGGTCGACTTCGTCGACCGCGATCCGCGTCGAGGCGTCGCCGGGCTCGCGCTCGGCGTGCGCCGTCGCGCCGCCGCGTGCGGCCGCCGGCGTCAGCCGTGCGCTGCGCTCGTTGCCGTTCCCGTTGATGTTCTCGCCCTGGCGAGGAATTGCTGACCGTCCTCGTGTCGTGTGCTCGCCGCCCGGAAGATCGCGGAGCGCTCGAGCGCGGTGCGCTCGGCGTCCAGGACCCGCAGGGTCGGCAGGTCCCGGTCGAGGCTGACGAGGCCCAACTCCTCGAGGACTCCCACCAGTCGCCCCGCCAGTGCAGCGGAGCGTCCGTGGGATCCATCCCCGCGGAGCAGGCGCTCGAGCTCCTCGCCGGCCGCGCTGCCGGAAGCCCTGAGGGCCCGGTAGAGCGGCACGAGCGCAGCACGCAAGCCGTACTCCGACTCATGGATCTGTTGCGCAAAGCGTAGCTCAGCGTCGCCCCAGGCCAGGTGAGTGAAGGCCGGCGCGTCGGCGTGTGCTCCCGCGCGCATCCGCGCGTCCTCGTCCGCGGTGGCCGGCGGATCGAGCGCGACGACGTGCGTGAAGCCGTCGATCAGGCCCGGATCCCGCGCGAGCGCTGCATGCGAGGCGAGCGAAAAGCCGCCGACGCGAGCCGCCAACCCCGTCAGCTCGGCGCGGCACGTCCGCCACGAGGGCGAGCACCGGCGCGCCACTTGCGACAAGGTCGAACAGCACGGCCGCCGCACCCTCGCCACGCCGGTCGAGGACGGCAGCTCCCGCTCTCGCCCCCTCGATGGATGCCGTGGGCGGCGGCTCCGGGTCGCGGGTGAGGACCGTCGCCAGCCACTCGCCGGGCGCGGGCTCGCCGAGCACTTCGATCGGCTGCCGGTGTCGATGGCGTGGCGTTGCGGAGCAGGAGGCGAGCTTCGACTGCTCCGTTCCAGCTGTTGCGTTCGAGCCGGACGGTGGTGTCGGCGGGGACGTCGGGTGGGACGGGCAGGCGGCCGTCGCAGCCGAACGAGACGCCGCGGCAGCGGGCGCCGCCGGCTTCGACGGTGAAGCGCGCGTGGCGACCCTCCTCGCCCATCGGGCGCACGTCGGTGAGCGTGGCGCCGGGGATCAAGCAGGTTGACCGCCGGGTTGCCCATGCCGCACGGCTCGAGCTGCGCAAGCTCGTCGGCGAGCGCGAGGCCGAGCTGCGGGCCGCCGACGACGGCGTCGACGCGATCGACCGGGATCAGGTCCTCGGCGGTCAGCGTGGCGGCCGCGTGGGCTTCGAAGGCGTCGCGCAGCTCGTCGATGCGGTCGATCGCGACGGTCAGCCCGGCTGCGGCGCGGTGGCCGCCGTAGCGCTCGAGCAGCGGCGCCGCTGCGTGCAGCGCGGCAAGCAGGTCGAAGCCCGGGATCGAACGGCCGGAGGCGGTCCCCATGCCGGTGTCCGGATCGAGCGCGACGAGCAGCGTCGGGCGGTAGGTCTGCTCGGCGATCCGCGAGGCGACGATCCCGATCACGCCCGGATGCCAGCCCTCGCCCGCGAGCACGTAGGCGGAGCGCGGGCCGAGCTCGCGGACCTGCGCCTCCGCATCGAAGCGGATCCGCTGCTCCACCCCGCGTCGCTCCATGTTCGCCGTGTCGAGCTCGTCGGCGATCGCGGCGGCGCGGGCGTCGTCCTCGGTCAGCAGCAGCTCGACGCCGGCGTCGGCGCGGTAGAGGCGACCGGCAGCGTTGATGCGCGGTGCGAGCCGGAAGCCGACGGCGCCCGCGTCGAGCCCGCTCGGGTCGACCCGCGCGACGCGCATCAGTGCGCGCAGCCCAGGCTTGCCGGTGCTCGCGAGCGCGCGCAGACCGGCGCGCGCGAGGCGGCGGTTCTCGCCGCGCAGCGGCACGAGGTCGGCGATCGTCGCGAGCGCGACGAGGTCGAGGTCCTCGTCCACGCGTGCCGGGTCCTCTCCTGCTGCGATGTCGAGTGCCTGCGCGAGCTTGTAGGCGACGCCGCCGGCGCAGAGGTCGGGGACAGGGGTAGCCGCCGAGCGCCGGGTGGACGATCGGTGCGTCCGGCAGCAGCCCGTCGGCGCGCGGCTGATGGTGGTCGGTCACGACGACGTCGATGCCGGCGGCGCGGGCTGCGGCGACCTCCTCGACTGCGGTGATCGCGCAGTCGACGGTGATCAGCAGGCGGGTGCCGCGTTCCGCCAGCCGCTCGACCGTGCTCAGCGCAAGGCCGTAGCCGTCCTCGATGCGACTCGGCAGGAACCAGTCGACGTCCCCGCCGAGGCGGCGCAACGCACGCACGAGGATCGCCGTCGAGCAGACGCCGTCGACGTCGTAGTCGCCGTGGACCGTGATGCGTGTCCCGCCGCGCACATGCGTGAGGATCAGCGCGACCGCGTCATCGATCCCCGCGAACGCGCTCGGCGGGTGTGTCTCGTCGGCGCCGAGGAACGCACGCGCAGCGACCGGCTCCGCCAGTCCGCGCCGCACGAGCACCTGCGCGAGCGTGCGGCCGACGCCGAGCGCCGAGCACAGTGCCTCGACCGCAGTCGGATCGCACGATGCCAGCGCAAGCCGCCGAGCCGCCGGCGCCTGCGTCGCCGCGGAGGGAGCAGCGGGTAACGCAGTCGCGGACACGAACGCAGGCTAAGCCGCGAGCCCGACAGAACGGCGCCGGCGCTGGCGCTGCTAGACGGCGGGGCCCAGCAAGCGTTCCCGCCGCGTGCCCTCGAAGTAGATGAGGGCGATGCCGATGACGGCGCCGGGTGCCGCCTCGAGCGCGGTCAGCAGGTGCGTCTGATCTTGGCCGGGGACGGACAGGCCGTTGACGATGAAGCCGAAGATCGCGGCGCCGTCAGCGCGCCGAGGAACGCGCCGACGATCCCGCCCCAGAAGCGATCGGGCAGGAAGATCGTGAAGTGCCAGATCGCCAGTCCCATCATCACCCAGGCGAGCATGCCCATCAGTTCGGCCTCCCGTGACGTCTGTTGCGGCGGCTTCCGTTGCCGCGCGGCTTGCGCGGCTCGGAGACCATGCCGTCGTTCTCGGCTTCGTCGGCCGCACGGCCGTCGGCGTCGAGCTTCGGCTTCGGCCGGGCCGGTGCGACCGGCGCGCGGCCGTTGCGGCGTGGCGGGCGCGCAGTGGTGGTGGGCGCATGGTCCTCGACGCCGAGGTCGGCCTTGAGCGCTTCGAACTCCTCCGCCGTGATCGTCTCGGGATCCTCCGGCGTCGTCAGGCGGCCGCGTCGCCTTGCGACGGTCGCGGGCTCGACATCGACCGGCTCGCCGCCGACGGTCGCGAGCGCATACGCCGGCACGACACCGTTGTTCTCGTGCTCGAGCCGCTCGCGGCGATGGATGTAGACCGACTCGCGCTCCTTCCAGTGCGTCAGCACCGGGGTCGCGATGAAGATCGAGGAGTACGCGCCGGAGATCACGCCGACGAGCAGCGCGAAGGCGAAGTCCTTCAGCGTCTGACCGCCGAACAGCAGCAGCGCGAGGATCGGCAGCGCTGTCGAGAAGGACGTGGCGAGCGAACGCGTCAGCACCTCGGACATCGAGCGGTTGGCGATCTGCGAGAAGGCAGCCCGTGGCATCCGCGGCATGTTCTCGCGGATGCGGTCGAACACGATGATCGTGTCGTAGAGCGAGTAGCCCAAGATGGTGAGCAGCGCGGCCACGGTCGCCGACGTCACCTCCCGGCCCGTCAACGAGTAGATGCCGGCGGTGATGAGGATGTCGTGCATCAGCGCGATCAGCACCGGCACGGCGAACTTCCATTGGAAGCGCAGCGCGATGTAGGCCGAGATCACGAGCAGCGACGCGATGATCGCGACGATTGCGTTGTTCGCGACCGTCTGGCCGAAGGTCGGGCCGACGGACGAGCTGGAGAAGTTCGTCGTGCCGCCGAAGCGCTGGTCGAGCTTGGCACGCAGAGCCTCGACCTTCGTCGGCTGCAGCTGCTCGGTCGAGATCTGCACGACGTTCTGGCCGAGCTGCTTGTTCGAGACGCGCTGGATCTTCGCGTCGTTGACGCCAGCCGCGGTCAGCACGCCGCGGACCTGCGTCTCGTTGCCGGGCTGCACGAGGTTCGTCGTGATGCGCGTGCCGGAGGTGAAGTCGATGCCGAAGTTCAGTCCCTTGCCGCCGATCGACAGCGCGCCGATCAGCAGGATCAGTCCGGACATCGAGAAGAACCACTTCGAGGCGCCCATGAAGTCGAACGTCCAACGGCGGCCGGCTACGTGCGCGCCGAGCGCCGACGGGCGCGCAAGCGCCGAGGAACGGCCGAGCGTCCCGAGTATCGCCTGCGTCGCCATCACTGCCGTGAAGAGCGAGACGAGCGTGCCGACGCCGAGCGTGAAGGCGAAGCCCTTGACGCCGGCGGTCGCGAGCATGAAGAGGATGAACGCCGTCATCACCGTCACGACGTTCGCGTCGATGATCGCCGTCAGGCCCTTCTTGTAGCCCGCGGTGATCGCCGCAGGCACGGATCGGCCCGCACGGACCTCCTCTTTCACGCGCTCGAAGATCACGATGTTCGCGTCGGCGGCCACCCCGATCGTGAGGATCAGGCCGGCGATGCCCGGCAGCGTGAGCGTGATCGGGACGAGCTTGATCAGCGCGAAGAAGTAGAGCGCGTAGATGCCGAGGGCACCGGTCGCGATCAGACCGAGCACGCGGTAGAAGAGGATCAGGAAGAGCGCGACGATCCCGAGGCCGACGGCGCCGGCGAGCAGGCCCTGGTGCAGCGCCTGCTTGCCGAGCGTGGCCGAGACCTGCGACTGCGAGATCAGCTTCAGGCCGATCGGCAGCGCGCCGAGCTGCAGCAGGTTCGCGAGATCCTGCGCGCTCTGGATCGTGAAGCCGCCCTCGATCAGCGCGCCGTTCTCGCCGTCGATGCCGTCCGGCAGCGTCTGCGGGTCGATCGTCGCGACCGAGATCAGCTTGCCGTCGAGCGCGACGGCGAAGTGCTGGAGCACCGACTGCGCGTTGACGCCCGGCAGCTGCAGCGTCGTGCCGCGCTGCGAGATCGTGCGCGTGACGTCGTGGAACTCGTGCTTGCCGGTGCCGGTGAACTGGAACTCGACGTCCGGCGCCTGCGAGGTCTGGTTGAAGCCCTGCGTCGGGTTGCGGATGTCCTTGCCTGACAGCGCCACGTGGTCGCGCAGCACGTAGAAGCGCGCGGACGGGTCGCTTGATCGTCGACCTTGTCGTTCGAGCTCTGCGGCACGGCCTGCAGCACGACGGTCCCTTGCGGCACGGTCAGCTGGATGGCGCGCGGCGGGAAGGCACGTCTGCCGATCGCCGTCAGCAGGTCCTTGCGCGTCAGCTCCGGGCCGGCGAGGTAGCGGTGCTGAGCGTCGAACAGGTAGTACGCCGAGCCGAGCCGCGAGCCGGTTGCCGAGCTGACGGCAGGCTTCTGCTTCGACGCGAGCAGGACCGCGTCGTAGATCGGCTGGCCCTGGCCGGGCGTGCCCGCCCCTTGGCTGATCACCTGGGCAGCCGGCGTCTGCGCCGTCAGCTGCGGGGCGACCGTCTTGCCGTCCGGTGTCAGGACGTTCGACTCCCAGTCGTAGAAGTACAGCTGGGCCGGCGTGCCGACCTGCTGCTTCGCGCGCTGGATGTTCTGGACGGCCGGCAGTCCGACGGAGATCTCGTTCGAGCCCGAGCGCTGGATCTCCGGCTCGCCGACGCCGAGCTGGTCGACGCGCTCGCGGATGATGTCGACCGCGCGGTCGAGCGCTTCCGGCGTCACCTTCGGCACCTGCTGCGTCGGCTGGCCCTGGTAGACGAGCTCGACGCCGCCCTTCAGGTCGAGCCCGAGCTTCGTCGACTGGGTCGCTATCGCAAGACCCGATGCGATCAGCATCCCGAGGACGAGGAGCAGGATGAGGCTGTTGCGGCGGCGAGGGCTCATACGAGACGGATGCTAACTGGCCGGCGTCAACACGAGGAGCAAGCCACCGTCGTCGTCGTACGCGGGAAAGAGGTCCGCTACGGCGCGGGCTGGCAGATCGCCCTCCGCGTTGACGGTCACCGGCTTGCCGAGCGCGCGCACGCCCCACTCGAGCACGGTGCCGACGACGTCCTCTGCCTCGCCGCCGAAGTCGAGCCCGAGCACCTCGCGCACGGAGCGGCCGATCACGCGCTCGTCGTCGAGGCCGGTCAGCTCGAAGGAGCCGCGGCCGCAGCCGATCACGCGACCCTCGCGGTCGCAGACGAAGAAGGCGGCGTTCGGCGCCGGGTAGTAGTCGTCGAGCAGCTCGAAGAGGAAGCCGAAGCCGCACTTCTCGCAGCCTTTCGGCTCGCGGCGGAAGCCGGCTGTGCGATCGGTCGCGGCACTGCGGTTGCCGCAGTTCGGGCAGATGAAGAGGTGCGCCATCCCCGACAAGCATACGTGTCTGCGTCGCTCGGGCGACGCCCGAACCGCACGGCTCGCAAGCACGACGTTCGGTGCGCCGTTATCCGAAAAGCCGAGCTTCGCCGGCCGGCGGCTCGATCCCGAGATGTCGCCAGGCACGCGCGGGTCGCGACGCGGCCGCGCGGCGTGCGCTCGAGCAGCCCGCGCTGGAGCAGGTACGGCTCGTAGACGTCCTCGATCGTGTCCTGCTCCTCCCCCACCGCGACGGCGAGCGTCGAGAGTCCGACGGGGCCGCCGCCGAACGTCTCGCAGACCGCACGCAGCAGCTCGCGGTCGAGCCGGTCGAGGCCCTCGCCGTCGACCTGCAGCAGGTCGAGCGCGTGCGCCGGCGATCTGCTCGGTGATCGTCCCGTCGCCGCGCACCTCCGCGTAGTCGCGCACGCGCTTGAGCAGGCGGTTGGCGACGCGCGGCGTGCCGCGGCTGCGGGCGGCGATCGCCCGCGCGCCGGCCTGCTCGACCTCGATCCCGAGCAGGCTGGCGGAGCGCCGCACGATCTTCCCGAGGTCGTCGGCGTCGTAGTGCTCGAGCCGGTGCTGGATGCCGAAGCGGTCGCGCAGCGGCGTCGTGAGCAGACCGGCGCGTGTCGTCGCGCCGACGAGCGTGAACGGCGGCAGGTCGAGCGTCACGACGCGCGCGCCGGCGCCCTGACCGACGGTGATCGGCAGCTGGCCGTCCTCCATCGCCGGGTAGAACGTCTCCTCGAGCGCGCGCGGCAGCCGGTGGATCTCGTCGACGAAGAAGACGGCGCGCGGCTCCAGCGCCGTCAGGAACGCGGCGACGTCGCCCTTGCGTTCGAGCGCCGGGCCGGCCGTCTGCACGAACGGCACGCCCAGCTCGGCGGCGACGATCTGCGCGAGCGACGTCTTGCCGAGCCCGGGCGGTCCGGCGAGCAGCACGTGGTCGAGCGCTTCGCCGCGCGCGCCGGCCGCCTCGATCGAGACGGCGAGCTGCTCGCGCACGGCCTCCTGCCCGACGAAGTCGTCGAGCCGGCGTGGGCGCAGCGAGCGGTCGAGCTCGTCCTCCTCCGGCAGCACGTCGGGCGTCTGGATCCGCGCGTTCGTCATCGGCGTGCGGTCCGCAGCGCGTGCGCGATGAGCTCCTCGGGCGTGTCGCCGGGCGCCTGCTTCAACAGCTCGTCGGCCTCTTGGACGCTGTAGCCGAGCCCGAGCAGGCCCTCGCGGGCGAGCACGCGCGGGTCGTCGCTGTTGATCGCAGCGCCCTCGTCCGTCCGGCACCGCGACGCCGGCCTTCTCGCGCAGCTCGACGATGATCCGCTCGGCCGTGCGCTTGCCGATCCCGGGGACCGCCTGGAAGCGTGCGGTGTCGCCTGCCGCGAGCGCGCCGAGCAGCTCGCGCGGCGGCGCGCCTGACAGCACCGCGAGCGCGACCTTCGGCCCGACCGACTGGACGCCGAGCAGCATCAGGAAGAGGTCGCGCTCCTCCTCCGTCGCGAAGCCGTAGAGCTGCAGCGCGTCGTCGCGCACGATCAGGTGGCTGTGCAGCGTGACCGCCTTGCCGACCGCGGGAACGTGACGCAGCGTCTCGCCGGAGACCGCGAGCCGGTAGCCGACGCCGGCGACGTCGACGACGACCTCGCCTCCGCTCGGCGCCGACGGTCGCCGGCCGGCTACCTCGCCGCGCACGAGCGCGATCACGCACTCACCGCCAGTGCGGTCGCGGTCGTGGCGGCACTCGCGTACGGCGCCCGGTTGAGGTGGCAGATCGCGACGGCGAGCGCGTCGGCCGCATGGTCGGGGCGTGGCAGCTCGGTCAGCGACAGCAGGCGCTGGACCATCTCCTGCACCTGCAGCTTCTCGGCACGGCCGTTGCCGCAGACCGCGCCCTTGACCTGCTGCGGCGTGTAGCCGTGGGCCGGCAGGCCGCGCTGGCCGGCGGCGAGCAGCACGACGCCGCGCGCCTGGCCGACCGCGAGCGCCGAGCTGGCGTTCGCGCCGAAGTAGAGGTCCTCGACCGCCACCGCGACCGGCGCGTGCTCGTCGAGCAGCTCGCAGACGCGTGCGTGGATCGTCGCGAGTCGTCGTTCGAGCGGCAGGCCGGCCGGCGTCTCGATCACGCCGCCGTCGAGCGCGAGCAGACGGCCGCGGCGGTTGGCGACGACTCCGTAGCCCGTGTTGGCGGTGCCGGGGTCGATGCCGAGGACGATCATACGTTCGTGATTCTGCGTCGAACGTCGGACGCCTCCCCAGCGGCGAGCGGGACGCAGTCGTTCAGCTGACCGGGTGCGCGGCGCCGCGCGAGGACGCTCAGCCGGCGAGGCGTTCGAGCACGTCGGCGTCGACGTCGAAGTTCGCGTGCACGGCACCGACGTCGTCGTTGTCCTCGAGCGCGTCGATCAGTCGCAGCAGCTTCGCCGCCTGCTCCTCCTCGACCGCGACGCGGACCTTCGGCCGCTGCGTCAGCTCGGCGTGCTCGAGCTCGATCCCCGCAGCTTCGAGCGCCGCGCGCACGGGCGCGAGGTCGGACGGCTCGGTGAGCACCTCGAAGACGTCCTCGTCGCGCTCGATGTCCTGCGCGCCGGCGTCGATCGCGACGATCAGGTCGTCCTCGCTCCAGCGCGAGGCGTCGACGGTCACGACCCCCTGCTTGTCGAACAGATAGGCGACGGAGCCCGGTTCGCCGAGGCTGCCTCCATGCTTGGAGAGCAGGTGGCGCACGTCGGAGCCGGTGCGGTTGCGGTTGTCGGTCAGCGCCTCGATCAGCAGCGCGACGCCGCCGGGGCCGTAGCCCTCGTAGAGGATCGCCTCGATCGCGTCGGTGTCGGCGCCCTCGCCGGTGCCCTTCGCGATCGCGCGCTCGATGTTGTCCTTCGGCATCGAGGCGTCCTTCGCCTTCTGCACGGCATTGCCGAGCGTGGCGTTCGTGTCGGGGTCGCCCCCGCCCTCGCGCGCGGCGACGGTGATCGCACGCGCCAGCTTCGTGAAGTGCGCACCGCGGCGAGCGTCGACGATCGCCTTCTTGTGCTTGATTCCCGCCCACTTGGAATGACCGGCCATGGTCTGGAGTCTATGACGCTGAAGGCTTCGTGCGTCTGCTCGGCAGCGCGATTGATAAGACTCCCTTGACCACAACATGAAGGCGGCACCGATGCGACGATCGATCATCACGCTCCCCCTCGCACTCGCGCTGGCGGCAGTCCTCATCGCCGGCTGCGGTGGCGGCTCGTCCTCCAGCAGCACGACGAAGGCCCCGGCGACGCCGGCCCCCGCGACCACGAGCGGCGGCAGCAGCAGCTCGTCGAGCAGCGGCCCGGTCGCGGTGAAGATGCAGAACATCGCCTTCGCGCCGACGAGCGTCTCCGTCAAGGTCGGCCAGAAGATCACCTGGACGAACGAGGACAGCGTGCCGCACAACGTCACCTCGCAGTCCGGCGAGACGATCAAGTCGAGCGACTTCGGCAAGGGCGGGACGTTCTCGTTCACCCCGACGAAGGCCGGCACGATCTCCTACGTCTGCACGATCCACCCGGGCATGGACGGCACGATCACCGTCACGCAGTAGCCCGCGCGTCGTCGCGGCTCAGGCGAGCGCCTGCGGGTGCGCGCGGTACCAGTCGACCGTGCGCCGCAGGCCCTCGTCGAGCCCGACGCGCGGCTCCCATCCGGTGAGCGCGCGCAGCTTCGCCGTGTCGACGTACTGGCGGTCGATCTCCCCCGCCAGGGTTCCCGTCCCGCGCACGTCCGGCTCGACGTCCGTGCCGGCGATCGCGCAGATCCGCGCGACGACGTCGCGGACCGCGTGCGGCGCGCCGCCGCCCGCGTTGAACGCCTCGCCGCGCGCGCTGCGGGGGTGAGCGGCGGGATCCGGATCATCGCCGTCGAGCGCGTCGGCGAGCAGCAGATACGCCTCAACCGCGTCCTCGACGTAGAGGAAGTCGCGCTCCGGCGTCCCGTCGGAGCGGATCACCGGCGCGCGCCCCGCGAGCGCTGCGCCGATCGCCTCCGGGATCAGCCTGGAGCGGTTGAGGTCGCCGCCGCCGTAGAGGTTCGCGAAGCGCGTGACGGCGACCGGCAGCCCGAACGTGTGCCAATAGGAGCGCGCGATCAGGTCGGTCGCCGCCTTGCTGACGTCATAGGGATAGCGCGGGTCGAGCGGCTGGTCCTCGCGGTAGGGCAGCGTCGCGCTCGCGCCATACGCCTTGTCGGAGGCAGCGACGACGACGCGCGCGGCTCCATGCAGCCGGCAGGCTTCCAGCAGCGTCCAGCTGCCGCGGACGTTCGACTCGAACGTCGCGAGCGGCGAGCGGTTCGCCGTCCCGACGATCGTCTGCGCTGCGAGGTGGAAGACGGTGTCGACCTCGTACTCGCCGAGGGCGCGCGCGACGAGCCCGGGCTCGTTGAGGTCGCCGTGGACTGCGCCGACCGCGTCGGCGACGGGGTCGAGCGCGAGTGCCGAGCGCGGCGTGCGATCGCGCGCGAGCACCACGACGCGATCGCCGCGCGCCACGAGCGCGCGCACGAGCCAGGAGCCGAGCAGCCCGGAGCCGCCCGTCACGAAGACCGAGCGGCTCATCGCGCGACCTCCGCGGGCAACCCCGTGGTCCATGGAGCACGCTCCTGCGCCCACAGGTCGTTCAGCAGGATCGCGTCCTTGTACGTGTCCATGCAGTCCCAGAAGCCTGCATGGCGGAAGGCGTGCAGCTCGCCGGCCGCGGCGAGGCGCTCGAGCGGCTCACGCTCCAGCACGCTGTCGTCCTCCAGCACGTCGAGCACGCCCGGCTCGAAGCAGAAGAAGCCGCCGTTGACCCAGTGCTCGGCGCGTGGCTTCTCATGGAAGCCGGTGACACGCCCGTCGGCGGCGAGCTCCGCGACGCCGAATTGGAGCAGTGGGCGCACGACCGTCATCGTCGCGAGCCCGCCGTGGTCACGGTGTGCGGCGAGCAGCGCATGCAGGTCGATGTCGGCGACGCCGTCGGCGTAGGTCACGCAGAACGGCTCGCCCCCCAGCACGAGCCCGGCCTGGCGCACGCGGCCGCCGGTCGGTGTGTCGAGCCCCGTCTCGAGGCAGCGCACCTCGACGCCCTCGGGCCACGGCTCGGCCGCGACGAACCGCTCGATCAGCTCGCCCTTGTAGCCGGTGCAGAGCGTGAAGCGCCGGAACCCGTGTGCGAGGTAGATCCCGAGCACGTGCCAGAGGATCGGACGGCCGCCGATCTCCACGAGCGGCTTGGGGATCGACTGCGTGTGCTCCTGCAGGCGCGTCCCGCGCCCGCCACAGAGGATCACGACGCTGCGGTCGGCGGGCTGCATGCGACGCGCATCTTGTCAGAGCCCCTCCGGGACCGTGCCGCGTAGGATCCCTCGCGCAATGGCATCACTCCCCCCCGAGATCTTCAAGGCCTACGACATCCGCGGCATCGCCGGCCGCGACATCGACGGCGACGGAGCCGAGCTGATCGGCCGCGCCTTCGCGCACGTGCTCGCGCGCTTGAACGACGTGCCCGTGGGTGAGCTGCGGGTCGCCGTCGGCCGCGACATGCGCTTGAGTGCGCCCGAGCTGATGGCGCGCTACCGCGACGGCCTCGTCCACGAGGGCGCCCACGTGCTCGATGCAGGCCAGGTCGGGACCGAGATGCTCTACTGGCTCGTCGGCTCGCGCGAGCTCGACGGCGGGCTGATGTGCACCGCCTCGCACAACCCGAAGGCGTACACCGGCGCGAAGCTCGTGCGCCGCGGCGCGCTCGCGCTGTCGGGCGACGAGGGGATCCAGGACATCCGCCAGCTGATCGAGGCGGGCATCCCCGCGCCGGCTCCGAGCGCGCCGGGGTCCGTCGAGTCGGTCGACCTCTACAAGCCCTTCCAGGAGGTGGCGCTGCGCTCGATCGACGCGGCAAGCGTGAAGCCGCTGCGCGTCGTCGTCGACGGCGGCAACGGGATGGCCGGGCCGATGGCCGGGCCGCTGCTGGAGCAGCTCGGGCTCGACCTCGTAACCGCCTACTGGACGCCCGACGGCGAGTTCCCCGACCACGAGCCGAACCCGCTGCTGCCGGAGAACCGCGCCTTCATCATGGAGCAGGTCATCAGCCAACAGGCGGACCTCGGGATCGCCTGGGACGGCGACGCCGACCGCTGCTTCTTCATCGACGACACCGGCGCGTTCGTCGACGGCGACTTCCTCACGGCGCTGCTCGCCGAGGCGCTGCTGCGCAAGCAGCCCGGCGCGACGATGCTCTACGACGTCCGCGCCAGTCGCGCGGTTCGCGACGTCGTCGAGCGCCACGGCGGCACAGCGCTCGTGAACCGCGTAGGCCACGCCTTCTTCAAGGCGCGCATGCGTGAGACGGGCGCCGTCTTCGGCGGCGAGGTCTCCGGCCACTACTACTTCCGCGAGTTCTACAACGCCGACTCCGGGACGCTGCCGGCGCTGTTGATCCTCGAGCTGCTCTCGCAGCAGGGCTTGAAGCTGAGCGAGCTGCTCGCACCGTTGCGCTCGACGTACTTCATCTCCGGCGAGATCAACACCGAGGTCGCCGACCAGCAGGCGAAGATGGCGGAGATCGAGCAGCGCTACCCGGACGCTCGCATCTCGCATCTCGACGGCATCTCGGTCGACTACGACGACTGGCACTTCAACGTGCGCCCGTCGAACACCGAGCCGCTGCTGCGCCTCTGCCTCGAGTCGCTCGTCTCCGTCGCGGACATGGAAGCGCGGCGCGACGAGCTGCTCGCGCTGATCCGCGCCTGATGGCCGAGCGGGCCGACGCGCCGCTCACGCCGGAGGAGGCGCTCGCCGAGGCGGCGGCAGCGGGGATCCACTGCCTGCCGATCCCGACTCCATTCCTCGTCGGGCGCGTGAACCTCTACCTGATCGAGGACGACCCGCTGACGCTCGTCGACTGCGGCCCGAACTCCGGCAAGGCGCTCGACGAGCTGGAGCGCGCGCTCGCCGAGCGCGGCCACCGCGTCGAGGATCTCGGCCTGATCGTGATCACGCACCAGCACATCGACCACATCGGCCTCGTCGACGTGCTCGCGCGCCGCTCCGGCGCGGAGATCGCCGCGCTCGACAAGCTGCAGGTCTACCTCGGCGAGTTCAACGAGTCGGCCGAGCTCGACGACGAGTTCGCCGTGCGGCTGATGGGGCGCCACGGCATCCCCGCCGACGTCGTGCAGGCGCTGCGCGCCGTCTCCTCCGCCTTCCGTGGCTGGGGCAGCGGCGCGACCGTTACGCGCCCGCTCGCCGACGGCGGCCGGCTCGCGCTGCGCGACCGCACGCTCGACGTCATGCACCGGCCCGGCCACAGTCCGTCGGACACGGTCTTCTGGGACGCCGAGCGCAAGCTGCTGCTCGGTGGCGACCACCTGATCCAGCACATCTCCTCGAACCCGCTCGTCGCGCGCCCGCTCGACGGGGACGCGGCCGGGCAGGATGCGCGGCCCCAAGCGCTGCGCTCCTACATGGCGTCACTGACGGCGACGCGCGAGCTGCCGGCGCGTGCGGTCCTCGCCGGGCACGGCGTGCCGGTGACCGACCACCGCACGCTGATCGACGAGCGCTTCGCGCTGACGCAGCGGCGCGCGCGAAAGATCCACGGACTGCTTGGCGAGGCGCCGCTGACCGCGCACGAGCTCGCGCAGCGGATGTGGGGCAACGTAGCCGTCACGCAGGCGTTCCTGACGCTCTCCGAGGTGCTCGGCCACCTCGACCTGCTGTGCGAGGAGGGCGTCGTGCGCGAGCTGGACGACGACGGCGTCGCGCGCTTCGAGTCGCTGGCGCCGCCCGCCGCCTGACCGGCGCCCCCGCCACCCCGCTCCCGCTAGCTTCCTGGGCGTGATCGCGGAGTCCCCCGACGCGATACGTGCCAGCTCCGCGTGCGCCTGGTGCGAGCAGCCGCTCGCCGCCGACTCGCCGCGGATGCTCGGGCCCGTACGCTGCATCGCCTGTGGCACCACGACGCCGATCTGGCGCTCGAATGGGGACGTCGCCCAGCTCCCGCCGCGGATCCGCGCGACCACCCCCACGCGGCTCTGCTCGCTTGGCGAAGTCGCCCGCCGTCGCGCCCGCCGCAACCTCGCGACGCGGATCGCGCGCGTCGCGCCGCCCGGCGCGGTGCTCGACGTCGGCAGCGGTGACGGAATGCTGCTCGACGCGCTGCGCGCGACCGGACGCATCGCGACCGGGATCGAGCGTCCCGCGACGCGCGCCGGCATCCAGGACGCGGAGATCACCGAACTGGGTGGCCGCTACGCGGCTATCGTCTTCTGGCAGTCGCTCGGCCGCATGCGTGCGCCCGCGACGGCGCTCGAGCATGCGGCAGCGCTGCTGAAGCCGGGCGGCCTGCTCGCGATCGCGCAGCCGAGCCCGACGCGCCAGCAGGCCCGCGCGCTCGGCGCGCGCTGGCTGTCGCGGGAGCAGGCAGACCAACGGATCGACATCCCGCCGCGCTCGCTGCTGGAGCGCCTGCGCACGCTCGGCTTGCAGATCGAACGCGTCGACCACCTGCTCGACCGTCAGGCCGGCAGCCTGCTGCACGGAGTGCTCGGCGGCATCCTCGCGATCGAAGCGCGCCGCTAGCGGGCTTCAGCTCGCCGGGCGGCGGGCGCTGCGCCGCTCGCTCGCTGCGGTGACGATGTCGAGGATCTCGTCGGCGTCGTCGACGATCGCCAGCAGGTCGAGGTCGTTCGGGGAGATCTTGCCGTCGGCCAGGACGCTGCTCGCGCAGCCAGTCGACGAGCGGCGTCCAGTAGGCGCGGCCGACGAGCACGAGCGGGAAGCTGCGGATCTTGCGCGTCTGGATCAGCGTGAGCGCCTCGAACAGCTCGTCGAGCGTGCCGAAGCCACCGGGAAAGACGACGAACGCGGAGGCGTAGCGCACGAACATGACCTTGCGCGTGAAGAAGTAGTGGAAGCGCAGCGGCCGGTCGATGTAGGGGTTCTCCGGCTCCTGGAAGGGCAGGTCGATCGCCAGCCCGACCGACAGCGCGCCGACCTCGCGCGCGCCCTGGTTCGCGGCAGCCATGATGCCGCTGCCGCCGCCGGTGATGATCGCGAAGCCGGCGCGGCCGAGCCGCCGTGCGACCTCGGCCGCATGCGCGTAGCCGGGATCGTCCGGGTGCGTGCGCGCCGAGCCGAAGACGGTCACTCCGTGTTCGACGTCGGCGAGCGCGGCGAAGCCCATCTCCAGCTCGTGCCGCATTCGCTGGATCCGCAGCGGGTCGGTCTCGACCGACGAGGTCGACTCCAGCAGCTCCTCGTCGAGCGTCAATGGCCGCTCCAGATCGTCCTCCGGGCGGCTGTCCCCTGCGTCGGTCATCCCAACGAGTATCGCAACCTCACGCACCCGTGCGGGACGGTCGACGCCGCGTGCTCAGCTCGCCGTCTGGTCGAGCGACTTCGCTGCGAGGCGGTTGTCCGAGCCGAGCAGGATGTGCGGGTCGCCGCACATCTGCATCAGGCGAGAGAAGTTGCGCCGCGTGATGTGCCCCGCGAGCGTGCTCGGGTTCGGTGGCCGGCCGTCGTCCTCGTCGCCCGTCAGGTCGCACGTGAAGACGATCGAGCGCTCGTTCTCGTAGCGCCCGTTGATGATGTTGTAGAGCTGCTCGAGCACCCACTCGGTCGGTCTGCGCGACCGCGAGGTCCTCGATGTGCAGCAGCTCGACGCTCGTGAGCCGGTCGATCAGGTCGAGCGTGCTGCCGGAATCGTCCTCGCCGTACGTGCGGCGGATCTCGTCGAGCAGCCGCGGGCCGGTGTAGATCGCGACCGAGCGGCCGGCGGCGAGCGCGGCTTGCGAGATCAGGTAGGCGAGGTGGCTCTTGCCGGTGCCCGGGACTGCCGAGGAACCACATCCCCTCGCCGCGGTCGAGCATCTCCTCGACGCGGTCGCAGTAGCGCCGCACGGCGCGGACCGCGTCGGGAGCGGCGCGCGCGATCGACGGGATCGGCTCGCGCTCGAAGCTGAGGTTCTGGAAGCGCTTTGGCACCTCGCGCGAGAGCCGCTTCGCGCGGCGGCGCGAGACCTGCTCGGGCCAGCAGCGGCAGCGGTAGGTCGTGTTCGCTTCGAGGTCGACGACCATCCCGTCGCCGTCGCACGTGCCGTAGGAGCACGCGCCCTTGTCCTGGATGAGACGCAGATCGCCGGCCACGCGCCCAGTCAATCACACGCACCCACCGGTGCGAAGGAAAGCATGGCGCGGGGGTCCCCCAACCCCCGCGCCCGTCCCCCAGCTCAGACGCTGCAGCCGCCGCGACGCGGCGGCCGTGACGTCAGCGCGTCTCCCCCGACGTCTGGAAGCTCGCGAGGAAGATGTCGGCGAGACGCTCGTCGCCGCTGATGCGCAGGCCGGCGAGCGTGCGCTCTGGACCGAGTGCGCGCGCCCACGCGCCGCTCGTGCCCTTCATGATCGCGTCGGCGCGGGCCGCCGGCCGGTGCGCGACGGTCGCCTCGCCGTCGGCGAGCCGCAGCGTGTAGAGGTCGAGCGCGACCTCCTGATCGTCCTCGACGATCAGCTCGATCTCCGCCTCGATGTCGGCCGCGCGGCTCGACGACGCAGCCGGCGAGACGGAACATCGCCGTGACGTCGACCCACTCGTCGGGTTGCGGCGAGGTCCACGCCCAGCGCAGCGCCCACTGCACGATCGGAGCGAGGATCGCGAGCAGGTCGCGACCGGCGTCGGTCAGCTCGAATTCGACGCGCGGCGGCACCTCCGCGTAGCGGTGGCGCGTGACGAGCCCGCCCGCGGCCATGCGGTTGAGGCGCTGCTCGAGCGCCCCGGTCGACATCCCCGGGAACGCGCGCTGCAACTCGGACAGGCGCAGCGAGCCGAACGCCAGCTCGCGCGCGATCAGCAAGACCCAGCGGTCGCCGATCATCCCCAGCGCACGCGCGTCCGGCGACCACTGGCGCCGTCGTCGAACTCCCGGCAGGTCGCATCGAGGCACGTCTGGTCCCCTCTCCCCTCGGCTCTCGAACGATGAGGACGCCTCGTGCTGACCATCGCGCCGGTCCGACCGACTGTGCACCCCAAGAACAGGACCGCGAGCACGCCCGCTTCGTTAGGGAACCTACCCGACTCGTATTGTGCTGTCCACTGTGAACCACATTTCGGCAAGAGCCCGAACTTCCAGGTATGCCGGCGATTTCAAGCAGTGTCTTGGCTTGACCGCTCAGACGAGCTTTCGCAAACAAGCCATGCGCAGACCAGCTCGCGATAGCGATCGCACGGGATCTGGGTACCACGAGCAGCATGGCACCTGCCTTCAAGGTCTCGCTCGCGTCGCTGCTGCTCGGGTCGGTGGTGCTCGCGTACCTCGGCCCCCCGCCGCGGCATGCCTTCGACCTGCGGCTGCGTGCCGGCCTGCTCGTGCTCGGGATGGTCGGCTATGTCATCGCTGCCGTCTCGCTCGCAACAGGCTCGGTCGTCCTCGGCGCGCTCGCGACCGTCGCCGCCGGTGAGCTGGTCTGCGCCGCCGGGTGGCTGAGTCGCGGCCAATCGCCGCCGGCGGACGACGACGACGGTGGAGGCGGCGGAGGCGGCCGCGACCCGAAGCCGCCACCGGTCGACTGGGACGCCTTCGAGCACGCCTTCCGCCGCCACGCGCGCGAGCGCGACCGTCAGCCGGCGTAGGCAAGGTCCGCCGCGCTAGACGGCTGCGTGGTCGCGCACGAGCGCGAGGAAGAACGCGTGCAAGCGTGGCTCGCCGCTCAGCTCGGGGTGGAAGGCGATCGCCAGGTTGGTGCCCTCGCGGACCGCGACCGGGTGGCCGTCGACCTCGGCGAGCACCTCCACCCCGTCCCCGTGCTCGGCGACCCACGGCGCGCGGATGAAGATCGCGCGCACCGGCTCGCCGTCGATGCCGCTGATCTCCAGCTCGGCCTCGAACGAGCGCACCTGCCGGCCGAAGGCGTTGCGCTCGGCGCGCAGGTCCATGATCCCGAGGTGGTCGCGGTCGAGCATGATCAGCCCGGCGCAGGTGCCGAAGATCGGGATGCCCGAGGCGGCCAGCGCGCGCAACGGCTCGGCGAGCCCCTCGCGCGCGATCCCGAGCGTCATCGTCGTCGACTCGCCGCCGGGGATCACGAGGCCGTCGAGCCCGTCGAGGTCCTGCGGGACGCGCACCTCGCGCGGTTCCACGCCGAGCTGGCGCAGCAGCCGTGCATGCGCCTCGAAGTCGCCCTGGAGGGCGAGGATCCCGACGCAGGTCGCCACCGGCGACCTACCAGCCGCGCTGGGCGAGGAGCTGCTCGGACTCGAGCTTCGAGGACTCGATGCTGACCATCGCCCCGCCGAGTCCCTGGGACGCTGCCGCGACGCGCGCGGGGTCCTTGAAGTGGGTCGTCGCCTCGACGATCGCGCGGGCGCGCGTCTCGGGGTCCTCGCTCTTGAAGATGCCGGAGCCGACGAAGACGCCCTCGGCGCCGAGCTGCATCATCAGCGCCGCGTCGGCCGGCGTCGCGATCCCGCCGGCGCAGAACAGCACGACGGGCAGCTTGCCGTGCTCTGCGACCGAGCGGATCAGGTCGAGCGGCGCCTGGTGCTCCTTCGCCGCCGTCGCGAGCTCTGCAGCGTCGAGCTGCTGGAGGCGCTTGACCTGGCCGACGATCATGCGCATGTGGCGAACCGCCTCGACGATGTCGCCGGTGCCGGCCTCGCCCTTCGAGCGGATCATCGCTGCGCCCTCGCCGATCCGCCGCAGCGCCTCGCCGAGGTTCGTCGCGCCGCACACGAACGGGACCTTGAAGGCCCACTTGTCGATGTGGTGCGCCTCGTCGGCCGGCGTCAGCACCTCCGACTCGTCGACGTAGTCGACCTCGAGCGCCTCGAGCACCTGCGCCTCGACGAAGTGGCCGATCCGCGCCTTTGCCATCACGGGGATCGTGACTGCCTCCTGGATCCCCTTGATCATCTCGGGATCGGACATGCGCGCGACGCCGCCGTCGCGGCGGATGTCGGCCGGGACGCGCTCGAGCGCCATCACGGCGCAGGCGCCGGCGGCCTCGGCCACGCGTGCCTGCTCGGGCGTGACGACGTCCATGATCACGCCGCCCTTGAGCATCTCGGCCAGCCCGGCCTTGACGGTGAAGGTTGCCTCGTCGCGCATCGTGCCTGCAATATAGCTTCGCCGCCCGCACCGCCGTCGTGCGCTCAGCGATGGGCCTTTCGGACTATCGGATGCGGAAGCCGATCGTGCTGACGGACGAGCGGCGCCCGCCGCGATCGGTCGCGCTCAGCGCAATCCGATAGCTGCCGGGCGCGAGCGTGGTGCGACCGAGCTTGCCGGCGAAGACGAAGCTCGCACGGCCGGCGGGAAGCACACGGTGGTACGCGGTGCCCAGCGTGATCCAGCGGTGCGCCCGCGTTCGGCAGCGGGTGGCCTTCCGCTGCACGACCGCGCGCACGGTGGCTGGGCTGGAGAGCGTGAGCGAGACCGTCCTCGCGAGAACTGCGCCATGCGTGAGATGCCTGCGGACGCTCACATGGCTCAGTGACGGCCCGGTCAGCGCCGGACGACGAATCGGAAGCGGTGCTGGCGCGGTGCTCGGCGGCCCAGCGGGGACCGCCGGGCGTGCGGGGGTCGTCGTGGTCAGGCCGACTGGGATCTGCGGAGCAACGGGCTCGAAGGTCGCTGCCTGAACGACCGTACGGCCTGACCACACGACGGTCGCATTGCCGAAGCGATCGACTGCGAGGTTCGCGTTGAACGAGTCCTGGCCGACCGGGGAGAGCGGCACGGGCTCACTGAAGTCGGCTGCGCCTGCTGGGCGCGTCGCGGTCAGCACGGCGTCCTGGTTGCCGTCGCCGCGCTCCAGGACGGCGACCGTGTCGCCTCCCGGGGTGACGCTGAAGCTGTCGAGGAACCCGTCAGGCAGCACCTGTGGCGGACCGAAGCCGGTCGTGCCTGCTGGGCGGGTCATCTCGACGCTGGCGGTGTTTCCGCTGCCGTCGTACGTGCTCACGACGACGGTCGCGGCGCCAGCCCGGTCGACGGCGACGCGGATGCCGCTCGGTTTCGGGTTGGGCTGCGTCAGGAATTCGGGATCGCTGAAATGCTCGGCACCCGCCAGCCGGGTCGCCGTGGACACGACCCACTGGTGGTTCACGACCTGACGCCAGGCGACGGTCGTGTCGCCCGCCGAACCGACCGCGACCTCCGGATCGATCACGTTCGCGCCGCTCGACAGGTTGACGGGCTTGCCGAAGTCGCTCGCGCCCGCTGGACGCGTCGACGCCTGCACGAAATCACCGTCCTTGCCGATGCTCTGCCAGACGACCGTCGTATCGCCCGCCGGATCGGTCGCGACTTGCGGGTCGTACCCGGACTCGTCGGTGCCGGTCAGGTCGACGGGCGTGCCGAAGTCGCTCGCGCCCGCCGGACGCGTCGCCACCTGCACGGTCCAGTTGCTGCTGTCGGTGGAGTGGAACCAGACGACGGTCGTATCGCCCGCCTCATCGACGACGACCCGCGGATAGAGGACGTTCCCGTCTCCGGACAGGTCGACGGCCTTGCCGAAGTCGCTCGCGCCAGCCGGACGGGTTGCGGCCTGCACAACCCAGTTGGTGCCCTCCTGTTGCGTCCAGACGGCGGTCGTCCCACCCGCCGGATCGACCGCGACCTGCGGCCAGGACGCATCACCCGTGCCGCTCGCGGACAGCGTCACCGCGCCGCTGAACCCGCTCGCGCCGGCCGAGCGGGTGGCCGCCTGCACGAACCGGTCGCTGCCGTCGGTCTGCTCCCACACGACGGCTGTATCACCAGCCTGGTTCATCGCCACCTGCGGGTACGACGAGAAATCGCTCGGCGTGGCGAGCGTCACCGGAGCACGCCACGCGCGATCGGCCGACGCCGAGGCAGCACCGACAAACCCGACGACCAGCACGACTGCGGCAGTCATCGCCACCATCGACCTACGAGAACCCGTCATTCAGCAACCTCTCGTCCTTGAGCAACGCGACCAAGCGACCCTGCGACACCGCCTCCAACGCGCGACCCCTCGAAAAGTATCGGTGTGCGCGCATTCGAACGGCGGACGGCTCAGCTAGCATCGCGCCCCCGATGGACGCCATCTACCTCCCAGACGGGGACGATCGCTTCGTCCCGACCGAGCTCGCGCGCGGCCCGTGGGATCCCGGCGCGCAGCATGGCGGCGCGCCCGCTGCCCTGCTCGCACGGGCGATCGAGCAGGTCGAGAGCGAGCAGCCGATGGCAGTCACACGGCTTACCTACGAGTTGCTGCGCCCGGTTCCGCTCGCACCGCTCGACGTGCGCACGCGCGTGATCCGCCCGGGCCGGCGCGTCCAGCTGATCGAGGCCTCCTTGGTCGCCGCGGAGCAGGAGGTCTGCCGCGTGACCGCATTGCGAATCCGCAGCGCCGACGTCCCGGCCCCGCCGCCGCGCGAGGGCGCGAACCGCCCGAGCGGGCCGCAGGAGAGCGCCGACGAGGTGGCGCGCACCGACTGGGGCACGTCGTTCGCCTCGACGGCGATGGAGATCCGCTTCGCTGCCGGCGTCTTCGTCGACGTCGGCCCGGCGTTCGCGTGGTTTCGCCTGCGCGTGCCGCTCGTCGCGGGCGAGCAGCCGACTCCGTTGCAGCGGCTCGTCGCGGCCGGCGACTTCGGCAACGGGATCGCCGCCGCCGTGCCGTGGGAGACGCACCTCTTCATCAACCCCGACCTGACGCTCTACGTCGAGCGCCTGCCGGAAGGCGAGTGGGTCGGGCTCGACGCCGAGACGCGAACCGCCGGCGCGGGCACGGGCGTGAGCGAAAGCGTGCTGCACGACGAGCGCGGGCGCGTCGGGCGAGCACTGCAGAGTCTCTACGTCGCCGAGCGCTGAGCGCGGCGAGCAGGACGGGCCGGCTTACTTCAGCCGGTAGGCCTTGATGCGCGTGTCGTGCTGCTGCGCATCGCGCGCATAGACGCCGTACGCGAGCGCCTGCAACATCGACAGCAGCGCGGTGTGCGAGCGCACGTAGGCGGGGCTGTTCGACGAGTAGTAGAGGCGGATGCGCGCGAGCTTCGCGACCTCCGAGAGGGTCGCGTCGACGATCGCGAGCGTTGGCGCCTTGCGATGGCGCGCGAGCTTCATCGTGCGCGTGATCAGCGGATGCGGGCGACCGGCCGAGAGGCCGATCACGAGCGTCGTCTCGTCGATCCGCGCGAGCCGGCCGAGCGCGTCCTGCGACGGGCTCGCGACGACCTCGGCGCGAATGTCGAGCAGCATCAGCAGGTGCCGCAGGTAGCTCGCGAAGAAGGCCATCTGGTCGGTGCCGGCGATCAGCACCTTCTCGGCGGTCGAGATCGCCTCGATCGCCGCGTCGAAGTCGCGGCGCGAGAGCTTGCGCGCGGTCTCCTCGACGTTGACGTGGTCGGTCGCGAGCGCGGTCTCGTACTCGGTCTGGTCGAGCGAGAAGAGCGGCGCGACGGCGGCGACCGGGGCGAAGTCCCCCCCGTCGTCACGGCGGCGGCGGTACTCCTCGCGCGCTGCCTGCTGCAGTTCGGGGAAGCCTTCGAAGCCGAGCGCCTGCGAGAAGCGCACGACAGTGCTCGACGAGGTGGACGCCCGGCGTGCGAGCTCCTCGGCGGTCTGGAACGCGGCTTCGTCGAGGTGGTCGACGATGTACTGCGCCACGTCCTTCTGGGAGCGTGAGAACTCGTCGAAGCGTGCGGTGATGAACTCCGACAGCGCCTGGTGCCCGTGCGGCGACGGGGGCGCGATGGTTGATGATCCTGTGGCTCGCTTCATTGGCAGGCAGGGTTTCGACATCGCGCATGTGCTCTCCTGCACGGCGCGGCACCCGGCCGAGGTTCTAAGCTTCCGCGCCGCATGCGCATCGTCCCGACCACGCTGGAGGGGCCGCTCCTGATCGAGCCGGAGGTCTTCGGCGATCACCGCGGCTTCTTCGCCGAGACCTATCGCGCCGACGCCTGGGCCGCGCTGGGGATCGACGCGACGTTCGTGCAGGACAACCACTCGCGCTCGCACCGCGGCACGCTGCGGGGGATGCACTTCCAGCTGACGCCGGGCCAGGCGAAGCTCGTGCGCTGCGCGCGCGGCGCGATCGTCGACGTGCTCGTCGACCTGCGCCGCAGCTCGCCGACGTTCGGCGACTGGGAGGCGTTCGCGCTCGACGACGAGACGATGCGCCAGCTGTACGTCCCGATCGGCTTCGCGCACGGCTTCTGCGTCACCAGCGAGGTCGCCGACGTCGCGTACAAGTGCACGAGCTACTACGACGGCGCGACCGAGTCGGGCATCGCCTACGACGACCCCGAGATCGGCATCGCCTGGCCGTCCGGCATCGAGCTGATCGTCTCCGATCGCGACGCGACCGCGCCGCGACTCAGCGAGATCGCCGACACGCTGCCCTTCTGACGGACCCACGGGTCCGAGGTGCGAGGCGCCTAGCCCTCGGTCGTGCTCGTGCGGTGCTCTTCGTTCTGGCGCCGCTCGCCAAGCACCGCGACCACCGCGTAGGCGATCAGGACGTTGGCGATCACGCCAATGCCCAGGAAGGTGATCAGCAGCGCGATCGTGAACTGCGCGGCCGTCGAGGCGAGTACGAGCACGCTGGAAGCTTATCGGAGCACGCGGCACCGTCGCGCAGCGGCTGCACGTCGGCTGGGGAGATCGCGCAGGGCGATCGGGTACCCTCGGGAGCGATGGACTCCTCGCGCACGTGCCCGAGTTGCGCCGCCCCCGCCGAGACCCGCCAGCGCTGGTGCCTCGAATGCGGCGCCGAGCTGCCGCAGGGCCGCCGTGGCGGCCTGCGTCCGGCGATCGGCATCGCGACGACGCTCGCCGTGCTCGTCGGCGCCGCATCTGCCGGTGGCTACACGCTGCTGCAGCACAACCGCCAGCCGCCACCGCCCACGACGACGGTCGCCGCGGCACCGCCCGCGACGACCACCGCGCCGCCGGCTTCGTCGAGTCCGTCGTTCACGCAGCCGCCCAGCAGCAGCTCGACCTTCCCGTCCTCGGCGCCGACGTCGCTGCCGAAGGTCTCGACGCCGAAGCTGCCCAAGCCGGTGACGACGACCACGACGCCGGTCAAGATCGGCGGCGGACGGCTGACGAGCGGGACGACGACCGGCGGTGCCGGGACGACGACGACGCCACCGCCGCAGCTCGCGCTCACGAACGTCGCGCTCGGCGCTGCAGCTGTCGTGTACGCGCCGAATGCAGCGCCGAACGCCGACCTCGGCGACGCGACGCGCGTCGTCGACGGCACGACGCGCACCGGCTGGAGCATGCCGAAGCTCACCGACCCGAGCGCGAAGCCGCAGATCGGCATCTACGTCGACCTCGCGAGCAAGCAGAAGCTGCGCAAGCTCGTGATCGAGACCTCGACACCCGGCATCGACGTCGAGATCTACGGTGCCGATCAGGACCCCCCGGCCGCGATCACCGATCCGGGCTGGGACCACCTCGGCACGCGTCACGACATCGGCAGGAAGACGACGATCGGACTGCCGTCGCATGCCCATCGCTACGTCCTCGTGTGGATCGTCGGGTTGCCGGCGGGCGCGACGTCCGCCGCGATCTCCGAACTCTCGCTGCTCAGCCTGCAGCCGGAGTAGCCCCGCTCCAGCGGGGTCGAACCGACTCTTGCGACGGTTGTCACTTGAACGCGGGCGGTCATGCTGGGAAGCTGGAGCGATCCCATCCGCACGATCTCGAGGAGGACGCGCCATCCACACCATCCGCGGTGCGACGGTGTGCGGCACGCGAGGCAGGGGAAGCCTCACGCGCACGTCATTGACACGCCGTCGGGATGTCACCTGCCATTTCGGGGGGCGCAACACAGGAGGAGCAGATGTGCAAGACGGCACGGGAGTACGTGACCGGGCTGGGCGAGTGTGTCAGCGAGTTCGAGACGGTGCTCGAGGGCGCGCGCAAGCTCGCTGAGCTGGGAGTCGACGCGCTTCCGATCTGTGGCGAGGACCGGATGGTCCTCGGCATGCTGTCGGAGCGCGATGTTGTGCGCATCGTCGCCGAGCGTCAGGATCCCGATGCGATTCGCATCGGCCTGCTGACACACGATGCGATCTCGGTCGTCGACGCAGACGCCCCGATCGCCGATGCCTGGACGACGATGCTCGAGCAGGATCTCGTACGAGTGCCGGTCACGGACGACGGACGCCTGATCGGCATGCTTCGCCGCACGGACCTCAACGGTCGCGTCAGCGCACAGGCGGTCGAAGGACCGCTGGCTGACCACGCGATCGTCACGGCCTGAGCAGCGCCACGTCGCACACACAGCCGGGGCGGGCGCCCACATCGCTCGCCCCGGACGTGTCTTCTCTCCCGGCCGGCCGGCGTCAGAAAGGTGACGCGGCCGGGGCGGATCCCATCCGCACGCCCCGGCCGCGTCGAGCACGAGGCTGGCACGAAGCCTCGCACCGGGTGTTCCCAGGGGAGGGAACCCTGCGGGCGGGCACGATCAGACGCGTGGGAGCGCGCCCGCATGTCCGCCTGCACGGCTCTCGTTCGAGAACGCCGCACATCGTTGAGGTGTCGTCAGGTGCATATGGATCGTTCCCGCCTGTCGCCGATCCATGACGCCGGAAACAGGCGCTACACGCCGAAAAACTATAAACAACCCCGTCTTTTGTTGTCAATGCGGCTGATTTTGGCTACTGTCGCGCGGTGAGCCTTCGCCGGGCACCCCTCCGAAACAGCTCGACAAGGCCTCCCGCCCGTCGCCACTCCGGACGTGAGGACGCAGATGTTTCCTGACGGCGTCTATGGTCGGCCCATGCCGACCGCCCCGGGCCGCGCCCCGCAGCGCCTGCCGCGCGGCCGACACGGCCTGCCGCGACGCTTCATCGTGCACAACCAACGCGAGCGGATGCTGCTCGCCGTCGCCGAGGCGGTTGCCGAGCAGGGCTACCCGGCGACGACGGTCGCCGACATCATCGCTCGTGCACGGCTCTCGCGGCGCACGTTCTACGAGCACTTCGCCGACAAGGAGGAATGCTTCCTCGCCGCATACGACACGGTCGTCGAGCAGCTGCTCGACGGAGTCGGCCAGGCCTACGCAGCAGCCGACAGCTGGCCCCAGAAGGTCCACGACGGGCTGCGGATGTTCCTCACGTCGCTCGCGGCGGAGCCTGCCTTCGCGCGCATGTGCGTCGTCGAGGTCGTCGCCGCCGGGCCGGAGGCTCGTGGCCGCCGCGACGCGGCCATGCGGGTATTCGTCGACTTCCTCGATCCCGGCCGCGACGAGGCCCCGAAGGGCCTCACGGTGCCCGAGCTGGCCGGCGAGATCGTCGTCGGCGGCCTCTACGAGGTCATCTACACGCGCTTACTGCGGGACGCGGCAGACGAGCTGGTGACGCTGCTGCCCGAGCTGCTCTACTGCGCGCTCGTCCCCTACGTCGGCCATCAGCAGGCGGAGCAGGCGGTCGAGGAGACGCGCCGCCGCAAGCCGGCCGGCGACGACGCCTAGCGCGTCGCAGTCGCACTCCGCCCGCGTCACGCGGGCATGCGCACCTCCCCCGCGACAGGGAGGCAGGCACCCTTGCCCGCGAGGGCGGGCGCCCGGATGCTCTCCGGCAGAGGCCGCGTCAGCGCGCATGGCGGACGATCGACGACCGGAGGAGCACACATGGCCGACCAACACACGACCAGAGGCGACGAGCACGGCATGGGATGGGTGATCTTCGCGGGGACGATGCTCGCGATCGTCGGCATCCTCAACTTCATCTACGGGATCGCAGCGATCTCGAACTCGAAGTTCTATGCACGCGACGTGACGTACGTCGTGAGCAGCCTCAACACCTGGGGCTGGGTGATCATGATCCTCGGCGCGATCCAGTTCTTCGCCGCGCTCTCGATCTGGGGCGGCACCGAATGGGGCCGCTGGGTCGGCATCCTGACGGCCGGCGTCAACGCGATCGTGCAGCTGATCTTCATCCCCGCCTATCCGTTCCTGTCGCTGGCGATCTTCGCCGTCGACATCCTGATCGTCTACGGGCTCGTCGCGTACGGCGGACGCCGCGGGCCGGCCGGCGTCGCGGCGACCTGACACGACCACTGCGGGCGGCGCCCTGGGGCGCTAGGAGGGCGGCGGCTGCTCGAGCAGCCGCCGCTTCTCTGCAGCGAACTCCTGCTCGTCGAGCACGCCGCCGTCGCGCAGGCGCGCGAGCCGTTCGAGCGCGTCGAGCCGCGCGGTCGTCTGGTCTGCTGCCGTGCTCGCCGGCGTCGGCGCCAGCGCCGGTGACGCGGATGGCGCCGCGGTGGAGTCGCCGTGGCCTCCGCGCGACTCCGCGACCGTCGTGCGCGCCGCCTGCAGGCGGCTCTGCGCACGCTCGACGGTCGCCGAGGCAGACGCGGAGGCAGAGCTGCGCAGCCGCTCGAGCCACGCGCGCTGGCCCGCGGTGGCGGCGGCGATCGTCGCGTCCGGGTACTCGCGTGACGTCTGGCGGCGCAGCGCCTCCATCCCGAGCGCCAGCAGGACCGCCATCGCGAGCACCGCTATCGCGTTGTGCGTCGCCGGCGTCGGGCGCCAGACGATCACGAGCAGCATCACGAGGGCAACTGCGCCGAATGCGTAGCGCGCGTCGCGCAGGTATGGCGCCGTCGCGCGGCGTGTCTCGACGGCGATCCGGGCCGGACCGGCGAGCGCCGCGGCGAGCACGATCAGCGCGCCGTAGATGATCGTCGCCTCGGCCGCGACGACGAGCTGGCTCGTGGCGATCGTCCAGACGTCCTGCGTCGCCGGCCGCGCCGCCTGCGTCTGCGCGAGCGCGTTGACGACCGCATGGCCGGCGATCGTGCGGGCGATCAGTGCCAGCACCCCGGCGATCGCCAAGCCGATGCCGACCGAGCGCAGCGCCTCGCGGCGGCGCCCGGCAAGCGCGATCGCCGCGCCGAACAGCGCGAGCATGGCGAGCAGCAGCACGATCGGCAGCGTCCGCAGCCCGCGCGCCACGTCCTGCGCGGTCTTCAGCTGCTTCGAGTGGAGGATCGTGATCTGCGCGCTGCCGGGCTGGACGTTCTGCGCCGCCTGTTGACCGACGCCGATGCCGTTGGCGGTCTCCTGCAGGACGGTTCCGAGATCGAGCGTGACGGTGCCGTTCTCGGTCGAGACCCCTCCCCCGCCGCCGTTCAGCACCTGCAGCAGTCGCTGGTGGGCACGGCGGTTCGCCTCCTCCCACAGCGACTGCACCGCGGGCCGCGTGAGCAGCTCCTCGATCCCCTGCTGGGCGAGGTTGCGCAGGCCGCTCGCCGCAGGACCGGCGAGCGGCTTCGCCTGCTTCGGCAGCACGTCGCGCAGCTCGCCGGTGACGTCGAAGTTCGTGTACGCCTGGTCGACGAGGTAGCCGGCGACCGAGGTGCGGACTGCAGGGCTGTCGAGCAGGCGCGTGCTCGTCGCCGCCCAGTTGTCGGTGTTGAGCGCCTGGCGGTTCACCCACACCGAGACGATCGCGAGGAACGCGACGATCGTCCCGAGCACGATCAGGCTCGTCACGAGCACGCGGCGCCGAGGCCGCGGTTCGTCCGGATCGGCCGCTGGAGCGTCCATCGTCGTGGAGACCATCGCAGGTGGCCCGGTCAGCCGACGGAAGGTCGCGGATCGGACTCGGCGAGGAACAGCAGCGCTGCCTTCACGCGCTTGCTGACGTCCTGCGCGCCGGACAGGCCGAGCTTGAGGAATATCGCGTTGATGTGCTTCTCGACTGCGCGCTTGCTCAGCACGAGCGTCTCGGCGATCGCCGCATTGCTCCTGCCTTGCGCGATCTCGGCGAGCACCTCGCGCTCGCGCGCCGTCAGCTCGCCGAGCGTCGAGCGGTCCGCACGCGCCCGCGCCGAGACGAGCACCTCGACGATCTTCGCGTCGATGAAGGAGTCGCCGCGCGCGACCGATTCGATCGCGCCGACGAGCTGGAGGCGGTCATGGATGCGCTCCTTCAACAAGTAGGCGCGAGCAGCGGAGCCGCCGTCGATCAGCGTCAGCACGTACGCGGGGTCGTCGTAGTGGCTCACGACGACGACGCCGATGCCTGGATGCGCGTCGCGCAGTCGCGTGGCGGCGCGGATCCCTTCGTCGGTGCCGGAGGGCGGCATGCGGATGTCGGTCACGACGACGTCGGGCAGATCGGCCTCGACGGCTGCCAAGAGCGACGGCAGGTCGCCACACGACGCGACAAGCTCGATTCCGGACTCGCCAAGCAGCAGCTGCTCGATCCCCTCGCGCACGAGCAGGCTGTCCTCCGCGATCGTCACGCGGATGCCCATGCCTCGACCCTAGTTGGGCGCGAGCGTGTGCGCGAGCGGCCTGGCGTGCAGGCGTTCCGCGCCGGTTCGCTCAGCACGGCGGCTGGGTAGCTTCGTGGTGGGACCAGGTGATGCACGACACGGCTACGGACATCGCGAGGCGCGAGCAGCCGGCCCCGACACGGGCTCGACTGCTCGCCGAGAACGCGCGCCTCGTCCACGATCTCGACCGCTCGCGAGCGCGACTCATGGCCGTCGCCGATCACGAACGCCGCCGCATCGAGCGCGACCTCCATGACGGAGCACAGCAGCAGCTCGTCGCGCTGCAGATCAAGCTCGCGCTGCTGCGAGAGCAGCTCGAGAACCACGACTCCCCACTCGTCGAGACGGTGCGCACGCTCGAAGCCGACGTCGAGCGCGCGAGCGAACAGGTCCGCTCGCTCGCACACGGCATCCATCCGCCACTGCTGACCGAGCGCGGCTTGCACGCGGCGCTGCGAGCAGCAGCCCGTGGCGCGCCGCTGCCGACGACGGTGCACGCAGCACGGCTCGGGCGCTTTCGCGCCGACGTCGAGAGCACGGTCTACTTCGCCTGCATGGAGGCGCTCCAGAACGCGTCGAAGCACGCAGCTGGTGCAACCGCGGTGACGATCTCGCTCGCCGGCTCGGGGGACGGACGCCTGCGCTTCGAGGTGCGCGACGACGGTGCCGGCTTCTCGGCAGCGGCGCAGGGCAACGGCGGTGCGGGAATCGCGAACCTGCGAGAGCGGCTGGACGCCGTCGGTGGCGAGCTGCTGATCGCCTCGGTTCCGGGCCGCGGCACGCGCGTCGTCGGGACGGTCCCGCTGAGCTGACGCTCCGGGCGCTCAGCCGAGGATGTTCACCGCACGCGCGATGACGAGCCCGGCCGTCGCCAGTGCCGCGAGCGACTGCACGCTCATCACGACCTTCGCCGTCGGCGTGAGCGGCATCGTGTCGGTCGGGCTGAACGCAGCTGCGTTCGTCAGCGACGTGTAGAGGTAGTCGGCGAAGCCGGGCCGCCAGCCTTGTGGCGCGAACTGCGGGTTCTCCATCTGTGGGAACTGGAAGTCCGGCAGGCGATCGCTCTCGCGGAAGCGCGCGACCGGCCCGCCGCGGTCGAGCTCCCAGTACCAGACGGCGAACAGCAGCACGTTCGTCGCCCACACGAGCGCGCCCGAGAGGATCAGCTTGTGCCCGCCGATGTGCGCTCCGTTGATGAGGTAGTGGACGAGCAGCACGAGCGTCACGACGTTCGTCAGGCTGACGAGCGCGACGACCGTCAGCGCGAACCGCCGCCGCATGCGCGAGTGCTCGGTGGCGCGCCGGGGGACGACCACGACGAGCGCGACGAGCAGCAGCGTCTCGACGCCCGGCAGCAGCCAGTTCGGTCCGAGCGTGACCTTCTCCGCCAAGCCGAGGTTGAGCGCGAGGGCGACGGCGACCGCGAGCTGCGACGGCCAGAAGGGATCGCCGTGCTCGATCCGCCGGCGGACGTGCTCGGTGTCGAATCTGCGTTGCGCGGCCATTGCGGTGCGCACGCTACTGCCGCGAGCAGCGGAGCCCGCCGGCGACGCGCTGCGGCTCGGGATCCACTACCCGCACGGCGGCTGAGCGAGCACGACACGGCCGCGACCCAGTTCCTTCGCGCGATAGAGCGCCGCGTCGGCTGCGCGGTAGAGCGGGCCGAGGTGGGCGCCGTCGGACGGGTACTCCGAGATGCCGGCGCTGAAGGCGACGTGGAACTCGCCGCTCGTGCCCGTGAACGTCTCCTGCTCGAAGGCGCCGAGCAGCTCGGTGAGGCGCTGCAGGGCGTCCGCGCCGCTCATCCCGTAGAGCCCGGCGACGAACTCCTCCCCACCCCAACGGCCGGTGACGTCCTCGCCGCGGAAGGCCTCGAGCAGCAGCTGGCCGAAGCGGCGCAGGACCGCGTCGCCGGCCGCGTGGCCATGCTCGTCGTTGACCGCCTTGAAGCGATCGAGGTCGATCGCTGCAAGCGACAGCGGCTGCTCGTAGCGCGTTGCCAGTCGCAGCAGTCGCTCGATGCCCTGCGTCGAGCTGTGGCGATTCGGCACGCCCGTGAGGCTGTCCGTGTCGGCCAGCGCGCGGTGAAGCTGCAGCCGCTCGACGCGGTTGCGCAACCGTGTCAGCAGCTCGCTGCCGAGCAGCGGCTTGCTGAGGTAGTCGTCGGCACCGGCGGCGAAGATCTCCTCGATCGTCTCGCGGTCGCGCCTCGCCGTCAGGATCAGCACCGGCACGGTCGCCCAGCGCGCGTCGTTGCGCAGGACGCGGCACAGCTCGATGCCGCTCACCCCCGGCATGTCGACGTCGAGCAGCACGACGTCGGGGTGGATGCGGTCGAGCTCGTGCCAGAAGCGGGACGGGTCTTCGAGCGTGACGACGCGAAACTCGTGTGGCTCGATCAACGCACGTACGGCAGCGAGCAGCACAGGGTCGTCGTCGACCGACAGCAGCGTCGTCTCCGCGGCATGCTCCCGCTCGATCAGCCGCATCACCTGGTCGAGCACCTGCTCGGGACGCAGCGACTTCGTCACGAAGCCGCTGCCGCCGCGACGCACCACCTCGACCCGATCGGTGAGCGTGTCGCGGACGGTCGAGACCAGGACGGGAACGGGCGGGACAGCGGCGACGAAGCTGGACAGCAGCTCGTATGCCTCCGCCGTGCCCGTGGGGAACGTGAGATCGAGCAGGACCGCGTCCGGGCGCCCGCGGGCGACGATCGCGCCGACCTCGCCCGGAGCGAAGGCGAGCTCGACGCGCAGGCCGCGCCCCGCTGCCTCTTGCGCCAACCGCTCGGCGAGCGGCACGTCGTCCTCGACGATCACCAGCAGCGGCGACTCCGCGGTGGTGGCAGCCGGCGCGTGCGTCGGCTCCTTCGCGATCGGGATCTGCTGGAGGGCGTCGCGCAAGGCAGTGACGCGCTCGACCAGCTCCTCGAGCTGTGCACGGGTGAGCACGGCATCGCCACCGAGCAGCTCCTCGAAGTGCCGCGCGTGCGCGGAGGCTGCAGCGAATCCGAACGTCCCCAGCGAGCCGGTGAGCTTGTGCGCCTCGCGCGTTGCCTCCTCACGCTGCGCGCCGTCGGCGTCGCCGCACATCAGCGCCATGACCGCCCGCTCGATCACGTCCACCTGCTCGAACACTGCGTCGCGATGGCGCTGCCAGATCGCTTCGAGCTCGGCTCGCAGCTCGTCATGCACGGGAAGCTGCGGCGGTGGCGTCAGATCACCCACCCGAGCAGGTCGGCGATCTGTCGAGCGAGCTGCTCGACGTCGAAGGGCTTGGCCAGCACGCCCGCCACGTCGAGCGCCGCGAGCCGCGCGAGCTCCTGCGGGTCCTCGTGTCCCGTCAGCAGCACGATCGGCGCACTCGGACGCGAGCTCGCTCGCAGTGCCGCGACGGTCGCCGGGCCGTCCATCTCCGGCATCTCGACGTCGAGCAACACCGCATCTGGGTGCTCTGCTGCATCGAGCGCCAGTGCGTCCACGCCCGACTCCGCGGGAATGACCGTCCAGCCAGCTACGGTCTCGAGGGCCATGCGCGCGAGCTCGTGCACGAGTTTGGAGTCATCTACGACCAGGATTCGGTAAGGAAGCATCACACCAGTCACTCGAGGTTCACAGTGGTATCGGCGTCGGGAGCGCACGACCAAACCCCCCCCATCTGGCATGTCGGCGCCCGGGGACGACGAAGAGCCTCCGGAAAGGAGCTCCGACGATGTCAGCACCGCGTACGTGGTTCGACACGCCATCTCGCCGGATAGCGGGAGTCGGCGGGATCATCGTCCTGCTCTTCTGCGCGACGGTCGCCGTCGCGATCTGGCGCTACGGCGACGCCGAGAGCGGCTACCAGGACACGATCGCCCACGGCGACGTGATGCGAGACGTCCAGGCGAGCAAGGAGGCGATCGTCGACCGTGCTCTGCTCGTGAGCGAGTCGGGACTCGCCGGCAGGCGTCCGAGCGCGGCCGCGCTGCGTGTCTTCGGGACGCGGTACACGCGGGCCTTGCGGACCGGTCGTGCCCATCGGATCAGCGAGGCGGATGACACCGGTGGGTTCGACGAGGCACTCGCGCGCGAGGCGAGCCTCGCCAGCGGGCTCGAGCCGGCCGTCCTGCGCGCGATCGGATCTCCGACGTTCCTGCCGCTGTTGCGGCGCTACGACGCCGAGGTGCGGGCGATCGAGGGCCACGTCCTCGATCCGCTCGAAGCGCAGGAGTCTCAGCGTGAGGATCAGACCGAGAAGCACGCGATCGCGACGGCGAACAACGGTCGTGCGCTGATCCTCACGATCGGCGGGATCGCCGTCGTCGCGATGTTGCTGCTGATCGCGTATGCCGTGCGCCTGCTCGACCGTCTGCTCGAGCGTGTCAAGCGCACGGCCGGCACGCTCGGAGTGGCGCTCGCGGGGCTGCGTCAGACGGCGACCGAGACGGCGGCCGCGACGACCGAGCAGGCGGCGGCGATCACCGAGGTCGCGACGACGATCGAGCAGCTGAGCGCGACCGCCAGCTCGATCGCCGAGAACGCGCAGTCGGCGACGACGGCTGCCGACCAGACCGGTCAGACGATGAGCGAGATGCAGGAGCACGTGCGTCTGATCTCCGAGCGCTCGCTCGCCCTCGGCGCACGCAGTCAGAAGATCGGCGAGGTGCTCGTGCTGCTCGGCGACATCGCCGAGCGGACGAACTTGCTCGCGCTGAATGCCGCGATCGAGGCCGCACGCGCCGGCGAGGCGGGCCGCGGCTTCGCGGTCGTCGCCAGCGAGGTCCGCAAGCTCGCCGAGCGCAGCGTGCGCTCGACCGACTCGATCCGCGAGATCGTCACGGCGATCCAGGACGAGACGAACGCGACGATCATGGCGACCGAGCAGGGTGCGCGCCAAGCCGGCGAGGTCAGCGAGCTGATGCGCACGACCGCCGAGGTGCTCGACGACAGCATCCAGGCGACCGAGCAGCAGAAGGATGCCGCCAGCCAGGTGACGAGCACGATGCTCGACATCCGCAAGGCGGCCGAGGAGCTGGCCGGAGACCAACGCCAGCGTGCAGAGGTGACCGACCAGGTCGAGCTGCTGATGCAGGAGCTCGAGCAGACGCTTGCGGAGCACGGCCTCAGCGTCGCGAACGGCGCCGGCCCACCGGCTCGGAGCTGACATGCACGTGCATGTGCGTGTCGGGCAGGAGGCGTACGCGCTGCCCGTCGCGGACGTGCGGTCCGTGATCGAGCTCGAAGGGATCACGCCGCTGTTCGGTGCACCCCCCTCGGTGCTCGGCGTCCGCGCTTTCGAGGGCGTGCTCCTGCCCGTCTTCGACCTCGCCTGCGCGCTCGGGATCGAGCCGACCACGCCGCAGCGCGTGCTCGTGATCGCGCATGGCGATCGCCAGGTCGGCTTTGCCGTCGAGCAGGTGCTCGACGTGGCCGAACTGCCCGTGGCCGACGAGGCGCCGGCGTCGCGACAGCTGCGCGGAATGGTGCTCGTCGACGGGCAGCTTGTCGGGGTGCTCGACGTGGCAGCCGTCTTCGCCGACCTTGAAACGGAGCTGACGCCATGACCGGGACGAACACGCGCCTGCTCGAGATCTTCCGCGAGGAGGCGAACGAACGGCTCGATCGGCTCGTCGCGACGCTGCTGGCGATCGACGCGGGCGAGCCGCCCGCGGACGCGACCGACTCGCTGTTTCGCGACGTGCACTCGCTGAAGGGCGGCGCCGGCCTCGTCGGGCTCGAGCAGCTCCGCGCCATCGCGCACGACGCCGAGGAGACGCTCTCGGCCTTGCGCGACGCGCAGCAGCCGGTGCCGGCGAAGCTGGCTGGCGAGCTGCTCACGGCAGCCGATGCGATGCGCCAAGCGGTCGACGGCACCGAGGCGACGGAGCCGGCGGTCGGAGCCGAGACGCCGGTTCCAGCCTCGCATCCGGCGCAATCCGTGCGCGTCTCGGCGGCCAAGGTCGATCGCGTGCTCGACACGGTCGGGGGCGCGGTCCTGCACCAGCGCAGGCTCGGTCACCTGCTCGGCTCGCACGTCGACGACCGCATCGACGAGGCGCTCGACCAGGGCGAGCTGCTGCTCGACGAGCTGCAGGACGCGGCGATCGAGCTGCGGGCGCTGCCGCTGTCGGCGATCACCGGTTCGCTGCCGCGCTACGCGCGCGATCTCGCCGTCGCGGAAGGCAAGGAGGTCGAACTGCTGCTGCAGGGCGTCGAGACGCAGCTCGACCGCACGATCCTCGACGGCCTCTCCGACATGCTCGTGCACCTCGTGCGCAACGCGATAGCGCACGGGATCGAGCCGCCGGCGGAGCGGCTGCTGGCCGACAAGCGACCCCGTGGCCGCGTCGAGCTGCGTGCCGAGCAGCGCGGCGGACGGGTCGCGATCGAGTGCAGCGACGACGGGCGCGGCGTCTCGCAGCAACTGGCAGCGGAAGCGGTGCAGCACGGCTCGCTGCTCGATCTGCTGGCAGCACCCGGCTTCTCGACGGCGGAGGGCGTCAGCGGCGTCGCCGGTCGCGGGGTCGGCCTCGACGCCGTCAAGACGCACGTCGAGTCGCTCGGCGGCAGTCTCGAAGCACGCAGCGAACCGGGCCGCGGCACGACGATCACGCTGCTGTTGCCGCTGACGCTCGCGGTCCTGCACGTGCTGCTCGTCGAACGGCTCGGCCAGACGTTCGGGCTGCCGCTCGCGAACGTCGACGAGATCGTGCTCGCGGAGGACACGACGACGCTCGGCGGACAGCGGTCGATCGTGCTGCGCGAGCAGTCGATCCCGCTCGGCGATCTCGCCACGACGCTCGGCGGTGCGGGCGAGCTGCCCGAGCGTCCGCCCGCGCTCGTCGTGAGCCACGCGGGGACGACGGTGGCACTCGCGTGCGATCGGCTGCTCGGCGAGGAGGACGTCGTGCTGAAGCGCCTCGGGCCGATCCTCGAACGACGTCCCGGCTACCTCGGCGGGGCGATCCTCGAAGACGGGCGCGTTGCGTTGATCGTCGATCCAGCGGTCGCCGTTGCGCGACCGCGGGCCGCGCACGTGGCAGTCACGACCTCAGGTGCAGCGACGAGCCCGACGACCGTGCTCGTCGTCGACGACCAGTTCACCGTGCGAGAGCTTCAGCGCAGCATTCTCGAAGCGGCCGGCTATCGCGTGGCGACGGCGGTCGACGGCCGCGACGCGCTCCAGCAGCTCGGTGGCAGCCTCGCAGTCGACATCATCGTCACCGATCTCGAGATGCCCGAGGTCGACGGCTTCGAGCTGTTGCGCCGGGTTCGGCAGGAGCCCGCGCTCGCGTCGCTGCCGGTTGTCGTCCTGACGTCGATGATGGACGACGAGCATCGCCGCCGGGGCCTCGAAGCCGGCGCCGACGCGTACGTCACGAAGGATCGATTCGACCAGCGCGCGCTGCTCGACACGGTCGAGCGGCTGGTCGGGCGATGAGCGCCTCCGCGCCGCGCCGCGCACCTCCAGGCGGCGCAGGCTCGACGCGAGCGATCGGCATCTGCGCCTCGACCGGTGGGCCGGGCGTGCTGGTGGAGATCCTCGCCGGGCTGCCGGCCGACTTCGCGCCGCCGGTGCTGGTCGTCCAGCACATCGCGACCGGCTTCTTGGAAGGGCTCGTGACGCTGCTCGCGAGCCGCATCGAGTTGCCCGTCGCAATCGCGCGGGACGGCATGCCACTGCGGGCGGGCGTCTGGCTTGCGCCCGACGGCGTGCATCTCACGGTCACCGGCGGCGGGCGGATCGCGCTCGACCGCAGCACGGTCGCCGGACGGCATCGGCCCTCCGCCGACCTGTTGCTCGAGAGCATGGCTGCCGCGTTCGGGCCCGCAGCCGTGGCCGTCGTGCTGACGGGCATGGGACGGGACGGCGCGAAGGGCGCCGCAGCCGTCGGCGCGCACGGTGGCGTGGTGCTCGCACAGGACGAGGCGACCTCACGCATCTACTCGATGCCGGAGGCCGCGGTTGCGGCCGGCGCGCAGGCGCTCTCCCCAGCGCGGATCGCTGTGACGCTGCGCGAGCTCGGACCGCTCGCACGATGACCGGCCAGCTCGAGCAACTGGCGGACCTCGTGCGCGAGCGCAGTGGGATCGTGCTCCACGCCCAGCGACTCGACGCGCTGACGATGGCGCTCGGGAAGCTCACGCCCCCGCTCGATGCCGGCGCTGCGCTGCGCGCCGCGCGCGACCCGAGTACGGGCAAGGCGTTCGTCGCAGGGTTGCTCGAGGCGGTTGCCGTGCACGAGACGTTCTTCTTCCGCCAACGTGAGGATCTCGACGCGATCGACTGGCCGGGCCTGCTCGCCTCGGCGCGAGCGCGCGGAGCGCCGGCGCTGCGCACCTGGGTGGCCGGCTGCTCGACCGGCGAGGAGGCCTACACGCTGGCGATCCTCGCCAGCGAAGCGCTGGGCACGAGTCCGCCGCTTGCGCTGCTGGCGACCGACCTGTCGGCCGCGGCAGTGCGCCGCGCCGAGCACGGCGAGTACGCCAGCCGCGCCGTCCGCCATGTCACTCCGCACCAGCGTGAGCGGTACTTCAGGTCCGACGGCTCCCTGCTGGTGGTCGGCCCCGAGCTGCGAGCGCTCGTCACGTTCGCCCAGCACAACCTCGTAGCCGATCCGGTGCCACAGGCGCAGTTCGACCTGATTCTCTGTCGCAACGTCCTGATCTACTTCGACCCGCCGACCGTCGAGCAGGTGCTGCGCACGCTGGAGCGTGCGCTCGCCCCCGGCGGCATGCTGCTGCTCGGCGCCGCCGATCGCCTGTGCCGTCCCCGCTTGCGCTCGCGCAACCAGCCCGCGACGCGCGTCCGCGCGCGACGCGCCGGGCCGCAGCGGCCGGCGGACACGGGCGCTGTTGAGCACTGGCGCACCAGGCGCACACCCGCGCCGAGTGGTGCAAGCGCACGCGACGAAGCCGAGATCGAGGCGGTGCTCGCCGGCGCGCTGGCAGCAGCCGACGGTGGCCGCCTCGACGAGGCGCTCGCGGTGATCCACGAGCTGCTCGCCACCGATCCGCTCGATGCGGATGCATACTTCGTCCAGGGGATCGCGCTGCTCGGTCGCGGCGAGACGGCGGCGGCAATCGAGTCGCTGCGGCGCGCCCTCTACGTCGACCCGAGCTTTGCGCTCGCCTCCTTCCAGCTCGCGCGTGCCTACGACACGCTCGGCGACGGGACGGCTGCCCGGCGCGCCTACCTGCAGGCCCTGCGCAGCCTGACACCCGGGTACGACCGCCATGAGCGACTCGTCGTCGAAGTCGACCTCGCCGATGTCGCCGCCGCCTGCGGCACGCGCATCGCCGCGCTCGGGCGATCGTCACCCGCTTGAGCGGCGGGTCTGGGTCTACGGAACGAGCACGACCTTCCCTACGTTGCGACGCTGCGCGATGATGCGATGCGCCTCGGGCGCGTTGTCGAACGGCACGGCATCCGAGACGACCGGCTGGATCGTGCCGTCGTCGAGCAGCGCCTGCAGCGGCTCGAGCCACGGGCCAAGCGTGCCGCGGCTGTCCCACAAGCGCAGCATGTTCAACCCGACGACGGCCTTCGAGTCGGACATCTGGTCGATCAGGTTGAAGCCGCGCAGCATCCGCAGGCCTTGCGGAGCTGCCTTCAAGAGGCTGCGCTTGTCCCCTGGGTTCACGCTCGACGCGCCGTAGGCGATCAGGCGTCCACCGGGTCGCAGCAGCTTGTAGGAGCGCTTGAACGAGGCGCCGCCAAGCGCGTCCATCACGAGGTCGAAGGTCCCTTCGAGACCGTCCTCCCAGCCATCTCGCGTGTAATCGTGGGCGACGTCGACGCCGAAGCCACGCACTGCTTCATGCTTGCCGGGCGAGCAGGTGCCGTGGATCTCGACGCCGAGGGGCTTGGCGATCTGCGTCGCGGCGATGCCGACGCCCCCGGCTGCGGCGTGGATCAGCACCCGCTCGCCAACGCGCAGGCTGCCGTAACCGACGAGGCCGGCCCATGCGGTCGCGTAGTTGACCGGGATCGCCGCACCCTGCTCGAAGCTCAGCCGGTCCGGCAAAGGGACGACGTCGGCCGCTGAGACGACCACCTGGGAGGCGTAGCCGCCGAAGCGCGTGCCCGCCATCACGCGTGCACCGACGGCAATCCCCTCGACGCCCTCGCCGAGCTCGGTCACCGTACCCGCCACCTCGTAGCCGACGACCATCGGCGGCTTGGGTGCGTCGGCGTAGAGGCCGACCCGCGCCATCGTGTCGGCGAAGTTGATTCCCGCGGCCGCGACGTCGATGCGGACGTGGCCGGACTTCAGCGGCGGATCGGGGCGCTCCTGCACCTGCAGGACGCTCGGATCGCCGTGCTTGGTGATGACGATTGCACGCATTCGCTCACCCTAGCGCCGTCGCTGCTCAGACCTGCCACCCGGTCAGCCTGGCTCGACGGCGGGCAGCGCGTAGTCGACCGTCGTCAGCCAGGTCAGCGCCGTCTCGTAGTCGCCCTCCGCTGCGGCGGCAGCAGCCCAGCGCAGCGACTGACGCAGCGCGAGCGCATGGCGATCCGCTTCGGAGATCCCACGCCCCGGCGCGAGCCGGTCGCGATCGCCGGGGCGGCTGCGGTCGAGCGCGAGCAGCCGGCGGGCGTCGTCGAGCGTGCGCACGACGGCGATCCCGGTCGGCAGCGCGTCCTCGACCGCGGAGCGACAGGGCAGCACGACGGCGACCTTGCAGCTCGGCCGGTGCGCGTCCTCGAGCAGCTCGGCGAGCAGACGCTGCTCGCGCGCGTCGGGCACGCCAGCCCCGCGCGCGTCGACGATCAGCCGCCGGCAGCCGCGCTGCAGCAATTCGGCGAGTCGCGTCCGCAGGCGGCCGGCCGCCTGCTGCTCCAAGCGCCCGGTGAGCGTGATCATGTGGACCCCGTCGCCGAACGTGTGCGAGCGCCAGCGCGGCCCGCGGCGCCCGCCGTCCCCGCGCACCCGGCCTCCGCCCGTCCCAGGAGCTGCGAACGGAAGCTCGGTGTGGGTGTGACGCTTCACCGAGGTCGCAACGGTGAATGTCATCGCTTCGCATCCCTCCTTGCTGCGCGAACCGGAAGGGCGGGCGAGAAAGCGAGGCGCGACGTCAGCTCCGTCGGCACCACCACAGCGACCATGCATCCGTGCACGGCACGACGTCCGTGTCGAGTCGCGTCCATGCCCGTGCCCAGTCGGGGAGCACATCAGCACGCCGGGACAGACGCTCTCTCGCCCGCGGTTCTCCCAGCCCTCCAGGGCCGAGATGGCGCCGCCGGTACAGCAGGGAGACGACGCCAGGTCCACGATCTTGTGCACGCCATGCCCGAAACGTGGTCCCCAAGCGACACGGCGCGCGTTTGCGGTCATCCAACGGAAGCCTGAACAGGACCTCCACGTACTCGGATTGCACGCCAACGCATGGCGCGTACACAACACCGGACATTGATTACCAACATCCGGTGTGACGACGCTACCACTCGGGCCGAGCGGCGTGGGGCCAACAGCGCGGTCAGCCCGCGACCGAGGCGCCCGCCGCCGCGTAGCCGTGCTCGGCGAGCAGCGCGCCCGTCTCGCGGTAGGCCTCCGGCTCGGCCGGTGCCCAGGTGGCGAGGCCGTCGACGTAGCGGTTGAACATGCTGAAGGCAGCGGCGATCAGGACGGTGTCGTGGATCTCCTGGTCGGTCGCGCCCTCGGCGCGGGCCTGCGCGATGTGCTCGTCGGTCACGAGCTTGCCGCCCTCGCGGACCTTGTCGGCGACCGCGAGCAGCGCCTTCAGCTTCACCGAGACGCCGGCCGAGGGGTAGTCGAGCTTGACGGCTTCGACGAGCTCCGTGTCGCCACCGAGGTGATGCGCGGCAGCTGCGCCGTGAGCCGACTGGCAGAAGAGGCAGTCGTTGCGTGAGGAGACGAACGCGGCGATCAGCTCGCGCTCGCCGGGGCTGAGCGTGCCCGGCCCGCGCAGCAGGATGTCGGCGAACTCGTTGAGCGGCTTCGCCGTCTCGGGCCGGAACGCCATCGGGCCGAGAATCCCCGGCAGTCCCTCACGAAGATCGATGTGCGGCATGTCCGTCCTCCCGGCGAAGGGCCGTTCGTGGATGTCTCACCTCTGCTCGGCCGACAGTGCGACCAGTCGACCGAGCGAGGTCACAGCCTATGGCACCGCGTCAAACCGGGCGAGGCGGCTCGATGACCGTGTGCTCCTCGACGAAGAACGGTGCGACCTCGGCCGCGAGCTTCGTCGTGTCCTGTCGCAGGGTCCTCCCGATCGGGTCGCTCGCCATAGCCACCGTCGCTGCGTCGATCGAGTCGAACCACAACTCGGCGACGCCATGCCAGGGGAAGGCCTCGGGCGCCTGGACGACCGGGTTGATGCGATAGCCGCGGACGCCCGGCAGCTGCCGAGCGAGCGGTGCATGCTCGTTCAGCCAGTGCTCGACGAACTGCGTTTGCGTCAGCGCCGGGTTGCGCCGGACGAGGGTCAACCTACGCATGGTCGTCTCCTTCGTTGCTCGATCGGGTCGGAGCGAGCTCCGCGGGGGCAGCTGCCAGCTCCTGCGCCAACTCGCCCCGCGCGATGCGCATCGTCGGCGTCATCGGCAGCGAGCTGCGGATCTCGATCCGCGACGGTACCTTGAACGGAGCCAGCCGCTCCGCGCACCACGCGCGCAGCTCGTCCGGCTCGACCGTGGCGCGCTCGCGCAGCACGACCGCGGCGGCCACGTCCTCCTCCGAGAGCTCGGACGGGATGCCCACCGCGGCGGCGAGCATCACCGCCGGATGCTCCATCAGGACGCCTTCGATCTCGCCAGGTGCGATGTTCTCGCCGCGCCGCCGGATCATCTCCTTCGAACGGCCGACGAGGATCACGTCGCCGTCGCCGTCGACGAAGCCCGTGTCCCCGGTCGAGAGCCAGCCATCGGCCGCTCGGCGGCTCGCGCTGCCATCCGACGCGTTCCAGTAGCCGGGGCTCGTCGTCGCGTTGCGCAGCTGCAACTCGCCGATCTCGCCGCTCGGCAGCGCGAGACCGCTCGCGTCGACGATCCGCAGCTCGTTCGTGATCGGCCGCCAGGGGTGCAGGCGCGGGCGCCCGATCGAGGCGACCTTCGTGCGCGAGGTCTCCGAGTCGATGCAGCCGAACGGCACCTCGGACATGCCGTAGCCGCTCACCAACCGGACCCCGAAGCGCTGCTCGAGCTGCGCGCGGCGCGCGGGCGCGGGAGCCGGCGCGGTGTAGAGCATGCGCAACTGCGACGGCACCCATTGGTCGGCGGGATTGCGCGCGAGGATCTCGAGCATCGCGCCGATCACGTTCGCAGCGGTCACGCCCAGCGCCTCGGCGTCTCGCCAGAAGCCCGACGCCGAGAAGCGCGCCGAGAGGGCGAGCGAGTAGCCGTGCGCGATCGCGGTCGCGAGCGAGTAGGCCTGCGCGTTCATGTGGAACAGCGGAAGGCACGCCCAGAGCCGCTCCTGCTCGCCGAGCCCGACCCAGGACGGAAACGCCTCGCCACTCAGAGCAAGCGCCGCGTGCGTGACGATGACCGCCTTCGGGCGGCTCGTCGTGCCGGAGGTGTAGACGAGCACGGCCGGATCGGCCGGGCGGACCGGCGGTGGAGGCGGCGCCGTGCCGACGGCGAGCGCACGAAGCCGCTCGTCCCCCCCGGCCGCGTCGATCCGCGCGACCAGCACTCCGTGCTCCGCTCCACTCGCCTCGGCGGCGCAGCGGCCGGCCTCGTCGGCGATCAGCAGCACCCGCGGCTCGACGTCCCCGAGCACACGGCCGAGCTCGTGGGCGGTGAGCGCTGGGTTGAGGCAGACGGGCAGCGCTCCGAGCCGGATCGCTGCGAGCCACCCGTGCACGAGCCCGACCGTGTTCGCTCCCTGGATCGCCACCCGATCGCCCGGCTCCACGCCCGCGCCGTGCAGCGCCGCTGCCACGTGCTCGACGCGCGCAGCGGTCTGCGCGAACGTCTCCTCGCCCTCAGCGCTGACGAGGAAGGCTCGGCTCCCGTGGCGTGCTACGGCATGCGTGAACAGCTCCCACAGCGTGGGAGGTTCCAGCTCTGTTGCGGTCATCGGCGACTACTCGGTTGTGGGGTTCGAACGCGCCTCGGTCCAGATGCGGCGGCCGATCGGCGCCCGCTGCTCGTCCGCGAGATGCGCGACGAGCCCTCCGCAGCGCGCGACGAGCGCGAAGCCGCGGATCACGCCAGGCTTGAACCCGACGTCGGACAGCACCGCGCCGACACCACCCGTGGCGTTCACCACGAACGTGCGGCCGGTCGCGTCCTGCAAGGCGGCGCGCACGTGCCCGAGCGCCTCCGCATGTGGTCCGGCGACGCCTTCTTCCTGCGCGACGGCGAGCAGCGCGCTCGCGCGCGGATCTTCGCTCAGCAGGTTGTGGCCGAGCCCGGGGATCCGCCGCCGTGCTGCAAGCTCGCGCTCGACGACCACGCGTGCGGTGTCAGCCAGGCTGTCACCGTCGGTGGTGACGATCTCCTGCAGCAGGCGGGCTACGTCCTCGATCACGCCGAGAAAGCGCGACCCGACCGCGAGCAGGCCAGCGGCCATCGCGCCCTGCACCGACTCGGGCGCTCCGTCGAGCACGACGCGCGTCGCGACCGTGCTGGGCGTCAGCCCGTGCTCCATCAACGTCGCGAGCACGGCATCGAGCACGCGCACCTCGGCGGCGGTCGGCGCGCGGCCGGTGACGTCCAGGAGCAGCAGCTCCGTGAACGTCATGCGGCCGATGATCTCGGTCGCGAGATCGCGACCGCGCACCGTGATGTCCGTGTGCTTCGGACTCATCTCCGCTCCCGTTGTTGGATCCGTGGCGAACGCTGCGCTTAGCGGACGAAGCCGCCGTCGAGGGTGAGGTTGGAGCCCGTCATGAACGACGAGGCGTCGGAGGCGAGGAACAGGATCCCCTGCGCGATCTCGTCCGGTTCGGCCTCGCGGCCGAGTGGGATGATCTGCGGGATGATCTGCTTGAACGCCTCGTAGCCGCCGCGCATGTCGAACCAGGGGTCGTTGAAGCCGGTCTTCGTGTGACCTGGCGAGACGCAGTTGACGCGGATGTCCGGCGCCAGCTCGACCGACAGCGCGCGCGTGAAGGCGAGCACGGCGCCCTTCGACGCTGCGTAGTGCGTCGAGCCTGCACCCGGGCCGCGCAGCGCTGCGATCGAGGCGGTGTTGACGATCGTCCCGCCACCCGCGGTGCGGATGTGCGGGACCGCGTGCTTGATCGCGAAGAAGACCGAGCGCGTGTTGACCGCCAGCGTGCGATCCCACAGCTCGACGTCCATCTCGGTGATGAGGCACGCACTCGAGATGCCGACGACGTTGACGAGCGTGTCGATCCCGCCCATCTGCTCGGCGGCGCCGTCCATCAGCGTCTTCACCTCGGCCTCGTTCGTGGCATCGGCGTGGACGAAGGTGACGCCCGCCTCGCTTGCGAGCTGCTCGGCTGGCGCGTCCTGCACGTCGCCGAAGACGACCTTCGCGCCGTTGGCCGCGAACAGCCGGATCGCGGCGGCGCCGATGCCGGTCGCGCCGCCGAGGAACACGACCCGCTTGTCGTTCATCTGCATGTGGTCAGCTCTCCTGATCTGCCTGCTTGGTGAATTCGTCGGCGACCTGGCTCGCGATCGCGTGGTCCTGGTCGGTCGTGCCGCCTGAGACGCCAATCGCCCCGACGCAGCGATCGCCGCGGAACAGCGGAGCGCCGCCGCCGAGCGTGACGAGCGGCGGGTCGTGGGCGATCTCCAAGCCGTGGAGGTCGCCGTCGCCGCCCGTGCGTGGGTGGAGGTCCTTCGTCGCGCGGCGCATCGAGCAGGCGGTGTACGCCTTGCCGAGCGCGAGCTGGATCGACACCAGCATCGCGGTCTCGCGCCGTCCGAAGCCGGCCAGCTCGCGACCGCTGTCGAGGATCGCGACGGAGATCGCCACACCTTGCGCGTCGCCGACTTCCATTGCGCGCTGGACGAGCCGCTGCGTGTCATCCCATGTCAGATCGTGCATGAAGGGATCCTCGTCGTCTGGCGCGCCGCGGTGAAGGGAGAAAACGGCCAATCTGCGGCGGGCGCAGTGGAGGTAAGTTCCGTTCGGCGCATGCGCGAGCTCAGCGCTCCTCGACGGCGGTCAGCGCCGCGTCGAGCACTTCGACTGCATGGTCGAGCTGGCGCGCGTCCACGATCAGCGGCGGGATCAGCCACAGCGCCTGGCCACTGGAGACGCCGATGTAGACGCCGCGCGCGAGCGCTTCGCGATGGACGAGCTCGGGCAGCGTGGTGGCCGTGCCGTCGCCGCGCCAGCGGTCCTCGTCGAAGCGCTGTGGCCCGTTCAGCTCGATGTGCCACATGAGCCCCTCGCCGATCACGCGCCGTACGCACGCATGGCGCTCGACCAGCTCCTCCATGCGTGGCGCGATCTCGCGCCCTCGCGCTGCAGCGTTCGCGACGAGCTGCTCGTCACGCACGACGCGCAGCGTCGCGGAGATCGCCGCGGCGGTGAGCGGGTGGCCGCGGAACGTGCTCGACGTCTTCCAGCGGCGCTGACCGATCGCGTCGATCACGTCCTGCGAGAGCACGAGCGCACCGCCCGGCGCGGCCGCGCCCGTCAGCCCTTTCCCGAGCGTGACCATGTCAGGGCGGCTCGTGCCGCGCTGGAACGCGAAGCCGTGGCCGAGGCGGCCGAACGCCGTCACCGTCTCGTCGGCGATCCACAGCGCGCCGGCCTCGCGCGCCGCAGCGGCGAGCGCGTCCTGGTACTGCCCGCCGGGGAGGACGGCGCCCGCGCTGGAGTCCATCATCACCGCCGCGGCACCGTCCAGCAGTTCCGCAGCTCCTGCGAGGCAGGTGTCCTCGCAGCGGTGCTCACTGCCCACCGGGGCGAGCCCGCAGACGGGCAGCGGCAGCTGCCGCACCTCCGCGATCGGCGGGCGCTCGGTCGAGGCGCCCTCCGCCGCCGCGGGGACGAGCGTCCCGCCCCACAGCGGGTGCGTGCTCAGCTCGCGTCCCAAGCCGACGCCACCGTGGTAGGCGAGCTCGCGGCAGACGAGCGGCGCCCGCTCGGTCAGCATCTGGGCGAGCAGCAGCGCGAGGTCGGCGGCTTCGCTGGAGGAGACGACCAGCGCAGCCGCGCCAGGCCACGCCTCGCCCGCGAAGCCGAGCTCGAGCAGGTCCTCGGTCGCCTGCTCGCGCGGCCCGTAGCCGGTCGTGTCGTTGACGTAGACGCTTCCCGCAGCGTCGCGCACTGCGGCCACGACCGCCGGGTGACAGTGCCCGACGATGCAGGAGCTGAGCGAGCCCATGTCGAGCACGACGCGGCCGTCCTCGAGCGTCAGCTCCATCCCCTGTCCGCGCACGACGCGCGTGGCATGGCGCTCGCCCGGGGCGAGCATCGACGACAGCACGCGCCCGTCGCGGACCCTGCGCGGCTCGGCCACGTCAGGCCCGCGCCGCGCCTCGCAGCGCTGCGGTCGCGTCGAGGTCGAGCTCGTCTGCGTCGGTGACGACGACCGCATAGACCGAGCGCGCGCGTTCGCGCGTCACGTAGCCCTCACGCACGTCGGCGAGCACGCGCTCCGGCTCGCGTGTGAGCGGATCGCCGTAGCCGCCGCCGCCGTTGCAGACCGACATCACGGTCTCGCCGACCTCGACCCACACGCGCGCGCAGACGGGCAGCTCCTCGATGCTGCCGTCCGTTCGGCGCACGTGCTGGGTCGCCGCACCGCCGGCACCCCCACCCCGCGCGCCGAGCGGCGGGTGCACGGTGCCGTCGGCGAGGTACATCAGCTCGAAACGCGTCTCGCACGCGGTGAAGCTGCAGGCGGCCGCCGGTGCGCCGCGGCGCCAGCCGGGACCCTCACGGTCGGGGACGACATGCTGGCTCTCGACGCGCACCGGGAAGCGCAGCTCGTCCAGCTCGACCGAGTCGCGCTGCAGCACGCCGGCGTCGCCGATCCCGCCCATCGTCATCCAGCCGTCGGCGTGCGGGCCAGCCGGGCCCGCCGGTCCAGCCGAGCACGAGCTGGTCGATGAACGGCTCGCCGCCGTGGCGCGGATCGTGCCCGGAGATGCACGCCGACCGAGGCCGGCATCGTCAGCCCGACCTCGGCCAGGCCGTAGCCCTCGGCCAGCTCGGCGATCGCCGCGCTGCACGGCGTTGCCGACACGGTCGGCGAGGTTGCAGGTCGCGACCGAGCAGCTCGCCGGGTGCCGCGGGATCCCGACGACGCAGTTCTCGCGCACGTGCACGCGGATCCGACGGAAAGTGCCGGCGTTCGGCGGCGCGTAGCCGTTGATCGCGTTCATCACGCCGAGCATCGCCGCCGAGCGCGACGTCGCCTCGGTCAGGTTCAGCCCGAACGGCTGGCAGTCGAGGTTGTCGCGCAGGTCGACCTCGACGTCGCCGTCGGCGATCGTCGAGCGTGACGTTGACGCGGGATGCCGTCCGGCGCGCGCTCGAACGGGTCGTGGTGGGTCGTCAGCTCGATCGAGCCCTCCCCCAGCTCTGCGATCGCCTCGTCCATGCGCCGCTCGCTGTAGTCGAACCAGGCGCCGACGTAGTTCTCCAGCCGGTCCCAGCCGACCTCGGCGGCGAGCTGCCGGATCTGCCGCTCGCCGACGCGCGCGGAGCCGAGCAGCGCGAGGTAGTCGCCCCACCACTTGTCCGGCACGCGGATCCGCACACGGCACATGCGGATGATGTCGTCGATGTCGCGGTAGTCCTGCTGCACCTTGACGCACGGGAAGATCACGGCGCCCTCCTCGTAGACGTCGCGCGCCATCGCCGAGTAGGGAGTCGGCGCCGCGTTGCCGATGTCGGCCTGGTGCGCCTTGCTGAGCACCGTGAAGCGGTGGCGGCCGTCGTCGTCGAAGACCGGCACGAGGATCGACAGGTCGGCCGGGTGGGAGTTGCCGTGGTAGGGCGAGTTGTGCAGGAACGCGTCGCCCGGGCTTCAACTCCGGGTGGAGCGTGCGCATGCTCTGCGACATCAGGTCGGGCCCGCGACAGCACGTGGATCGGGATGCTCTCCGCCATCGCGAGCAGCTCGTCCTGCGCGGTCAGCACGCAGCAGGAGAAGTCGCGGCCGGTGTTGAGGATCACCGAGCGGCCGGTGCGGATCAGCGTGTTCGACATGCTGCGCACGATCGCCGTGAAGCGGCTCGAGAGCATCGCGAGGTCGATCGGGTCGAACGGCGCCGGCGTCTGCGGCGCGGAGCTGGCGTCAGAGCGCATGCGCTTCCTCCCGGGCGGCGACCGCGGCCTGCGCCGGGCCGCAGGTGATCACGATCGACCCGCTCGGCGCGCGTTGCGCGCTCGCGCCGGCGTCGAGCACGACGGACGTTCCGGCAAGCTCGAGGATCGCCGGGCCGGTGACCGAGCTGATGTGGGCCGCGCCGATCACCGGGACGGTCTGCCAGCCGGCGCCGGGCACGTGCACGGGGCGCTCGCTCGCGACCTGCGGCTGGAACCCCGGGTCGAGCCGCAGCTCGCGCGCGGGTCCTGACGCGGCTCGCGCACGCGCCCGCCATCCGACGATCTCGATCGCCGAGTCGGCGTCGCGCACGGCGAAGATCTGCTCGTGCAGTGCGTGGAACGTCTCGGCGAAGCGCTCGAGATCGCCGTCACCGGCGAAGCCGGCGAGCGGCGCGCTGACCTCGATCTCCCATGCCTGCCCTGGGTAGCGTGCCTCGGCGAGCACCTCGACAGCTGCGCGTCCTCGGTCGACAGCCCGGCGTTCCTCAGCGACGCCTTGCAGCGCGCGAGCAGCTGCACGAGCGCTGCGTTGACCGCCTCGGCGGCGAACTGCTCCGTGCTCGTGAAGAGCGCGACGCCATGCTCGGCGACGATGTCGGAGACGAGCCCGCCGCTGGCGCTGAGCGCCGTGCTGGTCTGCGGGATCACGACCTGCGCGCAGCCGAGCCGCTGCGCGATCGACGACGACGTTGAAGCCGGCGGCACCGCCGCCGGAGACGAGGCAGGCCCGCGCGGGTCGATCCCCTGCTCGACCGTCACCTCCTCGACCGCGTGCACCATCGTCTCGGTCGCTACGCGCAGCACCGCTTCGGCAGCGATCTCCATCGTGAGTCCGAGCGGGTCGCCGATCCGTTCGCGCACGGCACGGCGTGCGGCCTCGATGTCGACGTCGACGCCCAGCTCCACGAGCCGCGCCGGGTCGAGGTAGCCGAGCACCATGCAGGCGTCGGTGACGGTGACCTCCGTTCCGCCGCGGCTGTAACAGACCGGTCCGGGGACGGATCCGGCGCTCTGCGGCCCGACCGTCAGCAACCCGCCGCTGTCGACGCGCGCGATGCTGCCGCCGCCGGCGCCCGTCGTGCGGACGTCGACCGAGGGAAAGCCGGTGACGTGGCCGGTGAAACGCTCACCGAGCCACGTCTCGCGCGTGCGCGGGATCGTTCCGTCGCGCACGACCGCTGACGTCGAAACTCGTCCCACCGGTGTCGATCACGATCACCATCGTCGCGTCGCTGTCGTCCTGCGCGTGGCGGCGCGCAGCGACCGGGGCCATCGCGGGGCCAGAGTTGATCGAGTGAATCGGCGCCGCGGCGAGCGCGTGCGATTCGAGCAGCCCGCCGCTGACGCTGGAGACGAGCAGCCGGCCGCCGAAGCCGGCCTCCGTCGAGCCGCGCGGCGAGCGTCGTGAGGTAGTCCGTCATCAGCGGCTTGAGCGACGCGTCGATGCACGCAGCCGACGCGCGGTGGTACTCGCGGATGACCGGGTTCAGCTCGTGCGAGAGCGTGATCGCGAGGCCCGGAGCGTGCTCGCGCAGCAGCTCGCCGACCCGCAGCTCGTGCGCGGGATTGACGATCGACCACAGCAGGCAGACGCCGGCCGCCTCGACCTCGAGCTCGACGCAGCCGAGCAGCGATCCGCACGACCGACGCCTCGTCCAGCTCCCGCACGACGTCGCCGCGGAAGTCGATCCGCTCCTCCACCTCGAACGTCAGCGCGCGCGGGACATACGGCGCCGGGAACTCGCGGCTGTGGTTGAACGGCTCCTCGCGTCCGCCGGTGCGGAACAGCAGGATGTCGGGGTGACCGTGCGTCGTGAGGAACGCGGTGCGGGCGGTCGTATGCGTCAGGATCGCGTTCGTCGCGCGGGTCGTGCCGTGCACGAGCGTGGTCGTGCGTGCGAGCAGCTCGGCCGTCTCGAGGCCGACGCTCGTCGCCGCGCGTGCGATGCCCTCGATGATCCCGAGGACCGGATCGTGCGGCGTGGTCGGCGCCTTTTGCACGCTCAGCAGCCCGTTGTCGTCCTCGAGCACGACGTCGGTGAACGTCCCGCCCGTGTCGATCGAGATCCTCATGCCTGTCCGTTCGCGGCGAGGAGCGGGGCCTCGGGTGTGGGCACGGCAAGCGCCATCCCGTCCTCGCCGAGCAGCCACGCCTCCTGCGGGCGCCAGCCGACGTCGATGCGATCGCCGCGGCGCAGCCGGCCGACTATGTGGCGGTCGGTGTCGCTGGAGAGCGCGACCAGCCGGCGTCCGTCGCTGGCGTCAAGCGCTACATGCGTCATCGCGCCGAGGAACACGACCTCGACGACCTCCGCGGGCATCCGCACACAGCGCTCGTCGAGCGCCGCTTCGAGCAGCAGCTTCTCCGGGCGCAGCGACACCGTGACGCGCGAGCCCGCTGCGACCGCGTGGGCGCCGAGCGCCATCGCCGGGCCGTCGTCGATCGCGATCTCACCGTCCTGCACGGTGCCCTGCAGCAGGTTCGAGGTGCCGATGAACTGCGAGACGAACAGGTTCGCCGGGCGGTCGTAGACCTCCGACGGCGGCCCGACCTGTTGCAGCGTGCCGCCATCCATCACGGCGAGGCGGTCGGACATCGCCATCGCCTCCTCTTGATCGTGTGTCACGAACACGAACGTGATCCCGACCTCGCGCTGAATCGTCTTCAGCTCGACCTGCATCTCGCGCCGCAGCTTGAGATCGAGCGCGCCGAGCGGCTCGTCGAGCAGCAGCACGCTCGGCATGTTCACGAGCGCGCGCGCGAGCGCCACGCGCTGCTGCTGGCCGCCGGACAGCTCCGAGGGACGCGAGCGCGCACGATGGTCGAGCCGCACGAGCTCGAGCATCTCGCCGACGCGGCGCGTGATCTCCGCGCGTGCGACCTTCTTGCGCTTCAGCCCGAACGCCACGTTCTCGGCGACGTCGAGGTGCTCGAACAGCGCAAACGACTGGAACACCGTGTTGACGTGACGCCGGTAGGGCGGCACGCCAGTCACGTCGTCGCCGTCGATCAGGATCTCGCCGCTGTCCGGCGAGGCGAAGCCGGCGAGCATCCGCAGCGTCGTCGTCTTGCCGCAGCCGGATGGGCCGAGTATCGAGAAGAACTCGCCGGCGCCGATCTCGAGGCTCAGCTCGCGTACGGCTGCCTCCTCGCCGTAGTACTTGCTGACGCGAGCGAGCTCGACGCTGGTCGGGACGGAGGCGGACGTCATCGGGTCATCTCCTTGAGGGGCGCCTGCATGCTGCGGCGGCGGGCGACGCGCATCAGCAGCGCAGCCGCCGACGCGGCCGCGAGGGCGATCACGAGCATCAAGACTCCAATCGCGTTGACGACGGGCGTCACGCCGAAGCGCAGCGCACTGTAGATCCGCAGCGGCAATGGCGCGGTGCCGTTGCCGGCGGTGAAGAGCGTTGTGACGAAGTCGTCGAAGCTGAGGACGAAGGCGAGCATGCTTGCAGCCGCGATCGCCGGCCACAGCAGCGGGAGCGCGACGAGGCGCAAGGCGGCCAGGCGACTCGCGCCAAGGTCCATCGCCGCCTCCTCGACCTCAGGGTTGAGGCCGGCGAGCCGGCTGCGCACGACGACGGTCACGAACGGCACGCACAGCGCCAGGTGCCCGAGCACGATCGTCAGGCGCGAGAGCGCGATGCCGGTCTGCGTGAACAGCAGCAGCAGCGCGACGGCGGTCGCGGTCTCGGGCGAGAGCAGGCGGACGATCAATGCTCCTTCGTTCGCCTTCGCGAGCGCGCGCTGCCCGCGCTCGAGCCCGAACGCGAGCAGCGTGCCGATCACCGCGGAGAACAGCGTCGTCACGGCGGCGATCTCGACGCTCACGCCCAGCGACGCGCGCAGATCGGCGTCGTCGATCGCCTGGCGGTACCAGCGCAGGCTGAAGCCGTGGAGGTTCGACAGCGAGTTGATTGCGTTGAACGAGTAGAGGATCACGACGACGATCGGGACGAACAGGAACAGCAGCACGAGCCCCACGACCGCGTAGAGGAAGCGCGGCCGATCGCCCTCGCGCCGCGAGCGCCGTGCGGACGTGGCCGTGCGTGGACGGCCGAGCTCTGCAGTCGTCGCGCTCATGCCGTGCGCGTCCGCCGGCCGGCGCCGATGCCGCCGCGCGCGAACTTCATCGCCACCGCGACGCCGGCCAGCAGCAACACGAGCAGCACGACCGTCAGCGCCGCGCCGAACGTGATCGAGCCGGTGTCGTTGAACTGCTGGTTGATCAGGTTCCCGATCATCGTCGTCTGCGGCCCACCGAGGAACTGCGCGGTCGCGAAGTCCCCCAGCGCCGGCAGGAAGACGAGCAGCACGCCGCCGATCACGCCGCGGATCGTCGCGGGCCACGTGACGCGCCAGAACGTCTGCCGTGGCGTGCCGTAGAGATCCTTGCCCGCCTCGATCACGCTCGGGTCGAGCTCGCCGAGCGCCGCGTAGACCGGCAACACCATGAGGGGGAAGTACCCATATGTCAGGCCGACGACAACCGCCCCCGCGGTCCCGAGCATGTGCACGCGGCCGATGCCGAGCGACGCCAGCAGGTCGTCGATCATGCCGTTGTCGCCGAGCAGCGCGGTCCACGCGTAGATCCGCACGAGGTAGTCGACGAGCCACATCAGCACGATCGAGCCGATCAGCAGCATCCCCCAGCGACCCGCGAAGCGCACGGCGAAGTACGCCAGCGGATAGCCGAGCAGCAGGCAGAAGACGGTGGCCGCGAGCGCGAAGCCGACCGTCCGCAGCAGGATCGGCACGTAGTAGGACTGCAGCACCTGGTCGTAGTTCGTCAGCGTCGTGCCGACCTGCGGCGCGCCGATGAGGTCGGTCGTGCCGAAGGAGAACACGACGACCATGCCCAGCGGGATGACGAACAGCAGGCCCATGAGCAGCCCGCCGGGCACGAGGAAGAGACTGTCCGCGCGCGATGCGCGCGGACCGCTCCGTCCTCTGGAGGACCTCCTCCGCATCACGCGTTGACGCGCGCCCACTGCTGGTTCCAGATCTGCCCGCGCGTGCCCGTCGGGTTGCGCTTCCAGTTGTTCGCCGGGATCAGCAGGTCGTCCGAGAAGTCGAACATCGGGAACTTCTTGATCGCCGAGGAGAAGGCCTCGTTGCCGCCCTTGGCGCCGGTCCGCAGGATCGTGAAGGCGCCGAGCGCTGCGTTGTTCTCCGGCTTCAGCAGCCAGTCCATGAACAGCAGCGCGGTGCCGGGCGACTTCGCGTGCTTGCCGATCGACAGCGTGTCGCACGCCATCAGCGGTCCGACGGTCGGCGTCACGAAGCCGATCTTGTCGGGCGTCTTGGACTGCAGCACGCCTTGGTAGACCGGCGTAGCCCAGCCTTCCATCAGCCACGCGTCGCCGCGTGCGATCGGCGGCTGGATGTCGGTCGTGAAGCTCGCGACCGACGGCTTGAGCGAGATCAGCCCGTCGGCGGCCTTCGTCACCTGGCCGGGGTCGGCAGCGTTGCAGTCGTTGCCGTCGCGCACGAGCGACATCCCGAGCGTGTCGCCTTCGGCCGAGAGCAGGTAGATGTGGCCCTTCGCCTCGGGGTGGGACCACAGCTCCTCCCACTTCCCCTCGATCTCGCCGACCTTGTCGGTGCGGTACATGATCCCGGTCGGGCCGTAGCCATACGGAATCGAGAAGCGGTACTTGCCCTTGTCCCACCAGGGCGCCTGGAAGTAGGACGCGAGCTGGTCCCAGCCCTTGAGGTCGCCCGGGTCGAACGACTGCACGAGGCCGCCGCCGACGAACTGCTCCATGAAGCCGCTGTTCGTCGTGACGAGGTCGAACGGGACGCCCGCTGCCACCTTGCGCACGGACTCCTGGTTGGAGGCCATGAAGGACTGCTTGACCTTGACGCCATATTCCTTTTCGAAGGAGGCGACGACCTTCGGCGGGACGTATTGCTCCCAGGTGAGCCAGGAGAGGTCGCCGTCGGCGACCGGCTTCACGGCCGGCTTGACCGCTGCGCTCGTCGCGCTGTGGCCGCTGGAGCCGCACGCCTCCAAGATCCCTGCACCTGCCACCGACGCCGCGGCCGTGGCCGCATACCGCAGCAGCGTTCGCCGGTCGAACCTCGGGTCCGGGCCCGCCGACGCGTCATCGCTCTTGCTCATGGCTCTCTCCTCGCCCTCACCGGTCCGCGCGACCGCAAGGTGCGTCGTACGACTCGTGGGCTCACGGTACGGCCGCACGATGGGCACGTGACACGTGGAAACCCTCTGCGGCAGACGCCACCGTACGGAGAGTTCCTCCACGGTTCGCAGACGCCCCGTCTGACACGATGCGGCACCGTCGGACACGCTGAAAGGTGCGAACCACGTACCATCGAGGTCTACAGGAGCATCGAACCCCGATGAGTCAAGACCTGGTCGCGCCGATCTTGGAGGACGAGCCCGCGCATGTGCTCGAGTCGAGCCTGCTCGCGCTGCTGCTCGACGGCGCCGACATCCCTGCGTTTCACGCTGCGCTCGTAGAGGCGCGCAAGACGCTCTCGGGGCCTGAGCTGCATGCGGCGCAGGACCGGCTGACGCAGGCGCTCGCGATCCGCGAGCAGCTCGAGGAGCAGCGCCAGCGCTCGCGCGAGCTGGGCGTGATCGTCGACACCGCGGCCGACCTCGCTGCATTGCGCGACATCGATGCGCTGTTGCAGGCGATCTGCGCCCGCGCGCGCACCCTGCTGGCGACCGACGCGGCCTGGCTGACCTACGACGACCCGATCCACGACCATTCAGTCACGCGAGCGACGCACGGGATCGTCTCGGAGGAGTTCCAGCAGATCCGGCTTGCGCGCAACAGCGGGTTCGGTGGGCTCGTCGTCGCCGAGGGCAGCCCGCAGGTGACCGACGACTACCTCGACGACCGGCGCTTCGTCCACACCGAGCACTTCGACACGGCCGTCGCAGCCGAAGGGCTGCGCAGCATGGTCGGCGTGCCGCTGCGGCGCGGCGACGACGTGATCGGCGTCGTGCTGGCCGGGACCCGCCGGACCCATCGCTTCACGCACGGCGACATCAGCCTGCTCGAGTCGCTCGCGGCCCACGCAGCGATCGCGTTGGAGAACTCGCGGCTGTTCCAGGAGTCGCAGCGGGCCGTGCTCGAGCTGCGCGAGGCGGACCGGCGGATCCGCAGCCACGCGCTCGAGATGGAGCGCTCCGTCGGACTTGACGCGCGGCTCATGAGCCTCGTGCTGGGCGGTGCCGGCGTCGAGGATCTCGCCGACGCGATCGCCGAGATCCTCGACGGCTCGCTCGTCGTGCTCGACACGCAGTCGCGGGTGCTCGCCGTCGGCGGCAAGCCGCACGACGCAGTCGACGTGGCGCTGCGCGCGCGGGTCGGCTCGACGCTCCGCGACCTGCCACCGGAGCTTGGCGACGCACTGCTGCGGGCACGCGAGAGCGATCGCGCGATCACGCTCGTCGACGCCTCAGGTGCGTCGCAACGACTGATCAGCCCGATGCGCGCGCAGTCGGAGGCGCTCGGAGAGCTGATCCTCACGCGCGGCGACATAGCCGACACGGAGCAGCTGCTGACGCGTGCGACGACCGTCGTCTCGCTCGTGCTCGTCAACGCACGCAACGTGGCGGAGGCGGAGAACCGCGTCCGCGACGAGCTGCTCGTCGACATCTTCCGCAGCCCGCCGGTCGATCCGGTCACGCTCAGCGGCCGGGCCGCGCGCTTCGGGATCGACCTCGACCAGTCCCACGCCGTCGTCGTCGCCCAGGTCGAGGAGTCGAGCCGCTGGACCGGGCTGCATCTCGCGCAGATGGCGAAGAAGACGGGCGGCATCAGCGGCGCGATCGAGGGCGCGCACGTAGTGCTGCTGCCAGGGGTCGCGCCCGAGGAGGCGATCGCGCTCGTCGAGCAGAGCACCTGCGGGATACGCGCGACGATCGGGGCAGCCGGTCCGGCTGGCGGCGTGACGGCCCTTGCGGCGGCACACGAGCAGGCGCGCCGAACCGTCCAGGTGCTGCTCGCGCTCGGCCGGCCGGGGACGAAGGCGACCGCTCGCCAGCTCGGCTTCTTCGGGCTCGTCTGCCAGCAGGCCGGCCCCGGCCAGCTCGACCAGTTCGTCGGCGACACGATCGGCGACGTGATCGCCTACGACCACGAGCACGGCACGACGATGCTCACGACGGTCGAGACCTTCTTCGAGGCGAGCGGCCACATGGCCAACACGGCGGCCGCCCTCCACATCCACGTCAACACCCTCTACCAGCGGCTCGACCGCATCGCGCAGATCCTCGGCCCGACATGGCGCGAGCCCGACGAGCGCTTGCAACTGCACCTCGCGACGCGCCTGCGCCGGCTCGCCGCCGAGCTCGACGCAGCAGGCCGGCCGGGCGTCCGCCCGACTCGGAGGCCGCCTGGTAGCTGAGCGGCGCCCGATGCCGACGGATGCGATCCGTTGCGTCCCGTTCGGCCGGTTCGATCCTGCGATTCGCACGTAGGCCGGAACGTAGAAGCCCAGCCCGCCCGCGCGACCTGATCGATGCCCGTGCCCCGTCGGCATGTGGCCACTTGCGCAGATACTGTTAGCCATTTACTCTAGGTCTATTAGCCATTTACGCAGCATAGATCAGCCACTTTCGCGAAGCGGGATGCGATGACCGGGCTGCATTTCGAGCGCCGGATCCGGTCGGCAGTCGTCGATGCCTTGCAGGACTCACGCGTCGTGCTCGTCTCGGGCGCGCGCCAGGTGGGCAAGACGACGTTGAGCAACGAGATCGCCGCCAGCGACCATCCGATGCAGTCGCTGACACTCGACGATCGCCCGACACGCGAGGCCGCGTTGCGAGACCCGGCGGGCTTCATCGCAACACTGGACGCGCCCGTTCTGATCGACGAGATCCAACGGGCACCCGAGCTGCTGCTGGAGATCAAGCGAGCGGTCGATCGCGACACGACGCCCGGCCGGTTCCTGCTCACCGGCTCTGCCGACGTGCTCTCCTCGAAGCGGGTCATCGACGCCCTGACTGGACGGATCGACCGGATCCGGATGTGGCCGCTGGCCCAGTCCGAGATCGCCGATGGTGCACTGAACGTCGTCGACGAGCTGATGGCAGGCCGTGCGCCGCAAGTCTCCGGCGCTCCCGTCGGCCACCCGGCGTTCAGCGCCATCGTTGCCCAGGGCGGGTATCCGGAGGCGCGCCTGCGGCCGGCCGGACGCCGCCGCGCCCGCTGGTTCGAGAACTACGTCGACACCACGCTCGAACGGGATCTGCGCGAGATCGCAGACGCGCGCCGCATGGACGAGATGGGTCGTCTGCTGCGCCTGCTCGCGGCGCAGTCGGCCAACCTGCTGTCCTACCGTGCAGTTGGGCAGCGGCTCGAGATGCACCACGGCACGGTGCAGAGCTATGTGATGCTCTTGGAGCAGATGTTCCTCGTCCAGCGCCTGCCCGCATGGCGGCCGGGACTCGGCGCTCGGGAGGCCAGCCGTCCCAAAGCGTACGTCTGCGACCCGGGGTTGCTCGCGTATCTGCTCGGTGCTGACGTCGAGCGGATCGAGCACGACGACCAAGTGACCGGGAAGGCATGCGAGACGCTCGTCGCGGTCGAGCTGCTCAAGCACGCGTCCTGGGCACACAGCGAGGTTCGCCTCTATCACTACCAACGCGAACGCGAGGACATCGACCTCGTCCTCGAAGACCGCGCGGGCAACGTCGCGGCCGTCGAAGTCAAGGCCACCGCATCGATCCGTTCGAGTGACTGGCAGTGGCTCGCCGCGCTTCGCGACGCACGCGGAACACGCTTCAAGAGCGGCGTCGTCATCTACTCAGGAGAACAGACGATTCCGCTCGGCGACCGGCTGTGGGCGGTCCCCTATGCCGGGCTGTGGGCCTGACTGGGCAGCCGGCTGCTTGTCGTAGGGCGCCGCTGGCGTCGGCCATGCCTGCCGCTTGCCCTCGCGCAGGGCTTCCCAATCCAAACCGTTGCGCTCATCGAAACGAGCGGCCAACTCCGCGAGCATCTCGCGGCGAGCAGTAATCGTCGAGTCGTCCGTCGGCGGATCTTCGAGTTCGTCATCCCAATGGCGCAGCTAGGACTCGAACCTAGGACCAACGGATTGTGAGAGGGCTGCCTGGTGGCTGACGGGCTCCCGATGCCGACAACTACGGCCCGTTGCGTCCCGTTCGGTCGCTTGGATCCTGCGATTCGAACGTAGGCTGGAACGTAGAGGCGTACGAGCGCTACGCACCGCGATGCCGCAAGGCTCAATGTGTGAGGGCGAGGGCGCGCTTCGACAGCGACCCGGCGCGCCTTAGTCAGTCGATCTATCAGACAAGTAGCCGGTTTGGATCGTCCAACTGAAGGGCCTGAACCACGCCTGGACCCGCTGGTCGGCCACACCGAGCTGGCGGTTGGTCTCTGAGTGCCCGGCGACCGCCGCATCTGCTGGCTCTTCCATTTCGAACATATCGAGGACGTCGTCGTCCTCGAAGAGTGCGAACAGACCGCGCAATATCGGGGTCGCTGCCTCCGCTTCTTCTGCAGTAATCACACCGGTCTCGGCTTCCATGTCCAGCCACGCCTCCCCGTTACCCACCAGGCTCACCGCGATGATCTCCTCAGCAACACATCCAGCAGGACGCTCGTCAGAAAGGCGCACCAAGAGCGCTACGGACGCGGAGTACATCTGCACCGCGATGAAGTCTGTCACCGCCGGCGCAAACGCCTCGGGGACGAGGTCTTGTGCATATTCGACAGCGCGCCCGCTCACAAGCGCCCCGCGGAACTCATCCACCAGAACGGTCCCGGCGCTGATGAGCGCCCGACGTGCATGCAGGTCATCCACATAGTTAGGCAAGAACGACAAGACGTCGGGATCAATCTCGCCGTTTAGTGCGAGATACTGCTCACCCGCGTGCTGAATGCCTGCTGACAGGCCCTCTCCACCGAGCGACCCCAAGCCCGTGGCCTCGACGAACTCGAAGGCTTCCGAAAGTCGCACCGGGTCGACGCCCAGGTCATCCGCCAGTGCTTGTACAACCTCCTCGTCAATCTGCTCTTCAAGCGCAGCGGCGGCCCTCACCCGGCTGAGCGCGGCAGCGACCATGTCGAAATCCATCCGGGCATTCGATCATGCCCGGCACTGGCGCGCAAACACCATCAACGATTGTCGAACGTCGATTACTCAGCTGCGCCTCCGAGGGCGGCCGCGCGTGAGCAAGTGAACCTCCCGCAGAAACCCATCAAGCTCGTCGCCGACCAGGTCCGGCATGCTGGTCTCGCAACACGGCGGCTTGTGATGACCGGCCGGTGGGTTCTCGACGCCGAAGAGGTCGTGCAGGATCGTCCATGCATCGGAGGTCCGGTGACGAGGCTCCCGTCGGCCGATGAACAGGATGACGACCCGGCGTCGACCGCGAGGACTCTCCGGTGGCTGCATCGTGAACGCGAGCCGCCAGCCGTTGCGGAGATGGAGCCCGCACACCGCCGGTTCGAGCGGTCCGGACAAGCGATAAGCGCCGAGATGCTCGGCGCACGGGTCGCGCTCGAGTTGCGCGTGGATTTCGCCGTAGCCGGCACGCTGACCGGCGAGCTGTTCCACGAGCGGACGAACCGCGCGTGGGACTATGACGTCGAAGTTGGGCACGCGCCAAGTCTGCGCGAACGCCCGGACCGAACCTGCGTGTCAGTCCTCAGGTCCGAAGTCGGGCCCAGGGGCGGCAGAGACGAAGTCGCCCTTTCGCATGGCCGCCAGCCCCGGCCCGTAGAGCGCGTCGAACTCACGCTGATATCGCGAGTCCTCGCGCAGCATCCGGTCGACGGCCGTCGCCACCAAGTGCCGGCTCTCCCCTGCCCGCCGCAGATCCTCGACCCGTTCAGCCAGGTCGAGCACGGCATCGCGCGAGACGCGCGGACGCCCGCTCGAAGCCGCCTGGACCGGAAGCAGCCGACGCGTGATCCACTTGTCCAGCGTCGGGACGCTGATCCCGATCACCGTGGCCGCCTGCCGCTTGCTCATCGTCGGCTCCAGCTCTTCGCGCAGCCCCTCGATCACCGGCGTCAACTCCGCACGCACGCGGCCGCCCCGGCGAGCTGTGTGCCGAAGGGCGATGACGTGCTGCGCTGTGCGGATCGTGCTGGTGTGAGATGCCTGAGCCATAGCGTCCTCAGGCTAGCACAAGGTTGGCACTTATCCGCCTCTTTTCGCCAACCTCTGACACACGGATCGACCGCTAGAACGTAGAGGCGGATCGAGGTTTCAATGGCCCGAGCACCCAGAAGCGAGCGATTTGCAGGCATTTCGTCATGGCGCAGCTAGGACTCGAACCTAGGACCAACGGATTATGAGTCCGCTGCTCTAACCAACTGAGCTACTGCGCCGTGTGCCGGATCGACGCTACCAGAGCGGTAGTGACGGAGTGGGAGCTGCTGGGCGGCGCTCAGATGGCGGCGAGCGCGGCGGCGAGGCGGCGCGTTGGGGCGAGGACGAGGCGGACCTCGGTGCCGTCGGACGAGACGGCTCCGTGCGAAAAGGCGGCGGACGGGGGGCGGTGCGCGATGCTGCGCGCCGCCCAGCGCGAGAGCGCGCGCACGAGCCGGGCGGTCGCCGCGCGGCCGGAGGTCCGCCAGGCGATGCTCAGCAGATCGTCGCCGCGGCATGGAGCGCTGCACGCAGGGTCCGGCAGCGGGCCGCGGCGCCACAGCTCCATCGTCCCGCCGCGCCAGCCCGACGCCACAGCCGCGGCGCCGCCGGCACCGAGCGTGTCGTGGAGCAGCTCGATCGTGTCCTGCTCGCCCACGGTCGAGTGCAGGAGCCGCCGCCACGGGAAGCGCAGCCGACCGGCAACGGGGACTGCGTGCACCGCCGCCGGTCGTTGCACGAGCACCCACCGGCGCGCGTGCAAAATCTCCGCGCTCGACATCGGCGGCCGAAACCGCTCGGCGTTGTTCACGAGCGACCAGTCGTGCCCGCCGCGGAGCAGCAGCGACGCCACGAACGCCCTCCCCGCCTCGTACGGGAACAGCAGCGAGCGCGTCAGCGCGGGCGGGAGCGGCGTCGCGCTCGCCGTCTTGCCGAGCGCCCCGAGCGCGTCGCCCGCGCTCGGCGCGCTGTCCGGGTAGCGCATCGCGTAGAGCAGCATCAGCTCCGTAGCCGAGCCCTCGACGAGTGCCTGCCCGGCGGTCGCTGCGTCGTCGTCGCCTCCGCTGTCGAGCCGCTCGATCCCGAAGTGCTGGTCCTCGAGCGCGTGCGTCAGCTCGTGCGCGAGGGTGATGTCGTCGACGCCGGCACCGCGCACCAGCGCGAGCTTCTTGGTGTGCGGGTCGTAGAAGCCGGCCACCTGCTCGCTCAGCACCGTCGCGCCGATCCGCTCGAGGTCGTCATGCGGGCCGAGCAGGCCGATCAGCTTCAGCAGCTCCTCGTGCACGTGGCGCTGCGCCGGCGTCTCGACGCGGCGGTCCTCCGCGAGCCCGATCGCGCGCGCCTGTGCTGGCGAGACGATCGCGACCGGCACGGGATGACGGAAGCGCAGCCCGCGCAGCGCTTCGACGCGCCGCTCGACGAGCGCGATGTGGGCCGCGGAAACGGTCTTCGCGGACGCTGCGGAACGGTGCGCAGCGCCTTTCCCGCCACCGAGCACGAGCGCCCCGAGCACGAGCACCGCGATCAACCCGAGGATGACGATCTCCGGCGTGTGCGTGCCGTCGCGGGCTCCCTGCGAGCGCTTGCTCATGCCGCTGCCATCCAGCCACAGGCAGACCGGTGGCCGCGCGCCCAGCCGCGTGATTGGATACAGAGCTTCAGGGCCGACATCGGAGGACGGACAGCATGGCGCAACGCGCAGCGATCGTGACGGGAGCCTCGAGTGGCATCGGGCTGGCAATCGCCCGGATGCTCGGCGAGGAGGGCTACGCGCTGACGCTCGCGGCTCGCCGGCCGGACAAGCTCACCGCGGCAGCCAACGAGCTGCGGGCCGAGGGCTACGACGTGCAGGACGTGGCCGCGCCGCTGTCCGAGGAGGCCGCCGTGCAGGCGGTCGTCGCCGCGCACCGCGAGCGCTTCGGCCGCCTCGACGTGCTCGTCAACAATGCGGGAGTCGGGATCGGCGCGCCGGTCGCGGAGATCCAGACGAAGCGCCTCGACATGCAGCTCGAGGTCAACCTCCGCACGATCATCCTCTTCTACCGCGAATGCACGGAGATGCTGCGCGCGGCAGCCGCCGAGCACAAGAGCGCGCAGGTCGTCAACACCTCCTCGATCTCCGGCAAGCGCGGCCAGGCGTGGCTGTCGGTCTACTCCGCGACGAAGGCCGGCGTCGTCGGCTGGACGGAGGCGATGAACAAGGAGCTCGCGCCCGAGGGCATCAAGTCGTGCGCGCTCTGCCCCGCCTTCGTCGACACGCCGATGACGGAGTTCGCGAAGGCCGGCGGCGTCCCCGCCGAGGCGATGATCACGACGCAGGACATCGCCGAGTCGGTGCGCATGCTGCTGCGGCTCTCCCCCGCCTGCCTCGTGCCGGAGATCATCTTCGAGCGCCCCGGCGACGCCCTCTAGGTCAAGCGAAAGGACCATCCGTCATGAAGCTCGGCGTCCACATCGGCTACTGGGGTCTCGGCCTCACCGCGCAGGAGCAGCTCTCGATCGTGCAGGAGGCCGAGCGGCTCGGCTACGACTCCGTCTGGGCTGCGGAGGCGTACGGCTCCGATGCCGCGACCGTGCTCGCCTGGCTTGCTGCCGGAACGAGCACGATCAAGCTCGGCTCGGCGATCTTCCAGATCCCCGCTCGCAGCGCGGCGATGACGGCGATGACGGCCGCGACGCTCGACCAGCTGTCGGGCGGGCGGATGCTGCTCGGCGTCGGCGCCTCCGGCCCGCAGGTCGCCGAGGGCTGGCACGGCCAGCGCTACGGCAAGATGCTCCAGCGCACGCGCGAGTACATCGCGGTCCTGCGGATGGCGCTCGCACGCGAGCGCGTCGAGTTCCACGGCGAGACGCTCGAGCTGCCGTTGCCCGACGGTCCCGGCAAGGCGCTGAAGCTGACGATCGCGCCGGTGCAGGAGCGGATCCCGATCTACCTCGCGGCGATCGGGCCGAAGAACACGGCGCTCGCGGGCGAGATCGCCGACGGCTGGATCCCGACGCTGTTCTCGCCCGAGCATGTCGGCGAGTTCCGCACGCACCTCGAGGAGGGTGCAGCGCGCGCCGGGCGCAGCCTCGACGGCTTCGACATCGCCCCGACGGTCAGCGTCTTCATCACCGACGACCGCGCGGCAGCGCGCGACGTGATGCGCCCGTTCCTCGCGCTCTACATCGGCGGGATGGGCTCGCGCGAGCAGAACTTCTACAACCGCCTCGCGCAGCGCTACGGCTTCGCCGACGCGGCGAAGAAGGTGCAGGACCTCTACCTCGACGGCAAGCGCGAGGAGGCCGGTGCTGCATTGCCGGACGAGCTGATCGACCTCGTCTCGCTGTGCGGGCCGAAGGACGTCGTGCGCGAGCGGCTCGCCGTCTTCCGCGACGCAGGCGTCGGCACGCTCGGCGTCACGCCGATGGCCTGGACGGCCGAGGAGCGGCTCACTCAGCTGCGGCTCGTCGCCGAGCTGGCAGCCGAGTAGGCCGCGCGCCGGGCCGTCGCCGCTAGACGACGGCGGTGCTCGGCGCCGGCGCGCGCACCGCGGCGCTGCGCCCGGTCGCGAGGATCTCCAGCAGCGCGTCCACCACGCGCGGATCGAGCTGCGTGCCAGCCGCACGCCGCAGCTCCGCCCGCGCGGCCTCCGCCGTGCGCGCCGGCCGCCACGGGCGCGCCGAGGTCATCGAGACGAACGCGTCGCAGGCGAGCAGGATCCGCGCCGGCAGCGGAATCTCGTCGCCGGCGATCCCGTCCGGGTAGCCGCCGCCGTCGAAGCGCTCGTGCTCGTGGCGGACGATCGGCGCCGCCTCCCGCAGCAGCGGCAGCGCGCGCAGCATCCGTTCGCCGATCGGCGCGTGCTCGCGCAGCACCGCCTGCTCGTCCTCGTGCAGCTCGCCGGGGCGCGCGAGCAACGCGGCCGGGACGCCGACGGTGCCAACGTCGTGGAACAGCGCGGCGAGGTAGAGCGCGCGCAGGTCGCCGTCGCCGAGCGCGAGCGCGCGGCCGGTCTGCCACGCCAGCTCGGCGATCCGCCACGACTCCGTCTCGCTCGCCGCTGCGTTGCCGACCGCGACGCGGTACAGCTCGCCGAAGCCTGCATCGCGCAGGCGGTCGAGCAGCCGCCGGCAGGTCAGCGCGCGGCCGAGCTGCTCGGCGATCGCCTCGGCGAGCGCGCGCTCCGGCAGGCCGTAGGCGTAGGGCCGATCGCACGCGATCGTGATGTAGCCCCACAGGCGGGACTCCTCCAGCACCGCGACGGCAAGCTCGCAGCGCACGACCGCAGCATCGGCTTCGACCCACTTGAGCGCCACATCGTCCTCGACGAGTGCCGGCCCGGCGGCGGCCAGCGCGCGTGAGACGAGCGGGCGTTCGGCGAGCGCTCCGAGCACGTCCGCGCCGCCCTGCTCGCCGGAGCTGAGCGCCGCGAGCCGCGGATCGCGGTCCTCGCTGACCGCCACGACCGCAGCGCCGACGGTGTCGAAGCCGCCCGCGAGGAATGCAGCTGTCGTCTCCGTCAGCGCGCGCTCGTCGTGCGCGCCGGCAAGGGCCCGCGCAAGCCCGGACAGCAAGGTGAGGCGCGCCGTCTCCGCGCGGCCGAGCCGGCCGCTGGGCCGGTGTTGCGGCTCGTGCGCCGCAGCTGCGGCGGCAGCCGCTGCTCCGCCGTTCGCGCGCTTGCCCTGGCGCAGTGCAGCGTCGGCACGCATCACGAGCTCGTCGACGCTGCGAGCCGGGTAGCCGAACGTCGCCCAGCCGACGCTCGCGCTCAGGCGTGCTTCGCCCTCTCTCCCCGCGAACGGGACGGCCTCGATCGCGTGGACGAGCCGTTCGGCCAGCTCGCGTGCCTCCTCTTCGCCGGCGCGCACCGCGATCACGGAGAACTCGTCGCCGCCCTGACGGCAGCAGACGTCCTCCTCGCGCAGCGCTCCCTGCAGCGCGCCCGCGACGAGCCGCAGCGCGTCGTCGCCGGCGAGGTGCCCGATCTCGTCGTTGATCGCCTTGAAGCCGTCGAGGTCGAGCAGCACGAGCGAGAAGGGATCATCGTGGCGGCGCGAGCGCGCGACCTCAGCGGCGAGCTGACGCGTGAACATGCGGTAGTTGCCGAGGCCGGTGAGGTCGTCGAGGTCGGCCATCCGCAGCGCGTCGGCCTCGCGCCGCGCCAGCTGCGTCTGCTCGCCGCGCACGACGATCAGTGCCCGCACGAGCACGGCAGCAGCGACCAGCGCGAGCGCTGCCGTGCCGATCCCGGCCGGAGACCTGGCGGTGTCGCCGTGCCCGAAGACGGCGACGAGCACGAACGCGACGATCGCTGCCGCCAGCACCACGGCTGCAGCCGTGGCGAGCAGCGTGCCGAAGCGCGGACGGACCGCGTCGGCGCCCGGAGAGAGTGTCTCGCCGTATCCTCGCGGCCGTTTGCGCTTTCCTGCGTCGTCAGTCCGCGTTCGTCGTCTCACCGGTCGTCCATGCCGAAGTTGACCAAACCTAGCCAAAGCTACCAAGACCTCCCGGCCGGACCTGCCGTTCAGGCAGATCCTCCGTTGCGCCTGTTCCTCGGTGCCTTCGGCGACCCCGGGCACGCATTCCCCATGCTGGCGCTTGGAAGCGCCCTCGCTCGGCGTGGTCATGCGGTGACGCTGGAGACGTGGGAGCGCTGGCGCCTGCATGTCAAAGCTGGCGGGATGGCGTTCACTCCGGCGCCGGAGTACCAGGTCTTCCCCACCGAGGACCGCCCGCTGACGCCGTACGAGGCGGTCGTGAAAGCCGCGGGCCACACGCGCCCGCAGATCGCGGAGCTGCGCCCGCACGCGGTGGTCGCGGACATCCTCACGCTCGGCCCGTCGCTTGCCGGCGAGCTCGAGGGCGTCCCGGTCGCGACGCTGATCCCACACGTCCACCCTGCCCCGCCGCCTGGCGCGCCGCCCTACTCGTTCGGCGCGCGGATGCCGCGGGGCGCGCTCGGGCGACGGCTGTGGAGCAAGCTGGACCCGCTCGTCGCACGCGGCCTCGAGCACGGCCGCAACGACCTCAACCATGCGCGCGGCCAGCTCGGACTGGCGCCGGTCGCGCGCTTCCATGGCGGACTGAGCGAGCAGTTGTGCATGGTCGGGACGTTCCCGCAGCTCGAGTACCCGCGCACGTGGCCAACCCACACGCATGTCGTCGGGCCGCTGCTGTGGGAGCCGCCGGCCGACGAGGTCGAGCTGCCGCCGGGCGAGGAGCCGCTCGTGCTCGTCGCACCCTCGACCGCTCACGACCGCGACCACCGTCTCCTGCGCGCGGCGCTCGCAGGGCTCGACGGCGAGCCGGTGCGCGTGCTCGCCACCTGGAACCGGCGGCCGTTGGAGCGCCCGCTGCGTGTGCCGGACAACGCGCGCCTGGTCGAGTGGCTCTCCTACGCGCGCACGATGCCCCGCTGCGCCGTCGTCGTCTGCCACGTAGGTCACGGGACGATGGTGCGGGCGATCAGCTCCGGCGCGACCGTCGTCGCCTGTCCCGTCGCGGGCGACATGGGCGAGAACGCAGCACGGCTCGACTGGGCCGGTGCCGGCGTGCGGCTGCCGTGGCGCTTCGCCTCCGCCCGCGGGATCCGGCTCGCGGTGCGGCGAGCGCTGGAGGATCGGGCGATCGCGGCGCGCGTGCAAGAGCTCGCGGCATGGGCACGCGCGCACGACGGTGCCGAGCGCGCGGCCGACCTCGTCGAGCGGTTCGCGCGCGAGCCGGCGTAGGTCGCGCGCTGCGGTGCCGCCTACGCGGCGGCCGCGCTCGCCGGGTGCGCCTTCGCCCAGGCGGCGATCGCCTTCGAGTCCTGCACGACGGTGCCGTCGTCGGCCACCATCACGGGCACCCACGACTGGCCCGTCAGGCGCTTGACCTCCTTGCGCCCGGCTGTCGCGTTGAGCGCGTCCGGCAGCGGCGCGAAGCCGTAGGACTTGACCACCTCCGGCTCGTAGCCGGCGTCGCGCAGCGCGTGAAAGGCGGTGCGACACGGGTGCCCGCCCGGCCGCGGCGTTTGGAACGTTCCCCAACAGACGTAGAGCTTCATGCGGTCCCTCCCGGCATCGGTGACGCGAAGGAGTTTGGCTGTCCGGCCAGCTCCTGTCCATCGGCTTCGATCACGCCGGCCGCGAGCAACCGCTCGATCTCCGCGTCGCCGAGCCCGAGCAGCTGGGCACACAGCGCGCGCGTGTGCTCGCCAAAGCGCGGTGCCGACTCCAGCGCCGGTTGCGGGAGCGTGGCCGAGACGAACGGACCGTTCTCCAGCGTGAGCGGACCGAAGCCCGGCTGCTGGAGCGTGCGGAAGTAGCCGCGCGCATGCAGGTGCACGTCTGCGAGCACCTCGTCAACACGTTGCATGTGACCGGCCGGCACACCCACCGTCTGCAGCAGCTCGGCGAGCGCGCGCGGCGCGTGCGTCTGCGTCCAGGCGGTCAGCTCGCGGTCGAGCGCGTCGCGGGCGGCGATCCGTCCGGCAGCCGTCGCGTACGCCGGGTCGAGTGCCCAGTCCGGCTCGCCGAGGACCGCCCGCAGACGCCGCCAGTCCTCGTCGTCGCGGACCGTGATCGCGCACCACTCGTCGTCGCCGGCACACGGGTAGACGCCCCACGGTGCCGCGTCCGGATGCGCGTTGCCCGGTGGCACGGCAGTCGCGCCCGGCGACAGCGACTCGTGCGCGAGCACGTCGGAGAACTCGGCAAGGATCGCCTCCGCCTGCGAGGAGCGGACCTCGACGGCTCCAGCGTGTTGGCGGCGTGCGATCAGCGCGGCGAGGCCGGCGACGGCGGCGACGCGGCCTCCATAGTGGTCGGGGTAGATCGTCGTGCCGTCGCTGAAGCTGCCTGCGTCGTCGGGGTAGCGCCAGCGGCTCGTGACGTCGGCGGCGCAGCGCACGAGCGGCCCGTAGCCAGCCCAGCCGCTCCACGACCCGGTAGCGCCGACCGCGCTGCTCGCGACGGTGACGATCCGCGGGTTCGCCGCGCGCAGGACGTCCGGACCGAGCCCGAGCTTCTCCAACGTGCCGGGCTTGAAGTTCGACAGCACGACGTCGGATGCAGCGACGAGCTTCAGGAACAGTGTGACGCCCTCGGGGTCGCGAAGATTGACCCCGATGCTCTTGCTGTTGCGGTGCCCGAGCGCGAAGCCGTGCGCGCTCTCGCGCGCACCGTCGGGATAGGCGCTGCTCTCGACCTTGACGACCTCGGCGCCCTGGTCGGCGAACAGCCGCGCGACCTCCGCACCGAGCACGATCACGCCGAGGTCGAGCACGCGCAGGCCGGCGAGCGGGCGGCGCGGCGTGGCAGCCGCTGCGGACGCGGCGCCCGCCGCGAGCGGTGGCGCCGTGGCCTCGCGCGGCTGCGCCCACTCGGCGAGCACCTCGGCATCGTGCTCGCCGACCTCGGGCGCGCGACGGCGGATCCCGGCGCGCACCCCGTCGACCTCCACGAAGCCCGTCGGGACGTCGGCCCGCACGCCGGGTGCGATCTCCGTCCTGGCGATCGCGCCGCGCTCGCGGTAGTGCTCGGCGGCAAGCACGTCGGCCGTGTCCAGCACCGGCGCGATCGGGATCCCCCGCGCCTGCCCCTCGCTCGTCAGCGCGAGCTTGCCCTTGTCGGCGAAGAACGCGCGGTAGAGCGGGTACAGCTCCTCGAGGTGCTCGCGGCGCGTGGCGATCGAGTCGAACGCCACCTCGCGGAAGCGCTCCGGCAGCCCGATCCAGTCGCGCAGCGCATGCCACGCGCGCGGCGCGAGCACGACGATCCGCACGTAGCCGTCCGCGCACGGGAAGATCGGGTAGAGCCCTGCGGGCGGGCGGTCGCGCGTGGGGTCCAGCGGCTTCGCCGCCGACGCGGTGCCGATCGTCCCGCAGACCGGATCGAGCGCCTGCTGCGCTGCTTCGAACAGCGAGACGTCGACGTGGTCGCCACGACCGGTCTCCAGGCGATTCCAATAGGCGATCAACGCTCCCCAGGCAGCCTGCACTGCGGCTGCCTCCCACAGCATCCCGGCCGGCGGCACGAGGGGGGTGCGGCCGGGCAGTCCGGAGCGGCTCAGGACGCCGCCGAGCGCTGCATGCACGGGCTCGGTCGCCACCCAGTCGCGGTACGGACCGCTCTGACCGAAGTCGCTGATCGACAGCACGACGAGCGCCGGATTGCGCGCACGCACGCTGTCGGCGTCGAGCCCCAGCGCCGCGAGCGTTCCGGGTCGCGTCGTCTCGATCCAGACGTCGGCTACGTCGAGCAGCGCGAGCAGCCGTGCGCGGCCGCCTGCCTGCTCGACGTCGAGCGCAACGCCACGCTTGCTCGCGTTGCGCGTCGCGAAGTGGAGGCTCGAGCCCTCGTGGAACGGACCGATCCGTCGCGACGCGCCACCGCCCGGCGGCTCGACGCGCACGACGTCGGCGCCGAGGTCGGCGAGGTAGCGCCCGCACAGCTCGCCCTTGCCGTCGGCCATGTCGAGCACACGAACGCCCTCCAGCGGCAGGCTGGCCCGGCAGGACTGCTCAGGAAGAGGCTGCGACACGGATCCTCGGCGATACGGGGCGAAAGCTCGCCCCTGAGCCTACTGGCCGGGCTCCCCCGCCAGCAGCCCGGTCGCGGGCAGAGCGGCTCCATGCCACTCCGCCCGCCCCGGTCGCTAGAAGTCGAGGCCGTCGCCGCTGTCGTCGCCGAACAGCGAGCCGATCATCCCGCTCGGATCGTCCGCCGCGCCGCTGTCGCTGTCGCCGGCGATGCCATCGAGCGAGAGCGATCCGTCGCCGTCCGAGCCCAGCAGCGCCGAGAGGTCGACCTCCTGGCCAGCGAAGATCGACAGCACCGCCAGGTCGATCGAGTCGGGCACGGTGATCGTGATCTTCCCGCCCGAGAGCGAGTCGTCGTCCGCCGAGATCGTGACGGTGTGGTTCTTCGGGTCGACGTCGAGGATCGTGCCCTCGAGGTTGATCGAAAAGGCCTTGCCGTCGGAGGTGACCGTCTGCGCGACGGGGGTCGTGCCGTCGCTCGGCACGTCCGCCTGGACGTCGACCTTCGTGCCCGGCGCGGGCGTCGCGGCGTCCGACGGAGCCGGCGTCGCCGGGGCATCGCTCGCTGCATGAGCGCCATGACCGCGGCCGCGCGCGCCGTGCGTGCTCACGAGCAGCGAAACACCATTCGAGGAGAGCACGATCCGGCTGCGGTGGCGGTCGGCGAACGTCACGACGCCACGCAGGCGGACGTGGCCGCGATGGCGGGCACCAACGTGGACGTGCTGCGCGGCGAACGTGTGGTTGTGCAGCAGACGCGCGCGAACCCGCACGACGTGACCGACCGGCGGCAGCTTCGCCGCATGGACGGCGCGCAGACCGCCGCCGCGAACGGCGACGACGAAGCTGTGGGCGTGCCGGTTGTGGTGGACGACGGTGCCGGACAGTGTCCTCGCACCGGCCGGAGCGGCAAGCGCGAGCGTGAGCGCGGCGGCCGCGAGCGCAGCCGTGCACGTGCGGGGAATCCTCATGGGCGAGTCCTTTCGGTGAGCTGCGACGAGCTGCTTTGGAGGGAGGAGCCGTGCGCGAGCGCGAGCCAGCTCGCCCGGGACGCTACCCGCGCGCCGCGGACGTTTCATGCGCCGCAGCGGCACGCCGCACGCAAGCGACTGCGCCGTCCGGGCGCGACACGAGGCCGAAGGGCGCTCCAGCCGCCGTCGCGCACGAATCGCGTTCGAGAAGGGTCCCTCGTTAGGGTCTTGACGGTGAGGCGCCTGCTCGTGATCCCAGCGCTCCTGCTCGCCGTGCTGCTCGGGCTCACGGCGTCGCGGTCCGACGACAGCGCCCGCATCGCGGCTCGACCCACGACGACGACACCGCGTCGCATCGCCAAGCGCCAGCGCCCGCATCAAGTCGACCGCGACGCGCTCGCGGTCGAGCGGGTCCGCAAGCGCACGCCGTACGTCGTGAGCGGCGGCGGCGAGCGGCGGGAGGTCGCGCTGACGTTCGACGACGGTCCCGGCCCCTACACGCCACGCGTGCTCGCGCAGCTGCGGCGTCTGCACGTGCCGGCAACGTTCTTCGAGGTCGGCTTCATGGTCCCGGACTTCCACCAGGTGCTGCGGCGCGAGCTGCGGATGGGCGCAGCGATCGGCGACCACACCGAGGGACATGTGATGCTCGAGCGCCTCTCGCCGCGCGCGCAGCGCAAGCAGATCCTCGTCCAGGCGCAGCAGTTGCACCGCTACGGCGCATCGCTGCCGCAGCTCTTCCGGCCGCCCTACGGCTCGTGGAACCAGGCGACGCTGCGGCTTCTGCGCCGCTACCGGATGCTCATGGTGCTGTGGTCGATCGACAGCGAGGACTACCGCCAGCCCGGTGTCCGCGCGATCGTGCGCGGCGTGCTGTCGCGTGCGAAGTCCGGCTCGATCGTGCTGCTGCACGACGCAGGCGGCACGCGCACGCAGACGATCGCCGCCTTGCCGGCAATCGTGCGCGGGCTGCGGCGCCGCCACTACCGGCTCGTGACGGTGCCGCGACTGATGCGGGATGACCCGCCACGGCGCCTGCCGCATCTGCGCCACGACCTCAGCGGCTCCTAGCCCGGCCCGCTGCAGGGTTTCGTGCAGCGCTCCAGGCGTGCGCACGTGCTGTCGATCTCAGCTGTGGTCGTCGTGTCGTTCCCTTCCCGCACACGTTCGCTCTCGCTCGCCATGCTCGTGCTCGCGGGCCTGATCGCCCCCGCGGCGCAGGCGGCCCCTGCGAGCGGCGGCGCGAGCGCCGATGGCGCCGCAGCCGGTGGCGCGGTGCTCGGCACGACGCCGCCGAAGGCGAAGCCCAAGGCCAAGCCCGTCCTGAGCGCTCACCTCGGCCAGCGCACGCTGCGGCGGGGTGCGCACGGTCGCGACGTGCGCGTGCTGCAGGACTACCTCACGCGCGCAGGCTTCCCAACGCCGCGCGCCGGGATCTTCGGCCCGCAGACAACCCGCAACGTGAAGGCGTTCGAGCGCAGCCGGCAGCTCAAGGCCGACGGGATCGCCGGCGCGCGCGTCGTAGCCGCGCTGCGCCAGGCGGTCGACGGCCACACGACGCTCCAGCCACCGGCCGGCACGCCCCCGGTCGCCGCACCGGCCGGCAGCGCGACCCTGCTCGCCAACGGCACCGCCACCGCACCGACTGACGCACCGCCCGCGATCCAGGCGACGATCGCCGCGGCGAACGCGATCGCGAGCACGCCGTACCTGTGGGGCGGCGGCCATGCGACCTGGGATGACAAGGGCTACGACTGCTCGGGCTCGGTCAGCTACGCGCTGCACGGCGGCGGCCTGCTCGACGCCAGCGAGGACTCCAGCGGCCTGATGTCCTACGGCGATGCGGGGCCCGGTCGCTGGATCACGATCTACTCCAACCCCGACCACGTCTACATGGTGGTCGCGGGCCTGCGCTACGACACGAGCGGCGCGAAGCCCTCGCGCTGGCAGAGCGCGATGCGCACCGGCGACGGCTTCACCGTCCGCCACCCCGTCGGCTACTGACCGCTTTCCCGGCGTTCGCCGCCGGCGCTGCGCGTTACGCTGCGCGGCGTGTCGCCGTCCCGATCAGTCGCGCCGCGGGAAGACGTAGGTCGCGTGTCGCGGGATCGCTGGACCGAGCGCGAGCGCGATCACTGCGTGGCGTCGCAGCTGGATTGCGCGCGGGTCGCCGTGCCAGCGAATTCCGCTCAGGTACGCGCGAACCGTTCCATGGAAGGAGCCGAGGCGGATGCGTCCGAGCGGCTGGCCCCAGACGTCGAACAGCTGCCCGAGCGTGAGCGTGGGGTCAGTGGGGTCGCCGGCTCTCAGCTCCAGCAGGCCGGTCGGCTCGGCCGTGCGAATCGCGTAGGAGCAGCGGCCACCGAGCACGTACGCGCCGCGGCGGCGCAGCGGCGGTGCGATCCCGATCCCCGGCGGGAGCGGCACGACGCGCCCGCGCGCGAAGATCTCCAGATGCGCCTCGACGCGCCGGCCGACCGTGCGCTCGCAGCGGAGCCCGCCGACCGGCGCGGCGCGCGCGACGCGCGGGCCGTAGGCAGGAAGCCGGAAGGCCAACCCGCGGCCGGCCGGGACGGGTTGCAGACGCGCAGCCGCACGCGCTCCCGCGCCACCCGCGGGCGTGAACGTGGGCGTGGGCGACTGAGCGTCGCAACCGGCGAAGATCGCCGCAGCGAGCAGCGCGACGCACGCGGTCCCGGCAGCACCGTGGTGGCCGTGACGCTGGGGCTGGTAGCCCTCGCGCTGCTCGCGCCGCCGCCAGCCGCGCGCGCCGACGCCGACCCGCCGAGCGACGTGCTGCTGCTGCAGGACGTCTACTACCCGTACCACCCGGCGACCGCTCCCTTGTTGCGCAAGCAGCTCGACGATCTGACCGGACGCGCGAAGAAGGCTGGCTTCCCGATCAAGGTTGCGATTGTCGCAGCGCGCGCGGACCTCGGCGGCGTCCCGCTGATGTTCGGAAACCCGCGCCTGTACGCGCGCTTCCTCGAAAGCGAGATCAAGAACAACGCGCCCCAGCCGCTCTTGACGGTGATGCCGAACGGCTACGGGACGTTCGCTGTCGGGCCGAAGGGCGCGGCGATCGTCGCCGCCCTCCCCCGCCCGTCGGGCTCGAACAGCGCGGATGCGATGGCCCGCGGCGCGCTCACCGCCGTCGAGCGGCTCGCGGCGGCCAACGGCCGGCAGCTCGACACGGCGCATCTCGGCAGCGGCAGGAGCCCATCGAAAGGCTCCACTCCGCTCGTGCTGATCTTCGTCCCGCTGCTGCTGCTCGCAGGCGCCGTGCTCTTCCTGTCGCGCCGTCAGCGGCGCGACCCCTGAACGCTCCCCCGCCGGTTGTCAGGCAGCGAGCCGCTGCGCGAAGAACGCCAGGATCTCGTCGCGGGCGGCGATCGTCGGCTGGCCCTCCTCGTCGATCAGGTGGGCGGTCACGACGCTGTGCGGGCTCGCCACCACATGCTCGAAGAACGGCGCGAGGTCGGTGCTGGCCGCACTGTCGGGCAGCACGCGTCCGACGAAGCGGTCGCCGAGCGCCTCCGAGTAGGCAGCGAACCGCTGCGCCTTGCAGAACTTGTCGCCCTCGAAGCGGTAAGCCATCACGGTCAGGTCCTCCCGCTCCAGGCGCTCGCGCACCGCAACCAGCTCCTCGGGAGCGATCTCCAGCCCGGCAGGGTCGTCGAGCGGCAATGTCGGCTCGGCCAGGACCGGCGCGAGCATCGCAGGCTCGAGCATCATCGTCAGCGCGAAGTTGCCCGTGAAGCACATCCCGATCGCACCAACCCCCGGACCGCCGCACTCCCCGTGCGCCAGCCGCGCCAACGACCGAAGCCATTGCGTCACCGGGCTCGACTCGTTGACCGCGAGCGCACGGAACTCCGCGCTCACGCACGCCCGCCGGAAGACCTCGACGCCCTCCTCGACCTGCGGCACCGCCCCGTCGCGCCCGAACAACGACGGCATGTAGACGGTGAACCCAGCGTCACGGACCCAGCGCGCGAAGCGAGCGACATGCGGGCTGATGCCCGGCATCTCCGTCATCACGATCACCGCCGGCCCGCTGCCCGCTACCTGCACCACCTTCTCGACACCGTCGAGCGCGATCGCACGAGGATCGAAATCCTCCAACGGATCGTCCTCGTGCATGCTGCGCTGCGGCATCCCTCAAAGCTCCCTCTGGGCGGAGGTCTTCGATACTCCCCGGGTTGGACTCGAACCAACAACCCTTCGGTTAACAGCCGAATGCTCTGCCAATTGAGCTACCGGGGATCGCGCGACGACGCATGCTACCGAGCGCGGCAGCACGTCGTCCCCTTGTAGGTCGGCCTACGCGCGCACGACCTTGAGCGTGAGCGTCGTCGTGCGCGAACGATTCTTCGCCGCGTCGGTCGCGACGAGCGCGAGCCGGTAGACGCCGGGCTTCAGCGTCGCATGGCCGAGGTTGCCCGCGAACGACAGCTTTGCGTTCCCCTGCTTGAAGCGCTTCGAGAACGCGATCCCGGCTGACACCCAGCGATGGCCGCGCTTGACGAGCAGCCTCCCTCGCACGGTCGCCGCCTCGGACAGCGAGAAGCGCACCGACGCGCGATAGTGGACAGGCGGCTCCGGCGTACGAGCGCTCGCCTTCACCGCGAACGCCGACACCGAGAACAACGGCCTGGAGAGCACCGGCGCCGTTGTGTCGTGCGGCCGTCCGGGCCGTGGCGGCACGATCGTCGGAGGCGCTGGCACAGGCACAGGCACATGCCCGGGCACGGGCACCGGAAACTCGTCGGCACCGATGTCCGTGAAGCCCAGTCGCGCCCGCGGCTCGCCATCGAGGTCGAGCGTCGCGGCATCCAGCGGGTCCGTGACACCGGCGCGGATCGTCGGCGAGCCGGCAAGCTCGTGGTAGTCGAACGCGTCGGCGTCGGCGAACAGCGGCGCCGTCAGCTGATGGCCGCCGTCGTCGACGATCGCTGCGGTGACTGGGTCCGACCTCACCGCCGTGGCGTAGTTGGAGGCCCGCAGCTCGATCGTGGCGGTTCCATCCCTCGCGTCCGCGAAGAGGTCGCCCGCGGCACCATGCGCGATCGTGTTGAGCACCGTGACCTGGACGTCGCCCGTGCTCGTGGGAACCGCGCGGATTCCGTAGCCAGCGGTCCCGCGAGCAATCGCCGTGACGTTGCGCAGGGCAGCGAGCGTCGTGAGTCCGGCCTGCTCGACGCGCACGGCAGCAGCCTCGGTGGCCGTGGCGACGCAGACGGTGTCGCGCAGCGTGCCGCCGGTCAGTTCGCACCCGTCGGCGGCGACGACGACGAGCCGCTCGGCGAGGCCGCCCGCCAGCTCGAGCGCAGGACCGCCGTGGTTGTCGAGCTCGAGGTCGGAGACATGCGAGCGCGGGTCGCCGAGCACGAGGCCGTGCGGGCCGTTCATCGCGACCACAGGCCGTGACTGACCCGCGATCCCGTGGATCGAGACAGCCTTGCCCAAGAAGTCGACCGGGCCGATGTCGCCCGAGTACGTGCCAGGCTCGACGATCACCTCGTCACCGTCGGACGCACTCTGCACCGCGGTGAAGAAGCCGCACGGATCGTCAACCGTGCAGGCCCCGATGATCGGGTTGGCGGGATTCGGACTCGCGTAGCGCTGCGTGGCCGACGCGGCGCTCGTGACGACTGCGCTCGGCAGCAGCGCAAGCACGATGATCGACAGGACGCGGGCGGGCGGCCTCATCCCTTGACGACCTTGAACGCCAGGGTCGTCGTGCGCGAACGGTTCTTCGCCGCGTCGGTCGCGACGAGCTGCATGCGGTAGCTGCCCGGCTTCAGCGTCTTGTGGCCGACCTTGCCGGAGAACGACACCTTCGCCTTCCCCTGCTTGAATCGCTTCGAGAACGCCGTCCCGACGGACACCCAGCGATGCCCCTTCTTCGTAAGCACCGTCCCGCGCACCGATGCCGCCTCGGACAGCGAGAAGCGCACCGACGAGCTGTAGTGGACGTGCCGTTTGAGCTTCTGGTGGCCGGCCGGCTTGACCGCGAACGCAGCGAACGCGAACGACGCCTTCGAGAAGACCGGCGCCGTCCGGTCGGTCGGCGGGGGCGGCCCCTTGACGAACGGCAAGGGCACCTGCGCCCCACCGATGTCCGTCGCCCCCGCGCTCGAAACCCGCGGATTCAAATCGACATCGAACAGCCCGTTCGCCGCATCCGTCACACCCGCACCGATCGTCGGCGAGCCCGGCGCCTCACGGAAGTCGAACGCATCCGGATTCACGAACACCGGCGACGCCGACTGGTTCGTGCCGTCGTCGGACCACAGCAGGTGACCCGGCGCCAGCGGCACGCCGCCATTGAAGCCGTCCTCGGTCGCGAGGCTCGTGCTGAAGCTCGAATGCGACAGCGACACGCGGATAGTCCCTTGGGTCTTCACCTCTGCGTAGAGATCACCGCCACTGTCACCGCGCGCAATCACGTTGACGAGCGACACCTCCGCCGGCGCAGCCGGCGTGCCACCTACGCCGTCGTACAAGCGGATGCCGGCAGCGAGGGCGGTCCGGTCGACTGCGGTCACGTTGCGCAAGATCGTCGGCGCGCCGATGTGAGCGCGGGCGTCGATGGCATAGTCATCGCCTGAGCTGATGCAGACGCTGTCGCGCAGCAGCGTTCCAGCGATGACGCACCCCGTGCTCCCCGCAGACCGCACCACGAGTTGCTCGGCGGTGCCGGTGCCCATCACCAACCCCTCGTTGCTCGTGCCTGTTGCGCGCAGGTCGAGGTAGCGGACGGTCGAGCCGTCAGCCGCCTCGAGGACCTCGTTGCTTGACGTCGAGGTGATGATGGGCCGCGGCTGCCCTGCCACGCCGTGGATGTCGAGCGGCACCGCGCCGATCACGTCGTTGCTGAGCTGGTAGTCGCCCGGTTCGACGATCACCTCGTCGCCGCCGGCCACGCCGACGCCCATCACCGCCGTCAGAACGTCGCAGGGCTTGCCCTGCGAGCAGTCGGCACCCGCCTGCGGCACGGGCACTGCATAGCGCTGCGCGGCGTCGGCGACGCCCGCGACGAGGACCGCGACGAGCAGTGAGAGCACCAGCCCCCGAGCGAGGATGTGACGGGACTTGCGGAGATTCGGCAATGACATGCGCTAGCCCTTCACGATGCGGAAGTCGATGGTCTTGACGCGGGAGTGGTTGTGGGTGGCGTCGGTCGCGGCGAGCGCGAGCCGGTACGAGCCCGGCTTCAGGACGTGGTGGCCGAACCTGCCGGAGAACGCGACCGTGCTCGCACCCACCTTCACCTGCTTGGTGAACGCTGTCCCGACGGTGACCCAGCGCATGCACGCCTTCGCCTTGCGATTCCCGCTCGTCGCCTTCACGCAGCGTTTGCCCGACACACGACCGGCCGTCTTGACGGACACGACGCCGCGCACCGACGCTCCCTCCGACACGGTGAACCGCACCGACGCGCCATAGCGCACGCCATGGAGGCGCTTGTGCCCACGACTCGGCACGACCGCAAATGACCGATGCGCAAACGACGACTTCGAGAACGCCGGCGCCGTCCGATCTATCGGCGGCTTGCCGACCCCTCCACCGCCCGGCGGCGTCACCGTCGGGACCGCCTGCGTCGCACCGATGTCGGTCACGCCCGCAGCCGTGACGCGCGGCGCGCCGTTCACGTCGAGCGGCCCGTTCGCCGCATCCGTCACGCCGGCACCGATTGTCGGCGAGCCCGGCGCCTCGCGGAAGTCGAAGCCGGCCGCGTCGACGAACTTCGGTGCCACCGTCTGATGCCCACCGAGGTCGAAGACGGACGCGTTGGACTCGTCGGTCGAGGCACTGCTCGCGTAGTTCGACGAGCGAATGCGCAGCGCGAATGCCCCCACGACGAACGAGAGGTTGCGGCTGTCGGCAAAGATGTCGCTCGCCGCGCCGCGGAAGATCGAGTTCGTGACGTCGAGCTCGGTCCCCACGGTGGTGCCACTGGGCCCGGCGTCGAGCCCGAGCCCGGCGCTGCCCAAGGCGACGGCGGTGACGTTGCGCAGCGCCGCGGGAGCTGTGGCGCCGTCGAAGCGGAGCCCCGCTCCGGCGGTTGCCGTCGCGACGCACACCGTGTCGCGCAGCGTGCCGGCGCTCAGCTCGCATGTGCCGACGTTGCCGGCTCCGATCGCGACTACCTGCTCGGCGATGCTTCCCCCAAACGAGAGTGCGGTTCCCGAACCGGACGTGTTCTCGAGCCGGAGACGGCTCACGCGCGAGCGCGGGTCCTCGATCGCCAGCTCGATCGGCGCGCTCGACGAAATCACCGGGGCCGGCTTGCCGTCCTCGCCGTGGATGTACAGCTGCTTCGACGGCGGGTCGTCCACGCCGAGATTCGACGGATAGGTCCCCGCTTCGACGATCACCTCGTCGCCGTCCGCCGCCTGGTTGATCGCCGTCGCGAAGTCGCAGGGATTGCTCACGAGACACGTGCCGTTCGACGGATCGAGCGGGTTCGGACTGGCGTAGCGCGTCGCAGCCGCAGCGACACCCGCGGCCGACGCGCTCACCACCAGCGCCAGCACGAGAGCCGACAGCACGGGCACGAGCAGCTTCAGGTTCTTGCGAGCACTCAAGGGTCAGCCCTCCACGATCCGGAACGTCACGGTCTTCACGCGCGAGCGGTTCTTCGCCGCATCCGTCGCGACGAGCTGCATGCGATACCTGCCCGGCTTGAACGTGTGCTCGCCGAAACCGCCGGCGAACGAAAGCTTGCTCGCGCCGCGGCCGGCGCGTTCGGAGAACGCGGTGGCGACCGGCACCCAGCGCGTGCACCTCCTGCGCTTGGCGTTCTTCTTCGTCTGCTTCTGGCACGTCGTGCCGACGAGCCGGCCCTTCGCCTTTGCCTGCGCGAGCACGGTCCCTCGCACCGCCGCCGTCTCGGACACCGTGAAGCTCAATGTGGTCTCGTAGTGGACGTGCGGCTTGCGCTTGCGCCCGCTCTGCGTCAGCGCGAACGCCGACGGCTTGAGCGACACGTGCGAAAGCACGGGCGCCGTCTTGTCGGGAGCGGGCGTCGTGCCCGGTCCGCCACCACTTGGCGTGCCACCGCCGCCGCCGGGCGTTCCGCCCCCGCCCGCTCCCGTTCCCGGGTCCACCGGAATCGGTGCGTGGTACTGGTCGCCGCCGATGTCGGTGAACGCGCCGAACGCGCTCGTGCGCGACTCGCCGTCGACGTCGAACGGACCGTCCTCCGGCTCGGTGTCGCCCTTGCCGATCGTCGAGGACGCAGCCGTCTCGTGGTAGTCGCCGTTCGTCGCGTCGACGAAGCTCGGCGTGTTCGGGACGTTGCCGCCACGGTCGTCGACGCCCGCCTCGCCGGCCGGCGCGTCGATGGTGCGGTAGTCGGAGAAGCCGACGGTCAGCTCGACGAACGCGCGCGGGTCGGTTGTCTCGGCTTCGATGTCGTCTGCGAGCGGCGAGGCGCCGCCGCGGGCTATCGTGTTCGCGATCCTGAGGTCGAGGGTCGCGGCCGCGCCACTCGCGGTCGCGAAGATCCCGTTGCCGCCGTTGCCGCCGATCGCCGTGACGTTGCGGACCGTGATCTGCGCGCTCGCCGTCGCCGATGCCTCCACCCCGATCCCGACGTTCGGCGCGGTCGCGACGCAGATGCTGTCGCGCAACGTGGTCCCGGCGGTGAGGCTGCACGTGCCCTGCTCGCCGGACGCGTGCGCCACGATCTGCTCGGCGATGGCGCCACCGAACGACAGCGCGCGCCCGCCGGGGTGCGTGTTCTCGAGGTCGAGGTAGCTCACCGTCGTGCTCGGGTCGGTCACGACGAGCGTGTCGACGTCGTCGGAGACGATCACCGGGCGCGGCTTGCCGGCCTCGCCGTGGATGTCGATCCACAGGCTCGGGGCCCGCAGCGCGGAGTGGATCGTGTAGGTGCCGGAGTCGACGACGACGGTGTCGCCGGTGCTGGCCTGAGAAATGGCGTAGCCCAGCGGACACGGGGCGTAGCTCACGCACAGCCCGGTCGGCGTCAGCTGGCCGTCCGGCGATGCGTAGCGCGTCGTGGCGGCGCCGGCGCCGGCCGCGGTCGCACCACTCGCGAGCACGGCGATGCCGAGCACTGCGGAGACGGCGTTCCGCATCGTCATCCCTTCACGACCCGGAAGCTCAGGGTCTTCGTGGGCGAATGGTTCTTCGCGGCGTCGGTCGCCACGAGCGCGAGGCGGTAGGAGCCCGGCTTCAGCGTCGTGTGGCCGACCTTGCCCGAGAACGAGACCGTCGCCGCTCCGGCCTTGACCGTCTTGGTGAACACGATGCCGACGCTGACCCAGCGGCGGCCCTTCTTCGCGAGGACCGTGGCGCGCACCGATGCGGCCTCCGACAGCTTGAAGCGCACCGACGAGCGGTAATGAAGGCGCGGCTTCGGCTTGTGCCCGGCGACCTTCGCCGCGAACGATGCGACGCTCAGCGACAGCTTCGAGAAAACGGGAGCCGTCTTGTCCGGTGCTGGCACCGTCGTCCCAGGCCCGCCGGCACCCGGCGTACCCGTCCCACCGCCGCCGGGCGTCCCGCCGGTGACCGGAACCAGCGACGGAAACTCGTCGGCGCCGATGTCGATCTGCCCGAAGCGCGTACGCGGTTCGAGGTCGATGTCGGTGTTCGCCGACTCGGACAGGTCTGCGAGACCTCTGCCGATCGTGGGCGAGCCGGGCGCCTCGTGGTAGTCGAGACGCGACGCGTCGAGGAACAGCGGCGCTGCCGTCTGGTTGTGCCCTCCGTCGGCGACGCTGCCGACGGGATCGACGGTGGCGAAGTTCGAGTAGCTCGCGTTCACCGTCGTCGATGGGTTCTGTGTGGTGATGTCGGTCTGCGTGCCGCGCGCGATTGTGTCGATCAGCTCGAGCGATCCCGGGTCGGGCGGGTCGGTACGAATGCCGAGGCTCATCGGCCCGCGCCCGATCGCCGTCACCCCGCGCAGTCGCACTGCACTGCCGTTTGACGTGGCCGTGGCAACGCCGGCACCTCCGGCGCCTTCGGAGACGCAGACGCTGGCATACAGGAGTCCGTTCCGCATGTAGCAGCCGTCGCTCTGGCCAATCGGCGAGCTTGCGTACGCGAAGACGCGCTCCGCGAAGGCTCCGTTGAAGTTCAAGGCGGCACCGCCAGGCGCCGTGTCGACGATGTCAAGGCGATCGACGGTCGAACTCGGCTCGCTCACGACGACCGCCTGCGGCGCCGAGGAGAGGATCACCGGAGGCGGCTGTGAGACGTCGCTGCGGATGGAGAGCACCGTGCCAAGCGCGTCGACGACCCCCACGCTCAGCCGGTACGTGCCGGATGCGACCTGCACGGTGTCGCCCGAATGGGCGGCGAAGTTCCCGACAGCGACATCGAGCGCACAGGGCGCGTCGACCGTGCATGCGAAACCCGAGCCTTTCGGGCTCGCGTAGCGGGTGTCCGCGGCGGCGCTGCTGGCCATCGTGGCACTCAGCGCAACGACGGCTGCGATCATCACCAGCAGACGTCCCGGTCCAGAGACGATGCGCATGCGCCTAGCCCTTGACGATCCGGAAGCTCAGCGTCTTCGCGACCGACTTGTGGCCGTTGGCGTCGATCGCGAGCAGCGTCATCCGGTACGTGCCCGGCGTCAGCGTGTGCGAGTTGAACTTCGCCGCGAGCTTGACGACGTTCGCTCCCTTCTTCGCGCTGTGCGAGACGGAGCCGAGCGAGGCCCAGCGGATGCAGTTGCCCTTCTTGTGCGACTTCGGCAGCTTCTCGCACGTCGTCTTGCCGGTCTTCTTCGACTTCACCTTCAGGCCGGCGGTGCGCTTCGTGATCGTCGTGCGGATGTGCGCGAGCCCGGACAGCGTGAAGCGCACCGACGAGCCGTAGTGCACGCCCGCCTTCGGCTTGTGACCGCGGCGCTTGAACGCGAAGCGCGTGCGTGACAGCGACACATGACTGAGCACCGGCGACGTGCCAACCGGCCCGGGGCCACCGGCCACCGGCACGAACTCGTCGGCGCCGATGTCGGTCGCTCCGTTGCGGGCGCGGAACTCGCGGTCGAAGTCGAGCGTGCCCGCGTCGGCCGGGTCGGTCAGGCCGGCACCGATCGTCGGCGAGCTGGCTGCCTCGTGGTAGTCGAAGGCGTCGGCGTTGACGAACACCGGAGCTGCAGTCTGCTGGTGGCCGGTGTCGGTGACCGACGAGCCCGGCGCGGCATAGCTCTGGGCGTAGTTCGAGTAGGAGACCGTGATCGAGGCGGAGCCGCCGGTCGCGTCGGCCCAGATGCCGAACGGGTTCGAGGCGTCGCGCGCGATCGTGTTGAGGACCGTGACCTTCGGGTTCGCGCCCGTCGCGTGCGCGTGGACGCCCCAGCCGGTGCCGGCGATCGCCGTCACGTTGCGGATCGCCGTCGCGCCCTCGCCGCCGGCGAGCACGCCGTCGTAGCTGCCGGCGCAGACGCTGTCGCGCAGCGTGCCGTTCGTCAGCTCACAGGCAGCGGTCTGCCCGCCGCCGGTCGCGCGGGCGAGCACGTTCTCGACGAGCGTGCCGTTGGAGCGGATCGCGCGTCCGCCGTCGGCGCTGTCGCGCACGTCGAGGTAGGAGACGGTCGAGTCCTTGTCCTCGAAGTCCAAGGCGATCGCCGCCGAGGAGTCGATCACGGGACGTGGCTGCGTCATGTCGCCGTAGAGGACGATCGCACCGCCGCTCGTGATCGTCTGCGCCGACGTGTACGTGCCCGTCCCCACGACGACCGTGTCGCCCGGGATCGCGCTCTGGATCGCGGTCTTCAAGTCGCACGCCGCCGCTGGCGAGGTGCAGTCGCCCCCGCCTGCCGGGCTTGCATAGCGCGTGCTTGCGGCGGCGACGCCGGTCGCGGCAGCGCTCACGAGCAGCGCAACGGCGAGGATCGACAGAAGACGTGACAACGACCTGCGGGCAGCACGCGACATAAGGTGATTCACACTCGATTCGTAGCTGGCGACCAGGCGAGCGGCGCGACCCCGCTCGACGGCGCCGTCGTCTGACGGCGCCAGCCCATGTAAACACGCCTTCCGGCGAATTGGACCGGGCTCGTGCCGGAACGGCGCTTGCGGCGCGTCAGGCTGTGCCACTGCGGCACATGGCCGTGCTGCGGTGTTTTCTAGCCGCTTCCCTGCAGCGTGCCACTCAATTCACGCAGTCGCGCGTGCACCTGGGCACGCTCGCGACCGAGCGCGCTGACGTCGCCGGTGTGCGCGTTGCGCGCGATGTCGATCGCGCGTTCGAGCCGTGCCAGCTCCAGCACGAGCCAGGCGTGCTCGAGGCTCGCCGCGGTGACCGCTCCCCCGGCCGAGCGGGCGGCGCGCGAGTCGAGCTCGGAGACGAGCGTCGCCAGCTCCGGATCGTCGTCCGGGAGAGCGTCGAGCGGTGCGCTCAGGTGCGCGCCGAGGTGCGTGGCAGCGCGGCGTCCGAGGTCGCTCGTCAGGTGCGTCGCGAGGTCGAGCCGCGCGAGCGCCTCGGCTCCCTCCTGCGGGAAGGCGATGCAGAGCGCGAGGAACGTGCGCTCGCCGCGCTCGCGCCGGTCGAGCCCGAGCGTCACGGGCGGCGGGGCTGTCCCTCCCCCACCAGCCGGTGCTCCATAGCTGCCGCCTCGCGAAGCTCCTGCCGAACCCGCGTGCGTTGCCGTGCCCGCCGGCGCCGGCTCGCCGAGCAGGCTCGCCGCGAGCGGGCCGGAGAGATCGAGGTGGCTCGCAACCCGCCGCACCAGCTCCTCCCGCAGCACGCTCGCCGGCAGCGCCGCGAGCACCGGGCGCAACTCGGTGAGCGTGCGGTCCTTGCCCTCCGCGTCGCCGACCTGCGCGCGTTCGAGGATCCGCTCGACGTTGAACGTCACGAACGGCACCGATGCACCCATCCGCTCGCGCACCGCCTCCGGCCCGTCGCGCTGGATCAGGTCGGCCGGGTCGGAGCCCGGCGGCAGCGGCACGACGCGCAGCTCCAAGTTGCGGCCTTCGGCGATCCGCGCGGCGCGCAGCATCGCCTCCTGTCCCGCGTTGTCGGCGTCGAGCGCGAGCACGAGCGTGCGCGCGCTGCGCTCCAGCTCGCGCGCCTGCTCGTCGGTGAGCGAGGTGCCCATGATCCCGACCGAGTTCTCCAAGCCCGCCTGGTGCAGCGCGAGCACGTCGGTGTAGCCCTCGACGAGCACGATCGAGCCGGCGCGCGCCGCGTGCTTGCGCGCGCGGTCGATCCCGAACAGCTGGCTGCCCTTGTGGAAGACCTCGCCCTCGCTCGTGTTGAGGTACTTCGGCGGCTGGTTCTCGCGCATCGCGCGCGCGCCGAAGCCGACGACCTTCCCGCGCGCGTTTGCGAGCGGGAACATGATCCGCTCGCGGAAGCGGTCGTAGATCGAGTCGCGCGGCGGCTTGCTGCGCTGCGCGAGCCCGGTCGCGAGCAGCTCCTCTTCGCGGAAGCCGGCCTGGCGCGAGCCGAGCAGCATGCGGTCCCAGGCGCTCGGCGCGTAGCCGACGCGGAACGTCTTCAGCACCTCCTCGCTGAGCCCACGGGCGGCGAGGTACTCGCGTGCCGGCTCGGCCTCCTTCGCATCCCACAGGTAGCGAGCGTAGTAGCCGGCAGCGCGCTCCAGCAGCTCCTGCAGGCGCTCGACGCGCTGACGCTGCGCAGCGGCTGCCGGGTCCTCGTCCTCGATCTCGAGCGTCACGCCGAAGCGGTCGGCGAGCGCCTCCATGGCGCTGACGAAATCGAGCCCCTCGGTCTCCATCACGAAGTCGAACGGGTCGCCTGACATCTGGCAGCCGAAGCAGTGGTAGTGCTTCTCCTCCGGGCGCACGTGGAAGGAGCCGGTGCGCTCCTCGTGGAACGGGCAGCGGCCGAAGTAGCTGTTGACGCCGGCGCGGCGCAGCTCGGTGCGCGCGGAGACGAGCGTGAGCATGTCGACCGCGTCGCGCACGCGCTCCTTCGAGTCGGGCGTGAAGCGCGGCATCTACGAAGGGAAGGCGCGCGGGACCGTGAGCGCCTCGAAGCGGCGGATGCAGAAGCGGTCGGTCATGCCGGCGAGGTAGTCGGTCACACGGGTCGGGAGGTCGGCACCCGCGTCGAGCGGCGGGATCTCCTCGGGATGGTCGCAGTAGTGGTCGAACAGCGCGCGCAGCATCCGTGCGATCTTCGCGTGCTCGCGCTGCGCCTCGGGCCCGAGGTAGACGCGGGCGAACATGAAGTCACGCAGCGCGGTCATCGCCGCGCCGGCCTCTTCACCCTGCGCGATGTCGCCGGCGCGCTCGGACTGCTCGACGACGTCGTGGACGAGCATGTCGATCCGTTGCGCGCCCGTCTCACCGAGCACCGCGAGCGGCTCGGCCGGCAGGTCGTGCTCGTCGAGCACGCCGGCGCGCAGCGCGTCGTCGATGTCGTGGTTGATGTAGGCGACGCGGTCGAGCAGCCGCACGATCCGCCCCTCCAGCGTCGCCGGCATCGGCGCGCGGCCGGAATGGCCGAGGATCCCGTCGCGGACTGGCGCGGTCAGGTTGAGCCCTGCTCCGTCGCGCTCCAGCTGCTCGACAACGCGCAGCGAGTGCTCGTGGTGGCGGAAGGCGCCGGCGAAGCGCTCGCGCAGGCAGGCGTCGAGCACCGCCTCGCCGATGTGGCCGAAGGGCGGGTGGCCGAGGTCGTGGCCGAGCCCGATCGCTTCCGTCAGGTCCTCGTTGAGCCGCAACGCGCGCGCGACCGTGCGGCTCACCTGCGTCACTTCGAGCGTGTGCGTGAGGCGCGTGCGGTAGTGGTCGCCCTCGGGCGCGACGAACACCTGCGTCTTGTCCTTCAGCCGCCGGAAGGCCTTGCTGTGGACGATCCGGTCGCGGTCGCGCTGGAACGGGGTGCGCAGCCCACAGTCCTCTTCGGCGCGCTCACGCTGCGCCGGATAGGAGCGCGTCGCGAGCGGCGAGAAGGCCCGCGCCTCGTGCTCCTGCACGCGCGCGGCGAAGGCAGCGGCGACCGGGCCGCTCGGATGGGTGCGCACGGACGTCGTCATCTCCCCCGATTGTGGCAGCGTCGGGGGCGGCGGCAGCCGTCGCACGACACGAAGGTGCGGCACAATGGCCCGCACGATGGCTTCCGTCGACACGCTCCCCCTCGCCATCCGCCCGGCGACGCCCGCCGACGTGCCGCTCATCCGCTCGCTGATCCGCGAGTTGGCGGAGTACGAGAAGCTCGCCGACAAGGCGCAGGCGACGGAGGAGTTGCTCGCGCAGCACCTGTTCGGAGAGCGCCCTGTCGCGGAGGCGGTGATCGCCGAGGCCGGTGGCGAGCCGGCGGGCTTCGCTCTGTTCTTCACGACCTTCTCGACGTTCACCGGCAAGCCTGGGCTCTGGCTCGAAGACCTGTTCGTGCGGCCGTCGCAGCGGCGTGGAGGGGTCGGGCGTGCACTCCTCGTGCATCTCGCGGGCGTTGCGGTCGAGCGTGGGTATGCGCGCTTCGAGTGGGCGGCACTCGACTGGAACGAGCCGGCGCTTGCGTTCTATCGGACGCTCGGCGCGAGCGCGATGCCCGAGTGGGTGCAGCACCGGGTGGACGACGACGCGTTGCGTCGTCTCGCCGACTCCGCCTGAGCTGCGCTTCAGGGGTGGTGCTCCTCGGGTGTGTGCTCCGGTGGGTGGCACTCCGCTCGTCTTGCGGTGTCGGCGGGCTCGGCGCGCGCTGACAAACAGGGCATCGAGGGGGGCGAGCGGCGGGGGTGGCGGGCTCCGGCGTTTCTGCGCACTCCGTGGTTTTGCCTGCGCGGTTGACGGGCGGGTGACAGAGGAGCGCAGGTTTGTGGGTGTCTGAGACCCACAAACCTGCGCTCCTCCTCCCGGCGTGCGAATCCGCGGTACTTCCGACGCAGAGTCGACACGAACCACGCGAGCCGCGGAACGTCTCGCAGCGCCCCCAGCCACGAAAGCCTGCCACCCCCTCCGCTCGCCCCCTCGATGCCCTGTTTGTCAGCGCGCGCCGAGCCCGCCGACACCGCAAGACGGGCGGAGCGCCACCCTTCGGAGCGCCACTAACCAGCGAGACCTCGGGCCGCGCACCCGCTACACCCGCTTCGTATCTCGCTGAAACGCGCGGATAGCCAACCCGCCCAGCACGACCGACCAGATCGCGACGACGACCCAGCCGAAAGCGGTCCAAGCCGCACCGCCGAGCGAGACGTGGCTCGCCTGCACGAGCCAGTAGGACGGCAGGCAGCGGGCGATCTCGTAGAAGGTGCCGTGAGGGTCGATCGGGAACCAGGTGCCGCCCAGGAACGCGAGCAGCGAGATGCCGCCGCCGACCGCCGGCCCGATCGTGTCGGTCGTGAGCAAATGACCGGCGAGGATCCCCAGCGCCGCGAACGGGATCAACGCGACGAGCATCAGCCCGAGCATCTCGACCCAGTCCGACACGCTCAGCCGCACGCCGAGCAGCGTGCCCGCGAGCGCCAGTGCGACGATCGTGAGACCGGCCATCGCGTAGGCTGTCGCCACCTTCGCGCGCAGGTAGGAGCGCGGCGGCAACGGCGTGATCCGCAGCTGACGGTTCCAGCCGGCCTCGCGCTCGCCGGCGATCCGCGCGCCGCTGCTCAGCATCCCCGCCATCGTGCCGAACGCGATCAGACCGACCATGTAGTAGAGCGGCGCCGACAGCCCGCTGCCGGAGAAGTTGCCGTCGTGGCGCTGCGGACCGGCGATCACGAAGTAGAAGACGAGCGGGAAGCCGAGCGAGAAGAAGAAGAACCGGCGGTTGCGCAGCGTCCGCAGCAGCTCGAAGCGCAGGTAGGACGTCATCCTGCCCCGCCTCCCGTGCCGCTCCCGCTCGCGGCGAGCGGCTCGTCGTCGTCTGCTCCGCTCGTCAGCTGCAGGAACGCAGCCTCCAGCCCCGCGCCGCCGATCTCGATGTCGCGCGCCTGCGGGTAGGCGGTGAGCAACGCACGGATCGCCGCGTCGGAGTCGCTGCAGCTCAGCTCGACCGCCTCGCCGCGGCGCTGCACAGCGTTCACGCCCGGCAGCGCTTCGAGCGCCGCCGGCTCGGCGCCGGGCAGCGTCGCGCGGATCGTGCGCGTGCCGACGAGGGCCTTGATCTCCGTCGTCGGACCGTCGGCGACGACGCGACCGTGCGCCATCAGCACTGCACGGTCGGCATACGTGTCGGCCTCGTCGAGGTAGTGCGTCGCGAACAGGACGGTCTTGCCGCGCGCAGCGAACTCGCGCATCGTCTCCCAGAAGTCGCGGCGTGCCTCGACGTCCAACGCGACGGTCGGCTCGTCGAGCACGAGCAGCTCCGGATTGCTGACGAGCGCGATGGCGAAGCGGACGCGCTGCGTCTCGCCGCCGGACAGCTTCTGCGTGCGCCGCCCGGCGATCGTCGCGATCCCCGTCAGCTCGATCGTCTCCTCGACGTCGAGCGGGCGCGGGTAGAGCGAGGCGATCATCGTGATCAACTCGCGCGCCGTGAGGTCGCGGATCAGCGAGCCGGTTTGCAGCATTGCGCCGACCGCGCCGGCAGCCACCGCATCGGCAGGCGAGCGTCCGAACACCGTCACGCTGCCGCCGTCGGGTTGCGCGAGCCCGAGCAGCATGTCGATCGTCGTCGACTTGCCGGCGCCGTTGGGGCCGAGCAGCGCGACGGTCTCCCCCGCACCGATCGTCACGTCGATCCCGCGCACCGCACGGACCGGCCCGGACGGCGAGGAGAAGGTCTTGACGAGGCCCTCGAGCGCGATCCCTGTGGCGGTCGCAGGTGTCGCGTCGGCGCTGCTCACAGCGGCACAGTGTGCCCGATTGCCGGCGTGATCAGCGCGCGTCCGCTGCGAGCCGCTCGGCAACCGCGGCCTGCGCCGCAGCCACCCGCGCGACCGGGACGCGGAACGGCGAGCACGACACGTAGTCGATGCCGGAGTGGTGGAAGAAGTCGATCGAGTCGGGGTCGCCTCCATGCTCGCCGCAGACACCGAGCTTCAGCTGCTGCTTCGTCTTGCGCCCGAGCCACGCGCCCATCCGCACCATCTGCCCGACGCCGGGCGCGTCGATCGTCTCGAACGGCGAGCGGTCGACGATCTTGCGCTCCAGGTAGACGCTGAGGAACTTGCTCTCGACGTCGTCGCGCGAGAAGCCGAGCGCCGTCTGCGTGAGGTCGTTCGTGCCGAACGAGAAGAAGTCGGCGTAGTGCGCGATGCGATCGGCGAGAAAGCACGCGCGCGGCAGCTCGATCATCGTGCCGACAAGCAGGTCCTCCCCGTGCCGCAATCCGTGGCGCTCGGCCGCGTCGAGCACGAGCTCGCGCATCAGCTCCAGCTCCGTCTCGTAGTCGACGAGCGGGATCATCACCTCGAGCAGCGGCGCCGCGCCCGTGCGCTCGCGCACCGCGACGGCAGCACGCGCGATCGCGTCGGCCTGCATCTCGTAAATCTCCGGGTGGAGGATCCCCAGCCGGCAGCCGCGCGTGCCGAGCATCGGGTTGACCTCCTCGAGCGCCTGCACGCGCTCGAACGTGCGCTCGAGCTCGTCGAGGTCGTCAGTCATCTCGATCCGCGCCCGCTCCAGCTCGCGCTCGACCTCGTCGCGGCGCGGGAGGAACTCGTGCAGCGGCGGGTCGAGCAGGCGGATCGTCACGGGCATGCCGGCCATCGCCTCGAACAGCCCCTCGAAGTCCTCCTGCTGCAGCGGCAGCAGCTCGGCGAGCGCCGCACGCCGCTCCTCGATCCCTTCGGCCATGATCATCGCGCGCATCTTCGGCTGACGATCTGCGGCCATGAACATGTGCTCGGTGCGGCAGAGGCCGATCCCCTCGGCACCGTAGTCGCGCGCGCGGCGGGCGTCCTCGGGCGTGTCGGCGTTCGCGCGCACGCCGAGCCGGCGCAGCTCGTCGCACCAGGCGAGCACGGTCTCGAACTGCTCGCTCCAGCGCGCCTCGACGAGCGGCACGTCGTCGAGCGTGACGATCCCGGCCGAGCCGTCGATCGCGATCGTGTCGCCGCGCGCGACCACGGTCTCCCCGATCGTCACCGTCTCGCTCGCGAGGTCGATCTCCAGCTCGGAGGCGCCGCAGACGCACGGCCGCCCCATCCCGCGTGCCACGAGCGCCGCATGCGAGGCCTTGCCGCCCTCGCTCGTGAGGATCCCGCGCGCCGCATGGAAGCCGGCCACGTCGTCGGCCTCGGTGAACGGCCGCACGAGGATCACGTCGCGCCCCGCAGCCGCCGCCTCGACGGCCTCCGGCGCGGTGAAGACGACGGCGCCCTTCGCGGCGCCCGGCGATGCGGCGACGCCGGTTGCGAGCACGGCGATCTCGTGCGCGGGGTCGAACGTCGGGTGCAGCAGCGCGTCGAGCGTCCCCGAGTCGATCGTCATCAGCGCGCGCTCACGGCTGAGCAGCCCCTCGGCGACCGCGTCGACCGCGAAGCGCACGGCAGCCTGCGCCGGCCGCTTGGCGTTGCGCGTCTGGAGCATGTAGAGGCGGCCCTCTTCGATCGTGAACTCGGTGTCCTGCATGTCGCCGTAGTGGCGCTCGAGCGTGCGCAGGATCTCCATCAGCTCGGCGTGCGCGCCGGGCATCACGTCGGCCAGCTCGGCGATGTCGCGGGTGTTGCGCACGCCGGAGACGACGTCCTCGCCCTGCGCGTTCTGCAGGAAGTCGCCGGAGGGCTCGGGCGCACCCGTCACCTCGTCACGGCTGAACGCGACGCCCGAACCGGACGTCTCCCCCTTGTTGCCGAAGACCATCTGCTGCACGTTCACCGCCGTGCCCCACTCGTCGGGGATGCGGTTGATCCGCCGGTACTGGATCGCGCGCTCGCCCATCCACGAGTCGAAGACCGCGCGGATTGCCTGACGCAGCTGCTCCTGCGGGTCCTGCGGGAAGGCGTGCCCGGTGTGAGTGCGGAAGAGGTCCTTGAAGCGCGCGGTCAGCTCTCGCAGCGCCTCGACGTCGAGGTCCGTGTCGAGCGTTACGTCGCGGCGAGCCTTCAGCTGCTTGATCTCCGCCTCCAGCTCCTCGCCGGGGACGCCGCGCACGACATTGCCGAACATCTGCACGAAGCGGCGGTAGGAGTCCCAGGCGAAGCGCGCGTTGCCGGTGCGGGCGCTCAGCCCCTCGACGGAGGCGTCGTTCAGGCCCAAGTTGAGGACGGTGTCCAGCATCCCCGGCATCGACTCGCGCGCGCCTGAGCGGACGGAGACGAGCAGCGGATCCTCGGCGTCGCCAAGCTGCTTGCCGGCTGCCTGCTCGAGCCGTGCAAGCGCATCTGTCACGTGCTCGGCGAGCCCCTCCGGCTCCTGGCGATCGGCCTGCATGTACGCGACGCAGGCCTCCGTTGTGATCGTGAAGCCAGCCGGGACGCGTTCAGCTCCGAGGATCCGCGTCATCTCCGCGACGTTCGCGCCCTTGCCACCGAGCAGGTCGCGCAGCTCGCGCGAGCCATCGGCGAAGTCGTAGACGTAGCGGATGGCGGTCGGCGCGACGATCGTCGTCTTCTCGGTCATTCAGGGAGTCTACGAGTGCCTCCGGGGGAGTTCTCCGGTCCGGCGCACAGGGCGCCCGCGTGTCCGGTCGCGGGCGCCCGTGTGCTCATGCGTCGCTCTGCTCAGCAGTCGCCGCCGTTGTCGTGCGGGCCGTGCTGCTCGCGACCGCACTCCTGGCGGTCGTGCTTGTGGCCGCACGGGTCACAGCCGCGCTGCTCGTGACGGCAGTCGTCACGGCCGTGCTGCTTGTGACCGCAGTCGCCGCGATTGTCGCCACGGTGATCGCGGTGGCCGCGGTCGTGGCTGCGGTGATCGCAGCCGCCGCGGTCGTCGCCCTTGCCGTGGCCGTGGTCGCTGCCGTGCTCGTCACCGCTGACCGAGCCCTGCTGGTGCTGGTCGTTGGACTGGTTGGTCTCGTTGCTGTTCTCGGACTTCGAGACGGTCGTCGCATCGTTGGACTGATGGACGTCACCGTTGTTGGAGCCCTTGCTCAGCACGCTGATCGGAGCGTTGACGTTCGCCTGCTTCGTCGTCGCCGTGCTGGACGCGCTCTGCGACGTGCTGTTGTCGTTCGAGGCGTCCTGCGACTGCTTCAGGCGGCCACCGTCGCCCCGGTGCGAGCCCTTCGTGGAGCCCTGCTGGTGCTGGTCGTTGGACTGGTTGGTCTCGTTGCTGTTCTCGGACTTCGAGACGGTCGTCGCATCGTTGGACTGATGCACGTCACCGTTGTTCGAGCCCTTGCTCAGCACGCTGACCGGCACGTTCACATTCGCCTGCTTCGTCGTCGCGGACGAATCGGCACTCTGCGACGTGCTGTTGTCGTTGCTCGCGTGCTGGTCCTGCGACGAGCCGGAGCCCTGCGGCCCTGACTCGCAACCGCAGCCGGAGCCGGAGCCGCGCTGCTGCGCGGAGCCTTGCTGCTGCTGGTCGTTGGACTGGTTGGTCTCGTTGCTGTTCTCGGACTTCGAGACGGTCGTCGCATCGTTGGACTGATGCACGTCACCGTTGTTCGAGCCCTTGCTCAGCACGCTGACCGGCACGTTGACGTTCGCCTGCTTCGTCGTCGCCGTGCTGGACGCGCTCTGCGACGTGCTGTTCGTGTTCGTCGCCTGCTGGACCTGGTCGAGCGCCGCGCCGGCGATGCTGCCGTCGGAGGCGAACGCGCCGGTCGGGGCCAGCGCCAGCGCGAGCGCGCTCGCGAAGGCGATGAGTGTCATGCGCTTCATGGTGCTTCTCCTTCATGTCGTGTGTTCCGAGCACCGGCCGCGGAATCGGCCGGCGCGAGCTGTGAAGCCGCGCCGGCGGACTAGCCGGGGCGCTCGGGAATCAGCACGAAGGGCGACGGGCGCAACGACCGCACAGCAGCCGGCACCCGCCCGCCGCGCCGTGGCCCGGACAACAGCGCCACGGTCGCGAGGGTGAGGAAGATCAGCAGGACGATGCCCGGGGAGCCGCTCGCGGCGGCTGAGAAGGCGCTCATCGGCGAGCGCGGCGGAACGGGTCCGGACGGCAGGCCGCCGTGGTCCGTCGTCATCCGCGCAGCGGAGGCGGCGCTCGACTGGGCGGCGCTCGGCGCGCTGACGAGCTGTGTCGCCCGGCCGGTGGTGAGCCGCGCAGCCGCCGCCGCGCGACGGTCGGTGAGCGGCGAGCCGTCCAGCGCGCGGACGCTGCTCGGCGCGTATTCGTGGGCGGAGGCGGCGAGCACGCCGGCCTCGGCGAGCGCCGGCGGCGACATGGCCTGCGCTGGCGGGAGCGACACCGCTGAGGCCCCACCGGCCGGCGAGCTGTCGAGGCCGGTCGGGCTGGGCGTCGCCGCCGCGACCGTGCCGCTCGCGCTGGGCGTCGCCGCCGCGACCGTGCCGCGAGCGCTGCGGGCGAGCTGGCGCGTCGTCGTCGCCAGCGCGCCGGCGCTGCCGGGCGCGACGCCGTTCGCCGTCGTCGCCAGCGTGTCGCCCGCCGCGGCGACGACTCGCTGGGCGGTCCCGCCGAGGTCGTGCGCGGATGCGATGCCCGTGACGGCGTGGGCAGTCGATGCGGTGGTCCGGGAGGCTGTCGAACTCGCGGTCGCCGTCGCCTGGCGCACCGTCGAGCGCGTCGTGCGCGCCACACCGTCGACCACAGCCTGAGCATTCGTCGTCGGATGGACGATCGCCGGCGCTGCCTTGACGGCCGGCGCCACGGTCCCGGCGGCGTCACCGGCCGGCCCGGAAGTCTGAGCTGCGGCGGCCTGGCCGCTCGGCGCAGGCGTGGTCGGAGCCGCCGCTCGTGTCGCCGGAGGAGCAGTCTGCTCAAGCGCCGTGCCAGCGTTGCCGGCCGTCTGCACCGCAGTGCCGGCGACGCCCGTCGTCGCCTGCTGCGCACTGCCGAGGAGGCCGGCGGTGGCGGCGCTCGGAAACGCGAAGAGCAGCGCGAGGACGGCCAGCAAGCTGGCCGTGCGGAGGGGCAGGTGAGCGCACACGCGACGGAGGCTCATGAGCTTTGAGCAGCTTTCATGAGGTTTGGGAAGCTATCCCCCACCGCGCCGAGCCCAAACCGAATGGTCGGCTCTCAAACCGAACGGTCCCGTTTTTGGCGCGTCAGCGCGCGGTGCGGGTCAGGTGAACGACCACAGCCACTCGCGGGATGCGCGGCGCGACCTCAGGCGGCAGCGACGCCGCGCGCCTGCGCGAGCGGCCGCAGATGCACGTGCGCGTGGTGCTCGGCGGTCTCGGCGATCGCGCGTTCGGCCTGGCGCAGGGCACGCGCGCTCGCCTCCGGCGCCTCGGCGAGCGGTCGTCCGAGCGCCCCGACGAGGAACGCGTGCGCCTCCTCGGCGAGCGGGAAGGCGGACGCCTCGCAGGCTCCGCAGACGACGCCGCCGGCCGCGCCCGAGAAGCCGCTGAGGTGCTCGCTCTCCCCGCAGGAAGCGCACGCCGCGAGCTGCGGCGTGAAGCCGCCGGCGACGAGCAGCTTGAGGCGGAAGGCCAGCTGCGTCGCCTGGCCCGCGTTGGCTTCGGGACCGTCGAGCAGGCTCAGCAGGTTCGCCAGCAGGTGGAAGACGGGCGGGCTCGGGTCGCCGCTCTCGAACAGCCGCGCTACCGCGTCGCACGCGCGCGCACCGGCGTCGAGCGACGGGCCGCGCTCGCGCAGCGGGCCGTGCGCGTCGAGCGTCTCCGCGCTCGTGACGGTGCGCAGGTCGCTGCGCCCTTCGTAGAGCAGCACGCGCAGGTGGAAGAACGGCTCCAAGCGCGCGCCGAAGCGGCTGCGCGTGCGCCGCGCGCCCTTCGCGATCGCGCCGACGCGTCCGTGGTCGGGCGTGTAGAGATGCAGGATGCGATCGGCCTCGCCGTAGCGGATCGAGCGCAGCACGATCGCCTCCGTGCGCAGCGAGCCCGGCACGGCTAGACCCCGCCCCGAGGCGCTATACTTAGTGAAGTAATGACGACGATCAAGCTGTACACCACCGAGGACTGCTCCTCCTGCGAGCGCGCCAAGGCGCTGCTCGCCCGCCGTTCGCTCGCCTACGACGAGATCAATCTCTCACGCGATCCCGACGGACGCGCGCAGCTCGTCGAGCGTACCGGCCTGATGACGTTCCCTCAGATCCTCGTCGGCGAGCAGACGCTCGGCGGCTTCGAGGACCTGCTCGCCGCAATCCGCAGCGGCCGCCTCACCGAGCTGCTCGCCGGCTGAGCGCAGGCTCTAGGGTCACCGCTCCGGTATTCTGGCGCCTGTCGCTGCTCGCGGCGGGGGAGCTGCGGGCGCTATGGGGGAAGCGCAGTGCGCATAGCCGTATTCGCAAACGGGACCGAGATGAGCTCGCACTATCGTGCGTTCGAGCCAATCATCGCGCTGACGAGAAACGGCCGTGGTCACAGCGGCTGGATCAACGACGTCAACGGCGACGTAGCCCCCGAGATGGCGGACGCCGACGTCGCGCTCATATCGCGCTGGCAGGGGATCGGGGCGCAGAAACTCGCCGAGTCGCTGCACAGAGCGGGCATCGCGGTCGTCTGGGGCCATGACGACGCGGTCGAGCTGAACCCGACACTCAAGTCGGGCGCGCTCCAACTGCAGAAGACGCAGGCCGAGATCCGCGCGATGCTCAAGCTCGCCGATGGCGTCGTGACAACGAGTGAGGTGATCGCCGAGCGCTATCGCGAGATGGGCGGCGACGACGTCCGCGTGATCGAGAACTACCTCGGCGAGCACTACGCGGACCTCGAGCGGCGTCCCCACACCGGGCTGATCGTCGGCTGGGCCGCCTGGATCGACCACCAGGCCGACTGGAAGGCGCTCGGCCTGCACGAGACGTTCACGCGACTGCTCGCCACCCACCCGCACCTGCATGTGGCAAGCGTCGGGATGGTCGACCTGCAACTCCCCCGCGACCGTTACAGCCGCTCGCCCGAGGTCCCGTTCGAGCAGCTCGGCCAAGCGCTCACGAGCTTCGACGTCGGCATCGCCCCGATCGTCGACCACGCCTTCAACCGCGCTCGCTCGAACATCAAGCTGAAGGAGTACGCAGCCGCCGGCATCCCCTGGCTCGCCTCCCCGATAGGCCCCTACGCCGACCTCGGCGAGAAGCAAGGCGGCCGCCTCGTCCCCGACGACGGCTGGTACGACGCGCTCGATGACCTGATCCGCAACGAGCGCGCCCGCCGCAAGCTCGCCAAGCGCGCACGCAAATGGGCCAGCGAGCAGATGCTCAGCAAGCACACCGACAAATGGGAGGCCGCCTTGACCGAAGCGATCGAGCGCAGGAGGCGAGCGCGATGAACATCGCGGCATTCATCTGGGGCGGGCATCCGAGCATGCACTACCGCGCCTACCACCCATTGAGCGAGCTCGCACGGCGCGGGCACGTGATCGCGCTCCACGAGGACGAGGAGCAGCTCACGCCGACCGACGAGGAGCTCGCGACCGTCGTCGAGGAGTTCGACGTGGCGCTGATCGTGCGCCACGCGCACGAGCCGGCACAGCAGCTCGCGCAGCGGCTCAAAGAGGCCGGCGTGCCGATCGTCTGGGACTACGACGACGACGTCAGAAGCGAGAAGGCGATCGCCCGCGTGCAGGCGATGGCTCAGGCGGTCGACGTCGTCACGACGACGAACGACGTGCTCGCGGCGCGCTACCTCGACAAGGGCGCCCGCCATGCGATCGCGATCCCGAACTACGTGACGCGGATAGGGCTCGAGACCCCGAGACGCAAGCACGACGGCACCGTGCTCGGCTACATAGGCTGGGTCGACCACCAGGACGACTGGGACGGCCTCGGGCTGGAGCAGATCGTGCGCCAGCTGCTCGACGAGCACGAGGACCTGCGCGTCGAGAGCGTCGGCCCGATCGACCTGAGGCTTCCGGGCGAACGCTACCGCCAGCACGACATCCTGCCGTTCGACCAGCTGCCGGTGGCGATCGCCGGCTTCGACCTCGCGGTCGCGCCGTTGATAGAGAAGATCGGCAACGACACGCGCTCCGACATCAAGCTCAAGGAGTACGCGATCGCCGGCGTGCCCTGGCTTGCCTCGCCGATCGGCCCCTACCTCGAGCACGGCGAGGAGCAGGGCGGGCGGCTGGTCGAGGACGACGAGTGGTACGAGGAGCTCGACGACCTGATCTTCAGCACGCGCACCCGCAAGAAGCTCGCCAAGCGCGGGCTCAAGTGGGCGCGCGAACAAACGCTGCCGGCCAACGTGTTCGTCTGGGAGGACGCGCTCGAGGAGGCGATCGAGCTCGTCGAGGCGCGCTCGGCCGCCTGAGCCGTCCTACCGCTCCATCGGCCGGATGATGACGCCGCGCGGCCGCGGCTGGCAGTGCTCGCAGACATACGTCCCGCGGCCGGCGGCGAGCAGCTTGCGGATCTGGCGCCCGCAGACGGGACACGGCTCGTCGGCGCGGCGGTGGACGAGGAAGCGGTCCTGGAATGAGCCACGCGCGCCGTCGAGGTCGCGGAAGTCGTCGATCGTCGCTCCGCGCGCGTCGATCCCGGCCTGGAGCGCATCGATCACCGTCGTGCGCAGCAGCTCCCACTGCGCGCGCGTGAGCTTGCCGGCCTCGCGCTGCGGGTGGATGCGTGCACGGAAGAGCGCCTCGTCGGCGTAGATGTTGCCGACGCCGGCGATCCGCTTCTGGTCGAGCAGGAACGCCTTGATCGGCGCGCGCGAGCCGCGCGCGAGCCCGCGCAGGTGCTCGACCGTGAAGTCGTCGTCGAACGGCTCGACGCCCAGCCGCGCGTCGAGGTAGGCGTCGAGCTGCGGCTCGCCCGCGAGCAGCCAGCCGGTGCCGAAGCGACGCGGGTCGACGAAGCGCAGGTCGTGCTCGTCGTCGAAGCCGAAGTGCGCGCGCGTGTAGGGCGTGTCGTCCGGCGCGTCGTAGAGCAGGTTGCCCGTCATCCGCAGGTGGATCAGCAGGAACAGCTCCTCCTCCGCCTCCCAGATCAGGTACTTGCCGCGCCGGCGCAGCGCGACGATCGTGCGTCCGAGCAGCGGACCGAGCACCTCGCTCGGCGTGCGCGGGGCGGTCCAGCGCTCGTCGCTGACGCGGTAGGCGACGAGCATCCGCCCCTCCAGACGTGGGGCGAGCTGACGGCGGACCGTCTCGACCTCGGGCAGCTCGGGCATCGCCCGGGAGGCTAGCGACGCCGCCGCAACCGCAACCGCCCCTGCGCGATCGCGATGCCGGCAAGCACGACGACCGCGCCGATCGGCTCGTTCACGCTCAACCCCTCCCCGAGGATCACGACGCCCAGCAGCGTCGAGAACAGCGGGATCACGTATGGCACCGTCGAGGCGGTCGACGTGCCGACGAGCCGCACGAGCCCATTCATCAGCACGAACGCCACGCCCGTGCTGAGGACGCCGAGCGAGAGCAGTGCGGCTATCGCCTCGACCGGCAGGTGCAGCGTCGGCGCGCGCGTGAACGGAGTCAGCACGCTCAGCTCGGCGGTCGCGCAGAGCAGCTGCGCGGCGGTGATCGCTACCGCGCTCTCCGGCCGACCAGACACGTGCCGGCGCTGGTAGGGGAAGACGATCGCGTAACACGTGGCCGCGCCGAAGCAGGCGAGCTGGCCGATCAGCTCGCCGGTGCCGAGCCCCCGCCACGGCCCGAGCACGAGCAGCACGCCGAGGAAGCCGACCGCCAGTCCCGCCAGCCGGGCGCGCGTCGGCTTCTCCTCCTCGGGAAAGGCGAGCAGCATCACCGGGACCGTGAGCAGCGGCGCCGTCGCGTTCCACAGCCCCGCGAGCACCGACGGGACCTTCGTCTCGGCGAACGCGAACAGCACAGCCGGCAGCGCGTTCCACAACAGGCCGGTGACGGCTACCCGTGCCCACAGGCGTGGGTCGCCGGGCAGCCGCTCGCGGCGCCAGGCGAGGAACACGAGCAGGCTGAGCGCGCCGAGCGCGACCCGGCCGAGTGCGACCCAGACCGGCGACCAGTGCTCACCGAGCACTTTGATCGAGAGGAAGCTCGACCCCCAGATCGCCGCGACCAGCACGAACTGGGCCTGCCACGGGAACGACGGACGTGCCCCACGGGCACCGCCGGCGGCGACGGCTGGCGAGGATGGGCTGCTCATGCGACCGCGGCGCGACGACGTGGCTGCAGACGACCTTGGGAGATCGCGATGCCGGCAAGCACGACGACCGCGCCGATCGGCTCGTTCACGCTCAACCCCTCCCCGAGGATCACGACGCCCAGCAGCGTCGAGAACAGCGGGATCAGGTACGGGACGATCGACGCAACCGCTGTGCCGGTGGTGGCGATCAACCCGTGCATGATCAGGAACGCGACACCCGTGCTGAGCACGCCGATCGCGAGCAGCGCGGCTACCCCTCCCATGCCGATGTGAAGCGTCGGCGCATCCACGAACGGCGTCAGCAGCGCCAGCTCTGCCGTCGCGCACAACAGCTGCCCGGCGATCAGCGCGACGCCACTCTCCGGTCTCCCCGTCAGATGCCGGCGCGAGTACGCGAACGCGATCGCGTAGCACGTCGCGGCGCCGAAGCAGGCGAGCTGTCCGAGCAGCGAACCGCCGCTGAGCCCGCGCCAAGGACCGAGCACCAGGACGACGCCCGCGAAGCCAAGCGCGAGCCCGGCGAGGCGGCTGCGCGTCGGCCGCTCCTCGTCGGGAAAAGCCAGCAGCATGGCGACGAGCGTCGTCAGCGCCGTCGTCGCGTTCCAGAGGCCGGCGAGTACGGAAGGGACCTTCGTCTCGCCGTACGCGAACAGCGTGAAGGGCAGCGCGTTCCACAGCAGCGCGATGACCGCCAAGTGCCCCCACACGCGCAGGTCCGACGGCAGCCGCTCCCGCCGCCATGCCATCAGCAGCAGCAGGCTGACGGCGCCGAGCGCCACCCGGCCGAGCGCGACCCACACGGGTGACCAGTGCTCGTCGAGCACCTTCATCGAGAGGAAGCTCGACCCCCAGATCGCCGCGAGCAGCACGAGCTGCGCCTGCCACGGGAACGACAGGCGGCGGCTATGCGACGGCGTGTGGGGACGCTCACCGGCTTCCGTGCCGGCGCGCGCGCGTAGCCCGCTCATCGAGCGGCGACCAGGTGCATATGACTCTCTGACGGATCCGGGTCCGCTAAGCGGACGCGACGAACGAGCTGCCCGGCAACGCGGCCAGCTCACGACCAGTGAGCCAGTGTAGGACGCTCGCGCCGACGTCGGCGAGCGGTCCGTCATGCCGAGATCCGGCGTGACCTGGGAAGTCTGCGAGCAGCGGCGCGTGCTCGCGCGTGTGGTCGGTGCCCGGGTGCAGCGGGTCGCAGCCGTGATCCGCGGTGAGGATCAGCAGGTCCTCCGGCCCGGTCAGCTCGCGCCAGCGCGCGGTCGCCGCGTCGATCTCGCGCAACGCCCCGTGAAAGCCCTCGACGTCCTTGCGGTGGCCGTAGACCTGGTCGGTCTCGATCAGGTTTGCGAAGACGAAGCCGTGGTCCAGCTGCTCGAGCAGGCGCGTCGTCGTCGCGATCGCCTCGGCGTTCGTCGCGCCGGGGTGCGCCTCGTCGATCCCCTGGCCGGCGAACAGGTCGGAGACCTTGCCGACCGCGTGGACCGGTACGGCTGCGTCGCGCAGCGCATCGAGGTAGCTCGGCGCCGGCGGCGCGAGCGCGAAGTCGCGCCGGCCTGCGGTCCGCTCGAACGTGCCGGGCGCACCGCCGAACGGCCGTGCGATCACGCGCCCGACCGCGTGCTCGCCGGTCATCAGCTCACGCACCGCAGCGCACGTCGCGTACAGCTCCTCCAGCGGCACGACGTCCTCGTGCGCGGCGAGCTGGAGCACGGAGTCCTGCGAGGTGTAGAGGATCAGCGCCCCGCTGGTGAGCTGCTCCGCACCGTGGCAGTCGATCGCGGCGAGCCCGTCGCTCGGGTGGTTGCCGATCACGCGCCGGCCCGCTGCCTGCTCGATCGCGGCGATCACGGCGGGCGGGAAGCCGCCCGGATAGGTCGGCGGCGCCGTCGCGGCGACGACGCCCATCAGCTCCCAGTGTCCGCTCGTCGAGTCCTTGCCCGCACCGAGCGCGTGGAGCCGGCCGTGGAGCACGGGGTTCGCGGCGGGAGCGACGCCCGTGAGCGGGACGATCGAGCCGAGCCCGAGCGCTCCGAGCACCGGCAGGTCGAGTCCGCCGGCCGCCTGCGCGAGATGCCCGAGCGTGTTCGTGCCGGCGTCGCCGTAGTCGGCCGCGTCGGGGAGCGCGCCGACGCCGCACGCGTCAAGCACGACGACGACCGCGCGCCGGCCCATCAGGCCGACCTCAAGCGTCCGCCTGCGCAACCGTTGCGCGCGGGTGCGCCTGGAAGTAGACGTCGCGCAGCCGGTCGGCGGACAGGTGGGTGTAGATCTGCGTCGTCGCGATGTCGGCGTGCCCGAGCATCTCCTGCAGCGAGCGCAGGTCGCAGCCGCCGGCGAGCAGATGCGTCGCGAACGTGTGGCGCAGCGTGTGCGGGCTCATCTTGTCGGCGAGACCGGCGCTGCGGGCATGACGCTGGACGATCTTGTAGAGGCCCTGACGCGTGAGGCCCTGGCCGCGCTGGTTCACGAACACGCGCCGCTCGGGGCGCAGCCCGACGAGCTGAGGGCGCCCGACCATCACGTAGGCGGACAGCGCAGCTACCGCCTTGCTGCCGATCGGCACGAGTCGCTCCTTCGAGCCTTTGCCGTTCGCGCGCAGCACGCCTTCGTCGAGGTCGAGCTCGTCGAACTCGATCCCCACCGCTTCGGACGCGCGCAGCCCGCAGGCGTACATCAGCTCGAGCAGCGCACGGTCGCGGAGCGCCGCAGGACTCTCGCCCGCCGGTTGTGCGAGCAGCAGCGCCACCTCGTCGCGCGAGAGCACCTGCGGGAGCTTCTTGCCTTTCGGCGGTCCCTTCAGCTCGGCCGTCGGGTCACGGTCGAGGATCTCCTCGCGACGCAGGTGGCGGTAGAACGAGCGCAGGCAGGCGACCTTGCGCTGCACCGTCGTGGCGGCGGCGGCCGGACGTCCCTCCAAGCCGCTCGTCAGCTCGCCGATGAACGCTGTCAGGTCGCGGTGCTCGATCGCGAGCGCCTGCTTGCCGTTGCGGTCGAGCCAGGCGCCGTACTGGAGCAGATCCGAGCGGTACGCCTCGAGCGTGTTGCGGCTCAAGCCCCGCTCCAGCTCGAGGTAGGCGATGAAGTCGAGCACGAGGTCCTCGAAGGAGCCCGTGCGCAGGGGAGTGAGCGTCATCATCGTCGTTCGTGAGGTTCGGCCCGCAGCGGGCCGCTCCTGCTCACGCAATGCGGCACAGGGAGATCGCGGGATTCGTGCGTTGACATTTTCACCACTAACTGGTGAAATTGTCGCCATGCAGCAGAGAGACCTTCCGCGCCTCGCGATGCAAAGCGCACACACCGCACTCACGGACACACCGGTGCTCCTGCTGGTCGGCCCGCGCCAAGCCGGCAAGAGCACGCTCGCGCAGCAGCTCATCGCCGACGATCGCGCCGCGACCTACATGACGCTCGACGACGCTGCCACGCTTGGCGCAGCGCTGAGCGACCCGACTGCGTTCGTCGACCAGGCCGACGGGACGATGGTGATCGACGAGATCCAGCGCGCTCCGGATCTGCTGCTTGCGATCAAGGCGAACGTCGATCGCGACCGCCGTCCCGGGCGCTTTCTGCTCACCGGGTCCGCGAACGTGCTGACGCTCCCGACGGTCTCCGAGTCGCTTGCCGGACGCGTCGAGGTCCTCCCCTTGTGGCCACTGGCACAACTGGAGATCGAGGGTCGTGCGCAGTCGGATCTGCTTGCAAGCTTGTTCGACCCCGAGCGCACGCCGGCCAGCGCGTCGCCGATCGATCGCGCAGAGCTCATCGAACGTGTTCTGCGCGGCGGCTTTCCCCCAGCTGTGCTGCGCACCGACGCCGAGCGTCGCAGCGCATGGCTCGCGAGCTATCTCACGACGCTCACGCAACGCGACGTCCGCGACCTTGTGAACATCGCTCACGCGATCGAGTTGCCAAGACTGCTCCAGGCGCTGACGCTGCGGATGACACAGCCGCTCAACAAGAACGGACTCGCCGGTGCGCTCGGGATGCCGTACTCGACGATCGATCGCTACCTGGCGCTGCTCGAATGGCTGTTCGTCGTCCGGCGCATCCCGGCATGGCACGGCAACCACGGCAAGCGCCTCGTCCGGGCGCCGAAGCTGCTCGTCGCCGACGCCGGCCTCGCCAGCCATCTCGTCGGTGCCGACGCGGGCGCGTTCGAGCGTGGCACCGCCGACCTCGGCGCCGCAGTTGAGGCGTTCGTCGGCATGGAGCTCGTGCGGCTCGCGGCGCTCGACTCGGTGCGCGCAACCGTCCACCACTATCGGACTCGAACAGGAGGCGAGATCGACTTTCTGCTGGAGGCGCCCGACGGGCGGGTCGTCGGCGTCGAGGTCAAGGCGGGAGCGACGGTCGGACGGCATGACTTCACACATCTCGTCGCGCTGCGAGACGCGCTCGGTGAGCGCTTCGTGCGCGGTGTCGTGCTCCATCTCGGCGAACGCCCGCTGTCGTTCGGTGATCGCCTTGCCGCATGGCCGATCTCGACGTTGTGGGGCGCCTCGGGCTAAGCGCGACGCGCGCGCAGAAGCAGCAGGCCGACGAGCGACTTGGCGTCCTCGCAGGCGGCGATCGCGTCGTCGAGGCGGCGCAGTGGCCAGGCGACGATCTCGATTCGCTCGTCCTCCTCGACCGCCGGACGGGCTACGTCGTGGAGGCCGGTCGCGAGGTAGATGTCGATCCGCTCGTCGGTGAAGCCCGGGCTCGGGTAGATCGTCTTGAGCTGCTCCCACGTGTCGGCTGCCTTGCCGACCTCCTCCGCGAGCTCGCGCTTGGCCGTCTCCAGCGACGCCTCGCCGGGCGCGTCGAGCTTGCCGGCGGGGATCTCCAGCAGCGCCCGCTCGCCGCAGACCTCGCGCGGCTGGCGCACGAGCCAGAGGTGCTCGCCGTCGTGCGCGACGATCGCGACGGCGCCGGGGTGCCCGACGACCTCGCGTGTCACGACCTCGCCGTCGGCGTGGCGGTACTGCTCGACGCGCACCTCGCCGATGTGCCCGCTCCAGACGACCTGGGAGTCGACCTGCTCGAAGTCGCTCACGGCGCGAGCTCCTGCGCGAGCACCTCGCCGGCGGCCAACGCGGCGACGAAGAACAGCCGATCCTCGTCCGGCGTGCGGCCCATCGTGCGCGTCGGCAGACCGCTGGCGCGGTAGGAGTCGAGGTCCACCGGAGCCTCGCGGACCGCGTGCCCGGCCGCGCGAGCTGCGTCCAGCGCCGGACCGATGCCGTCCCACCCGAGCCACTCCACGCCGACCGGCACGGGCAGCGTCACCGGTGCGAGCAGCAGCTCCAGCACCGTGCGCGAGTGGTGCGAGAGGCCGCGGTGGCGCTCGCGCAGGTCGCCGGAGGACATCCGCGCGACGAGCACCGTCGAGCAGCCGAGCGCCAGCGCCGCGTGCGCGGAGTCGAGCGCGACGATCCCTCCATGCCCGAGCGCCGAGCCCGAGCCGAGGATCCCCGGCCCCGGCCCCACGAGCGCCACGTCCCAGCCGCGCTCGGCGAGGCCGTCGTGGATCGCCCCCGCGGTCGTGACCGCCTCGCGTGTGGCCCCATACGCGGCGCCGGCGGTGACATGCTCGGTGAGCAGGCCACGCTGCAGCAGCTCCTGGACGGTTCCGGAGATCGCTCCCGGCAGCGCGCCGCCGACCGTCTGCACGTAGCCGACCTTGCTGCCGGGCCGCGCCTGTGCGAGCGCCCATGCGACGGGCGCGAGCTGGCCGTGGAGCGAGAAGACGGCGGCGGGCTTGCCGATCGGCGTCTTCAGCGTCTCCCCTTCGACCGGCAGCACCGCGTGCTGGAGGCTCGTGTAGTTGAGCTTCATCACGTGGGCGCCGCGGGTGCCCTGGCCGTCGAGGCCGCGCGTGAGGTTCACGTGCACGACGTCGAAGCCGCCGGAGCCGAGCTGGAGGTCGCGCGCTTCGACGTTGACGATCACCTCGTCGCCTTCGCTGCACGCGCCGACCAGGCCGGTGTCGGCCTGCGCCGGCCGGCGCTCACCGTCGACCTCGACCTCCATCCGCTGCCAGGCCGCCGGGGCCTCGGCCGACACGACCACCCCGCGACGCAGCTTCAGCATCGGGTCATCGCAGAACCTCCGCTGCGGCCGGGATCAGCGCGAGCGTGACGTCGAGCATCGCTTCGAGCGCTTCGACCGAGACGCGCTCGTCGACCTGGTGCGGGCGCTCGGTGCCGTTCGCGAGGTTCACGCACGGGAAGCCGGCGGCGACGAAGGCGTTCGCGTCGGCACCGCCCCCGGTCTCGATGTGGCGCGGGCTGTAGCCGCAGGCCGACAGCGCAGCTTCGGCTGCCCGCACCGCAGGCATCGAGGGCTTGAAGCGATACCCACGGAAGAGGCACGAGACGGTCACGTCGAGGTCGCATTCCGCGGCGTTTGCCCCATCGTGGAGGTGGTCCAGCAGCTCGGTGACGAGCGCTTCGGCCTTCGTCTCGTCGAGCGAGCGGACCTCGCCCTCGACGACGCAGCGATCCGGCACCACGTTGATCCCGGAGCCTCCATGGATCGTGCCGACGTTCGCCGTCGTCTCGTGGTCGATCCGGCCGAGCGACATCGCCGCGATCGCCTTCGACGCTGCAACGATCGCGTTGCGGCCGTCCTGCGGCTGCATGCCGGCATGCGCGGCGACGCCGCGCAGCTCCGCGACGATGCGGTGGTACGTCGGCGACGCGACGACGATCTCGCCGATCGGCGTCGCGTGGTCGAAGACGTAGCCGAACGCGCTGCGCAGCTTGCCGACGTCGAACGCCTTTGCGCCGGCGAGCGCGTCCTCCTCGCAGACGGTGAACAGCAGCTCGACGCCGACGGGCGGCGGCTCGGCGGCCCAGCGCCGTGCTGCGGTGAGCATCACCGCGACGGCAGCCTTGTTGTCGGCGCCGAGGATCGCCTCGTGGCGGTTCTCCCAGCCGTCGTTCACGAGCAGCGGCTCGACCGGTCCGGTCAACGGCACGGTGTCGAGGTGCGCGCACAGCAGCACGCTCGGCGCGTCGGGGCCGCCTGCGGCGGGGATCCGCGCGTGCAGGTTGCCGCACTCGGAGCCGACGACCCCACCTGCCTCGTCCTCCTCGACCGTCAGGCCGAGCGCACGCAGCTCCGCAGCTACACGATCACCGCACGCGCGCTCATGGCCGTACGGGCTCTCGATCGCGCACAGCTCGGCGAACAGCTCGCCAAGCGCGCGTCGCTCACCGGCGCCGGCTCGCGTCACGCGGCCGAGATGCGCGACACCGACACCTCGCCGTCGGCGGCGGACGACGGCTCGCTCATCCCGTGCTCGAGCGCCCGGTCGAGCGCAGCGCGCACGAAGCCACGGAACAGCGGCGCCGGGCGGTCCGGGCGCGACTTGAACTCGGGGTGGTACTGCGAGGCGACGAAGAACGGGTGGACCTCGGCCGGCAGCTCGATCGCCTCGACGAGCTGGTCGTCGGGCGAGGTGCCGGAGAAGACGAGCCCTTCCGCCTCCAAGCGCCGGCGCAGGTGGTTGTTGACCTCGTAGCGGTGACGGTGACGTTCATAGATGACCGCCTCGCCGTACAGCTCGCGCACGCGCGAGTCGTCGTGCAGCTTCACCGGGTCGGCGCCGAGCCGCATCGTGCCGCCGAGGTCGGAAATCTCCTTCTGCTCGGGCAGCAGGTCGATCACCGGGTAGGGCGTCTCGGGGTCGAACTCGGTCGAGTTCGCACCGGGCATGTCGGCGACGTTGCGCGCGAACTCCGCGACCGCCACCTGCATCCCGAGGCAGATGCCGAGGTACGGGATGCCCAGCTCGCGCGCGACGCGCGCGGCGGCGATCTTGCCCTCGATGCCGCGACCGCCGAAGCCGCCGGGGATGAGGATCCCGTCGGCGCCCTGCAGCCGCTCGCGTGCCTGCGCCTCCTCCAGCTGCTCGGAGTCGATCCAGTCGACGTCGACCTTCGCTCCATGCTCGATGCCGGCATGGCGCAACGACTCGACGACCGACAGATAGGCGTCCTCGAGCTTCACGTACTTGCCGACGAGCGCGATCCGCACCGGATGGGTCGCCTCTGCGGCACGCTTCGTGAGCGTCTCCCATGCCTCGAGGTCGGGTGCCGGCGCCTCCATGCGGAAGTGGTCGAGCACGAAGTCGTCGACGCCCTCTTGATGGAAGCCGAGCGGCACCTTGTAGATGTCGTCGACGTCGTAGGCCGAGACGACCGCCTCGATCGGCAAGCTCGCGAACAGCGCGATCTTCTTGCGGATGTCCGACGACAGCCGCTCTTCGGAGCGGCACATCACCATGTCGGGCGCGATGCCGATCCGGCGCAGCTCGTTGACCGAGTGCTGCGTCGGCTTCGTCTTCAGCTCGCCCGCGTGGCCGATGTATGGCACGAGCGTCAAGTGGATGAACATGCAGTTGCGCCGGCCGACGTCGACCGGGAACTGGCGGATCGCCTCGAGGAACGGCAGCGACTCGATGTCGCCGACGGTGCCACCGATCTCCGTGATCACGACGTCGACGTCGCTCGCGTCCGCCACCAGCTTGATGCGGTGCTTGATCTCGTCGGTGATGTGCGGCACGACCTGGACGGTTGCGCCGAGGTAGTCGCCGCGGCGCTCGCGGCGGATCACCGAGTTGTAGATCCCGCCTGCCGTCACGTTCGAGCCGCGGCGCGTGTTCGCGTCGGTGAAGCGCTCGTAGTGGCCGAGGTCGAGGTCGGTCTCGGCACCGTCCTCCGTCACGAACACCTCGCCGTGCTGGTAGGGCGACATCGTGCCGGGATCGACGTTGATGTACGGGTCGAGCTTCTGCAGCTGGACCGTCAAGCCGCGCGAGACCAGCAGTCGCCCGATCGATGCAGCAGCGATGCCCTTCCCCAGCGAGGACACGACGCCTCCCGTCACGAAGATGAAGCGGGTCGTGCCGGTGGCTGGGGCGTCAGGCATGTGAAGCATTCCTTCCGATCGAGTCTATCTGTCGCAGGACGGGCGTCCGTTCGATGAGTGCGGAAAGTGAGCGAAATTCTCCATAGATGGTCAGCCCGAGAACGATCGCGAGCGCGATCAGCTGGCCGCGCGTGCCGAGGCTCAGCACGAGCCACAGCCCGGCGACGCCGCCGATCAGGTTCGCGCCGGTGTCGCCGAGCATCGCGCGCTCACGCACGTCGAACAGGCCGACGACGAGTGCCGGGGCGGCGAACAGCCCGACTGCCGCAAGCGGGCGCGCATCCCAGGCGCCGAGCGTGAGCCCGGCGCCGAGCAGCGCAAGCACCTTGACCGCGCGGCCCGGACGCAGGTCGAGCAGGTTGAAGAGGTTCGTCGTCAGCACGAGCAGCGCGACCGCGAGCAGGTATGGGCCCTTGTCGAGGCCGAGCGTCGTGACCGCGAACAGCGCGAGCGCAAGCGCGCCGGCAGCCTTCAAGGCACCCGTGCTGAAGCCGCCGCGCGCGATCGTCGCTCCATGCTCCCGCCAGCCGCGTGGGCGCCCGGCAAGCAGGTCGTCGACGAGCCCGAGGAATGCGACGCCAATCACGTAGACGACGACGAGGAAGACCTGCGGCTGGAAGATCGCCGCGTCGGCAAGGCGCGTCAGCGCCGCGCACAGTCCGAGTGAGAGCAACGCAGCGGCGACGATCGCGACGCCCGCCGGGAACGGCAGCGTGGCGCCACGCCAGTTTTCTCGCACGAAGCCCTCGTCCGTCAGGTGGCGCAAGATCGGCGTCGTGATGGCGAGCGCGAGAACGAGCGCGAGGACAGCCGGGAGAGCGTGCACGGATGCACGGTACCGGCGGCGCCGGTCAGAGCAGCGGCGGCAGGCGCCCGCCGTCGGCGGTCGGCTTGACGCCGAAGCTGCCGCCCTGGCCGGCGAGCGCGTAGACGAGCGCGGCACGGCCGATCGGGTCGTCGAGGTCATCGACGCTCGACAGCTCGTGCGCCTTGAACCAGTCGATCTGCGAGGGATCCGTGTCACTCGCCTCGATGCCGACGACCGGCACGTCGTGAGCACGCAGCCCCCGCACGAGGCCGTCCTCGAACGCCTGCGTCGCCGCCGCGTCGCCGGACTTGACCGTGTCCGGATCGCGCACGAGCACGACGCCGGAGATGCCGCCGTCGAGTGACCCGCTGCCCTGGACGAGCAGCGTGCGGCGCACGGCGGTGAGCAGGTCGCCGCCGGAGGTGAACTGGATCCCAAGGCGCTTGCCGAACGGGTGCATGAGGCTCGGGTCGTCGCCGAGCCGTTCGTAGCGGGTGCCCTTCGAGGCTTCCGCCAGTTCGGCGAGCCGCAGCGGCTCGCGGATCACCGAGACGGAGACGAGCTTCGCACCCGAGCCTGAGATCGCGTTCTGCGCGAGCGTGACCATCCGGTCGGAGCTGCCACCCAGCTCGATCAGCGCGAGCCGCGCGCCGTCGAGACGACCGGCGACGAGCGCCGGGTAGGCAGCGCGCTCGAAGCGGGTGCGCTCGCGGACCGTGCCGAGCGCCGCGTCGCGCTCCTGCTGCGCCTGGCGGACGTCGTGGCGCAGCGAGGCGCGCACGTCGTGCTCGGCGCTCGAGACGAGCCCGCGATCGCCGATCGCGACGCCGAGCAGCAGCCCGATCACGAGCGCGAGGAAGACGGCGACGAGTGAGAGCGCGTGGTAGCGGAAGTTCAGCATCGGGCAGCGGGCGTGGCGTTCAGGCGTTGATGCCGAGCAAGACTTGCAGCTTCAGCCACAGCAGGTCGGCCACGTCGTGCAGCGCCGGCGTCGCCAGCACGACGGCGATGAGCACCAGCACTCCCGTCACGGCGAGCAGCAGCACCGGCGCCAGCCCGGGCCGCGGGCGGTAGAGCCGGCTCACGCCCTTCGCGTCGACGAGGATCTCGCCCACCCGCAGCCGCGTCAGGAACGTCGACGCCATCCCGCGGCGGTTCTTGTCGAGGAACTCGACGAGGTTGAAGTGCGAGCCGACCGACACGATCAGCTCCGCGCCCTTCTCGGCGGCGATCAGCATCGCGATGTCCTGGCTCGTGCCCGGTGCGGGCACGACCTTGTACTCCAGCCCGAGCTGCTCGAGGTAGTCGCGGCCCGGCGCCCTGCCGTCGGGGTAGGCGTGGACGACGAGCTCGGCGCCGCTGCGCAGCGTCGCCTCGGTCGCGGAGTCCATGTCGCCGACGATCATGTCGGGCTTGTAGCCCTCCTCGCGCAGCGCGTCGGCGCCGCCGTCAACGCCGATCAGCACCGGCCGGACGTCACCGATGTAGGGCCTCAGCGCCTTGATGTCGCGCTTGTGGTCGACGCCGCGCACGACGATCAGCACCGGGCGGTCGCGCAGATCGGTCTCGAAGCGGGGCAGCTCGATCCCGCCGGCGAGCAATTCGCGCTCCTCGACCATGTACTCGACCGTGTTGCGGGCGAATGCCTGCAGCGCCTCGCCGATCTCGCGGCGGCGCTGCTCGGTGTCGGCCTGCACGCGCGCGAGCCGTTGCTCCTCGCCGACCACGAGCAACTCGTCGCGGCGCCACACCTCGCCGCCGCGCAGCACGATCGGGTCGCCGTCCTGGACGCGCGAGAAGAGCGCGTCGTCGGTGACGTCGACAAGCTGGATCCCGGCCTGCACGACGAGCAACGGCCCCATGTTCGGATAGGAGCCGCTGGAGGACGGCGAGCAGTTCACGACCGCCGCGACACCGCACGCGACGAGATCTTCACCGGAGACCCGATCGAGGTCGCGGTGATCGATGATCGCGACGTCCCCGGGCCGCAGGCGCTTCGTCAGGTGCTTCGTCCGCTTGCCGAGCCGCGCGATGCCGGCTGCCTCCTGGGCGCCGTCGCTCCCACGCGACGCGGCGGTGAACGATGTCGAGGCCACGAGACGCTCCAGTCTACGGACCGCCCCCGTTCCTGACGAGGGCGCCGTTCAGGCAGCCTTCAGGAGTTCGCGGGCGTGACTGCGCGCTGCCTTGTCGCCTTCGTCGGCGCCGAGCATGCGCACGAGCTCGCCGAGCACGTCGTCGCCGGCGCCCAGGGCGGTGACGGTGGTGGTTGCCGTGGTGCCGCTGCCGTCCTTGGCGATGCGGAAGTGGCGTTGGGCGTGGGCGGCTACCTGTGGGAGGTGGGTGATGCAGAGGACCTGGCGCTCGGCTGCCAGCTCGCGCAGCTGTGCGCCGACTGCGTTGGCGGTGTGGCCGCCGATGCCGGCGTCGACCTCGTCGAAGACGAGCAGGCGGGTGCTCGCGTCGCCGTCGGCGTTCGCGACGCCAAGCAGCGCGAGCATCACGCGCGACAGCTCGCCGCCGGAGGCGATCTCGCGCAGCGGCCCGGCTGGCACGCCGGGATTCGCCGCGATCAGCAGCTCGACCGTGTCGGCTCCCGTCGGGCCAGGCTCGTCGCGCTCCCCGAGCACGACCTCGAAGCTCGCGCCGGCCATCGCCAGCTCGGCGAGCCGCTCGCGCACGGCTGCCGACAGTCCCGGCGCAGCAGCCTCGCGCGCGGCGCGCAGCTCGGCTGCCACGGCGGCCAGCCGCTCGCGCCCGGCCACGAGCGCCGCCGTCGTCTCAGCGAGCGCCGCCTCGGCGCCCGTCAGCTCGGCGTGCCGCGCGCGGCACGTCTCGGCGTGCGCGAGCACTGCAGCGATCGAGCCTCCGTGCTTGCGTTCGAGCCGCGCGAACGCGGCAAGCCGCTCCTCCACCTGCTCGAGCCGGCCCGGCTCGCCTTCGAGCCCTTCCGTGTAGCGGCGCAGCTCGAGCGCGAGGTCGTCGGCCTCGATCAGCAACGCGCGCTGGCGCTCGGCGAGCGCGTCGAGCTCGCCGTCGACGCCCGCGACTCCGTCGAGCTGCGTCCCTGCCGCGGCGAGCAGCGCGCTTGCGCCCGGCTCGCCGCTCTCCGGCGCGAGCGCCTCGGCACCGGCGAACGCAGCCCCGCGCAACGCTTCGAGATGACGCAACCGCTCTCGCTCACCCTCGAGCGCGACCTGCTCCGCCTCGCTCGGCTCGACTTCCGCGATCTCGTTCAGCTCGAACGCGAGCAAGTCCAGCTCTCGCTCGCGCGCGCCGTCGAGCGCGCCCAGCTCCTCGGCGCGACGCAGCAGCACGCGCAACTCGGCATGTGCCGCGGCGGCGCGCGTCCGCCGCTCGCGCTGCTCGGCGCCGCAGAAGCCGTCGAGGATCTCGAGCTGGGCCGAGGCGAGCATCAGCCGGCGGTGCTCGTGCTGGCCGTAGAAGGCGAGCAGCTCGCCACCCAGCTCGCGCAGGTCGCCAACCGTCGCCGAGCGGCCGTTCAGATACGCCCGCGTGCGCCCGTCGGGCCACACCCGGCGCGCGAGCACGAGCTCCTCGGCGTCGTCCGGCAGTCGTTCGCCGGCGACCGCACGCACCCGTTCGTCGAGGCCGAAGACGCCCTCGACGTACGCCTCAGCCGCGCCCGGCCGCACGATCCCGCTGCGGGCCTTCCCGCCGAGCAGCAGGTCGAGCGCGTGGGCGAGCATCGTCTTGCCGGCGCCCGTCTCGCCCGTCAGCACGTTGAGGCCTCCGCCGAGACGCAGCTCGGCGCGCTCGATCAGCAGCAGGTTCTCGACACGCAGCTCGTCCAGCATGCGTGCAGGTGTAGCACCCGGCGCCGACAGATCCGGGCTGCCGGGCGGCGTTTGTCACACGCCGTTGGCGAGCCTGCCGAACTTCTCGCGCAAACGGTGGTAGAAGCTCGCGTCATGCGTCTGCGCGAGCGCGCCGATGCCGTCGCGGAAGCTCGCCGCGACCGCACCGCCCGGCGGCAGCTCGCAGACCGGCCGACCGTCGACGTTGACCTCGACCGGTTCCTCGCGCGAACGGTTGTGGACGCGGATCGGATCGCGCGGCGCGACGACGAGCGACCGCGCGGTGAGCGAGTGCGGCGCGATGAACGAAACCGCAAGGCCCTCGACGCCCCAGGCCATCACCGGACCGCCGTTCGCGAGGTTGTAGCCCGTCGAGCCGGCCGGCGTGGCGATCACGAGTCCGTCGCAGCGCACGCGCCCGACCTCGTCCTGCCCGACGTCGAAGGCGAGGTCGGCGACGCGCAGCCCGTGCTGGCGGTGGAAGGACACGTCATTCATGCCGAGCCACGACTGCCCGTCGGCCGTCACCTCGATGCCCGGCAGCATCAGCACTTCGAAGTCTCCGCGCAGCGCCCGCTCGAAGCCCGCCCCGGCCTCCTCCGGGTCGATCGTCGCAAGGAAGCCGACCTCGCCGAAGTTGACGCCGAAGACCGGCACGCTCGTGCGCGTGTAGGCACGCAGCGCGTGCAGGATCGTGCCGTCGCCGCCGAGCACGACGCAGAGGTCGACGATCCGGTCGACGGGCGCGTCGACGACGATCCCCGGACCGGGCTCGAGCGCGTGCTTGGCCGTCTCCTCCGGCGTGAAGCGCAGCGTCCAGCCGGCGCGAGCTGCGACCCCGCGCAATTGCGCGAGCGCCGCGCGCGTCTCGTCCGGTCGCCGGTGCGTGAAGACGGTGGCGACGCGTCCACCGGGGCCCGGGTTCATGGCTCCACCTCGCGTGCTGCAGCTTCGAGATCGCTGACCGCGCCCGCGCGCCCACCCTCGGCGAGCCAGACGAAGCTCTCGCGATTGCCCTTCGGCCCCGGCAACCCGGAGGAGGCATACCCGAGCACGTCCGTGCCCAGCTGCTGGGCTGCCGCGCCGACTGCGACGAGCGCTGCGCGCCGGTCGTCCGGCTCGCGCACGACGCCGCCCTTGCCGATGCGCTCACGCCCGACCTCGAACTGCGGCTTCACGAGCGCGAGGCAGTCGAAGCGGTCTGCCGTCGCGGCAAGCACCGCCGGCAGCACCTTCGCGAGCGAGATGAAGGAGACGTCGGCGACGATCAGGTCCGGGGCGTACGGCAGCTCGGCAGGGTCGAGCGCGCGTGCGTTGCGGCGCTCGATCACTGTCACGCGCGCATCGGTGCGCAGCTGCCAGTGCAACTCGCCATAGGCGACGTCGAACGCGACGACATGCGCAGCGCCGCGCTGCAACAGGCAGTCGCTGAAGCCACCCGTCGAAGCGCCGACGTCGAGCGCGTGGCGGCCGCTGACGTCGAGCCCGAACGCGTCGAGCGCGTTCGCCAGCTTGCGCCCGCCGCGAGAGACGAAGTCGGGACCCTGCGCCACGTCGACCTGCACGTCAGCGGCGACCAGCTGACCGGGCTTCTCGGCCCGCCGGCGCTCGGCACCGACGAGCACCTCACCGGCGATCACCGACGCTGCGGCACGGGAACGCGAGCTGTAGACGCCACGCTCGGCGAGCAGTGCGTCGAGTCGGACCTTCGTGCTCATTGCCGCGCAACGCTACCGCGCCACGCTCTGTGAGGCAGCTCACACACATCTCGGCGCAGAGGCCCCACCATAAATATTGCGATGACCGCACTCCGTCTCATCTCCCTCCCGCTCCATGGAGCCCTCGAGCTGCTGACCGGCACGCTCGCGCTGTTCGCTCCATTCGCGCTCGGCTTCACGCCGGCCGGAGCTGTCGTCTCGGTCCTCGTCGGCGTGTGCGCGATCGGCCTCGCGTTCGACGCGGTGCAGGAGCCCACCCAGCTTTCCGCGCACCTCGCAGCCGACTACGGAATCGCCCTCGGCGCGGTGCTCGTCGCCGTCCCGTTCGCGATCGCCGGCGACGCCCCGGCGGCGCTCTTCCTCGGCGCGCTCGGGCTGATGCAGCTCGGCCTCAATGCCGTCACCCGCTACAGCACGCGGGCCTAAGACTTCCCCCACCGATCACAGCATCACCACATAGACACATCTCTCCTCCCTGGAAATGGCTCGCTTCGGCGGGCCATTTCCGTTTAAGGTCAATCATTCGTCCAATTGTGGTCGCAGGACTGCAACTTGGCGCGTTCCCACGCGATACAGGCCGCAACCCCTTCCATCGAACAAGGTTGCCTGTGTCTTCCACATCCCCCCGTCGCATCGTCCTGCTCGCGCTGCTTGCGCTGCTGCTGCTGCCTGCGATCGCCTCCGCGGACGGCACCGTCGGCTTCTCAGCCCCCGGCTACACCGTCCGCAAGGGCGAGGGCGATGCCGTCATCACGGTCAACCGCAGCGACCCGCGCGGTCCTGCGCAGGTGCGCTACGGCGCGTGGCACGTGACGGCGCAGATCGGCATCGACTACAAGCCGGTCAAGGGCAGGATCGACTTCGCCGACGGTCAGAGCTCGGCGACCTTCACGGTCCCGATCCTCGACGACGGCTTCCCGAAGGGCTCGGTGACGGTCCGGCTCGGGCTCTACGGCGCGTACAAGGCGACGCTCGCCAAGCCCGACCAGGTGATCCTGCGGATCCTCGACGGAACGCCGACGGTCGGCGCCGCACGCGACCCGCTCAACCCGCTCGAGCTGTCGCCCGCACCGATCGGCGGCGACCCGCTGCACGGCGCACGCTTCTTCGTCGACCGTCAGTGGGGCCTCGCGAGCCGCGCGCAACTGGCCCTGCACCACTCCGCGACCGCCAGGCGTCTCGAGCCGATCGCGAGCCAGCCCGAGGCAAAGCGCTTCGGCAAGTGGAACGAGGACCCGCAGCACGATGCAGGGATCTTCCTCGCGCGCGCGCACCACCAAGACCCGGGCGCGATCCCGATCATGGAGACCTACCGCCTCGATCACCCGAAGTGCGGGCATGCGAGCGACTCGGCGGCCACCGCGAGCGGCTACGAGAACTGGTACCGCGGCCTCGCACAGGGCATCGGCAACGCGCACGTCCTGTTCTTCATGGAGATCGACGCGCTGATCACGACGCACTGCCTCTCCCATCACGGCCTCTCCGTCCGCATCGCCGAGCTGCAGTCGGCGATCAACTCGCTGTCCGCGCTGCCGCATGCGGTCGTCTACGTCGACGCCGGTGCCGCAGACGCGCTGACCGTGAAGCGGATGGCGAACCTGCTGAAGCGCATCCACGTCGAGAAGATCCAAGGCTTCTTCACGAACGCGACGCACTTCGACTGGACGAGCAAGGAGATCCGCTACGGCAAGAAGATCGTGCGCAAGCTCGGCGGCGCGCCGCACTATGTCGTCAACACGGCGGTCAACGGCCGCGGCCCGCTGTCGCCGCACGACAAGGTCCACCATGGCAACGAGATCCGCTGCACGCCGCCTGGCCGCGGCCTCGGCCCGCGTCCGACGGGCGACGTGCCGGCGAAGTACACGAACCTCGACGGCCTCTTCTGGATCGGCAACCCCGGCCGCGCCGGTGGCAGCACCTGCGGCCCGAAGGCCAGCGGCAACTTCTCCGTCCCCTACGCGCTCAGCCTGATCAAGCACGCGGACTACCGAATTCGGTAGTCCGCGCTCGGGGCCGCTAGGCCGCGTACAGCGCCTCGATCTGCTCGGCGTACTTCGCGCCGATCGGCTTGCGCTTCAGCTTCATCGTCGGCGTCAGCTCGTCGCCACCCGGCAGCCAGTCGCCGGCGACGAGCAGGAAGCGCTTGATCTGCTCGACGCGCGCGAGGTGCGTGTTGGCCTCGTCGACTCCCTCCTGCACGGCGGCGCGCACCGCTGCCGTGCCAGCGAGCGAGACCAGGTCACGGGGCTCGATGTCGTGGTGCGCCGCCCACTGCGGCGCGTAGTCGGCGTCCAGCACGATCAGCGCCGTGTTGTACGGGCGCCCGTCGCCGATCACGCAGGCCTGGCCGATCAGCGGACTCGCGCCTTTCAGCGTCGACTCGATGTTCGCCGGCGACATGTTCTTGCCGGCCGCGTTGATGATCAGTTCCTTCTTGCGATCGACGATCGTGACGTAGCCGTCGTCGTCGATCGTCGCGACGTCGCCGGTCGCGAGCCAGCCGCCGGCGCCGAGCGCCTCAGCCGTCTGGTCGGGCCGTCCGCGATAGCCGCGCATCACGCAGTCGCCGCGCACGAGCAGCTCGCCGTCGTGCGCGAGCTTCACCTCGATGCCGGGCGTCGGCTGGCCGACGCTGCCGATCCGCACCGCGCCCGGACGGTTGCACGTGCCGGCACCGCACGTCTCTGACATCCCCCACAGCTCTGCCAGCTCGATCCCGAGCGCATGGAAGAACTCGACGACGCTGCGCGGCGTCGGCGCGGCGCCGACGTTGACGGTGACCACCTGGTCGAGCCCGAGCATCGCGCGCAAGCCGGCGAACAGCTCGGCGTCGGCCCGTGCGACGGCCGCGGCCAGCTCCTCGGGCACCGGCTCGCCGGCACCGCGCAGGCGCACGGCTTGCAGCGACGCGTCGATCGCCTCCTGCACCTTGGCGCGCTGCTCCTGCGGCTGGGCGGCGAGCATCGTCTCCAGGCCGGCCTTCAGCTTCTCCCAGATGCGCGGCACGGCGAAGAACCAGGTCGGGTGGACCTGCGGCAGCACCTCGAGGATGCGGCGCGGGTCCGGGCAGGTCGTGATCGTGCCCGCGTAGACGACCGGGATGTAGTGGTGCGCGGCACGCTCGGCGATGTGCGCCGCCGGCAGCCACGAGACGACCTTTGCGCCGGGATCGAGCTGGATCACCTCCTGCACGCTCCGTGTCGTCGCGATCACGTTGCGGTGCGTGATCTCGACGCCCTTCGGCGGGCCGGTCGTGCCCGAGGTGTAGATCAGCGTTGCGAGGTCCTCGGCCGTGACGGACGCGAGCGCCGCGGCGACGTCGAAGCCGGCGTTCGCACCCTCGACGCCGGCGAGCGCGAGCGTGCCCTCCGGCGCCTCGCCGTCGACGACGATCACGTGCTCGACCAGCGGCAGCTCCTGGCGCGCTTCGAGGAAGGCAGCCAGGTGTGCCTGCTCGACGAACGCGACGCGCGCACCCGCATCTCCGACGACATAGCGGACCTGCTCGACGGAGAACGTCTGGTAGATCGAGAAGGGGGCGGCGCCGAGCGTCACCGCAGCGAGGTCGGCGAGGTGGAACTCGGGGCGGTTGCCCATCATCAAGGCGACCGTGTCGCCATGGCCGACGCCGAGCCCGGCGAGGCCCGCGGCCAGCGCGTCGACGCGCTCGCGCAGCTGCGACCACGTCAGCGAGACTGCATCGTCGAGCGTGCGGACGGCGACGACCTGCGGGTGCGCTGCCGCCGTCCGGCGCAGCGCCTCGCCGAGCGTCGTCGCGTCCGCCGCGCTCATCGCAGCTTGAAGCCGCCGTGCTGGATCTGGTTCACGTCGTTCGAGAAGCCGATCAGGAAGACCATCAGCACGAGCGCGAAGCCGACGACGCTCGCCCGCTCCATCACCCGGAACGGGATTGCGCGGCCGCGCAGCTTCTCCGCGAGCGCCCAGAAGATGTGCCCGCCGTCGAGCGGCAGGAACGGGAACAGGTTGATGATCGCGAGCGACAGCGAGATCAACGCGAGCACCCACAGCGCCTCGGTCGCGCCGAAGCCGATCGACTCCTTCGTGATCGTCGCCGCGCCGACGACGCTGTTGATCTGCTTGCGCTCCTTCGCCTGGAAGATGTGCGCGAAGACGGAGACGCTGCGGTGCGTGACGTCCCACATCGTGCTGACGCTCGTGCCGACGGCGCTGAGCGGGCCGACGCTGCGCGTCACCGACGCGTAGCTGAAGCCGAGCCGGACGCGCTTGATCCCTTTCGTGCCGTCGTAGCGCGGACGGATGTCGAACGCGTGCAGCCGGCCGTCGCGACGGACGACGACATGAGCAACGGTGCTCGCCTGACAGCCCGTGACCGCCGTGCCGGCGCAGTGGTGGCGCGCGACGACCTTCGCGATCGCGGTCGGATCGCCGTGAACGCCGTCAACGCTGACGATCCGGTCGCCGGGGACCAGGTAGCGCGACGCCGGCTGCACCAGCCCGCTCGAGGACACCTGCACGGCATCCGTCGCGACTCCATTCGCCAGCACGAGCCCCCACAGGATCAGGAACGCGAGCACGATGTTCACCGCCGGGCCGGCCGAGATCACGAAGATCCGCTTCCACACCGGCTGGCGGTAGTAGGCGCGCGGGACCACCTCCTCCGGCAGCTCCTCGTACGGGTTCATGCCGCTGATCTTCACGTAGCCGCCGAGCGGGAACGGGCCGATCCCGTACTCCGTCTCCCCCCGCCGCACCGACACGACCGGCTTGCCGAAGAACAGCGAGAAGCGCTCGACGCGCATCCCGACCGCCTTCGCCGCGACGAAGTGCCCGCCCTCGTGCATGACGATCAGGAACGTGAAGCCGAGGAACGTCAACAGCCAGCTCACGCGGCAGCACGCTCCTCGATCGTCGCCCGTGCTGCTTCGCGCGCGTCGCGGTCGGCCGCGTAGAGCGTCTCGAACGCGTGGATGCGGCCCGTTGGGACGGTGTCGAGCGCATGCGCGATCACCTCGGCGATCTGCGTGAAGCGCAAGCGGCCGGAGAGGAACGCGTGGACGGCAACCTCGTTCGCCGCGTTCAGCACGCATGGAGCCGTGCCGCCGGCGACTGCGGCCTCACGCGCGAGCCGCAGGCAGGCGAACGTCTGCTCGTCAGGCGCCTCGAAGCTCAGCGACCCGAGTGCCACGAGATCGAGCGGCGCGACCGGCAGCTCAGCGCGCTCGGGGTGGTGGAGCGCGTAGGAGATCGGCACGCGCATGTCCGGGTAGCCGAGGTGCGCGAGCGTCGCACCGTCGCACAGCTGGATCAGGCTGTGGACGATCGACTGCGGGTGCACGACTACGTCGATCCGTTCGTACGGCGTGCCGAACAGATGGTGCGCCTCGATCAGCTCCAGGCCCTTGTTCATCAACGTCGCCGAGTCGACCGTGATCTTCCCGCCCATCGCCCAGGTCGGGTGCGCGAGCGCCTGTTCGACCGTCACGTCGGCCAGCTCGGCCGCGGTGCGTCCGCGGAACGGGCCGCCGGAGGCGGTCAGGATCAGCTTCTCGACGGTTCCCGGTGGCTCCCCGGCCAGCAGCTGATGGATCGCCGAGTGCTCGGAGTCGACCGGGACGATCGCCGCGCCCGTCGCCTCCGCGAGCTGCGTCACCAGCTCGCCGCCGACGACGAGCGACTCCTTGTTCGCGAGCGCGAGGTCGATCCCCTCGCCGAGCGTCGCGACCGTCGGGCCGAGGCCGGCCGAGCCGACGAGCGCGTTGAGCACGAGGTCGGCGTCCGATTCGACGACGAGCCGCACGAGCCCCTCGGCGCCACTCAGCACCTCGCCGTCGGTCCAGGCCTCGGCGGCGCGCGCTGCGGCGTCCGCGTCGGCGAGCGCGATCCGCCCGACGCCAAGCGCCCGCGCCTGCGCGACGAGCGGCTCCCACGAGGACTCGGCGGACAGCCCGACGACCTCGATCTCCTCCGCCCGCCCGACGACGTCGAGCGCCTGCGTGCCGATCGAGCCCGTCGAGCCGAGGATGAGAAGGCGGCGCGGCATCCGACGACGCATTCTAGGCGGCCGCCTTCATCCCGCCTAAGCTTGCTCACCGCAGCACCACGGACGCGCGCGTCCTCGTGCCCCCGTGCGTCGTGACCACCGCCGTCGCGCGGCGGTGCCGGCGGTGGAGCGAACGGACGACCGCGCTCGCGAGCGTGAGCGGGATCGTGCGCCGCTCACCTCCCGGCACGGCGAACCGCGCGGCCGCACCGCCGAGCGAGCGGCCCGTGGAGGACGCGAGCTTCACGCTGCCGACGCAGTACACACCGATCCGCGCGCGGCAGCTCAGCTGCACCCACGCGGTCGCGCCACGGCGACCCATCAGGCGGATAGCCCGTGCGCGCGGTGCGGCTGCCGGGCCCAACGGCGGGTCCGTCATGACGCGAAAGACGGAGTAGCTGCTCCCCAGCCAGACCGCGCCGTCGGCGCCCACCACCAGCCATGGGGCGATGTTGACGTTGTAGGGATCCTGCGGGTCGATCGGCTGCTCGGTCCCGTTCCCCCGCGCGTCGAGCATCCCGACGTGGAGGTCCGCGTTCTGGATACCGGCGCTCTGCTCGTCCACGGGTCGCGCAGTGAGGTACCACAAGCGCCCGTCCGCTCCGGCCGTCCAGGCGATCACCTGACGTCCCCCTGCGACCGGCGACGTCACAAGCCGCACCTGGCCGCTCTTGCGACGCTCGATCCCGCTCGCGCTGACGCGCCACTCCGCGCCATCGGGCGTGATCGCGTCGGGCACCGTCGTGCGGTCACGGACCAGGCGACCGGATGGGGTGATGTGTCCGTGCTCGAAGCGCAGACCGCCGTCGGGGAGCGGCAGGATCGGACGCCGCTGCTGGAAGCGGCTGTCATCGTCGATCTGGCAATGCGGCCTGCGCCCCAGCCGCCACTCGCGGCGCTTGCCGACAAGTGGGATCTTCACGATCTGCGCCTGACACAGGTTCGCGAACCAGACGCTCCCGTCAGCGCCGAACGCGAACGTCGAGCCGTAGACGTCGAGCCCATCGACGGGGTTGCGACAGCCCCGGCGCCGCAGGTGGAAGCGCGTCTCGACGCCCGTGGGCCTCGTCTGCGACAGGACGCCGGAGCACGCCAACGAGCGCCACAGCGACCCGTCGGGCGCAATCGCAGTCGCGAACGGATCCCACGTCGCGTACGGGCCCGACGCCGCAACCTGGTGGCTGCGCACCGCCCCACCGGCGGCGGAAAGGCGGACGAGCCGGCGACCGTAACCACCCCGGCTGAAGAAGTCGAATCCCTCGAAGGCCGTCGAGCCGTCGGCGAGCACGGTGAGGAGGTTGGAGCCGCCGTCGGGGCTCGCATTCTCGGGAAGCGCCGTGCTCGTCGCGCGACCGCTTGCATCGAAGCGCGCGATCCCCGGGGTCGACGCGAGCACACGCAGGATCGACCCATCCGGGGTCTCGACCATCTCTCCTCCGTACGAGGGATCGAGCGCTCCCGGGACGGTCGGCGTCTTGATCTCCTGGATCGTCAGCGCCGCGCGCGCCGGCGCCGCCGTCGTCAGAACCACCGCGCCGACCATCATCACTCGAAGTCCGATACGCCGCATCGCCTCTCCCTCGTCCGTTTCCCCGTCAACGGCTTCAGCGCAGAAAAGTTGTGCGTTAGGCGAGCGCGAACCAGATGTAGTAGCCGACGACCGCGGCAAACAGTGCGGCGTCGACGCGGTCGAGCGCGCCGCCGTGGGCGCCGAAGGCGCGGCCGGAGTCCTTGATGCCGATGTCGCGCTTGACGAACGACTCGAACAGGTCGCCGATCGGGGCGGCGATCGCGACGCCGAGGCCGAGCAGCAGTGCGTTGCCGGGCGACAGCCAGTCCTGGTAGAAGCCGGCGATCGAGACCGCGGCGATCGCCGTGACCATCCCGATCACGAGCCCCTCGACCGTCTTCGCCGGGGAGATGCGCGGGGCGAGTGGGCGGCGACCGAACGCGCGCCCGCCGAGGTAGGCGCCGGTGTCGCCGACGAACGTGCCGACGAGCACGTCGATCACGATCGCGCTGCCGTGGGGCAGCTCGCGCAGCAGCACCGCGTGCGCGAGCGCGAAGCCGATCCAGTAGACCCCGAGCAGCGTCGTCGCCATCGCGAGCGTCGCGTGCTCGCGGCTCGGTCCCCACGCGGTCAGCGCGAACAGGACCGGCACGACGGCGACGGCAGCCAGCAGGATGTGGAACTGCGTCCCGTACAGCGCAGCCACGAGGAAGCCCGCGAGCGCAAGGAAGCCGGCGAGCCGCACCGGCTTGATCGCATGCAGCAGGCCGTACAGCTCATGCAGGCAGACGCAGCCGACCGCGAACAGCGCAAGCGTCCAGACGAGGCCGCCTGCTGCGTTGACGACCAGCACCGCCAACGCGGCGGGGATCGCGACGATGACACGCGCGCCGAGGTCGGAGCGGCTGTTGCGGCGGCCCGCACGACGCGAGCGCTTCGCGCTCGGAGGCTGCCGGCGTGCGCGTGGGCGCTCGCCGCCGGAGCTCATGCAGTCCGCCCGCCGAAGCGCCGGCGGCGCGAGCCGTACTGGCCGATCGCGTCCTCGAACGCTGCCCGGTCGAAGTCCGGCCACAGCTCGTCGCGGAAGATCAGCTCGGAGTAGGCGGTCTGCCACAGCAGGTAGTTCGACAGCCGCTGCTCGCCGCTTGTGCGGATCACGACCTCGGGATCGTGCATCTCGGGCGCATAGAGCAGGCGGCGGAACTCCTCCTCCGTCGTGCCGGTGAAGCTGCGTGCTGCCTCGACGATCTCCGCGCGCCCGCCGTAGTTGAAGGGGATGAAGAACGTGATGCGGTCGTTCTTCGCCGTCAGCTGCTCAGCCCATTCCATCTGCGCGACCAACTTCGCCGGGACCGGAGCCGAGCGGCCGCCGATGAAGCGGATGCGCACCCCCTCCTCGTGCAGCTCCGGCGACTCGCGCTCGATGTACTCGCTGAACATCCGCACGAGCGCACCGACCTCCTCCGGCGAGCGCGCCCAGTTCTCCGTCGAGAAGGCGTAGATCGTCAGCTCCTCGATGCCGAGCTCGACCGCGTCTCGCAGCCGCGCCTTGACGTTCTCGGCGCCAGCACGGTGCCCCTCGGTGACCGGCAGGCCGCGCTGCTCGGCCCAGCGGCCGTTGCCGTCGGTGATGATCGCTACGTAGCGCGGCGTCCCCTCGCCCCGCTCGTCGCCGTTCTGGTCGGTCACGACGCGATCCTCAGACCTCGAGGATCTCTTCTTCCTTGTGCTTCAGCAGCGCGTCGAGCTCCGCGACCTTCTCGTCGGTGAGCTTCTGCAGCTCGCCCTCGGCGCGGTGCTCGTCGTCGGAGCCGGCTTCGCCGGCGTCGCGCAGCTCGCGCAAGTCCTGCATCACGTCGCGCCGGACGTTGCGGACCGCGATGCGGCCCTCCTCGGCGATCCCGCGGACGACCTTCACGAGCTGCTTGCGCCGCTCCTCGGTCAGCTCCGGAATGCCGAGCCGGATCATGTTGCCGTCGTTGTTCGGCGTCAACCCGACGTCGGATTCGAGGATCGACTTCTCGATCGACTTGATCGAGCCCTTGTCGTAAGGCTGGATCGACAGCAGGCGCGCTTCGGGCGCGGAGATCGTCGCCATCTGCTTCAGCGGCGTCTGCGTGCCGTAGTAGTCGACCGTGATGCGGTCCAACAGCGCGGGTGTCGCCCGCCCCGTGCGCACCGATCCGAACTCGTGACGCGTCGATTCGACGGACTTCGCCATGCGCTCGCGCGCGTCCTGCAGCAGCTCTTCGATCATGTCCTCACCAATGTCCCGACGCGTTCCCCGCACACTATCCGGTCGATGTTCTGCTCGTCGGCCATGTTGAAGACGACGATCGGCAGCTTGTTCTCCATGCAGAGCGTCAACGCGGTCGCGTCCATCACGCGCAACCGCCGCTCGACCGCTTCCATGTGCGTGATCTCGGGGATGAACTCGGCGTCGGGCTCGAGCGCCGGGTCGGCGGTGTAGACGCCCTCCACC